>CAWJKG010000007.1:0-18572 GCA_963843365.1 uncultured Acidimicrobiaceae bacterium | reverse complement strand
CAGCCGGGAATGGAGGAACGCAGTTCGGCGATCTCGTCGTGCAGCAGGGCTGCCTCTTCGTAGCGCAACTCGGCCGCCGCCGACTTCATTTCGGCCTTGAGCTGCCGCGACGGGCTCGAAGGCCTCGGCCGGCGTGGCCGCATCGCCGTCGGCCGGCAGCTGCGGGCCGCGGTTGCCCCGGACCGCGGCGTTCTTGCGCACCTCCGCCCGACTCCGCCCGGCCTTGGCGACGCCGCCGCCCCGCTCCGCGCAACCGCTCGAGGATGTCGGTCACCGATTTGCGGATGGTCTGCGGATCGATCCCGTGCTCCTTGTTGTAGGCGATCTGCACTTCGCGGCGGCGCTGGGTCACCGAGACGGCCTCGCGCATGGAGTCGGTGACGGTGTCCGCGTAGAGGACGACCATGCCGTCGACGTTGCGGGCGGCCCGGCCCATGGTCTGGATGAGTGAGGAGGCCGAGCGCAAGAAGCCCTCCTTGTCGGCGTCGAGGATGGCCACCAGGGCCACCTCGGGCAGGTCGAGACCCTCCCGCAGGAGGTTGATGCCGACCAGCACGTCGATGGACCCGAGCCGCAGCTCGCGCAGGATCTCGATGCGGGTGATGGTGTCGATGTCCGAGTGCAGGTACTGCACGCGGACGCCGGCGTCGGCCAGGTAGTCGGTCAGGTCCTCGGCCATCTTCTTGGTCAGCGTCGTCACCAGCACGCGCCCGCCGGCCTCGACCGTGCGCCCGATGCGGGCCAGCAGGTCGTCCACCTGTCCCTTGGTCGGCATGATCGTGACCTCGGGGTCGACCAGCCCGGTGGGGCGGATGACCTGCTCCACCACCTGCTCGGAGTGCTCGAGCTCGAACGGCCCCGGCGTGGCCGACACGAAGACGGACTGGGGGACCCGCGCGACGAACTCCTCGAAGCGCAGCGGCCGGTTGTCCTTGGCCGAGGGCAGGCGGAAGCCGTGCTCGACGAGCACGTCCTTGCGGGAGCGGTCACCGGCGTACTGCCCGTGCAGCTGCGGCACGGCGACGTGGCTCTCGTCGATCACGCAGAGGTAGTCCTTGGGGAAGAAGTCGAGCAGCGTGAAGGGCGTCTCGCCCGGGGCGCGGCCGTCGAGGTGGCGGCTGTAGTTCTCGACGCCCGAGCACACGCCGGTCTCGGCCAGCATCTCGAGATCGTGCTCGGTGCGCACCCGGAGGCGCTGGGCCTCGAGCAGCTTGCCCTCCTTCTCGAACTCCTGGAGGCGCTCGCGCAGCTCCACCTCGATGGTGCCGACGGCGCGCTGGATGATGTCGTCGCCGGTGACGTAGTGCGTGGCGGCGTAGACGGCCACGTCCTCCATCTCCCCTCCCATCTCGCCGGTCAGCACGTCGAAGGGGACGATGCGGTCGACCGTGTCGCCGAAGAGCTCCACCCGCAGCGCCTGCTCCTCGTAGGCCGGGTGGATCTCCACCGTGTCACCCCGGGCCCGGAAGGTGCCCCGGACGAGGTTGACGTCGTTGCGGGCGTACTGCAGGTCGACCAGCCGGCGCAGCATGTCGCGCTGGTCCACCTGCTCGCCCACCGCGATGCCGAGGATGCGGTCGCGGTACTCGTCGGGCGAGCCCAGTCCGTAGATGCAGGAGACCGACGCCACCACGATCACGTCGTGTCGCATGAGGAGCGACGACGTCGTGGCGTGCCGGAGGCGGTCGATCTCGTCGTTGATGGACGAGTCCTTCTCTATATAGGTGTCCGTCGTCGGCAGGTACGCCTCGGGCTGGTAGTAGTCGTAGTACGAGACGAAGAACTCGACGCGGTTCTTCGGGAACAGGTCCCGCAGTTCCGAGGAGAGCTGGGCCGCCAGCGACTTGTTGGGCTCGATGATGAGGGTCGGCCGCTGGACCTGCTCGATCATCCAGGCGATGGTCGCCGTCTTGCCCGAGCCGGTGATGCCCTGCAACGTCTGGTAGGCGTCACCCCGACGGACGCCGTGGGCCAGACCGGTGATGGCCGCGGGCTGGTCACCCGAGGGCTGGAAGGGAGAAACGACCTCGAATTCGGGCATGTCCCTTGGAGGCTACCCGTGGGCTGTGACAGGCCGGTCGCCGACGCGGCCGGCGGCGAGGGCCGCCTGCAGCATGGCTGCGGCAAAACGGAAGGCGCCGGAGGAGTAGACGTCGCAGATCTCCATGCCGTGGTCCGGCGTCGTCTGGCCGTTGGGACAGAAATGGGTGCCGTCGGGAGACCGGACGACGTTGGTGCGACCCGGCCCGGTGCAGGGCTGGCCGCGCAGGCAGGGCAGCGTCCAGGTGAAGCGCCCCTTCGCCGTCACGGCCCGCCCGGCGTCGGCGTACACCACGCCGCGACTTGCCTCGGCCATCGACTGGTACAGCCGGTTGAGCGCCGCCCCGTTCTCGGTGAGGCGGGCGGAGGCGTCGGCGGGCTGACCGATGAGGACGACCGTGGCGCCGGCGCCGCGGAAAGTGGAGATCGCGGTACGGGTCTGCTCCCTGTATTCCCTGAAGTACGACGCCGTGCCGACCTGCACGCCGTCCATACACGGGGTGAAGGCGTCGCCGGTGAAGGCCAGCACCGCCACTGTGGGGTGCCATGACGTGGCGACCGTCGTCATGGAGCTGAAGTAGTTGCACGGTGACGTACCGGGGAACGTGTATACCTGCACCGCGGCACCGGCGCGCGTGCCGAGGAACGCGAAGTCCTGTCCCGCTTCGGACACCAGGGAGTCGCCGTAGAGGACGATGCGCGCCGCACCGCTCCGCCCCACCGGCTGCGCTGCCGATCGCTGCGTTCCGGCGGCGGGGAGTCCGGGCACCGAGGCGCTCAGCAGGATCGCCCCCACGCCGGCGGCCACCACGCGCAACGCCTTTCGCCTGCTCATGGCCGCGAGTATGGCCGCTCGACCACCTCTGGCGGCTTCACCGCCCCACTCCGACATCGTCCCCGATGCGAGACAGGAGGCCCGGCGGTTACCCCGGGCGGGGGACGGATTCGGCGTCCGCCTGCTTCCTGGCCGCCTCCGCTTGCAACCAGTCCCAGAGCTTCGCCACCTCGGTCTCCAGCGCGGTGCGGTCCCCCGAGTTGTCCAGGACGTAGTCGGCCTCCCGGCAGCGCTCCTCGCGTGAGATCTGCGCGCGGATTCGCGCTTCCGCGTCGCTGCGATCGAACCCGCGCTGGGTGAGCAGTCGCTCCAGCGCCACGTCCGTCGGGCAGTCGACCACAACCACCTCGTCGAGCCGCACCGTCTCGCGGTGCGCGGCGGTCAGCAGCGGGATGGCCAGCACCACAATGTCGTCGGTGCCTTCATGGGCATCACGCTGCGCGAGCATCTCGATGCCGATCGCCGGGTGCGTGATCGCGTTGAGTGCGAGCCGGCTCTCCTCGTCGGCGAACGCCACCGCGGCCAGCGCGGGGCGGTCGATGGTGCCATCGGCCGCGACGATCCCCGTCCCGAAGCGGTCGATCAACGGCTGGTAGGCGGGTCCTCCGGGTGTCACCACGTCCCGTGCCACCTGATCGGCGTCGATGAGGATCGCGCCTCGCTCCACCAGGAGATCGGCCACGGCAGACTTGCCCGAGCCGATGCCGCCCGTCAGCCCGACCGCCAGCATCAGGTCGAGGCCCGGCGGTTCGCCTGGGCGCCGCCGGCGTGCGCCGGCTCGTCCCGGATCGGCTTCCGCGCCACGGCGAACAGCAGCAGGGTGCTGTCGTCGACGACGTCGGTCACGAACCAGTCGTCGGCGGTGATCCCCGTCACGCCGCCGTACTCGTCGTGGGCCAACATTTTGTAGGCCAGCGGGAGGAGGCGGGTGTACGCCCACACGTACCACGAATGCGGCACGCGGTGCCGGAGATCGAACACGTCGATCTTCAGGAGACGGGCCGCCCGTTTCCGGCGGGCTTCGAAGTGCACTTTGATCTCCTCGGCGGTGTCGAGCCCCACCAGGTGCACGTCGCCGAAGTGGCGCTCGAGCATGCTCTGCAGCTCGTCGTGGTCGAAGAGGTGCAGGTGGAAAGGATTCTCGAAGTCCGCCGTCTTGTTCGGGGTGAGGATGCACACGAGGCCGTCGTCCCGGAGCACACGGGCCAGCTCGGCCACGTGCGGCTCCGGTTCGGTGAAGTGCTCAATGAGATGGGACGAACACACACCGTCGAAGCTGGCCGTGCGCACACCGAGCGCCAACGCGTCCATCTGCGCCACCCGCAGGCCCTGCCCGCCGTAGCTGGCCGTTGCCGCGGCGACCGCCTCGGGCGAGTAGTCGACGCCGACGACCTCGCGGTCCGGCGCCAGGAAGCGGACCGACTCGAACCCGTGTCCGCACCCGACGTCGAGGATGCGGCCGCTGCCGATGTGCTCGCGGACGATCCGGTACCCGGCCTCGTGCAGGGCCAGCAAGGAATCGGGCGTGACACCTTGCAGGGGCCGCTCACCGGTCAACTTGCCTTTGGTCCTGCCGGGCATGTCCAGTCGATCCTTCCACCTGACACGCCCCAATGGCGCTGGCTGCTTACACTACCGGGCGGACCTTCGAGCCCACCTTCTCTTCCGCATGAGCACAACCGCCATTCCAACCGCCTCCCGGGGGCGGCACGCCATCAGAAGAGAAACCCGTGGGACCGGTCTCGAGCGGCCGGGCTGGGTCTGGGGGGGCACCGCGGTCCTGGCCGCGCTGGCCTACGCACCCCTGCTGGCGGTGCGGCCCGGCGTGGTCACACCGGACACCAAGACCTACCTGTACCTCGACCCGGTCCGCTTCCTGAGCCAGGTCGCCTTCATGTGGAACCCGACGGTGGCGCTCGGCACCACCACGCACGAGTACATCGGCTACCTGCTGCCGATGGGGCCCTTCTTCGTGGTGACCCATCTGCTGGGTGTGCCGGTGTGGGCAGCGCAGCGACTGTGGATGGGATCGATCCTCTTCGCCGCGGGCGCCGGTGTTCTCTACCTCTCACGCGTCATGGGTCTGCGCGGGCCGGGGCCCGTGGCGGGGGCGGCGGCCTACATGCTCTCGCCCTACTTCCTGCAGTACGCCGGGCGCATCTCCGTGATCCTGCTGCCGTGGGCGGGACTGCCGTTCATGCTGGCCTTCACGATCATCGCGTTGCGCCGGGGTGGTTGGCGAGAGCCGGCGCTCTTCGCCATCGTGGTCGCGCTGGTGAGCGGCATCAACGCGAGCTCCATCATTTACGTCGCCGTCGCGCCCATCCTCTGGCTCGTCTACGCCGTCGTCGTGCTGCGCGAGTCGACGTGGCGTCATGCCCTGGGGGTCGGCCTGCGAATCTCCGTGCTCACCCTCGGAGCGTGCCTGTGGTGGATGGCCGGCCTCGAGATCGAGGCGGCCTACGGCGTGAACACCCTGAAATACACCGAGACCGTCTCGTCGACATCGCAGACCTCCAATGCCTCCGAGATCATCCGGGGTCTGGGCTACTGGTACTTCTACGGCTCCGACCACCTGGGCGCCTGGAGCGCCGCTGCGGTGCGCTTCACCCAGAAGATCTCCCTGTTGGCCACGTCCTACGCCGTGCCCGTCCTGGCCCTCGTGGCCGCTGCGTTCGTCCGCTGGCGCGAGCGCGCCTTCTTTCTCGTGCTCCTCTTCCTCGGCCTGGTCCTCTCGGTCGGGCCGTTCCCCTACACCGACCCCACACGGATCGGCGGCGCCCTCAAGGACTTCATGGTCAACACCACCGCCGGGCTGGCCCTCCGCTCGACCGACCGGGCCACGCCGGTCGTGCTCCTGGCGCTGGCGATGCTCCTGGGCAGCGCGCTGACCGCGCTGTGGCGGCGGGTCTCCATCGTCGGGATCGTCACGGCTGTGCTCGTCGGCGGCCTCGTGATCGCCAACAACCCCTCCCTGTTCAACGGCGAGGCCATCAGCGCCGGTTCCCTCGTGCAGCCGGCGACCCTCCCCTCCTATCAATTGGCGGCCATCGCGCATCTCAACGCCACCCACCCGGGGACACGGGTGTTCGCCATTCCGGGCAACGACTTCGCCAGCTACCGCTGGGGCAACACCGTGGACACACCCCAACCCGCGCTGCTGAACCGCAGTTTCGTGACACGCGAGCAGCAGATCATGGGTTCCATCGCCACGGCCGACACGCTGTACGCGGTGGACGGTCCATACCAGGACGGCACCGCCGACACCAACGCCCTGGCGCCCATGGCGCGCCTGATGGGTGCCGGCGACCTGCTGGTCGAGTACGACCAGCGCTACGAGCACTACGGGGTCCCCCATCCGAAGCTGCTGGCGCAACAGCTCAGCCAGACCCCGCTGGGTCTCAGCGACCCGATCACGTTCGGCAGCCCCCGCCCCAACGTGTCGACCTACTCGACCCTCAACGAGGCGGACCTGGCCGCCCCGGCCAACCTGGCCTGGCCCGCGCCCCTCGTGGACTACACGGTGGCCAACCCCCGTCCCATGCTGCGCGGCGAATCCGACAGCGGCGCCATCGTGATGGAGGGCGATGCCACGGGCGTCAACAACCTGGCCGGCCTGGGGCTGCTCAACAACGACAACGCCATCTACTACGCGGGCACGTTGGCCAGCGATGCGTCCCAGCTCAAGACACTGGCCGGCCAAGGCGCGCAGCTCGTGCTCACGGACACGAACCGCAAACAGGCCTTTCAGTGGGCTTCCATGACGGCGAACGCCGGCTTCACCGAGACGCCGAGCGACAATCCGGCCAAGACCGACCCGAGGGACAGCCCGATCGACCTCTTCCCCGACGCGGGCATCAGCAGCAAGACCGTGGCCTCCTACCAAGGCGCGGTCAACGTCACGTCCAGCAGCTACGGCAACGGCATCACGTACAACCCCGAATACGCTGCCTACAGCGCCATCGACGACAACTTCGACACCGCCTGGATCACGGGCACCTTCGTGCCCGACCCGGCCGGACAGTGGTGGCAGGCGCAATTCGCCAACCCCGTGACGGCGGATCACATCACGCTGGTCCAGCCTCAGCACGGCGACCGCTCGCGCTTCATCTCCTCCGTCACCGTCACGTTCGACGGGAAGTACCCGGAGCGCTTCCAGCTGACGAACGCCTCGCACGCCGAGGGCGGACAGACCTTGACCTTCCCCAGTCGCAGCTTCCATACGCTGCGCGTGACCATCGACGGCACGACCAACGACCATGAGAACTTCCACAGCGCCTCGGCCGTCGGCTTCGCCGAGGTCGAGATCCCCGGGCAGACGGTGCGCCAGGTGATCGACATGCCGACCCAGATGCTCGACACCCTCGGCGCGGCCTCACAGTCCGACCGTCTCTCCGTCGTCATGACGCGCGAGCGGGAGTCGCAGTACCCGCCCCGCTCCGACCCCGAGACGACCATCTCCCGCGAGTTCACGCTACCGACGGCCCGCACGTTCACGTTGTCGGGGAGCGCCAGCATCTCCGCCCTCATCCCCGACGACGAGATCGACGCGCTGGTCGGCCGTTCGACGTCGGGGGCTGGGGGCGACATCACTGCCTACTCCTCGGGCCGACTCCCCGGGGACCTGAACGCAACCGCGTCGACCACACTCGACGGCAATCCGACCACCGCCTGGCAGCCCGGCCTGGGCATTGCTGCGCAAAACGGGGCGACGCTCACCTACGACCTCAAGGGCAGCCACACCTTCCACCAGCTGAACCTCCAGGTGATCGCCGACGGGCAGCACTCGGTGCCGACCTCCATGACCATTGCGTCGGGCACACAGACGCGCACGGTCGCCCTTCCGCCCATCGCCGACTCGACCGTCCCCGGGACGACCACCTCGGTGCCCGTGACCTTCGCTCCGCTCAGCGGGACCCACTTCGTGGTCACCTTCAACACGGTGCGCGCCGAGTCGGCGAGCAACTACTACTCGGCCGGTCCGCTGGCCCTTCCGCTCGGAATCGCCGAGATCGGCTTTCCCGGGGTTTCGGCGGCGCCGACCCCTCCCACGCTCCCGGGCACCTGCGTCAGCAACCTCCTCACCATTGACGGGAAACCGATCTCCGTGAAGATGGTCGGGACGACCCAGGAGGCCCTCACCGGCTCCGAGGTGCAGGTCGTCCCCTGCGGGCCCGACGCCGTGGGCATCACGCTCGGTGCTGGCACCCACATCGTCGAGACGGCCGCGGGGCACTCTCCGACGTGCGGCGCGGAGCCGCAGACCTGCACGGGGTGGGATCTCGACCAGCTGGCGCTGGACTCGGCTCCCGGTGGCGGGCCCGGGTCCGCCGGCTTCCCGACCACGCAGGGCACCCCCGTGCTGTCAGCGACCCAACCAGGCCCCGCCCCGACCGTGACCCAGACCTCGAGTCACATCGACACGGAGACGGCGAAGGTGACCGGTGCGACGCAACCGTTCGAGTTCGTGCTCGGCGAGAGCGTCGACAAGGGATGGAAAGCGACGGCACAGCCCGCCGCCGGCGCGCCGGCGGGATCACATGCCGTCAACCTCGGCGGCTCGCAGCTGACGGACAGCTTCGCCAACGGCTGGCAGATCACGATGGCCGACCTGCACGCGCTCGGCGGGCCGGACTTCACCGTGACGCTGACGTGGACACCGCAGAAGGTGGAATGGGGTGCGCTGGCGCTGTCCGCGGGCACGCTGTTCCTCTGCCTCCTCCTCGCCTTCATGCCGACGCGGCCCCGCCGCTGGCTGCGCGCCCGCCTGCCGCGGCGCCTGCGCGGGCCGGCCGGTCCGGACGCACCCGTGCGGCCGGCGGCCCCGTTCGACGCCCCCGCCACGACCCTGCCGTTCTTCCGTGATCCGGCGGTGCGCCTCTCCGCCCACCCGCTGACCTTCGTGCGGGCGCTCTTGATCGGCGCGGTGACGGCCGGCATTACCTCGCTCGTCCTTCCCAACGACATCGCCCTGGCCGTCGGTGCGGTCGTGGTGGCGGGGCTGCTCCTGCCCTGGGTCCGGGCCATCGCCACCGTCAGCGGCGTGGCGTTCATCGTCGCCGGAGCGTTGAACGTCATTCAGGGCCAGCGGGTCCACCACTACGCACCCGGGTCGAACTGGGCCGGCGCTTTCCAGCACGCCGGCAACCTCGTCTGGATCGGCGTGGCGCTGCTCCTCGCAGACGGCGTCATATCGGCCTTCGGGCTGCGCACGAAGCGGCTGCACGGCCACCGGGCCTGGAGGGCACGCCCGGCTGGTCAGACCGGCCCCGACGACGGAGACGGCCCCGGGGGCGGTGGTCCGGGCGGTGGCGGGGAGGGCCCCGACGACCCCTCCGGACCCGACGGCGGGGATGGCGCCCTTCCCGCGGACGCCACCGAGGCGACAGGAGCGGGCAGCGACCCAGCGGGCAACGAGGCCGATGCCGGCCACGAGACCGAGGTCACGACCTCCGATGCCGCCGACGACGCGCACGAAGCCGATGCGGACGAGGCAGACGACGCCGATGCGGACGAGGAGCGCGTCCCCGAGCCCGCCACCACCACCTGAGCCGCGACAGGCCCTCAGCCCTCAGCCCTCGGGCGTCTGCCCCGCCTCTGCCGCCAGCGCTTCGAGCGCCCGCCGGGCGGTGGCGTCCCAGGTGAACCAGCGCGCCCGGCTGAGTGCACCCCGGGCCAGGCGGTTGCGGAGCACCTCGTCACCGAGCACCCGCTGGAGCGCCCCGGGCAGGTCTTCCACGTCCACGAGGAGCCCTGACTCGCCGTCGACGATGGCGTCGGCATGGCCGGCGATGGCAGTCGCCACCGCAGGCGTGCCGCAGGCGGCCGCCTCGGTGAGGGTCATCCCCCATCCCTCGCGCTGCGAGCTGCTGGCGACCACCCAGGCCCGCCGGTAGTAGGACACCAACTCCTCGTCGCTGACCCGTCCGGGCAGGTGCAGCCAGTCCGCCGCGCCCAGCTCGTCCCGCAGTGCCTCGAGGGCCGGGCGCTCGTATCCCTCACCCACGATCACGGCCTCGAGCGCAGGCTGGGCCGCCTTCGCCTCCACCAGCGCCCGCATGAGGACGTCGAACCGCTTCACTGGCACCAGCCGGCCGACGGCGACGACCAGCGGGGTGGCCGACCGCGGCCCGCCGGGCGTGTAGCGCGCGTCCACGCCGGGGGGCGCCACCGTCACCCGCTCGCTGCGGAACCCCAGAAGGTCCACGATCTCGTCCCGCGAGGAGCCGGACAGGGTCACGATGCGGCTCGAGCGGTAGAAGCGAGGGGCGATCGACTGCTCGGCCAGGTTGCCCAGACGGGCCAGCGTCGGCGGCAGCACCATGCCCCACATTTCGGCGTGGACATGGTGCAGGAAGACGATCCGCGGCCCCCGGTACCAGACGGGCGACAAGAAGGGCATGCCGTTCCAGATCTCGACCAGGGCGTCCCCGGGGCGGTGCCCCATGCGGATCCCCTCCCAGGCCGCACCGGGGAATACGGCATAGCGGCCGGACCGGCGCAGCACGCGGTAGCCGTCACGGGAGAGCGCAGCCGGCGCGCCCGGCACGGCCGAGCTGCGGAAGGTCACGTCGAGGCCCGCGGCGGCCCACCGGGAGGCGACCTCGTGGGCGTGCAGCTCCGAGCCGCCTGCCTCAGGGTCGTCGAGATCCCGCCAGGCCACGAAGTGGATCCGGCGCAGGCCGGCCCCGGCTGCGATGGCCGCCAGCCCGTCGGATGCCGAGCCCCCTGACTCGTCGGGGGCCCCCTCGGGCGCGGCCGGCACCGGCCCCAGGTCGTCACGCATTGGGCGTCAGGTTAGCCCTACGACCTGCCCCGATCGTCGGACCCTGTGGACGATGACGAAGCCGCAGACGATCACGATCAGGAGCGCCGCCTGGACCACCACGTCCACCCAGGCGGTGGCCAGGGGTGCCCCGTGCACGCGCAGCACGGCCACCGTGAGGGCCGCGGCGCCGCCCACGAGCACCACGGTCACCCAGCGGCGGCCCACCGCGAGCAGGTACATGGTCAGGACGACCGTGACGCTGAGCATGATCATGGCGAACGCGAGGGGTGCCAGCGCGTCGGCGGCCGACGTGTAGGCGTGGTGATAGAAGATCTGGAGGAATTGCTCGGGCGCCAGGACGGCCACGGACAGGAGCAGGGCCGACGGGACGGCGAGAATGACCAGCACCACGGCCAGCTGCTTGAGCGCGTGCCCGCCCTGGCGCCAGCGGATGGCCGCCTCGGGGAGCAGGTAGCCACCCAGCACGACGGCCCCGAAGACGATCGCCTTGGAGGTGACCGAGACGGCGGCGTAGGCGCCGCTGTGCGACCCGTTGTCACGGGCGACCACGAGCACGTCGATGTTCTGGAGGACCGCCACCATCGACAGGCAGATGGAGGCGGCGACCAGGTCCACGACCACGGTGTGGCGTGCGGCGCTGTCGTCGGCGAACTGCGTGTCCCGGCGGACGACCTGCACCCAGCTGCCGGCGTCGAGGAGAGCGAACAGTTTGACCGCCGTGCCGTCCGCCCACGCCCGCACCGAGGCCCAGCGGGCATGCACCGCCGCCGCCGCCTCGGCGATCAGGATCCCGAACGCCGCGCCTGAGGCACCGAAGCCGGCCCCCACCAGCGCCACCACGGCGACCACCCGGACGCCGATCTCGACCAGCAGGTTGACGGCCAGCGGCCGGTAGGACCGGTGGGCCTGCAGAAGGCCCCGGTCGAGCGAGAGCAAGACGAAGAAGCCGGCCGCCGTGAGGATGGCGGCGATGCCGATGCCGCTCTGTTGGTTGAGCAGCACGGCCAGGCCGTGCCGGCTGGCGAAGACCACCGCCGCCCAGACCAGGACGAGCAGGGTGCACCGGCGGTGCACCCTGCCGGCCCAACGGCGGACGAGGTGTCCGCTGCCGTCCTCGTGCCACACGGTCACGCGCCGCACCACCGCCACCACGACGGCCGAGCCCGGCATGGAAAGGATCAGGTAGAGCCCCGTCAACTGATTGAGGACGCCGTAGCCGTGCGGGGTGAGGAGCCGGGCGAGCGCCACCGTGAGGACGACGGCCGCGCCGTTCGCCAGCACGGCGGCGGCGGCGAGCGGGCTGACCTGCAGCAGGCCGGCCCGCATCGAATCGCCGGGCCCCTTCTCCTCTTCGACGAGGAGCTCGGCCCCCAGGTTGGGCCCGGTGGGCGCGAACGCCATGGCGGTCGGCATCGCCTCGACCACGACCTCGGCGGCAGGGGTCTCGTCGCCGGGCGCCGACGCGACCTCGGGATCGATCACACGCCGGCCTTCGCCGCCGCTTCGTCTTCCATGCCGATCTTGTCGACCTTCGGCAAGATCTCCCGTTGCAGCCACTGGCCTCCGGCGAGGCTCACGTGGATGCCGTCGGTGTAGCGCACCCGGATCCCGTCGACCCTGGATGTGTAGGTGCCGCCCGGGCCCAGCATCTTGTTGAGGTCGATCACGCTGACGTCGTCAGCCCGCTGGGACCGGGCCACCTGCTCCACGACCGCGTTGTAGGAGCGGGCGCGGGCGGGGTCGTTCTCCGCGAAGGGGACGCCGTCGAGCTGGCGCTGACTGGGGTCGATATAGGGCATGGTGAACAGCACCACTCTGGCACCAACCGAGTGGAAGATGGCGATGGCGCTGTCCAGATCGGCGGCCAGGTGGACGTCCCAGGCCGGTTCGCCCACGTGGACCCAGCTCCCGTCGAGGAGGTGGTCGGCGACCTCCCAGCGGCCCAGCCCGAGGGCCACCACCTGGGGTCGCTGGCTGTCCATCAGTTGCGCCCATGTCGTCCGCCAGCCCACACAACCCTGGGTGGCCGGGCCGACCGCGTCGGAGGTGATCACCTCGAGCTGGGGGTCGAGGTCACACCCGATGGTGGCATCGTCGGCTACCGAGACCCCGTAGGAGGACTGGGCGTCCTCCGACAGCCCCATACCTAGGGTCATGGCGATGGAGTCGCCGAGGATCAGCAGGCGGACAGGGTGAGCTCCGAAGGCGCCGGCCCGGCTCAGTGCCGAACGCTCCGCCGAGGTCAGGCCCAGCGCCAGCGGCTGCTCTGCACGGGCCCCACCGGTGGGTCCGGCCGTCGACGCGGTCCGGTGGTGCGACGGCAAGGCGGCGGAGGCGGGGACGGCCACAGCAGCCCCGGCGAGTGTCAACACGCCCGCCACGCCGCACAGAGCCCGCCCAGCCGATTGCCTCAGGATGCCCACGGTCCTCCTCGCTGATGGGCCCACGGGGCCGTGCGCCGGCGCGGACGATTCGTGACGGCGCCCTCCGGGCTTGTGTCGGCCCGAGAAGGCCCAGGGTTGACAAGTTTCCCGCCACGCTCAGGGTTGCGCCAGGGCCAGAAGTCCCACGCAGGTTGGGGCTTTGAGGGTGGTCGTCACCCGCCCCGATCTCCCCTCCGCCTTCCGCGTGCAGGCGCCGAGCACGTCGCTGCCCGTGCGCAAGGGAGGGGTGGAATCGGCCTGGACGTCGTGCCAGACCCAGGCGCCGGACTCGACCTGCGGCAGATGGCCCAGCGCCGCCGTCATGAAGGCGGCGGCGTAGACCGGGTCCTGGCCCTGCTGCAGCTTCGGAGCCGCCGGGTCGGTCGAGATCACGACGCTGTCCACCCGCCAGACGCGCAGCGCCTTGCGGACGGCGGCGTACTGCGCCGGCGTCCCGGTGGGGCTCGGGACGTCGTAATCGAACGTCAGTTGCACGAGGACACGGAACCCGCCGGCCGCCGCGCCGGCACGCGTCACTGCCCCCTGGGGGCCCCCGCCCCCGGCCTGGCTGTAGTGCATGCGGTCGACGGCCTGCCAGGCCATGGCCGCCTGGATCCCGGTGAAGGGGGCCGGATACGACAGGAGCACCTGCCCCGACGGCAGCGTCGGCGCCACCTCGGTGTACCAGCGGGGCAACAAGACCGGTGTCATGGCGAAGGGGAGCCGGGTCCCGAAGGTCACGCCCATGGGCACCAGCGCCACCGCGGCGACCGCCACCGCGCTCAGGGCGCCCCGCCAGTTCGGCGCCCAGGCATGCACGCGGTCGAGCACGAGGGCGAGCATCACCGCGGCGGCCAGAAAGCCGACGGCCATGAAGCGCTGCACGATCACGTTCTCCATGAGCGGGATGTGGGCGAACAGGCCGGCCACCTCCCACCACTGGCCCCGCCGGTCCCCCAGCCCGAAGAGCGCGCAGAGCGCCAGGACGAAGGCGAAGAACCACAGGCGCCGGTCCCGCCGGAAGGCCACCAGGCCCCCGACGAGCACCGCGAGGAACCCCCAGCCGAGGTACCCCGAGGACCCCAGCTGCGGGCCCGAGTACCCGCCCAGGAGGAGGAAGACGTTCGAGCCCTGGATGTAATGGGGCGACACGTAGTTGGCGGGGACGTATCCCCCAAGCGCCGCGATGTTGGGCCAGATGCTGCCGGAGAGGTGTCCCGGGCCGTCGAGCGCGAACCACAGTGGCCAGGCCAGCAGCACGGCCCCGACGCCGACGCCGACGCCGAGGCCGGCGGCCGCATGGCCGGCGCGCCGGCGCACCTCGTCCCTTTCGGTCAGCCACCCGAAGACGACCAGCACCACGAGGGCGATCACCACGACGATGACAGCGATGACCAGGAGCTCGGTGGAGAGGAAGAACTGCACGCACACCAGCAGGCCGAGGAGCACGCCGGACCACAGGACGCTGTGCCTCTGGCGCACGACGATCTCGTCCAGCACGATGAGGATGAGCGGCAGCACCATGAGCGCGGCCGTCATGAGGTGTGCGCCCTCCAGGCTGGTCAGCACGAAGGGCGAGAAGCCGTAGAGGAGGCCGCCGAGGAAGGCCGCCGGGGTCCAGCGCGCCCAGCGCCGGACGGCGATGAAGGCCGTGTAGGCGGTGAGCGCGGGCGCCACCGTTGCGGCGACGTTGAGCGAGGCCACTGGCCCCCAGATCCACGTGACCGGGGCCAGAGGGATGCTCATCCCCGTCACCGACGTCTGGGCCAGCAGGTTGATGCCGGTGGGATGGAAGAGCGCCGTCGAGAAGAAAGGGTTCTCCCCGTGCGCTAACGCGGTGGCGGGCCACTGGAAGAACCAGAGGAAGAGGGCGGGATCGCCGCAGCCGCAGAGCGTGTTGGTGGTGCCGCCCGCCGTCCAGGCGTGCACCCAGAGGGCGAAGCCGAGGGTGAGATAGATCAGGCCGACCGTGACGAAGGTCATCCACCGGCGCCACCATCCGGTCCCCCGCCGCTCCCGATCGACCTCGCCGGGCGGTTCGCGGTCGGTCCGCTGCGGCGCCTCGGTTCCAGCGCGCGCGGGCGCCCGGTCAGCCAGCGTCGAAGGCACTTGCGCCGGCTGCCGTCGCACTCGAGCGGCGCGGCAGCACCGGGGCGTCCCGTCCGGTCGACCCCGACTCGTGGTACTCCTCCTCGACGTTGACCGACCAGATGTCGTGGGTGGCGCCGTACATGTTCTCCACCGTGAGCATGGCGGTGTACATGGAGTGGTCCTGGTTGTTGTACTTGTGCATCCCGTTGCGTCCAACCGGATGGATGTTGGGCGCCTCGGTCTCGATCCACTTGCGAATGGTGTTGACGTTGGCCTTGTAGCTGAAGTCGTAGTACGGATACGCCTTGGGCACGCGCACGACGTAGCCGTGCTCGACGTCGCCCTCGGCGGCCAACCCGAGCGCAATCAGCTCCCTCGTCCCCAGCGCGATCAGCTCGTCGTCGGGCATGTTCCACGTGGCGTCGCCCTCGAAGACGAAGTACTCGAGACCGAGGCAGGTGCGCCCGTCCTTGACGAGATACGGCGACCACGATCCGTAGTTCTGAATGCGCCCAACCTCGACGTCGGTGGCGTGGATGTAGATCCAGTTGTCGGGGAAGCTGCGCGACTCGGGTACCACGAGCGCCACCGTCAGGTAGTCGCGGTAGTGCAGGTCGTCGGCGGCCGCCAGCACCTCGGGCGGCGGGGGCGGCGAAATCGTGTGCACCAGCTCGCGCATGGGCATGGTCGAGACGACGTGCGAGGCGGGGACCGTGTGCTCGGTCCCGCCCTGGCGGTACGTGGCGGCCACGGCGCGGCCACCCTCGACCGTGATGCCGGTCAGCCGCGCCTCCATCTCCAGGGTCCCCCCGGCGGCCTGCACCTTGCCGGCGCACACCTCCCACATCATGCCGGGGCCGTACTTGGGGTACTGGAACTCCTCAATCAGGGTGGTGATGTCCGTCTGGCCGCGCTTGGGGAGGATGGAGTTGAGCACCGCCTTGCGCAGGTCGAGGTTCTTGACCCGCTGGGCCGCCCAGTCGGCCGGCATGTCCGACACCGGCACGCCCCAGACCTTCTCGGTGTACGTCTTGAAGAAAGTGCGGTAGAGACGCCAGCCGAACCGCTTCACGAGCCAGTTCTCGTAGTTGGACTCGTCCTTGGGGGGGCGGATGCGGGACCACAGGTAGGAGAAGACGATGAGAATCCCCTCCCAGAGCGCGATGTTGCGGAGCACGTTGAGCGCCCGCAGCGGGTAGTCCAGGAACTTGCCCTTGTAGTAGATGCGGCTCATGCGGGGCCGGAGCATGAAATCGCCCTCGGGCAGGATCTCGTGCCAGAGGGCCTCCACCTCGGGGACCTTGGTGAAGAAGCGGTGTCCCCCCAGGTCGAAGCGCCAACCGTCGCGCACCACGGTCCGGCTGATGCCGCCCACCACGTCGTCGGCCTCGAGCACGACCGGGTGCTCCCCCCGCTTGGTCAGGAGATAGGCCGCCGTGAGCCCCCCGGGGCCCGCGCCCACGATCACGGCGGGCGCTTCTTCGGTGGCGGTCACGAAGTAGGCAGGTTAGTGGACCCCCCAGAAGCCCTCGGGGAGGGTTCCGGTCCCGGGGACGCAGCCGGCGCCGGGGCGCGGCAGTCGTCAGGAGCCCCCGGTGGCGAACTCGGTGAGGTTCATGGGCTCGTAGTAGTAGAGGGGGCGGGCGACGACCACGTTGCGCCCTCCCCCGCCGTTCTTCGTGGCGGCGTCCAGCAGGTCCGTGGCGATCGTCTCGCACTTCACGCCATAGGTCTGGTACATCGACTGCCAGACCAGCCAGACGTGGTGGGTGGACCCCGCCTTTTGGGCCAGGTCGGCCGCGAAGGCATTGGGGTCGGCCGCGTGCACGGTGTCGGCGTAGTCGACCCAGTCCACGATGGCGGGCCCCGTGCGGCGGGGGAACGTCAACATATCGTATTGCGATGGATTGCGTATCTGGCGGTAGACGGAGGGGCCGAGCTGGTCGGGACAGAAGGCGATGATGTCCCCCGGCTTGGCCTGGGCGTTGATGGCGGCCGCCACGCTGGTGGCCTGCGTCCGCTGCGTGGTCACGTTCTGGGCGGACGAGATCAGCCCGGCCACGACAGCCAGCCCGACGACCACGACCCGCACCCGTGGATTGAGCAGTGTCGTGGTCCCCAGCGCAATGAGGAGGAGAAAGGGAAGAAGACCACCGCGGCGTAGCGCGAGGAGAACGCGCTCGCGGTGAGGATCCCCCCGGCGATGGCGGCGAACAGCGTCCCGAGCACCACGAAGCCGAGGCTGCGGGCACGCGGGCGGGTGCGCAGGTCCAGCTCGATGATGCGGCCGGACCGGCCGAGGCCGAACACGGCCAACGCCAGCATGGCGAAGTAGATGACCGCCAGCAGCCGGCCCTGGTTCGTGCCCGTCTGCAATGTGGAGCCCTGGTTGTCGGTGAAGCCCGTGAGGGCATTGATCACGGCGGAGAAGTTGGGCGGCGCCGCCCACGGTGTGCCGGTGTGCGCGGTCTGGTAGAAGAACGTCGGCAGCCACGGGACGAAGAGCAGGCAGCCGATGGCGAGCGCGACGAGGGCCGGCCAGGGGGCGTCGTCCGGCCGCCCGTGCCGGCGGGCGCGCACGACGGAGAAGACCAGCCAGATGCCGACCATGGCGACGAGGTAGATCGACCAGTACTGCGTGTAGAGCAGCGCCGCCGCGACGACCGCGACCGCCACGAGATTGCCGGGACGCGGGGTGGTCACGGCGCGCCCCAGGGCGAGATAGCCGCAGCCGGTCAAGAGGATGTCCAGCGCGTACATGCGGGATTCGGTGGCGTAGTACACCGCGAACGGGGCGCTGGCCAGCAACACGAGCATCGTCCAGGCCAGCGCCCGACCTCCCAGCCGACGCCCGCACAGCCAGGCGACCGGGAGCGTTGCCACGGCGAAGATGCCCGAGAGCGACCGCACGGCGTCGTTGGACTGCCCGAACAGGACTATCCAGAAGTGCAACAGGTAGTAGTAGAGCGGCGGGGCACCGTCGTGTTTGAGCGCCTCGGGGATCTGGTGGAGAGGCAGCCGGGCGATGTCGACGGTGAGGGCCTCGTCGAGCCAGAGGCCCGAACGGGTCCAGAAGCGCAGGAGCAGCCCGGCGGCGACGACCACCCCCACGGCGACCGCGGCAACAGTCCGCGTACGGCCCGTGAGAGCAGGAACCTCCTCAGACATGGGGCGCATGGTAGGACAAGGGGCCAGGCTCTAGGATCATGCGCCGCCGGAGGAGGACGGCGCGGGGGAAGGGAATCGATACAGCGACGGGGGAAAGGGGCGCCGTGACCCGTTACATCATCAAGCGGTTGGTGCTGCTCATCATCATCATCATCTTCGTGTCGATCGCCACCTTCTTCCTGGTCCACCTTCTCCCGGGCAACCCCACCGACACGATCCTCGGCCC
>CAWJKG010000006.1:0-311724 GCA_963843365.1 uncultured Acidimicrobiaceae bacterium | reverse complement strand
TGATCGTCAACCCCTCTGCGGCGGGGTACGCCATCGTGACCGCGAATGGCTCGTCGTCCCTCTTCGGGCCGGGTCTGAACCCGAACGCGCAGGGTGGACTGGCGCAAGGTGCCTACTTCTCACCCTCCACCCCCGCGGGCATGGCGACGTTCGCCCAGCAGACCGGGACCTCGCCCACCGTGGCCGGCGCCTACCTTCCCGGCAGCGAAGGCTGGGCCGGCCTGGACGGATCGAGCGGCAGCCTCAACTGGTTGAGCTCCTTCAACGGTACCGGGTACACGCTCTCGCTGGGGGTGCCGATCATCCCGACCGACTCGAGCGGGAATGTCCAGGGGACCCTGGCGCAGGGCGCCACGGGCGCTACAACGGGTACTTCGTGACCCTGGCGCAGAAGCTGGTGGCCAGCGGCTTGTCCACGGCCTACCTCCGCCTCGGGTGGGAGTTCGACGGCTCCTGGACGAACTGGGCCGCCACGACGCCCAGCGCCGAGGCCAGCTTCGCGGGTTACTTCCAGCAGATCGTCTCGGCCATGCGGTCGGTGCCCGGTGAGCAGTTCCGGTTCGAGTGGAATCCCGACGCGGGCGCCTTCACCCAGTCGGGCTACTCGGTGGCCGCGGCCTATCCGGGGAACGCGTATGTGGACGTCATCGGCCTCGACGCCTACGACCAGTCGTGGGCGACACCGCAGACGCCGACCAACGCCTGGTCCCAGACGACGCTCCCCTGCGTTGACGGCGGCGGCCCAGTTCGCTGCTGCCAACGGCAAGCCGCTCGCTTTCGGCGAGTGGGGTCTGGCCATCCGCAGCGACGGCCACGGCCTGGGTGACGATCCGTACTTCGTGAATCAGATGGTGTCGTGGATGAGGGGCCAACGACGTCGCCTACGAGGCGTATTTCGACGCCAACAGCGACGGGACGAACTCCCTCATCACGGGGGGCTCGTTCCCGAACAGCCTGGCGGCCTTCAGGTCGGACCTGGGCTGAGCACGGAGTACGCCTCGGTGCGCCCCTCGGAGTGCGCCCCTCGGGATTCGAACCCGAAACCTGCGGATTAAGAGTCCGTTGCTCTGCCGTTGAGCTAGAGGCGCACCGGAGAGTGTAGGCGGTCGGACTTCGTTGCCCGGAAGCGTCGAGTGGAGTGCGCCGCCCCCCGCCGTCGCCGGTCCGAGCTCGCGCTGCGGACCGGCGACCCCCCGGGGCACACCAACCCACGTCCTTCCCAGACAACGGGGCGGCGGCAAGGTAGCACAGGCACCTGAGGCTGACACCGGCGTCAGGTACACTCCGTCGATCTGCGGATGCCCTGGCGCGCCGCAAGGAGTGGGCAGGCACACGGCGAGGCCGGGGAGGAGTGCGGTGGAGCTCGAGTTCACGGGTGAGCAGGAAGAACTGCGCGCCTCCGTCCGTTCCTTTCTCGAGAAGGAATGCCCGATCGAGGTGGTGCGCGCCCTCGTCGAGACCGGGGAGGCCCCCGAGAAGCTGTGGGACTCCATGGTGGCCCTCGACTGGCCTGCGCTGGCCGTTCCCGAGGAGTTCGGCGGTGTCGGGCTGACCATCGTGGAGACGGCCGTCGTGGTGGAGGAGCTCGGCCGCGCCGTCGCCCCGGGGCCACTCTTGGCCACCGTGACGCAATTCGCGCCCTTGGTGCGCGAGGTGGGCTTGCCCGCGCAGCAGCATCGTTTCCTGTCAGGCGTGGCGAGCGGTGCCGTCGCGGGGGCCGTCGCGCTGGCCGACCACCCGCATGGATGGTCCGTGGACGACGTGACCACCACGGCCGAGCCGGGCGATGGCGACTGGATCCTCAACGGAAGGAAGGTTGCCGTCATGGCCGCCGAGGGCACGACGGACCTCGTCGTCGTGGCCCGGGCCGGCGGCGGCCCGGGTGCGTTCGTCGTTCCGGCCGTCGACGCCGTACTGACGCCTGTGCTCTCGCTCGACGCCAGCCGCCCGCTGGTCGAGGTCACCCTGCAGCAGGTGCGCGTCCCGGAGGAGAATGCCCTTGGCGAGCCCGGCAGCACCGCGTCCGCGCTCGCCATCTCCCGCGCCCTGCAGGAAGCGACGGTCGGCGTGGCGCTCGAGGCGGTGGGCACCTGCGACGCGCTCTTCCAGCTGCTGCTGGCCTACCTGAAGGAGCGCAAGCAATTCGGCGTCGCCATCGGCTCCTTCCAGGCGTTGAAACACAAGATGAGCAACATGTTCCTCGCCATCGAGCGGGCGCGCGCACTCTGCTACTTCGCCGTCGCCTCCATCAACGAGGACACCCCGGACCGGGCGACTGCGGTCGCCATGGCGAAGGCTGCCAGCGACGACTGCCAGAGGTTGGTCGGGGGCGAGTCGATCCAGTCTTTCGGGGGCATCGGTTTCACATGGGAGCACGACGCACATCTGTACGTGAAGCGGGCCGCCGCCGACGGAGCGCTCTTCGGGAGCGCCGCCGTGCACTCCCTGGCGGTGGCCGCTGCAATGGGTGTCACGTCGGACTGACCGGGGGCGGACTGCCTGATGCGTCCCGGTGAGTCCCTCATCGCCGCGCTGCATCTCGCACCGCATCCCGAGGGTGGTTGGTACCGCCGGACCTGGGTCGCCGAGGCACCAGAGGGGGAGCGCCCGGCCGGCAGCGCCATCTACTACCTGCTCCTGCGCGGCGAGGTCTCCGCACCGCACCGGGTGGACGCGACCGAGTTGTGGCACTTCTACGACGGGGACCCTCTCGAGCTCAGTCGCGAATGGCCCGACGGGCGGCGCGACGCGCAAGTCCTCGGCCCCGACGTGCAGGCCGGGCACTCGCCGCAGGTGGTCGTCGATCCCGGTGTCTGGCAGTCGGCCCGCCCGCTCGGCCGCTACGCGTTGGTCGGGGCG
This sequence comes from uncultured Acidimicrobiaceae bacterium, assembly GCA_963843365.1. Classification (GTDB taxonomy): domain Bacteria; phylum Actinomycetota; class Acidimicrobiia; order Acidimicrobiales; family RAAP-2; genus Bog-473. The sequence goes on along the minus strand of CAWJKG010000006.1, from coordinate 308,865 downwards.
ACGGTGACCCCGGCGTTCACCTTCGAGGGCTTCGAGCTGCGCTGATCGCAAGCACCGTGCAACAGAGGCGGTCGCACAAGGGTTTTGTTTCGCCCGTCCTGGGAAGAAACAGATTGACACTCGACGCGGGAGTTCGTGATCCTTTCGGATCCCCTCGTCCCGTAGCTACCTGTGCCACCACCGATCGCGTGGAGGCCGAAGCTCTCCACGCCTGAGTAAGGGAGGGCTGACGTCATGGCAATCAAGGACGACACGGCGACGCAGGGCACTGCCGGGCAACCGGGAGTGCACAATGGCTCGCAGCAGTCGGTGATGGCGCTGCAGGACGTAGCGATCAAGGAGACGCCGGGGGCCGCCGATCCGGCTCCTCTCGGTCTGGCCGCGTTCGCGCTCACGACGTTCTTGTTGTCGGCGTTCAACGCGGGATGGACCAGGGGCACCTTCGCCTTCCTCGGCTTTGCGCTCGCCTACGGCGGCATCGCCCAGCTGTTGGCCGGCATGTGGGAGTTCAAGAACCGGAACGTCTTCGGCGCCACCGCCTTCTCGACGTACGGTGCCTTCTGGATCGGCGTCGCCGTCTATTTCCTGCTCGTAATTCCGCAGTTCAAGCCGACGACGTTGGAACTGAACAACGACCTCGGATGGATCGCAGTGGCCTTCGTGATCTTCAACACCTACATGCTGCTGTGGAGCATGTTCGTGAGTCGTGCCGTGTTCGTCGTGTTCCTGACCCTCGAGGTCACCTTCATCCTCCTAGCCATCGGGAACTTCTCGAGCCACGTCGACATCGTGAAGGCCGGAGGGATTGCCGGCGTCGTCACCGCGGCCGCCGCGTGGTACGCCTCGGCGGCCGGAGTCATCAACGGGATGGCCTCGCGTAAGGTCCTCCCCATCGGTGCGCCGTTGAACCTGCAGTCCGCGGCGTAGGTAATGATCAGGGGCGGGGCGTCCCAGCCGGACGGTCCCGAAAGGAGGCTGCAATGAGCGAGACCCGAGAGGAGGGGCTGTCGGCCCTGCTCCACGAGAAGAGGACGTTCGCCCCTCCGGAGGAATTCGCCAAGGAGGCCAACGCCCAGCCCGGCATCTACGCGGAGGCGGAGGGCGACCCGCTCGCCTTCTGGGCCGCGCAGGCCAGGCGTCTGCAGTGGGAGACGCCCTGGACGGACGTGCTCGAGTGGGACCTGCCTTTCGCCAAGTGGTTCGTCGGTGGCACCCTCAACGTGGCGGTCAATTGCGTCGACCGCCACGTCGCCGCCGGCCTGGGTCCCCGGGTCGCCTTCCACTGGGAGGGCGAGCCCGGGGACACCCGGACCATCACCTACGCCGATCTGCTGAGGATGGTGAGCCAGGCGGCCAACGGGCTGACGGAGCTCGGTGTGCGGGCCGGGGACAAGGTGGCGATCTACATGCCGATGATCCCCGAGACGGTCGTCGCCATGCTGGCCTGCGCCCGGCTGGGCGCGCCGCACACGGTCGTCTTCGGCGGCTTCTCTTCCGATGCACTGCGCGGCCGCATCCTCGACTGCGACGCCCACTTCGTCATCACGGCCGACGGCGGCTACCGCCGCGGGGCCGCCAGCGCGCTGAAGCCGGCTGTGGACGAGGCGGTGGCGGAGTGTCCGCAGGTCGAGCGTGTCCTGGTGGTGCGGCGCACGGGCCAGGAGGTGGCCTGGGACGACGCGCGTGACGTCTGGTGGGACGACCTGGTGCCGCGCCAGAGCGAGACCCACGCCGCGCAGGCGTTCGACGCCGAGCACCCGCTCTACATCATGTACACCAGCGGGACGACGGCGAAGCCGAAAGGCATCCTGCACACCAGCGGCGGGTACCTGACCCACGTGTCGGCCACCCACCGCTTGATCTTCGACCTCAAGCCCGAGACCGACGTCTTCTGGACCGCGGCCGACATCGGCTGGGTGACCGGGCACAGCTACATCGTCTACGGGCCCCTGGCCAACGGCACCACCTCGGTCATGTACGAGGGGACGCCCGACACCCCGGCGCGCGACCGCTGGTGGCAGATCGTCGAGAAGTACAGGGTCAACACCCTCTACACGGCGCCGACCACCATCCGGACCTTCATGAAATGGGGCGAGGAGTTCCCGGCCGCCCATGACCTGAGCAGCCTCCGCCTGCTGGGGTCGGTGGGCGAGCCCATCAACCCCGAGGCCTGGATCTGGTACCGCACCCACATCGGCGGGGACCGCTGCCCCATCGTCGACACCTGGTGGCAGACCGAGACGGGCGGCATCCTCATCTCGCCGCTGCCGGGCATCACGGCGACCAAGCCGGGGGCGGCCATGACGCCGTTCCCGGGCGTGGCCGCGGACGTGATCGACGACGAGGGCAACTCGGTCGGCAACGACGCCGGCGGGTACCTCGTCATCACCGAGCCCTGGCCCGGCATGACGCGGGGCATCTACGGGGACGACGAGCGCTTCAACGAGACGTACTGGGCCCGCTTCCCCGGCCGCTACTTCGCCGGCGACGGTGCCAAGCGGGACGAGGACGGGGACCTGTGGCTCCTTGGTCGGGTGGACGACGTCATGAACATCTCGGGGCACCGCATCTCCACGACCGAAGTCGAGCACGCGCTGGTGGGGCACCCCGCCGTGGCGGAAGCGGCGGTGGTGGGCGCCACCGACGACACCACGGGTCAGGGCATCGTCGCCTTCGTCACCGTGAAGGGGGCGAGCGACGTCGACGGTGCGGAGGGGGAGAAGCTGGTGGCCGAGCTCCGTGACCACGTGGCCCGCGAGATCGGCCCGATCGCCAAGCCGCGGCAGATCCTGCTGACGCCCGAACTGCCCAAGACCCGCAGCGGCAAGATCATGCGGCGGCTCCTCCGCGACGTCGCCGACGACCGGCCGCTCGGGGACGTGACCACGCTGCTCGATCCCACCGTCGTCAACTCCATCAAGGACCACATGGCGGACGGAGCGACAGGACAAGGAGTAGCCGCCGGCCCGGCCCCACTACGATTTACCAGTAAATGGCCGGCACCCCGACTCTCTCCGAGCACGCCGCTGTCCGGACTCATCGGATTGCAGGAGGCGGCAGACCGGCTGGGCGTGCACTACATGACGGCCTACCGGTACGTGCGGACGGGCCGCCTGCCGGCGACGCGGATCGGCGCCCAGTGGTGGGTCGACCCCGGCGACCTCGACATGGCCCGTGTCGGGACGGGCGTGGCGGGGCGCACCCGGACGGCGACCCGGAGGGTGTCGCGGGAGGCCGCGGTGCGCCGGCTGGAGGACCGGCTCGTCGCCGGGGACGAGCCGGGTGCCTGGGCGATCGTGGAGGGCAGGCTCGGGTCGGGGAGCGACCCGGACGATGTCCTCTTGGACGGTCTGGGTCAGGCGATGCGATCCGTCGGTGCGGGCTGGGAGGCCGGTGAGTACACGGTGGACGACGAGCACCGGGCTTCCGGGGTGGCGTCGCGCCTCGTGGCCCGCCTCGGCGCGCGCTTCACCACGAGGGGGCCCAAGCGCGCCAGCGTGATCCTCGGCACGCCGCCGCAACGAGATGCACGGCCTCACCACCGCCATGGCGGCCAACGTCCTGCGCGGCGACGGCTTCGAGGTCGTCGACCTCGGCGCGGATGTCCCGGCGGACGCGTTCGGCAGCACCGTCTCCAAGACACCGCGGGCGCTGGCGGTGGCCGTCGGTGTCACCGCGGGGAACCACGACCGCTCGGTCCGGGCGATCGTGCGCGCCGTCCAGGAGGCCAGGCCGGGCCTGCCGGTCCTCGTCGGCGGCGCCGGAATCGCCGACGGGGAGCACGCCGCCCGGCTCGGTGCGCAGTGGAGCGGCCGTGATGCGCGCAGCCTGGGCCGGGCGGTCGAGGAACTGGATCGCGCCGCGCGCTGAAGCGTCGGGCTCTGCTGCGCGAGCTCGCCGGGGACCCCGCCGAATCAGCCGGCGCGGGCCCCGGGTCGGGCCAGGACCAGTTGGACGTCGGACACGTGGCGCTCCATGAACGCCGCTTCGCAGTAGCAGAGGTACAGCGTCCAGAAGCGCCAGAAGCGCTCGTCGAAGCCGAGGGCCTCGACCGCCGTGCGCTGGCCTTCCAGGTTGGCGCCGCCAGCGCCGGAGCGTCTCGGCGTAGTGGGGGCCGATGTCCTCCAGGTCGACGATCCGCAGGTTCGATGTGCGCGCCACCGACGCTGGCGATGGAGCTGACCGACGGCAGGCACCCTCCCGGGAAGACCATGGCGCGGATGAAGTCGTCGTGCAGCTTCGCTCGTTCGTAGCTGGCGTCCTCGATCGTGATCGCCTGCAGGGCCATCCGGCCCTGGTCGGTGAGCAGCCGGGCACAGGTGGCGAAGAACTGGTCGTGTCGCCGCCAGTCGACCGCCTCGATCATCTCTATGGACACCAGTGCGTCGTAGCGGCCCCGCAGGTCGCGGTAGTCCTCGCCGAGCACCGTCACCCGGTCGGACAGGCCGTGCTCGGCCACGCGCTTCTCTGCCAGGGCCCGCTGGGCCTCGGAGATCGTCGTCGTGGTCACGCGGCAGCCGTGCCGTGCGGCGGCATGGATGGCGAATCCGCCCCAGCCGGTGCCGATCTCGATCACATGGTCTTCGGGGCCGAGCTGCAGCTTGGCGGCGATCATCTCGAACTTGGCCGTCTGGGCCGCTTCGAGGCTGGTGCCGTCGTCGGCGAAGAACCCGCAGGAGTACGCCATCGTCGGGTCCAGCATCAATGCGAAGAAATCGTTGGAGAGGTCGTAGTGGGCGGCGATGTTCTCGCCGGTCGTCGACGCTTGCTCGGCGGCCGGAGGCGCTGCGCCGCCGCCACCAGGCCACCCGAATGGCGCGCCGACGCGTCGAGGAGGTGCCGAAGGCCGGTGGTGCGGCGGAAGGCGATGCGCACGACGGCGGTGAGGTCGTCGGTGTCCCACCAACCGGCGACATAGCTCTCCGCCAGGCCGCGCGAGCCGCGGCGCAGGAGGGCGGGCCAGGTCCTTTCGTCGTGCACCACAATGGTGGCGTCCGGATCGCCCGTCCCGCTCACCCGGGCCCGCGCCCCGGGCGGCAGGCCGCCGCCCTCGACACGCAGCGTTCCTCGGCTCCGGATCGAGGAGCGCTGGGCCAGGCCGAGGACGAGACGTCCGCTCAACGAGGGCATCCGCACACCTCATGGTCGCGCCGGGCCGTCGCACCGCCAACGGGCAGACCCGCCGGCTCGACCGGACCGGGATGCCGGTGGATCGGGGCGCCGCGGGCGATCAGTCGCAGTGCCTGGACGTAAATGCCGCCCGAGACCCGCGCCGTCATGAAGCGGGTATCCCCAGAGCAGGTGTCCCAGGCCGGCGCGATCGAGCGGCCGGCGTCGCAGCACCATGGCTGCGGCCAACCGGGGCGTCGTCCTGTCGGGGCTCGGCTCGTGCGACCGACCATGCGGGGCAGTAGGCGGCGGCGCGGCGACGTCGAGGCTGACCCGGATCTCCTCCTCTGGCGCGGAGTAGCGCAGGGTGTAGCTCGGCCTCGTGGCGGCAGGAAGGGCGAGACGTGCATGGCCTTGGCGAAGTGGTGCTGTCCCGGCGGCCCGACGACGTAGGAGCAGCGCTCGTGCCAGGGGGTGTTGGAGACCTCGAGCACCGTCCACTCCACCTCCCGGCCGGTGGGGTCGAAGCAGTAATAGAGGGTCAGCGGGTTGAAGAGCCATCCCCAGGTACGGACGTGGCCCAGCATCGCCACCGGTCCGCGCACGGATCCGCCGGCACGGGCCACGGCGTCCTCGACGGCGGCCTGCACCGTGACCGCCTCCGAGGGCAGGTAGTCGTCGCGGCGGAAGCCGGATGGCGGTCGGACGCAGGTGGCGATGCGGGGTCGGATCGAGGTCGACCAGGGGGTGCACCGTCCGCAGCGCGGCCAGCTCGTCGAGGAAGAGCAACGGGAGCGCCACCGGGGAATCGAACCGATGGGCCGGCTCGGCCCGCCGGTGCGTCACGGTGCCCTCGTAGAGCGCGCTGCGCAGCCGAGCCGCGGTGCGTGTCGTCACAGGCGTCGCCCCGAACCGCTCGCAGACGGCGAGTGCGCTCCGCACGCCGTCCTCGTGGAACCCGTACCCCCAGTAGGCGCCGCAGAAGGACACGGGCCCCGCGCTCAGGGACTCGCGTTGGCTGGCCTGGGCGGCCACGGCGGCCCGGTCGATGACGGGGTGGGCGTAGTCGAACCGCGCCACGACCTGGTCGGGATCGATGGCGCTCGTCGCGGTTGAGCGTCACCAGGACCGGCCGCGCCGCCTCCAAGCCCTGCAACGGGTTCAGGTAGTAGGTGAGCGTCGCCCGGTCGGTCGGCCCGGTCGGGCGCACGTAGTTCCACGACGCCCAGGCCCGGCGGTTGGTGGGGAGCAACGCGGTGTCGGTGTGCAGGGTGGCCCGGTTCGGCTGATAGCGGATGGCGCCGAGGACGCGGCGTTCCTCGGTCGGTCGGGTCGCCCAGCAGGGCCAGGGCCTGGTCGCTGTGGGTGGCGATGACCACGTGGTCGAAGGTCGCCGGGCCGCTGCGGGGTCAGGAGCTCGACGCCGCCGTTCGTGGCGACGCACCTTGGTGACCGCGTTGCGCAGGTGCAGGCGGCCTTGTCGGCGCACGCGGCTCGAGGATGGTCTCCACGTAGCGGGTCGACCCGCCGGTCACCGTGCGCCAGGCCGGCTGGTCGCCCGGGCCCAGCAGACCGTGGCGGCTGAAGAACTCGACGAACGTTCGAGCCGGGATCTGCGTGAAGGTCTCGGGGTCCGCCGACCAAATGGCCGACCCCAGCGGAATCAGGTACCAGTCGAGGAAGCCGCGTCGACCAGCGGTGGGCGGCCAGGAGGTCGGCCAGGGTCCCTGCTCCGGCGCCGGTCTCGGCTCCGGCCCGGTTGAGAAGGGCGCGGGACAACCGATTGAACCGCACCACGTCGGCCAGCATGGCGAGGAAGGCAGGCCGGAGGGCGTTGCGGCGTTGGGCGAAGATGGTCGAGAGCGACGTGCCGCGCCATTCGAGTCCGCAGCGGAGGTCGGTGAGGCTGAAGCTCATCTCGCTCGGGTGCGTCGCCACTCCCAGGTCGGCCAGCAACCGGGTGAAGAGGGGATAGGTCCGCTCGTTGTACACCAGGAAGCCCGTGTCAGCGGCGACGGGCCCTCCCGGGAGATCGACCGTCACCGTGTTGGCGTGGCCTCCTGGCCGGTCGTCGGCCTCGAAGACGTGGACCTCGTGGCGCTCCTGGAGCAGGTGAGTTGCGGTCATGCCGGCGATGCCGCTGCCGATGATGCCGATGCGCAAGATGGTGCTCCTTCGAAGAGAGAATTTAGCACTAAACTAGCGGCCGTATCGTCGGCGTCCGGCGGGCAAGGAGACTGCAGTGGCCACGTACAGCACCGAGATCGACGCAGCGGGAGGGCAGGAGGAGGTGTTCGAGTACATGGCCACCTTCGCCAACGCCCACGAGTGGGATCCCGCCGTCGAGGAGCGCGGAGTCGCTGACACCCGGTCCGGCCGAGGTCGGATCGGTGTACCGGCTGGGCGTGCGGGTCGCCGGCCGGATCGTGCCGTTCGACTACCGGGTCCTCGAGCTCGACCGGCCCCGCCGGGTCGTGCTCCAGGCCACGCACGGACACCTCGTGTCGACGGACACCATCACGGTGGAGGAGGCTGGCTCCGGCTCCCGGGTCGCGCTACGTCGCCGTGCTCGAGCGGCGCGGCCTGCTGCGGTTGGCGTCGCCCCTCCTGGCCCGGTTCTTCGCGAACATGGCGGACCGGGGGGCCGCCGGGCTCCGCGCCGCGCTGGCATGACCCGGTCCCGTTTTTCCGCCGTCGTGGACGGGGCGCTCGAGGCGACGGTCGCCGGCAGCTTCAGTCGGGCCGGCTATGCCGTGCGGTCACGCCTGGAGCACTGGCCCCCGCCGCACCGACCTCACCGGCCGGGTCGCCGTCGTGACGGGCGCCTCATCGGGTATCGGGCAGGCCGTCGCGTTCGAACTGGCGCGTCTCGGCGCGACGCTCTGGCTCGTCGGCCGGGACAAGGAGCGCGGATCGCGGCGACCGCCCGCCACGCCCGCGACCTCGGAGCCGGTGCCGCTGTCGAGCTCGTCGAGCTCGACATCGTCGATGCCGACGCCGTGCGGGCCTTCGTGTCCCGCGTCGCCGGCCGCCACGAGCGACTGCATGCGCTGGTCCACGCGGCGGGCGCGCTGTTCCCCGACGTACCGCCGCGCGCCCGTCGGGGGCGAGCTCACGGTGGCCACGGCGGTCTGGCGCCCTTCGAGCTGACGTGGTGGCTCAGCCCGCTCCTGCGCCGGGCCGGGGATGCCACCATCGTGACCGTGTCGTCGGGTGGCATGTACACCGAGCCCTTCGACCTCGAACACCTGGAAATGACCCCCGAGTCCTACCGCGGCACGACCGCCTATGCGCGGGCGAAGCGGGCCCAGGTCGTGCTGTCGCACGAGTGGGCCCGGCGCTGGGGTGCCGACGGTGTGGCCAGCTACGCCTCGCACCCGGGCTGGGTGAACACCCCGGGGCTGGCCAGCGGGCTGCCCACCTTCGCCAAGCTGGGGCCTCTGCTGCGGACACCGGCAGAAGGCGCCGACACCGTGGTCTGGCTCGCGGCCGGAGGGGCCAGGGGCTCGGGCCCGCCCGGCCGACGACGGAGGGCTTCTTCCACGATCGGCATCGGCGCGGCGAGCACCATCTGCCCTGGACGGCCCGCGGCGCGGGCCCTGATGACGGATCCCGTCTGTGGGACTGGTGTGCGGCACGCACCGGACTGCAGGGCGACCCGCCTTCCCGCGCAACAGGCGCCGCGGGCGTCGTGACGCTCGATCGTTCGGCCGTCCAATCAGGCCGGTGCGTGCACCTCGAGCACCGTCGCCGAGCCCATGCCGCCGCCGGCGCACAGCGTGCCGACCCCGATGCCGCCGCCGCGCCGGCGCAACTCGTGGATCAGCGTGACCAGAATGCGGGCGCCCGAGGCGCCCACCGGGTGGCCGAGCCCGACGGCCCCGCCGTTGACGTTGACCATCTCGTGGGGGAAGCCGAGCTTGCGGGAGCAGGCCACCGCCATGGTGGCGAAGGCCTCGTTGATCTCGACCAGGTCGACGTCGGACTCGCTGAGACCGGCCCGGTTGAGGGCCCGGGGCACGCAGATGGTGGGAGCCAGGCCGGTGCGGGCCGGCTCCACGCCGCAGGAGTTCCATGACCGCACCGTCGCCAGCGGCGCCATGCCGTGGTCCTCGGCGTAGGAGCGAGAGACCAGCACCAGGGCGGCACCCCCGTCGGCGATCCCCGAGGAGTTCCCCGCGGTGACCTGACCGTCGGGCCCGGTGAGCGACGGCAGGGCCGCCAGCTTCTCCGGGGTGGTGTCCCGGCGTGGGCACTCGTCCACGCTGACGGTCACCGTCTCACCCCGGCCGGCCGGCACAGTGACCGGCACGATCTCGTCCGCGAATCTGCCCTCGTCGGTCGCCTGCACGGCCCGGATGTTGGAGTGGTACGACCAGTCGTCGGATTCCTCTCGGGTGATGCCGCATTCGTGGGCGGTGTTCTCGCCCACGGTGATCAGCATGTTGGTGTTGGGGGCCTCGGGCGAGTCCGGGTGGCTCGGAGGCATGAACTGCTGCACGCCGCCGAAGGGGAAGGGCGACTTCTCGAACAGCATCGGGGTGCGGGTCATGGAGTCGATGCCGCCGGCGACGATGGCGTCGGCCATGCCCGAACGGATGTGCGCCGCCGCCTCCTGGACCGCCATCATCCCGGTGGCGCACTGGCGCTGTACGGCACCGCCCGGTGTGTCGGGCGGCAGCCCCAGCGCGTTGGCCACGTAGCGGGCGGTGCAGCCGCCGCCGCGCAGCACCTCACCGAGGATCAGGTCGTCGATGTCGCCGGGGTCCAGTCCGGACGCGCCGAGGTGGCGGTGACCGTCTGCATGCCGATGTCGGTCACGCTCAGCCCCGCCAAGGCGCGGCCGGAGCGGCCGATGGGCGTGCGGGTGGCGGCGACGATGACGGCGTCGTTGGCAGTGGCGCTCATGGGGTGTGCCTCCTCAGGCCCGTGCGAAGACGGGGATCGTGAACTCGTCGGAGATGGGTTGGAAGCGGACCTGCAGCGGCATGCCGACCTGCAGGTCCTCGAACGGGCAGTCGACCACGTTGGTCATCATGCGCGGGCCTTCGGCCAGGTCGACGATGGCGGCGACGTAGGGCACGCGCTCGTTGAAGGGCGGCATGTCGTTGCTGTAGATCACCGACCACGTGTACAGCGTCCCCTGCCCGCCGGCCTCGTACCACTCCACCCGCTCGCTCCAGCACGCAGGGCAGAAGGGACGCGGGTAGTAGGAGTAGGCGTCGCAGTCGAGGCAATGCCGGATGAGCAGGCGCCCGTCCCTGGCGGCCTCCCAGAACTCGATGGTGTCCGCCTCCGGGGTGGGGAGGTCGAACCGGACGGTGCTCATCACGCCTCTTCCTACGTCGGCTCCCGTCGGCCGCAGCAGCGGAGAGCGCACTCGGGGCGGCGCCGGGATTGACCCCCGGAGACGCATCGGCCATGCTGCAACGAACCTGACACCGGCGTCAACTTTTCGCGTCGGCCGACCTCTCTGGGGGACCTGCACCTGTGCTGATGGACGACCACCTGGCCCGCATGGCCGAGGAGTTCGGCGACAAGACGGCCTTCGCGGTGGTCGACGTCGGGTCCATGACCTTCGCCGAGTGGGACGGCGCGGCCAACGCCATGGCCCGCCGTCTGGTGGAGGCCGGTCTCGAGCCGGGCGCCCGCGTCGGCATCCATCTGCGCCCCGAGCTCGCCCTGCACTGGCTCGTCTCCTACTCCGCCGCCCACCGGGCGGGGGGCGTGGCCGTCCCCATGAACCCCCGCTTGGCGCCCGCCGAGGTCGCCCACATGGTCGAGCATTCCGGCGCCACCGCCGTGGTCGCCGACGGGGATCTGCTCCACAGCGACGGCGAGATCGGGGCGGGTCGCCTCGTCGCCCTGATCGACGGCGGCGCGGAGGACGGGAACCCTCCGCCGGACCTCGATGTGCCGTTCTTCACGTGGGCCGGCGTCACCGCGGGCGACCGCTCACCCTTCCAGGTGCCGCGTGCCTCGGACGACCTGGCCGACATCCTGTACACCTCGGGGACCACCGGCCGCCCCAAGGGCGTCGCCGTGCGCCATTCCAACGGCGCCATGGTGGGCGCGGTGGAGCCCAACTGGAGCGGCGCCGGATGGGTGCACGCCAGCCCGCTTTTCACCTTCGCCGGGATCGCCCTCGTCTACACACCCATGAAGTTCGGCATGCAGGTGATCTACCTGCCTCGCTTCGATGCGGACCGCTGGCTGCGCGTGGTCGAGGAGGAGCGGCCCCTCGCGGTGTTCCTGGTCCCCACCATGGCGCATCTGCTCATCGACCACCCGCGTTTCGCCGAGGCCGACCTGTCGTCGGTGCAGATGTGCTCGGTGGGCAGCGCGCCGCTGGCCCCCTTCGTCCTCGAGCGCCTGCAGGAAAAGATGCCCGACGCCCTGGTGTCGAACAACTACGGCATGACCGAGGCCGGGTCGGCCTACTGCATCATGCCCAAGGGCGAGGCGATCAAGCGTCCCGGCTCGGTCGGGCAGATCGCGCCCCCGGCCGTGGTGCGCATCGTCGACGAGCACGACAAGGAGCTCCCTCCCGGCGAGGTGGGCGAGGTGCGCCTGCAGATGCCGGGGCGCCAGCGCGAGTACTTCGAGGACCCCGAGGCGACGGCGGAGATGTGGCGGGACGGCTGGCTCGTCACCGGCGACCTCGGCAAGCTCGATGCCGACGGGTACCTCTACATCGTCGGCCGCTCCAAGGACGTCATCATCCGCGGTGGCAACAACGTGCACGCCACCGACGTCGAGCACGTCCTGGTGCAGCACCCCGCGGTCAAGGAGGTGGCGGTGGTGGGTGCGCCCCACCCCGTGCTGGGCGAGGACGTGGTCGCGTTCGTGGTGCTCCACGCCGGAACCGAGGCCGACGGGGACGAGCTGCGCGCCTTCGGCCTCGAGCAACTCGCCGATTACAAGGTGCCGCGGCGGTTCGTCTTCGTTGAGGAACTGCCCCGGAATCCCACCGGCAAGGTGGTCAAGCCGGAGTTGCGTGCCCGCCTGGCCGGCGCCGCCTCCGCCTGACCCCGGGCGAGATTCGAGGCGCCCACCCGCCCCGTGCCATCCGCCCCCGTGCCATCCGCACCTGCCAGCCGCACCCGCCGCACCGAGCCTCTCCGACGCTGCGATCGGCGCTGCGCGCACACATGTGACGCGCGGATGAACTCTGCCCGATCTTTCGTTCGACCGTTCAGGGGCCGGCGTGAGCCCTCGTATACTCAGAGCATCATGAAGCACGCGAGTGTGGCGCACGAACGGCTGTGTCGGTCCCAGCGGGGGGGTAATTCCCTCGGGCAGGCGCGCCTCGCCATGTCGGAAGTACAGATCTGCGGAATCCCCAAGCTGAACAGCGGGGGGGTGGCACCGACGTCGTAAGGGACTCACACAGTCCCGACGTCGAGGAGCCGCTTCCCACGGGGAAGCGGCTCTTTTGCGTTCAGACCTCCTTCGTGAGGCAAAGCGGCAGGAAATCATCATGGAAACGACGACAACCAGGCAGGCACAAGAGAGAGGCCCCATCGCGATGCAACTCTGCCCGCGTTGCGGGTTCCACCCGGGCTCGCCGCGGATCGTGGGCTACTGCTCGTGGGACTGCTACGAGGCCGACGACGAGGAAGACGCCGACGACGACGCCGACCAGGGCGTCGGCGGCCGGGCGGCCTGACGCGCCCGACTCGACTCAGACCGCTTCATCGGGGAAGCGGAGCCGGGCCAACTGGGTGGACTGTCCCACCAGGTGGCCCCGGCTGTCCCACAGAACGCAGGTTTCGTCGACCATCCCGTCGGCGACCAGGCCGGCCGTCATGCGGATGGCCAGCCAGCCCGCCGCGGGCCGGGCCCGCACGTAGGACGACATCTGCAGCGTGGGCACCCAGCCCGTCGAGCCGATCATGAGGGTCGCCGGGGGAATGGCGTCGGCCAGGAAGAGGAGCGAGAGGGCATCGGGCTGGCGGCCGTCGGCGAAGCGGGTCCAGCCCCGCAACTCGGCTGGCGTGTCCGCCGGCTGCGGCGGCGGCTGCACCGGCGTCGCGGCGAACGGCAGGGTGGCGGGGTCCAGCCGGAGGTCGAGCACGTCCATGATCCCCACGTAGACCCCGTTCGGGATCTGGGGGGTCAGGCGGACGCAATCCTCCGGATCGGGCGCGTGGAAGGCCGGGGTGCCGTCGTAGCGCACCGCCGTCTCCTCCGGCAGCGCACCCAGCACGAACACCGCGTCCACAATGTCGTGCTCGCCCTGGGACAGGACGGCCCGCACGTGGGCCGCCGTCCGGCCACTGCGCAGCAGCGTCGTGTGCACGAGCGCATGGCCCATGCCGGGCGCGCGCAGATAAGTGACGGAGGAGGCCAGTACCTCCCAGTCCCGTCCACCATGCCGCCGGGCTGTGACACGGGCGGCCCGCCCGAGCAGCGCCAGGAGGTAGCCACCGTTGGCCTTGTCGCCCACGGCCCAGAGCGGGTGGACGCTGGCCCCGAACACGTGCGGATCGTCCGTCTCCTCCAGCGCAGTGACCGCATCGAAGGAGAGATCCTCGGATTCGGGCATGCGGGGGACCCTATCGGCGGCGATGATGGCGCATGACGTTCGACATGGAGGCCACTTTCGGCGACGACTACCTCTACTTCTACGAGGAGTCCATCGACGACGCGCACTCGGACGCCGACACGGCCGAGATCCTGAGGCTGCTCGACCTGCCGCCCGGGTCCCGGATCCTCGACGCACCGTGCGGCCACGGGCGCATCGCCCGGCGCTTGGCCGCGGCGGGCATGGAGGTCACCGGAGTGGACCTGACCCCGGCCTATCTCGACCAGGCCCGCGCCGATCCGCTCCTGCCACCCGATGCGGTCACCTACGTCGAGGGGGATGTGCGATCGCTGCCGGTCGACGGGCCGTTCGACGCGGTCGTCTGCTGGCTGAACTCGTTCGGCTACTACGACGACGCCGACTGCCACCGCGTGCTCGACGAGTTCCGTCGCGTGCTCCGTCCGGGCGGCAAGGTCGCCATCGACACGATGCACCACGACGGAGGGGTCCGCCATTTCACGCCGGCGCCCGACGCGGTGGTGGTCCAACTCGGGAGCGACACCATGGTCGAGGTCTCGACCTTCGATCCGTTGCGCGGGCGCATGGTCGTCCAACGAACGGTGCATCGTGGCGGCGAGGTCCGCCAGGCGTCGTACTTCGTTCGGCTGCCCACCCCGCCCGAATGGGTGGAATGGCTGCACCGGGCCGGTTTCAACAACGTGGAATTCCGAGCCGGAGGCGGGGGCCCACTCGAGTTGGACAGCTGGGAACTGGTGGTGATCGCAACCGCTCGTTGAACCGGGGGCTGCATGACAATCTTGTTGCAAATCTGAGCAGCGCCGTGGCAAGTGCCCTAGCTTGGGGAACGGATCAACCCGGAGCAACGCCCCCCGATAGGAGCCACTATGTCCCGAATCGTCCGCATTGCTGCGCTTGTCGTCAGCATCGCCGCCTTTCCTCTGATGATCGCCTTGGGCTCGACGCCCGCCAGCGCGGGCCTCACGGTTGCGCCGACGGTCAACGCGACCACTTACACCCAGGGCACCATCCCGCAGGCGACGGGAGTGACAACCACCACCACACTGGACGCCGTCTCCTGTACGACCTCCACCTTCTGCGTGGCGACGGGGAGCACCGGCGGTTCGGGCGGGCTGATTGAGCAGTGGAGCGGTACGGCGTGGAATGTCGTAGCCAATCCCTCCACCGCAGGAGCCGATCTGCGCGGCGTGTCCTGTGTGGGCACGTCGTTCTGCGCCGCCGTGGGGACGGATGGCACCAACATCGTCGTCTTGCAGTGGAACGGCACGACCTGGTCGGCGGCGACAACCCCGCTTCCAACAGGCGCGACGGCCTCTCAGGGCAATGGCGTGACCTGCACGTCGAGCACGAACTGCGTCGCTGTCGGTTCGGCCACCACTCCGGCCGGCACGTTCCCGCTCATCGAGCAGTGGAACGGCACCGCGTGGACGGTGGCCACTGTCCCGGCTCCGACGGGATCGACGAACAGCACGCTGCAGGGAGTGTCCTGTAGCGGGACCACGTTCTGCATCGCCACTGGCCAGTCCACGGCGACCATCACCTCCACCCTGGCGGAACTCTGGAACGGTTCGACCTGGAGCGTCGTGGCCAGCCCCAACGGGTCGAGCGCCCCCGGCGCCACCAACGACCTGCGGGGTGTGTCGTGCATCGGCACCGCCTTCTGCCAGGCCGTCGGCAACTACAACGACGGGACCAACCCCACGCGGACGCTGGTCGAGCAGTGGAACGGCTCGACGTGGCTGCAGCTGCCCTCGCCGAACCTCTCCACGACCCAAGACGACACGTTGGACGGCGTGAGCTGCTTCAGCCCCACCACCTGCAGTGCGACGGGGTCCAGCAACGACGCGACCGCCGGAACCCTGCCGTTGGCGCAGGTCTGGGACGGGACGTCATGGAAGTTGGCGACGGCACCCACCATGGCCAGCGGGACCACGAACACTGCGGCCCCGGGCGTGACGTGCCTGACCGGGTGGGAGTGCGTGGCGGTGGGCGAGACCAGCCCCAGCGGCTCCTCGGTTCCCTTCGTCATGACCGCACCCATCGCCCGCTCGGGCTATCGGTTCGTCGCCTCTGACGGTGGTGTGTTCGACTACGGCGCCGGGGCGCCCTTCCTCGGCTCCACGGGCTCGCTGAAGCTGAACAAGCCCATCGTGGGCATGGCCGTCATGCCGGCTGGCGACGGCTACGACCTTGTCGCCTCCGACGGGGGCATCTTCAACTACGGCAGCGCTCCGTTCTACGGGTCGGCCGGGTCCATCCACCTGAACCAGCCCATCGTGGGCATGGCCATGACCGCCGACGGCGGCGGGTACTGGCTGGTGGCTTCGGACGGCGGCATCTTCTCGTATGGCGATGCCCAGTTCTACGGCTCGACGGGCTCCATCAAGCTCAACAAGCCGATCGTGGGGATGGCGGCCACGCCCGACGGCAAGGGGTACTACCTGGTGGCGTCGGACGGCGGCATCTTCAACTACGGGGACGCCGTCTTCCAGGGCTCGGCAGGTTCGCTGGTGTTGAACAAGCCGGTCGTCGGCATGGCCGCCCCGGTCTCGGGGGGCTACTACCTGGTGGCCACGGACGGTGGCATCTTCACCTACCCGACCACCAACGGCCCTCCGTTCTACGGCTCGACGGGCTCCATCAAGCTCAACAAGCCGATCGTGGGCATGGCGGCGGTGCCGGGCGGCTACTACCTGACCGGATCCGACGGGGGCATCTTCACGTTCCCGACCACCGGCGGGCCGCCCTTCCTCGGCTCCACGGGCTCCATCACACTCAACCAGCCCATCGTGGGGATGACGGGCTAGTCGGAAGTCCGGCGGGAGGGTGCGCGCCATCGCGGCGCGGCCCTCCCGGTCCCGGCCGGCGAGCGTCCGGCCACCACGCGGCATCGGGACGGGCCCGTCAGCCGCGGCCTCGGACGGGGGACACAACCGCCGACTGGGTCCCGCTCGAGGCGGAGACCTGATCATCTTCGACTACGAGGTCGTCCTGACGGGGTCATTGGAGGACCTCACGCCAGCGGTGGACGTGGATGCGACGGAGGGCGCGGCGAGCGGCGCGGCGGGTGGCCTGATCGGCGGGTTGCAGGCCGTACGATTGGGCCCGTGGCCTGGGCCGGGGAGCGATGCTCGATGTGTGCGGCCTTCCTGCTGTCTGGGATGATCGGTCCATGAGCGCAGGGATTGCCGCATGGGGGACCTATCTGCCGTTCTGGCGCCTGCAGCGGGCCGCCATCGGGGGCGTCCTGGGTAGCGGCGGAGGCCGGGGCACGCCGCGCCGTGGCCTCCCACGACGAGGACACCACGACGCTGGGTGTCGAGGCCGGCCGGCGGGCGTTGGCCGTGGGCCCGGGAGCCGGGGCGGTGCAGGACCTCTTCCTGTCGACGCCGGACCCCGCGTATCTGGACAAGACGAGCGCCACCACGGTGCACGCCGCGCTGGGGCTGGGGCGGGGATGCGGCGCCTATGACTTCGCCGGCTCGTCCCGTTCGGCCGTGGGGACGCTGTTGTTGGCCCTGGGGGTAGCCGGGTCCGCCGGGCGGACCTCGCTCGCCGTCGTCTCGGACCTGCGCACCGGATTGGCCGGCTCGGCCGAGGAGCGTGACAGCGGCGATGGTGCCGCCGCCGTCGTGTGCGCGCCCGACGGTGCCGTGGCCGAGCTCATCGGCCGGGGGGCGGCCAGTGACGAGTTCCTCGACCGCTGGCGTGTGCCCGGCGAGGCCGACTCGCACGTGTGGGAGGAGCGCTTCGGCGAAGAGCTGTACGTCCCGCTGGCCCGCGAGGCCTTCGCCGCCGCGCTGAAGGACGCCGGGCTGGCCGAGGGCGACGTGGATCACGTGATCGTTGCCGGGTTGCACGCGCGGGCGATCAAGGCGGTGTCCAAGGGTCTCGCGGGAGGCGTGCGCGAGGGCGCGCTGGCGCCCGATCTCTCCGGCTCGGTGGGCAACCTGGGGGCGGCGCAGGCGGCCGTGGCCCTGTGCGACGTCCTCGAGCGCGCCCGGCCGGGCGAGACCATCGTCGTGCTGTCGCTGGCGGACGGCGCCGATGCGCTCGTCCTGCGCACCACCGGGGAGCTCACCGCCGCGCAGGCGGCGCGGGCCGCCGCGGGGATCCCGTCGGTGGCCGAGCAGGTGGCGGCGGGGCGGGACGACCTGCCGTATGCGACCTTCCTGACGTGGCGGGGCCAGATGCATCGCGAGCCCCCCCGGCGCCCCGACCCCGAACGACCCGGCGCCCCCACCGTCCATCGCTCCGAGCAGTGGAAGTACGCCTTCGCCGGCAGCCGCTGCCTGGTCTGCGGCTTCCGCCACATGCCGCCCACCCGGGCCTGCCTCTCCTGCCACGCCATCGACCAGATGCAGTCCGAGCGCCTGGCCGACGTGCCGGGCACCGTGGCCACCTTCACCATCGACCACCTGGCCTTCAGCCTGTCGCCACCGGTCGTGGGCGTCATCGTGGACTTCGACGGGGGTGGCCGCTACCGCTGCGAGATCACGGACGTCGTCGCCGACGAATTGTCAATCGGCGACCGGGTCTCCATGACCTTCCGGCGCGTCTGGACGGCCCAGGGCGTGCACAATTACTTCTGGAAGGCCCGACCGGCCGTGGGACGGGCTGCGGCCGGCGCAGAAATACACGCCGCCGATCAAGGAGCGTAGACATGAGCAGCAAGGGCATCCGGGACCAGGTCGCCGTCATCGGCATGGGCTGCACCCGCTTCGGCGAGCTGTGGGACAAGGGCGTCGACGACCTCCTCACCGACGCCACCACCGAGGCCGTCGCCTCCGTGCCCAATCTCGAGCTGGCCGACATCGACGCCTTCTGGCTCGGCACCATGACCTCGGGTGTCTGTGGCACCACCCTCTCCCGCCCCCTCAAGATCGACTACAAGCCCGTCACCCGCGTCGAGAACTACTGCGCCACCGGTTCCGAGGCGTTCCGCAACGCCTGCTACGCGGTCGCCTCCGGTGCCTACGACACCGCCATGGCCATCGGCGTCGAGAAGCTCAAGGACACGGGCTACTCGGGTCTGACCGGCATCCGGGCCGTCGGCGACGGCACCGACCCCGGCCTCTCCTCGCCCGCCGCCTTCTCCTTCCTGGCCCCGTCCTACGCCCACAAGTACGGCGTCGACAAGGACCAGCTGAAGGAGGTCATGAGCCGGATCGCCTTCAAGAACCACCAGAACGGGGCGCGCAACCCGCGGGCCCAGTTCCAGAAGGAAGTCTCCATGGAGACCATCGCCAAGGCGCCCCTCGTCGCCGGCGACCTCGGCGTGTTCGACTGCAGCGGGGTGAGCGACGGCTCGGCCGCCGCCATCATCTGCCGCGTCGAGGACGCCCACAAGTACTGCGACAACCCCCTCTACGTGAAGGCTCTCGCCTTCGTGGCCGGCCCCGCCGCCGGCCCCATCGACCCGGCGTACGATTACACGACCTTCGAGGAGGTGGTGCGCTCGGCCGCCGACGCCTACGCGCAGGCCGGCATCACCGATCCGCGGGCGCAGCTGGCCATGGCCGAGGTGCACGACTGCTTCACGCCGACCGAGCTCGTGCTCATGGAAGACCTGGGCTTCGCCGAGCGGGGCCAGGCCTGGAAGGAGGTCCTCGCCGGCACCTTCGACCGTGACGGCGAGCTGCCGGTCAACCCCGACGGCGGCCTCAAGTCCTTCGGCCACCCGATCGGCGCCTCGGGACTTCGCATGCTCTTCGAGTGCTGGCTGCAACTTCGGGGAGAGGCCCCGCCGGACCGCCAGATCGCCACCGTGGGTGCCGGACGGACGCTCGGACTGACCCACAACCTGGGCGGCGCACCGGGCGAGGGCGTCAGCTTCGTGGGCATCGTCGGCACCGAGCTCGACGGATGAGCGACGCCTCCCACGACGGCCCGGTCGACCTGCTGGCCGAGACCGAGGACCAGGCCGCGCTGCGCCAGCTCGCCCGCGACGTGGCCGAACGCGAGGTCGCACCCCGTGCCCATGACGCCGACGAGGCCGGCGCCGTCTCCCCGGAGATGCGCAAGGCCCTCGCCGCGGCCGACCTGCTGCGCATCACGGTGGGGGAGCAGTGGGGCGGCTTGGGCTTGGGCGATGTCGAGGCTTCGATCGTGCTGGAGGAGATCGCCCGGGCCGACGTGTCGTCGGCCATCTGCTGCCAGCTGACCTTCAACGGGCCGCCCCGCGGGATCGAGCACCTCGGTCCCGACGCCATGAAGGAGCGTTGGCTGCCCGCCGTAGCGGACGGGGACGCGCTCATCAGCATCGGCATCACCGAGCCCGATGCGGGTTCGGCCGTCCAGAACATGCGGGCCGCGCTGGTCGAGGACGGGCCGGGCCGCTGGCGCCTCAACGCCTACAAGAACTATTCGACGCTCGGCGACGTGGCCCAGGGCGTGCTGGTCTGGTGCCGCTGGCCCGGTGGGGAGGGTGCCAAGGGCATCGGCGCGGTCATCGTGCCGACCGACCGCGAGGGCGTGTCGATCACCGGGCGCCACAAGGGCATGGGGATCCACGCCGCCACGGAGGCCGAGCTGGCGTTCGACGGCGTCGAGATCACCGAGGACGACATCCTCATCGCCGGCGATCCCGCCAACACGTCGGCTTTCAAGGTCCTGCTGTCGCACCTCAACCATGAGCGGTGTGGCAACGCCTCCATGTGCGTGGGCGCGGCCCAGGGCGCGCTCGAGCACGCCGTGCGGTACATGAACGAGCGGGTCATCGGGGGCAAGCCGCTGGCCGACCTCCAGGGCCTGCAGTGGAAGCTGGCCGACATGGCGGTGCAGCTCGAAGGGGCGCGCCTGCTCCTGGCCCGGGCCGTCCGTCTCGCCGGCCCCCACGGCACACCGCCCGCGCTCGAGACGGCCATCGCCAAGACGGCCGCCAACCTCGCCGCCAAGTTCGTCTGCGACGAGGCCATGCAGATCCACGGCGGCTACGGCTACTCCCGGGAGTACCCACTCGAGCGGGCCTACCGTGACATCCGGGGACTGTGTTTCGGGGCAGGCACCGTGGAGGCGCAGCGCAACTACATCGGCCTGCGGGTCGCCGGCGGCGCCCGTACCGGGTCGCCCGGCTGGCGGGCTCCGCTCGAAGCCTCCTGATGCCGACGCGTCCGGTCATCGACCACGGCCGCTGCGAGGCGAAGCGCGACTGCGTGCGCGTCTGCCCCAATGACGTCTTCGAGGTGCGGCGGATGGACGTCGAGGACTTCACGGCGCTGGGGTTGTTGGGCAAGCTCAGGAGCACGGCGCACCGCCGCATGACGGCCTACGCGGTGCGGGCCGACCAGTGCCACGAGTGCGGCTTGTGCGTGGGCGCCTGTCCGGAGCACGCCATCACCCTGGAGCCCCTCGACGTCGATCCGGGCGGCCGCTGATCGTTCCATGGCCGACCGTTCATTCCACGATGCCGTCGACTGTCGTTGGAACCACCGCCGATCCCATCGGGGCGGCGGCCTCCCTCTCGGTGGAGGCCAGGACTGAGCGCCTGAGGGAGCTCTTCCGTCTGGACGCGGCGACCCGGGGTGAGATCGCCGTCCTCCTGGGAGAGGTCGACCGCTCCGAGTCCTACCGCGAAGAGGGTGCGACGTCGACGGAGGCCTGGGTGGTGGAGCGCTTCGGTGTCTCGGCGACGACGGCCCGGGCCCTCACCCACGTGGGCGGCAAAGCCTGGGACGCTCCCCAGCTGGTCGGCTCCATGTGCGCCGGCGACGTGTCCTTCGACAAGGTGCGGGCGGTGATCGATGTGGCCACCCCCGAGACCGAGCGGGAATTGCGTGATCACGCGCTCGCGTGCACGGTCCGTGAGCTGGCCGAAGTGGCCCGGATGGCGGCCGAGAGGTCGGCTCCCTCGGCCACCGGCTCGGATCAGCATGCCGGTCGGTACCTCCGCTACAACGACACGCACCGGACCATCACGACCCAATTGCCGGCGGAGTCCTACGCCGCGGCTCGCGCCTGCATCGATGCGTTTGCCGATCAGGTGCCCTCCGATCCGGAGACTCCCCTGGACCAGCGTCGTTGCGACGGGTTCATGGGGCTCATGGAGGCCGCCAGCCCGGGCACTACGAAGGGCGCTCCGACCGTGACCCCGTTCCTCGTGGTGGCACACGTCCCCCTGGACGCTCTGACCGACCGGTCAGACGGCCCGAGCCGACTCTCCGGCGAACTCGAGCGCGATGGTCTGATCGACGCCGCCACGGTGCAGCGCATCGCCTGCGACGCCACGGTCGTGGTGGCCATCGATGATGACGTCGGGCACACCATGTACGAGGGGAGGGCTCGTCGGTTCCCCACCTCGGCCCAACGGCGAGAGGTCATGCGCAGGGACCGACATTGCCGTTTCCCGGGCTGCGAACATGCGACCTTCACCAACGTGCATCACATCGTCGAGTGGAAACCGGGCGGGACGACCGATCTTCCCAACCTCGTGCTCCTGTGCCGACATCACCATGGGGTGGTGCACCGCAACGGCTGGACGATGCGCGGGAACGCCAACGAAGAGCTCACCTTCCTCGGCCCGAGTGGCCGGGCCATGGTGTCGCGCCCTTCCGCGCTGTGGACCCGGGTCACATGTCCCTCCGCCTGACTCCAGGTGTCCTCCAGCGACAGCCGCGGCATGGACCTCGAAACGCTCAGGTGCGCATGGCGGAGTGGGCGAATTCCGACCAGACACCCACCCACTCCCTCCAGACCGGGGGCGGGTAGTCGTGACCCATGCCCTCGATCTCGACGTAGCGCGCGCCGGGAATGACGTCGGCCGTCTGGCGACCGCCGCTCGGGTTGATCAGGGTGTCCCGGCTGCCGTGGATCACGAGGGTCGGGATCTCGAGCGAGGTGAGCTCGGCCGAGCGAGAGCCATCCCGCGTCACGGCGTGCATCTGCCGCGCCACCCCCTCGGGGCAGAAGCAGCGATCGTACGCTGCGGCCGCCCGGGCCCGGATGGCGTCGTCGTCCAGCCAGTCCGGTTTCGAACCGTAGACATGGTGGGCCGCCACCTGGCGTTCGATGTACTCCGCGCGTGAGGCGGCCGGCGGCGCCAGCAGGAAGGCCAGTGCCTCCTCGGAGCTGTCGCCGTAACCCGGCTCGCCCGTGCGCGACATCACCGATGTGAGTGAGAGCACGCGCTCGCCGTGGTTGAGAGCGAGCCGCTGGACGATCATGCCCCCCATGGAGCAGCCCATCACGTGCGCCTTGTCCACGCCGATGGCGTCGAGCACAGCGATGGCGTCGTCGGCCATGTCGACGAGCGCGTAGTCCGTGCCGTCGAGCTTGGTCGAGAGCCCCACGTCGCGGTTGTCGAAGCGCACGACGCGGAAGCCTTCGTCACAGAAGAGCTGGCACCACGAGACGTCGTAGTTGAGGCACTGCGATCCGAGCCCGTTGACCAGGAGCAGCGTGGGCAGCACCGGATCGCCGAATTCCTCGTAGTAGATCTCGACGGTTCCGTTGCGCGCCGTACTCATGTGCCCTCCCGGTCCCCCCCCTGTGAACAATGACGCCAGCCCGCCCGCACCCAGGCACGCTCCGGCCCCCGCCAGGGCCTCAGGTAGCGACGAGCTGGTCGTGCAGATGTTGGCTCAGCGCTGCATCGACTTGGTCTCGACGAACTCCTCGAGACCGTACTTGCCACGCTCGCGCCCGAAGCCCGACTGCTTGTAGCCACCGAACGGCGCGCTCGGGTTGAAGTTCCCACCGTTGATGTCGACCTGCCCGGTCCGCAACTGCCGGGCCACACGCTCCGCCCGGGCGTCGTCGGCGCTCCAGACTGCACCCGCGAGCCCGTAGGGCGTACCGTTGGCGATCTCGATCGCCTCCTCCTCGGTGTCATAGGGCATGAGCACGAGGACCGGCCCGAAGATCTCCTCCTTGGCGATGGTCATGTCGGGAGTCACATCGGAGAACACGGTCGGTTGCACGAAGAACCCCTTGTCGAGGCCCTCGGGGGCATCGGCCCCGCCGACGATGAGCTTGGCCCCTTCTTCGACGCCCTTCTTGATGTACCCGCGCACCCGGTCACGCTGGACGGCCGAGACGAGCGGCCCGATGAGCTTGCCTGCTTCGAAGGGGTCGCCCGGAGCGAAGCCGGCGGTGCCGGCGACGGCCATCTCCTCCACCTCGGCCAGCCGGTCGCGGGGCACGAGCATGCGCGTGAGGGCCGAGCAGGTCTGCCCCGAGTTCATGTAGCACCCGAAGAGCCCGGCCGGCACGGCAGTCGCGAAGTCGGCGTCGTCGAGCAAGATATTGGCGGACTTGCCTCCCAGCTCGAGCGACACGCGCTTGATCCCCTCGGCGGCCAGTTCCATGACGCGCCGGCCCGCCCGGGTGGATCCGGTGAACGAGACCATGTCGACCTTGGGGTGGGCAGCGATCGCCTCACCGACGACCGGTCCGACCCCGCTCACGAGGTTGAAGACGCCCGGCGGCAGGCCGACCTCGTCGATCACGTCGGCCAGGATGAACGCGTTGATGGGGGCGACCTCGCTCGGCTTCAGCACGACGGTGCATCCGGCCGCCAGGGCGGGGGCCACCTTGAGCACGACCTGGTACAGCGGGTAGTTCCACGGCGTGATGGCGCCGACGACGCCCACCGGCTCGTGTACGACGAGGGAGTTGCCGAGCTCCTCTTCCCACTCGAAGCTCTCGGCGGCCGCCGCGGCGTCGCCGAACGCACCCGCCGGCAGGCCCACCTGGATGGAGCCCGACAGGGTCATCGGCATGCCGACCTCGTGCGAGATGATCTGCGCCAACTCGTCGGTCCGACTGCCCAGCGCCTCGCCGATGCGGGTCAGCAGCTTGGCCCGCTCCTCGCGTGAGGTGGCGGCCCAGCCGGGGAACGCAGCCGCCGCAGCCTCGACCGCCTTGTCGACATCGTCGGCCGTCCCCTCGGGGATGGTGGCGAAGACCTCTTCGGTGGCCGAGTCGATGACCTCCAGGACGCCCTTGCCGGTCGAGGGCACCCAGGCCCCGTTGATGTAGATCTTGTCGCGCACGAGCATGGAGCCCTCCCTCGGTGATGTGGATGCAGCACACCCACCCTACCCAGGCCGCGGGGCGGCCGCCCTGAGCCGGCGGCCGGCGGATCAGTCCTTCTTGCCCAGCAGAGGGTGGTCGCCCATGCCGACCGGCTGCAGGTGTTGCCCCAGCACGTCATGGAAGTGATCGGCCACCTCCTGGGGCGTCCAGCCGCCGTCGCGCCACATGGCGGCGATCTGCCGGGGTGTCTGGAACAACGTGTACGCAAATCCCGTCCGCCCGAGGACCTGCCCGTTGACGTAGGAGGCCTCCTCGGAGGCCAGGAAGGCGATGAGGGGCGCGTTGAGCGCAGGGTCCTGGTCCGCCGGCGGCTCGCCGCCGGCGTAGAGGTTCTCCGTCATGCGGGTGAAGCCCGCCGGCGCCACCGCGTTGACCGTGATCCCGTACTTGCCCAATTCGAGGGCCCAGACGAAGGTCATACCCATGATGGCGGCCTTGGCGGCGCCGTAGTTGGTCTGGCCGAAGTTGCCCCGCAACCCCGCCGAGGACGTGATGTTGACGATGCGCCCGTAGCCGGCGTCCTTCATGAGGGAGGCGGCGTGGCGCACGGTGTTGAACGTGCCCTTCTGGTGCACGGCGATGACGGCGTCGTAGTCGGCCTCGTCCATCTTGACGATCGTCCGGTCCCGCACGATCCCGGCATTGTTGACCACGATGTCGATCGAGCCGAAGTTGTCCACCGCCGTCCCGATGATCCGGCCGGCGCCCTCGAAGTCGCTCACCGAGTCGTGGTTGGGAACGGCGGTGCCGCCCGCCGCCTCGATCTCCTTGCAGACCTGCGCGGCGGGATCCTCCTCGGTGCCCGCACCGCCCAGGGTCACCCCGATGTCATTGACGACCACCTTGGCCCCCTCCGAGGCCAGGCACAGGGCGATGTCCCGCCCGATGCCCCTGCCCGCACCCGTGACCACCGCCGACCGACCATTGAGAAGTCCCATGGGGGCAGAGAGTAGCGCCGCGCCCATTCCCTGACAGCGGTGTCAGGCATTCGTTGTACGATCGGGGCGACCGCCGGGCGACCACGTTGCGCCCACTCATCCCTGAGGAGACCCGGGCCATGGCCTTCATAGAGAACGCACCGAAGCAGATCGTCGCCGCGGCGAAGGAGCTCCTCGAGAAGGGGCTCGTGGAGGGCACGTCGGGCAACATCTCGGCCCGGATGGAGGACGGCAACATCGCCGTCACCCCGTCCTCGCTGGACTACCGCATCATGACCGAGGAGGACATCGTCGTCGTCAACCCGGCCGGCGACGTGGTGTCGGGCGAGCGCGGTCCGACGTCGGAGAAGTACCTCCACCTGGCGGCCATGAACGCCTACGAGGACATCGCCGTGTGCATCCACTCCCATGCGGTGCACGCCACCATGTTCGCGGTGGCCCATCAGGACATCCCGAGCTGCATCGATGAGTTCACCGTCTACCTGGGCGGCGACATCCGCTGCACCGAGTACTGCCCCAGCGGCTCGCCCGAGCTGGCCGAGCAGGTCGTGAAGGCGCTCGAGAACCGGGGCGCCGCGCTGATCGCCAATCACGGCATGGTGGCTATCGGCACCACCATGGAGAAGACGATGCACAACACCGCGCTGGTGGAGCGCTCGGCCAAGATCATCTGGGGCTCCAAGCAACTCGGCGGCATCTTCCCGTTGCCCGAGAAGGTCAACGAGAACTTCATGAACGTCTACCCCTACATGCGCTAATGGGGAAGATCAGCGCCCGGCTGGCCGAGCTGGGTCTGACGCTGCACGGCCCGCACCCGCCGCACGACCCGCTCGATGCGGTGGTGATCCACCAGGGCATCGCACGCACCTCGGGGCAGCTGCCCCGCATTGCCGGGGAACTGACCTGCCTCGGGCGCCTGGGCGATACCGTGACGGTGGAAGAGGGCACCGAAGCTGCCGCCGTGTGCGCGTTGAATGCGCTGGCCGTCCTGCAGGAGGCGCTGGGCTCCCTCGACCGCGTCGAGCGGGTCCTCACCGTGACGGGCTTCGTCTCCTCGGCGCCGGACTTCTATCAGCAGCCGGCCGTCGTCGACGGGGCGAGCAGGGTTCTGGCTGACGTCTTCGGCGAGGCGGGCCGCCACACCCGCTCGGCCATCGGGGTGGCGTCGCTGCCCCGGAACGGGGCCGTCGAGATCGAGGTGACGGTCGCGGTCAGCGACTGAAGGCGTCGGCGATCACGGGGCGGGCCGCCGCGGCCAGATCCCAATAGCCGTAGGTGCCCTCGTCGCGCAGCTCGGTCACGGCCTGGACGGCGGCGCCGTAGGCGGCGACGGCGATCGCCCCTCCCACCGAGATCCGGCTGACGCCGAGCGCAGCCAGCTCGCCCACCGTGGGGGCGCCGGGCAGCGCCAGCACGCTCAGGGGACGGTCCACCGACGCCAGCACCGAACGCAGGTCCGACGGGTCCACCACCCGGGGAGCGAAGAGCACGTCGGCGCCCGCCTCCTGGAAGGCCTGCAGCCGGGCGATGGTGTCGGCCAGGTCCTCCCGTCCGTGCAGGTAGTTCTCGGCCCGCGCCGTCAAGACGAACGGGGCGGGACCGCCGTGGGCGGCCTCGGCCGCCGCTCGCACCCGCTCGGCCGCCTGCGCCAGCTCGTAAATCGGCGCGTCCCGGTCACCGGTGAAATCCTCCACCGACCCGCCCGCCAGTCCCACCCCGATGGCCGAGGTGATGGTGTCGGCCACGCCCTCGGGGTCGTGGGCGAAGCAGTTCTCGAGGTCGGCGGACACGGGCACGTCGACTGCGCCGGCCAGGTCTCCGGCGTGGGCCAGGACCTCCTCCTTGGTCATGGCGCCGTCCAGTCGTCCCCTGGTCGCCGCGAAGCCGCCGCTCGTGGTGGCGATGGCGTCGAAGCCGAGCGTGGCGAACAGCCGGGCGGAGCCGATGTCCCATGCGTTGGGCATCAGCAGCGGCGAGCCCGGCGTGTGCAGGGCGAGGAAGCGCGCCGGCATTGCCTCAGTTGGCCTGAGCCGGCTCCGGGAATTCCCAGTACTGGAACTCGATCGTCATCGGCAACAGGTAGCGCACGTACAGCGAGTGGATCTTCACCACCTGCTGGTCGTCGACGTGCAGGTCGATGAGTTCCATGCGGTCGTCGGACTTGCGGAAGGCCTCCGCCCGCTCCTGCAGCCCGCGCAGCTCGTCGAGAGAGCCGACGGAGAAGCCGTAGTGGTCCATGCGGGGGCAGCGCATCGGGTCGTCCTCGGCGATGAGGAAGATGAATTGGTCCCAGTGCACGCAGCTCATGATCAGGCGATGCCGGTCCTCGGTCATCACCTCCATTTCGGTGAAGCCCATGACCTCGTCGAAGAAGCGGCACACGTCGGCCCGGTTGGTGGCATTCAGCAGGTCGGCCGGGAGCGACATGGCGACGTGATTGAAGCGGGGATTCCCCGAGGGGTAGAAGGGATGGGCCATCAGGACTGCACCTCCGGTACGACCATGACCTTGCCGGCGATCCGGCCTGCGGCGAGTGCCTCCAACGTGTCCCCGATGGCCGTGAGCGGGATGTCGGCCGGATCGATGAGCAGATCCGCGGGGAACCCGTCCGAGGCGAGGAGCTCCAGCGCCCGTTCGAAGCCCCCCTGGTCGTAGACGAAGGAGCCGGTCACGGTGAGCTCGTTGAGGATCATGCGGTTGATGTCGAACTGCGGATGGTCGATGCCGGCACCCACCATCACCAGAATGCCGCCCCGGGCCACCTGGCTGAAGCCCGCCTCGATGGCGGCCCGATGGCCCGAGCACTCGAGGACGACGTCGACGGCGTGCGACGACATGCGTTCGGGCTCCCAGGGCGGGAAGACCTCGAGCTCCTCGGGGTGGACCAGGGCGGTCACCCCGAGGTCGGCCGCCAGGCGACGGCGCCCCTCGTGCGGCTCCACCACCGTGATGTCGGTGATCCCCATGGCGTGCAGCGCGGCCACGGTGAGGGCGCCGATGGGGCCGGCGCCGAACACCATCACGCGGTCACCGGGCGCCACGCCCGAGCGCGTGATGCCGTGCAGGGCCACCGAGAGCGGCTCGGCCAGGGCGGCGTGGCGGGGTGACAGGCCGGCGGGGAGGCGCAGGACGCCGGCGGCGCGGCAGCGGATGTACTCGGCGAAGGCGCCGTCCGCCTGTTCTCCCGACATGCTGGCCCGGTTCTCGCACTGCGACGGCTTGCCCTGGCGGCAGCGCCGGCAGGTGCCGCAACGCGCCCCGGGGCCGCCCACGACGAGCTCGCCCACCTCCCATCCAATGACCTCGTCGCCCACGGCGGCGATCGTGCCGCTCCATTCATGGCCGGCGACGGCGCCCGGCGTGAAGCCCCAGCCGTCACGCAGCTGGTGGATGTCGGAGCCGCAGATGCCGCACGAATGGACCCGGACGACGACCTGGTCCGGTCCCGGGCGGGGGACGGCGCGGTCCTCCACCGTGATGACGCCGGGTGACTGGTAGACGGCCGCAGCCATCACCTCCGGAAGCGATGACATGGGCGTCAGGCTAGGCGCTCGGGGTGGCGCCCGTCTGCACGGTGCCGAGCATGGTCAGCCAGGCGAGGCCGCCCGCCAGGTGCTGCAGATAGGCCGGCGTTTCCCACGCCCCGGGGAAATGGCCGAGGGCGCTGTAGAAGGTGCGGGCGTCGCCGTCCTCGACGGTCCAGGCGAGGGGGAAACCGCAGTCGGGCACCCGCCCGCCGGGCACGGACAGGTCCACCTGGTCGTCGGCCAGCCGGAGCAGGACGCGGGCATCGGGTCGGAGGGCGGTGAAGAGGTAGACCTCATCTCGCCATTGCCACTGCGGGCCCAGGTGGGCGGTCGCGGGGTGGTCGGCGTCGACGACGTCGATGGCGAAGTCCTGCGTCCAGGGATGCCCGTCGAAGCGGGCCCCGAGGATCGGGCCGTACTCGGGCCAGCCGTGGTTGGCATCGGTGGCGGAGTGCACGCCGAGGACGCGCATCGTGCCCGATTGCCACGAGCGGTGGATTGCCTCTCGCTGTTGGGGGGACCAGGGCGTCTCGCCGATGGTGAACAGTGCCAGGACGTGAGCGGCCGCCAGCCGGTCGGGCGACAGGTCCGCCACGTCGGCGATGACGGCGGGGGAGAGGCGGTGCATGCGGGCCAGCTCGGACAAGCCGGTGGCGGCCTGCCCCAGCACGCCGTGCACCCCGGCCGGGCCGTCGGCGTACGGCGCGACCTGCGTGACGATGAGCATCTCGTCGGACACGGGCAGGAGTGTAGGACGTGGGCTGGTGCGGGACCCCCGCCCGATGGTTTCATGCGGGCTATTCAATGACGATGAGGGTTCGGATAGAGGAGGATGACGACGTGAGCACGACGAGCAGCGCTTCCGGAGACGTGGCGGCCGCCCTGGCGCGGCTCGGCGCCGCCACCCTCGGCGAGTCGGGAGGCCGGGCGGCCCACCGCCGCCTGCGTCCGGCCTGGCCCGGCGCCACGCTGGCTGCTCCGGCCTATCCCGTGGGCTGTACACCGGGAGACAACCTGGCCGTGCACGTGGCGGTGACGACGGCGCCACGGGGCAGTGTCCTGGTGGTCGATGTGGGGCAGGTGGCCGACCGCGGCTATTGGGGCGAGGTGCTGACGACGGCGGCCGAGGCCGCCGGACTGGCCGGGTTGGTCCTCGATGGCGGGGTCCGTGACGTGGCGGCACTCGAGGCGCACGGGTTCCCCGTGTTCTCGGCCACGATCGCCCTGACGGGGGCGAGCAAGGACAAGCCGGGGACCGTGGGTGTCCCGGTGCGGGTGGGTGGAGTCGAGGTGGCGGCTGGGGACTGGGTGGTGGCCGACGTCGACGGCGTGGCCTTCGTGGCGGCGGACATGATCGATGACGTGCTGGCCGCCGGGGCCGCACGGGAGGCCAAGGAGGCGGGGTTCTTCGAGGCGTTGCGGGCCGGATCGACGACGGTCGAATTGCTCCATCTGGACGCTTCGCTGGTGCGAAGGGGCGACGCCGGCTGATCCGCTCGGCCGCTCACGGCCGTCCCGGATGTGCGTCGCTCAACCGGGTGCGACAATGCGGTCATGAATGACGAGGCTGCGGCCGCTGGGGAGGACGACGACGGTGCCGTCGTCGAGCGCATGGAAGTCGTCCGGACCATTCCCTACGAGGCGGCCCGTATCTTCGCTCTGCTCAGTGATCCCCGAGGTCATGTGACGATCGACAGCTCGGGCATGTTGATGGACTGGACCGGCGTGCCCGCCTCGAGGGTCGGTGACGAGTTCGTGATCCACATGGACCGCGAGGCGCTCAATGACTTCCCGATGGGTCGCTACGACGTCACGGTCCACATCACCACGTTCGAGCAGGACCGGGAGATCGCGTGGACGATTGAGGGTCAGATCAAGCCGCAGATCGGTCACGTCTACGGATACCGGCTCGAACCGGCGGAGAACGGCACGCTGGTCACCTCGTACTACGACTGGTCGACGATCGACCCACAGTGGAAAGAAGCGAACATCTTCCCGATCATCCCCGAGTCGGCTCTCCGGGCGACGCTGGGCATTCTGGAGCGCACGCTCGCGCATTCGACGGATTGGTGATCGGGTCGGGGCGCTCACCGGGGCGCCGCCGGCGACAGGACTACAACGACTGGATCGCCACCATCCCCACGATGGGCCGATTCAGGCGAACCCCGCCGGTCGAACCGTAGAAGTTGGCGTCGCCGAAGGCGAAGATTCCGCCGTCACGTGCGACCATCCAGTACCCCTGTCCGTCCGCGGTCCGGTCCATGCCCACCACCGGCGCACTGAGCGGCGCCCCTCCGGTAGATCCGAAGTACGCCACGTTCCCGAAGTTGAACATCCCCCCGTCGGATGCCACCAGCCAGTACCCGCTGCCGTCGGGCGCCGTCGTCATGCCCACGATCGGCTTCTGCAACGGGAGACCGCCGGTCGAGCCGTAGAAAGCGGCGTCGCCGTAGCTGAAGATCCCTCCGTCCGACGCTACGAGCCAGTAGCCGTTCCCGTCGAAGGTCGGAGCCATGCCGACGATCGGCTTGTCGAGCGCCAGACCACCGGTCGAACCAAAGAAGTTGGCGTCGCCGAAGGAGAAGATCCCACCGTCGGACGCGACGAGCCAGTATCCGTCACCGTCGGGTGTCGGCGACATGCCCACAATCGGCGCGTTGAGATGCATGCCGCCGGTGGAGCCATAGAACACGGCGTCCCCGAAGGCGAAGATGCCGCCGTCGGAGGCGAGCAGCCAGTAGCCGGCATCGTCGGGCGTGGCGGCCATGCCGACGATCGGGGCGTTCAGGTGGAGGCTGCCGGTGGAGCCGTAGAACCCGGCGCCGCCGAAGCTGAAGATGCCGCCATCGCTGGCGACCTCCCAGTATCCAGGGGCGCCGATGGGTTGGACGGAGATGACGAGGGTGGCGGTGCTCGACAAGAAGTTCGAATCCGTGACGCTGAAGGTGGCCGAATAGTGCCCCGAGATGGTGGGCGTCCCACTGAGGACACCGTCAGCGGCCAGGTGGACACCCGGCGGCAATCCACCCGCGATGACGGCCCAGGAGTAGGGCGCCAACCCACCGCCGGCGGACAGCGAGGCGGAGTAGGGCACACCGATGGTCCCGGTCGTGAGGCTCGATGTCGTGATGGTCGGCGGCGCCGTCAGCGTGACGATGATGCCGCCGAAGTTGCTGCCGCTCCCGACAGCCTCGCAGTTGACCGGGCTGGCGCACGCGACCCCGGAGAGAGCCGCGACCCCGGCCGGTGTTGCCTGGCTGGACCAGGCCGCCCCGCCATCACTGGTCACGAGAATGCTGGCGCCTCCGACCGCGGTGCAGACCGAGGAGTTCAGGCAGCTGACGGATTGCAACACCGTTGTTCCGGCGGGTGCGCCGAGGTCATTCCACACGGCTCCACCATCGGTCGTCCCGATGACATGAGGGCCGACGGCAAGGCAGGTGGAGTCGCTGCTGCACGAGATTCCGTCGAGCCCGGTCATGCCGGCCGGCGCCATCTGCGAGGCCCAGCTCGACCCGCCGTTGTCCGTCGCGAGGATGACCGCGCTGGGGCCGCCGGACGACAGCCCGACGGCGGTGCAGTGGAGGGAATCGGGACACGAGACACCCGTGAAGTTGGTGACGATCCCTGGATACGGCTCGGTCGCCCACGTGGCGCCGCCGTTGGCCGTGGCGACAATGCTCGGTGCGGATGTGCCGAAGTCGCTCACAGCCACACAGACCGCGGCGCTCGCACAGGACACCGAGGTGAGGATGCCGACCCCGGCGGGGACAGTCTCGGACGTCCAATTGACGCCACCGTCTGTCGTTCCGATGATGATCGGACTGCCGAAGATGCCGAATCCGACTGCCGTGCAATTTGCCGGCGTGGCACACGAGATTCCGTTCAGGCCATTGACGACGGCGGGGATTGTCTGCTGGCTCCACGCGTCGCCTTCGTTGAACGAGGCGAGGACCGTATCGATTCCGACCGCAAAGCAGTCGACCGTGGTGGGGCACGAAACGGACTTCAATCCACTTGTCCCTGGCGGTGGGCTCTGCGCAGTCCATGAGTTTCCGGCCGACCCGGTATTCATGATGGTGGACCCGGTTCCGGGTTTGCCAGAACTTCCAACTCCGACGCAGTGGTTGGGATCCGAGCAGGAGATGCCGGTGAGATCGACAGCATTGCTTGGCGCGCTCTGGAGAGACCAGGTCGATCCGTTGTTGGATGTGCTGACGACATAGGGAGTCGAGCTGAGATTGGAACCAACAGCCACGCACGTGGTTTCGCTCGTGCAGTCCACACCGTTGAGTTGTTTGCCATTGGGTATCGAACTAGGGGCGATCCATGAACCGCCTCCATCTGTTGTGCTGAGAGCCGTTTCTCCGCCAGCGGTGCCGATTCCGACAACAGTGCAAACTGAAGGTGAGAAGCAGGACACACCGGACAGAGACGTGATCAACGGTTGATCCAGAACACTCCACGGACCGCTGTTCTCACCCAGGATCGCGGGAGTGTTATCGATCGTCCCAACCGCAACACAAGTCAGCGAGTTGGGGCATGAGACGCCGTCTAGGGTGTCGGTCTCAGTTGGGGCCGTTTGAGCGCCCCAGCTAGATCCGTCCGACGTGTGAACGATGTCCGATCCACCGACTGCCGTGCACTCGTCGATCGTGAAACACGAGATCGACTGGGCCGGAAACGTCGCATCCTGAACGGTCCACGTCTCCCCGCCGTCGGTCGACTTCATAAGTCCAGATCCTCCGCCGGCGTAGCAGACGGCGGACGATGGGCACGACACGGCCGACAGCGTCGTCACGCCGGAGGGTGGGGTCGCACGAGCCCACGTTGTGCCGTCGTTCTCCGACACGATGATGGAAGCGACGTGGCCACCGTCGTCGCCCACCGCGACGCAGGTCGTGGTTCCCGGCGCGCAGGAGACCGCCCGGACGTTGGCCAGTGGCGTGTAGCTGGCGGCCGTCTGCCAGTTCGGGGTTGCACCTGCAGCGAAGGCGGGAGTCGACAACGGACCACCGACCACTCCCACGAGACCGATGACGACTGTCGCCGCCAACGCGGCAGCGGTGTAACCCCGGACCGTCTGCACCGCCACCTCCCTCCAATGCGGAGAGCCCACCGAAGAACAGCCGGATCGTATCGTTGGACGTCGCGGGGCATTACCGCGCCGTAGGGGCTCGGAGGAGAACTGTCGTCGCTATGAGGGTTGCGGTTTCGGCAGGACGATGTTCGGCGGCGTCCTGCCAGCCAGGACGTCACACACCCCTTGGCAGGCAAGGCGGGCCATGCGCGTCCGTGTCGCGATAGTTGCACTGCCGATGTGAGGAAGGAGGGTCGTGCGCGGTGCACTGAGCAGGCGCGGGTTGATCTTCGGCTCGCCGTCGAAGACGTCGAGCCCGGCTCCATAGATGGAGCCTGATTCGAGCGCGTCCGCCAGCGCATCCTCGTCGACGACCGGGCCCCTCGCCGTATTGATCAGGACCGACGTCGGCTTCATGCGGGCCAGCTCGGCCGCCCCGATCAGGTGCCGTGTGGCCTCGCTCAGGGGGACGTGGAGGCTCACGATGTCCGATCGCTCCAGCAACTCGTCGAGCGACGGGGTGAAGCCCGGCTCGCCCGTGTCGTGGCGTGTGGTGTGGAGGACCTCCATGTCGAACCCCGACGCCCGCCGCGCCACGGCACGGGCGATGCGCCCGAAGCCGACCAGTCCGAGCGTTGCTCCGTGCACGTCGCGGGCAAGATGGGTCCCGAATCCCCAGCCCGTCCAGCGCCCCTCGCGGAGGTCACGCTCCGCGTCGGTCGCCTGCCGGGTTGCGGCGAGGATCAGCAGAAACGCCAGGTCCGCCGTGGTGTCGTCCAGCACGCCAGGGGTGTTGCAGACCGTGATACCCAGAGCCGTGGCGGCGGCGACGTCGATGTTGTCGTAGCCCACCGCCGCGTTGGCGACGACCCGGAGCTTCCCGTTGCGTCCCGACTCCAGCACCGCCGGGTCGATCCGATCGGTCAGATGGCAGACGATCCCGTCGCATTCCGCAGCCTGACGGGCGAGCTCTTCGGGTGTGAGCGGAGTCCCGTCCCCGCGGATGACGATTTCGTGGCCCGCCTCGACGAGCGGGTCGGTCCCGCCCTCGGTCAGCGGACGGGTGACGAGGACGCGGGCCACCTAGTGCGTCGTGTAGTTGATGGCGCCTGCGCCCTTCACGCCGATGGCGAAGCAGAAGCAGTGGATCGGGGCGTGGTCGCTGATCGGGCGAAGCGAGTGGACCTTGTCCGGCGGGATGTACACGAGGTCGCCCTGGGAGATGGGCCGGTCCTCCCCGTCGATCGTCATGATGCCCTTCCCGTTCATGACGTAATAGAACTCGTGGGTCGGATGCGAGTGGGGGTCGACCAGGCCGCCACCTGGGACTTCGAACTCGTTCACCAGCTCCAGGAAGCCCCCGTCAGTGATGTCCTTGAATTCACGGGACTCGATCATCCACCAGACCGGGACGGTTCCGTTGTGCTCGACGACCGGTGCCTTGGCTTCAATGCTGCGCACGTCCATCCTGCTGGCCTCCCAAGGTTTCCTAGACTGACTCCGGTGTCAGGTTAGGCCGCGTTGCCACAGGGGTGCACCGCCCCTGGCGCCGGCCGGGAAACGAGAACGAGCAATGTCCCCAGACGCACCGAAGAGAGACAACAGAGAAGAGTCGATCGTGCCCGGGCCGCTGACGGCCGAAGCCTGGTCGCCCTTCGGCTGGCTGCCGGTCGCCGATGTCGACCCGACCGACGGCAAGGAGACGATGACCTTCGAGTGGGCCGACGCCCACGTGAACCTGATCGGCCACACGCTGGACGAAGTGCCAAAGACCCCCCACGGCCTCCGTTGCGAGATGCTCTTCCGGCACGACACCCACACGCAGGCTCTCATGCCGCTCAACGTGCCTGCCGTGATAGTCGTGGCGCCCGCCGCCGTCGAATTCGAGAACGAGGGGGAGGCGGCGACCATCCGGGCCTTCCGCATCGAGCCCCTGGAGTCGCTCGTGCTCCACCAGGGCACGTGGCACTGGGGACCGTTCCCGATCGAAGGCCCCGAGGTCCGCCTGTTCAACGTGCAGGGGCTCCGCTACGCCGAGGACAACCGCTGCGTCGACCTCGCCTCGAAGGGGCTTGCGGTCGATGTCGACCTTTCGTGAAGCACCTCCCAGCCATCGGGGCCATACATGCAACGTGACGACGCCGAACAAGCGGAGGTGGTGCCCGCCACCGTGTCAGAGCTGGTCGACGCCCTGACCGCCCGGGAGGCGGGCCGGGACGCCGAGGGCCGGCCCCTCTTCACCACGACCTGCCCCAATTGGTGGGCGCACGGGCGCGTGTTCGGCGGCATGGTCGTCGGGCAGGCGCTCAACGCCGCCATGCAGACGGTTCCCGCCGGCGTGGAGGTCCACTCGCTGCACGGCTACTTCCTGCGCCCCACCAGTCCGGGATCGGAGAGCACCCACGTTGTGGACTCCCTGCGCGACGGGCGCTCCTTCTGCACGCGCCAGGTGACGAGCAGCTCCGAAGGGCGGGAGACCTTCCATATGACGTGCTCCTTCCACGTACCCGAGAGCGGCGACGACTATCAGCTCTCCATGGCGTCGGAGATTCCGAATCCCGCCGAGGTCGAGGTCGAGGCCGAGGTCGACGGGTTCGAGGGTCACTTCCCCTTCGACGTGCGCGAGATAGGGACGACCGAGCGCCGTGAGGACGGTACCTACGAGTCGACCCGTCGCTGCTGGTTCCGTTCACGCGAGCAGCTGCCGGGCGACCCTGCGGTGCACGCGGCGGTCCTGGCCTACTTCTCCGACATGACGGGAGCTTCCTTCCGTCCCCACAGCTTGGGCGTGTGGGGGAGGCACACCGACGCCAGCCTCGATCACGCCCTGTGGTTCCATCGCCCATGGCGTGCCGATACCTGGAGCCTCTTCGACATCCACACGCTCGTCAACGCCGGCGGGAGGGCGACCGTCCGCGCCACGATGCACGGCGAGGACGGGACCCTGCACCTGAGCATGGCGCAAGAACTGCTCATCAGGGAGCTCGACGAACCACTTCAGTTCGCGACCCCGACGGGGGCCGACGGCGATGGACCGATAGGAGGGGCACATGGGACTGCTTGAGGGCCACAAGGCGGTGATCACGGGTGGGGGATCGGGGATCGGGCGCGCCACCTGCCGCCGCATGGCCGAGGAGGGTGCGCGCGTGGCCGTCTTCGACCTCGACGAGGAGTCGGCGCGGGCGGTCGCCAAGGAGATCGACGGCGTGGCCTTCGGCGTCGACGTGGGGGATGTCGAAGCCATGCAGCAGGCCGTGGACGCGGCCGCCGCCGCGCTCGGCGGGCTCTCCATCATCTACAACAACGCCGGCACGTCGACCTTCAACAAGCTGCACGACATTGAGCCGGCCGACTGGGACAGGGTCCTCCGGGTGAACCTGACCGGCGTGTGGGCGGGGATCCGGGCCGCGGCGCCACATCTCCTCGCCGGTGGGGGTGGTTCGATCGTCAGTACCGCGTCCATCAGCGGGACGCGGCCTGCGGCGGGAGAGAGCCCTTATGCCGCCAGCAAGGCAGCCGTGGCGGCCCTGACCGCATCCGCCGCCCTCGAGTACGGGCCGTCCATCCGGGTCAACGCGGTCTCGCCCGGCATGATCCTGACCGCCATGACCGAGCAGATGTTCGAGTTCATGCCGAGCCAGACCGAGCGCTTCGAGAAGGGGACGCCGGTGGCCCGCATCGGCGAGCCCGAGGACGTCGCCGACGTGGTCGTCTTCCTGTGCTCGAACCTGGCCCGCTTCGTCACGGGCCAGAACATCGTCGTCGACGGCGGGCTCACGCTGCACGGCTCGGGCGTCGACGGCATCTTCGATCTCGTCTTTCCGCCCGATCGCTAGCGCACGATCTCGACGGGCGGGACCCGGTTCAGGCGTTCGGATCGAAGAGGGCGCGGTAGACCATGGTCGTCACCGTCTCGAGCGCGACGTCATCTATGGGCTGCCCGACGAACTCGCGCAGGTAGTGGAAGCGGTCGAGCATGGCGAGGGTGGCCAGGCCGGCGGCGTCGGGATCGATGATGTGGCCCGAGGAGTCGGGCCCGATCTGCTTGGCCAGCGCGCCCGACAGCGACGTGAAGGTGCTGCGGATCAGATCGAGCAACTCGGGATCGATGGTGGCAAGATCCGTCCAGGCCCGAAACAGCGCCGCGTAGCGTGTCCAGAGCTCCGAGTAGGCCCGGATCCATCCGTGCACGTCGTCCCACTGCGGCGCGTCCCCCTCCGCCGGCAGCGTGCTCAGGGCGTCGTAGAGGCTCTGCGCCTCGCCCGCCGCTTCGGCCACCAGGGCTCGCAGCAGATCCTCCTTGTTGGAGAAGTAGAGGTAGAAGGTGCCGTGGGACGTCTTGGCGATCTCCACGACGTCGTTGACCCGGGTGGCGTGGTAGCCGCGGCGGTCGAAGGCGATCATGGCCGCATCGAGCAACTTGCGCATCGTCCGCCGTCCCTGGCTGCGCAGGACCCGCTTGGAGGCGGGCGCACCCACGGCATCGGCTTCGCTCAGGGTGGCGCCGTTGGACCGACCATTCCCCCCGGACGCCTTGGCGGCCGCCGTCTTCCTCGCCGCCGGCGCACGGTTCACCTTCTTCGGAACGGGCGCCGGGTCACGGTGGACTCTCGGCGATCCCATGCCCGGAGCATGGTAGTGCCGGGCATGGTTGAAATGGCTAACCTGACACGGTGGTCAGGTTCGGTTGGGGCGAAAAATGACGTCGGACCAGGGAGTACGTGATCTGGCCTCCGGCGTGCAGAGGGTTTCGTGACCCATCCCACCAACGGTGGTCTCGTGACGTCGCTCGAAGATGCGGTGGCCCGCAGTGTGCGGCCCGGTGACGCCGTCCTCGTGATGATGGGGCACAGCCGATGGACGGCGGCCGCCCGGGAGCTCGCCCGGCAATTCTGGCGGACGGACCCTGGATTCACCTTGATCATGACCAGCCTCGGCGCGCTGGGCGGCGCGTTCTTCTCCGGCGGGCTCGTCCGGAAGGTCGTCACCGCCTACTCGGGCAACAGCTTCCCGACCTACAGCCCGAACCCGATCTTCCGCGGCGCGTACGAATCGGGCCAGGTCGAGGTCGAGCACTGGTCCATCCTCACGCTGTCGCAGCGCCTCGAAGCGGCCGCCCGCGGCCTGCCCGCGGCGGTGACGGGCTCCCTGGTCGGTTCCTCCATGGCGGAGAACGACGCGTTCGCCGTCGTCGATTCACCCTTCGGACCGCTCGGGCTGTTGGAGCCGCTGGCGCCGGACGTGGCGCTCGTCCATGCCGCCGCCGCCGACCCGTCGGGCAATCTCGTGTTCTCCGAGCCTCTGCTCGATGGTGTGTGGGGCGCCTGGGCCGCCCGGCGCGGCGTCGTGGCGACGGTGGAGCGCGTGGTCGACGATCTCGAGGGTCTCGGTCACCGGGTCAAGGTGCCGGGTCACCGCGTCCTGGCGGTGGTGGAAGCGCCGTTCGGTGCGCACCCCGGTGGCTGCTACGCCCCCGGACTGCCGGTCCGCAGCTACGGGGAGGACATCGCGGATTGGAGCGCGGCGGCCGAGGCCGCCGCGAGGGATGCGTTCGACGCCTACGTCGACGAGTGGGTGCTGGGTCCGGCGACGCACGAGGAGTATCTGGCGCGCGTCGGACCGGAGCAGCTCAAGTGGCTCGAGGGACGGTCGGACCCCATGTCGTGGAAGGCGGACGCCGACGCCACCCCCGTGGTCGACGACCCCGCCGTCACGCGTTGGGAACAGGCGGCGGCCCTGGGCGCCCGGGAGCTCGAGCGCGTGGTGGACGCCGTGGGCGCCGACGCGGTGCTCGCCGGCGCCGGCGTGGCCAATCTGGCCGCGTGGGTCGCAGTGGGACGCGCCCGGGCGGCGGGACGCAGGGTGATGCTCACCGCCGAGCTGGGGCTGTGGGGGTATCAGCCGACACCGGCCGATCCCTACATCTTCAACCAGCGCGTCTTTCCGGCGACCCCGTACCTCTCGGACGCCTCGGCCGTGCTCGGCATGGTCATCGGCGGCCCCGGGACCACCACCGTGGGTTGCCTCGGCGCGGCCCAGGTCGACCGCGACGGGTCGTTGAACTCGACCCAACTGGCGGGCGGGCGCTTCCTGGTCGGATCGGGAGGAGCCAACGACGTGGCCAGCCGGGCCAACGCCTGCGTCGTGGTCACCTTGGCCCGACCCGAGCGGCTCCCCGAGACCGTCGCCTACGTCACCTCGCCGGGAGAGAGAGTCGTCTCGGTGGTGACCGACAAGGGCATCCTGCGCCGCCACGACGGCGTGCTGCGGGTGGCGGCCGTGCCCGACGGGGAAGGGACGCTCGACGACCGGGTCCGGGCCTTCGTGTCCGCGTGCGGGTACGAGCCCGATGTCGCCCGTGCGATCGAGGAGCTGCCCGCCGTCCGCTTCGACGAGGTGCAGGCCTTGCGTGAGTTCGATCGACGGAGGTTGTTCTTGAACTGAGGCGGTCGAAGGCGATGTGGAGTGTCCGTGAATGCGGGCGAAGGTAATGCCGTTTGGCGACGTGATAGAGCAATGGGCGTGTAGCCCTCCAGCTACAGTGACCGGCATCCGGGGGGATGCACGAGCGATTGGGGATCGAATGCGAGTGAGACACGGGTTCAAGGCACTGACATCGGTGGCGGTGCTGGGGACGATGTTGGGTGCGGCGATCGTGACGACGTCGCCCGGCACGGCGGGCGCCGCGGCGACGAGCTCGGTGCCCGGACTGACGTCCACGTCGGTGACCGTCGGCACCATCTCGACGCAGACGGGAACGCTGGCGTCGAACTTCTCCTCGCTGATCTACGGCGAGCGGGCCTACTTCGACTACATCAACGCGCAGGGCGGGGTGAACGGCCGCAAGATCAACTACAAGTACGCCCTGGACGACGGCGGCAACCCCACCACGTTCAACCAGTTGGCCAACACCCTGATCAACCAGGACCACGTGTTCGCCGTGACCGGGGTGGCGACGGCGTTCTTCTCGCCCAACCTGTTCGTGGAGTCCGGGATCCCGACGTACGGCTACAACGTCACCGGGAACTGGGCCGGGCCTTCCAACCTGTTCGCAGCGACCGGCTCCGTGCAGTACTACCCGGCCGCCGCTCCCCAGGTCGCCTACGTGGCCCGCAAGACGCAGAAGAAGCCCTCGATCGCCTTCATCGCCTACGGCGTGGCCGCATCGGCGGCGTCGTGCCAGTCCGAGCAGAATTCGCTGAAGGCCGCCGGTTACACCGTCAGCTACTCCGACCTCAAGGTGAGCTACCCGGGCTCCACGGTGGCCACCGACGTGCAGCGCATGAAGCAAGCAGGGTCGAACATGGTTGTCAGCTGCATGGACGTCCAGGGCAACGTGACGATGGCCCGGGCCATCAAGCAGTACGGGCTGACCAACATGACGCAGCTCTGGTTCAGCGGCAACGACCAGTCGACGCTCAACCAGAACCAGAGCCTGATGCAGGGCGTCTACTTCGACATCGCGCACATCCCGTTCACGGCGTCGACCAAGCTCTACCCGGCCCTCAAGACATATCTGAACGTCATGAAGAAGTACGAGCCCCAGTACGCCACGGACGAGATCGCGCTGCAGGGATGGGAGTCGGCCTACCTCTTCGTCCAGGGCCTCAAGCTGGCCGGGAAGAACCCGACCCAGGCCAGCGTCATCGCCGCGGACAACTCGTTGACGGCGTACACCTCCGGCGGGCTCGAGTCGCCGGTCAACTGGAAGGACGCAGGCCACAAGGGGAATGCGCCGCCGTACTGCCTGGCGTACATCAAGGTGGTGGGGAACCAGTACCTGGCGACCCTGAACAAGGGGCAGAACGTCTTCAACTGCTTCCAGTCCACCAACCCGAACAAGAACCCCGTCTTCCCCCTGCCCGCCGGCACGCCCTCCCCGTCCTGAGCGCGGGACGGGCGGGCGGCAGGGATCGCTAGGACATGGAGCAGCTCCTTGGCTTCGCGCTTCCGGGCGTGCCCTACGGGTGCACGTATGCCCTGGTCGCGGTCTGCCTGGTCCTGACCTACCAGGCGACGGGGGTCTTCAACTTCGCCTTCGGGGCCCAGGCCTTCGCCTCGGCTTTCATCTTCACGTACCTGACCCAGTTCCACGGCTGGTCGGGGTGGGAGGCGTTTCTCCTGAGCGTGCTGGTGATGGGGCCGGTCGTCGGCTGGGCTTTCGACCGGCTCCTGTTCCGCCATATCCCGAATTCGAACAGCACGGCCAAGCTCGTCTGCAGTTTGGCGCTGCTCGTCGGGATTCCCTCGCTCCTGCCGGTGCTCTTCGGTCCGCAGAACCTCGACGCCACCGCCACCATCTTCCCGTTCTTCAACCCGAACACCGTCTACTTCACCATCGGCGGGGGGAACTACGGGACGCCGATCAACGGGATCTATCTCGCCACCATCTCCGTGACGGCGGTGGTCCTCATCGCGCTCACGATCCTGCTGCGCTTCACGAGCCTGGGTCTGCAGATGCGTGGCGCGGTGGAGAGCAGGCGGCTGGTGCAGCTCGACGGGGTCAACGCCAACGGCGTGGTTGCGGTGGCCTGGATCGTGTCGAGTCTCATGGCCAGCCTGGCCGGTGTCCTGCTGGCGCCCGTCTTCGGGAACTTCAACTCGGACGAGTTCGTCACCCTGACGGTGACGGCCATTGCGGCGGCGGCGTGGGCGGCGCTCCGTTCCCTGCCCATCGCCGCCGGGGTCGCGATCCTCATCGGCGTCGTCACCACCGTGCTGCAGGGGTACATCCCGCCGAACAGCTTCTGGAACGCGGCCGTGGTGCCCTCGCTGCCGTTCTTCGCCATCGCCGCCGCATTGCTCATTCTGCCGGGATTGCGCGACCTCGACGCCAGCCGGGATCCACTGGCCACCATCGACCCGCCGCCGGTGCCGATCGCGGCCACCTCGCGCGCGCCCAGCATGGACCGGATCATCCGGATCGCCTGGTGGGTGCTGCTGGCGGCGTTCTGCGTCTCCATGCTGACCTGGGTCAACTCCGTCTGGGTGGGCGTCTTCAACGACGGACTGACCCTCTCCATCATCCTCCTCTCGATCACGCTGATCACGGGTATGGCCGGTCAGTTGTCGCTGTGCCAGGCCACGTTCGCCGGAATCGGGGGCTTCACGGCCGCCGTGTTCTCGGTGCACCTCGGACTCAATTTCTTGGTGGGCGGCCTCATCGGCTGCGCGCTGGCCGCCATTGTGGCGGTGATTCTGGCGCTCCTCTCGCTCCGCCTGCGCGGGCTGGGACTGGCGCTGATGACCCTGGCCGCCGCGTTGCTCTTCGACAACACCGCCTTCAACGACATCTGGGTGACGGGTGGCCAGCAGGGCACGAGCCTGCAGGCGAAGTGGCTGGGTACCAGTGCTTTCTTCAACTTCGACGGTCACGCCATGTTCATCCTCTGCATGGTCGTGCTCGTGGTGGCCGTGGTGATCGTGCTCCTCGTGCGCAAGGGGACCGTCGGCCGCAACCTGGCCGCCATGCGAGGCAGCGAGACGGCGACCGCCGGTCTCGGGGTCAACCTCACGAAGCAGCGCATCGTCGTCTTCGCGTTGGCCGGGGCGATCGCCGGCGTCGGCGGCGTCCTCACGAGCATTGAGCAGCAACACGTGTCCCCGGTGGACTGGAACACGACGTTCTCACTCGTGTTCGTCGTGCTTGTCGTGACGACGAGCGTGAACACGGTCGAGGGTGCCATTCAAGCGGGCATCGGGTACTACGTCATCCAACAGATCTTCACCTATCTCCCTGCCCGCATCGGTGGGCCCAGCCTGACGATCGTGCTGTTCGCCTTCGGTGCTCTGACGTACGCCCAACATCCCGAAGGGGTGCTCGAATTCCAGAAGCGGCGTTCGACTATGCGGTTCGAGCGACTGCTCTTCCCCCGCGAAGCGGCGGCGGAAGAACGCAAGGCGCAAGCGCTGTCTGCGAGCGCCAGTGGCTGAGGTCGAACCGCTCCTCCACCTGCAGGGTGTCTGCAAGTCGTTCGGTGGGATCCAGGCCGTGCACGCCATCTCTTTCGATGTGGCGCCCGGTGAGAGCGTGGGCCTGGTCGGACCCAACGGCGCCGGCAAGACGACACTGTTCAACTGCGTGTGCGGTCAACTGCGACCAGAACAGGGCGACATACACTTCGACGGACAGCCGCTCCTGGGCCTGCCCACCTACAAGCGGGCTCGGCTGGGC
Source organism: uncultured Acidimicrobiaceae bacterium (assembly GCA_963843365.1). Taxonomy (GTDB): domain Bacteria; phylum Actinomycetota; class Acidimicrobiia; order Acidimicrobiales; family RAAP-2; genus Bog-473. Next base: position 264,437 of record CAWJKG010000006.1, on the reverse strand, counting down.
ATCGGACGCACCTACCAGAGGGTCGAGGTGTTCACCGACATGTCGGTGCGCGACCACCTCTTGGTGGCGGAGCGATCGCGCCAGGGAGAAGGGCGTCTCTGGCGCGACCTCCTCAATCTGAGCAAGCCGAAGAAGGAAGAGATCGACCGGGTCGAGGCGACTCTCGAGCTCGTGGGCATCGCTCACCTGGCCGACACATCGGTCAACGCCCTCGGTCTGGGGCACTGCCGTCTGGTCGAGTTGGCACGGGCGCTGGCCACCGAGCCGAAGATACTGCTGGCGGACGAGCCCTCGTCGGGGCTCGACCTGCATGAGACGTCGGAGGTCGCGGCCGTCCTGCGCACGGTCCAGCGCGAGCGCGGCACGGCAGTGCTGCTCGTGGAGCACGACCTGGCCATGGTGGCCGAGGTCGTCGACCGGGCCGTCGTGATGGACCTGGGCGCCATGCTGTTCGCCGGCACGTTCGACGAGTGCATGGCCGATCCGGCGGTGCGGGACGCCTACCTGGGGCAGATGGGCCGCGCATGACGATGGCGGCCACTTCCGCTTCCGCTTCCGCTTTCGGCTCGAGGCCCGACGTCCTCTCGGTCAAGAACGTCAGTGCCGCCTATGGCCCGTACCGGGCCCTGTTCGATGTCTCGTTCCGCGTGCCGGAAGGTGGAATTGTCGCCCTCGTCGGGTCCAACGGTGCCGGCAAGTCCACGGTGGCCCGAACCGTCACGGGACTGGTGACTGCGTCGTCGGGACAGGTGATTTTCTCGGGTGAGGATGTCACGGCGTTCCCGGCGTACAAGATCGCCCGGCTCGGCATGGCACACGTCGTCGAGGGGCGGGGCGTCTTCTCGAGCCTGACCGTAGAGGAGAACCTGACGATCGCCTTCCGCCAGCGGGCCGGGCGCGGCAAGCTCAAGGAGAACCTCGAGCGTGCGTACACCGCCTTCCCGATCCTAGGTGAGCGCCGGCGCCAGTCCGGGGGCACGCTCTCGGGGGGACAGCAGCGTCTCCTGTCGCTGGCCAAGGTCCTGGTGGTTCCGTCCAAGGTCTTGATAGCCGACGAGCTCTCCCTCGGCCTCGCCCCGGTCATCGTCGACACGGTGTACGAGGGGCTCAGGGAGATCAACCGCAACGGCACCGCATTGGTGGTGGTGGAACAGCAGGTGAACCGCGTGCTCGAGCTGGCGAATTGGGCGGTCGTGCTCAACCACGGCAGCGTCATGTACCAAGGCGAGCCCGCAGGAGCCGGCGCAGCGGTCGAGAACCTGATGACGAGCCGTGAAGAGGCGGTGGCCACGGGTGCAGCCGAAGCCGAGGCCGAGGCCGAGGCCGAATCCGAAGAGTCCACGAGCTAGGTCCGCCGACCCGGCGAGCCGAGGAGGCAATCCCATGAGAGAACCAGTCATCGTCGACGTCGTGCGCACGACATTCGGGAAGAGCGGCGGGGCGCTGTCCAACTGGCACCCGGCCGACCTCCTGGCCTTCGCCCTGACGACCCTGCTGGAGCGCACGGGCGTGGACCCCGAGCGCGTCGACGACGTCATCGGCGGCTGCGTGAGCCAGGTGGGCGAGCAGAGCACCAACGTCGCCCGCAACGCCTGGGTCTCGGCGGGGCTGCCCCAGACCGTGCCGGCCACGACCGTCGACCGGCAGTGTGGCTCTTCCCAGCAGGCCGTGCACTTCGGCGCCGCCGGGGTTGCCGCCGGCCACTACGACCTCGTCGTCGCCTGCGGCGTCGAGGTGATGAGCAGGGTCCCTCTGGCGTCCAATGCCCGCGGTGGCACCGGGCCCTTCCCGCCCTCATTCATGAAGGCCGTCGATGACCGTCTCTGGACCCAGTTCCGCGTCAGCGAGGTCCTGGCCGAGCGCTACGGCATCACCCGGCAGGAGATGGACGCCTACGCCCTCGAGTCGCACCGGCGCGCCGCCGAGAACTGGGACAACGGGCACTTCGAGCGGGAGGCGATTCCCGTGCCCATAAAGGCGGAGGACGGAAGCCTGACGGGCGAGTTCCTGCGGACCGACGAGGGGATTCGGCGCACGACCACGCTCCAGAAGCTGGCCGGACTGCCGCCGGCGCAGAGCTGGGAGCCCGAGACGGCACCGTCCATCACGGCGGGGAACGCGTCCCAGACGACCGACGGCGCCGCGGCGATGCTGATCGCCGACCGGGCCACCGCGGAGGCACTCGGCCTTCCGATCCGGGCCCGGTTCGCGCACTTCGCCGTCACCGCCGACGATGCGGCCATCGTCCTGTCCGCGCCCGTGCCGGTGACGCACAAGCTCCTTGCTCGCTCGGGCATGAAGGTCGACGAGTTCGATGCGGTGGAGTGCAACGAGGCCTTCGCCGCCATCGCCCTGATGTGGCAGAAGGAATTCTCCTACGACATGGCACGCTTCAATCCCCGGGGAGGCGCCATCGCTCTCGGTCATCCGTTGGGAGCCAGTGGCGTGCGCCTCATGGGCACCTTGTTGAACCACCTGGAAGCCACGGGCGGCCGTTATGGCTACCAGACCATGTGCGAGGGCGGCGGCCAGGCGAACGGGACGGTCATCGAGCGGCTGGGCTGACCTCGGGCGGTTCGTTGGACACGGCGGCGTCCTGGGACGCGATGAGCGGCTGGATCTTCTTGGTCACCACGATCCATTCGACGACGAAGGTCAGGCCCGGGACGAGGCCGGCGGCGAACATCAGCAGGATCCAGGGGATGTGGAGGCGCGCCTTGAGGGCCAGGAACCCGGCCGCGATCAGGTAGACGATGTAGAGGTAGCCGTGACCGATGCCGAAGATGGCGAGCTCCGCCTTGAAGCCCCCGGCGCCTGCGAGGTGGAGGAGCCAGAAGACGTAGAGGGGGATGATCAGCACACCGACGATGTTGGCCATCAGCTGGTAGCGGAAGAGCGCACCGCGCAGGCCGCGCTGGGTCAGTCGCTTCATTGCTCCCGCCGGACGACCACCGACTCGCGGGCGCGCCAGGTCTTGGGTCCCTGCTCTGCCAGCTGCGCCAGCCGTGCGTTGTACGCCGCCAGTTCGGGATCGTCGACGTCGGCGGCCGATGGCGTCGGGGCCGCGCCCGGCCCGGGACTCGCGTCGATCGGGGCCACGCGTGCCCCAGCGTCAGCGTCAGCAGCAGCAGCAGCAGCGGCGGCCGCTGCCGCCGCCTCTTGGCGTCGGACCCCCTTGAGCCCGGCGGCGTCGTAGTCGGTGTGGATGAGCATCCACCAGAAGTAGATGCTGAGGATGCCGAAGGCCGGCCACAGGGCCGAGTAGAGGTAGCTGAGCTGGTTGCCGTCGGCGGCCCGGTTGATCTGCCACCATGCGGCCACGGCACACCCGGGGACGAAGACGAGGATGGCGAAGTGCAGCGACACGGCCCTCCGGGAAAGCCACCGTTCACGCACGGAGGCCATGTTACCGGCCCCTTCTCGGCCGAAGATTTCGCCGCGGCGCCCCGTTAGCCTGGGTCGGTGTCGGCGGAGATCCCGGGCAGCATCACCACCGTGCACCGCTACGAATTGCCCTTGCCGCGGGACGATGTCTGGGCGCTGATCAGCGATGTGTCGCAGTACCGCAGTTGGTGGCCCTGGTTGCGGGTGTTCGACGCCGCGGAGCTGGCCAAGGGCGAGGAGTGGCGTTGCCAGGTGCAGCCGCCTGTGCCGTATCTGGTGCGCTTCGGAGTCGTGATCGAGGACGTCGACGAGGCGGAACACGTGCAGGCCGAGATCGTCGGTGACGTGGTCGGCCGGGCCACGCTCTCGCTCCAGGACGCCGCCGCCGGCTGCACGGCCACGCTGCAGAGCTCCTTGGCGCCGGGCAACGCCGCCCTGCGTGTGGTCTCGCGCTTCGCCGGCCCTGTGGCCCGGTTCGGCCACGACTGGGTCCTCGATTCCGGAGCCCGCCAGTTCATCGCCCGCGCCGCAGAGCCGCGCACGGGCGAGTAGACACACCACCCGTGAAGTTCTCGTTTCGGCAGATCCTGGCCTCAACCGCCGGTGCGGTGATCGCAGCGATCATCGCGTCGGTGTTCGGGGTCAAGGGCACCATCGTCGGTGTGGCCATCGGTTCGGCGGCCGCCACGATGGCCACCGCCTTCGTGGCGCAATCCATCGAACGGGGCCACGAGGCCGTCAAGCAGGTGGTGGTCAAGGCGCCCGAGTCAGCGACCTTGCTGCGCAAGCTCGGCGCGACCGGAGCGAGTGGAAGCACATCGGCGCCGACGGAGGTCGTGCGATCGGGGGGTGCGGGCACCGAGACGGTCGAGATGGCGTCCACGGCGGCTCCCGTAGGGGAGACCGAACGCCTGGAGATCTCGGCGGTGGCCGCTGCCCCGGCGACCGAGCGTCTGCAGGCACACATAAGCCCATCGCCATCGCCATCGCCATCGACGGCCCGGCGCACGCTCGCCGCCACCGGCTTCTCCTGGCGCGCCATCGCCGCCACCGCCGCTGTCGTGTTCGTGCTGGCGCTGTTGTGCATCACCGCGGTCGAGCTGATCTCGGGCAAGCCCCTGACTGCCATCTTCGGCGGGGCGGACACGGGGACGACGGTCAAGAACCTGGTGAATCCTCCCCCCGCGTCGCCGACGACCACGACGTCGACGACGACCCCCACCACGAGCACGTCGACGACCTCCGGCTCGTCGACCACCACCACGACGACCGCAGGGACGACGACCAGCACGACGGCATCCACGGGCGGAGTGACAGCAACGACCTCGACCTCACCCGCACCGGCCTCGTCGACCACCACGACCACGACCGGCCCCGGTGCCGCGTCGTCGACCACGACGACCTCGGCGGCGGGGTCCCCCGGAGCTACCAGCCCTTGAATTCGGCGGGGCGTCGCTCGACGAAGCTGGCGATGCCTTCCTGGGAGTCGAGGGTGTTGGTCACGAGCTCCTGGGCCATCGCCTCGTCGTAGAGGGACGTGGCACGATCCACGTCGAGCGCCCTGTTGGCCAGCCACTTCGCCGCCGCGATGGCCTTGGTCGGCCCGTTGGCCAGCCGTGTGGCCATCTCCTCCACCGTGGCCTGCAGCGCCGCCCTCGGGACGAGCCTGGTCACCAGTCCGATCCGGTGCGCCTCCGCCGCGGGAACGTCGTCACCGAAGAAGAAGAGCTCCTTCGCCTTCTGGATGCCCACCAGTCGGGTCAGGATCCACGCCCCGCCGGCATCGGGCGCGATGCCGCGCCGGATGAAGACCTCGACGAACTTGGCTTCCTCGGCCATCACGACCAGGTCGCAGGCCAGCGCCAGATGCATGCCGCCGCCCGCCGCGGTGCCGTTGACGCCGGCGATGACCGGCTTCTCGCAGTCGAGAATGGAGGTCACGAGCGCCTGCCAGCCGTCCCGGATCATGCGCGCCCCGTCTCCCACGACGTTCTCGGGCGCGTCGTCGGGCTTGGGCCGCGGCGGCAGCCTCCCGCCGCGCAGGTCGGCCCCGCTGCAGAAGGCCTTGTCGCCCGCGGCCGTGATGACGACGACACGGACGAAGAGATCGGACGAGGCGTCCCGGACCCAGGAGGCGACCTGGTCCCGCATCACCTGGGTCAGGGCGTTGCCAGCCTCGGGCCGGTTGAGGGTGATCCAGCAGATGCCGTCCTCGATCCGGCGGATCAGGTGGTCATCTGCCGGGCTCTCGGTCGTGTCGCTCATCGGTCTCCTTGCGTCATGGCCGGCGTCTGCGGGACCTTAGGCCAGCACGACGGGGGCGTCGGCCGCAATTGTTGCCCCGAGGGCGCCGCCGTTACCGTGGACCGGGCGCCCCCGCGGCATACCCCGCACCCACCGCGCACACGAACGAGGAGCAGGAGAAACGATGGCGAAACGCCGCGTGGCGATCGTGGGCGCAGCGACCTCCGACTGCGGGCGTGTCGACGACAAGACGGCCTTCGAATTGAACTTCCAGGGCACGTCGCGGGCGCTGGCCGAGGCGGGCATCGACCGGTCCGAGGTTGACGGGTTCATGGCGCTCACCGGTGCGCTCCCGCCGATCGAGTTGGCCGAGTATCTCGGGCTGCGGCCGGACTGGGTCGATTCCACGGGGCACGGCGGCAGCATCTGGGAGTGCATGGTCGAGCACGCGGCCGCCGCCATCGCGCAGGGCCTGGTCGAGGTCGTGGTGCTGACCTACGGCTCGACGCAGCGGGCCGATCTCAAGAAGAAGCTGCGCATGGCCAACCTCTCCTTCGGGACCCGAGGCCCGATCCAATTCGCGGCGCCGTTCGGCCACCCCGTGGGCTCGCACTACGCCATGGTGGCCCGTCGGCACATGCACGAGTTCGGCACCACCCTGGAGCAGCTGGCCGAGGTAGCGGTCTCTGCTCGTCACAACGCCGGGCTCAATCCGGACGCCTACTACCGGGACCCCATCACGATCGACGACGTGCTCGATTCCCCCATGGTCTGGGATCCCCTCAGCAAGCTGCACTGCTGCATCCGCACCGACGGCGGCGGCGCCGTCGTCTTGACCCACGAGGAGCGCGCACGAGACTGCGCCAAGGCCCCGGTGTGGGTACTGGGAACGGGCGAGGCCGCCTCGCACACGACCATGAGCGAGTGGGAGGACTTCACCGAGTCGCCCTGTGTGCGCTCGGGCCGCCTCGCCTTCGAGCGGGCCGGCGTCACCCCGGCGGACATCGATACGGCCCAGATCTACGACGCCTTCACCCCGATGGTCGTCCTCACCCTCGAGGGGCTCGGCTTCTGCCCGAAGGGGGAGGGCGGCGCCTACGTCGAGGACGGCAAGCTGCGCGTCGGCGGCGCGCTGCCGACCAACACCGACGGAGGCGGTCTGTCGGCCTGCCAGCCCGGCATGCGCGGCATCTTCCTCCTCATTGAGGCCGTCCGGCAGCTGCGGGGCGAGGCCGGGGCCCGCCAGGTCCCCGATGCCCGGCTGGCCTGCGTGAACGGCACCAGCGGGTGGTTCACCGCCTCGGGCACCGTCATCCTCGGCACGGAGTGAGGACCGCGCCGGCCGGGATCCATCACGTGCCCCGTAGCCTGGTCGGATGCCGGCGCCCTACGACCTGACCCGGGACGAGCTGGCGGCCATGCTCGACGGCGAGCCGGCCTATCGGGTGCGCCAGGTCTGGGACGGGTTGCATGCCCGGGCGCAGCGACCGGACGAGATGACCGAATTGCCGGCCGCCCTGCGCAGCACGTTGGCCGCCGACCTCACCCCTGCCCTGCACGAGGTCACCCGGCAGTCGGCCGACGACGGCGAGACCACCAAGTGGCTGTGGGCGCTGCAGCACGGGGCGCAGGTGGAGACCGTGTTGATGCGCTACCCCGACCGGGTGACCGTTTGCGTGTCGACGCAGGCCGGGTGCGCCATGGCCTGCCAGTTCTGCGCCACCGGCCAGGCAGGCTTCCAGCGCCAACTCACGCAGGGCGAGATCGTCGAACAGGTCGTCGCCGCCATGCGTGAGGCCCGGCCGCGCCGTGTCTCCAACATCGTCTTCATGGGGATGGGCGAGCCTCTGGCCAACTACGACCGGGTCTGGGGGGCCATCGAGCGACTGCACGGCGACATGGGTCTCTCGGCGCGCCACCTCACGCTCTCGACGGTGGGCATCGTGCCCGGCATCCGCCGCCTCGCCGGCGAGACGCTGCCCGTCAACCTCGCCGTCTCGCTGCACGCCGCCAACGATGCGTTGCGCGACGAGCTGGTGCCCATCAATCGTCGCTACCCACTCGCCTCGTTGGCCGGGGCCTGCGCAGAGTACGTGGCCTCCAGCGGGCGCCGGCTGTCCATCGAGTGGGCCATGATCGACGGTGTCAACGACCGGGGGAGCGATGCGGTCGAGTTGGCGGCCTTCGCCCGCCCGTTGGGCGCCCACGTCAATCTGATCCCGCTCAACCCCACCCCGGGCTATCCCGTCGTCGGATCACCCCGGGGGCGGGTGCGGGAATTCCGCGACCACCTGACGTCGCTGGGGGTGAACGCCACCGTCCGCGTCACCCGTGGCGCCGAGATCGATGCCGCCTGCGGGCAGCTCGCCGCCCCGTCCCGCGCCACCCCGGCGCGGCGGCCCGTGTCCGACCCGCCCATGTTGCTCCCGGGCGCTCCGTCTCGCTAGAACGTCACCATGGCACGCGCAAAGCAGTCGGGCGTCGTCCGTCCCTCGCTGTTCTGGTTCCTCCTCCTCGACGGCGGCCTCATCGCGCTGGCGAAGCTCGCGTTGAGCAAGTCCGCCTACGACAAGGTGGAGGACATGACCGGTGACGCCCTGCCACCCCGCGAGACGCTCCAGGCCGTGTTGGTCGGGGCCGCCGCGATCCACGTTGCCGAGGCGTTCGCAGCCGGGCGGATGGCGAAGCGACGCGGCATCTCGCCCCGCGGCTGGCGCCTCCAGACCCTCGTCGTGGGGTTCCCCTCACTGCGGGCGCTGCGCCGGAGCGCCCGCCCGACCTGAGCCCATCCCCAGCCGGCCTCGTCCCGAGCCCATGCGAGCCCGGCGCCCCCGGCTTGCAACCCCAGTGCAGACGCCGGAGGGAGGCACTACGGTGCCGTCATGGAAGCCGAGGGGGGCTACCTTCAGGAGCTGCGGGTGGGCCTCGTCGTCGCGCTGGCGGTGATCTCTGTCGTCCTGGGCATCGTCGGGTGGAACCTGCATCCTGAGTCCAACGGGTTTCAGCTGGTCCCACAGAACCTGCGGATCCTGGTGGCGGGCTCGGGCGACGACGCCAACGAGTACCTGATCCAGTCCGGGGACGAGGGGGCCACGCTGAAGGCCACGACCACTCAGCGCAAAGGGTCAGTCCCACTCAGCGACAGCGATATGTTCTCCGTCCTTGGTGGCCCGCAGCAGGCCGGGGCAGTGGCGATTGGGCGGGGTCCCGGCATCACCTTCGACCGCAAGCCGCTGCCGAGCGCCCGCTGGACGTTCATCGTGCTCAACCCAGGCTCCGCGCAACCGTGCAACACCCACCTCGGTTACCGCGCGGGCCTGGTCACCTATCCCCTGCAAGAGAGGCCCACACCGGCACTGGTCGTACCGCCCCTGAAGCCATATGCGTCGGTTGGCGACACCGTCCCCCCACCGGGGCTCTGCCTGCGCTGGTCCACCGGATCGCCGTTCAGTCTCAGCGGCCCGTACCTCAGCGCGCGCTTCCCACCGCTGCGCGGCATCTCCAGTGCGGTCAACTACACCCAGCTTCCACAGACCGAGGACATCGGTGTCGCCAGGGTCACCCGCGTGCTCCGTCTCGACAATGGCAACACGGCCAACTTCGCCATTCAGACGGCCCCGCAGCCGAGGACCACCATGGTGTCCTCGTGGATCTGGAGCATCGACCACACCCCGCAGGTGATTCAGGTGGCCGCCACCAATGCGAGCGCGGCGCAGCGCGAGAACAACCAGGCCTTCTACTCGGGCATCCTCTTCGGAGTCGTGGGCGGTGCGCTCATCGCACTGATCACCGAGCTCGTCGTCCCGCTGCACCGCCGCCATCGCCGCGGGCAGGCCTGAGGCGGGTCATCAGCGGTTCTGCCAGTTCGGCGTCCGCTTCTCGGCGAAGGCCTTCGGCCCTTCCTTGGCGTCCTCGCTGCTGAACACCTCGCCCGAGATCTCCGACTCGATCCGGTAGGCCTCCTTCATGTCGGTGGCCAGTCCGCGCAGCGCCGACTCCTTGGTCTTCCGGACGGCGAAAGGACCGTTGGCCGTGATGCGGTGGGCGTAGTCGAGGGCACGGGCCATCAGGTCGGCCGGGCGGCACACCTCGTTCACCAGGCCCATCTCGTAGGCCCGCTGCGCCGGCACCTGATCGGCGCACAGGAGGAGCTCCATGGCGGCCGGCCACGGCACCTGGCGGGGGAGCCGTACCGTCGTGCCGCCGCCGGCGAACAGGCCGCGCTTGGGCTCCATGACACCGAAGGTCGCGGTGTCGCTGGCCACGCGCAGGTCGGTGCCGCCCAGCATCTCCATGCCGCCCGCCACACAGACGCCGTTGACCGCCGCGATGATCGGCTTGTAGAGCTTCGTGCCGCGCAGCACGGCCTTCACACCGTCGTCGAGCCGGTAGCCGCCGAGCTCCTCGGGGTGCTGGCCCGCTTTCATCTTGCTCTGCAGCTCGGTGATCTGCGGGATGTACGTCTTGAGGTCGGCACCGACGCAGAAGTCCTTGCCGACGCCGGTGATGATGGCGACGTAGGCGTCGTCGTCCTCGCCGAAGCGGTCCCAGGCCGAGCGCAACTGGAAGAAGTGCTCCATGTCCATGGAGTTACGCGCCTCGGGGCGGTTGATGGTGATGGTGACGACGTGGTCGTCACCGAGGGCGTAGTCGATCGACATGGGTCCGTGCTCCGGTGGTCGGGACGGCCCGGCTCGGCGCCGGTGCCGTCAGCGTGTGGTACTGAATGGATGGGTCGTCGGACGGTCTGGCTCTCGTCGGGCCCGATGCCTCGAACCCGCGCCTGCGCCCGCTTCAGTCCTCTTTGGCCAGGCGCGTGCTGAAGCTACTGACGCTGACGATGCCCTTCTCGTTGACCGACGTGTGCCCGCGGGCCCGCGACACCAGCGCGGTGTCGACGTCCGAGGCCTCGGCCCGCAGCGCCGCCACGGTGCACTTCTCGCGGGGCCGCACGCTGAAGGGGTCGAACCGGAAGTGCTTCATGGCGTTGAGGTGGGTGATCTTGTCGATCTCCTCGTCAGAGACACCGTCGAGATACTTCATGAGCGCCTCGGGCGACTGCGGCCACGTGGAATCCGAGTGGGGGTAGTCGCACTCCCACGTGATGTTGTCGATGTTCATGTACTGGCGGCTCTGCACGCCGAAGGCGTCGTCGATGAAGCAGGTGATGACGCGGTCTTTGAAGACCTGGCTCGGCAGCTGGTCGCCGAAGTCCTGCCCGGTCCACTTGCGGTGGTGCTCGTAGACGTAGTCGATCCGCTCCAGCGCGTAGGGGATCCAGCCGATGCCGCCTTCGGAGAGGGCGAACCGGAGGTCCTTGTACTTGCGCAAAATGGGCGACCAGACGAGGTCGGCCGCCGCCTGCACCATGTTGATCGGCTGCAGGCTGATCATGACGTCGATCGGCGCATCGGCCGAGGTCATCAAAATCTGGGAGGAGGAGCCCAGGTGCATGCACACGACCGTGCCCTCGTCGGCGCAGGCGGCCCAGAAGGGGTCCCAGTGGTCGCTGTGGAGCGAGGGCCAGCCCAGCTTCTCGGGGTTCTCGGAGAAGGTGACGGCGTGGCAGCCCTTCTTGGCCACCCGGCGGATCTCCTCGGCGCCCAGCTCGGGGTCCCAGATGACCGGGATGGAAAGGGGAATGAAGCGCCCCGGCTCCGCGCCGCACCAGTTGTCGATGTGCCAGTCGTTGTAGGCCCGTACCATCGCCCGGGCCTCGTCCTTGTCCTCGCGCCGGGCGAAGAGCTGGCCGCAGAACTGGGGGAAGGACGGGAAGCACATGGAGCCGAGCACGCCGTTGACCGACATGTCACGCACGCGCTCGTGGACGTCGTAGCAACCGACGCGCATGTCGTCGAGGGAGGTCGGCTCAATGCCGTACTCCTCGGGCGGGCGGCCGACGACGGCGTTGAGGCCGACGTTGGGGATGACGTTGCCGTCGTAGTGCCAGGCGTCCGTGCCGTCCTTGCGGCGCTCCAGCTTCGGGGCTTTGTCCTGGTACTTGGCCGGCAGGAGCCCGTCGAACATCCCCCGAGGCTCAATGACGTGGTCGTCGACACTGACCAGGATCATGTCCTCAGTGCGCATTTCGTCCTCCCCTTCTCTGCCGCCTGGCAATGTGAGCCCGCGGCTTTCCTGACACCAGTGTCACCTACCTTACGCCGCCTGCGCCACCCACGGTGCGAGACGGCAGCGTGCCGCCATGGCCGGCTCAGCGCTCGTTCAGTAGCGCGACGATCAGGCGGGGGTGATGGAGGCGGGGGAGGGCGGCACCGGCTGCCCTTGGTCCTGGATCAGGCCGGACAGTGGGGTTGGCCGGGGCCGCCAGGTTGGGCGGCTCGGCGAACGCCATGGGTCGAGGAGGCCCATCAATGAGGCCGCGACGGTCGGCCCGCAGGACGGATCGGCGGCTGAGGGTGCGGCGGTCACCCACTGGCTAGTGCGGAGGTGCGGGGCGTGCCGGCGTCGTCTCCTGGACGGGCATGGAGTTCGCCGTCGGCGGCGCGTAGCTGACGCCTTCGTCGAAGGTGCCGGTCAGCGCGTTCACGACGACCTCCTCGTCGACCACGGGCACCACGAGCGACGCGTCGGGCAACACGGGCGGCACCGGCTGCGCCGGCTTGCCGAGCGCGAGCGCGCTCGTCATGTCGCCGACCGTGCCGCGCCGCCACTCGGACACGTTCGGCACGGGGACGCCGAAGATCTTCTCCAGGAGGAAGAGCGTCGACGTGTGGTCGAACACCTCGGTCGCGGTGTAGCCGCCCATCGTGTAGGGCGACATGAGGACGCAGGGCACGCGGAAGCCGAGTCCCACCGGGCCGGCGTCGCCGCCCGCGGCGGAGGGGAGCGGGCTCATGGTGAGGTACTCGCCCGGCGTCCCGGCCGGCGGCACCGGCGGCGGGACGTGGTCGAAGAAGCCGCCGTTCTCGTCGTAATGGAGGATGAACAGCGTGTGAGCCCAGATGTCGGGGTTCGAGGTGAGCGTGTCGAGCACGTTCTGGACGAGGTTCTCGCCCCACTGCGGCGCGGTGGCGGGGTGCTCGCACTGGGTGACGGGCCCGTGGATCCAGCTCACTTGCGGCAGCGTCCCCGCCGCCACGTCGGCGACGAAGTCCGCCGGATAGTTCGGGTCGATTGCCTGCCGTTGCAGCGCCAGGCCGCGCGTCGTGCTCGGATCGTTGTAGGCCTTGAAGTAGGGCAACGGGCTGAAGAGGGCGAGGCCGGTGGGGTCGTTGTAGACCTTCCAGGTCACGCCGGCATCGAGCAGCTGCTCGGGCATGGTGGTCCAGTCGAAGGCCCCGTACTGCTGTGGCCGGCCGCTGGTCTGCGTCACGAGGACCGGGCCGCCTCCCGTGCCGTCGGGGTCGATGGTGCCCGACAGCGCCATGACGCGATTGGGGTCGGTCGGCCCGAGGACCGAGCAGTGGTAGGCGTCGCAGATGGTGAAGGCGTCGGCCAGCGCGTAATAGAACGGAAGCTCGGACCGGTTGAAGTAGCCCATGGTGGCGACGAAGTTCTCGGCGCCGTCGGCGGCCAGATGCGCCTGCACGAAGGCGTCCATCTTCCCGCCGTGCCAACACTGGTGCTGGGTGGTCCACTCGTGCGAGATGTCGTTGGTGCAGTCGCCGTTGTCGGTCGGGAACTGCTGCTGCAGGTCGAACGGCTGCAGGTAGCCCGTCGGGTCGACCCCGACCCCCGGTTGGTAGCCGTACTGGTCCCACACCGGGACGCGCGTGCGGCCGACCCGGTTCGTCAGGACCCGGGGGTCGGAGAACCCGCGCACCCCCGACAGTGTGCCGAAGTAGTGGTCGAACGAGCGGTTCTCCTGCATGAGGAAGACGACGTGCCGGATGTCGCTGAGCGTCGGCAGTGTCGACGGAGCGAGGGCGAGCGCGCGGTCGATCGACGCGCCCGCCGACGAGGAGAGCCCCGCCAGCCCGGCCGTCCCGGCGGCGCCGAGGGCCAGCCCGCCCTTCAACAGCGTGCGCCGGCTGACCCGCTGCGGCGGCCCGGACGTGCGCGTGCGTTTCGCCTTGTCGTGTTGCGTGTCCGTCACGACTCCTCCTCCTGCCGTCCCCCTGCGGTGACGGCCTCCATTTCCCCATCGGGTACTCGGGAAACGGAGGTGGCGACGCTTCCCTGCGGCTTGTCAGGCTTTGTTCACGCGCTGGCAACCTGGAGTTCGGATTCGTGGGCGTCGGGGGCGCACAGGCCGCGGCGGGGGAGGATGATGTCGTCGACGATCCCGTAGTCCCTGGCCTCGGCGGCGGTCATGTAGTAGTCGCGGTCGATGTCACGCGCCACCTGCTCCAGGGGTTGCCCGCTGTGGTGGGCGATGATCTCGGACATCCGGCGCGTCAGCGACATGACCTCGCGCAGCTGGATCTCCATGTCCGACGGCGCGCCGCGGGTCCCCGCCGAGCCTTGGTGGATCATGATGCGCGCGTTCGGCAGCGCGTAGCGCTTCCCGGGCGCCCCGCCCGACAGGATCATGGCGGCGGCGGACATGCCCATGCCGACGCAGATGGTCGACACGTCCGGCTCCACGTGTTGCATGACGTCGTAGATCGCCATGCCGGCGTAGGCCACACCGCCGGGGGAGTTGATGTACAGGTGGATGTCACGCTCGCTGTTCTGCGCCTCGAGGAACAGCATCTGGGAGATGATCAGGTTCGCCACCTGGTCGTCCACTTCCTGGCCCAGGAACACGATGCGTTCCCGCAGCAGCTGGCTGTAGATGTCGAACGCGCGGTCCCCCCGGTTCCCCTCCTCGATCACGGTCGGGATGAGGACCTGCTGCAGGCGGTCTCGGCTGCTGGTCGTGGTCATGGTGTCCTTCCTCTCGTGTCGAGCTCGGCCCTCGGGCGTCCTCGGTGCTTTCCCCGTTATATCAGATATGAGATAATGGTCCGCCATGAGTGAGCGCCGCCATCCCCCCGTCTTTCCGGGCTTCCGCGAGATGGCGGAGCGCCGGCACTCGGTCTCCGGACAGCTCATGACCCTGCGCCGGGAGCTCGGGCTGTCCCAGGCCGAGGTGGCAGCCCGCATGGGGACTTCGCAGTCGGCGGTGGCGCGCTTCGAGGCGGGCGATCTCGACGTGCGACTGTCGACGGTGGAGCGCTACACGACGGCGCTGGGGGCACGCCTGGAATGGAGGATCGAGCATGGCTGACCACGACGAACCGTGGCTGCCGGGTCCGGCCGGGCCGGCCGGGCCGGGCGGGCCGGCGGCCGGCGCTGAGCAGTTGTCCGACATGCTGGCGCGCCGCCTGCTGGCACAGCGGGTCGTCGTCCTGCACGGACCGCTCGACGACCTCTCGGTGACGAGAGTGGCGGCCGAGCTGATGACGCTGGACGCCGAGGGCGACGACGCGGTGACACTGCGGGTCGACTGCGGCGAGGCCGCGCTGGCACCGTCGCTGACGCTCATGGATGTGATCGAGTTGCTGGGGGTCCCCGTGCGTGCGCTCTGCCTCGGGCAGGTCGGTGGCGGCGCCGTCGGTGTGGTGGCCGTCTGCAGCCACCGTTCCGCCCTCCCGAGCACGCGCTTCGTCCTGAGCGAGCCGGCAACCCAGTTCCAGGCGCACGTCCGCAACGTGACGCAATGGGCGGAGCTGCGCGCGGCGGAGCGGGAGCGCTTCTGCAGTCGTGTGGGCGCCGCCACCGGCCGGCCGGCCGCTGCGGTGCAACAGGACTTGGAGCGGGGGTGCTTCCTGGGGGCGGAGGACGCGGTCGAGTACGGGATCCTCGACGAGGTGGTCCGGCCCGACGCACCGGTACGCCCGCTGCGGGTATCCGAACCGCCTCCCATGGGATTCCGGCCGCCGCGTTGAGGCCTACGGGCACGAGACCCGGCGGGTGCTGCGTGCCTACGATGCGGCCATGGTCACCACCGGTCCCCGCCTCCCGCCGCTGGCTCCGGGCGAGTGGGACGACGTCCTGACCCGGCTGCTGCAGGCTTCGCCCGGCGGCACCGACGAGCCCATGCACATCTTCACCACGCTCGGACGGGCGGAGCCCGATCTGTTCCGGCGCTGGCTGGGCTTCGGCGGTGCCCTGCTCGACGGGAGCCTCTCCGGCCGGGTGCGCGAGCTGGTGATCGTGCGTACGGCGGCCCGCTTCGGCGGCCGTTACGAGTGGGCGCAGCACCTGGCGCTGGCGGAGGCGCAGGGCGTGACGCCGGCTGAGTTGGCCGCGCTGAGCGACTCGGCCGATGGCGCCCTGGACGCAATCGCCTGGCCCCCGCTCGAACGGGCCGTCCTGCGTGCCGTGGACGAGACGGCTGACGACGGGGCGGTGTCGGACGCCACCTGGGACTCGCTGCAGGACGACCTGCGCGAGAGCGAGCTCATCGAATTGCTCATGCTGATCGGGCATTACCTCATGCTCACCACGGTGCTGCGGTCGTTGCGCATTGCGCTCGAGCCGCGAGCCGAGGCGGAGGCCGCCCGGGTGCCGGGGGGCCCGGCACAGTGACGCGGCGCGACCGGGATCGGGTGTCGGGATGACCGCACTTCTGGCGGGACGCAGGGTCACGGTGATCGGCGCCGGGACGCAGCCGTCGCGTGATCCCGATGCGCCCGTCGGCAACGGCCGCGCCATCGCCGTGCGGGCGGCCCGGGAGGGCGCGTCGGTCATCTGCGTGGACCGCGACGAGGCCGCGGTGGAGGAGACGTGGCGACTGATCTCGGAGGAGGGGGGCAAGGCGGCGATCGTGGTGGCGGACGTCACCACCGAAGAGGGGTGCCGCCTGGCCGTCTCCGACGAACCGGGTCTGGCGCCCGACGGCCTCGTGCTGAACGTCGGCACGGGGTTCGGCATGGGCGTGGCGGGCACGTCGATCGACGACTGGGACAAGACTTTCGCCCTCAACCTGCGGGCCCACTTCCTGCTGGTGCGGCGCGCGCTGGTCGCGTCTGTCCGACAACGCCTCCATCGTCTTCGTGGGCTCCGTGGCGGGGCTGCGCCCCGGGAGCCGCATTCCCGCCTACGACGCGTCCAAGGCCGGGCTCATCGGTCTCAGCCGCCACGTCGCCGTCGAGGGGGCCCGCCGGGGCATCCGGGCCAACGTGCTGGCGCCCGGGCTGATCGACACCCCGCTGGGCCGGGCTGCTTCCGCCGGGCGGCCCTCGCGCACCCGCTCGCCGGTCCCGCTGGGCCGGCAGGGCACGGCCTGGGAGGTGGCGGCCGTGGCCGTCTTCCTCCTGTCGGACGAGGCCAGCTACGTCACGGGCCAGGTCCTGGCCGTCGACGGGGGGTTGACACTCGTATGACGACGCATTCCGGGCAGCGCCGGTCGAGCGCCCACGTGACGCCGCGCCCGCCCCGGCTGGGCCGGCGCGTGGCCCGCTTCAACCGGGCCGTGACGAACAAGGTGGCCATCCACGTGGCGGGTTGGGCGCCGGGGTTCGGCATCGTGACCCACGTCGGGCGGAAGACGCGGACCGTCTACCGCACCCCCGTCAACGTCTTCCGCACCAAAGACGGGTTCCGCTTCGCCCTGACCTACGGGCCCGACGCGGAGTGGGTGCGCAACGCGCTGGCCCACGGCGCCGTGCGCCTCCTGACCCGGGGCAGGGAGTACGAGTTGTCGGAGCCGGAGGTGGTGACCGACCCGCATCGCCAGCACGTGCCGGCGATCGCCCGCGGCATCATGCGGCTCATGCGGGTGACGCAGTTCCTCGACTTCCGACGCGCCACCTGACGGGATGGTTCGGCCGGCGCCGCCGGCACGCCGGCAGCCTGCCCCCTCGGGGGAGCTACGCGTCAGCGGCGCGGCCGTAGCGGTCATTGAGCCGGACGACGTCGTCGAGCTCGGTGGTGCTCGCTTCGAGCACGTCGGTGTCGACCAGTGCGGTCATGCGGTGCCGCGTGCCCGGCCGGATGTGCACCGACTCGCCCGGGAGCAGCTCGAACGACTCGAGCTCGCCGGCGCCCGCTGTGCCCACCTCGAAGAGCAGCCGGCCCGACTGGACGGAGATGGTCTCCTCCTTGCGCTCGTGATATTGCAGCGAGAGCGCTTGGCCCTCGTCGATGTGCAGGACCTTGCCGCAATACTTGCCATCGACCAGGGCGAAGTGGATCTCGTAGCCCCAGGGCTTCTCGACCCGCTGCACCCGTTGGACCCAGTCGGGCTTCGCCACGGCGACGAGCCTAGGACAGGCCCGCCGGGTGCTCAGTCCGAGAGGTCAGCCGGCTTGCACTCGAACACGGTGGACGTCGACTGCGAAGTTGTATCGTAATGCGACACACCAGAATCCTCGCAGTGTCGGACGACCCAACGCAGGACGGGCTCGTTGGTGAGAGGCTTGGTGACAACGGTCACGGTGCGCACCCGCTGCGCGGCCACGAGATGCTCGAAGGTGGGCAGGCTCGGGCTCGGCGATTTCCCGGTGAACCCGCCCACGGGCAGGAACTCACGTCCGGTGGTGAGGATGTAGTACGACGCTTCCTCCGACGTCTCAAGGACGTTGACCGCGCGCCCGGCGGGCACCGTGCTGGCGCGTGCGGTGTTGCGCCGTTCGTCCACTGGGAATTTCGTGGTGCTGACGAGCGTGTAGTGGTTGACCGACGCCGGCGCATACGGCGAGTCGAAGGGACTCAGCTCTGCCTCCACGACCAGCCCCGAAGCCCAGAAAGACCCGAGCAGGATGGCGAGCGCGGCCAGCGCAGGTCCTATGGCGAGCGACCAGCGCGAGGCCTGGCGGAGGGAGCCGACGAGCACCACGACCGCCAGGATTCCGACGAGGACGGCCGAGCCGACGATCCACGGGCGCAGGCCGGCATAGCCCGGGACCAGGGCGATCGTCACGCCGACGGTGGCAACGGCGAGGACGGCCAGGCCGGCACGTACCGCCGGCACCCGCCGTCTCCGCCAGGCCTCGGATGCACCCATGCCGCACAGCGCGGCGACGGCCGGGATGAGGGCAGCCAGATAGTAGGAGTTGAGATAGTGGCCGCGGCTGAAGAAGACGAACGTCAGCACGAACCAGACCGACCAGAGAATGACCGCGGCCCGGCGCAGATCGGTCCGTGGGTGGCCACGGTCCAGTAGCAGGAGCCAAACGATCGACACGACTGCCGGTAGGAGGAGCCAGGCGGCGTCGTGGCCGAACGCACCATGGAGGAGGCGGGTCCACGAGGCACTGATGCTCGACGTCCCCATGTCCTCGCTGGCGGAGTACCTCCCCAACGAGGTCAGCCACGCCGAGGGGCGGATGCATCCCGCCGTGTCGGCGGCCTTGTAGCTGATCCGACTCAACGCGTTGTAGAGGAAGACCTGGCTGAACAGCGAGTCGTTGCAGCTGCCGTCGACGTAGGGACGGCCCGACTCCGGGAAGAGTGAGACCGTCGACATCCAGCTGAGCGAGACGATGAGCACGGCCAGCGAGGAGGCGGCGAGGTGCCCGACGCGGCGCAGGAAAGAGGCGACGGGAGCCGCCACGAGGTAGGCGAGGAAGAGTGCAGGGACCACGAGCCAGGCCTGGAGCATTTTGGCCTGGAAGGCGAAGCCGACCAGGACCCCGGCCCAGAGCAGCGAGCGGAGCCGGCCGGTCTGGCAGGCGCGGATGGTGGCGTCGGCGGCGAGGACCAGCAGCAGGAGCAGGAGCGAGTCCGAGATGTTGCCCCGGTTGAGCAGGATGACCACGGGGCTGCCGGCCAGCACGATCGCCGCCGCCAGGCCGGCCCCCGCTCCGGCGACCCGCCGCACGGCCCGGTAGAGGACGAGCACAGTCAGGACGCCTTCGACGACCTGGGGCAGGACCAGCGCCCAGACGTGGAAGCCGAAGAGACGGAGAGAGAGGGCCTGGATCCAGAGCGCGCCCGGGATCTTGTCCACCGAAATGGTCGCCCACGGGTCGGCCGCGCCGAAGAAGAAGTTGTGCCAGCTCATGCGCCATGCTGCGCGCCGCGCCGCCGTAGAAGGACTCGATGCTGGCGTGGTCGAAGCCCCATGCGTAGGCGAGCCCGGCCAAGGCGGCGACCACGAGGAGTGCGGGCCGGGCCCACGGGGGTTGGTCGGCGGGGGAGCGCCAGAAATGCAACGCCCGGGACAGGCGCGACGTCGTACCGATTCCTACTTCTGTGTCAGGTACCGCCAAGAAATCGCCCCGATCGCATCGGCCGGCAAGGTTCGAAGACCGCCATACCCAATGTATCGGAGGACGGCTGCGGCGGCGATGGCGGCGCGGAGGTGCGCGATCAGGCCACCACTTCCATGCGCAGCCCGCGTTGGTCGAGGTCGCCGCCGAGCTGCACGTGTGTCCCCGCGGCGTAGCGGCGAGCCGTCCACGCTCCGGCGCACGCGTCGAGGACGTCATCGGCGCGGGCGCCCCGCGGTGGGGTTCGTGTCTGCGACTGGAGTTGCAGGTGATCGAAGACGGTGCTCAATGCCCGGATGCGCTCGGCGCGCCCTTCGGGAGTGCTCTTCGTGAACGCCATCGGCGCACCGGCCAGGAGGGCGAGACTGAGCTCGGGGCACATCTCGCAGACCCGCTGTTGGCGGTGGGGCGTGACGAGCCGGTCCACCTCGCGGATCTTCGGGAGGATGTTGAAGAGTTGTTTCGAGACCGCCTTGCCGCAGACCGCCCGCGACATGGCGCAGGCCTCCTCATACGTGGACGCCCCGAGGACGGCGCGCGCCGGCGCGGGGAAGACGGAGCTGCGCCGTGCACCGAGGAGTCGGCGTGCGTCGATGTCGGCCCGGCGCGGCTCCCGGGGAGCCAGGCCGATGGGAATGTCGATGGCGACGGCGGCCAGGATTCCCTGGTCGACCTGTGCCATCAGTCCGCCGAGATCGGGCGCGACGCGCACGTCGACCGGGGTGTCCTCGTCGGGGGTGCGCGTGACGGTGACGATGACCCAGCCGCCGCGGGCGCCGTCGACGCCGGCAACCAGTGAGCCGGATGAGCCGGATGGCTGAGCCGGGCTAGGCGAGCGTGGCGTGGTTGATCCCGTCGGCCGGGGTCAGGCTGACGGTCCGGCCGATCAGTTCGGTCCGCTCGCTCTCCGCCAGCACGTCGCCGCCCCCGTCCAAGAGGGCGTAGCAGCGCCCTCCGGCGGGCAGGTCGCAGATCAACAGGGCCCGCTCCGGACCCCCGTCGCGGCCGTGCAGCACCGAGTAGGTGGCGACGGTGGCGCTGCCCTCGGGAGCCTCCACAATGGACGCTGCAGGGTCGGCGGCCGCGTACGGCTGCACGTCGGTGAGCACGCCGGACCCCGGATCCGTCGACCAGACCCCATAGGCGTGCTTCTGCATGTGCATGCCGACGCCGCTCGTCACGCCGTACGAACCGGGGTCACGGCGCAACGTCTCGACCATGGCGGCCAGCGCGTGCGTCATGTAGTTGGAACCCGGACCCCCGTGATAGGGAAGTCCTCCGGTCTGCGTCACGGAGCGGTTGTCGTCCTCTTCGATGCCCAGCGCGTCGAGCGCGAAGCAGATCGAGCTGGCAAAGCAGGAGTACAGGTCGAGATGGGCGACGTCGTCGCTGCCGATCCCGGCGCCGGTGAGGGCCTCGCCGGCCGCCGCCGCCATGGCGGGGGAGCGCCACAGTTCCGGGTGGCCGGCGACGTGGGCCGGGTCCTCCGCGTAGGCCGCGCCGCGCAGGTACACCCGTCGGTCCTCTGGGGACCCCGAGGGCATCCGCCTCCGCCGCGCTGGCCAGGACCAGGGCGGCGGCCATGTCCACATCCATGATCGAGGTCATGAGCTTCGTATACGGATAGGACACCATCCGGTTGTCCGGGGTGGCCGTCACGATCTCGTCCGCGCTGCGGGCAACGGGGAACCAGGCGTGCGGGCTGGCCGCCGCCACCTCTGTCATGGGTGCCAGCACCCGGCCGAGTCGGTCCCGGTGTGCGAGCGAGATCCCGGCCGAGGTGGGCCCGGCGTGCGTTGTCGAAGAGGGCGAAGGTGAGATAAGCCTCGAACACGGCGTGCGTGATCTCCGAGGGATCGAAGTCCATATCCATGGGGAAGGGGCGCTTCTCCGCCGGCTTGTGCGACCACCGTGGCTTCTCGCCGGCCTTCTTCAGGCGACGGACAGTGGCCAGTGCCTCGGCGCCGGTGATCAGGGCCAGATCGAGGCTGCCCGCCCTGATGTCGCGCGCCACTTCAGTGGCGAGCACGAGAGGAACCGAGCCACCGATGCCGGAGTACTTGCGCCGCGCCGGCACGGCGCCGAGGCGGTCGGACAGCCGAGCGACGGCGTCGTCGTACTGCCACGACTGCGAGTACACGATGTCGATGCTCTGCAGTGCGTGGAGGAGGGACGTCGGATCTGCCACTCCGGTGTCGGCCGCTGCGTCACGCGCCAGCTGCTCCCACATGTCGAGCGGTTCGGGCGCGCCGTCGGGCGCGTCGGCGGCATGCCAGGTGTGGCGGGCGACGCCGATGATGCAGGCGGCGCGGGGGTCGGCGGGCAACGATCGGGTGCGGTCAGCCGCGCGACTTGCCGGGCATGGCAATGGCGCGGTCGGCGATGATGTTCTTCTGGATCTCGCTGGAGCCGCCCCCGATGGTGGAGTAACGCTGGAAGGCGTAGAGGCGGGTCCACTTGCCCCGGTCCACCGAGTCGGGCCCGCCGCGGGCCAGGAGGCCGGCCGGGCCGAGGAGGTCGACCGCCAGTTCGGCGAGCGTCTGCGCCATGGAGGACCAGGCCAGCTTGGCGAAGGGGACCTCGGGCCAGTTCTTCTCGCCCTTCATGATTTTGGACAGCGCCCGGAGCGAGAGCAGACGAGCCAGTTCGATCTCCGTCCAGAGCTTGGCGATGCGGTCACGCAGCGACGGGTCGTCCAGGGCGTCGGGGTTCACGCTGCGGGCGGCTTCGACCATGGCGCGCAGGTCGGCCGCCAGGATGGCGATCTGCGAGGCGATGCCGACGCGCTCGAAGCCGAGGGTGCCCATGGCCACCATCCAGCCGGCGCCCTCGTCCCCGAGGCGCCACTTGGCCGGGATGCGCACGTCGGTGAAGAAGATCTCGTTGAAGAGCTCCTCGCCGGCCATGTCGCGGATGGGCCTGACGTCGATGCCCGGCGTCTTCAGGTTCAGGATGAAGGCGGTGATCCCCTCGTGCTTCTTGCCGCGCTCGATAGCCGTCGGATCGGTGCGCAGGAGGAAGAGGCCCCAGGTCGCCAGGTGCGCGGACGAGATCCAGATCTTCGAGCCGTTGACGACGTACTCATCGGTCTCGGGGTCGTAGATGGCCGTCGTCCGCAGGTTGGCGAGGTCGTTGCCCGCCATCGGTTCGCTGAAGCCCTGGCACCAGTGCTCCTCCGCCTCCAGAATGGAGGGCAGCCACTGCGCCTTCTGCTCCTCGGTGCCCCACTGGATGATCATGGGGCCGATCTGCCAGATGCCGTTGGTGTTGAAGGTCCCCGGCGTGCGGTACTCGGCCATGACCTCCGAATAGAGAAGTCGCTGCATGGCGTTGATGGTGCGGCCCCGCGCGTAGTCCGGTCCCCAGTGGATGGCCGCCCACCCACCCTCGTTCAGCTTGCGCTGCCACTTCTGGCGACGTTGCTGGCTCGCCTCACCCGAGAGGCTGGCGTCGTCCGCCAGCGCTTCGGCCTCCAGGAAAGGCGGCAAGTGCTCGTCGAGCCAGGCCCGCAACTCGTCGCGGAACTTCTCGTCCTCCGGTGCAAGGGCAAAATCCACGAGGGAAGGGTATCCGACCACCGTGTACTCTGACGCCAGTGTCAGGGATGGCGCGGCGATGAGCCAGACGTAGGGGAGGCCGTGGACTTCACGTACGACGACGAACAGCTCGCACTGCAGGAGGTTGCGCGCGGCGCGCTCGAGCGCGAGTGCGGGCCCGACACGCTGCGCGCCCTGGCGGAGGAGCCCGAGGGCATCACGCCCGCGCTGTGGTCCACGCTGGTCGATCTGGGGTGGACGGGCCTCCTGATACCCGAGGAGTACGGCGGCAGCGGCGTGGGCCTGCTCGAAATGTGCATCGTGCTCGAGCAGATGGGACGGATCCCGCTGCCCGGCCCGTTCTTCTCGTCTGCGGTTGCGGCCACCCTGGCCGCCCGTGCGCTCGGCGCGACGGAGTTGCTGGCCGACCTGGCATCGGGCGCGCGGCGCGGCACCATTGCGCTGGGGGAGCAGGGCCACGGTGATCCCCTGCAGACCGTGCGCACGCGGGCGCGCCGCAAGGCGGCCCAATGGGTCGTGAGCGGCGAGAAGCCCGTTGTGGTCGACGGGCACACGGCCGACTGGGTCATCGTCGTGGCCCGCAGCGAGGAGGGCGTCCGCTCCTACCTGCTCGAGTCGCCCGAGGCCGAGCTCGTCCCGTCGCTGGACCCCACCCGCAAGCTGGCCCGGCTGGTGCTCGACGAGACGCCCGTCGTCCCGCTGGGGCCGCCCGGGAGCCAGGGCCTCCTGTGGCAGCGGGTGCAGGACGACATCGCCGTCGCCTTGGCGGCCGAGACCGTGGGTGCCGCCGACCGCGCCCTGGCCGAGGCCATCGCCTACACCTCGGAACGCATCGTCTTCGACAAGCCGGTCGCGACCTACCAGACGGTGCGGCATCGGCTCGTCGAGATGTTCCAGCAGGTCGAGATGGCTCGGGCCGGCTTCCAGTTCGCCGCCTGGGCGTCCGACACGGAGGCGCCCGAGCGGGTGCAGGCGGCCGCCATGGCGTCGAGCTACGCGGCGGATGCCGGCGTGCGCGTGACGGGTGACGACATCCAGCTGCACGGCGGCGTGGGGTTCACGTGGGCCAACGATGCCCACTTCCTCTTCAAGCGGGTGAAGCAGAACGATCTCCTGGCCGGTGGCGCCGCATCGCAACGTCATCGACTGGCCGCGCTGTTCATCGAGTCGGCGTGACCACCTTCGAGCTGCGCCCGGTGCCGCCCGAGCTGGCGGCGCGCTACCTCGCCGAGGGCGCCTGGGACGACCGCACGCTCGGCGAGTTCCTGCGCGACTGCCTCCTGGAGGACACGACGCGGCGGTTCCGCATCTGGTCGCCCACCAACCCGTATCTCGGCACTGTCGGCGACGTGTACGAGGAGTCGCTGCGGGTCGCCGGGGGCCTGCGCGCGCTCGGGCTCGGCCCCGGCGACATGGTGGCGTTCCAGCTCCCCAATTGGGTCGAGGCCGCCATCACCTTCTACGCCTGCAGCATGATCGGCGTCACCCTGGTGCCGATCGTCCACTTCTACGGCCCCAAGGAGCTCGGCTTCATCCTGCGCCAGAGCGGCGCCCGCGCCCTGGTGATCGTGTCACGCATCGGCCAGCGCGACTATCTGGCCGACCTGGCCGGCGTGCGCGACGGGGCGGCGGCTCTGGAGCACGTCGTCGTGGTCGGTGACCTCCCCGACGACGGGGCCGGGTACCTGCGCTTCGACGACCTACGGTCGGCGGACCCCGTCAGCGGGCCGGCGCACGTCGACCCCGACGGCCCCGCGCTGATCGGGTACACGTCGGGCACGACGGCGGACCCCAAGGGCGTCGTGCACACGCACCGCACATTGGGGTGCGAGGTGCGGCAGCTGTCGGACCATCAGTCCATGCGCGACCTGCCGAGCCTGGTGGGCGCCCCCGTGGGCCATGCCATCGGCATGCTCGGCGGGCTGCTGTGCCCGCTCTACAGCCGACGACCGATCTACATGATCGACGGCTGGGACCCACCCACCGTCCTGGACGCCATGGTGGAGGAGCACATCGCCGCCGGCAGCGGGTCGACCTTCTTCTTCACCAGCCTGCTCGACGCCCCCGGGTTCGGTCCCGAGCACGTCGAGCTCATGCGGTACGTGGGGCTCGGCGGCTCGCCCATCCCCAATGCGGTGGCCGAGCGTGCCGATTCGCTCGGGATCTCGCTCGTGCGCTCGTACGGGTCGACGGAACACCCGTCCATCACGGGGTCGCTGCACGACGCGCCGAAGGAGAAGCGCATCCACACCGACGGCAGGCCGATGGCGTGGGTCGAGATCAGGACCGTCGACGAGGACGGCCGCGACGTGGCGGTGGGGGAGCCCGGCGAGATCCTCAGCCGCGGGCCCGACCGCTTCGCCGGGTACACGGATCCGGCACTCAACGCGGAGTTCATCGACCCCGAGGGTTGGTTCAGCACCGGCGACATCGGCGTGATCGACGCCGACGGCTACCTGACCATCACCGATCGCGTGAAGGACATCATCATCAGGGGCGGGGAGAACGTCAGTGCGGCCGAGGTCGAGCAGTTGCTGGCCCACATGAAGGGGGTGGCGGAGGTGGCGGTCGTGGCCGCACCGGACGAGCGTCTCGGGGAGCACGGCTGTGCGTTCTTCCGTATGCAGCCGGGGAGCGAGGCCCCCGACTTGGACGCGCTGCGGACGCACCTCCAAGAGGCCGGCCTGACCCGGCAGAAGTGGCCCGAGGAGATCCGGGTCGTGGACGAGCTGCCCCGGACCCCCTCGGGCAAGGTCCAGAAGTTCGTCCTGCGGCAGCGCCTGCGGGACGGCGGGTGAGCCGGCAGCGCCATCACCAGCCCAAGGACCCGGCGCTCGGGGGGTGGGGAAGATACGCTCCAACGGGCGTTCCCAAACAGTTCAAACCCAGGGCAGGTGGCGAGGTGCGGCATCGGATTCCCAAGCAGCAGATCGACCTCCTGAAAGAAGTGCCACTCTTCTCCGGGTGCTCGCAGAGCGAGCTTCGGACCATCGCCCAGCTCGGCACCCACATCAATGTGGAGAAGGGCACGGTCCTGACCGAACAGGGCACGATCGGCTGTGAGTTCTTCCTCGTGCTCGTGGGGATCGCGTCGTGCCGCATCGGGAAGCGTCAGGTGGCGGAGTTCACTCCCGGGGGCTACTTCGGCGAGTTGGCACTGCTGCACGGAGGGATCCGCACGGCGAACGTCGTGGCCGAGACCGACATGGAGGTGCTCGTCTTCGACTCCCGTGAGTTCAAGTCCATGTTGGTGGCGACCCCGGGCATCAGCCTGAAGATGCTGGCCCACCTGGCCGAGCGCCTCGCCGACGCCGACGCGCACTACAGCCACTAGCGCCGCAGCAGTCCCACAGAAGCCCCGCAGAGGGCCGCCTCGGGAGGCGGCCTCAGGAGGCGGCCGGGGCGGCGTCGCCCTCCAGGTTCTCCTTCATGAGGCGGAGCTCCTTGTTGATGGACTCCAGGCTGCCGGCGGCCGCCGCGGTCTTGACGTCCTCGGGGAGGCCGTCGGGCAACGTGACCCAGAGCGTCAGCGTCGCTTCGCAGCCGCCGCCGTCGAGCGGCCGCACCACGAACTCCTCGTAGGCATCGCTGCCGCCGGACATGGCGGCGGTGACCAGCGTGGGTGAGACCGCGTCCACGATCCACAGCTCAATGGGCTGTGTCCCACCCGGCCGGCGCGGGTCGGCCAGCCCGAAGGTGTAGCGGGCACCGGGCCCGTGCACGCCATCGCTCCCGTCGACCACCCGGGTGACGCCCGTCACGTCGGGGTTGTAGGCGGGCAGGTTGGCGAAGTCGAGGCGATAGGCCCATACGACCTCTGGCGGCACGGTGAACGCAGCGACGGCGACCGCGGTCGGCGCCGCGGCGGGGGTGGAGCGCGCGTCGGCCAACGGGGCCTCAGTCCGGCGGCTGGAGGATGGAGGCCGCCTCGCGGGCCCGTCCGAGGGACAGGGCGGCGAGGTCATCCCCCTCCTCGCCGAGCACGTCGGCGGCGTGCTGAATGAAGATCCCGACCACCATGGCGCTGAGCAGGCGGGCCACCGCGGCGGCCCCCGGACCCTCGGTGAGATCGGGGCGGTTGGCGGTGACCCAGTCCTCGATGCTGCGTTCGAAGGAGGCGAAGAGGTCGAGGCCGACGGCGCGTGCCGTCGCCTCGCCGCGCATCGCCTCGCCCACCATGAGCCGGACGAAGTCCTCCACCTCGAACATGGAGCTCATGATCTCGGCCAGGAGCTGCGCCAGGGTGAGCGGCTCGACCTCGGGCCCGCCGTCATGGGACGCCACGTGCACGGGCCGGATGGGGAGGAAGCCCTGCTCGATCAGGACCGATTCCAGCAGGTCCCGCTTGCTCGGGAAGTAGTGGTACAGCGAGGCCACGTTCAGGCCCGCCGCCGAGGCCAGGTCCCGCATGCTCGTCCCGTCCACGCCGCGTTGGGCCATCAGCGTCAGCGCGATCTCGAGGATGCGGCGACGGGTGGTGGACCCCTCGCCGGGCGCGGCCCCGACGCGTCCGGCGGGCGTCCCTCCTTCGGTCTCCGTGTGGATGGTCATCTTCGGTCCTATTCTTCCGCCCTCCGGCCCCTGGGTGTGGCACTGCGGCCGATCGTTCCGCCGGCCCCTGCCTGTTGCCGGTGCGTCTGCCGTTGCCGGATCCCTCCGACCCCTGTAGCCGGCGTCTCTGCGGGCGCCGTCGGCCCTGTCCATGGCCGACAACCACGGTTGCCCGACCTCCCGAACGATCGTTTGCTATACATGACACGGGAGTCAGGTCCCACTCAGTATGACACCCGGACTCAAACGGGGTTGGAGGAGCGACATGCCAGGACCGAACTCGACGGCCGATGCAGCGGCAGTCCCCTTTGATCCCTACGAGCTGAAGGACGTCGTCGGGGGCACCATCCGCGACCCGTACCCGGCGATGCACGCGCTGTGCCGGGAGAGCCCGGTGCACGTCGGCCCCATCGACCTCGGTGAAGGCGCCGAGATCGCCGACCCGACCAAGCCGGCACCCGTCACCGTCTTCGGCTTCGACGAGGTCGTGCAGGTGCTGCGCGACAACGAGACCTACTCCTCCGCCATCTACGGCGAGATCGTCGGCATGGTGATGGGCCGCACCATTTTGCAGATGGACGAGCCCGAGCACCGCTCCATCCGCACGCTCGTCGCCGGCAGCTTCCGCTCCAAGATGCTGGAGCGTTGGGAGGAGGAGCTCGTGGCGCTCGTCGTCAACGAGCTGATCGACACCTTCATTGACGAGGGGCGCACGGACCTGGTGCGCTCGGTGACGTTCAATTTCCCCGTGCAGGTGATCGCCCGCATTCTGGGCCTGCCCCGCGAGGACTACCCGATCTTCCAGCGCTGGGCACTCGAGCTGACCAGTGTGGCCGCCAACTGGGACCGCGGCATGGCCGCCTCCGCCGCGCTGCGCGACTACTTCGCCGACGTCATGGCGGAGCGGCGGCGCGCTCCGGGGGACGACCTCATCAGCGATCTCGTGCGGACGGAGGTCGAGGGGGCCCACCTGAGCGACGAGGAGATCATCTCCTTCCTCCGCCTGCTGCTGCCGGCCGGCGTCGAGACCACCTACCGCGCCTCGGGCAGCCTGCTGTACGCGCTCCTCCAGGACCAGGTCCAGTTCGACGCCCTGGCCGCCGACCGTTCCCTCTTCCCGCAGGCCTTCGAGGAGGTGGTGCGCTGGGAGCCGCCGGTCACCGTCATTCTGCGCCGGGCCACCTGCGACACGGAGCTGGCCGGCGTCGCCATCGAGAAGGGCGCCGACCTCGCCCTCCTCATCGGAGCGGCCAACCGGGACGAACGCAAGTACGACGATCCGGACCGCTTCGACATGTTCCGTTCCCAGCGCCAGCACGTGGGCTTCGGCTTCGGCGTCCACGTGTGCCTGGGCATGCATCTCGCCCGGATGGAGTCGCGCATCGCCATCAACACCCTGCTCGATCGCCTCGGTCCGTTCACCTTGGACCCCGACGCCGACCCGCCCCACATCGAAGGGATGGCGTTCCGCTCGCCTCTCTCCCTTCCCGTGGTCTTCACGCCTGGGGGCTAGTTTCAAGGAGATGGGCGGGAACGCGACGCGGCGGCCACGGTGAGTACGGAGCGGCGCGTGCGGCGTGACGGCGGGCGAACCACTGGAAGTCAGGATCGACCGGGACCGCTGCATGGGGTCGGGCAACTGCGTCTTCTGGGCGCCAGAGACGTTCGACCTCAGCGACGAGGGCTATGCCGTCGTGGTCGACGCCACGGCCACCGGGGAGGAGCGGCTGCACACCGCCGCGCAGGGTTGCCCCGTCGGTGCCATCTCCCTCTGGCGCGCCGGCGCCGAGGTACCGCTCGAGGAGAAGACGTAATGCCGATCGCCGTCACCGAGGACCACGAGGCCCTGCGGGCCACGGCCCTGCGCTGGGCCCAGACCCACTGCCCTCCCAGCGTGCCGCGCCAGGTGGCCGAAGCGCCCGCCGGCGCGGGCGAGTTGCCGGCGGCGTGGGAGAAGATGGCCGGCCAGGGTTGGCTCGGTCTGCACCTGGCCGAGGAGCAGGGCGGGCAGGGCTTCGGCGTGGCGGAGCTGGCGGTGGTCCTCGAGGAACTCGGGCACGCCCTCTTCCCCGGGCCGCTCCTCCCGACCGTGCTCGTGTCGGCCGCGCTGGCCCGCCGCCAGTACGGCCCGGCGCCGGCCCCGGCCGAGTGGCTGCGCGGACTGGCCGACGGTTCCCTCACGGCCGCGGTGGCGCTGGGCGCCACGCCACTGCCCTGGCGGGAGGCGGCGGACGGGGCGCTGGTGCTCGAGGGCGCCGTGCGGCCTGTGCTCGGTCTCCCCACCGCCCGTCTGGTGCTGCTCCCGCTGGACGAGGGGGCCGGGTCCGACTGGCTCCTGCTCGACCGCGAGGCCCTGGGCGACGCGGTCACCGTCGAGGCGCTGCCCGCGCTCGACGGCACCCGGGCCATGGGCCAGCTGGTCGTCGGCGGGGTCACCGTCGGGCGCGGCGACCAGGTCATGGTCTCCGACGCGGACGTGCGCGGCCTGGCCCTGACGCTCGGTGCGGCCGAGAGCGCAGGCGTCGCCCGCTGGTGCCTCGAGACCGCCTCGGACTACGCCAAGGTGCGCGTCCAGTTCGGCCGGCCGATCGGGCAGTTCCAGGCCGTGAAGCACGCGCTGGCCGACATGCTGGTGGCGGTCGAGCAGAGCGCGGCGGTGGCGTGGGACGCGGCAGCCGCGTGGAGCGAGGACGACGGGGGAGACGATGACGGCTCCCGTGATCGGCACCTGAGCGCGCGCATCGCGGGTGCGGTCGCGCTGGGGGCGTCGGCGCACTGCGCCAAGGAGTGCATTCAGCTCCTCGGGGGCATCGGCTTCACCTGGGAGCACGACGCGCACTTCTACCTGAAGCGGGCCATGGCCAACCTGCAGTTGCTGGCGGGCGGCGACGTGGGCGCGCTCGAGAGCGAGGTGGCCGCCCTCGCCATCGCCGGTGCCCGGCGGAACCTGGCGGCCGACCTGCCGCCCGAAGCGGAGTCGCTCCGCCACGACGTGCGCGCCGCGGTGGCCGCGGTGGCAGCGGTGGCGCCGGAGGAGCAGCGCGCCGCCATCGCCGAGGCCGGGCTGATCATGCCCCACTGGCCGGCGCCATGGGGCCGCGGTGCCTCTCCGCTCGAGCAGCTGGTCATCGACGAGGAGCTGGCCGCCGCCGGCGTGCCGCGGCCGCACCTGGCGGTCGGGGCGTGGGCACTGCCCACCCTCATCGCGCACGGCACGGCCGAGCAGCAGGAGCGCTGGGTGCGGCCCACGCTGCACGGCACGCTCAACTGGTGCCAGCTCTTCAGCGAGCCCGGCGCCGGCTCCGACCTGGCCGCCCTGAGCACGAGGGCCGACAAGGTGGAAGGGGGCTGGGTCCTCAACGGCCAGAAGGTGTGGACCTCGCTGGCGCAGATCGCCGACTTCGGTATCTGCCTGGCCCGCTCCGATCCGGACGCGGCCAAGCACGCCGGCATCACCTACTTCATCGTCGACATGCACGCAGAGGGGCTCGACATCCGGCCGTTGCGCGAGCTGACCGGTGCCGCCATGTTCAACGAGGTCTTCTTCAACGACGTGTTCGTCCCCGACGACGCCGTCGTGGGCGCGCCGGGTGACGGCTGGCGCATCGGACGGACCACGCTCGCCAACGAACGCGTCTCCATGTCGACAGGTGCCTCCTTCGGCCCCGGTGTCGAAGCCCTGACGCGGACGCTGGCGCGCCGCAGCGAACGAGGCGAGCCGGCGCCCGCCAGCATGGAGGAGCGTCTCGGGCACCTCATCGCCGAGGCCCAGACGGTGGCCCTGCTCGGGCACCGCTCCACCCTGCGCACGCTCTCGGGCGTGGACCCCGGCAGCGGATCGAGCGTGCGCAAGCTGCTCGGCGTGGAGCACGAGCAGCGCGTGCAGGAGATGGGCATGGCGCTCTACGGCGCCGACGGCGCCGTGCTCGACGGCAGCGCCCAGCGCTGGGAGGAGGGCTTCCTCTCCACCCGATGCCTGACCATTGCCGGCGGCACGAGCGAGGTGCAGCGCAACGTCATCGCGGAGCGCATCCTCGGCCAGCCGCGCGACCCGGAGCCCGGCTCCTGAGCGGTCGGCGCGCCGGTACCATGACCGGGCGATGACCACCGGCCCCGAACCAGACGCCGACGACCCCTTCGACATCAACGTCGAGGAGGACGTCTGGCCCTTTCCCTCGGAGCGCTTCCTGACCGAGTGGGCACCGAACGTCCTGCAGGCCCAGAACGCGTGGATGGCATCCATCGATTCGCTGCGGGCGCCCGACCGCAAGACGCACGAGCTCATCCGCATGGTGTGCACCGTCATCGCCCGGCAGCCCGGCGGCGTGCAGCGCCACGCCCGGCTGGCGGCCGAGGTGGGGGCGACCTGGGACGAGATCGCCGGGTCGATACTCCTCACCCAGCCCGCGTTCGGGATCGTCCTCGCCATTCAGGCCATGCCCGCCGCCCGACGCGGCTACCTGCTCGGCGCGGCCGGCACGGGCGAGATCGACGACGACGACGACGTGGACGGAGAATCGCTGGACGACTGACGCCCGTGTCATAGTTGGCCATGCGCCTGGCGCCTGACGACACGTTGCGTGACTTCCGCCGTGAATTCGAGTCCTGGCTGGACGAGCACCTGCCCTCGCCCGAGGCCATGGCCGCCGAGCCCCGCCAGTCCACCGCCCACCTGCCGGGCTGGGCGCGCACCTTCCAGAGGGAGATGTACGAGGCGGGCTATCTCGTTCCGGGTTGGCCGCCCGAGCTCGGCGGTCGCAACGCCACGCCCGAGGAGGGGATGGCCTACTTCGAGGTCGTCGCCAAGCGGATGGTGCCCCGCTCGTTGAATCCGCAGGGCCTGTCCATCTGCGCAGCATCCATCGTCGAGTACGGCACCGACGCACAGAAGGAACGCTTCGTCCTCCCGACCCTGAAGGGCGAGATCACGTGGTGCCTCGGCATGAGCGAGCCCAACGCGGGGAGCGACCTGGCGTCGCTGACCACGCGGGCCGAACTGCACGACGGGCATTTCGTGGTGAACGGGCAGAAGGTGTGGACGTCGGGCGCCCACGAGGCGGACTTCTGCCTGTGCTACGTCCGCACCGACCCGGAAGCGCCCAAGCACCAGGGCATCAGCGTGTTGATCATCGACATGCGCACGCCGGGCATTCTGTGCCGGCCGCTACCGGAGCTGACCGATCCGCACCACGCGGACTTCAACGAGGTGTTCTTCACCGACGTCGCGGTGCCGGAGGAGAACCTGCTCGGCCAGCGCAACCACGGCTGGGTCGTCAGCCAGGGCTCACTGCGCCATGAGCGGGGAATGCTCTGGATCATGAACGTGTCGAAGATGGAGCGCACGTTGCGCGGGCTGACACGCGTGGCGGCGCGGCCCGACGGACGTGGCGGCACCCTCGGCGACGACCCCCGGCTGGCCGAGGCGATCGGACGGCTGGCCACCGACACCGCCGCCATGCGTTGCCTCGGGTACCGCGGCTTCGCCAAGACGCGCCGGGGCGAGATGTCTCCGGAGCACATGGTGCTCAAGCTGTTCACCAGCGAGGCCGATCAGCGCGCCTGCCGACTGGCGCAGGACGCGCTGGGCCTCGAAGGGCTCGACCTCGAGGGTCCCGGCCCCAACCGCTTCACCGAATGGGATCGGGCGCACTTCGAACCGGACCGGGTGGACGAGAGCGCCAATGGTTCCTTCTACGACGGGGCGTGGGCGCAGCAGTACCTGCGCTCGTTCGCCGGGACGATCTCGGGCGGCACCTCCGAGATCCAGCGCAACATTGTGGCGGAGCGCGTGCTCGGCCTGCCCCGGGGCTGACCGAGACCCAACGCCACTCCAGACAGCCGTCCGCCGGCCGTCGCGCTGACGCCATTGCCATTGCGTGGCCGCGCGGTTGCGCCG
The DNA here is from genome assembly GCA_963843365.1 of uncultured Acidimicrobiaceae bacterium. Lineage (GTDB taxonomy): Bacteria > Actinomycetota > Acidimicrobiia > Acidimicrobiales > RAAP-2 > Bog-473. Next base: position 230,703 of record CAWJKG010000006.1, on the reverse strand, counting down.
GCCGCGGGCGCGGGTCGCCACAGGCACGCCACCGGGGTAGCACAGAGCGGTTCCGACGGTTGCACAACGCGGCCCCAAACTTGGGTTGCGCGCCACGCGCAGCGGCTGGACCTGCGCAATTAGTTCAGATTTAGTCAAAAAGACCCATTCGGTTCTGGCGCGTTCCTTCCGATACCTCCTGCAACGAAGAGCAGGATGGAAGGGGAGATCCGCGTGCCGCGCAGCGCCCGTCGTCGCATCGCCACACTGCTACTGCCCGTCGGGGCCATGCTCGTGAGTTCGGTCGTCGCCGGATTCCTCGCTGCACCCGCCTCCGCCGCCGGCATCCTCCCGCCCGCCAACCCTTCGTCCAACGTCGCTCCGGACAACGCCGACTGGCTCATGTCGATCAACGACGCGCGCACCCAGGAAGGCGTGGGCGCCATGAACGTCTCCGAGTCGGCGCTCACCGCTCTGCCCATCGACCAGCAGGTGCTCACCGTCGTGAACGACGAGCGCGTCGATCGCGGCGAGCCACCGATCGACTACGTCACGTCGCAGCTCGACGGCTACGCGCAGGCCGGCGCCAACGCGGGGAGCGACCCGACCTTCCCTGCCACGGTGACGGGCGGCGGGTCCATCACCTTCGGCGGATCGATCTGGGCCGGCGGCCTGACTTCGGTGCTCGAGGCCGACTACTACTGGATGTACGACGACGGCTACAGCGGCTCGTCGACGTCGAACACCGCGTGCAGCCTGTCGGACTCATCGGGGTGCTGGGGTCACCGCGACATCATCCTCCACCAGTTCGCCAGCTGCCCCGGTGGGCCCCCGATCCTGTCGATGGGAGCGGCCTTCTCGTCCTCGGGCTACGCGGGCGGTTCCATCGCTGCCATCTTCGTCAGCTCGTGCTCGCCGCCGACCGACATCACGGCCAGCTGGGGTCAGTTGGCCACCGCGGTCCAATCAGGCTCGCGCACCGTGGCCATCGCCCCCACGGCCAACGGCACCGGGTACTGGGAGGTCCAGGCCAACGGGGCCGTGGCCGCCTTCGGCTCGGCCGTCAACTACGGCTCCCTCAGCGGTCAGCTGAATGCGCCGATCGTCGGCATCGCCTCCACGCCGGACGGCAAGGGCTACTGGCTGGTCGCCACCGACGGCGGCATCTTCGGCTTCGGTGATGCGGCTTTCTACGGCTCCACGGGCTCCCTGCGGCTGAACAAGCCGATCGTCGGCATCGCCACGACCCCGAACGGCAAGGGGTACTGGCTGGTCGCCTCCGACGGCGGCATCTTCAGCTTCGGCAACGCGACCTTCTTCGGATCGATGGGCGGCAAGCCGCTGAACAAGCCGATCGTCGGCATCGCGGACGACCCGGCGACGGGCGGCTACTGGGAGGTGGCCTCCGACGGCGGCATCTTCAGCTACAACGCACCGTTCTACGGGAGCACCGGCAGCATCCATCTGAACAAGCCCATCGTGGGCATGGAAGCCTCACCCAACGGGCAGGGCTACCGCTTCGTGGCCTCCGACGGCGGCATCTTCACCTACGGACAGGCGCCCTTCGACGGGAGCACCGGCGGCATCAGCCTGGCCGCTCCGGTCGTGGGCATGGCCGCCGACAACGCCACCAACGGGTACTGGATGGCCGCAGCCGACGGTGGCATCTTCACCTTCGGCGGGGCCGCCTACTTCGGGCGGGTCGTCGCTTCCTAGGCCGACGTCGGCGCCGGGCCGCGGATTTGCGGCCCCGCGGGCGTCAGACGACGCCGCGGGCCGTGAGGTCCGCCAGTTCGTCCTCGCCCAACCCCACCAGGTCGCACCAGACCTCACGGTTGTGCTCGCCCAGGCGCGGGGCACCGCGGGGCACGGCGGCCGTGTGCTTGGCCAGCCGGGGATAGGGGGCCTGCTGGCGGATCGGGCCGACGACGGGGTCGTCGACCGCCACCAGGTCGCCCCGGGCCGCCATGTGCGGGTCGGCGAAGATGTCGGCTGCGCTGTAGGCGGTGCCCACCGGCACGTCGTGCTCGACGCAGCGCGCCGTGATCTCCGCGGCGGACAACCCTGAGGTCCAGTCCGCGACGATGCCGTTGATTTCGCCGCTGCGGGACGCCCGTTCGGCCAGCGTGGTGAAGCGGGGGTCCTCGATCAGGTCCGGCCGCCCCATGGCGGCGCAGAGGCGATGGAAGTTGGCGTCGGACCCGGCCACGATGCAGATGAACATCCCGTCGGCCGTGGGGTAGTTGTCGAGGGGGGCCGAGGTGGAGAGGCGGTTGCCCTCCCGCTGGCGCACGATGCCGAGCGCGTCGTATCCGGCCAGGGTCCATTCGAGGACGCGCAGGATGGAGCCGTAGAGGGGGGCGTCGATGACGTCGCCGCCCCGGCCGGCCTGGTCGCGTCCGTACAGCGCCGAGACCGCGGCGAAGGCGGCGAAGGTACCGGTGAGGTAGTCCGAGATCGTCACGCCGGGCCGCACGGGCGGGCGGTCGGGGTCGCCGGTGAGGTTGAGGAGCCCCCCGAAGGCGATGCCCAGGCGGTCGAGCCCGGGCCGGGGGGAGTAGGGGCCCGTCTGCCCGAACACGCTGATGCGGACGTAGACGAGGTCGTCGGGCAGGTCGTCCGGACCCAGGCCCCAGCGCTCCATGGTGCCGGGGCGGAAGTTCTCGCACAGGACGTCGGCCGTCTGCACCAGACGCGTGAAGAGCTCCTTGCCCTCCGGCTGGCGCAGGTCGCAGGTGACCCCGCGGCGTCCCCTGCCCTCCACGGCCCAGAAGAGGGAATAGTCGGGACCGTCCTCCACGGGCACGAACGGGCCGATGGTCCGCATGAAGTCACCCTCGCCCGGCTGCTCGACCTTGATGACGTCGGCACCGAGCTCGCCCAGCAGACCGGCACAGAAGGGCGCCGAGATCCGCGTGCCGACATCGACGACGCGGAGGCCGGCCAACGGCCCCTGGCTCACTGCGGGTGTCCCTGCTCGCGCTCGGCCATCACGTCGCGCATGGAACCCTTCGACTTGCGGGCCGCCAGCGCGTCGAGCGCGGTGGCCGAGTTGTGCACCCAGTGGTGGGCCATGAAGTGGTACTTCAAGGCGTCGCGCTTGCCCATCAACGTGCCGGTCTGGTTCAGGCTGTCCTTGACCGTCTGGGCCGTCACCGGAGGGACGAGGGCGATGCGGTCGGCCAGCTCCCGCGCCCGCGCCTCGAGCTCGCTGCGGGGGACGACCCGGTTGACCAGGCCCAGGCGCCACGCCTCCTGGGCGTCGATGGTGTCGCCGGTCAAGAGGAACTCCTTCGCCTTGCGGATCCCCAGCTCCCACGGCTCCACCAGAAGCTCGACGCCGGCGCCGGTGAGCCGCAGGACCGGGTTGGAGAACACGGCATCGTCCGCCGCGACGATGAGGTCGCACATGGCGGCCAGCATCAGCCCGGCGGCGACGCAGCTGCCCTGCACGGCGGCGATGGTCGGCTTGCGAAAGTCGTGGATCCGCAGGCAGCGGTCGTAGTACATGGTCTTCTCGTGCTGGAACTTGCCCTCGGGCGTCTCCCGCATGGCCACCCAGGGGTCGTCGCTGTCGCCGGCGACGAGGGCCTTGAGGTCGTGGCCGGAGGAGAAGTGCTTGCCGGCCCCGGCCAGGATCACGACGCGCACGGCGTCGTCGGCGTCGGCGCGGTCGAACGCCGCGTCCAGCTCGTCGATGAGGGCGGAGTTCTGCGCGTTGGCCATTTCCGGCCGGTTCATCGTGATGGTGGCGACCGCCCCATCCACCTCGTAGCGGATCGTCTCGAAGTTCTCCGGCATCTCACCCATCCTCCCTGAGTCGCCCATCCTGTCGCGCCGCCCGGCCCGCCTTGCGGACGGTCAACCCCGGGGCAGGCCGAGCACCCGCTCGCCCACCAGCGTGCGCTGGATCTCGTTCGTCCCCGCGAAAATGGACGACGCCTGGTAGTAGAGCCACGAACGCTGCCACGCGCCGTCGGCGGGGTTCCCCTCCGCGCCTTCCCACAGGGGGGAGGCGGACCCCAGTACGTCGAGTGCGGTCTGGTGCAGCCGCTTCGACATCTCGCTCCAGTAGAGCTTGAGCGCGCTGCCCTCGGGACCCGGTGCCTCGCCCTTGGAGAGGCGGGTCAGGGAGCGCCAGTTGTGGAGCTGGAAGAGCCGCACCTCGGTGGCCGCCTGCGCCAGCGACTGGCGCAGGCGCCAGTCCTCGAAGCTGCCGTTCGCCTCGGCCAGCCGGAGCAGTTCCTCGATGAGCTGGGTGTGGATGACCAGCTGGCGCGGATTGATGCCGCGCTCGTGGGCCAGCGTCGAGCCGGCCACGCCCCAACCCTCGCCCTCCGTGCCGACACGCCGGTCCGCCGGCACGAAGACGTCGTCGAGCTCGACCTCGTTGAACTCGGCCTCCCCGGTGGACTGGACGAGTGGGTGCACGACGACGCCGGGCGCGTGCATGTCGATGATGAGCGCGGTGATCCCCAGCTGGCGCTTCGGCGCGTCGGGGTCGCTCCGCGTGAGGCAGAGGCCCCAGTCGGCGAACTGGGCGTACGAGGTCCAGACCTTGCGGCCCGTCACGCGGTAGCCGCCTTCGACCGGCACGGCGCGGGTGGTCAGCGAGGCCAGGTCGCTCCCCGCGTCGGGCTCGCTGAAGAGCTGGCACCACAGCTCGTCCGCCGAGAGGATGCGGGGGAGGAAGCGCTCCTTCTGCTCGGGTGTCCCGTGGGCGAGCAGGGTGGGCCCCACCAGGTTGATGCCGATGCGGCCGACCAGTTCGGGTGCCCGGGCCCGGGCCAGTTCTTCGATCACCACGTAGTTCTCGAGCGCCCCCAGGCCCCGGCCGCCGTACTCCTCGGGCCAGGTGAGGCCGACCCAGCCGTCGGCCGCCAACTCGGCCTGCCAGCGGCGCCCGAAGGCCACCGTCTCGGCCAGGTCGTCGAAGCGGGGAGGCAGCCCGACGCCGTAGGGCCAAGGCAGGTGCTCCATCAGCCAGGCCCGGAACGCGGCCCGCAGCGACTCCTGCTCGGCCGTGGGATGCAGATCCATCGGCGCAGCATGACACAGCGGCTCCGGGAGGTGACACCCGTGTCAGTGGCCACCGTAGACTGCGCCGCCGTGGACTTCGACCTCTCCGCCGACCAACAGGCCCTGCGCGATGCCGCGGCGTCGCTGCTCGACAACATGGCGGGTTCGGAGGCGCTCCGGGCGCGGGTCGGGACAGGAGCCGTCGTCGGGACGCTTCCGGGGGCGGGCGCCGCCTCCGCCGATGCCTCCGATGCGCCGGCGGGGTACGACGAGGCGGTGTGGTCGGCCATGGCGGAGCAGGGCTGGTTGGCGATCGAGCTCCCCGAGGAGGAGAGCGGCCTGGGCCTGGGCATGGTCGAGCTGGCGGTGCTCTGCGAGGAGATCGGTCGTCGCCTGGTGGCGGCGCCGTTCCTGCCCACCATCGTCGCCCTCGGTGCCCTGTGCGGGGAAGAGGCGCGCGCGGACGCCGGGACCAAGGAGTGGCGGGAGGCCCTGGGCGCGGGCGAGGCCGTCGGGTGTGTGGCCGCGTCGCCGGGGCCGAGCGGCCTCTCGGTGTCGGACGCCGGCGGCGAGGCGCGCCTGAGCGGTCGCACGCCGCCGGTCGCCTACGCGCCGTCGGCCGACGTGGCCGTGGTGCGCGCCGGGAGTGCGGTCTACGGCGTGGACCTGCGGGCCGAGGGGCGCCCGACCCCGCTGTCGGCCATGGACCGCACGCGCGCGAGCTCGGGGTACTCACGTTCGACGAGACTCCGGCCCGCTTCCTCGGCGGCGCGGAGGCGGCGGAGCTCTTGGTCGACCGGGCCGCCACGCTGGCCAGCGCGGAGATGCTCGGTGCGGCCGACCACGTGCTGGCCCTCACCGTGCAGTACGCCAAGGACCGCATTCAGTTCGGAAAGCCGATCGGCTCCTTCCAGGCGGTCAAGCACATGCTGGCCGACGCGCTGGTCGATGTGGAGGGGATGCGCTCGACGGTCTACTACGCCGCCTGGTGTGCTGCGGCCGGCGACCCCGAGCGCACCCTGGCGGCGAGCATGGCCAAGGCGTGGTGCTCCGATGCGTCCCGACGGGTGATGGCGGCCGGACTCCAGGTGCACGGGGGCATCGGCTTCACGTGGGAGCACGACATGCACCTCTACCTGAAGCGGGCGCAGCTCGATCAGGTGAGCTACGGGGACGCCGCGGCCCACCGCGAGCGCATCGCGGGCCTGCTGCGCACGAGGCTCGAGGCGGGCCGGTCCCTCTCCTGATCCGATCCGGGGGCCGCTACGACCCGAGAGCGGCCGTCGGGGTGCCGTTGAGCTCGAGCAGCACCAGCGCCTGGTTCTCGGTCCCGTTCGCGGCCGGCCGGCCGTTCGCCAACGTCTGCGGAGGCACGACGACGGTCAGGCGCACGCCGACCAGATAGTCCCCCCGCACGGCGGCCCGCTCGTGCACGGCGCCCTGCACGGTGCTCGGGCGGGGGAGGCAGGTCGTGGCGGTGGCGGCGGGCACGCGGGCGTCGTAGGCCGCCAGCGTCTCGGTCCGCACGAAGGCTTTCCCGCTCTTGGTCCACGGTGTGGGACCGCCCACGATGGCGGTGTACGTGCTGAGGCTGCAGGCGATGGCCGAGGGGCTGAGCACCGCGATGAGCTTCGAACTGGAGCCCACCTCCTGGTACACGGACATGCGATCGGGGGGCTTGTAGTCCACTTGCCGGACCTGGCTGATCGTCCCCTTGGAGCCGCCGGCGGAGATGGTGTTGACGAGGTCCATGGCGAACGATGTCGATCCCGTCGGGGTGCCGAAGGTGCGTGTGGAGCCGTTCTGCACCGTCAGCGTGGCCCCGCTCGGCGCGGACGACGCGCCCAGGACGGCGAAGCCCAGCGCACCGAGCGTGAGGACGGCAAGCAGCAGGGGGGGAATCAGATTGCGGCGAGACACGGGCCAACGCTAGTGCGGAGGCTCTGCGCTGCCGCGCCAGCGGGGCACGTCGCGCTGGCGACGGCGGTCCCTCAGCCGGCGGCGGCGCGGCGCCGCAGGGCGGCCCGGTCGGGCTTGCCCGAGCCCAGCAACGGGAGGTGGTCCACGCGCTCGACCTTCTCCGGTGTCTTGAAGATCGCCATGCCGCGGCCGGAGAACCACTGCCGGCACGCCTCGAGGTCGAAGGGCGCGGTGGATTCCACGAAGACGGCCACGCGCTCGCCCATGAGCGGGTCCGGGTAGCCGACGGCGACGGCGTGATGGATGTCGGGATGGGCCTCCAGCGCGGCTTCCACCTCGGAGGCCGAGATGTTCTCGCCGCCGCGGATGATCACGTCCTTGAGCCGCCCGACGATGCACACCCAGCCGTCGGCGTCGACGGTGGCGAGGTCGCCCGTGCGGAACCAGCCGCCCCGCGCCAGCACGGTGGCGGTCTGGGCCGCGTCGGCGTAGCCGGCGAACATCTCGGGACCCCGCACCCAGAGCTCCCCCGGCGTCCCGGTGGCGCGGCGTGTTCCCGTCTCGGGGTCCGAAACGCGCAGCTCCACCGCGCCGACGGCGCGCCCGTCGGTGTCGCGTGCCCGGTCGAAGGGATCGTCGTCCGTACTGGTGGTCACCGTCGGTGCCTCGGTCGAGCCGTAGGTGCGCTTCACGCGACAGTCGAAGGCGCGGGCCGTGTCCTCGACGAAGGCAGGCGTGACCGAGGCGCCGCCGCTGGACACCAGCCGGATCGACGACACGTCGATGCCGGGACGCTCGTGCAGCGCCCGCGCCATCGCGATGAAGAAGGTCGGCGGACCGGCCAGGAACGACACGTGTTCCCGCGCCACGAGATCGAGCGCCTGCTCGGCGTCGAAGCGGCGGACGAGCACCGCACGGAGGCCGGCGGCTCCCGGAACCAGGACCCCGTTCAGCAGCCCGGAGATGTGGGCCATCGGCGCCGGCATGAGGACGGTGTCGGCCGGGCCGAGGCCGTGGACGCGGGCCATGAGAGAGGCCTTCCAGCTCAGCCCGCGCTGGGTGTGCAGGACGGCCTTGGGCACACCAGTCGATCCGGACGTGAAGAGGACGAGGGCGACATCGGAGGGGCGGCTCGGGCAGGCGTTCGGAGGCACCGGGGGCCCGCCGAACACGTCGGCCAGCGTGTCCGGATTCGAGGCGGCGCTCGGGTCGACCTCCACGACCAGCGCGGGATCGATCTGGTCCAGGGCGCTCGCGACGTCGGCGGCGCCGAACGAGTGCAGGACCGGCGCCGCCACCGCGCCGATGCGCCAGCAGGCGCGCGTGAGGACGGCGGCAGCCAGGCTGTTGGGGACCTGCCAGGCCACCGCTTCGCCGCGCCGGACGCCCCGCATGCGCAGCCCACCGGCGACCGCGGCCACCAGCGCCTCGACCTGCGCGTGCGAGAGCCGCGTGGCGCCGTCCACCACCTCGCCGCCCCGCGCGGTGATGAGGGCGTCCAGAGTGGGCACATCCCAGGGCCCACCCGGTTGCCGGTAGCGCCGCGCCTGTTCGGGCACCCACGTCGGTCGGAGGCGGGCGGTCACGGCAGGGCACCATACCCGGGCCCCGGTATCGTGACGGCCCATGGCACGGCGGTGGAGGGAGTCGGCGTGGATCTCGCCCTGAGAGAAGAGGACCAGGAGTTCGCGGCGTCCTTCCGTTCGTGGCTGGACTCCCACCTGCGGCGACCACCGGCGTTCGTCGACCTGGCCGACGAAGTGGCCTGGGGGCGCGCCTGGCAGGCCACCCTGGCCGCCGACCGTTGGGTCGGTGTGCACTGGCCGAGCTCGTACGGCGGCCGCAGCGCGACGCCGGTCCAGGTCGCCCTCTATCAGAGCGAGTACGCGCGGGCGCAGGCACCCCAGCCGGTGAACCGGGTCGGCATCAACCTGGTGGGCCCGACGTTGCTGGCGCACGGGACCGAGGACCAGCGCCTGCGCTACCTGCCGGCCATCCTCTCGGCCGAGGAGATCTGGTGCCAGCTCTTCAGCGAGCCGGATGCGGGCAGCGATCTGGCCTCCCTCTCCACGAGAGCCACGCCGGTCGACGGTGGCTTCGAGGTCACCGGCCGCAAGGTGTGGACTTCCTACGCCCAGTTCGCGTCCTGGGGCCTGTGCCTGGCGCGCACCGATGCGGACGCGCCGCGGCCCCAGCAGGGGATCACCGCGTTGATCGTGGACATGTCCGACCCCGGCGTCGACGTCCGCCCCCTGGTCCAGATGACGGGCGACACCGAGTTCAACGAGGTCTTCCTCACCGATGTGTTCGTCCCGTCGGAGCATGTCGTGGGGATCGAGGGCCAGGGCTGGACCGTGGCCGGCTCCACGCTGGCCCACGAACGGGGCACGAACTTCCCGTTCAAGGAGCAGGTGGTGCACGAGGCCTACCTGGCCCGGCTCTACGAAGAGGCGAAGGGCAACGGCTCGCTGGACGACCCGCTGGTCGCCGACGCGCTGGCGCAGTCCTACGTGGACCTCAACGTGCTGCGCCTGCACAACCTGCGCACCCTGACCCGGCTCGGCCGCGGCGAGGAACCGGGACCGGAGTCGAGCTGGGTGAAACTCATGTGGACGACCATGACGCAGGGCCTCTCCGAGACGGCCCTGCTCGTGACGGGGCGTGACCCGTCGTCAGCCGAAGCGGGGCCCTGGGCGCGGCAGTGGCTGTGGAGCAAGGCGGCGAGCATCGCCGGAGGGACGTCACAGGTGCAGCGCGACATCATTGCCGGGCGCATCCTCGGATTGCCGCGCTAGCCGCGCTCGCCGCGGGGCGCCGCCCGACGGACGGGGTGCCGCGCCGCCGCGTCAGTTGGCCAAGGAGGGGTTGGGCGGACCGTCTGCCGGCACCGGCTCCTCGGATCCGGCGAGGAACGCGATGCCGACCACCGCCACGACCAGCCCGACGAAGGTCGCGCTGGTGTGCCCCGTGCCCGATCTCGACAGCGTCTCGCCGTAGACGGCGATGCCGAGGACCACGCTCGTGAACAGCGTCACCGAGTTGCTCGAGGCCATGGCGGGGGCGAGCACCCCGGTCTTGAGCGCGGACTGCTGCAGGACGAAGCCGCTCACGGCGGAGAGGACGAGGACATACGCGGTCCAACTGGTCAGCACCGCCACAACGCCACCGCCGATCTGTGTCACGAACGTCTTCGTCACCGCCGCCTGGAGCCCGTAGCCGAGCCCCGCCGCGGCGCCGAAGGTGAGGGCACGGGAAGCGCCGCGGAAGCGACGGCCCACGAAGAAGAGGACGAGCACGAGCACCGCGATGATCCCACAGGCCCACCACCAGGCCGACGCCGCGGGGTGGGTCGTCCCCCCTTGGGGCTGACCGGCCGAAATGAAGAAGATGATGCCCACGAGGGTCAGGCCCGCGCCGCACAGCGAACGACGCCCGATGTGCTGATTGGTCAGCAACGCGCCGAGGGGGAGGGCGATCACGAGGCTGAGGGCGGTGAGGGATTGCACGACCACGAGCGATCCCCGGTCGAGTGCCGCCGCCTGCACGACCCACCCGGTCGACTGCAGGACCGTGCCGGCGAGCCAGACCGGCCGGTGGAGGATCTGCAGCAGGAAGCGCGGGTCGTCGTCGCCCGCCGCGGTCGAGAGGGTCCCTCTCTGCTGCAGGACCGTGCCCAGTGCGAACAGCACTGCCGCCAGGATGGCCAATGCCTCCCCCATGCCGTGCAGGCTAGCGACATGCACCGGGCGATTCGCGGTGCGGCGTAACCTGTTCCATGCGCGGAAAGGAGTTGTTGTCCCGCCGGGCCACCAGCAACCTCGCCGCGGCCAAAATGGACCTCGCCGCGGCCACCCTCGACGGCGACGACGACCGCATCACGCTGCTCGAGACTCTGTTGTCGTGCGGCGGCGACATCCTCGTGTACCGCCCGCAGCTGCAGCACTACGCAATCCTGTTCGGTGACCTCGACACGGCTGACCATGTGGCCGTCGTGGTGCCCGGCGTCGGGGACGGATCGAACCTCTGTCGCGACTGGATTCCCGATGCCATCAACCTGTTCGAGGCCAGCACGTCGACGGCGGTCGTCCTGTGGAAGGGCTACGACAACCCGCCCGACGTCCTGGCGGCCGCCGCGGGCTCCATCGAATGCAGCGACGACCTGGCGACGGCTGCCTACGACCTGACCGAGTTCGTCACCACCCTTTCCCTCGACCCCGCCCAGACCCTGACCTTGGTGGCGCACAGCTTCGGGTCGATCGTGGTCGGCGCCGCGCTGGCCGATGCCGGGCTGGAGGCCACCGACGTGGTGGTGGCGGGCAGCCCGGGCATGACGGTCGACGAACTGCGCGCGCTGCACCTGGAACAGTCGCACTTCTTCTCCGAGCAGGCCCCGGGGGATGCCGTCGCCGAACTGGGTGTCTTCGGCGCGTCGCCCACTTCTCCCCAGTTCGGCGGGACGCGCATGAGCACGAACGCACCGGACCACCCGACGGTCATGGCCCATTCGAACTACTTCGAGCCCGGATCCGCCGCGCTCGAGAACATGGCCGACGTCGTGTCCGGCCAGTACGAGGACATCCTGCGCCACCGGGCCGCCTTCCCGGAGATCGCCGGTGGGCTGGTGGCCTGGGCGCTGCGCATACCGGCGGTCCCGCTGCGGGTGGTCGGTCGCCACTATCGGGGTCCCGGCTTCCGGGTGCTCACGAACTGGTGCAGCCTGGTCGACATCGGGGCGAGCGAGACCGGGAACCTCGTCTGCGGGATGCTCGACGAGAGCGAGCGCGCCCTGCTCTGGTTCGCGCACCGGGTCGGCGCGCTGCACCCGACCACGCCGGCCACCTCGGCAGCCCCGGCCGCCGCAGCGACCCCGATGGAGGACCCTCCGGCGCCTGCAGCGCCGGAATCGGCCTGAACCCTCGCTGACCGGGACCTGACCGTCCGCCGCGTCGACCCGCCACCGGGCCCGCGCCCGCGCACCCCGATCCTGACCTGACAGTGGCGTCAGCAATTGGGGCGCAGCCACGCTACGTTTGCCCGATGCCCGTCTGGCTGAGTGAGCACGAATACGCCGTCTTGCAGGCCGCCTGCGCCCAGATGCTGCCTTCGGGAGAAGGCGCGCCGGGGGCGCACGAGGCCGGCGTGGCCGACTACATCGACGGCTTCCTGGGGGCCTTCTCGTTCGACCCGCCCCGGATCTGGGCCGGTGGCCCGGGCTCGGGCCGCACGGGTGGGCCGGCCGGTTTCGCGACGTTCATCGCGCTGTCCCCGTTGGACGAGCTGGCCTGGCGCATGCGCCTGGAAGGCTCCCAGGGCCTTCCCGAGCGTGAGTTCAACGGGCCGGTCGTTGGGCTCCAGCAGCGCTACCGCGAGGGGCTGGCGGCGCTGGGAGACGACTTCACGGAGGTAGATGAGCGTGAGCAGCGCCGGCGGCTGCGCGAGAACGAGGCCTTCACCGAGCTCCTGTGGGAGCACTGCTGCGAAGGGATGTACGGCGCGCCGGAATACGGCGGGAACCGCAACACGGTGGGCTGGCAGTACATCGACTACGAGGGGGACGTCCAGCCGCGTGGCTACAGCGACGCCCAGGTGTCGCAGCCGTGAGCCCCAGCGCCATCGTCATCGGGTCCGGCCCCGGCGGCGCCACCGCCGCCGAGGTGCTGACCCGGGCCGGCTGGTCCGTCACGATCATCGAGAAGGGCCGGAACCATCTGCTCGACCCCGACGACCTCACCAAGCCGGCGGGTGACTATTCGAACGACGAGATCAAGTTCATTTCGCGCGACTTCCTCGGTCCAGACCCCCTGGTGGAGCCCCGGGCCTTCCGCCGTTCGGCCGAGGAAGGGGAGCACACGCACGTCGGCGAGGTGAACTCCATCCCGACCACGGTGGGCGGTGGCGGGACCCACGCCGACGGCAAGGTGCCGCGCTTCCGGGAGGAGGACTTCAAGATCTTCTCCACCTACGGGCCCCAGGAGGGCGCCGCGGTGGACGACTGGCCGCTCGACTACGCCGAGCTCGAGCCGTACTACGCGGAGGTCGAGAAGGCCATCGGCGTGGCCGGGCGCGCCGGGGCCAACCCGTTCGCGGCCTGGCGGTCCGGTCCCTACCCGATGCCGCCCGGGGCCCCGATGTACGGGGCCGTGCTGTCGTCGGCCGCGGCCGAGAAGGTGGGCCTGCACCCCTACGAGGCACCGACGGCGGCGAACAGCATCGCCTACGACGGCCGGCCGGCCTGCAACAACTGCGGTTTCTGCGCCTTCTTCGGCTGCCCCATCCATGCCAAGGGTGATCCGGTGGCGCTCCTGACGAAGACCATGGCGACAGGGCGGGCCGAGCTCGTCCCCGAGACCTACGTGAGCCGGATCATCATCGAAGGCCGACGCGCCACCGGAGTCGAGTGCATCGGTCCCGACGGGGCCGCCCACACCCGGACGGCGGACATGGTGATCGTGGCCGGCGGCGCCATCGAGACGCCCCGGCTGCTGCTGCTGTCGGGCCTGGACCACCAGTCCCTGGGCAAGTACCTGATGGTCCACTTCCAGACGATCGTGGTGGGTCACTTCCCGACATTGCGGCTGCATCCCCACAAGGGGCGGGCCGTCACCCACGTCCACGACGACGCCATGGTGCAGGACGACCGCTCCCGTCAGGCGGCGCAGGGGGCGGGCCTGCCGTGGTTCCGGGGCGGGCTGGTCGAGCACAGCGGGGGAGGGCTGCCGATCATGGAGGCCCGCCATGCGCCCTGGGGGCGCCTCCACGCCCAGGTCATGCGCGAGTCCAACCTGCGCGAGCGCATGTGGGCCTTCATCATGCAGGGGGAGGACCTGGCCTACGCCACCAACACCGTCGACCTCAGTCCGTCCATCCGCGATGCGAGGGGTTACCCCGTCGCCCGGGTGACCTACCAGCCCGGCCACCACGAACTGGCCGCCTCGAAGTACCACGGAAAGATCCTGCAGTCGGTGCTCGAGGAGATGGGGGCCGAGTGGGTCATCCACACTTCCTCGCCGGGGGTCTCGTACCACGGCATGGGCATGACGCCCGTCCCCGAGAGCCGGCACGTGATGGGTACGGTGCGGATGGGGGACAACCCTGACACCTCGGTGGTGGACCGCTGGGGGCGTGTGCACGATCTGGACAACGTGGTCGTGGCCGATTCCTCGGTCTTCGTGACCTCCAGCGGCTACGGGCCGACTCTCACCCTGGTGGCCCTGGCCGCACGGGCGGCGCACCACCTGGCCGGGACGAGCCCTGAGCCCACCGCCGGGCCCTGAATCAACCCTCAACCTCAACCTCAACCTCAACCTCTGACTGCACCCTCAGAGAAGGGGAGCTCGGAGAACCCTCAACATCAAGGTCATAGAGAGGGTGAGACTTCGACAGACGGTCGGCGTGGGGGCGGAGAAGCAAGAGAGCCGGGGGTCAGCGCACGCCGCGGGTCAGCAGCATTGTGCCCGCGATCGGACCCCCACCGTTGGCCACCGCGGCCACTTCCGGGTTCCGGCCACCGGGACGCACGACCTGGCGCTCGCCACCCTCGCCACGGAGCTGAACGCAGGCTTCGTGGATGAGCGAGAAGCCGTGCAGGCGGCCGCCGGACAGCTGGCCGCCGGCCGTGTTGAGGGGGAGGAGGCCGTCGCGGGCGATGTTGGCGCCGCCCTCGATGAAGGGCCCGCTCTCGCCCCGGCCGCAGAAGCCCATGGCTTCCAGCCAGACGATCGTCAGCACGCTGAACCCGTCGTAGAGCTGCGCCGTATCGACGTCGGCCGGGGTGAGGTCGGTGCGTTCCCACATGGACGCCGCCGCGTCGCGCGCCGCCATGGTGGTCATGTCGTCGAACTGGTCCCAACTGGGTCGGCCGCGCAGCGCCGTGCCCACCGCGTTGAGGTGCACGGCGGGATGGTCGAGATCGCCGGCAACGTCGCGGTGCGACACGATCACCGCGGTCGAGCCGTCGCAGGGAGCGTCGCAGTCGAAGAGGCAGAGCGGTGTCGTGATGATGCGCGCGGCGAGGTAGTCCTCCATCGACATCGGGTCGGTGTAGACGGCCTTCGGGTTCAGGGCGGCGTTGCGGCGCGCGTTGATGGCGATCTGGCCGAGCTGCTCGCGGGTCAGGCCGAACTCGTGCACGCGCCGCTGACCCACCATGGCGATCCAGTTCGCGGCAGAGACGGCGCCGAAGGGGAGCGACCACTGCATGAAGCTGCCGAAGCGCGGCACCGAGCCGCCGCCGCCCGTGCCGCCCATCGGTTGGCGGCCACCGGTTCCCTGGGCCGTGCCCTCGGTCACGGTGCGGTAGACGAGCACGTGCTTGGCCAGTCCGGCGGCCACGGCCAGCGAAGCCGCAATCACGGCACGCATCTGCCCCGGGCCTTCGCCGCCGCCGTCGTGCCAGTTGACCGACAGGCCCATGGCGTCCTGCACCTCGGGCGTGGGTGGGCCGCCGAAGCCGGGCGTGCCGGCGCCCATGCCGGGGTAGGTGGCGATGCCGTCGATGTCGTCACGCGTCAGGCCGGCGTCGGCAATGGCGGCCAGCGACGCCTCGACGGTGAGATCGAGCTCGCCGCGTCCCAGTCGCCGGCCCACCGCCGACTGGCCGATCCCCGAGATGATGGCCCGCCGCTCCAGCGGCTCCTCCGTCGGACGCGGGCTCACGACGCCGCCTCCACCGGTGTGAAGAGCGGAAGCCAGACGTCCTCGACATGTTCGAACAGCACCTGCACCGGCATGCCGATACGGACGTCCTCGGGCTCCACGTCCACCAGGTTCGTGGTGAGGCGGACATCGGGCTGCTCGTCGATGGAGACCCAGGCGATGATGTAGGGGTCGCTGCCGGGTATCCACTGCTGGTAGTTCACCGTGAACGTCTCGACCCGGCCCCGCCCGCTGACGGCACTCGGTGCGACGTTGCGCGAGAGGCAGCGGGGACAGACCGGGCCCGGAGGATGGATGTAGAACCCGCAGTCGTTGCAGCGGAGGAAGCGCAAGATGCCGTCCTCGCCGGACGTCCAGAAGAAGGCGACGTCGTCGCTGAGGCGCGGCAGGAGGCGCAGCATCGGGCCGTTGGCAACCATGGCGGCATGTTGGCACAGGCGCGGCGGCTGACCCCAACCGGCGTCGCCGGCCGTGGCCGGGCGGTTCTCTTCAGTCCGTGAGCACGCCGGCGTGCACGAGCGCAGACCGGGCCGCCTCCGGACCCCGCACGTGCCGGGCGGCGTACCCCGCCGCAGTGGCGGCGTCGACGTTCACGGCGTTGTCGTCGAGGAAGAGCACCTGCGAGCGGGGGAGCGGGAGCCGATCGGCCACGGCGTCGAAGATGGCGGCATCGGGCTTCACCAGGCCCAGTTCGAAGGAGAGGAACCGGAAGGCGAAGGACTGCGTCAGGGGTATGGACTCGTAGTTGGCCTCCCACTGGAAGGAGTTCATGTTGGAGAGGAATCCGGCCGGTATCCGCTCCTGCACGGCGTCGACGAGCTCGTGGGCACCGGGGTACGGCGGCTGCGGCCATGTGCCGAATTCCCGCAGAAAGGCCGCCGGCTCCAGCGCGAGCCCCCAGTCGGCCACCACGCCGGCGGCGAACTCGTCGGGGGTGCACCCACCGGCCTCGAAGCGGCGGACCCAGCGGCAGTCCAGCCAGCGGGCCCACAGGGCCTCGTCGCTCTCCAGGCCGCTCAACTCCCGCATCGGCCCGACCCCGCCCGGCTCGATGAGCACGCCCCCCAGATCGAACAGGACAAGCCCGATCCGGTGGTCGCTCGTCACGGCTGCGATGCTAAGGGCCAGGCGCGGGGAAGTTGAGTACCCTCTCTTCTTCCGTTCGTGTGGACGAGCGAGGGGAGCGGCGGTGGCTGCGTGGTCCACCGGTGCCACTCCGGCAGAGACGAAAGGGAGGACTCCGTGAAGCTGTCCATGACGCTGGACTATGCCGGCGGATTCGAGGAGTCGGCCCGGCGGGCCGTGGCGCTCGAGAAGGTCGGGCTCGATGTGGTGTGGGTGGCCGAGGCGTACAGCTTCGACGCACCGAGCTTCATGGGTTTCCTGGCCGCCAAGACGGAGCGCGTCGAGATCGGCTCGGCCATCCTTCCGATCTACAGCCGCACCCCGACCCTGATCGCCATGACGGCCGCCGGCGTGGACGCCGTCTCCGGCGGCCGCTGCCACCTCGGTCTCGGCGCGTCGGGCCCGCAGGTGATCGAGGGCTTCCACGGCGTGCCGTACGACCGCCCCCTCACGCGGACGCGCGAGATCATCGACGTGTGCCGACAGGTCTGGGCCCGTGAGGCGCCGCTCGTCCACGAGGGCGCGGCGTACCACATCCCCCTCCCGGCGGGTGAGGGGACGGGGCTGGGCAAGCCCCTCAAGCTGATCAACCACCCCGTGCGGCCCCGCATCCCGATCTGGGTCGCCGCGTTGGGTGAGAAGAACGTGGCCATGACGGCCGAGGTGGCCGACGGCTGGCTTCCGATCTTCTTCTTCCCCGAGAAGGCCAGGGAGGTGTTCGGCCCGTCGCTCGCCGCCGGGACGGCCAAGCGGGACCCGTCGCTGGCGACCCTGCAGATCGCCGCCGGCGGCATTCTGGCCATCGGCGAGGAGTCCGAGGTGGCGCCCATCCGGGACCTCGGCCGCGGCATGGCCGCGCTGTACATCGGTGGGATGGGCGCCAAGGGCAGGAACTTCTACAACGCGCTGGCGTGCCGCTACGGCTACGAGAAGGAGGCGGCCGAGATCCAGGACCTCTACCTCTCGGGCAAGAAGAAGGAGGCGGCCGCCCTGGTGCCCGCCGAACTGCTCGAGGCCACCTCGTTGTGCGGTCCCGAGGCCTACATCAAGGAGCGCGTGGCCGCCATGGCCGAAGCCGGCGTGACCCATCTCAACGTCACGCCCGTGGGCGGCGACCCCGTCGCCATGGTCGAAAAGCTGCGCAGCTGGATCTAGTCGGCCGCCCGCCGGCTCCGGGCCGATCCCAAAGCCTCCTCGAAGCCGCTGACGCGCAGGGCCGTGATGCGGTGCCCGTCGGTCTCGAACACATCGTGCACCGAGTTCTGCGTGCCACCGATGTGGACGTCGATGTCGACGTGGATCGTCGTGCCCTCGAAGATCGGCGTGCGGGCAGCGGGCCGGAAGTCCGAATAGGTGAAGGTCTTGGTCACGTAGTAGTCGCAGATCGCATGGAGGCCCTCCAGCACGACATGCCCGCTCTCGAAGACGGCGTCCGGTGCGAAGAGCGCACGCACGAGGTCGATTTCCTGGGCCGTCACCGCAGTGAAATAGTCGTCGACAAGCCCGGCCAGCCCGGTGTGCCGTGAGGGCAGGCCATAGAAGCGGCGCGCGTTGAGCCCGAGCACGCGGACCTGGTCGGCGGTCGCGCAGGGAGCCACGGTGGCCCGGATGGCGTCGCCCACCTCGGAGAGCGCAGCCTCGTGTCGCCGCCCGCCGCTCCCCCAGAGCGCGCCCTCCCGGCCGACGAACGGAAGGGCCGCAGGGAGCAACCGTTCGTCGGCCGCGAAGCTCACCCCGCACTGCTGGGTGAGTCGCTCTGTCGGGCGCGGGGACGTCCCGGCGCGAGGTCCGGTGGCTGGCTGCGGGTGCTCCGGCCAGGGAGGCGACCAGTCGCTCCCGGCTCCGAGGAGGAGGACCCGCAGCCCGGGGTGGCGCTCGAGCACACCGGAGGAGAGGAGGCCGGGACCGGTTCGGGTGCACAGCGGCACGTCGAGTGCTGCGGCCGCCTCCCACACCACGTCGTAGGCGGCAGTGTGCTGGGCTCGCGTGAGGAATTGCTCGGCGTCGACGAACGCGGCCACCAGGTTCAGGTCCATGACCGCGCGGCGGAGCTCCCGGGCCGCGACCGCCGGGTCCGACAGCGCGACCGCGGCCGCACCGAAGAGCCGGCGTGGATCGGCTGTGCAATAGGACGCCATCCGGTCGTTGGACGCCGCGGCGGCGACGGCCACGGCGTCCGCGTCCTCTCGTGCCGACGCGGAGAAGGCCGTCGCCGGGTAGAGCACCGCCTGGTCGATGCCCTGCGCGTCCATCGCATCCAGCCGGCGCGCCGGGTCCGACTCGTGCGCGTCCGGGACCCGCCCGTCGGCGTCGATGACGGGGCCGGCGCGGCGGTGGGAGCGGCGCGTCCCCGCCGGCGGTCACTGCGTAGGGTTGCGCCAATCGTCGACCAGGGGGAGCCGGTGGTGGAAGAGGCGGCTGGCGTTGCCTCCGGCCACGGCCCGTAGCTCGTCGTCGGGGAGCGCACCCCAGGTCGCGGCGAGCACGGCCTGGGTGTCGGGCCACGACGAATCGGCGTGGGGGTAGTCGCTCTCCACCATGATGTGGTCGAGGCCGATGACGTGGCGCTGCGCCACGGCGGACGGGTCGTCGATGGAGCAGAACCAGAAGTTGCGCCGCAGCACCTCGCTGGGCAGGAGGTCGGAGGGCCACGCGGTGCTCTCGGTGCCTGACGCGGAATGGCCGAGGACGTAGTCGGCCCGGTCCATCAGCATGGGCACCCAGCCGATGCCGCCTTCGGACAGTGCCACCTGCAGGCCGGGGAAGCGCAGCGGGACGCCCGACCACAGCCATTCCCCGGCCGCCAGGAGCGCGTTGACGGGGAACAAGGTGGGCAGGAGCTCGAACGGCGGGTCGGGAGAGGGCAGCGGCGCCCACGACGAGGCCCCGGTGTGCAGGCAGACGACCGTGGCGGTCTCCTCGCAGGCGGCGAAGAAGGGGTCCCAGGCGCCGCTGAAGATGGAGGGCAGTCCGAGTTGCGCCGGGAACTCCGGGAAGCTCACCGCCTTGAAGCCCCTGGCTGCGTTGCCCCGCACCTCGACTGCGCCCAACCCGGGGTCGGCCAGCCAGGGCAGTTGCAGCGGGATGATGCGATCCGGGTAGGTGCCCGCCCAGACCTCCAGGTGCCAGTCGTTGAAGGCGCGCAGGCAGGCGAGGCCGAGCGCGGGGTCCGCCGCCCGTGAGTAGACCGCGCCGCAGAAGCCCGAGACGAGCGACGGGAAGCACAGCGAGGCCCAGATGCCGGCGCGGTCCATGTCCTCAATGCGGGCGTCGATGTCGAAGCAGCCGGGCCGCATTTCGTCGAAGCGGGCCGGCTCCATGCTCCACTCCTCGCGGGGCCGGCCGACCACGGCGTTCAACCCGACGTTGGGGTACTGGCGTCCCTCGAAGATCCAGCTCTGCGTTCCGTCCTCTTGTTCGACGACCCTGGGTGCGCCGGCGGCCAGCGAGGCGGGCAGCCGGCCTTCGAACAGATCCGGTGGCTCAATCAGGTGGTCGTCCACCGAGATCACCGGCATCCGGATTGGCCGGGGGTCGGGATCGGGCAACAAGGTGGCGTGTCCCGGCGCAGGCCCTGTGTCGACGGTCCCCACGAGCAGGTGACACTATCGTCAGCATCGTTGTCCGGTCCCGGGGGGCGCATGACCACACAGACTGAGGACGTCATCACCGGCGTCGGCCTGCTGATTGACGGGGAGGTCGTCGCCGGCGGCGCCGGTACCTACCCCGTGACCAACCCGGCCCGGCCGGCCGAGGTGGTCCTCCTGGCCCCGTCCAGCTCGCCGGAGCAGCTCGACCGGGCCGTGGCGGCAGCCCGGCGGGCGCAGCGGGCCTGGGCGGCGCGGGAGCCCGAGGACCGGGCGGCCCTGGTGACGGCGGCGGCCGAGGCGGCCGTGGGAGCCGTCGAGGCGCGCGACCTGGCCCGGTTGCTGAGCCGGGAGCACGGCAAGACGCATCTGGAGGCGATCTTTGACAGCGCCACCATGGGCGGCATGGCGACGGCATTCGCGCCGCTCGTCGCCGATGCGCTCGCGCCCCGGGTCATCAGCGGGGGGGCCACGCGGGTGGAGTGGGTCCCGCACGGGGTCGTGGCGGCGATCCTCCCCTTCAACTGGCCGGTGTCGGTCATGGGCAACAAGGTGCTCCCGGCGTTGTTGGCGGGGGACACCGTGGTGGTCAAGGCGCCCCCGACCTGCCCGGGAACCGTGTTGGAGGTGGCGGCGGCCATGGCGCAGGTGCTCCCGCCCGGGGTCCTCAACGTCGTGAACGGCCCTGATGCCGTGCTCGGTGCCGCACTCGTGGGCCATCCGGACGTCGACATGGTCTCCTTCACCGGCGGCGTGCGCACGGGCCAGGCCGTCATGGCGAGCGCTGCCGCGACGACCCGGCCCGTCGTGCTCGAGCTCGGTGGCAACGACGCCGCCATTCTGGCTCCGGACGTCACCGGCGACGCCGGCCTCGCCGACCGGCTGGTGGGGGCGGCCTTCGTCACGAGCGGGCAGGTGTGCATGGCGATCAAGCGCCTCTATGTCCACCGCGACCGGTTGGACGAGACGGTGGACGCGCTGGCGGGACGGTTGGCCACCGAGACGGTGGGCGACGGGCTCGCGGACGACGTCACCATGGGCCCGGTGCACACCGCGGGGCGCGGGACCGGGTGGAGGGCATGGTCTCCGAGGCGGCCGCCGCCGGGGCCGTGCTGGTGCGCCCGGGACGGATCCGGCCCGAAGACGAGGGATCGGGGGGCTACTTCGTCTCGCCGACGCTCGTCGTGGCACCGCCCGGCGATTCCGGCATCGTGCGCGAGGAGCAGTTCGCCCCGGCGCTCCCCGTGATCCCCTACGACGACGTCGACGAGGCGGTCGCCGCCGCCAACGACACTCCCTTCGGGTTGTGCGCATCGGTCTGGAGCAACGACGACGCGCTGAGCGCGGACGTGGCGGCGCGGCTGACGGCGGGCACGGTCTTCGTCAACGCCCACGGCATGTCGGCCATCGATATGTATGCACCCATGGGCGGGTGGAAGCAGTCCGGCTTCGGGGTCGAGCTCGGCACCGAGGGCATGCAGGCCTTCGCGCGTCAACGCGTGCGGGTCGTGCGTCCGGGTCCAGCACACAACGAGGGAGAGGCATGACCGTCGCCATTCGAGGCGGGACCGTCATCGACGGGACCGGCGCTCCGGGGGTCCGAGGTGACGTGCTGATTGACGGGGAACGGATCACCGTCGTCGGATCGGGCGTCGACGGCAGTGCCGCGGACACCGTCATTGACGCCGAGGGCATGATGGTCGCGCCGGGCTTCGTGGACCTGCACACGCACTACGACGCGCAGCTCTTCTGGGACCCCACGGCCAGTCCGTCGCCGCTCCATGGCGTGACCACGGTGCTCGGGGGCAACTGCGGCTTCTCACTGGCGCCGATGGCTCCGGACCACGTCGACTACATCGCGCGGATGATGGCCCGGGTGGAGGGGATGCCCCTGCCGGCGTTGCGGGCCGGGCTGCCCTGGGACTGGGGCTCGTTCGGCGAGTGGCTGGGCCGACTCGACGGCCGCACCGCCGTCAACGCCGGCTTCCTCGTCGGCCACTCCACCCTGCGGCGGCTCGTCATGGGCGAGCGCGCCGTCGGGGCGCGGCGAGGCCGGCAGATCTCGAGGCCATGGAGCGGGCGCTCCATGCCGCCTTGGCGGAGGGCGCCCTCGGCTTCTCGACCTCCCAGGTCCACACCCATAACGACGGCGACGGGCAGCCCGTGCCCTCACGCGCCGCATCCCGTGAGGAAATGGAGCGTCTCGCCGCTGCCGTGCGGCAGCATGCCGGCACCACGGTCGAGCTCATTGTGGCCGGCTGCCTGAACGGTTTCAGCGACGAGGACATCGACTTCCTCTCCACCATGTCGCTGCGGGCGGACCGCCCGGTCAACTGGAACGTGCTCGGTGTCTCGGCCATGAACCCCGATGCGGCGTGGAGCCAGCTCGCGGCCGGGACGGCTGCCGCCGCCCGGGGGGCGACGGTCATGGCGTTGACGCTGCCGCACACCATGCAGCTGCGCCTGAGCTTCGAGCACGGGGCGATCCTCGACGGCCTGCCGGGTTGGCGTGAGGTCTTCGCGTTGCCACCGTCGGAGCGGATGGCGGCGTTGTCGGATCCCGCGACGCGGCGCCGTCTGGACGCCGGCGCGCAGTCCGACGAGGCCGGCATTCTGCGCCACCTCGCGGTGTGGGACCGGCTCATCTTCGACGAGACGTTCGCACCCGAGAATGCCGCCGCGGAAGGCCGCAGCGTGGGGGAGGTGGCCAGGGAGCGCGGGGTGGAACCATTCGACGCGCTGCTCGACGTCGTGGTGGCCGATGAGCTGCGTACGGGCCTCCGGCCGCCCATCGGCGAGTCCGAAGCGGACTGGGAATTGCGCGCCCAGGTATGGCAGGACCCGCGCGCCATCGTCGGAGGCTCCGATGCCGGGGCGCATCTCGACACCATGTGTGGCGCCATCTACTCCACCTCCATGTTGGGCGACGGGGTGCGGGCACGAGGCTTGTTGAGTTGGGAGCGCGCGGTGCAGCTGTTGAGCGACGTTCCCGCCCGTCTCTACGGGCTGCGTGACCGCGGGCGACTGGCTCCGGGCGGCTATGGCGACGTGGTCGTCTTCGACCCGGACGCAATCGGTCACGGACCGGTGCGGACGCGCGACGACCTACCGGGCGGGGCCAGCCGCCTCTATGCCGAGGCCGTAGGCGTCCGGCACGTCCTGGTGAACGGGACCGAGATAGTGCGCGAGGGGGACTTCACGGACGCGCGTGCCCGGGCCGGGTGCTGCGTTCGGGCCGCGATACCGATACCGTGCACGCCGACTCCCACTGGGCCGGATCGGCGGCGTAGCGATCCTCGCGTGCGGGGCCGGCCGCGTGCGGACAACGCGGCCACAATGCAGGCCCTCCCTATACTGACCGGCGACGTGGACATCGAACTGATCACCGACGTCGACCGCCTGCTGGCTTACGTCGATGGTTGGGAGGCGCTGGCGGACAGCGCCCGCGAGCCCCGCTCCGGGGGTGGCGCTGTGGCGGCCTGGGCTGCCCACATGATGCATCCGGATTCGGAACTGCACGTCTGGATCGCGACGGACGGCACCGAGATCGTCGGTGCACTCCCTTTCGTCGCCGAGAGGATGGCCAAGGGGAAGCTCCGGCTCACGCCACCCGCCACAGACATGATGTACGGCATCATCCCGATCGCGCGCCCGGACCGGGCGGCCGAGGTAGCCGAAGCCGTGGCAGCCGATGTGGCCGCCCGAGCGGAGACACTGAATCTGGCGACCATCTATTGGCTGCCGGGTGGGTCGCCGTGGATGTCCGCCCTCGCGGCCCGGTTCATGGAGCCGGAGTGGGTCACCACCGGCACCGTGCAGTACAGCTCGTACTGCGCCGACCTCACCCCGGGCTTCGAGGAGTGGTTCGCCCAGCGCAACGGCGAGTTCAGGCGCACGGTGGGCCGCCGCCGCCGCCGATCGGAGGAGCAGGGTTTTCGCATCTTCACCACCGAGGACGCCGAGGAGATCATCGAGCGCCTGCCCCGGCTTCAGCCGCTGTATCAGTTGCGCAAGGAGTCGCGCGGGGGCGCCGGCTATCAGTTCGACGAGAGCATGATCGCGGCGATCGGGGCCGCGCTGCACCTGTCGCCTCGGGGTCGGTTCCGTCTCTCGGCCATCGAGCGCGAGGACGTGGTCATCGGCGCGTCGCTGACGGTGCGGGCCGGGTCCAGGATGAGCGCCTGGCTCACCGGGTTCGATCCCGAGTGGTCTCGGCTGGGGCCTGGGATCACCGCCTTGCTCGAGGCGCTCGACGCGGGCAGCGCGCGATGGATGCACCACCGTGGACCTGGGCGTCGGCGATCATTCGTACAAGGACGACTTCCACGACGCGGCCGCCACGCTCCCCCTCGAGTCGGTCACCTGGTGCCGGCCGCGGCCTGGCCCGTCTGCTCCAGATGGAGGAGACGGCGGGCCCCACTGAATCCTGATGCCCGAGGCGCCCGTTCGAGTCAGCGTGATCCTGGCCGTACGCAACGGTGAGCCGTTCCTCCGCCATCAGCTGGAGGCGCTGGCGCGGCAGTCGTGCGCGGTGCCTTGGGAGGTCCTCGTGATCGACAACGGCTCGACCGACGGGTCGGATGTCACGGCGAGGGAGTTCGAGCGTCGCTTGCCGAATTTCAGGCTGCTCCACGAAAGCACGCCGGGAAAGTCGCGGCGCGCTGAATGTGGGCATCGCCGCCGCAACAGGTGATCATCTGGTGTTCGTCGACTCCGACGACGAGGCGGGCGACGGGTATGTCCAGAAGATGTCCGATGCCCTCCGCGAGTTCGACGTCGCCGGCGCCTACATCGACACAACCACGCTCAACCCGTGGTGCGCCCGCCAGGGCCTCGCGACCAATGAGGGGATCCCCTTCTACTGGGGCTTCCGTCCGGGTTTGCCGGGATGCGCCGTGGCGATGCGGGCGAGCGTCTGCGAACAGGTCGGGCCGTTCGACGAGGCGTTGCTGTCCGCAGAGGACATCGACTACTCGTGGCGGGCGGCCGGACTCGGGGCCACCTTCGGCCGGCAGCTCGACGCTGTCATGCGCGTGCGGCGCCCTCCGACGAGCCGGGAGGCGTTCCGGAAGTCGCGCGGCTACGGACGCTCGCACATCTGGATGTACGAGCGGTACCGTTCCGAGGGAATGCGCCGGCGATCGTTCCGGGACGTCGTGGGACCCATCCGCAGGGCGGTGGTGCAGGCAATCCGGAAGGAAGGCCCGTGGGGGTGGGCGCTGGCATGGCAGGCCGGCATCCTGGTCGGTCATGCGGAGGAGTCCGTCCGGCGGAGAGTCTTCTATCCCTGATGACGAACGATCCGAGAGGGCGCAACGGGTTTGCGGGTGTTCGTCGGGCGTGGGAGCAGCTCGACCGGGATGCCCGGTACTACTTCCAGACACTGGCCTGGATGGAGAGCGTCGCGGGGCTCATCGGTGAGGACGCCGTGTGGGATGTCGTGGCGGTGGACGCGGAGAACCCTGCCGCCGTCTCGCTGGTGCAGCGATCCCGCCCCAGCCGGGCGGGGATCCCTCTCAGAGTCGTCTCCGATGTCCGCGTGGGTGACATGGGGTACGCCACGGACTGCCTGGTCGGCTCCAATGCCACCACCTCCCGTGTCCTCGAAGTGGATGACCTCCTGCGAGCCTGTGGCGACTGGGACATTCTGCACATCAGGTCCCGCCGGACCCGATCGCCGTGGATCGAGCTCGCCTCCAAGGAGGGTTGGGTGCAGGAGGAGCGCGAGGGCGGGGTCGGGATCCTCGACACCCGTCGTGGAGCCGACGAATGGCGGCAGTCACTCCCGAAGAACATGCGTGACTCCGTCCGCAAGGGCGCGGGCGGATTGCCGCCGCCGGGGGCAGCGAAGTGATCGTGTCGACGGGGTCCGACGTGCCAGAGGCCTACGAACAGTGGGTCGCGTTGGAAGCGTCCGGATGGAAGGGCCAGGACGGGGGTGCACTCGCACATCGACCGGAGTGGCGGGCGGTGCTGGGGCAGTATCTCCGGACGACAGAGAGCGCGCAGGTGCGCTCGTTGCTCGTCGACGGCCGCGTGGTCGCATCGCAAATCTGCGTGACCTGTGACCGATCACTCGTGCTCTTGAAGGTTGCCTACGACGAGGAGCTGGGACGCCTGTCGCCCGGGAACGTGCTGATGGCCGATCTGGTCGAGGCATGCTGTGAGAGCCCCGACATCGACCGCATCGATTGCACGGTCTGGCTGGACTGGCATCAGCGCTGGGGCATGGTGCGCGAGCCGACCTACCGGATCCTGGCCTTCAACCGGGGATCCGTGCGCGGCCGCGCCGCGCAGGCGGCCTGGACTGTCCGCCGGCGCCTGACGCACAAGGGTGGCTAGGCCAATCGGGGATGGCGCTCAGAGCAGCCGCGTGTCGAGGGCCGACTCGCGGGTCCGGGCGCCGTCGCGCGTCAGCGAGTAGGCCAGCTTCCCCTCCACCTCGGTGAAGGCGTCCTGGAGCTCGGTCCCGAAGAAGACGAGCCCCGTCCCGTTCTCCGTGGCGTAGCCGTCGGGCAGCGCGCCCTCGGCGATGAGGCGGTGGATGAGGGGCCGCCGCTGTTCCTCGGCGTCGTGGTGCGGGCTGTTCGACCACGGGAGGAAGGCAAGCCCGTTGGTCACCGGCACCAGCGTGGGCCCGAAGGAGTCGGTCGTGCCGCCGACGTGCCAGCAGAGCGATCCGGCGGAGACACCCTTCAGCACCACTCCCGCCTCCCAGCACTCGCGCAGCACCACGTCGAGCCCGTGCAGACGCCAGAGCGCCAGCAGGTTGGCGGTGGAGCCTCCCCCGACCCAGATGACGTCCTGGGCCAGCAGGTGCGCCCGCAGGTCCGGCACGTTGGGCATGGGGAAGAGCGTCAAGTGCGAGCTGATGAACCCCAGCTTGGCGAACGCGTTGTGGACCGCGGCCAGCCGTGAGGAGTCGTCGCCGACGGCAGTGGCGATGACACAGACGCGGGGGTGTGCTCCGGCCTGGGCCAGATCGGCGGCCAGGCGGTAGGACGGCCCGGGACGCAGGTTGGCGGGATCAGGGCCCTCGGCCTGGAACCCGATGGAGGTGGCGATGATGGTCGGTTGCCGGGCCGGCACGTCAGGAGGGGAGAACCTCGGGGTTGACGATGTGCAGCGGACGGGCCCCGGCCATGAGCCGGCACAGGTCCTCGGCGATCGTCCGCGTGTGGTTGGACTCGGTGTCGTAGGTGGCGCCGCCGATGTGCGGCGTCAGGACGACGTTGGGGAAGGTCGTGAGCGGGTGGTCGGTGGCCAGGTGCTCGCCCTCGAAGTGGTCGAGGCCGGCGGCGCGGACCTTGCCCGAGGCCAGGGCGGCGACGAGCGCGTCCGTCTCGTGGATCTTGGCCCGGGCCGTGTTGAGGTAGACGACGCCGTCGCGCATTTTTGCGAAGGCGTCGGCATTGATCATGCCGGTCGTCTCCTCCGTCACCGGGGCGTGCACGGAGATGACGTCCGACCTGGCCAGCAGCTCGTCGAACGAGCTCGTGGCATCGGGTGCATAGGGGTCGTAGGCCAGCACGTCCATGCCCAGCCCGCGCAGGCGCCAGCGCAGGGCACGGCCCACGGCGCCGAGCCCGACGAGGCCGACGGTCTGGCCGTTCAGCTCCCAGGCCCGGTAGCGCTGGTAGGGGATCTTCCCGTCGCGGTAGATCTCGCCCTCGCGCACGTCGCGGTCGGCCGGGACCACGCCGCGCGTGGCGGCGAACAGCAGTGCGACGGCCAGCTCGGCCACCGCGTCGGCGTTTCGTCCCGGTGCACGCAGGACCGGCACCCCGGCAGCGGTCGCGGCCGCCACGTCGACGTTGGTGGGATCACCGCGGCAGCTGCACACCGCCATGATCGGCTGCTCGTAGAGGTCGGCACCGCAGACGTCGCTCTCGACGATGACGATGTTGGCGCCTTCGGCCTGGGCGCGCTCGGCCAGCTGGGCGGCGTTGTAGATGCGGAGGGTGGGCTGATCGAGCCACGAGTCGAGCACGAGATCCGCCAGCTGGTGCAGCAGGTCGAGGCCGGGGCCACTCACGGCGGCCGTCACCAGAGCCTTGGGGCGGGAACCAGTCATGTCGGTTGAACTCTCCTTGTCGGGTGGGCGTCGTCCATAATGTCGGATCATGACACGCGTGTCAGATTCATGAATCGGTCCGGAAGTCCCGTCACCGTGGGCGTCGACATCGGCACCACGTCGGTGAAAGCCCTGGCCGTCGGCGAGAAGGGCCAGGTCGTTGCCCGCAGCCGCGTGCCGCACAGCATCGTGGCACCCGAGCCCGACGTCTTGCGGCACGACGCCAAGAAGGCCTGGCGAGCCGGACCGCGCAAGGCCTTCGCCGACGTGAGGGCACAGCTGGAGGCCGAGGGGCACTCGCTGGCCGGAGTGGCGGTGGCGTCCATGGTCCCGTCCATGACCGCCGTGGGGCGGCAGGGCGTGCCGCTGTTGCCGGGCCTGCTCTACGGCGACAGGGAGGGCCGGCCACCCGAAGACGCAGCCGAGGACGCCGTGCTCCCGTTGGGGGCCATGCCCGACGCCGAGGGGTTCCTCCGGTGGGCCGCCGCCGAGGCGCCCCACGCGCGCGGCTACTGGCCCTGTCAGGCCGTGGCGACCAACGCGCTCTCGGGCCTGCCGGCCATCGACACCGGTGTGACGGCCTCGTTGGGGCTGCTGCACACGTACAAGGGCTGGAACGCCGATCTGCTGGGCGCGCTCGGGATCAGCGAGAAGCAGATGCCGATGGTCGTCCCGATGGGCGAGGCCGCGGGCACGCTGCCGGACAGCGATGCCGTGATCACCGGCGGCACCATCGACGCCTTCTGCGACCAGATCGTCTCGGGCGCGGTGCACAAGGGCGACGTCCTCGTGATCTTCGGCGCCACCCTCATCTGCTGGGTCATCTGCGACGAGTGGCTGACCATCGACGGGCTGATCAGCTACCCGAGCACGACGCCGGACCAGTATCTCGTCGGGGGTCCGAGCAACGCCGGCGCCCTCTTCGTCGACTGGGCCCGCCAGCTGCTGCGCGGCACGCCACGCCCGGGACCGCAGCGCGAACGGCTCGAGCCCCGGCTCGGGACGCCCGGCCGGGTGCCCGTCTGGTTGCCCTACATCCGGGGGGAGCGCACGCCGTTCGAGGACCACACCCTGCGCTCCAACATCTACGGGCTCGACATCGGATCGGGCGCGGAAGCAATGGAGCGGGCGGCGTACGAGGCCAGCGGATTCGTGGTGCGGCGGATGATCGACCGTGCCGGTGTGCAGCCGAGGCGCATTATCGCCAGCGGCGGCGGTTCGCGCGTCACGGCGTGGATGGCGGCGGTGGCCGATGCCACGAATCTGCCGGTGGACACGGTGGCCGTCCCCGAGGGAGCGGCGCTCGGCGCGTCGTTCTTCGCCCGCCTGGCCGCGGGCCTCGAAGCGTCACTCGACGACTCGGTCCGCTGGTCCGCGGTCGGGCGGACCATTGAGCCGGACCCGGCCTGGGTGCAGGCGACCGAGGAGCGCTACCGCCGCTTCAGCGATCTCGGGACGGGCGCCTAACTCCGCCCGTGGCGGGCGCTACCCGTTGGGGGTGAAGGCCACCTTGAGCGCACCGCTGTCCCCTTGGCGGGCCAGGGCCTTGAGGGCGGGCCACCACTCCTCGAGCCCGAAGCGGTGCGTCAGCATCGGCGTGATGTCGAGCCGGCCGTCGCGTACGAGCTCGAGATACAGCGCGATGGCGTGGAGGCGGCGCCCCTCGAAGTCCTCCATGCCGAACGCGTTGGAACCGGCGATGGTGATCTCCTTGAAGTAGATGGGGGTGGACTCCCAGCGCTCGGGCGTGGCCACGCCGGTGTAGACCAGCCGGCCCCGCTCGGCCAGCACGCGCACGTCGACCTCGAGCGTCTCGGCCTTGGCGATGGAGTCGTAGACGACGTCGATGTGTCCGGGGTGGGTCACCGGCAGCCCGTCCAGGGCCGAATGCAGGACGGCGCCGGACCACGCGGCCAGCTCCTCGACCAGCCCGAGCCTGGGCTCGTGGGCGAACACGGCGTCGGCACCGAACTGCAGGGCCATGGTGCGCTGCGCGTCGAAGCGGGCGACCACGCCGACCTCGACGCCGGGGTAGAGCGCCTTGAGGATGGCGACGCTGGTCAGCCCGAGGGCGCCGGCGCCGTAGACGAGCACGCGCCCTTCGGGCGGCGGCGGGTGGCGCACAATGGCGTGGAACGAGACGGAGAACGGGTCGGCCAGCACGGCGGCCTCGTCGGAGATGCCGTCGGGGACCGGGATGAGCATGGAGTCGTGCGCCGAGAGCTGCTCGGCCCAGGCGCCGGGGGCGCCGGTGACGACCCCGACGTGCACGCCGGGACCGAGGTCGCCCTTGGTGAAGCTCCAGCACAGGTTGAGGTCGCCGGCCTGGCAGGGCGGGCAGAGCGGGCTGATGCCGCGGGGCGCGCAGGTGAGCCAGGGGTTGAGCACGACGCGCTGGCCGATGTCGAGTCCGCGGGCGTCGGGACCCAGCGCCACCACCTCGGCGACGACCTCGTGGCCCGGCACGTGGGGCAGGGACGAGAAGGCGGCCATCGGGTTGTCGATGTCGCCGGTGTTGAAGTCGCCCAGCACCAGCTTGGCGTCCGAGCCGCAGATGCCCGAGAGGATGGGCTTCGTGACGACCCAGTCGGGGCGGACGAGACGGGCGTCGTCGATGTGGTGCAACCCGAATGGGATGCCGGCCAGCATCGTCTCGAGCTCGCCCTCGGGGGTCGGCCGGACCTCTGCCTTGTCCGGGGGCGCGCCGAACAGCAGTGCCTTCACTGTCCCGTTCCTTCCGAGCCGCCCAGTCCGCGCATGCCGACGATGAAGCTGTCGATGTCGGCTGTCTTGGCCTCGATGATCGCCTTCATGTCCGGCAGGTAGTGCTCGAACACATTGCCGTCGAGCGCGTCGGCGATCCCGGCTGCGATGACCTCCGGCGGCTCCTTGGGCCCGTCGTAGAGCGGGGCGTCGTTGTCGGGCTGGTCCCAGATTTCGGTGTCGATGGCGCCCGGAATGATGAGTTTGACCGAGACGCCGGTCCCGTCCAGGTCGACCACCATCGACTCGCTCCAGCCGGCCAGCGCGAACTTCGAGGCCGAGTACGCCGCTTCGGCGGTGATACCGAGGCGACCCCCGAGGCTCGACACGTTGACGATCATGCCCGAACTGCGCTCGAGCATCCGCGGCAGCACGGCGAGCGACATGGCGACAGGGGAGAAGTAGTTGATGCGCATCGTGCGCTCGACGTCCTCCATGGTCAGCCGCGTGACGTGGCGCCGCATCGGGACGGCGGCGTTGTTGACCAGAATGTCGAATCCGCCGTAGTGGTCCCAGATCTGCAGGGCCAGATGTGCCGCGGCCTCGGGCTCCGAGAGGTCGGCGGGCCAGACCTCCGTGGCGGGCGAGGTATCGAGGCAGTCGGCCCGCACCGCCTCGAGCCGGTCGGCCCGCCGGGCCACCAGCGCCACCGTGTCACCCCGGCGGGCCAGTTCCCGGGCCAGTGCGGCCCCGATACCCGACGATGCGCCCGTGACGAGGACCGTCCGGCCAGTACTCACCCTCGAACCTCCCCGACGAATCCGACCTCGGCCCGCCGCGTCCCCTCCGGACGGAAGGGACGGCGGCGGCTTGGGGGTGAGCGAGGGGTCTCGAACCCCCGACCTCCAGGACCACAACCTGGCGCTCTAACCAACTGAGCTACGCCCACCGAGGGGCACAAGTGTGGCACACCGGCCGCGGCTCCTCCGTTGCATGTTCCCCGGCCGCCGCCGCCGGCGCTCCGGATGCACGGGTGCATGCGACCGGCTATGTCAGGCTTGTCTGCGCTGCCCTCGTAGCTCAGTTGGAATAGAGCGGCTGACTTCTAATCAGCGGGTCGCAGGTTCGAGTCCTGCCGAGGGCGCCGAAGTGTGTGTTGGGGACCGTCGGATTCCGGTGATCGCCCTCGAACCCCAGGTGCGCTCAGGTCTCATTGGACGGCCGACCCCGTCCATGGCCGCGCACCCTACGGGACGCCCGCGGCTATCGTCAGCACAAACCTGCTCCAGTACAGAGGGGACGAGTTTCGCGGTGGCATCGCAACGGTCGGAGAGGTTGAGGCGTGCCCTCACGCTGTCGACGTCGTCGGAAGGCAGGCGGAAAATTGCCTCTGTCGGTTTCGACCGACTGGCCCGACTGGGCTCGCGCTTCGGTTCGCCGATCCAGAAACTCGACGAGGTCACGGGCGTGCCGAATCTCTTCACACGAGAGGCGGTCCGGGTTTTCGCCACGTTGGGTCTCCCGGATCTGATCGCCTCGGGCATGTCGGACATCGCGGCATTGGCCGAGAGGTCAAAGGTGGACGAAGACGCCCTCGCCCGCGTCGCGAAGCATCTCGTCAGAGAGGGGATTCTGGCTTCCCCGACCGCAGGACAGGTGACGTTGACCGCGGCTGGGGAGCTCCTCCGTTCGGATCACCCCGAGAGTCGGCACCTGTACTTCCAACTGGAAGGCGCCTCGGCGCGGATGGAAGCCGCCCAGCGCGACCTGCTGTATTCGGTGCAGACGGGGAAAGCAGCCTATGCCCACGCGAATGGCGCCGAAATGTGGGATCAGATGGCGAAGCAGCCCATCCTCACCGCTTCGTTCGACGCCATGATGGCTGAGCATGCGCGCAGGATCGGCCCTGGATTTGCCGAGCACTACGACTGGCAAGGCATTTCGGAGGTTGCAGACGTTGGGGGTGGTGCCGGAGAACTCCTGGGACAGATTCTTCGACGATTTCCGAGTATGCGCGGCATCCTGGTGGAATACGCGGACGCGGCCGTTCGGGCTCAGAAAACATCGAGGAAGTTCGGCCTGCGTGATCGCTGCCGCACGGTGCAGTGCAATTTCCTCGAAGATGCACTGCCTCGGGGTGCGGATGCGTACATACTCAGCTGGATTCTGCACGATTGGGATGACGAGCACGCGAAGAGAATTCTCGAGAACTGCCGTTCCGCAGCGGGGACCGACGGGCGACTCCTCGTGATCGAGAGGCCGTTCGATCTGACGAACGACACGTATTCTGATCTGAGCATGCTCGCCTTCTATGGTGGCCGCGAGCGCACCCGCCAAGAGTTGGAGGCTCTCTCGAGGAGCGCAGGCTTGCGTCCCACATCGTGGACGGACATCACTGCTGACTGTTGGGTCATGGAGTGCGTCGCCGCGTAGCGACGTCCCGCCGACGAAGTGTCGGCTCCCCGCCTCCAACCTGGGTTTCGACGGATCGACCTTCGAGGAGGGCTGTCCGGCTATGCGCGCGCAACGACCTTCACCGGCATCCCCTTGATGCCGTGGAAGAAGTCACTCACGATGTAGTCGGGCTCTCCCGCCTCGATTGCTGTGACGCGTGCAGCGAGTCCGGTGAACAGCGCACTCAACTCGAGTCGGGCGAGGTGGGCACCGAGGCAGAAATGCGGCCCTCCTCCGCCGAACCCGACATGAGGATTGGGGTTCCGGGTGATGTCGAAGTTCTCCGGATGTTGAAAGACCGACTCGTCGCGATTCGCCGACTCGTAGTACATGACCACGGCATCGCCTTCGGCAATGTGCACACCACCCAGCTCGGTGTCGGCGGTTGCAGTGCGTCCAAAGCGGATGACCGGTGTGGCGCAGCGAATCATCTCCTCAACGGCGCACCCGAGGGCGTCTCGGTCGCTGACAAGGCGTGACCACTGCTCGGGATTGTCGGAGAACAGCTTGAAGGCGTGGGTCGTCGTGTTCTTGGTCGTGTCGTTTCCCGCCGTGATGAAGAGCGAGAAGATGTTCCTGAGGATCTGGTCGGAGAGCGGCTCCTCATCGATATCGGTGTGGATCAGGGCTGAGAAAATGTCATCTCCGGGGTGAGAGCGACGATCCTTGATCAGCGCTCGTGCCATCCGGTGCAAGTCCATTCCTGCCTTGAGTGCGCCTGTGCCGCCGTTGTCCGTCCTGGACCTCAGACGTGTGGTCCTCGGCGGCGAACAGCACCTCGGCCACGGACGAAAGCTGATTGCGCATTGAGTCGGGTATGCCCAGCATCTCCGAGATTGTCCAAATCGGAAGCTTCCTCGAGAAATCCTGAACGACGTCTCCTTCTCCGCGCTCGACGAACTCGTCCACAATTCGTGCAGCCTGAGCGTCGATGCGGCCTTTGAGCTGTGCGACCCGCTTCGGAGTGAATGCGGCGCTCACAACTCGGCGCACAGCCGTGAGGCGAGGCGGATCCATGAGGGGAAGGGCAGCCGTGAGCTCGAGGATGTCGGCGGGGGTGTC
Organism: uncultured Acidimicrobiaceae bacterium; assembly: GCA_963843365.1. GTDB lineage: Bacteria > Actinomycetota > Acidimicrobiia > Acidimicrobiales > RAAP-2 > Bog-473. The sequence goes on along the minus strand of CAWJKG010000006.1, from coordinate 196,125 downwards.
TCCCAACCCGATGCCCTTTCCCGAACAGAACAGGTCGGGATTTCGTGAGACCGCCACCACATCCGCGTGACGAGTGACAGCCCAGAACCCGCGGCGGGCCTCGGCCAGGCCGAAGTCGGGCGGCTCTTGAAGGCTGACCGGAGCCGTGTCCCTCAGTTCCTCGAAAGTGGAGGCACGTTGCGATGCCGGTTGCGACCAGAACGTACGTGAGGATACGCAGGGCCTATTGGCCCATTGATTCGCTCTTGACACTGGACTCCTTGGTCTCCCGGCCGCCGAGGTGCCCAGTGCCGCGGGAAGCACGGGCCAATCAGAGAATACCCACCGAAGGGCCTCGTTTCTACGAAGATTCATGACATCTCCCGGAGAATCCCGAACGGAGTCGTCGGCCGACGAGCGGGCTTCGGCGGGATTCCGGGCTGGCAGGGGTCCGCCAGTCAGCCCGGCGCGGCACCCGGGCGGGCCACGAGCCCGGCGAGGTTGTCCACCGACTGCTGCAGCATGGAGAGCGGCACAATGGGAAAGTGCGGGCGCGGCGAGTCGGGGATGTCCGGCCAGGCGCAGTAGTTGGTGACAGTCGTCTCGCCGGGCCCGACCGCGGTGATCTCCCACCCGTAGACGTGGCCGAACGGGCCCTGGTCGGGCAGTCCGACGTTCCACTCCAGGAGCTGGTCGGGTTCGAACCGGGTCACCGTGTTGACCGACTTGTACTTGCCCATGGGCTGGTCGCCCAGGGACTCCCGATCCATGTCCATCACGAACGTGTCGCCGGGCGCCTCGAGGCGCTTCGCTCCGGGCGCCGCTTCCAACATGCCCGAGCCGTCTATCTCGACATGCATGGCGGGGTCGGTGACGATTCGAAAGACCTCGGCGGGCGTGGCGTGCACGGTGCGGCTGGCGGCGATCCGTTCCTCTGCGGGCACTGCATCCCCTCCGTCCCTTGTCGGCTCGGTGCGCACCTCGGTGTGCTCGGTGCTGACACTAGCGACCGGCCTCATGGCCAGCGGTTACCGTGGGCCCAGATGGACGAGGCGCGAAACAGCTGGCAGGACACCGTCAAGGAGGCGCTGAAGCCCCTGCGTGACCGGGTCGTCCACGGTCTCGGTGGCACCATGCCGGAACCACCTCCCCGGGGTCTCACCTACGAGCAGCTCGTGGCGCTGCTGTATCCCACGCTGCCCGACGAGCTCCGGCCCGAGGTGGACGAGGCGGCTGCGGGCGACCTGGCGCAGGTCTCGACCATCCGGCGCATGCTCGGATCGATTGAGCACCAGGTGGCGCCGACCGCCTTCACGGTGCAGCTGGCCGGGGAGGACGCCGTGCGCTGCACGGTGGGAGGGATGGAGCTGTTCTGCGACGCGGCCGACGCCGCCGTCACGCCCGGCCTGCGGTCGGGGGCGTACGAGGCGCACCTGACGGCCGTCTTCGAGGAGTACTGCACCAGCGGGATGACCGTCGTCGACGTGGGTGCCAACCTCGGCTACTACTCGCTGCTGGCGGCGAGGTTGGTCGGCCCCTCCGGCAAGGTCGTGGCACTGGAGCCGAACTCGGAGAACTGCCGCCTGTTGCTCTCCTCGCTCCGGCTCAACGACGCCGGCAACGTCCAGTTATTGCCCGTGGCGGCGGACACCGCCACGGGCTGGGCCTACTACTCGACGCATGTGGGCTCGAACGGGGGTCTGATCGAGGAGGGAGACCTCCTGTCCCACCCGGGCACCGTCGTGCCCACGTTCCGCCTGGACGACCTGGTCGAGGGGCCCGTGGGCTTCCTCAAAATGGACGTCGAGGGAGCGGAGGGCCGGGTCGTCCGGGGCGCCACTCGGATCATCGAGCGCGATCGTCCCGTGGTCACGACCGAGTTGAAGGACGAGATGCTGCGCCGTGTGTCGGGGACCACCGTGGCCGAGTACCTCGGGTACTTCGAGTCGCTCGGCTACGCGGCATCGCTCCTGGACAAGGCCACGGCGACGCGGAAGCCGTACGACTCAGTGGCCGATCTCCTCGCCGACTGGGGCGAGGTCGACGAGCTGCGCGACGTGCTGCTGCTGCCCCGTCCGGCCTGAGCCGGTCGGATCCCGCCCCTCGCGCGCCGAGACCTCATCACTCCTCGTCTCGAGCAGCCCGATGAGCAGCTCGTCGACGTCGTCCGCGATCACCAGGGCGTCGATCTGGCGCGCCTTGATGAAGCCCTGGGACACGGCGTGGGCCAGGAAGGCCAGCAACTGGTCGAAGAACCCGTCGACATTGAGGATCCCGCAGCGCCTTGTCGTGGATGCCGAGCTGGGCCCAGGTCACGGACTCCATGAACTCCTCGTACGTGCCGAACCCCCCGGGCAGCATCACGAATGCGTCGGAGAGCTCGGCCATGAGGGCCTTGCGCTCGTGCATGGAGCTGACCACGTGCAGGTGGCTCAAGGTGTCGTGCGCGATCTCGTGGCCCGCGAGCGATTCGGTGATGACGCCCGTCGCCCGTCCACCCGCCGCCAGCGCGGCGTCGGCGACGACGCCCATGAGACCCACGGAGGCGCCGCCGTAGACGAGCTCGATGCCCCGTTCGGCCACGGCCGTGCCGAACCGCTGCGCCGCCCCCGTGAAGGCTTCGTTGGCGCCCGGGCTCGAGCCGCAGAACACGCAGAGCGTCTGGAGTTCGGTCACGCCGGGCTCCCCTCGGGGACGGGCATCTGCTCCCGCCGGGCCCGGGCGGGACGGCGGACGCGCCGCACGATGGTCTCCGCGGCGTCGCTGTCGTGGATGGTGAGGGAGAAGGCGGCGGCAGCCAGGGCGAAGACGGCCGCGGTCAAGAAGGCGACGTGGTAGCCCGTGATGTCGGGTGACGACGTCCGGCCGGTGCCCTGCGCCGTGCCCACGCCGATCAGCACCGTGGAGAGCACGGCGACGCCGACCGCGCTGCCGACCTGGCGCATGGTGTTGAAGAAGGTGGAGGCCCGGCCCATGGACTCGGGGCTGATCATGGCGAAGGCGGCGGCCTGGTTGGGCACCATGACCTGCGCCATCATCCAGCCCAGGACGAACATGAGTCCGCGGATGAGCCACAGGTTCGTGGTCACGGTGATCTGGGTCAGCACGAGCATGCAGGCGGCCAACCCGAGCAGTCCGGCCGTGATGTGCCGGCGCGGCCCGATGCGCGGATAGATGAAGCGGCTCGCGAACTGCGCCCCGATCATGACGCCGAAGGCCTCGGGAAAGGTGGAGAGGCCCGACTGCAGGGCCGTCAGGCCGCGGGCGTCCTGGAAGTAGAGGGGGATCAGGTACAGCAGCCCGAGGAAGGCGGCGGCGGCCAGGAACATGACGCAGTTGGTCGAGCGGAAGAGCCGCTCCCGCAGGAGGTGGAGGTCCACCATCGGCCGCGAGGTGCGCAGCTCCACCAGGACGAACACCACCAGGAGCACGGCGCCGCTGACGCAGGTGGCGACGACGTCGGGCGAAGACCATGAACTGAGCGGACCCTCGGACACCCCGTACATCAAGAGGCCCAGACCGGCGCCCCCGAGGAGGAACCCCGGCACGTCGAAGCGGCCGGCGTCGATGGCGGCAGTCCGCTCCAGGGCGAGCACGCCGAAGAGGACGGCGGCGATGCCGATGGGCACGTTCACGAAGAAGACCCAGCGCCAGGAGAAGTTGGTCACCAGGAAGCCGCCCAGCACCGGACCGACGGCGGGCGCGAGCGTCGTGCCCAGGGTCAGGATGCTGGCGGCCCGCACCCGCTCCGCCGGCGGGAAGACCCGGTAGAGCATGGCCATGCCGACCGGCGCCATCATGCCGCCGCCGGCGCCCTGCACGACGCGGAAGAGCACCAGCTCGGTCATGTTCTGGGCCAGGCCGCAGAGGACGGAGCCGACGGTGAAGACGACGATGGCGGTCAGGAGGACCCGCTTGCCCCCGAAGCGGTCGCCCAGCCAACCCGACGCGGGAATGAAGACGGCCAGGCTGACCAGGTACGCGATGACGACGCCGTCGACCGCGGTCGGCGGGATCTGGAAGTCACGGCCGATCGTCGGCAGCGCGACGTTGACGATCGTGATGTCCATGATGTTCATGAACATGGCCGAGACGAACACGATGCCGACGGCGACCTTCTGGTTCATGCGGGTGACGGCCATGTGCTCTTTCGGTTCTACGGGGGAGCGGGGTGTGGTCGCGTCGAGCGCGGTCCGCGCCACCCCGGCTGCCCCACGACCCTAGGCGCGCCCGGCGCGCCCCCCGGCCCGCCGGCGTGGTCCCACGGGGACGGATGGCCAGCTCCTAGGGTGGTGCGCCATGGGTCGCCGGGCCGGAGACAGGCTCCGACCAGCCGCACCCGCCGCGGTGCTGGCGGTGCTGGCGGTCGCAGGCGGTGCTGGGGTGCTCGTGGCCCCGGCGGCGGCAGCTGCGGCGAGCCGTCCGCTCGGCGCCGCTCCGGGGACCGTCTGGTTGTGCAGCCCGCGGCAGGCGGCCGATCCGTGCGCGTCGAGCCGGGCCGCCACCGCCGTGACGGGGAAGGGCGCCACGCGCCCGGTCCTGTCGCCGACGTCGCCCGCGGCACGGCGGTTCGACTGCTTCTACGTCTACCCGACGGTCTCGACGGAGTCGGGCCTCAATGCCAACCTGACGGTGCAGCCGGCCGAGAGGGCCGTGGCCGTCGTCCAGGCATCGCGCTTCTCGCAGGTCTGCACCGTCTGGGCCCCCATGTACCGGCAGGCCACGGTGTCGGGCTTGGCGGAAGGCCAGCGTGTCCGCGGCGGCCATCGCCTACGCCAGCCTCCTGCCGCCTGGCGGGACTACCTGGCCCACGACAACCGGAGCCGTCCGATCGTCTTCATCGGGCACTCGCAGGGTGCCGCCATGCTGATCAAGCTGCTGCAGACCCAGGTCGACCCGTCGCCGACGCTCCGCAAGCGGATGGTGTCCGCCATCATCCTCGGCGGCAACGTGCAGGTCCCGCCGGGACGCGTGGTGGGGGGCACCTTCCGCAGTATCCCCACCTGCGGGCGGGCGTCCCAGACGGGGTGCGTCATCGCCTATTCGACCTTCGGGTCGCCGCCCCCGGCCAATTCGCTCTTCGGCCGCGCCGGGCAGGGTGTGAGCCTGCAGTCCGGCCAGACCGGCGCCGCCGACACAGCAGGTGGCGTGCGTCAACCCGGTCACCTTCTCGTCCCAGCCCGGCGCGCTGCAGCCCTTCTTCCGCGGCGCGACGGCGGCGGCCACCGGCGTGGACGTCCGGACGCCGTGGGTCACCTTCCCGGGGCTCTATACGGCCCAGTGCCAGCAGCAGCGGAGGCGCATCCTGGTTGCAGGTGACCGCCACGCCGTCACCCGGCGACCCGCGGCCCACCGTCTCCGCCACCCTCGGGCCCCGGTGGGGCTATCCACCTGGACGACGTCAACCTGGCCCTGGGCAACCTCGTGACCGACGTCGGCCCGCAGGAGGCGGCCTACCGCTGAGTCCCGCCGGAGCCCAAGATTGCCCCTGTGCAACGTGTCGGGCGCGGTCCTAGAATCCGGCGATGCTCAAGGTCATTGCCGTCGCGAACCAGAAGGGCGGCGTGGCCAAGACGACCACCGTGCAGTCGCTCGGCGTGGCCCTGGCCCAGCAGGGTCGCCGGGTGCTGGTCGTGGACCTCGACCCACAGGCGTGCCTGACGTACTCGCTCGGCTTCGATCCCGATGCCCTGGACTCGTCGCTGCACGACGTGCTGGTCCGCCGGGCGCGCCTGGCCGACGTCGTCAAGCCGGTCCCCGGGGTGGCGAACCTCAACCTGGTCCCGGCCACCATCGACCTGGCGGGCGCCGAGGTGCACCTCCTCAGCCGGACGGGCCGCGAACACGTGCTCGCGCAGGCCCTCGAGCCCGTGCTCGACGACTACGACGCCGTCCTGATCGACTGCCCGCCCTCGCTCGGCGTGCTGACCATCAACGGGTTGACCGCGGCGGAGGCGGTCATTGTGCCGCTGCAGTGCGAGGCGCTCAGCCACCGCGGCGTCGGCCAACTGCTCGAGACCATCGAGGACGTGCGCCAGTTCGCCAACGAGAAGCTGCGGGTGCTCGGCGTCATCCCCACCATGTTCGACGCGCGCACGACGCATTCCCGCCAGGTGCTCTCCGAGGTCGAGGATCGCTACGGGCTGCCCCTGTTCCAGCCGTCCGTGCCGAAGTCGGTGCGCTTCGCCGAGGCGCCCGGCATCGGGCAGTCGGTGCTGCAGCACGCGCCGACGTCAGCGGGAGCGGTGGCCTACCGGGCGCTCTCGACACGCGTCTACGACGCCATGCAGACCGCCTGAGTCCCGTGGCCCCCGGGCGGAGCGACAGGGCGCCGGATCCCCTGGGCAAGCGGGCCCTGTTCTGGGTGCCCGTCAGGGGGGGAGGGTGCCGCCGGAGAGCCGGCCGCCACCGTGCCGCTGCCCGTCGGCAAGCGGGCGCTGTACTCGGGTGCCCGTCCCGAGCCCGACAGCCGGGCCCGCACGTCGGGCAATCCCCTCGACGAGCGGGGCAGCTTCACGGTCGAGTGTCACGGTGCCGCCAGGTCTCGCGCGTCGGCGTGCTCGACCTGCTGATCTTCCAGTTCCCGCTCGGGGTCTGGCTGCCCCGCCGGCGCTTCGACCACCGCATGACCTGCCCCTCGTGCCGCAAGCGGGCCTGGTGCAGCGTCACGTTGCGCCGGAGCTGAGCGCCGCCGTCTGCTCGTCCCCGGGCTGGACCGACGGGAGCCGGCGTGTCAGTGCGAGGGCCAGCAGAGCGATCATGGCGAGGACAGCCAACGCGGCCCGCAAGCCATTGAGCCGGCTCTGCGCGTTCTCCTCGACGATCGCCTGTGCCGTGTCCGCCGGGACGTCGGCCTTCTGCAGTGCTGCGTCCAGGTCGGCGTCGCTCACGAAGGGGATGCCGGAGGAGAGCTCCACCTGCGCCTGGGACGAAAGCTCCTTGGGGACGGCCGGGTTGGATGCGACGGAGCCCAGGAACGTCGAGGTCAGGACCGCGATGAGGATGGCGCCCGTGAGGGCCGTACCCAGGGATGCGCCCAGGTTGGTCACGGTGTTCTGGATGCCCCCGACCTCTCCGCTCTGGGAATCCGGCACGGCCGAGACGGTGACACTGCCGAGCTGAGACGCCAGGGTGCCGATCCCGAGCCCGGCCAGCAGCAGGGGCCCGGTCACGATGTCGGCGCCGGCCCCGGCGTCCAGGGCGGCCAGCAGGACCACGATGCCCAAGAACAGCAGCGCGAACCCGACGCGGACGATCCGCCGCGGCGAGCCGTGGGGGAAGATCCTGGGTACGCCGACCGCACCGGCCAGCAGCGTGATGGAGAGGGGCAACAGCCGCACGCCGGTGGCGACGGCGGAAAGTCCCAGCGCCACCGAGAGGAAGAGGGGTATGACGAAGAAGAGGCCGGACTGCAGCATGAACTGGAAGAAGAAGGACGTGAGCCCGCCCTGCAGGCGGGGCGCTCTGAGTATGTGCGGGTCGACCAGAGCGGACCGCTGTTGCCGCAGTCTTCGGTTCTCCCACCACGCGAAGAGGGCGAGCACGGCGCCACCCCCGAGCAGCAGCCACACGACGGGCGACATCCCCAACCACTGGGGCGCCTCGGGCTTGGGCTGCACGAAGCCCCATGTGCCCGATCTGACCACGCCGTAGACGATCATCCCGAGCCCCGCCGCGGAGAGGAGCGTCCCGACAGGGTCGAGACGCACGCCGGGGACCGCCGGCGAGTCGGCCATCTTTCGGCTCAACAGCGAGGATCCCGAGCACGACGACCACCTCGCCCACGAAGACGTAGCGCCAGCTGGCGTAGGTCGTGCAGAGGCCGCCCACGAGTGGTCCGACCGCCACGGCGACGGCACCCGCCGAGGCGACCAGGCCATATGCCCGCGGGCGGTCCGGGCGGGCGAAGTTCGTCGCCACGAGCGCGACGACCGCCGGCATGATCAGCACGGCTCCGAGGCCTTCGAGCACGGACCAGCCGATCAGGAGGACGGGGAGCGACTTGGCCAGTGCGGTGATCCCGGACCCGCACCCGTAGACGACGCATCCGATCATGAACGCGCGCTTGCGCCCGATGATCTGGCCGATCTTGCCGCCGGTGATCATGAAGGCCGCCATGACGAGCGTGTAGAGGGTGATGGCGGTCTGGATCCCGGTGACCGTGGTCCCGACGTCCTTGGCCACGGTGGCGATCGACACGTTCATGACGGAGGTGTCCAGCGTCATGAGGAATTGTGCCGAGGCCAGGGTCAGGAGGACGATCTGACCCCCCGAGGCCGCGCTGCTCGCGGTCGGCTCGGGGTCGGGCACGCTGCATTGTGGCTCACGCGGCGGCCGGGGGGTGGGGCAATGCCGGTCCGCCCTGATCACCGCGCTCGATCCGGCGGGCACATCTCGGGATCGGAGAATGCCCGCCGGAGGGTCTGGCTCTCTTCCCGGACACCTTCATAGGCTGTGCGGAAATGTGTGTGCGGCTTCCGGTCCTGTGACCACCGTCGATCCGCTGTTCGATCCTGCGGTGATCGAGGAGCCCTACGGGTACTACGCGGAGCTCCGGGAGCTCGACCCTGTTCACGAAGTCCCCGGGACCGGCACATACCTCGTGTCGTGTCTGAGCCTCATCCAAGAGGTGATCGCTGATCCGGCGACGTACTCGAGCGACACCGTCACGTTCTTGCACCTCGACCCGAAGGGCCGTGCTGAGCTCTGGTCGGCCGCGAGCGACATGGTCCAGGACCTCGATGTCCCGATGGTCCTTGCCACCGCCGACCCGCCGGACCACGGCCGCCAACGCAAGGTGCTGAGCCGGCTCTTCACCCGAAGCTCCATGGAGGCGAGGGAGACCGAAATCCGTGCCCTCGTTGATGGGCTCCTCGATCCTCACCTGAGCATCGGTGCGATGGAGTGGATGAGCCAGGCTGCGATCCCCCTGCCCGCTGTGGTGCTCTCGCGTCTCCTCGGCCTGTCCGACGACGCAGCCGGGTTCATCCGGGACTTCGGTTACGCGTCGGGCGAGCAGATCAGTGGGTTCGCATCTGAAGAACGATGCCGGGAGATCCAAGAGATCATCGGCGACCTGGGCCCCGTCGCTGATGCCTACGGACAGGCGCGCGCCGCAGCGCATCCCGATCAGGACACCGTGATCGGAGTGTGCGCGGACGCAGTGAACTCGGGTGAATTGAGCGACCCGGAGGCCTTCGTCATCCTCTTGCTCTTGGTGTCCGCGGGAAGCGAATCGACGACCAGCCTCATTGGGACCGGCGTCTCGATCCTGGCCAGAGACCAAGCCCTTCAGCAGCGGCTCAGAGCGAATCCTGCGCTGGTGGATTCGTTCGTCGAGGAGGCCTGTCGCATCGATCCTCCCTTTCGAGGGCACTACCGCCGGGTGACCCGGGACACGCAACTCGCCGGCGTCAGTCTGCCCGCCGAGGCTCGAGTGGTGTTGCTCTGGCCCGCCGCGAATCACGATGCTTCTGCCTTCGAGAACCCGGACTCGATCGACGTGGAACGCGATGCCCCGCGCCGCCATCTTGGCTTCGGATGGGGCATCCACCTCTGCCTCGGAGCCCCGCTGGCGCGGCTCGAAGCGAAAGTGACTTTCGAGCAGCTCCTCGCTCGGACCTCTCGGTTCGAGCTCGACATGCCGGCGGAGGACCTGCACCACCACAAGAGCCTCTTGGTTCGCCGCTTGGTGGAGCTGCCCCTCCGTCTCACGCTGTAAGCCCGATGAGCCGACCAGTGCCGACGCTCCTTGGCCGCGTCGCACTCCCAGTGCTGATCAGAGTCCGTTCGTCTGGTCGGGATGCGGGGATTTGAACCCCGGACCTCCTGCTCCCAAAGCAGGCGCGCTGCCAAGCTGCGCCACATCCGGAAATCAGCTCTGAGTTGGCGCTTGTGGCTCCGCGTACCTTCGCAGCCATGCTCTCAGCGACCCCTTGGGTGATCGTCGGGAGCCGTGGCGAACTGTTCGGGACTCGACGCGGACCCACCTTCGCCCCCTGGCTCGGCGTGCATTTCTCATCCATCCGCCCAGCGGTGTGCGCGTGCGTCGGGCGAGGCGGGTGGGGTGGACCAGGGTTCGGTCGATGAGGGCGAGTCGTGGACGACTGCCTGATCTGGACCGTGTGCACGTGCGACGATCCTCATGGATGGGTGATGCGAGCTCTCCAGGGTGGACAACACGGACATGCGGGACGCGGAAGACCCGGTTCGGCCCTTGCGCCCGAAGGTCCTGCTCACGGGAGCATCGGGTGACGACGGGGGTCGTCTCGTTCCCGCTGACCCGAGCCAGCCACCGCGCCCTCGGGCGCGCTCTGGTCCTCGCAGGCATCCAGCGCATCCCCGAGGTCTCGGGCTGTGACCGAGTCGAACCCTCCTGAGCCGGACCAGCGGACCACACCGGACGCGTCGACGAGGAACAGCGCGATCGTCGAGCGATTCTTGATGCCCAGGGGACCGGTGACGCGTCCGACGTCGCCGTAGACCGTCAGCGTGCGCCTCAAGATCACCGGTTCACGGATGGCCGATGCCATGCCGCCGTCGATGAACCTTCGCACCGGGATCCAGATCCGGCCGATGGTGGGCAATTCGTAGAAGCACAACCCCGCATGGTCAGCGGCACGCTCTTCGAGCCACGGCACCCAGCTGTCGACGAGGCCCTGCTGGTGTCGCTGAAACGCCACGACGGCCACGTTGCGCTCGCCGCCGAAGTCCTCGGGAAGCCGGACGTCGTGCCCCTCGAGTGAGCGCGCCGTGATGCTGGGGAATCGGGTCGCGGGCTGCGTGCCCTCACCATAGGTTGAAGGGCACGCAGCCCGCGAAGCGACGACGCCCGGATCGCCGGGCTGTGCGTCGTTGGTATCCGTGACGTCGTTGCTCAGGCGGTGGGGATCGCCAGGGCCACCACGGTGAACGTCGAGGTCGACGGGTTCTCCGTGTAGTCGCCGATGGCGAAGGCCAGCGTGTTCGTTTTGGCCCCCAGCGTGACGTTGCCCAGGTCGTCAAGGACGGTCCCGGGGGTGTTCGGCGCCGTCACCGTGACGTCGTAGGTGCTGGCGGGCACCACGGCCGTGGCGGTCTCGCCGTTGGAGAAGGCCGGGGTGATAGCGACGGAGCCGTCGGCGTAGACGCCTACGGTGGGGGCGACGGCCAGGTGTCGGACCGTGACGCGGGCGTTGCCACTGCCGGTGTTCGACACGTCGTTGGTGAACACTCCCAGTGTGGGCGAGCCTGCCACTCCGGCGGACGACGCCGTCACATAGGCCGCGACCGTCTTGCTCTGGCCATGGCCGAGGACGAAGTTCGTGCTGAGGAGGGGCTTGAACGGGCTCGTGCCGGTGGGCACGACGTCGACGACGTACCAGCCCGGCGTTACCCACCCCGGAAACGCGGTGTCGAGGTCCGCCGCGGCGCCGAAGGTCACGTCCGCCAGTTCCTTGTAGGAGCTGAAGTTCTTCACAACGTAGATGTCAACGGCCAGACCGGGAACGCCGTGGACGAGGCTCAGGTCGGTGAGCCGCTCGCCTCCGCCGCCGTACCAACCGGATCCCCCGTTGCCAGTGTGGGACCAGGTGGGCGAGGCCCCCGCCACGGCGGGGACGATGGACAGGGCGAGTCCGACGGCCAGGGCGGCGGTCGCGAGCAGGCCGGATGGCTTCTTCATGGGTGATACCTCCGGGGTTCTCGGGGCCGACGGCCCCATTGGCACGGGTGGCCAACACCCCACGCTTCGTAGGAGTGGCGCGATTGGTTGCATCAGATTTAGTACTAAATTAGCGACGGGCCATTCTCCGTTCGTGAACGGCGTGAACGAGGACTGAACGATGTGCAACCGAGGACCGCTCTCGTCCGAAGGTGAAAGCACACACAGACAGGCCCAGCGGGGCCATGCACACGAGGAGCCATCAAGCATGAGCATTCGCAAGAGCATCTCGGTCGCCACCGCGGTGATCGCACTCGGAGTGGTCGGCGTCGCCGGTCTCGGCACCGTCAGCGGTGCAGGTGCTTCATCGCCCATGACGACAACGTCATCGAAGAACGTGGTCCAGATTGCCGAGCACAATCCGCAGTTCACGACGTTGGTGGCGGCGATCAAGGCGGCCGGATTGGTCCAGACGCTGGAAGGCCCCGGGCCCTTCACCGTCTTCGCTCCAACGAACAAGGCCTTCGCCGCGCTTCCGAAGGGCACGCTCAAGACGCTCCTGAAGCCGGCCAACAAGGCTGAACTGGCGAGCATCCTCACCTACCACGTCGTGCCTGGTGCCTTGAAGGCCTCTGAGATCTCGCCCGGTGCGGTCAAAACGGTCAACGGTGCGACCTTCACCGTGAACTCGGCCAACGGGAAGCTGACGATCACCGACGAAAAGGGCTCGACGGTGCAGGTCATCAAGACCAACATCATCGCTTCCAACGGCGTGATCCACGTGATCAACGGCGTGCTGCTGCCGTGATCCTGACGGGCCCCTCGGACCGCCGGGCAGCGATCGAAAGGTTGCGCCGGTCGTGATGAATGCGGTGTCCGAGGGGCCCATCGGGGCGCGCATCGCCGAAGGCGACGAGCGCGCCCTCGAAGAGAGTTATCGGTTGTACGGTCCGATGGTTCGCAACTATCTGCGGCGATTCGTTGCCAGCGACGAGACCGAAGACCTGCTCCAGATCGTCTTCCTCGAGGTCTGGAGGACCCGTGACCGGATAGACCCGAGCCGGCCCTTCGAGGCGTGGCTCTTCGGCATTGCCCGGAAGAGGGCGATTGACCAACTGCGCCGTCGTCACCACAAGGTCGTCTCAGTCAATGCGATTCGTGAGCTCTCCGGAGGGGACGGGGATCATTTTGTCGAGCGCATCGCCTGGGCAGCCGAGGTGCGTGCGGCCATGACACAGCTTTCCGCGGATCAACAGGAGGCCATCGAGTTGTCCTATTTTGGAGATCTCACCCAGCAGGAGATCGCCGCCAAGTTGAGTATTCCCGTCGGCACGGTAAAGGCTCGCATGGCCCGCGGCATGCGGAGGCTGAGCCAACTCATCGATGGAGGTGACCATTCGTGAGTGACGACACTGCACCGGGCCACGACGATGTGGACCTGGTTGGGTTGCTCGCCGGGGAGGTAGGCCGGAACGACACCCTCACCATTGGGCGCCACCTCAGGACGTGTCGTGCCTGCACTGAGGAGCTCATCGACCTCGTGGTCGCTCACGGCGCACTGACTTCGGCGGCGCGGGCCGATCGGGAGCTGGGCGATCCGACGGGATTCGGTAGCGGGGACCGCACGGTCGTCGGTGCGGCCCTAACGGTGGCCCCCGACTTCCAGCCCGAGGAGGACGTCCTGCCGCCCCTGAACCTGGCGCCGGAGCACGACGAGGCACCCCGAACAGCTGGGAGGCGCCGCCGCCTGGCGGTCGTGCTGGCCACGGCGGCGGCGGTGATCCTGGTGGGGACGCTCGGCACCGTGGCCGCCTTGACGAGGCACTCCCCGACACAGCCCGTCGTGGCCGAGGGCGCATTGCAGCCCCTCAAGGCCCCGCGCGCCGCCACCGGCACGGTGACGGTGCTGGCCGAGGGGACGACGCGGCACATGATCGTGCGGACCCGGGACCTCTCGACGCCGTCGAACCAGGCGTTCTACGAGGTCTGGCTGCTCGATCCGGCGACCCAGAAGATGCTCCCGGTCGGTGTGTTGCCGCCCTCGGGCGACGGTGATTACGTCGTGACGGCCGGGCTCATGGCGGGGTACTCCGCGGTGGACGTGAGCCTGCAGAGCAATGACGGGAACCCTGCCCATTCGCGGACCAGCGTCCTGCGGGCGGCTCTGTCGGTGTGACCCGGAGAGGAGAAGAGGAGGAGTCTCCGTGATCCCACGGCCCGATCCGGTGCGGCCAGGGCAGGAGTCGGTGTGGGACTACCCGCGCCCCCGCGCCTCGAGGCCGTTCGGCATCGGATCAAGATCGAGCTCGGCGGTGGCGTCGTCGCCGAGACGACGGGCGCGTATCCGCGTCCTCGAGACGAGCCATCCGCCGAACTATTACCTCCCTCCCGGCGACATCGTGCCGGGCATCCTGGAACGCACCCGGCGCCGCTCCTTCTGCGAGTGGAAGGGGCAGGCCCACTACTTCGACGTCCACGCCGGCGGGCGGGTCGAGCCGGATGCTGCATGGGGCTACGACACGCCGAGCGCCGCGTTCGAGGCCATCGCCGGGTACGTCGCGTTCTATCCCGGCCGTCTGGATGCATGCTGGGTCGGCGACGAACTGGTGGTCCCCCAGCCCGGGGGCTTCTACGGCGGGTGGATCACCTCGGACGTGGCTGGCCCCTTCAAAGGTGTCCCGGGCAGCCAGGGCTGGTAACGCCCAAGAGCCCGGACCCGGGTCTCGTGCACCACCGCTGCCTGCCGCACTCGATGCGTCGGCCCCGGGGCTGGCCCGGCTCAGTCGTCGGCGAACAGGGCGCCGTCGGCGTCGACCACAGCGCCAAGCGATTGCTCTCACGAGCGCCAGACCTCGCTCATTTCCGAGGAACCCGTAAACGCATTCCACCGAGATCCTCACCGGACTGGCCGGTTTGTGAGTCTGAGCGAGAGAGCTGTCCTCGGGCGAGGATCATGTAGCTGGGGGAGACAGCGACAGCGCCCGACTCCGCCGACCACAGCCGACCGCCAATGACAACGAGTCGGGCACATCTGCAGATGAGAACCCTTCTGCGTGGTCGGGATGCGGGGATTTGAACCCCGGACCTCCTGCTCCCAAAGCAGGCGCGCTGCCAAGCTGCGCCACATCCCGTCTCTCCGTTGAAGACCCGCCCACTGTAGCTGTCTGATCAGGTCTTTCTGGGGTCCCGTTCGCCTCGGAGGTCAGGGCTCCAGACATTCCGCCAGCGACACCTCGTGACTCCCGTCGCGATGCTGGGGGAGGTGCCGACCCGAGTACGCGTCGGCGTTCACGCGCACCGACTCCGGGCTGACGACGCCCTCTCTGATGCGTGCCGGCACCCCGAGCGCCATGGCGCCGGTGGGCACCTCGGTCCCCGGGCGCACGACGGCGCCCGCGCCCACGAGCGACCCGGAGCGGCACACGACCCCTTCCAGCACGACGGCGCCCGAGCCGATCAGCACCAGGTCCTCCAGGACACAGCCTTCGAGATGCACCAGGTGACCGACCACGCAGTCGTCCCCGATCCGCGTCCGCCGCACCGCCTGGGTGTGGATCACGGAGCCGTCCTGCACGGAGGTCCGGGCGCCGATGACGATCGGCCCGTTGTCGGCCCGGATGACCGCTCCGGGCCAGACGCTGGAGCCCGGCCCGATGCGGACCTCGCCGATCAGGACGGCCAGAGGATGGATGTAGGCATCGGGGTGGATCCGCGGCCGCTCGTCGCCGAGTGCGAGAAGAGTCATGGCCGACATTCAAACAGCCGCGCCGAGCCGTCAGGCCCGTGCCACCGCCAGCACGTGCCACTCGTCGGGCAGGCCCTTGAGGTTGTGACGGCCCCGGTCGTCGAAGACGATGCCCGACCCCACGACCAGGTCGCGCACGGTCCCGGTCACCAGCACCTCACCCGGTCCGGCCATGGCGCTGACCCGCGAGGCGATGTGGACGGCGAGCCCGCCGATGTCGTCGCCGCGCAGCTCGACCTCGCCGGCGTGCAGCCCGGCCCGCAGCTGCAGCCCGGCGTTGCGGGCCGTCTCCAACATGGCCTCGGCGCAGCGCACGGCCTGTGCCGGCGCGGCGAAGCGGGCGAGATACCCGTCCCCCGTGCTCTTGACGAGGATGCCGTCGTGCCGGGCGAGAAGCCGGCCGACGTTGACGTCGAACTCGTCGAGGACCGCGCGCCACTGCCGGTCGCCCATTTCGGCGGCGCGCACGGTCGAGTCCACGATGTCGGTGAAGAGGACCGCGGCCAGCAGGCGCGTGGCGGCGTGCACTCCGCGGGCGCCGGTGACGAACTCCTCCATCTCGTCGACGATCGAGTCGAACTCGCCGGCCCACGGGATGATGTCGGGCCCCGTGGTGGAGACCAGGCGGGCGCCGGCGATGTGCTCGTAGAGGTAGCGCCCGTGCAGGCTCAGGCTGGCGTAGCTGTCGAGCCGGGCGAAGATCAGCGTGGGGCAGCTGACGGCCGGCAGGCACCAGCGGACGTCGGCCGAGAACGTCACCAGGTTGAACGCCTGCGCCGTGGCCGGGCTGGCGCCGCGCCGGGCCGCCCGCCCCCACCACTCGCGGAAGCCCACCCGGCGGGCCAGGCTCGGTGCGAAGATGGCGATGTCCCGCGGAATGTCGTCCTCGGTCATGACCACGTCGATCCCCGAGCCGGTGGCCACCTCTTCGTCGGAGGCGCCGAAGCCGTAGTCCTCGGCCTGACCGACCCGGGCCGTGCCGTTGACGATGACGAGGGAGATCACCCGCTCGGGGTGCGTCGCCGCCAGCCACAGGGCCGGCATGGTGCCGCCGGCCGAGGCGAGCAGGACGGCGCGGTCGCACCCGGCCGCGTCCATGACCGCCAGGGCGTCGCGGCCCCAGCCCTCAATGGAGGGGTCCCGGTCGGTCGGCAGGGGGTCGGACAGGCCGAGGCCCCCGGCATCGAAGCGGATGAGACGGCAGAAGTCGGCCACCCGCTCCGTGTAGCGGAGCCAGTTGGGCTCGTCGACGGTCTCGTCGATGGAGATCATGAGGCCGCTGTTGAACTCCACGACGTCCGGCGCGGCGCCCGCGTCGTGGCCCCAGACCTGGTACCCGATGTGGACCCCGTCCCGCAGGGCGTACTGGGTCAGGGGCTGCTCCATACGGGGTGCAGTCTGCCGTGCCCCCGGCCCCGGCGACGCGGGGGAGTGGCGCGGGAAGAGCGGAGAGGCGGAGGTCCGGAGCCCCGGGCGCTCAGCGGGCGCCGCGCACCAGGCGGCCGGGCAGGGCCCCGGTCGGCTCGCCGTGCTCGAACGTCACGCTCCCGGACTTCACCGTGGCCACGTAGCCCGAGGCCTTCTGGAGCAGCCGGCGTCCACCCGCCGGCAGGTCGTTCTTCACGAACGGCGCGCCGAGCGTGAGGCCGTCGTAGTCGATCAGGTTGACGTCGGCCAGCGCGCCGGGTTCCAGCGTGCCCCGGTCCGCCAGGCCGTAGAGCCGCGCGGTGTCGTGCGTCTGCTTCTTCACGACGTACTCCAGCGGCAGGCGCTCGCCCCGGCTCCGGTCGCGGGTCCAGTGCGTGAGCATGAACGTGGGCATGGAGGCGTCGCAGATGGTGCCGGTGTGGGCGCCGCCGTCCGCCAGGCCGAGCAGGCCCTGGGGGTGCAGCATCATGTCGTGCACGTGGTCGAGGTCGCCCGTGGCGTAGTTGAGGATCGGGATGTACAACAGGCCCTGTCCGCCGTCCCGGGCCATCTCGTCGTAGGCGACTTCCAGCGGTGTGCGGCCCGTCGCAGCCGCCAGGCCGGCCAACGAGCGCTCGGGGCCCGGCTCGTAGTCGGGCGGGTCGCCGAGAATGAAGGTGCGGTCGTAGGCCTTGGCCATGGCGTCGGCCTCTGCCGGTGACGACGGCGTCCACGACACCACGGCACGGCGCACCTCCGGGTCGGCCAGCGCCGCCGCCAGCTCGGCCGGCGAGCCGCAGCGCTCCCGCAGCGCCGCGTAGGCCGGGAAGTCCGAGAAGAGGCAGAGCGTGGTGTGGTGTCCCGACAAGATCCCGGTCGGGCGCCCCGCGATCTGTGGGAACAGCCGGGCACCCTCGGCACAGGCCTCGAGCGAGGCGGCCAGCTGCTTGCGCCACAGCTCGGGGTCGTCGTCCGCCTGCAGCAACACGTAGGACACCGGGCGGTCGATGGACGCCGAGAGGCGGCGCATCCAGTCGACTTCCTGCCAGGCATCCTCGAGCATCTCGCCGGCCGAGCCCAGGGGCGCCAGTTCGAAGACGCCGGCGCCGGCCTCACCCAGCGCGGAGCCGAGGCCGAACAGCTCGTCCTCGGAGGCGAAGGTGCCGGGGACGAGCTCGCCGTCGATGGCGCGGTGACCCATGGTGCGGGAGGTGGAGAAGCCGAGGGCACCCGCGTTGATGGCCTCGAGCACGATGGCCCGCATCGCCGCGATGTCCTCGGCGGTGGCCGCCTCGTTGCGGGCCCCGCGCTCGCCCATGACATAGGCCCGGACGGCGGCGTGGGGGACCTGCGTGCCGACGTCCACCGTCCAGCTGCGCTTCTCGAGCGCATCGAGATATTCGGGGAACGTCTCCCATTCCCACTCGATCCCCTCGGCCAATGCCGTGCCGGGAATGTCCTCCACGCCCTCCATCAGGCCGATGAGCCAGTCGTGGCGGTCCGGCTGTGCCGGTGCGAAGCCCACGCCGCAGTTGCCCATGACGAGCGTCGTGACGCCGTGCCAGGACGATGGAGCGAGCTCGGGGTCCCACGTGGCCTGGCCGTCGTAGTGGGTGTGGATGTCCACCCACCCCGGGGTCACGAGCAGGCCGTCGGCCTCGAGGATCCGGGTGGCGCCGCCCTGGACCGGGCCCACCTCGGTGATGCGGCCGGAGTCCACCGCGATGTCCGCCGCACGCTTCGCCGCGCCGGTCCCATCGACGACGGTCCCACCCTTGATGATCAGGTCATGCATGGAAACATCGTCCCACGCCGGCCAGCGGCGCGCCCACCGCGGCCGGCGTGCCCCCTCTTAGGAAGACGAGATCAGACCTTGGCCTTGCCCAGAATCCGGTTCATCTTGGTGCCGCAGATGGGGCACGTGCCCTGTGCGGCGCGGCGGCCGTTGGCGAGCTCGACCTCCTGGCCGTCGAACTCGCGCTTCTCTCGGCACTTCACGCAGTACCCCTCGTAGTTCGCCATGGCAACTCCTTCGGTCGGTGATGGCCTTGGACGGGTCACGAACGTAGCGGCGGGTTCCCCGGATTTGGGGGATGGTCGGGCGTCCTCAGGCACGACGCGGGGCTATGGTCGGCCCCATGGTCGACAATGGTGCAGGTCAGGAGCATGACTGGCTGCAGCAGGGATTGCGGGCACAGGGCGCCCTGGCGGAGACCTGGGGGGCGCTGGCGGAGGTCTGCTCCGACCTGTCGGACGCCGAGTGGGCGCTGCCCACGGAGTGCCCGGGATGGGATGTGCAGGATCAGCTCTCCCACCTGATCGGCATCGAGCTGGCCATCATGGGGCAGCCCGTGCCCGAGTGGGAGGGGCCCATGGGCGAGCACGTGAAGAACGATTTCGCCGCGACCAACGAGCGCTTCGTCGCTGTCCGCCGGGGCCTGCCCGGACCGGTAGTCCGGACCGAGTTCGTCGAGGTGACCACGACGCGCCTGGCGCAGCTCGACGCGCTGTCGGCGGCGGACTGGGCGGAGCTCGGGTGGAGCCCCATCGGAGAGGTGCCGCGGGCGGAGTTCATGACCGTGCGGGTCTACGACAGCTGGGTGCACGAGCAGGACGTCCGGCTCGCCCTGGACCGGCCGGGGGGCAGCGGCAACGTGGCCTCGCAGATCTCGTTGGACCGCGTGCAGGGAGCCATGCCCTTCGTGGTGGGCAAGAAGGCCGCCTGCCCCGACGGCACCGCCGTCCGCTTCGACGTGGACGGCCCCGGACACGATGCGCGTGCCTTCACCGTGGGCGTCGAGGGCGGCCGCGCCCGTCCGGTCGGGGCCGAGGTGACGCCGACCGTCACGCTCTCACTGTCGAGCATCGACTTCATGCGTCTCGGGTGCGGGCGGACGACCGCCGCCGAGGTCGAGGCGGCAGGTGGCGTCGCGGTGGAGGGCGACGCCCGGGTGGGGTTTTCCGTCCTCGGTGCGATGAACTTCATGTTCTGACGCAATTGGCGGCACGTTGACGGCGCCGGCCGCACGCCGGGCGCGGTCGTACGTCCGGGGACTGTGCGCCCAGGCCGTGTGCGCCCAGGCCGTGTGCGCCCAGGCCGTGGACCGACCGGTAGAGTGATCGGCTCGTGATGCGTGCGACAGCAGAGCCCATGGAGGGAAACCTCGTCCGCCTGAGCGTGGAGGTGGACGAGCCCGAGTTCGACAAAGCGCTCGGCGACGTCGTGCGCTCCTTGGCCCGGCAGGTCCGCGTGCCCGGATTCAGGCCGGGCAAGGTGCCCCGCAAGGTGCTCGAGGCCCGCATGGGGGGAGCCGGCGCGTTCGCGCGCCGAGGCGTTGCGCGAGTCCCTGCCCGATTTCTACGCCCGCGCCGTCGTCGACACCGAACTCGATCCGATCGCCCAGCCCGAGATCGACATCACCGGGGGAGAGGACAGCGGCGCCGTGTCCTTCGACGCCGTGGTGCAGGTGCGCCCCATTGTCGCCATCCCCGGGTACGACGGTCTGCAGGTGACCCTCCCCGGCCTCGCCGTCTCCGAGGAAGAGGTGCAGGGTCAGGTCGACCGGCTGCGCGAGAACGACGCCGAACTCGAAGTCGTGGATCGCCCGGCCATCGACGGCGACCTCGTCACCATCGACCTCCACGGCAACGACGCCAGCGGCGCCGAGGTGGTCGGTGTGGACGACTACCTCTACGAGGTCGGCACCGGTTCGGTGGTCCCCGAGCTCGATGCCGAGCTCCACGGGGCCAAGGCCGGCGCCATCCTCGCCTTCGACGCGCCCAACCCGAACGAGCCCGACGAGAACGTGGCGTTCCGGGTCCTCGTCAAAGAGGTGAAGATCAAGAAGCTCCCCGACGAGACCGACGAGTGGGCTGCAGAGAGCTCCGAGTTCGCCACCGTGGCCGAGCTGCGTGAGGACATCACCACGCGCATCGGACGGGTCAAGCTCATGCAGAGCCAGATGGCGCTGCGCCAGAAGACCATCGAGGCCCTCGCCGACCTGGTGAGCGACGACGTGGTGCCCGAGGTCCTCGTCGATGCGGAGGTGAACGAGCGCCTGCACGACCTGCAGCACCGGCTGGAGGCCCAGAAGCTGGGGTTGGCCGAGTACTTCCAGGCCACGGGGACGACCCCCGACGAGCTGCTCGGGGCGGTCCGGGTCGACGCCCTGGCAGCGGTGAAGGCGGATCTGGCCCTCCGCGCCCTGGTCGAGGCCGAGGAGTTGACGCTCAGTGATGAGGAGCTCCAGGCCGAGGTAGTGACAATGGCGGAACGGATGGGAACCACCGCAGAAGAACTGCGCCGCCAACTCGACACGGCCGGACGGACCGGCGCGGTACGCTCGGAGCTGCGCAAGGGCAAGGCATTGGAGTGGCTGCTCGACCACGTGGAACTCTTCGACGAAGAGGGCAATCCGATGTCCCGGGACGATCTCAAAGTGGATGCCTCGGGAGAGGACGAAGTCGAGCAGAGCGAGGAGAGCGAGTGAAGATGCAGAATGGGGGGGAACCGATGAAGGCCTACAACTATCTGGTTCCGACCGTGATCGAGTCGTCCAACCGGGGTGAGCGTGCGTACGACCTGTACTCGCGGTTGCTCCGAGAGCGCATCATCTTTCTCGGTACGCCGGTGGACGATGCGGTGGCGAACCTGATCTGTGCCCAGATGCTCTTCTTGGAGTCCGAGGAGCCGGACAAGGACATCCACCTCTACATCAACTCGCCCGGTGGAGAGATCACGGCGCTCTTCGCCATTTACGACACCATGAAGTTCATCAAGGCCGATGTCTCCACCTTCTGCTTCGGCCAGGCCGCGTCGGCCGCGGCGGTGCTGCTGGCGGCGGGGGCCAAGGGCAAGCGGTTCGCACTCCCACACGCCCGCGTGCTGTTGCATCAGCCCTGGGGCGGCGTCGAGGGTCAGGCCAGTGACATCGAACTGCAGGCCAGGGAGATCCTCCGCATGCGGGACCTGCTGTCGGGGATGCTGGCCGAGGACACCGGCCAGACCCAGGAGAAGGTCGCCCAGGACACCGACCGCGACTTCATCATGACGGCGGAGGAAGCGGTGACGTACGGAGTGATCGACGAGGTCATCACGGCACGGACGGTGGCGCCACTCGAAGCCATCGGCGCCGCGTAGGACCAGCAGGCACGGACGGGAGCGATCTGGTGGCGAAGTTCGGAGAGGGCGGGGATCTCGTCAAGTGCAGCTTCTGCGGCAAGACGCAGAAGCAGGTCAAGAAGCTGATCGCCGGTCCGGGCGTCTACATCTGCGACGAGTGCATCGACCTGTGCAACGACATCATCGCGGAAGAGCGTGACGAGTCCACGGAGCTGAGCTTCGAGGACCTGCCCAAGCCGCGTGAGATCTTCGATTTCCTCAACGACTACGTCGTCGGACAGGAGTACGCCAAGAAGATCCTCTCTGTCGCCGTCTACAACCACTACAAGCGGGTGCAGGCCGGCCCGCCGACGGCGGAGGACGGCGTCGAGCTGGCGAAGTCGAACATCCTCCT
Organism: uncultured Acidimicrobiaceae bacterium; assembly: GCA_963843365.1. GTDB lineage: Bacteria > Actinomycetota > Acidimicrobiia > Acidimicrobiales > RAAP-2 > Bog-473. Next base: position 173,837 of record CAWJKG010000006.1, on the reverse strand, counting down.
CCTCGGCCCGACGGGGTGCGGCAAGACCCTGCTGGCCCAGACGTTGGCCCGCATGCTCAACGTGCCGTTCGCCATCGCCGATGCCACCGCGCTGACGGAGGCCGGCTACGTCGGCGAGGACGTGGAGAACATCCTCCTGAAGCTGATTCAGGCGGCCGACTACGACGTCAAGCGGGCCGAGACCGGCATCATCTACATCGACGAGATCGACAAGATCGCCCGGAAGAGCGAGAACCCCTCCATCACCCGTGACGTCTCCGGGGAGGGCGTGCAGCAGGCGCTCCTCAAGATCCTGGAGGGCACCACCGCCTCAGTACCGCCGCAGGGGGGACGCAAGCACCCCCACCAGGAGTTCATCCAGATCGACACCACCAACATCCTGTTCATCTGCGGCGGGGCCTTTGCCGGGCTCGACAAGCTGATCGAGTCCCGCGTCGGCAAGCGCGGCATCGGCTTCCGGGCCGAGGTGCACCGCCAGGACCGGGACAACGGCGAGATCCTGCGCCACGTGCTGCCCGAGGACCTCATCAAGTTCGGTCTCATCCCCGAGTTCATCGGCCGCCTGCCCGTGGTCAGCGCGGTCTCGCCGCTGTTCAAGGAAGCGCTGGTGCAGATCCTCGTCGAGCCCAAGAACGCCTTGACCCGCCAGTACGAGCGGGTGTTCGCGCTCGACAACGTGGAGCTCGAGTTCAGCCCCGACGCACTCGAGGCGGTGGCGGAACAGGCTCTCCTGCGCGGTACCGGCGCCCGTGGCCTGCGCGCCATCCTCGAAGAGGTGCTGCTGGACGTCATGTACGACCTGCCCAGCCGCGACGACGTCGGCAAGTGCGTGGTGGACCGCTCGGTCGTTCTCGACCGCGTCGCTCCGACGCTGGTGCCGCTCGGCGGCGCGCCGGTCAAGTCGACCCGCTCGCGCCGCGCCGCCTCCTGACCCAACCGGAACCGTCGCTCGTGCCGAGTCCCGGTGCGCCGCCTTTCGACGGGCCGGCCGAGGCGCTGTCCTGGCTCGACAGCCACGTGGACTTCGAGTCCAAGATGCCGCGCCGTCGCGCCGTGCCGACGCTCGATCGCATGCGGGCGTTGACCGCCTTGCTCGGCGAGCCCCAGGAATCGATCCCTTCCATCCACATCACCGGCACGAACGGCAAGGGCTCGACGTCCGCCATGGCCACGGCGCTCCTCATGGCGAAGGGGTTGACGGTGGGGACGTACACGAGCCCGAACCTGCACAGGGTGGGCGAGCGCCTGGCGCACAACGGTGCGCCGATCGACGACGCCGCCCTCACCGACCTCCTGACGGAGCTGGCGTTGCTGGAACCGTTGCTGCCCGAGCGGCCGACCCGTTTCGAGCTCCTCACGGCAGCCGCGCTCGCCTGGTTCTCGACCGAGGCGGTGGACTCCATGGTGGTCGAGGTGGGCCTCGGGGGCACCTGGGACTGCACCAACGTCGTCCGGGGCGACGTGGCGGTCCTGACCAATGTCAGCTTCGACCACACCGACGTCCTCGGGCCCACGCTGGAGGGGATCGCCACGGACAAGGCCGGCATCATTGAGCCCGGCAGCAGGGTCGTGGTGGGGGAGATGGCCCCGGAGCTGGTGGACATCGTCACCCGGCGGGCGCTCGAGGTCGGGGCCGAATCGGTGTGGGTGGCCGGACGTGACTTCGGCTGCGAGTCCAACCAGGTCGCGGTGGGTGGGCGCGTCGTGACGCTCTGGACGCCGGGTGGCCGCTACGAGGACGTGCTGGTGCCGCTGCACGGAGCGCACCAGGGCGTGAACGCCTCGGTGGCCTTGGCCGCGGTGGAGGCCTTCTTCGGCGACCCCCTGGCCGACGAAGTGGTGGAGGAGGGCTTCGCCGTCGTCGAGGTGCCGGGCCGGCTCGAGGTGTTGGGCCGCCGTCCCCTGTTGCTGGTCGACGGCGCGCACAATGCGGCGGGCATGGCCGCGCTCGCCGACGCGCTGGCGGAGGAGTTCACCGTTGATGGTGATTCGGTCGCCGTCGTGGGGATGTTGTCGGGCCGCGACCCGTCGGCGATGCTCGCTCCCTTGGCGGCGGTCGGCGTTGCCGCCATCGTCGCCTGCGAGCCCGACTCGCCCCGCGCCATGCCGGTGGCCGCCGTCTCCGAGGCGGGCCGCGCCCTCGGTCTGCGCGTGTACGAGGAAGCCGACGTGACCGACGCGCTACGCGTGGCACGCGGCATGGTCGATGGCGACGGTCTCGTGGTCGTGGCCGGTTCCCTCTATGTGGTTGCGACGGCAAGGGCCGACGCGTTGGCGGACACGGTCCCCTGGGAGGACGCCGGCCGCTGACCGCGGTTCGGACCGTCCGTGGGGTTGTGTAGTGTCCACCACTCGTGGACCGCACCCTTGTCATTGTGAAGCCCGACGGCGTCGAGCGAGGCTTGGCCGGCGAAGTGCTCAGCCGCCTGGAGCGGAAGAAGCTGCGCCTGGTGGCCGCCGAGCTCCGCACCATCACCAAGGTGGTGGCGGAGACCCACTACGCCGAGCATGCCGAACGCCCCTTCTTCGGCGACCTGGTGGCCTTCATCACTCGCTCACCGGCGCTCGTCATGGTGGTCGAGGGGCCGAAGGACACCTACGCCGTGGTGCGCCTGATGATGGGCACTACGAACCCGGCTGAGGCGGCGCCGGGCACCATCCGCGGTGACTACGGGATCGAAACATCCGAGAACCTCGTGCACGGCTCCGACTCGCACGAGTCGGCGGCACGGGAGATCGGGCTCTTCTTCCCCGGGCTGGCGACCGCCTGACGTAGGCACAGACAGGCCCAACTCCGGTGTAATTGCCGGGGGAAAGGCCGCTCCGCGGCTTCCGCCTTGTGGACCCCTTCTGAGTCCCATAGCCTGTGGTCGCACCATCATGGGCGCCGGCTTGTACCGACGCCCGTCCGGAAATTCCTCGGGAGAGCTCCAACTATGGCCGAAAATCGTCTTTCCCTCCTCGGTCGTGACATGGCCGTCGACCTCGGTACCGCCAACACGTTGGTGTACGTCCGCGGCCGTGGCATCGTCCTGAACGAGCCTTCCGTCGTGGCGGTGGATATCAAGGACGGCCGGCCCCTCGCCGTGGGGGCCGAGGCAAAGCGGATGATCGGGCGCACGCCGTCGAACATCCAGGCGATCCGCCCACTCAAGGACGGCGTCATCGCCGACTTCGAGATCTGCGAGAAAATGTTGCGCTACTTCATCCACCGTGTGCATCAGCGCCGGTTCGCCAAGCCGCGCATGGTGATCTGCGTCCCGTCGGGCATCACAGGGGTGGAACGTCGAGCCGTCATGGAGGCCGCCGAGTACGCCGGGGCGCGCCGCGCCTACATCATCGAGGAGCCCATGGCCGCGGCCATCGGCGCGGGCCTGCCCGTGCACGAGCCGACGGGCAACATGGTTGTCGACATCGGTGGCGGGACGACCGAGGTTGCCGTCATCTCCCTCGGCGGCATTGTGACGAGCCAGTCCGTGCGCATCGGCGGCGACGAGCTCGACGAAGCCATCGTGTCCTTCGTGAAGAAGGAGTTCAGCCTCGCGCTCGGCGAGCGCACCGCAGAGGAGATCAAGATCACGCTCGGCTCTGCGTATCCGCTGGAGCAGGAACTGCACGCGGAGATCCGTGGTCGTGACCTCGTGAGTGGGCTTCCGAAGACCATCGTCGTCTCCACCGAGGAGATCCGTCGGGCCATTGAGGAGCCGGTGTCAGCCATCATCGACGCGGTCAAGGTGACTCTGGACCGGACCCCTCCGGAGCTGGCTGCCGACATCATGGAGCAGGGCATCGTGCTGACCGGCGGCGGAGCCCTGCTGCACGGGCTCGAGTCCCGCCTGCAGCACGAGACGGGGATGCCGATCGTCGTCGCCCGGGACCCTCTGAACTGCGTCGCCATCGGCAGCGGCCAGTGCCTGGAGGAGTTCGAAGCGTTGAAGCGGGTGCTGATCACCACTTCCACTCGCTGATCGATCGACCGGTTTCTCCTGGGTGGCCCGGTCCCGGCGGTCTCGCCGTACCCTGACGGTCATCGTCCTGGTCATCATTTCGCTGTCGCTGATCTCGCTCGACCAGAACAGCCGGACCCACAGCCTGACTTCGGGAATCAAATCGGTCGCCAACGACGTGTACGCCCCGCTACGCCAGGGTGTGCTCGACGTCATCAGCCCGATCGGAAATTTCTTCGCCGGTGCCTTCAACTATGGGTCGGTGCAGGGACAGAACGAGCGGTTGCAGCGGACGATCGGTGAGCTGCGCGCGGCGCAGCTCGAGCAGGGCTTCGAGAAGAACCAACTGCGTCAGATCACAGCGCTGCAGAACCTGCCGTTCCTCCAGTCGCTGCCGACGGTCACGGCAGAGACGGTCGACGAGTACTCGTCGAACTTCACGGCCACGATCACCTTGGACAAAGGGCGAGCCGACGGCGTCGATGTCGGGTACCCGGTCGTCGGGGCCGGCGGACTGGTCGGCCAGGTGATCCAGTCGTTCCACCACACATCGGTGGTGCGCCTCGTGACCGACGGCCAATCGAAGGTGGGAGTGACCTTCGGCAACCAATTCACAGGAATCGTGGACGGCCAAGGACCTTCGAGCTCCATGACCGCCGACCTGGTGGCTCCCCACACGCCGCTCCACAAGGGCGAGTACATGTTCACGAGCAGCCTCGACGCCGCTGCCTTCCCTCCCGGAATCCCGGTCGCCACGGTGCGCACGTTCCACACCGCGGCGGGAGCGAGCCAGGAGACGATCGAGGTCGACCCCGCCGCCGACCTGGGGCAACTGGCGTACGTCGACGTCGTGCAATGGGTGCCGAACACGTGACCGGACGTTCCATGCTCCGGGTGGCGTTGGTCATCTTCCTGGTCCTGATGGTCCAGCAGACGGTCATGGTGGCCCTGCGGATCGGTGGGGCCCATCCGGATCTGCTGTGGCTCCTGCCCATCACCGCTGCCCTGCTCGACGGCCCGGAAACGGGCGCGATCGTCGGATTCTGGGCGGGGCTGTCGTTCGACCTGGTCCTGCCGACGCCATTCGGGCTGTCCGCCCTGGTGGCGTGCCTGTTGGGCTACGCCGTGGGCTCCCTCACGGCGGCGGCCGACCCGCGTGCCACCTGGCTCAAGCCGGTGGCCGCGCTCGCGGGCAGCGTCGCAGCGGACATGCTGTTCGCCGTGCTCGGAGCGATCCTCGGACAGAGTGAGATGGTGCAGGTGAATTTCCTGTCCCTCGTCCTCGTGGTGGGACTTTCCAGCGTGGTGCTGGTTCTCCCGGTCAACCGGCTGATGCGGTGGGCCCTGGTAGGGGAGGGCAACCGCCGCTCGCTCGTTCCCGCCCAGGCCGACAGCAGGGCCTGGTGAAGCGGACCCTCCGCCACCCGATCCGCGGCGACCGGCTCCATCCCAAGCCCTCGACGCGCCCCGCCAAACACGGCACCTGGAGGGGCGACACCAGGGGGCCGCGCATGCGGCCGCGCAAGAGCGTCAACGTCGCGTCCATCGTCGGCTCTCCCGAAGAGGAAGAAGCGCGTCCCAATCTGCGCCTGCGCATCGTGGGGGTCGTCGTGTTGCTGCTCTTCGGCGTCCTGGTGCTTCGGCTGTGGACGTTGCAGGTGGTGGAGGGGAAGACCTACGCCGCCGCCGTCACGCGCAACCAGGTGCGCGTCGTCAGCGTCGCCGCTCCGCGGGGGGAGATCGTCGACCGCGAGGGCACGGTGCTCGTGACCAACACGCCGCAGGAGGAGATTCTGCTGTCGCGGGCCGAGGCCACGCAGAACCCCGCCATCGTTGGCATGGTGGCGGCGCTCGTGGGCCAGACACCCAAGCAGGTGCAGGACTCCATCAACAACGTGCAGTACAGCCCGTACGAGCCCGTGCCCGTCGCAGTCGGCGTCTCGGAAGACACCGTGCAGTTTCTGCAGACGCATCAGTCCGAGTACCCCGGCGTCACGGTGCAGACGGTGGCGCAGCGGACCTATCCGCAAGGAGGGACGACCGCGACCCACGTGCTGGGGTACGTCGGCGACATCACGAGCACCTATCTCGCGGCCCACCCCAACGACGGGTACACGCAGGGCAGCCAGATCGGCGTGTCGGGGATCGAGGCGCAGTACGAGCCCTATCTGAAGGGCGTGGCGGGGCGCCAGGCTCTGTCCGTCGACGCCAGCGGAACGGTCGTGGGGACCCTGAATTCCACCGCACCGCAGATCGGCGACACGGTCGTGCTCAACATCGACACCGGGCTCCAGCAGGCTGTGCAGGCGGACCTGCAGAACCAGATCCTGGCCGACCGCAAGACGCCCGACCAGGTCGACGGCGGCAAGCTCCCCCCCGCCATCAACGGTGCGGCCATCGTCATGAACCCCCAGAACGGCCAGGTGCTCGCCATGGCCTCCTACCCCACCTACGACCTGAACGAATGGGTGGGCGGCATCTCTTCGGCCAACTTCACCGCACTGCAGCAGAGTGGCGCCGAGAACAACGACGCCATCGAGGGTCAGTACACGCCCGGCTCGACTTTCAAGCTCGTCACGGCAACAGCGGCGCTCCAGGCCGGGCTCATCGGGCCTACCACGCCCTACGTGGACTCCGGGACTTTCAAGATCCAGGGCTGCCCGGCTCCGGGTGTCAACAACGACACCGGCTGTACGTTGCACGACGACCCCGGCGACTCTGGTGGTACCTACAACATCTCGGGCGCCCTGACGGCGTCGAGCGACGCATTCTTCTACAACCTGGGCGAGATGTTTTGGGAGCAGCAGTCCAAGTACGGAACCACGCCGATACAGAACGAGGCGACGGCATACGGCGAAGGAACGATCACCGGCGTCGACCTCCCGGGTGAAGCACAGGGACGAGTCGACAGCTACCTGACGCGGGCGAAGCTGCACGTGGAGGCGCCCAAGGGTTTTCCGTACCCCGCCTCCTGGTTCACCGGCGACAACATCGAGATGGCGTTCGGCCAGGGTGAGACGATCCTGACCCCGATTGAGCAGGCGGTCGCCTACTCGACCTTCGCCAACGGCGGCACCCGGTACGCCCCTCAGGTGGCGTCAGAGATCGTCAACCCGGCCACCGGCGCCGTCATCAAGAAGCTGCAGCCGCAGGTGACGGGCAAGGTGACGATCTCACCGGCCAACTACAGCGCCATGCTCCAAGGCTTCGAGGGTGTCGTGTCGAGCAGGAGTGGCACCGCCTACGCGGATTTCCAGGGTTTTCCCGCCTCGTGGAACCTGGCGGGCAAGACCGGAACGGCCTCGAACCAGCCGGGGCTCGAGCCCAACAGCTGGTTCGTCGCCTTCGGCCCCAACCCCAATCCCCAATACGTCGTCCTGGCCGTGATCGACCAGGGCGGCTATGGCGCCCAGGCGGCGGCGCCCCTCGTGCGGAACATCTTCAACTACATCTTGGCCAATCCTGAGGCCGCGACGGTCAAGACGCCGACGCCGAGCAGTCCGGCCACCCAGGCGACGCCGACCACGAACCCACCGGCCGGAACGCCGACCACCACGACGACGACCTCGAAGGCAGGGTCGACCGGATCCGGCAGCACGACAACCTCCACCACAGCGGGCGGAGGTTGAGCGCCCCGTTAGGGTTGGTGCGAATGGAGACCCTGTGGCCGCAGATAGAGCGCATCCTGCCCACGGTGTCCAAGCCGGCCCGCTACATCGGGGGCGAGCAGGGATCGGTGTATCCGGAGCACGCCGCCGGCGTCGTGGCCTGGCTGCTGCTCTACCCCGACACCTATGAGATCGGGCTGCCGAACCAGGGGCTGCAGATCCTCTACGAGATCCTGAACGGGCGTCCGGACGCTCTGGCCGAGCGCGGCTACGCGCCCTGGGTCGACATGGAGGCAGCCATGCGGGCGGCCGGTATCCCTCTCTTCAGCGTGGAGCAGCACCTGCCGGCGGCCGCCTTCGACGTGCTGGCCTTCAACCTCTCGGCTGAGCTCGTCTACACCAACCTCGTCAACATGATCGATCTGGCCGGGCTCCCGCTCCACGCAGCGGAGCGGGGCGGTGCCGACGCGCTCGTGGTGGCCGGGGGGCACTGCGTGTTCAACCCCGAACCGCTGGCCGACTTCGTCGATGCCTTCGTCCTCGGCGACGGCGAGGAGGTCGTCGGGGAGATCAACGAGGTGATGGCGGACTGGCTGCAGGCCGACCCCCCCGAGCAGCGTGACCGGAACCGACTCCTCCGGGCGCTCGCGGTACTGGAGGGCGTCTACGTCCCCGCGCTCTACGTCCCGTCCTACGAGGACGGTTCGCTGGTGTCGACCCGCCCGGCGGTGCCGGGGGTGCCGGCGGAGGTCGCAAAACGGACGGTCGGGGACCTGGCCGACTGGCCGTACCCGGCCCGCCCGCTCGTCCCGCTCACCGAAGTCGTCCACGACCGCCTCAACGTCGAGGTCTTTCGCGGCTGCACGCGAGGCTGTCGCTTCTGCCAGGCGGGAATGATCACCCGACCGGTGCGCGAGCGCCCGGCCAGCCAGGTGCGCGACATGGTGCAGCAGGGCCTGGCCTGGAGCGGTCATGACGAGGTGGCGCTGACCTCGCTCTCCTCGGCGGACTTCTCGGGCATTGAGGACACCGTCCGGGCCATCGTCGACGACCCCGAGCTGGGAGGCCGGGTGTCCGTGAGCCTCCCGTCCCTGCGAGTTGACGCCTTCACGGTCGGGACCGCAGCCGAGATCCAGAAAGTACGCCGTACCGGGCTCACCTTTGCCCCCGAGGGCGGCACCTGGCGCATGCGCACGGTCATCAACAAGCTGATCACCGAAGAAGACCTCTACAGCGCCGTCGACGCTGCCTTCAGCCAGGGCTGGCGCCGGATCAAGCTCTACTTCCTCATCGGCCTGCCTACCGAGCTCGACGAGGACGTCCTCGGCATTGCGGAGCTGGGCGCACGCTGCGTGGAAATCGGACGGAAGTACCACAAGGGGGTCACCGTGGTGGCTTCCGTCGGCGGCTTCGTCCCCAAGCCCCACACGCCGTTCCAGTGGTTCGGCCAGGACACCGTGGCGGAGCTCGAGCGCAAGGTTGCCCTGTTGCGTGAGGCGGCGCGGCGCACCAGAGGCCTCACGATCCGTTGGCACGAGCCGGCGGCGTCCGTGGCGGAGGGCCTGGCCAGCCGGGGTGATCGGCGGATGGGCGCCGTGATCGAACGGGTATGGCGAGCCGGCGGCACCTTCCAGGAGTGGTCGGAGCGCTTCGACCTGTCACTCTGGGAGGACGCCCTGGCCGCCGAGGGCCTCAGCGTCGAGGAGGTCTGCCACAGGGACCGTGACGAGGCCGAGGCGCTGCCGTGGGACCACATCTCCGCAGGCCTGCATCGTGACTTTCTCTGGGGCGACTGGCAGGACGCGCTGGCCAGCGTCGCCGTCGAAGACTGCCGCTGGACGCCGTGTTACGACTGCGGCGCCTGCACCGGATTCGGGCTGGAGCACGTGGTGGCGTCGCCGCTGCCACCCGGGGCGGGAGCCAGGGCACCGGACAGGACCTCAGCGTCGGGGACCGGATTCCGGTGCGCCTGGTCACCCGTGCTTCCTGAGGGCCAGCGCCGCCTGCGTCTTCGCTTCACCAAGGCGGGGAAGATCCGGTTCACCAGCCACCGGGACGTGGCGCGCCTGTGGGAGCGGGCATTGCGCCGCAGCGGCCTCCCGATGGCGTACTCACAGGGCTTCGTCCCGCATCCGCTGGTCAGCTTCGGCCTGGCCCTGCCGACGGGCTGTGAGTCACTGGGGGAGTACCTCGACCTGCGCCTCGAGGCAGCCCGCCCCGGTGAGACGCCTGTGGCGGAGCTCCCCACGGTGCTGAGCACGCTGCTGCCCGAGGGCATCGACGTCGAGGCAGCGGCCCTGATCGGGGAGGCGGAGGGTTCGCTCCAGCAGGAGGTAGCATCGTGCGATTGGGAGCTGGAGGTGCTCGGAGTGCGGGATGAGGAGCTGCGGGAGCGGGTGGCCACGGTGCTCGCTGCCCCCGTGCTCACCGTGCTGCGGGAACGGAAAGGTCGCCAGATTGAGGACGATATCCGTCCGGCGATCCGGGCACTGACTCTGACCAGCCCCAACGGTCACATCCGAGCGGAACTGGCCACGCACCCGCGTGGGGTCCGCCCCGGTGACCTGATAACGGCCCTGGGCGCCCCTGCGGCGCCGGGACGGGCCTGCCGAACGCATCAATGGATCGAACGCGATGGCGCTCGGTTCGAGCCGCTCCCAGTGGGCGGGCCCGGGACCGAAGGCGACGCGACACAGCACGCGAGGAGGGCTTTCCCTCATGTCCGAAACGGAAATCAGCCACAGCCCGGAGGGCCACCCTCCGGAGCCATCGGGGGGTGGCCCGAGCGCCAGTCCTTCTGAAGGGCCGCGCCCCGCGCCCAGGCCGAAGCCCAAGATAGGAGACACCAGGCCGGCGCCCGTCGCCGCTCCTCCGCCGCCACCCAAGGCGGCGGCCCCCGTCGTGGCCCTGACGCGGCCGGACGAAGCGGTGCGCCCGGAAGCGGTGCGCCCGGAGGTCCGGAGCTCCGGAGACGAGGAGGAGGCGCCCGCATCCGATCCCAAGCGTTCCCGTAGCCGACGTCGCTCCGGGCGGGACCGGAAGTCGAAGCAGGTCGGGCGTTACCTCGTCTGCGTCCATGTGCAACCCCACATGACCCAGATCGCCATGCTCGAAGGCCGCTCCCTGGTCGAGCACTACGTCTCCCGCGCCGCGGACGATACGAACCAGATCGACGGAAACGTCTACCGGGGCCGGGTCCAGAACGTCCTGCCCGGCATGGAGGCAGCCTTCGTCGACATCGGCATCCCCAAGAACGCCGTGCTCTACCGGGGCGACGTGCGCTACGACAGGGACGACATCGAGGGGGGCGCGTCGGCAACAGCCTCGGATCGAGGATGTCTTGAAGGCGGGCCAGACAATTCTGTGTCAGGTGACGAAGAACCCCATCGGGGCCAAGGGCGCCCGCCTGACCCAAGAGGTCTCGCTACCCGGACGCTTCGCGGTGCTGGTACCCAATTCGAGCGCCTTCGGCATCTCCAAGCGGCTCGGCGACAACGAGCGCCGCCGGCTCCGGCGCATCATCGACGAGGTGAAGCCGGCAGGCCACGGCATGATCGTCCGGACGGCAGCGGAGGGCGTCTCGGCGGAGGAGCTCCAGCGCGACGTGACCTCGCTCCTGGAGCAGTGGAACATCATTGAGGCCGAGGCCAAGCGGTCCGATGCCCCGGGCCTGCTGTACAGAGAGCCCGAGCTCTCCGTCCGCCTTCTCCGAGAGGAGCTCAACGGCGAGTATCGGGGGGTCGTCATCGACGACCTGGCACTCTTCGAACAGGTGCGGGACTACGTGCGGGCCGTCAGCCCTGAGCTCTCCGACCGTGTGGAGTATTACGACCCCGAGGTGGAGGGCCTACCCATCTTCGAGCGCTACCACGTGCACGAGCAGCTCCACAAGGCACTCGACCGGAAGGTGTGGTTGCCCTCCGGGGGTTCCCTCATCATCGAACGCACCGAGGCGCTCACGGTGATCGACGTGAACACCGGGAAGAACGTCGGCAAGACCAATCTCGAAGAGACGGTGTACCGAAACAACCTGGAAGCAGCCGAGGAGGTGGCTCGCCAGCTCCGGCTGCGGGACATCGGCGGCATCATCGTCATCGACTTCATCGACATGGAGGTGCGCGAGAACCGCGACAAGGTGGCGGCGGCCCTCCGGAATGCGCTGGCCCGGGACAAGACCCGGACCCAGGTCTTCGACATATCGGAGCTGGGTCTGGTCGAAATGACCAGGAAGCGGGTCTCCGAGGGCCTGCTCGAGACCTTGTCAACCGAGTGTGCCGTCTGCGGCGGCCGGGGCGTGACTCTGGACGACTCTGTCCTGCGCTAGGATTACGAACTTATGTATGCCGTCATCAGGTCCGGAGGGAAGCAGGAGCGTGTGGCTGAGGGCCAGCGTGTCCGCGTCGAGCTGCTCGGCCAGCCCGTAGGCGCCGAGGTGTCGCTGGAGCCGGTGCTCGTCGTGGACGGCGAGACGGTGCTGGCCACCCCGGCCCAGTTGGCCGGCGCCACCGTCACGGCCAAGGTGGTGGGCTCCGAGATGGGCCCGAAGATCAACGCCATGACCTACAAGAACAAGTCGAACCAGCGTCGTCGGTGGGGCCACCGCCAGCACTACGCCACGCTGGAGATCACCGCCATCACCGCGGCCGGCTGAGGAGCGCAGAACCATGTCAAAGACGAAGGGTGGCGGCTCGACCCGCAACGGACGGGATTCGAATGCGCAGCGCCTCGGTGTGAAGTGCTTCGACGGCACCGTGGTCACATCCGGATCAATCCTGGTGCGACAGCGGGGGACGAAGGTCTACCCCGGGGTCAACGTCGGCCGAGGCGGCGATGACACGCTCTTCGCGACGGCAGAAGGTGTCGTGAAGTTCGGCGAGCGTCGCGGCCGGAAGCACGTGAGCGTCCTCACCGACTGACAGCGGCGCGCCGGATCAGGCGCGTTGGTGCAGCTCGATGGTGTTCCCCCAGGGATCGGTGGTGAACGCCTGCTGCCGTCCGGTCGCTCCCACGGCCGTCGGATCGGTGACTTGCAGGCCCCGGGTCCGAAGCTCGGTGACGGCGGCGCCCAGGTCCTCGAAGGTCAGAGCGAAATGCTGGCCCAAGTTGGTCGGCACCGCGGCTTCGATCAGATGGACCTGCTGGCCGCTTCCGGTGTCCAACCAGGCGCCCGGGAATCCGAAGTCGGGGCGAGTGTGGTTCTGCACCAGACCCATCGTCTCGGTGTAGAAGGCGATGCCTTCGGGCACGTCCCCGACGTTGATCGCCACGTGGTCGACGCCGGTGGGGGCGACTGGATCGGTCATGGAAGCGAGCCTACGACGTGGCGCACGATGGCGGCCACGGCCGGTACGGCGGCAGCGCCCACGTCGGCGATCTCCCTCAGGTCGGTCGTGTTGCCCGTGGACGCGGCGGGATTCGTGATCAGGGCCAACCCCAGGACGTCGGCACCGGTCTGACGGGCGGCAATTGTCTCGAGAGCCATGGACATGCCCACGACATCGGCACCCACCGTCCGCAGCAGGCGGATCTCAGCCGGCGTTTCCAATTGCGGTCCCGGGAGCTGAGCGTAGACCCCGGCTTCCGCAGCGAGCACGGACGCCCCAGGATCGGGCGCGGAGTAGACCAGCGCGCGCAGACGAGCGGAACAGGCGTCGGCCATGTCGACGAACTCGGGGCCGTGAAGAGGGCTGCGTCCGGTCAGGTTCAGATGATCCTCGACCACCATCAGCGTCCCGGTGGAGAGGTCCGGCCGGATGCCGCCGGCGGCGGCGGTGAGAATGACGGTGTGGCAGCCGGCCGCGACGCCCGTCCGCAGCGGATGGACGACTTCGGCGGGCGTGAGCCCTTCGTACAGGTGGCACCGGCCACCGAGGACGAGCAGGCGCATGCTGCACAGCGGGATGGACCACGCCTGGGCCCGGTGGCCTCCGGCCCGGTAGGGCGGAAAGAAGGGCAGGGTCTCGAGGGCGACCGGTTCGTGCTCGGCGCCAAGGTCCTCTGCCACTCCGGAGAGCCCCGTCCCCAGGACGACGAGCACGTCGTGACGGTCGACCCCCAGGCGACGACCCAGTTCCCGGGCGCTGTGCGCCGCACGTTCGGCGGCAGCCTCCATGCGGCGATCGTAGAGGGTGGCCTGCCTGTCGGCGCCTAACATCGGCCTGACATGCCCACTGCACCCGATCCGACCCCGCACCCTTTGGCCCCGGTGACCGGCGACGAGATCCTGGCGGCCCGCGACATCGTGTTCGCCAGCGGGAGGGCCGACATCCCCAACGAGGACGTCCGGTTCGCCTATGTCGGTCTGTGCGATCCGCCCAAGGACGCGGTCCGCCGCGTCGATGCCGGCAAAGACGTGGCAGTTGACCGACGTCTCCGTCTGGTGCTCCTCCAGGGCCCCGAGGCCGATGTCGTGGAGGTGATCGTCTCAATCAGCAGGAAGGAGATCGATCGTTGGGAGATCGTCCGCGGTGTCCGGCCGCCCCTCCAGATGGAGGAGTCGATCATGGTTCTGGCCGCACTCCACGAACATCCTGAATGGAACGCCGCCCTCGATCGTCGTGGCATCGTCGACAAGTCGCTGGTGCAGATCGACCCCTGGCCCGCCGGCACCTTCGGATTGCGTCACGAAGAAGGAAGGCGCATCACGCGGTGCCTGGCCTATCTGCGTGAGTCCAAAGAGGACAACGGCTACGCCCGGCCCCTTGAAGGATTGCTCGCATTCGTGGACATGGGGCGGGGCGAGGTGCTCGAAGTCCTCGACCTCGGGGTCGTCCCTTTTCCGCCGGAACGCGGGAGCTACTACCCCGAGCACAACGGGCCGCTGCGCACCGATCTCAAGCCGCTCGAGATCGTTCAGCCAGAAGGACCGAGCTTCGAAGTCGACGGCAATCTCGTGCGGTGGCAGAAGTGGTCGTTCCGTTTCGGCATGGACCCGCTCGAAGGGCTGGTCCTGTGGACGGTCGGCTATGAGGACGGGGGCAGGGTCCGGCCCATCGTCTACCGGGCCTCGGTCAGCGAAATGGTGGTGCCCTACGGACACCCGGGCCCGATGCATGCCTGGAAGAGCGCGTTCGACGCCGGTGAATGGGGCCTCGGCCGAATGGCCAACTCGCTCACGCTGGGGTGCGACTGCCTCGGAGAGATCCGCTACTTCGACGATGTCTTCGCGGACGAACGGGGGAAGCCGCACACGCGGCGCAACGCCATCTGCATGCACGAAGAGGACTACGGCATCCTCTGGAAGCACGTCGACATGGTGTCGGGACGGACCGAGGTGCGACGATCGCGCCGATTGGTCGTGAGTTCGATCGCGACGGTGGGCAACTACGAGTACGGGTTCTACTGGTATTTCTACCTCGACGGCAGCATGCAGCTCGAGGTGAAGCTCACCGGCATCATGTCCACCATGGCCGTCGAGGGCGGTGACCCCGGAGCCCACGCCAAAATGATCGCTCCCGGCCTGGCAGCTCCCTACCATCAGCATCTCTTCAACGTCCGTCTCGACCTCGAGGTCGACGGCCCTGACAACGTGGTCTATGAGGTCGACGCGGTTCCGACGGGCTCGCCCGGGAGTGACGAGAACCCGTGGGGGAATGCGTTCGAGACAGCGGTGACGATGCTCGAGAACGAGCTGGCGGCCCGACGCGATGTCGACCCATCGCGGAGCCGAACCTGGCGCATCGTGAACCGCTCGCAGCGCAACGCGCTGGGCGAACCCACGGCCTACAAGCTCTTGCCGGGCGCCACCCCGACACTGCTGGCCGACCCCACCTCAAGCGTGGGGCGGCGGGCGGCGTTCGCGTCCCACAACCTCTGGGTCACGCCATTCGACCCGGACGAGCGGCGCGCCGCAGGCGACTACCCGAATCAACACCACGGCCACGCGGGGTTGCCGACCTGGACCGCCGAGGACAGGCCCATCGTGGACACGGACATCGTCCTGTGGCACTCCTTCGGCGTGACCCACATACCGCGGCCCGAAGACTGGCCGGTGATGCCGGTCGAGTACACGGGCTTCACGTTGCTTCCTTCCGGCTTCTTCGACCGCAATCCTGCGCTGGACGTGCCTCCGTCGTCCGACCATTGCCATGACTGATCAGCGGGGCGCGGCGCATCATCCGCAGGAGTACCACCCCCCGGTCGAGGAATACCTCGAGACGATGCTGTCTCTGTCGGAGGAAGGCGTCCCGGTGATTCAGGCCCGCATTGCCGAGCGCCTCGGACGATCAGCGCCTTCGGTCTCCGAGATGCTCGATCGCCTGCGCGAGGAAGGCTATGTGACGCGGGAGGGCCGTCGGCTGTCCTTGACCGAGAGCGGACAAGCTCTGGCGGAAAAGGTGGTGCGGAAGCACCGCCTGGCCGAACGCCTGCTCGTCGACGTGATCGGTCTGGAGTGGCACAAGGTGCATCGCGAGGCGGGCCGGTGGGAGCACGTCATTTCCGACGATGTTGAGGCCCGTCTGGTCGAATTGCTCGGAGACCCCGCCACGTGCCCCCACGGCAATCCGATCCCAGGTTCCCATTCCAGGCCGCCTGCGACCCCTGTGCGGCCGCTGGCGGAGGTGGACGCGGGGGAGCGTGTGCGGTTGTTCCGCATCAGTGAGGAGGTCGAGCTGAACCTGGGCTCGTTGACGTTGCTCGACGAAGGCGGCTTCATCCCGGGTGTCGTGGCCGAGGTCGGCCCACGTGATCCGGAGGGCAACGTGGAGGTCACGGTCGAGGGAGCTGGTGAGGCCATCCGGGTCTCGCGCGACCTCTCCGATCGGCTCTACGTCGGCGCACCGTGACGCTACGGCTGGTGGCCGACGTCGTCTTTACCGTCGACGACGACAACAGCGTGATGGCGCCCGGGGCTGTCGAGATAGAGGAGGGACTCATCTCGTGGGTTGGTGACCCCTGGGAGGTGCCTGCAGGACGGGACACCGACGTCCGGCAGTTGGGCGGCGTTCTGATGCCGGGGTTGATCAACTGTCATGGCCATTCGCCCATGACTCTGCTGCGCAGCGCGGGAGACGGACTTCCCCTCCATCGGTGGTTGCACGAATCCGTGTGGCCGCGCGAGGGCAGGCTTGAGGACGAGGACGTGTACTGGGGCATGCTGCTCGGGGCGGCCGAGATGCTCTCGAACGGCGTCACAACGACGTGCGAGCAGTATCGCCATCCTGCCCCGGTGATCGATGCCCTGATCAAATCCGGCATCCGGGCCATGTATACGCCGGCGATCTTCGACGTGCCCGACGCTGCGCCCGGCAACAGCTGGGCGGATCTGCTGGCCGATGCCTGCGCACTGATCGATGCGGCTGCAGGGAGGCCGGCCCGCCTCCAGATGGGCCTCGGGCCGCATGCGGCGTACACCGTCCCACCGGAGGGCCTGCGCGCCATCGCTGCCGAGGCGCGGGCGCGGAATGCACTGCTGCAGATCCATCTGTCCGAGACCGAGGCCGAATGCAGGGTCGTCTTGGAGCGCTACCGAATGAGCGCGCCGGCCCTGCTGGCCTCGGAGGGGATCCTGGAAGGGCGGGTGCTCGCCGCCCATGCGGTGTGGCTGGACGAAGGGGACCTGGCACTCCTGGCCGAGCACGATGTCGCCGTGGCCCACTGTCCCGGTTCGAACGGGAAGCTGGGCTCGGGAATCGCACCCTTGCGCGCCATGCTCGACCGCGGCATCCGGGTCGGCCTGGGAACGGACGGCCCCGCTTCCAATGACGATCTGCACCTGTGGGACGAGCTCCGTCTCGCACCGATGTTTGCCCGCGCCGTGGCGTGCGATCCCGACGTCGTCAGCTCCGCCACAGCCCTCCGGCTGGCCACCCGAGGCGGGGGTGAGGCGCTCGGAATCCCCGCCGGATCTCTGGAGGTGGGGCGACCCGCCGACGTGATCCGGTTGCGCACCGACGACCCCAGGTTCAGCCCGTCGCTGAACGACGCAGAGCTGCTGGGTCACGTCGTCTGGGCGGGAGCCGGGTACCTGGTGACGGATGTCTGGGTTGACGGCATGCAGGTCGTCGAGCGGGGAGAGTGCACGACGGTCGACAGCGGCCGTGCGCGCACCGAAGTGGGAAAGCGGGCCCGCCGGCTGCTGAGTCCGTAGGGCACGCGGCGAGCGCAGGGAATCCGCCGCGGTGTCGCATTGACGTGACTCGCGTCGCGATGAACTGAGGACCATCCTCGTCTCCAGGGGGCAGCCCACGCCGGCGTGCCGGGCTGCACCGAGACGCACCCGGATTGCGGCGAGCCCGCCCGGTTTGCGGCGCTGTGCATCGGGGCAGTGTCAGTACCGCGATCAGACGAATGCATCGTCCTTTCCAAGTGGCGGGAAGGCGCATGGCTTCGCGGAAGCCGAATTGGGGCGGGAGGACTATGTCGATGCTGCCAAAGGATGTCGTGCGGACGGTCCGCGGGTGGATGCTTCGCACAGTCCGAAGGGCATGCTTCGCCGCGGTTGCATGCATGATCGGACTGGTCGCCGCTTTCGGAGCGCTTGGATGCGCTTCCGTGGCGTCCGGGGCTACGCCTGGGGGCTCCTCACCCGATCGTACGACGACGCCGAATCAGCCACATTCTGCGACCGAGGGACTCGGGTATTGGCTCACGGCCTCCGACGGCGGCATCTTCAGCGAGGGCGGAGCGCCCTTTCTCGGCTCGACCGGAGCGATGAGCCTCAACCAGCCCATCACGGGCGTGGCGGCCACGCCGGACGGGAACGGCTACTGGCTTGTGGCCTCCGACGGCGGCGTCTTCAGCTACGGCGATGCGGCTTTTCAGGGGTCTGCCGGCAGCCTTCCGCTGAACAGGCCCATCGTGGCCCTGGCAGCGACGCCCGCAGGAAAGGGCTACTGGATGGTCGCCTCCGACGGCGGCATCTTCAACTACGGCGATGCATCCTTCTACGGCTCGACCGGGGGAACGCCCCTCAACAGGCCGATCGTCGGCATGGCGGCCACTCCCGACGGCAAGGGATATTGGCTCGTGGCCTCCGACGGCGGCATCTTCAGCTATGGCGACGCGCGCTTCTATGGATCGACGGGCGGCACCACGCTCAACAAGCCGATTGTCGGCATGGCGGCCACTCCCGACGGCAAGGGCTACTGGCTCGTGGCCTCCGACGGAGGCATCTTCAGCTACGGCGATGCATCCTTCTACGGCTCGACCGGAGGAACGGCCCTCCACAAGCCGGTCGTCGGCATGGAGGCCACTCCGAATGGCCAGGGCTATTGGCTGGTCGCCTCCGACGGCGGCATCTTCAGCTACGGCGACGCGCCCTTCCGGGGATCGACCGGCGGCATGACTCTCAACAGGCCCATTGTGGGCATGGCCCTCAGTGGGGTCTCCGGTCCAGCGAGCAGGCTCGCCTTCTCCACCCAGCCAGGCGGGGCGAGCGGTGGAAGCGCGTTCACCTCCCAGCCGGTCGTCACCGTGGAGGACGCTGCGGGCGATCCCGTGACGACCGACGATTCCAGCGTCACAATCGGGATCGCTGCCGGCACACCCACCAGCGGCGACCCGGGCACGCTCTCGTCGTGTACCTCGACCGGCGAGAAGAATGGCGTGATCAGTTTCAGCGGGTGCACGATCAATACGGCGGGAGTCGGGTACAGGCTCGTCGCCTCGGACGGGAATCTGGCCCCCGCCACGAGCGCCCCCTTCACCGTCGGGACGGGCGCTCCAGATCACTTGGCGTTCACCACGCAGCCGAGCAACGCCATCGGCGGGAGCCCGTTCGCTCAATCAGCCGGTCGTGTCGATTGAGGACGCCGGAGGAAACACCGTCACCGCTGATGGCAGTGCGATTGCGCTGACCGTCCATTCGGGGCCAGGCGCCCTTTCGGGATGCACCGCTACAACGACAGGCGGAGTGGCCAGTTTCAGCGGCTGCCGCATCAATACGGCAGGGACCTACACGCTGACCGCTACGGATTCAGGCGACACCTTGAGCGCCAACAGCGGCTCTTTCGACGTCGGGACGGGGCGCCCAGCCAGCTGGTCTTTACCACCGAGCCGGCCAACGCTACGGGTGGCACTGCCTTCGGCACCCAGCCGGTGGTGACGATTGAGGACGCCGGCGGGAACACCGTTCTCTCGGATACCCACGCCGTTGCCCTCACCATTCATTCGGGTCCGGGCGGCCTCTCAGGATGCACGGAGACAACGACGGCCGGAGTCGCCGGCTTCAGTGGATGCACTCTCAACACTGCGGGGACGTACACGCTCACCGCCACGGATTCCGGGGACACTTTGAGGGCGAGTGGCAGCTCATTTGATGTGGGGACCGGGGCGCCCAGCCGGCTGGTCTTCACCACCCCGCCGGCAAACGCAAGTGGAGGTACGGCCTTCGGCACCCAGCCGATTGTGACGATCGAGGATGCAGGCGGCAACACCGTTACCACTGACACGAACGCAATATCCCTTTCACTCGACAGTGGTGCGGGTTCCCTTTCCGGCTGCGATTCCACCACGACGTCCGGAGTCGCAGCCTTCAGCGGCTGCAGCGTCAACACCGCAGGTCTGCACACGCTGAGCGCAGCGGATACTTCCGACGGCCTGAACTCGACGAGCGGATCTTTCGCGGTGACCGTCGGATCGGCGAGTCAACTCGTGTTCACCACGCAGCCCTCTTCCACAGCGACTGGCGGCACAGCCTTTGGGACGCAGCCCGCCGTGACCGTCGAGGACGCAGGCGGGAACGCGGTGATCTCCGATTCCTCAACAGTTACCCTCGCCGCCTCGGGCGGCTCCGGCACTCTTGCAAACTGCACACAGAGTGAGAGCGCGGGAGTTATCACATTCGGCAATTGCTCGATCAGCACGGACGGCACCTACACATTGGATGCGATTGATGGGTCGTTGACCGGGGCCAATTCGGATCCGATCACGGTGAGCACGGGGGCAGCCAGCCAACTCGTGTTCACGACGGAACCCGGAGACGCGGTCGCTGGGAGCGCCTTCGGCACCCAGCCTGTCGTGACAATCGAGGACGCTGGGGGTAACACGGTTACGACCGACAGCAACGCGATCACTCTGTCGATTCAGCAGGGCTCGGGGGGAACGCTTTCAAGCTGCACGTCGACGATGACCGCGGGGGTGGCAAGCTTTAGCGGCTGCGCAATCAATGATCCTGGGTCGTACACGCTCGGGGCAGACGATGCGACAGAAGCCGTTGCCGGTCTCAGCAGTTCCTTTGAGGTGGGCCCGGGCTAACTGCCCTCGCTTCGGCGTCGTTGCGGGGAGCAATCGTTCCCGGCCACGAGCGCGGGCCTCGATGATGGGCCCGAAGGGCAACCGGGGACTCCTAAGCTGGACAGCTATGCCCGGCTTCGTCGACCAGGCCCAATTGCATGCGCGCGCCGGTGATGGGGGAGCCGGCGCGGTGTCGTGGCGTCGGGAGGCTCACGTTGCACCGTGGTGGCCCCGATGGGGGCGATGGCGGGCATGGCGGCGATGTGTGGCTCGTGGCCTCGCCCAACGAGGCCTCGCTGCTGGGCTTCCGGGACCACCCGTTTCGGCGTGCGACCGACGGTGTGCACGGCTCGGGTTCGAAGCGGCACGGCGCCCGGGGCAAGGATCTTGTCGTACCGGTGCCCGTGGGCACGGTCGTGCGCGATCAGCGAAGGCACCGTGGTCTGCGACCTCAATGAGGAGGGCGCCCGCTTCATGGTCGCAGAGGGCGGCCAGGGTGGACGGGGGAACGCACGGTTCCTCTCCAATCGTCGCCGGGCGCCCGCCTTCGCCGAGCAGGCCGAGAAGGGGCAGGAGTTCTGGCTCGACATGGAGCTCAAGCTCATGGCCGACGTGGCGTTGGTGGGTTTCCCCAACGCCGGCAAATCGACGCTGATCTCGACCGTCTCTGCGGCCAAGCCGAAGATCGCCGACTACCCCTTCACGACCCTGGAGCCTCACCTGGGTGTCGTGAGGGTGGGGGGTACCCGCGACGGGACCGAGTTCGTCATGGCCGACATCCCGGGGCTGGTGGAGGGCGCGGCAGAGGGCAAGGGCCTCGGACACCAGTTCCTCCGCCACATCGAGCGCGCCCGGGTCCTCGTCGTCCTCCTCGACCTCGGTGCGCCCGACGTCGGCGGGGTGCCCCCGGCCGAGCAGCTGCGGGTCCTGTTGCACGAGCTCGGTTCCTACCGGCCCGATCTCCTGGAGCGGCCCCGGATCGTGGTCGGGAGCAAGGCCGATCTCGCCGAGGACGAGGAGGGTGTGTGTGACATGACAGTCTCGGTCGCCGCCGGCTTCGGCGTGGGCGAGTTGGTGGAACGCCTGGCACCGTTGGTGCAGGAGGCCCGGACGGAAGCGGCGGTGGCCACATCGAGCGACATCGTCGTGCACCGGCCGATTCCCGAGGACGTCGACGTGCGGCGGGCGGGAGCAGGCGCCTGGGTGGTGCTCGGCCGCGCCGCGGAGCGGGCCGTCGCCTTGTCCGACCTCAACGACGAGGGCGCGCAGGCCGAAGCGGTGCGCCGCCTGCGCCGGCTCGGGGTCGACCGCGCCCTGGGACGTGCGGGTGCACGCGACGGCGATGAGGTCACTGTCGGCGCCATGACCTTCACGTGGGGCGAGGACCAGTGATCGCCGTCGTCAAGGTGGGCTCGTCCTCCGTGACCCCGGAGACGGTGCACCGCCTCTGCGGGGAACTGGCGTCGGTGCGCGCGGCCGGGCACAGCGTCGTCGTCGTGTCGTCGGGTGCCATCGCAGCGGGGTGGGACGCGCTCGACCGGGGGCAGGGGCGCCCCTCGGACCCTGCCGTCCTCCAGGCGGTGTCTGCCGTCGGCCAGCACCGCCTCATGCGCATGTGGCAGGACGGCTTCGAGCCCCACGGCGTGTTGGCCGGGCAGGTGCTCCTCGCCCCCCTCGACTTCGTCCACCGCACCCAGTACCTGCACGCACGAGGGACGTTGCGCCACCTCGCCGACCTCGGCGTCGTCCCGATCGTGAACGAGAACGACGCCATCGCCGACGAGGAGATCCGCTTCGGCGACAACGATCGATTGGCTGCCCTGGTGGCGCACCTGGTCGGTGCCCAGCTGCTCGTGCTGCTGACCGATGCGCCCGGCCTCCTCACGGCTGACCCTCGGCGCGACGCGGACGCGTCGCTCATCGAAGAGGTGGTGGAGATCGACCAGCAGCTCGAGCGCCTGGCCGGCGGGCCGGGGTCGCTGGTGGGCAGCGGCGGCATGGCGTCGAAGCTCGCTGCGGCGAAGATCGCCACCTGGTCGGGTGTGCAGACGGTGATCGCCGACGCCGCTCGTCCCGGGGTGCTGGCCGCGGCCCTGGCGGACGAGGCGGGCGTGGGGACGGTGTTCCGGGCCCGGGCCAGCCGGCTGTCGGCCCGCAAGCTCTGGATCGCCTTTGCGCTGGGTTCGAGCGGCAGCCTCGCCGTCGACGACGGCGCCCGCCTGGCGCTGACCGGACGCGGGCGCTCGCTGCTGGCCGCCGGGGTCACCGGGGTCGCCGGGGGGTTCCGGCCGGACGACGCCGTGGAGATCTCCGGTCCTGACGGAGTTGTCTTCGCCAAGGGCCTGGTCCGGGTGCACGCTGAGCGGGCGGCCGAATGGATGGGCCGGCGCAGCCAGGTCGTCGTTCATAGGGATGACCTGGTCCTTGTAACCTGACCCGATGACCTCGCCCGCGTTGGAGCAGCTCGCGGGCCGCGTCCGCGCCGCCGCCCGGGTGGTGGCGCAGGCGCCGAGCTCCGTCCGGGACGACGCGCTGCGCCTGGCGGCGGACCTCCTCGAGGAGGAGTGGCCGTCATTGGTGGAGGCCAATCGCGCCGATCTCGCACGCGCCGAGGCCGCCGGCATGGTCGAGGCGGCCCGGGACCGGCTGCGCCTGACCGAGGCGCGCGTCCGGAGCATGGCGGGCGGACTGCGCCAGGTGGCCGGCCTGCCCGATCCGGTGGGCGAGGTCACGGAGGGCTGGGTGCGGCCCAACGGGCTGCGGGTCACGCGGGTGCGGGTCCCGCTCGGCGTGATCGGAGTCATCTACGAGAACAGGCCCAACGTCACCAGTGACGCCGCCGGGCTCTGCCTCAAGGCCGGGAACGCGGCATTCTTGCGTGGTTCGTCCTCGGCGATCGACTCCAACCGTGCCGTGGTCCGCGTGCTGCGCCGGGCGGTGGTGAAGGCCGGCCTGCCCGACGATGCCGTGGCGTTGGTCGAGGACACGTCGCACGAGACGGCGAACGCCTTCATGCGGCTGCGTGGGTACATCGACTGCCTGATTCCCCGCGGCGGCCAGGCCCTGATCGCGTCGCTCATCGAGCACGCCACCGTGCCGTACGTGCTGGACGGGGACGGGAACTGCCACCTCTACATCGACGGTGCCGCCGATCTGGCCATGGCGCACGAGCTCGCGGTCAACGCGAAGACCCACCGCTTCGGTGTGTGCAACGCCGTGGAGACCATGCTGGTGCATTCTGCGGTGGCGGGCGAGTTCCTGCCCCGTCTGGCGCAGTCGCTCGAATCGGCCGGCGTCGAAATCCGGGCCGATGAGCGGGTGCGGGCCCTCGTGCCTGGTGCCGTGCCGGCACTGGAGAGCGATTTTGCCACCGAGTTCCTGGGGCCGGTGGTGGCGATCGGCATGGTCGACGACGTCGGGGAGGCGATCGAGCACATCGCGCGGTACAGCTCGGGCCACTCGGAGGCGATCGTGACATCCGACGTGGCCGTGGCCGACCGCTTCGTGGCGGAGGTCGACGGCGCGGCCGTGCTGGTGAACGCCTCGACGCGCTTCGTCGACGGTGAGGAGTTGGGGCTGGGCGCGGAGGTGGGCATTTCCACCCAGAAGCTGCATGCCCGTGGACCGATGGGAGTGAAGGAGCTGACGACGTTGAAGTGGATCGTGCGTGGTGACGGGCAGGTGCGCCGGTGAGTGATCGCAGCGCATCATTGGGCCTGCCGGACAATGGTCCCCCCCGGTTCGAGTCCCTGGACACGGTGCGGGGCGGGCTGGCCGAAGTCGGGTACCTGGCCGACGAGTCCATCAGCGGCGTCGTGTACCTGGCCGACCGGCTGTCCAAGCCGGTCCTGGTCGAGGGCCCGGCCGGAACGGGCAAGACCCAGCTGGCCAAGTCGGTGGCGGAGCTCACCGGGGCCCGGCTGATCCGCCTGCAGTGTTACGAGGGCCTCGACGAGTCCAAGGCCCTCTACGAGTGGAATTATCGCAAGCAGCTGCTGCGGATCCAGGCGGGCGAGCACGGCAAGAGCGAGGAGGAGGGCCCGACCTGGTCCGAGCTCGAGGAGGACATCTTCTCGGAGGATTTCTTGCTGACGCGGCCGCTGCTCGAGGCCATCCGCGCCACTGAACCGGTGGTCCTCCTCGTCGACGAGGTCGACCGCGTCGAGCTCGAGACCGAGGCGCTCCTGCTCGAGATCCTCTCGGAGTACCAGGTGTCCATCCCCGAGCTCGGCACGGTGCGCGCCTCGCAGTTGCCGATGGTCTTCCTCACCTCCAACAACACCCGCGAGCTCTCCGAGGCCTTGAAGCGCCGCTGCCTCTATCTGCACATCGACTACCCGGACTTGGAGCGCGAGCGTGAGATCGTGCGAGCGAAGGTGCCCGGCATCAGCGAGGAGCTGGCCGACCAGGTGGCCCGCATCGTGCGCTCGTTGCGCACGCTCGAGCTGCGCAAGGCGCCGTCGGTGTCCGAGACGCTCGACTGGGCCCGCACCCTCGTGCTGCTCGGGGTGGAGACGATCGACGCGGCCGGGGCCAAGGACACGCTGCACATCCTGTTGAAGTATCAAGCCGACATCGAGCGGGCCTCCAAGGAGCTGCTGTCGGCCTCGGCCGGCTGAGCCCGTGCTCGACCTCCTCTCCGGCTTCGTCACCGAGCTGCGCCGCGCCGGGCTGCCCGTCTCGCTGACCGAGCACCTCGACGCGGCCGACGCGGTCAAGTACATCCCGCTCGAGGACCGGGAGGCGCTGAAGTACGCCTTGGCCGCCACCCTGGTGAAGTCGTCGTCGCACTGGCGCGCTTTCGAGACCGCCTTCGAGGTGTTCTTCGCCGTGCGCTCGGGCAGTGCGGGCGGCGCCGAGGGCGAGGAGGAGGGCCTCGACAGCGACGAGGAGAACGGTGCCCAGTCGGGGCAGGGCGGGGCCCAAGGGCAGCGCCGATCGTGGCAGAGCGGCGGGGGTGGCGAGGGGATGACGCCCGAGGAGCTGGCCGAAATGCTCTTCAAGTCGCTGCTCTCGGCCGACGCCGGCCTCATGAACATGGTGGCCCGCAACGCAGTCGACCGCTACGCAGGCATGGAGCCCGGACGGCCCGTCGGGGGCACGTATTACCTGTACCGGACGCTGCGGAATCTGGACCTCGACGCCGTGTTGGAGCGCCTCATGGCGCAGGCGCAGGCGGGGGCCGCCGGCGGTGCGTTGACCGACCTGGAGGAGCGGCTGGCGGCCGACGAGTTCAAGGCGCGTCTCGACAAGTTCCGGCGCTCGGTCGAGACGGAGATCCGCCGGCGCCTGGTCGAGGACCGGGGCGCTGAGGCACTGGCGCGTTCGGTGCGCAAGCCGCTGCCCGAGGACATCGACGTCATGCACGCGACCCGCGAGGAGCTGGCCATGCTGCATCGGGTGCTCCAGCCACTGTCCCGCAAGCTGGCCGTCCGCCTGGCCCGCAAGCGCCGGCACGGCCGCAAGGGCCCGCTCGACTTCAGGGCCACCATGCGGCGTTCGCTCTCGACGGGGGGCGTGCCCATTGAGCCGCGCTTCCGCCACCCGCGGCCGGCGAAGCCCGAGATCTTCGTGATCGCGGACATCTCGGGATCGGTGGCCAGTTTCGCCCGCTTCACCCTGCACCTGGTGTACGCCATCTCCTCGCAGTTCTCCAAGGTGCGCAGCTTCGTCTTCGTCGACGGCATCGACGAGGTGACGCGGTTCTTCGAGGGCGTGGTCGACCCGGCCGAGGCCGTGGCCCGCATCAACCTCGAGGCGGACGTGATCTGGGTGGACGGGCACTCGGACTACGGGCACGCGCTGACCGAGTTCCACCGGCGCTGGGGTGATCAGGTGACGTCGCGCTCGAGCGTGATGGTGCTGGGAGACGCCCGCAACAACTACCACGCCGCGCAGTCGTGGGTTCTCGAGGACCTGCAGGCCCGCGCCCGCCACGTGTACTGGCTCAACCCCGAGCCGCGGGACTACTGGGGCTCGGGTGATTCCATTGTGGGGGAGTACGGCGCCCACTGCGACGATGTGGTGGAATGCCGGACGCTGCGCCAGCTGGAGCGCTTCGTCGGCAACCTGGCGTGAGCGGGGGCGAGGGCGTTGCCTCCGCCCCCGGTGGGGTGGACGACGGTGGGGCGCAGGCCCATGCGGGCGTGCTGCGGATCTTTCCTCCCGAGGAGGGGGCCAGCCGCATTGTGCTGGTGCGCCACGGCGAGGCGGAGTGCAACATGAATCACGTCATCGGCGGCCCCGAGGGCTGCACCGGCTTGACGGACTTCGGGCGCCATCAGGTGGCGGCACTGGCCGACCGCCTCCACGAGAGCGGCGAGCTCCGCCGGGCGACGACCCTGTACTCGTCCGTGCTGCCGCGGGCCGTCGAGACCGCGGAACGGTTGCGGCCCGTCGTCGGACCCGGGCCGGCCGCGCTGGGCCCGGTGCGCGCACGATGCGACCTCTGCGAGCTCCACCCGGGCGAGTGCGACGGCATGGAGTGGCCCGCCATGGTCGAGGCCTTCGGCGTGCCCGACTGGGACACCGACCCCGGCGTACGCATCGCCCCGGGCGGGGAGAGCTGGACGGAGTTCGTGGCGCGGGCGTCGGGCGCCGTATCGGAGATCGTGCGGGACCACCCGGGCGAGCTGGTGGTGGCCGCGGTGCACGCCGGGGTCATCGAGGCGACCATGATCGCCTTTCTCGGCGTGCCGCCGGAGGTGGCCCGGCGGGGCTGGGTCCGCATCGGGCACGCCTCCATGACCGAGTGGGAGTGGCTGCCGTCGGAGAACCGTTTCGTCCTACTGCGCTTCAACGACGCCTGGGGGTTGCCGCGGCGGTTCGCCGGCGAGTCGGGATCAGGTGCCCTCAAGGTAGGAGCGGGCCAGGGAGGCGGGCGCTCGGGCAAGCCAGGCATCTTCGATCGCCTCACGCAGAGGCTGCCTGGCAACCGCACGTAGCTGCACCAGGACGGCGGCGAAGCCGTCGAAGTGCGGGATGGTGAAGATCCCCTTGGTGCCGGTGGCGAGCAGGGCGTCCTTGTCGGCCAGGTCGGCCGTGCTGAGCGCCAGGATCGGGCCCGCCGGTGGGGGCGTGTCGCCGTAGCGCTTCAGGTCGGCCTTCGAGAACGGGCGCTCCCAGGCGAAGGCCTTGCCGCCGACGAACCACGTGCGATTGCCGTGCCGGGTGCCGGCGGCCACCTCCGGCAGCCGGGCCATCATCTGCTCGACGTCGGTGAGCGTGGCCACGCCGGGGCAGGCTACCGCCGCGTCTGCAGGGGCCCGGGCTGTCCCCTCGGGTCGCCGGACGGTGACGCCGGTGGCTTTCGGACCGCCCGAGTACGCTGACGATTTCGGCGAGAAGGGGATGTCCCATGTACAAGACTCTGGTGGTCGGCACCGACGGCTCTGAGACGGCCGAGAAGGCCGTGGAGGCCGCGGCAGGGCTGGCGCGCTCGCTGGGCGCGTCCCTGCACATCGTCACCGCGTTCCGTACCCCTCGTCCGGGCATGGGAGCCGCCGCCGGCGTCGACCTGGTCGACAGCGGGGCCGGACGGGCCCTGGCCGAGGAGGCTGCCCGGGCCGTGGGGCAGGCCGCCGTCGAGAAGTTCGGCGACGGCCTGGTGGCCGAGGCGCACGGCGTCCACGGCGCGCCCGATGACGTCATTCTCGCGACGGCGGCCGAGGTGGGTGCGGACCTCATCGTCGTCGGCAGCAAGGGGATGCACCGGCGCTATCTCGGCAGCGTGCCCAACTCGGTGGCCCACGGCGCGGACTGCGCGGTGTTGGTGGTCAAGACGGACTGAGTGGCGCGGTCGGGGCGCTGAGCGGCGGACGCCAGGCCGGGACGGAGGTCCGATGCTGCTCGTCCTGGTGACCGGGCTGCCCGGCTCGGGGAAGTCGACCATGGCGCAGGAGGCGGGCCGCATGCTGCGTGCGCCCGTCCTCGGCCACGACTGGGCCATGAGCGGCCTGCGCCCGTTCGAGGAGATCCAGGCCGCCCTCGACACCATGGGTCTGCGCGGGCACCGAGGGGTCGGGTGGTCCCTGCTCTGGGCCCTGGCCCGATCCCAGCTCCGCCTGGGCTCGTCGGTGGTGCTCGACGGTGTGGCCCGCGAGGCCGAGGTGGCGCAGACCGCGCAGGTGGCGGAGGAGGAGGGCGCCGGGTGCGCCGTCGTGATGACCTCGTGTGGTGATGCCGGCCTGCACCGGACCCGGGTGGAGGGGCGCCGGCGCGGCATCCCGCACTGGTACGAGCTCGACTGGGACCACGTGGAGCGGGCCCGGTCCTCCTGGGTGCAGCCCGAGGGGGTGGATCTCGTCCTGGAGGCCGCCCGGCCGGTGTTGGAGAACGCCGACGCCCTGCGGGCGCTCCTGGCGGCGCGTTCGTGACCGGTCCCGGTCAGCGCAGCGGCAGCAGCCCGGCCGGCGTGGGTCGGAAGCCGCAGGCGCCGAGGTAGAAGCCGTTCAGCTCGTCGTCGAAGTCGACATGGAGCCATTCGCAGCCGGCGGAGCGGCTCTCGCGTGCGGCCACCTCCAAGAGTCGGCGTCCGACGCCGCGGCGCCTGTGCTCGGCGGCGACCAGGGTGTCGACGACGAAGGCGTGCACCCCGCCGTCCCAGGCCACGTTGACGAACCCGACCAGCCGCTCCCCTTCGTGGGCGCAGACCCAGCCGAGGCTGTGCCGCCGGACCTGACCCCACCAGTCGATGGCGAGCGGTGCATGGCCGAAGCCTTCGGCGTGCAGGGCGTTGAGCTCCGCGTTGTCGAACCGGGCGCGCCACCCGTCGCGCCGGGCGTCAGCAGGCGTAGTCGTCGTCGTAGTTCGTGCTGTTGTACTGGACCAGTTCCGGTGGTCCTGGCAAGTGGGCATCGTGGTTGACCTCCCAGTTCGAGAAGTCCGCGCACGATCCGGGACCGCTGGGACTGGCGAGGTAGTCGGCCATCCAGTAGGGGACGGAGGGCGCGTAGGTGCCCACGACCTGGCCCCAGACGCCCGGGCTGGCGTAGATGCCGACGTCGGCGATGCCCTCGGTCTCGTGCAGCGCATTGAGCGCCCCCTGTATGAACTGCGCGTTCTCGTCCAGGTTGCTGGACCAGTTGGCGTTCTCCTGCTCGACGTCGAGCCACCAGGGGGTGGCGGTGGATCCCGCCCCGGCGTTGACGGCGTCGTTGTAGGCGTAGAGGCCGGCCTGGTAGCCGGCGTTGCATGAGGTGTCCCCGCTGCAGCCGGGCTCGTTCGTGCCCGACGTGGCGTAGGTCAGGTAGGTGTAGAGGTTGAGGCCCCCACCGGCCCAGTTCAACTCCTCCGAGAGGCAGGGGTTGGTGTTCCCCGAGGAGCTCCCGTCGACCTGGACGATGCCGATCTGGTGGGGCGCGGGTGGGAGGCTGTTGCACTGGTACTTGCTGATGTCGTAGCCGTAGGAACCCGAGGGATAGGTGCCGCCCACGAAGGAGCCGTTCCCGGGTGCCTCGGCCATGCCGACGATGGGCCGGAACAGGTTCGGGGGCGCCGACCCCTCGTACGTCGCCGACCCGAAGTTCGACACCAGTCCCGCCGAGTCGGTGAACCAGTAGCCGTTGCCCGTGGGCGTCACGGCGGCGGCGACGATCGGGTGCTTCAGGGCCTGGCCGCCCAACGACCCGTAGAAGGGCGCCGTGCCGAAGCTGAAGATGCCGCCATCGGAGGCGACCAGGAAGTAGCCGGCACCGCTCGGCCCGGTGATCATGCCGATGATCGGCTTGTTCAGCACGATGCTGCCGGTGCTGCCGTGGAAGCTGGCGTCGCCGTAGCTGAAGATGCCGCCGTCCGCCGCCACGAGCCAGTAGCCCTTGCCGTCGGGCGTCGCCGCCATGCCCACCACCGGCTTGTTGATGTGCATGCCGCCGGTGCTGCCGTAGAAGGTGGCGGTGCCGTAGCTGAAGATGCCGCCGTCCGACGCCACGAGCCAGTAGCCGCCGCCGCCCGGCATGACCGCCATGCCGACGATGGGCTGGTTCAGCCGCATGCTGCCCGTGCTCCCGTAGAAGGTGGCGTCGCCGTAGCTGAACACGCCGCCGTCGGAGGCCACCTCGTAGTAGCCACCGCCGTCCGAGGTGGCCGCCATGCCGACCACGGGCTTGTTGAGGACCATGCCGCCGGTGGAGCCGTAGTAGGAGGCGCCGCCGAAGCTGAAGATGCCACCGTCCGAGGCCGCCAGCCAGTAGGAGGGCGTGGTGGTTGCGGCCGCGGCGGGAGGGGCCGAGGCGGTCGCGGCGGCCGTCACGAGGACCGAGACCGGCAGTGCCGTGACCAGCAGGGCGAGAACGAGGCGGCGGATCAACTTCTCAGGAACTCCGCCACGCGGAAAGCCAGATCGAGCGACTGCCGGGCGTTGAGCCTGGGGTCGCACGTCGTCGTGTAGCGGGCATCGAGGTCTCCTTCGAAGATCTCCTCGGCTCCGCCGAGGCACTCGGTCACGTCGTCCCCGGTCAGCTCTATGTGTAACCCGCCGGGCCAGGTCCCCTCGTCGCGGTGGACGTCGAAGAAGCTGCGCAGCTCGGAGAGGATGTCGTCGAAGCGGCGCGTCTTGCGCCCGCCCTCACTGGTGAACGTGTTGCCGTGCATGGGGTCGCAGGCCCACACCACGGCGTGGCCCTCGGCCTCGACCGCGCGCACCAGGCCCGGGAGCAGCTCGGTGCAGCGGTCCGATCCGAGGCGGGTGATCAGCGTGAGCCGGCCGGGCACCCGGTCGGGGTTGAGGCGCTCGCACAGGGCCACGACCTCCGCGGGACTGCAGCGCGGGCCGACCTTGACGCCGACCGGGTTGTTGATGCCCGTCACGAACTCGAGGTGCGCCCCGTCCAGCTGGCGGGTGCGGTCGCCGACCCAGACCATGTGGGCCGAGCAGTCGTACCAGTCGCCGGTGAGCGAGTCGACACGGGTCAGGCACTCCTCGTAGGGCAGGATCAGCGCCTCGTGGCTCGTGAAGAAGTCCACCTGATGCAGCCCCTCCTCGGCGCCGAGGTCGATGCCGCAGGCGGCCATGAAGCGCAGGGCGCGGTCGATCTCCGAGGCGATGCGCTCGTAGCGCTGACCTTCGCTGGACGAGGCCACGAACTGCTGGTTCCACAGGTGGACCTGTGACAGGTCGGCGAAGCCACCCTTGGTGAACGCCCGCAGCAGGTTCAGCGTCGAGGCGGACTGCTGGTAGGCGGCGACCAGACGTGCCGGGTCGGGGCGCCGCGCCTCGGGGTCGAAGGTCTCGTCGTTGACCATGTGGCCGCGGAAGGACGGCAGCACCACGTCACCGACCCGCTCCGTGTCGGCCGAACGGGGCTTGGCGAATTGCCCGGCGATGCGCCCCACCTTGACCACGGGCACCCCGGCGGCGTAGGTCAGCGCCACCGCCATCTGCAGAATGATCTTGAGCTTGTCCCGGATGGAGTCCGCGTTGAACTCGGCGAACGACTCGGCGCAGTCTCCCGCCTGCAGGAGGAAGGCATCGCCGTCGGCCACCTGCGCCAGCTGCCCGCGCAGGTAGCGCGCCTCGCCGGCGAAGACGAGCGGCGGCACCGTGGCCAGCCGTGCCTCCGCCTTCTTCAGGGCGTCCGCGTCGGGCCAGTCGGGCTGCTGCGCCGCGGGGAACTGGCGCCAGGACGCGGGGCTCCACGGAGAGGCCGCAGCGGGGGCTCGTCACCGCACCAGGTTAACGCCGTAGGATCGCTCTCCATGGCCGCCTTCCGGTTCGCCCTCCAGGCGTCCAACGCCGCATCCCCGGCTGCGTGGCGTGACCTGGCGCGAAAGACCGAGGACATGGGCTACTCGACGCTCTACGTGCCGGACCACCTTGACGACCAGTGGGCCCCGATGATCGCCGTGACGGTGGCAGCGGAGGCGACGACGACGC
Source organism: uncultured Acidimicrobiaceae bacterium (assembly GCA_963843365.1). GTDB lineage: Bacteria > Actinomycetota > Acidimicrobiia > Acidimicrobiales > RAAP-2 > Bog-473. The sequence goes on along the minus strand of CAWJKG010000006.1, from coordinate 141,234 downwards.
TGCGGGTGGGCACGCTCGTCCTCGACAACGACTTCCGCCACCCGGTCGTCCTGGCCAAGGAGGCGGCGACGCTCGACATCGTCACCGGCGGCCGCTTCGAATTCGGGCTCGGCGCCGGCTGGATGACCACCGACTACCAGCAGTCGGGCATCCCGATGGATGCGCCGTCGGTGCGCGTGGACAGGCTGGCGGAGAGTCTCGCCATCATGCGCGCCATGTGGCGCGACGGCAGCGCCACCTTCGCCGGCGACCACTACCGGGTCACCGAGGCCGCCGGCACCCCGGTCCCGACGACGCCCGGGGGCCCGCCGCTGGTGATCGGCGGCGGCAGCCGCCGCGTGCTGACCCTGGCCGGCGAGTACGCCGACATCGTCAGCATCGTCCCCAGCCTCCGGCCGGCTCCATCGGCCCGGAGGTGGCGGCGGAGGCCGTCGTGGAGAAGTACGCCGACCGCGTGCGGTGGGCCCGCGACGCGGCGGGGGAGCGTGCCGACGACCTCGAGCTGCAGTGCTGGACCGTGGCGGTGCAGGTGGTGCCGAACGCGGCCGAGGTCGTCGCCACCCTCGCACCGCTCTTCGAGCTGACGCCCGAGCAGCTGCGCGCCGCCCCGCTGGCCCTCATCGGCACGGTCGGGGAGATCACCGAACAGCTGCGGCAGCGCCGCCAGGAGTTCGGCTTCAGCTACATCGTCGTGCACGAGGCGGAAATGGACGCGCTCGCGCCGGTGATCGCCGAACTTGCCGGCACCTGAGCCCCCGGCCCGCATCGGCATCTTCGGCGGCACCTTCGACCCGCCGCACGTCGGGCATGTCGCCGCCGCCCGCGCCGTCCTGCGGCAGCTCGGCACTCGACCGCCTGCTGCTCGTGGTGGCCAACGACCCCTGGCAGAAGTCGGGTCGGCGGGAGGTGTCCCCGGCGGCGGACCGTCTCGCCCTGACCGAGGCGCTGGCCGACCTCGTCCCGGGGGCCGAGGCGAGCCGGCTCGAGCTGGCGCGTGGCGGCCCCAGCTACTCGGTGGACACGGCCGAGGAGGTCCGGGCCGCCGCGGGCGGCCACGCCGAGTTCTACCTCGTGGTCGGCGCCGACCTGGTCCCCGAGCTCGGCTCCTGGCACCGGGCGGACGACCTGCGCCGCCTGGTCACGTTGGCCGTCGTGTCCCGACCCATCGGACCCTCGCCAGGCGTTCCCCCAGGTTGGCGTGCCGAATTCGGTGAACGGCCCGCAGGTGCCCGTCTCCAGCTCGGAGGTGCGGGAGCGACTGGCGGCGGGCGAGTCGGTCGAGGGTCTCGTCCCCGAGCCGGTCATCCGTTGCATTCGCCGCAGAGGTCTGTACGCTGTCACCTGAATGAGCGCCATGCCGGCCGGATGGACGGAACCGTCGGAAGTTTCCCGGGTGGCCGCGTTCCCCGCCCGGACGCAGCGCCGGGCGGAACGCAGGGCCGAGCTGAAGATGGCCAGGCGCTCCCGTCAGCGGTGGGCCATCGCCGGCGGGTCCATCCTCGCCGTCTCCTTCGCCTCCACGGTGGCGATCCTGGAGTTGCTGCATTGACCGCAGGCGTGGGCATGCAGGTCCAGCTGCCGCCGGCCGTGACCACAGCCGCCGAGTCGGCCGACGCCAAGCTGGGTCGCGACACGGTGGTGCTCGGCATGACCGAGCTCTTCGGGGTGGTCGACGCGTTCGTCATCACCAGCGCGCCGAACACCCGCCACGTACGAACCGTGGTCGACGAGATCGAGCGGGTGGTCAAGGAGTCGCACGGCCTCGCGCCGACACGCGTCGAGGGACTGCAGGACGCCACCTGGGTCCTCATGGACTACGGGGACTTCATCGCGCACGTGTTCCTGCAGGAGACGCGTGACTACTACGACCTCGAGCATCTCTGGTCGGGCGCGCCCCGTGTGGCGTGGCGGCGCGAGGTCGAGGACGCCGGCTGAACGGCGCGTCTCGGCGCGGCTGAACAGCTACAGGAACTCGAGCAGGTAGACCGGCCCCGTCACCTGCGAGCCATTGGCGATGGGGACGCTGGTGCGCTGTCCGTCGATCTCGAAGACCACGCCTGTGTCGAAGCCGTTCTCCGTGGCGATGGTGGCCACGATCTGCCCCACGGCGAGCTCGATGCTGGTTCCCGTGATCGCACCGAAGGCGGCGTTCATGTTGACAGTGACGATGTTCCCCTGCGTCGTCGTCGAGAGCACCGACACGTTGCTCGGGATGGCGGTGGTAAGCCCTTGCGCCGTCTCGGCCTTGGTTGGTCCCGCCAACATGGACGAGATGATGGCGGTCAGCGGGGCCGGTGACGCCACCACGCGCGACGCCGCGGTCAACTCGCTGCCGGTGTTGAGGAAGAAGACCTTCACGGGGACGAGGGAGGTCGGCTTGGGCAGCGTCGTGGTGGTCGTGGGGAGCTCGGGATTCAGTAGGTTGAAGGGGACCTTCGACGGCGCCATGGTGTTGGGCGAGCCCTGCGTGGGGATGGCACAGCCCGGTCGCCACCAGGGCGGCGAGCGGCAGCAGCAGCAGCGCCAGGCGCCTGCTCACACGTCCTCCGCCGACTCGTCGTCCTCCGGCAGCACGGGCAGGCTGAGGACGAAGCGGGCGCCTCCGCTGTCGGAGGACTCGACCCGGACGTCGCCGCGCATGACGTGCATGTGCTCGGCGACGAGCGCCAGTCCCAGCCCGGTCCCGGTGCCGGTGCCGCGCCGGCCCGAGGCAGAGCCCCGGTAGAAGCGATCGAAGATCTTCACGCGTTCGAGAGGGTTGATGCCGGGCCCGTCGTCGTCGACGGTGACCTCGACCTGCCCGGCGCGGCCCGGGCCCACGGAGATGGCGGTGACCCCGCCCCCGTAGTGGTCCGCGTTCTCCATCAGGTTGACCATGACGCGCTCGAAACGGCGCTTGTCGACGCCCACGCGCCAGGCCCGTACGGCGGGATCGATGTGCACCTCGGGTGGCCCGGCCGGGGACCTGCTCACCATGTGCCCGAACCCGGTCTCGACCGAGCGCTGCACGAGCTCCGAGACATTGACCTCCTCCAGGAAGATGTCGACCGAGCCGGCGTCGGCCCGCGACATCTCGAGCAGGTCGCCCACCATGCGCTGGAAGCGCCGCAGGTCGTCGCTCAGCAGCTCGAGGGCGGCTTGCGACCGTGCCGTGAGGTTGTCCTTGTCGGCCTCGAGCACCTCCAGGGCCGCTGCCAGGGTCGTGAGAGGCGAGCGCAGCTCGTGGCTGACGTCGGAGTTGAACCGGGCCTCCCGCTCGATGCGCTCCTGGAGCTGGTCCACCATGGCGTTGAAGGAGTTGGTCAGGTCCTCGAGGTCGGGGTCGGCGGCGCCGGCGTCCAGGCGGGTGTCCAGGTCGCCGCCGGCGATCGCGCTGGCCGCCCGCGAGACGTCGGTGAGCGGCCGCAGCGTGCGCACGCTGGCGAAGCGGCCCAAGGCGGTGCCGAGCAGGGTCGTGACCACGCCGGCCACAAACAGCGTCAATCCCAGGACGCGCAGCGTGTGGTCGAGGTCGGACAGGTCGAAGACCTCGAAGTAGAAGGCATGGACCGAGGGGATGGGGATGCCCACTCCGATCTCCGCCGTCCCGTCCGGGGTGCGGTAGGTCTGCGTGGCGGCCGATCCGGCCAGGACGTCCTTGCGCAGTTGCACCGGGATGGACGCGCTGACGGAGAGCGAGGACTCGTAGGCCTTGGCGTGGTGATAGAGCACGGAGTGGGCGTCCGAGCCGGAGTCGATGCTGGCCAGCAGCAGCACGTACTTCTGGGGCTTGGTGCCCTGTTCCAGTGAACTGCGCACCAGCACGGCGTTGTTGAAGGCCTGGTGCTGTGCCGCCGACTCGCGGCCCGCCAGCAGGAAGTGGCGCACCGTGAAGTAGGAGAGTCCACCCATGAGGATGGAGAGGATCAGCGCCCCGAGCCCGAAGACGGCCGTGATGCGGGCGCCGATGCCCAGCTTCACGTCAGGGCACCAGCTTGTAGCCCATGCCCCTCACGGTGAGAATGTGCTGGGGCACCGCGGGGTCCGCCTCCACCTTGGTGCGCAAGCGACGGATGTGCACGTCGACCAGCCGCCCGTCGCCGAAGTAGTCGTAGCCCCAGACGCGGTCCAGCAGCTGTTCCCGGCTCAGCACCTTGTTGGGGCTGGCCGCCAGCTCGCACAGCAGGCGGAACTCGGTGCGGGTGCAGTGCACCTCCTCGCCGTTGAGCCGTCGCAGGACCCCCTGCTCGGGTAGCAGCTGCAGGTCGCCGAAGGTGAGCGCACCGGGCTCCTCCTCTGCGGGCCGGGCCCGGCGCAGCAGGGCGCGGATGCGGGCCGCCAGCTCCTTGGCCACGAAGGGCTTGGTGACGTAGTCGTCGGCGCCCGCCTCCAGTCCCGCCACCACGTCGTGGGTGTCCGAGCGCGCCGTCACGATGATGATGGGTACCGCACTGCTCCGCCGCAGCGCGCGGCAGCACTCGAAGCCGTCCATGCCGGGCAGCATCAAGTCGATGAGCGCGACGTCGGGTGGGGCCTCGGCGAACATGTCGAGGCCCTCCTCTCCGCTGGCGGCGTCGTTCACCTCGTAGCCCTCGCCCTCCAGGGCGAGGCGCATGGAGGATCTGATGCGTTCGTCGTCCTCGACGACCAGAATGCGTCCGCTCATCGGCCTCCGGCTCAGCTGATCCAGATCTGGGTTGGCCAAATGGAGCCGCCGATCATGCCGAATGCCATCTGGCCGTTGGGCGCAGAGGGGTTGTTGAAGTTCTGCACGGTCGGGTCGCCGATGACGGCCCAGACGGCACGGTCGGTCCACAGGTAGGGGAGGTCGAGGGCCAGCCGCTTGTTCACCGTCTGGTAGGCGGTCTCGCGGATGCTCTTCTCCGTGCTGGCCCGGCCCGTCAGCAGCGCCTTCTCGATGGTCGGGTCGGCATTGCGCGCCATGTTGATGGACAGCGAGCCCGAGCTGACCGTGGTCGTGCTCCAGAAGATGTAGTTCAGGTCGGGGTCGACCGCACCGAACTGCCGCCAGCCGAGGGCCTGGTACTTCCCGGCCAGCGCGTTGTTGATGGTGTCGTTCTGCTGCACGATGTTCGTCTTGACCTGGAAGCCGACCTGGCCCCACGCCTGCTCGAGGTACTGGGCCGCCCGGATGGCCGCCGGCGAGTTGGTCGAGCCGTAGGAGAAGCTGATCGGACCCCCGTTGGTCTTGGCGGCCGCCTGGACCAGCTTCTTGGCCTGGCTCGGGTTGTAGCTGGGGTACTGGGTGGTCGAGTAGTACGGCGACCCCGGGACGAACAGGCCGTTGCTCACGGGGAGCACCCCCTCGTCAATGACCTTGGCGTATTGCTGCCGGTTGATGGCCATGGCGGCCGCCCGCCGCACGTTGGGGTCGTTGAACGGTTTGGCCAGGCAGTTCAGTTGCACGCAGTTCATGTCCGGCTCGCCGGCGACGTGCGTGCTGTCGTCGATGTAGGCGTAGCTGTGGTTCCCGCGGAACTGCGTGATGACCTGTGGCGTGTCGGTGATCATCAGGTCGATGGTGCCCGACTTCAGTGCCTCCGCCCGCGCCGACTCGTCGGGAATCGGCTTGTAGGTGATCTGGGACAGGTAGGGCATGCCCTTGCGCCAGTAGTTGGGGTTGGCCGTGGCGGTGAAGTGGTCGTTGGGCACCCACTCCTTGAACACGAACGGGCCGGTGCCGACCGGGTGCGACGTCCCGTTGGGGTTGGACAGCATCGACGGGGCGACGATGTAGGCGATCTGTCCGCCGATCCCGCCGGCCAGGTAGAAGGGGAAGGGGACCCAGGGCTCCTTGAAGGTGATGGTCACCGCCAACGGACCGGTCTGGGTGATGGACACCAGGGTCGGGCTGAGGATGATGCCCGTCAGCAGCGACTTGGACTGGGCGGTGAAGTTGGTGAGCAGGGCGGCGCCGTTGCAGGGCGTGCCGTCGTGGAAGACCACGTTGGGGCGCAGGGTCACGGTCCACGCCGTGTAGGAGGAGTTGGGCACGACCGACTCGGCCAGGTAAGGCGCCCAATCCCCGTTGGCCAGAATGATCGTCAGCGGGTCGAACACGGTCCGGGCGTACATGACGCCGACCTCGTCGAAGCGGGCCTGGGTCGGGTCGAAGCCCGACTCCTCCGCGTCGACCCCGAAGACGAGGGACCCCCCCTTCTTCGGCTTCTGGGTGGAGATCCCGTTCCGGCCGGGGCCGTTGGTCGTGGCACCGGCGATGCCGTCCAACCCCATGCCGAGCGCCCCCGCGCCCGCGACGCCGGCCGCTGCCGCAGCACCACCCAACAGCACCGAACGACGATCGAATCTCGAGACCATCGGTCCTCCATTTCACGAACCCACCGGACCCCCCGAAGGTTCCCGGGCGACGTTAGTGCCCAGGATGCCCTGCGTGGGGGCGATACCGTGGGCGCGGTGGCGGCCGACTGGGATCTGCCGGGGTTCTCCGCCTGGCTCGGCGGGCGCGCCGCCGCGACGCGCCGGGCGTACCTGAGCGACGTGACGCTCTTCGCCGACTGGATGACGCGCAGCGACGTCCACGGCCCCGAGGGCGTCGACCGCCTGCACCTGCGGCGCTACCTGGCCTCGCTCGGCACGCGCCAGCTGGCCCGGGCCACCGTCGCCCGCAAGGCGGCGGCGCTGCGTTGCTATTTCTCCTGGCAGGTCCGGCAGGGTCGCCTCGACGTCGACCCGGCCCGCTCGCTCCGCGCCCCTTCCGGCGGGGGTCGCTTGCCCCGCGTGCTCTCGGGCGGGGAGGTGACCTCGCTGCTCGACGTGCCCACGGGCACCCCGGTCGACCGGCGCGACCTGGCCGTCCTCGAGCTGCTGTACGCGGCCGGCCTGCGCGTCTCGGAGCTGTGCGGCCTCGACCGCGCCGACATCGACCTGCGCGGACGGACGGTCACGGTGCTGGGCAAGGGGAGCAAGCAACGCCGGGTGCCGATCCACGACGCCGCGGTGGCGGCGCTGCGGGCATGGCTCCAGGACGGGCGCGACGCCATGGAGGGGCCGCCCGAGGCCGCCTTCGTCAACCGGCGGGGCGCCAGGCTCGGGCCCCGGGACGTGCGGCGCATTCTGGACCGGCGCTCGGCCTCGCCGACCCACCCCCACGCGCTCCGGCACACCTACGCCACCCACCTGCTCGACGGGGGCGCTGATCTGCGGGTCGTGCAGGAGCTTCTCGGCCACGCCAGCCTGGCCACCACGCAGGTGTACACCCATGTCAGCAAGGAGCGGCTGCGTGCCGTCTACGGCGAGACCCATCCGCGGGCCTGAGGGTCCCGGGGCCCTCAGGCCGCCGAGCGGCTAGCATGGTCCGGCCCACCAGGGGGTGGGCGGCAGTACCGACCAACATCACCTGTGCGCGTTCCACGGTCGTTGCCATGAGGCGGCGCTGCGCCAGGGGAGCAACCGACTGGAGGAATACCACTATGGCCGTCGTTTCCATGCGACAGCTGCTGGAGGCCGGAGTCCATTTCGGCCACCAGACGCGGCGATGGAACCCGAAGATGAAGCGCTTCATTCTTGGTGAGCGCAACGGGATCTATCTCATCGACCTGCGCAAGACGCTCACCGGCGTCGAATCCGCCTACTCGTTCGTGCGGGACCTGGTGGCCGACGGCGGCACGATCCTGTTCGTGGGGACGAAGAAGCAGACCCAGGGTCCTGTGGCCGAGTACGCCGAGGCGTGCTCCATGCCCTATGTCAACCAGCGCTGGCTGGGCGGCATGCTGACCAACTTCGCCACCGTCTCGGGACGGGTGAAGCGCATGCAGGAGCTGCGGGCCATGCAGGCTGCCGGCGACTTCGAGGGCATGCCCAAGCGGGAGGCCCTGCAGCACACGCGCGAGCTCGAGAAGCTCAGCCGCAACCTGGGCGGCATCGCCGACCTCGAGCGGCTCCCCAATGCCGTCTTCGTGATCGACACCAAGAAGGAGCACATCGCCGTGACGGAGGCCCGCAAGCTCGGGCTGCCGGTGGTGGCGGTCGTCGACACCAACTGCGACCCCGACGTGATCGACTACGTGATCCCGGGCAACGACGACGCCATCCGCTCCGGCTCGCTCATGTGCCGCGTCATCGCCGACGCGGTCGTCGAGGGGCGCTTCATCGCCGAGCACCGCCGCAAGAACGCACCGCCGGCACCCGACGACAGCGGGCCGCCCTCGGCGCCGCGGCCCCGCCGGGCCCAGGCGGCCGCCCCGGCCGCCCCAGCCGCCCCGGCCGCTCCCGCCGCCAGCTCCCCCGGCCGCTCCCGCCGCCCCGGCCGCAGCCGCCCCGGCGTCCAGCCCCGAGCCGGTCGAGGTGGCCTGATCGTGGCCGGCTACACCGCCAAGGACGTCTCAGCCCTGCGCCAGATGACCGGCGCCGGCATCCTCGACTGCCGCAACGCGCTGGAGGAGACCGGCGGCGACCTCGAGGAGGCGGCCAAGTTGCTCCGTGAGAAGGGACTCGCCGGCGCCGCCAAGCGGGCCGACCGCGAGGCCTCCGAGGGGGCCGTGGCCGTGGCCCGCGACGGTGACGCCGCCGCGGTCGTCGAGCTCCGCTGCGAGACCGACTTCGTGGCCAAGGCCGACGAGTTCGTGGCCCTGACCGACGAGCTGGCCGCGCTGGTCGCCGCCAAGGGCGAGGACGCCGCCGCCGAGCTCGACGGCGCCATCGACGGGCTCCGCTCGACGCTCAAGGAGAACATCTCCATCGGGCGGGTGCGCCGCCTGGCGGCCGAGCCCGGCCAGGTGCTCGACACCTACCTGCACCGCCAGGCGGGGCGTGGTGTCAACGCCGTGGCCGTGGTGATCGAGGGCGGCAGCGACGAGCTGGCGCACGAAATCGCCGTGCACATCGCCTTCACCAAGCCGGCCTACCTGAGCCGTGACGAGGTTCCCGCCGCCGACGTGGCGGCCGAGCGCGAGACGCTCGAGACCATCTCGCGCAACGAGGGCAAGCCCGAGGCGGCGCTCGAGAAGATCGTCGAGGGACGCATGACGGGCTGGTTCAAGGAGCGGGTGCTGCTCGATCAGGCCTACGTGCGGGACGAGAAGCAGACGATCGCGGGCATGCTCGGCTCGGCCCGCATCGTGTCGTTCGCGCAGGTCGTCATCGGCGCCTGACGCTGCTGCCCGTGGGAGAACCGCGTCGGATCGTGCTGAAGATGTCGGGGGAGGCGCTCGCCTCCGCCGCGTCGGACGAGACCATCGATGCCGCCACCGTGGAGCGCATGGCCAAGGAGATGGCGCGCGCCATGGACGGCGGCGGTCTCGAGCTGGCCGTGGTCGTCGGCGGCGGCAACATCTGGCGCGGCACGACGGGGGAGAGCGGCGGCATGGACCGCGCCACCTCCGACACCATGGGCATGCTCGGCACGGTGATCAACGCGCTGGCGTTGCAGGACGCGCTGGAGAAGCAGAACCAGCAGACGCGCGTGCTGAGCGCGCTCTCCATGGCCGAGGTCGCGGAGCCGTACATCCGGCGCCGGGCCATCCGGCATCTCGAGAAGGGGCGGATCGTCGTCTTCGCCGCCGGCATGGGGAACCCGTTCTTCACCACGGACACGCCGGCGGCGCTGCGGGCCGCCGAGATCGGCGCCGAGCTCCTCTGCAAAGGCACCCACTCGGGCGTCGACGGCGTCTACAGCGCCGACCCGAAGCTCGACCCCACGGCCACCCGCTACGACGAGGTCTCCTTCATGGAGGTCATCAGCAAGGACCTGCGGGTGATGGATCTCACCGCCATCACCTTCTGCAAGGACAACAACCTGCCGATCCGGGTCTTCGACCTCATGATCCCGGGGAACATCCCTCGTGCCCTCAGTGGCGAGGAGATCGGTACGCTGGTCTGCTGATGGACGAGGATCTCGCCGGCCTGGTCAAGGACGACACCAGGGAGAAGATGGCGAAAGCCATCGACCACGTGCGTCACGAGATGAGCAACGTGCGCACGGGACGGGCCTCCTCGGCGCTCCTCGAGACCCTGACCGTGGACTACTACGGGACGCCCACGCCGCTGCGCCAGCTGGCCGGCTTCAGCGTGCCCGACGCGATGCTCCTGGTCATCTCGCCCTACGACAAAGGCTCGCTTGGAGCGATCGAAAAGGCCATCATGGCGTCCGACCTGGGAATTAACCCCACGAATGACGGAACCGTGATCCGGCTGGCCTTTCCGCCGTTGACAGAGGAGAGGCGTAAGGAGCTGGTGAAGGTGGTCCGGCACAAGGCCGAGGAGGGGAAGGTGGCTGTGCGCAACCTACGGAGGGCGGGGCGGCACGAACTGGAGGCGCTGCAGAAGGACGGGGACCTGTCGACCGACGAGCTCGAGCGCGTCGAGAAGGACCTCGAGAAGATCACGCATGATCAGGTGGCCGTGATCGACCAGCTGCTCGCCAACAAAGAGCAAGAACTGCTCCAGGTCTGAGGAGCGACACGTGCCCGACGACAGAGACGACTTCCAGAGTTTCCTGGACGACTTCGACGACGACGACCTCGTCGAGACCGCCGGACCAAGCGCGGAGGGGATCGACGAGGACCCGCCGAGCTACCACTCCGGCCGCGTCCGCATCATCGGCGCCGAGCCCGCGGGCGACACCGTGCGCGAGGTGACCGGCCCCGTGGTCGAGGACCATCCCGAGATCCCGCACTGGAACGACGCGCCGACCGGCCAGGTACCCGCCGTCCTCGACAGCAGTGGTGGCGAGGAGCCGCCGGTGGCGCCGCCGACCTGGCGCGAGGAGGCGAACGACTGGGAGGCCCAGGAAGAGGTCTTCGAGCCCTCCATGCTCTCCGACGACCTGCCTGCCGTCGGCGCGCTCCTCGGCGAGCAGCACGAGGAGGGTGACGTCGAGCGTCGGCCCTGGCATTTCGAGTCCGACGACACGCTGGTGATCCCGCCCGAGCCCGGCTTCGACCCCCTGCCCGCCCCGGAGCCCGAGCCCCCGCTGCAGCCCCAGCACGCGCGCCCGGTGGCCCGCCAGCCCGAGCACGTCCTCGTGCAGGAGTCCGGGACGTCCGGGACGTCCGGGACGTCCGGGACTCCGATGCCCGAGTACGAATCGGGGAACGGCTCGCCCGCCCCTGCGGCGGTCCCGGTGACCGCGGCGGCGTCGGCCGCCGCCTCCCGGCTGTCCCCGCCCCGGGCGCCCGAGCCCAAGGCGCGGGCCACCCGCACCAGCCGCAGCAACGGCACCGTCCGCACCGGCAACGTCAACACCGCCGGGACCTCCGGCCGCGACATGCGCGTGGCCATCGGCTCGGGCGTGCTGCTCGGCGCCGTCGCGCTGGCCTGCTTCGCCGCCGGCACCGTCGCCACCATGGTCATCGTCTGCATCGTCGTCCTGCTGGCGACGGCGGAGGCCTACGCCGCCTTCCGGCGGGCCCAGTACCACCCGGCCACCCTGCTGGGGCTGGTGGCCGTCCTCTCCCTCCTGATCGAGACCTACAACAAGGGCGTGGCGGCCTTGCCGCTCGTGCTCGTGCTGCTCGTCGCCGGCTCGTTCATCTGGTACCTGGCCCGGGTCGAACCGGCGGCCGAGCCCGTGTCGGGCATCTCCTCGACCGTGTTCATCTTCGTCTGGGTGGGCGCGTTCGGCTCCTTCGCCGCACTCCTGTTGGATCCGAACCTGTTCCCGAACCGGCACGGCATCGCCTTCGTCCTGGCCGCCGTGATCGTCACGGTGGCCGACGACGTGGCGTCCCTGCTCGTCGGCGCGGCCATGGGGCGGCACCAGCTGGCGCCGTCCATCAGCCCGAACAAGAGCTGGGAGGGGCTGATCGGCGGGGCGATCGCCGCCATCCTCGTCTCGGTGATCGTCGTGCACTTCATCCATCCCTGGACGATCAGCAAGGCGGCGCTCTACGGCGTGGTGGTCGCGATCGTGGCCCCCTTCGGCGACCTGAGCCAGTCGATGATCAAGCGGCACCTCGGGCTCAAGGACATGGGCCGCCTGCTGCCCGGCCACGGCGGCATCCTCGACCGGGTCGACGGGCTGTTGTTCGTCATGCCCGCCACGTACTTCGTGGTCAAGGCGATGCATCTCGGGTGAGCTGACCGCCGGTGCGCACGGTCAGCCTGTTGGGCTCAACCGGGTCCGTCGGGACCCAGGCGCTCGACGTCATCCGCACCGAGCCCGAGCGCTTCCGCGTCCACGCGCTGGCGGCGAGGAGTTCGGTCGAGGAGCTCCTGGCGCAGGCCGCCGCCTTCGGCCCGGCCCTGGTCGTCATCGCGGACGAGGCCCGCTATCGGGAGGTGCGCGACGGCGTCCCGGCGGGCACCGAGGTCATGGTGGGGGAGGAGGGCATGGTCGCCGCCGCCCGCGGCGCCGACGTCGTCCTCAATGCGGTGGTGGGCTTCGCCGGCCTCCCGGTGACGATGGCCGCGCTGGAGGCGGGCAAGCTTCTGGCCCTGGCCAACAAGGAATCGCTCATCGCGGGAGCACCCGTCGTGCAGAAGGCGCGCCGGACCCCGGGGGCCGAGATCGTGCCGGTGGACTCCGAGCACTGCGCGGTGCACCAGTGCCTGGCCGCCGTGCACACCACCACCGACGTGGCGCGGCTGTTGCTCACCGCCTCGGGCGGGCCCTTCCGCGGTTACACGGCGGCCCAGCTCGGTGCGGTGACGGTGGCCGACGCGCTGGCCCACCCGACATGGTCGATGGGGCCCAAAATCACGGTGGACTCGTCGACGCTCATGAACAAGGGCCTCGAGGTGATCGAGGCGCACGAGCTCTTCGGCATCGGCTACGACCGCATCGACATCGTCGTGCACCCGCAGTCGGTCGTGCACTCCATGGTGGAGCTGCGGGACGGCTCGACGCTGGCGCAGTTGTCGAATCCCGACATGCGGCTGCCCATCGGCTACGCCCTGGGCTGGCCGGACCGCGTGGCCACGCCCTTCGGCGCCCTCGACTGGTCGGGCCCGCAGACGCTGACGTTCGAGCCGCCGGACCGTGCCGTGTTCGGCTGCATCGACCTCGCCTACGAGGCGGGCCGGCGCGGCGGCTCCGCCCCCGCCTGGCTCAGCGCGGCCAACGAGGTGGCCGTCGAGGCCTTCCTGGGCCAGGCGCTGCCCTGGGACGGCATCGCCGACGTGGTGTCCGAGACGATGGGGGCCTGGCCGGACGAGCCGATGGACGAGGTGGGAGCGGTGCTCGCCGCCGACGCCGCCGCCCGGGCTCGCGCCCGCCTGGCGCTGGACCGACGCCTGGCGCTGGGTGGGGGCCGGTAGCCTGAGGGCTGCCATGACGCTCACCGAGAAGGCGGCGCCCCCGGCGCAACCGCCCGTCGAGCCCGCCCCGACGGAGGCATCGGACCACAACCCGACCCGGGTGGTGCAGCTGCTGGTCGCCCTGGCCCTCATCACCGTCCTCTTCATCGCCTTGGGTTGGGGCTATCTGCTCCTCTTCATCGCGATCCTCTTCGCCATCGTCATGCTGCACGAGTTCGGGCACTTCATCACGGCGAAACGGGCCGGCATGAAGGTGACCGAGTACTTCGTCGGCTTCGGGCCCCGCCTGTGGTCGGTGCGCCGGGGGGAGACCGAGTACGGCGTGAAGGCCATCCCGGCCGGTGGCTACGTGCGCATCGTCGGCTTCACCTCGCTCGAGGAGGTGCCCGAAGAGGACGAGGCCCGGGCCTACAGGCAGCAGCCCTTCCACCAGCGGATCATCGTGGCCTCTGCCGGATCGGCCATGCACTTCCTCATTGCGTTCGTGCTCGCCCTCGTCCTGGTTCTCACCTTCGGGCACACGACGAACAACTACAAGGTCTCCGCGCTGGAGCACTGGCCCGGCCGGACGACCCCCGCGGCGATCGCCGGGCTCCGGGCCGGGGACACCATCGTCTCCATCGACGGCAAGCCGTTCACCAACCCCAATGCCATGACCGACCGGGTCAAGCGGTCGGCCGGCACGCCGCTCACGCTCGGCGTGGAGCGCGACGGCAAGCTGCTCCACCTCACCGCCACCCCCGAGAACGGGAAGGGCATCACGGTCAACGGCTCTCCGCTGGCCAACCGCGGCTACCTCGGCGTCGAGATCGACACCGCCAGGCAACCGGTCAGCCTGCCGGCCTCTCCGGGTCGTGCCCTCTCGACCATGTGGGACGTGACGAGCCAGGAGGTGGTCGGCCTGGGCCAGACCTTCTCGTGGAGCGGGCTCACCTCGGTCTATCACCAGGTGACGAACGCCAAGGCGGCGCAGTCGGCGGTCAACAACCCCGGTTCGGCCCCGCGGCCGGTGTCCATCGTGGGCATCGCCAACCTCGGTGCGCAGTCGGAGCAGGCCGGTCTGGCGTCGGTGCTGATCCTTCTCATCGCCATCAACATCGTGTTCGGTCTGCTCAACATGCTGCCGATGATCCCGCTCGACGGCGGGCACGTCGCGGTCGCCGTCTACGAGTGGATCCGCACCAGGCGCGGCCAGCCCTACTACCGGGCCGACATCACCAAGCTGTATCCCGTCGTGGCGATCTTCGTGGCGGCGCTGCTCGCGTTGGTGTTCGCCGGCATCTATCTCGACATCACGCATCCACTCCAGATCCCGCACTGAGCAAGGTCGTCATGGAGCTCTCCGCCGCCCTCTTGTCGCCGCGCCGCCCGACCCGCCGCATCACGCTCGGCGGCGTGCCCATAGGCGACGGCGCGCCCGTGACGGTGCAGTCGATGACGACCACCAAGACGGCGGACGTCGACGGCACGTTGGCGCAGATCTACGCGCTGGCGGCCGCGGGCGCCGACATCGTGCGCTGCACCTGCAACGAGGAGGCGGCGGCCGAGGGTTTGGCCCACATCGTCCCACGCTCCCCGGTGCCCATCGTGGCCGACATCCACTTCCACCACGAGATGGCCCTCGCCGCGCTCGAGGCGGGTGTGCAGGGCCTGCGGCTCAACCCGGGCAACCTGCGCAAGGAGGCGGAGATCAAGCAGGTGGCGGCCGAGGCCCGCGACCGCGGTGTGCCGATCCGCATCGGCGTCAACGCCGGCTCGCTGCATCCCGACCTCTACAAGAAGTACGGCGGCGCCACCCCCGAGGCGCTCGTCGAGTCCGCCCGCAACGAGCTCGCCTACTTCGAGGAGGTGGACTTCACCGACGTCAAGATCTCCGTGAAGGCGTCCTCGGTGGCACTCATGATCGCGGCCTACCGGCTCGCCTCCGAGACCTTCGACCACCCGCTGCACCTCGGCGTCACCGAGGCGGGCCCGCCGCCGGCCGGTCTCGTCAAGGGCACCGCCGGCATCGGCACGCTGCTGGCCGAGGGCATCGGCGACACCATCCGCTTCTCGCTCACCGCCGACCCGGTGGAGGAGGCCAGGGCCGGCCGCCAGCTGCTGGAGTCGCTGGGGCTGCGCGAGCGCAAGGGCCTCGATCTCATCGCCTGCCCCTCCTGCGGCCGGGCCCAGGTGGACGTCATCGCCGTGGCCAAGGAGGCGCAGGAGGCGCTCGAGAAGCTGAACCTGCCCATCCAGGTGGCGGTGATGGGGTGTGTCGTGAACGGACCGGGGGAGGCGCGCGAGGCCGACATCGGCATCGCGGCCGGGAAGCAGAAGGGCCACCTCTTCATCCGCGGCAAGATCATCCGGGTCGTCCCGGAGGCGGACATGGTCCACGCACTGGTGGACGAGGCGGAGCGTCTGGTGGCCGAGGGCGTCGAGGCGCGGATCGCGGCGGCGGACGAGAGCGCCGAGGCGGAGGCGGAAGCCGACCGGCGCGCGCTGCTCGAGTCGACCGGTGCCGACCCCAACCACTCGGCCGAGAAGGTCGAGCTCATCCGCCGCCGGGCCGAGGACGACGCCGGGAGCTGACATGCCGGGCCGACGAGCGATGAGTCGGCCATCGAGGAGATCGTGGGCGCGCCTCGGCCGCTGACCGCTCGGCTCGGTCAGAACCGGAGTCTCCGGCACCACCACCAAGCCCAGTACCCTGCACGGATGGCCAAGGGAGCGATCGTCACGCGCGAGGAGGACTTCCCGCGCTGGTATCAGGAGGTGATCGCCGGCGCCGAGATGGCGGACAACGGCCCCGCCCGCGGCACCATGGTCATCCGGCCCTGGGGCTACGGCATTTGGGAGCTCATGCAGGCCGCGCTGGACCGGCGCATCAAGGAGGCCGGTGCCGAGAACGCCTACTTCCCCCTCTTCATCCCCGAGGCCTTCCTGAAACTCGAGGCCGAGCACGTCGAAGGTTTCGCACCCGAGTTGGCCGTCGTCACCTACGGCGGTGGCAAGGAGCTCGAGGAGCCCCTCGTCGTGCGCCCCACGAGCGAGACGGTGATCAACAGTTTCTTCTCCAAGTGGGTGCAGAGCCACCGCGACCTCCCGCTCCTCGTCAACCAGTGGGCCAACGTCGTCCGCTGGGAGCTGCGCCCCCGTCTCTTCCTGCGCACGACCGAGTTCCTGTGGCAAGAGGGCCACACCGCGCATGCCACCGAGGCGGACGCGCGTGGCCTACGCGCTGCGCATCCTCGACGACGTCTACCGCACCACCATGTTCGACGTGTTGAGCATGCCGGTGCTCACGGGGCACAAGACGGCGCGCGAGCGCTTCGCCGGAGCCACCCGCACCTGGACCTGCGAGGGGATGATGGGCGACGGCAAGGCGCTGCAGATGGGCACCAGTCACGAGCTCGGCCAGAACTTCGCCCGGCCCTTCGACATCACCTACACCAACGACTCGGGCACGCAGGAGTACGTCTGGCAGACCTCGTGGGGCGTCTCCACCCGCCTCGTCGGCGCGCTCGTCATGGGTCACGGCGACGACTACGGCTTGCGCCTGCCCCCCGCGCTGGCCCCGACCGAGATCGTGGTGCTCGTGGTCAAGGACAGCCCGGAGGTGGGGACGGCCGCCGAGGCACTGGTCGCCGAGCTCACGTCAGCCGGGCACCGGGTCCGCCTCGATGCCCGCACCGACACCAGCTTCGGCCGGCGCAGCGTGGCCTGGGAGCTCAAAGGCGTCCCGGTCCGGGTCGAGGTCGGCCCCCGGGACCTGGTCGAGGGGAACGTGACGGTCGTGACGCGCCACCGGCGGGAGAAGCAGAACGTCGCCCTCGGCGCCGTGGCGAGCACGGTGGGGGCCATCCTGGCGACGGTCGGGCCCGATCTCCTGGCGGAGGCCACGGCGGCCCGCGACGCCAGGACGGTGTCCGCCGCGTCACTGGAGGAGGCCACCGAGGCGGCCTCCGTCGGCTTCGCCCGGGTCCCGCTCGGGGCGCTCGGCCCCGACGGCGAGGACCGCCTGGCCCAGCACGCCCTCACGATCCGGTGCCTGCAACGGCCCGACGGCACGCTGGCCCTGCCCGGCGAGCCCGACGACGATCTGGTGGCCGTCGTGGCCCGCTCCTATTAGTGCAGGAATTGCTATAATTCCTCTCGCTGTCCATTTTGAAGATCAGTACCTCGTTGAAGCGTGGGCTGCGGCCCACGCTTTCGCTTTGCGGGGGCACACCAGGACGATGACCAGGACCACGAAAGGAGACGACGACCATGGCCAGCCTGCCCGGCACGACCGACACGCTCACGGACGCCCTGTCGCCGATCCTCCAGGCCCGCGGCCTCGACCTGGTCGACGTGGAGGTCCACGGCGCTGAGCTGACCGTCTTCGTCGATCGCGACGGGGGCATCAACCTGGACGAGCTGGGCGAGGCCACGCGGGAGGTCTCGGCCGCCCTGGACGAGATCGACCCCATGCCGGGCCGCTACACGCTGTCCGTCTCGAGCCCCGGCCTGGAGCGGCGGCTGCGGACACCGGCGCACTTCGCCCGGGCCGTCGGCGAGAAGGTCACCGTACGGGTCGACGCGGGGACGGCGGACGTCCGTCGCGTGACGGGGACGCTGCAGAGCGCCGACGAGACGGGCTGCACCCTCGTCGGCCCCGAGGTGCCGGAGGGTGAGCTGCGCATCCCCTACGACCACATGGAGCGGGCGCGCACGGTGTTCGAGTGGGGGCCCGAGCCCCGGGGAACGAAGAACGGGAAGAGTGAGAGGGTGAAACGGCAATGAGCAAGACGAACTTCGAATTCCTCGACGCGCTGGGTCAGATTGCGCGGGACAAGGGGATCTCGGTCGAGACGCTGCTCGACGCCCTCGCCAACGCGCTGGTGGCCGCCTACAAGCGCCGCCCCGACGCGGCCGAGGAGGCCGTCGTCACCATCGATCCCGACTCGGGCGAGATCCGCGTCTACGGGCAGGAGCTGAACGAGGACGGCGAGGTCGTGCGCGAGTGGGACGACACGCCGGACGACTTCGGGCGCATTGCGGCGCAGACGGCGAAGCAGGTCATTCTGCAGCGCATCCGCGAGGTCGAGCGCGACATGAAGTACGAGGAGTACGCCGGGCGTGAGGGTGACATCGTCACCGGGATCGTGCAGCAGACGGACAACCGCTACACGCTCCTCGACCTGGGCAAGGTCGAGGCGCTGCTCCCGCAGGCCGAGCAGGTCTCCTACGAGCGCTACGAGCACGGCGCGCGCCTGAAGGCCTACATCGTCGAGGTGCGCAAGACCACCAAGGGCCCCCAGATCGTGGTGAGCCGGACCCACCCCGGGCTGATCAAGCGACTCTTCGAGCTCGAGGTGCCCGAAATCGGTTCCGGTGTCGTCGAGATCAAGGCGGCCGCCCGCGAGCCGGGCCACCGCACCAAAATCGCCGTCTGGTCCAACGACCCCAACGTCGACCCGGTCGGCGCCTGCGTGGGCGCCCGTGGCTCGCGGGTGCGCATGGTGACCAACGAGTTGCGCGGCGAGCGCGTCGACGTGGTGCCGTTCTCGGACGACCCGGTCGAGCTCATTCAGAACGCACTGGCGCCGGCGCGTGTGCGCGAGGTGCGGCTCGACGAGGAGACCGGTACGGCCACCGTGATCGTGAGCGACTTCCAGCTCTCCCTCGCCATCGGCAAGGAAGGGCAGAACGCCCGCCTGGCGGCGCGGCTGACAGGCTGGCGCATCGACATCAAGAGCGAGACCCAGCTGGCCGAGGAAGAAGCCGGCGGTTACGGCGAGCAGGACTGGGCCGAGGGCGAATGGGTCGAGGACGAGAGCGGCGAGCTCGTCTGGAAGCCGGCCGAGGGCGGCGAGGCCATGTCGGCGAAGGAGTGGACGCATCAGGCCGAGGACCCGGCCGAGGCGGTCGAAGAGGTCGTGGTGGTGACCGAGTCGGCGGACGGGTCCGTCACCGTGGAGGATGCCGTGGTCACCGAGACCCCCGACGGAGAGGTGGTCGTGGACGACGTCATCGCCACCGAGACCGCCGACGGGGAGGTCACCGTCGACGAGGTGGTCGCGGCGGCCGAGACGTCGGAAGAGGCCGAGGCATAGCGCCGACACGGACCTGTGTCGGTTGCCGGAATGCCCTGCCGGCCGACCAGCTGATCCGAATCGTCCGGCTTCCGGGCGGGGCCCTGTCGGTGGATCGTCACGGTCCGGGACGGGGGGCCTGGCTGTGCCGGGACTCGCCCGGCTGCCTGGACGATGCGGTGCGCCGGCATGGCTTCCAGCGGGCCTTCGGGTCCTCCGTGGATGCCGCAGACCTGCAGGACCTGCGTGTGCAGCTGGGTGAGGCGTGGGAGCGCCCCGCACCTGATGTGCGAGGATAGGGGGCTGGGTTGACGCCGCGCCCCGAGACAAATCAAGGACAAAGAGAACCACTTGCCGAAGAAGATTCGCGTCTATGAGCTGGCCAAAGAGCTAGGCCTCACCAACAAGGAGGGGCTGGAGCTCGCCCTTTCCCTGGGGATCGGGGTCAAGAGCCACTCGTCCTCCATTGAGGATGCCCAGGCCGACCGCGTCCGTCGCAAGGCCGACGCCGAGGGTCTGCGCCGCCCGGTCCAGCCTGACGAGCCCGCGCCGGCGAAGAAGGCGGCCAAGGCGACCAAGGCCGCCAAGGCGACCAAGTCTGCCACCACCTCCGCCGACCAACCCGCTGCCCCAGGCGGCGTGGGCGTGGGCGGGGTCGACGGTGACGCCGGCCCGGCACCGGCCCGGCGTCCTCTCACTTCCGTGTCGAGCAGCGCTGCGGCGAGCAGCGCCCCGACCAAGAAGGCTCCGGCGCGCCCCGTCTCTGCTCCGGCCGCGTCCGGAAGCAGCGCGGCCGCCGCCACCGACGCACCCTCCTCGACCGAGTCCCCGGCCCGGTCGCCCCGCCTCATTCGCAGCAGCCCCACGCCGCCCCCGGCCGCGCCGGCTCCGGCGGCCCACCCTGTGGCCCCCGCCGCCTCTCCGTCGGCACCGGCGGCGGCTCCGGCGGCGGCACCCGCCGCCCCCGCGCCGGCCCAGGCACCCTCGGCGCCGGCCGCTCAGGCACCGCCTTCGTCCGACGTCGCTGCCTCGGCTGCGGCACCCACCGCGCCCGAGCGCGCCCGCCCGCCCCGCCCACCCATGAGCCCCTCGGGCAAGCCCGTGCCCCCGCCTCCGGGCTCGCGCCCGCCGCTCGGTCCGAGTGGACGGCCCATTCCGCCCCCGCCGGGCATGGGCGGGCGTCGCGCCAGCGCGCCCCCTTCCCGTCCCGGCGGTTCCTATCCGCAGCGCACCGGTGGTCGTCCCGCCGGTGGTGCCGGCCGTCCCGCCGGGACCGGTGGTCCCGCCGGTGGTGGCTATGGAGGCCGTCCCGCCGGAGGCGGCGGCGGCTTCGCCGGCCGGCCGGGTGGTGGAGCACCAGGTGGCGCACCGCCGCCGGGAGGTCGTGGCGGCATGCCGGGGCGGCGTCCGCCCCAGCGGCGCGCCCGCCGACGCCGGCGCAATCTCGAAGAGCTCGAGCCGACGCAGCTCACCACGTACCAGCCCTCGACGGCGCCCGTGCCCGACGGCGAGATCATCATCGAGCGCGGCTCGACGGCCCGTGACCTCGGGCCCAAGCTGAACCGCAGCGCCGGCGACATCGTGCGCTTCCTGCTGCTGCAGGGCGAGATGGTCATGGCCACGCAGTCGCTGACCGACGACATGATCGAGCTCTTCGCGGCCGAGATCGGTGCCGAGATCCGTCTCGTCGACCCCGGCGAGGAGCAGGAGGCCGAGCTCCTGGCCCGCTACTTCGAGGAGGAGGACGAGGAGGACGACTCCGACCAGCGGCCCCGCCCGCCGGTCGTCACCGTCATGGGCCACGTCGACCACGGCAAGACATTGCTGCTCGACCGCATCCGCTCGACCGACGTCGTGGCGGGGGAGGCCGGCGGTATCACCCAGCACATCGGTGCCTACCAGGTCGTGTGGCACGACCACCGCATCACGTTCATCGACACGCCGGGCCACGCCGCCTTCACGGCGATGCGCGCCCGCGGGGCCGAGGCGACCGACATCGTCATTCTGGTCGTGGCGGCGGACGACGGGGTCATGCCGCAGACCATCGAGGCGATCGACCATGCCAAGGCGGCGGACGTCCCGATCATCGTGGCCGTGAACAAGATGGACCGGCCCGACGCCGACGCCTCCCGCGTGCTGCAGCAGCTCTCCGAGCGCGAGCTCGTGCCCGAGGCCTGGGGCGGCGACACCATCGTGGTCGAGGTCTCCGCGTTGCAGGGCACCGGCATTGAGGACCTGCTCGAGCAGATCGTGCTGGTGGCCGAGGTCGAGGAGCTGACCGCACGGGTCGAGGGCGAGGCCCGCGGCGTCGTGCTGGAGGCCAACCTGGAGGCGGGGCGGGGCCCGGTGGCCACCGTGATCGTGCAGCAGGGCACCCTGCGGGTCGGCGACCCCGTCGTGGCCGGTCCCGCCTGGGGCAAGGTCAAGGCGCTGGTCGACGACCGGGGCGACCACATCAAGGAGGCGCTCCCGTCGACCCCGGTGCAGGTGTTGGGGTTCTCGGAGCCCCCGCACGCCGGCGACGAGATGCGCGGCGCCAAGGACCTGGCCCGGGCCCGCACGCTCGGCGAAGCCAGGGCGCAACGCTTCCGCCTGTCGGGGCACAAGCCGGTGGCCGGCGCCACGGGGGCCAAGCTCGAGGACCTCTTCGAGCAGATCTCGCGGGGCGAGACGGCGACGCTCAACATCGTCCTCAAGGCCGACGTGCAGGGCTCGCTCGAGGCGGTGACCGAGTCGCTCAAGAGGCTGGAGCGCGACGACGTGAAGCTGAGCTTCGTCCTGCGCGGCATCGGTGGCATCACGGAGAACGACGTGCAGCTGGCGGCGGCCTCCAACGCCACGATCATCGGCTTCAACGTGCGCCCGGACAAGCGGTCGCGTGAGCTGGCCGAGTCGTCGGACGTCGAGATCCGCACCTACGAGATCATCTACAAGCTGCTCGAGGACCTCGAGGCGGCCATGCTCGGCCTGCTCTCGCCGGTCTACGAGGAGGTCGTCACGGGCGAGGCCGAGGTGCGCGAGGTGTTCCGGGTGCCCCGGATCGGCGCCGTGGCCGGCTGCTACGTGCGCGACGGCAAGATCACCCGCGGCTCCAAGGTCCGCTTCCTGCGCGACGGCACGATCATCTGGAAGGGCGCCATCAATTCGCTGCGCCGCTTCAAGGACGACGTGCGCGAGGTGGCGGCGGGCTTCGAGTGCGGCATCGGGCTGTCGGACTTCCAGGACCTCAAGGAAGGCGACATCATTGAGACCTACGAGGAGCGGGAGATCGCCCGGACCTGAGCACGGCCGGCTCCGCCCGGCCGGCCGGGTGGCCGTGCGGCCGGGCGTCGTTCCGGTCCCTCCCGATCGCTACGCTGCGCGGTACGGTTCGATCCGGGTCGGTTGGGGACTTCGTGTGTTGTTGCCTGTTCCTGCGAGTGCAAGTGCGAGTGCAAGTGCGAGTGCGAGGCCGAGTGAGGAGCTGATGCGGTGAGACGGCGCACGGCGACATACCCGCGGGCCCTGCGGGTCAACCAGGTCCTGCGGCAGGTGCTGGCCGAAGAGCTCGAGCGGCTGGCCGATGCGGACGAGCTGCCCATGGTGACGGTGACCTCCGTCGACGTGGCCCCCGACATGCGTACGGCCGTGGTGTATCTGGCCACCCTCGACGAGGAGACCGGGGTGGTCCTCGAGGAGCGCCGGGCCCATTTGCAGCGCTCGGTGGGCGCGCAGATGACCATCAAGCGCACACCGCGCCTGACCTTCCGGGCGGACCCCGCCATCGCGGCGGGCTCCCGGGTGGAGGAGCTGCTGCGGGGGTTGCACGAGGGGGAGTCCCCGGCCGCCGAGTCGTGAGCCCGAGCCCCGGGTCGGGCTCCGAGCCGCAGACCGAGCCGCATATGCAGCCGCCGCCGCAGCCGGCGCCGCCGTCGTCCGGCGTCACCGGCCTGGTGGTGATCGACAAGGAGGCGGGGTGGACGTCGCACGACGTCGTGGCCCGCTGCCGCCGCATCTTCGGCCAGCGCAGGGTGGGCCACGCCGGCACGCTCGACCCCGACGCCACCGGTGTGCTCCTGGTGGGCCTGGGCCGGGCCACCCGCCTGTTGCGGTTCCTCACGGCGCTGCCCAAGACCTACACGACGGACATCGTGCTCGGGGCGGCGACGTCCACGCTCGATGCCTCCGGCGACGTCGTCGCCACCTTCGACATGACGCACGTCACGCCGGCCGACGTGGCGGGCGCCGCCGCCGCGCTCACGGGCGAGATCGAGCAGGTCCCGCCCATGGTGTCGGCCGTGAAGGTGGGCGGGCGCCGGCTCCACGAGCTCGCCCGGCAGGGCGTCGAGGTGGAGCGTCCCGCCCGCACGGTGACGGTGACCCGCTTCGACACGGCGCCCGACCCGGCGCGCCCGGGCGTCTACCGGGCCGAGGTGGAGTGCTCGTCGGGTACCTACATCCGTGTGCTGGCCGACGACCTGGGCAAGATGCTCGGGGGCGGGGCCCACGTGGCCAACCTCCGCCGCACCCGCATCGGCTCGTTCGGAGGGGCCGACATGCGCCCGCTCGACGCCATCGGGCCCGCCGACGTCCTCACCCCGGCCCAGGCGATGCGCGACCTCGACGCCGTCACGGTCGACGACACCTCCACCGCGGCCATCCGGACCGGGCTGCCCCTCGACCGGGTCCCGCTGGGCGCGGTCGGCGACGGCCCGTGGGCGATGCTCGACGGGACGGGCGAGCTGCTGGCCGTCTACGAGGCGACCGGCAGCGACCGCATCCGGCCGGCGGTCGTGCTGGCCGGGTCGGCCGACCCGTCCGGCCCGGCCGACCCGTCGGACCCGTCCGGTCAGTGACGGACGCCCGACTACCCTCGATCGCGATGCCGCCCGCCGACGGAACCGCCGTCACCATCGGCGCCTACGACGGTGTCCACCTCGGGCACCGTGCCCTCCTGCGCGACCTGTCGGCCCGCGCGCAGGCCGCCGGCCTCTCGACCGTCGTCGTGACGTTCGACCGCCACCCCGCCGCCGTGGTCCGCCCCGAGTCGGCGCCCAAACAGCTGACGGGCCTCGAGCAGAAGCTGGAGCTGCTGGCCGACTGCGGCATCGACCGCACGGTCGTCATCCCCTTCGATCTGGCCCGGGCCGAGGAGTCGGCGGAGGACTTCGTCACCGAGGTCCTCGTCGACCAGCTGTCGGCCCGCCTCGTCGTGGTGGGGGAGGACTTCCACTTCGGCCATGACCGCCGGGGCAACGTGGAGCTCCTGCGCCGCATGGGCGCCGACGCCGGCTTCGACGTGGTCGGGGTCGGCCTGACCGGTGACGGCATCATGGCCGTGTCCTCGACCCGCATCCGGGCCCTGCTGGCCGAGGGCGACGTCGAAGGTGCGGCGCGCCTGCTCGGGAGGCCCCATGAGGTCCGCGGCGCGGTGGTCCGGGGGGATGGCCGCGGCGGCCCCGAGCTGGGATTCCCGACCGCCAACCTGGCCGTGGCCGATGACATTGCCCTGCCCGCCGACGGCATCTACGCCGGGCACTTCCGGCGGGCCGACGGGGGTCGCCACCGGGCCGCTATCTCCGTGGGGCGGCGACCGACCTTCTACGAGCCGGGGACGGCGGAGGTCCTGGTCGAGGCCTATCTCCTCCATTTCGAGGGCGATCTGTACGGGGAGCAGGCCGGGGTGTCGTTCGCCCACCGCCTCCGGGCCGAGCAGCGCTTCGACTCGGTGGAGGCGCTCATCGCCCAGATGCAGGCCGACGTCGAGGCCACCGAGCGGGTGCTCGCTGCGGCCGATCAGCCCTGATCACCGCAGATCTTCGGGCGGCTGCTACGCTGTAAGGCGGCTGGGGAGGGTTCCCGCCACACTCCGACAAGCTCTTCGAGGTTCTTCCTACATGCCCGACACGCAGGCCACCATCTCCGAGTACCGGTTGCACGAGAGTGACACCGGCTCGCCCGAGGTGCAGATTGCCCTGTTGTCGGGACGTATCAACCACCTGACGGAGCACCTGAAGGAGCACAAGGGGGACCACCACACGCGACCGCGGCCTGATGAAGCTCATCGGCCAGCGCCGCCGGCTGCTCGATTACGTCCGCAAGAACGACGTCGAGCGCTACCGCTCCATCATCAGCCGACTCGGCATCAGAAGGTAGCGGCAGCACCCACAGAACCGGGCGTCTTCAGCCAGCTGGCTGCCAGTCGCCGGTCACTTCGGGTTCGAGGTGGTCGACCACTGGGAACCAGGAACGAAGATGCCCCCGAGACACGAGGAGCATCATGGCTGACGCCATTTCCGTGTCGGCCCCGATCAGCGGGACCGACCGAACCATGTCATTCGAGGCGGGGAAACTCGCCCAACTGGCCGACGGGGCCGTGCTGGCCCGCATCGGCGACACCGTCCTGCTGGCCACGGCCACCGCGGCCCGGCACGTACGGGAGGGGACGGACTTCTTCCCCCTGACCGTCGACATCGAGGAGCGGACGTACGCCGCCGGCAAGATCCCCGGCTCGTTCTTCCGCCGCGAGGGCAAGAGCTCGGACCAGGCCATCCTGACCTGCCGGCTGATCGACCGCCCCCTGCGCCCGTCCTTCCCCGACGGCTTCCGCAACGAGGTGCACGTCGTGGGGACCATCATCGGGGCCGACCAGGTCAACCCGCACGACGTGCTCGCCATCAACGCGGCGTCGGCGGCGCTGATGATCTCGGGCATCCCCTTCGACGGTCCCATCGGCGCCGTCCGGGTCGCCTACACGACCGACGGCGAGTGGATCGGGCACCCCTCCTTCGAGGAGGGTGACGAGTCGACCTTCGAGCTCGTGGTGGCCGGCCGTGCCCTCACCGAGGACGCCGACAGCGAGATCGCCATCATGATGGTCGAGGCCGGTGGCACCGAGAAGTCGTGGGAGTACTACGACGCCGGCGCCCCCAAGGTGACCGAAGAGGTCCTCGCCTCCGGCCTGGAGGCGGCCAAGACGTGGATCCGTGAGGCCATCAACCTCCAGCGCGAGCTGGTCGCGGCCTTCACGGCGGCGCGCGGCCCGGTGCAGACCATCCCGTTCTCGACCTTCGTCGACTACGAGCCCGACGTCTGGGCCCGGGTGGAGGCGTTCGGCACCGAGCCCATCGCCAAGGCCAACCTGGTCCGCAGCAAGGCGGAGCGCAACGCCGCGCTCGACGCCGCCGGCGAGGAGATCCGGGCCGCCCTGGGCGACGAGTTCGCCGACCGGGCCGGCGAGGTCAAGGGTGCCATCCGCGCGCTGACCAAGAAGCTGGTGCGCAAGAGCATCGTGGAGGAGGGGATTCGGGTCGACGGCCGCGGTGTCGCCGACATCCGGCCGTTGTCGGCGGAGATCGACCTCCTGCCGACCGCACACGGCTCGGCGCTCTTCCAGCGCGGCGAGACGCAGGTGCTGAACGTGACGACGCTGGGCATGCCGCGCATGAACCAGCTGCTCGACACCATCACGCCCGAAGACCACAAGCGCTACATGCACCACTACAACTTCCCGCCCTTCTCGACCGGTGAGACCGGCTTCATGCGCGGCCCGAAGCGCCGCGAGATCGGCCACGGCCTGCTGGCCGAACGGGCGCTGCTGCCGGTGGTGCCACCCGTCGAAGACTTCTCCTACACCCTGCGTGTGGTGTCCGACGTGCTGGCGTCCAACGGGTCGACCTCCATGGCCTCGGTCTGTGGATCGACGCTCTCGTTGATGGCCGCCGGCGTGCCGCTGCGGGCCCCGGTGGCGGGCATCGCCATGGGCCTCGTCTACGACGAGGGCAAATATGTGACGTTGACCGACATTTTGGGCTCGGAGGACGCATTCGGCGACATGGACTTCAAGGTGGCGGGCACCGCCGATGCCGTGACGGCTTTGCAGCTCGACACCAAGATCGCCGGGCTCCCCGCCGACGTGCTGGCCAAGGCGCTGCTGCAGGCCAAGGAGGCCCGGCTCAAGATCCTGGGCGTCATGGCCGGGGCCATCGCCGAGCCGCGGGACCACGTGGCCGCCAGCGCCCCCAAGATCGTCTCCATGGAGATCCCGATCGACAAGATCGGTGAGGTCATCGGGCCCAAGGGCAAGGTCATCAACACCCTCCAGCAGGAGACCGGGGCGGACATCGCCGTCGACGACGACGGCGTGGTCGGCACGGTGACGATCGGCGCCAAGGACGGCAACGCCGTCGAGGAGGCGCGGCGCCGCATTTCGCTGATTCTGGACCCGCCGACCGCAGAGGTGGGCGTGGTCTACCCGGGCAAGGTGGTCAACATCACCAAGTTCGGTGCCTTCGTGAACGTGCTGCCGGGCCGTGACGGCTTGCTGCACATCTCGAAGCTGTCGTCCCTGGCGGGCGGCAAGCGGATCAACAACGTCGAGGACGTGCTGTCGTTGGGCCAGCCCGTCGAGGTGCGGGTCGACGACATCGACCCGCAGGGCAAGGTCTCCCTCTCCCTGGCCTCGGCGCCCGAGGGTGGGGCTGCTTCGTCCGCCTCTTCGTCGGCCTCCTCCTCGTCCGGCTCGTCTTCCGGGAGCGGTTCGAGCGGTTCGAGCGGTTCGAGCGGTTCGTCCAACGGGGACTCGGGTTCCGGCTCGGGCTCGGGCTCGTCGGCAACGGCATCCGCCGGGGCTTCGTTCGAGGACGCCTTCGAGGCGGAGCTGGTGGCGGACCTCGGCGACCTCGGCCCGGGTGCGGTCGAAGGTGGCAACGACCGGGGCGATCGCGGTGACCGTGGTGGTGACCGCCGGCCGTCCCGTGGGCGCTCACGCCGTCGTTGATCGAGACGTCGGTTCTGCCGTGCGGCATCCGCCTGGTCACCGAGACCATGGCGGATGTCCGCTCGGTCGCGGTCGCCTTCTGGGTCGGCACCGGCTCGCGTGACGAGCCCGGCGAGCTCGCCGGCGCATCGCATTTCCTCGAGCACCTTCTCTTCAAGGGCACCGAGCGGCGCAGCGCGGCGTCCATCGCCGAGGAGCTCGACGAGGTGGGGGGCGACTGCAACGCCTTCACCACGAAGGAGTACACGACCTTCTACATCCGTCTGCTCTCCGAGCACCTGCCCCTCGGGCTCGACATCCTGAGCGACATCATGTGGGAGCCGGCGCTCCGGCCCGACGACATCGAGGCGGAGCGGACGGTCATCCTCGACGAGATCCTGATGCACGCCGACGAGCCGGCCGACCTGGTGGCGGAGCGCTGGCAGGCCGCGCTCTTCCCTGGCCATCCGCTCGGGCGGGACACGCTGGGGACCGCGTCGTCCGTGCAACGCATCACCCGCGACGACATCCGCGCCTTCTTCGACGACCACTACCGGCCGTCCAACATGGTGGTCTCGGTCGCCGGCGACTGCACGCACGAGGCGGTCGCCGCCGACATCGAGCGGCGTTTCGCCGGCACCGCCGGCGGGGGCGCCCCGACCCGCACGCCGCCGGGGCTCGCGACAGAGGACCTCGATGTCCTCCGCCGTCCCACCGAGCAGGCGCACCTGGTCTACGGCATGCGCTCGGTGTCCCGTTACGACGAGCGGCGCTGGGCCCTGGCCGTGCTGAACCACGCCCTGGGCGGCGGTCTGTCCAGCCGCCTCTTCCAGAAGGTCCGCGAGCAGCGCGGGCTGGCCTACTCGGTGTGGTCGGAGCGGGCCTCCTACGAGGACAGTGGCTCGCTGGCGGTCGTGGCGGGGACGGCACCGGAACACGTGGACGAGGTCCTGCAGATCGTGCAGGCCGAACTCGACCTGATGGCCTCGGACGGCGTGACCGATCGGGAGCTGGCCATCGCCAAGGGCAACCTGCGCGCCGAGATCCTCCTCTCGGGCGAGGACTCCGGCGCCCGCATGAGCCGCCTCGGCGCATCCATGCTGTTGCACGGTGAGGTGCTGACGGTCGACGAGGTGCTGAGCCATATCGAAGGGGTGACGAAGGCGGACGTGCTCGAGGTGGCGGCGGAGTTGGTGCGCTCGCCGCGCACGCTGAGCGCCGTCGGACCGTTCGACGCCGGGGATTTCGAGTCCCACCAGCACGCCCTGGCTGCCCGGTAGCCTTCTGGGCATGCTGAAGGTCGGTGTGGTCGGCGCCGGCGGCCGCATGGGCCAGGAGGTCTGCCGTGCCGTGTCGGAGGCGTCCGACCTGGAATTGGTGGCGGCGATCGATCCCGGCCACGTCGGCGCGGACGCCTGCGGGCGCACCATCGTGGGCGAGGTGAACGCACTGGCCGACCTGGGCACCGAGGTCGTCGTCGATTTCACGATCGCGGAGGCCGTGCGCCACAACATCCGGCACTACGCGCAGCTGGGCATCCACGCCGTCATCGGGACCAGCGGGCTCTCCGAGGCCGACATGGCCGACCTGCGGGCGCAGTTCGGCGGCGCTGGCGGGACGAACGCAGTGGTCGTTCCCAACTTCGCCATCGGGGCGGTGCTGCTGCTGCACCTGGCGCGGATTGCGGCGCCGCACATGGACGGCGTCGAGATCATTGAGCTGCACCACGACGCCAAGCGCGATGCGCCCTCGGGGACGGCCATGCACACGGCCGCCGTGATCGCCGAGGCGCGCCGGGAGGCGGGGAGCGCCGCGTTGCCGCCCGACCCGACGACCGACACCGTGCTGGCCGGCGCCCGCGGTGGCGTGGCCGCGGGCGGCGTGCATGTGCACTCCGTGCGGCTGCCCGGCCTGGTGGCCCACGAGGAGGTCATCTTCGGCGCGGCCTGGACAGAGCCTGACCATCCGCCACGACTCGTACGACCGGCGCTCCTTCATGCCGGGCGTCCTGGTGGCCGTGCGGGCGGTGCCCGGTCGGCCCGGGGTGACCGTGGGCCTCGAGGCGTTGCTGGGGCTGTGAACCCCGAGGTCCGGGAACGGCTCCTCCAGGCCACCTACGACTGCGTGGCCCGCTGGGGCCTGGCCAAGACGACGATCGAGGACGCGGCGCGCGAGGCAGGGGTCTCGCGGGCGACCGTCTACCGCTACTTCCCCGGTGGGCGTGACGAGTTGCTCTCGGCCGTGGTCGGGTGGGAGTTCTCCCGCTTCTTCCTCCGCCTCTACGAGGAGGTCTCCGACGCCGACACGTTGGAAGAGGTCATGGAGCGAGGGCTGATGTTCGCGGATCATGCGCTGGTGGAACACGAGGTGCTCCAGCGGGTCCTCGTCACGGAGCCCGACATTCTGCTGCCGCGGCTGTCGACCGAAGCGGACCAGACGCACACGTTGGTCGCCGCGTTCCTGGCGCCGTACCTGGTGCGTCACGGCATGGCGGAGGGCACCGATCTCGATGCGGCCGCCGACTTCCTGGCCCGCATGGTCCTGTCCTACATCAGCTCCCCGGGGCGCTGGGACCTCAACGACCCCGACCAGGTGGCGCTGCTGGTCCGGTCCGAACTGCTTGCCGGGATCCGGTGACCGACCCGTCCCGGCAACCCCAACCCGCTCCGCCACCGCCCTGTTACCGTCACCCCGAGCGGGCGGCCTCGGTGGTGTGCGGCCACTGCAACCGGCCCATCTGCACCGACTGCATGTTGGCGGCGCCGGTCGGCTGGCAGTGTCCGGAGTGCACATCCGAGGGGGCCAAACGCTCCCGACACGTGCCGGCCTTCACGCACACCGGCCGGAACCGCACCGGGGTGGTCGGGTCCACCAACCCGACGCCCGTCGTGATCGGGATCATCGTCATCAACGTGATCGTGTTCCTCTTCGAGGGATTCGGGACCAACTCGAGCGTGATCAACCGCTTCGGCATGTGGCCCGACGGGGTCCACTTCCTCAACCAGTACTACCGGGCCTTCACGGCCATGTGGCTGCACGCCAGCTTCGAGCACATCTTCTTCAACATGATCACCCTGCTCATCGTCGGACCCGCGCTCGAGGTGCTACTGGGCAAGGCGCGCTTCATCGCCCTCTATCTGCTCGCTGGGCTCGGTGGGAGCGTCGGTACGTACATTCTCGGCCCGCACAACGAACTGGGGATCGGGGCCTCGGGGGCCATCATGGGCGTGCTGGGTGCCTACATCGTGGTGGGGCTCCGTCGCCGCCTGCCGGTGACGCCGGTCGTGATCCTGCTGGGCATCAACCTGGCGCTGGGCTTCTGGGGCAACACCGACTGGCGCGCCCACTTCGGAGGCCTGGTGGTCGGCGGCGTCCTGGGGCTCCTCTACGACTTCGCCGGCGACCTGCGGGACCGCAACGTCGGCCTCATCCTTACGGTGGGGGGCAGCGTGGCCATGCTGGCCCTGCTGGCGCTGCTCATCACCGCCATCGCCCCCGGTCACTTCAACCTCAACTGAGCCGGGGCCGGGCCGGTCCGGGACGGGGGCCCGGAGGCGGGGCGGGGACGGGGGCCCGGCGGCGGGGCGGTAGGCGGCGCGGGTGGGGCACAGACGCGGGCCGCCCGCAGCCTGCCGAATGGTTGACAGTGAGACAAAAACCGCCATACTGTTTCATCAGTGGGTGCAACCGCGGCGCGCAGTGAATCGCTCGAGCACGGGCGCCCGGCCGGGGGCCGGGACGGCGTCGTACGGCATTTGGGCGCGGACGACCGCTCGTCGACCCGGGTCCGCCTCGTCGACGGGGCCCTGCGTTGCCTGGCCCGGCAGGGCATTGCCAAGACAACGGTCGACGACATCGCCCGCGCCGCCGGACTCTCCCGAGCCACGGCCTACCGGACCTTCCCTCGGGGCAAGGAGGGCATCCTGGCCGCCGTCGTCGAGACCGAGGTGGCCCGGCTCTTCTCCTCGTTGGCCGTCGTCATGGGCGAGGCCGCCGACCTCGAGGACGTACTCGTGGCCGGGATGGTCGAGACCGCCTGCTGGCTGCGCGACCACGAGCCCCTGGCCTACCTCCTCGAGCACGAGCCGGGGACTGTCCTGCCCTTCCTGACCTTCGGCGGCTTCGACCGCGTGATGCAGGTCGCCAGCGACCTGGCCGCACCGTTCTTCGCCCGCTGGCTCGAACCGGAACAGGCCTCCCGGGCGGCCGAGTGGGCCGTGCGCATCGTGATGGCCTACTGCTCGGACCCCTCGCCACACGCCGACCTGAGCGACTCGGCCGACACCCGGGCGCTGGTGCGCAGGTTCGTGCTGCCCGGCATCCTGGCCCTCCGCCTGGAGGCGGCCGGCACGGAAGCGCCCGGCGCATCCGCATCCACATCCGCATCCGCATCCGCAGCGACGAGCGAATCCGGCAGACCACTCACACGCAGTTCCACCAGACCATCCACCAAGGGGGCGGCACAATGACCACACTCGACGAGAACACCACAGCGGAGCTCCGGTCCAACCTGGACCTGATCGGCCGTGAGGACATCCACGACCTCGAGGCCGTGATGAGCGTCGTCGGCAAGTACGACGTCGAGGGCTTCCACCGCGTCCCCGACAACTGCCCGGCCGAGTTCACCTGGGACTACGAGAAGGGCGCCAAGCCCCAGCTCGACAAGCTCTACGAGAAGGCCAAGAAGGCCCAGTGGAACGCGCAGACCGACCTCGACTGGTCGATCGAGGTCGACCAGGAGCAGGTGGTCATCGCCAACGCCGAGGCCAACCCGGCGCAGGCGCAGTGGGACGAGGCGACCCTCGCCGGCACGGTGCTGGAGAAGTGGGACGAGAAGAAGTTCATCCAGTTCGGGATGGAGAACCAGAACTGGCTCCTGTCGCAGTTCATGCACGGCGAGCAGGGCGCACTGCTCTGCACGGCCAAGATCGTCGAGACCGTCCCCTGGATCGACGCCAAGTACTACGCCGCCACCCAGGTCATGGACGAGGCCCGCCACGTGGAGGTCTTCTCGAAGTATCTCGACGAGAAGCTCTCGGGGCACTACCCGATGAACGCCCACCTCGGGCTGTTGCTCGACGACATCGTGGCCGACTCCCGCTGGGACATGACCTACCTCGGCATGCAGATCATGGTCGAGGGCCTGGCCCTGGCCGCCTTCGGCTTCATCCACATGATGACGACGGAGCCCCTGCTCAAGAAGCTGCTGCGCTACGTCATGGCCGACGAGGCCCGCCACGTGGCCTTCGGCGTCCTCAGCCTGCAGGAGTACTACAAGGAGCTCAGCGCGGCCGAGCTGCGGGAGCGCCAGGAGTTCGCCTTCGAGGCGGCCATCCGCATGAAGGACCGCATGGCCATGCAGGAGGTGTGGGAGCGCATGGAGGTGCCGACCGGGGACGTGGTCAAGATCATGCAGGCGGCTCCCGAGCGGGACGACTTCCAGATTCTGCTCTTCTCCAAGATCGTGCCCAACCTCAAGAAGCTGGGACTCCTCGATGCGGCCGACGGCTGGTTGCGGACCAAGTTCACCGAAATGGGCGCCATCGCCTTCGAGAACCTGACCGACTCCACCCAGGAGGAGGACGCCTTCGCCGACGGCTCGCCGGCCGAGCGCAACGTCGCCTGAGCGCACCGGGTGGCGCTGGTAGCGTAAAGGGGCAATGAGCCCCGCCCAGCCGGACTCGAGCCGCTCGGCCCGCTTCGGGCGGGTGGTCACGGCGATGGTCACGCCGTTCGACGACGGGGGAGCGCTGGACCTCCCCGCCGCGGTCGACCTGGCCCGCTGGTTGGCCGAGCACGGCAGCGACGCCCTGGTGCTGAGCGGCTCCACCGGCGAGAGCTCGGTCCTCAGCGACGACGAGAAGGTGGCGCTGTGGCGGGCCGTGGCCGAGGCCGTCACGATCCCCGTGCTCGCGGGCACGGGCTCCAACGACACCGCGCACTCGATCGCCATGACGCGGCAGGCCGCCGCCAGCGGCGTGGCCGGCGTCCTCGTCGTCACGCCGTACTACAACCGGCCGTCGCAGAGCGGGATCTTCGAGCATTTCCGCACCGTGGCCGAGGCAGCCGGCGAGCTCCCGGCCGTGCTCTACGACATTCCGGTGCGGAGCGGGCGGCGCATCGCCCTGCCGACCATGCTGCGCCTCGCCCGTGAAGTGCCGAACATCGTGGCGCTCAAGGACGCGGCGGCAGACCCCGCCGGCACTGCGCATCTCGCCGCCCAGGTGCCCGCCGGCTTCGAGATCTACAGCGGCGACGACATCATGACCCTGCCCCTGCTGGCCGTCGGCGCCGTCGGCGTCATCAGCGTCGCCTCGCACTGGATCGGGCCGCAGTTCCGCCGGGTCGTCGACGCCTTCCTGGCCGGCGATCTCGCCGCCGCCATCGCCGGCAACGCCGAGCTGCTCGACTCCTTCGACTTCGAGTCGTCCCCGGAGTACCCCAACCCGCTGCCGGCCAAGGCCATGCTGCGGGCGCTTGGCCTCCGCGTCGGCCAGTGCCGGCTGCCCATGGGGGCCGCCACGCCGGAGCTCGACACGCAGGCACAGAAGATCCTCGCCGCCGTCGGGCCGCCAGCCGTGACGGCTTCAGCCTCAGCCTCCGCCTCAGTCTCGGCCCCGGTCTCAGCCTCGGCCTCGGCCTCGTCGGGCGCCCCGCTTGGCTGACCGGCGCGGCGGCAACCGCCCGGCCAAGGCGGCGAAGCCGGTCCGGATCGTCTTCCTGGGCGGGCTCGGCGAGATCGGACGGAACTGCGCCTGCATTGAGGTGGACGGGCGCATCGTCATCCTCGACTGCGGGATCATGTTCCCCGACCCCGACATGCCCGGCATCGACCTGGTGCTGCCCGAGTTCACCTACCTGTACGACCGCAAGGACCGGGTGGACGGGATCGTGCTCACCCACGGCCACGAGGACCACACCGGGGGCCTCGCCTACCTGCTGCGCGAAGTGCACGCGCCGATCTACGGTTCCGAGCTGACGGTCGGCCTGGCCCGCCACCGCGTCGAGGAGGCCGGGCTCGCCGGCCACACCAAGTTCGTCTCCGTGGCGGACGGCGAGCGCATCAGGATCGGCGGCTGCGACGTCGAGTTCATCCCGGTCACCCACTCCGTCCCCGAGGCCATGGCCATCGCGTTCCACACGCCCCAGGGCCTGATCCTCCATTCGGGGGACTTCAAGCTCGACCTCCAACCGGTGGACGGCCGGCGCACCGACATGTCCCGCATGGGGGAGCTGGCCCGCACCGAGGGCATCCGCCTCCTCCTGTCGGATTCCACCAACGCGGAGGAGCCCGGCTTCACCGAGTCCGAATCGACCGTCGGCGTGACGCTGCGCCGGGTGTTCGCGGCGCAGGCGGGCAAGCGCATCGTGGTGGCCTGCTTCGCCAGTCACATGCACCGGGTGCAGCAGATCGTCGACGCCGCCGTGGCCAACGGGCGCAAGGTGGCCACCCTGGGGCGGTCGATGGGCAAGAACGTCGAGCTGGGCTCGCGCCTCGGCATCATCAGCATCCCGGACGGGGCGCAGGTGGACATCGAGGAGGTCGACAGCCTGCCGCCGGGCGAGGTCTGCGTGATCTCCACGGGCTCGCAGGGGGAGCCGATGTCCGCGCTCTCGCTCATGGCGACGGGGCAGAACAAGTGGCTGCGCATCGGCGAGGACGACGTCGTCGTCATCAGCGCCCACCCCATCCCCGGCAACGAGTGGTCGGTGGGCCAGGTCATCGACGACCTGCACCGCCGGGGGGCCGAGGTCGTGCACTCGGGTGCGGAGGCCGTGCACGTCTCAGGGCACGCCCGCCAGGGGGAGCTGCGGACGCTGATCTCGGTCACCGAACCGGAATGCTTCGTGCCGGTGCACGGCGAATTCCGCCACATGGTGCACCACGCCCGCCTGGCGTTGTCGATGGGCATCGACCCGGCCAAGGTGCTGCTGTGCGAGGACGGCGACGTCGTCCAGCTCGATGCCAAGGGCATCTCCCGCGACGGCAAGGTCCCCGGCGGCTACGTGTACGTGGACGGCACGGTGGGGGACCTCGAGCACGGCGTGCTGCGCGACCGCCAGAAGCTGGCTGAGGAGGGCGTGGTCATGGCCGTGGTCACGGTCGACCGCCAGCAGAGCACGCTGAGCTGCCGACCCGTGATCGAGACCCGGGGCTGGGTCTACGCGCCCGAGGCCGAGGAGCTGCTCGAAGAGGCCAGCGACGTGGTGGCGGCCGCGGTGACGCAAGCGCTGCAAGATGGGGCGCACGAAGTGGAGGTGCTGAGCCGCCACACCCGCAAGGCCCTGGGCAAGTTCGTGGGTGAGCGCACGAAGCGGCGCCCCATGATCGTGCCCGTCGTCCTCATGGTCTGAGCCCGGCGTCGGGGCCCGGGTCACGCCCCCGCTCCGCGGACCAGCGGAACGTCGGGGTGTACATCCCCACCAACCGGGCGACGAGCACCACCAGGAAGATCTGACCGATCAACGCCTCGAGGACGGCATTGGTCCGGGGGAGGCCGACCGCCGGGGTGAGGTCGCCGTAGCCGACGGTGGCCATCGTGATGTAGCTGAAGTACGCGAAGTCGGCCGGACCGTGCGGTCCGGACTGGGCGAAGAACGAGCTCCCCGAGACGAGCTGCACGCCGTAGTCGGCGTTGGCGAAGACGAGTCCGATCAGAATGTAGATGCACAGTGCACCGAGAACGGTCTGCGTCGTGACGCGGGTGTGATGCAGCAGGCGCCAGGCGATGGCGATCGGACTCCCGACCACCAGCAGCGAGGTCCCGAGGAGGACGACCCCCTGGGCCCGGCCGCCCCCGCCGAAGGCCACGATGATGGCGGCGACCACGACGACGGCCACGGCGATCCGCGCCACCAGCAGGAGGCGGTGGGGGACCTGGGACGTCCGGAAGGCCAGGAGCACGGTGACCCCGAGCCACGTCGCACTCACGATCAGGGCGGCGGCGCCGGCCCATCCCACGGTGAGCAGGACGTAGTCACCGAGGAGGAAGAGGAAGACGATCCCGTACGAGTCGGGGCCCAGCGCGATGTCCCTGAGCGCCTGCCCCCAGCTGCGCCGCACGGGGGTCCCGCCCGCCGGCGTTGTGCCTGGCGCCGGCACCGGCGGCTGCGACGGTGGGTTGGGCGGCTGCGACGGTGGGTTGGGCGGCGGCGACGGTGGGTTGGGCGGCTGCGGCTGCGGCTGCGGCGGCGTCGGCGTCGGGCTCATGCGGGTCCATCATGGCGAACCGGCCCCCGCGACAAGCGGATGCGACATCAGGGGCCGTCCCGGCCTGCCCCGCCTGCCCATTCCAATCCGTTGAACTCAGTCGGCCCCGTGCGTCCAGGCAGGGTCGGATCGGCCCGAGGCGAAGCTGACGGCAGCCACCGCCACGACGAGGACCGCGGCCAAGACCAGCGGCAATGCGACGTGCACGTGGAGGATGAGCGCAGCGCCGACCAGCGCACCGGCGAACATGGCCACGACCGAGATCAGCCGCCGCCCCGACTTGGACCCCTGTCCTCCTCCGAGAGCGCTGTCCGCCCCGATCCCGGTGACGGTGAGGGTCAGGACGGTCGTGGTGAGGTCCGGCACGGCCAAATGCCGCACGCTCGAATTCTGGACACCCATGCCCAGCGCCAGGAGGACGATCAAGGTCGTGCGCACCCCGAAACCGAACGGGTCCGACTCGACGAGCGCCAGGATCACGGAGCCGACGATGAGCAGCGCCTGGGTGGCGGTGGCCACGGCGAGGTGACGGCCGCGGTGTTGGCCGAAGCGGCCGGCCAGGCGTCCGCCGAGGACAGACCCGATGCCGAAGGACGCCAGCGCCACGAGAGACGCGGTGACGGAGAAGCCCTGCGCTCCGGCCACGGCGAAGCCCAGGAAGACCACGTTGCCCGTCATGTTGGCCACGAACACGTGGCCCAGCAGAAGGTAGCTGAACGCGTCGACGAGTCCGGTCACCACTGTCATGATCACGAGGAGCGGCGGGAGCGGCCCGAAGCGCTCGTTCGGGCCGGGGGCGAGGGTTGCACGGACCTCGTTGAGGAACGTCTGCATATCCAGTCTCTCCTTTCGGTTTCGGGTTTGGCGGACCGGTCAGCGTGTGCCACTGCGTCGAGCGGCACGGAGAGGGGTGAGCGACCGTGCACCGGCCGGGCCGGGCGGGCCGGGCCGGGCGGGCCGGGCCGGGCCGGGCGCGCGCCGACCCGCCACAAAGCCTAGAGCGGCCTCCACACGGCCTTCCGGGTGTCGACACTCCACCCGGGGCACGTGTGCCGGAACACTAGGGTTCGCCGCATGAACTACTGGGTGACGTACCCGCTCACGACGCATCCATACAACCCCGAATTCACGACCAAGGAAGGCCTCACCCGTTTCTGCCGGGTCGCCGAGGAAGCTGGATTCGCCGGCATCGGCTTCACCGACCACCCGGCCCCCACGGAGCGCTGGCTCAAGGCCGGCGGTCACGACGCCCTCGACCCCTTCGCCGCACTGGCTTTCTGTGCCGCGGTGACCGACCGGATGCGGCTGATCCCCAACATCCTCGTGCTGCCGTACCGCAACCCATTCGTGGTGGCCAAGGCGGCGGCGACGCTCGACGTGCTCTCCGGCGGGCGCTTCACCCTCGCCGTGGCGACGGGGTACATGCGGGGCGAGTACAGCGCCCTCGGCGTCGACTTCGAACAGCGCAATGCGCGCTTCGACGAGGCGATCGAGGTCATCCGCGGCATCTGGAACGAAGAGGACTTCGCCTACGAGGGCGTGACGTTCAGCGCCAAAGGGCAGACGGCCAACCCCAAGCCCTCCCCGCACCCGCCGATCTGGATCGGCGGGAACAGCCGCATGTCGCGGCGCCGCGTGGCCCGCTACGGCGACGGCTGGAGTCCCTTCCCCGCTCCCAGAGTGCTGTCCAACACGGCCAAGACGCCGCCGCTCGAGACGGTGGACGACCTCAGGGCCATGCTTGATGAGCTGTGGGGATTCATGGAGGAGGCCGGCCGGGACCCGAAGAGCATCGACATCGCGTTCGGCACCAGCGCCGGGGGCAGCCCGGGCAGCGACAGCTTCAATCCGGAGGCCCAGCTGGCCGGGGACGCCGAACTCGCCGCCCTGGGCGTGACGTGGTCCGGGACGGGCGTGCCGGGCGACTCGTTGACCCACGCGCTCGAGTCCCTGCAGCGCTTCGGGGAGGCCATCATCCGCTGACCCGGGCTTCGACCCGCCGCCGGTCCTATATTGACCCCGGACCTCGGAGTGCCGTCCCCGATCAGGCGGCCGATTTCGAGGACCGGGGACACGGGACCGGGACACGGGGGAGGGGATCACATGCGTGACCGCACGTTCGAGCGCATCGGTGCACTGAGCGGGCTGGCGTTCTTCGTCCTGGCCGTGCTGTCGGGGTTCATCTATCCCCAGCAGCCCCGGGTCGACGCCGCCCCCGCCAAGACCCTGGCCTGGGTCCACGACCATCACGTCGCGCTGCAAGCCGGCATGATCTTCGACTTCTTCGCCGCCGGCGCGCTGATCTGGTTCGCCGGCTACCTGTTCCGCGTGCTGCACCGGGCCGAGGGCGACGACGCGTCCCTGGCCCCGATCGTTCTCGCCTCCGGCATCGGCGTCTCCATCACGACGGCGATCGCCGCGCTGCCAACAGTGCTCCTCGCCTTCATGGATGCGCAGAAGGGAGGCCTCAGCGACCTCTCACTGGTCCGCGCGCTCGGCGATCTGAACACGATCTTCTTCTCCGCCACGTCCGTCATGACCGCCGTCTTCCTCGCCGCCCTCGGGTGGGCCATGCTGCGCGGCGAGCTGGCCACGCGCTGGCTCGGCTGGCTGGCGCTCGTCGTGGCGGCCTTCAACGGCATCGCCGTCTGGATCGGCGTGACGTTCAGCAGCTACCACGGCCATTCGTGGCTGATCATCGGTTGGGGCGCCTACGTGGGCTTCCTCGTCATCATGCTCATCACCAGCGTCATGATGCTGCGCCGGCCCCGCCTCACCGCCACGCCCGCCGAGACCACCCGGGCCGCGGCGACTGTGGCCGCCTAGCCGCCTCCTGCGTGACCCCGCGCCGATCCGGCGCATCCGCGGACCGTTCACCGATATGGCATCCGCCGCCCGCCGTGGCAGATCGCCCCGAACCGGCGGGGCCACGACCTCCCGCCGGAGCCGACCCCTCAGTCGGAACTACGGCAACGACCCCCGTTCGGCCGCATTGGCCGAAAGCATCGGGCGGCATCAGCGCGTCATCTCCGAGCACGAGGGCGCCATGTTGCGCGACATCGCCGAGTTCGACGGCACCGAGGCCTGGCGTGGGGACGGGTCACTGTCCATGCGTGATTGGTTAGTCGCGCGCTGTCACATCAGCCGCGCCCGTGCGCGCACCCTGGTCGACGCCGCGGCCAAGGTGAAGGAGCTCCCCGCACTGGCCGGCGTCCTGTCCGAGGGCCGCCTGACACTCGATGTGTTCGCCCCCCTCGCCTCGGTCGCCACGTCCGAGAACGACGCAGAGCTGGCTCAGGCGTCGACGCACTGGACGCCGCGCCAGGCCCGGCAATTCGTAACCCAGGTCAAAGGGAGCACGGACGCCGACGCCGCGGCCCAGTTCCAGAGACGATTTGTCCGCTTCGACGACGAGCGCTGCCTGCTCTGGGCTCAGCTCACCAGTGACGCGTATGCCCTGGTCAAGTCCGCGATCGTCGGAAGGGCGCGCCGCCACGACCATCCCAGCGCCGGCGACCCGGACTACGAGCGCTTCGAGAGCCGTTGCGCGGATGCCCTGCTCCAGATCAGCGTCGAGCAGGGACGTGGCCAGCGCCCGACCTCCACCGCCGCTACCACCAGCACCGCCTCCTCTACTCCCAAGACCGCATCCAACACCAGGACCCCGGTTCACGGTGGGGCCCGCACGACGATGATCGTGCACACGGACCTCGAACGGCTCCTCTACGGCGACGGCTATGGCCACGCCTCCATCGAAGGAGTCGGCCCGATCTCCGCCGAGGTGGCGCGCCGGCTGGCGTGCAATGCGCACATCACGCTCTCGTTCGATGCACCCGACGGCACCCCGCTCGACCAGAAGAAGTTGGAGCGTGACCCCAGCGAAGCCCAAAGGATCGAGATACGGCGTCGGGACAACGGCTGCCGTTTCCCCGGCTGCGGATGCAAGCACGTCACGGATGTCCATCACATCGTATGGGCTTCCAAGCAGGGTCCTACCGTGATGTCGAACCTCCTCACCCTCTGCGTGGCGCACCACAGCCGGGTGCACGAGCTCGGATGGAAGATGGATGGCGACGCCCAGGCCGAGGTCCGGTTCACCAGCCCGCAGGGCCGGATATTCGTGTCGTCGCCTTCGCCGACCTGGCGCCGGCCGCGGAAATGAGCCCCTGAGCTTCTCGAGCCGTTTACCCCTTGACCGCCCGCACGATCTCGTCCGTCACCGCGTCGGGGTCTTCCAGCGGCAGCATGTGCCCCCTGTTCTGCAGGGTGATCAGCCGCGCCCCGGGAACGGTCGACACGATCTGATCCGCTTTCGTCGGCAGCGTCAAGGCGTCGCGCGTGCCGACCATGACCGTCGTCGGCACCTCCATGGTGGCCACGCCCTCCAACAGATCCATCGCTGACATCGACAGCAGGAAGTCGCCGCGCACGGAGCCGTGACAGCTTCCGAACAGGTTCCGGGTCAGATCCACATGCGAGCGCACCGGGTTCTCACCGAA
This sequence comes from uncultured Acidimicrobiaceae bacterium, assembly GCA_963843365.1. Taxonomy (GTDB): domain Bacteria; phylum Actinomycetota; class Acidimicrobiia; order Acidimicrobiales; family RAAP-2; genus Bog-473. The sequence continues at coordinate 99,513 of CAWJKG010000006.1, read as the reverse complement.
TGCACTCCTCACGAGCAGGTGCCCGTTCCTCGATTGCATCGCCCGCGACACCACCGGCGACGCAATCAGCGCGGTGGCCACCCGCGCCCCCGAGCCGAGCCGGTTCCCATGCTCGTGGCCGCCGTCGCCACGAGCACCGTCGCCTTCGCCCGCTCTTTCAGGACGTCGGGCCGGTGCGTTGCCAGCGACATGATCGTCATCCCGCCCATGGAATGCCCCGCCAGCACGGCATCGCGTGCGTCGGTCGCCTCGAGAACCGCCGTCAGGTCGTGGGCCAACGTGTCGATCGCCAGCGGCGACGTACCCCGGGTGCTCGCCCCGTGTCCCCGCTGGTCGTAGAGGACCACCCGGAAGCCCTGCGCCCGTAGACGGCGAGCGACGGGTAGCCAGATCTCGTGACTGCAGCCCCAGCAATGGGGGAGCACGACCACCGCGGCATCGGGTCCGGCGCCCTCGAGATCCCACACCGCCAGTTCCGCCCCGTCGGGCGTCCGTACGACGGCATGCTCGGGCCGACTGACGCCCTCGCCCCATCCGAGAGCGAGGCGCCCGTCCTCGGCCTCCTCGCCAACGGCACGTTCCGCCGCCAGGCGCTTGTAGACCACGCTGGCGACCCCGATCGCGCCCAACGCCGCCCCGACGAACAGAAGCCGCGACCTGGTGCCGGACCGGCCACCACCAGGTTTGCCGCCAGGGCCACCGCCTGACTCAGACGCACCAGCAGAGGGGGACGGGGACGGAGCGGCGGGGGTCATACCGCTCGAGCGTATTGGCCGCATTTGCAGCACGGCGTCTGCGCCAGGCCCTTCCCGCAACAGGATCCAGGCGCCGGGGCCATTCCGGACCTTGCACCCCTGGTGGCGCTATTCTCAGGAAATTAGGAATTAGCGGAAATGCTTAGATTCAGAAGAATACGGGCATAGCTTCGACCATGGACACAACGAGCCAGACGCAGACCCGAGAGACGGCGACCACCACGGACACCGCCGACACCGCCGACACCGCCTCGGCCGCCACGACCACTGCCCCCGGCCCCTCACTGCGGGCGGTCAACCAGCGCATCGAGCGCCTCTCCACGGCCTCCTTGAAGCGCATCATGGAGCCCGACACCGACGTCCCCGGTGCAGTCGGCGACGGCCAGGTCCTCCCCGACGAACTCCTCACGCTGGCCGACGTCCCCGAGCTCTTCGAGAGGCTCACCGACGAGCAGAAGCGCACCCTCGCCAGAGAGGAGTTCGCCTCCATTGTGGACACCGGTGTCCGCTTCGAGTCGGTCCTGATGGCTGGATTCAGCATGGACATCCTCTCCCGCACCGACCTCACCGACCCCCGCGTGACGTACCTCCTGCACGAGATGGGGGAGGAGACCCGCCACTCCCGCCTGTTCGTCCGCCTTCTCGATCAGGTGAAGCCGCAAGCCAGGAACCCCCTCGACAATCCCGTCGGGCGCATCGCCCTCCAGGCCGTCATGCCGCTCCTCACCGGGATGCCATCGCTCTTCTGCCTGCTCGTGCTCAGCGGCGAAGAGGTCCCCGATCTGTTGCAGAAGCTCGCCAGTGAGCACCCGGACACGGACCCGATGATCAAGGCCGTCTCCAAGTACCACCGGCAGGAGGAAGCGCGCCACCTCGCGTTCGGCCGCATGCTCTTCCCCGAGCAATGGGCCGCTGCCGGACCGATCGAGCGCTTCCTGGTCCGCTACCTCGGCTCCCGCATCGCCAAGGCAATGTTCGACACCATCGTCCACCCCGGCGTCTACGGGGCCGTCGGCCTCCCCACCTGGGCGACCTGGAAGGCGGTCAACCGCTCCGCCGGCCGCACGGCCATGCGCCACCGCGCGCTCCGCCCGCTGCTCACCCCGCTGCTCGAGGCGGGCGTCTTTCGCGGTGGCCGTGTTCCCAGGGGTTGGCAGGTCGCCTGCGGCGTCGACCGCGCCGGCAATGCCGTCGACCTGGTCCCGGCGGTCTGACGCCCGTGGCGCCCAACCAAACCAAACCAACCAAGCAAGCGGTCCAAAGGGGCCAAACGAGCCAAACGAGCCAGGCCGACCTCGTCCAGCCGGCGGACTCGCCGGGCGCACCCCCCACCACAAAGGGCGACCGGACCCGCTTCGCCATCCTCGATGCGGCCGTGGCCCGTTTCGCCCGTGAGGGCTACCGCGGCACATCGGTCGCCGACGTCTGCCGTGACGCCGGCTTGTCCACCACCGCGTCGTATCCGTACTTCGGCAACAAGGAGGCCCTCTTCATCGCCGCCGTCGACGAGGACGTGGCTGGGCTGATCGACGACGCGGTCTCGCTCGTCGTCATCGACGACAACCCCGACCAGTGGGGCCGCGTGATCATGCGCGCCCTCGTGGCGCATGTGGGCGCGCACCCGTTGGCGGGTCGGATCCTCCGCGGCCTCGAACCTGATTTCACCATGCGGCTGCTCCACATCCCGGCGCTGCAGGAGTTGCGCGGGACACTGACCGACCTCATCCGGATGCAGCAGATGGAGGGCGGCGTGCGCCGGGACATCCATCCCGGCCAGACCGCCAGCGGCTTGGTCGTCATCGTGATCTCGCTGTTGATGGCCACCATGCAGACGGGCGCCTACGAGGGCGGGTACGAGGTCGTGGCCGCAGACGTGGAGTCGGTGTTGCACGCCGCCACGCGACCGCCGACCTGAGCACCGAAACCGCCAGCGAAAACCAGCGCAACCAGCGCCGGCGACGCACCCCGGCACACGCAGAGTCGTAGCGTCTGTCCCCGTATGAGAGCCCCCGCTTCTCTGCCCACGTTGGCGCTCCTGATCGCCTGCACCGCTGCAAATGCAGCGCTGGCCAGCGGCGCCGGGGCGGAGGGGGCGGAGGGGACGGAGGCGGTGGCGTCCGGCACCATCGCCCGCTCCGCGCACGTCGCCTTCGGGAAGTGCTCGGCGCGGCAAGTCGTCCTGCGCGTCAGCGTCCCCGCGCATCCCTTTACTCCCTCACAGCCGGTGCCCTACACCGTTCGCCTGCGCAACACGGGGAACACCGCCTGCGGGACCGCGACGACAACGGGGCCGGTAACCACGCCGACGGCAACAACGGGGCCGGTAACCACGCCGACGGCAACCACGCCGACGGCAACCACGCCGACGGGCCTGGGCCCGGGCCCAGGCCCAGGCCCGGGCGCCGGACCGCCCCGCCAGCGCCTCACGGTCGGGCCGTGCAGCCCCATCCCCGTGATCGTGTACGACACCCAGCGCGTCGACGTCTATCCCGGCCACCTCCTCTTCGGCTGCCCCATGGAGACCGGATTCGTCCTGGGCCCGCACAGCACCGCCCAGGCCACCGGCACCTGGGACCAGACCGTCTCCGTGGGGTCCCCGACGACGACGACCCGGCAGGCCCCGCCCGGCCGCTATCGCCTGGTGGTCAACGGGGCGGTCGGCGTCCCCGTCACCCTGGTCCCGGGCTGACCGAGGACCGACCTCGATAGAATCATCCCTCCTGCTCGCTGCGCGCCACGCCGCCGCCGAGCCGGGAGCCAGCAAAGGCAAGGAACGAGGGAACGCAACGACATGTCGGGTCACTCGAAGTGGGCGACCACCAAGTACCGCAAGGGCGCCCAGGACAAAGCCCGCGCCAAGATCTTCGCCAAGTGCATCCGCCTCGTCGAGGTCGCGGCGCGGGACGGCGGCGGCGACCTCGAGGCGAACGCCACCCTCCGGACGGCGTACCAGAAGGCGAGAGCGGCCAGCGTCCCGCTCGACACGATCGAGAAGGCCATCAAGCGCGGCACCGGCGACCTCGAGGGCGTGCGCTACGAGGCCATCACCTACGAGGGCTACGGCCCGGGCGGCGTCGCCATCATGGTCGAGACGCTGAGCGACAATCGCAACCGCACCGGCGCCGAGATGCGCAACCTCTTCAGCCGCAACGGCGGCAACATGGCCGAGCCCGGCGCGGTCGGCTGGCAGTTCGAGCGCAAGGGCATCGTGACCGTGGCCCTCGACAACGACGAGGACAAGGTCATGGAGATCGCCATGGAGGGCGGCGCCGAGGACATGAGCAGCAACGGCGCCGCCTGGGTCGTGACCAGCGCGCCGGCCGACCTGGAAGCGGTCCGCCAGGCCCTCGATGACGCCGGCATCACCCCCGAGTCGGTCGACCTCAGCCTGGAGCCCACGCAGCCCGTCCCCGTCCCCGACGAGGCCGAGGCCAAGAAGGTCCTGCGCCTCCTCGAGGCCATCGACGACCACGATGACGTGCAGGCCGTCCACTCCAACGCCGACATCTCCGACGAGGTCCTGGCCGCCTTCGAGGGCTGACCTCCCAGGGGGTCGCGCCCGAAGCGGTCCGGCTCGCCGCCCCGGGTCCGGCGGCATCGGCGCGGCGGCCTCCACCGGATCCGCCCCCTCGGCAGCACCCCCGACTATCCTACGAACGCATGTTCGTATTGGGCATCGACCCCGGGCTGTCGCGCTGCGGCTACGGGCTGGTGGCGCGGGCCGAGGGCGGGTCGGGGCTGCGGGCGCACGCGGCCGGCGTGGTCGAGACGGACCCGGCGGCGCCGCTGGCCGAGCGGCTGTTGATCCTGCACACGGAACTGCAGGCGCTGGTGCAGGAGCTGCGTCCGTCGGTGGTCGTCGTCGAGCGGGTCTTCTTCCAGGTCAACGCCAAGACCGCCATGTCGGTCGGCCAGGCCAGCGGGCTGGCCCTGCTGGTGGCGGCCGAGGGTGGCTGTGAGGTCGTCCAGTACACGGCCAACGAGGTGAAGCTGAGCCTCGTCGGCTACGGGGCGGCGACCAAGGACCAGATGCAGCGGATGGTGGCGCAGGTGCTGGGCCTCGGGGTGGTCGAGGGTCCGCCCGACGTGGCGGACGCCCTGGCCCTGGCGGTGTGCCACCTGACCACCGTGCCCCTGCGGCGGGCGCTCGATGCCGCACTCGTGAAGGAGGGAAGGGCGTGATCGGACTGCTGCGTGGCGCGGTGGTGGTGCGGACCGGTGAGGGCGAGGTGATCATCGATGTCGCGGGCGTGGGCTACCGGGTCGCCGTGACGCCGGCGACGGCCGCGGCGTTGGTGGCGGGTCCCGGATCGGCGGCGGAGTCGCCGGGGTCGGCCGAGTCGCCGAGGTCGGCCGAGCCGCCGGGGGCGGCCGAGGCCACGCTGTACGTGCACACCCATGTGCGCGAGGACGCGATCGTGCTCTACGGGTTCGTCCACGACGACGAGCGGCGCTGTTTCGAGGTGCTCCTGGGCTCGCACGGTGTCGGGCCCGCGCTGGCGCTGGCCATCATGGCGGCGCTGTCGCCGGCGGCGTTGTCCACGGCGGTGCTCGAGGAGGATCTCGACACGCTGTGCACGGTGCCGGGCGTGGGGCGCAAGACGGCGGCCCGCTTGCTGATCGAATTGAAGAGCAGGCTGGACCTGCCGGACCTCTCCTTGTCCGGGGCCGGCGTGGCCGGCGTGGTCGGCGCGGGTGCCGGAGCGGGCGGCGCCGCGTCGTCGAGTGGCGGTGGCCGCACATCGCGGTCGGAGGCTCGGGCCGCGTTGAGCGAGCTCGGCTACGGGCCCGACGAGATCCGCGGCGCACTCGACGGGCTACGCGACGATGTCGGGGTGGAGGAGATGCTGCGCCTGGCATTGCGCGAGCTGGCCTCGCGGTGAACCGATGAGCCCCCGCGCCCGGCGGGAGGTCCTGGCCGTCGATCCTGCCCCCGAGTCGCTCGAGGACCCGCAGCCGATCCTGCCCTCGCCGGGCGAACGGGTCGTCGATCCTGCGGTTTCGGGCGGAGCGGAGGAACTCGAGGAGGTCGGGCTCCGGCCCCGGTCACTGTCCGAGTTCCTGGGCCAGCCGCAGCTGGTCGAGCACCTGGGCATCGTGTTGCAAGCGGCGCGCCAGCGGCGGCAGGCGGTCGACCACATCTTGTTCGCCGGCCCGCCCGGCCTGGGCAAGACGTCTCTGGCGGGGATCGTGGCGAGCGAAATGGGCGCCGGGTTCCGCATCACCGCCGGCCCCGTGCTCACCCGGGCCGGTGACCTGGCCGCCCTGCTCACCGACCTGCAGGACGGCGACATCCTGTTCATCGACGAGATCCACCGCCTGCACCGCTCCGTCGAGGAGATGCTGTACTCGGCCATGGAGGACGGCCGCCTGGACATCCTGATCGGCAAGGGCCCCACGGCGCGCTCCATCCGGTTGGAGCTCCCGAGCTTCACCCTGGTCGGCGCCACGACCCGCACCGGCCTCGTCGCCGGGCCGCTGCGCGACCGCTTCGGCTTCGTGGGTCGGTTGGACCTCTACGACCCGGTCGACCTGCGGGCCATCGTCGAGCGGTCGGCGCGGATCCTCAAGGTCGGCATCGACGCCGAGGGCGCCATCCGGATCTCGGAGCGCTCGCGGGGCACGCCGCGGGTGGCCAACCGCCTCCTGCGCCGGGTGCGTGACTTCGCCGAAGTGCGGGGCGAGGGCTTCATCGACGGCGCCACGGCGGCTGGCGGGCTGGAGCTCTTCGGTGTGGACGAGCTGGGCCTGGACAAGGTCGACCGGGCCATCCTGGCCACGCTGTGCGGGCGCTTCGGGGGGCAGCCGGTGGGCCTGACCACGCTGGCGCAGTGCGTGGGCGAGGAGTCGGACACGATCGAGGACGCGTACGAGCCCTTTCTGCTCCAGAGCGGGCTGATCCAACGGACGTCCCGGGGCCGGGTCGCCACCCAGCGCGCCTGGACACACCTCGGTTTGCCCCGCCCCGCTTCGGCGGCGGACGCAATGAACTCGCCTCCGCTCTTCTGACGGCGCGGCCGCGCGCGTCATTTCACGTTTCTTACGCCGTTCCCCAGCACAATGGGTTAGCGTTGCGGGGTTGCGCCACGAATGCGGAAGCGAGGTGACCACATGGCAGGAATGACGAACTTCGGGAAGCGCCCCACGGGCCCGTCCGCGTTCGCACCCGCCTTTGTGGCCCGGCCGCCCGCAGCCCTTCTGCGTGGCGTCGCCGGAGGGAGGTCCCGCATCGTCGGGCCCGACCTCTGCACCGCTGGTCACTGACGCCGACCGCGACATCGCCGGGCTGACGGCCCGGACGCAATCCGGGGTCCCGGACGCACCACGAGTGCGTCCGCTCTGACCTCACCCCGCCCGCTGCACCATCGCACCTCCCCACAGGAGAATTCCCATGGGTGAACGCACCCTCTTTCCCAACGCTTCGACCAAAGACACCCTGGCCTACTGCTGGCGCCAGATGCGGCCCGATCGCGCCGCGTTCGCGGGAGCCTGCACGGCCATCGTGTTGGGCACCCTGGCCAACGCCGTGGCGGCGCCGCTGATCTTCGCCGCGCTGTTGAGCCGCATATCGCAACTCGGAGCGCAACAAGGGCTGTGGCAGTCCTTCGGACCGCTGTTGGTGGCCTACGCCGCCGTGCTCGTCGCGGCCACGGTCTTCGGACGCATCGGCGGCTGGATGAACTGGGGCGCCACCCTGCGTTCGTTCGGTCGCGCCATCACGAGCGGGTACGACCACCTGATGAGCCTCAGCCACGCCTGGCACACGGACAGGCCGTCGGGTGAGGTCATCGCGACCTTGGAGACCTCGACCTGGGCCTTCGCCGACATGATCGACGCCATGGTCTGGGGAATCCTGCGCATCAGCGTGACGGCCCTGGGAGCCATTGTGGTGCTCGGCGTCGTGGCCTGGCCGGTCGCCCTGGTCATGGCCGGCCTGGTGGGGGCGTTCGCCATCGTGCTGCACAGTCGGATGGCGCGGGTGGTCGCAGCCGAGAAGGAGTTCTCCGACGCCCACTCGCGGGCCACCGGCGTCATCGCCGACACCATCGCCAACCTCACCACGGTGCGCTCGCAGGCCGCCGAGGGACGGGAGCAGGACCACGTCGGGGCGCTGGTGGCCGATTCGCTCGCCGCGGACCTGCGGGCCCGCAAGGTCTTCACCGCCACACGGATCCAGATGGAGTCGGCCATGGCCTTCTTCAACTGGGGCGCCATCGTGGTGGGGGTGGTGCTGGCCTTGCACCACGTGGCAGCGGCCGGTGCGGTCTACCTGATCCTCTTCTACGCGACGTTCGTCGGGACCAGCCTGGAGGAGTCGTTCGAGTTCATCCGGCTCATTGCGCGAGCCATCGGTCGTTGCGCGAAGTTCGCCGGCATCGCGGCCACGCCGCCCGACATCGTCGATCTCCCGGGTGCGCCCGACATGGTCGTGCCGCACGGCCGGGTGGAGTTCCGCAACCTGCGGTTCGCCTACCGGTCCGGGTCACCGCTGTTCGAGGGTCTCGACCTGCGTATCGAGCCGGGGGAGCACGTCGGCCTGGTCGGACCCTCCGGTTCGGGCAAGACGACGCTGACCAAGCTGATGTTGCGCTTCGCGGACCGCGACGGGGGTGTGATCGAGATCGACGGCCAGGACATCGCCTGCGTCACGCAGCACTCGCTACGCGGGCATATCGCCTACGTCCCTCAAGACCCGCAGATGCTGCACCGCACCATCGCCGAGAACATCTGTTACGGCATGGAGAGCGGGAACGGTCTGGGTGTCGACATGGACCTGGTGCGCGCCGTGGGCCGCGCCGCCTACGTGGACGAGTTCGTGGAGCGTTTACCCGACGGGTACCAGACCGTGGTCGGGGAGCGCGGTATGAAGCTCTCCGGCGGGCAGCGCCAGCGGGTCGCCATCGCGCAGGCCATGGCCAAGGGGGCCAAGGTGCTCGTGCTCGACGAGGCGACCTCGGCCTTGGACTCCGAGTCCGAGTCGCTGGTGCAAGAGGCGTTGTGGCACCTCATGGAGGGGACGACGGCGTTGGTCGTGGCGCACCGATTGGCCACCATCGCCCGCCTCGACCGGATCGTCGTCCTCGACCACGGACAGGTGGTGGAGCAGGGCACGCACGCCGAGCTCCTCGCCGCCGGCCGCAACGGTGTGTATGGACGCCTCTGGGCGCACCAGTCTGGAGGATTCCTGGCGGCGTAGCGCGCCGTGGTGCGGGGCGAGCCCGGCCGACGTGTCAGCCGGTCCGGACGACCGAGGCCACCGAGGCGCCGAGGGGCAGGTAGACGCGGAAGGTGGTCGACCAGCCGGGAGTGTCCGCGATGTCGACGAAGCCCTCGTGAGCCTCGGCCACCGACTTGGCGATGGCCAGGCCGAGGCCCGTGCCGGGCACGCCCATCTCGTTGGAGGAAGCCAGGCGGTAGAAGCGCTCGAAGAGTTGGTCGCGCTCGCTCTCCGGGACGCCGGGCCCCTCGTCGAGCACCTGCACCCGCGCGTAGGAGTCGACGCTGTCGACGATGACGTGCACCCTGCCGTGCCGGGGGGAGAACTTGATGGCGTTGGAGAGCAGGTTGGCCAGGAGCTGGTGCAGACGTGTCGGGTCGCCGAAGATCGGTACCTCCTCGCCCGGATCGATCGTCAGGACGACGCCGGCCATGGCGGCCGTCGTCTGGATGGCGTGGACGGCGTCCTCGGCCAAGCGGCTCAGGTCCAGCTCGGTGAAGGCGACCCGCAGCCCTCGACCGGCGCCGGGGTCGGCCAGCAGGTCCTCCGCCACACGCTGCAGGTGCTCCGCGTTGCGCTCGATGGTCTGCAGCATCCGCATCTGGCTCTCGGTCAGGTCGGCGGTGGCGTCCAGCAGGAGCTCGACGAAGCCCCGGATGGAGGTGATGGGCGTGCGCAGCTCGTGGGACACCGTCGCCACGACGTCGTCCTTCATCTGGGTCAGTTCGCGCAGACGGTTGTTCTGTTCGATGAGCGACTGCGTCACTTCCTTCTGAATGGCGTAGAGGCGCTCGCGGTCGGCCGCCAACTCCTCGCGCTCGGTCACGTCGATGGCCACCACGACGTACCCACCGTTGGGCGGGACGACCTCGTCCCGCTCCGAGGTCCGGTCGGCGCCGGCGGCGGCATCAAGCGTGGCACCGGCAGGCTCTTCCGCATCCTCCTCGTCCCAGGCGCCGTCCGATGTCGGGATCGGCAGGGCGCGCACACGGACGACGCAGCGCCGCTGCTGGCCGTCCTTGCGGGTCGCGGTCCACGGGACCTCGGCCGCTGTCTCCGCGTCCACGGGCTCGAGCGCGGTGCGCATGGCGTCGATGGCCTGGCGACGCTCGTCGATCTGGGCGGGGTCGATGAAGTCGGCGATGGAGTGGATCCCGACGACCTCGGGGGCCCGGTACCCGAGCAGCTGCTCCGCACCCGCCGAGAAGAAGGTCACGGTGCCCGCCGGGTCCACCCCCATGATGGCGCTCCCGGTGGCGGCCCGCAGCAGGGTTTCGAGGCGGTCGCGCGCGTAGTCGGCCTCGCGGGCGTTGCGACGGGCGATGCGCGACTGCTGCGCCAGGTCGGTCAGGAACTCCCGGTCCCGGGACACCATGGTGTAGACGGTCGACGCCACGAGCGTGGTCACCGTGGCCATGACGGCCACCTGCCTCCATTCGAGCGTCGGGTACTTGGGTGCGCCGACCAGGAGAACGGGCACGAGCAGCGCGAGGTCCAGGCAGAAGAGCCCGACCAGAAGATGGAGGCGGCGGCCGTAGAGCGACAGCCACACGATGGGCAACAGGTAGACGACCACCAGTCCCGAATTGGAGCCTCCCTGCGCGTCGCGGATGATGGCGATGACCGCGATGTAGCCGATCGGGATCATCAGCCAGGCCCAGTCGGGCAACCGCTCCCAGGGCAGGAGGAACGCGGCGGCGATGAGCACGAAGAAGATGACGCCGGCGACGGAGATCTCCCGCCGGGCGTCGTGCGGGAAGGGGATCAGGGCGATGAGGATGGTGCCGACCGCCACGAGGGCGAAGACCGGGAGCCGCACCCGGAGGGAGCTGGAGAACCCGATCGGGAGTGTGGACCCAGGAAGTGGGTCTCGGCGCCGTGTGGCGTCGTCGTGGGGTGGTTGACCCGACCCGCTCACCGGTTCCGGGCTCGGTAGCGGTAGCCGAAGCCCCGCACGGTCTCGATCGGGCCCTCGTCGCCCTCGTCCCAGCCCAGCTTGCGACGGAGGCGCAGGACGGCGTATTTGACACGCGAGGGGGCCAGGCCGCTCGGATCGTCCCAGGCCAGCTCGATCAGCTGATCCGACGACAGGACCTGCCCCTGGTGGCGGGCCAGCGTGGCGAGCAGCCGGTATTCCGTCGGGGTCAAGATGATCGCGGTGCCGTCGACCGTGACCTCCTGGTGGGCGAAGTCGATGTGCAGGGTGCCGTCGTCGAAGGTCGTGACCGGATCGCCCTTGGCGACCTGGCGCCGGCCCACCGCCTGGAGGCGGGCCAGGAGCTCGACCCTGCTGAAGGGCTTGGTCAAGTAGTCGTCGGCGCCGGAATTGAGTCCCCGCACCTTGTCCCTCTCGGTGCCGAGGGCCGTCAACATGAGCACCGGTACATCGCTCATGTCCCGGATCCGCTCCAAGACCTGCCAACCGTCCAGGTCGGGGAGGCCTACGTCGAGAATGACGATGTCGGGGTGGCTCTGGTGGAACTGCCGGACCCCGTCGCGTCCCTCCAGGGCCTCCGCGACCGTATAGCCCTCGCGCTCGAGGAGGGTGCGGAGGAGTTGGCGGATGTCAGCCTCATCCTCAATGACCAGCACTGAGATATGACCATCTCGCATCAGGCTGCAACTGTACTGGGCAAATGGCCAAACTGAGTGAATAAGGGACCCGCGCGGGAGGCGGAAAACTCCAGTTCAGACCGTGTATCTGGCGCCGGATCGACAAAAGGGAGGCGTCGGGGGACGCCGCTGCGCTCCGCGGGACGCCGGCGGCGACCGCGCGGCATGAGCAATCACGGCAGGTGGCGGACCGTTTCCACTCCGTCGAGCGAGGCCGATCGACGGCAGCAGCCAGGTCCGAAGTGAGGCGGCCGAGCTGGCCTTCCCGGGTCCCTACGGGCTCTTCAGGACAGTCTTCGAGACAGGCTGCAGGACAGGGAGGTCGACAGAGACTCCTCAGGGAGCGAAAGGTGCGCCGGCCCGGGTCGCTGGTTCCCCCGGATTGCTCCGTCCGACGACCTCAACGGGCCGGCGCACCTCTTCGCTGCTCCTGTTGTCCCCCCGACGGTGCCCCCCTCGCAAGAGTCCGCTCCCCTCCGTCGGACTCTCACTTGATCGCCCCCCTCCGAACGACCGACACCGTGAGGTTGCTGTACTGATGGGGCGTACTGTGCACGGCACCTGTCGCAACCTGGGCCCTATCGGGTTGCAGTCAGGTTGCCCACGAACTTGGTCCGCCAGGGGGTAGACCCCGTGCCGTTCTCCCCGCCGGGAGGCGACTGCAGGCGGTGCCGGCGCGGGGTCGAGAATCCTCTCGACCTGGACCCGGAAGCTCCCTCGCCAGCCCACCCGTCGTGCCTGGAGCCCCGGTCCGACCGCCCGGGAGACCCGGAAGCCACGCACTAGGGTGGCGCGTCGCAATCGATTCCGGTCCAAGGAACTCTCATGACACCATCCCTCGGCGCGGTCCATTTCGCGCTGGCTGCATCGTCGAAGTCCAGTTCGAGCTCTTTGCTCACCCTGTTGCCCTTGGTGGCGATCGGGCTCCTGGGCTACTTCTTCTTCATCCGGCCGCAGCAGAGGAAGGCCCAGGCCGCCCGGCAAGCCCAGGGTTCCGGCTACGAGGTCGGCGACGAGGTCCAGACGGTGGGTGGCGTCATCGGGACGGTCCTCGAGGTGCACGGCGACCGCTACACCATCCTGACGGGTGCGCTCGGCGACGACGGGAACCTCGACGGGCCCCAGCCGACCCGGATCGTGTTCGTCCGTCAGGCCATCGCCAAGAAGATCGAGCCGATCGAGGACGTGCGGGTCGAGGACGAGCCCGTCGAGGACGTCAGGCCGGCGCAGGCCTCGGGCAGCAGGAACGGCACCGGCACATCCAGCGACAGCCATGACGACGGCGTCGGCAGCGGAGACATCGACGACGTCGGCGGCGACGGCGCCACCAGCGGAGGCGACCGCGGTACGGAGGCCGAAGAGGCGTGAGCCCGAAGTCCGGGGGACGGGCACAGAGGCGCCAGCGACGCAACCTGTGGATCAGCGTCATCGTCGTCGTGGCGATCTCACTCGGTTCCTTCGCGGCCGTGTTCGCGGCCAAGTGGTCGCCGCGTCTGGGCCTCGATCTCGCCGGCGGGGTCGCGGTCGTCTACACGGCGCAGGGGGAACACGTCTCACAGGCTGACCTCGACGAGACCGTCAACATCCTCAATCTGCGCGTCAACGGGCTCGGCGTGTCCGGGGCACAGGTGCAGACGACGGGGAAGAACCAGATTTCGGTGTCGATCCCCGGGGTGACGGACGCGCAGCAGGTGCTCAACCAGATCGGGCAGACCGCCCGCATGTACTTCCGCCCCGTCCAGTGCTTCGGGTACCCCCAGGAGGTGCCGAAGGCCTCGAAGACCAAGGTTCTGCCCCGAGGCGTCGAGACGATCCCCGCCTGTTCGTCGTCCTCCGAACTCACCGCGGCCAACCTCAACGTCAATACGACGACGGGACAGGCATCGAACAACGTGCCTCCGGACAGCCAGTACGCCGCTTATCCGTCGACGAGCGTCAACAAGCCCAACTACGCCACCAGCTCGGTGTTGCTGCCGGGCCTCAGCGGTGCGTGCGGGCAGTCCGGCCTGCGCTGCGTGCTCGGGCCGGCGCAGATGACGGGGCGTTCGATCGGCAGCGCGCAAGCCACGCAGAACCAGACGGGTGCGTGGGTGGTCGACTACACGCTTGCCGGTTCGGCCGGCTCGGCCTTGTGGGACAAGGTCGCCCAGGCGAACTTCCACCAGCTGCTCGGGATCGAACTGGACGGCGAGGTGTACTCGGCGCCGATCATCCAGCCGAGCCAGTCGACCTTCTCGTCCTTTGACGGCAGGGGCGAGATCTCGGGGAACCTGACGCAAGCCGACGCGCAGAACCTGGCACAGGCGATGAACTTCGGTGCGTTGCCCGTCACGTTGAAGGCGGCCACTTCGGAAACGGTGTCGGCGACGCTGGGGCACTCGGCTCTGGTGGCGGGCTTGGGCGCCGGCATCGCCGGTCTCGCGCTCGTGCTCCTCTATGTCCTCTTCTACTACCGGGGTCTCGGGTTGGTCGTGATCTCGGGTCTGGTGATCACCGCGTTGCTCCTGTGGGCCATCATCTCGGCGCTGGGGCATACGTCGGTGGCGCCGAGCTTCGACCTGGCCGGCATCACGGGACTGATCGTGTCGATCGGTATCACCGTCGACTCGTACATCGTCTATTTCGAACGATTGAAAGACGAGACCAGATCGGGCCGATCAGTGCGCACGTCGGTCGACCGCGGCTTCAAGAGCGCATGGCGGACGGTGTGGGCGGCTGACTTCGTGTCGCTGTTGGCGGCGATCGTGCTGTATCTCGTCGCGGTCGGCAACGTGAAGGGCTTCGCCTTCTTCCTCGGGCTGTCGACCATCATGGACATGGCCATCACGTGGTTCTACACGCGGCCGCTCGTGATCCTCATGGGTCAGAGCGCGCGGCTGCAGGGCTCCGGCGCCTTCAGCATCGCCACGGGGCTCCAGGCCGGTCCCCAGGCGGCGGCACAGGCACCCGGTTCGGGGCTCCCCGTGGGCGCCGGGGCGGGCGGGGGTGGGTCGTGAGCGACAACGGCCGCGGGGCCAAGGGCAACGACGACGGGAGCTCCCTCGACGACGTGCCCGAAGAGGACGTCGAGCGCCTCGAGGAGAGCGTCGACACCAGCAAGCTCGACGAGGAGGAGCTCGTCAGCCTCGACGACGCCGCCCGGGCGTTGCTGGCCCGGCAGCCCAAGGGCCACGGCCCCATCGCCCGGCTCTACCGCGGTGAGACCCGCTTCGACTTCGTGGGCAAGCGCAAGATCTGGTTCAGCATCTCCACGATCGTCATCGTCCTCGGGATCCTCTCGATCATTCTGCGGGGCGGACTGAACCTCGGGATCGAGTTCAAGGGCGGCACCGAGTGGACGATCGCGGCTCCGGGTGTCACCCAGACGGAGGCGACCAACGCCCTGCAGGGGACCGGGGTGATCGATCCCACGGTTCAGTTGCTCGGCTCGGGGAGCAAGCAGACGCTGACCGTGCAGTCCGACGTCAACCGCCTGTCGCAGGCGCAACAGGATGCCGTGAGCGCGAACGTCCAGAAGGCGTTGCTCGAAGTGACGGCGGCCAACGCGCCCAAGTCGTCCAGCTCCTCCACGACATCCACCACCGCCAAGCCCACAACGACGACGACAGTCAAATCCACTTCCACGACGGCGGCAGCGGGTGCCACGACCACCACGACACCGGCGTCCACGACGACCACCACGCAGCCACCGGCCGACAAGATCAGCATCACCACCGTCGGTCCGACCTGGGGTTCCTCCATCACGAACAAGGCGATCGAGGCGTTGATCATCTTCTTCATTGTGGTGGCCATCTACATCAGCATCCGCTTCGAGCCCAAGATGGCCCTGGCCGCCTTCATCGCCATGATCCACGACGTGCTCGTCGCAGTGGGCATCTACTCGATCTTCAACTTCCAGGTGACGCCCGACACCGTGGTCGCCATCCTGACGATCTTGGGGTATTCGCTCTACGACACCGTCGTGGTGTTCGACCGCGTGCGGGACAACACGAAGGGCATCGGCAGCAGCGGTCGGCTGACCTACCCCCAGCTGATCAACCTGTCCATGAACCAGACGCTGGCCCGGTCGATCAACACCTCGATGGTCGCCATCCTGCCCGTGTTGGCCGTCCTGCTGATCGGCGCCGGCCTGCTGGGGGCGTCGACCCTGCAGTCGTACGGCCTGGCGCTCTTCGTCGGCCTGCTCTCCGGGGCGTACTCCTCCATCTTCATTGCGGCGCCGGTGCTCTGCATGATGAAGCAGCGCGAGGACCGGTGGGTGCAGATCGCCGACCGCTTGGCCAAGCGCGGCGACACGAAGGCCTTCTACTCCGCGGTCGATGCTGCCAACCTGAGCACCGCCATGAGTGTGGCCGCCTCGGGCCAAGTGGGTCGAGGCGGTGGCGGCGGGGCGTCGAAGCAGAGCTCGAAGCGCAGCGGACTCATCCGGCCGGGTTCGGGCAATGCGGGTGGTACGGGCAGCGGCAGCGGTGGCGGCAGCGGTGGCGGGGGAGCGGGAGGCGGAGGCGGATCGACGGCGGTGATGGACCGGCAACCGGGCTCCGGGTCCGCGGCCTCGTCGGGCTCGTCGGGATCGTCGTCTTCCGCGGGCTCTTCGGGTTCTTCGACGGGGGCGTCGGGAGCCACGTCGTCCGGGGCGCCCGCCCGTCAGGGTTCAGGGTCATCGGGCCAGGGTCCGCGACCTCGCAAGAGCAAGGGCAAGAGCCGGCGCAAACGCTGAGCGCCGTGGTGAGGGTCGCCGTCGCTCCGACGGGATGGACCGCCGCCGGAAGCATGCCGCGTTCTGCTATTTCCCCTGGCGGGTAGCCTGTATGGATGGTGGCCCTGACGCGGGTGACTCCATCCGACACAGACACCGCGACGAAGGCTCGAGGCCTCGAGCTGGAGCAGGCGAGCGAGCCGATGCTGCGCGACCTGTTGGCTCCGCTGCTCTCCGAGTTCGCCCGCCACCGCCCCGAGGACGACACCACCATGATCGTCGCGGCCGGCCGCACGGCGGCAGGGGCCCACGAAGGGCAATTCCGGCGTTCAGGGGAGCCCTACATCACCCACCCCATCGCCGTGGCCACGATCGTGGCCGAACTGGGCCTCGACGCACAGACGGTGGCGGCCGCCCTCCTGCACGACGCCGTGGAGGACACGGGGCTCACGCTCGAGACCATTGAGGAGACCTTCGGGGAGGGCGTGGCCCGCGTCGTGGACGGCGTCACCAAGCTGGACCGGCTTCAGTTCAACTCGAAGGAGGCGCAGCAGGCGGCGACCATCCGCAAGATGCTCGTCGCCATGGCCGACGACTGGCGCGTCCTGCTGATCAAGCTGGCCGACCGGCTCCACAACATGCGCACGCTGGCGGTGATGCCCGAGTGGAAGCAGCGGCGCACGGCCCAGGAGACTTTCGACGTCTACGCGCCGCTGGCGCACCGGCTGGGCGTGCAGCAGGTGCGCTGGCAGCTGGAGGACCTCGCCTTCGCCACGCTGCATCCGAAGCGCTACGCGGAGATCGAACAGATGGTGGCGGCCCGGGCCCCGCAGCGCGAGGAGTACCTCGAGCGCGTGCTCGTGCACGTGCGCCAGCGCATGGAGGACATGGGCGTCGTCGCCGACGTCACTGGACGGCCCAAACACCTGTGGTCCATCTACGAGAAGATGGTGGTGCGGGGCAAGGAGTTCGACGACATCAACGACCTCGTCGCCATCCGGGTCGTCGTCGAGTCCGAGAAGGACTGCTGGGCCGCCCTGGGCGCCATCCACGCCATCTGGGCCCCGGTCCACGGGCGCTTCAAGGACTACATCAACACGCCCAAGTTCAACATGTACCAGTCGCTGCACACGACGGTGATCGGGCTCGACGGCAAGCCGGTGGAGGTGCAGATACGCACCTCGGAGATGCACCACCGGGCCGAGTACGGCATCGCCGCGCACTGGGGCTACAAGTCCAAGGAAGACCACTCTTCGGAGATGGCGTGGCTCCAGCGCATCGCCGACGTCGACCGGCAGACTGACGACCCGATCGAGTTCCTCGAGGCGCTCAAGCTCGACCTGGAGCAGGACGAGGTCTACGTCTTCACGCCCAAGGGCAAGGTCATTGCGCTGCCGGCCCGTTCCACGCCGGTCGACTTCGCCTACGCCATCCACACCGAGGTGGGGCACCGCTGCATCGGGGCCCGGGTCAACGGCCGGTTGGTGCCGCTCGAGACGCAGCTGAGCAGTGCCGACACGGTCGAGATCTTCACGTCGAAGTCGCCCACCGCCGGCCCGTCGCGGGACTGGCTCCAGATCGTGGCGTCCACGCGGGCCCGCAACAAGATCCGCCAGTGGTTCTCACGCGAGCGCCGAGAGGACGCCATTGAGAACGGAAGGGAAGATCTGGCCCGGGCGCTGCGTCGGGATGGCTTGCCGCTGCACAAGCTGCTCGGCTCGACCGCCCTGCAGCAAGTGGCCGATGCCATGAACCTGGCCGATCTCGATGCGCTCTACGCCTCCATCGGCGAAAACCAGGTGTCGGCCCAGTCCATCGTGCAGCGGCTGACCAAGGCGCTCCGGGGTGGCGGCGAGGCCGATGAGCAGCTGCCCACGATCGCCCTGCCGGGCACCACCCGGCCCCGCCAGAGCCGGCGCACCGGCGCCGGCGTCTACGTCGAGGGGCTCGACGACGTCATGATCCACCTGGCCCGTTGCTGCACTCCGGTGCCGGGAGACCAGATCGTGGGATTCGTGACCCAGGGCCGGGGGGTCTCGGTGCACCGGGCCGATTGCGCCAACGCGGCGGCCCTGGCCGACCGCTCCCGGGAGCGTCTCATGGAGGTCGAGTGGGACCGGGGCAATGACGGCGTCTTCGTGGCGACCATTGAGGTGCAGGCCTTCGATCGGGCCCGCCTGCTCGCCGACGTGTCCCGGGTGGTGTCCGAGCACCACCTCAACATCGTGGCCGCCCGCACCGCCACGACGCCGGACCGGGTCAGCCGGATGGCCTTCGACGTCGAGTTGGCCGACCCGACGCACCTGCACTCGTTGATCAGCGCGTTGAAGCACCTCGACGGGGTCTTCGACGCCTATCGTCAGCTGCCTGGCAAGAAAGTCTGACCCCCGAGCAGCGTTGTGAGGACCGTTCTATGACCGCGGGATCAGACGCGCCCGAAAGCAAGTCCGGCGGCGGCGGCGCCAGCATCGCCGGCAGCAGCAGCGGCGCCAGCAGCGGCGGCTCGGGACCCCGCACGCCGAAAGGCATGCACGACGTGCTCTGGCCCGAGTCGGCCCGCTGGGAGGCGACGGTCGCCCGCTTCGCGTCGCTGGTCGGAGGTGCCGCCTACGGGCTGACCATCACGCCCATTCTCGAGCACGTCGGCGTCTTCCTGCGCGGCATCGGAGAGGGTAGCGAGGTCGTCGGCAAGGAGATGTACGTCTTCGAGGACCGCGACGGCCAAATGATGGCGCTCCGCCCCGAGGGAACCGCGCCCATCGCACGGGCCTACGTCCAGCACCACCCGGTCCCACCGTGGAAGGCCTGGTACGTGGCGCCCTCGTTCCGCCACGAGAACCCCCAGCACGGGCGGTACCGCCAGCACCACCAGTTGGGCGTGGAGGCCCTGGGCCCGGCCGACGCCGACCTCGACGTCGAGGTCGTGTCGCTGGCCCACGACTTCTTTGCCGGCCTCGGGCTGCGCCAGGTCACTCTGAAGTTGCACTCCATGGGCGACGGGGTCTGCAAGCCCGGCTACGTCGCGCTCCTCAGTGCGTTCCTGGCCGAGCGAGCCGATCATCTGTGTCCAGCGCACCGGGCCCGGCACCTGGAGAACCCGCTGCGCGTGCTCGACTGCAAGTCCGAGGAGTGCCGGGCCGCCACGGCGGACGCCCCGCATTTTCTCGACCACCTGTGTGACCCCTGCCGCACCCACTTCGCCCACGTCCGTGCCGGCCTCGACGCGCTCGGCGTGGGTTACACGATCGACCACCGCCTGGTGCGCGGCTTCGACTACTACACCCGCACGACGTTCGAGTTCGCCGCGGAGGCACTGGACGCGGCGCAGAACGGTGTCGGCGGCGGCGGCCGCTACGACGGCCTGGTGGAGTTGCTGGGCGGGGACCCGACGCCCGGCATCGGGTTCGGCATCGGGATCGAGCGCGTGCTGCTGGCCTGTGATGCCGAGGGCGTCTTCAGCACGGCTTCCGTCCTGGCCGCCCACCCGTTGCACGCCTACGTCATCGACACGGCGGGCGGCGAGACGGCGGTGACCCTGACGGCGGAGCTGCGCCGGGCGGGGCTGCGGGCGGACCGGGCCTTCGACGGCCGCTCCATGAAGTCGCAGATCAAGTCGGCCGACCGCTCCGGGGCCCTGGTGGCACTCGTGGTCGGGCCCCAGGAGCTGGCGGCGGGAACGGTCGGATTGCGTCCCCTGCGGACCGACGCCGAGCAACGGAGCGTGCCCCGGGCTGCCATTGTGGAGGAGCTGCGGGCCTTCCTGGCCGGGACGGAGACCTCCTGACCGTGCTGATCCATCCGACCCGGACCCCGACAACGACACCATGACGACCGAACCGCCCATAGAGAACCAGCCCACCGCCCTGCGCACCCACCTCTGTGGCGTGCTGCGCACCGCCGATGTCGGGCGGACCGTCACCGTGTGCGGCTGGGTGGCCCGCCGCCGGGAGCACGGCGAGCACCTTGCCTTCGTGGACCTGCGCGACCACTCGGGGATCATCCAGTGCGTCATCGACCACGCCACCGACGTGCGCTCCGAGTGGGTCGTCGCCGTCACCGGCACCGTGCGGGCCCGTCCCGAGGGCACCGTGAACCCCGGCATCGGCACGGGCGAGGTCGAGATCGGGGACTGCACCGTCGAGGTCCTCAACGAGGCCGAGCCGCCCCCGTTCTCCGTCGACGACCGTGACGAGTCCGACGAGCCCGTCCGTCTCAAGCACCGCTACGTCGATCTCCGGCGACCGCGCATGCAGCGCAACCTGCGGCTCCGGGCCCGGGTCAACGCCGCCCTCAGAGCAGCCATGGACCGCCAGGGCTTCGCCGAGATCGAGACGCCGCTGCTCTGGGCGCCGACGCCCGAAGGGTCCCGGGAGTTCTCCGTCCCGTCCCGGCTGCACCACGGCGAGTTCTACGCGCTGCCCCAGAGCCCGCAGCTGGCCAAGCAGCTCCTCATGGTGGGCGGCTTCGACCGCTACTTCCAGATCGCCCGCTGCCTGCGCGACGAGGATCTCCGGGCCGACCGCCAGTTCGAGTTCATGCAGCTCGATATGGAGTGCTCCTTCGCCTCCCAGGACGACGTCATGGCCTACGTCTCCGCCGCTGTGCTCGACGCGGCCGAGGCGGCGACGGGGGAGCGCCCGCCGCCGATCGAGCGCATGACATGGGCCGAGTCCAGGGACCGCTACGGCACCGACAAGCCCGACCTGCGCTTCGGGCTCGAGCTCGTCGACCTCTCCGAGGCCTTCACGGACACCGAGGTCAAAGCCTTCTCCTCGCCCACGGTGAAGGCGATCGTGGTCCCCGACGCCGCCACGTGGCCGCGCAAGCGACTCGACGAGGTCACCGAGCTGGCCAAGAAGCACGGTGCCGCCGGCCTGGCCTGGTTCCGCGTCGTGGAGAACGGCCCCGCACTGGACGGGCCCCTCGCCAAGCACATCTCGGAGCAGGAGACAGAGAGCGTCCTGCGCCAGACGAAGGCGGATCCAGGGGACCTCATCCTGGCCGTCTCGGACACCTACGCCACGGCCTGCGAGGTGCTGGGTGCGCTGCGCGTGGCGATCGCCGCCCCGCCGGTCGGCCAGGGCCCGCACCGCTACGTGTGGGTCGTCGACTTCCCGATGTTCGACGGCACCGGCGCCGACGGCAACCCGCAGCCGGCCCACCATCCGTTCACCATGCCCTACCCCGAGGACCTGCCGCTGCTGGCGACCGATCCCTTCGCCGTGCGCTCGCAGGCCTACGACCTCGTGCTCAACGGCTGGGAGCTCGGGTCGGGCAGCGTCCGTATCCACGATCGGGCCACGCAGGAGCAGGTGTTCGCCGCGCTCGGCATCAGCGCCGCGGAAGCCGAGGAGCGCTTCGGCTTCCTGCTGGGCGCCTTCCGCTACGGGGCGCCGCCGCACGCGGGGTTCGCCGTCGGGGTCGACCGGCTGGTGGCGATCTTGGCCGGGGAGGAGAACATCAGGGAGGTCATCGCCTACCCGAAGACCCAGTCCGGCGCGGACCTCCTCACCGGTGCGCCCACGGCGCTGCCGGCGGCCAGCCTGGCCGAGCTGGGCATCCGGGTCGTGGTGCCGCCGAGCCCGCCGAGCGCAGGACCGCCGCCCTGAGCCTCTTCGCCGACGCCGCCGACCGCCGCCTCCAGCGCCAGGCGCCCCTGGCGGCCCGGCTCCGGCCGCGCACCCTCGACGAGATGGTGGGCCAGGAGCATCTCGTCGGCCCCGGCGCACCACTGCGCACGCTCGCGGAAACCGACCGCATCGGCTCGTCGATCCTGTGGGGGCCCGCCGGCACGGGCAAGACCACGCTGGCCCGCCTGCTCGCCGCCACGACGGCCAAGCACCTGACCACGTTGTCGGCGACCGCCGCCGGCGTGAAGGACGTGCGCGAGGCGCTGGCCGAGGCGCAGCGCCGGCTGGGCGAGCAGAGCCAGGGCACCATGCTCTTCATCGACGAGGTGCACCGCTTCAGCAAGTCCCAGCAGGACGTGCTCCTACCCGCGGTCGAGGACGGGCTGGTCGTGCTCATCGGCGCCACCACGGAGAACCCTTTCTTCGAGGTGAATCCGCCCCTGTTGAGCCGGGCCTCACTGTGGCGGCTGCACGCCTTGTCGCCGGACAACCTGCGCACGCTGATCCGGCGCGGACTCGAGTTGGAGGAGGCCGACGCCGACGACGACGCGGTCGACGCGGTGGTGGCCGCCTGTGAGGGCGACGCCCGCGCCGCGCTCACGACGGTGGAGACGGCGGTGGCGTTGGTCCGGGGCGCTGCGGGGTCGGGCGGGTCGGGCGGGTCCGGCGGGTCCGGCGGGTCCCGGGTCCGGCTCACGATGGACGACATGGCCCGGGCCCGCGACGGCCGCCTCTTCCACCAGGGCGCCGACGAGCACTACGACCAGATCAGTGCCCTCATCAAGAGCGTGCGGGGCTCGGACCCCGACGCCGGCCTCTACTGGATGGCCCGCATGATCGAGGCCGGTGAGGACCCCCGTTTCCTGGCCCGCCGCATGGTGATCCTGGCCAGTGAGGACATCGGGCTGGCCGATCCCAACGCGCTGCTGGTGGCGGAGGCGGCGGCCCGGGCCGTCGAGTACGTCGGGCTGCCCGAGGCGGCGCTGAACCTGGCCGAGGCCGTGATCTACCTGGCCCGCGCCCCCAAGTCGAACGCGGTGGTCGTTGCGCTCGGACGGGCCCAGGCCGACGTGCGTTCCAGCGTGGCCCAGGAGGTCCCGGCCCACCTGCGGGACGCGCACTACAAAGGCGCCGCCACACTCGGCCACGGCGACGGCTACGTCTACCCCCATGACGACCCCTCCGGGGTGGTCCCCCAGCAGTATCGTCCTGACGCGCTCGAGGGTCGGGTGTACTACGAGCCCACGCCGCGCGACCGCGACGCGGAGGGCGGCGAACAGGGAGGCTGATTCGTGAACCGGATACGGCACGCGGGCTCGGCCCGCGGCGTGACGGTGCTCGCCGTGGCCGGTGCGCTGGCCGTGCTGCCCTCGGCCTTCGCTCTGTTCGCCCCGTCCGGCGTCACCGCCGCTGTTGCTGCCGCCGGACCCGGACCCGGCGGGTCCGTCGCACAGGCCGGACAGGCCGGGCGGGTGGCCCTGTCGCAAGCGGCACCCCACATTCCGGCGGGGGCCGACCAATTCGGCTCGCCCTCGGGAGGCCAGGGACTCGACCTCGACG
This sequence comes from uncultured Acidimicrobiaceae bacterium, assembly GCA_963843365.1. GTDB lineage: Bacteria > Actinomycetota > Acidimicrobiia > Acidimicrobiales > RAAP-2 > Bog-473. The sequence goes on along the minus strand of CAWJKG010000006.1, from coordinate 76,038 downwards.
TCGTCCTGGCGGGGCAGAACGCGGCCGGTCTGGCCCAGACCGTTGACGCGGTGTCCACTCCCGGCTCACCCGACTACCGGCACTACCTGACGGCGGCGCAATATGCAGCGCAGTTCGGACCGAGCGCGGCCGAGGTGGCACAGGTCTCGTCGGCCCTGCGCGCCGAAGGCCTGGTGGTCGGGACGCCCGAACCCGGAAGCTCGTTGCTGCCCGTCAGCGGCACGGCGTCGGTGGTCTCGTCTGCGCTCGGCACGCCGCTCGAGTCCGTGCAGCCGCCGGGAGAGTCGACGCGGGTCGTGGTCAACACCGCCTCGCCGCAGATCCCGGCCTCGCTGGAGGGCGTGGTGACCGGCGTAGTCGGGCTCGACGGCCTGTTCCGGGAGCATTCCATGCTCAAGCCGGGCCCGACCGGCACGTCCGCCTCGCCGGGTGCGGGTTCCGGTGCGGCTGCGGGATCGTCTGGCACCACGGAGGCGCCGGAGTCGGTGCCGGCCGGCGGCAGCACCGGCGGCAGCGGCGGCCTCGGCAGCAGCGGCGGCCCCGCCGCCGCCGCCCAGAACCCCGCCGCCGTGGCACACACCGGCAACCCGCAGGCCTGCGGAGCCGCCCAGGCCGTCGCTGCGAACGGTACCTACACCTCCACCCAGTTGGCCTCCATCTTCGGCCTCGACCAGCTGTTCGGCCAGGGCCGGACCGGGATCGGTCAGTCCATCGCCGTCGTAGAGTTCGAGTCCTACGCCGCCAGCGACGTGGCCGCCTTCCAGGCCTGTTACGGGCTGTCGAACCCGATCCGCAACGTGCAGGTCGACGGCGGCGCCGGCTCGGGTCAGGGCAGCGGCGAGGCCGCGCTCGATACGGAGCTGGCAGCCGTCAACGCCCCCTCCGCCTCGCTCGTCGTCTACGAGGCGCCCAACGGAGACGACGCCCAGGCCTTCGATCTCTTCAACCAGATCGCCAGCGACGACAGCTCGCAGGTGGTGACGACCAGCTGGGGCGTGTGCGAGGCGGACATGCCCGCCGCCGACCGCCAGACCGAGAACGGCATCTTCCAGCGCCTGGCCGCCCAGGGACAGACCGTCATCGCCGCGTCCGGCGACGCCGGCTCGGAGGACTGCTTCCCGACCAACGGCTCGAAGACGCTCGCCGTCGACGACCCGGGGTCACAGCCCGACGTCGTCAGCGCGGGCGGGACGGCCCTGAGCGGTGGATCGGCGTCGGACCAGACCGTCTGGAACGACTGCCAGGACTCGCTGCCGATCTGCGCCGGCAACGGGGCCTTGGGCGCCACGGGCGGCGGCTACTCCCTCGAATGGCCCGCCAATCCCGGGCAGCCGGCCGCCACGGGGCCCGACACCACCCCGTGCCAGCTCACGACCTGCCGGGCCGTACCGGACCTGTCGTATCCAGCGGATCCCTCGGCCGGTTCGGTGGCCGCCTACTGGGAAGGCCACTGGACATCCTTCGGCGGCACCAGCGTCGCCGCACCGACCAACGCCGGGCTCTTCGTCGACACCAACCAGGGTTGTTACAGCCAGCTGGGCCGCGTCGGTCCCGCCCTCTATGCAGCGCGACAGGCGCAATGCCAACACGTTCACCGACGTCACGCTGGGCAACAACGACTTCACCAACACCAACCTGGGCCAGTTCGCCGCCGCCCCCGGCTTCGACGCGGCCACCGGGCTCGGTACACCGGTCGACCAGAACCTGGCCCTCGCCCTCCAGGGTGGTGACGGGTGCCCGTCGGTGTCCGGCGTCAGCCCGAACACCGGGCCGGTCCGCGGTGGCGGGGCCATCACCATCTCCGGCGGTGGCCTGGGCAACGCCACGGCGGTCAACTTCGGGCTCGGTGGGCGGTGGGCGCATTGTGGCGCAGACGGCCACCACCGTGACCGTCGTCCCGCCGGCGGCGCCGGGTCCCGAATGCGTCAACGTCACCGTGACGAACCCGCAGGGCGTCTCGGCGCAGTCATCGGCCGACCGCTACGCCTTCGGCGGTGACCTCAATTGCGGCGACGGCTACCGCTTCGTCGCCTCCGACGGTGGCGTGTTCGACTTCGGCAACGCCGGGTTCTACGGCAGCGCGGGCGGCACGCCCCTCAACGCGCCCGTCGTCGGGATGGCGGACACGCCGAGCTCCAACGGCTACTGGCTGGTGGCCTCCGACGGAGGCATCTTCAACTACGGCGACGCAGGCTTCTTCGGTTCCATGGGCGGGCATCACCTCAACAAACCGATCGTGGGCATTGCCGCCACACCCGACGGCAACGGCTACTGGCTGGTGGCCTCCGACGGCGGCATCTTCAGCTTCGGGGACGCGCAGTTCTTCGGATCCACCGGCGGCATCCGGCTCAACAAGCCGATCGTGGGCATGGCGGCCACGCCCGACGGCAACGGCTACTGGCTGGTGGCCTCCGACGGCGGCATCTTCTCCTACGGGGACGCGCAGTTCTTCGGCTCGACCGGATCCATCCACCTCAATTCGCCGGTGGTCGGCATGGCGGCCGGCCCGGGCGGGAACGGCTACTGGCTGGTGGCGGCCGACGGCGGCATCTTCACCTACGGCACGGCCGATTTCTACGGCTCGGCCGGCTCCCTCCACCTCAACAAGCCGGTGGTGGGCATGGCGACGTCGCCCGACGGCAACGGTTACTGGCTGGTGGCCTCCGACGGCGGCATCTTCACCTACGGCGACACCCTCTTCTACGGGTCCACCGGCGGCATGCAGCTCAACAAGCCGATCGTGGGCATGGCGTCGTCCTGACGGACCCGGCCGACGACGCCCGCTGCCGGCCCATTTCGGACCCCGGGCCCGGCCCCGGATCCGTTTTTGCCCCCGGTAAGCTGCAGAGATGGACGCCAACGGACTGCGGGCGGCCTTTACGCGCTTCTTTGCGGACAGGGGCCACACCATCGTCCCCTCGGCCAGCCTCATCCCGCACGATCCCTCCGTGCTGTTCACCATCGCGGGCATGGTGCCGTTCAAGCCCTACTTCGTGGGTGACGAGCCGGCGCCCTGGCCCCGGGCCACGTCCATTCAGAAGTGCTTCCGGACGCCGGACATCGAGATCATCGGCACCGACACCTACCACTGCACCTTCTTCGAGATGCTCGGCAACTTCAGCTTCGGGGACTACTTCAAGGCCGACGCCATCCCCCTCGCCTGGGAGCTGCTGACCGAGGTCCTGGGCCACGACGGCGACCGCCTCTGGATCACCGTCCACGACGACGACGACGAGGCCGAGCAGATCTGGATCGACAAGGTCGGCCTCCGCCCCGAACGGGTCCAGCGCATGGGCGACGAGGACAACTTCTGGGCCATGGGCGAGACCGGACCCTGCGGCCCGGACTCCGAGATCTTCTTCGACAAGGGCGCCACCTTCGGCCACGACGGCGGTCCCAAGCACGGCGGCAGCGACCGCTTCGTCGAGATCTGGAACCTCGTCTTCATGCAGTTCGAGCGTGACGCATCCGGCGTCCTCACCGACCTGCCGCGCAAGAACATCGATACGGGTGCCGGCCTGGAGCGCAACCTGCCCATCCTCCAGGGTGTCGATTCGCTGTTCGACACCGACCTGTTCGTGCCGCTCATCGACACGGCGGCGTCCATCCTCGGCACCGCCTACGGAACCGATCCGGCCATGGACGTGGCGCTGCGCGTCCTGGCCGATCACGGGCGCGCCTTCTCCATGCTCGTGGCCGACGGCGTCTTGCCGGCGAACGAGGGCCGGGGGTACGTGTTGCGGCGCGTCGTGCGCCGCGCCGTCCTGGCGGCGCGTCGGGCCGGAGTGGAGAAGCCGATCACGCCGGCGCTCGTGCAGGCGGCTACCGAGGTGCTCGGGGAGGCCTATCCGGCCCTGCGGGCGCAGCAGGACCTCGTCGTGAACGTGGTGGCGCGGGAGGAGGCCGGATTCGACCGCACGCTGCGGGCCGGGTTGAGCCGGTTGGAAGAGGCGTTCGCCACCGGGACGAAGGTGCTGGAGGGCGACGTGGCCTTCACCCTGCACGACACCCACGGTTTCCCGGTCGAGTTGACCGAGGAGTTGGCGCGTGACGCGGGCGTGGAGGTGGACCGCAGCGGCTTCGATGCCGCCATGGCCGCGCAGCGTGAGCGTGCCCGCGCCGCCGCGAAATCCACCCGGGCCGGTGACGAGGCGGCCTATCGGGCGCTGCTCGAAGCCGAGGGGCCCACGGTGTTCGTCGGCCGGGGCCAGGAGAATTACGAGGTGCCGGCGCGGGTCATCGCGGTGCTCGAACCCGCGGCCGACGCGGCAGCCGACGCGGCGGCCGGCGACAGCGCGGGCGGCGGCGAAGCTGAGGGCGAGCGGCTGGTCGAGATCTTCTTGGACCGCACGCCCTTCTACGCCGAGAGCGGCGGGCAGGTGGGGGACACCGGCACCATCGTCACCGAGTCCGGCATCGCCGACGTGCGGGACACGGTCCTGGCGGTGCCGGGGCTGGTCGTGCACCGGGCGCGGGTGACCGGCGAGGTGCGAGCGGGACAGGACGCGCTGGCGACCATCGACGGCGAACGCCGCGAGGCCATCCGGCGCAATCACACCGCCACGCACCTGTTGCACGCGGCGCTCCGGACGGTGTTGGGCGACCACGTGCGCCAGCAGGGCTCCCTCGTCTCGCCCGAGTACCTGCGTTTCGACTTCTCCCACCATGCCGCGCCCACCACCGAGGAGCTCGACGAGGTGTTCGCGCGGGCCAACCGCGCGGTCTTGACCGGCATCGATGTGGAGACCACGGAGACCTCGCGCGAGGAGGCCGAAGACATGGGCGCCATCGCCTTCTTCGGTGACAAGTACGGGTCCTCCGTGCGGGTGGTTCGGGCCGGCTCCACCTCGCTGGAATTCTGCGGCGGCACGCATGTGGACTCGCTGGGCCAGATCGGGACCATCACGCTCCTGTCGGAGGGTTCCATCGGGTCGAACACCCGTCGCATCTTCGCCGTGACCGGCTTCGTCTCGTTGCAGCGTGGCCTGGAGCGGGAACGCCTCCTGCAGGCGGCCGCCGAGCAGCTCCGTACCGAGCCCGACGAGGTGCCGGCGGCCATCGCCCGCCTGGCCGAGCGCCTGCGCGAGGCCGAGAAGGAGTTGGCGCGCGTGCGCCAGCAGTCGAACGAGGCGGAGGCGACGGCGTTGGCCGAGGCGGCCGCGGCGGACAGCGGGATCGTGGTGGCTCGCCGCGACAAGATGGAGCCGGACGATCTGCGCACCCTCGCCCAGGCGGTGTTGCGCCACGACGGGGTGCGCGCCGTCGTGCTGGGAGGATCGCCCGACGGCTCCAAGGCTGCCATTGTGGCCGCCACCGGGGGCACGCCCGATGCCACCCAGTTGGTGCGCACACTCGGCAAGATGGTCGGCGGCGGTGGCGGCGGGTCGCCCGAGGTGGCGGTGGCTGGAGGAAAGGACCCCTCGCAGATCGAGGCGGCGCTGGCCGAGGCGCAGCGGCTCCTGACGGCGTGAGCGGCGGCGGGGCCGGGCGCGCGCCGGGCCGGGTGGCCGCCCTCGACCTGGGTGCGCGACGCATCGGAGTGGCCTACAGCGACAGCGGGCGCACGTTGGCGAGCCCGTGGGGGACGATCGAGCGCAGCGGTGACGCGGGACGCGACCGCACCGCCGTGATCGACGCCGTCCGGGAGGTGGAGGCGCAGACGGTTGTCGTTGGGCTCCCGCTCAGCCTCTCGGGCAAGACGGGCCCGGCCGCCCAGGCGGCTCTCGACGAGGCGGCGGCCCTGCGCGCGCTGCTCGAGCCCCTCGGCGTGACGGTCGAGACGGCCGACGAGCGCTTCACCACGGTGGAAGCGGAGCGCTCGTTGCGGGCCGCCGGCAAGAACACCAAGGCGGCGCGCAAGGTGGTCGACAGCGCCGCGGCCATGGTGCTGTTGCAGGCCTGGCTGGACAACGCATGAGTGGTCCCGACGAGCCCGTCGACGGGGACGGGGACGGGGGCGGCGACAGCGAAGAGGAACTGCCATGGCCGCAGCCAGAGCCTCAGCCGCAGCCTCAGCCCGAGACGGCCGATCCGGCCGCTCCGGCGCAGGAGGCCGCCCAGCCGGTCGACGGCGACAGCGACAGCGCCGAGGAGGACACCGATCCCGACAGCCGGGCCGCCCGACGCGCCACCCGCGCCGCCACGGTGCGCCGGCGTCGTCGCATCCTGTTCGGCGTCGGGGTGGCGCTCGTCGTCCTCTTCTTGGCCTTCGTGCTCTGGTACGAGCTGGAGTCCCACGCCTTCGGGCCGCCCGGGCCCCAGGTGGTCATCACCGTGCACCAGGGCGAGTCCACCGACGACGTGGTCAACGCTCTGAGCCAACACGGCGTGATCGGGAGCGCACTGGCCTTCCAGATTTCCGAGATCGTGCACGGCACGCCGACGATCCTGCCCGGCAGCTATGCCATGCACCAGAACATCTCGTTCTCCGATGTGCGGCAGCTCCTCGCCGCCGGCCCCAACATCTACCCGGTCGACGTGCACCCTGGCTTCACCCTGTCGGAGGTAGCGCAAAAGGTGGACAGCCTTCCCGGCCATGCGAACGAGAGCTTCGAGAAGGTGGCGGCGAGCGGCGCCGTGCACTCGAGCATCGCCGCGACCGACCCCAACAATCTCGAAGGCATGCTCGGTGTCGGTGAGTACCTGGTCCTCCCCGGCGAGAGCGACACGACCATCCTCACCGACATGGTGCAGCGGTTCGACCACGAGGTACAGGCCGCCGGGATCACGACCGCCTCCGCCGGCGCGCTGGGCGTGACGCCCTACCAGATGCTGACGGTGGCCTCCATTGTGGAGAAGGAGGGCTACATCCCGGTCAACATGCCCGACACGGCCCGGGTGATCTACAACCGTCTGGCCCAGGGGACTCCCTTGCAGATGGACTCCACCGTGCTCTACGCGCTCGGACAGGACGGGGGCCCGGTGACCAGCCAGGACCTCAAGATCCAGTCCCCCTACAATTCCTACCTGAACGCCGGGTTGACGCCCACGCCGATCTGCATGCCCTCGGCGGACGCGCTCAACGCCGCCGTGCACCCGCCCGCCGGCGGGTGGCTCTACTTCGTGCTGGTGAAGAAGGACGGCACCATGGCCTTTTCGGACACCTATGCCCAGCAGCTCGCCAACGAGCAGCTGGCCAAGAGCCGTGGCTTGCCCTGAGCCCGGCGCGCCGGGTGATCGTGCCATGACGACGATGGACGGAGCGCGGGCCGAGGCCGGTGCGGGCATCCGGTTGGTCGGTGTCATCGGCAGTCCGATTGCCCACTCGCTCTCGCCGCTGCTGCACAACGCCGCGTTCAGCGCCCTGGGGCTGGCGGCCACGTGGCGCTCGTGGGCCTTCGAGATCGCACCGGGTCAGGCGGCCGGCGCGCTGGCGGCCATGCGTCGCGACGACATCAGTGGGCTCTCGGTCACCATGCCGCACAAGGCGGACGTGGCCGGCCTGGTGGACGAGTGCACCGAAGTGGCGCGCCGCCTGGGAGCGGTGAATTGCATTGTGAACCGCGCCGGCGTCCTGACGGGCACGAACACCGACGGCGCCGGATTCATCGCCGCCCTCGAGCGGGGCGCCGGGTTCGACCCGGCCGGCGCGAGGTGCCTCGTGATCGGGGCCGGCGGGGCGGCCCGGGCGGTGGTGCTGGCCCTGGCCGACGCGGGAGCGAGCGAGGTCGCCGTCCTCAATCGCACCGCCGATCGTGCCGCCACGGCGGCGGCCCTGGCCGGGCCGGCGGGTTCGGTCGTGCCGGCACACGAGGGGGATCGCGTGGAGGCGGTCATCGGTGCCGACCTGGTCGTCAACGCCACCCCGCTCGGCATGGAGGGCGCCTCGGAGGGCGGGACTCCCTGGCTGGTCGCCCCGCAGCTGCTCCACGACGGCCAGGTCGCGGCCGATCTGATCTACGCCCCCCGGCCGACCCGGTGGCTGGCGGAGGCGGCGGCGGCCGGTGCCCGCGGGGTGGACGGACTCGGCATGCTGGTCCACCAGGCGGCGGCCCAGCTCGAGCTGTGGACGGGGGAGCCGGCTCCGGTGGAGGCCATGTGGCGCGCCGCGGATGCCGCCGACCCTGCGGGCTCAGGCGCCTGAGGAGGTTCAGGCAGCCGGGGTCGCCGGTGGTTCCACCTCGGCGGGCCACAGCGAGGCCTTGGCCAAGGCGACCAGCGCGGCCTCGCGCAGGGCGCGGGTCAAGGCATCTCGTTGCGACGGCACGGTGAGCAGCATCACGCGCATGGTGATGGTCGTGGCGTCGGCCGACTGCAGCCCGACCACCGTCGGGGGCTCCGTGCAGTGGCCGGCGAACGCCGGGCTGGTCGCGACTTCGTGCGCCGCGGCGGCGATGACGGAGCGCACCGTCTCGAGATCGGCGGCGCCGGCACCCGGCAGGGTGAGGTCGACGATGGCGCGGGCCCAGCCGCGCGACAGGTTGGCCACGAGGCGGATGTCACCGTTGGGGATGACGAAGATGGTCCCGTCGACGCCGCGGAAGCGGGTCAGGCGCATGGTGACCTCCTCGACCACTCCGGTGACGCCCCCGACGGTCACCGAGTCGCCCACGTTGTACTGGTCCTCCACGGTCATGAGGATCCCGGAGAAGTAGTCGCGCACGATCTGCTGCGCGCCGAAGCCGAGCGTGGCGCCGATGATGGTGGCGCTGGCCAGCAGCGGTGTCAGGTTGATGCCGAGCATGCCCAGCACGATGGCGCCGGCCACCACGAAGACGAAGAACCGCCAGACGTTGGCGACGACGCCCGACATGGTGGCGACCCGTGCGCTCGTCCGCGTCGTGCCCGACCGGTTGGCCGCCTGGTTGCCGACACGCTCCAGCAGGCGGCGGATGAACCGGCTTCCGAGGCGCGCCACGATCAGCGCGACCAGGACCACGACCAGAATGCCGAGCGGGCGCACAATCAGGTCCGTGGCCGTCGAGGCGGTGTCCGGGCTCACGCCGAGTTTGACCAGCAGGTGGTACAGCCAGCCGCCGCCCTGGTCCACCTGATCCGGGGCACTCGAGGCGCGCAGGGTGCCCACCAGGGCAGGAAGCGGCGCCAGGGAGAGTGAGGTCACGGCCGGTATTCTGTCGCCGAATCCGCGTTATGACCACACTTGCCCGAACACACGTTGCCGCCCGCCGCAGCGTGCCTCCGTTCGACTTGATCCTGCTCTCCGCCACCGTGCTGGTGTCGATCGTCGGCGTGGTCATGGTCTACACGGCGACGCGGGGCTCGCTCCTGGCCGCGGGAGACGACCCGAAGACCTTCCTGAAGAAGCAGGGCCTCTTCGTCGTATTGGGCTTCATCACCATGGTGGTGGTCGCGCTCATCGACTACAGACGGCTCGAACCCATCGCCAACATCCTGTACTGGCTCATCGTCCTGGCGCTGCTGGGCGTGTTCGTCATCGGCAGCAGCGCTCAGGGGGCGGCGAGGTGGTTCAGCGTCGGGCCGCTGCAGCTGCAGCCGTCCGAGTTCGCCGTCCTGGCGCTCATTCTGGCGGTGGCGACGTACTGTCGCGCGCCGCGAGGAGGAGGGTCTGGCCTGGCGCGACGTCTTCCGTTTGTTGATCATGGCGGGCATCCCGATCGCCCTGGTGCTGGTGCAGCCGGATCTGGGGACAGCGATGATCATGATCATCGTCCTGCTCGTGTTGTTGGCGGTGGCGGGCTTGCCGATCAGGATCCTGGTCATGCTGCTGGTGGGCACGGCGCTGCTGGCGTTCGTCGCGATCGAAGGCGGCCTACTGCACCACTATCAGATCGCCCGCCTGACCACCTTCTTGAATCCGAACTCGCACAGCACGAACCCGTACGTGCAAGAGGCCATCTACAACGGCCAACAGGCGAAGAACGCCATCGGCTCCGGCGGGCTGCTGGGATCGGGCATCGGCAAGGGGGTCGAGACGAATCTCGGCTACGTGCCCGAGCAGCAGACCGACTTCATCTTCACCGCGGTGGGCGAACAGCTGGGCTTCGTGGGATCGGTGGGCGTCCTCTCCCTCCTCGGGGTGATCGCCTGGCGGGTACTCCATGCCGCCGTGGTGGCCCGGGACACCTTCGGCCGCCTCATCTGCAGCGGCCTGTTCGCGTTCATCTCCTTCAGCGTCTTCCAGAACGCGGGCATGACCATGGGGATCATGCCGATCACCGGCATCCCGCTTCCGTTCCTGAGCTACGGCGGGACGTCAGTCCTCGTCTTCTTCGGGGCGGTCGGGCTGGCCCTCAGCGTGGGCGCCCGCCGGAAGTTCCGATGACCGACCTGCAGCCACAGTCTGAGTCGGCGTCGGAGTGGTCGGAGTCGGAGGTAGGGCCACGATTGCAGCCCGAGCCCGAGCCCGAGCCCGTCGAGGCGGCGGCACCCGTGTACCCGGTCTTCCGGGTCATGGACGTGGAGGAGGTGTCGATGGACCTCCCCTCGCCCTACCCGGCCGTCACGCTGGTGGAGTCCGAGCCGCCGATGCGAGCGCTGGTCTTCCCTGTCGGCCTTCCCGAGGGCACCGCCATGGCCCAGGCGCTTCGCCGCATGGATTCGCGCCGGCCCATGACGCACGAGCTCTTCATGCACGTGATGCAGCAGGCCCGGATCGATGTGATCGCCGTTCGCCTGATCGGGCGCGACGAGGGGAATCTGCTGGCGGAGCTCGATCTCATGACCTCGAGCGGCCGCGTGAGGGTCGACTGCCGACCCTCGGACGGCATCGTGCTGGCATTGCGGATGCCGGTCCCGGCGCCGATCCTCGCCGACGAGCGGCTGCTGGACGACCTGGGTGACGTGGTTCCGATCTCGCCTGATCAGTCGACCGCCGAGGGGGCACCCTAGCGAGGGTCATGTCGGATCTGATCTGATCGTGCCATGACCGTCGTCAAGATCAACGCAATCACCGTGCCCGAGAACTCGGGAGACGAGCTCGCCCGACGCTTCGCGGCACGGGCGGGCGCAGTCGACGATCAGGACGGCTTCGAGGGGTTCGAGCTGCTCCGCCCGACCGACGAACGCCTGCAGTGGCTGGTGGTCACGCGCTGGCGCGACGAAGAGGCCTTCCAGCAGTGGGTGTCGTCGCCTGCGTTCGCCCACGGGCACGCCGGTGCCGACCGCCCTTCGCCCCACGGGGGGCCCGTCTCGGTGTCGTCCGAGCTGTGGTCCTACGAAGTGGCGGGCGGGTCGGAGGGCCGGGAGTCCGAGCAGAGCGGGTAGGGCGAGGAGGGCGAGTAGGGCGGGGAGGGCGAGGAGGGCGCAGACCCCCTACGACCACGAACCAGGCTCAGTGTGCAGGCACCATGGGCCGTTCGCCCGGCGCCGCCGCCGCCCCGGCGGCCAGCATCTCCGACTGCGCCACGGCTCCCTCGTCGGAGATCCGCAACATCAGGGCGATGAGGACGTAGTTCGCCAGCAACGACGACCCGCCGTACGCGACGAACGGCAGCGTGATGCCCGTGAAGGGCAGCAGCCGCACCACCCCCGCCATGATGAAGAAGGCCTGGAACCCCAGGATGAGCGTCAGCCCGGTCGCCATCAGGCGGGAGAAGTCGGAGCGTGCCGTCTGGGCGACGCGGAAGCCGGAGCCGACGAGGAGGATGAAGGCCATCACGACGGCGGCGCAGCCCACGAGGCCCATTTCGGTCCCGATGGCGGCGAAGATCATGTCGCTCGTGAGCTCGGGGATGGTACCGGCGTACTTGTCCACGCCCAGTCCGGTGCCGCCGATGCCCCCGTCGCCCATGCTGTACCAGGCCCGGCTGAGCTGGTAGCCGCCGCTGTTCTGGTTGGTCGGCGTCGGCCAGGGGTTCTGCCACTCGGCGACCCGCGCATGGACCTGGCCGAAGTATCGTGCCGCGACATAGGCCCCGACGCCGAACAGGATGAGTCCGAGGACGAGATAGCCGAAACGGCCCGTCGCCACCCAGAGCAAGCCGATGAAGAGGACGAAGAGCAGCGCGGCGAAGCCGATGTCGTCCTCGAGACCGATGACGGCCATGGCGGCGCCCCAGGCCACGATGATGGGGATCAGCGGCCGCGGGTCGAGGTAGAGGCGGTTCCCGATCTGCGCCGTCGGGATGGACAGCATCTCCTTGTTCTCCGCGAAGTACGAGGCGAAGAAGATGCACAGCAGGATCTTGGAGAACTCGATCGGCTGGAAGGAGAGGCTGCCGAAGTGCACCCAGAGACGCGCCCCGTAGATAGGGGAGAAGAACAGCGGCGCCACCAACAACATGCCGGCAACCAATAACAGGAGATAGCGGTAGCGCTCCAAGTCGCGCGAATAGCGGACGATGAGCAACGTGAGGATGTAGAGCATCACGCCGAGGGCGGCCCAGGCCGCCTGGCCCTGCGCCTGGCCCGGGTTCCAGCGGGCGATGACCACGTAGCCGATCCCGTTGAGCAGCACCGCCAACGGCAGAATCACTGCATTGGCCTGCGGGGCCAGCCAGCGGTTGGCCATGTGGGCCAGCAGTGCCAGCCCGAGCACAATGCCGAGGAAGGCCCCGATGTTGTCGGGGATCTTCGACTTCTGGCCCAGGACGGCGATGATGTACAACGCGACGATCAGCAGCGCGCCGAACAGCAGCAGGCCCAATTCGGTGCGCCGTTTCGGCTTGGGGCCGAACACATAGCGCGGGAGAATCCTGCGACGGGTCGTGGACGGCACCGGGCGAATCGTAGTGGTGGGCAGTAGGATTCAGGGTGACATCTCGCCCCGGACGCACTGTGCCGCACCCTCTCCCATGACCCAGACACAGCCACAGCCGCAACCCCAGGCGCAGCCGGAGCCCCAGGTCACAGGCACAGTCACGGGCTCATCCACGCGCGCAGGCACAGGTGGCGAGGGCCTGATCCCCGACGAGGCCATGGGAGAGGTCGGCGGCGCGGACGAAGTTGCCACCGGGGTCGAGCACGTGGCGGCGCCGACCTACCAGGAGATCGAGGCCTTCGGATACCAGCGTTTCACCAACCGGGAGCAGTCGCGCCTCGACTTCGGCTCCCGCCTGCTCGATCTGGCCGAGGACGACGGCGTGCCGCTGCTGGAGCGGGCCAAGTTCCTGGCCATCTTCTCCGAGCTGCTCGACGAGTTCTACCAAATCAGGGTCGCCGCGCTCGAGGACCAGGTGGCGGCCGGCGTGCGCACCCGTTCGGTCGACGGCCTGCGCCCCGGCGAGCAGCTGACGATGATCCGGGCCCGGGTCGAGGAGCTCGTCCGGCGCCAGGACCACATCTTCTTGGACCTGATCGTCCCCGGGCTGGCCGACGCCGGCATCCGCTTCGCCAGCTGGTCCTCGCTCGACGACGTGGACCGGGCGTACCTCGTCGACGTCTTCCAGCGCCAGATCTACCCCGTGCTGACCCCGCTGGCCGTCGACCCCGGCCACCCCTTCCCGTACATCTCGAACCTCTCGCTCAACCTGGTGGTCGAGGTGCAGGACCCCACATCGGGCGAGGGGCGCATCGCCCGGGTCAAGGTGCCCCCGGCGTTGCCCCGTTTCGTCGTCATGCCCGACGGCGAGCGCTTCGTGCCGCTCGAGCAGGTCATCGCCGCCCACCTGGACTCCCTCTTCCCGGGCATGACCATCGGGCACCACCACGCCTTCCGGGTCACCCGCAACGCCGACATCGTGCTGGAGGAGGACGAGGCCGACGACCTGCTGGTCGCCATCGAGATGGAGCTGCGCCGCCGCCGCTTCGGCAAGGCGCTGCGGCTCGAGATCGAGGCCGACATGGGCCAGGAGCTGGCCGACCTGCTGGCCACCGAGCTCGAGGTGGGGGCCGACGGGGTCTTCCGCGTCGGGGCGCCCCTGGACCTCAGCGGCCTGTGGGGCGTCTACGCGCTGGACCGCCCCGACCTGCACGGGGAGACCTGGACGCCCATGACCCCGCCCCGGCTGGGCCAGGTCGCCCACGATCCGGCCGAGTTCTTCGCCCTGCTGCGCGAGCGCGACGTGCTGGTCCACCACCCTTACGACTCCTTCGCCACCTCGGTCGAGGCCTTCGTGGCCCAGGCCGCCGAGGATCCGGAGGTGCTCGGGATCAAGCAGACGCTCTACCGCACCGGCGGCGACAGCCCCATTGTGCAGTCGCTCATCCGCGCCGCCGAGAACGGGAAGCAAGTGGCCGCCATCGTCGAGCTCAAGGCGCGCTTCGACGAGGAGGCGAACATCGGCTGGGCCCGCGCGCTCGAAGAAGTGGGCGTGCACGTCGTGTACGGCATCGTCGGCCTGAAGACGCACTCGAAGACGGCGCTGGTGCTGCGCCGCGAGGACGACGGCGTGCGCCACTACTGCCACGTCGGCACGGGCAACTACAACTCCAAGACGGCGCGCATCTACGAGGACATCGGGCTGCTGACGTCGGACCCCGAGATCGGCGCCGACGTCGGCGAGCTCTTCAACTACCTCACCGGCTTCTCGCGCCACGCGGATTACCGCCAGATCCTCGTGTCACCGGTGACGGTGCGCAAGCGCATCCACGCCATGATCGAGGAGCAGGCCGAGGCCGGACCGGCGGGCCGCATCGTGATGAAGCTCAACGGCCTCACCGACGCCTCCATGATCGACGCGCTCTACCGCGCCTCGGGCGCCGGGGTGCAGATCGACCTGGCCGTGCGCGGACTCTGCCGGCTCCGACCCGGCATTCCCCAGCTGTCGGAGAACATCCGCGTCCGGTCCATCGTCGGCAACTTCCTCGAGCATTCGCGTATCTACCGCTTCGGCGGCGCCCCCGCCGATCCGGCGGCCGGACCGGGCCTGCCCCTGAAGATCTTCATCGGTTCCGCCGACCTGATGGGCCGCAACCTCGACCGCCGTGTCGAAGTGGTCGTGCCTGTGCGCGACCCCGAGCTGCAGTCCCGGCTCTTCGAGGTGCTCGACCTCGTGTTCGCCGACGAGACCAACGCCTGGGAGCTCGGTCCGGACCGGCGCTGGCGCCGCGTGGAGAACCGCCACGGCGTGAGTTCGCAGGAGCGACTGAAGGAGCTGGCACGGGAGCGGGCCCGCCGGCGCCTCGATTCGGACTTCCGCGTCGGAGAGGGTGAAGAGGCCAAGCCTCCCGCGTAGCGGGACCCGGCCGCCGCGACGATCCGGCGCCATGTCCGGTGACGCGCTGGCATTGCGCATGCGCGTCATCGCGTCGGGCCGCGGCTGGGGTTGGCCGGCCCTGTTGGCGTCGGTGGCGTTCGTCGGCGCCACCATCCTGGCCTGTTTCCACCAGCAGCTCGACCTGAGCACCTACCTCCTGGGCGGTGCCCACGCCTCGTCGGACGACCTGTTCACGGTGACGTACCCGACCGACCATCTCGGCTTCACCTACCCGCCCTTCTCCGCCCTGCTCTTCGCTCCGTTCGCGCACTTCCCGCTGCGCGCCTGCGAGGTCGCCTTCTCCTGGATCAACCTGGCCGCCCTCTTCGGCATGATCGTCGTCAGCCTGCGGGCCGTCTGCCGCACCCTGGACAAGCGCACGGTGCTGTGGTGGGGCCTCGCCCTGGTGTTGCCTGTGCTGTTGTTCGATCCGGTGCGCCAGACCTTCCTGCTCGGGCAGGTGAACATTTTGCTGGCCCTCATGATCGTGGCGGATCTCACCATGGACCTGCCCATCCCACGCGGGATCCTGGTGGGCCTGGCGGCCGCCATCAAGGTGACGCCCGTCATCCTGATCCCGTACCTGTTCCTCACCCGCCAGGGCCGGGCCGGTGTCCGGGCCATGGTGTCGTTCCTGGCCGCTGCCGCGTTGGCCGTCGCGTTCAACGCCTCCACCTCGTGGTCGTACTGGACGCACTACATCCACGACCCGCAGCGGGCGGGCATGTTGTCGTGGATCGGCAACCAGGGCCTGCTCGGCGCCACCGAGCGGCTGCTCGGCCACACGGTGACGACGCCGACCACCTTCGTCATTGTGCTGACCGTGGGCGTCGTCGGCCTGCTGATCGCCGCCGGCGCCTACCGGCGCTCCTCGCCCGTCCTCGGGCTCCTCGTCGTGGAGGCGACCGAGTCGCTGGCCAGCCCGGTGTCGTGGTCGCACCACTTCATCTGGATGGTGTTGCTGGTCGCCTGGCTGGCGCTGGCCGAGGACCGGCCGCGCGCCGGCGCGTGGTGGGCGCTCGGAGTGGCCGTGCTGCTGTGGGCGGCGCCGTACTGGTGGGTGCCGCATGGTCCGTCCGTCCGCTTCGCCGGACGGGGCTGGCTCCTGCCGCTGGGCGATGCCTACGCGCTCGTCTTCGTCGTGCTCGTGCTCGGCGCCGGTATCCGGGTGACCCGGTCGTACGCGGCGCGCCCGATGGGCCTGGGCCGGCGGGCGATGGCGGCGACGGGCGCCGGTCCCTGAGCCTGGCCCCTGCCGCCCTCGTCCGCCCTCGTCCGCCCTCGGCGGCCCTCGGCGGCCCTCGTCGGCCCTCGGCGGTTCGGTCAGCTGCCTCAGCCGCCGCGGTCGGGGTCGGGCGCACAGACGAGGATCAGCATGTGGGACCCCGGGTCCAGCCGCCGCTCAGCCGACGACTCGGAGTGAGTGACCCGCCACCCGGTCACGACCATCAGCTTCTGGGGATCGCCCGGCCGCCACTCGTTCCCGCTGGGCTCGTCGACGGCCTGTCGCACGAGATTGGCTGCGGAGCGCAGCGCGTGGACGGCGCCGCTGCCCTCGGGTGCCACGGAGAACGTGGCGACGAGCACGCTGCCGGATGCGGCACGGGCACGCAGTGCCGTGCAGAGCGCCGCCGCCGCCTCCAGCGACACGCTGTCGAAGGTCGTCTCCGCCACGTACAGCGTCGGCGCCGCGGGGTCGTGTCCGGCCGCGGTCAGCGCCGCATCGAGATCGTCCGGCGACTGGGTCGCAGCGGCTGAACCAGTCGACCCCACCGCGGCCAGGTCGAGCGGCAGGTAGGCGGTGGAGTTCGCGGTGATGCCGAGCGCAGTGAGGCGGGTGCGCTTTTCCGCCGATGAGGGCGGGCGGTCGACTTCGAACCACCGCACCGCTCCGCCACCGAAACGGAGTGCGCGCCCGTCGTGCGCCGCGCCGAGGAGCACGATCTGTGTCGTACCGCGCCCGAGGGCACGCCGCGACCTCGGCGTCGATCACCCGGGTCCGCTGGGCCAGTGCGGCCGACGGTCCGAGGGGGACGTGTACCCCACCGGCGAGGGCGCGGTAGAAGCGGCGCTCCGCCTCGATGTCGCCCTGGGGCGTCGAGGGCCGCGTGCGTTCCAGGCGCAGGCGCTGCGCCGCCTCCCAGCGTGTGGCGAGGGAGGGATGACCGGCGCGCGTCAGGGCCATCGGGGAGGAGCCGTCAGGACGGGATCGCCTTGGCCGTCGCGGTCCTCGGATGCCCGAAGCGCAGCGACAGGTAGGAGGCACCGCCGAAGGGGATGGGCAGCCAGAAGTTCACCAGGCGCCAGCTCAGCACGCCGGCCGCCGCCACGCCTCCGGGCACGCCGAACCCCTTCAGGACGGCGATGATGGTGATTTCGACCACGCCCAAGCCGCTCGGCGTGATGGGGATGACGGCCAGGATGTTGGCCAGCCCGTAGGCGACCAGGACGTCGATCGGCGACACGTGGGCCCCGAAGGCCAGCAGGAAGACCCAGAGCGAGGCGGCGTCGAGGAGCCAGTTGGCGGCCGCCCAGCCGCCCGCCTTCATGAGGAGGTCCGAGCTCGTGAACAGGATCTTCATCCGGTCCGCCACCTTCTGGACCAGGGCGGTCACCGTCTCGGGCCGCACGAAGGGCAGCCGGTCCGCCACCTTCTTCACGAAGACGCCGGCCTGCTTCTCGCCCCGGGTCAGGAAGAACACCACGGCGGCGAAGATGGCCAGGAGGAGCACACCCAGGAGGGCCGCGAAGCCGTAGAGCGGGTTGTACCCCTGCAGCGGGATGGAGATGAGCAGCGCCAGCCAGAAGATCACGTTGAGAACCACGGCCGAGCCGATGCCCTGTGTGGCCAGGCCGAAGGCGGCGGTGCTCCCGGCCACGTCGGCGTCGGTGAGGAGCCTGTAGCTGGCGGCGGTTCCCGGCACCTGGCCGCCGGGCAGCGTGTGGCTGATGGCCAGCGCCCACATGTTGATGCGGAAGATGCGCCAACGATCCGGTGCGCCGGGGGAGAGCACCGTGTGGGTGAGCTGGGTGTAGGCGACGAGGGCGGCCACTTCGAGCAGCGCCCCGAGCACCAGCCAGAAGAAGTTGAGCTGTGTCAGCTGGTGCGCCTCATGGAGGGCGCTGGCCAGCTCGGGCAACAGGATGTACTCGCCGATGAAGAACAGCAGGAGCACCGTGAGGGTGATCTTGACGTTGCGCGGCAGGAACCTCCGGCGTACCCGGGGTTGCGGAGCGGGCTGTTCGGTGGTCTCGCCGGCCGCGTCATCCGTGACGACGGCGTCCGTGGGGGCGTCATCCGTGACGGCGGCGTCCGCGGCGGCCGCGACGGGCGGCTCCGGTTCGTCCTGTGCTGCGCCTGAGGATGGGGATTGCGCCGGGATCGTCTCCGGCGGGGCCAGGGCCGGCTCCGGCGGCGACGGCGACGGCGAAGGCGACGTCGAGGGCGACGTCGAGGGCGAGGGCGACGGCGAGGTGCCACGGCCGTTCTGCGCCGCGTGGTGATCGGGCGGTCCGGCGGCCGGAGCCGATGCGGGCGCGGGCGCCTCCGCCTGTTCCTGCTCGTGCATTTGGTCTCATGCTTGCACGTCGGCACCCGTACTTTGAGGAACCGCCGCTCGGGCGTCCGCAGCTGCCAAGCTGGGCGCCATGCCCCCGAAGGCCCAGGAGACCTGGCGGTCGCGATTCTCCGGGAGCGCGGATCGGCGCGGCATCCCGCTGGGGACCATCGTCGTGTCCGTCGCCACGGTCATTCTGCTGCTGGACCTGAACGCGGCCCTCATCCTCGGCCTCTGGGTCCTGCGCAACATCGTGGTCTACGTGATCATCGCCTTCTTCTTCACGCTCCTCTTGACGCCGCCGACGCGCTTCTTGAAGCGCCGCGGCCTCAGCCACGGGGGTGCGACCCTCGCCGTGTTCCTCATCGGGGTCCTGGTGTTGGCCGGACTGGTGTACCTGTTCACCGAGCCGCTGGTGACCGCGGCGGTGCACTTCGGGAAGCAGGTCCCCTCACTCGTGAGCGAGGCCAAGAAGGGGCACGGCCCGCTGGGTCGGCTGCTGTTCCGGTTGCACCTGCAGAAGTACCTCTCCGAGGGCTCGTCCAAATTCGCCTCGCAGGTCTCGAAGGTGCTCAAGCCGGCCACCGCCTTCTCGGTCGGCGCCGCCGCGGTCTCCACGCTCGTCACCATCGCGACGATCGCCATCCTGACCTTCTTCACCATGCTCGAGGCGCCGCGCCTGTGGGATGGCTTCCTGAGCCTGTTCCAGGAAACGACGGCCAGGCGGCTGCACCGCGTCGTGAACGAGTCCATCCGCTCGGTCACCGGCTACATGCTGGGGAACGGGGCCACCTCGGTCATCGCCGGGATCATTGTGGGGGTCACGCTGGAGATCCTCGGCGTCCCCTTCGCCCTGCTGCTCGGCGTGTTCGTGGCCCTGGTGGACCTGCTGCCCCTGGTGGGCGGCCTGCTCGCCGGCGTCCCGGTGGTGGTCATTGCCGCCATCCACTCCGTCCCCGCCGGCATCACCATGCTCATCGTGTTCCTCGTCTACCAACAAATTGAGAACCACGTCCTCAACCCGGTCATCATGAGCAAGACGGTGCAGCTCAACCCCTTCTGGGTCCTCATCGCGGTGTTGGTCGGGGCCACGTTGGGCGGGAAGGTGGCCGGCGGCCTGGGCACGTTCGTGGGTGCCCTGATCGGGATTCCGGTGGGCGGTGCGACCCAGGTGATCGTCCGGGAGCTGCGCCGCGGTCCCGACGCCACGGGGGACGCAACGGACGACGAGCCCGTCCAGGTCGGAGAACCGGTCGACATCTAGTCGGCATCGAGGGGACGGGGCGCCGGTGGGCGACCCCGGGGGTTGTGCGTGCGGTGTGCCCCGGCGGAGGCCACACATCAGTCGCCGGCGTGGACCGGTCCAGAGGCAGAACCGGGTCCGGCCGCCGCGCCGGCGGGCGAAGGGGTCGGCGCGGCAACCTCCCCTAGAATGGCTGCATGCGACCGCTGGTGGTCATCCCGACCTACAACGAGTCGGAGAACATCGAGCGGATGCTGCGCCGGATCCACGAGTGTCTTCCCGGTGCCGGCGTGCTCGTGGTCGACGACGGCAGTCCCGACGGCACGGCCGATCTCGTCAAGGCGGTGGCGGCCGAGCTGCCCGACGTGCACCTGTTGTCGCGCGCGTCCAAGTCCGGGTTGGGCAGCGCCTACCGGGCCGGCTTCGCCTGGGGGCTCGAGCACGGCTACGACGCCTGCATCGAGATCGACGCCGACTTCTCGCACGACCCCGCCGCGCTGCCGTCGCTGGTGGCGCCGCTCGGTGAGGGCTTCGACGTCGTGATCGGCTCGCGCTACGTCGAGGGCGGGTCCATCCCCAAGTGGGCCTGGCACCGCCATCTGCTCTCGCGCGGCGGCAACGCGTACGCGTCCGCCGTGCTCGGTCTCGGCGTCGTCGACTCGACGGCCGGCTACCGCGTCTACGCGGCCGACATACTGCGCCGGCTCGACCTCGACCGCATCCGGGCCGAGGGCTACGGCTTCCAGATCGAAATGACGTACCGGGCGCGCCAGCACGGCGCCGCCATCACCGAGGTGCCGATCAAGTTCGTCGACCGTGAGGCCGGCGAGTCCAAGATGTCCTCCGTCATCGTCGTCGAGGCGCTGGCGCTCGTCACGTGGTGGGGTCTGGGCCGCGTGGCGCGTGGCACGAAGCGGCTCTTCTCGGGGTCCCGGGGCCAGCCGCCGGCGGGAGCCGGAGCGGCAGCGGGAGCCGGAGGCCCCCGGGGCAGCACGAACGCGGCCAGCCCCCCCGCCGAGGACCCGGTGCGGTCGGCATGACTCGGGGCGGGCTCGCATGACGGTCGAGGCACCCCCCGCCCGGATCCTGGTGGTGGACGACGAGCCCAACATCGCCGATCTGCTGTCCGCCGCGCTGACGTACGAGGGGTATCAGGTCGGGGTGGCCGCCACCGGCGCCGAGGCGCTCGAGCAGGTCCGGGCCTTCCGGCCGCATCTCGTCATGCTCGACGTCATGCTGCCCGACTTCGACGGCAACGAGGTGTGCCGGCGCCTGCGCAACCAGGGCGAGCACATGCCGATCGTCTTCCTCACGGCGCGCGACACGACCGAGGACAAGGTCGAGGGCCTCAGCCTGGGTGACGACTACGTCACGAAGCCGTTCAGCATCGATGAGCTGATGGCGCGGGTCGGAGCCATTCTGCGGCGCGCCGGCGAGATGGCGGCCGCCGACACCTCCATGCTGCGTTTCGCCGATCTCGTCATGAACATCGACACCCACGAGGTCTGGCGCGACGACCTCGCCGTCGACCTCACGGCGACGGAGTTCAACCTTCTGCGCTACCTGCTCGAGAACGCACGCCGCGTCATCTCCAAGTCCGAGCTCCTCGACAACGTGTGGGGCTACGACTTCCACGGCGACCCCAACATCGTCGAGACCTACATCAGCTACCTGCGCAAGAAGATCGACGAGCGGGAGCCGGCGCTCATCCACACGATCCGGCGCGTCGGCTACACCCTCCGCCTGCCCCGGGACGGATGAGCCTCCAGAAGCGGCTCGTCGCCCTGGTGGCGCTGCTGCTGGTGGTGGGCCTCGTCGTCGCCGACGTCGTCACCTACACCTCGGTGCGCACCTTCCTGTACGGGCAGGCCGACAACACGCTGGCCCAGAACGAGTCGCTCGGGTTCAACTATCTGACGTACGCCGCCGAGCGCGGGCTGCCGGTGAACCAGGCCGACCTGTCGCGGCGCGTCTCGTCGGACGTCTACGTGCAGCTTCTGGACCACACCGGACGGGTCATCCTGACCCGTCCCTCGGGCTCGCTGGCGCACCCCGACCCGGCGCCCATCCTCACCAAGGACATGCCGGTGCAGGAGGTGCCCGACATCGACCGCCGCGTCCGCGTCGGCCGCTACGCCGGCACCTTCCGCCCCGACCCCGACGCCGTCGTGCTCGGGAGCACCGGCGACCCCGACGGGCAGTACCGCACCGTGGCCGTCTCCGTCCCCCAGGGGACGCTCATCACCTCCGTTTCGCTCAACCCGACCAACGACACGCTGGCCTCGCTGCGCAAGGTCGAGCTCGTCGCCACGCTGGCCGTGCTCCTGGCCATGGGCGTGCTCGTCCTGGTTGTGGTGCGCCGCGGCCTGCGCCCCCTGCGCCAGATGGCGGGCACGGCCGACGCCATCGCGTCGGGCGACCTGACGCGCCGCGTCCCCGAGGGTCGCCCCGGCACCGAGATCGGCCGCCTGGGCTCCGCGCTGAACGCCATGCTGGCCCAGATCGAGGTCGCCTTCGACGAGAAGTCGGCCTCCGAGGAGCGCCTGCGCCAGTTCGTGGCCGACGCCTCGCACGAATTGCGGACACCCCTGACCTCCATCCGGGGCTACGCCGAGCTCCTCGGCCGCGGCGGCTTCTCCGACGAGGCCGGGCGCAACAAGGCCCTGAAGCGCATTGAGGAGGAGGCGACCCGGATGGGCGGCCTGGTCGAGGACCTGCTGCTGCTCGCCGAGCTGGACCGGGGCCGGCCGCTGCGGGCGGAACCGGTCGACCTGCACCGGGTGTGCGCCGACGCGGTGGACGACTCCAACGCGGTGCCGCACGGGCACCTGCTCAGCCTGCAGGCCGGCCCGCCGGTCGTGGTGATCGGGGACGGCGAGCGCCTGGCCCAGGTGGCGCACAACCTGGTGCGCAACGCGCTCGCCCACACCCCCGCGGGGTCCGAGGTGGTGGTGACGACGGGCGTGACCCAGACGATGGGCTTCATCCGGGTGTCCGACAACGGGCCCGGCATTCCGCCGGAGCTGGCCGGCCGGGTCTTCGACCGCTTCTACCAGGGCGATCCGTCCCGATCGGCGTCGGGCACGGGCCTCGGCCTGGCCATTGTGCGCGCCATCGCCGAAGCGCTGCACGGGTCGGCCGAGGTGGCGACGTCGCCGCGGGGCGGGGCCACCGTCATGGTCAGGATCCCGCTGGCGCCCACCCATGTGGCGGCCCTGACCGGGCCCCCGGTGCCCGAGCGCTCACCACAGCTGCACTGAGCCGCGGGTCGAGGCCTCCGCTCAGCGCAACCGGGCCGAGGCGCCGGGCACCACGGCATCGAGCACGGTGGCCAGCTTGACGTTGGCCTCCGCCGCCTCGGCCTCCGGGTCCGAGTCGCGCACGATGCCCCCACCGGCCCGCAGCTGCAGCGTCGTCGCGTCGGCGTCGAGCTGGGCGCTGCGGATCCCGATCATCCACTCCCCGTCGCCGCCCGCGCCGACCCAGCCCACGGGACCGGCCCAGTGGCCGCGGACCCCCGCCTCGTGGCCGGCGATGAAGGCCAGCGCCTCGGCGCGGGGCGTCCCGCCCACCGCCGGCGTGGGGTGGAGCCGCTCCAGCAGCTCGAGGACCCCGACCGGCTCCGCCAGGCGGCCCTCGATGCGGGTCCCCAGGTGGGCCACCGAGCGGAAGGCCACCACCGAGGGCTCGTCCGGCACGGTCAGGTCGTCGCAGGAGGGGGCCAGGACCGCCGCAACGGCGTCGACGACGTAGCGGTGCTCGGCGCGGTTCTTGGCCGACCCGGCCAGGCCCCGCTGGGCGTCGGCGTCGGTGCGGGCGGTGTCCCCCCGCGCCACGGTGCCGGCGAGGGGATGGCTCGACACGCGGGACCCGTGCCGGGCCACGAGCAGTTCGGGGCTGGCGCCGAAGAAGGTGCCCTCCGGCACCGGCATGGAGAAGATGGTGCAGCTCGGTTCGCCGGCGCGCAGCCGGCGCAGGGCGGCCGACAGCGGCAGCGGGCCTTCGAGGCGCAGCTCGACGGGCCGCGACAGCACGACCTTGCGCAGGACGCCCGGCGGGGCCATGGCCTCCACCGCCGCCGCCACCATGGCGGCGTAGCCCTCCGACGTCATGGCGGTCTCGAGCCCCGCCACACCGGGGGTGGCCGGCTCCGGCGCGGCGGGCGTGGTGCCGTACTGCCAGATGACCGCGTCGAACAATTCCCCCGTGCCGGGCAGCGCGACATCCGTGGGCCCGACCGCGGTGGCCCAGCGCCGGGTGATGCCGTCGGCGTCGCGCGAGACCCCCATGGTGAACCGCGGCACCACGAGGAACCCGTCGAAGGTGCCGGTGAAGGGCAGCGCGCCGAGGGCCACCGGCCCCGAGCCCAGGACGCCCACCTCGTCCTCGCAGGGGATCGCGGCCAGCGCCGCCGCCGCGTCGGAGGCGGGGACGAGGAGGGCGGTGCCCCAGCCCACCAGCGTCAGGCCCGGTCGGTCGAACAACACGGTGGGGCTGCCGTCGAACTCCAGCGCGTCGGGCCCGTAGTCGAGCGCCACGGTGCGGGCGTGCAGGGAGAGGGGGCCCGTCGGGTCCGGGGCCTCCGTCACGGCGCGCCGGTGCGGGTGGCCACGATCATCTGGCTCAGGCCGCCGGCCAGGGGCCGGATCCCCACGGCGGAGAACCCGGCCTCGAGCAGCATGGCGCGCAGCACCGGCGTCGGGGGCAGGTACGCCACCGACTGGGGCAGGTAGCGGTAGGCGTCGCGGTCCGAGAGCGCGGCGCCCAGCGCGGGGACGGCCTTGGTGAACCACAGGTGGTAGCCGGCCCGCCACAGCGGCGCGGTGGGCGTGTCGACCTCCAGGACGGCCAGGCGCCCACCCGGGCGCAGGACGCGGGCCGACTCGGCCAGGGTGGCGGCGAGATCCGTGAAGTTGCGCAGCGCGTAGCCGCACACGAGGCCGTCGAACGTCTCGTCGCCGAAGGGCAGCCGGCCGCCGTCGGCCTCGACCAGCGGCGTGGCGGCCCCGTTGGCGCCGAGCATGCCCGCGCTGAGGTCGGCGCCGATGACGCGATAGCCGCGCCGCAGGGCCAGCCGGGAGAGGTCACCGGTCCCGCAGGCGAGGTCGAGGACGAGGGAACCCGCCGGCAGCGCCAGCGCGGCGACGGTGCCCCGGCGCCAGCCCTGGTCGAGGCCGAACGTCATGAGCCGGTTGATCAGGTCGTAGCGCGGCGCAATGGTGTCGAACATGGCGCGCACGCGTGCCGTCTTCTCGTCTCCGGTCGGCAGCGGCGAGGCCGACCCGGATCGGGGGCCGGATGTCCCTGCTTCGGCCCGGCGGCGGCGCGCCACGGCCACGGTCGGTGGCAGCCGGCTCAGCGGTAGTAGCGGTAGACCACTTGGGCCACGCAGGCGGGCTTGGGCGCGTCCTTGACCTCCATGACGAGATCGAAGGTGACCTGGACGCCCCCGTCGGTCTCCTCGACCGAGGCCACGGTCACGCCCATGCGGAGCTCCGCGCCGACCGGCACGGGGGAGGGGAAGCGCACCTTGTTGCAGCCGTAGTTCACGCCGAACTTCGTGTTGTCGACCCGGATGACCTGGTTCAAGAGGACGGGTGCCAGCGAGAGCGTCAGGTAGCCGTGGGCGATGGCGCCGCCGAAGGGACCGCTCTTGGCCCGCTCGGGGTCGACATGGATCCACTGGTGGTCACCGGTGGCGTCGGCGAAGAGGTTCACCCGCTCCTGGGTGATGGGCTCCCACTCCGAGTGGCCGAGCTCCTTGCCGACGAACTCGGCAAAGCCATCGACGCCGTCGATGATGGTGGTCATGATGCGCTCCTCGCTGGTCAGGGTCTGATTCCGCTGCAGGACGCTACCCGCGTGCGAGTGCCTCACTACGCTGAGCACGGTGAGCTCCTCGTACGAGCACGACGCCACGCCGATCCACCACAACCACCGGGACTTCCGCGGTGGCGGGGCCCGGGCGGCCGTCTTCGGCGTGAGCGACGGCCTGGTCACGAACGTGTCGCTCGTCCTGGGCATGGCCGGCGCCAACCCCGGTGGCTCCATCGTCCGCCTGGCGGGGGTGGCCGGCCTGATCGCGGGCTCCTTCTCCATGGCGGCCGGCGAATACCTCTCCATGACGGCCCAGCGCGAGCTCATGGAGCGCGAGCTCGAGGTGGAGCGGCGCTCCCTCAGTCACAGCCCCGAGGGCGAGGCGGCCGAGCTCCGGGGCATGTACGTCCGCCGCGGCATCGACCCGGCCGTGGCCAGCGACATGGTGAACGAGGTCATGCAGGACCCCGATCTCGCGCTCGAGACGCACGCGCGGGAGGAGCTGGGCATCACGCCCCAGAACCTCGGGTCACCCTGGCAGGCCGCGGCGGCCTCCTTCGTGACCTTCGCGGTCGGCGCCTTCATCCCCCTGGCCCCGTGGCTGTTCACCTCGGGCACGCCGGCGGTCGTGTGGTCGGTCGTGCTCGCGGCGGTGGCCTCGCTGGTCGTCGGCATCGTCCTGGCGCGCTACACCGAACGGCCCGTGGTGGTCTCCGCGCTGCGCCAGTTGGCGGTGACGGCGGTGGCAGCCGGCGTCACCTTCGGGGTCGGCAAGGCGATCGGGACCGGCGTCAGCTGAGGGCGTCGCGCCGGTACGACCGGTCGACGTGGTCGACGGTGAAGCCGAGCGAGCGGTAGAGCGCCACCGCCGCCTCGTTGTCGGCGTCGGTGTAGAGCATGCCGTGCGTGATGCCGAGCCCGGCCAGGTAGACCAGTCCGGCCACGGTGAGGGAGCGACCCCAGCCCTTCCCGTGCTGGCGGGGGTCGACGTCGATGACGTAGATCTCGCCGAGGACCGGCGTGCGGTCCCGGTGGACCTTGGTCCAGCAGGCCCCGATCAGCCCGGGTCCATCCGGGTCGTCGGCGATGAGGAAGCCCTCGAGCTCCACCCAGTCGGCGGCCATGCGCCGCGCAACTCCTCGACGGTCCAGGCGCCCTGCTCCGGATGTCCCGCGAAGGCCAGGTTGTTCATGTCGACCCACGCCTCCTCGTCGCGACCGGGGACGAAGGCCCGGGTGGCGAGCGGGCGGGTGGCCGCGAGGACCTCCGCGGGCAGCGGGAGGGCCACGCGCATCTGCAGGACGTCGCGTTCGGGGATGAAGCCGTCGGCGCGGGCCCGGGCGTCGTCGGCCGCGGTGGCCTGCATGACCCAGAGGTGGACGGGCGCCGTGGACGGTGCCTCGCGCAGGGCGCGGCGCAGCAGGGCCGGTCCCAGTGCGGAGGCGGGGGGCGCCGGGTCGACCACCACGTGGACGACCGTGGAGCCGTCGCGGGCGGGGGAGAGCACCGCGGCGCCCACCAGGTCCCCCCCCTTCCGGGCCAGGACGACGCGCTCGCCGTGCGGCGCGTCGGCGCCACGGGCGACCGCCAGCTGCTGGGGCTCGGGGAGTGGGGGATGGTCGGCGGCGTCGCCCGCCCGCTGCACCAGGGCACCGAGCGCGGCCCGTGCCGCCGCGGGGAGCGCCCGCAGCCCGACCACCTCCATGTCCACGGCGTCCACGGCGTCCACGGCGTCCACTGCGGCCAACGTAACCCGGTACCGTGATCCGGTGGCGAAGCCCAGGACAGCCAGAGGCCGGGCCCGCCTGACCATGGAGCGCCTGGCGGGGGAGTATCCGGGCACGGCGGCCGAGCTCTGCGCGCTGGAATTCAAGGACCCGTTCCAACTGCTGGTGGCGACCATCCTGTCCGCGCAGAGCACCGACGCCCGGGTCAACATGGTGACGCCGGCGCTCTTCGCCGCCTATCCCGACGCCGAGTCTCTCGCCGCGGCCAATCCCGAGGACGTGGAGGAGCTCGTGCGCTCCACCGGATTCTTCCGGGCCAAGACGCGCAGCCTCATCGGCATGGCGGCGGCGGTGGTCGATCGGTACGGGGGCGTCGTGCCGTCTGCGCTCGAGGAGCTCGTGACGATCCCCGGCGTGGGCCGCAAGACGGGCAACGTCGTGCGCAGCGTGGCCTTCGGCCTTCCCGGCCTCCCCGTCGACACCCACGTGCTGCGCGTGAGCGGCCGTCTGCACCTCACCGAGGCGCTTCCGGCCCCGGCGCGAGAAGGACGCGGTGAAGGTCGAGCACGAACTGAACGGGTTCATCCCGGCCCCCGAGCGGGGTTCGTTCAGCCTCCGCATGATCCTCCACGGGCGGAGCACATGTGTTGCCCGGAAACCCCACTGTGACGCATGTCTCCTGGCCGATTTCTGCCCTTCGGTCCGGTAATCGGCGCAATCGAGGGTCCCGCCCTCCATTTCGGTCGATTCGTTGTACTCAAGGTGAAATCGGAAAGGGCAGGCGCTACCATGGTTTCCGGAACCGGTTCCCGCCACCTGGTTCCAAAAGAGTCGTTGCTGGGATCCGCCTCCCGGCCGACTCGCCCAATGCCGGCCTTCGGGCCGGCATTGGTGTTTCCGGACCAGGTCGGAGGGGGTAGTGACCGCCGGTATTACTTCAGGTGCTACCCTCGGGAGCATGGTCACCAAACGTTCGGTTTCGCTCGATGACGAGGTGGCGTCGGCGGTCGAGGAGGCAGCGAAGCAGGACGGCGTCTCCTTCAGCGCCTGGTTGTCGTCCGCCGCCGAGAAACAGCTCAGGGTGCGTCAAGGATTGCGCGGCGTGGCGGCGTGGGAGGGCGAGACGGGGTCCCTCAGCGCAGAGGAATTGGCCGCCGGTGAGGCGCTGTTGGCCCGTTTGCGCTCCGGCGTCTCCGGAGTGGCCTCGCGCGTCCGGCGCCGGTGAGCTCGGCGCCGCCGCGAGGGCCTCGTCTACGGGCTGGGCGCGCTGCATGCGGCGGCCCGGGGCGACCGCATGATGTGGGCGCTGCACCGCGCCGCGCTGTCCAACGGGATCGTGCCGGTGATCCCGGCCGTGACCGTGGCCGAGGGCTACCGCACCGAGGCGCGCAGCGACCGGATCGGCGAGCTGCTGGCCGGAACCGAGATCGAGCCGTTCTCCGGTGAGGCGGCGCGCCGCTCGGGGGAGATCGCGGCGAGGTGCGACACGTCGGATCTCAGCGTCGTGGCCGTGGTCGAGGTGGCGGAGCGGCGCAACTGCGCGGTGGTGGCGCAGCGCCAGACCGTGTTGCGGACGGCGGCGTCGCTGCTCGGGCACGAGCTCGTCCTCTACGCCGTCTGAGCAATTCCGAGGCACTCCCACCCCTACCCCTGACCCTGGGCGAAGCGCCGGAGCCGTCGCAGCGCCCCGCCCAGAGCGCGCTCGACCGCGATGAGCTCGTGCGCCATGTCCTCGTCGCCGTTGGCCAGCGCGCCGTCGGCCAGCGCGGTGACCCGATCGTGCAGTTCGGTCAGGGTGGAGGAGAGCGAGGAGATCTCGGCCGCGGATGTCATCCCCCGATGATGGCCCACGGACCGGGTCCGGGAGGCACGCCGGGAGGGCCCACCGGGACCCGCCGGTAGCCTTGTCTCCTCATGCCCTTGCGCACCCTGGACCTGCGCGGCACGCCGCCGCCGTACGAGGGGGCCCTGCCGCGCCCCTCCGCGCCGGGGGCGGACGTGCACGACGTGGTGGCCGAGATTCTGCGCCAGGTGCGCGCCGACGGCGACGACGCCCTCGTGCGCTACACCGCGCTGCTCGACAAGGTCGACGTGTCCGACGGCCTGCGGGTCTCCGAGGCGGAGATGGAGAAGGCGCGCGCCGAGGCCGACCCCGCGCTCTGGGAGGCACTCGACGTGGCGTTCGGGCGCATCCTCGCCTACCACGCGCACGAGGGGAGCCCGCCCGGAGACCTGGTCGACAGCGGGATCACCGTCGGGCACCTGCGCCGTCCCGTGGCGCGCGCCGGCATCTACGCGCCCGGTGGCCGGGCGCGCTACCCGTCGACCGTCCTCATGTGCGCGGCCCCGGCGCGGGTGGCCGGCGTGGAGCACCTGGCGCTGTGCGTGCCGCCGGCGGCCGACGGGAGGATCGACACGGCGACGCTCTGCGCAGCGTCGATCGCGGGGGTGGACGAGGTGTACCGGATCGGCGGCGCGCAGGCCATTGCGGCGCTGGCCTACGGCACGGCGAGCATCCCCGCCGTCGACGTCATCGCGGGCCCGGGCAACGCCTACGTGGCCGAAGCCAAGCGCCAGCTGTCCGGCATCGTCGGGGTGGCGTCGGCGTTCGCAGGGCCGTCGGAGATCGTGGTGGTCGCCGGCCCGGACGCGCCCCCGTCCTTTGCCGCGGTGGACCTGGTCGTGCAGGCCGAGCACGGGCCCGACGGGCTGGCCTGGCTGGTGACCTGGGACGCCGCCGCCGCCGCGGCGATCTCGGCCGAGGTGGACGGGATCGTGGCGGCGTCCAGCCGCCGGGCCGACCTGGAGGCGACACTCGCCACGGCGGGGATCGTGTGCCTGGTCGACGGGCCGGAGCAGGCGGTGGCCGTCGCCAACGCCATCGCGCCGGAACACCTGCAGCTGATGGTGCCCGACGAGCAGGGACTGGGCCTCCTCGCGCTGGTGCAGAACGCCGGGGCCGTCTTCATCGGGCCCTGGTCTCCCGCCAGCATGGGGGACTACATCGCGGGACCCAACCACGTCCTGCCGACGAACCGCACGGCGCGCTTCGCATCGGCGCTGCGGGCCGACGACTTCCGCAAGCACATCCACGCCGTGCGGGTGACGCCCGACGCCCTGCGCGTGCTGGGCCCGCTCGTCATCACGCTGGCCGAGACGGAGGGCCTCCCGGCCCACGCCGACTCGGTGCGCCGCCGCCTCGCCGCGCTCGACGAGGGGGGTCCGTCGTGAGCGCCGTCCCGCCGATCCGCCCGGACCTCCAGCTGACCGAGGGCTACCACTCGCCCCAGGTCGAGGCGGAGGTCCGGCTGAACACGAACGAGTCGCCGTTCGCGCCGCCCGAGGCGTGGCGCGAGGAATTCCTCGCCGCGCTGGCCGAGGTCTCCTTCCACCGCTATCCGGATCGGCCCGCCACGGAGCTGCGCCAGGCGGTGGCGGCCCTGCACGGCGTCACGCCCGAGGAGGTGTTCTGCGCCAACGGCTCCAACGAGGTGCTGCAGAGCCTGCTCCTCGCCTTCGGTGGTCCCGGCCGTCGCGCCCTCGTCTTCGAGCCCACCTACGCGCTGCACAGCCACATCGCGCGGATCACGGCGACCGAGGTGGTCGAGGGGAGCCGCGACGACGACTTCCGGATCGACCGGGCCCAGGCCCTCGACCTCCTGGCGTCGGCGCAGCCCGACGTGACGTTCCTGTGCTCGCCCAACAACCCGACGGGCCGGGCCGAGCCGCCCGAGACGGTGGCCGCCGTGAGCGAGGCCGCCCCCGGGCTGGTCATCGTCGACGAGGCCTACGGGCAGTTCGCCCCGTGGTCGGCCCTCAGCCTGCGCGGCGCAGCCCAGCCGGGCCTCGCCGTGACCCGCACCTTCTCCAAGACGTGGGCCATGGCCGGGGCCCGCCTCGGCTACGTGGTGGCGGATCCGGCGGTGGTGGCCGCCTGCGAGTCCGTGGCGCTGCCGTACCACCTCTCGGCACAGACCCAGATCGCCGGCCTGATCGCGCTGCGGCACGTGCCCGAGATGGAGGCCAGGGTGGCCCGCATCGCCGAGGAACGGGGGAGGGTCGCCGCCGGCCTGGCCGACCTGCCCGTCGACAGCTGGCCGTCGGACGCCAACTTCATCCTCTTCCGGCCCCGGGACCGCGACGCCACCGACGTCTGGCGTTCCCTGCTGGACCACTCCGTCCTGATCCGCAACTGCGCCAGCTGGGACGGCCTGCGCGGCTGCCTGCGCGTCACCATCGGGACGGCCGACGAGAACGACCGCTTTCTGCACGCCCTGAAGGAGAGCCTGTGACCACCGACGCCCGCCGCGCCACCCGGACGCGCGCCACCAAGGAGACCGCCATTGAGGCCGAGCTCGTGATCGACGGCAGCGGCCGCGCCGACATCAGCACGGGCCTGCCCTTCTTCGACCACATGGTGGAGCAGCTCGGCAAGCACGCCGGCTTCGACCTCACGGTGCCGCGCACCGGCGACCTGCACGTCGACGCGCACCACACGGTGGAGGACGTGGGCATCGTCGTGGGCGCGCTGCTGGCCGAGGCCCTGGGCGACAAGGCGGGGGTGCGGCGGTTCGCCTCCATGCTCCTGCCCCTCGACGAGGCGCTGATCGAGGTGGCCCTCGACCTGTCGGGCCGGCCCTACCTGGCCTACGCGCTCGAGTTCGCCCCCGACACGCCGGGGCTGGGCACCCCGCCGTTCGACCCGCAGCTGGCCGAGGAGTTCTGGCGCGCCTTCGCCACGGCGGCCGACCTGACGCTGCACATACGCCGGGTGGAGGGCAAGAACACGCACCACATGCTGGAGGCCAGCTTCAAGGGGGTGGCCCGGTGCCTGCGCGACGCCGTGCGCGTGGAGGGGGGTGGCATCCCCTCCACCAAGGGCTCTCTGTGACGGGCGGCGCCGCGCATCGCCGTGCTCGACTACGGCATCGGCAACCTGCGCTCGGCCGAGAAGGCGCTGCAGCACGTCGGTGCCGCGGCGCGGCTGGTGGACGACGGGCCGACGGTCGCCGCCGCGGACGCGGTGGTCCTGCCCGGCGTGGGGGCGTTCGGCGCCTGCGCGCGGGCGCTGCACGAGAGCGGGCTCGAGGACGCGGCGCGCGCCGCCGTGGAGTCCGGCGTGCCCTTCTTCGGCGTGTGCGTGGGCTTCCAGCTCCTGTACGAAGGCTCGGTGGAGAGCCCGGGCGCGACCGGGCTCGGGGTCTTCGCAGGCGAGGTGGCGGCGTTGCCGGCCGGTGTGAAGCACCCGCAGATGCAGTGGAACACGCTCGAGGCGCGTGGAGCGGACGAGCCGGAGCTCCTGCGGGGTCTCGGCCCGCGACCCTGGGTGTACTTCGTGCACTCGTTCGCCCCGCCCGTCGGAGACGAGACGGTGGCGCTGTGCGACTACGGCGGTCCCGTGGCCGCCCTGGCCACCCGCGGCACGCTGTGGGGCGCGCAGTTCCACCCGGAGAAGTCCGGCGCCACGGGGCTGGCCCTGCTGGCCAACTTCGTGCGCCTGGCCCGGGCGACGGCGTGATGGACCTGCTGCCGGCCATCGACCTGCGCGCGCGGCACCGCGGTGCGGCTCACGCAGGGTGACTTCGAGCGGGAGGACCGCTACGGCGATCCCCTCGACCTGGCGGCGCGCTACGTGGCGGCGGGGGCCCGCTGGATCCACGTCGTGGACCTCGACGGGGCCCGCACCGGGGTGGCCCACGAGCGCGCCGTCGTGGAGCGGATTGTGCGGCTGGCCGAGCGACGCCGGGGCCCGGGTGGAGTTCGGCGGCGGCGTCCGTTCCGAGGACGATGCGGCCGCCGTGCTCGAGTCCGGCGTGTCCCGGGTCGTCCTGGGCACCGCCGCGCTGGAGGATCCGGCGCTGGCCGGTCGCTGCGCCCGGCGCTGGCCGGGGCGGGTGGCCGTGGGGCTCGACTACCGGGTCGGTGCCGACGGCGTGGCCGAGGCCCAGTCCGAGGGGTGGCTGGCCGGATCGGGCCAGGCCGTCACCGATCTGCTGGCGCGGTGGGAGCAGGAGCCCATCGGCGCGGTGGTGGCCACGTCGGTGGCCCGCGACGGCATGCTCGAAGGCCCCGACCTCGCCGGCCTGGAGGCGTTGCTGGGCGCCACCGCCCTGCCGGTGGTGGCCTCGGGTGGTGTCTCGAGCCTGCAGGACCTGGAAGCGCTCGGGGGCCTGCGCGGCGTCGGGCCGGCGGCTGGCGGGCGCGATCGTCGGCAAGGCGATCGTGGAGGGGCGCCTGCGTGTGGAGGAGGGGATCGCCGCGTGCGCAGCGTCCGCCTGATCCCCTGCCTCGACGTCACCGGCGGGCGCGTCGTCAAGGGCGTGCGCTTCGTCGACCTGACCGACGAGGGCGATCCCGTCGAGTTGGCGGCGCGCTACGACGCCGAGGGCGCCGACGAGGTCACGTTCCTCGACATCACCGCGTCGTCCGACGGGCGCGACACCATGGTGTCGGTGGTGGCGCGCACCGCCGACGAGGTCTTCATTCCGCTGACGGTCGGTGGCGGGGTCCGGGCGGCGGAGGATGCACGCCGCCTCCTCCGGGCCGGCGCGGACAAGGTCGCGGTGAACACCGCCGCGGTCGACGCCCGAGCTCGTGCGCGACATCGCGGACGAGTTCGGCGGCCAGTGCGCGGTGGTGGCCATCGACGCCCGGGCGCGCACGGACGGGCGCGGCGGATGGGAGGTGCACACGCACGGCGGGCGGACGCCGGTCGGACGGGACGTGGTGGCCTGGGCCGTCGAGTGCGCGGCCAACGGCGCCGGCGAGATCCTCCTCACGTCCATGGACCGCGACGGCACCCGCGACGGGTTCGACCTGGCGCTGACCCGCGCCGTGGTGGATGCGGTGGACATCCCGGTGGTGGCGTCCGGCGGCGTGGGCAGGCTGCAGGACCTGGTCGACGGCGCGCGCCGAGGGCGGGGCGGACGCGGTGCTGGCCGCCTCCATCTTCCACCGGCGCCAGTTCACCATCGGCGAGGCCAAGGCCTACATGGCGGCGCAGGGGGTCACCGTCCGGCCCCTCTGAGGTGGCCCCTGACCTGGGAGGGCGGGTCCGTGCGGTACCGTGCAACGGTGCCCACGTCGACGACGAAGGAAGGGTCCGGCCGCGCCAAGACGGAGAAACAGGCGGTGAGCGAGGACAAGCAACCCATCTCGGTCCTCTTCGACCGGGTGATGGTGCAGATCTCGCCGACCGACGGTGAGCGGCGCTCGCGGGCCGGCATCCTCATCCCGGCCACCGCCCAGATCAGCCGCCGACTGACCTGGGCCGAGGCGGTGGCGGTGGGCCCCCACGTGCGCACGGTCAAGGTCGGCGACACGGTGCTCTTCAACCCCGAGGACCGCTTCGAGGTCGAGGTGCACGGCGAGGAGTACGTGATTCTGCGCGAGCGCGACATCCACGCCATCGCCTCCCCGCGCAACGACAGCGGCACGGGGCTGTACCTGTGAGCGTGCCGGCGGCCGGCACCGACGCCGCCGCGGCCGTGCCCGAAGGGGTGCCGCTGACCTTCGACGAGGGCCTGGCCCGGCTGGTCGACTTCGACAAGGCCGGCGGCCTGGTGCCGGCGATCGTGCAGGACGCGGCCGACGGCACGGTGCTGACCGTGGCCTACATGGACGCCGAGGCGCTGCGCCGCACGCTCGAGACGGGCCGCACGTGGTTCTACAGCCGCAGCCGCCAGGAGTACTGGCAGAAGGGCGAGACCTCCGGGGACCGCCAGTACGTGCGCGAGGTGCGCATGGACTGCGACGGCGACGCGCTCGTCGTGCTGGTCGACCAGCACGGCCGCGGCGCCTGCCACACCGGTGAGCGGACGTGCTTCTACCGGACCATCGGCGCGGGCCCGGGGGTGCCCGCGCCGTGACCGGCGGCGGCGGTCCGGGCGCCCTGGACTTCCACCCCGACCCCGCCGAGTTCGCCGCGCTGGCCAAGGCGCACCCGATCGTGCCCGTCTGGTGCGAGGTGGTCGCCGACACCCTGACGCCCGTGACGTGCTTCGCCAACGTCGTGGGAGACGAGGACGGCTTCCTGTTCGAGTCGGTCGAGGGCGGCGAGCGCTGGGGCCGCTACTCCTTCGTCGGACGCCGCCCGCTGGCCACGCTCACGGCACGGGGCGGCGCGGTGGCGACCACGGGGCGGCTGGGCCTGGAGCGACTCCGACGGCGGGATCCTGGCCGCGGTCGAGGCCCTGCGTGGCGCGCTTCCAGTCGCCCGACGCTCGACGGCCTGCCGCCGCTGCACGGCGGGCTGGTCGGGTATCTCGGCTACGACGTGGTCCGCGAGGTCGAGCGCCTGCCCGACGTGCCGGCCGACGACCTCGGCCACCCCGACGCGGCGCTGGTCGTCATCGGGCAGTTCTGCGCGTTCGACCACTGGCGCCAGCGCATCGTCCTGGTCGACAACGTCGTGGTGCCGGGCGCCCTCGACGGCGTCGACGCCGCGGCCGCTCGCCGCGGCCTACGACGGCCGCGTGCGCGCGGCTGGTGGAGCTGGCGGCCGACTGCGCCCGGCCCGCGGACGGCTCGTCCCCGCCGCCCATGGTGGCGGCGCCCGCGCCCCGGACTGCCGAAGGCCGAGGCGGCGCGCACCATGACGTCGGCGGACTACAAGGCGTCCATTGAGGCCGCCAAGGAGTACATCCGGGCGGGCGACATCTTCCAGGTCGTGCTGTCGCAGCGCTACGACCTCGACCTCGACGCGGACCCCTTCGACGTCTACCGGGCCCTGCGCCTGCTCAACCCGAGCCCGTACCTGTACTTCCTGCGCTTCCCCGAGGTGACCGTCGTCGGTGCCTCGCCCGAGCCCATGGTCCGCCTGCGCGACGGCGTCGTCATCTCCCGGCCGATCGCGGGCTCGCGGCCCGCGCGGCGAGAACGAGCAGCACGACCGCCTGCTCGAGGGCGAGCTGGCCGAGGACCCCAAGGAGCTGGCCGAGCACATCATGCTGGTCGACCTGGCCCGCAACGACGTGGGCCGCGTCGTCCGCTTCGGCACCGAGAAGGTCGACGAGCTCATGACGATCGAGCGCTACAGCCACATCATGCACATCACCTCCCAGGTGTCGGGCGAGCTGGCCGAGGGCAAGGGGCCGATCGACGTGCTGCGGGCCACGCTGCCGGCCGGCACCCTGTCGGGCGCGCCCAAGGTGCGGGCCATGGAGATCATCGACGAGCTCGAGCCGACCAAGCGCGGCGTCTACGGCGGCGTCGTCGGCTACATCGACTTCTCGGGCAACCTCGACACCGCCATCGCCATCCGCACCATGGTGGTCACGCCCGACGGCCGGGCCAGCGTGCAGGCCGGGGCGGGCATCGTGGCCGACAGCGACCCGCAGCGCGAGGACGAGGAGTGCGCGCACAAGGCGGGCGCGCTGCTGGTGGCGGTCACGGCGGCCCGCGGCATGGCGCGCCGGCGGCCGCCGGCGTGACGGCGGCCGCGCGTCGAGGCCGAGACCGGGCGCGCTGCGCGCACGGCGCCGGCGCGTTCCGGGCCGCCCGGGACGTGCTCGCCGTGCGCGGGCCCGACGCCGAGGCCTACCTGCAGGGCCAGCTGAGCCAGGACGTCGCCGCGCTGGCGGTCGGGGCGTCGGCCGACTCGCTGCTGCTCGAGCCCGACGGCAAGCTGTCGGCCCTGCTGCGGGTGACCCGCACGCGACGGGCAGGGCTTCGTGCTCGATGTCGACGGCGGCTACGGCGACGCCGTCGTGGCCCGCCTGCGCCGCTTCCTGCTCCGCTCCAAGGTCGAGCTCGAGCGCTCGCCTGGCGCTGCCTGTCGCTGCGCGGCGACGGCGTGGCGACGGCGGCGGCCGGCCTGCTCACGGTCGCTGGCCGAGCGGGGCGTGCTCGCGCTGCCCTTCGCGTGGAACGGCTGGACGGGCGTCGACCTGCTCGGGCCCCGAGGACGTCGTGCTCGGCCCGGCCGACGGCCGCGCTGCCCGACGGCGTCGTCGGCGTGCGGCGCCGCAGGCCGTGGAGGCCTGCCGCATCGTCTCGGGCATCCCCGCCATGGGCACGGAGCTCACCGGCAAGACCATCGCGGCCGAGGCCGGGCTGGTGGACCGGACGGTCAGCTTCACCAAGGGCTGCTACACCGGGTCAGGAGCTCGTGGCCCGGCTCGACGCCCGGGGCATCCAACGTGGCGCGCCGCCTGGTCGGGGTCGTGGCGCCGGCCGGCCGCCCGAGGCGCCGCTGGCCCGCGGGCATGACCCTGCACGCCGGGGACGCCCCGGCGGGCGACGGCGCGGCCGAGGACAAGGTCGTCGGCACCATCACCTCGGCCGCCTGGAGCAGCGAAGCTGGGGGCGTGGGTGGCCCTGGGCTACCTGCACCGCAGCGTCGAGGCGCCCGGGCCCGTCCGGGTGCGCTCGGGCGACGGGGTCGGCGGCTCGCGCCCGGCACGGGCCAGTTCCTGCCCCTGCCTCCGGCGCGGCGGGCACCGGGCGGGCTGAGGGGACGGGCGGTCCCGCTGCCCGCTGCCGAGGGACCGCCAAGGGCACGACGGCCGCACCACCCGGCGCGGCGCGCGGACCGGCGCTGCTCCTGGCGGCGGCCTACGCCGTGGTGGCGGCGACGACCACCGCCTTCACCGTGTCCGCCGACGTCGTGACCGCGGTGCCGATCGTCGCCCTGGCCGTCCTCGTCTTCGTGTGGTGGCCCTGGCCCGCCCGGCCGGCCCGCCCCCGGCCCGCCCGGCCCGCCGGTCGGCCGGCCGAGGCCACCCACCCCTGGCGCGCCTGGCTCGTCCTGTGTGGGGTCGTGGTCGCATGGGAGCTGGCGGAGTATCTCGCCCGCGGCAGCCGGGCCGCCCACCCCACGCTGAGCTCCATGCTCGAGGCACTCGATCGCCACCCCTCGCTCAAGGCCCTCGTCTTCTTCCTCTGGCTCTCCCTGGGCGCCGCCATCGTTGGAGCGGGCGCCGCGGCAAGCCCCGGCCGTCGTGACCTCGGCGCTGTCGTATGCGGTGTGGGCGGTCCTCGGCGTCGCCGCCCTCGGGCTGTGGGCCCGCTCCCACCGTCCCGGCGCCTCCCCGGCCCGTCCCGCCGCCGTCCTGGAACGGGTGGCGACGACGCCCTTCGTGCGTGTCGGGCTCGTGCTGGCCACCATGTGGCTGGGGTGGCACCTGTTCGCACGCTGACCGGCGCCCGGGCACGGGATCCTGCGCCCGGGCCCCGATGCGGCGCCGCAACTCGGAGTAGGAGCGGCACCGCGATGGCAACCGGACGTCACCGCACATGAGACGCCCGCGGCGCACGCTCTGGCCCATGGGGGACGAGGGGAACGAGGCAGAGGACGGTGGCATCGGCGATGCGCCGGCAGCCGCTGCGCCGAACTGGCGCCGTGGCGCCTGGCCGGCTGGATCTTCCGGGACGGCGACGCCATCGCCATCCCGCGCCACGGCGACGAGATCCGCGCCCGGGTCCTGGCGGACTGATGGTCAGGATCATTCAGTTCGCGGACGACGGCACCGAGACGGCGTCGATCGAGGTGGAGGACTTCACCATTGAGGTCATCTACTCGGGCCTCGCCGAGATGCTGCGTGACGCCGCCACGACGTCCCCCTCGGCATCGGCGCCGGCGTCGGCCTGCGAGCTCTCCCGGGCGGCCCGCCAGCGCCGGCAGCGCGTCCTCACCCGCCTGCGCGACTGACCGGGCGGTCGTCCGGTCCGGCTCCGCCGAGCCGTCCGCCTCTCGGCACGCCCGGCGGGACGGGGGTGTGGACCAGGGGCGAAAGGGCGCGCCGCTACGCTGAAGCGTCATGCCCACCTACCTGGCGGACATCGTCGCTGCCCACCGGGCCCGCGCCGAGGCTGACGGCCGCGCCCTGCCGGACCTGGTCGAACAGGCGGCGAGCACTGCCGCCGCCGCGGGACTTCGTCGGCGCGCTGCAGGTCGGGGGGCTGTCGTGCATCGCCGAGATCAAGCGGCGCTCCCCGTCCAAGGGCGACCTCGACCCGGGCCTGCAGCCGGACCTGGTGGCCAAGGACTACGTCACGGGCGGTGCGGCCTGCCTGTCCGTGCTGACGGATGTCGACTTCTTCGGTGGGTCGCAGGCCGATCTGGTGGCGGCCCGCCAGGCCTCGGGCCTGCCCGTGCTGCGCAAGGACTTCACGGTCCAGGCGGCCGACGTGGCCGATGCCCGCCTGATGGGCGCCGACGCGGTGCTGCTCATTGCCGCTGCGCTGTCCGACGACGAGCTGGCGACCTGCGCCGCCCTGGCGGCGCGGTTGG
Source organism: uncultured Acidimicrobiaceae bacterium (assembly GCA_963843365.1). Classification (GTDB taxonomy): domain Bacteria; phylum Actinomycetota; class Acidimicrobiia; order Acidimicrobiales; family RAAP-2; genus Bog-473. The sequence continues at coordinate 36,406 of CAWJKG010000006.1, read as the reverse complement.
GGCTGGCCGCGCTGGTGGAGGTGCACGACGGGGAGGAGCTTGGCCGCGCGCTGCGGTGCCGGCGCGACCCTGGTCGGGGTGAACCAGCGCGACCTGCGCACGTTCCAGGTCGACCACGAGCGGGCGTGTGCGCTGGCCGCGCGCATCCCGTCGGGCGTGGTGGCGGTCGCCGAGTCGGGCATCCGCGACGAGGCGGACGCCCGCCGTCTGGCCGAAGCCGGCTACGACGCCATCCTCGTCGGGGAGACGCTGATGCGCGCCGCGGACCGTCCCGCGCAGCTGCGGGCGTTGGTCGGACATCCCGTCGGAGCGCGAACACGATGAACGAGGACCTGTTCGTCAAGATCTGCGGCATCACCTCCGAAGCCGATGCGCTCCTGTCGGTCAGCCTGGGTGCGACGGCCATCGGGTTCATCTTCGCCCCGTCCACCCGGCAGGTCTCGGTGCAGCTGGCCGGCGATATCGCCAAGCGGCTCCCCGAGCACGTGCTGACCGTCGGGGTGTTCCGGGACGAGGCCCCGCAGCGCATCGTCGAGGCCGTCCGCATCGCCGGGCTCGGCGCGGCGCAGTTGCACGGGCACGAATCGGCGGAGGAGACGAAGTGGGTGCGCGCCCGCGTGCCCGACCGTCATCAAGGCGTTCCCGGCCGGCGACCGCACCATCGCACGGTTCGGAGACTTCGGGGCGGACTATCTGCTGGTGGACGGCGACACGCCGGGCTCGGGCCAGGTCTTCGACTGGCGCCTCGCCGAAGGGGTGGCCAACCACGAGCGGCTGATCGTCTGCGGGGGGCTGCGACCGGACAACGTGGCGCAGGCCATCACGCACCTGCGGCCGCGCGGCGTCGACGTCGACAGCGGGGTGGAGGCCGCTCCGGGGCGCAAGGACCCGCTGCTCCTGCGCAGCTTCATCGCCAACGCGCGGCAGGCCTTCGCCGAGGTCGCGGCCCGGCATCCGGTGGGCGACGCCGACGACGCTGACGAGCCCTACGACTGGAGGGACGCGTGAGCGGCCAAGACGAGGGCCTCATGAGCCGTCCCGGTGAGGACGGGCGTTTCGGCGATTTCGGTGGACGGTTCGTCCCCGAGTCGCTGATGCCGGCCTGCCTGGAGCTCGAGAAGTGGTTCGACGACGCCTGGGCCGATCCGGCGTTCCGGGACGAGCTCGACGGCCTGCTGCGTCACTACGGCGGCCGTCCCACCCCGGTGACCGAGTGCACGCGCCTGTCGGAACGTCTCGGCGTGCGTGTCCTGCTCAAGCGGGAGGACCTGGCCCACACGGGCTCGCACAAGCTCAACAACGTGGTCGGCCAGGCCCTGCTGACCAAGCGGATGGGCAAGGCGCGCATGATCGCCGAGACCGGCGCGGGGCAGCACGGGGTGGCCTCCGCCACCGCGGCGGCCCTGTTCGGGTTGGAGTGCACCGTCTTCATGGGCGAGGTGGACACCCAGCGCCAGGAGCTCAACGTGTTCCGCATGGAGCTCCTCGGCGCGGAGGTGCGGACGGTGACGTCCGGCAGCCGGACCCTCAAGGACGCGGTCAACGAGGCCATGCGCGAGTGGGTGGCCACCGTCGACACCACGCACTACTGCCTCGGGTCGGTCATGGGCCCCCATCCCTTCCCGTACATGGTGCGCCAACTGCAGCGCGTCGTGGGCGAGGAGGCGCGGGCACAGTGCGCCGAGCTGCTGGGCGGCGCCGTGCCGGACGTCGTGGTGGCCTGCGTCGGGGGCGGTTCCAACGCCGCCGGCACCTTTGCCGGGTTCGTGGACACCTCGGCGCGGCTGGTCGGCGTGGAGGCGGCGGGCGGTGCCGCCATGACCAACGGCATCCCCGGGGTGCTGCACGGAATGCATTCCCGCCTGCTGCAGGACGAAGCGGGGCAGATCGAGGAGGCCGAGTCGATCTCGGCCGGCCTGGACTACCCCGGGCTGGGTCCCGAGCACGCACACCTGGCGGCCATCGGGCGGGCCGAGTACTCCCTGGCCACGGACGACGAGGTGCTCGAGGCCTTCCGCCTGCTCAGCCACACCGAGGGCATCATCCCCGCCCTGGAGTCGTCCCACGCCGTGGCCTGGGTGGCCAAGAGCGCCGGCACGGACGCCCTGCCGACGGGCTCCACCGTCCTGATCACGCTGTCGGGTCGGGGCGACAAGGACGTGGCCCAGGTGCGCGAGATCTTCGGTCGCCGCCGCGATGCCTGATCTCGAGAAGGAACTGCGGGCCAGCCGGGAGCGCGGCCGGAAGCTCCTGATCCCCTACCTCATGGGCGGCATGACGGACGACTGGACGCAGTCACTGGCGGCGGTCATTGCGGCGGGGGCCGACGCGGTGGAGGTCGGCATCCCCTTCTCCGACCCCATGATGGATGGTCCCGTCATTCAGGAGGCGGCGTTGCGTGCACTCCAGCGCGGCACGGTGCCCGACCAGGTCGTTGACGGCATCGCGCGCGCCGAGGCCCCGGTCCCTGTCGCCGTGATGACCTACTACAACCTCGTCTACCGGGCCGGACACAAGCGCATGGCCCGCTCGCTCGCCGCCGCCGGGGTCAGCGGCGCCATCATCGCCGATCTTCCGATTGAGGAGATCGGCCCATGGGCCGCCGAGGCGGACGCCGCCGGCATCGACACCGTCCTGCTGGTGGCACCGTCCTCACCCCCGGACCGCGTCGAGCGCATCTGCCGCCGGGCGCGTGGCTTCGTCTACGCCGTGGCGCGCATGGGCGTGACGGGCGAGCGGGCGGACCTCGGATCGGACGTCACGAAAGTGGTCGAGCGCATCCGCAGCTGCACGGACCTGCCGGTGTGCGTCGGTGTCGGCGTCTCGACGCCGGACCAGGCGGCGCGGGTCTGCGAGGTGGCGGACGGGGTCGTGGTCGGATCGGCCTTGGTGCGGCGCCTGCTCGAGGAACAGGGACCGGACGGGGCGGCGGCGTTCGTCGGGTCGTTCCGCGACGCCATCGACTAGACGCGTCCGCGCAGGTCCCGCTCCACCGCGCTCGCCAGGGCCCGCTGCCCCGCCGCGGTGGGGTGCGCGGCGCGCCACACGTAGTCCCGGAGCTCCCGCTCGGCCGCTCGCCCGGACCCGGTCAACGCGGCGCAGGTCATCGCCCCGTGCAGCGCAGTGGTCTCCGAGCACGCCTTGGCGGCCAGAAGACGGTTCGCTGCCCCCGCCAGCGTCGTATCCGAGACGTGCTCTCCGGAGTACACCCATGGTTGGGCGGTGCAGATCCCGTGGCCGTCGAAGGCGTGCGCGACGTCCACCAGCACCACGTTCCTGACCCGGTGCGCACGGGCATCGGCCACCGCGCCGGCCACGGCGCGGTTGAGCGCCGCCAGCACGACCTGGGCCGCCGCGTAGGTGCTGCCCGCGTTGGGCTTGAGCCCGCTGCAGACGAGGTTGGTGTCGAAGCCCGAGACGGCAGTTCCCTCGCTGATCTGCGACGGCGCGGGAATGGGTTGGTAGTAGTCGAGGACGGCGATGGTGGCGGCATGCGGCGCCATCGCCTCAATGCCCTGGGCCAGGTTCGTGCGGACGTGCGCCAGGTCGGTCGCGATCCTCGGCGTCACCGAGCCGTTGGCGACGCAGGAGTCGCCGAGCCCGATGCCGACGCCGAGCACGCGGGCCAACTGGAACTCGAGACAGGCGCTGAAGTCGATGTCGTCCGCCCCGTCCTGCAGCAGGACCAGGCGGGCGGGGTGCCGGGCCAGGTCCGCGGCGGCCAATTCGTCCCCGAGGTTCCGGGCGGGCTGGGGCGGCACGGGGCACTGGCCGTCGCGACTCGTGTTGTCGGCACCGTCGGCGACGGCGCCGCTGATGGCCAACTGGTCGCCCACGAGGTGGCAGTTGGTCGGACGCACCGTCATGGTGAGACCAAAGTGCATCGCCACGGCGCTCGGGTAGGCCGCGGCCGAGGGACCCTGGGAGACCGCGGTCCCGGGGAGCCCGATCTGGGGCGTGAGGTAGGGGTTGGCCAGGCCGTGGCCGTAGGGCACCGAGTCGCCCAGCGCCACCGCGCGCGTGGAGTGGGCGGGCGAGGGAGCCGGCACCGGGGTCGGCGCGGGGCAGCGCGTGGCCACGACGACGCCCGCCACCACCAGGGCGATCACCACGACGCCCGCCACGACGTGGAAGCGGCGGGAGCGGCGCGCCGTGGCGCCCCAGGTATGCAGCCTTCCCATCGACGGACCTCACCAATCGCTGCTCCGGCGGCAGCGGAGGTGCGACCTTACCGGGTGGCCTCAGCCAGGGGGCAGCAGGACCAGGCAGCCGTTGTGGCCCCCGAACCCGAAGGAATTCGAGAGCACGGCTGCCGGCTGCCACGGGCGCGGCTCGCCGTGCACGATCGGAATCGTGATCTCGGGGTCGGGCTCGGCGTAGCCCGCCGTCGGCGGGATGACGGCACGGTCGATCGTCAGCACGGCCGCCACCGCCTCGATGGCGCCGGCCGCAGCGAGGCCGTGCCCGGTCACGCCCTTGGTGGAGGTGACCAGAGGCCCGGGCTCCCCGAAGACCTTGGCGATGGCGCGGGCCTCGGCCAGGTCGTTGAGGGGCGTCGAGGTCCCGTGGGCGTTGATGTGCCCCACGTCGGACGGCCCGATGCCGGCGTCGCCCAAGGCCAGCTCCATGCAGGCGACGGCCCCGGCGCCGTCGGGGGCGGGGGCCGTGATGTGGTGCGCGTCGGCGGTGCTGGCCGCGCCGGCCACCTCGGCGTAGATCGTGGCGCCGCGCGCCACGGCCCGGTCCCAGTCCTCGAGGACGAGTGCGGCCGCGCCCTCGGTCATCACGAAGCCGTCGCGCCGGGCGTCGAACGGCCGCGAGTGGCCCGACGTCGACAACGCCGTCATGTTCGAGAAGGCGGCCAGGGCGACCGGGTGCATGCTGGCCTCCGAGCCGCCGCCGATGGCGACGTCGCAGCGCCCCGAGGCCACCAGACGCGCCGCGGCGGCGATGGCGTGGGTGCCGGCGGCACAGGCCGTGCAGATCACCTCGGACGGGCCGCGCCAGCCGAGCCGCATGGAGATGCCGGCGGCGCCCGCATTGGCCATCATCATCGGCACGAGACGTGGCGAGACCCGGTCGGGCCCCTTCTCGTTGTACACGCCGACCTGACCGGCCAAGGTCTCGAAGCCGCCCACACCGGTGGCGAAGACGACGCCCGCCTTCGCCGGGTCGACCCCGAGGTCACCGGCGGCGGTCACGGCTTGGTCGGCCGAGACCATGGAGAGTTGGGCGAAGCGGTCGAGTTGGCGCACCTCCTTCGGCCCGAACCAGTCGGTGGGCTCGTAGTCGCGCACGACACCGCCGACCACGCTCGGGTGGAGCAGGCCCTCCCACAACGCCTCGACGCCCACACCGCAGCACGTGACCGCGCCCAGGCCGGTGACGGCGACACGCCGCCCTCGGATCGGGCCCTCGGCGCCGATGCCGATCTGCATCAGAGCTTGGTTGAGATCAGGTCGAAGGCCTGCCCGATGGTCGTGATGTCCTCGAGCTCGGTCTCCTCGACCGTGATGTCGAACGCCTCCTCGAGTGCCATGACGAGCTCGACCAGGTCGAGGCTGTCGGCGTCGAGGTCGTCGGCGAACTTCGCTTCCTTGGTGATCTTGTCCGCCGGCACCTGCAGTACTTCCACGGCGCACTCGCGAAACTTCTCGAACGCTGCGTCGCTGTCCACAATCTGCTCCTTTGTCGTCGGTCTCTTGAACGCTACAGGCCCATACCCAGTCCGCCGTCGACCGGCACCACGGCACCGGTGACGTACGCCGCGCCGTCGGAGGCCAGGAAGCCGACCACGGCGGCCACGTCGGCGGGGCTGCCGGCGTGGCCGAGCGGGACCTGCCCGGCCATCAGGGCGACCCGGTCCTGTCCGAGGGCAGCGGTCATGTCGGTGTCGATCAGCCCCGGTGCCACGACGTTCACCGTGATCTGGCGGCTGCCCACCTCACGGGCGATGGCCCGGGCCATACCGACCAGACCGGCTTTCGAGGCGGCGTAGTTCGCCTGCCCGGGAAGCCCGACGAAGGCGCCCACGGAAGAGACGAAGATCACGCGCCCGGTGTGCAAGCGCAGCATTTTGGCCACCGCCCGCTTGGCCACCCGGAACGAACCGGTCAGGTTGGCGTCGATGACGTCGAGGAAGGCCTGGTCGCTCATCCGCAGCATCAGTGAGTCCAGCGTGATGCCGGCGTTGGCCACCAGCACCTGCACGGGCCCCCAGTGCTCCTCGACGGCGGCGAAGGCGGAGTCGACCTCCGCGCTGTCGCGCACGTCGCAGCGCACGGCGAGAAACTGCGCCGGGTCGGCGCCCTCCGGCGGCGCCGGGGGCTCGTCCGAGCGGTAGGTGGTGGCGACCTGGTCCCCGTTGGCCAGGAACCATCTCACGCAGGCCGCGCCGATGCCGCGGGTCCCACCGGTGACGAGGACGACGGCCATCAGCGGGAGTCGGGCACCCTGAGCCAGACGAGCGGCTGGCCTTCTTGCACCCGCTCGCCGTCGGCGGCCAGCCACCCGATGACCTGGCCCGCGAAGGGCGTCCGCACCTCGGAGACCCCGACCCGCCCCACCAGCTCGCCCACATCCACCGCCGAGGACGCGTCCGTGCCGACGCCGGTGCCCGGCAACAGCCCCGTCCCGGGGGCCTGGAGGGAGGATTGGGGGCTGAAGATGCCGCTGGACGGGCTGACGACGACCCGTTCGGACATGTAGAGGTGCTCACCCTGGTGGAGCGCCGGCTCGGCCCGCCACGTCCCGGCCGCACCGATCTGGTCCATCAGCGTGTCCAGGTCCTCGGGCTTGGACACGGCCAGGGACTGGATCTCGGGCAGGCTGCGCTTCGCCAGCCCGCTCAGCACCCCCCCGGGGCCGAGCTCGACGAGCGACGTCAGTCCGAGCCCGGCGAAGGTCTCGAGGGTCTGGCGCCAGCGGACCGGGCTGCACAGTTGGGCCGACAGCAAGCCGGGCCATTCCGCCGGGTCGTCGTGCACGTGCGCATCGACGTTGGCCACGACGCGCACCTCGGGCGTCAGGAAGGTCACCTCCGCCAGGGCCTTGCGGAGGTCGGCCCGGGCCCCCTGCATCAGAGGCGTGTGGAAGGCGCCCGAGACCTGGATCGGCATGACGCGCTTGGCGCCCAGGCCCTTCGCCAACTCGCCGGCCAGCGCCACCGCGTCCGCCGTCCCGGCGATCACGACCTGGCCCGGCGCGTTGTAGTTGGCCACCCAGACGTCTCCCTCGGCACGCATACAGGCGGCTTCGGCGTCGTCGTCGGCGATGCCGAGCAGCGCGGCCATGGTGCCCGGGGCTTCCTCACCCGCGCGGGCCATTGCCTCACCGCGGGCGACGACGAGATGGATGCCGTCATCGAAACCCAGCGAGCCGCTGGCGACCAGGGCGGTGTATTCGCCGAGGCTGTGGCCGGCGCACGCCGCCGGGGTCAAGCCGATCCGTTCGACGGCGTCGAGCACGACCAGGCTGAGCACGGTCGTCGCCAGCTGGGCGTTCTCGGTCTGGGTGAGCTCCTCTATGGGGGCGTGCAGCAGCAGGTGGGCGAGGTCGCGGTCCGCTGCCGCCGACGCCTCTTCCACGACTTCCCACGAGGGGTGGTCGACCCACGGTTCACCCATTCCGGCGCGCTGCGATCCCTGTCCGGGGAAGGTGAAGACCAACACGTGTCCGACGGCTCCCATCGACGGCGGGCGGAGGAACCCACAGTGTGGCATGCCGGCGCGCCGCGGGGCCGCGCCGCGGCCCTGTTTCGTACCGCCGGTGCGATGTCGCACGCGCCGTTGCAGCGCAGTGCTGGTTACCGGGTGGAAACTCGGTACGACGGGGGGTGCCACTGGCGGAAGCTCGGGCTGCGTGGACCTCCTTGAGGTCGCCCCGGAGCGCCAAAAAGACACGCCGGATCGCCAGACGGCACCCCTTGTGGCGTTTCCCGTGGTGACCGCGCAGGAGGTCTTCTGCGGGTCGCACGAACGCAGCGACGTCGCGGAGAGCCAGATGCAGCAGCCGGAGCAGTCACGTGAGAGTGAGCAGACGGCCCCTTCCGGCCCCGTGCCACCGGATCAACCCACGAAACGGGCCCGACTGATCGCGACGGGATTGGTTGCGCTCCTCGGCCTGAGCGGCGCCGTGCTCACGAGCGCGGTCCTGGCCGGCGGGACCGCGCCACCGACCGGCGACGTGACCGACGCGACGTCCGCCCCTGTCGGAGGGAGCGGGTCACCGTCACCGTCCACCACGGACCCCACGAGCCCACCCGTCACCACGCTGCCACCGGAACCACGGCCCGCCCAGGGAACGGGTGCTCGCCCATGCGCCGACCCCGACCACCGGTGCCGCGCCGGCGCCCTCGACCACCCTGCCCGCGACGCCGTCCGGGACAGCGCCCTCCGCCGGCGCCGATACCGACTGCGGCGGGCAACCGACGGTGACGGTCGAGGGCCAGCAGTGGGCCTGCACGTTCGACGACGAGTTCGACGGGACCGGGTTGGACACCGGCAAGTGGGTCGTCCAGCAGACGGCCGACGGGGGCTATCACTCGGGGCAGGAGTGTGACGAGGACGACCCGGCGAACGTGTCGGTCTCCGACGGCTCGCTGCATCTCACCGCCGAGCAGGTCGCGTCGTTCCTCTGTCCCGGTGACCCGCCCTACTTCACGCAGTACACGAGCGGCATGGTCTCCACCGCGCAGCGGTTCGCCCAGACCGACGGCCTCTTCGAGGTCCGGGCCAAGGTCTCGAGCGCGACCACGCAAGGACTGCAGAGCTCGTTCTGGCTCTATCCGGCTCAGCTGACCTATGGGCCGTGGCCCGCCTCCGGGGAGATCGACATCGCGGAGCTCTTCAGTGAGTACCCGACGCTGGCCATCCCCTTCGTGCACTACAACAGTGCGGCCGGCGATCCCGACGACACCAACGACCACTGCGTCATCGCTGACCCGAGCCAGTTCCACACGTACGCGGTCCAATGGACCCCGCAGGCGCTGACCTTCCTCTACGACGGGCAGACGTGTCTGGTCGACCGCTGGAGCGCCGCCTCGCCGCTCGTCGACCCGGCGCCCTTCAACGAGCCGTTCTACATCTGCCTGACCCAGGCCCTCGGCATCGGGACGAACCAGTTCCTCCCCGGTTCGACGCCGCTCCCCGCCACGACCTCGGTCGACTGGGTGCGGGTCTGGGGCCCGCCCGCATCGGCAGGCTGACCCGCTAAGGCCGCGGCGGTCGTCTGCCGACAATTCCCCCACAACGAAACAGCGGGGCGCCCGAGGCACGCACTGACGCGCCGCGGGCGCCGCCAATCGCCGGAGGGAGCGGCGGTAGCCTTCCCGGCCGGGGGCACCTGTGGAGGACGCGCAGATGAAGGTGTATCGACGTGGCGGGTGTCGGACGCATCCCCTCGCCTCGTGCCTTCTCGGCGTGTCCCTCCTGTTTGCCTTTGTCGTCGCCACTGCGGCGGGCAGCGCGTCACCCGCCGGCGCCAGTGGAGGCGGCAGGGAGAAGCTGCCGGGTCACCAGGGCCTGGTTCCGCCGGGAGCCACGCTGGTCGGGCCCGCGCCGGCCACGGCCACCCTGCCGCTCACCGTCACCCTCAAACCGCGCGATCCCGCCGGCCTGTCGGCTCTGGCCCAGCAGGTCTCCGATCCGAAGTCACCGCAGTACCGGCACTTCCTCACGCCAGTGCAGATCGCGCAGGAGTTCGGTCCGACACGGTCGACGATCGCCCGGGTGACCTCGAGCCTCCAGCAGGAGGGCTTGACCGTCGGGAGACCGGCCGCGACCGGGCTGTCGTTGCCCGTGTCGGGCACGGTCGCCCAGGTGCAGTCCGCGTTTTCGACACCGATTGCGAAATACCGGCTCTCGTCCGGCAAGACGGGATACGACAACGCCGCGGCACCACAGGTGGACGAGTCGGTTGCCCCGCAGATCGAAGGGATCCTGGGCCTCGACACCCTGAGCCCGCCCCAACCCTCGACGAGCATTCCGCAGGCAAGCAGCGCGGCCGCGCCGGCCCAGGCCAGCCCCGCCACGCCCACGCTGGCGCCGGAACAGCCCAACCCCACGGGAGCCTCCTGCAACAGCGGCAACTCCAGCGTCGCCAACGTCGAGAGCCTGACCGGCGCGCTCGACGCACCCGACCTGGCCCAGGCCTATTCGTTCGACCCGCTCTATTCCGCCGGCGACTACGGGGCCGGGTCGACCATCGCGTTGCTCGAGATGTCCGGTGCGGGCTACTCGACGTCGGACATCTCCACCTTTGCCAATTGCTACGGCATCACGCTCGGGAACGGCCAGATCAAGAAGGTGTCCGTGGGGGGCGGAACGGGCACCGGGGCAGGAACGGCCGAAACCGAGCTCGACATCGAGACGGCACTGTCGCTGGCGCCCAAGGCCACCATCGAGGTCTACGAGGGCGGCCTTTCCGACAGCCTCTACAACGTCTTCAGTCAGATCGTGAACGACGACACGGCGAAGATCGTGAGTGCCAGCTGGACGAACGGCTGCGAGGCCTACGTGGGCCAGTCGCTCCAGAACTCCGAGAACACCCTCTTCCAGACGGCCGCGGCGGAGGGCCAGTCGATCTTCGTCGCCTCGGGTGACCAAGGTGCGCAGGGATGCAACGTCAACCAGGAAATTGAAGCGACGACGGGCACCGACCCGGTGGCCCAGGCCGTCGACCCGTCGAGCGGCACGCTCTACGTCGCCAACAAGTCGAGCAACACCGTCAGCGTCGACAGCGAGGGCACGACGAACAACCCCACGAACTTCACCACGGCGGGGTCGGTCTCCACCGGCACCGGTCCCGACGCCGTCGCCCTGGACAGCGCCGACGGAAAGGTCTTCGTGGCCAACTCCAACAGCACCCTCACCGTCATCCCCACCAACACCTGCAATCAGACGGCGACGACCGGCTGTGGCTCGCCCACCCAGGTCGCCTCGAACGGTCATCTCAACGCCCCGACGGCACTCGCACTCGACGGGTCCACTCTCTACGTGGCGAACGGCAACGGATCGGTCGCCGTGTACAACGCGGCGACCAACGCTTTCGTGGCGACCGTGACGCTTCCTTCGTCCAGCGTTCCCTCGGCAGTGGCCGTGGACACCAGCGCCAACGGCTTCGTGTTCATTGCCGACGGCGCGAACGGCCGGATCGAATACTTCACCGCGTCGACCTGCAATGCGACGACCACCACGGGGTGTACGGCGACGCCGGCCGCCACGGCCGTGGGCAACGACCCGGTGGCCCTGGTCGTGGCGAGCGGGGCCGGCGACCTCTATGTCGCCAACGCGGGAACCGGGGGCGGTATTTCGGTGGTCAGTTTGAGCAGCGGCGCAGTCGTCAAGACGATCGCCACGTCCCAACCGTCGAACGGGACCGGTCTGGTGCAGTCCATCGGCATGTCGCCCGACAACAGCGAGGTCCTCGCGGTGCTCAACGGCCTGAGCTTCCCGGGGGATGTCATGGCGACGATCAGCACGTCGAGCGAGGCGATCACCTCGACCGTCGCGCTCGAGACGGGCACGGACGCCATGGGCCAGCTGGTGAGCGACGGCACGCGGGGCTACACCTGGGTCACCGACGAGACCAACGGGGGCGACGTCATTCAGAATCTGAACCTGGCCGTGTCGGATCCGGCCAGCCAACCCGATGTCACGGCGGTCGGGGGAACCTCGCTCGGGCACGGGACCCAGACGCGCAACCTCGGTCCGGCGCCGACGGAGCAGGCCTGGAACGACGCCCTCTACTACTCGGAGGGCGCCGGCGGCGGGGGCATTTCGCAGACCTTCGCCATGCCGGCGTATCAGCAGCCCCTCGGCACCGTGAGCGGGAGCACCGGGACACCGTGCGCCAACGCCGGGGGTGATTGCCGCGAGGTGCCCGACGTGTCGGCTGACGCCGATCCGAGCAGCGGCTACATCATTTACGACACCGTCAACGGCTTGGGCTGGAACGCGTTGGGCGGCACGAGCGGGGCCGCGCCGCTCTGGGCAGCCGTCGTGGCCGTCGTGGCGTCGGCCAACGGCAACACCGCCGGCTACGGGCAACTGAATCCGGCGCTGTACCTCTTGGCCCAGCAGTCGCCCGGCACCTTCCTCAACGACGTGACGTCCGGGAACAACGACTACAACGCCACGGCTGGCGGCCAGTATCCGGCCCTGACCGGCTACGACATGGCCACAGGGCTGGGGACGCCGGTGGCATCGGCGCTGGCCTCGGGGCTCACCGCCATCCCCCTCACCGTCGTCGTCTCCGGCACAATGCCCTACGGCGGATCACCCTCTTTCAGCGCAACCGCGAACTACGCCGGGTCGGGGAGCCCACCGTTCGGCGTCACGCTCGACACGAGCGGGCTCAGCTGTTCGACGGTGGGTTCCTCCACGCCCATCAGCCCGTCTCTGGCGATCGGCCAGTACACCCTGCTGGCTTCCTCGTGCAGCGGTCTCACCCTCGGCGGCGCCGATGGTGCCGACTACGCGGTCGTCTACACGAGCGCCGCCAACGACTTCACGGTCGGTCCCGGGCCGCTCAACGTCGCCGTGTCGGGGAGCCAGATGTACGGGGGGACCCCGACGTTCGCCGGTTCGGCGAACCCACCGTCCGGCGTGACCGTGAGCACGTCGGGGCTCACCTGCACGCAGGTCGGCACGACCACGATCGCGCCGACCCTCCCCGCGGGGAGCTACGCGCTGACGACGGCATCGTGCAGTGGCGCAACCTTGTCGGGACCCAACTCGTCGAGCTACACCCTCGCCTATACCAGCGTCGCCGGTGACTTCGTGGTCACGCCGGCGCCGTTGACCATCACCGCGTCCGGGGGGTCGATGGCGTACGGCGGCTCGCCGCCCTCGATCACGCCCGGCTATGCGGGCTTTGTGAACAGCGAGAACGTGTCCTCGCTGACGACCCGCGCCTCCTGCTCCACCGCCGCCACCTCCTCGAGCTCCGTCGCCAACTCGCCCTACGCCTCGACGTGTTCCGGGGCGGTCGACCCGAACTATGCCTTCAGCTACGTGGCCGGCTCGGTCGCCGTCACCGCCGTCCCGCTGACCATCACCGCATCGAGCCGGACGGTGTCCTACGGCACGGTGCCCACCATCACCGCGGGCTATGCGGGCTTTGTCAATGGCGAATCGGCGTCGTCCTTGACGACCAAGCCCACCTGTTCCACCACTGACACGGGCTCGAGCTCCAGCCCCGTCTCGGGATCCCCGTATGCCTCCTCCTGTATCGGCGCCGTCGACACCAACTACACCATCGGCTACGTCGCGGGATCGGTCACCGTGACTGCCGCTCCCTTGGTCATCACCGCGTCGAGCAGCACGACGGCATACGGGCAGAGTCCGCCCGCAGTGTCGCCCATCTACCACGGACTCACGGGTGGCGACACCGCCTCGGCACTCTCGCCCCAGCCCACATGTACGACCGCCGCCACCAACACGAGCCCCGTGTCCCAGTCCCCCTACACGACCTCCTGTAGCGGCGCTGCCGACCCGAACTACACGATTTCGTACGTCAACGGCATTGCCACGGTGACGCCGCAACCCATTCCGGTGGCCGTGAGCGGCAGTCAGGCGAACGGTGGGGCGCCCAGCTTCCAGGGGAGCTACGGCTCACCGCTGCCCAGCGGCGTGACCCTCAACACTTCTGGGCTCACCTGCAGCCAGGTCACCCCGGCCATCGCCATCAGCGCCGACCTGCAGTCGGGCGGCTACACGTTGGCCCCCGGCTCGTGCGGCGGAGCCGTGGTCGGCGGCGCGAACGGCGGCAACTACGCGGTCTCCTACACCAGCACGGTCGGGCGACTTCACCGTGACCGGGGGCCCGGTCATACTCACGCCGCCGCCGACTCCCACGTACGGCTACTGGCTCGTGGGCTCCGACGGCGGCATCTTCACGTTCGGTTCCGCACAGTTCTACGGGTCGACCGGCAGTCTCAAGCTGCAGCGACCGGTCGTCGGCATCAGCCCCACGGCGGACAAAGCCGGATACTGGTTGGTGGCGTCGGACGGGGGCATCTTCGCCTTCGGCAACGCCGGCTACTACGGCTCCATACCCGGCGCGGGGCTGGCGCCCGCCGGATCGGGCCTGCCGCACAGCCTCAATGCGCCGATCGTCGGCATGGTGCCGTCCGCTGACGGCGGGGGATACTTCATGGTCGCCTCCGACGGCGGCGTCTTCGCCTTCGGCGACGCCCGCTTCGAGGGTTCGTGCCCGGGCATGGGCGGCTGCTCGGGCGCCGCCGTCTCGGTCGTGCCCGACGCCTCGGGCAACGGGTACTGGCTCATCACCCAGACCGGCAACGTCTACGCCTTCGGCGATGCACCCTTCTACGGAGCGCCGGGCAACCAGGGCTCGCCGGCAACGTCGGCTGTCCGCACGGCGGACGGGCACGGCTACTGGGTGCTGCTGGCGAACGGCAGCGTGTACGCCTACGGGGATGCCGTGGGCCGCGGCGGACCCGTGGGCTCCGTCGGGGGCTTCAACCCGGCCGCGGCGATCTTCGCCGACGCGGACGGCGGGGGCTACTGGGTGGCCTCGGCACAGGGTTCCGTCTACCCCTACGGCGACGCACCGGACGACGGATCGATGGCGGGGACCCACCTGAACGGTTCGATCATCGCGGCCACCGGTTTCTGACCCGCACGAGGCGCCACCGGACAGGCACGGCGCAGCGCACCGCCGCCCTCTGGACCAGGCGAACCACCTGAAATCGAGGGTTGTCCCTAGGTGCCGGACGGCGGGGCCAGGGTGGCCACGCAGCCCTGCAGCTCCGTCACGCCCGACGCCTCAGGGGGTGGGGCGGTTGCGGTCGACGGTGTCGCCGTGGGGCGGAGCCGGAGCCGTCGTGGTGGTCGTGGTCGCTCTGGTCGGCGCGGCGGTCGTGGTCGTCGTCGGCGGAACGGTCGTGGTCGTCGTGGTCGTGGTCGTCGACGTGGAGTCCAGCGGGATCGTGGGCAGCGTGGTGCTGGTGGTGGTCGTCGACGTCGTCGGTGGGACCGTGGTGGTTGTGGTCGTCGAGGACGAGGTCGTCGTTGTCGGCGGAGATCGTGGTGGTCGTCGTGGACGTGCTCGACGAGCCCGGTGAGGCGGTCGCAGTCGGGGGAGGCGTGATGGTCACCGAGGTGCAGGCGCCGCGCCCTCGAGCGTGGCGACGTCCTTGATCAGCTGGTCAGGTCGCGGTTCTCCGCTGCCTCGTCCGACGTCAACTTCAGCGCGGCCTGGGCCAGCGCCTTGGCCGCGTCATCTCGGTGTGCATCCGAATCCTTGACCGCGCCGGCGGCGGCATTGTTGTCGGAGATGAGATTGGTGGCCGCGACGCCGAGATACTGCTGCGCCACGACGCCGTCGGAGTCCTGAGGGTTCGGTCCGCGGACTGCGACGACCGCTCCGTTGCTGACCAGCGGCGCGCCCGAGTACAGGCCGCTGTGACGTACTCGCTGACGGCGAATCCCCGCAGGGCGCGTGAGGCCGCGCCGAACTTGTCGCGGGCCGCGGCGACCTGGGACTGCGACGCCGCCAGGGCCAGGTCGCGCACGCCGATGTCGCTCTGGTCGGCGGAGACCGTCGTGAGGGACTGTTGATAGGACTGCAGGTCCGTGTGACGTTCCCGTAGACGTCGAGCGCCGCGAGCGACGAGGCCACGCCGGCGAGCTGCCCGCACCGTCTGGATGGCGTCGACATAGCAAGGTAGCCCGTCGGACGAGGGCGCGCACCAGGCGCTCTGGTCGACGACGGCGAGAAACGCGGCCGGCGGGCGACGTTTCCCGCCCGGAGGCGCGGCGGTGATGACCCACATGTTCGGCTGGAAGAGTGTGGCGACGGTGGCGGCACAGCCCTCCGCCCACGTGGCGAAGGCCGGGAACCCGCTCACCATGGCGACGCCCGGGATGGGGGCACTCGTGTCGTCGGTGGTCCGCATGGTGTTGAAGGGGTTGTAGGCGGCCGTGTTGTTCGTCGAACCGCCCTCGGCCGCCTGCCACTCGTCGAGGTCGGCCACATTGGCTGCGTCGCGGGTGCCGCGATGCCCTGGAGGACGCACAGCTCCCATCCCGGCGGGAGCGGCGTGAAGGAACTCGAGGCCGTCGCGGGCCCGCCGGCCGCCCACACGAAGGCGAGACGCGCCGAACGCAGCCACGGCCAAGGCCAGGACGAAGAGGACGCTGCGAAAGGTGCGTGTCATGAGAGGTCGAAGAGGATCAGATCTGCCGCCAATGGAGCGCTGAAGTCCACGATCCGGGCCGGAGCGTCGTCCGTGGACGCCCCAGGTTTGCACGTTCTCCGGCCAGCTCCAACGCGACGATCGGCCCCCAGGCACGCCGGGTGAGTGCAGTTGTGCGAAACATGGGTGTTGGGGCCGGAGTTCGGGTCCCAGATGGCGGACAATTCGGCGTTGCCCTCGAACGGGGTCCTGAGAAGGAACCGCTGGTCGCGGGAGTGCCCGGAGCGGTGTCACGTTCCCGGATTTGTGGGACGGCATGTTTCAAGATTCTGGGACACCGATGAAAGGGGTGTCCGCCGTGGATCTGGCCCATTACTCCGTGAACGCCGTGCTGGTCGAGGGTCGCTCCGTGCGGGCGGTGGCCGGGGCCACAGGGACTTCGAAGTCGTGGGTTCAGCGCCATGTCCAGCTCTTCCGAGCCGGCGGGCGCCGAGGCCCTCGAGCCCCGGCGGCGTGGCCCCAAGCACGCCCCCGCCCTCACGGCCCCAGAGGTCGAAGACGAGATCGTCTGGTGGCGCAAGCACCTCGCCGAGGCCGGCTTCGATGCCGGGGCCCGCACGATCCGCTACCACCTGGCCAGGCCCACACGACGTGCCGTCGCTCTCGACCATGCACCGGGTGCTGCGGCGCCGGGGCCTCGTCGTCGACCAGCCGCAAAAGCGGCCCCGCTCGAGCTGGGTCCGCTTCGAGGCCGACCTGCCCAATGAGTGCTGGCAGACCGACATGACCCATTGGCATGTCGGCGAGGACAAGGTCGAGATCCTCCACTTCATCGACGACTGCTCGCGGGCCGTCCTCTCCTCGAAGGTGCGTGTCGCACCGCGACGGCGCCCGACGCGATCGAGCTCTTCTATGCCACGGCTGCGACCTGGGGTTTGCCCGCCTCGGTGCTCACCGACAACGGCGCCATCTACACCGCGGCCTACCGGGGGGCATCGACCGGGCCTCGAGATCGACCTGGCCGCGCTGGGCATCAGCTTCAAGCACGGCAAGCCCTACCATCCCCAGACCCAGGGCAAGATCGAGCGCTACCACCAGACCCTCAAGAAGTGGCTCTGCGCCAACGACGAGTTCGACTCGATCGACGCGCTCCAGCGCGGCGTCGACTTCTTCGCCAGCTACTACAACGAGATCCGCCCCCACCAAGCGCATGGCCGTCCACCGCTGGCCGTCTACAACGAGCGCGACAAGGCCTCACCGAGCATCGAGGGCCAGGTCGTCTCACCGACCACCAAGGTGCGCCGAGACCGGGTCGACACCAACGGCACGGTGACCTTGCGCCACCGCTCCAAGCTCCACCACATCGGCGTCGGCCGGGCCCACAAGTCACGAACGGGTCCTCATGCTCGTGGCCGACCTCGACGTGCGGATCCTCGACGCCGACGGCACGCTCCTGCGGCACCTGACCCTCGACCCGTCGAAGGACTACCAGCCGATTGGCTGACAGCTACGGTCTGTGGGTTCAGACGTCCCAGAAACTCTGAGACATCACAGCGTGCCCGGAGCGGGACTCGAACCCGCACGCCCTTTCGGACAGCGGCTTTTGAGGCCGCCGCGTCTGCCATTCCGCCATCCGGGCGAGAACGCCCGATCGTACAAGCTGCGATCTACGGTGGCGGTGTGGGAGCGCCGTCGGCATGAGGCTGTCCGGCGTCGAGCTCGTGCGGGTCGACCTCCCGTTCCGCCAGGCCATCGGCACCGCCGCCGGTGTGCACCGGATGCGCCCGCTGCTCTTCGTGCGGGTGGTGGCCGAGGAGTCCGAGGGGTGGGGCGAGTGCGCCGCTCTGGCCGACGGCACGGCCGTCGACCCTCCCTTGGGAGCGGTGGAGCCGGCTGCGGCGGATCGGGGCGTGCCCCGCCTCCTCCAGGCCAGCGCGGCCCGGGGCGGTCAGCTTCCCGGTGCGGCGGAGGTGGCCCAGCTGTTCGGGAGCAGCGCGGTGGACCGCATGCTGGCCGCGACCTTCGAGATGGCGGTGGCCGACGCCGAGCTGCGGGCCGATGGCCGGTCGCTGGCCGAGGACCTCGGCGTCGGGGAGGGCTTCGAGGCGCTCGCCGTCGGCGCCGTCGTCGGGATCCCCGACGGGCACGACCTCGCAACCTTGCGCCGCGAGGTCGACACCGTCGTGCGCGACGGCGCGGCGCGGGTGCGGTTGAAGATCGAACCGGGCTGGGAGGTGGTGCCGGTGCGCGCCGTGCGCGAGGACCACCCCGATCTCGTGCTGCAGGTCGACGCCAACGGCTCGTTCGGCGACGGTGCGGCGGACGTGGCGGAGCTGAGCCGGCTGGCCGACTTCGATGTGCTGTGCATTGAGCAGCCGTTGCCGCCGGCCGACCTCGTGGCCCACGCCCAGCTCGCCCGTGTGCTGCCCGTGCCGATCTGTCTGGACGAGTCGCTCTCCACGCCGCGACGCGTCACCGACGCGCTGCGCAACGGCGCCTGCGCCATGGCCTGCCTGAAGCCGGCCCGGCTCGGTGGCGTCCGGGCCACCCGCGCCGCCCACGCCGCCTGTGCCGCCGCCGGCGTCCCCGCCTTCGTGGGCGGCTTCTTCGAGGCGGGCCTGGGGCGGGCCTCGAACCTGGCCCTGGCGGCCCGGCTCAGCCAAGATGCGACCGGCCTGGTCAGCGACGTCGGGGACCCGGGCGAGTATCTCGCCGTGGACCCCTGCGGGTACCCCCCGGTGCGGGACGGGTGGGTGCGCGTGCCTGGGGATCCGGGCGTGGGGAAGTCACCCGATGGCCTCGTTCTGCAGGAGCTCGAAGCGCAGCGTCGCTGGTTCCCGGCCACCTACACTTGACGCTCCATGCATCGCGTCCTCTTGGAGCGGCGGATCAGAGATGTCCACACCCGGCTGGTACGGGCGCGGGAGGAGTTGGCCGTGCTGAATGAGCAGTTGGCGGTTGTCCAGGAGTCGGCCGACGAGGCGCGCGTGCGCGCCCTCGTGTCGGAGACCCCGCTCGCCAGCCAGGAGCACAACGAGGCGGCGCGCCACGCCGACGCCATGGTGCGGGCGCGCGATGCGCTGTGCAAGGTCGTGGGCGACCTGGAACGTCGCCAGGACGAGCTCCTGGCCGCCGTCGCCACGGGCAAGCAGTGACGGCACCTCGCCCGGCGATGACGGAGATCAAGGCATGACGGGCGGCACGGACGAGGAGAACGGCGCGCCGCAGGGGCACCTGGCGCGCGTCCTCATTGCCGAGGACGAGGCCATCGTGCGTCTCGACCTCAAGGAGATCCTGGTGTCCGCCGGCTACGAGGTGGTCGGGGAGACGGGTCGCGGCGACGAGGCGGTGACGCTGGTCGAGGAGCACCAGCCGGATCTCGCCATTCTGGACGTCAAGATGCCCGGGATGGACGGCATCCGGGCCGCCCGCGAGATCACGTCCCGACACCAGGTGGCCGTCCTCCTCCTGACCGCCTTCAGCCAGCGCGACCTCATTGAGGAGGCGCGGGACTCGGGTGTGTCGGCCTACCTCATCAAGCCGTTCCAGCCCCGGGACCTCCTGCCCGCCATTGCCGACGTGCTGGCCAAGGCGCGGCAGGACTGGGCCATCGACGACGAGGCCGCCCATTCCTCCGACGGAGCCGAGGACAAGATCGCGACCCGGCGCGTGGTCGACGAGGCCAAGCAGATCCTCATGGACCGCGACGACCTCCCCGAGGAAGAGGCCTTCGGCTTCATTCAGCGCACCGCCATGCAGACGCGCGCCCGCATGCGCGACGTGGCGCAGCAGGTCGTCGACGGCACACTGACCCCCTAGTGTCGAGGGCATGACCCCGGCACCCGCAGCGGCCCAGGAGCGGACGGGACCACTGCTCCTGCTCGACGGCATGTCGCTGGCCTTCCGGGCCTATTTCGCGCTGCCCGACACGCTGGCCACCTCGACCGGGGTGGTGACCAATGCCGTGCACGGCTTCAGCTCCATGCTCGTGTACCTCATCCGGGAGCATCACCCTTCCTCGCTGGCCGTCGCCTTCGACGCGCCCGGTGCGACGTTCCGTGACGAGATCCTCGAGGACTACAAGGCGGGCCGGGCCGAGACCCCCTGGCTGCTGCCGCCCCAGTTCGACATGATCCGCGAGGTCATGGCGGCGCTGGCCATTCCCGTGGTGGAGGCGCCGGGCTTCGAGGCGGACGACGTCATCGCCACCCTGGCGACCGAGGCCGTCGAGCGGCAGACCGAGGTGGTCATCGTCACGGGGGACCGTGACAGCTTCCAGCTGGTGCAGGACCCGTGGGTGCGGGTGCTCTACAACAAGCGCGGCGTCAGCGACTACGCGCTCTACGACGAGGCGGGCATCTTCGAACGCTGCGGTGTGCCGCCGTCCCAGTACGTCCTCCTGGCGTCGCTGCGCGGCGACCCGTCGGACAACCTGCCGGGGATCCCGGGCGTGGGGGAGAAGACCGCGGCCAAGCTGCTCACCAAGTACGGCGACCTGGACGGCATCTTCTCCCACCTGGACGAGCAGACCCCGAAGCTGCGCGAGAACCTGGCCGAGAACGAGGAGCTGGCCCGCTCGAACGCCCGCATCATCCCGCTCGTCCGGGACGTGCCGCTCGACGTCGACGTCACCCAGCTGACGCTCGGGGCCTGGGACCGCGCCACGGCCGAGGCCACGTTCGACCGCTTCGAAATGAAGACGGTCTGGAGCCGCCTGGAAGAACTGCTCGACGCCGGCGCGCTGGGCGAGCCGGTCCCCGGCAGTGCGGGCCCGGCCGCGAAGGGCGCCGAGGCGGCGATCGCCGCCGCCACGACCGGGCGGCCGCCGGCGGCGGAGGCCGCCGCCCCGCCCTTCGAGCTCCGCGAGGTCGCGCTGCCCACGACTGCGTCCGCGGTGACGAAGGAGCTCGCCGCGCTCGGCGAGGGGCGGCTGGCGTTGGCGGCGCGCTGGAACGGCCTGCCCGGGCGGAGCGACCTGGTGGCGCTGGTCCTCGTGGCCACGGAGGGCGAGGAGGCCGGGACCGGCGTGCTCGTGCCGGCCGCGCAGTTGGGCGCGGCCTCGGTGGCCAAGAAGCTGCACGGCCTGTTGGCGCGCCCCTTCGTGGGCCATGAGGTCAAGGAGGTCATGCGCTCGCTGCTGCCGCTCGGGATCGACCTGACGGGCCTGGAGATGGACACGGCCGTGGCCGCCTATCTGCTCGATGCCTCGACGGGTGAGTACCGGCTGTCGCAGCTGCGCCAGCAGACGGGGCAGTTGAGTCTCGACATCGTGGAGCCCGGCGAGACGGAGCGCGACCTGGCGCAGGAAGCCGCAGCCGAGGCGGCCGACGTGGCGGGGATGGCGGCCGGCTTCCGGCCGCGCCTCGCCGCCGAGGGGATGGAGCAGCTGCACGACGACATCGAGACGCCGTTGGTGCGGGTGCTGGCCAAAATGGAGGTGGCCGGGATCGGCGTGGACAGGGTGGAGCTGCAGACCATCGCCGACGCCCTCAAGGAGGCCGCGGCCACCCTGCAGGCCGAGGTGCAGGAGCACGCCGGGCACGAGTTCAACGTGAACTCGACGCCGCAGCTGCGCACGGTGCTCTACGACGAGCTCGGCCTCACGCCGGGCAAGAAGACGAAGACCGGCTTCTCGACGGACGCCCAGACGCTGGAGAGCCTGCGGGGCGCGCACCCGATCATCGAGGCGTTGCTGGCCTACCGCGAGGTCGAGAAGCTGCGCTCGACCTACGGCGAGAGCCTGCTGGCCGAGGTGGCCGACGACGGGCGCATCCACGCCTCGTTCGGCCAGACCGTGGCCCGCACCGGGCGCATCTCGTCGGACCGCCCCAACCTGCACAACATCCCGGTGCGCACCGAGCAGGGCAAGCAGTTCCGCCGCGCCTTCGTGCCGGCGCAGGGCTGCTCCTTCCTGGTGGCCGACTACGACCAGGTGGAGCTGCGCTGCATCGCGCACCTCTCGGGCGACCCCGGGCTGATCGACGCGTTGACCACCGGGTCCGACGTGCACCGGACGGTGGCGGCGGCGGTCTACGGCATCGCCCCCGAGGAGGTCAGCCACACCCAACGCGAGTACTCGAAGATGGTCTCCTACGGCCTGGCCTACGGCATGGAGGCCTACGGGCTGAGCCAGCGCCTCGGCGTGCCGGTCGAGGAGGCCGCCGCCATCATGGAGAGCTACTTCGGCGCCTTCCCGCTGGTGAAGCAGTACATGGACCACGCCGTGGCCGACGCCCGGGTCCAGGGCGCCACCCGCACGCTGTTCGGGCGCGTGCGGCCCCTGCCCGACCTGGAGTCGGCGAACTACCGCGTGCGCCAGGCGGCCGAGCGCCAGGCGATGAACGCGGGCATTCAGGGCCTGGCCGCCGACATCTTCAAGCTGGCCCTGGTGCGGCTCGACCGCGACCTGGAGGAGGCCGGCCTGGCCAGCCGGCTCGTGCTCCAGGTCCACGACGAGGTGATCGTGGAGGTGGCCGCGGGCGAGGAGGACGAGGTCCGCCGCCTCACCGAGGCCGCCCTGACCGGCGCGGCAGACCTCAAGGTGCCCCTCACCATCTCCATGGCCACCGGACCGAGCTGGGCGGCCGCGAAGGGCTAGCGGCGCGGGCAGCGGCGCAGAGAAACGTCCTGAGCAGCTGCTACGCTGGCAGGCCTTGCCCCGTCTGCTCCGGAGGCGGCGCATTCCATATTCCTCGAACCTGACCCCGGCGCGGTCCTGCGGGTGCAAGTCGCATCCGCCGCAAGGAGCTTCACCATGGCTGACGCAGCACGCACCTCCCTCCTCTCGCCCGAAGCGATGGGCACCTTCGACGCCGAAGGGAACTACATCCCTCGCACCATCGTCGACGACGACCTCGGTGACGCCGATCTCGAGAAGGCGATGGGTGACTCCATCATCGAGTTCGACGACGGCGACGTCATTGAGGGCACGGTGGTCAAGATCGACCGCGACGAGGTCCTCCTCGACATCGGCTTCAAGTCCGAAGGGGTCATCCCCGCCCGCGAGCTCTCCATCCGCAACGACGTCGACCCGGCCGAGATCGTCTCCCTGGGCGACCACGTCGAGGCCCTCGTGCTCCAGAAGGAGGACAAGGAGGGACGCCTCGTCCTGTCCAAGAAGCGCGCCCAGTACGAGCGGGCCTGGACGACCATTGAGGAGAAGAAGAACAACGGCGAGATGGTGTCGGGTCCCGTCATTGAGGTCGTCAAGGGCGGCCTGATCGTCGACATCGGCCTGCGCGGCTTCCTGCCGGCGTCGCTGGTCGAGCTGCGCCGCGTGCGCGAGCTGCAGCCGTATGTGGGCAAGGTGATCGAGGCCAAGATCATTGAGCTCGACCGCAACCGCAACAACGTCGTGCTCTCGCGCCGGGCCTGGCTCGAGGAGGCCCAGAAGGAGCAGCGGGGCGACTTCCTGCAGAACCTCAAGCCCGGCGAGCGCCGCAAGGGCGTGGTCTCCTCGGTCGTCAACTTCGGCGCCTTCGTCGACCTCGGGGGCATGGACGGGCTCGTCCACGTGTCCGAGCTGTCGTGGAAGCACGTCGACCACCCGTCGTCGGTGGTTTCCGTGGGCGACGAGATCGAGGTCGAGGTGCTCGACGTCGACCTCGACAAGGAGCGCATCAGCCTGTCGCTCAAGGCCACCCAGTCCGACCCGTGGCAGGAGTTCGCCGACTCGCACGCCGTGGGCCAGCTCGTCTACGGCCGCATCACCAAGCTGGTGCCCTTCGGCGCCTTCGTGCAGGTGGGTGACGGCATTGAGGGCCTGGTGCACATTTCCGAGATGGCCGTGCACCACGTGGACCTGCCCGAGCAGGTGGTCACGCCCGGCGAGGAGCTGTGGGTCAAGATCATCGACATCGACCTGCAGCGCCGCCGGATTTCGCTGTCGATCAAGCAGGCCGCCGAGGGCGGCGAGGTCTCCGAGGAGTACCGCGAGGCCTTCGGCGAGCACGCCTACGACGAAGAGGGCAACTACATCGGCTTCGACTACGCCGAGGGCGAGTTCACCCCCGAGACCGAGGCCCAGGCGGCCTGGGCCGACTTCGCCGAGGAGGCCGGGACCCACGTGGTGCCGCCGCCGACAGGCGAGGATGCTGCCGGCCCGGCCCCCGAGGCTGCTCCCGAGGGCGCGGCGGAGGCGGCTCCCGAAGCCGTGGCTGACGCGGTTCCCGAGGCCGTGGCGGAGGCGGCTCCGGCCACCGCGGCGGAGGCCCCCGCTCCCGAACCTGCTGAAGGCGCGTAGGCCCTACGCCACCAGGCGGGCCAGCTCGGCCGCCAGGAGCGCCGCCCCCTCGGGGTGGTGCGGGAAGAACAGCACCGGGTCGAGCAACTCGAGCTCGAGCAGCGCCGGCCCTTCGTCCGTCTCCACCGTGTCGACGCGGGCGTAGGTCATGGGTCCGAGGAGCGCCTCGGCCCCGGCCAGGGCCTGTTCGGCCAGTGCGCGCTGGGCGGCGGTCGCCGTGGCGGCCCGCATGACCTGGTTGTCGATCAGGCTGTCGGTGGGCCCGACGCCCCGGCGGATCATCGGGTCCTTGTGCACGGCGTGGCTGAAGCGGCCACCGATGTAGATCAGCGCGGTCTCGCCCTCGACGTCCACCCGCGGGACATAGGGCTGGACCATGGCGGTGTTCCCCGCCGCCAGCAGCTCCACGATGTGGGCCCGTGCCGCCGCCTGCGTGCCCGGCTCGTAGCGCGCGGTGCGGTAGCCCCCGCCCGAGACCGAGGGCTTGACGACGAGCTCGACGCCCGGCAGGCCCAGCGCGGCGACGAGCGCCTTCACCTGGCGGCCGTCCGGGTCGCCAGGGATCGGTTCCACCCACTGGGTCGGCACTGTGGCAACGCCGGCCCGCTCGAGGTCGCGCAGGTAGTGCTTGTCGATGTTCCAGCGCAACGTGGCGGGCGAGTTGCGCACGGGCACCCCGCGCGCCGACACCCCGTCCGCCCACGCCAGGAATTCGTCGACGTGATGGATGTTGTCCCAGGTCCCGCTGGCGAGCACCAGGTCGTACCCGGACCAGTCGACGGCGGGGTCGTTCCACACCGCGGTGGTGGCCTCGATGCCGGCCGCGGCCAGGGCGGCCTGCAGCAGCGGCCAGTCGTCGTGGAGGTCGGGGAAGCGGGCGCACGAGGCCACGGCCAGGCGGGGTGGCCGTGGCGGTGTCCGTGTCCGTGGCCGTGGCCGGGTGCCGCCCGGGCCGGTTCCGCTCAAGTGCCGATAGGGAAGTGGCAGGCCACCTGATGCCGGGGAGCGATCTCCCGCATTTCGGGGACCTCCTCGGCGCACCGGGCCTCCGCCCGCGGGCAGCGGGTGCGGAAGCGGCAGCCCGAGGGCGGGTTGATCGGGCTCGGGGGCTCGCCCGCCAGGGCGGCCTTCGTGCGGGGGGCCTCCGGGTCGGGCTCGACGGCAGAGGCGAGGAGGGCGGCGGTGTAGTGGTGGGCCGGCGACTCGTAGAGGAGGTCGGACGGTGCGATCTCGCACAGGCGGCCCAGGTACATGACGGCGACCCGGTCGCTCACGTTCTTCACCACGGCGAGGTCGTGCGCGATGAAGAGGATGGTGAGGTTGTACTCCTTCTTCAGGTCCTGCAGCAGGTTGAGGATCTGTGCCTGTACCGACACGTCCAGTGCGGAGACGACCTCGTCGCAGACCAGGAGCTTCGGCTTGAGGACGAGGGCGCGGGCGATGCTGATGCGCTGGCACTGGCCGCCGGAGAACTCGCGGGGGCGCCTCGAGCCGTTGATGTAGGGATCGATGCCCACCTGGTCGAGCATGGCTCGCGACGTCTCGAGCCGCTCCTCCTTGGACCCGATCCTCCATATGGTCAGGGGTTCGGCGACGACGTCGATGATCCGGCGCCGCGGGTTGAGCGACGAGATGGGATCCTGGAAGATCATCTGCACCTGCGTGCGCAGGGTGCGCAGGTCCCCGCGGCTGAGCGCGGTCAGGTCGGTGTCGCCGAAGGTGATTCTCCCCGAGGTCGCCTTCTCCACCTGCACGATGGCGCGCCCGGTCGTGGACTTCCCGCAGCCGGACTCGCCCACCAGGCCCAGCGTCTCGCCCTGGGGAATGCTGAAGGTGATGCCGGCGACGGCCTGGACGGCCGCATTGCCCTTGCCGAAGGAGACGTGCAGGTCTTCGACGGACAGCAGCGGGTCGGTCGTCACCGCCGAGGCTTCCACCGTGGTGTCGGTCATGCGGGCACCGGGTCGGGTCGCGTCGGGGACGCCGCCGGCTCCTTGGTGGTCAGGGGGTACCAGCAGGCGTAGCTGTGGCCGGGCGCCGCCTCCACCAACGGAGGCTTCTCGACGTGGCACTTGTCCTGCGCGTAGGGGCAGCGGGGCGAGAAGGGGCATCCCAGTGGGGGGTTCAGCAGGTCGGGGGGCCTGCCCTCGATGGCGGTGAGGCGGGTGTGGCTGGGCTCGGCGATGCGGGGTGTCGACTTGAGGAGCGCCTCCGTGTAGGGCATTGCCATGCTCTTGAAGAGCACGTTGGTCGGCGCCCGCTCCACCACGTTGCCGGCGTACATCACGATGATCTCGTCCGTGCGCGTGGCCACGACGCCGAGGTCGTGGGTCACCAGGATCATGGCCATGTCGCGGGTCGCGCTGCAGCTGGCTCAGCAGGTCGAGGATCTGGGCCTGCACGGTGACGTCGAGCCCGGTGGTGGGCTCGTCGGCCATGAGCAGGCGCGGGGCGCAGGCCGAGCGCGATGGCGATCATGACGCGCTGGCGCATGCCACCCGAGAGCTGGGCCGGGTAGGCCTCGTAGCGCTCGACGGGCGAGGGGATGCCGACCTGCATCAGGAGCGACAGCGCCGTCTCCTTGGCCTCGCTCTTGGAGAGCTTGAGGTGGATCTTGAGCGGCTCGGTGATCTGGTGGCCGATCCGCTGCACGGGGTTGAGCGACGTCATGGGGTCCTGGAAGACCATGGCGATGTGGGTGCTCCACAGTTTGCGCAGATCGTCGTTGGGCGCGTTGAGCAGCTCGGTGCCGTCGTAGCGCACCGAGCCCGTCTGCGTGGTCGAGGCGCGGGGGAGCAGGCCCATGATGGCCCGGGAGAGCACCGTCTTCCCCGAGCCCGACTCGCCCACGATGCCGAGCGTCTTGCCCTGGTCGAGGGTGAGCGAGACCCCCTGCACCGCCTGCAGCGGGCCCCGCGACGTGGCGAAGGAGACCTGGAGGTCCTCCACCTCGAGCAGGCGGCGACCGCTCACAGCTTGATGTCCGAGACGTCGAAGTACGCCCGCAACTTGTCGGCGACGACGTTCAGGCTGATGAGGAGGAGGAACATGGCGGCGGCGGGAAAGATGACCAGCCAGGGGTTGGTCTGGCCCTTGGCGCCGGTCAACAGGGAGGAACCCTCGTTGAGCATGTTGCCCCAGCTGGGCGTCGGTGGGGCCACCGAGAGCCCGAGGAAGGCCAGCGAGCCCTCCAGGACGACGATGGTGGCGACGGCGATCAACCCGAAAGAGACGATGGTCGGCATGATGTTGGGCAGGATCTCGCGGGAGAGGATGCGCGTGTCGCTCGCCCCGAGCGCCTTGGCGGCCAGCACGAAGTCGCGGGTGGCGTACGACAGCGTCGAGGCGCGCACGACGCGGAAGATCAGGGGCGCGGCGAAGAGGCCGATGACGAGCGTGATCTTGAACAGTGACTTGCCCCAGAAGGACACGATGGCGATGACGGCGACAATGGCGGGGAAGGCCAGCACGACGTAGGAGCCCGTGTTGAGGGCGGTGTCGATGCGACCCCGACGGTAGGCCGAGATCATGGCCGGAATGCCACCGACGAGCAGGCCGATCAGCGCGCCGCCGAAGCCGACCACCAGGGACACCCGTGCCCCGTAGATCAGACGGCTGAAGATATCCCGGTAGAGGTCGTCGGTGCCGAGGAGATGGCCCCACCCGGGGCCCGCGTTCTGCACGCTGTTGTAATTGCCCAAGTCCGGGTTGGGCAGCGGCAGCAGATTGGCGAAGGTTGCCGCCAGGGCGACGAGGACGATCCACGCGACACAGACCCAGAAGAGCACGCCGAGCTTCTTCTCGGTCGGATTCGCGGCCGCATCGGCCTGGATCTCCTCCTTGATGTCGGCGAAGGCCTCGTTGGTCGGGTTCGTCAAGCTGACGCTACTCACGGGCAATCCTCGGATCGACGATGGTGAACAGGAAGTCGAAGATGAAATTGATCAACACGATGGCCACGGCGACGAACAGGGTGATGCCCTGCACCACCGTGTAGTCGTCCTGGTTGACCGCCGAGATGAGCTGGTAGCCGAGACCCGGCATCTGCAACAGCAGTTCAACGATGAACGTGCCGGCGATCAGGCTGCCGATGGTCACACCGGCCGACGCCAGCAGGGAGATGGACGAGGGCCGGAGGGCATGGCGCCACATGATGCGCCGGTCGGACAGTCCTTTCGACCGGGCCATGGTGATGAAGTCCTCCTGCAGGGTCGAGATGAGGTCGTTCCGCAACAGGCGGAAGTAGACCACGATGCCGCCGAGGGCGAGCACGATGGAGGGCAGCAGCATCGTATGGATGTTCGACCAGAAGTCCTGCCCTATGGGCACGTAGGAGGCCGGGCCCGGGAAGATGTGCCAGTGCACCGCGAAGATGAGCACGAGGACCGGGGCGATGACGAAGGGCGGTAACGCCAACATGGCGAAGGTGGTGCTGTTCGAGGCCTGGTCGAACAGCCCGTTCGGGCGCCGCGCCGAGTGCATGGCCATGGGGAAGGCGATGGCGAAGGCGATGATCTGCGAGAAGATGATCAGCTCCAGGTCGATCGGGAACGACTGGGAGATGATGGTCGCCGTGGACTGGTGCGTCGTGTAGGACTGCCCCAGGTTCCCCTCGAACACGTGGCCGATCCAGATGAAGTACTGCTGCCAGAGCGGCTTGTCCAAGCCGAGTTGGCGGTTCAGCGTGGCCACGTTCTGTGCGGTGGCGTTGGGCCCGAGGATGGTGTCGGTGGGGTTGCCCGGGAGGAGATGGACCAGGAAGAAGGTGGCGATCGACACGAAGATGATGATGATGACGAGCAGCACCAGCCGCTTGGCGATGTAACGGGTCACGGCGCCCCTTTCCCCCCTTTCGCTGTGTCGATTCCCTTCCCCTGACGCCGCCCTCCCTCGGCGGCGGATGATCCTAGACCGCAGGCCCCTTGTCCTACCATGCGGCCCATGTCCGAGGAGGTTCCCGCTCTCACCGGCCGCACGCGGGTTGTGGCCGGCATCGCCGTGGGAGCGGTGGTCGCCGCCGGGCTGCTCCTCCGCTTCTGGACCCGGTCGGGCCTCTGGCTCGACGAGGCCCTCACCGTCAACATCGCCCGCCTCCCGTTGCACGACATCCCCGATGCGCTGAAGCACGACGGGGCACCGCCGCTCTACTACTACCTGCTGCACTTCTGGATTGCGCTCTTCGGGCAGTCCAACGCGGCGGTCCGGTCCCTCTCCGGCGTGATCGCCGCGATCACCCTGCCCGTCGCCTGGCTCTGCGGGCGGCGCCTCGGGGGCCGGGCGGTGGCGTGGACGATGCTCGTGCTCGTCGCCAGTGCACCCTTCGCGGTGTACTACGCCACCGAGTCCCGCATGTACGCCTTGGTCATCCTCCTGACCGGCTGCGGCTACCTGGCCCTGGCGCGCGCGGTGAGCCGTCCCCGCCCCGGGAACCTGGTGGCGGTGGCCGTCGTCGCGGCGGCGCTGCTGTACACGCAGTACTGGTCGATCTACCTCGTCGCCCTGGTCGCCATCTGGCTGGTCGTGGCCGTGGTGCGCACGCGCCGGCACGGGCATCCCGAGGACGCGCCCTGGGCCGCGCTCCTCGCGGTCGCCGCCGGCTGCCTGCTCTTCGTGCCCTGGGCCCCGACCTTCCTCTACCAGGCCAAGCACACCGGCACGCCGTGGGCGGCGCCGCCCAACTTCTCGGCCGTGATCAACGCCCTGACCGGCTTCACCGACAACCAGGGTTCGACGTTGCAGACGGGCACGAACCAGGGCCGCCTGCTGGCCGTCATCTACTTCGCCATGCTGGCGCTGGCCGTGTTCGGCATCGGCCGCTCCGGCCGCATCATCGAGCTCGACCTGCGCACGCGGCCGCGGGCCCGCAGCCTCGGCTTCGTGGTGCTGGGCACGCTGTTCGCCGCCATCGCCGGCGGCATCATCACCCAGAGCGCGTTCTCCTCCCGCTACGCCGCAGTGGTATTCCTGCCCTTCCTCCTCCTCATCGCGCTCGGGACGACCACACTGCTGAATCCCCGCGTGCGGGTGATCGTCGTCGGGTTGGCCGTCGTGGCGGGATTGATCTCCTCGGCCCAGAACGTGACCACCCAGCGCACGCAGGCCAATGCGGTGGCCGCGGCCATCAACACGCAGGCCAAGCCGGGCGACGTCATCGCATTCTGTCCCGACCAGCTGGGTCCGTCCGTCTACCGCCAGATCGACGATCCATCGTGGTACGATATGTTGACGTTCCCCCGCCGCACGGGGCCGGCCATCGTCGACTGGGTCGACTACGCCGACGCCGTGCATGCGGCCGACCCCAATGCCTTCGCCGACGACCTCGTGCAGAAGGCGGGCACCGCCCACCGCGTCTGGTTCGTCTGGCAGTCGATGTACCAGACGTACGGCGTCAAGTGCGAGCAGATCGCCACCGACCTGCTCAACGTGGCGACCAAGAACGGCGGGGGCGGGCGCAACGTGGTGACCGCCCGCGAGAAGTACTACTACGAGCCGATGAACCTGACCGAGTTCACCACCGGGGGACCCTCCTGATCGCGTCGGTGCAGGCACGCTGGACGGCACCGGGAACGCCGCCCCCCTCCCCGAGGCATCCTGGGGGGTCCACTAACCTGCCTACCTCGTGAGCACCCCCGCTGAAGCGCCCGTCGTCATTGCCGGAGCGGGCCCGGGCGGCCTCACGGCGGCGTATCTCCTGACCAAGCGGGGTGCGCATCCCATCGTGCTGGAGGCAGACGACGTGGTGGGCGGCATCAGCCGGACGGTGGTGCGCGACGGGTGGCGCTTCGACCTGGGTGGACACCGGTTCTTCACCAAGGTCCCCGAGGTGGAGGCACTCTGGCACGAGATCCTGCCGGAGGGCGACTTCATGCTCCGGCCCCGCATGAGCCGCATCTACTACCAGGGCAAGTTCTACGACTACCCGCTCAAGGCCCTCAACGCCCTGCGCAACCTGGGGCTCTGGGAGGCCATCCTGTGCGGTTTCTCCTACCTCTGGGCCCGCATCCGCCCGCCCAAGGACGAGTCCAACTACGAGAACTGGTTGGTGGCGCGGTTCGGCTGGCGGCTCTACCGCACGTTCTTCAAGACCTACACCGAGAAGGTCTGGGGCGTCCCCGTCTCCGACATGCCGTCCGACTGGGCGGCGCAACGGGTCAAGAACCTCGACCTGCGCAAGGCCGTCGTCAACGCCATCCTCCCCAAACGCAATCAGACGGACATCACCACCCTGATTGAGGAGTTCCAGTACCCCAAGTACGGCCCCGGCATGATGTGGGAGGTCTGCGCGGAGAAGGTGCAAGCCGCCGGGGGGACGCTGGAGTTGGGGGCGCGGCTGACCGGCATCGCGGTCGAGCGCGGCCGCGCCGTCGCCGCCACCTACCGCCAAGGGGGCGCGGAGCACACGGTGCCGGCCTCTCATGTCGTGTCGACCATGCCGATGCGCGAGCTCGTGCACACCATCACGCCGCCACCGCCGCCGGAAGTCGTGGCGGCGGCCGACGACCTGCACTACCGCGACTACCTCACAGTGGCGCTCGTGGTGCCCGAGTCGCGCAGCTTCCCTGACAACTGGATCTACATCCACGCCACCGATGTCGAGGTGGGGCGCATTCAGAACTACGGGTCGTGGTCGCCGTACCTGGTCAAGGACGGGCGCACCTGCCTCGGCCTCGAGTACTTCGTGTTCGAGGGCGACGCCATGTGGAACACACCCGACGCCGACCTCATCGCCCTGGGGACGCGAGAGCTCATCTCACTCGGGCTGGCCGCGGAGGGCGACGTCGAGCGCGGCTACGTCGTGCGCGTCCCCAAGGCGTACCCGTACTACGACTTCGCCTACAAGGAGAACGTCGGGACCATCCGCAAGTGGATCGAGACGGAGGCCCCGAACATCCACCCGGTGGGACGCAACGGGATGCACAAGTACAACAACCAGGACCACTCCATGTACACCGCCATGCTGACGGTGGACAACATGTACGGCGCGACCCACGACATCTGGTCGGTCAACGTCGAAGAGGAATACCACGAGTCGGGGTCGACCGGACGCGATGCACCGGTCCTGCCCCGGCGCACTCCGGCGACGGCCGCCGGCGCAAGTGCCTTCGACGCTGGCTGACCGGGCGCCCGCGCGCGCAGGTACCGAGGCGCCGGAGCGGACCGACCGCGAACCGCCCGGCGAGGCCGAAGGGGAGCGGCGGGGGACCCGATGGTGGCGCCGGTGGATGACCCTCCTCACGGTCGGCCTGATCTATCTCGCCCTCGGCTTCGCCCTCTGGGTGCACGCCTGGACGGCGGGCGGCACCACCAACACGCTCTGCGGCTGCGGGGATCCCGCCCTCTTCCTCTGGTTCTTCCAGTGGCCCGCCACCGCGCTGGCGCACGGGCACAACCCCTTCTTCTCCACGGCGCTCTTCCATCCTGGCGGCATCAACCTGCTGGCCCAGACGTCGGTGACGGGGATGAGCATCCCGCTGGCCCCGGTCACGTGGATCTGGGGGCCCGTGGCCTCGCTCAACGTGGCCGCCACGGTGGCGCCCGCGCTCAGCGCCTACACGGCGTTCATCGCCATCCGGCGCTGGGCGCCCTGGACCCCGGCGGCCTTCCTCGGCGGCCTCCTCTACGGCTTCTCGCCCTTCGTGCTGACCAGCCTGGAGGGCGCACACCTCATGACGGCCGCGCTCATGGTGCTGCCGCTCATCCTCATTGCGCTCGACGAGATCGTCGTGCGCCAGCGGCACAGCGTCGTGTGGTCCGGCGTGCTCCTCGGCCTGCTGGTGTGGGTGCAGTTCTTCCTCTCCACCGAGCTCTTGGTCATCGCCGCCATCGTCGTGGTGATCGCCCTCGTGGTGCTGGTCGTCTTCGGGTGGCTGACCGAGAGGGACGAGGTGCGCCGGCGCGCCGGCCATGCGGCGGCCGGCCTCGGCGTCGGCGCCGGCGTCGGGACCGTGCTGCTGGCCTGGCCACTGTGGTTCGCGCTCGACGGCCCGGGACACCTCTCCGGCAGCATCTGGCCCAACATCGCGGCGATCGGGGGATACGTCCCCGCCAACTACGTGTCGCCCCATTACGTCCAGGGCTCGAACGTCTTCCTCCTCCTCGGCGGGTACTCGGGCCCGCAGCTGGGTTCTTCGGGGTACCTCGGCTGGGGGTTCCTCGCGGTGCTCGTCGGGGGCCTGCTGGCCTTCCGGCGGGACCGGCGCCTGTGGTTCTTCGCCTTCGTCCTGGCGCTCTGCGCGCTCTTCGCGCTGGGGGACCGGCGGGGCCAGTGGTGGGAGGTGGCCGGCCTGTTCGCCCACATCCCGCTGATGGAGAACGTGATCGTGCAGCGCTTCATGGCCGTCGGCTTTCTGGCCGCCGCGGTGATGCTCGCGGTCGTGCTCGACCGCGTGCATGCCTGGGCGCCGAACTGGCGGGGCGCCGTGAGCGCGGTGGCGGTCGCCGCCGTGGCGCTGGTGCCCATGGGCGTGACCTTCGGGACCCGGCTCCCCTTCGCCATGACGCCGGTCTTCCTGCCCCGCTGGTACACCGAGGTGGCGCCGACGCTGCCGCCGGGGCAGGTGCTCCTGTCGTATCCGGCCCCCTTCACCGGGATCCAGGCGGCCATGGCCTGGCAGGCCGTCGACCGCATGCACTACAGCCAGGCCGGCGGCGGGGGCCCCCAGGGGGTGCTGTCGCGTGCCGGCGCGGCCGCGGGCGGCTTCCGTGTCCTCACGCAACTGACGTTCAATTACGACCTCCCGAGCCCCACCGGGACGCCGGCGCAGTACGCCGCCGTCCGCCAGGCGCTGCGCGTCTGGCAGGTGGACAGCGTCGTGATCTCGACCGACCCGGCGGCTCCGAAGCTGCAGCAGGGCCAGGACCCGGTCTACGCCGCCGCCTTCATGACGGCGGCGCTGGGCCGTCTGCCCCAGGTCGAGGCCGGCGCCTGGGTCTGGCACCACGTCCGGGCCGACACCACCCCTCCCTTGCGCACGGGCAGCGACGTGCTCGGCGCCTGCACGCGGAAGGCGGAGGAAAGGTCGGGGCGGGTCACGACCACCCTCAAAGCCCCTCTCTGCGTAGGCCTTCTGGCCCTGGCGCACCCCTGAGCGTGGCGGGAAAATTGTCAACTGAGGGCCTCCTCGGGCCGACACCAGCCCGGAGGGCGCCGTCATGAATCGTCCGCGCCGGGCGTGCGGCCCGCTGCGTCCATCAGCGAGGAGGACCGTGGGGATCCTGAGGCGATCGGCTGGGTGGGCTCTGTGCGGCGTGGCGGGCGTGCTGACACTCGCCGGGGCTGCCGTGGCCGTCCCCGCCTCCGCCACCCCACCGTCGCACCACCGGACCGCGTCGGCGGCCGGCCCCACCGGCGGGGCCCGTGCAGAGCAGCCGTTGGCGCTGGGCCTGACCTCGGCAGAGCATTCGGCCCTGAGCCGGGCCGGCGCCTTCGGCGCCCACCCCGTCCGCCTGCTGATCCTGGGCGACTCCGTCGCCATGACCCTGGGTATGGGGCTGTCGGAGGACGCCCAGTCCTCCTACGGGGTCTCGGTGGCCGACGACGCCACCATCGGATGTGACCTCGACCCCCAACTCCAGGTGGTCACCTCCGACGCCGTCGGCCCGGCGACCCAGGGTTGCGTGGGCTGGCAGACGACGTGGCTGCAACTGATGGAGAGCCAGCGACCCCAGGTGGTGGCGCTCGGGCTGGGCCGCTGGGAGGTCGCCGACCATCTCCTCGACGGACGCTGGGTCCACGTGGGCGAGCCGCAATGGGACGACCACCTGCGCGCCGATCTGGACAGCGCCATCGCCATCTTCCACTCGGTTGGTGCCAGAGTGGTGCTGTTCACCATGCCCTACATCGACCCCAGTCAGCGCCAGCTCGACGGCGTCCCCTTCGCGGAGAACGACCCCGCCCGCGCCCGCGCCTACAACGCGGTCGTGGAGCAGGTGGCCCGGTCCCAGCGGGCTGACGGCGTCAGCGTGATCGACCTCAACAAGATGCTGGGCCCGGGCGGCACCTACACGTCCACGGTCGACGGGGTCCGGGTGCGCTACACCGACGGCATCCACGTCAGCCTCGCCGGAGGCCAGTGGCTGCAACGGGAGATCCTGCCGGCGGTCGACAAGATCGGCATGGAAGACGAAACGGCGGCGAAGGCCGGCGTGTGATCGATCCCGAGGTCGCGTCGGCGCCCGACGACGAGACCCCTGCCGCCGAGGTCGTGGTCGAGGCGGTGCCGACCGCCATGGCGTTCGCGCCCACCGGGCCCAACCTGGGGGCCGAGCTCCTCGTCGAAGAGGAGAAGGGGCCCGGTGATTCCATGCGGGCCGGCCTGCTGCAGGTCAGCCCGCTCGCCGCCGCCGCCGTGTTGGCGAACGGCGCCGCCGTCGTCCTCACGGTGGCGCTCGCCCGGCTCCTCACCCCGCACGGCTACGGCGTCCTCAATCAGTTGACGGGGCTCTACCTGATCCTCTCCATGCCGGGCTCGGCCGTCGTGGTGGCGGTGGTGCGGCGCGTGACCGTGTGGCACGAGGACGGCAGCGGACACCTCGTCCGCCGTTGGGCCGGCAGGGTGCACCGCCGGTGCACCCTGCTCGTCCTGGTCTGGGCGGCGGTGGTCTTCGCCAGCCGGCACGGCCTGGCCGTGCTGCTCAACCAACAGAGCGGCATCGGCATCGCCGCCATCCTCACGGCGGCCGGCTTCTTCGTCTTGCTCTCGCTCGACCGGGGCCTTCTGCAGGCCCACCGGTCCTACCGGCCGCTGGCCGTCAACCTGCTGGTCGAGATCGGCGTCCGGGTGGTCGCCGTGGTGGCGCTGGTGGCGGCCGGCTTCGGTGCCTCCGGCGCGGCGTTCGGGATCCTGATCGCCGAGGCGGCGGCGGCGGTGCATGCCCGCTGGGCCTCGGTGCGGGCCTGGGCGGACGGCACGGCGGTCAAACTGTTCGCTCTCCTCGACGCCGGCAGCTGGGTGCAGGTCGTCCGCCGGGACACGCAGTTCGCCGACGACAGCGCCGCACGC
>CAWJKG010000005.1:0-12473 GCA_963843365.1 uncultured Acidimicrobiaceae bacterium | reverse complement strand
GAGCTCAACCGCCAGCAGACGACCCTGCAGCTGATCGCGTCCGAGAACTTCACCTCGCCCGCGGTGCTGGCGGCGATCGGGCTCGGTGCTCACCAACAAGTACGCCGAGGGCTATCCGGGCCGGCGCTACTACGGGGGCAACCGGGTCATCGACGAGGTGGAGGACCTGGCACGCGACCGCGCCACCGCGCTGTTCGGCGCGGAACACGCCAACGTGCAGCCGCACGCGGGCGCCAACGCCAACCTCGCCGTCTACCAGGCGCTGCTCGAGCCCGGCGCCACCGTCCTCGCCATGCGGCTCGACCACGGCGGGCACCTCACGCACGGGTCGCCCGCCTCCATCGTCTCGAAGTTCTGGCGCTTCGTCTCCTACGGCGTCACGCCCGAGTCGCACGACGAGGCGAACCCGGGCGAGGTCATCGACTTCGACCAGGTGGCCCACCTGGCCAAGACCGAGAAGCCGGCGCTGATCGTGGCGGGCTCGACGGCGTACGCCCGGATCATCGACCCCCGTGCCGTTCCGCGAGATCGCCGACTCGGTGGGCGCGCTGTTCATGTTCGACGCCGCCCATCCGGCCGGCCTCATCGCCGGCGGGCGCCACCCGAGCCCGGTGGGCGTGGCCGACGTCGTCACGCTCACGACCCACAAGACGCTGCGCGGCCCGCGGGGCGGCGCCATCCTGTGCGGGACGGAGCTGGCGAAGAAGATCGACAGCGCCGTGTTCCCCGGGCTCCAGGGCGGGCCGCTCGAGCACGTCATCGCGGCCAAGGCGGTGGCGTTCGCCGAGGCGGCGCAGCCCGAGTTCCGCCAGTACGCCGCGCAGGTCGTCGCCAACGCCGCCGCGCTGGCCGATGCGCTGGCCGGCCACGGCTTCCGGCTGGTGTCGGGCGGCACCGACAACCACATGCTGCTGGTCGACCTGCGACCCTTCGACGCGGAGCTCACCGGGAAGGAGGCCCAGGAGGTCCTCGACCGCGCCGGCATCACCTGCAACCGCAACACCATCCCCGACGACCCGCGCTCGCCGTTCCTCACCTCGGGCCTGCGCCTGGGGACGGCCGCCGAGACGACGGCGGGCATGGGCACCGACGAGATGCAGGTGGTCGCCGACCTCATCGTGCGCACGCTCAAGGCGCGGACCGACGAGGGCGAGATCGCCGCGGTGCGCGCGGAGGTCGCCGCGCTGTGCGCCGCCTTCCCGCCGTACCCCGACCTCGTGGCCTAACGCGTGCCCGACATCGGCTGGTACGGCCTGGTCCTCGTGATTGCCGCGGGTGCCACGGCCGCACTGACGGTCCCCGCCAAGCGCATCGCGCTGCGGGTCGGGCTACGTCGCCCAGCCCGGCGAGCGCACGGTGCACACCAAGCCGATCCCCTACGGCGGCGGCGCCGCCATGTTCATGGGGTTCCTGGTCGCCGTGCTCGCCGCGGCGGTGGTGCCGCAACTGCGGCCCATCTTCGCACGACTCGCCGGAGATGACCGGCGTCGTGCTGGCGGCCGGCGCGATGTTCGCCGTCGGGCTGATCGACGACGTCCGCGACATGTCGGCACCGGCCAAGATGGCCGGGCAGGTCCTGGCCGCCAGCATCCTCTACTTCAGCGGCGTCACGATGTACGAGTTCAAGATCCCGCTGGCCGGGTTCTTCGTGCTGACGCCGGGCATCGTCCCGCTCATCACCGCGGTCTGGGTCATCGCGCTGACCAACGCCGTGAACCTGATCGACGGTCTCGACGGCCTGGCCGCCGGCGTGGTCGCGATCGGCGGCGGCGCGCTCGCGATCTACGGCATCCGCCTCATGGGGCTCGGCCTGCTGCCGAGCGACAACATCGGTCCGCTGGTCGCCGTCGTCGCCTGCGGCATCTGTCTCGGCTTCCTGCCCTTCAACTTCAACCCGGCGCGCATCTTCATGGGCGATGCCGGCGCGCACTTCCTCGGTCTGCTCATGGCGGCGTCGACGATGGTCATCGGCGGCCGGGTCCCCACCGCCGTGCCCATCAGCGGCGTGACCTACTTCTTCTTCGCCCCCCTCTTCATCCCCCTCCTGATCCTCGGGGTCCCCTGGTCGACATGGCGTTCGCCTTCGTGCGGCGCACGGCGCGGGGCACCGGCTTCGACACCCCCGACAAGGAGCACATCCACCACCGCCTGCTCCGCCTGGGCCACGGGCCCCGGCGCAGCGTCATCATCCTGTGGGCCTGGACGGCGGTCCTGTCCAGCTTCCTGCTCTTCCCCCTCTTCGTGCATCAGGTCAACGCCTTCATCCCGATCGGGGCGGCCGCCCTCGGGGTGGGCCTGTACACCTTCTTCCACCCGGGCCTGCGGCGGGGGAACGGGGAGGACGAGGAAGATGCAGCGCGACGCTGGGAATTCCGGCCCCCGCCCGAGGAGGCCGGAGCGGGTCAGCGAGGTGGTCCGGTTCCCGTCCTGACCGTTTGGACGGCATCTGGGCCGGGATGCGAAGATGAGGCCTGTGTACCCCGTCCACCTCGCCTCGTCCGATACTGCCGATCCGGCAGCTTGCGGTCGACGGACTCCGGCGCGCCAC
The DNA here is from genome assembly GCA_963843365.1 of uncultured Acidimicrobiaceae bacterium. Taxonomy (GTDB): domain Bacteria; phylum Actinomycetota; class Acidimicrobiia; order Acidimicrobiales; family RAAP-2; genus Bog-473. Next base: position 9,925 of record CAWJKG010000005.1, on the reverse strand, counting down.
GCACCGCATAAGGCGCCAGCAACCGTGTGTGTCAACCGATGAGCCTCGTCCCGCGTGCGCGGCCAGGAAGCTGCCCGTGACACCTACGCCGCCGGAGGCCGAGCCGTCACCCGAGACGCCCGATGGGACCGACCCCGAGCCGGAAGCCCCGTCCTTGGGGGACTTCTTCTTCGTGGGGACGGCCTGTGCCGTCAGCGTCGTGGCCGCCGGCGGCCTGGGCTACCTGCTGGATTCCTGGCTGGGCACGACGCCGTGGATCACGTTCGCCGGCCTGGTCTTCGGCATCACGTGTGCGGTGCTCCTGGCCTACGCCAACTTTCGAAAGTTCGTCTGACTCGCGGCGACGGCACCACGCGGGGGGTGCGCTGATGTTCGAGATGTTCTCGGCGCAGGATCTCGTTCGGGTGTCGCGGCACACCATGGTGACGGGTCTGATCGTGGGTTTGGTCGGACTCGTCGGCGCCATCGCCCTCGGTGCCCCGTGGGTCGGACTCGGGATCGCCCTCGGTGTCGGTATCGGGATCGGGAACTTCCGGCTGATCGTGAAGTCCGTGGCGAAGGTGGGCGAGCAGGAAGGGTCGAACCACCGCCGCCCGCTGGCGGCCAACACCCTGACGCGCCTGGGCGTGATCACCGTGATCGCGCTCGGACTGTGCTTCCTCCTCCTTCCGCTGGGTCTCGGCGTCCTGGTCGGACTGGGCATCTTCCAGTTCATCCTGCTCGCGAACATGGCCCACTCCATGTTCAAGTCGGGGAGCGGTGGCATCGGCGGCATGCTCGATGCCGCCAGCGCATCCGTCAGGCTGGGCGACGACGGAGACGACGACTGATGGGCCTTTCCACCCTCACCCCGCTGGCGACGATCTCGCGCCTCGCGACCGACATCTCGGTCGGCGACCACGTCCAGAAGGCCGTGGGCGGCCTTACGTTCGACTGGGACACGATCTGGGCGACCGGCGTGGCCGCCCTCATCGTCATCGGCCTCGGCATCAGGCTGCGCCGGCAGGTCACCAGCGGCGTCCCGGGCCGCCTGCAGGCGGCGTGGGAGATGCTCGTGGGGGCGATCACCCAGCAGGTCGAGGGGACCATCGGCGAGGCCGGCCTGAAGATCATCCCACTGGCGACGACGCTCTTCGTCTTCATCCTCGTGTGCAACCTGTTCACGCTGGTCGACCTCGGGAGCAAGTACGCGTTCCTCATCGTGCCCAACGCGGACATCAACCTGCCGCTCGCGATGGCGCTGTACGTGATCGTGCTGGTGCATGCCTCGTCGCTGCGCGCCCGGGGCGTCAAGGGGTACTTCGCCCACTACGCCACCCAGCCGTTCCCGATGTACCTCCTGCCGTTCAACATCTTCATCAACCTCGTGGAGGAGATCGCGAAGCCCCTCACGCTCGCTCTCCGGCTCTTCGGAAACCTGCTGTCGGGCACGCTGATGCTCACACTCATCGCGGCGTTGGGCGCCTGGAAGCTTGGCGCCATCCCGATCGGGAACATCCTGGTCCTCCCGATCAACGTCATCTGGAAGCTCTTCGACGGCCTCCTCATCGGGACCATTCAGGCCTTCATCTTCACGCTGCTGACCATCCTCTATTTCGACGTGGCCATGGCGACGGACCACGGAGAGCACAAGGACGAGCTGATCCACGAGGTGCACGCCGACGCGCCCGTGCAGCAGCAGGCCCTGGCCGCGTAGCAGAGCCCAAGATCTCGTACTGAGAGAAAAAGGAGAAGAACCACCAATGGGAGACTCAGCATCACAGGCCACCCAGCTGGCCGGAGCCATGATCGGAGGCGGTCTGTTGCTCGGTGGCGGCGCCATCGGTGCCGCCGTCGGCGACGGTCTGGCCGGGAGCGCGACCATCAACGGAGTCGCCCGTCAGCCCGAGGCCCAGAGCCGCCTCTTCACGATCATGTTCCTCACCGTCGGTCTCGTGGAGGCCATGTACTTCATCAACCTGGCCTTCACGGCGCTCTTCATCTTCTCGCTGTACAAGAAGTAGCCCGGCGGTAAGGCAGCCCCGGCCCCCGGCTGCGGGAGCTCCATCACTTCAGCACAGACAGAGACGAATATGCTCATTGCAGACAGCAACTTCCTGATCCCAAATGCGACGCTGATCGTCGAACTGATCGCGTTCCTCATCGTCCTGGGCGTCATCCGCAAGTACGTGCTGCCGGTCCTGAAGGACGCGCTCGACGGGCGGGCGGCACAGATCAAATCCGAGCTGGAGGCGGCCGACGCGGCCAAGGCCGATGCGGCGAAGTCCGACGAGGATCGCCGTTCCGAACTCGAGGCGGCACGCCAGCAGGCCCGCGAGATCGTGGCCCAGGCCAACCGCACCGCCGAACAGGTGCGCGCCGATTCCCAGTCGAGCGCGCAGGCCGAGTACGAGCGCATCGTCAACAGCGCCGCCGCCGAGGTGGCGTTGTCCCGTCAGCGCGCCATCGACGAGGCCGCGGAGCGGATGGGCGAGATCGTGCTCGAGGTGGTCGAGCGCATCATCGGCCGCGAGGTCAACTACGAGGCCCACCGCGACCTGATCGACGAAGCCGTTGCCGCGTTGCGCGCCGACGCCGAGGCCACGGCGAGTGGCTCCGGGGCGCGCCCGTGAACCCCACGCTCCAGGGATACGCGGCCGAAGTTCTCGAGGAGGTCGATCCTGAGCAGCTCCCTGCGTTGGCCGCTGAGTTCGCCGCGATCGAGCGTCTCGTGCTGGCCACGCCGCTCCTGCACGCCGCTCTGACGGACACCGCCGTGACCGGTTCGGCCCGGGCGGCCGTCATGCGTGACCTGCTCGAGGGAAGGGTGTCGGAGCCGGCTCGGCGGGCCGCTGCCTTCGCCACGTCGGTGGTGCATGCTCCCGAGTCGGTGGCGGCGCTGAACTGGCTCGCCATCAAGGCCCACCGCGCCGCCGAGGGCCAGCACGAAGCCGAGCCGTCCCTGGGCCTGCTGCAGGCCCGCCGGCGCGTCGGCGGGTACGCCCGGGGGATCTTCGAGACCCTGTCGACCGCAGAGCTCGAGAACATGGAGGACGAGTTGTTCCGCTTCGCCCAGATCGTCGGCTCGACGCCGGCGCTGCGACGAGCCCTCGTGGACCGCGACCTGGCGATCGAGGCCCGGCAAGGCCTGGTCACTCAGCTCCTCCAGGGGAAGGTGTCGCCCGGCACCTTGGCCCTGGTGCGCTACACCATCGCCGGGGGCCGAGCCCGCGACATCGTCGGCACACTGAACTGGCTCGTGGAGCAGACCGCCGCGGCGCGGGGGTGGCGGATCGCCCGGGTGCGGACGGCCGCGCCTGTCGACGATGCGCAGCAGTCCGAACTCTCGGCGTCGTTGACCGATCTGGCCGGGTCCCCGGTGGAGTTGCAGATCGTCATGGAGCCGTCGCTCCTCAGCGGAGCAGTGATCCAGATCGGTGACCTCCAGGTGGACGCAAGCGCGCGCGGCCGCCTCGATGCCCTGCGCGAGCACCTGGTGCCGGGCGGCTGGGAGGAGAGGCTGAGCGGAAACGGGCAGGGCCCGAAGGATGGGAAGACGACAGAGGGAGCAGTGTGATGACGGAGCTGACGATCGACGCCAGTGAGATCACGGCGGCGCTGGAGCGCCACGTGGAGGAATACGCCTCGGAGGTCCACACGGAGCAGATCGGCCGGATCGTCGAGGTAGGTGACGGGATCGCTCGGGTCTCGGGACTGCCCGGCGCAGCCGTCAACGAGTTGCTCGAGTTCGAGGACGGCACGTTGGGCCTCGCTCTCAACCTCGACGAGGAGACGATCGGCGCCGTCGTCCTGGGCGAGGTCGACAACCTCGAGGAGGAGCAGACGGTCAAGGCAACGGGCCGGATCCAGACGGTGCCGGTCGGCGATGCGCTCCTGGGCCGGGTGGTCAACGCCCTCGGCGAGCCGATCGACGGCAAGGGCCCCATCAACGCGTCCGAGACGCGTCGGATGGAGGTGCAGGCACCCGGCATCGTCGGTCGCCAGCCCGTCAGCGAGCCCATGCAGACGGGCATCAAGGCGATCGACGCCATGACCCCGATCGGTCGTGGCCAGCGCGAGCTGATCATCGGCGACCGCAAGACCGGCAAGACGACGGTCGCCGTCGACACCATCATCAACCAGGCCGGCCAGGGTGTGAAGTGCATCTACGTCGCCATCGGCCAGAAGAACTCGTCGGTGGCACAGACGGTGGCCACCCTCGAGGAACACCGTGCGCTCGACTACACGGTGGTCGTGGTGGCCTCGGCGGGGGAGCCCGCCCCGTTCAAGTACCTGGCCCCCTACGCGGGGTGTGCGATGGGCCAGCACTGGATGGAGCACGGAGAGCACGCCCTCATCGTCTACGACGACCTCTCCAAGCAGGCCGAGGCATATCGCTCCGTGTCGCTCCTCCTGCGGCGGCCACCGGGGCGCGAGGCCTACCCCGGCGACGTGTTCTACCTGCACTCGCGACTGCTCGAGCGCGCCGCCAAGCTCTCCGACGATCTCGGCGCCGGGTCGCTCACGGCACTTCCGATCATCGAGACCAAGGCCGGCGACATCTCCGCCTATATCCCGACGAACGTCATCTCCATCACCGACGGGCAGGTCTTCCTCGAGTCCGACCTCTTCAACTCGGGCATCCGCCCCGCCATCAACGTGGGGAACTCGGTGAGCCGGGTCGGCAGCGCGGCCCAGGTCAAGGCGATGAAGACCGTGTCGGGAACGCTCAAGCTCGACCTGGCGCAGTTCCGCGAGCTCGAGGCGTTCGCGACCTTCGGCTCCGAGCTCGACAAGGTGTCCCAGGCGCAGCTGGACCGGGGCTACAGGCTGACGGAGCTCCTGAAGCAGCCGCAGAACCAGCCGGTCCCGGTCGAGGAGCAGGTCCTGGTCATTTACGCGGGGACCAAGGGCTGGACGGACACGGTGCCGGTGGCAGAGGTACAGCGGTTCGCCACGGAGCTCGTCGAGTACTTCAAGGGGAACCACCCGGACGTGCTCGAGCACATCCGCACCACGGGAGGCATGCCCGACGCCGACGCGCTCGACAAGGGCCTGACGACGTTTCTCGAGGGCTTCGACACGGGGAAGGTCGACTGACCCATGGCCGGAGGCCAAGAGCGCGTCCTGCGCCGGCGTATTCGCTCGGTGCAGTCGACGAGGAAGATCACCAAGGCGATGGAGCTCATCGCGGCCTCGCGCATCGTCCGGGCCACGAGCCGGATCGCAGCCAACCGGCCCTACCGGGACGGCATGCAGCGCATTCTGCGCGCGGTCGTCGAGGACGACCCGAACGTGGCGGCGAAGATGCTCGGGACCCCGGAGTCGCCCGAGCGGGTGGGGATCTTGGCCATTGTGGGTGATCGCGGCCTGGCCGGCTCGTACAACTCGGGCGTCTTGCGGGCGACCGAGCGTTTGGTCGCCGAGTACCAGCGCGCCAACGTCGAGGTCGTCCTCTGGAGCATCGGCAAGAAGGCCCCGCCGTACCTGAGGTACCGAGGCATCGAAGTGGCACGGTCGTTCGTCGGTATGGCCGATCGTCCCGAATTCGTCGATGCTCGCGAGGTCGCCGCAGTCGTGGCGGCGCCGTTCCTGTCAGGTGAGATCGACCTGCTCCAGCTCGTTTCGACGCGCTACATCTCGGCCGGGACGCAGCGCGTCGAGACCCTGCAACTGCTCCCCATGCCGCTCCCGGCGGACGACGCCCGCCGCGAGGGGACCGATGAGGGCGCGGGCGGGTCGGGCGCAGGGGGTTACACGGAGTTCGAGCCCGACGGCGAGACACTGCTTGCAGAACTGGCGCCCCGGGCCGCTGAGTCCGAGATCTTCGCGGCGCTGCTCGAGGGCTCGGCGGCCTTCTTCACCGCCCAGCAGCGAGCCATGGCGGCGGCAACCGAGAATGCGGACGAACTGGTCCGCACCCTCACCCGAGTGATGAACCGCGCCCGCCAGGACGCCATCACCACAGAGATCATGGAAATCGTCGGTGGTGCCGAGGCGCTCCGCCAGTCGAAGGGAGCTTGAGCATCATGACCACCACTTCAGTCACCCAGGACAGCGCCCCCGCGGGCTCGCTCGAGGACGGCCGGGTCGTCGCCATCGCCGGCCCCGTCATCGACGTCGAATTCCCGCCCCACGCATTGCCCGAGATCAACCATGCCGTCGAGTTCAGCATTGAGCTGGAGGGCGAGACGAACGTGGTGTCGGCCGAGGTGGCGCAGCAGATCGGGGACGGTCGGGTGCGCTGTATCTGCATGCAGCAGACGGACGGGCTCGTCCGTGGCGCCCCGGTGCGCAACCTGGGGCGTGGCATCACGGTCCCGGTGGGCAACGCGGTGCTGGGTCACGTCTTCAACGTTCTGGGGCAACCGCTCGACACCGACTCGATCGAAGGCGTGGCGGACTACTGGGAGATTCACCGCAATGCGCCGGCCTTCGACCAGCTCGAGCCCAGGGCGCTGATGTTCGAGACGGGGATCAAGGTGATCGACCTTCTCGAGCCCTATGTCCAGGGTGGCAAGATCGGCCTCTTCGGCGGTGCCGGCGTCGGCAAGACCGTGATCATCCAGGAGATGATCCACCGCGTGGCTCAGGAGCACGGTGGTGTGTCCGTCTTCGCAGGCGTGGGCGAGCGCACCCGCGAGGGCACCGACATGTGGCTCGAGATGCAGGAGTCGGGCGTCATCGACAAGGCGGCGCTCGTCTACGGCCAGATGGACGAGCCCCCTGGGGTACGCCTCCGGGTTGCACTGGCAGCGTTGACCATGGCCGAGTACTTCCGCGATGTGCAGAACCAGGACGTGCTGCTCTTCGTCGACAACATCTTCCGCTTCGTCCAGGCGGGCTCGGAGGTCTCGACCCTGCTCGGTCGCATGCCCTCGGCCGTGGGTTACCAGCCGACGCTCGCCGACGAGATGGGCGAGCTCCAGGAGCGCATCACCTCGACGAAGGGGAAGTCCATCACGTCGCTCCAGGCCGTCTACGTGCCCGCCGACGACTACACCGACCCTGCTCCGTTCACCACGTTCACACACCTCGACGCCACGACGGAGCTCTCCCGACAGATCGCGGCACTCGGCATCTACCCGGCGGTGGACCCGCTGGCGTCGACGTCCAACATCCTGGCGCCCGAGATCGTCGGGGACCGGCACTACGCGGTGGCCCGGCGGGTGCAGGAGGTCCTGCAGCGGTACAAGGAGCTGCAGGACATCATCGCCATCCTCGGCATGGACGAGTTGTCCGAAGAGGACCGGGTGACGGTGACCCGGGCCCGGAAGATCCAGCGCTTCTTGTCCCAGCCCTTCTTCGTGGCCGAGGTGTTCACCGGTGTGCCCGGGATCAATGTGCCGATCGACGAGACCGTCGAGTCGTTCGAGGCGCTGGTCAACGGGGATCTCGACAACGTCCCCGAGCAGGCCTTCCTCAATGTCGGCGGCGTCGAGTCCGTCCTGGCCAAAGCCAAGACGCTCGAGGAGGATGCCGGCTGATGCCCGACGGCATCTTCGGGGTCGAGGTGGTCACGCCGGAGGAGGCTCTGGTGGCCGGCGGCGCCACCGCCGTCGTGCTGCGGACGACGGTCGGTGACATGACGGTGCTCGACGGCCACACCGCACTGGTGGCCGACGTCGCGCCGTGCCTGGTCAAAGTGGAGCAGGCCGACGGGGGCGCGCAACTTCTTGCCGTCCACGGGGGGTTTCTCCAGGTCGACACCAGCCCCGGCGCCGCTGAGGGACTGGCCGAGGGGAACGGTCCGCTGCCGGGCATGTCGACGCGCGTCACGGTCTTGGCCGGTGTCGCCGAGCTCGCCCAGGACATCGACGTGCCGCGGGCCGAGGCGGCCAGGGAGGCTGCGGCCCAGCGGGTCGCTGAGCTCTCCTCGGGGCGCTCTGCGGCGACCGACGCCGACGCGCCGGCGTCAGAGGCCGACCTGGCCCTGGCCGAGGCGGAGGGCGCCCTCGCCCGCGCCGAGCTGCGGCTCGCCGTGGCCAGCGACGGCGCCGCTTAGCTCCACACCGTCGATCGGATCGGCTGGTCGTCCGGCCGGAAGTCAGCCGAACGAGATGGAGCTGAACTCCGCCAGCTTGGCCAAGGCGTGGCTGGCGTCGATCTTGCGCAGGGTCCCGGACTTCGAGCGCATGACGAGCGACTGCGTGGTGGCCCCGAACTCGTGGTATTGCACGCCCTGCAGCAGCTCCCCGTCGGTGATGCCGGTGGCGGCGAAGAAGCAGTTGTTCCCCTGGACCAGGTCGTCCGTCGTCAGGACGGCGTCGAGCGCGTAGCCGGCTTCGGCCGCGGCAGCCCGCTCCTGCTCGTTGCGCGGGTAGAGCCGGCCCTGGATCTCCGCGCCCATGCACTTCAGGGCGGCCGCGGCGAGGACGCCCTCGGGGGTGCCGCCGATGCCGAAGAGGATGTCGGTGCCCGCGCCCGGCCACCCGGTGGCGATGGCACCCGCCACGTCGCCGTCGGAGATCAGCCGGATGCGCGCACCCGTGGACCGCACCTCGTTGACCAGCGCCTCGTGGCGGGGGCGGTCCAGTATCACGGCGGTCAGGTCACGCACCGGTCGGCCGAGCGCCTCGGCCAGGGCATTGAGGTTCTCCGTTGGCGTGCGTCGGATGTCGCAGGCGCCCTTGGCCCGGGGTCCCACGGCGAGCTTCTCCATGTAGACGCAAGGACCGGGGTCGAACATGGCACCACGCTCGGCCACGGCGATGACGGCGAGGGCACCGCCGCGGCCCTGGGCCGTCAGCGTGGTGCCGTCGATCGGGTCCACGGCGATGTCGGTCTGCGGGGGAGTGCCGTCGCCGATCCTCTCGCCGTTGAAGAGCATGGGCGCGTTGTCCTTCTCGCCCTCGCCGATGACCACCACCCCGTCCATCGGGACGCTGGAGAGGACGGTCCGCATGGCCTCGACCGCGGCGCGGTCGGCGCCGAGCTTGTCGCCCCTGCCCATCCAGCGGCTGGCTGCCATCGCGGCCGCCTCGGTGACCCGTACCAGATCCATGGCGAGGTTCCGGTCCGGGGCCTGGCGCGACGTCACCACGAGTCCTGACCATAGTGGGTGGACGATCCTCGGCTGCCCGTCCGGGCGTGCTCCAGCGGCGATACTTGAGGCCGTGGATGAGATCGTCGTCGAGGCCGGCGGCCCGTTGCGGGGCACCGTCACCGCAGGCGGGGCCAAGAATTCGGCCCTCAAGCTGATGGCAGCCTGCCTGCTCGCCGAGGGGTGCACCGTGCTCTCCAACGTCCCGCGCATCTCGGACGTGGACACCATGGCCGAGGTGCTGCGGGCCATGGGGGCCCGGGTCGAGCGCCTCGACAACGGGGATGTCGCGCGTCACCACCCCGCCGGAGGCGGAGTTGGCACCGTCGGGGCCCTACGAGCTTTTCGAGAAGATGCGGGCCTCCGTCGTCGTCCTCGGACTCCTCCTGGCCCGCTGCGGGTCGGTGCGGGTGCCCCTGCCGGGCGGCGACGACTTCGGTGAGCGTCCCATCGACTTCCACCTCAGCGGCCTCGGCGCCATGGGCGCCCATTTCGAGTCCTCCCACGGCGAGGTGCGGGGGACGGTGCCGGGCGGACGCCTGGTCGGCACGCGGATCGTCCTGGAGTACCCGAGCCATACGGCGACGGACAACCTCTTGATGGCGGCCGTCCTCGCCAAGGGCACGACGGTCATTGAGAACGCGGCGAAGGAGCCCGAGGTCGCCGACCTGGCCTCCATGCTCTGCGACATGGGTGCCGTCGTGCGCGGTGCCGGGACCTCGCGCATTGAGGTCGAGGGCGTGGAGTCGCTCCGGCCCACCCGCCATGCGGTGATTCCCGACCGGGTGGTCGCGGCGACGTACGTGGCGGCCGTGGGCATGGCGGGCGGCGAGGTCACCATCGCCGACGCCCGGCCCGAGCACATGGAGATGCTGTTGCGCAAGGTGCAGCAGATGGGCGTCC
>CAWJKG010000004.1:0-147917 GCA_963843365.1 uncultured Acidimicrobiaceae bacterium | reverse complement strand
AAAGGGCCGGTCCACCGTATCGCCACGCCTGGTTCAACCTCAAAAGTATTTGAATAAGGCAAAAAACAATGGCCGTGTTGAATAAGAATGTTCCGGGCTGGGCGAAAAACAGGACGATATAAGGCAGGACCGAAGCCGCAAAGAGAAAACCATAACTGACAAGGGCGCGCGGGATACAGAAAATTTAAACGCCGGGAAGAAATTCTTGGAGAACCCCGCCCAAACCTCCCCCGCGGAGGAATACATCCGGCAGGAAGTCATGTCCGTCCCGTCCAGAAACACCAGTTTGAATCCCTGGCGGACCACCCGGTTGCCGATGGCCAGGTCCTCCACGATCTCGTTCTTAACCGACTCATGGCCGCCGATGGCCCGATAGGCTTTCCTGCCGAAAGAAAAGGAACTGCCCTCCCCCTCCCGCGAACTTGGAAAAAAGGCTTTTCCGCCGCACCACCAAGCTGGCGGGCAAAAAAGAGATGAGGCAGAAGACCATCACCGGGATGATGAGATATTCCAGCCAGGTATGGGTCTCCTGCCAGGTCATGCAGGAAAGCAGGTCCGCCCCGTTTTCTCGGCCGCGGCCACCGACCGGTTCGAAGGGTATGCGGCTCATGCCAGGTATCGGCGTCGGTGAAGAAAAGCCATTCTCCCTTGGCCCTTTTGGAAAGCTCATGGCAGGCCCAGGGCTTGCCCACCCAACCGGAGGGAAGGGTTTTCCCTGGAGGACCTGGAGCCAGGTGACTTTCCTGGCATAACGCTTCAATAAAGCCAGGGTCCCATCCGTGGATTGGTCATCCAACACCAAGACTTCGTAACGGGGATAATCCTGTTTGAATAAACTCTCGAGGCAGGGCTCGATGCGCTTTTCCTCGTTGCGGGCGGGGATGCAGACCGAAACCAGGGGCCATTGTCTTGCGCTCCAGGTCCACGGGTGGAAGTTTGCGGAAGACTCTTGTATTATCCATTCCGCAGACGATCAGATAGGCCGATAAGCCGGCAAAAAAACAGGCCAAAAGAAACCATCCCATGAACCTTCTTTCAGGCGTTGACCAGGATTTCCACCGGCCCCAAAAGACGCCCGGGCGGCTATGAATGGTGGCATTTCGATGGAACTGATGATACCAGTGGCATTTCCTTTTCGGCCCAATTTTACGCGGGACATCTTTTGTCCCCCTATTACCAGGAAAACCTGGCTGCCTACTGGAAGGAGACCCAATCCCCTATGGTCTCGGGACAGGCCCCCTGCGATCCCCCGAACCCTCTGGACTTACACGGGCGTGATTTTCCGCATCTTCCATAAGGGGACCCTTATCGGTGAGTTCCTGGAGGAATTCGACCCCGGGCATGTTCAAAGCCTCCGAACAGGACCCCGCGGTTCTCTTGGGCTCCAACCGTTTCAATTGGTCCCCGGCGGGAACCCTGCCTCTTATACTGTGACATTACAAGGACAGGTCAAGGGGGCCGACAGTCCCTTCGGGCCCGGCTTTTCTTCACACCCGAGAAATTGTCTCCCCCCCTTCCCCAACGATCCGAAACCCTTGCCGACCCACACTTGGGTCCTAGCCGCGCCCCGCTGTCATGTCGAAGGGACTTTGGAATGGTGCGATGCCGAGGGAACGTGAAGAAGGAAAACTTTGTCGGCAAGGGATACCATGACCACCATTTCGGATCAGTCCCATTGGGCCAATTCGTGAAGGCCTGGCACTGGGGCCGGGCCTTTTTGGGGGAGGAAACCCTGGTCTATTCGCTACAGGTACCGCCGATGAGAAAGAATCCGCCGGAGGACTTTTCATCGCCGCTAAGGGCCAAGCCGAAGCTCTGGCAGGGTTTCCTACAAACTTTCCCAAAGCCGCCGGAATTTCTTCTGGCTTCCCTATTCCAAAAAACTGGGCTTCACTGACGCCCACTCTCTTCGGATTGGTACATGGCCAGGTTTTGAGTGACGGTCCCGTCTCCCTTATATTCGAGGACCAGGTTTCATGGCAAGACGAGGGTAAGACCGTTGGAGGGACGCGGGATGTCTCAATATCTCTATTTACCCCGTCTGGGGAGCCGATTCTTCTCCCCCATGATGAAGGGTATGACCGTCAAGATGGCCAAACCCTTTTCCAACGGAACCCCGATAATACGCCGGCGACGACGTCTTTACCGACCGCTCCGACCTCCCCTCAAAATAAAAAAAGGGAGGCCAATTGGCCTCCCTTCTTAATAAACCACGAACTTCGAACTAAAACTTAATTTAATGTCTTTTGCCCCGGGTTCCAGTCGCAACCCGTCAGCTTGCCGGTCTCGAAGGCCGCCAAGGTGCGGATGGTCTCTTCCACGTTACGGCCGACCGCCGTATCGTTCACGGTGGCGTGCTTGAGGTTTCCATCCGGATCGATGATGAAGGTGCCGCGAAGGGCAATCCCCTTGTCCTCGATCAAGACGCCGTAGGCGCGGGAGATCTGGTGGGCTTGTGTCCGCCAAATGGGGGAACTTCAACTTGCCCAGGCCGTTTTCCTGCCAGGCCTTGTGGCTGATAGACGCTGTCGGTGGAGCAGGTGATGATCTCCGCCCCCATCTTTTTGAACTCGTCGAACTTCTCGTTGAAAGCCTTGATCTCGGTCGGGCAAACGAAGGTGAAATCCAGGGGATAGAAGAACAACACCACCCACTTTCCCTTATAATCGGAGAGCTTGACCTCCTTGAATTCGCCGTTCGGCATCACCGCTTGGCCCTGGAAATCCGGGGCCTTTTGTCCCACTTGAACTGGCATAACATCCTCCTTTTAATTTAATCTTCTAACCACGCTCTTTAAGAGAGCAGTAGTATCCAAACCTTATTTCCGGTTCAAGCCTGCCTCAATATTTTTTTAGCTTTTTCAATACATTCTTCTATGGGTCGCCGGAAGTTTTAGTCCACTCTTTCTTTTCGGGCCGCCCGAAACGCAAAGCAAGACGGTTCTTCCCATTTTCCTTGAACATTTCCCGTAAGCGGTCATGGGCAGGCCCAGCGTTACCGGCAAATGCAGGGTTTGGCTGGCCAGTTCGATCTCGCTCAAGGTGAGGGCCAATCGGGCATGCCACCGTCCGGCATTGAAATGACCTTGGGCTCTGGGATTCGGAGGTGGTCATCAATAAATAAGCCGGGGCTTCAATACCGTGCCCCTGTCGCAACAAGGTTTGGCGGGCCACCTCCCGGATCTCCCTTTGGTAGAACAAATAGCGTAGAAGGGCGAAACGCACCTTGACCGATAGGGGAAGGCCCAGATGCGCAAGGGTACTCCATCTTCCCCGTCATCGCCGGCCTCATCCATCGGGCTCCTTCCTCTATCAAGGTGGATTGGAGCGCGCCTTTATGGGATAAGTCGTGCAAAAGTTGGATCAAATTTTTCCGCCCCTTTCCTCCGTTATGAAATGGATCTTCTCTCGAGCGGAAAAGGCGGCAAAGCCTTTAAACCGTTCCAAATGGATCTCTTCCACCAAGCCTTCCCGATATTTTCCCGAATGGGTCTGGCGGATCAGCAGGGAAGAAAAAAGGGATTCGGGCATGGCTTCCGGAAGGGCCTTCAAGGCGAGGCTGAGCGATCACCCCATTCCCTCGGGGAACAAATCTTCTTTCAATTCATATCCTAACGCGGGGGCCGCCAAGGCCATATACTCCACGCAGGCGCCCAAAGCCAAATAAAGGTCCCTTTGTTTGGGATCGATGCGTTCCGGCCTTGCCCGTTCGCTATCAGGACTAAACCTCGACGGTTCCCCGTTGGGGATCGAGGGCAAATTTCCAAGGTTGGCTGTTGTAAATCGAGGGGGCCAATACGGCATACTCCAAAAGCCGGTTCAGGACCTTTTCAAAACCCATGTTTCACCGCCCGGGAAGAATTAAATCGTTCTATTATGTCTTTCTTTCCCTTTTTCCGCCCTTTTTTCGCCTTGTTTTGCCTTCCAAGATAAACATAAAATAACCCCACGAAAAAGCGGAAAGACGGAAAGTCATGGCCAATGAAGAAGCCAAGATCAAAATGTTGACGCTCCAGGAAGCCAATGCCCTCCTGCCACAGATACATTTGATCCTCAAGTCCTCTGCGGGAACAACGCGGCATTATTTTAAGGACCCAGGCCCAGATCGAGATCGAAGAAATGACCGGCTGCCGATTCCAAGGGCGAACTATCACCCGCAGGTAAGGCCGCCGTCAGCAAACTGATGGAAGCCTTCCATTACCAAACCCGGCAATTCGAGGAAAAACTGGAGGACTTGTTCCAAATCGGGCGCCCATTTGAAGGACCTGGACGGGGGATTGGTGGATTTTTACAGCCGCCGGGGCCCGGAGATCGTCTTTTTATGCTGGAAGGAAGGGGAAGCCGAGATCCGCCATTGGCACAGCCTGCAAGGGGGCTTTCAAAACCGTCAACCCTTTAATCTTAGAATTTCCATAGAGTTACGGAGTTCTTGGAGTGAGGAATTGCGTTCCGTTCATAAGATCAACTAACTGTCAACTTGTTCTCGTGAACGCCTAAATTATTCTAAGGAGTTCTTCATGTCCAAGCCTTTCGACCAAGCCGACACACTCGCCATCAATACCATCCGCATGCTGGCGGTGGACGCCACCCGCCAGGCCAACTCCGGCCATCCGGGCATGCCCATGGGCATGGCCCCCGCCGCCCACGTCCTTTGGAGCCGCCATTTGAAGCACTCCCCTTCCAACCCCCTTTGGGTGGACCGGGACCGTTTCGTCCTTTCCGCGGGCCATGGTTCCATGCTCCTCTATTCCCTTCTTCACCTGCACGGCTACGGACTTTCCTTGGAGGAGCTCAAAAATTTCCGCCAATGGGGAAGCAAGACCCCCGGACATCCCGAATACCGCCATACCGTGGGCGTGGAAACCACCACCGGCCCCTTGGGTCAGGGCATCGCCACCGCCGTCGGTATGGCCATCGCCGAACGGAGCCTGGCCGCCCGTTTCGGGAACGACCTGGTGGACCACAGGACCTGGGTCATCGCCTCCGACGGCGACCTGCATGGAGGGTGTCTCCCACGAAGCCTGTTCCCTGGCCGGCCATTTGAAGCTTTCCCGGTCTGAAAGTGATCTACGACGACAACCACATTTCCATCGAGGGCGATACCAACCTGGCTTACAGCGAGGACGTTCTGAAGCGCTTCGAATCCTACGGCTGGCACACCCTGCGGGTCACCGACGCCAACGACCTGGAAGCGCTGGATAAGGCCATGGCGGAAGTCGAGGCGGAAACCAACCGCCCCTCGATCATCGCGGTCCGCTCCCATATCGGTTACGGAAGCCCCCTGCAGGACAACGCCAAGGTGCATGGCTCCGCCATGCCTCCGGACATGATCATGAAAACCAAGGAATTCTTCAAATGGCCGCAGGAACCCACTTTTTATATTCCCGAAGAAGCCAAGAAGCGCTGTATGGAATCGGTGGAAAAGGGTAAGAAGGCCGAAGCCGAATGGAACCAAAGAGGAAACCTACGCCAAGGCCGAACCGGAAAAGTTCAAACAATTCACCCTGGCCTTGGCGAAGGATCTGCCCCCGGACTTGGAAAAGAAACTTCCGGTCTTCCCCGCCGATGAAAAGGGCCTGGCCACCCGCCAGGCTTCGGGCAAGACCCTCAATGCCATCGCCAAGGAAGTCCCCTTCTTTATGGGCGGCTCGGCCGACTTGGCGGGTTCCAACGACACCCTTATTGAGGGTGGCGGGGATTTCGAGGCCGACAATTACCAGGGCCGTATATTCCACTTCGGGGTCCGCGAGCACGGCATGGCGGCGGCCCTGAACGGCATGGCCCTGCATGGGGGGGTCCATCCCCTTCGGCGGGACCTTCCTGATGTTCAACGACTATATGAAGCCCGCCTACCGGCTGGCCCACTTGATGGGCGTCCAATCCATCTTCGTTTTCACCCACGATTCCATCGGCCAGGGCGAGGACGGCCCCACCCACCAGCCGGTGGAAACCCTAGCCGCCATGAGGGCGACCCCCAATGCTTGCGTCATCCGTCCCGGCGATTGCGGTGAGGTTCCCTATGCCTGGCTGGTCGCGCTCGAGCGCAAGAACGCCCCCACGGCCTTGGTCTTGACCCGCCAAGCCGTTCCCACTTTTGACCGGACCAAATTTGGGCCCGCTTCAGGCCTTTTGAAAGGGGCTTATATCCTTTCCGAAGCCAAGGGCGGCAAACCGCAGGTCATTCTCATCGGAACCGGTTCCGAGGTTCAACTTTGCGTGAAGGCCCAGGAAATATTGGAAAAAGAAGGCATCGCGGCCCGGGTGGTCAGCGCGCCCTCCCTGGAACTTTTCGCCGCCCAACCCGCCGCCTACCAGGAAGAAGTCCTTCCTTCCAAGGTCCAAGGCCCGTGTCGTCGTGGAAGCCGCCACTTCCTTCGGCTGGCACCGCTGGGCCGGACCCAAGGGCCGCTTCGTGACGCTGGAGCGCTTCGGCGCCAGCGCTCCCGGCAGCGTGGCCATGAAGAACCTGGGCTTCACCCCCGAGAACGTGGTGGTTGCGGCAAAAGAAAGCCTGAAATCAGCCTGATCCTGAGATCCAATCCGAAGGGGTATAATGAACCATGCCGACCGTATTAAGGTCTGGACGATTCCGGTTCTTTTTCTTCAGTAACGAAAGGCGGGAACCGGCGCATATCCATGTGGAATCGGGCGATAATTACGCCAAATTCTGGCTTGAACCCGTCCAACTGGCCCAATCCGTGGGGTACAATGCCAAAGAGTTGAACGAGATCAAACGGCTGGTTGTGAACCACAAAGAGGATCTAAAAGGAAAATGGCATGAGTATTTCCGTAAAAAAATCTGAAGCTCTGGCGGTTGAAATACGTTTCGATTCCCAAATGCTTCACATCCGCCTCCTGGATGGGCGGGAGATCAGCGCACCCCTGGAATGGTTTCCCCGCTTGCGGGATGCCTCCGCCGCTCAACGGAAAAAATGGCGTTTGATCGGCCGGGGCGTGGGAATTCATTGGGACAGCCTGGATGAAGATATCTCCGTGGCTGCACTTCTAAAAAGATAACCGCCCGCCGCTTATGAGGAAGAAGTACTGCTCTCTAAGGTCCAAGCCTGTGTCGTGGTGGAAGCCGCCACCTCCTTCGGTTGGCACCGTTGGGCCGGCCCCAAGGGCCGCTTCGTGACGCTGGAACGCTTCGGCGCCAGCGCTCCCGGCCCCGTGGCCATGAAGAACCTCGGTTTTACTCCTGAGAACGTAGTGGTCGCCGCCAAATCCAGCTTACCGGACAATAGGGTAACCCACTTTTAAACGGAAAGAGATGATGTGGTTCGAGTCCAACCCGGGGAGCCATTTTCAGACACCTAGCACTTCGGAAACTTCTGGGGCAATGCTGGGGCAACAAGTAAAAGGGTTGGTCCCACACGGGGATCGACCCTCTTTTAGCTCAATAGAATACTTTTCATTCTTTTCACCTTGAACGGCTCGATCATGGGTTAGCTTCTGGTGGAAGCTCCCGTCCATTGGGCGACGGCTCTTAAGAGGTCCGCGAACTCGAAGGGTTTTTCCAGGCAGGGGTTGAGGACCGTCTTGAGGAAATCCCTCTTCAATCGGCCATGAAGAGGCCTCCCGTGATGAACACGAATCTTTTTTCAAGCCCGGGGAATTTCGAGGACACGACCTTATAAAGGTCTATCCCATTCATGTCCGGCATGTTCAGGTCGCTCACGATGGCGTCCACCTTCCCGCCCTCCCTTTCCAGGATGGCCAGCGCGTCCACCCCAGTCAGGGCGGACAGGACGTCGTTCTTCTTTTTCAGCACCCGGCTCAAGACCTCCAGGTTGGCGGGCTCGTCATCCACGATCAACACCCGGCCCCGCTCCGGGGCGGCCTGGGGGGCCGGACCCGCCACGCCGGTCCTGAGGCCGTTCTCTAGGGGCAGGCGCACCGTGAAGGTCGTACCCTTCCCTACCTGGCTTTCGACCTCGATATCCCCTTTGTAGAACTTCACGATCTTATCGCAAATGGAAAGGCCCAGGCCCGTCCCGACCCCGACCGGTTTGGTAGTGAAAAAGGGTTCGAAAATGGTGGCCAGGATGTTCCTGGGTATACCCTTGCCCGTATCGGCGAACTCGACGAAAAGGCTTCCGTTCTCCTGTCCCGTCCGGATATGGATCTTATTGTCCACCGGGTCATTGCCCTCGATGGCCTGGGCGGCGTTGATCAGTAAGTTGATGAAGACCTGCTGGAGCTTGCCGGCGTTGGCCGTCAAGGCCGGAAGGTGCAGGGCGAAGTCCTTCTCCACCCGGGCCTTATGCTTGAACTCATGGAAGGTCATATTGATGGCCGAATCGACCGTTTGGTTCAGGTCCACCGCCGCCACTTCGTCCTCTTCGGAGCGCACGAACGATTTCAGCCCCCGGACGATGTCGCGGATCCTCTCGCCGCCTTGCGCGGTTTCGGCCATCTCCTCCTGCATTTCCTTGAATATCTTCGGGTATATTCTCGTCCGCGTGGCCCTTCTCCTCCATCTGGTGTTTCAATTCGTCCAAATTCTCCCGCAGGAAAACCAGGTTGGCCAGGACGTAGGTGAGGGGGTTGTTGATCTCGTGGGCGATGCCCGCCGCCAAGTGTCCCCACCGTCGCCAGTTTTTCGTTGAGGACCGCGTTGTTTTCCATTTGTTTTTGCAGGGTGATGTCCCGCAGGACCGCCATGACCGCCGGTTTTCCCTCGAACTGGATGGAGATGCTGGACGATTCAAAATCCACCGGCTCCCCACCCTGGCCAAGCATTTTCAGCTTCAAGAGGGGATTGGACCCCCCCTTCCCGATGATCCGCTCGATCCTCTCACCAATGACGGAACGGTCATCGGGGTGGACGAAATCAAACTTCGGGCGTCCCACCAGTTCCTCCGCGGTGGAACGCCCAAGCAGGCCGGCGAGGGTTTGGTTGGTGAACAAGACCCCCGCCCGGTCGACGATCAAGACTCCGTCCGGCATCTGCTGGATGATCGATCTGAAATTCTTCTTCGACTTTCGAAGGACCTCCTCGGCTTTTTTCCGGGGGGCCGTGTCCCGCAGGACCGCCATGACCGCCGGTTGTCCCTCGTAAATGACGGAAATGCTGGAGGCTTCCACCGCCAACCGGCTCCCATCCTTCTTGAGCCATTCGGTTTCCATGAGCGGATCGACCCCTTCCTTCCCGTAAATCCTTGCGATGCGTTTCTGGATGAACGGGATGGTAGTCGGGATGGACGAAAGTCAGGGGCGGATGGCCGACCAGCTCCTCTTCCCTTTCGTAGCCCAGCATCCGGACGACGCTCTGGCTGACGAACAGTATCCGCTCTGGATTCTCGATGAAAATACCGTCCGGTATCTGCTGGATGATCGCCTTGAAATTTTCCTCCGAATTTCGTTGGGTTTCATCCGCTTGTTCTGTCCTCGATATCGCGGAAGAAAATCATGATGGCACGCCCTGATGGATGACGGAGATGGATTCGCTTTCGACGTCAACCCAGCCGCCGTTTTTTTTTTAATCTTCAGCTCGATGACTGGGTTATCAAGCTCCTTCCATTGAAATGTTTTTGATCCGTTTTTGGATTTCTTCCCTGGAAATCGGGAGGATACAGGGACAAGACTGACTGGCCAATCATTTCCTCGGCATTCGATAACCCAATAGGTGAAGCAATCCGGGGTTGGCATAAACAATCTTCCCCCCGTCGGACCATCAGGCAGATGGGCAGGAGGTTGACGAGGCTCTTGAAATGCTCCTCCGAATCCCTTAAAGCCTTCACTAAATCATCCTTAAGGTCCATCGTGGCGGGTTTTGGCAATATTTCGCCCGTTGGATCGATCTTGTTCTTCATTTCAAAAGCTCCCGATGGCAATGTTGGTTGAAAGGGTTTTGAACGGGATTTTCAAGCGGGACGCTCAGGACCACCGAATCCGTCCCCCTCGTGGTGTCTATAACGCCTTCTTTATTGATTCGACATTTTTAACCTCCCCGTTCGGACAACCTTCGGTATGGTTCATTTGGAGTCCGGAATTCGATCGTTGCGACGTCCGGTACAGCAACGGGATATTCCTTGTCATCGAACCTTTTGACGACGAGCACCGTGTCGGCCGGATGGCCGGAAGTGGCCTTGTGGGTCACTTGGATGGCATAGGTGAAATCCCCGTCGATCAACGGGACCCGTCCGGTATCATCACTTATCCCCTCACCCAGAAAATCCGCGCCGTTCAACTTGCCGTCCTCGCTCTTGGACCAATAAATGTAGGACTTGACCTTGATCGCCCGGAAGCGGATTTCCCTTCCCATCCCACAGCTTCACGAAACGTTCGTTGGGCCTTCCGGAAATTCACCGTCAGCGAAAGCTTCTGCCCTTTGAAACGATCGCCACTTTGCTGCCCGGAAAGGAAACGACCACGTCCTTCCCCAATCCGCCCGACTCTCCACCCATCCAATTGATCGGGCTCGAGACGACCGGGGCATAGCCCGGGGCCTTCAGGTACACATAGGCCCGGTCCAGATTCTTAAGGCGGTTCTCCCCACCGGGCCAATTGGCCCGGAGCCAGGAAGCGTCCATTGTCATCCAACCCGTCGGCCGAGATGTCCAACGGCAATTTATCGACGTAATTCCCGACGACCAAAACCAGGGTCGCATAGGTCGCCTGGACCTGCCTGGCCATTGCCATCCTGGAAATCCAGGTGCAGGAGGGTGGGTTCGGCGGAAAAAACTTTCGTCCCGATCAGGAATGATACAATAAGCAGGAGCAAATAGGCTCCCGTATACTTGAAGAAGCTTGAAAACATCGATCGCATAATTTCTCCTGTATTCTTTGATGATGGTGCTCCTCTTTTGATCAGCTAGGTCTTCATGATGTGTTTGCCGATAGTCCTGTTCTTGACCATTCCCTTGCCGCCATGTCGCTTCGCGGCCCTTTTTTTAGCGGCTACCATCCTTGCGCCCCTTGTTCTTTTCGCCATTGTTGGTTTTCCTTTGGTTCGTCTGGAGCCGCAATGATCTTTGGCTTCCTGGACCTTAGTTAAAGCAAGGAACATGCCACTGGATGTTCGGATTTCTCGACCGAAAACGCCCGCTGGTATGGGAGAATCTTTTTTTCAAACGGGAAAAAGCGGAGAGATCCCACAAAGGGTCGCAAATTGATCCGACGGCTATCATTTTGAGCGCGAAAAGATAGCGCGAACGACCTTAATTCCAGGTCACTTCCATGGTCGCGGTCCCCCGCACGGCAAGGCGCACTACGATCCCCTCGTTGTTCGCGAGCCCATCCAACACCCTCAAAAAATTCACCTGGGTGCGGATACGGACAAACCGGCTTAAGGGCCGGTTTAGGGCCTTTTGCATTTTTTGCTTCATGATGTCCACTTTGGGGCCGATGGGGAGTTTGGCCATCCGGCGCAATTGATTCTTGAAATCCTCTTTGAAAACCAGATCGGCGACCTGGACCATCAGGTCGCTGGACTTGATGTCGTAATCCAGGTCCGGCATGTCGAACATCCGTTCCTTGGGACGATACCGGGGGGTGCCCTTGAGATAGACCGTCAATTTGGCCGGCTTGCCCGTGAAATTGATGATCGGCGGGATTGTAGTGCAGTTTCACTTCAACGACCACCTTGCCGCCCGACCCGTACAACCGGATCCCCTCCAGGGTCACCTTTCGTTCCCCTGTGCCGGGCATGACCATCCCGATCAGCTTCAATCGGGGGTCCCGGAAATAGTCATTGGCTTCCTTGTAGGTCATGAGGGTATTGGTCATCGCCTCGAACATCCCCGGCCCCGGCTGGAAACGTCCGAGTGGAGGTATTTCCTTAGGGGTGGTTACTGGTTTGGGCCCAAAAATGATCTCCGGTTCGGCGGTCATTTCCAGGTCCGTATGGGTGGTCGATATCCGCTTCAGGTCCCCCGCATCATCCCGATGCTCAAGGTCTGGGGCCGGATCAGGAGCCAGAGGCCCTTGTCCAGGAAGATCGGCTCCTGCATCTTCGCCCAGAGATCCTCGACATGGGCTTTCAAGTTAAGTCCCGGCATTTTACTCAGGTCCGGCATGAGTTGTTGCAGCCCGCCTTTGAAAAGATTGGAAAGATGTTGAACGAGATCCCCTCCACTGGGAAAGACGATATCCACCGGCAGGCGCACCAGGCCGGGTTTGACCGGTGGAAAGCTCATGGCCGGGGCCGGCAAAACCGGCACGGCATGGGACGGAACGCGTAGCGCATCCCC
This sequence comes from uncultured Acidimicrobiaceae bacterium, assembly GCA_963843365.1. Classification (GTDB taxonomy): domain Bacteria; phylum Actinomycetota; class Acidimicrobiia; order Acidimicrobiales; family RAAP-2; genus Bog-473. Next base: position 135,724 of record CAWJKG010000004.1, on the reverse strand, counting down.
CGGACAAAAAGGACACAAGGACCAGAAATAGAACGAGTCCTATCAGGGTTCGATTCAATGCTATGCGGGAATTCTTACACTCCGATAGTTTCAAGACGGTTTCCCTTATTTTTATTCTGTTCCCGGCTGTAGAGACATAACTCACCGACCGGGCATTCAGGACAATTGGGTTGGACCGGGAAACAATGGAACTTACCGATCTCCCAAAAGACCGGGTCAAAAATGCCGGGGTACTTGGGGTACATTTCCCGCACGGTCAACTGGATGTATTTTGGTTTTTTCGAATCCACGATGCCCATCCGGGAAAGGACCCGTTTCATGCGTCCATCCACGGTCACTTCGATGGAATAACAGTCGCTCATCGGGACCTTGAAGTAACGCGCCAGGATATTGGTGGCCATGGTCGAGATCATTTGGCCGATCCCCTCGAATTCGAGGAACCGTTTGATCACGGTGGCGCTAGAGGGATTGCCGTTCCAGATGCGCGAAGCGTCGCCGTCATACTCCTTGACGATCCGTCTGGACAGCCGCCATGACATAGCGGGCCATCTCGTAATGGAACCGGTGCAAGGGCGTGGGTTTCATGAAAGCTGTCTCCCAATCTTTTTGGGTGAGCCGGCTCAATTTCTCGATATCGAGCGTACCGATCCTTTCTTCCAAACGGGCCAAGGTTTCCCAGGCCTTCTCATTGTGGAACTGGCGGCCCAACATGCAGGCCATGACGAAAACATGGGGCATCTTTTCAATGTTATTGATGATCTCGTTGGCCCTTTCACTTTTGGAGAATTTCCCTATTTCCCAAGGGCCTTTATAGACCCGCTTGGCCATCGCGACCAGCTTGTCCTTGAGCGCGTCCCGTTTTTTTGTTCTCTGCCATACCCGTCTCTTTTGGCTGTTCCATCGCATTCACGACTTCTCCTTTTTTCAAAGATCAGGTTCTCTTCCTTCACCCGGTCCCCTGAGATCTCCACCGCGATGGCGGCGGATTTTTCCATGGATACGCCCTCGGTTCGGCGTTCATATTCCTCTTCCCCCCGGTCGTCCTTCGCCCGCAGGACTTCATCCGCCACCTGCTCCTGTTCCCCAGGCAATTGCACCCTCAATTCCTCGATGAGCATCATGGCCGCCGCCGCGAAGGGAAGCGCCAGCAAGGCGCCGGTGACCCCCATCAGGGTCCCCCCGGCCAAAAGCGAAAAGAGGACCACCGTCGAGGGCAGCCGCAGGGCCTGTCCGTAAACCTTGGGAACCAGCACCCGGCTTTCGAATTCCATGTAAAAGAGCATCAAGGCGAGGACGACCACCGTGACGACCGGGCCGTGCGGTACCGCCGAAAGGACCCCGGCCGCCATGGGGAGGAAGACGCCGATATAGGGCAGGATGTCGGCGATGGCGCCGAATACCGCCAGCGCCAGGGCGTTCTCGACCCCGCAGGCCGCCAAAAGGACCAGAATAAAAAGACCGATGGACACGCTGGTGATCACCTGTCCCCGGATATAGGCGCCCACGATGGTTTCCAGGTTCATCATCACGCGGGAAAGGCGGATATGGTGGGACCGGGGAACGACCGCGAAAAGGCCGCCCCGCAGCCGGTCACGGTCGAGCATGATATAAAGGGCCAGGAAGATGGCGCTCAGGGCATAAGCGACGAACTCCAGGGCTTCCATGGAATAGGCGAAAGCCGAGGCGCCGGCCGTGCTGACCTGCCCGCCATATTTGAAATTACGCAGCCATTTCGCCAAGGGCTCGCTCAAGGGAAAACCCGAGAGCCGGTCCGCCAATTGGGCCCGCAAGACCGGTTCCTGGTCCAGGATCGACGACGCCTGCGCCAGGAGCGCGGGAACCGTCAGGATGGCGACCACCAGGGTGAAGAGCAGCAACGAACCGAAAACCATCCCGATGGCAAGGCCGCGCTTGATCCCTTTTCTTTTCCAGCCAATGGACGGCCGGGTTCAAGGTTCCCACCATGAAAAAAGCCGCGATCAGCACGAGAAGGACGGGCAGGAGCTTGAAGAACAGCCAGAGGGCCGCCAGGACCGCAACCAGGGTGATCATGGTCGAAGGCGCCAATTCGAAACGAATGGTGCGTTTGGAGATATCGGTGGATTCTTCGGATTTTGATCTGGATGGGTTGATCATGATCGGCCTTAACTGATTTTTTAAAGGTAAGAAATAGGGCGGACGTCTTGAGTCGCCCGCCCTACGAAAAATAGGAGGTTATGCTTACTTGGTCTGCGAATCCTGTTTTTTATCCTCGATCTTCTCGTTGGTCTTATCCAACTTCTGTTCGTTCGAGTCCATCTTCTTCACGTCCGCGTCACGATGCGCGCGGTCCTTATCCAGCTTATGCATGCTTTTATCCCGCTTAGCGCGGGCCTTTTTCAATTTCGCCGACTTTTTATGTCCGGCTTTTTTCTCGTCCTTGATCGTATCGTCGCTTTTCTTGATGTTGGATTTATCCTTCCCCATCTTGTCCTCGGTCTTGTTGATGCCGGTCTTATCGTTCTCGATTTTCCCGTTCAATTCCTTTTTGTCGGACTGAAGCGCGGCGTCATCCGCCATCGCCATCCCCGCTACCGTCAAGAACAGCAAGACCATCCCCATCGTCAATGTACTCTTCATGTTTCTTTCCTTCTCTCTTTTTTCGATTTTTAAAGATTGATGCCCTGCTTTTCTTAAAAGTAATTCACCGGAAGGGTCGCGCGTGGTTCGTCATGAGCCACGAAAGCCGGCGTATCGCTGGCTAACTGCCTGGCATGCGCGACTTGATCAACCGATTGCCCTTTTTGGATGATAAGGACCTGTCCGGGAGTGATCTCATCCGGGTCCTGGATCTGGTCCCGGTCCGTCTTGAAGATCAACGGCCACTCGAAGGAATCGGAATAGATCCCCTGCTGATCGGCGATCGCCCACAGGGTGTCGCCATCTTTCACCACATACTTCTCGGTGGGAGCCGGTTGGGCCACTTCCACCTTTGCTGCCACCTGGGTCTCAGGCGCCTTGGGCGCTTCCGTGGTTTCCACGTTCTTCGCTGCGCAGCTGCAAACCAATGAACCCATCAATCCCAGGCTGACGAACAACCCTGCCTTTTCGCCGATTTTCATGCCCTTTTCCTTTCGAATCTGAATCGAATGAGGGATTGGGCCGGGACGATCCCGGACTATCCTTCTGGTTAGCTGTTCAATTCGCTACCTTTGATGCTTTTAGGCAGTTCGTCGGGAGCCCGAAAAGGCGCGAAGGATCACTATCAAGATCACCGCTCCCAATATCGACATCCCCACAACGCCCCAGAAACCGTAAACGGCGATGTTGAACTGGTAGGCCAAGAAGCCCCCCAAAAAGGCACCGGCAATTCCGATAAAGATTTCCGCCAGGATTCCCATTCCCCCACCCGTCACCAAAACACTGGCGATCCATCCCGACAGTCCACCCACAACCAAGAACCAAAGCAGATCGTGAAACCCCATGGTGTCATGCATAAATCCCCCTCGTTTTATCGTTCGAACTTGAACATTGATCGTTCAGCTCAATAGATAAGAGCAAGGAACGTGCCGTAGGGAATTTTGGTGGTGGATTTTTCAACCCTTCCACTGGCCTTGATAAATATCGATTTCTTCTTGGGGATAAAATTTTAGGCGGTGTTTCATGACGAATAGGCGATCAAAATGATAGTCATCAACCCAATTTGATTCTCATGGAAGGAAGGGACCATAGAAGAGATCCGATGATTTCGGAGCAAAAACCCTACAGTGGGACTAGGCTTGTTTCTTGCCTTCTCCTAGTCGAAGGGAATTTTTTTACGTCAAAATCAAGATCGAGGATAGCTATATGACCAACGACAAAAGAGCCGAAAACCTTCCCCACCCCATTGATGAAGAAGCGATGAATCTGATCGAAGAAAACGCTTACCACAATTGGCTGGAACGGCGGCGTTACGCACAACCGGGCAACGAATTGAACGATTGGCTCGAGGCGGAAAAAAAGGTGCGTAGCGGCGCCGAATGATGCGGGTGACCCATGAATAAAATGAGGATCGTTAAAGGTTTCGTTTAAGTGTAATTCTCGAACTCTCCATCACTGACACGAGTAACCCGGATATTATTGACGACCTCGTGTACCCCGCCGATCCCCTGGACCAGGGTCATGATCTCCCGCTTGGTCTCGAACTCGTTGGCGGTGCCCGATAGATGGACAACGCCGTCCTTGACCTGGGCATGCATATGCTCTCCCATTTGACGGATTCGGTTGAGAATAAGGGATTCCAGCTCAACATCGTTCGGATTCGAATGTAATTCACTGGCCATTTCCGACCTCCCCTTATTTCTTCTTGAACAACCGCACACCATAAAGCAAAAGCAGGGCGCCGATGAGGGCCACCACAACCGATCCCAGGATCCCATAGGTCCAGATGCCCAATTGCCAGAATATCCAGGATCCGACGATGGCCCCCAATACGCCGACCACCAGGTCACCCACCAGGCCGAAACCTTTTCCCTTCATGATCTTCCTCGCCGACCAACCGGCGATCAAACCCACCACCAGGATATAGATAATGTCATGATCGTGCATAAAGCCTCCCGAACTTGAATTAACGCTCCAACTCGCCATCATTCTTAGTTATTGAACTTGTCCTTGGCCGCTTTGACCGCCTGCCCCAGGATCTGCCGCGCCACATCCACGCCGCCTTTCACGTCTTCCCAGGCCTCTTCGCTCGCATTTTGAAGGTCCGCCATCTTTCCCTCAAGCGCCAGGCGTTTGGCCTTCATCTCCTCGATCTGTTTTTTGATCTCAACCTGGGCATCATCCTTGGCCTTGTCCGCCTTGGCTTGGAATTCGTCGATCTCGCCGTTCCATGCGGCAATATTCCCCTTTAATTTCTCAACATAAGCGTCCCGTTTCGTGGCCATGACAGCCTCCCTATTCATTTTAAAAAAACGGAAACCCGAACCTAATTTTTCGGGCCCGCGAAGAACCAGATGATCAATCCCAAAACAGGCAAGATCACGATCAAGAAGCACCACAAGAATTTGGCGCCTCCCGTAACCTTGCTCTTAAGCACCGTGACAATGGCATAGATATCCGCGACGAAAACAAGCAAACCGATCATTCCCGTGAACATGTCCTATCCTCCTTTGAATGTTGAAACCTTGTTTAACAACCTATAAAGCTCAATGGACCTCGACCCTCGGAATATGAATGGTCACGTCCCCGTTCCTGTCGTGATAGTCCTTCACCGCGAAAAAGATGCCGATCGCGATCAATATCCCCACGATGACGTAATAAATTTGTGAGCCGCCATTTTGGTTACCGTTGTTATCCATGTGTTCCATTTCTCTCTCCCTGATATGGGAAAGATACATTCAATTAAAAGCAAGTAATATGCCCGGAAGGAAAGGGGAGGGATCAGTTGAAATCCTGGATCCCATTCCTATTGCCGATGCTTTGTTCGGACGCGTCCAACATACCGGTCAATTCGACCTCTTGGTCCCCGGTGAGTTCTTTTTTTCCATTCTCAACATAATCAGCTTTCAGCTTGTCCCTGATCGCCTTCAAATTGGCCAAGAGAGCGGTAGCCTGGACCGTCGTCAACTTGCCGTCCTTCGAGTCCGCGTTGATCCGGGCTTCCTGGGCCCTGATCCTGGCCTTGATCGCGGCCTTCGTGGCGGGTCTAACAGGAGCCACCGTGGCCACCGTTGTTTGGGCCGCCGCTAAAGCCGGCAAGCCCATCAGCCAAACTGAAACGGCTAAAATGTTCAAGCTTTTCATGGATTTCCTCCTTAAAAATTAATTCATCTTTTCTTTTCGAACCCCCTTGGAACCGACGCCTATTTCCCACCCGCGTCCAGCAACGGAAGCGCGTGGCCGTGGGATATCCAGCCAAGATCGCCGGTCAAGACGTAGACCCCGATACAGGCCAGCATCAAAAGGACCACGGCCAGGAAACGCCAGTCGCGGTGCGCGCGGCTCCAGTAGGGCTCGCGAACTGCGCTGATCTGCGGCTCCGGAAAATGTGGGTGCCGGTGTTCATAGCGATGCTTCGTCATGGTGTTGCCTCTTTCTTGAAAAATGGGATACGATCCGCCGATCAATTGAACCTGGACCTGGCCGTCTTGAACGACTTGGTCATTGCCTGCCACGTGGTATCGACTCCCTTTTTCACGTCTTTCCAGGCCTCTTCGCCGGCTTTTTGCAGGCTCTCCATTTACGCCTCGACCTCCCGGCGCTTTACCTTGAGCTCCGTGAGGTGTTTGACGTACTTCACTTTGGCGCCCGTCTTAGCCCCATCCGCCGTGGCTTGGAACCGGTCGATCTCCTTGTTCCACAAGTCCAATTTCGTCTTCAACTTCTCAACATAAGCGTCTCTTTTCTCGCTCATACAACAGCCTCCTTGAAATTAATGGCATAGGCCCTGGACATTTGTTCCACGGCCGCGAATTTTTTTTGCACTTCCGCCCAGTCGATGACCTTGAGGAACGCCTCGATATAGTCTTTTCGCTCGGAACCATAATCAGCCAGGTAGGCGTGCTCGAAGACGTCATTGACCAGGAGGGGAACGGAATAAAAAAGATGGCCCACGTCATGCTCGTTAATCCAAACATTGAACAGGTTCCTTCCTTCAGGGTCCCAAGCCAGGACCGCCCAGCCGATGCCACGCATGCTGGAAACCGCCCTAAAATCCTTCTCCCAGGCCTCCAACGATCCGAAGGACTCGACGATCTGGTGGGCCAGGTCCGACGCCATTCCTAACTCGGCGGGTTCCTTGGTCATATTGCCGAAATAGGCCTCGTGGAGCCTCATCCCATTGAATTCCCAAGAAAACCTTCTTTTGACTTCGTCATATTCCTGGGATTGCCCATCCGAACCCTTTAAAAGGTCGATCACTTTGTTGATATGGGCGACGTACCCTTCATAGAGCTTGAAATGGGCCTTCATCAGCTTGTCGCTGAAGCCCCGGATTCCCAGTAGCCGGTCATAGTTTTTGGCGATATAGGACATTTTTTCCTCTTTCGAAAACCGAATGGCCCGTGAGTTTCCACGGGCCCAATTTGTTATTTCAACCAGGTCAGTTCACTAAATAAATGAACGTCTCGATCTTATTTTCTTTTTTGATGAGACTAACCTTGATCAAGCCTTCCGGCCCTGGAGAAAGCCGATGACCAGGACGACGAGAGCGACCACCAGAAGGACGTGGATAAGACCACCCATCGTGTAGGAACTCACGAAACCCAAGAGCCAAAGGATCAACAGGACCACCGCGATCGTGTATAACATTTTGAGCATCCTTTCGTTTCAAACGATCAGAAGTAGTAATGGGCCCCAACTTCGCCATAGACCTCGAACAGCCGTCGTCCTCCGGTGGGGAACCAAAGGGTTGGAACCGCCTGCAAATAGATGTCCATCGGGGACATTCCTCTTGTCGAAGATGTAAGAGATACCCACCGGTATCCGGCCCGCGAATTCAACTGTGTTTTGCAAGCACCAAGTCCCCGCCTAACCCGATATAAAGCGGCATTTCGCCATCCGTATCCTTCATGTGGATGATGTCGAAATTGTGCCATAGGTAATCCAGCTGCAGGATGGCCGTCCCGCCGTCATCGAACTTCACGGCTGGCGCGAAAGCATTGACCCGGTCGACCCAGATCTTTCCTGATGACGCCCCAGGTTCCCGGCTCGCCAAATTCCAAGCCCAGGCCGAAATTACCCCCATAGTTCGAGGGATGATAGTCCCCGTCCGCCCTGGCGCATAGCGGCAGCGCCAATAGCCCCGTCATCATCAAACCGACCGACAAAACTTTTCTAAAATTCGAGAACATAACTTCCTCTTTTCTTTTTTTAACATCGCTTAAATCCATCTCAACCTGCACTTCACAGCCCGCTGATTAAAACTTATTACTCAATGGTAGTCGTCATCGTGATGGTCATCCCCGCCATGATGATCATCATGGTGGTCCCCGTGATCATTCGCATGGATATCGACATCGACGCCAACGTCATGATGACGGTAAGGTTCACAACCCATTCCGAAGACGGCCAATGTCAGTAAAAGGGCTGAATAAATCGCTGCTGTTTTAAGCTTCATAAAGCACTTCCTCTTTTTGTTTGTATTGGTTTTATTGGTTTATAAAGGTTGGGAGTATCCTGCGTTCCCCAATGGAACGCAGGCCGTAATGGAAATAACTACTTGGCTGCTGGAACTGCAACGGGTGTGGCTACTGCAGCGGCAACCGGGGTGGCGGCAATGGCCGGGGCCTTGGCTTCGGTTCCCTCGGTGGGAAAACCCTCCTCTGACCATTCCTTGATACCACCGGCATATTCCGTGGCCTTGAACCCCTTTTCCTGTAAGGCCTTGGCCGCGTTGGGGCCCGCGTTACAGGTCAAGCCACCGCAATAAGTGATGAAGAACTTTTCCTTGCCATACGCCTTCTCGACCGCTTGGGCGAATGCGCCGGCATCGCTTCCAAAGGGAATGTTCTTTGAACCCGCGATATGGAGCTTTGCGAAGTCGGCTTCCGGCAGAACGTTCAACACGATCGTGTTCGCGTCCTTCATCTTGTCTTGGACCGTTTCTTTAGACATCGACATACTTTTCACCTCTTTTGAAGTTTTTACGATTGACACTGGTCTGTTAAAGCAATTTCCATACCGCTCAAAGGTTTGTGGAAAAAAGACCACTGATTCATCCGCCAGCTTTGATAAAAAACGTTTTTTCATCACAGGCTGGAATTTTGGACACGCCTTGGCAGAGGGGAATAACGATCAAAATGATCGTTCCCAAAACTCATTTTGATTTCCTTTCATGCCGAGGAGCATCATTTGTTCCAAAAACCTGTATGAAGGTTTGATGTGAAATGGCCCGTTTCTTGCTTTATATTTCAGGAATAGTTCTGCGGAAAGATGTTCTCGAATTCCTGACCCGAGGGGGATTTCATGCTCACCGTGACGAAAACAAGGCCCGTCGACCTTCAAATTCCAAAAAAGAGTCGCCTCTCGACCATGGATGTCTTTCAAAACATCCCTTACACCGCTCTCCAGGAGATCGAAAAGTACATGGTGGAACGGACTTACGGAAAGCGGGAATCCATTTTCTTGGAGAATGATCCCGCGGAATTCGTCTGGTTCGTCAAGGAAGGCTATGTCAAGGAGGGGAACCACTCACTGAGAGGGCGCGGCTGCACCCTTTCCATGATCGGACCCCATGGGATGTTCGGGATCGCGGCCTTCGAGGGCGGGGACTACGGCTTCCATAGCCTGGCCGAGACCAATGTGACGGTGGTTTCCTTCCCCATCCGGGACTTCCGTATCCTCATGGGAAAATACCCCGATATGGCCCGGGCTGTCGTATCCAAGATCGCAAAACTCTTGCGCCAATCCAAAAATATGCGGACCTTCTCCCAGGAAAGCGCGGAAAAGCGTCTCATCCATGTCCTGGTCGAAATGATGGGGGAATTCGGCGGGATCATCTCCATGACCCGTCGGGAGATCGCCTTGATGGCGGGCATCTCGACCGAAACCTGCATCCGAACCTTCACCCGCTTGAGGGACGCCGGACTGATAACATCCGTTCATGGCAGGTTGATGGTCAAGAGCGTCGAGGACCTGCAGGACCGGATGGAAGGACTTTAGGGTGCTCATCGTCCGAAGATCGGCAGAACGCCGCCACATCACCGACGAAGACCAAACCACATGGATGACTTTCGACCTGGAAAACACGACCGATCCCCTGCAAAAGGGCTTTGGCACTCTCAGGATATTGAACGAGGAGATCCTTCCACCAGGCCGGGGTTTCATACTCCACACGCATAAGGATATGGTCATCGTGACCTATGTCCGGGAGGGGATGATCGTTTTCAAGGGCCTGACAGGAAAGCCTGACCTGGTGAAAGCGGATGAATTCCACCGTGTCAATCTCCCCCTCAACACGAAACTTTCAGCGTTCGACATTTCGCCGGACGATCCTGACCCATGTCTTCCAAAGTGGATTCACCCCCGGGGCGGGCGTGTTGGAGCCGGGGGCGAAAAAGAAGCTCTTTACGCTCGCCGAACGCAAGGGGATCCTGAAGTTGATCGCCTCCCCCGACGGAAAAGAATCCTCGCTTAAATTACACCAGGACGTCGAAATGTACTCGACGCTCATCCACAAGGGGAACCACATGATCCATGAGATGAAACCCGGCCGAAGGGCCTGGCTTCACGTGGTCAAGGGCTGTATCGAACTGAACGATCTTAAGCTTCAAACGGGGGATGGGGCCGGCTTTTCGGAAGAGATCGTTGTTTCTTTCACGGCCCAGGAACCGACCGAGATACTTCTTTTCGATCTTGGCGAACCCATTGCCCCGAATGTGGAAGATAAGACCCAAACGAAAGCGATTCTTCCCCTCCCTATATCCCCCAAAAATTCTATAAAAAAACTTGTAGGGAGAACCTCGCTTGCGGGTCGATTATTAGTCTTTCACCAGGTCCAGCAACTTGTAGGCCTTCAATTTCCGGTAGAGCGTCGCCACGCCCACACCCATCAGGTCGGCGGCTTTCCTCCGGTTGCCGTCGGTTTTTTCCAGGGCGGCCAAGATGCAATCCTTCTCCACATCCTTTAAGAACCGGGGTTCTCCCTTGTCGGAAACAGGCGGCGCCACCTGGTTCACCTGGGGAGGGAGGTCCTCACATCCACCCGGTTCGTTTTGGCCACCGCCACCGCCCTTTCCATGGCGTTCGCCAGCTCGCGCACGTTGCCGGGCCAGGCGTAGCCAAGCAGTTGGTCCGCCGCCGGGGACGGTCAGCCCGTCCACGGGCCTCTTCATTTGAAGCGCGGCTTCCGCCAGCAGGAGCCGGGCGAGGGGAAGGATGTCTTCCCGGCGCCGGCGCAGGGGCGGAACGGCCAATTCGACCACGTTCAGGCGGTAATAAAGGTCCTCCCGGAACCTCTTTTCGGCCACCTCGACCGACAGGTCCTTGTTGGTGGCGCTGACGATGCGCACATTGATGGGGCGGTTCTTGTTCTCGCCCACCCGCCGCACTTCCCTTTCCTGGAGCGCCCGAAGAGCTTCACCTGCATGGCAAGGCTGATCTCGCCCACCTCGTCCAGGAAAAGCGTCCCGCCGTTGGCCGCCTCGAAAAGTCCCGGACGGTCCGCCGTCGCGCCGGTAAAGGCCCCGCGGGCGTGGCCGAAAAGCTCGCTTTCCAGCAGGGTCTCGGTGATGGCCCCGCAATTGACGGCGATAAAGGGACCCTCGCGCGTGGGCCGAATGGTCGTGGACAAAACGCGCTACGCGTTCCTTGCCCTGTTCCGCTCTCGCCCGTGATCAGCACCGTGGAATCGATGGCGGCGATGGTCTTGGCCAATTCCATTAATTTGCGCATTCCGGGGCTTCGCGCCAGGAGTTCCGCCGGATCCTCCTCGATCTTGGCGATGACCGCCAGTTTGCGCGTTTTCTCGCGCAACTCGGTTTCCGTTCGTTTGAGCGTGGTGGTGACATCCCGCAGGGCCTCGTCGATTCCCACCCGCTTGAAAACCGCCAATTCCCCGCCGACCTCGCCGCCCCATTCCTCCTCGGACTTGATCATCACATGGCAAGCCGAATCGCCTTTTCCGGTGCACTTATCCTCCAGCGCGTACATTTCCTTACCCGTAGCGAAACTCAGATAACCGCTGATGAGCCCGCTCAGGGTCCAACAGACGGAGTTCTCCGAGCGGCCCTTGAGGAGGACATGCTGTTCGGCTTCATAGGAAACACGCCAGGTTCCGCCCTCGGGTCCAAAGGCGATGGGGCCGTCCGGGTCCAGCATGAAAAGCCCCTGCAGGGCGTAGATCCGGGCCCCGGCCTTTTGCCATTCCTCATCACTGTCCCATTTGAACTTGTTTTTCATGGTTTCGGCCAGGCGCCTGCCGTGGATATAGCCGTAACGGCTGAGGATGCCCCGGGCCGTCCTCTCGCCAAAGGAATCGATGAGTTCCTTGCGAAGGAGCCCGTGGGACACGGCGTCGAAGATCAACGCCCTTTGGCCCGCGAAATGGACCATTCCACCGCCGGGTTCAATTCCAAAAGTTCTTTTAAGATCGAGATCTTCCACGCGCATGAGCGTTTCCCTTCAAGGATCGTTGTTTATTTTTTCAGTCGGTTGAATTTTGTTATAAGCTTCGCCGGATTGGCCCAATTTTAGCGCTAATATCTTTGGGAGCAAAAAAACGGCTGCATCCTGCGGATAATTAATCTAAATGATGTGGTTTGAAAAGGCCGAGTTGGTTGAACCAAAATGAGAGTTGAAAGCTTGGTTCGGATTCCTTAGTGACATTCTCCGGGGCCGGAGACTGGGAAGCAGAGGGCTAACCAATCACTTTGATTGTACTCTTAAATATGCATAAAAAGCTGGATGCATTTCATTTTCCGTCATGCAAAGGGCTATCAAATCAAGAAATCGGGAAGGGGCTTAATAGACCAAGATACTGTTAATCGCAGGGTTGTTGGTTCGAGTCCAACCCGGGGAGGCTTTAAAGTGAAAAAAATAAGTACCCGTAGCCTGCCTTTGTTTTTCCTGGCTTTTTCTCTTTGGAATCCCGCTTTCCTCTTCGCCCAATCTTCTCTTGGTTCTGATGCTTTTGAGAAAGGCGTAAGTGCATTTAACTCAAAAAATTACTCTGAAACTATGAAATGGTGGTTAAAATCCGCTGCCGATGGAAACGCGAAAGCCGAAGACGGTATTGGCACTCTTTATTTACACGGTGCTGGAGTTACCCGAGATTTGCAAGAGGCCATGAAATGGTTTTTAAAAGCAGCGAAGCAAGGGAATGATGAATATGAAAAAGGCCTGGGTGTCGCCCAAAATAACCAAAAGGCTATCTTCTGGTACCAAAAAGCCGCTGATAAAGGGAACGGTTGGGCAAAGAAACATATCGAAGAGCTAAATACGAAATAAGCCGAATGACTCGGCTTTCTGGTTTGAAGACCGCGTATTTTGAGAAGTAATCTACAAATAAATTGTTTATGAATTTTTCTTTGAGCAGAGAAGCCGCAGCCGCGTCCACGGCGAAAACCAGCCGGCCATCGGTAGGGCGCAGGTATTGGACGGGTAGCTGGGCGGGTCCTTCGGGCCTTCCAACACATCCTTCAGGCGCTCCGCCTTTTTAGCCCCTTCCACCAAGACCAGCTGGAGCCGGGCGGCGTTCAGGACCGGAAAAGTCAACGACACCCTTTCCTTGCGGGCATCATCCACGAAATAACCCACGACCCATTTTTCCTGCTCGTTCACTTGGGGCACGCCGGGAAAAAGACTGGCCGTATGGCCGTCGTCCCCCATGCCCAAAAGGACGAGGTCGAATCGGGGGAAGTTTTCCGTCCCGAAGAATTTCCCCATCTTGATCTCATAGGCCGAAGCCGCCTTTTCCACCGGCAGGATCCCGTTGGTGGCGGGAAAAATATTCTCTTTGGGGATAGGCACCTTGGATAGAAGGTATTCCTGGGTCATCCGGTAATTGCTGGTTTCATGGGTCAAGGGGACGTGGCGTTCGTCCACCCAGAAAATGAAATTTTCCCCAAGGGAGGAGGGAAAAGTAGGGTTCCTCGGTGAGTTGCTGGAACAATCCTTTGGGGGTGGAGCCTCCAGAAAGGGCGACGACGAACCGCCCCCGCTCATTGACGGCTTCGCGGGAGAACTGCATCACCAGATGGGCCGTCTCCTGGAAAAGGGTCTCCGGCGTGGCATGGACCCGGAGTTCCGGGCTGAAGATCACCACCTTGGGCTTGGCGGACTTGGAAGCCTTCGGGGCAACCTTACTCTTGACGGTTTTCTTTGGGCTTGCTTTTGGGAAGCTTCTTGGCTTTGGGCAGGGCTTTCTTTTTCTTCAAACGGGGCATGGGTTTTTCCTTCGACCGACCAACAAAGGGGCGGAAAAGATTCCCTGGCCTCCCGTCCAAAGACCCGGGAAAAAGGCTCTTCATCCGCCTTTCAATTCTCATTCTACCGAAGGGTCCGCCGTTTCAACCCCCTGCCTTTGAAGCCTTTTATTGCTGGAAAGAGCTATTTTTGAGGACCGGTCAAGTCGGGTTTTTCCAAGATCTCCCGCCAAGTGGAGGACCTTCTTCCAGGTCGGTGTCGAGCTCCAAATGCTTCAAACCCACGTCCAACAGTTCATTGGAATGGAGATGCTCGAAAGTGACCGTGCGGGAGAAGGCCAGTTTATGGCCCACTTCCGAGCGGGCCATGACGCAGTGGGGGTCTTGGTCGCGAATGACCGTGAAGATCCCGGGTTCATTTCCGTCCGTCAAGATACCCACCGCGAAAATACGGTCCCGTTTTTCGTCTGGCGCCGGGATGGGTTTCAATAAAGACCTTGACCGGCCTTGGGCATTCTCGAAATCCAGTTCGGTCGGGAAATCTGGAAGCCGGGGCCCCTTGTACTTCCATCCCAATTGGCATGCGATCCAACAGGCCAGGAAAAAACTGCGGGTGGGAGTGCTTTCCTCGCCGTATTCGATGGTGACTTGCCTGATATGTGCCAAGTAACGGGACCATTCCCCGTCGAAAAGTTCGGCGATGAGCGACCTCCACCGCCGGAGACGGATCCAATTCAGGTCCCCCAAGATGGTATGGGGATAACGGTTTTCCCAAAAGGCCGCAAGGCGGGCAAGTGATCGGATGGGGTCCTTGAACTTGGAGGAATCCACCCAAACGCGGTTGGAAGCTTCGGCCATCCTGTCGAAAAAAGGGATTGTGATAAGGCAGGTCCCCCGGCCACCAAAATTCCACCGGCAGGTCGGGAACCAGGAGCGAGAAGGTGAACCCGTAAAGGTTCTCGATGACTTCCTTTTGGGCCACCAGCTTGATCAGGTCGCAGCAAACCTTCTTTTCCTGGCCGCTCTCGAAAAAACAATGGCCGGAAACGTAATGGCGCAGGGGCGGTTCGGTGGGGTCGGCGGCGGGCCGCACCAGGATATAACGGCCCGGATGGTACTCGGCCAGGTCGTTCAATATCTGCTCCACCCGGTAACCCTCGTCATGGCCGGACGCATAGGCCACCAGATTGGTGGTATAGACCCTTTGGAGCCCCAGGCCCTTGGCCTTCTCCTCGGGGTCTTCCTTCCAAAGATCAGTCAGGTCCTTTTCGATGTCTTGGGCTGAAACGCTCATAAAACCCCCTAAAACGTCAAACTCACAAGGTCACAGGCTAAGACAGTTCAACAGTAAAGGATGTTAAACGATTTTTTTCTTCGCTCTGGCTGTCACCTGTGACTTGTGATTGTAAGCTGCTTTAAAGCCTTCTCCATTTGCGCCAGGGTTTTTCCAGCATGCGGTCGGCGGAGGCCGGGCCCCAGGTGCCCGCCTCGTAATTGGGAAAATCCTCCTCCGGCGGTTGGTTTCCCACTCGTCGAAGATCGGCATCAAGGCTCCCCAAGCCGCCTCGGTCTCGTCTCCCGCGGATGAAAAGCGTGGCGTCCCCCAGCATGCAGTCCAACAGAAGGCGCTCGTAAGCCTCGGAGGTTCCCTCCGCGAAGCTGGTGTTGTAGCGGAAGTCCATGTTGACGGTGCGCGCCTCCAGGGTCATGCCCGGAACCTTGGTCTCGAACTTGAGGGTGATGCCCTCATCCGGCTGGATGCGCACCACCAGGATGTTGGGCGACAGCTCGCTGAGGTTTCTCTTGAAAAGCAAGTTGGGCGGCTCTTTGAATTGGATGGCCACCTCGGTGGCCCGCTTGGGCATGCGTTTCCCGGAGCGAAGCAGGAAGGGCACCCCGTGCCAGCGCCAGGTATCGAGTGAAGACTTTCACCGCCGCGTAAGTGGGGGTGTTGGATTTTGGGTCCACCCCCTGCTTCCTCGCCGGTAGCCCGGAACCTTTTCTCCCGCCAGGAAACCCGGGCCGTATTGCCCCCGGACCGCCCACTGATCCATGGTGTCCCCCTCGAAGGGATCGGATGGATTGAAGATCTTCAACTTCTCGTCACGGATGGCGTCGGCATCGATAGGCCACCGGAGGCTCCATGGCGACCAGGCAAATGCACCTGCAATAGGTGGTTTTGGAACATGTCCCGAAGGACGCCGGAGACTTTCGTAATAACCCGCCCGGCTCCCCACCCCCAGGTCCTCGGAGGCGGTGATCTGGACATGGTCCACGTAACGCCGGTCCCAGATGGGCTCGAAGATGGAATTGGCGAAGCGCATGACGAGGAGGTTCTGGACCGTTTCCTTGCCTAGGTAATGGTCGATGCGGTAGATCTGGTGTCTCCTGGAAGGACTTCCCTTACTTTCCGGTTTAATTCCTTGGCGGACTCGAGGTCCCGGCCGAAAGGTTTCTCGATGACGACGCGGGAGAAACCCCTTTCTCCTTAGCCAAACCCGTGGCGCCCAGGTGGACATGATGTTCTCGAAAACGTCGGGCGGGGTGGAGAGGTAAAATATCCGGTTGCCCGGGTGCCGTTCTCCCTGTCCATTTCATCCAAAAGTTTGGAAAGGGCTTGGTAGGTGTGGGGATCGTCGTAACCGCCGGCCATATAATGGAAATTCTGGGAGAAACTGTTCCAAAGGGAGTCGGACAATTGGGGCTTCGCTTTCTTCAAGAACCCTTTCAATCGTTGCTTGAATTCCTCGTCGCTGATCTTGGAACGGGAGATCCCGATGAGGCTGAAGGAAGCGGGAAGGAGGTGTTTTTGATAGAGGTCGAAAAGGGCGGGAACAGTTTGCGCTGGGTCAAGTCCCCGGAGGCCCCGAAGATCACCAGACTGCAGGGGGGGCACGCGGTCGGAAGAAAGGCCTTGGCGGAGGGGATTTTCCAGTAAGACGGGCGCCGCCAGGCTCGATCATCCACTCGGACCACGGCTCCCAGTTCACGTCGTGGGGCTTCAGCGAGCTGATCCGCACCAAGCACCTCGTCGGCTCCATGGGCACCGTTGGGGACTGCTACGACAACGCGCCCATGGAGTCGTTCTGGGGCACCATGCAGATCGAACTGCTCAACCGCAAGAAGTGGCGGACCAAGATCGAGCTCTCGATCGCCATCGCCGAGTGGATCGAGCACTTCTACAACCCCGAGCGCCTCCACAGCTCCCTCGGCTACCTCCCGCCGATCGAGTTCGAGGCCTCTCCACTCGATAAAGACCCAGGCCTGACTCTAAAAACCCTGGTCCGGAAAACGGGGTCAAGGTCGATTGTGGGCTCAGCCCAGGTCCGACCTGAAGGCCGCCAAGCTGTTCGGGAACGAACCACCGGTGATGAGGGAGTTCACCCCGGAGCTGTTGGCGTCGAAGTAGGCCTCGTAGGCGACATCGTTGCCCCTCATCCACGAGATCATCTGATTCACGAAGTACGGATCGTCGCCCAGGCCGTGGCCGTCGCTGCGGATGGCCAGACCCCACTCGCCGAAAGCAAGCGGCTTGCCGTTGGCAGCGGCGAACTGGGCCGCCGC
Organism: uncultured Acidimicrobiaceae bacterium; assembly: GCA_963843365.1. Classification (GTDB taxonomy): domain Bacteria; phylum Actinomycetota; class Acidimicrobiia; order Acidimicrobiales; family RAAP-2; genus Bog-473. The sequence continues at coordinate 118,337 of CAWJKG010000004.1, read as the reverse complement.
CGTCAGCGCAGGGAGTGTCGTCTGGGACCAGGCGTTGGTCGGCGTCTGCGGTGTCGCCCACGACTGGTCGTACGCGTCAAGGCCGATGACGTCCACATACGCGTTCCCCGGATAGGCCGCGGCCACCGAGTAGCCCGGCTGGGTGAAAGCGCTTGCGTCGGGATTCCACTCGAACCGGAACTGCTCACCGGGCACCGACCGCATGGCCGAGACGATCTGCTGGAAGTAACCCGCGAAGCTGGCCTCGGCGCCGGGTGTCGTGGCGGCCCAGTTCGTCCACGAGCCGTCGAACTCCCACCCGAGGCGCAGGTAGGCCGTGGACAAGCCGCTGGCCACCAGCTTCTGCGCCAGGGTCACGAAGTACCCGTTGTAGGCGCCCGTGGCGCCCTGGGCCAGGCTCCCCTGGACATTCCCGCTCGAGTCGGTCGGAATGATCGGCACCCCCAGCGAGAGCGTGTACCCGGTGCCGTTGAAGGAACCCAACCAATTGAGGCTCCCGCTCGATCCGTCCAGGCCGGCCCAGCCCTCGCTGCCGGGAATGTAGGCGCCGGCCACGGTGGGCGAGGTCCCGGTCTGCTGGGCGAACGTCGCCATGCCCGCGGGGGTGGAGGGTGAGAAGTAGGCACCTTGCGCCAGTCCACCCTGCGCGTTCGGGTTCAGACCCGGCCCGAAGAGGGACGACGAGCCATTCGCGGTCACGATGGCATACCCCGCCGCAGAGGGGTTGACGATCATGCCGTAGGCGTAGACGCCCCACCCCGCAGTCGAGCCGTAGAAGTTGGCGTCACCGAAGGTGAACATGCCGCCGTCGAAACCGACGAGGTAGTACCCCTGCCCGTCCGGCGTCGGAGCCATGCCGACGATGGGCAGGTTGAGCCGGATGGCGCCGGTCGAGCCGTAGAACTGCGCGTCCCCGTAGCTGAAGATGCCGCCGTCCGACGCCACCAGCCAGTACCCGTTGCCGTCGGTCGTAGCCGCCATGCCGACCACGGGCTTGTTGAGCGCAATGGAGCCGGTGGAGCCATAGAACTGCGCGTCGCCGTAGCTGAAGATGCCGCCGTCGGAGGCCACGAGCCAGTAACCCCGGCCGTCGTGTGTCGTCGCCATGCCAACGATCGGCTTGTTCAGCCGGATGGCGCCGGTCGATCCGTAGAACGTGGCGTCGCCGTAGCTGAAGATGCCGCCGTCGGAGGCCACGAGCCAGTAGCCGTTCCCGTCTGCGGTCGCCGTCATGCCGACGATCGGTTGGGTGAGCCGCAGGTTGGACTGTGCCGGAGACCCCAGCGCAGGCGCGCCACCATGGGACGTGACGGCTCCGGTTGACGAGACCGTCCAATAGCCACCGGCCGGATCGGCCGCCATCATGATGCCCCCGCTGTAGTCGCCCGCGCGGACGGCTCCGGACGCGCTCGCTGGGCCCGTGCCCGTCGAGATGACTGTGGCGAGCCCGAAAACGACCAGAGAGGACAGCAACGAGGACCCGATCGCTCGGGTCCAGGCGAGTCGTCGCGCCCGACTCTGCCGGGATTGCCGCATCGTTCTTCCCCCTTCGACCCACTGCAGAGGACGGGTCGCAAAGGCGACGGGCGGTGTGCTCGTTGCATGCTCGGCGGCCCGGCGAACTCACCTGAGTCCCGTGGCTTTGCGTCCCACCCTCACGAGTGGTTTGCCTTTTCCTCTGTCAAACGATGATCAATGGGTCGGCGTTCGAACAACGGACCTGAGGGAAGTTGTGCCCCCGGCGTGATTCGGTTGTGCAGCTCTTGTGCCTCCGCCACCTCCTACACTGCCCGCAGACCCGGGAGCCGGGTCACCGAGCGGATCCGGGTGCCTCGTGGCAACGCCGGTTGAGCGGTCGTCGAGAGGAGCCCATGTCGTCAACCCCGGGGGCCGAGCACCTCAACAGCCATCATCGAGACACGCTGTTAGCGATCTTCCAGCACCCCACAGGCCACAACATCGAATGGCACGACGTGGTGTCCCTGCTCGAAGCGGTGGGTTCCATCGAAGAGCGGCAGGACGACATGTTTCGGTTCCGCATCGGTTCCGAGACCCAGGTTGTCTCCGTGCCGAAGGGCAAGGACGTCGACGTCCAGCAGGTGGCCGATCTGCGCCGCCTGCTGAGCGACGCCGGCTACGACAGGATCGCCTCGGAACTCACCGCCAGAGGGAAAGAGGTCTGACGATGGCCGGCGCCGCCGAGCAGATGCGCGGCAAGAGCGTGCTCGCAGTCATCGACTTCCAGGAGGCCGTCATCTATCCGACCGACGCCTGAAGGCCTCCCCTCCGCACGGCCCGCCGCGAGCGGGCCCCCGGGGATCGGTCTCCCGTTCAGGGGGTGGATCCCCACGGGCAGTTTCCTCGGATCTTTCGGCTGAGCTGCGGAATCGGGCGTCGTCAGACACGCGTGCGACCGAACTGCAACGACAAACCGCACTATCTCGTCAAGCACGAAGGTTGAAACGCCGATTTCAACTCGTGATGTCCCACACCCAAGGCGGAGACACCGCCCGCAAGGTCGGCCACCGGGTGCGGCCGAGTCCGGCGCTCCTCGTGCCACTCGGCTGCGCCCTCTTCCTGGTCCTCGCCGCGCTCCAGCTCTCGATGGGCTCGACCGGTGTGGTGGGCTCCCACCTCAGCGACCAGCTCGCCGTCGGCGTCGAGACGGCCCTCGCCCTCGGTTGTCTCGGGTGGGCGTTGCTCGGGCGACCACGGCGTGGTGTGGCAGCGGCTCTGGGTGCCGGATTGCTGGCCTGGGTTCTTGGCGACCTCGTGTGGGCACCCTCGTCTGCCGTCCAGACACCGACGACGGCGAGCGGCTTGTCCCTCCTCTTCTTCCCGCTCGCCCTGCTGGCGCTCCTGATGTTGGCGCGCGCCGATGTCGGACAGGCGGGATTGGGCTCCTGGCTCGACGGAGCGATCTCCGCCCTGGGCACCGTGGCAATCTGCACGGCCGTCGTCCTGGGACCTCTGAGTGGGACGTCGGTGTCATCTCGGACGCTCACGATCTCTTCGATCAGTGCACTGGTCCTGCTGGCGCTGGCGGTGGGCGTGGTCGCCCTCGTGCCAGTCCATCCGGGACGGGCCCTGCTGTTCGCGGCCGGATGCGCGCTGCTCTTCGTCGCCGACATCGTCGTGCTGTACCGCACGGTCTTGGCCACGCACCCGGTGGGCGCGCTCCCCGCCGTCCTGCAGGCGCTCGGCTTCTTCGCCATGACCGCTGCGCTGTGGTTGCGCACCCCAGGCCGTCCGCGCCCGCGGGTCGTCGAGCGCATGCCGCGTGCACTCGTTCTGGTGACGGCGCTGGGGGCCTCCACGGCGATCCTGGTCCTGGGCAACCTGCAGCGCGTCAGCTCTCTCGCTCTCGGATTCGCCATCGCCACCCTCTTCGCCGGCGCGGCCCGCATGGCCGTCTCATTGCGCGAGCAGAAGGCGCTCAACGAGGCACGCCAACACCAGGCCGTGACCGACGAGCTGACAGGCCTCGGCAACCGTCGCATGCTCCTGAACGAGCTCGAGGACGCCTTGACCAGTGTGCAGGCCGGCGGAGCACCCGCGGGGGGCCTGGCGCTGCTGCTGATCGACCTCGACCACTTCAAGGAGATCAACGACTCCTTCGGGCACCAGACCGGCGACGCGCTGCTGCGCCAGATCGGCCCGCGCATCCGCCAGGTCGTCCGTCGGAACGATCTGGTCACCCGCCTCGGCGGGGACGAGTTCGCCGTCCTGCTCTACGGGGCTGACGCGTACAAGGCCACCACCGTGGCACGGCGGATCACGACGCTGCTCGAGCAACCCATCGACGTCAGCACCGCCAGCCTGCACGTCGGCGCCAGCATCGGGGTGGCGCTGGCCCCCGAGCACGCACGGACCGCCGACGACCTGCTCCGCTGTGCCGACATTGCGATGTACCGGGCGAAGAGTGAGCGGGGGTCGTTCGACGTCTACGAGTCCGCGCTCGACGACGAGGCCGACCGGTTCTCGCTCATCGAAGATCTTCGGGCAGCGATGGAAGAGGGGGCGCTCGCACTGCACTACCAGCCTCAGATCGACCTGCGCACGGGTGAGGTGGTCACGGTCGAGGCCCTCCTGCGTTGGCCTCACCCCACCCTGGGCCTCATCCCACCCGAACATCTCCTGGCCCTGGCCGAGGAGAGCGGCCTCATCCAGGACTTGGCCTCCTGGGTCTTCACGGAGGCGATCACCGACTGCGCCCGCTGGTGGCACGCAGGCCACCGCGCCGCCGTGGCCGTCAATCTCCTCGCCACCGACCTCCTCGACTCGTCGCTCCCCCGCCGGGTGGGCGAACTGCTGACTCGTGCCGACTTGCCCAACGACTCCCTCGTCCTCGAGATCACCGAAGGGATGGTCGTCGCGGATCTGACCCGGTCGAAGCGGGTCATCCAGAGTCTGGCGGAAGAGGGCATCCTCGTCTCCATCGACGACTTCGGCACAGGCTTCTCGTCCATTTCCCACCTGAACGACCTCGCCGTCGGCGAGCTCAAGCTGGATCGCACGTTCACCTCCACCTTGCAGGTCGCGCCGACGGGGGAAGGGAAGGACGAAAACCTCGTCCGCTCCGTGATCGACCTCGGGCACGCTCTCGGGCTACGCGTCGTGGCGGAGGGGATCGAGCGACTCGAGTTCGTCGACGTCCTCTCTATCCTGGGCTGCGACGGCGGCCAGGGCTACGCGATCCAAGCTCCGTGTCCACCCGACCAGATCGACTTCGATGGGCACGGGCGCCGGCAGCCGCCACACGCAGCTGGTGCACGCCACCTCCCACAGTCACGGGCGGCACACAAGCCCAGAACCGGCGCAGGTCCCCGCTAGCCCTCGACCGAGGCGCGTGCGAGACGGGCTCGGCCCGCTCTTCATCCGGGACTCGAAACTCTCCTCCGTGACAGAGTCTTGTGACCCGAGAGAAGGAGTTCCTCATGAGCGACCTCCACATCGCCAACCCCGTCAAGACCCGCCATCACATCGGCCAGGCCATCAGCCTGCACGGGCTCCGAGCAGAGGTGCAGAGAGCCGACGGTGTCAACGCCAAGATCGCCGTCTTCCTCACCAACATCGTCGGCTCAATGTGGTGCGCCTACGCGTTCGCCGCCCTGGCACTGATCGGTCTGCCTCCGGCCCTGAGGCCGGGCGGTGAGGGCATCATCGCCTGGATCGCCCAGACATTCCTGCAGTTGGTTCTGCTGTCCGTCATCATGGTGGGACAGAACGTCCAGAGTCTGGCCAGTGACGTCCGCTCGCAGCGCACCTACGACGACACCGTGCAGATTCTGGACCGGCTCGACATCCACACCAAGGGCGGGCTCAAGGACCTCGCCGACCTGATCGGTCGCCTGGAAACCGCAATATCCAACAAGGGCGAGGGTGCGTAGGGCGACAAGGAGAGCGAGACACCATGGCAATATTTCTCAATCACACCATCGTCTCGGTCGAGGACAAGGAGAAATCTGCGGCCTTTCTCGCCGAGATCCTGGGCCTCGGTCCGCCGAAGCCCCTCGGGCCCTTCCTGTGCGTGGAAACGGACAACGGCGTCAGCCTCGACTACGACGACCGCCCGGGTTCCGTGCCCCAGCACTATGCCTTCCTCGTGTCCGAAGAGGAGTTCGACGCCATCTTCGCCCGGGTCAGTGCCCGTGGGCTCACGTTCTGGGCCGACCCCGGGCACACCCAGGCGAACCGCATCAACGGGCACGGCCGCGGCTTCTACTTCGAGGACCCGTCCGGCCACAACATGGAGGTGCTCACCCGCGCCTACGGCACCTGAGTCACGGGGGCGACCCGCAGCATTCAGTCCTCGAGCGTGACGTCGAAGCGGTCGTAGTAGAAGGCGTACTGCTGCCGGATGGTCGCCGGGTCGAGTCCGAACGTCTCGGCCTTGTACCTGTGCGGCCCCGATCGCTCCTGCGAGCTCTCCGCCCACCAGTCCTCCATGCGCTGTCGGGCGTCGTCACTCAGATCGTCCCCAAGCTCGGCGTAGAGCTGGGCGACCGCGGCCAGAGGGTCACGCTGCACCTCCCCGAAGGAGACGTCGAAGAAGCGGTTCTCGTTGCCATCGTCGCGGAAGTCGATCAGACGGTGCAGCGAGTAGCGCCACAGCTCCGAATTGTGCGTGCCGATCGCCACCGGATCCGGGTGATCGGTCAGCACGCTCGACAGTGCCTCGAACACCGCGCAGACGGACGGCAGCACCTTGCCCACGTCGCGATGGGTCATGACGAAGCGCGCGTCGGGGTACACCCGATTCAGGGCCTCAATGGAGTGCATGTGGGCCGGCGTCTTCAACCACCACCGCTCCGGAGGACAGCGCCACTGCAGCAACTGCAGGACACGGCGATGGTAGTGATACGCCGGCTCCATGTCGCAGGAGAGCAGCCACCTGCTGTAGCTGGGAATGCGGGCCATGCCTTCGAAGAGCTGCGATCGGAAGTCGAGCGCCATGAGGAGCAGGCATTCCTGCGGTCCCGACGCCGAGGTCGGCAACATGCCGACGAAATCGGGGAACATCTCGTTGGTGATGTCGATGCCCACCTGTGTCTCGGCGATACGCGGGTCGGTGTGCTCCGTCGCCGTCTCGGGGGGTGGGCACGGCTTGCCCGCTTCCCACGTGCGCAGGGACCGACGTGCCGTGTCGCACGCAAGCAGGAAGCTCAAGGCGGTGGATCCCGTGCGTGGGAGCCCCAACCCGAACAGCGGACTCACGATCGCAAGCTGCCCGATCTCGGGGTAGCGGGCGTGCCACTGCTCCACCTCGAGGCGGTTGACCAGAAGGCCCACGAGCTGGTCGGTCAGCACACTCTCGCCGAGCTCGTTCAGTGCGGACTCGGCCGTGAGCGAATCAACGAGGACGGTGAGGCCTTCCTGCCACGTGTCCTCGCCGAAGTCGTCCGATCCCGCCCGCGCCACCGCAGTTTCGATGAGCTGCTCGACCTGAATCCCCATGGCCCCCAGTCCCCCGTCGCCCGCCCTCTGCGGCAAGGGCTGACACTACGGGACGGGAGCGTCCGATTCCGAATTCCGCGTACAACGAGCCATTGTCTCCGGCAGGCTGACCCGGGCCATCTCCAGGAGGTCCGGCGCGGTGCCCTCCTGCTCGGAGTGCTTCGCGGTCATCGTTCAGATTCCTCCTTCCAACCCCGTGCTCGGCTCGGCCGTCACCGGATCGACCGAGACGCGCCGACGCCGCCACCCCACAATGACGGCGCCCATGAGGAGGACGACGGCACCGATTCCACTTGCACGTATCGCTACAGACATTCGCTGCGACCCTCCCGACTCACGGCTGGGTTGTCCAGAGAAATACCCATGGGAGCCTCCGGGAAACTGAAGCCGCACCGGGGTCCGGCCTACGACGCGTCGGTCTGGTCTTCCGATGGGTTCCCGTCGGCCCGAAAGCCCGTGGTCACGTACTGCTCGGGCCTGCGCTTCCCCTCGAGCGCAATGGAGGAGAGCACCTCTCTGTCCGCGGTGGTGAGGGGCGGCTGCACCAGGCCTCTCGGCCACAGATGCCGGACACGCACAACGTTGAGCTCGGAGGCGTAGAGCGTCACCTGGGCCGCCAGGTAGAGAAAGCTGATGAGTCCCAGCACCAGCGCGAACGTGCCGTACTCCCGGCTGGTGTTCCGAAGGGAGTGCTCGATCAGCACGCCCCCGAGGAATTGCAGAATGGTCCATCCTGCTGCGCCGGCCACGGCGCCGGGAACCATGTCTGCCCACGGGATCTGTTTGGGTGTGAGCAGCCTGAAGGCGACCACGAAGAGTCCGACATTGACGACCAACGAGGACACTGCCGCGCCCGCCACGGCCCACCCGCCGTGATGGCCGATCGTCACGAGGCCCGCCAGGACGGTGCTGACGAGGAGGAACAGGCCGAGCACCACCATCATGGAAGCGGTCCGGCCCAAGCGGGCCCAGAAATTGGGACGGCTGACGCCTGGGATGTTCCAGATCTCGGCCTGCGCGTACTGCGCCGTCTGGAGAGCGCCCTGGGAGCCCCAGAGCACGAAGAGAATTCCCACGATCAACCCGAAGACGCTGCGTCCATGCAGGCCATGGATGTTCGTGCTCAGTTTCGTTCCGACCACGGGGAACTGGGAGAACGCAGAGTTCTCGACCCGTTGCACGAACGAGTGCTCACCGCCGCCGAAGAACCCGAGGATCGTGACCAGAAGGAGAAGGAGCGGGAAGAGCGACAAGAATCCATAGAAGGCCAGGAGCGCCGACAGCGAACCGCCCCGGTCATCGCCGAACTTCTTGAAGACACCGATCGCGAACGCCAGCGGACGCAAACCTTGTTGCGCGTGATCCACCCGCCGCACGACGCGCTCGACGACGTTCATCGAGTGACCCCCTGCAGCGCCATACATCCTCCTTGCCGAACCGCTCGTTTCCATACCCCCGTGTTGCGCGAGCCAACCGATCCTACGAGTACGGTGGTGCGCGGTGACCCCCAGGTCAACGGGACGGAACGGCACGAGCGCGACCGGAAAGCTCGACACCTACCGCACCAAGCGGGACCCCAAGCGGACGCCGGAGCCCATGGGCCGCCGATCGGCCCCGCAGGCCTCCGGTCAGCGCTTCGTCATTCAGGAGCACCACGCGCGCAGCCTGCACTGGGACCTCCGGCTCGAGCGTGACGGCGTCCTGGCGTCGTGGGCCCTCCCGAAGGGCCTCCCCGAGACTCCCGAGAAGAACCACCTCGCGGTGCACACCGAGGACCACCCGCTGGAGTACGCCACCTTCGAGGGCGAGATCCCGCAGGGCGAGTACGGGGGCGGGGAGATGACGATCTGGGACAGCGGTCACTACGACGTGGAGAAGTGGACGGACTCCGAGGTCAAGTTCGTGCTCCACGGCGCGTGGAGCTCCGGGAGCTTCGTGCTCTTCCAGACGAAGGACCGAGACTGGATGATCCACCGCCATGGACCTTCCGTCCGGGCCGATCCCTTCCCCGGCTCTCTGGCGCCCATGCTGGCGGTGGCGGGGCAGCTGCCCGCCCACGACGACGGCTGGGCGTACGAAATCAAGTGGGACGGCATCCGTGCCCTCCTGTTCGTCGAAGGCGGGCGGGTCCGGGCCCAGAGCCGGAACGATCTCGATGTGACGGTCTCCTTCCCCGAACTGGCCGACATCGGGGAGTTCCTGGGCATGACGACGTGCATCATCGACGGAGAGATCGTGGCGTTGGGCGACGACGGCAAGCCGAGCTTCGCCACCCTGCAGCGACGCATGCACGTGTCGAACCAGAGAGAGGCAAAACGGCGGGCGCTCTCCGACCCGGTCACCTTCGTCGTGTTCGATCTCCTCTACATCGACGGGCATTCGATCCTGGAATCCGACTACGACGAGCGGCGGCGGCGACTGGAGGCGCTGCAGCTCTCCGGCGAGACCTTCACCACGACGGACTCGTTCCGCGACGTCTCCGGGCAGGACATCCTCGCCGCGACCGTCCAGAGCGGACTGGAGGGCATCATCGCCAAGCGGCGGGCGTCACCGTACCGGCCCGGCCGGCGCAGTGCCGATTGGACGAAGATCAAGTCCTTCCGCACCCAGGAGGTGGTGGTAGGGGCCTGGACGGACGGGCGCGGGGAGCGCAGGGACAGCCTGGGCGCGCTGCTGCTGGGCATCCCGGACGAGGGCGGGCTGCGCTACGTCGGCAAGGTCGGCACCGGCTTCAGCGCACGCGTGCGGGCAGAACTGCTCGGGGACCTGCAGTCGTTGGCCACCCCCACCAGTCCGTTCGCGTCGGCGCTTCCGGCGGCGGACGCCGCCGCCGCACACTTCGTCCGCCCCGAGCTGGTCGGCGAGGTCGCGTTCGGCGAGTGGACACACGCCGGCAGGCTGCGACACCCCACCTGGCGCGGCCTCCGTCCGGACAAGGACCCGCACGAGGTCGTGGTCGAGTGATGGCGGGCCCCACGCGCACGACGATCGAGGGCCGGGAGCTCTCGGTCACCAACCTCGACAAGGTGCTCTTCCCCTCCAGCGGATTCACCAAGGGTCAGCTCATCGACTACTACGTGCGCATCGCTCCCGCCATGTTGCCGCACGTGCGCGACAGACCGTTGACGATGAAGCGCTTTCCCGACGGGGTCGAGGGCAAGTCCTTCTTCGAGAAGCACATTCCGTCCCACGCACCGGACTGGGTCCGCTCGGTCGACGTGTCCGCCAGCGACGGCCAGGATGTCATTCCCTACGTCGTCGCCGACGATCTGCCGACCTTGGCCTGGGCCGCGAACCTCGGGACGATCGAGCTGCACGTCCCGCTGTGGCATGTCGGTCGTCGACGCGCGCTCCCCGCACGGCCTGACCACATGGTCTTCGACCTTGACCCCGGAGAAGGCACGTCCATCGTCGAATGCTGTGTGGTCGCCGGCTACATCATGGAGGAGCTGGCTGCGCAGGGCACGGACTCGTTCGCCAAGACGAGCGGATCGAAGGGGCTCCAGCTGTACGCCCCCATCGGGGCCAGGACGACGTGGGACAGTCTGCGCGACCGCTCCCACGAGATCGCCCGCAAGCTGGAATCAGACCACCGCGACCTGATCGTCTCCAACATGCGCCGATCGTTGCGCAAGGGACGCGTCCTCATCGACTGGAGCCAGAACCACGCGGCCAAGACAACGGTCGCCGCCTATTCGGTACGGGCCATGCCGACGCCCACGGTGTCGACCCCGGTCACCCCGGAGGAAGTGCGCCGCTGCGCAACAAAAGGGGATCCCCTTCTCCTTCGCTTCGAGACGACCGACGTCCTGCGCCGCGTGGACAAGGACGGCGACCTGTTCGCACCACTCGGCCTGCGCTGAAGAAGCCAAGAAGCCCGAGGGATCCACACCGGGGGATAACTCTGTGGAGGAATCCCGCCGGAAGGCCCGACCGTTCTCGGGCCGCGCGACCGTCCCGGGTGCGCGCGCGATCGACGCGCGGGCCGTCGTAGTGGCCAGACGCCCAAGGCGGGGCGCCGATCCCGGTGCCCTCGGGCGCATCGGCCCGAGGGCCCCCCTCGACCGGGTGTCACACTGCGCCAGCCCCCTGGCCAGGTTGGGCGCGTACCTCTCTCAATTCCCCGTCGGACGGATCGGCAAACCCCGTGTCGCCGGGAACGTCGTCCTCAGTCGCCTGATCGTGCCCGAAGCCGCCGCAGCACCTCGTCGACCACTTCGGAGGTCGAGGCCTCTCCCCCGAGGTCGAATGTGCGGATCCCGTCGGCCGCCGCACCGAGCGTGGCCCGGCGGATGGCGGCGGCCGCCCCGGCCACCTCGGCATCGCCGCGAGCCGCCTGCTCGAGGACGGCGGCGCAGGCCAGGAGCATGGCCATCGGGTTGGCCACGTTCTTGCCCATGAGGGACGGGGCCGTCCCGTGCGGGGCCTCCGCCATGGCGACGACCGGATGGAGGTCCTCGTCGAGCGCCAGCAGGACCGACTCGGCGCCGGCGATGGAGCCGAAGAGCGCCAGCACGAGATCCGACAGGCAGTCACCGTCGCGATTGAGCGCAGGCACCACGAGCGGGCTCGCACTCGACTCCGTGAGCAACCCGGCATACGCCGCATCGATGAGCGTCGGGCGGTAGGGCACTGCCGGGTAGCGCACCGCGGCGGCGTCCATCTCCTCCTTCAGCATCCCCTCGTAGACCGTCGAGACCGTCCACTTCGGTCCCCCGTACACACACGCGCCCATGGCGACGGCCGTACGGAACGAGTACTCCGCCACGGAGCGGCAGGTCGAGCGGTCGATGCGCTCGGTCCGCCACGCCTCCTCTCCGGTGCTCCCCGGATCACCCGTGCGGTGCTCCTCCGCGCCATAGGCATCGCCCACGGCCATGCGGACGACCACTATCGGGTGCACCACCGAGGCCGGCGGGGCGACGCCCGGAATGCGCCGGCCCGTGCGCACGATCACCGATCCCCCCACGCCTTCCCGCAGGATCCGGTTGGGGCTCCCGACGTCGCCCGTGGTTTCGGGCGTGATGGTGGCGGCCTTCAGACCCAGGCCCGTCTGCCGCATGGCGGCCGCCGCCTCGCGGACGACGTCATTGGCAGTGGCGCGACGATTCCCGAGGGACAGGTCGAACCGGATCAGATCGAGTCCGAAGCCGAGGACGCCGGGGTCGAGCACCCGCAGCGCCTCGTCCAGCAGCTCCTGACCCGTCTGGTCGCCGTCGCAGACGACGATCTCGAGGCCAGTCGACACGCAACGCAGCGTACCGGCGGGGCCGCCGCCCGGACACGGCCCGCGCAGGGGCCTCGAGTCGGAGGCTCCGGGCGAGGGACATCCGGGCCTGCGTCAGCGCGTGCGTTCCCCAGCTCCCTGGGCGCGCCGGTCCAGCAGCCAGGAGCACCACTCCCCCACACCTTCCCCTGTCGCGCGCGCTGGCCAGGATGACGTGCGCCACCGGGTTCACCATGTGCAGGTTGGACAGAAACGCCTGGAGATCGAAGTCGAGGTGCGGCAGGAGGTCGACCTTGTTCACCACGACCACGTCGACGGCCCGGAACATGACCGGGTACTTCAGAGGCTTCTCCTCTCCGTCCGTCACGGCGAAGACCATGGCCTTGGCCTGCTCGCCCACCCGGAATTCGGCCGGACAGACCAGATTGCCGACATTCTCAATGATCAGGAGGTCGAGTTCGTCCAGTGGGAGCCGTTCCATCCCCGCCCGGACCATCACCGCATCGAGATGGCACTCCCCCCCGAAGCCTGCGCTCGTGTTCACGAGGGAGATCGCCGCAGCCCCCGCGCCTTCGAGCTGGTCGACATCCAGGCTCGTCGTGATATCCCCCTCCAGAACGCCGATCCGCAGCGAGTCGCGCAAGTGCCGCAGAGTGCTCCGCAACAGGGTCGTCTTGCCGGCGCCCGGAGCGGACATCAGGTTGACGACGCACACGCCGGACACAGCAAACCGCTTCTGGTTCTCGTCGGCGATCCGGTCGTTCTCCCCGAGGAGATCCTCGAGGATGGCGATCCTCTGACCCCCCGATTCCGCGTACCCGGACAGATCGCCATGGCCGGTCCCGGCTCGCACGGCGTCATGGTGGTGGTCACTCTCGGAATGGATGTGCAACCGACCCACCGCTACGCCTCCACCAGATCGATCGACACCACCATGCACTCCTCCCCGCTGATCAGTTCGACATCGAACCGGTCACATCGGCCGCAGGCGAGGATCGGCACGTCGAGGGTGGTGCGCACGCCGCACGCGGCGCATTCGACCACCGCTGGCACGGGCTCGATCACGAGGACCGCGTCCCGGAGTGTCGTGGCGCCGGCCACGACACTCCAACTGAACTGGAGTGCGTCGGGCACCACCTGGCGCAGATGCCCGATCTCTACGGTCACTCGCGCCACCGGGCGTCCGTCCGCGTGCTTCACCGCGGTGTTCGCGATTGCCGTACAGAGAGAGAGTTCGTGCATGGAGGCGGCGCCTGCTCGAAGCCTATCCCTCGCCTCCCGTCCGCTGTCCCGGACGACAAAGCCTGACGCCGGGACCATGTCCGGCCCTCCGCCCTGGGGCAAGCAGTCCCCAGAACAGGGCGGTACCGAAACCGACCGGGACCCGATTGGCCGGGACCCGATCTGGGAGCCCTCTGGCCGCCGACCGTCGGAGGAGTGACCCTGACGGGAAACGCCTAAGGTCGGAGTGGAGTGCTGAGCCGGATTCAGCAGAAGAGCACGAGGGCCCTATGGGGATCACGAGACCGGACAGCGGCAACGGCGACCGCTGGGCGACGAGCGAGTAGGAGGCGGCATTCCGTGTGTCTCGGCATACCGGGCCAGCTCCGGGAGATCTCCCCGGTTACCCCCCACCTGGCGCGCGTCGACGTCTCGGGCGTCACGAGGACCGTCAATATCGGCCTGCTCGAGGACGAGCCCCTGATCGCCGGCGACTGGATCCTGATCCACGTCGGATTCGCCATGTCGAAGATCGACGAGGCAGAGGCCGAGGCCGCTCTCGCCTCCCTTGAGCTCATGGGTCGGGCCTACGAAGACGAGCTGGACGCAATGGCGAGGTCGCCACACCCTTCTGACCTATGAGGTTCGTCGACGAGTACAGGGATCCCACGGCGGCGGCGGGACTGCTGGCCCGGATCGCCGCGCTGGCCGGTGACGACGCGCACTCGTTCATGGAGGTGTGCGGCGGCCATACCCATACCATCTACCGGCACGGGATAGAGCACGTGCTTCCGGCCAACGTCGAGCTCGTGCATGGGCCCGGCTGCCCCGTGTGCGTCCTCCCGATGGGGCGGGTGGACGACGCCATCGCCATCGCGAACGAACCCGGCGTGATATTCGCGACGTTCGGCGACATGATGCGCGTGCCCGGCAGCAAGGGAAACCTTCTCGACGCCAAAGCGGCCGGGGCGGATGTCCGTTTCGTCTACTCGCCGCTCGACGCCCTCCAGATCGCGGTCGAGAACCCAGACCTCACTGTGGTCTTCTTCGCCGTCGGCTTCGAGACGACGGCTCCGGCAACTGCGCTCACGCTCATTGAGGCCCGGGACCGGCGGATTCCGAACTTCTCGGTCTTCTCGAACCACGTCACGATCGTCCCACCGTTGCGAGCCATCCTCGATTCCCCCGACCTCCGGCTGGACGGGTTTCTCGGACCCGGGCATGTCTCCTCCGTCATCGGACAGCGGCCCTATCGTTTCGTGCCGGCCGAGTACGGGCTGCCGCTCGTCACATCCGGCTTCGAACCGCTCGACATCCTCGAAAGCATCGCCATGTTGTTGCTGCAGCGACGAGAAGGCCGCTGCGAGGTGGAAAACCAGTACTCCCGGGTGGTCCGAGAAGAGGGCAATCCGCGCGCCCTGGCCGTGCTGGCGGAGGTCTTCGAGCTGCGTCCGCACTTCGAATGGCGGGGACTCGGCTCCATGGCCAACAGCGGGCTGATGTTGCGCCCGGAGTTCTCCGCCTTCGACGCCGAGCTCCGCTACTCCATCCCGCACGTCCGGGTGGCCGATCCGAAGGCGTGCCAGTGCGGCGACGTACTCAAAGGCGTGATCAAGCCCTGGGAGTGCAAGGTGTTCGGCACGGCCTGCACGCCCGAGACACCGATCGGTACCTGCATGGTGTCCTCGGAGGGTGCCTGCGCGGCCTACTACAGCTTCGGGCGCCTGCACCGCGAGGCGGCGGTGACGCTGGGTCGACGCGGGGGACCGTCTCCATGATCACCACCCCCGTCTCAGAGGTGGTCCGGAAGCGGCTCCGCGTGGTCGGCCTCGTCCAGGGCGTGGGGTTCCGGCCCTACGTGCACCGGCTCGCCACCGAACTCGCGTTGGACGGTTTCGTCGGCAACGACCCCCTGGGCGTGTTCATTGAGGTCGAAGGCACTGCGGGGGCAACGGACGAGTTCATGCGCCGCCTCCCTACCCATGCGCCAGCGGCGGCCCGCGTCGACGCCGTCCAAACCCGACAGATCGCGACCACGGGCGGGACGGGCTTCACGATCGCAGCGAGCCGCCCCCGCGGCGTCACCCGCACGTTCGTCTCGCCCGATCTCGCCACCTGCGACGACTGCCTCGCCGACGTGTTCGATCCTTCGAACCGGCGGGCCCGCTACCCGTTCACCAATTGCAGCAATTGCGGTCCCCGCTTCACCATCACGCTAGGTCTGCCCTACGACCGCTCCAACACGACCATGCGCAGTTTCACGCTGTGCGCGGCCTGCTCCGCCGAGTATCACGACCCCACCGACCGTCGCTTCCACGCGCAACCGATCGCCTGCCCCGACTGCGGCCCGCGCCTGTGGCTCGAGTGGGGGTCAGGGTCGCGGTCGGTGGCCGGCACGGATGCCGCCCTGGCCGCCGCCCAGGCTGCCCTGGCGCAGGGCCAGATCGTGGCGATCAAGGGTCTCGGCGGGTTCCACCTGGCCTGCGATGCGCGCGCCGACGCCGCTGTGGCGAAGCTCCGAGAGCGGAAGCGTCGCACGGGCAAGCCCTTCGCAGTCATGACCCGGGATCTCCAGGCGGCCCGGGCGCTGGCCCGCATCGGCCCCGCCGAAGCGCAGTCCCTCTTGTCGGTGCAGCGGCCCATCGTCCTGCTGCGCCGGCATGGCAGGCCGGCCGACGACCTCATCTCCGCACTCGTCGCACCCGGTAACCCGCGCCTGGGGGTCCTGCTCCCGTATACACCGCTCCACCATCTCCTCTTCGCTCCCGTCCCCGGTTCCGATGCTCCGGATACCGTTCCCCGCGTGCTGGTGATGACCAGCGGCAACCTGGGCGACGAACCAATTTGCTTCGAGGACGAGGAGGCCCGGGGGCGGCTGCGTTCCGTCGCGGACGCGTGGCTGCTCCACGACCGACCCATCCACGTGCCCTGCGACGACTCGGTGCTCGATCTCGACCCCGCCACCGGGACCGAGCTGCCTCTCCGGCGTTCACGAGGGTACGCGCCCCTTCCCGTACCGCTCCCCTTCGCCGTGCGGCCCACGCTTGCGGTCGGGGGCGAGTTGAAGAACACGTTCTGCCTGGCCGCGGGCCGCGACGGCTTCATGAGCCAGCACATCGGCGATATGGGCGGTCTCGAGACATGGAGGGCCTTCGGGCGCGCGAGCCAGCACCTCACGGAGCTCTACGGGATGGCCACACCGCACTTCGCCGCCGATGCCCATCCCGGTTATCAGGCGACGCGCTGGGCGGAGAACGCGTCGCAGCGTCCGGTGGCGGAGATCCACCATCACCACGCCCACATCGCGTCGGTCATGGCCGAACACGGCGTGCCGCAACACGACCGCGTCATCGGCCTGGCGTTCGACGGCAGCGGGTACGGGGCGGACGGCACCGTCTGGGGCGGGGAAGTCCTTGTGGCGGGCTACACGCACTGCGTCCGCGGCGGGCATCTCTCGGCGGTACCGCTTCCCGGCGGCGATGCCACGATCCGCCGCCCCTACCGGGCCGCCCTGGCCCACCTGCGAGCGGCCGGGATCGAGTGGGCGGAGGACCTGCACCCGGTGCGGGGGGTGTCCGAGGAGGAACGAACGGTGATGGAGCACCGGCTCGCAGGCGCCGTCGGCTGCGTGTTGACATCGAGCATGGGGCGCCTCTTCGATGCGGTGAGCTCGATTCTCGGGTTCTGCCAGGAAGCTCGCTACGAGGCGGAGGCTGCGCTGTGTCTGCAGTGGGCGGCGGAACACGACGTTGGAACAGGGCACGCCCTCGCCGGTCTACCGGTTCGAGGTGAGGGACTGCGTGTTCGACCCCGCCCCGGTCCTCCGCGCTCTGGTGGCCGACCTCCGACGCGGCGTCGACCGCGATGCCATGGCTGCCGGCTTTCACGCCGCGGTGGCGCGCGTCGTCGGCCAGGTCGCCGAGGATCAGCGGGCGAAGACGGGCATCGGAGTGGTGGCGCTGAGCGGGGGGGTCTTCCAGAACACCGTGCTGCTCGGGCAGGCTCGCCGTGAACTCGAGGCCCGACACTTTCGGACCTTGACGCATCGCCTGGTCCCCCCGAACGACGGAGGTCTCGCCCTGGGACAGGCCGTGATCGCCGGGGCCCGCGCCGAAACGGCGGATTCCGGGTGACGAGCACTCGAGACCGCGAGGCCGCCCCCCTTGGGACGGGACCGTCAGCGGACCTCGCGCCCGCCGCTGCGGCCCTGGCCCACCGGTTCGCGGCGGGTGCCACGCTGTGGTGCGTGGCGACGGGATGGCCCGCCGAGGGGCGCCACCTCGTCGCCGAATTCGCACACCCCGGGATCGCCGGGAAGCGGGCGTTCCCCGCCATCAGCGTCGACCAGCCGCACGCGTCGGGCTCCCTGCGCCTGCACTGCCGCCCCGGCGATGTCCTCCTCTGCCTCAGCGCGGCGGACGACCCCGTGGCGAACGACCTGGTCGCCCGGGCGGACCCGTGGGGCCTGACGAGCATGTGGCTCGGGGCGGGCCCGAGGCCCGGCGGGTCCGGTGCTTCGTGCGCCGACCACGTGGTGTGGCTGCCCGACGTTGCGGCGGACACGGCGGCGCGCTCCGGAGACCTCGCCCTGCTCTGCCATGCCCTCTGGGCGATGACCCAAGCCGAGTTCGAACGTGCCACCCAAGGAGCGGACGAACAGGAGCACCCCGACTCCGACTCTGTCTGCGTGACCTGCTCCGACGAGGGCCGGGTGGCCGAGGTGAGGACCGTGCTGCCCGCAGGACGTGTCGAGGTTCTGGCGGGGGGGCGGCCCGAGCAGGTCGACGGTCGTCTGGTCGACGGGTTGTGTCCCGGCGATCTCGTCCTCGTGCACGCAGGTGTGGCAGTGACCCGCCTCCGGGAGAGGTCCGGCTCGTGAGCGCCGGATCGGGTCCGCGTGAAGCCGACGTCTTCGGGCGCACGGAGACCCACCGGCGCCGGCGTGGCCGACTACGGGACCAGGTGGTCACCTCGGCCCACGGAGCCGGTGGCAAGGCGTCGGCTGCCCTGCTCGAGGCGGTCTTCCTTCCCGCCTTCTCGCCCGAGGACGGTCCGGGCGACCGCCCGGCCCCGACGGACGCCGCCGTGCTCGACCTGCCCTCGGGTGATCGGCTGGCGTTCAGCACCGACTCCTTCGTCGTCAGGCCTCTGCGCTTTCCGGGGGGTTCCGCCGGTCATCTGGCCGTACACGGGACCATCAACGACCTGGCCATGATGGGGGCACGTCCGATGGCGCTGTCGGCCGCCTTCGTGCTCGAGGAGGGGCTGGCCATCGACACGCTGCGCGGGGTGGTGGCAGACATGGCGGACGCGGCGGAGGCCGCGGGCGTCCGCGTCGTCACCGGGGACACCAAGGTGGTCGACAGGGGCGCCGCGGATGGGATGTACATCACCACGGCGGGCGTGGGTGTCGTACCCGCCGGCAGGGATCTCGACGCGGCCAGGGTGTGCGTCGGCGACAAGGTCTTGGTGTCGGGCACCATGGGCGACCATGGGATCGCAGTCATGTTGGCCCGCGGGGACCTGGCCCTGGAGGCGGACATCGCCTCGGACACCGCACCGCTCCACGAGCTGGTGGAGGCCCTCCTGGCCGCCGCGCCCGACACCCGCTGGTTGCGCGACTCGACCAGAGGCGGGGTGGGCACCGTCTGCAACGAGCTGGCGCGTGCAGCCGACGTGACCGTCGTCCTCGACGAAGAGTCGCTCCCGGTCGAGCCGGCGGTCGCGGCCGCCTGCGAAATGCTGGGCATCGATCCGCTGTACGTGGCCAACGAGGGGAAGCTCGTTGCCGTGGTGCCTCACGCCCAAGCGGACGGGGCGCTGCGTGCACTGCGCGCCCACCCGCTGGGGTCGAACGCGACCCTGGCGGGCGAGATACATGCCGAACCAGCGGGGATCGTCGCCCTCCGGACCGCGTTCGGCGGCACCCGCATTGTGGACATGCTCGTCGGTGATCCTCTGCCCCGGATCTGCTGAGACCGTGCCCACTACGGCTTCCCCACTCCCGTGAGCGCATCCGACCCTGACGACGGCTCGACCGAAAGCGCCCTCACGCGCGATCTCGATCGTATGGAGGACACCATGCTCGCCATGGAGCGAGTCCGTGCCGCCCAGATCGCCTCGGTGCACCCCGACCACCGCGCCGACGCGGTCAATCTGGTCCACTACCTGGCCTTCCGGCATGACGACAATCGGACGGTCCAGCGGCGCCTTCGTCAGCGGGGCCTCTCGTCGCTCGGCAGCTGCGAGCCACACGTGCTGGCCACCGTGGAGAAGGTCCGGGAGCTGACCGGCGGGCCGGCACGTTCCGTTCCGCCGTCCCTGTCCTTCGAGTCAGGGCGGTCGGCCTTGGACCACAACACGGACGCCCTGTTCGGGCCCCGCCCGTCGGGAAGGGTGACCCGCGTCATGGTGACGCTGCCCTCCGAAGCCGCCTCCGACGAAGCCCTGGTCCGCCGCCTGGTGTCGTCGGGCATGAACATCGCCCGCATCAACGGCGCCCACGACGACGCGTCGGCGTGGCTGGCCATGGCCCGCAACGTGCGCAACGCGTCGGCCGACATCCACCGGCCGTGCCTGATCTCCGTTGACCTTCCCGGTCCCAAACTCCGCACCGGTCCCCTCGAGCCTGGGCCCGAGGTTCTCCGACTGAGGCCCGAACGCGACCTCCGTGGCAGGGCGTTCGCGCCGGCATCCGCCGTGCTGGTGAGCGAACCGTCGCCGCACCCCACGACCACCGAGATTCTCGTCGACTCTGCGTGGCTGCGCCGGAGGGCGCTCGGCGATCTCATTGCGCTGACCGACGCCCGGGGTTCGAAGCGGCGCCTCGTCGTGACGGGTGTCGGGGAGGGCGACTGCCCCGTCGAGGTGTGGGACACGACATATCTCGAGTCCGGGTGCACGCTGGACTGCCATGGAGACGTCACCTCCGTCGGTCCCCTCCCACCCGTTCCCCAGTTCCATGTTCTGCGGGCGGGCGACCTCCTCCTCCTGACCCGGACGCTCGAACCGAGCGTGCCGTGGCACCACGGTCAACCGGGTGTGGCCCGGATCGGCTGCACCCTCCCTGCGGCTTTCGCAGCAGCCACACCGGGGGAGGTCGTCATTCTCGACGACGGCAAGATCGCCGGCGTGATCGAGCGTGTGGAGGACGACACCATCACCGTGCGCGTGACCAGGGCCGCCACCCGGGGGGCACGCCTGCGAGCGGAGAAGGGCATCAACCTGCCTCAAACCGAGCTGCCGATCGACGCGGTGACCGAGGCAGACATCCCCCTGCTGCAATTCGCGGCCGCCCACGCGGACATGGTGGCTGTCTCCTTCGTGCGGGGCGAACGTGACGTCGCGGTGGCTCGCTCCTATCTGCAGGGAGTCGGTGCCGGCGAACTCGGCCTCATCCTGAAGATCGAGACGCCATCGGCGTTCTCGCACCTGCCGGACATTCTGCTGCAGGGCATGCAGTCTCGACTGATCGGCATCATGATCGCCCGGGGCGACCTCGCGGTCGAGGCGGGGTACGAGCGACTCGCAGAGCTCCAGGAAGAGATCCTCTGGCTGAGTGAAGCGGCTCACCTTCCGGTGATCTGGGCCACGCAGGTCCTCGATCAGCTCGCCCGGACGGGACAACCGTCGCGTGCCGAGGTGACAGATGCGGCCATGGCCCAGCGGGCGGAGTGCGTCATGCTGAACAAGGGCCCCCACATCGACACGGCCATCATCGTCCTGGACGACATCCTCCGTCGCATGTCCGGGCACCAGCGAAAGAAGACCGCCCTGTTGCGCGCACTGCGAAGCTGGAGCGAAAAACCGCAGGCGTAGCTTCAGCGGGCGGTGGCGCCGCCGATCACCGCGGCGGTGGCCGCATTCAGTCCCAGGCGCGGCGCGTGGGCGGCATGCCGCTTCGGCCCCCCGGCCCGGGTACGACTCCGAGCACCTGATGGATGGAGATTCCGCCGTCCTCGAAGCCATTGGCCGAGGCGGCCATGTAGAGCAGCCAGACTCGGGCCCGCCGCACCCCGACCTGGGCCACGGCGGCATCCCATTGCTGCTGCAAGTTCGCCACCCAGGCGCGGAGGGTCTTGGCGTAGTGCTCACGCAGCGATTCGACGTCGCGCACCTCGAAGCCGGCCTCCTCCATCGACAGGACGACCCGGCCGACGTCCATCAGCTCACCGTCCGGAAAGACGTACCGCCCGATGAAGGTCCGCGAACCGATACGCGATCCACCCACGCTCGAGATGGCGTGGTTGAGGAGCCGTCCCTCCGGGCCGAGCAACCTACGCATGATGCCGAAATACTCCGCGCTCTTCGACGAGCCGACGTGCTCGAACATCCCGATCGACGCGATGCCGTCGAAAGGTCCGTCGCGCACATCCCGGTAGTCCTGCAGGCGGATCTCGATCATCGATTCCAAGCCGAGGTCCGCAACACGCGCGCGGGCCCACCCGGCTTGCGCGGGGCTGAGCGTCACCCCCACGACGCGGGCCCCGTAGTGCCGGGCCGCATGCAGGGCGAAGCTGCCCCAGCCACACCCGACATCGAGGATCCGCTGCTCACCCTGCCGATCGGCGAGTCCCAGCTTGCGGCAGACGAGGTCGTGCTTCGACTCCTGGGCCGCTTCCAGGGTCTCGATCCCGGGCCCGAAGCGCGCGCAGGAGTAGGTCATTGCCGGACCGAGGACCATGCCATAGAACTCGTTGCTCACGTCGTAGTGATGCTGCACGGATTGGGCGTCGCGAGCCCGCGAGTGCAACCGTCCCCGCGGTGCGGCCTCCTCCGGCGGAGCCGGCAGCGGGCCGCCGAGTATCCCGAGGCGGCGCGCGGCCCGCAACGCTTGCCAGGGCACGCGCGATCCGACATGGACGTGTGCCGGTGTTGCTGCGTGAAGCTGCGAAAGGATGTCGAACAGGTTCCCCTCGAAAGAGAGGTCGCCCATGACGAACGCGCGAGCCAGGCCGAGTTCGCCGGGCGCCCAGAGGATGCGCCGGACGGCGTCGGGCGAGCGCACCTGCAGCACGTTCGACCCGGAGGGGCCGAGCGAGGATCCGTCCCAGAACTCGAAGCGCAAGGGAGGCGCGCCGCCGAAGAAATGGTCCAGCAACGGCGCCGCGGCCCGCGCCGCGCCGCTACCCCACTTGCCCGCCGATGAGGCGGACACACCACCTGCCTTCGGCGGCGTCGAGGATGCTCTGGGCTCGAGGTCGGATCGCATGCTTCTTCCGTTCCGAGCCCGATTCTAACGGCGACCCCGCCCCGGGGAAGGGCCATGACCCCGCCGCACCAGGGGGATCAGGACCGCGGGCATACATCGATGCCCGTCGGGAACAATTGGCACTGGAGGATCGATGAGCGACGAACCGAGGGCCGAACCACCGGTCGGGTCTCCCGGCCAGCGCGCCCTGGGCGCCATGGCGATCGCCGTTCGGCGCGCCCGGGAGTCCGGCGGCTCGAACCCGTACCCTGACCACGCCCGACCCGCGGACTCCACCGCCGGCCCGATCCCACCCGTCGGCCCGGCGGACGGGCCGGCCGGAGAATCCATTCCGGACCCGGGCGCCCGCGGCCGACGCAGGGAGCGTTGGCTTGTCGCTGCCGTCGCACTCGCCGCCGTGCTCGTGCTCGCCGGCTCCGTCACCCTCGCCGCACTGCCGGCGACCAACCGGCGCGCCGCGGTGCAACGCGCCCGACCGTGGTCCACGGCGGCACCCATGCGGTGACCCGTCCGACGACCTCGGCGGGGAGCAGGTCGCCCCGCCCGACGACACCCACCACGCCGGCTCCAGCAGCTGCGACGCTCGGAGCCACACCCGTCATCAGTGCCTTGAATCCCGCCAGCGGGATGGCAGGCCAGGCCATCGGCGTGAGCGGCGCCAACTTCCTGAGCGCGAACGGTCAGATCGTGGCCACGTTCAACGGGCAGGTCGCGCCGACCAGCTGCCCCTCACCCACTACGTGTTCTGTCACCGTTCCGCCGTTGACCCAGGCATCGGTTGCACTGGTCACCATCACCACCAGCAGCGGCACGTCCAACGCGGTGCACTTCACTTACGGTTAGGCACCGTCCGACCAGAGCTCCTCCGGTTCCTTTCCCTTGGTCTCCGGTAGGAGCAGGAAAAGCAGGGCCGCTGCGGCGACGGGAAGAAAGGTCGTATCGGCCGCCGCGGCAAACCGGTTGCCCACGTCGGCGACGGCACCGAATGCCACGAGCCCGCCGACTGCACCGAGGACCCCGGCCACGGTGATCCATCCCGTCGCCGACGCGCGGACCGACGTCGGGAACAGCTCCGTGAACATGGCGCCCAGGCTGGGTGCGAGCAGCGAGCCGCCGAACACGCCCAGCGTGTACCCCAGGACGAGGGCAGGCCGTGACCCGGAATAGGCGAAGGCCCCCGCGACGGCTACTCCCACCATCGCCACCATGCCCGTGGGGCGACGGCCGAAATGGTCGGCCAGCCAGCGCCCGGCGAGAAGACCGAGCAAGCCGGTGACCCCTGCGCTCACAACCATCAGCGCGGTCACGTATCCCTGCAGGTGCAGGACGTCCTGCGCGTAGAGGAACACGAAGCTGTTGGCCGGCCCCGTGATCACCGAGGTGGCACAGACGATGAGCCCGAGGATCAACACCCTGCGCCGCGAGCTCCGAACAACGACACCCAAGACGGGCGTGGGATGATCGGAGGCGGCCTCGGCGACCATGAAGCGCATCGGCTCTTCAATTCTCCGGCTCACCGCGACGACGACGAGCAACGGCACGATCGCCAATGCGAAGATGCCGCGGAAGCCGAGGACCCCTGACCCCAGGCTGTGCACGATGGCGGAGATTCCCGCTCCGACCCCGTAGCCGGCCGCGACAAGCGCCACGGCGGCGGACCGGTTGGATGCGGCGGTCTCCTCTGCCGCCATGACCTCCGCCAACGCGTTGGTGGCGCTGAGCATCGGGCGTCCGAGCGCGAATATCGCAACGAACCACCAGTAGGTCGGGCTCGCCGCGGAAGCGACGGTCAAGGCCAGACCCCCGATCGTGACGACCAGGATCGACCGCCGACGTCCGTAGCGATCCGCCAGGCCGATGAGCGGCAGGCTCCCCAGGGAAGCCAGTCTGATGAGCGCGAGACCGACGCCCAGGCTGGTGCCCGACAGACCGACCTTGTCCGCGATGGAAGCTCCGGGTGCCATGTGCCCCAGCTGTCGCGACACGTCGCCCAACGCGGCAACGACGCTGAATTGACCGAAGCCCGAGGCCAAGGCGATCACGGCAACGGCCACGACCGCAGGGTCGTTCCAGCGCCGGAGCCGCAGTCGCCCCGCTGCCTCGGAGGTCGTCACGGCAGCGAGCCGCCGCACACACCGGCTCGCCGCACCAGGTCGGCCAGCCGATGGCCCGCGTCCGCCCGATCGCAAGAACGCAGGGTCATCCCTGCCTCCCACCGCAGAGCCACTCCGGCACCAGACAGGGATCCTCGGTCAGCCCGGGTCAGACCTCGGCGGGACAGCCCTGGTCGAGCCACCGCTTCCCGGAGGGTCCACTTCGGGGAGGGTGCGCCACCAGATCGACCACGAGCTTGGCGGCTGGTGCCACGCCACGCGAGGTGGCGGGGCTCAACCCGAACCCCGCGCTGAAGTCCTCACCGGCGACCCCGACCAGCACGACATGCGCGGGCGCCGAGCCGAGGGTGCGCGCCAGACGGAGAATCTCCACGAGGCCCAGTCCGTGGCTGGTCGATCTCCGTGCAGGCGTCACCTCCGCCTCCGACGACCCCTCTACGTCGAGGTCGACGGCATACACCTGCCCCGGCTCGGAACCCCCCCTGACGGCGTCGACCACGATCGCCGCGTCCGCACCGTCCCACAACCCCAACAGCTCGAGCGGAGATGCGAGCGGACCGACCACATCGGCTTCCTCCAATCGCTGGGGAAGGCGGGCCAGGACGGCGGGCCCGACCCCGTCGTCCCGACGGCAATCGGAGCCGATGGCCGCCACGACGACCCGAGACCTCCCGGACCACGGTCATTCCCGTGTGATCGTGACGTCGAGGAAGTGGGTCGCGCACGAGATGCAGGGATCGTGGTTGCGCACCGCCTGTTCACTCCGCCACGTCAGCTCGTCGTCGCTCAGGTCCAACGAGGCCTGGACCGTGCGCCGGATGTCGGATTCGATCGCGATCTGGTTCTGTGAGGTGGGCGGCACGATCAACGCGTCTGTGATGGATCCCTGCTCGTCGATGGCGTAGCGGTGGAACAGGAGGCCTCTCGGCGCCTCGGTGGCGCCTGTACCGACGCCGGCCCCGACCGGAATGGAAGCGCTCGGGGGATCGGGCGGCTCGTAGCGCTCCACGAGCGCCAGCGCCTCGTGGCAGGCGAACACGAGCTCCACCGCTCGCACGATGATGCTCTGAAACGGGTTCGTGCACACCGGCCCCAACCCGGCCCCGGCCGCCGCCCGGGCGGCGACAGCGGGCAGGACCGCCGAATTGAGGGCGTAGCGCGCCAGGGGACCGGTCAGGTATTCGAGCCGACCCTCCAGGCGGGCCTGCAGGGCGGTGGAGCGGGCCACATGCTCCTCGACCACGAGATCGGCGAACCCGGACGGCGTGGTGTCCAGCCCGTCCGAGGAGGCGACACGCCCCGCCTCGAGGGGGTAGCGCGCTCCGTCGCGCAGCGCCACGAAGCGGTAGTCCGCCCGGACGTCGGGAAACGTGAACCCCGAGACCCACTCGACGGTGGACAGCGCGAGCTCCAGGGTCTCGGAGAGCGGGCCCGCCAGCGTCGCCACCTCGGCCCGGCTGGGCGCACGATAGAACCCACCGACCTTCACGTTGACGGGATGGATGGGCCGGCCACCGATCACCTCCATGATGCGGTTGCCCATCTTCTTCAGGGCGAGACCCCGCTCGAACGCCGGACGGTGCTGTCGCGCCATCTCCACTGCGTCCTGACAGCCCAGGAAGTCGGGGGCATGCAGCATGTGGATGTGCAGGGAATGGCTCTGCATCCACTCGCCGCAATAGAGGAGGCGACGCAGATCGGCGATGCCGGGATCGACGGTCACACCGAGCGCGTCCTCCACGGCGGCGCACGCGCTCATCTGGTAGGCGACGGGACAGATGCCGCAGATGCGGGCCGTCAGATCCGGAGCCTCCATGGCACGCCGACCGCGCAGGAACGCCTCGAACAAGCGCGGCGGCTCGAAGATCCGCAACTCGACCTCCTCGACCCGACCGTCCCGCACCTCCACCCGGAGCGAGCCCTCGCCCTCGACACGAGCCAATCCCTGCACGGAGACCGTGCGGCTGCGGTCCGAGGAGGCGGTCACGGCCCATCCTCCGTGACTCCCTCGCTCCCGCCGCCATGCGCTGTGCCGTCGGCACGCGCCCGCAGTGTGACCGCCTGGCGCCCGAACGCCGCACTCCCGGAATAGAAGGTCGAGAACAGCCGTGAGGCGTCGACGGGAGCCATGCCCTGGTCGAGGAGCTCCTCGCTCAGCGCCTCTGTGTTCGCCCCGCCCACCGGGCCGAAGCACCCGTAGCAACCACGGCCCACGGTCGGACAGAGGGCGCCGCACCCCGCCCGGGTCACCGGCCCGAGGCAGGGCGTGCCGTGCGCCACCAACACGCAGACCGTCCCTCGCCCCTTGCACTGCTGGCAGACGGTGTGATCCGGGATGACCGGCCGCCTTCCCACGAGCGACGCAGTGATGACCTCGAGCAATTGCCGACGGTCGATCGGGCACCCCTGCAACTCGAAATCGACCGGCACGTGCGCGGAGATCGGCGTCGAAGTCGAGAGCGAGGAGACGTATTCGGGATGGGCGTACACGACACGTACGAATTCACCGTCCGCCGCGAGGTTCCGGAGCGCCTGCACGCCCCCCGACGTCGCACAGGCACCGATGGTGATCAATCGATGCGACATGGCGCGGATGGCCAGGATCCTCTCGGCGTCCTCGGCGGTCGTGATGGAGCCCTCGACCAAGGAGAGGTCATAGGGGCCGTCGACCTCGGCGCGGCTCATTTCGGTGAAGTGGGCGATCTTCACGGCGTCGGCCAGTCCCAACAGCTCGTCTTCGCAGTCGAGCAGGCTCAACTGGCACCCGTCGCAGGAGGCGAACTTCCAGACGGCCAAGGTGGGGCGAGCGGGCGTCACCGGTTCCGCTCCATGAAGAGCGCATCGGCCAGGCCGCCGTAGCGCACGACCGGCCCGTCTCGGCAGACGAGCAGAGGCCCGAGCTGGCAATGGCCGCACAGCCCGACACCACACTGCATGTTGCGCTCCAGCGAGACGCGGATGCGCCGGGGGTCGACGCCCCGGTCCTGGATGGCGCGGGCACCGAAGCGCATCATGATCTCGGGCCCGCACAGCAGGGCCAGGGCATCACGTGCCTCGAAGGGGGCATCGGGCAGCAATCCGGTGACCACGCCGACGACCCCGTCCCAGCCGGGCGACGCCACGTCGACGGAGATGCCGACGTGGACACCGGCCCGCTCCCACGCCTCAATGTCCTCGCGAAAGAGGATCTGGTCGGGAGACCGGCAGCCGGCCAGCACGAAGACGCGGCCGCGGCCTGCCCGTTGCCTCGCCACGAGGTCCCGCACCGCCCCGCGCAGCGGGGCCAGGCCGATACCGCCCGCCATGACGACCACATCCACGCCGTCTTCGACCTCGTCGACGCCCCACGAAGATCCGAAAGGCCCGCGGAGGCCGACGAGCGATCCCACCGGCGACGCGCAGAGCGCGGCGGTGACGGCACCCACGCTGCGGACGGAATGCTCCAGCGGGCCCGGGTCACCAGGAGCGCTCGACATCGACACCGCCACCTCACCCCGGCCGAACGAGGTCAGCATGTTGAATTGGCCGTGCCTGAAGCTCGGCACGGCGCCGTCGGTCGGCTCGAGCGAGAGGGTCACGACGTCGGCAGCCTCCTCACGCCGCTCCACCACGCGGAAGAGCGCGGGGACGAGGAGCCCCGGCCGCGCCGGCGTCGGTGGCGGTCTCACCCGTCATCGCCCCGCCCGTAGAGGTCGAGGAGCCGGATGCGGGTTGCCTGGAGACGCTCGAGCATCACTCCCGCCAGGCTGTTCAGGAAGTGGAATCCGGCGACCGGGTTCTCGGCGAGGGCGACCCTGAGCGAAGCCGTGTCGACTGCGACGGCCTCCACGTCGTTCGATTGCGCGGGCGTCGAACTGGTAGCGGAAGGGAGGAGCGGCCCAGGAAAGCCCCACGATGCTGCCCACGCCCATCGTTTCGATGACGCATCGGCTCACGACCCGGGGCGTGGATCTCGATCGCCACGGCCCCTGCGACGACGAAGTAGGCCACCGTCGGCGGGGCTTCCCTCACGGAACAGCAGCGTTCCGGGCCGGAACGTACACCAGGTCGGCGTCCTCGGCGATGAGCTCGACGGCCTCCGGCGGGAACCCCGCCAGGAACGAATGCTGCGCCAGAAGGGCCCGTGCGCGGTCGCTCACCGGTCACCCTCCTGAGTGACCGCACCGTCGGTCGCCCGGATGGCGGCCGCCTCCTCCGTGATGTCGATCCCGACCGGACACCAGGTCGACGCAGCGCCCGCAGCCCACGCAGCCGGATGTGTCGAATTGATCCCACCAGGTGGAGAGCTTGTGCGTGAGCCATTGGCGATAGCGGGAGGACGTGGTCGGGCCGAACCGCGCCGCCGTGCAGGTAGGAGTGGTCGACGTCGAAACACGAGGCCCACGTCCGACGGCGTTCCACGGTGCCATCCACCTCGCTCACGTCCTTCACGTCAGAGCAGAAGCAGGTCGGGCAGACCATGGTGCAGTTCCCGCAGGACAGGCAACGCTGCGCCACCTCCTCCCACCGGGGATGCTCGAGATTGCGGGCGAGCAGGGCCGCCAGTCCCTCCGTCTGCAGCGAACGCCCCATGCCGGCGCGCGCTCCCTCCACCACGGCCGCCCGGGCGTCGCGGTCCGCGCTGGCCCGCCTCCGTCCAGCCGACCTCCTCCAGAAGCGCCGCCCCTGCTTCGGTGCCCACCTGCACGTAGAAGCGGTGCTCCTCCCCCAGCAGCTCGGTCAGGGCGAGGTCGTAGCCGGGTCCCGCATCGGGTCCGGTGCCCATGGAGCTGCAGAAGCAGGTCGACGACGGCTTGCCACACTCCACCGCGACCACCAACGACCCCGACCGCCGCGCCGTGTAGCGATCGTCGGGCGTCTCCCCGCCGGCGAGGACACGGTCGAGGACCTCGAGGCCGGCGAGCTCGCAGGGCCGTGCCCCCACAACGGCGACGGGCCTTGCCGAAGGCGGCGGCACCCGCAAGGACACCGCACCCTCGCGGAACGACGCCCGGAACACCGTCTCCTCCGGTTCGAAGAACTCGGATTTCAACGAAGCGGGACCGACCGCCCAGCCGAAGAGCTCCGCATCGCCTGCCTGCTCGAGCCTGTAGCGGCCTGGCGCCTGTACGTCGTGCCAACCGGCGGGCAGATCGGAGCCGCCATGCAGCTCGCGGTAGACGATGGCGCCGTCGCTGACGACAGGTCCGACCGTGCGATAGCCGCGCCTCCCCAGAACGGCGATCAGCCGGTCGAGCGCTCCGATGTCCACGACGGCGTCGTCTCCTGGGAGCATGCCCCCAACCTAGGCCCCTCCGGGATCTCTCAGCGCTCCTGCGGGGCGCCGACGACGGTGGCCAGGTCAACGAGCCGGCTCGAGTACCCGGTCTCGTTGTCGTACCAGCCGAGCACCTTGACCAGGTTGCCGCTCGCCATGGTGAGGCTGGCGTCGAAGACGCACGACGCCGACGAGCCCACGATGTCGCGTCGAGACCAGGTCGTCCTCGGAGTACTCGAGCAGTCCGGCCAGACGGCCCGTCTCCGCCGCGGCGCGGTAGGCGTCACAGATCTCCTCGGTGGTGGGCGTGGCTCGCAGGGAGGCCACCAGATCGGTGATCGACCCGTCCGGCACCGGCACCCGCAGTGACAGCCCGTCCAGCCGACCGGCGAGCTCGGGGAGAACGAGGCCGGTCGCCCGTGCGGCGCCCGTCGTGGTGGGGATGATGTTGATCGCCGCGCCCCGCGCCCGCCGGGGGTCCTTGTGCAAGGCGTCGACGAGATGCTGGTCGTCCGTATAGGCGTGCACGGTGGTCATGAAGCCCTGCTCCATGCCGAACGCGTCATCGAGCACCTTCGCCAACACGGCCAGACAGTTGGTCGTGCACGACGCGTTGGAGACGACGAAATCGCGCTCGGGGTCGAACGAGTCCTCGTTGACGCCGACCACGAAGGTGGCGTCGGCGTCCTTGGCCGGAGCCGAAATGATGACCCGCCGTGCGCCGGCAGCGAGGTGCGCTGCCGCCTTGTCGCGGCTGGTCAGCCGACCCGTGCTCTCGATCACGATGTCGATGCCCAGCTCCCTCCAGGGCAACTCGCCGGGATGGGGCTCCATGAGCATCCTGACCGGAGAGGAGCCGACCATCATGGTGTCCTGCTCGACCGAGACCGGCACGGGAAAGCGGCCGTGGACCGAGTCCCGCTCCAGCAGGCGGGCAAGCGCCACGGGATCGCCCGAGGTCGTTCACGGCCGCCACCTCCACGTCGTGGGGCGACTTCAGGGCGGCTCGGAGAAACGCTCGCCCGGTGCGCCCGAATCCGTTGATTGCGACTCTCACAGCCATTGTCGGATCCTCCGTGTTCTCGGGAACCGTGCGGCTCCTCTCCACCGATGGTCCCATCGGCACCCGTTCCGGGCATAGGGACCAAGGTCCCCGCTCCATGACCCTTTGGTGTTCTCTGCGCCGCGCCAGCGTGCGGAATACCCCACCAATCGGCAGGGTGCAACGGGGACCTTTGTCCCTATCCCCGACTCCCCTACTGCGGCACGCTGGGATACATGTTCGCTGTGCGGTTCCACGGTCGCGGCGGTCAGGGAACCGTCACCGCGGCCGAGCTCCTGGCCCTGGCGGCGTTCGAGGACGGCCGCTTTGCCCAGTCCTTCCCGAGTTTCGGCTCGGAGCGCATGGGAGCTCCCGTCGTCTCGTATTGCCGGCTCGACGAGGAGGCGATCCGGACCCGCGAGCCGGTGACGCAACCAGACTGCCTGGTCGTCATCGACCCGACCCTGATCCACCAGGTCGACCTCTTGGCCGGGCTCGGTCCGGACGGCTTCGTCCTCGTCAACTCCCGCCGGACCCTCCACGGGCTCGGCCTGGAATCTCTGGCGGCGCGACTCCGGCCAGAGCGCGTGCTCACGGTGCCCGCGACGGACGTGGCGCTGCGCCAGATCGGTCAGCCGCTCCCCAATGCGGCCCTGCTCGGAAGCTTTGCCGCCCTGACGGCGGAGGTCTCCATCGACGCGGTCGGGGCGGCTATCCGGGAACGATTCGGCCGCAATCCGCCGCTGGCGGAGCGCAACGTCGCGGCCGCGGCGGAGCTCTATCAACAGGCGCGCCTGATGATGACCGTCGACGGGAGGGGGGTCCTCGGTGCTCCGGCAGATTGAAGGCTCACGGGCGGTGGCGGAGACGGTGGCGCTGTGCCGACCGGAGGTGGTGTGCGCCTATCCGATTTCGCCGCAGACCCACATCATCGAAGGACTCGGACAGCTGGTGAAGTCCGGTGAATTGTCCCCCTGCGAGTTCATCAACGTGGAGTCGGAATTCGCGGCGATGTCGGTCGCCATCGGTGCCTCTGCCGCGGGCGCCCGCGCCTTCACCGCCACGGCCAGCCAGGGCCTCTTGTTCATGATGGAGGCTGTCTACAACGCAAGTGGGCTCGGCCTGCCCATCGTCATGACGCTGGCGAACCGCGCCGTGGGGCCCCGATCAACATCTGGAACGACCACAGCGACGCCATGGCCGCACGCGACGCCGGCTGGGTGCAGCTGTTCGCCGAGACGGTCCAGGAGGCGGCCGACTTGCACGTCCAAGCCTTTCGTCTCGCCGAGGAGGTCTCGGTGCCCGTCATGGTGTGCATGGACGGGTTCATCCTCACGCATGCCACGGAACGGGTGGACCTTGCGACGCAGGAGCAGGTCGACGCGTTCCTGCCCGACTACGAACCCCGGCAGGTGCTCGATCCGGCAGATCCGTACTCCATCGGCGCCATGGTCGGACCCGAGGCGTTCGAGGAGGTGCGCTACCTGATGCACGCGTGCCAGCTGACGGCCCTCGGGCGCATCCCGGAGATCGGCGCGGAATTCGCGGAGGCCTTCGGCCGGCCGTCCGGCGGACTCGTGCGCCCGTATCGCAGCTCCGATGCAGAGGTGGTGGTCGTCGCCATGGGCTCCGTGCTGGGGACGATCAAGGATGCCATCGACGAACAACGCGCCGCGGGACACAGGATCGGAGCGCTCGGGATCACGTCGTTCCGCCCGTTCCCTTCTGACGCGGTGCGGAACGCGCTGCAGAACGCAAGACGGGTCGTGGTCGTGGAAAAGGCGATCAGCGTGGGCTTCGGTGGGGTGCTCTCCACCGACGTCGCCATGACGCTGACGGGCCTGCCGGTCACCGTCGCCACCGTGGTGGCGGGCCTGGGTGGACGCCCGATCACCAAGAGATCCCTTCAGGGTGTCTTCGATGCGGCCATCCGGGAGGAGCTGGGGCACCTGACCTTCCTCGATCTCAACTCGGGACTGGTCGAGCGCGAGCTCGAGCGCATGGCCCTGCATCGGCGCTCCGGGCCGAGCGCGGAGAACATGCTGCGCGACCTGGGCGTCGCCGCCTCGAGGATCGGCTGAGCCGTGACCGTCCGCTTCTACCAAGTCGGGAGCTTCGCCGTGGGAAACCGCCTGGTGAACCGCTCGGACCGGACGGTCCAGTCGGATCCGGAGCGGCCCAACGCCCTGACGTCCGGCCACCGCGCCTGCCAGGGTTGCGGCGAGGCCCTGGGCGCCCGCTACGCCCTCGACGCCGCCATGCGTGCCACGCAGGGCCAGATGGTGGCCGTCAACGCCACCGGATGCCTCGAGGTGTTCTCGACGCCGTATCCCGAGACGTCGTGGCAGCTGGCCTGGCTGCACTCCCTCTTCGGCAACGCCCCCGCAGTGGCCACCGGGGTGGCGGCGGCCATGCGCGTCAAGGGCCGTCCGACCCGGACCGTCGCGCAAGCCGGTGACGGCGGCACCGTGGACATCGGCTTCGGCTGCCTCTCGGGCATGTTCGAGCGCAATGACGACGTCCTGTTCATCTGCTACGACAACGAGGCGTACATGAACACGGGCGTCCAACGGTCCGGTGCGACCCCGCCGGCGGCGCGTACGGCGACAACGGAGGCGGTGGGGCCTCATCCCGGAAATGCCTTCGGCCAGGGCAAGAACCTCCCCGCGCTGGCGATGGCACACGGGATTCCCTACGTGGCGACGGCCACGGTTGCCGATCTCCACGACCTCGAGGACAAGGTCACGCGGGCGATGGACTTCCACGGCGCGCGCTACCTCCACATCCTCGTGACGTGCCCGCTCGGCTGGGGCTCCGCTCCGGGCGACACCGTGAGGGTGGCGCGGCTGGCGACGCAGACCGGGCTGTTCCCGGTATTCGAAGCCGAGCACGGGGAAGTGGTGCGGTCGACGCCCATCCGGCGGTGGGAACCCGTCGAGAACTACCTGAGGCTGCAGGGTCGCTTTGCCCATCTCTTCGACGCGGAGGGGAATCCGGCACGGCCGGACCTGATCGCCGCCCTCCAGGCGCTGGCCGACCACAACGTCGAGCGCTACGGCCTCCTCGAAGACCGAGGAAGGGTGACCCCGTGACGATGAAGCCCTTCGCCATCACGCTCGAGGTCGGCTCGAGCCTGGCCAACAAGACGGGCTCCTGGCGGGTGGAGCGGCCCGTCTACGTCGACCGTCTGCCCCCGTGCAATGACGCCTGCCCTGCCGGAGAGAACATCCAGCAGTGGCTCTACGAGGCTGAGGCGGGTTCCTACGAGGCAGCCTGGCGCCAGATCATGAGGGACAACCCGCTGCCTGCGGTCATGGGGCGGGCCTGCTTCCACCCCTGCCAGACCGCCTGCAACCGCGCCGAAGTGGACGAGACGGTCGGGATCAACGCCATAGAGCGCTTCCTGGGCGACTTGGCGCTGGGCGAAGGGTGGCGGCCCGGGCCGGCCGGCCCGGACACGGGAAAGAGGGTGCTCGTCGTGGGCTCCGGGCCGGGTGGCCTCTCCGCCGCCTACCACCTGCGGCTCCTCGGACACCACGTCGTGATCCACGAGTCGTCGCCACTCCCGGGCGGCATGATGCGCTACGGCATTCCGTCGTACCGGCTGCCCCGGGACATCGTGGAGGGCGAGATCGCCCGCATTGCGTCGCTGGGCGTCGAGATCGTGTGCGGGCACACCGTGGACGATCTCGAGAAGACGATGGACGAGGGCGGTTTCGATGCCTCCTTCCTCGCCGTCGGAGCGCAGCGCGGCAAACACGCCGACATTCCCGCCGGGGACTCGGCCCGCATGCTCGACGCCGTCACCATGCTCCGCGAGTCCGAGAACCGGGAACAACCACCCGCACTCGGTCGCCGCGTCGTGGTCTACGGGGGCGGTGACACGGCCATGGATGCGGCACGCACGGCGCGGCGCCTCGGCGCATCCGATGCCGTCATCGTCTACCGGCGCACGCGCCAGCGCATGCCGGCCCATGCGGAGGAGGTCCAGGACGCCGTCGACGAAGGCGTCCGGCTCAAGTGGCTGTCGACCATCGTGGGCGTCGAAGGAAGGGCGCTCACGGTCGAGCGCATGGAGCTCGACAGCGAGGGGTTCCCGCAGCCCACAGGCGTGATCGAGGAGCTCGATGCGGACGCGGTCATTCTGGCGCTGGGCCAGGACGCGGACCTCTCACTCCTCGGCGGGATCCCCGAGATCGCAGTCGCCGACGGGCTGGTCACGACGGACGCGGACATGATGACCGGGCGACCGGGCGTCTTCGCAGGCGGGGACATGGTTCCGGGGGGCCGGACGCTGACCGACGCCATCGGGCACGGCAAGCGCGCTGCCCGCGCCATCGATTCCTGGGTCAATGGGCGGAGTGTCGATCGCCCCGCCCGCCATCCGCTGGCCACCCGGGACCACCTCAACACCTGGTACTACGCCGACGCGCCCCATGCGGTTCGGCCGCACCTCGACGCGGCCCGGCGCACGTCCACCTTCGACGAGGTCGTCGGCGGCCTCGACGAGGCGACTGCGCTCTTCGAGGCGCGCCGATGCATGTCGTGCGGCAATTGCTTCCAATGCGACAACTGCTACGGCGTCTGCCCGGACAACGCGGTCGTGAAGGTCGACGAGGCCCACGGCTACCGGTTCGACTACGACTTTTGCAAGGGCTGCGGCCTCTGCGTCCAGGAGTGCCCCTGCGGCGCCATCACGATGGTCCCTGAGGAGACCTGAGCTCCCGATCACCCACCTCGAGGTGGTGAGACGAAAAAGCCGCGCCGGACTGCGGTCGCCCTAGCGACGGCGACGCAAGGGGTGACGGGGCGCCACTCCGGCCGTCGCCCGGGGACGGTCGGGCACCGCTGCCTCCAACAGCATGCGCCACTCTGCCGCCGCCACCGTCGGAACGTACCGCTCCCACGGCGTCGGGATTGACCGAAATGGACGTGATGCCCCGGCGCACCAGGTGTTCGGCGAAGGCCGGCCGGTTGGACGGCGCCTGTCCGCACAGCGACGAGGTGATGCCCGAGGACTGACAGCCCTCGACGATCCGCCCGATCGCGTCGAGCACGGCGGGGTCGGCCTCGTCGAACACATCGGCACAGATCTGCGAATCGCGATCCACGCCGAGCATGAGCTGGGTGAGGTCGTTGCTGCCGATCGACACACCCTCGATGCCCATACCGGCATACGTCGGGATCCAGTACGCGACCGACGGCACTTCTGCCATCACCCAGACCGGCAGCGAGTCTGCCACCGGGCTGGTGTCCACCACGTCCAGGCACGCCTCGAGCTCCCAGGCCGTGCGGACGAACGGGATCATCAGCACGATGTTGGGGGTCTCCTGGAGCACGCGGGCCAGCACGTCGAGCTCCAGCCGGAACAGATCCGGTTCCTTGACGTACCGGTAGCACCCTCGGTACCCGATCATCGGGTTCTCCTCCTTGGGTTCGAACCGGTCGCCGCCCTCCAAGTTGGAGAACTCGTTGGAGCGGAAGTCGATGCTCCGGTACACGACGGGGCGCGGCGCAAAGGCCCTCGTGATACGCAGCAGGGAATCCGCCATGTCGTCGACGAACGCCTTCTCTTCGCCGCGCTCGAGCAACAGGCGCGGGTGCACGCCCTTCAGCGCATCCGTCACCATGAATTCCGCCCGCAGGAGCCCGACGCCGTCGACCGGCATGGCGGCCACCTCATCGGCGTGCTCGGCGAAGGCCAGGTTGACGTAGATCTTCGTGGCGAGCGGGCCGGGACCGCCCGGTGCGGCCTGCCGCGGTGCCGCGGCCGGCGCGGGCACCGCCGCCACGGCCCCCTCGGTCACCGTCCCCTGGGCGCCGTCGACGGTGACGAGCTCACCATCGCGCAGCACGGTCGTGGCAGTGCGGGCACCCACGACCGCCGGGACGCCGAGCTCGCGCGACACGATGGCGGCATGGCAGGTCATGCCGCCCCCGTCGGTCACGATGGCGGCGGCGCGGCGCATGGTCGGGACCCAGTCGGGACTGGTCATGGGCGCGACGAGGACCTCACCGGACTGCAGGCGATCGCCTTGGTCGGGCGTCTGCAGGACCCGCACGACTCCCGAGGCGCGGCCCGCCGAGGCGGCCAGGCCCTGCACGAGCAGCGTGCCCTGTTCGGCCGCCACGGCCCGGGCGTCTCCGCCGACGGCCGTGACGGGACGTGACTGCACGAGGAAGGTGCGGCCACCCGCCATGGCCCACTCCGTGTCCTGCGGCGAACCGTAATGGGCCTCCGCGGCCAAACCGATGCGCGCCACCTCCACGACTTCCTCGTCGCTGAGCACTCGGCGCCCGCCCTCGGCCGGGTCGAGATCGACCCGCTCGTCCTCCCCGTCGGGTCCACGCACGATCTTGAAGGACTGCGTGCCGACCCGGGCGTGCAGGAGACGGGGACCGTCCTTCGCCACCACATAGGTGTCGGGCTCGACCAGGCCGCTCACCACCACCTCTCCCTGTCCGAAGGCGGCTTCGATCACAATGTGGTCCGTCTCGCCCGTGGACGGATCGACGGTGAACATCACCCCGGAACGCTCCGAGGGCACCATCTCCTGCACGACGACGGCGATCGCCGGCTCCGCGGTCAGGTCCTTGTCGCCCCGGTAGAAGATGGAGCGGGCGTGCCAGAGCGAGGCCCAGCAGTCCACGATCCGCGCCAACAGCTGCTCGGTGCCGGCCACATTGGTGAAGGTCTCGTTCATGCCGGCGAACGACGTGCCCTCTGCGTCCTCGCCGATGCCCGACGATCGCACGGCCACGCGGACATCCGATCCGAGACGCGCGTACGCCTCCGCAATGCCCGACGCCAGCTCGTCAGGGATCGGGACTTCGTGGACCAGGGTCCGCGCCTCGGACGCCAGACGATCGAGTTCGTCCTGTGTCGCGGACCGGGCAGCGGCGAGAATGGCCCGGAGACGCTCGCGGATGCCGGCCCGGCCGAGCGCGTCGAGGTAGGCCTCTCCCGTGACCACGAAACCGGGCGGTACCGGCAGTCCCCCGGCCGTCAGCTCGCCCAGGTTGGCACCCTTGCCCCCCACCGAGGCCGCGTCCTGCAGCCCGATGGAGTCGAACCACCGAATCTCGTCCACGTCCTACCTCCGCAGGTGGTGTTGGCGACAGACGTCACCTGCTTCGATCGTCGCTGATCAGGGGCCCGGACGATAGGGAGGAACGTCCCTGTTTGCCAGAGACTTTCCTCTGCGACACTGAAGCGATGCATTCGATGACCTTCGAGGAGGCCGTGGCGCGGCTCGAGGCCCTGCCGGGACCCGAGCCCCGCATCGTCATTTCGGGCAACTCGGCCACACCCTTCGCACTCGTTCGTGCGCTCACGGAGGCGCGCCAGACCTGCCGGGTCTTCCAGCTCAACGCCGAATACGACTTCGCCGCACACCCTGGGATCATCTGTGAGACCCCGTTCGTCGGGCCTGGCATGCGCCATGATCCGATGCTCGATTACCTGCCGATGCGACTCTCCCTGGTACCGCGGCTCTTCGACACGGTGCGCCCACCCGATGCCGTGCTCCTGCACACGTCCCTCCCCCGCGACGGCAAGGTGTCCCTCGGCATAGAGGTCAACGTGCTTCCCGCCGCTCTCGAGCAGACCAGGGCCCGAGGCGGGCTGGTCCTGGCCCAGGTGAACCCCCGCATGCCCTACACGTTCGGCGACAGCGAGGTCCCCCTGGAGGCGATCGACGGCGTGCTGGAAGACGATCAGCCGCTCGGCTCGCCGGCCCGGACGGGCCCCGACGATGCGGCGACCGCGATCGGTGAACGTGTCGCCGCCTTCGCCGCCGACGGCACCACCCTGCAGCTCGGCATCGGCCTCATCCCCTCGGTGGCGGCTCGCATGATGGCCGAGCGCCGCGGTCTCCGCGTATGGTCGGAAATGATCAGTGACGGCGTCATGGATCTCGACGAGGCCGGTGCGCTCGACCCGGGGACGCCCGTGCGGACCTCGTTCCTGATCGGCACGCCGGAACTCTACGGATGGGCCGACGGGAACGAGCAACTCCGGATGCTGCGCACCGAGACCGTCAACGATCCGGGCCGCATCGCGGCACACCCCTGCATGCTGTCGGTCAATGCGGCCATGCAGGTGGACCTGTTCGCCCAGGCCAACGCCTGCTTCATCGACGAGAGGATCCATTCGGGTTTCGGAGGCCAGCCCGATTTCGTCTCGGGCGCCCTGCATTCAGCCGGTGGCCACGCGATCGTGGCCATCCACGCCTGGCACGACAAGACGGACTCCTCGACCGTGGTCCCGGTCCTGAGGAATCCGGTCACCTCGTTCCAGCACTCGGCGGTGATCAGCGAGCACGGATGCGCCGAGCTGTTCGGGAGGTCGCAGCATGCCCAGGCCCGGCTGTTGATCGAGAACGTGGCCGACCCGCGTGCGCGCGCCGAGCTCGCCCAGGCGACCGGGAGACTCGGCCTGACGAATCTCGATTGACGAGTGACCGGTGCACCGCCGTGATGCCCCCGGCCTCGTGCGAGGATGGGCGCTCGGCGGTTCGCCGCGAATGGGAGAGGAGACGATGACCGCGCCACAACATCTCAACGGCCACCAGCGCGACACGCTGGCTCAGGTGTTCCGACACCCATCGGGTCACAACATTGAGTGGCACGCGGTCGTGTCGCTCCTGCATGCCGTGGCGACCGTGCACGAGACGAACAAGGGACACCTGCTGGTGACCATCGGGGACGAATCCGAGACCTTCGAGCCGCGGCACAAGGACATCGACACCGAGCAGCTCGCCAACTTGCGCCGCCTGTTGACGAAGACAGGCTTCGGACCCGAAGCCGTCGCGGACTGACCGGTTGCGGATATCCACAATGACGAACTACGACGTGCTCAGTGTGGGCGACACTGCGACCGATGTCTTCATCCGGCTTTCCGGCTGCCATGTCAGCACCCGGGTCGACGACGGTGGGCAGTGGATGGACCTTCCTCTCGGCGGCAAGGTCCCGTTCGACTTCGCAGTGACGGTGGACGCCGGAGGGAACGCGGCGAACGCCGCGGTGGGGTTGGCACGCCTCGGAGTCTCGACCGCCATTGCGGCGCACGTCGGCAACGACGACACCGGACGCGTCATGCAGGCGGCGCTGGAGCACGAGGGCGTGGACACCCACCTCGTGCGGTTCGACCCCAAGGTGCCGAGCAACCGCAATTTCGTGCTCTGGTACGGCGCCGATCGCACCATCCTCGTCCACCATCAGCTCTACGACTACCACTGGCCAGACCTGAGCCCGCGGGAGGTCCCGCGTTGGATGTACCTGAGTTCCGTCGGTTCTGACGCTCCCGACTACTACGCACAGATCATGGCCTGGCTTCAGGACGAACCCGGGGTGCGCCTCGCGTTCCAGCCGGGGACGTTCCAGATCGCCCTGGGCGTCCGTGCGCTGCGGGATCTCTACCGACGAGCCAACCTGCTCATCTGCAACAGAGAGGAGGCCGTCGAGATCGGTGGTGCGGACCACGCCAAGGTGGACGGACTCCTCGAATCGTTGCACCGTCTCGGCCCCGAGATCGTCGTCGTCACCGACGGGCCCGAGGGTGCCTACGCGTCCGACGGGTCGCAACGCTACCGGATCCCCGCGTTTCCCGATCCCAGCCCCCCGGTGGAACGCACCGGCGCGGGAGATGCGTTCTCGTCCGCCCTCGTCGCCGCGCTGGTCAAGGGACTGCCGCTCCCCCAGGCGCTCACCTGGGCTCCCGTGAACGCCATGAGCGTGGTGCAGCAGGTGGGCTCCCAATCGGGACTGCTCGGAGAGAGCCAGCTCCACGACTACCTCCGGGCCGCCCCGGACTCCTATGTCGTCACGACCTGGTGAGAAGCTTCGCCACACGCGCCAGCGCCGCGTGTGGCGAAGCAGCCTCCATCGCGCCGTGACGGTCGGCGAGTGAGCGCGGCGGTCGTCCTGGCGGCCGACGTCGGCGGCACGCAGATGCGAGCCGCCCTCGTGGACGAACACGGGAATGTGCTCGTGCGGCGATCGGCGGCGACGCCGGCGCATGCCGACGTCCCCGCTGCGCTGATTGAGTTGATCAGCGCGGTCGGCGCCGATCGGAGCCACGGTGACGTGTCGCATGCGGTGGTCGGACTCCCGGGAGCCGTCGACTACGAGGCTGGTCGCCTGCTCTGGGCGCCCCACTTGCCCGAGAGCTGGCCGCACCTGTTGTCGCAGGACCAACTGTCATCTGCGCTGGGCCTTCCCGTGCTCATCGCCAACGACGCCGACCTGGCCGCGGTGGGCGAGGCCGTCTTCGGCGCCGGCGCCGCCAGCGCCGATGTCGCCTACCTGACGATCTCCACGGGAATCGGTGCCGGTGTGGTCAGCGACCGCCGGTTGCTCCGCGGCCGGCGGTCACTGGCCGAGGTCGGTCACACCGTCATCGACTGGCGTGCCTGGATGAGGGGTGAACCCTCCACCCTCGAGGAACTCGGGTCGGGCAGCGGCATGGCCGCCCTGGCGCACACCGCCGGGTTGGGGGACATGGATGCCCGTGCCGTCGAGGCGGCCGCGGCGGCCGGCGAACCCCGGGCCGTCGACATATGGCACAGCGCCATGGCAGCGTGCGCCGCCGGGCTGTCGAACCTCATCATGTCCTTCTACCCGAGCACCGTGGTCGTCGGGGGCGGGCTGGGGCGGCGGGACGAATTCTTCCTTCCGGTCCATGATCTCGTCATGAACCGGCCCGAGCATCACCCGGCCGACCTGGACATCGTCCGGTCCGCCCTCGGCGACGACGCCGGGTTGGCCGGGGCGGTGGCCTGGGCCGATGCCCTCCGGCCGGGCTGAGCGATCTCTCAGCTCTGGCCAAGCAAAGGACCTTCCTCTCTATTCCACCCACGTTGCTCCCTAGTAATTTCTCGGTGTCGCAACAAGACTGCAACGAGGTCACCACCAAACGGTGCGCGGCCAATGCGGACCCGCTCGACCCGGGGGGGACCAAGAACAAGGAGGCAACGTGCGTTACAGCAGAGCAGGCATGCTCGGGGGGCTCTCCCTCGCGGTGTCGGCAGCACTGGTCGGCATCGGTGGCGGAGGGGCTTCGGCCTCGCTCCGCGCCACGACGCCGTCCAACGTGTCGACCAGTTCGTTCACCAACTCCTTCACCTTCATGAAGGAGTTCAAGGCTCTGGCCAAGGCCGGCCACGGGAAGGTGGCGGCGATCCTTCCGGACACCGTGAGCTCGACCCGCTACGTCGAGTTCGACGCGCCGGACATCACCAAGGCCCTCACGACCGCCGGCCTCAGCTCCTCGCAGTTCGTGGTGCAGAACGCCCTCGGCAGTGACGCCACGCAGCTGACGGACGCCCAGACCGACATCTCGAACGGCGCGACCGTGCTCCTGGTGGACCCGCTCGACTCCGGCGTCGGCACACAGATCGAGAGCTACGCCAAGTCGCGTGGCGTCAAGGTCATCGACTACGACCGCCTCACCCTCGGTGGGAGCCGGGCCTACTACGTCAGCTTCAACAACGTGACGGTCGGCAAGGTCATGGGGCAGGGCCTCGTGAGCTGCGTCGCCGCCTGGCATGTCAGCAAGCCGCAGGTCGTCGTCATGCACGGCGCCGTGACGGACAACAA
The DNA here is from genome assembly GCA_963843365.1 of uncultured Acidimicrobiaceae bacterium. Taxonomy (GTDB): domain Bacteria; phylum Actinomycetota; class Acidimicrobiia; order Acidimicrobiales; family RAAP-2; genus Bog-473. Next base: position 75,710 of record CAWJKG010000004.1, on the reverse strand, counting down.
CGCCACGCTGTTCGCCCAGGGCTACGACTCGGTGATCAACCCGTACTTCAAGAACGGCAAGTGGACCGCCGTGGCCCACACGGCCGGAACGTGGGACCCGCCGACGGCAGAGACCGAGTTCCAGGCCGTCTACACGGCGCACCCCACCGTCAATGCGGCGCTGATCCCCAATGACGAGACCGGGGCCCCGATCATCACCTACCTGCAGACCCAGCACGTGAAGCCCAAGACCTTCCCGACCACGGGGCAGGACGCATCGCTGACGGGCCTGCAGAACGTGATCTCGGGCTACCAGTGCGGCACGGTGTACAAGCCGATCTACCTGGAGGCGCAGGCCGCGGTCGCCCTGGCCCTGTACCTGCGGGCCGGCAAGACTCCGCCGGCCTCGCTGGTGAACGGCAAGACCCAGGACACGACGGCATCGGTGAGCGTCCCCTCCGTGCTCGAGACGCCGAAGTGGGTCACCCCGTCCAACATGAACGCCACGGTGATCAAGGACAACTTCGTCCCGGCCTCGCAGCTCTGCGCCGGCTCCTACGCCGCCGACTGCAAGGCGGCCGGCATCACGCCGTAAGGGTCATTGGCTCGGCCAGCCCCGCTGGGTAGTGTCGAGCTGACAGAGACAACTTCCGTGCCGACCCCCCTCCCACAATGGGAGGGGGGTCGGTCACTGGGAGCACCGCCACGCCGTTGTCCGCCGAGTCGCCACAGGGGGGTGCCAACATGACCGAGGGTGCGCCGCTGCTGGAGCTTCGAAACGTGAGCAAGGCGTTCGGCGCGGTCCAGGCGCTCAGTGGCGTCAACCTGATCGTCGAAGCGGGCAAGGTGACCTCCCTCGCCGGCGATAACGGGGCCGGCAAGTCGGTGACCATCAAGACCATCGCTGGGCTCTGGGAGCCATCGGGGGGAGAGATCCTCTGGGAGGGCCAACCGGTTCACATCCATAGCCCGAACGACGCCGAAGCTCTCGGGATCACCACGATCTACCAGGACCTGGCGCTGTGCGACAACCTCGACATCGTCCAGAACATGTTCCTCGGCCACGAGCCCGCGGTGGGGCCTGCTCGACGAGTCCGGCATGGAACTGGCGGCCCGCAAGACGCTGGCCGATCTCCACGTGACGACCGTCCGTTCCGTCCGCCAGCCGGTTGCCTCGCTGTCGGGGGGACAGCGCCAGTCGGTGGCCGTGGCCAAGGCGGTCATGTCGGCCGCCAAGCTGGTGATCATGGACGAGCCCACCGCCGCGCTCGGCGTCGCACAGACACAGATGGTGCTCGCACTCATCAAGCGGCTCTCGAGCCAGGGCACAGCGGTGGTCCTCATATCGCACAACCTCAACGATGTGTTCGAGGTGGCCGACGTCATTGCGGTCCTCTACCTGGGTCGCCTGGTGGCCCAGGGCCCCGCGGCGGAATTCGACCGGCAGGTCATCGTCGACTACATGACGACCGGTCAATCCACGCGGACCGTGGGGCAAGCGTGACCCGTTCATGACCGACACGATCGACGATCCCGTGGCCCCCGGCGAGAATCCGGAGGGCGAGCACCCCGACGACGGCGCCACCCCGTCGAGTGCCCTCACTCCCGACGCCCTCGTCGTCCTGGCGCCGGACGTCATGGCCGAGTCGCTCGGCGACTACCTGCGGGCCTGGTGGAAGCGCATCCGCGGCGGGGAGAGTGGGGCCCTCCCGATCATCGTCGCGCTCATCGTCATGTGCGGCTTCTTCCAGATCCAGTCGCACGTCTTCCTCTCCTCCGGAAACATCGTCAACCTGCTCACGCAGTCGACGTTCTTCATCCTGCTCGGCATGGGCGAGCTGTATGCGCTCCTGTTCGGAGACATCGACCTCTCGGTCGGATTCGTCGGGGCGGTGGGGGCGACCATCACCGTCGGCCTGGTCTCGCCCCCCTACAACTGGCCGTGGTGGGCGGGCGTGATCGTCGGGATGCTCGTGGCCGGAGCCATCGGCATCTTCCAAGGCACCTTGATCACCAGACTGAGGCTCCCGTCGTTCGTCGTCACCCTGGCCGGTCTCCTCGGTTTCCAGGGCGTGCTCATCTTCCTCTTCGACTTCGACAAGGGCTCGACGGGGGGTGTGCTGCGGGTGTCCAACGACGTCATCTACAACCTCGTCAACGGGAACATGACGGTCTGGGCCGGATGGGTCATGTTGATCGTCCTCGTCGCGGCCTACGCCACGGTCAACCTCGTGCGGAGTGCGCATCGCCGCTCGCGCGGTCTGAGTGCGCCGCCGCTCAGCATCACGTTGCTCAGCATCGCTGGGGTCGCCCTCGCGGGCACGGCACTCGTCTACGTCTGCAACCTCAACCGCGGCGTCCTGGCCCCTCTGCAGGGTGTCCCATTCGTGATCCCGTTCGTCCTCGTCATCCTCTTCCTGCAGACAACCCTGCTGGGCCGGACGAAGTTCGGCCGCTACATCTACGCCATCGGAGGCAGCCCCGAAGCGGCCCGCCGGGCGGGCATCAACGTCAATGTCATCCGCACAATCGCGTTCGGCCTCTGCAGCTTCACGGCCGGTCTGGCGGCGCTCGTCTATGCCTCCCGGCTGGGCTCCATCTCCATCGGCTTCGATGGTGGCACGTACGTGCTCTTCGCCGTGGCCGCGTCCGTCATCGGCGGCGCCAGCCTGGCGGGCGGGTACGGGAAGGCCATCCACCCCGTGCTCGGAGGCCTCGTGATCGCCGCCCTGACCAACGGCCTCGACCTCCTCAACATCTCCACTGCAGGGCTCGATGTGGCCACCGCCATCGTGCTGCTCGTCGCCGTCACGGTGGACTCGACCCTGCGCCGGCGCGGCCGCAGCGGCGCCCTCTGACGCCCCGGCTCCGGACGACCCGCAGGCGGATGCCCAGGAGAGGCAGGCCGGCGATCCTTCGGTGTGCCGCGTGGGGGTCCACACTCATCGTGCTCGCATGGTGCGGACGGGCGGTTGCCACGGCGGCGCCCACGACCACCATCGTCACGACGACGAACACCGGTGCGCCCGCGTCGTGGACCGTCTACCACGGCGACGCTGCGGGCAGCGGGACCGCCCCCGCGGTGACCTCCGTGGACGTCTCCTCTCCGGCTTGGACCTCCCCCACGCTCGACGGCGCCCTCTACGGTGAGCCGCTGGTCGCAGACGGGATGGTCTTCGTGGCCACGGAGAACGACACGGTGTATGCCCTCTCCTCCACCACGGGCGCCGTCGCGTGGTCGACACACGTCGCCACGCCGGTTCCCGCCAGCGCGCTCCCCTGCGGCGACATCTCCCCCACCGTGGGCATCACCGGCACCCCGGTCCTCGACGCGGCGCGCGGTGAGATCTTCTTCGTGGCCGACGAGCTCCTCAAGGGCGTCCCGGCCCATCACCTGGTCGGGCTCAGCACGACCACGGGGAAGGTCGAGCTGGACCAGGGCGTGGACCCGGCCGGATCGACACCCGTTGCGCTGCTCCAACGCACCGGCCTCACGCTCGACGCCGGCCGCGTCGTCTTCGGTTTCGGGGGCAACTACGGGGACTGCTCCACCTACCACGGCTGGGTCGTCTCCGTGCCGGAGACGGGGGGAACCGCAGCCTCCTTCGCGGTCGACTCGGCGCCTGGCGAGAGCCAGGGTGCCGTGTGGATGGGCGGCGCCGCACCCGCGGTGGACGGGGCCGGCAACATCTGGGTGACGGCGGGCAACGGCTCGGTCACCTCGGCGACCCACGCCTACGACGACAGCGACTCGGTCCTGGAGCTCTCCCCCTCGCTGACCCTCGAGCAGTACTTCGCGCCGTCGTCCTGGGCGTCCGACAACGCCGATGACCTCGACATGTCCACCGGAGTCGCCCTCCTCGGCAGCGGCCAGGTGCTGGCGGGCTCCAAGTCGCGCACCGCCTACCTCCTCGACGGAGCGAACCTGGGCGGGGTCGGCGGCCAACAAGCCTCGCTGGGAGACGCCTGCAGCACCGACATCGACGGGGGCTCCGCCGTCGACGGCTCGACCGTCTTCCTGCCGTGCCAGAGCGGACCGATCGCCGTCGACGCATCGGCCTCGCCTGCCGGGCTCCGCCTGCTCTGGCGGTCGTCCGTCGGTGGCGGCCCCCCGATTGTGGCCGGTGGGCTCGTCTGGACGATCGGGTCCGACGGGGTCCTCTACGGGCTCGACCCGCAGTCCGGTGCCACACGGGCCCAGGTGGCCATCGGGAGGCCCGCCAACCACTTCCCCACCCCGTCCGTCGGGGCCGGCCTGCTGCTGGCGGCCTCCGCCGACCGCGTCGTCGCCTTCACCGCCTCCTCTGGCCCGTCGTCGGCCGGCGTCACCACGACCGCGCCGCACCACCCGACCACGACCACGACCACGACATCGGCCCATCCCGCGCCAGCCCGGCGGTACCGACCCCTGGGTGCTCGCAGCCGCGGCCCTCGGCGGCCTGGTCGTGCTCGGAAGCGCCGTCTGGTTCCTCCGGCGCCGGAGAGGCGCCGGAGGAACCCGTCCGTGAGGCCCGCTACTTCGGCACGCGGATGGTCTTGGCGCCGGACGCGCTCGAGGTGAAGTTGCCGTCGCCGTTGTAGGTCGCCACGACCGAGTACGGCGATCCGGTGAGGACGAGCGCCGAGGTCACGGTGCAGGTGGCCGTACCGGAGGACAGCGACGCGGTGTTGCTCGTGTCACAGTTGACCGCCGCTCCGCCCGTTGCGGTGATGGCGAAGGTGACCGTGCCGGTGGGTGTCCCCGCGCTTGCGGGCACGCCGGACACCGTTGCCGTGATGGTGGCCGGACTTCCCGAGGCTGCCGGCGGGCTCACGGCGACCTTCGTCTTGGAGGTCGTCTGCGAGATGTTCTGCGTGAAGGTCCCCGTCGACGCCGAGAAGTTGGCATCGCCGGAATAGGCCACGCGCACCGTGTAGGGCCCACTGGCGGCGAAGAGCTCTCCGGTGGCGACAGAGCACGTGGTCTTGCCGGTCTTCTTGTTGACGGTGACGTTCGAGGACTTGCACGGGACCACCGTGCCCCCGGCGCTGGTGATGGTCCACGTCACGGTCCCCGTCGGGTCACCCGCGCCGGGGGAGGCCGCCGCCACGACGGCCGAGAAGCTGGCCGTCTTCGACGTGACCGTCGGGTTGGCCTTGGCGCTGATGGTCACCATCGACGGTGACGTGTCGACGGTCTGGGTGAAGCCGGGGGCCATCGATGAGATGAAGTCCGCCGAGCCCGCGTACGACACCGTGACGGTGACGGGCGACTGGGCCAGGGTCAGTCCCGACGAAATGGTGCACACCGCCATCCCGTTGTTCAGTACCACCGTGTCCGCGCTGGTCCCGCCGTTTCCGCAGCTCAGAGCAGGCAGATGGCCGGGGCCCTTGGTCGGTGCCGGATCTGAGAGGGTGAACGTCACGCTGCCCGTTGGCGTCCCGGCGGCCGGCGCCACAGCACTCACGGTGGCGGTGAAGGTCACGGGTTGCCCCGTGACGGACGGGTTGGCGGAGGATGTCACCACCGTCGAGGTCGTTCCCGCCGTCACGCTCAAACTCTGCGGGCTGCCGTCGGCGCTGCCGTCGTTCGTCCCGGCCGCCACATGCGCGGTGAGCGTGCAGGTTCCGACTCCCACGTAGGAGACGGCCAGTCCACTGGCGGTGCACACCGACGGCGTCGACGAGGTCACCGAATCGGCACCGTCGCCGGTGGACGTCACCTCCGCGGTGAAGCCGGCGCCGTAGGTCCCGCTCGACGGGAGATTCGAGATGGTCGGTGTCGACGAGTTGGCCTGGTTCACCGTGAACGTCGAGCCGGTGAGCGTCAGCGTGTAGTTGGTGGCGTCGCTGCCGGTCAGCGACAGGCCCGAGCAGCTGGCGCTGTCGAGGCTGTAGCTCCCTCCCGCGGACAGGGTCGGCGTAATGGAGGTGCCGCCGTTGACCGTGGTGCAGGTCACCGAGCCGGTGTAGGGCTGGGTCGGGCCGCTCGACGGCGCCGCCGCGAACGTCGGGCTGGCGCCGTAGGTCTGCGACCCGGTCACGGTCACCGGGTAGGGCGCCGGGCTGACCGTGAAGCTCGGGCGCTGTACGTGAGCGTGTAGTTGGTGGCGTCGCTGCCGGTCAGCGACAGGCCCGAGCAGCTGGCGCCGTCGAGGGTGTCGGTCCCGCCGGCGGACAGGGTCGGTGCGATGACCGTCCCGCCGTTGACCGTGGTGCAGGTCACCGAGCCGCTCAGAGGCTGGGTGGGGCCGCTCGACGGCGAGGCCACGAACGTCGGGCTCCCGCCGTAGGTCTGGGAACCGGTGACGGTCACCGGGTAGGGCGCCGGGCTGACCGTGACGGTCTGCGGGCCGCCGTCGGCCGCCCCGTAGTTCGTCCCGGCCGCGACATGCGCGGTGAGCGTGCAGGTTCCGACTCCCACGTAGGAGACGGCCAGTCCACTGGCGGTGCACACCGACGGCGTCGACGAGGTGACCGAATCGGCACCGTCGCCGGTGGACGTCACCTCCGCGGTGAAGCCGGCGCCGTAGGTCCCGCTCGACGGGAGATTCGAGATGGTCGGCGTCGACGAGTTGGCCTGGTTCACCGTGAACGTCGAGCCGGTGAGCGTCAGCGTGTAGTTGGTGGCGTCGCTGCCGGTCAGCGACAGGCCCGAGCAGCTGGCGCTGTCGAGGCTGTAGCTCCCTCCGCGGACAGGGTCGGCGTAATGGAGGTGCCGCCGTTGACCGTGGTGCAGGTCACCGAGCCGGTGTAGGGCTGGGTCGGGCCGCTCGACGGCGCCGCCGCGAACGTCGGGCTGGCGCCGTAGGTCTGCGACCCGGTCACGGTCACCGGGTAGGGCGCCGGGCTGACCGTGAAGCTCTGGGCGCTGCCGGTGGCCGCCATGTAGCTGCTGTCGGAGGCGACAGCCGGGGTGAGGGTGCAGGTTCCGACACCGACGATGGACACCGCTGTCCCGCTCGCCGTGCAGACGCCGGGGGTCGACGACGTCACCGAGGCACTGCCGTCACTCGTCGTGCTCACCGCAGCGGTGAAGGATCCCTGGTAGTCGATGCTCGACGGGATGTTCTCGATCGTCGGCGTCGTCGGAGTCCCCACGCCGCTCGCGCTCGACGGCGTCAGTGTCGTCGTGAGGATGTTGCGGTACATGGTCAGATCGCTGATGCCCGCTGATTGATCCACAGTCCAGGTACTGGACCCCGTGCCGAGTGTGGCCCCGGCAGAAGCGATCGACTTCGGGAAGCGGTACCCGGCGAACACCATGGTGAGGGTCCCGTCGGAGTTCTGGATCACGCTGGGTCCGTAGGCACGCCCTTCGTAGTACTCCGAGATGCCGGCGGGGTCGTCCTGCCCGTTCACTTGCGCCTGATCCTGTGCAGAGGACGCTGAGAACGTGTAGTCGGTGCTGATCACCGGCACGGGGACGGTCCAGTGCTGGCCGTCGGTCGAGGAGGAATAGAAGATCTGGTTGAACGCGTCACTGTCGCCGTCGGCCGCCCAGGCCCCCGACAGGAAGAGGCCGTAGCTGCCGTCCGGGTTGGTGATGATGCTCCCGGCCGATCCGGCCCAGCGCATCTCGTCGACATCGCCGCCGGGCTGGCTCCCGGTGTCGGTGCCGTTGTTGCCCCCGCTGGTTCCCTCGTTCGCCGCGTAGCCGTTCAGGCTGCCGGGGCTGGTGGCACTGATCGGATCGTTGATGCCTTGATACGTGCCGGAGGGAGATTCGCACGCGGCCGTCGTCTGCGGCGTGCCGGAATCGGCGCCCGTCGTGCAGTCGCTGATGATGCCGTTGTTGCTGAGCCCGCTGTCGGAGAAGGTGTAGCCGTTGGTCGTGTAGGCGGCGCGCAGAACGGTCAGGTCCTCGTTGTTCTTGTAGAGCTTGACGACGTTGCTCGCGCTCCCCTCGCCGGTCAGCGCGAGGGTGGATTGCGGGACGTTCGCCGCCCCCGGCGCGCCCACGTAGGTCTTGGCCTGCTCGAAGACGTCGGCGGTATCCCCACTCGGGACGGTGCACCCTCCCAGGGTCGAGGACGCCCCCGCCTCGGTGAGCGAGGTGCACGTCACCGGTTCCACCGCTCCGGTGGAATTCGAGTTGGTCGTGGTGAGGCCCATTTCGACGGTCACAGGGTTCCCGCTTGTCACGGAACTGGGGCTCGGCATGTCCTGCGCGACGTAGGGACCGGCGATGAAGTCGATCGTCTGTCCCGTCGTCGAGTTCAAGGTCACTGCGTTGGTGCTGTCACCGGCCAGGTAGTAGTTCAACTCCTTCTGGGTGTACATGACGATGGTGGCGCCTGAAGGGACACACCCGCTCCCGGATGCGCACGGGTAGCTGGGAAGGGTTCCCACGATGCCGTCGGGCGCATCGAGTCCCGAAGTCATTCCGCCCGACGCGGTGTCGCTCTCGTACGCGGTCCGGGGGACGATCGGGTCGGACAACAGCAGCTGGCCGGTCGCCAGCGTGAACGTCGAGCCGCCGGGCCCGGTCGTGCAGTCCTCGACCTTGGTCGTCGGGTTGTTGTTCCCCTGCGTGCAGTACACGGTGGCGGCGCCGGACGGGCCGTCGACGTAGAGGCGGTTCGGAGCATTGGCGTTGACCGTGGACCCGGTCAGGGGCAGAGTGAATCCGAGGTTGGAGGAGCCGCTGGTCTGACTCGCTGCGCTCGACGTCGGCGAAATGTCGACATTCTGCGCACCGGCGGTCCCGGCGCTGTTGTTGGGACCGGCGGGGACGCTGAGCGAGCCGCTCGGGGTCTGGGCGGAAATGAACCCGATCACCTGCTCAATGAGGTCTCCGGCGGTGACCGTCTGTGCGGTGCTGGAGGTACATGTGGTGAGGCTCGTCGAGGTGAACGTGCCCGAGCAGTTGATGACCTCGGCAGGGGTCGGCGTGGAGAAGTGGGTCAGGTCGACGAAGGCCCCGTCCACCAGCTGCTCCGGGGAGTTCTGGCTCCCCGTGGTGGTCACCGGGATGCTGGTCGAGGTGCTGCTCACCGACGTGGTCGCGGTGGCGAAGGCATCGGGGTCCACTCCGACCTTTTCGGAGGCCGGGAGCCCACCAAAGGGATCCGCCGCGCTGGGTGTGGCGTTGAGCGCGTGGCTGATCATGCCGACGCCGGAGGCGTCGCCTGCCGCCCGGGGCAGCGTGTAGAGGAAGTAGGTCCCGCCGATGTCGATCAGGTTGGCGTGGCCCTCGCCGTCGTCGTTGATGTCGACCGTCGGGCAATAGCCCGGGTTCTCCTCCAGTGCCTCGCCCGCGTAGGTCCACGATTGCCCGCCGTCGGTGGATGTCGCCGCCACGAGCGCCTCGTCGGCGTCCTTCGGCCGGTAGTCGAAGTAGCCGAGCAGGGTCCCCGAAGGATCACTGGGCGTCGGGTCACTGATCACATGAGGGAAGTAGGCCGGAGCGAGGGGGAGGGTGACCCCGGTCGGCATGCGCACGGGGCTCCCGGTCGTGGAACTGGTGGTCGACTCGGCACTGTTGCTCCCGGGCCCGCAGTAGCCGTCGAGCGGTCCGGGCGTGCCGACCTCGCCACTCGGGTACGGCGTGCTGCTCGTGCTGGCGGCGGGACTGACCGAGAGGTTCGGGCCCCCGGCGGTGGCGGTGTTGCCGCCCGGCGTATAGGTGGGAAACAGGTCCGCGTTCTGGTAGATGCTCTCCCCCGAGCCTCCATCGCCCTGCCATTCGTTCCACGGTGCCGTGCAGCGGTTCGCGGGGTCCGAACTGCACGTCGTACCCGACTGGTCGGTGATGGATGCCAGGGTGGGCGATGTGGCCGACCACGCCGTGATGGGCGACGCTCCCGCCCCTTGGGAGCTGAGGATCACGGCAATCGGGGTGACCGCTACTCCCGCCAGCAGGGCCAGCGCCAGGGCCCCCTTCCGGATTCGGCCCTTGCCCGCACGCGACGCATTGGTGGCAGTCATCAATTGATCCTCTCGCCCGGAGAAAGTTGCGACCTAGTTGTGGATTCCTACATCGGCAGAGGACCCGGGTGGAGATCTGCGGCGAGAGATTCATCCTCTGTTCGCGGCTGTGTCATACATACGTCGCGACGATTCCCGCAGGCGGCGCGCGTCACGATTGCACTCGGCGGACGGAGCCGGACCGCGGCTTCCTTCAGAGCGCGGATCGCCTCCGGGTTGGATCCGTTCGCAACCCTCGGGCGAACGTCTGCTCGGACGCGGAGGTCAGCGCGCCGAGAGCAGGATCTCCAGCACCGTGCCCACCCCGGCCACGACCAAGGAGATGGACACGATGACCGCCATCACCTGTACCAGCGGGCGGTGCATCGGCTCCCAGTCGCCGACGTCGGCGAACTGGTCGAGCTCGCCGTCGTCGGCGTCGCCCCAGGCCGCTTCCTCGGGCGCCCGCTCGTCGAGCGGCCGTGGCTCCCGGGTGGCCAGATACCCCACGAAGGGGGCCAGCCCCTGTGGAAAGTGCGGTTGCGGCGGTCCAGGAACGTGTCCCAGCATCGCTGCCACGTTAGCCCTGCGTGCGGCGTCGTGAGCGGCCCAGCGTCTACCCTCGCGCTCCATGGAAGAACCGCAGAAGATCGGCTTCACCGCCGCCGAATCGACTCCCCGTTTCCCCCGCGACCCCAAGCCCCCGGCGGGCGCGCCCAACGTGGTCGCCATCGTCCTCGACGACACCGGATTCGGACACCTGGGCGCCTTCGGTTCGGACATCGGGACGCCGCATCTCGACGCCCTGGCCGGCGGCGGTGCGCCGTTCAATCGTTTCCACGTCACGTCGCTCTGCTCGCCCACCAGGGCGTCCTTCTTCACCGGCCGCAACCACCACGCGGTGGGGATGGGCTTCCTGGCCGACATCCCCTTGGGCTTCCCCGGCTACGACGCCCGGCTGCCCAAGTCGGCCGCCACGCTCCCCCGCCTGTTGCGCGACGCCGGCTACTCGACGCTGGCCGTCGGAAAATGGCACCTGACGCCCCGCTGGCAGCGCTCCGCCGCCGGACCCTTCGACACCTGGCCGCTCGGCCTCGGCTTCGAGCGCTACTACGGGTTCCTCCAGGGCGACGCCAACCACTGGGCCCCGAACCTGGTGTGCGACAACCACTACGTCGAGCCCCCGCGCCGGCCCGAGGAGGGGTACCACCTCACCGAGGACCTGGCCGACCAGGCCGTCCGCATGGTGCAGGACCAGCAGCAGGCGGCGCCCGGCAAGCCGTTCTTCCTGTACTTCGCCCTCGGCGCCATGCACGCCCCGCACCACGTGGCCCCGGAGTGGGTCGATCCCTACCGGGGCGTGTTCGACAAGGGGTGGGATGCCTGGCGGGAGGAGGTGTTCGCCCGCCAGCGCGCCACCGGCATGGTGCCCGACGGCACGGTGCTCACCGAACGCCCCGAATGGGTCCAGGCGTGGACAGACGTGCCGGCCGCCGACCGGCGCATGTTCGCCCGCCAGCAGGAGGTCTTCGCCGGCTTCCTCACCCACACCGACGCGCAGATCGGACGGGTGCTCTCGTCGCTCGAGACCCAGGGGGCGCTCGACAACACCCTCGTCATGGTCTTCTCGGACAACGGGGCCAGCGCGGAGGGCGGCATCGCGGGGAGCGTCAACGAGCACCGGTTCACGGCGCACATCCGGGAGTCAATGGAGGACAACCTGGCGCACTACGACGACTGGGGCGGGTTCAGCACCTACAACCACTACTCCTGGGCCTGGGCCTGGGCGGGCAACACGCCCCACAAGCTGTGGAAGCGCTACACCTGGCTCGGCGGGACCCGCACCCCTTTGATCGTGCACTGGCCCGGACGGATCGCCGAACCCGGTCGCGTGCGCAGCCAGTTCGCCCACGCCATCGACCTCATGCCGACGGTCATGGCCGCCGTCGGCCTCGACGTCCCCGACCAGGTCGACGGCGTGGCCCAGCAGCCGTTGGACGGCGTCAGCCTCCTCGCCGCGCTCGAGGACCCCGCCAGCCCGGAGCTGCATCCGACGCAGTACTTCGAAATGATGGGCTCGCGGTCGATCTACCACGAAGGGTGGAAGGCCACCACCAATCACATCAGCGCCGGCATCCTCGACGAGGAGGAGCTCGCCGTCGGCAGCCGCGACTTCGCCGAAGACCGCTGGGAGCTCTTCGACCTCACGACGGACTTCTCGGAGGCCAATGACCGGGCCGACAACGAACCGGAGCGGGTGCAACGCATGCGCGAGCTGTGGGACGCGGAGGCCCGGCGCAACAACGTCCTGCCCATTTCGGACGGGCTCGTCGACCGCTTCGGCGGCTTCATCCCTCCGGCGTGGCCCGCCGGGTCGACGCGGACGTTCCGCCCCGGAGGTGGCGCCGTCGCCGACGAATCCGTCCCCCTTCTCTGGGGAGGGTTCGACATCACCGCCGACGTCGATACCGATCGTGACAACGCCGGCGGCGTCGTCTTCGCCCTGGGCGACTGGTTCGGCGGGTACGCGCTGTACCTCGTCGACGGGAGGGTCCACTTCACCTTCGCCCGAGCGGCCGACGCACTGGAGCTGATGCTGGCACCGTCCCTGGCACCGGGTCACCACGAGATCCGCGTCTCCTACACCCCTGGTGGGGGCGGCGCGCTGGGCCGGATGCTCCTCGCCGTCGACGGCGCGGAGGTGGACGAGACGACGGTGGACGGCACCCTGCCGCTGGCCGTGCAGCACGGCGGGGCGGGCCTGCGCCTCGGGCGCGACAGCGGATTCCCCGTCTCGTCGCGCTACGCGCCGCCGGCTCCGTTCGAAGGGACCGTCCACTCCGTCCGGGTGGACACACCGGGGGCGCTGCGGCCCGACCCGGCCGACGAGGTCCGCGCCGCCCTGCACGCCGACTGAGCCCCAGGGTCCTTCCCTCAGTCCGCCTCCGCCGCCCGGCGGGCGTGCTCGAGGTGCTCGCGGGTGTGGCGTGCCGCGACGGGCGCCAGGTCGCCGGTGGTGAAGGGTCGGCCCCCGGCCGGTCCGAACGGCGCCGTGCGGTCGAGGTCATCGTCGCGCAAGCCGCGGAGGACGGACTCCAGGCGCGCCCCGTTCGCTTCGAGGAGCGCGACCGTCTCGCTCGGGGTCACGGACGCGGCCCGGCGCGCGTGGGCGGCGTTCGCCTCGTCGATCTCGGCCGCGCTGTCGCCCACGCCCTCCCCGCGGGCCATGGCCAGAATCCAGCCCCGGCTGTTCTCGTGCGACGCGGCTATGTGGTGGAGGACCACCCCGACGGACCAGTCCTCGCCGGGAACCGTGCGCGTCCACGCGTCGGGGGGACAACTGCGGGCGAAGGCGATGGCGTCCGCGTTGGCGGCGGCGAAGTCATCGGCCAGCGCCGACGCCCGCTCCGCCCGCTCACTCACCGTGGCGCACGCCCGCCAGGTCGCTGAGGTCCTCGATCTTCCACGACCCGGCACCCGCTCCTTCGGCCGCGGCACGGAGAGCCAGGCGTTGCAGGAGGGCGTTGACCGGCGTCGGGACCCCGTGCAGACCGCCCAGGAGCACGATCTCCCCGTTGAGGAACTCCGCCTCGATGGAGCCCGTGCCGCGGGCCAGGCTCTGCCAGCTCGATCCCCCCTGCCACGCCCCCGAGGACGTCGGCGCCATCTGCAGGAAGTCCCCCCGCCGGGCGCGGTCCTCCTCCGAACTGGCGACATCGATGCCGGCGGCGGCCAGGGCCTCGGTGCCCTCTCGCTGCGCCTCCCGCGCCAGCGGCCCGAAGCGACCCTCGGGGCCGGCCAGGGCTTCGACGGCGTTGGCGAGGTTCATGAGGAGCTTGCGGTACTTCCAGCGCATGATGTCCGGCCGGGCCACGGACTGGAACGTCGTCGTGGCGATGGCGTCGGCGATGGCCTGGCCCCGGTCGCCCAGGCCGGCGGGGAACAGCCCCAGGTCGAGGAGGCCCGACACGGGAGCCGAGTGCACCTGCACCACGCCCGGACGCAGCTGGGTGGCCGGGCACATGACGCACATGCCGTAGGTCTGCGCGAAGTGGCGCAGGACCCGGCGTTCGTTCTCCACGCCGTTCTGCACGCAGACGACCGGTGAGGCCGGCGGCGCCGCCGCGGTGAGCTGTGCCAACGCACGGTCGGTGTCCTGTCCCTTGACCGAGAGCAGCACGACCGGGTCCCCGTCCTCGTCGGCCTCCCACGCCACGCCGGCCGGATCGTCGACCACCGGGATGGGAAGTGTCACCGTCCCGTCGGGCGCCTCGAGGGTGAGGCCGGACCGCAGGGCACGCCCGTGGTCTCCTCGTGCAACCAGCGTGACGTCGAAGCCGCGCTCGAACAGGCGGCCGCCGACGGCGCCCCCGATGGCCCCTGCCCCCAGCACGACGAATCGCATGGTCTGCACTCTGCCACGACTGCGCGCGATGCTCTTGCCGTGGCGTCGTTGAACCCGGTGGAGCGCGCAACCGCCTTCGGCGGTTCCGTGGCCGCCACTCCGCTCCGGCTGGTCGGCGGTCTGGCCGCGCCGGCGCGGGACGACGTGGCGCGCAACGTCCGGCGCGCCCTCGGCATGACGGGCGAACCTCCGGCGATCGCCACCGACCCCGAGGATGCCTACCTCCCGCCGGGCGGCGTGGCGCGCCGGGTGCACGCGGATCTCCCCGTGATGCTGATCGGCGGCGTCAACGCGTTGTTGCTCCAGGCACTGCATCCGCTGGCCATGGCGGGCGTCGCCGACCACTCGAGCTACCAGGAAGACCCGCTCGGCCGTCTACGCCGGACGGCCTCCTTCGTAGCCACGACGACCTTCGGCACGGTCGCCCAGGCGGAGGCCGCCATCGACCAGGTCCACCGCGTCCATCGCCGCGTCCGCGGGGTGGCGCCCGACGGGCGGCCGTACTCGGCGGACGATCCCGAGCTCGTGACCTTCATTCACGTCGCCGAGGTCGCCAGCTTCCTGGCCTCGTCCCAGCGCTACGGGAGCCGGCCCCTCACGCCCGGGGAGTGCGACCGCTACTACGAGGAGGTGGCGCCGGTGGCCCTGGACCTCGGAGCGACCTGGGTGCCGCGCTCCTCGGCCGAGGTGGAGAGCTACCTGCTCCGGCTGCGACCGGAGCTCTACGCCGGCCCGCAGGCACGCGCCGCGCGTGACTGGCTGCTGCCGCGGGGTGGCCCGGCGACCGGGCGAGCGGGCCGTCTACTCGTTGGTCGTGGCGGCGGCGATCGGCGTCCTGCCCGGCTGGGCCCGCCGGGAGCTCGGCCTCTCCTTCGCCGGTCCGCTCGACCTGCTGGTCGACACCGCCGCGGTCACGCCGCTCATGCGGGGGGTGTCCACCGCCCTGCGCTGGGTCGTCGGCGCCCCCGGCTGAAGCGGTCAGGTGGCCAGGGACAGGCCGCCGTCGACGACCACGACCTGTCCCGTCACGTAGCTGGCGCGGGCCAACGACACGATCACCTCGGCCACGTCGTCCGGCTGGCCCGAGCGCTTGAGCGGCGCCGTCTGGCCCACCACCTGGCGGACCAGGTCCCAGTCCGCCGTCCAGGGCGTGTCGATCAGCCCCGGCGCCACGGCGTTCACCCGCACCTCCGGGCCGACGACCTTGGCCAGCAATGCGGTCATGTGGTGCAGCGCCGCCTTGCTCGCCGCGTACGGAATGGAGGATCCGGTCGGCCGCACGCCGGCCACCGAGGCCACGTTGACCACGGAGCCGCGGGCCTCGCGGAGAGCCGGGAGCGCAGCCACGGTCACGGCCCACGTGCCGAAGACGTTCACCTCGAAGATGCGCCGCCAGACGTCGACGGACGCCGCCGCCACGTCGTGGTGCGGGATCACGGCGGTCGTCCCGGCGTTGTTCACGAGCGTGTCGAGCCGGCCCCAGCGCTCCAGCGCGGCCGCCACCAGGCGGTCGGGCGTCTCCGGGTCCGTGATGTCCGCCTGCACGTAGTACGCATCGGGCAACGCGGCGGCGACGGCCTCGCCCTCTTCGACCGACCGGGACGAATTGACCAGCACGGCGGCGCCCAGTGCGGCGAAGGCGCGGGCCGTGGCGGCACCGATGCCGCTCGACGATCCGGTGACGGCCACGACCTGTCCGGCCAGAGGAGCGGTGCTCACCGGCCGGCGCTCACCGTGGCTCTATCCCCCAGCGTGCGGTCCACTCCTGCCCCGGCTGCAGGACGATCACGTCGGTGCCCGTGCGCAGTGCGTTGGGCGGGCAGGTCATGGGCTCAATGGCGAGGCCGCGCCGGCGGCGCTGGACCTCGCCCAACGTGTCGCCCGTGTACACCATGAGATAGGGGAACGACTCGTCCACCCAGAGCGCGGCTCCGCCCACGCCTCCCGGCCCGTCGAGCGTGGCCCGGGCCAACCCGTCGGCGTCGCGGGTGAGGGTCGTGTAGGCCGTGTCCAAGACCGCCGGGCCGACGAAGCGCGCCGTGGTGAAGTCGCGATCGGAGCCCTCGACCGGCGACAGCGCCCCGGTCGGGAGTCCCCGGTCGTCGACGTCGAGCGTGTGCCGCGCCGGGACGTGCAGGATCGCGCCGTCGACGGTGTCCGCTCCGGGTGCGAGGTAGGGGTGGAAGCCGAGGCCGAAGGGGATCTCCGCCTCCTCGAGCGACTGCGCCCGCGTGGTGACGCTCAGTCCCTCCCGGCCGACGTGGTAGTCGATCTCGAGCAGGAGAGAGAAGGGGTAACCGGGCGAGGGGTGGAGCTGCAGGCGCAACGAGAGCTGGTTCTGGTGCCGGGTCTGGAGTGTCCAGGGCATCCAGCGCACCAGGCCGTGGATGGCGTTCCGGCGCTCCGGCTCGTCCAGGGCCGCCTGGGCGCGCACCCCGTTGAACTCGAAACGTCCGTCGGCGAGACGGTTCGGCCAGGGGGCGAGCACCTGGCCCCGGCCCGAATGGGACCACTCGCCGGCACCGAAGCCGTCGAGCACGGGGGTGGGGCCGACCGAGTACGCCCGCAGCGTGGCCCCCACTTCGCACACGACGACCTCCTGGCTGCCGTGGCCGATCCGCCACTGCTGCCCGGTCGGCGAGGCGATGGAGATCCGGGGCGTGTGGGCGGGCATGGCGACTGAATTGAAGCAGACCAGCCCCTCGGCGTGGGTGAGGGGGTCGGCCCGGCGCATGTGACGCCCTGGTGACCGCGGGCCGAACGGGAAATGGACGGGCCGGGTGCCCGCCGTCACCGGCGGTAGGGTGAGCCCACCGTGAGGATTCTCGTCACCAACGACGACGGGGTGAGCGCTCCGGGGCTGGCTGCGCTCACCCGGGCGCTGGCCGCCTGGGCCGAGCAGGCGGGCGGCGATCCGGCCCACGAGATCATCGTGGTGGCCCCCAGCTCCAACTACAGCGGCGCCGCTGCCGCGGTGGGCTCGGTGGCCGACCACACGACCATCCCCTACCAACGGGCCTACGTCGAGGGGGCCGAGGCCGTGGAGGCCTACGGCCTCGATGCCTCGCCGGCGCTCTCCGTCATCGCCGGCGCCCTCGGGGCCGTGGGACCGAAGCCCGACCTCGTCCTCTCCGGCATCAACGACGGCGTCAACGTCGGCCGGTCCGTGCTGCACTCGGGGACCGTGGGGGCCGCGCTGACCGCAAGCCAGCTCGGCATCAGCGCCCTGGCGGTGTCCCAGCGTGTGGGGGACGGGCCCAACCCGTGGGAATCGGCCGCCGACCTGGCCGTCGCCCTCATCCCTCTGCTGGTCGAGGCGCCGGTGCGCACCGTGCTCAACCTCAACGTGCCGCACCTCCCCCTCCACGAGGTGCGGGGCCTGCGCTGGGCCCGCGTGAGCGGCGCCGGGCTGATCAAGTCGGCCAGCGGCGCCGGGTCGTGGGAGGCGCCCAACATCGAGGAGATCGAGGGACCCGCCGCCGCCGAGGCGCGCGCTCGGTCATGGAGGGGGAGCCGGACGAGAAGGGAGAGATCGTGCTCACGGTCGGCTCGCCCTTCCCCCACTCGGGCGACCTCGGCCTGGCCGATTCCGGCGCCGAGGACGCCACGCTGGTGGCCCAGGGCTATGCGGCCCTCACCGCCTTGCGCGGCCCGCGCGCCGACGAGGACGAGGAGCTGCTGGCCTCCCTCGACCGGGGCCTCGGAGCGGCACTGGCCGCCTTCGACTTCACCGGCTGACGCCGGCGCAGTCGCTCAGTCGTCCTCTCCGGGCGGGCGCCGGCGGCGCTTGGTCTCGGAACGGCGACGCTTGGCGTCGACGCGACGCGCCTGCGAGCTCTTGGTCGGCCGGGTGGGGGCACGGGCCGGCTGCACGCGCAGCCCGGCGTCGATCTTGGTGGCCAGGCGCTGCAGCGCCAGCTCGCGGTTGCGCGCCTGCGAGCGTGACTCGGAGGCGCTGGCCTTCACGATCGGGCCCGCGTCGTTCGAGGAGCCGGGCGCGTTGGCGCGGGCCCAGGCTCTGGGAGGCCGCGACGTCGAACTGCACCTCCACCCGGCTGAGGGTGCGGTTGGCGTGCTGCCCGCCGGGGCCGCCCGACGTCGTGGCGCGCCACGAGATCTCCGCCAGCGGCAGGTTCAGTCCCCGGTGGACGTGGAGCGTGTCGTCAGCGGCCACGGGACGAGCGTACGGGGACCCGGGTACGCTCCGCTGCCATGGACTACCGACACCTTGGACGCTCGGGCATGCTCGTCTCCGCCCTCTCGTACGGCAACTGGATCACCCACGGCAGCCAGATTGAGGAGGAGGCGGCCGCGGCGTGCGTGAAGGCATCCCTCGACGCCGGCATCACCACCTTCGACACCGCCGACGTCTACGCCATCGGCGCCGCCGAGTCCGTGCTCGGGCGCGCGCTCAAGCACGTGCGGCGCGAGTCCGTCGAGATCTTCACCAAGGTCTACTGGCCGACCGGGCCCAACCCCAACGACCGCGGGCTGTCGCGCAAGCACATCATGGAGTCGCTCCACGCCTCGCTCGAGCGGCTGCAGACCGACCACGTGGACCTCCTGCAGGCGCACCGCTTCGACTACGCCGCCCCCCTGGAGGAGACCCTGCGGGCCTTCGACGACCTCGTGCGCCAGGGCAAGGTGCACTACATCGGCGTCTCCGAGTGGACCGCCGATCAGATCCGGGACGCGTTGCGGCTGGCCGACGAAATGGGCTTCGACCGCATCATCTCCAATCAGCCGCAGTACTCGCTCATCTGGCGGGTGATCGAGGCCGAAGTCGTCCCGCTGTGCGAGAAAGAGGGCGTGGGCCAGATCGTCTGGTCCCCCCTGGCCCAGGGCGTGCTGACCGGCAAGTACCTGCCGGGCCAGTCCGGCCCGCCGGCGGACACGCGGGCCAGCGGTCCCGAGGGCGGCGAAATGAGCTGGCTGCTCCGCGACGAGGTCCTCGAGCCCGTGCAGGCCTATGCCGCCCTGTGCCGCGAGGCGGGCTACACCCCGGCGTCGGTCGCCCTGGCCTGGGTCTTGCGCAACGAGAACGTGAGCAGCGCCATCGTCGGCGCCAGCCGGCCCGAGCAGATCGCCGAGAACGTGAAGGCGCTCGATGTCGTGCTCGAGCCCGACTTCGTGGCGGCCATTGAGAAGGCGCTCGAGCCGATCACGCTCTTCGACCCCGGCTTCACCCTGAGTCCGGAGACGCGGCCCTGACGCCGTCCGGGACGGTCAGGCCGGCGCGTCGAAACGGGAAGTGAAGGACCGCACCTCCCACGTGGTGTGCGTGCGGTGCTCCTCGAAGACCCGGGTATAGCCGGTGTGTGCGATGCGCCACCCCTCTCCCGTCAGGCGGTAGCGATCGGCGTAGAACGCCGTCCCGGCGATCTCGAGGTCGGCGGCCGGCACGATGACGCGGTCCTGCAGGTACCAGGTGCCCTCCGCGGTGGTGTCGGAGGTGAAGGTGATCTCGGGATGGTGACCGTGGTGCTCGGTGATCATGCCGGTGTCGCTCAGCACCGAGCCGAGCCAGTCCACAATGGCGGCCCGGCCCTGCAGCACGGTCTTGCCGTCCTCGTAGGACGACGTGCAGTCCTCGGTCAGCAGGGCGCCCAGGTCGTCGAACTGCTTGAGGTCGAGCGTCCGGAAATAGGCGTACTTCAGGCGACGGATGGCCTCGAGCTCGGCCGCGGTGTCCACGGGTGTCCCCCTTTCGATCTGGCCCGCACAGGCCGGGGCCAGGGTACTTTCCCGGGGAGTTGGCGGGCGGACCGATTCGGGAGCACCATCTGCCGGATGCCCGGGGAGCGGAGACGCCAGCGCATCGCCGTCTACGGCGTCTGCCGCGACGACGAGGGACGGATCCTCCTCGCCCGCGCCTCGCCCGCCATCACGCTGCAGGGCCGGTGGTTCCTGCCCGGGGGCGGCGTGCACCACGGCGAGAGCCCGACCGATTCCCTGACCAGGGAGATGGAGGAGGAGTCGGGCCTCACGGTCTCGGTGGGTCCCCTGCTCGACGTCCTCTCCGACATGCGGACGATCCCCGACGGCACCAGCCTGCACACGGTGCGGATCATCTACCGGGTCGCCTCGTGGTCCGGGACCCTGCGACCCGAGGTGGGCGGCACCACCGACGCCGTGGGATGGTTCACCGCGAGGAGGTGCATGACATGCCCCTGGCCCACTACGTGCAGATCGTCCTGGACCGGTTCCCGTGAGCCGGGACGACAGAGGGGACGACCTGCACCACGTGGTCATCATCGGGTGTGGCTTCGGCGGGCTCTTCGCCGCCCGCGCCCTCCGGCGCAAGCGGGTGCGGGTCACGGTCATCGACCGGACCAACCACCACCTCTTCCAGCCGCTGCTCTACCAGGTGGCCACCGGCATTCTGTCGGAGGGACAGATCGCACCGGCCATCCGCGACGTGCTGCGGAACTTCGCGTCGCTGCGGGTGATCCTCGGCGAGGTCGAGCACATCGACGTCGAAGCGCGCCAGGTGCACGTCGACGAGTTCGGCAAGCCGCTCGCCATCAGGTACGACAGCCTCATCGTCGCCGGCGGGGCGTCCAGCTCCTACTTCGGCCACGACGAGTTCCGCGCCTCGTCCTGCGCCATGAAGACCCTGGACGACGCCCTGGCGCTCCGCGGCAACATCTTCGGCGCCTTCGAGCTGGCGGAGGCCGAGCAGAATCCGGCCGAGCGCCGGCGCCTCATGACGTTCGTCGTCGTCGGCGGGGGCCCGACGGGCGTGGAGATGGCGGGGCAGCTGCGTGAGCTCTCCCGGCGTGCGCTCCGGCGCAACTACCGCATGATCGACCCGGTCGACACCCGCGTGGTGCTGGTCGAGGGCGTCGACGGGCTGGTCCAATCGATGGGGTCCTACCTGTCCCGCATGACGGAGCGCGACCTGCGCCGCATGGGTGTCGAGATCCACCTGCAGGCCATGGTGACCGACATGAACGAGGCCGGGGTGGAGGTCACCAAGCGTGACGGCAGCACCGAGTGGATCCCCGCCGCCACCAAGGTGTGGGCGGCCGGCACGCGGGCCGCCGGACTGGGGAACACGGTGGCCACCGCCGCCGGGGCGCAGACGGACAAGGCCGGGCGGGTCGTGGTCAACGCCGACTGCTCGCTCCCCACCCACCCGGAGGTGTTCGTGGTGGGCGACCTGATGGCGCACCCCGAGGAGCTGCCGGGCGTGGCCGAGGTGGCGATGCAGTCGGGGGCCCACGCCTCCCACTCCATCGTCCGCCGGCTCGAGGGGAAGCCCACCAAGCCGTTCAAGTACCGCGACCTCGGCACCCTGGCCGTGATCTCCCGCTTCACCGCCGTGGCGAAGATCGGGCCGCTCAAGCTCGGTGGCTTCCTCGGCTGGCTGATCTGGCTGGTCGTGCACATCACCTTCCTCACCGGTTTCAAGAACCGGTTCGGCGCCCTCACCCGCTGGGCCATCAGCTTCATCGGGCGGGGACGCTACGAGCGGGCCCTCACCGGGCGCTGGGTGGCCCGGACCAAGCGGCCCACCGGATCTGCCTAAGGTTCGGGCGGGACACACCACCACAGGGGGGTCGAGCGATGCCGATCAACGTCACGCCCAATGCGGGGCTCAGCGACCACATCAACGACATCCGCCTGCGCACGGCCCGGATCGTCAACGAGAAGATCCTGCCGAACGAATCGGTGCTGTGGCACGGCCGCGGTAGCGGCGCCAGCGAGGCCGAACGGGCGGAGGCCAAGGCGCTCCGGCTCGAGATCCAGGCCAAGGTCAAGGCGGAGGGCCTGTGGGCGCCGCACCTGCCGCCCGAGTACGGCGGCATGGGGCTCGACTTCCTGGCGCACGCCTACATGAACGAGATCCTGGCCTACGCCGTCGGCGCCGCCTCGCTCTTCGGCGTCGTGGCCCCGAACTCGGGCAACCAGACCATCCTGGTCAAGTACGGGACCGAGGAGCAGAAGCGGAAGTGGCTCCTGCCCCTCATCGAGGGCACCATGCAGTCCGGCTTCTCCATGACCGAGCCCGAGAACGCCGGCTCGGACCCGCGCTCCATTCAGACCACCGCGGTGCGCGAAGGGGACGAGTGGGTCATCAACGGGCACAAGTGGTTCACCTCGAACGGTCTGGCGGCGGACTTCTTCATCGTGATGTGCCGGGCCAAGGAGTCCAAGGACGACGAGGGGCCCGGGCGCATGGTCCAGATCATCGTGCCCACGTCGAACCCGGGCGTCATCATCGAGCGCGGCATCGGCATCTGGGGCAGCGCCAGGTCGGACCACTGCGAGGTCCGCTACGACAACGTCCGCGTCCCGTCGGAGAACCTGCTGGGGCAGGTCGGCGACGGGCACCGGGCGGCGCAGGACCGCCTCGGGGCCGGCCGCATCTTCCACTGCATGAACTCGGTGGGCCAGATGTGGCGCGCCTTCGACCTGATGGTCGAGCGCCTGCTCGTCCGCGAGGTCCACGGCGGCCTCCTCAAGGACAAGCAGTTCATGCAGGGGTTCGTCGCCGACAGCTACATGGACCTGCAGTCGGCCCGCCTCATGACGATCCACGCCGCCGAGAAGGTGGACACGGGCGACCCCCAGGCCCGCACCGAAATCAGTGCCATCAAGGTCTTCGTGCCGGCGGCCTACAGCAGGGTCGTCGACCGGGCGATTCAGGTCTGGGGCGCTGCCGGCGTGACCAGCGACCTCCCGCTGGCCCAGATGTACCTGGGGGCCCGGACGCTGCGACTGGCCGACGGTCCCGACGAGGTCCACCGCATCCTCATCGCCAAGAACGTGCTGCACCATTACGAGAAGGGCGAGAGCTGGGACTTCGCCGGGTGACGGCCGCGTCGTGACGTGGCAACCCGGACCGGCGGTCTCCGTCTTCGCGGCCGGACTCTTCGCCGACTCCGTGGCCGTCGTCACCGGAGGGGGCAGCGGGCTCGGGCGCGAGGTCGCCCATGCATACGCCCGGCTGGGCGGGCGCGTCGTGATCGCCGGCCGCACGTCTGCCCGCCTCCATGAGGTGGCGGCCTCCATAGAGCACGAGGGGGGCAGCTGCCTGGCCGTCCCCACGAATATCCGAGAGCCTGCGCAGGTCGACGCCCTGCGCGACGCCGCCTACGTGCGCTACGGGCGTGTCGACCACCTCGTCAACAACGCCGGCGGCCAGTTCCCGGCCCTACCCAGCACCATTACGGACAACGGCTGGCGGGCCGTCGTCGATCTCAACCTCAACGGAACCTGGAACGTGACCAACCGGTTCATGGGCCCGATGGCAGAGGCCGGAGCGGGCGCCATCGTCAACGTCGTGCACACGTTCTCCCTCGAACGCGGTGCCCCGATGTTCGTCCACTCGGGCGCTGCCCGCGGCGGGCGTCGTGAACATGGTCAAGACGCTGGCCCCCTATCTGATGCGGCGCGGCGTGACCATCAATGCCTTCGCGCCCGGCGTCTTCTCCACGCCGGGGATGGTCGAATCCGAACTGGCCTCCGTCGGGCGCACCGAGGCCGGCTTCAGCGAGGAACTGGTCTCGGAGGGCACCACGGTCCGGCTGGGCACCGTCGACGAAATGGCCGCCATGATCCTGTTCCTGTGTTCCCCGGCCGGTCGCTACGTGTGCGGTGCCACCATCGTCGCCGACGGTGCGTCCATGCAGACCAATTGGGTCACCTTCTTCCCGGAAGAAGAGATGTAGCCGTTCAACCCATGACGAGCCCCTCGCCCGGTGCGCTCATCGCCCACTTTCGCCGGCGGCCGCGGTCCCGCTGACGGCGAGCGACAACAGGTCGCGGACGTGGACGTCGCGGGCCTGGCGGCGGAGTGCCGCCTCCATGTTGCCTTCCGGCACCAGCATGCGCAGGCCCCCGGGGTGGACGCGGAAGCGCAGCGGCGTCTCGAGCTCGAGGGCCTCGCCGTCGATGCCCGCGTAGGCCTACCCCGACCGTGACCGCACTTCGAAGGTCCTCGCAGTCGAACTCGTACCCCGACCCGCTGGCCGACCCCTTGCCGGCCAGTGCCAGCGTCACCACCTCGGCCGCCTGCGCGCCGGTCCTGGCTCGACCGCGAAGACGCCGAGCCGGCCCGGTGTCGAGCCGCCGCCGCTGCGAGACGTCGAGCGAGGGCCCGAGCACGTAGGGGTTGTTCGACACCATGATGAGGAAGCACCGTCGACCTCCCGGCCGTCGGGCGTGACGAACTGCAGGTCGAACGGCTCCTCGCTCCGGCTCAGCATGCTCGGGCAGCAGTCGCCGCGGTCGTCTCCGCCTTGGCCTCGCGATAGCCCTCCTGCTGCACGATGGTGGCGTAGACGCCGAGCGACACGTTGTTCACGAAGAAGCGGTCGTTGACGGTCGCGTAGTCGACCCGCCGCTCGACGGCGTCGCGTGAACGCATGCAGGCTCCGACGCGGGTCGTTGCGGTCGAGGCCGAGGTCGAGGGCGAAGTGGTTTCGCGTCCCCGCCGACACGCAGACGAAGGGCAGGTCGTTCTCGACGGCGATGGAGGCCACCAGCGCCTGCGAGCCGTCCCCACCCGCCATCCCGAGGCAGTCGGCCCCGTCGGCCACGGCGCCCCGGGCCAGTGTCTCGAGATCGAGTCCGTGGTCGAGCACGATCGTCTCGACGCCGATGGACTCGGCCACCTCGACGAGCCCGAACTTCTCCACCTTCCCCCCGCCCGACCATGGGTTGCAGAGCAGGACGGCCCGGCGCGGCGGCGCCGCGTGGTGCACCTCCGCCTTCCGGCGCAGGTCGGCGCCCAGCGCAGCAGCGCGGACAGGACGGCGGCAGCCAGCAGCACCAGCGCCACCACCAGCCGCACCAATGAGGCCAGGTCTTCGTTGCCGGCCCGGAGCAGCGCGACGACCAGGACCACGGCGCCCAGGAAGAGGGCGAGGAAGCCCACCGCCCGACGGGGCATCCGCTCGGCGACCACCCACCATCCTCCGACGATGCTGAGAGCGAGCCCGACGAGGCCGACGATGAGGAAGGCGCCCTGCCGCGCCAGGAACTGGACCAGGACGAGGGCGAGGAGGAGGCCCGCCAGCAGCGAGAGGATGGCCCACAGGCGCGCCGGCGCGGTGCCGGCGCCGCTTCCCCCTCCGCTCGCGCGCATCCCTGCCAACGTCAACCCCCGTCTTCGCCTACACCAGCATTGTAAGTGGGCGGTCGGCCGCGGCTCGGGACGGCGGCCTTCGCCCCTCCCGCCTCACAACCCGGGCACGTCCGGCGCGCGACCGCCGGCCGCCGCCCCTTCCATGGTCGCCGGCGCGGTCCGGGCCAGCACCGCCGCTGCCGCGCACATGACGGCGAACGCGACGATGCCGACCGTGAGCCGGAAGGCGTTCTCGGTGAAGACCTCGGCGAAGACCCAGACGCTGAGCACGATGCTCACGATCGGATCGACGATCACCAGGAACGGCTGCGAGACGCTCAGCGGCCCCACGTGCAGGGCCGTCTGCTCGAGAATCTCCGCCACGATGCTCCCGACGATGAGCGCGTAGACGGGCCAGTGGGCGAACATCCCCAGCGGCCCGTATTGCGTCAGGGTGTCGGTCATCGCCTTGATGAACGTCGCCACCAAGGCCCACAGGATCGCCGTCGCGGCGCCCGTGGCGGCGGCCCGCCGCGCCGGCGAGCCCCTGCTCCCGACGAGGACCAGGATCGCCGTCGCGGCGCCCGTGGCAAGGGTGGCCCCCAGCCAGGCCGAGCTGGTGGGCTGGGCATTGCCACCGGTGGGCTCGGACACGGCGACGAAGATCGCCAGTGTCCCGCACGTGACGGCGGCGGCCCACCAGGTGACGTCGCGGATGTGCTGGCGGACCCAGAGTCGGCGCAACACGAGGGCGAAGACCAGCTCGGTGACGAGGAGCGGCTGCACGACGGACATCTGGCCGTTGTGCAGCGCCAGGGCCTGGAAGACGAAGGACCCGCCCAGCGCGACCCAGCCGAAGAGCCACAGTGGGTTGGAGGCGAGGTAGCGGACGAATTGCCAACCCTTGCGCTGCCCGGGGTCGCTGATGCTCGCCCTGTGCTGGGTGACGACGTTGAGCGCGTTGCAGAACGCGGCCGCCAGCGCGAAGACGATCGTGACCATCGGAGCGGCCCGACGGTCAGGTCAGGTGAGCCGTGCAGACCCACCCGAGGTCGTAGGTGCGCACCCGGACCCCGTCGAACCCCACCGCCGTCAGCCTGGACTCCAGCTCCCCGGGGTCGATCGGGTTGTAGGTATCGTCCTCGTGGAAGAGGGCGCTCCCCTCGCTGTACGTCCCGTCCGCCGCCACCAGCGTGCCTCCCGGCGCCAGGACCCGGGCCAGCTCCGCGAAGACCCGGTCCTGCGCTCCCGCCGGCTCAATGTGGTGGAGCATGTGGAAGGAGGCGGCGCCGCTGAAACGATCGGCGTCGAATTGCAGTGCCGTGGCATCGCCCACCACGACGTCGACGTTGCTCCCGGCCAGGCGCGCCGCCAACCCCCGGGCCAGCCCCTCGTCGATCTCCACCGCGGTCAGATGCGCGGTCTTGGTACACAGGATGTCGGTCGTGAACCCCGGTCCCGGGCCGATCTCGATGGCGGCGTCGCCGAGCTGCACATCCTGCAGGGCGACGGGAAGGATCGTCTCGTGCACGAGCCGGCGCCAGTCGTCGCTGGCGCAGTACTCCATGTGGGCCGGGTTCACGCGGCTCGCTCAGCCCGGCGCCTGTACCTGGTACTCGTCCTTCCACCAGCGAGCCGTGCGCACCTCTTCGGGGTCCGTCCGCAGGTCCGGGTCCTGCCCGAGGTCGGCGGGCGTCGGCCCGACGCGCTCGGCCACCGGGCGCAACGCGTCGAGGTCGAAGCCGTAGCACCGGGCCGCCGTCTCGCCCAGCAGCTTGCGCGCGTCCTCCACCGGGATCCCGCCGAAGTCGCCCCGCAGGCGGTCCATGGTGTGGGGCCAGGTGCCCTCGGGGTGCGGGTAGTCCGTCCCCCACATGACGACGTCGCATCCCAGGACGTGGCGGCGGCGGATCTCCTCCTTCGACATGGTGGAGGCGCCGATGAAGATGTTCTCACCGAAGTAGTCCGACGGCAGCTTCGAGATCTTCCCCTTCAGGAGGGCGGCCATCTTCTTCGTCGTGTGGCCGCCGCCCATGTACTGGTCCCACTTCCACATCATGTCGGCCGCCCAGTACGCGGCGGCCTCCGTCACCACGTACTTGAGGCCCGGGAAGCGCTCGAAGGCGCCCGAGAAGAGCAGGTGCCACATCGGCCGGGCCGCCCACCACACCACCTCGGCGAGGTAGATGCCGATGTTCTCGTTGTACTCCTCCTGCGGCGCCTCGCCCGAGTGGGTGTGCACCGGAAAGCCGGCGGCCTGGCAGGCCGCCCACACCGGGTCGTAGTCCGGGTGGTTGTACGGCAGCAGGTCGTGCCACATCGTCGGCACCATGATCCCGCGGATGCCCGGCTGCTCGGCCAGCCACTCGATCTCCGCCACGGAGCGCTCGATCCCGTGGGTGATCGGCACGAGCGCAATGCCGCCGTGGCGTTCCGGGCTGCGGCTGCACATTTCGGCCAGGAAGCGGTTGTGCGCCCGGGCGCCGGCGAAGGCGAGCTCGGGATCGGCGATGGCACCGGCGGAGAGGCCGGCGCCGAAGGGCGGCGAGGCCATGCCGGTGATGGCGTCCGCGTCGGCGAACATGACCTCCGCCGTGACGCCGTCGGCGTCCAGCTCCTTGTCGCGCTGATCGATGTCCCAGGCGCCCCGCAGGCCCTCCTCGTTGTCCGTCTCCCAGCCCATGATGTAGTCGTAATTCATCTGCAGCTGCTGGTCCCGGTTGGCCTGGCGCTCGGCCAGGTACTCGTCGAACTGGCGGTGGTACGCCGCGTCGAGGTAGGGCCGGTAGCCCTCGCACTGCAGTCCGGCGTGCGCGTCGGCCGAAATGATGACGTAGCGGTCACTCATCGCTTCGCCCCGAGCACCGACAGATCGTCGTAGCGCTGGTGGATGAAGGGCTCCACGCCGGCCCGGGGCACCGATCCGATGACCCGGCCCACCTGTGTCGAGGCCCGCTCGGTCCAGTTGAGGTCCACCATGCGGCGCACCACGAGGTCGGCGATGGGGTCGAGCGGGGCCTCCTTGAGGATCAGCTCGCCCTCAATGGTCTCGTGCAGCCGGGTGCGCTCCGTCTTCTCCCCGTAGACGAGGAGCGGGTCCTGGTCCAAGACGCCGGCCTGCTCGCAGGACGGCGACAGCTTCAGCCAGAAGTCCGTCTTCTCGAGCTCGTAGTTGTCGCGGGTCTCCGTCACCCGCCCGGTGATCTCGCAGATGACCGAGCCCATCCGGGCGATGTGGGCCGACACGTTGGCCCCGTCGCGGTGCACCTCGACCTCGGCCAGCTTCTTGGGCTCCCCGTTGATCTCCCGGCCGCCGATCAGCGACTGCTCCGTGGTCATCGGCATGAGGATGGGGTACTCCCCCAGCCGGTCCTCGTGCCGCGCCTGCACCCCGATCCACCCGGCGCCGAAGACCGGCAGGCCGGGCATTTCGACGCGGGTGATGGTGATGCGCACCAGCGGCTCGGGACCGGGCTCGAGCGGGGGCGGCAGTATGGCAGCCACGATCTCGGGGTCGGTCTCGTAGACAGCGGTCACCGCCTCCGACCAGATGTCGGCCTTCTTGGCCTCGATCTCGTGGTTCACCTGTACGTCTTTCGCGCCGTAGCGGACTGTCATGAGTGCTCCTCTCTGCTCACCAGGCACGCAGGATCTGCGTGGGATCGAACGCGTTGCAGGTCGTCGCCGTCGGCCACTCCTCCGCCGGCAGCGGCCGGGCGACGTCGGCGACCTGTGGGCCGATACGGTCACCGATGGGGCGCAACCGGTCGAGGTCGAACCCGTAGAACGAGGCCGCGGTCGTCTCCACCATGGCGCGCACGTCAGGTTCGGCGTAGCCCGCGAAGGCGACCCGCAGTGCTTCGGTCGTGTAGGGGTAGCTGCCCTCGGAGTGCGGGTAGTCGGCGCCCCACATGATGTGGTCGACCCCCAGGTCGCGGCACAGCGGCGCCTCGCTCGGCCGCAGGAAGCTCGCGCCGATCCAGAAGTTACGGGCGAAGTACTCCGTCGGGGTCATGGTCATTTTCGCCGCCGCCGCGCCGAAGAACTTCGACTCGGCCGCGTCCGCGGTGGTCATGCGTCCGTAGAACCAGTCGAGAGTCTCGAGCCCCCGGGGCAGCCAGGCCACGCCTTGCTCGGTGACCACGAAGCGCAGCGTCGGATGGCGCTCGAGCACACCGGAGAAGATGAGGTGCCAGACCGACCGGTGGCTGAACCAGGGGATCTCAATGAGCATGATCCCGCGCGCCGCCTCGTGCTCGCCGTAGTCGGGAAGCGCGCTGCCGCCGTGGATGTTGATGGGCACGTCAAGGTCGGCGCAGACCTGCCACAGCGGCTCGTAGTGGTCCTCCCACAGGGGGGGCAGTGGGGAGTTCGGCGGAATGGACGGCAGCAGAATGCCCCCGAAGGGGTCGAACGTCGCCGCGGCCCAGCGCACCTCCTCCACGGCGTCGGCCATGTCGTTGGCGAACACCTGGACGATGCCCGCCCGCCGGCCCGGCGTGGCGGCGCAGAAGTCGGCCAGCCAACGGTTGTGGGCCTGGACGCCGGCCCAGCGCCGCTCGTAGTCCTCCGCCGTCGGCGGCAGCGCCACGAGATTGCCCTCGCTGAAGAAGGGGGGCACCGTGTTCGGGAAGAGCACCTCGGCCGCGATGCCGTCCGACTCGGTCTCCGACAGGCGCCGCGCGCTGTCCCAGTTCCGATAGGCGATGGGCGCGAGCAGGTCCGCGAAGGGATTGACGTATTCGGCCGCCCAGGCGTCGAACTCGTCGTGCCAGCGGCTGGCCAGATAGGGCCGGTAGTCCTGAATGTCGCCGCCGGCGTGACCGTCGGCCGAGACCACCGTGTAGCGGGCGCCCGCCGGCGCAGTCACCGTCATCAGGTCAATGCCGCCGGAGGGAGCTGCCCGGCCCCGATGGCGTCCGCGCGGCGGTGCAGCAACTCCGCCGCTTCGTCGAGGCCGTAGCCGATGATGAAGTCGCCGCGCTTGACGCCCTGCACGCAGAAGCGACCGAGCTCGTGCAGGTCCATGATGTCGGCCGGGCGCCCGGCGGCCTCGAGCTGCTGGCGGAACTCCTCAAAGGTGGTACCGGGGGCCGGCGGCCGCGGGCGCGTGCGCTGCAACGCCTCGGGGCGGTTGCGCTGCGCGGTCCACAAACCCGTGTCGAGCAGGCCTCCAGAGGGGTAGAAGACCGCGGCGCGGAGGTCGGTGCCGGCGGCGATGAATTGATGGGCCAGCGCCTCCGTCAGGCACGAGATGGCCGCCTTGCTCGAGGCGTAGACGGACGTGTACGGGACGGGGGCGATGCCGCCGTCCATGCTCGACGTGTTGACCACCACGCCGGGCTCGCCCGAGGCGATCATCCGGGGGACGAAGGACAGCATGCCATTGGCCACGCCGAACACGTTGACCGAGAAGCACCACGTCCAGTCGTTCGGCTCCTGCTCCCACGGCCGTCCGCCGCCGCCCGAGGTCACTCCGGCGTTGTTGAAGAGGAGATGACAGGCGCCCTCCCGGGCGAAGACGTCCTCGGCCAGCGCCTCGACCGACGACGCCGAGGAGACGTCGGTCACGACGCCGCGCACCGCACCCGACTCCGCCAGCTCCTTCACCGCAACCTCGAGGACCGGTTCTTCGACGTCCGCGATGACGACACGGGCCCCCTCCTCCAGGAGGGATTGGGTGATGCCGCGGCCGATGCCCGCCGCTCCCCCGGTGACGACGGCAACCTTGCCGTTCAGATCCTCCAACGCGTGCCCCCGTTTTCTGACGCCCCGTCAGTTGCCACCCTAACGCCCGGCGGCACCCAGTTCAGGCCGAAGTCGGCGCAGACGTCGGGATGACCCCGAAATCCGCAAGGGCTGCTGTATCGTCCCTCTGCCGGACTGAGCGGGAGGTGGCGCAGATGAGACTCCGATCGAAGTGGGGCGGCGTCTGCATCGGAGTGCTCGGGGTCACACTGGCGCTGCTGCCGCTCAGCGCGGCTTCGGCCGCCAGCCGGGTGAAGGGGTCGGCGCCGAACAGCGCCATGTGCAAGACGGTCAAAGCCGAGGAGAAGAGCTCGAGCGCGGCCTCGTCCGGGATCACCAAGGCACTGAGCTCGGGCAACTTCGCCTCGAGCAAGCAGGCGCTGTTGAACCTGTACGACACCGACTTCGGCCAGGTGCAGAAGGCCCTGGCCGCGATCCGGAAGGCTCCGCCGAAGGTGCAGGCAGCCTTCAAGGACCTGCTCTCGTACGTCAAGCAGTTCCGCACGGCCATTCAGAACGCGTCGAGCCTCCAGGCCCTGCTGGCGTCCTTTGCCACGTTGGGCAAGAACCCAAAGCTCGAGACGGACGGGGCGACGATCGCCAATTGGTACGCCTCGGTGTGCGGCGGCAGCCTGGTCACCACGACCACGGTGAGCGTCCCCTAAGACGCTCGGTTCGCGCCGATGGCCGAGACGCCGCCGCGGCTGCACGTGCCGCGGCCCGAGGAGGACCTCCCGCTCGACGAGTTCACCATGGCGCGGGCCTGGCTGCGGCACCTGCGCGGGAGTGCCATCTACAAGGTCGAGGGTCTGACTCCCGCCCAGCTGCGCTGGCGGCCGGCGCCTCACGCAATTCGCTCGGGGTGCTGGTCGTCCACCTCGGCTACACCGAACGGCTCTGGCTCCGGGCGATCTGCGCCGGAGAGCCGATGGACATGGGCTGGCGATCCCAGATGTTCGAGCTCCCCGAAGGCTGGGGCGTCGACGAGGTGGTGGCGTTCTACCGGGAGGAGATCGCCGCGGCCGACCTGGTCCTCGACGGCGTGGCTTCCCTGGACCTCCCGTCCCGGGGCGAGTTCCGGCCGACCACCTACCGCTGGGCCGTGTTCCACCTGATAGAGGAGGCGGCCCGTCACGTCGGCCACATGGACATCACCCGTGAGCTGCTCGACGGGAGCGTGGGCCGCTGAAACGAGACCCAGGGCCGACCTGGGCCCGTGTCCGCCCCAGGTCGGGGGCAGATTCTGGCCTGGCCCGGCCCGCGCTCCGTTGGTCCCGTCCGCGTGCGATTCTGGGGGCGGACACACCCGGTACCGTGCAGAAACACCCTTTGGTTCGGCGGTGCGGGCCGGAGACCGCAGTAATTGGCGCAGTTCAAGTACGGGGCGTGGGAGGTCGAGAAAACGGCCATGGACGTGCAAGCCGACGAAGCGGGGTTGAGGCCCGATCCGTCTGCCACGGCCGTCGTCGAGCGGCCGGTCACGGGCGGGCAGGGCCAGCTGTTCCGCGACGCCCACCCCACCTACGCGGACACCGACAAGATCCCCGCGGTCCGTCACAGCGTGGCGCGGCGGCCCGGCCCGTCCCGTTGGCTCCGGGTCCTGGTCGTCATCGTGGCGCTCGCCGTGGTGGCGGCGGCAGCGGCGCTCGGACTTGTGAAGGCAGGCGTGATCGACAAGAGCACGACCAACGGTCCAGCACGCCGGGCAGACGACCGGACACCACAGTACGGCGGCGTCGTCGAAGGCGCCCCTGGTGACCCCGGTCTCCTCCGGGAACGGCACAGCCACCTACCGGGTCAACATCGCCGCCTACGCCGTGACGGTCACCACGACCACCGGGCGCTCCTGGGTCAGCATCGGTGCCGCGGGTCAGCACCCGACATTCGAGGGCGTCCTGAATCCCAACAGCTCCCAGAAGGAGATCCTGCTCGGCTCCTCTCAGGTCGACGTCGGCGCAGGTGGGACCAAGGTCACCGTGACGTCCGGCTCGCGCTCGTTCACACTGACGCCCCTGTCGGCGCCTTTCAGCTACACGTTCGTCCTCAAGTCGTAGGACCCTCGCCCTCGCAGGGGCCCGGGCGAAACCTGCGTGTCGGCGCAACTGACGCTCAAATCCCCCGGTCACCGCCCTGGAGCCCTTCAGGAAACCCGACTCTGCGTCGATTCCTGGCCGTGCCCCCCGAGACCCCAGCCGCCCGCCGGCCTCTGCACTCCCCCACCGGACTCGGCGTCCTCCTGCTCCTCGGCGCCTTGGCGCTCGCGGTCCTCGGCATCGGTGGCGCTGTCCGGGGCGGGTGCCAGCTCCGGCGCCGGACAAGGCGCCGACGCCTCGACGGGCATCCCGTCGGACAACTTCTGGCTGGCGGACGCCCAGGGTGCCGTGTGGAACTTCGGAAACGCCGGCGCCTTCGGCTCGGCGGCCTCGCTGCCCCTCAACCATCCGATCGTCACCATCACCGCGACGAAAGACCGCCAGGGGTATTGGCTCGTTGCGTCCGACGGCGGCATCTTCTCCTACGGCGACGCCGCCTTCTACGGCTCGACCGGAGCCATCACGCTGAACAAGCCGATCGTCGGCATGACCGCCACCCCGGACGGCAAGGGTTACTGGATGGTGGCGTCCGACGGCGGCATCTTCAGCTTCGGGGACGCCACCTTCTACGGGTCCACGGGCTCCATCGCGCTCAACAAGCCCATCGTCGGCATGGCCGCCACCCCCGACGGCAAGGGGTACTGGTTGGTGGCGTCCGACGGCGGCATCTTCAGCTTCGGGGATGCCGCCTTCTCCGGCTCCACGGGCTCCATCCGCCTCGTCCAGCCGATCATCGGCATGGCGCCGACCCCCGACGGCAAGGGCTACTGGATGGTGGCCTCCGACGGCGGCATCTTCAACTTCGGTGACGCCGCGTTCGACGGCTCGGCCGCCGGTGGGCCCGGGCTCGATCCGGCCGAACGCGTCGTCTCGAGCCCCTCGGGTCTGGGGTACTGGGTGGAGGACCAGAACGGCACCGCAATCCCCTTCGGCGACGCGGCCGGGTCGCCGCCCACCGAGGCCCTGATGTTCACCCCGGCCACCCCGGGGGACAAGGCCGTGCTCTTCGCGTTCGCCCAGCTCGGCAAGCCCTACATCTACGGGGGCAACGGACCCGTCGGGTACGACTGCTCGGGGTTGGCGCTGGCCTCGTGGCAGAGCGGCGACGGCGTGAGCTTCGCGCGCGTCTCCGACGACCAGTACCACACGGCGGGAACACCCGTCGGGCTCAACGCGCTCTCGGCCGGCGATCTCGTCTTCTGGGGAACCAGCCAGACGGACTGGACGACGGTGTACCACACCGCTCTCTACGTGGGCGGCGACCAGATCGTCGAGGCGACGGGCGACCACGTGCAGCTCAACTCGCTCGGCCAGTGGGGATCGAGCGACGTCATGCCGAACGGCCGCCGCCCCTAGCCGCCACCCCCGACGACGCCTCGCCGGGACAAGGCGTCGATCTCCCCGGCGCTGTAGCCCAGTTCCGCCAACACCTGCGCGGTGTGCTCTCCGAGCCGCGGCGGCGGAATGGCCGACGTGGGCCTGGTGCCATCGATGTTGAGCGGTGTGCCGACCACGCGCAGGTCCGGAACGTCGGGGTGCGGGAGCGACACGAGCATCCCGAGCGCGCGGAGCTGCTCGTCCTCGACGAAATCCGCCACCGAGCGCACCGGTGCGCACGGCACCGCCTGCGCCCGCAACACCTCCAGCCATTCAGCCGAGGACTTCTCGAGGAAGCGAGCTTGGAGGAGGTCGTGCAGCGCGTCCCGGTTGGCCACACGGTCGGCGTTGTGGCGGTACGACGGATCCACTGGGAGCGCCGCGAGCCCCAGCGCGGCAGCGAGTCGCGCGAAGAGGTCGTCGTTCGCCGCCGTGACCATGAGGTCTCCGTCCGCGGTCGCGAAGACCTCGTACGGCGCCAGGAAGGGCGCCGCGCTCCCGTGCCGGCGGGGTTCCTCCCCCGAGCCGAGGTAGCCCGCGATGAGGTAGGACAGCCACCACGCCGCTGTCTCGTAGAGGCTCACCTCGACCAGCCCGCCCTCGCCCGTCTGGTCCCGGGTGCGGAGCGCCGCCTGAATCCCGACCGAGGCCCACATGGCGGTGCCGAGGTCGATGGCCGCGATCGGGAGCCGGGCCGGCGGACCCTCGGGGTATCCGGTCAGGCTCATGATGCCGCTCTCGGCCTGGAGGATCGGGTCGTACCCGGGCCACTCCCGCTTCGGTCCCTGCGATCCGTAGGCGCTGATGGCGCACGACACCAGCCGTGGGTTCTCGGCGCGGAGCGAGTCGTGGTCGAGTCCACGCTTGGCCAGCGAACCGGCCCGGAAGCTCGAGATGACGACATCGGCGCGCGCCGCCAGCCGGCGCACGACCGCCTGCCCTTCGTCGCTGTCGAGATCGACGGCGATGCTGCGCTTCCCCCGATTGGCGGCCAGGAACGTGGCACTCAGGCCGTTCCACTCCGGCGGGCGCCATTGCCGGGTGTCGTCGCCGGCGGTCGGCGACTCGACCTTGATCACCTCGGCACCGAGGTCCGCCAACAGCATGGAGCAGTAGGGACCGGCGAAATTGCGGGTCAGGTCGAGGACGGTGATCCCCGACAGCGGGGCGGGAGGGGAGGTCGTCAAAAGCCGGAAGGAAGAACGAACGTCAGGACGTGCGGAGAGCTTGCCGGAGTCGGCGACCTAGCCCTTCTGTGCTTCCGCCGCGTCGGCCTCGAGCTCCTTATGATCCGCCTTCAACTGCTTCTCCTCGAGCTTGCGCGCCCGCTTCATGGCCGAGCGCACCTTGGCCTCCATGTCGGAGACGGCCACCACGACCAGGCCGGCTTCTCCCTCGTCGAGCGACTCGCCCAGCTCCTTGAGGTCCCCTCGGCTCATACCGGCCGCGGCGTGGCCGGCCACCGCGCCGAGAATGGCACCCCCGCCCGTGGTCCCGATGAGCAAGCCCGCGCCGATGGCGGCGGCGGGGAACAGCGCGATGACGAGACCAGTCGCCAGTCCGACGCCCCCGCCCAGCACCCCGCCGGCACGGGTCGGCGTCTCGTGCTTCTTGACGATCTTGACCTTGCCTTTCTGGTCCCGCTCGACCACTGCGGCGTCATAGGCGTCAATGAGGTTCGCCTCTGTGTGCAGGTCCTTGACCGCGTCGTAGTCGGCCACGGCGTCGGCGATGTTGCCGTAGACGCCGGCATAGACGAAGAGTGTGTCGAAGGCCACGGGATTTCTCCTTGTGTGTTCAGCGAACGACGGTAGGTCCGTCACCCACGGGTCGACTGGGTCCCTGGTGGAACGGTACACCGCACAGGTCAGCCGGTGTCTCGGGTCCGCGGGGCGCTCTCATCGCTGCTCGGTTCGGAGAGCCCGCACTGCTCCAGTCGCTTTTCGAGGTAACGACGGCGAGCGCTGTTGCCAGGCTCTGACAGCGCGGCGCGATACGCCACGGCCGCCTCGGCGCGCCGACCCACTTCGAACAGCAGATCACCCCGGACCGCTTCAGCCCGAGTCCCGTGCCTCAGTGGGCCGATCTCCTGGAGCGCATGGAGACCGGCGTGCGGTCCACGCGCCCCCGCGACGGCGACGGCGCGGTTGA
This sequence comes from uncultured Acidimicrobiaceae bacterium, assembly GCA_963843365.1. GTDB lineage: Bacteria > Actinomycetota > Acidimicrobiia > Acidimicrobiales > RAAP-2 > Bog-473. Next base: position 38,995 of record CAWJKG010000004.1, on the reverse strand, counting down.
GCCGCACCACGGGCGTGTCGTTGACCGTCAAGAGCACGTCGTACCAGCTGAGCACCGCCTCCCAGTTCGTGTCCTCCCAGGTTGGTGCCAGGGCATGGCACGCGGCGATGGCCGCCTGGGTCCCGTAGAGATCAGGCCGGAGTGGTGTCCGGCGCAACGCCGTACCCAGCAGGCACATGCCTTCCGTGATGGCGCGCTGGTCCCAACGGCTGCGGTCCTGGTCGGCCAGGAGGACGATGTCACCGGCGCTGTCGAGCCGGGCGGCATGGCGCGAGCCCTGCAGGAGCAGCAGCGCGAGCAGGCCGCTCGTACCCGGTTCGTCCGGAAGGAGGTCGTGGAGGAGGCGCCCGAGGCGGATGGCCTCCTCCGTCAGGCTGGGACGGATCAGATCGTCGCCGCCGCTCGCGTTGTATCCCTCGTTGAAGAGCAGGTACACGGTGGCCAGGACTCCGCCGAGCCGCTCGGGCAACTCGCTGGGATCGGGCACCCGATAGGGAATCTTGGCGACGGCGATCTTTCGCCGCGCCCTGGTGAGTCGCTTCGCCATGGTCGCCTCGGGAACCAGCAACGCACGGGCCACCTCGGCCGTCGTGAAACCACACAAGGTCCGGAGCGCCAGGGCGGTCTGCGTCTCGGTACCGAGGGACGGGTGGCAGCAGGTGAAGACCAAACGCAGGAGGTCGTCGTCGACGATCTCGGTACTCGGAGCAGGATCCGAGCGCAGCAAATTCTCGGCCGCGGCCTCTTTGTCGGCGCGCCGGGTCTCCCGGCGCAAGAGGTCGATGGCCCGATTGCGCGCGACCGCGGTCAACCAGGCTCGGGGCTCCGGCGGCACCCCTCGGCGCGACCACGAGTCGAGCGCCTTGACAATGGCGTCCTGCACTGCGTCCTCGGCAAGCTCGAAGGAGCCCGTCGTGCGGACGAGGGTGGCGAGCACGCGCGAGCCCTCGTCACGGACGAGCCGGACGAGGGTCGCGCGGCTGGCCGCCGCTGTCACCTCAGGTGGCGGCGGAGCCAAAGTCGATGATGGGGCGCACCTCGACCTTCCCACTCCAGGCGGCCGGAATCCGTGAAGCCCATTCGATGGCTTCGTCCAGGTCGGCACACTCGAACTGGTAAAAGCCCGTGAGCACCTCCGACGTCTCGGCGAACGGACCGTCGGTGGTCACGACCTTGCCGCCCTTCCCGCCTTCCACCTGCACCGTGGTACCCGTCGAGGTGGGATAGAGGGCAGCCCCTCCCCGCATGACCGCCGCGGCGGCGGCACCGAAGGCGCCGTAGTCGGCCATGGTGGCCTGCTTGTCGGGCGTGTCGAGGTTCGACCAATCCGGGTCGCCCTTTTCGTAGATCAGCGCTGCGTACTGAGGCATCTGCCTCTCCTCTCTGTCGTGGCCCGGCTCTGCGTCGGACTCCACCAGGGGAACGAATGCCCCACGTCGAAAAGGACATCTTCGCGTGAGATTCTCTTCTTCTCGTCCTCGGGAACGACGCCCGGCTTCGGCCCGTCTGGTTGCGCCGGGCTCGCGGCGATCCCGAAGGCACAGAACTACCGTCGGGTCGAGCTCAGCGGCTCCCCGGTCTCGAGGAGTGTCTTGAGGCTGGACAGGAAGACGGGCCAGCCACCCTGCACCATGGTGGCGGCAAGGCTCCCGGGCTCGAAGTCGTCGTGGAGGACGGTGAGTTTGACCAGATCGTCCACCGGCTCGAGCTCGAACGCGACCCGCGAGCGGCGCTCGGCCGCAAGTGCGGCGAACTTCTCGTCACCGAACTGCAGGCGCTCGTTGAGTTCGGGTGTGAAGGTGTGCCATCGATAGGCCAGCCGCCGGTACGGGTCCGACTCGAGGACGACCTGCTCGGGGTCGGCGATGACGACTCCATGGTTGTCCCAGGTCATGACCGAACCGGGCTGCCAATCCGTCTCGAAGGTCGTCTGCCACCAGCGCGCGGTGAACACGGGATCGGTCAGCGCCTGCCACAACCGCTCCGGCGTGGTGCGGATGTAGGTCGTGTAGACGAATTGCGGGCCGTCCATCGATGGGTCCTCCAGTGCGTGTTTGAGGTCCGAGAGGGCCCGGACCCGTCCGGTGTCGTATCGAGTGATCCAGCGCTCGGCGATCTCGTTGATCGGCACGGCGTTGAGGTAGTGCAGTTTCTGGCGGCCCTGCCTGATGGTGGTCACCAGGTTGGCGCCTTCGAGGACGTCGAGGTGCTTGCTGACCGACTGGCGGGCCATGTCCAGGCCCTCCGAGAGCTCTTTGAGGCTCTGCCCATTGCGGTCGTTGAGCCGGTCGAGCAGAAGACGCCGGACGGGGTCGGCCAGCGCCTTGAAGACGTCCGGCGAGGATTCCGCCGTGGGGGGCGTCAGAACTTCAGGTCCTCGGGGAAGGGCGTGCCCGATCCGGTCTCGGCGAGGGCCTTGAGGCTCAAGAGGAAATAGGCCCACCGCGCGCTGCAGTGCGCCATGAACTCACTCGGGCTCCGCCAGTCGGCATGCGTGAACAGTACGACCGTCCGCCCCTCTTTCGGGGTGAGGGTGAAACTGAGGTTCGTCCCGACCCATTCGGACTCGCCTTCGACGCAACGCCACGAAACCTGCGCGTCGGTATCGAGCTCGGTGACCTCCATCACCGCGGCCGGATCGGGAGAACCGAAGTAGAACTCGAGCTTCCCGCCCTGGGCCGGGTCCCCCTGTACGCCGTCTCTGGTCCACCAGGCCGAAAGGCCCTCTTTGGTTGCGACGGCTTGGTACACCTTTTCGGCCGGGGCCTTGACCTCGACGCGGTGTCTGATGTCGGGCATTTGCGATCACCTCGGAAATAGGCAGCTATTTGACTACCTATTTATATGCAGCCATACGGCTGCCTGTCAAGTGGTCGATGCCTTTTCCTCGGCGGAGTCCGCTCTCCTCCACGGAAAGTCAACTCGCACGGCCGTGGGGCGCACCGAATCAGCGCCCGCCCAGCACCTTCCGCACAGCGACCAGCGCCGACGGCTCGGCACGCCACCACATCCACCGCCCCCGCTTCTCGCCGACGATCAAACCAGCTTCGGAGAGCACCTTGGTGTGGTGCGAGATCGTTGGCTGGCTCTTGGCGAGGGGCTCCTCCAGGTTGCAGCTGCAGACCTCGCCCTCGGCGGCGACGATGGAGAAGAGACGCAGACGTACCGGGTCGGACAAGGCGGCAAACACGCCGGCCAACTGCACGGCATCCGCCTCGCCGAGCTCGCTCTTGGTGATGGGCATGCAGCAGGCGTCCATGAAGGTGGGGCTCTCGGCTCTCACCGTGGTCTTCGTTGCCATCACAGCTCCTTGCCCGGCACGTTGCATTGACATCTGTCGATGCGTATTCCATGATGTCATATCGACTCAGGTCAATGTTATCGGGAGGCCCGCCGTGTCACGTGTCCAACTCGCCCTCAACGTCTCTGATCTCGAAGAGGCCATCGACTTCTACTCCAAACTCTTCGATGCCGAGCCGGCCAAGGTCCGCCCCGGCTACGCCAACTTCGCCATCGCCGACCCACCGCTCAAGCTGGTGCTGATCGAGCACCAAGAAGCCCGGGGCGTCGGAGTGACCGGAGCATTGAACCACCTTGGCGTCGAGGTCGAAGCACCCGCTTTCGTCGCTCAGGCCTCGAGTCGGCTCTCCGGAGAAGGCCTCGAGACACTCGACCAGGAAGCCACGACGTGTTGTTTCGCCGTCCAGGACAAGGTCTGGGTCGAGGACCCCGACGCCACGCCTTGGGAGATCTACACCGTCCTGGCCGACGCTCCCGCAGAGTCCGGCATCGCCGGGGACGGGTCGTGCTGTGCCTCAGCGGAACCCGGCGCCACCTCGCTGCAGACGCCAGCCGGATCCACCTGTTGCTGAAGCGTCCGCCGAGGGCCGCGGAGTCCAACGCCATGAACGACGTCGTGCTCTGGCGACGCCTCACGGCCGAGTTCATCGGCAGCGCCTTTTTGGCCGCCCTCGTCATCGGCTCGGGCATCGCCGCCCAGCAGCTCTCCCCCGGCAACACCGGGCTGCAGCTCTTCGAGAACGCAGCTGCCACTGCGGCCGGCCTCTACGCCATCATCTTGATGTTCGGGCCGGTGTCGGGCGGCCACTTCAACCCGGTGGTCTCCTTCGTCGACGCCGGCTTCGGCGGACTCTCGTGGCGTGACGCTGCCGCCTACCTGCCGGCACAAGTGGGTGGATGCGTGCTCGGCGCCGTCGTCGCCAACGTCATGTTCTCCCGGGCGGCCTTCGAGCTGTCCACCAAACACCGGGCCTCGCCGGCCCACTTCCTCTCCGAAGTCATCGCCACCGTCGGCCTCTTGCTCGTCATTTTCGCCCTGGCGCGATCGGGGCGATCCTCGAGCGCTCCGGCCGCGGTCGGCGCCTACATCGGGGCGGCCTATTTCTTCACGAGCTCCACCAGCTTTGCCAACCCCGCCATCACCGTCGGACGCACCTTCAGCAACACGTTCGCCGGGATCGCTCCGTCGTCTGTCCCCAGTTTCATCGGGGCCCAGGTGGTGGGCGGTGTGCTCGCCTTCATGCTGATCAGGCTGCTGTACCCGACGATCACCGCGGAACAAGCCAGTGAGGTGATGGTCCCGCACCCGGGGGCTGACTTGGTTGCATCGGGACCCCCGCCCGCCGGTCAGGAATCACCCGGATGACCACGGAACACCCCGAGGTCCTTTTCCTCTGCGTGCACAACGCCGGACGGTCCCAGATGGCCGCCGCCCTCCTCGTGGCGCGTGCCGGGACACGCATGACGGTGCATTCAGCCGGATCGGCGCCCGGAGAGACCCTCAACCCCGCGGTCGTCGCCGCCATGGCCGAGGCGGGCCTCGACATCTCCGCCGAGCGCCCCAAGAAGCTCACCGACGACATGGCGTTGCAGTCCGACGTGATCGTCACGATGGGCTGCGGCGATGCCTGTCCCGTCTACCCGGGCAAGCGGTACCTCGACTGGGAGTTACCGGACCCTGCCGGCAAGGACGTCGCCGAGGTCCGCGACATTCGCGACGACATCGCGCGCCGCGTCGACGGACTCATCGCCGAACTGCTCGGTGGTGTCAGCGAGATCGGCTGACGCAGCAGCGCTCCGAGCACGCGGCGTCTCCTTCGTGTGAATTCGAAGGGCTGTCCCCTTCACCGCGCGACCCACAGGTGGCAGCGGACCGGTATTCAAGGCCGCTAGTCGCGGATCGGCACTCGCCAAGACAGGACCGTGCCACCCCCGGGAGCATCCGATGTCTCGAATTGACCATCGAGCTTCTCGGCTCGACGCCGCATGTTGGTGAGACCCCGGCTGTCCGCCCGCCCCTTGCCGTCCATGCCCCGCCCATTGTCTGACACCACGAGCTCGCAGTGTTCGCCGTTCGCACTGAGTGAAATCGTGGCTTTGGTGGCCTGGGCATGGCGTTCGATGTTGGTCACCGCTTCACGGATGACGGCCACGAGATGCTCGGCGATCTGTTCGGAAACCCAAAGATCCACGGCTCCGTCGAAGGAGACGGTTAACTCGAAGCCCACCATGTCGCGCAGCTCGCCGACGAGAATGGTCACGTCGTCACGGACACCCCGACTCGAGCCGGCCATGCCGAGCGCGTAGATCGTGGCGCGTAGGTCGGAGATGATCGCCTCGATCGAGTCCACCTGCTTCTGGAGTCCGGTGGAGATTGCGGGTGCAGCGCGGATGGCCAACCCCTGGAGGCTGAGTCCTACGCCGAAGAGCCGCTGAATGACATGGTCGTGCAGGTCACGGGCCATGCGGTCTCGGTCCTCGAACACGGCCGCCACCTGGACTTGTTGGTGGAGCCGGGCGTTCTCGATGGCGACACCGGCAGCCAAGGCCAGTGCTTCGACCAGGGTCACATCGTCCTGGGTGAATTCGGACCACCCGATTTTGTTGGTCAGGTACAGGTTGCCGTAGATCTCGTCGCGGACTTTGACCGGAACCCCGAGGAACGATGTCATCGGGGGATGATTGGACGGGAAGCCGAAACTGTCGGGGTGCTCGCTCAGCTGGGCAAGGCGCAGCGGAACCGGGTCGGCAATGAGGACGCCCAACACGCCCCTGCCGGTCGGAAGCGTGCCGATCTGTGCGACCAGTTCGGGTCCGATCCCGGTGGTGACGAACTCGACCAACGCGGTTTTGTCCTCGTTCAGGACACCCACAGCGGCGTAGCGAGCGCCGGTCATGGAGGCTGCCTCTTCGATCACGTGGCGCAGGAGCGCTGGAAGCTCGAGGTCCTTCTCAATGAGGAGGACCGCGTCGAGGACCCGGCGGAGCTTGGTTGGATCGTCAATCGAGTGGTACGGCACCACTCAGAAACCTTCAGCGAAGAGGGATGCAAGCAAGGAACTGCGTGAGAAGCCCTGATGGTGGAGCATTTCCGACTCCTTTGCAGCCAAATGGCGGCAGTTCTCGGAAATGGCCGGTTGCGACAGAGGCGATCAGCCGGAGCAACCGCCGGACACATCAAAGGACCTTTTGCAGGATATCACAGAGGAACTTGTCGCAGTACGGGACGACAACGGTCGTCTCGTCCCAGGCCCGCCATGGCCCACCCTTCGACCACGCAGGTTCCCCCGACTTGGGGCGATCACATGGCGGACGTCGAGCACGGCACGTCGGGATCACCATTGTCACCCCGGGGGGCGTCGATCGGTTCATCCTGCGCCACACCGCCGGCCTCCGCCCGTCCCACGAGGTCGAGCACGTTCGTCATGACCTCGCCGAATGCCTGGGGGTCGGCGAGCAACCAGGAATGGTTGCCGGGCACCGTCACCACATCGGGGTCACCCAAGCATCGGCACATGTCCTCGAACGACGCACGCGTCACGAGGTGGTCGTGCTGCCCCCACAGCACCACGACCGGAAGACGCCGGCGGCGCAGGGCGTCGAGCTCCACGGTCAGATCGGCCCGCCGGGCGAGGCCCGCCGCGAGCCAGAACGACCGCGGGTCTCGGATCAAGTTCGGCAGACCCTCGGCCAAAATGACGGGAAGGACGCGACGAGCTTGGCGAATGGGTAGCAGGTCGGCGGGGAAGTGCAGACCCCAGTCCCACAGCGGCCGCTCCGCCATGGAACGCACGGTGGAGCCGCTGTGCGCCCACGCCGAACCACCCACGGAATTGATGAGCACCAGCGCGCGGACGTGGTGCGGATGGTCGTACGCCAGCTTGACGGCAACACCACCTCCGAACGAATGACCCAGAGCGAGGACCGGCGATCCCACCCCGACGGTGTCGAGGAATGTCGCCACCCAGTTCCCGTACGACGACAACCCGACCGACTTGGCCTCGAGGCCGGCCGTCCCGCCAAAACCGGGCAACGCCGGGGCGTAAACGTGTAAGCCTGCCCGCACCAGGCGGGAGAGCGCCCGCTTGTATGCCTTGTGGTCGAGACCCCAGCCATGCAGGAAAAGCGCAGGTGGACCTGACCCAGCCTCGCCATAGAACGCCGGACGCCCGTCGACCACGGTTTCCTTCCAGTCCAACCAGTCCAAACCCCGCACCAGCGGAGCTACCGGTCGTCCTCCGTTCTCCGGACCCATGTCACAACCATGGGCTCCGCTGCGTGCCCCTCCTAGGGTCAAACGTCCCTTCGCCCCCACGCGAACGTCCTAGGCCCAGGCCAGGAAGCCTCAGCGAGGAGCGCCCGTCCGGATCCGCACGCCGACGGCGTCGTGAATGATCCTCCACCGCATCGACCAGAACCCGGGTCGAGGCTCGGGCAGGTCGTGCAGTGTCAGGAGGAACCCGGTCGCGATGACCACGGCGCAGGCGAGCCAGAAGATCACGCCGGCGGCCAGGATCCACGGCGTGCCACCGGACGCCAGCACGATGCCGCCCACCACGATCGTCGCGAGAGCGACGAAGCCCACCCGCAGGGCCCACACGGCCATCTGCCAGTGTCCGTTGCGCTCCAACTCGGTGGGCTCGGCCATGCCGCCTACCGTAAAGCGGACCCGGGTTGCGCACCAGTGACCTTGGTCCTGGTATCCGGCTACCGAAGGAGCCTGCAGCGACGCCTGGTGAGCACTCCTCCGGAAACGTGTCGCGGAATCGGCGATCGCGAAATCCGGTTGGACTGTCGCGACATCCGAGACGTGACAATGCGAATGCTTATGAGCACCCGCTGGTCGACCCGCAGCTCCCGCACACGTAGCACGAGCCCGCCCGCTGCATGGTGTTGCCGCAGCTGTAGCAGAGCGGGGCGTCGAGCTGCTCGGCCCGGGCCAGCGCCTGAGCCGCCGGCTCCGCACCGGTGCGGCCGCTGCTGAGGCCGTCCTCGACCAGGCCGACCGTCGGCGTCGCCATCTCTTCCACTCCGGGCAGCGTCGGCTGCATCCGTTCCCGGTTCGAGAGGATGCCGAGTTCCGTCCGCTCCTCGAGCGTGAGGAAGTCCACGCGCCATGCGGCGGAAGATGTAGTCGACGAGGCTGGTGGCGATGCGCAGTTCGGGGTCGTCGGTGATGCCGGCCGGCTCGAACTTCATGTTGGCGTACTTGCGCACGAAGGTGGCCAGCGGCACGCCGTGCTGGAGCCCGAGACTGACCGAAATGGAGAAGGCGTCCATGATGCCGGCGAGGGTCGACCCCTGCTTGGAGACCTTGATGAACACCTCGCCCGGGCGCCCGTCCTCGTACTCCCCGACCGTGACGTAGCCCTCGCAGTCGGCCACCCGGAACGAGAACGTCTCCGAACGCCGGCGCCGGGGCAGGCGCTCGCGCACCGCACCGACCACCACCGACGACGTCGTCCGCTGCTGCTCCCGCTGCAGCGCCTCCTCGAGCTCGGCGATGCGGGCCGCGATCTCACGGTCGTGCGCCTCGGCGTCCGATCCCGCCGGCGCCAGGTCACCGCCCACCTCGGCCGGCTCCTTCTTCGTCGTCGACAGCGGCTGGGCCACCTTGCAGTTGTCCCGGTAGATGGCCACGGCCTTTATCCCGAGCCGCCAGGCGTCGATGTGCAGCTGCTCCACCTCTTCGACCGTCACGTCCTCGGGCATGTTGACCGTCTTGGAGATGGCGCCGCTGATGAAGGGCTGCACCGCCCCCATCATGCGGATGTGGCCCGAGTAGTGGATGGTGTTGTCGCCCATGGAGCAGGCGAAGACGGCCAGGTGCTCCGGGGCCACGTGGGGCGCCCCGAGGATCGACATGTTCTCGTTGACGTAGGCGACGATGTCCTCAATCTGCTCCACGCCGTAGCCGAGCTTGGCCAGCGCCCGCGGCACCGTCTGGTTGACGATCGACATGGTGCCGCCACCGACCAGCTTCTTGGTCTTGACCAGACCGAGGTCGGGCTCGACGCCCGTCGTGTCGCAGTCCATGAGCAGCCCGATGGTCCCGGTCGGAGCCAGCACCGACGCCTGCGAGTTGCGCACGCCGTACGTCTCGGCCAGGTCGACGGCCCGGTCCCAGGACTCCTGGGCGGCCGAGAGCAGCTCGGGCGGCACGACGTCCTCGTCGATGCGGGCCGCCTCGGCCTGGTGCATGCGCAGGACGTTGAGCATCGGCTCGGCGTTCTCGTGGTAGCCGGCGAACGGCCCCATGCGGGCGGCGGTGCGGGCCGACGTGGCGTAGGCGTGCCCGGTGAGCAGCGCCGTGATGGCGGCGGCCCAGGCCCGTCCGGCGTCCGAGTCGTAGGGCAGGCCCTGCGCCATCAGCAGCGCGCCCAGGTTGGCGTAGCCGATGCCGAGCTGGCGGAAGGCCCGCGTCGTCTCGCCGATCCGCTCCGTCGGGTAGTCGGCGTTGCCGACGATGATCTCCTGGCCGGTGAACACGACGGCCACCGCCGCCTTGAAGCCCTCCACGTCGAACTCGTCGTTCTGGTCGAGGAAGGTGAGCAGGTTCATGGAGGCCAGGTTGCAGGCGGAGTCGTCGAGGTGCACGTACTCGCTGCACGGGTTGGAGCCGTTGATCCGCCCCGTCACCGGCGCCGTGTGCCAGCGGTTGATGGTGGTGTCGTACTGCAGGCCCGGGTCGGCGCACTCCCAGGCGGAGTGGGCGATCTGGCGGAACAGGTCGCGGGCCGGCACCGTACGGACGACCGCGCCGTCGGTGCGCGCCGTCAGGTTCCAGTCCCGTCCGTCGATCACGGCCTCCATGAACTCGTCGGTCACCCGCACCGAGTTGTTGGCGTTCTGGTACTGCGTCGAGTGGCTGTCCGCCCCGTCGAGGTCCATGTCGAACCCGGCGTCGCGCAGGACGCGGGCCTTGCGCTCCTCGATCGCCTTGCACCAGATGAAGTCCTCCACGTCGGGGTGGTCGGCGTCGAGGATGACCATCTTGGCGGCGCGGCGGGTCTTGCCGCCGGACTTGATGGTGCCGGCCGAGGCGTCGGCGCCGCGCATGAAGCTCACCGGACCCGAGGCGGTGCCGCCGCCCTTGAGCAGCTCGTGCGAGGAGCGGATGCGCGACAGGTTGACGCCGGCGCCCGACCCGCCCTTGAAGATGACGCCCTCTTCCGTGTACCAGTTGAGGATCGAGTCCATCGTGTCCTCGACGGACAGAATGAAGCAGGCGCTCCCCTGCTGGGGCACGCCGTGCACGCCGATGTTGAACCACACCGGCGAGTTGAAGGCGGCCTTCTGGTGGATGATGAGGTACTTCAGCTCGTGGTTGAAGACCAGGGCCTCCTCGTCGTCGACGAAGTAGCCGTCCTTGATGCCCCACGACGTCAGCGTGTCGGCCACCCGGTCGGCCACCTGGCGCAGCGACCACTCACGCTCGTCGGTGCCGAGGGTGCCGCGGAAGTACTTCTGCGCCAAGATGTTGGTGGCGTTCACGCTCCAGGACTCGGGCACCTCGACGCCGAGCTGCTCGAAGGCCACGGTGCCGTCCCGGTAGTTGGTGATCCGGGCGTCGCGCCGCTCCCAGGCGACCTCGTCGTAGGGGTGGACGCCTTCGGTCGTGAAGTGCCGGCGGATGCCGATCTCGGATCGCTGGGGGGCGATGGCCATGGGGCTGGGGTCCTCCTGTGTGGGTCGTTCCGGGGGTGTCACTGCGTGTCTACGGTTGCTGCGTCACGATCCAGCGCCCGGAAGTGGGGTTTCCTCGCCTCACCACAAGATGTTGTGGTCGGCCCCTCCCCGAGACACGAGATGATGTGTCATTACAGCACTGTAGTTACGTGCTTGTCAACCACATCGGTGCACCATCCGTGCAGGTCAGGGGCCGTTCGCGATTGTTTGCGCGCGGACCCCCCGGGAGGGGCGCCCACCGGCGCCGAATACCCGCGAGCGTTAGCGTCGGCACTCCATGGCCAGGGTCGTCGTCGCCATCGATGCGGGCACGACCGGGGTGCGCGCCCTCGCCGTGGACGGGCGGGCCCGGGTGGCCGATGTCGCCTACCGGGAGCTCACCCAGCACTTCCCCCGCCCCGGGTGGGTCGAGCACGACCCCACCGACATCTGGGAGAGCGTGCGCGCCGTGCTGGCCGAGCTCGGCGCCCGCCTGGCCGAGCGGGGCGACACGGTGGCCGCCCTCGGCATCACCAACCAGCGCGAGACCCTGGTGGCCTTCGACCGCGGCACCGGCCGGCCGCTGCACCGGGCCATCGTCTGGCAGGACCGGCGCACCGCCGCGCTCTGCGCCGAGCTGACCGAGGCCGGCCACCTGCCGCTCGTGCGCGCCACCACGGGGCTCGTGCTCGATCCGTATTTCAGCGCCACCAAGGCGGCCTGGCTCCTCCGCCACGGCGACCTCGCGCTCGGCGCCGACGATCCCGACCTCTCCTTCTGCACCGTCGACACCTGGGTGCTGTGGAACCTGACCGGCGGGACTCACGGCGGCCGCTACGCCACCGACCCCTCCAACGCGAGCCGGACCCTCCTGCTCGATACGGCCACGCGCGCCTGGTCCCCCGAGCTCTGCGAACTCTTCGGCGTGCCGCCCCACACGCTCCCCGACGTCGAGCCCTCGGCGGGACGCTTCGGCGTGGCGTCGCTGGGCGACCTGGGACCGGCCGCCGCCGTCCTCGACGGCGTCCCGGTGTCGGGCGTGCTCGGCGACCAGCAGGCCGCGCTGTTCGGCCAGGCCTGCTTCGAACCCGGCCTGGTGAAGGTCACCTACGGCACGGGCAGCTTCGCGTTGGCCAACGCCGGCCCCGAGCGCCCGCCGGCGCCCGCCGGCCTCACGGTCAGCTGCGCCTGGGATCTGGGCGATCACGCCGACGGCGCGTCCGACCGCGTCGCCTACGCGCTCGAGGGGTCGGCCTTCGTCTCGGGCGCGGCGATCCAGTGGCTGCGCGACGGGCTCGGCATCATCGACAGCGCCGCCGAGGTGGGACCACTGGCGGAGTCGGTGGCCGACAGCGGCGGCGTGACGTTCGTGCCCGCGCTCACCGGCCTCGGCAGTCCGTGGTGGGACCCCGGGGCGCGCGGCATCGTGACCGGCCTCACGCGCGGGGTCGGACGCGCCCACCTGGCGCGGGCGTGCGTGGAGGCGATGGCCTTCCAGGTGCGCGACATGACCGACGCCATGGCCGCCGCGTCGTCCCGCCCACTCGCCGCGCTGCGGGTCGACGGGGGCGCCGCCGCCATGGACCTCCTCCTCGCGCTCCAGGCCGAACAGAGCCGCCTGCCGGTGGCGCGGCCCGCCTCGCTCGAGTCCACCGCGCTCGGTGCCGCCACCGTGGCCGGCCTGGCCGAGGGGGTCTGGTCGTCCCAGGCCGAGCTGGCCGCCCTCTGGCGGGCGGAGACGGTCTTCGAGCCCGAGCTGCCCGCCGAGCTGGCCGACGCCCTGCACGCCGTCTGGCGCCGCACCGTGGAGAAATCGATGGGGTGGGCCGCCGGCTGACCCGCGGACGCCCAGTTCAGGCCGTCTGAATTCCCGCCGCCTCCTTATGGGCAATAAAACAAGGATTCACTTGTTATATTCACCCGGTAGAGCGGACGCGCCGCTCGGAAAGGGTGGGCAGTCATGAGCGTGGCCATCGTGACAGGAGCATCCCGGGGACTGGGCGAGGCGCTGGCGACCGGCCTGGCCCGGGCCGGGTGGTCGTTGGTGCTCGACGGGAGAGACCCCGTCACGCTCGACGCCGCCGGTGCGCGCATCCGCGCCGTGGCTGCCGCCGGCGTGCGCGTCATCACGGTCACCGGCGACATTACCGACGAGGAGCACCGCCACACGCTGACGGCCGCCGCCTTCGAGTTGGGCGGGCTCGACCTCGTGGTCAACAACGCGGGGACGCTCGGGACCTCGCCCCTGCCCTCGCTGGCCGACTACCCGCTCGACGACCTGCGCATCGCGTTCGAGGTGAACGTGGTCGCGCCCCTCGGCCTCCTGCAGGACGCGCTGCCGCTGCTGCTCGACGCGCCGCACCCGCGGGTCATCGACGTGACGTCGGACGCCGCGGTGGAGGCCTACGAAGGCTGGGGTGGGTACGGCGCCGGCAAGGCGGCGCTCGAGCACCTCGGCGCGGTCCTGGCCGCCGAGTTCCCGTCATTGACGGTGTGGTCGGTCGATCCCGGCGATCTGCGCACGGCCATGCACCAGGCCGCGTTTCCCGGTGAGGACATCTCGGACCGGCCCGAGCCGAGCACGGTCGTGCCGGCCTTCTTGGACCTCATCGGGAGCGATCGTCCCAGCGGCCGTGTGCGCGCCGCCGAGGTGCTCCGATCGGGAGCGGTCGCATGAGCGCGCTGGCGGCGCCGAGCCTCGACCACCCCACGCGCGCCGCGCCTGCCCGAGCTGCACCCGCTGTCCTTCTCCCTCCCGGCCGCGCTCGAGGCCCCCGCACCGCCCGAGTACCGCGGCATGACCCGGGACGCCGTCCGCATGCTGGTGGCGACCCGGTCCGACGGCGCCCTGGTCCACTCGCACTTCTCGGAGCTCCCCCGCTTCCTCGACGAGGGCGACCTCGTGGTGATCAACACGTCGGGCACGCTGGCGGCCGAGGTCGACGGCACCGCGTCCGACGGGTCGGCGCTGCAGGTGCATCTCTCGACCCGACTCCCCGCGGGGTTGTGGACCGTCGAGGTCCGGCGCGACGGAGAGGCCCACCTCGGTGCCGCTGCGGGCGAGCGCATCGAGCTGCCCGGCGGTGGCCGGGTGTCGCTACTGGCCCCCTACTCCCCCGGCCCGGGCGGGCACGGCGTCCGTCTCTGGGTCTCGACCGTCGAGACGCCGACGCGTCTCCACAGCTTCCTGGCCCAGCACGGTCGTCCCATCCGCTACGGCTACGTGCGGGGCTCCTATCCCCTCAGCGCCTACCAGAACGTCTACGCGACCGAGCCCGGCTCCGCCGAGATGCCGAGCGCCGGCCGCCCGTTCACGCCGGAGGTCCTCACCCGACTGGTCGCCAAGGGCGTCGGTGTGGCACCGCTCCTGCTGCACACCGGCGTCGCCTCCCTGGAGGCGAGCGAGCCGCCCTACGCCGAGTACTTCTCGGTGACGTCGGCGTCGGCGCACCGCATCAACGACACGCGGCGCTCCGGCGGGCGGGTCGTCGCCATCGGGACGACCGTGGTGCGTGCGCTCGAGTCGGTGGTCGACGATCATGGACGCGTGCACCCGGGCGAGGGCTGGACCGAGACGGTGGTGTCGCCCGAGCATCCGGTGCGCGCCATCGACGGCTTCCTCACGGGCTGGCACGAACCGGAGGCGTCCCACCTCGCCATGCTCGAGGCCATCGCGGGACGTCCGTTGCTCGAGTCCTCCTACGCCGCCGCTCTCGAGGAGGGGTACCTGTGGCACGAGTTCGGCGACGTCCACCTGATCCTGCCGTGAGCACCGAGCCGCTCGCCGTCGACGCCACCATGGAGCCCGAGTCTCCGCTGCAGCAGCTGCCGACGACCCGGCGCGCCATCCTCAACCTGTTGAAGCGCCAGGGGCCCATGGACGCAGCCGGCGTGGCCGCCGCCCTCGCCCTGACCCCCGCCGCCATCCGGCTCCAGCTGGCCCATCTGGAGGAGGACGGGCTCCTGCACCACCGCGACGAAGGCCCCGAGGGGGCGAAGCGCGGCCGGCCGCGCCACGTCTACGAGCTCACCTCGGCGGCCGAGGCGCTCTACCCCAAGCGCTACGGCGATCTGACGACCGAGCTGCTCGGGTATCTGGGCGGTCCCGGCGCCACCCAGGTCGACGATCTGTTCGAGCAGCGCCGCCGGCGGCGGGTGGCCGGCGCGTTGCCCCGGACGGCCCACCTCCCCTTCGACGAACAGGTGGCCGCGCTGACCGCCATCCTCGACGAGGACGGGTACCTGGCCGAGGCGGAGCGGCTGCCCGACGGCAGCTGGCGCATCACCGAGCACAACTGCGCCATCCTCACCGTCGCCCACGGGTTCTCACAAGCGTGCACGAGCGAGCTCGCCTTCATCCGTGACGCGCTCCCGGGTGCGTCGGTGCGCCGGGTCGCCCACCTCATGGACGGGGCGCACGTGTGCGCCTACGTCGTCAGCCCGCCGACGTCGTCGAGTCCGCCGACCTGATCTCCAGGACGGACACGCCGTCCACCTCGTGGATCTCGCTCTGGAGCAACTCGACCAGATGCTCGCCACCGATCTCGACGACGAACTCGTCGACTGCGTGCCCTTCGTCCCGTTCCAAGATGTTGATCGCGACGATGTCCCCCCCGACTGCCCCGATTCTGCTGGCCACGAGGCCCAGGGCACCCGGCCGGTCCGGCAGCGCGATCCGCACGACGTAGCCAGCCATGGCCGACAACTTAGGCGGTCAATGTGAACTGCCTGTTTCGAATTGCTTACGAAATCTCCCGCCCCGTGCCGCTACTCAGGCAGGGGCGAGTCCGGCCCGGGCCGGAACGTACTCGTCCACGTAGGGACGCTCGGAGAGACGGGCGATCTCGTGCATGAGCTGGTCGGTGAAGGCCCGGCACTCGGTGTGGTCATGGTTGGCCAACGGATCGTCGGGGTTCTCGGGCGGGTCCATCTGCATCGGGCGCCCGAAGCGGATCACCACCGTCTTGAACGGGCGCATGAACTTGGCGTTCACCGGTTGCACGTCGACGGTGCCCATGACGCCGACCGGCACCACGGGCACGCCGCACTCGCGTGACAGTCGGGTCACGCCCGTCCTCCCCTTGTGCACGTAGGGATCGAGACTGCGGGTGCCCTCCGGGTAGAGCCCGAGGATCTGACCCTTGCCGAGGACGTCGTTGCGGGCCGTGTCGAGTGCCCGTTCCGACGCGCTGCCCCCGGTGCGGCGGATCGGGATCTGCCCGGCCGCCCGGAAGAACCACGCCGTCCGCCAGGAGTCGAAGTACTCCGCCTTGGCGAGGAAGGTGACCTTGCGCCGGACCACCAGCGGAATGAAGAACGAGTCGCAGAAGGACTGGTGGTTGGCCGCCAGCACCACCGGGCCGTGGGCCGGGATGTTCTCCCGGCCCTCGACCTTGACGCGCCACAGGACGTAGAAGACCGGGGTGAGGATCGCCTTGAGGACCCAGTACGCCACGAGTTCCAAGGTAGCCCCGGAAGGCCCATCGCGCACCGCCCGCCGGCTGTGCTGAACTGCGGGCCGGAATAGTGCCGGCGTGGAGGTGCGCAACGTGACGAGTGAAACCCTGAGTGCCGAGCCGTTCGTCGACGGACTCTTCTTCGGCGAGTGCCCCCGCTGGCACGAGGGCCGCCTGTGGTACTCGGACTTCTTCGCCAACGCCGTCTTCTCGGTCTCACCCGCCGGGGAGCGCCGGGTGGAAGTGGACTTCGACGGCGAGCCGGCCGGCCTGGGCTGGCTCCCCGACGGGCGACTCCTCGTCAATTCTCGCCTCGACCGCGTCATCTACCGCCGCGAACCCGACGGCACGCTGGTCGAGCACGGCGATCTCAAGCCGTTCGCCACCTGGCACGCCAACGACATGGTGGTGGCGTCGAACGGCCAGGCCTACTCGGGCAACTTCGGCTTCGACCTCGACGGGCTCTACGACGGCAGCGTCGAGGCCAGTGCGATCGCGCCGGCCTCTCTCGTCCGTGTCGACCCCGACGGCACCACCCACGAGGCGGCCGCACGTCTCGACTTCCCCAACGGCGCCGTCATCACCGACGACGACAGCACCCTGATCATCGCCGAGAGCTTCGGCGGCCGGCTGACCGCCTTCGACCGCGGCGCCGACGGTGCCCTGACCAACCGACGGGTCTGGGCCACGCTCGAGGGCGTCGCGCCCGACGGCATCTGCTTGTGCGCCGATGGGTCCGTGTGGGTGGCCAACGCGCTGGCGGCCGAATGCGTGCGCGTCGCCGAGGGGGGCGAGGTCCTCGAGCGCGTGACGACGTCGCGCAAGTGCTACGCCTGCATGCTCGGTGACGACGACCGCCGCACCCTCTACCTCGTCACCGCGGACGACAGCAACGCCGCGGTGGCGCGGGCCGCCCGCAACGGCGCCATCGAGAAGGTGCGGACGACCGTGCCGGGTGCCGGCTTGCCGTGATCCGGACGGGATGCCGCGCCTTGCGCGGACACTCCCGCCCGCGCCGCAGACCGACCTGGGCGCGCGCCGGGCAGGCGCGGCCTGTCATCCCAGCTTCGTGAGCGCCCCGCGCAGGTGGCGCACGGCCTGGCCGATGCGCTGCTCGTTCTCAATGAGGGCGAAGCGGACGTGTCCGTCGCCGCCCGGCCCGAAGCCGACGCCGGGCGAGGTGGCAACGCCGGCCTCGCTCACCAGGTACTTCGAGAACTCCAGCGAGCCCATTTCGCGGTAGGGCTCGGGAATGGGTGCCCAGACGAACATCGTCCCCTTGGGCGGCACCAGGTTCCAGCCGATCCGGTTGAGCCCGTCGCAGAGCGTGTCGCGACGGGAGCGGTAGATCTGGTTGATCTCCTTGGGATACTCCGGCGTCTCGTTCATGGCCACAATGGCGGCGATCTGAATGGGCTGGAACGTCCCGTAGTCGAGATAGGTCTTGAGCTTGGTCAGCGCCTGCACGATCTCGGCGTTGCCGACGACGAAGCCGACGCGCCATCCGGCCATGGAGAACGACTTGGTCATGGTGTAGATCTCCACGGCCACCTCGGTGGCGCCGGGCACCTGCAGGATGGACGGCGGCTCGTAGCCGTCGAACCCGAGGTCGGCGTAAGCGAAGTCGTGCACCAGGACGACCTCGTGCTCGCGGGCGAAGGCCACCAGCCGCTCCATGAAGGAGAGGTCGACGCAGGCGGTCGTCGGGTTGTGCGGGAACGACAGGACGATGACCCGCGGCTTGGGCCACGACTCCTCCCACGCGTGCATGAGGCCGTCGAAGAACGCCTCCCCGGGATCGGGCGCGTCGACCGACTCGGCCTCGGGACCCTGCAGCGGCACCTGGCGCACGTCGGCCCCGGCGAAGAGCGGGCCCCAGATGTGGATCGGGTACGAGGGTGACGGCACGAGCGCGGTGTCCCCGGGGCCGACCAGCACCCACATCAGGTGGGAGAAGCCCTCCTTGGCGCCGATGGTGGTGACGACCTGCGTGTCCGGGTCGAGCGCGACCGCGAACTTGCGCTGGTACAGGTCCGCGATGGCGCTGCGCAGCTTCGGGATGCCGCGTGAGGCGCTGTAGCGGTGGTTGCGCGGGTTCCGGGCCGCCTCGGCGAGCTTGTCGACCGCCACGTCGGGCGAGGGCAGGTCCGGATTCCCGAACCCGAGGTCGATGACGTCACGCCCGCTCCGCCGCGCGGCCGCCTTCAGGTCGTTGATGGTGGCGAACACGTAGGGCGGCAACCCGTTGATGCGGCGGAACTCCATCGTGGAAGTCTAGGACCCGGGTCCCGCGGCACCGGACCGCGGGCCGTCGCCCAGGGCGCGGGCCGCGGCCACCAGCGCCTCCACGTCGACCGGCCAGCCGAAGACGGCCCACGTCGCCCCGGCCTCGTCCAGCGCGCGCAGCGTCCCGTCGAGCGGTGCGGCGGCGGAGGGCGGCGGGCCGGCCCAGGTGACTTCGACGCCGCGGGGGCCGCGGCGACGCTCGGCCACCAGCGCGGGCGGGGCATCCCAGACGGTGAGCGCGGCGCCGGCGGCGCGGGCCTCCTCGGTCCGCCCGGCCGGGCCGCCGGCGATCCAGACCGGCAGGCCCGCCCGCACCAGTTCACGCGCCAGCTCCACCATGTCGGCCCGGCGCTGCCCGGCGGAATCGAAGGGGATGCCATAGGCGCGGTTCTCCTCCTCGCTCAAGCGGTCGCCGGTGCCCAGCCCGGCGATCACCCGCCCGGGGGCCAGGCTCGCCAGCGCCAGGAATTGCGCCCTGAGCACGGCGTTGGGGACCAGGCCTATCCGCGCCACCAGTGTCCCGAGGAAGGGGCCGGTGGGGCCGAGCGTGGCGGCCACGGCGCCGAGCACGGGGAACGGGACCAGCGCGGGCCGTTCCGGGTGGCCGATCGGCCAGATGTGGTCGTAACAGAAGAGGCCGTCCACGCCCGCCGCGGCCGCCGCGGCGGCGGCGGCGAAGGCCGGCTCGGGCGTGTCGCGGAACGTCGGCAGCACCACGCCGGTGCGCATCAGCCCAGGCCGTCCAGGCCGCCCAGTCGCGCCGCCAGTGCGCCTCCCACCGCACCCGCCCGCTCGCCGAACGCAGCCGGCACGATCGCCACCGGGGGCCGTCGATCGCCGCCCTCGACCACCTCGGTGAAGGCGGACCGGGCCGACTCGACCAGGAGGTCGCCGGCACCCACCACGCCCCCGCCGATGACGAAGCACGCCGGGTCGAGCACGGCGGCCAGGTTGGCCAGGCCGAAGCCGATCCACCCGCCCACCTCCCGGATGACCGCCGCCGCCGCCGCGTCCCCCGCCGCGGCCGCCGCCGAGACGTCCTCGCCGCGCACACGCTCGGGGTCGCCGCCGGCGAGGCGCACCACCTCGTTGAGCCGTCCCGCCAGGGCGGCCCCGCGGGCCAGCACGCCGAGGCCGGCACCGGAGGCATAGCGCTCCCAACAGCCCCGCCGCCCGCAGGGGCACGGGGGGCCGGACGGGTCCACCACCATGTGGCCGATCTCCCCGGCGAAGCCGGCCGAGCCCAACTGCACGCGCCCGTCGAGGATGATGCCGCCCCCGATGCCCGTCCCCAGCGTCACCATGACGACGTCGTCGTACCCGCGGGCGGACCCCAGCCGGTGCTCCGCCAGCACGGCGAAGTTGGCGTCGTTCTCGATCAGCACCGCCCGGCCGGGCAACTCGCCACCGATCAGTTCGTTCCAGTCGACGCCCTGGGCCTGCGGCAGGTGGGGGGCGAAGCAGAGCCGGCCGCGCCGGTCCACCATGCCGGGCGCGCCCACCCCGACCGCGGCGGTCGCCGCACCGCCGGCAGCGGCCGGCAGCCCCACCAGGCGGTCCAGCTCGGCCACCACCTGCGCCACCGCCCGGGCCACGTTGCGGCCGCCGATGACGCGGGTCCCGGTCGGGGTGGCCACCCGGGCCTCCGCCACGAGCTCGTGGCCCGGCCCGAGGGCAACGCCGAGGACCTTGGTCCCCCCGATGTCGATGCCGTAGGTGACGTCGGCGGCCACCGGGCCCCCGCCCGAGGTCACGAGGTCGACTCGACCCGCGCCTTCAGCTCCCGCATCGCGGTGGCCATGATGCGGCTGGTGGCGCGCATCTTGATGAAGCCGGGGATGGGCACCCGCAGCTCGGCCTCGAGGTGGTAGGTGACGTCCGTGCCCCCACCCTCGCCGGGATCGAACACGTAGCTGCCGTCCAACTTGGTCGTGATGTCGCCCTGGGTGAGCTTCCAGGCCAGGACGTGGGGGGCCTCGCCGTAGTCGTAGGCCAGGGTGTAGCTGGTGCTGCGCCCGAAGGCGGCGGCCCGGAAGGTGACGAGCGACGGGCGGCCCTGGTCGTCACGCTCCTTGATCTCGACCTCTTTGATGTCCGCCGCCCACTCGGGGTAGCGCTCGAGGTCGGCCGCCACGGCAAAGCAGCGCTCAGGGGGTGCTGCGACCGAGATGTTCTCTGTGGCTTGATCGGCCACGTCGGTGCTTCCTTCCTGTCGTTGCTGCCGGCACGGCGCTGCGTCAGATTGTCACTCCGGCCAGCGCCTCGGCCAGCCTAGAAGCGAGAACGTCGTTGTCGAAGGACTCCTGCACCCTAGATCGGGCCGCCCGGCCCATTCTGCGCCGGCGAGTGGGGTCCGCCAGCAGGCTCCGCAGGACCTCCGCCACCGCACCGGGGTTGCCCGGGTCCCGCACGACCAGGCCCGTCACCCCGTCGACGACGGCCTCGGAGGCCCCGCCGCTGTCCCCGGCCACCTGGGCCACGCCGGCGGCCGCCGCCTCGACGAAGACGATCCCGAAGCCCTCCTGCTCCAGCCCGAGCCAGCGGTTGCGGCAGGCCATGACGAAGACGTCGGCCGCGCCGAGGAGGGCGGCCCGGTCCTCCTGGCTGACGCGGCCCAGCACGTGCACCGCCACCGGACTGCGCTCGGCCAGGCGGCGCAGGTGGGCCAGCTCCCGCCCGTCCCCCGCGATGGCGACCACCAGGTCCGGGTACGACGGCGCCAGCCGGTTGGCCGCCTCGATGAGCACGTCCATGCCCTTGCGGGGCACGAGCCGGCTCACGCTGGTGAGCAGCGGTCCGGTGACGGGGAGCCCGAGCCGCGCCCGGGCGGCCCGGCGCTCCGCCGCCTTGAGCGGCACGATGCCGCCGGTGTCGACACCGGGCGGGATCTCCACCAGCGACGCCGCCAGGTCCGGCACGACGCGACGGGCCTCGGCGGCCGGATAGCTGCCGGCCGACACCACGAGCCGCGCCTGGCGCAGCACCCGGGCCAGCGCCGCCCGCGAGCCGGGCAGGCGCCCGGGCACGGTCACCTCGGCCCCGTGCAGGACGACGCCGTAGGGGACGTCGAGGTGCGGGCCGAGCAGGCCGAGCGGGAGGGCGGGGTCCAGCAGGACCAGGTCGACCTCGTGGGCCCGGACCGCGGCCTGCACCGCCCGCGCGCGTCGGGCGTGGGGAAGAACAGGATCGGGCCGGGCACGCGGTCGATGTGGATGCCGCGTGCGGCCTGGGCGGCGTCGAAGGCCGCGGCATCGTCGTCCGACGACGCGGTGAGCACGGCGAACGAGGACGGATCGAGCCGGCTCCACAGGTTCCAGAGGTAGTTCTGGATGCCGCCGACCTTGGGCGGGAAGTCGTTCGTGACGAGAAGGTGGCGCTTCACCGCGACTCACCGGGACGACGGCGCGCCCGCGAAAGGGCGCGCCGGTGCTCAGCCGGTCTGGGTGCTGAAGCGAAGGGTCGGCAGCAGCCCGGCGCGCTCGAGCATCCGCATGGCGCGCGCCTCGTCGGCGTCGATGACCACCGCGTCGTCGGGCTCGCGCCCGAGCACGTAGCTGACGACGCAGTCGTCACAGGCGTCGGTGTTGCGCAGCGTGCAGCAGTCGCACTCGATGGTGAGCGCCGCTTCGGGCGCGGCTTCGGGGCCGGATTCGGGCTCCCCGCGCAGCGGCGTGACGTTGGAACCCTCGGTGACCGTTGCCTTCGCGACGCTGGCAGTCGTGACCCTGGAAGTCGGCATGACGTTGTCCCTCTCTTTTGGGGGACAGCATGCCGGAGGGGTGTGACAGTGGGCACCGCCGCTACCGGCTCGGCAGGGATCGCAGGGCGGTCTGCAACGTCTGCTCCACGCCCCAGGCCACGCTCTCGGTGCGCACGCCGTCGGCGGCGGCGACGCTGAGGAAGGGCGGGCCGCCCACCCGGTAGTCCCGGTAGGCCTGGCTGCTCATGACGAGGTCGATGCCCTCGAGGCCCGGCGCGTCGCCGGCCAGCGCGGCGACGGCCTCGGCGCGCTCCTCCCCCGGGCTGCGCGTCACCACGACCAGGCGGGCGGCGCCGGCGAGACCGGCGTGCAGGGCGCGCAGGCCCTCCCACAGGTCGCGGCAGCCGAGGCAGTCCGCCGAGAGGAAGAGGAGCAGAACCGGCGCGGCGGCCTCCACCACCTCGATCCGGCAGTCGACGCCGTCGGCAGTGACGCCGACGACGTCGTGGGGCGTGGCGGCGGGGTGGTCCGTGTAGGTGGGGATCGGCCGGAGCCGGCGCAGAATGTCGGCCGGCGGCTCGCTCACGAAACCTTCGACGACTCGCCCGGCTGCACCAGCTCCTCGCCGCTGATCTCGACCACGCTGTTCCCGTGGCCGCACCAGCGGCACACGACCTCGTCGACGGTGCGGACGAGCACCTCCTCGTCCTCGACCTCGAGCTCCCCGCCCACGGTGTAGTGGTGGAAGGCCTTGGTCTTCTGCGAAATGGTGACGTCGAAGCGGGTCACGTTGCCGCAGCCGTCACAGCGGTATCGAGGGGCGCCCACGGGTCCCACGGTAGTCCGCTGTGCGCGGAGCCCTTGCCCCGCTATTCGTCAGCGTCCCGCCGTCCTGCGATACTTCCCCGTGTATGGCGGTCGGGGCCGACCGAATGGAGGCCGCATCGAGCGAGCCCCACTTCCGCGCGGGTTCGGCCGCGGCGGGCCGGTGGATCGGCTTGGCCGTTTGCGGGCTCGGGGCGGTCGCCGTCGTGGGAGTGGCGCTGGCCACGCACGCACACACCTTCACCGACACGGACTCCATCAATCTCGCCCGCGGGGTGCAGCACTACACGGTGGTGACCGACAGTCCCCACCCCCCGGGCTATCCCCTCGTCGTCCTGGCGGCCCATCTCTTCACGTGGACCGGATCGATCCTCAGTGCCTACCTGGTGGTGGCCGCGCTCGCCGCCGTGGCCACGCTGGTGGCGACCTACTTCCTCGGGCGCGAGATGTTCGGCCCGCGCGCCGGAGCGATCGCCTCGGTGATCGTTCTGGCGACCCCGCTCTTCCTCTATTACGCCGACATCGTCGCGGTCTATCTCACCGAAGCCGCGCTCGCCGCCGTGGTGGCCCTGCTGGCCCACCGGACGGCTCGACGGGCCGACGCCGCGAGTGCGCTCCTCCTCCTGCCTGTGCTGGCCATAGGCGGGGGCTTCCGACCCACCATGCTCATCTTGATGCTGCCGACCTGCGTGGTCGGCGTCGTCCTGGGCCGGCCTCCGGCACGCGCGGTCATCGTCGGATTGCTCATCGCCGCGGCCATCGTGGCGGCCTGGGGCATTCCCATGGTGAGCAAGAGCGGCGGCTGGCACGCCTACTGGCAGGCGAGCGAGAACCTGTACCGCTCCCAGGGGAAGCGCACGTCGCTGTTGTACGGGGCGTCGGTCCACAATGCGGTGTTCAACGTGGAGGTGGCCCTGGCCGCCACGTTCATGATCGCACTGCCCTGCGCGGTCGTCGTCGTGCTCGCCTTCCGGAGGCGTGCGACCGGGACGGGTGCGCGCACGCCGGCAGCCCATGTCCGCCGGAGGATCGGCGTTCCGGCACGCTGGGTCCTCGGCGCCTGGTTCGTTCCCTACGCCTTCACGTACTTCGTGGTGCAACTCGGGAAGCCCGGCTATGTGCTGGCCTTCCTGCCGTTGCTGGCCGTGCTGACAGGAGGCCTGGTGGCGGCGTCACCACGGGCACTCCCGGTCGTGTGCGGCGTGGCCGTCGTGCTGTTGGTGGGCTTCCTGGCCCTCCCCCAGTGGTGGCTGCCGTGGCGTCTCGACGCCTTCTTCCCCACCGCCCACGCGGTCCGCGTGCAGGATCAGGAGGCGCAGGGGCTGCGAGCACTGGGGTGGACCTGCCCGCCCGCCACGTGCGCCATCGTCAGTCTCCCTGCGTCGAATCGCTACTGGTACCACGACGCCCACTCCGTGGCGCGGTGGTACAGCGGGGGCGCCATGATCGTCCCGCCGCCCAGCGGACAGGCTGCGGACTCCGCGCTGCGCGACTCGACCGTCTATTGGGTGGGCTACGACGTTCCGGCCTCCGTCCGCAAGCTGGCCACTGCCGTCACCACGTATGGCACCTGGTCCGTCTACCGCTCGTCCCCAGCCCGCACCCGCCAGATCCTCAGCCTCACTCGCTGACCGGCCGGGGGGCAGGGAGACCTCAGGCGCTGCCGACCACCTCACCCACTTCGACGCTGGTCACCGTCACGCCCCGCATGCTCGAGCCGACGGGGGGCGTGGTGGCGCGGGCCTGGTCCTCCGTCTCGAACACGACGACCGAGGTGGCATGGGAACCGTCGAGGCGGATCCAGTACCCGGCCACGAAGCCCGGGGCGACCTTCAGGTGGGGAATGACGTCTTCGAGGTCGCGGCCGATGGCCTCCGCATCGCTGAATTCGACGTGGACGATGTGCGCGTGCATGGGGCTCACTCCTGGTTTTCGGATGCGGTCGGCGTTCAGATGCGGTTCAACAGTTCGCTCTTCTTGGCGGCGAATTCCTCCTCGGACGCTCCGGCGACGCCGGCGGTCGGGGCGGCGACCCTCTGACCGAACGGGGAGACCTGCCTGCCGCTCCCGCTTGTTTGCTCGGAGACGCGCGTCCGCCTCCCGATACAGGTCCCGAAGGCTCCGGTCGCGAGCCCACGTCGCGCTACCCACGCTGGCGGAGATGCCTGCCCTGGCCAGCGCCTCCTGGAGTCGACGCGCGGCATCGGACGCATCCTCTCGATCGCCGCGATCAGCGCCGCGAATTGTCTCCGCCGATGCCCCGCAGTTCCGTTTCCGCGCGTCGCCCGACGCAGCGTTGCCCCGACCCGCCGCAGCAGTGCATCACCTGCCGCGTGCCCCTGGAGGTCGTTCACCGCCTTGAACGAGTCGAGGTCGATCAGCACCAGGGAGACGGCTCCACCCTGCCGGCGGACGCGTCGCACCTGAGCCAGCAACTCCACGACCAGGGCGCGCCGGTTGGGCAATGCGGTCAGGGGGTCGGCCAGCGCTCGACGTGCCGTTGCTCGCCGGGCTCGGCCCCGCTCATGCGCGATGCGCACCCGCGCCGCAGCCTCGTCCTGCTTCCGGGCTGCATCCATCCATTCATCTGCCTCGCACCAGGGCCGCGGTCCGACGACGACGGTGCCCGGCCGGCGATCGGGCCGGAGGCGGCGAACCACTCGCACTGCCAGGTTTCGAGTCCATTGATGACCAGCACGTCGGGTCTGACCTCGGTCATCAGCTTGGCCGCCGCCAACGGGGTGGGCGCCACCCGGACATCGACCGAGCCCAGCGCGCCGGCCATCTCCCCAGCCTCTCATCAAGGATCCCGACGATCCGCAACGGAGCCGCCATCGTCC
Source organism: uncultured Acidimicrobiaceae bacterium (assembly GCA_963843365.1). Classification (GTDB taxonomy): domain Bacteria; phylum Actinomycetota; class Acidimicrobiia; order Acidimicrobiales; family RAAP-2; genus Bog-473. The sequence continues at coordinate 12,920 of CAWJKG010000004.1, read as the reverse complement.
GCTCACCTCCACATGGGCCGGCCGCGATGAGCCGGCGGTTACCCGCCTTTCGAAATCCCGAAACGCCCACCGGCCGCTCATTCCCGCCGTCGAACCCGCGAAAAGCCAACGGTGCCGCCGCTTCCGACTAGCCTGGACCTTGACCTCAATGGTCCTCGGCTTGACCTCCTCCCGCTTGGACTCGGGAGAAGTCCGCAGGCCAGTCTGAATGACGCTCCTCCCCGACCGAGATCCGTTGCAAGCCGGGAATGCGCGGGGCCGCTTGACAGTTCGAAACGGCGTCTTAAGAATTGGCCCGTAATCGATTCGAGCACTGGCTGAGGTTGGCCATGAACCGTTCACCGATTGCCTTTCTCCCCTTCGCCGGCCCACTCGACGGGTCTGTCCCGATTGAGCAGGCGCCGCGAAGTCCTGCTCGTTCTTTCTCGCCTTCCGGGGCGACCGCCTCTTGGTCGCTGCCGGCAATGACGCCTCGCGGATTGGGGCGTCGCTCACCAAAGGAGGTCCGCAAACACGATTGAGACATCCACTTGAGTGAAAGCAACCGACCTGGAACTGACCCTTTGGTTGGCGCGAATGCGCTGACGGCGGTTGACCGCCAGAGGCGTCCGGGTCCCGCTCCTGCGAAGGGGCGGGACCCTTCTATTTGGGCTGGAATCGAGTGGCCGCCGAACACCCAATCCGCCCATCACCCTTTTCGGCATCACCCGGCAAACCGATGCGCACGCCACGAGCGCGTCACGGGGCACTCGGCTCCTACTTGGACTGAATCGTCGCCTCGCCCGTGGCGACATATTGCGACTGCGCGGCCGAGCCGGTCAGGTACGTGTCGTAGCCAGTGAGTCCCCGGAGGTAACGCTGGTAGAAGGCAACCAGGTAGGCCTCGGCGATGCCAATCACCTGCGTCTGAGGGGCGGTGGGCGTCTGACACAGCTCGCAGACCAGGCCGCAGGCGGAGATGCTCTCCACGAAGCTCATGTGGCCCGCGCCGGCGAGGGTCACCGCAAGGCTTGGGCTGCTGGCCGCTTGGTACAGGGTCAGGTAATTCTCATTGGGTGGAGCGCAGGCTTGGAGGGCCCCGGTCTCATCGAGCGTCTCCCCGAGGAATAATCGGTACGGGCAGCGGCAGCACCGAGATGGCGTCGGGGCAGAGTGGGCGGAGCAGCTCATCGAGCCATCCACGGGATCCAGGAGCAGGCTGGCCTTGAAACGGGTGTCCATCGAGAGCGCCAAGATGGACAGCTTTCCGCCGAGCGAGTGGCCGCTCACGCCGGCCAGACTGAGGTCGACGAGCCCGAACAGGGCGCTTGAGCTGGTGGTGTTCGCGGTCGACGCCCAGTCGAGCGCGGCGCTGAGAGTCCTCAGCCGCGGCGACGTGGTCTGGCGCAAAGGCTCTGGGGGTAGTTGTCGACGATGGCGATGTAGCCAAAGCCGGCCAGCCATTCGGCATACACGTAGTACTGATTGGCGGGGATCTCGAAACCGGGCGCGATCACGATCACCGGATAGGGTCCAGGGCTCGGGCCCGCTTAGGGTAGGCGTAGTGGAGGGGGACGGTGTCGCCTGAGAGAGACGAAACGGTGCTGTCGTCCGCCTCCGCGTAGGCGTACGGACCAGCGCCACTGGATTCGAGGACTGCACCCACTGCTCGTCCCCCCGTCGGTTGACCGGGAGCTGCTCGAGCCTGAGCTGCTCGAGCCTGAGCTGCTCGAGCCTGAGCTCTCGGAGCCGGTGGTCCCTGTGCCCGAGCCACCGCCGAGGCTCGATGCGAACGCGCTCGCAGAAGAGGACCCCGAGGTGCCGGTCGAAGACGCCGTCGTGGCGGCGTCGAGGAGGACGTCGGGTTCGAGGGCCCCGCGGAGCTGGAGGAGGTTGACGTCGGCCCGTCGTTCCCGCTCCGGTTGCGGAGTTGAGCGACGTGGACCCTCCGGGAGCTGGTGTGCCCGGCAGCCACTCCCGAGCACGCTGACAGCCCGGCCACCGAGACAGCCGAAGCAAAGCACCTGGCGAGGTACCAGGTCCGGAGACAAGTGGGCATCCGATGATGACTCATGAGACGACTCGGATCGGAGGCTGAGGGTGAGGTCAAGCTGCGGCTTCCGGTGGGAGGTCAGCTCGAGGCCTGCCGAAGAGGGCCGCCGGATGGCCTCGGGCGCTTGAGGTGCTCGTAGTAGTACTTTCGAAAGCGGAGGGTGGCGCGGTCGGTCGCGACGGAGAGCTCCTCGGCAGGCGGTGGCACCTCCACCGGGTCGGACGACTCCACCACCGCCTGATCCTCGCGCGCGATCCGCGCATTGTAGTGATTGAAGTAGAGGTTCAGCGGCGGGAACCGGGCGAACGAGCGCGCCCCGACGATGATTATTCGCACCGCTCGCGGCCCGATGGGTGCGCAGATGGCGTGCATCCGGATCAGCCGGCGGGGATGGGGATGTGCAGCACCATGATGTTAGGCGCGTAGAAGTCGAGCCACGCCCCGGAATTCGCCTTCCCGTCGATGGTCGCTCGGGTCCGGCCACCGAAGTCGGTCTCCTCCCACTCGATCTCCATCTTTGAGTCGGGCTTGAGCAGCGGGCGGACGAAGCGCCCGATTGTCCTGGCATGCAGGAACGGCACGTGAGGCGAGTCGAGCATGTTCTCCATTGCCCGGCTCCAGTGCGCCTTCCACTCAACTGCCAGGTAGGTCCGGCGCAGTCGTCCCGGGTCAGCCCATCGGGCACCACCGGCTCTGCTGGGGAGGCCCCCACCCCGGTGTAGACCCAGATCAGGCCACCCATCTCGCGAACCGGAAGGGCAAGAGCAGACAAGCGCTCCCGCTTGGCATCCGGGTTCAGGGGGACACGGCGGTTGGCGCCCTGCGCGTCGAAGCTCCAGGCATGAAAGGGGCACTCCAGGCATCCGTCGGGCAGCACCGCCCCAGGGACAGTTTCACGCCTCGGTGGGGGCAACGGTCGATGAGAGCACCCACCCCGGAGGCGTGCCGAAACAGGACCACCGGCTCACCCGCCAGGTGGAGCCCCAGCGGCCGGGAGCGAAGCTGGGTCGCTGGGACCACCGGAGTCCACACGTCAGCAAAGCCGTCGAACATTCTGCACGTTCCTCTCAAGGCGCAAAGGACACTGGCCTCAACCAGCGGGACCCGACCACCACGACGGCCAGCGCCAGGCCCCAGGCCGGCAAATGGTAGAGGGCGACGTGGGTGGCGCCTTGCCCGCAGCCCAGTTCACCCACCAGGGCTCCCGGCGCGCCGACCGCGAGGGCGGTAGCCCATGCCCGCCACGGCGTGATCGCCGCTCGACGGAGAGCGAGGAGGGCCACGGCGACAGGGACGAGATCCACGCCCAGGTGGCTGATCGTGCAAATCCACGGGGGCAAGGCGCTGGGCACTCCTTGGCCGCGGAGTCCAACCACCGCAACCGCGCCAGCCAGGCTCAGCAGGATCGACAGCCCCTGTGCTCGCCGCGCGGCGGGGGCCAATGCCGCCCACGCGCCGAACAGCTGCGCCGCCACCAGCAGCACCAGGGTCGGCGTCCGCGCAGTCACGCTGACCACCGCCCACTGGTGCAGCAGGCCCAGCACCGCCGCCACCAGACCCCGGCGCCGAGCCAGACGGCCATCAGCCCGATTCCCTCACTGCGCCAGGACCGGACCGGGCGAGCCAGCTCCCGCCGAGCCGCGGCCCGGGCCGCTTCCAGGCCGCGGGACTCGCGGTCGGCCGCAGTGATTCGAGGCGGGGTCGGTCGTTCATGGCGACTCCCGCAAGGGCTCGAGGATCGGCCGGAGCAACTCGTAGCCGCGGTGAGCGCGAACCGGGCCGCCCCACGCTCGTCTGCAGCGCCTCGGCAATCTCGTCGAACGACCAGCCCAACACGTGGTGGAGGACGACCGCTTCGCGGAGCGGAGGGCTCAACTGGGCCAGGGCTTCCTCGAGGCGTTTGGCCAGGGCGGGATCGCGAAGGTCAGGCTCCACCGCCTCGGCCTCCGCGACCCACTGCGCCTCATTCTCCCGTTCCCGCCGCCGCTGGCGGAGCTGGTCGCGCGCGGCATTGGCAGCAATGGCAAACAACCAGGGCCGAAACGAGCCCCTTCGCGAAAGCGGTCCCGCGAGCGCACCACCGAGAGGAATGTGGCTTGGACGCCGTCATCCGCGGCGCCGCGCCCCCCCAGCATCCTGGCCAAGAAGGCGTGCACCTCCGGAGCGTGTCGCGAGAACAGCTCGTCGAACGCCCGCTCGTCGCCCTGGCAGAACCGACTCATCAGCTCTTCGTTGGTGGGCTCGCCCATCGGGCCTTGATGCTCGAGCGTCCTGTCGTCGCCTCCGAGATGGGTCCGCGGCGGACGGCATGGGAAGGGGGTGGTCGCGGTAGAACGCGTCGATCGTTGCTCGCAGGTCCACTCGCGCCCGGTGAAGTCGACTCTTCACCCCCGCATGCTTTCGCCAAGCTCTTTGGCGATCTCCCCGGTGGACCGGCCCTCCACGTCTCGAAGCACCACCACGAGCACCAGGTTCTCCTGGGCACCCCGGTCACCGCGCACAGCGCGCCGGATGCGCCGAGCTTCGTGGGGAACGAAGCCGGCGGGCACGGTAGGCGTGGGCGGCCCGGCGACGAGCGGCGAGGAATGGGCGAGCACGGCGGTCATTGCTGGGACATCGCCCACCACGAGGCGCTGCTGCGGCTCGCCGACGACCCCGCCGGCGCCTGATCGCGCCCGGCCGGTTCCTGCCCGCGGCCGAGCGCTACGGCCTGATCGGCGAGATCGACCGGATGGTGCTCGGAAGGTCGTCGCGCTGCTGGCCGAGCGCCGGACGCCGGCGAGGCGCGCCGGGGAGGCGGTCCGATCGCGGTGAACGTCTCCGCCCTGTCGGTCACCGACGCGGGATGCTCGCACATGCTCGACCGCCGCTCGCGCGGCACGGCGTCGAGCCGTCGCGCCTGGTGATCGAGGTCACCGAGACCGCCGCGATCTCCGACATGGACCGCGCCAGCGCCTTCTGCGCGGGCGTGCTCGCGCTCGGCTGCGCGGTGGCGCTCGACGACTTCGGCGCCGGCTTCGGCTCCTTCCAGTACCTCAAGCACCTGCCCTTCAGCTACCTGAAGATCGACGGCGACTTCATCCGCGGCCTGCCCGCCTCGCGCACCGATCAGCTGGTCGTGAGGCGCTCGCCGGCGTCGTGCGCGGCATGGGCGCGCAGACGATCGCCGAGTTCGTCGGCGACGAGCCCACGATCGAGCATGCTGCGGCAGTTCGGGGTCGACTACGCGCAGGGCTTCGAGGTGGGCCGACCGGCCGCAGCGCCGCCCTCCGCGGCCCGCGCTGCGCGTCGCGGGCTCAGCTACCGCGGCTGCGGGAACTGCCGGCGCATCGCCGCGTCCCAGGCGCGGTCGCTCAGCAGCCGGCGGGTCGCGATCGTCATCTTCGCCGACGGCGTGATCGTGATCCGCGCCGGCGGGCGCGTGCGCGCGATCGCCCGCTCGATCGACCTTCGCGACGCGCTCGGGGCCCGCGCCGAGGTGGCGCATCGGGCCGTCGTAGGCGCCCTTGGTGACCGCGCCGACGGTCGCGTTGAAGGTCGCGTAGGGGTCGTCCCCGGCCGCGTCGATCCCGGCCATGCTGGCCGTGGCCGCCTCGCCGAACTCCGTCGTGATCAGTCCCGGCTCGAGCAGGATCACGTCGATCCCGAAGCCGCGCACCTCGAAGCGCAGCGCGTCGGAGATCGCCTCGAGCGCGTACTTGGTCGCGTGGTACTGGCCGCCGCCGGGGAACGTCAGGCGCCCGCCCATCGAGCCGACGTTGACGATCTTGCCCCAGCGCTGGGCGCGCATCCCCGCGAGCACGAGCTGGGTGAGGCGCACGGCGCCGAACACGTTGGTCTCGAACTGCCGGCGGACGGCGTCCATCGGGACCGTCTCGATCGCGCCGCTCTGGCTGTAGCCGGCGTTGTTGATCAGCACGCCCACCGCGCCTGCGGCCTGCTCGACCGTCGCGACCGCCGCGCGCATCGAGTCCTCGTCGGTGACGTCGAGCGCGAGCGTGCGCGCGCCGGCGTCCTGCAGCTCGGCGATCGTCTCCGGCCGCCGGGCGCTCGCGTACACGGTCCAGCCGGCCCGCGCCAGGCGCAGCGCGCGTGGCGCGGCCGATGCCGGAGGAGCATCCGGTGATCAGTACCGCCTTCGAGGGCTCGGCCATCGCGCGTCAGCATATGCGCTGGCGTGCGCCCGTGATGCTCGGGCGGTGTCCCGCGATCGAGGTAGGCTCCCGTATGACCACCATCTCCGCAGACACACTCCCCGACGCGCTCGGCGCCCCGGCGCGCGACTTCATCTCGCAGTCCCATCGTCTGCTGATCGGCGCCGAGCGTCCCGAGGCCGCCGACGGGCGCACGTTCGCGACGCTCGACCCGGCCAGCGGCCGCGAGATCGCCGAGGTCGCGCTCGCGGGCGCCGAGGACGTCGAGCGCGCGGTCGCGGCCGCGCGCAGCGCCTTCGCCGAGGGCCCCTGGTCCTCGATGCCGGCGGCCGGGCGCGAGCGGCTGATGCACGCGCTCGCCGACGGCGATCGAGGAGCGCGCCGAGGAGTTCGCGCAGATCGAGTCGCTCGACAACGGCAAGCCGGTCGGGCTCGCCCAGTACGTCGACGTCAACGGCGGCCGTCGCGCACCTGCGCTACTTCGCCGGCTGGCCGACGAAGATCGAGGGCGGCGTGCTGCCCGTGAGCGCGCCGAACATGCACTGCTACACGCGCCGCGAGCCGGTCGGCGTGTGCGCGCAGATCATCCCCTGGAACTTCCCGCTGCTGATGGCGGCGTGGAAGATCGGCCCGGCGCTGGCGGCCGGCTGCACGGTCGTGCTCAAGCCGGCCGAGCAGACCCCGCTGAGCGCGCTGCGCCTCGGCGAGCTGGCGCTCGAGGTGGGCTTCCCGCCCGGCGTGCTCAACGTGCTCACCGGCGACGGCAGCACCGGCGCTGCGCTCGTCGATCACCCCGACGTCGACAAGATCGCGTTCACCGGCTCGACCGCCGTGGGGCGCGAGATCGGCGCCAAGGCCGGCCGCGCGCTCAAGCGCGTGACGCTCGAGCTCGGCGGCAAGTCGCCGAACGTGATCCTCCCCGACGCCGACATCGACGCCGCGATCAAGGGCTCCTACCAGGCGATCTACTTCAACTCCGGCCAGGCCTGCAACGCCGGCTCGCGCCTGTTCGTCCCCGCCGAGCGCTTCGACGAGGTCATGAGCGGCGCTGGCCGAGCGGCGCAGGCCGCCCAGCTCGGGCCGGGCCTCGACCCGGCGACGCAGCTCGGGCCGCTCGTCTCCGCCGAGCAGCACGAGCGCGTGCATGGGCTACATCGAGTCCGGCCGCGGCGAAGGCGCCGAGCTGCTCGCCGGCGGCGAGGCGGCGCTCGCCGACAGCGGCGGCTACTTCGTCGCGCCGACGCTGTTCAGCACGACCTCCGACGAGCTGCGCATCTCGCGCGAGGAGATCTTCGGGCCGGTGCTCGTCGCCTCGCCCTACGACACGCTCGAGGAGGTCGCCGCGCGCGCCAACGACGAGCGAGTACGGGCTCGCGGCGGGCGTGTGGACGCGCGACGTCTCCAACGCCCACCGCCTGGCGGCGATGCTGCACGCGGGGATGGTCTTCATCAACACCTGGGGCGCGGTCGATCCCGGCGGCGCCGTTCGGCGGCTTCAAGGCCTCGGGCATCGGCCGCGAGCACGGCCACGACGGGCTCGACGCGTACCTGGAGACCAAGACGGTGTGGACGGCCCTGTGAGCCTCGCCGCTTCGTGAGCGTCAGCCGCGCAGAGCGAGCGCGGCCCTGCGCGCGTCCGCTCTGAGCGGTGGGCGCCGCGCGCTCGCGAGCCTGCTCGGGCTGCTGCTCTGGTCGCGGCGGCCGCCGAGATCGTGCTCGACGGGGCGGTCGGCCACTCGCCGCTGATCCCCAAATCGCCCGCGATCGCCGGCTGGCTGCAGGGGATCGGCGAGCGCCTGGGCTACCGCGTCTTCCTGATCGCCCTGCTGGTCTCCACGGGCGCCTACGCCGGGCTGCTCGCTGCTGCGCGCGCCGCGCGCCGCGACGCGCGTGCGATCTCCAAACGCTGCGGCGATCGTCCTGATCGGCGGCGCTGCAGCTGATCGTGTTCGCCGGGCCGATCCTGCTCTCGACCGACGTCTTCAGCTACATCGCCTACGCGCGCATGGGCGTCGAGCATGGCCTGAACCCCTATCTGCACGGCCCGGTCGCGATCGCCGGCGACCCGGTGTTCCAGTACGTCGGGCCACGACTGGCTGCAGGTCGCCACCGCCTACGGGCCGCTGTACACGCTGCTCTCCTACCCGCTCGCGCCGCTCGGCGTCGGCGGGCGCGCTGTGGGGGATGAAGCTCGAGGCGCTGCTCGCGAGCGCCGGCACGCTCGCGCTCACCTGGCGCTGCGCGCGCGCGCGCGAGCTCGACCCGGTGCTCGCGATCCTCGTCGTCGGCGCCAACCCGCTGTACGTGCATCTACGGGCTCGGCGGCGCGCACAACGACCTGATCATGATGCTCGCGATGATGGCCGCGGTCAGCCTGACGCTCGCGCCGCCGGCGCGCGCCGCGGCACGCGAAGCGGCGGCGGCCGCGCTCGTCGTCGCGGGCGCGCTCGTGAAGGCGACCGTCGCGGTGCTGCTGCCGTTCATGATCGTCTCGCGCGCGCCGCCTCGCGCCGATCCTCGGGGCGCTCGGCCGCGCTCGCGCTCGGGCGCGCTGGTCGGCTACGCCGCGTTCGGCGTGCACGGCATCGACGTCGTCGCGGCGCTCAACCGCGACGCCGCGTTCGTCTCGACCGACAGCTTCGCCACCGAGATCGCGCACCTGTTCGGCAAGCCGGGCGTGTTCCCGGTCGATCACGACCTGCTCAAGGCGGCGCTCGTGCTGATCGTCGCTGCACCTGCTGTGGCGGACCTGGCGCGGCTATGACTGGGTCGCCGCCTCCGGCTGGGCGCTGCTGGCGATCTCGGTCACGAGCACCTGGCTGCTCGCCTGGTACATCCTCTGGCCGCTGCCGCTCGCGGTCGTCAGCCGCGACCGCCGCCTGCTCGATCGCCACGCTCGCCGTGCAGGGCCTGTTCGTCATCCACCAGATCTCGCCGCTGCTGGCGCCCGTGCAATGAGCGACGGACGCCGGCGCAGCCGCCGCGACGAGCGCGCGCGCTGGGAGCGGCTGCCCGCGCGGCTGCGCCCGCGCGAGGTCGAGCCGCCGGGCCGGGGCGACATGCGGCTCGTCGAGACGACGCTGCTGGTGCTCGTCGGCCTGCTGCTCGCGATCGCGACCGTCAACGACGTCGCCCGCCAGACGCACGTCAACGAACGCCTGATCGCCGACCTGCGCGACCTGGCGCCACTACACCGGCCACGACTACCACAACCTCGCCATCGACCAGGAACTGCTCGGCGCCGAGCAGCGGGCGCGAGGTCGTCTGCGGCAACACCAGCCCCGGGCGCCCCGAAGCGACGACGCAGCTGTGCCTGGCGATCTGGGGGCCCGATGCGTCGACGGGCGGCGCACGGTGCACGGCGGCTGGTATCTGCCGCGCTACTCCGAAGACGACGTGCGCGCCGAGCGCTACGGCTGCTTCGGCGCGGCCGGCGAAGGGATCTGCCCGCGATGAGCGTGCCGCCGCGCGGACGCGCGAGCACCGCGGCTCAGCGCCGGCGCGCCGGCCGCGAGCGCTCGGCCGCGGCTGCCGCGCTGGTGGCCGCTGGCGGCCCTGACGCTGCTCGCCGCGGTGCTGCGCCTGTCGACGCTCGACCTGCAGAGCTTCTGGTACGACGAGGCGTTCACGCCCGTGCACGTGCTGCACCCGAGCCTGTGGGCGACGCTGCGCTCGGTGGTGCACACCGAGAACACGCCGCCGCTGTGGTACCTGCTCGCGTGGGCCGACTCGCGCGTGCTCGGCACCGGCGAGGTCGCGCTGCGCCTGCCCTCGGCGCTCGCCGGGATCGCGACCGTGCCGGTCGCGCTGGGCGATCGGCGCGCGAGCTCGCGGGCCGCCGCGCGGCGCTCGCCTGCGCCGCGCTCGTCGCGGTCAACCCGCTGTTCGTCTGGTACTCCCAGGAGGCGCGCGTGTACGCGCTGTTCGTGCTGACGGCCGCGCTGGCGATGCTGTGCTTCCTGCGCGCCGAGCGCGAGCCCACGCGCGCGCGCATGGCGGCGTTCGCGCTCACCGGCGCGCTGGCGCTGCTGACCCACTACTTCGCCGTCTTCCTGCTGATCGCCGATGGCGCTGTGGCTGCTGCTCGCCGACGCGGCGCGCCGTCGCGGCGCGCGGCGCTGCCCGCGATCGGCGGGCGCTCGCGCTGGTCGGGCCTCGCGCTGCTGCCGCTGATCTCCGCCCAGGGCGGCCACGGCACGCAGTGGATCGGCCGCTGGGCGCTGTCCGAACGCGCCTGCAGGCGATCCCCCAGTACTACCTCACGGGCTACTCCGGCGCACCGCTCGGGCACGGCATCGAGCTGCTCGTCGCGCTGCCGATCCTCGCCGGCCGTGGCGCTCGGGCTGTGGCGCATGTTCGACGCCCGCGCGCGGCGCGCCGGGACGCGCGAGCGGAGCAGGCGCGGCGCCGACGAGCCGGCGGCGCGCTGATGCGCGCGGTCGCCGCTGCGGCGTGCTGCTCCCGATCGTGCTCGTCGTCTTCGGCGCCGACTACCTCGCGCCGCGCAACCTCGTCGCGGCGATGATCCCCGTCACGGCGCTGATCGCCGTGATCGCCGCCTCGCCGACGCGCCGCGGCGGGCTCGCGCCGGCGTCGACCGCTGCTGCGTGCCTGCGATCGCGCGCTCGCGTTCCTGGCGATCTCGCTCGACGTCGATCTCAGCCCGCGGCTGCAGCGCGGCGACTGGCGCGGCGTCGCGCACGCGCTGCGCGGCCGGGGCGCGCGCGCGCGCGATCACCACCGTCGAGCTCGGCTCGGCGCCGCTCGAGTACTACCTGCCCGGGCCTGCACAACCTGCACGCGGCGCAGCTCGGTGCTCGTCAGCGAGATCGACGAGACCGGCTACGCGCCGCTGCGCGCCTCCGCCGGCGACGCCGCCGGCACCGGGCTTTCACCTGCTCGCGCGCCTGGACGTCGACGGCCTGATCGTCTACCGCTTCGTCTCGCCGGTGCCGCGCCCGGTCAGCGAGGCGACGCTGCGCCGCCACGTGATCACGCTCGCCCACCCCGAGGTGCTCGTCCCGGCGAGCGCGCACGTCCTCGGTTCAGGCGCGCTCCCCCTGGGCGGGCGCCCCGGTCTGGGCGCCGTCAGCCGCCGCCGTCACCGGTCAGGCCGAGGTCGGCGAGCGCGCGATCGCGGTCGGCATGGAGGGACAGCCGCAGGACCTTGCCGTCACGGATCAGCAGCACGTTCTCGAAGTCCATCTGGTGCCGGCCCGGCCCGCGCCCCTGCGTGGCCTCATGCGCCCGAGCACGAGCACCCGGCCATCGTCGAGCTCGCGGTACTCGACGGCCTTGGCCCTGTAGCCCTCCCAGGCAGCGAGCCACGCGCGCCGACCCTCGGACATCGCGGCGATCCCCCTCCAGCTCCCCGCGGCGGGGCCGCCGACGATCACGAACTCGATCTCCGTATCGGCCCACCACGTCTCGCTGTAGTCGCCGCGACCCCAGGCGCCGTGGATCGCGCGCGGAGCTCGAGGGTGGGGAGGACATCGATGCATATCCCGCCGGATACCCGCTTGGCGGTGCTTGCCACGGACCTTCGTGCGGCCGGGCATTCAGGGGCGGGCCCATGCGGCACCCCTCACGGGCTTGTCGCACAGTGCGCTCGCTCGCATGGCGGCGCACGGCGTCGCACCTCTCTGCACCGTCGTCTGTCTCGGGTTGGGTGCTCGCCCAGGGGACTCGCGCCCCGGCCGCGCGCTCCGCGGCGGCGGTCGCGCACCCCACAACGTCGGCTTTCCCGGGCCGATACGCGGAAATCATCTAGTTTTCCGGACTAGCCGTTGACGATCGAGGCTCGCGATGCCGAGGTGGCCATCGGGCGCTCGTGCGAGTACCTGCTGGCGCTGCAGGACGACGGGGGCTGGTGGCAGGGCGAGCTGCAGACGAACGTCACGATGGACGCCGAGGACATGCTCCTACGCGAGTTCCTCGGGATCCGGTGCGCGCGGGAGACCGAGCGCACGGCGGCCTGGATCCGCTCCCAGCAGCGCGCGGACGGCACCTGGTCGAACTTCCACGGCGGGCCCGGAGATGTGTCCACGACGGTCGAGGCCTACTGCGCCCTGCGGCTCGCCGGGACGCTCCCACCGTCGCCCACATGCGCTCGGCCGCCGAGTTCATCCGCTCGCACGGGGGAGTCGAGGCGGCGCGCGTGTTCACGCACCTGTGGCTGGCACTGTTCGGCCTGTGGTCCTGGGATCGCGTTCCCGCGCTCCCGCCGGAGATGATGCTGCTGCCGCCCCGGTTTCCGCTGAACATCTACGACTTCGCCTGCTGGGCCCGCCAGACGCTGGTGGCCCTGTCGGTCGTCAAGCCCACCGGCCGGTGCGTCCGCTCGGCTTCGATCTGAACGAGCTGCAGGCCTCCGACCCCGGGCATCCAGCCGGTCACGGGGCCGCGTCCGACGACGGCTCTCCGCCGGCTCGCGGGCGGGCGCCGGGCAGCGCGCCGCGTGCCCGCGGGCTGCGCGTGCTCGACCGCGTGCTGCGCGCCTACGAGCGCCATCCGCTGGGTCTGCTGCGCCGGATCTCGCTCGCGCGGGCCGAGCGCTGGATCGTGCGGCGCCAGGAGGCCGACGGGTCGTGGGGTGGGATCCAGCCGCCCTGGGTGTATCTCGCCGGATGGCGCTCCAGCTGCGCGGCTACCCGCTCGAACATCCGATCATCAGCCGGGGCCTCGCGGGCATCCGGATGTTCACGATCGAGCAGGACGAGGATCCACCCGGAAGC
>CAWJKG010000003.1:0-1240762 GCA_963843365.1 uncultured Acidimicrobiaceae bacterium | reverse complement strand
GGAGGAGATGAAGCGCGAGCGGTCTCCGTGCTGAGGCTGGACCAGCGTGATGTGATCGGTCGTCACGGGGTTGGCGAATTGCGCCTGCCACCACTGCCCGGCCGGGTCGGGCACGAAGGTGCCCGTGATCCAGGCGGTGTCGAAGTTGTCGTCGATGGCGCTGTAGGCGGCGTACTCGGGGTTGTACGTGATGCCGTTGCCGTAGCTGCTGGACGTGACGTTGACGGCGCCCTGGTAGGAGGCCACGGTCTTGCTGCTGATGCCTCCGTCGGGGAAGAGGTCGATCGGGCTGTCCCTCGGGTCGGTCTTGGCCGGATCGTCGCTCGGCGTCTCGGTGAAGCCGGCGTTCGCCGTCATGGAAGCCCACTGGAAGGCCTGTTTGCGGTTCGTGTCGGTGAGCACGAGTTCCGCGCCCTGGCCGGCCAGTGTCTTGAGCTGGGACGGAGCGCCGGCCAACGTGCCCGCGTAGTAGATGGCGTTGTCGTTGTTGAGCAGCCCCAGGCCGGCCAGGTTGTTGACCCCCGTGGCATCGCCCTCCATCACGATGGCGCCGCTGTCGGATTCGCCGCGCAGCATGGGACGGGGGTCGGCCACCGTGTAGTCCACGAGGGGCGCGGGCCAGGCCAGGTTGGCCGGGGCGGCCAGGTCCGCCTCGTTGAGGGTCGAGTAGGTCGACACGTTGGGGCGGGGGCTGCCGAACGTGATCGGGTCGCTGAGACCGAGCGGGGTCTGGCTGAGCTGTTGCGCCAGCAGCTTCGGATGCGGCACCCCGTAGTGCTCGTAGCGCTGGTCGTACTCGACCAGCAGGTCGCCGGCACCCATCAGGCGCGCCATGGGCGCCAGAGCGTCGGTGTTGGCGGTGCCGTCCTGGTAGGGACCGTCCACCGCGTACAGCGTGTCGGCCGTCGCGATGGAACCCATGATCTGCTGCTCGCGTGTCACGAAATTGCGGTTCAGCAGCGCGGGCTGGGGGGTGTCCACGGTGTTGCCCCAGCGGTAGCTGGCGAAGTCGTTGCCCGGAATGGCGAACACCCGTGTCCCCGGGTGGGTGGCGTTGAGATGCGCGATGGCCGCCAATTGATAGGAGGGGAGGGTCGACGGCTGCACGAGGGACCCGGCGGCGATGGCCTCGCCGTTGAACAGGGAGGGGTTGTTGGCGATCACGAGGCCGCCGACGAGCACAGCCGTGACGATGCCGAGAATGGAGACCCGCCGCCACAGCGCGGTCAGCGCACTGCCCAGGAGCATCGCCAGCGCCAGGAGCACGACCGGCGTGGCCCGGTCGGTCGAGCGGAGGGCCAACCCGGCGGTGGTGTTGACCATGAAGTCCTTGAGGGCGCCGCCGATCCGTGTGGGGTCGGTGTAGGGGAACGGCCCGACCGAGAGGACGAGGCCGAGGAAGAGGAGCACGAGGAAGAAGGCGCGCTCGCGCCAGCGGACGAACGCAGCGGCCACGAGGGCCAGGACGGGCACGGCGTAGGACGTGGCCAACAGGGCGATCTTCTGGGTGAAGCGCACCGCAGCGGCGCTCCAGGCGCCCAGGTGGTCGGAGCCGTAGAAGTACCAGTAGCCCAGGCCCCGGATGATCTCGGAGGCGTTGGAGGTCTGCGACGTCGACGAGACGGTCTCGGTGTACTTCAGAGTGTTCACTCCGTAGGCCGCCTCGACCTCGAGGCCGGCCATCCACCACAGGCACGCTCCGAGGGTGAGCACGGAAATGCGCAGGCCGACCCCCAGGGCGTGACGCCACGTCGACTCGCGCAGCACGAGGACGGCGTAGACGAGCCAGAGGATGGGCGCGACGGCGACGTAAATGATGGAGCTCGCGTTGATGCCGCTCACGAGCGCGACGACCATGGCGAAGAGCGCCGGCTCTCGCCAACCACCCCGGCGCAACGCGATGATCGTGAAGGCGAGCATGAACGGCAGTCCCGCCCACGGCAGCAGGATCACGGAAATGCGTGCGGCGTACTGCAGGAAGTAGGGCGAGAGCATGTAGGCCGCCGCCGCCGCCACGGGCCCCGGCCCGCGCAGACCCATGACACGTGAGAGGTAGAGGACACCGGCGCCCGCGGCGAAGAGGATCGATCCCAACCACAGTCGCTGGGCTGCCCACAGCGGGACACCCAGCAGATGGGTCACCACGAAGAAGGGACCCATCGGCAGCAGGTAGCCGATGTACTCGTGCGTGGTGGTGCCGAGCGTCACCGTCGGGTTCCACATGAAGGCGACCTGGCTCAAGAAGCGGACCGGGTCGAGATACAGGTAGGTCTTGGTGTCCGGCGTGACCAAGCCGGGCCGCACCGCCAGCAGGGGTGCGTAGGCCAGCACGGCCAGGACCGCGGTGCCCCCCCAGACCCAGCCCGGCCGCTCGAGACCGGTCCCACGGGGTTCTTTTCTGATGGCGTGCCGCCCCCGGGAGGCGGTTGGAATGGCGGTTGTGCTCATGCAGAAAAGAAGGTGGGCTCGAAGGTCCGCCCGGTAGTGTAAGCAGCCAGCGCCATCGGGGCGTGTCAGGTGGAAGGAACGACTGGACATGCCCAGCAGGACCAAAGGCAAGTTGACGGGTGAGCGGCCCCTCCAAGGTGTCACGCCCGATTCCTTGCTGGCCCTGCACGAGGCCGGGTACCGGATCGTCCGCGAGCACATCGGCAGCGGCCGCATCCTCGATGTCGGCTGCGGACACGGCTTCGAGTCGGTCCGCTTCCTGGCACCGGACCGCGAGGTCGTCGGCGTCGACTACTCGCCCGAGGCGGTCGCCGCGGCAATGGCCAGCTACGGCGGGCAGGGTCTGCGCGTGGCGCAGATGGACGCGTTGGCGCTCGGTGTGCGCACGGCCAGCTTCGACGGTGTGTGTTCGTCCCATCTCATTGAGCACTTCACCGAACCGGAGCCGCACGTGGTCGAGCTCGCCCGCGTGCTCCGGGACGACGGACTCGTGTGCATCCTCACCCCGAACAAGACGGCGGACTTCGAGAATCCTTTCCACCTGCACCTCTTCGACCACGACGAGTTGCAGAGCATGCTCGAGCGCCACTTCGGCGACGTGCACCTGGTGGGCCTCGACACCGCCGAGGAGATCAAGGCGCACTTCGAAGCCCGCCGGAAGCGGGCGGCCCGCCTTCTGAAGCTCGACGTGTTCGACCTCCGGCACCGCGTGCCGCATTCGTGGTACGTGTGGGCGTACACCCGGCTCCTCCCGCTGGCCTACAAACTGCTGGCCCGCGACGAGTACGGCGGCGTGACGGGGATCACCGCCGACGACTGGTTCGTGACCGACGTCGTCGACGACAGCACCCTGCTGCTGTTCGCCGTGGCGCGCAAACCGATCCGGGACGAGCCGGCGCACGCCGGCGGCGTCCAGGCCTCCCGCCGGGCCTCCACCTGATGCTGGCGGTCGGGCTGACGGGCGGCATCGGCTCGGGCAAGTCCGCCGTGGCCGATCTCCTGGTGGACCGGGGCGCGGTCCTCATCGACGCCGATCAGGTGGCACGGGACGTGGTGACACCCGGAGGACCCGCCTACCAGCCGTTGCTCGACCGCTTCGGGACGGGGATCGTCGCGGCCGATGGCACCATCGACCGCCCCGCGCTGGCCGCGGTGGCGTTCGCCGACGAGGAGAGCCGCCTCGCGCTCAACGCGATCACGCACCCGGCGATCGGCATCGAGATGCTCGCGCAGCGTGATGCCCATGAGGGGACCGACGACATTGTGGTGCTGG
This sequence comes from uncultured Acidimicrobiaceae bacterium, assembly GCA_963843365.1. Classification (GTDB taxonomy): domain Bacteria; phylum Actinomycetota; class Acidimicrobiia; order Acidimicrobiales; family RAAP-2; genus Bog-473. Next base: position 1,237,041 of record CAWJKG010000003.1, on the reverse strand, counting down.
CCATCCCGCTGCTGACCGCCGTGCACCGCGAGACGGTGCGGCTCGACGAGGTGGTCGTGGTCGACTGCCCGACGGACGTGGCGCTGGAGCGACTGCTCACCCAGCGCGGGTTCGACCGCGCCGACGCCGAAGCGCGCATCCGCGCGCAGATCTCACGCGAGGAGCGCTGCCGGGAGGCCGACTACGTCCTGGACAACTCGGGGGACCGTGCCGCGCTGGAGACCGAGGTGGCGAAGCTCTGGGACTGGTTGGAGGCGGAGGCGGCCCGGAAGCGGGCGGACGCCGAATCCGTCCCCCGCCCCGGGTAACCGCCGAGCCTCCTGGTTCGCAGCGGGGGCGGTGTCGGCGTGGGGTCGGTGAAGCCGCCAGAGGCGGTCCAGCGGCCATACTCGCGGCCGTGAGCGGGCGAAGGGCGTTGGGCATGGCGGCCGCCGGCGTCGGGGCGATGCTGCTGAGCGCCGCCGTGCCCGGACTCCCGGCCGCCGGAGCGCAGGGAGCGGCCGCGCCGCCGGTGGGGCGCAGCGGTCCGGCGCGCATCGTCCTCTACGGCGACTCGCTGGTGTCCGAAGCGGGGCAGGACTTCGCGTTCCTCGGCACGCGCGCCGGTGCCGCGGTGCAGGTCTACACGTTCCCCGGTACGTCACCGTGCAACTACTTCAGCTCCATGACGTCCGTGGCCACGTCGTGGCACCCCACCGTGGCGGTGCTGGCCTTCACCGGGAACGCCTTCACCCCGTGCATGGACGGCGTACAGGTCGGCACGGCGGCGTACTTCAACGAATACAGGGAGCAGACCACGACCGCGATCTCCACCTTCCGCGGCGCCGGCGCCGCGGTCGTCCTCGTCGGTCAGCCCGCCAACGCCTCCGCCGGCCTCACCGAGAACGGGGCGGCGCTCAACCGGCTGTACCAGTCGATCGCCAGGGCGAGTCGCGGCGTCGTGTACGCCGACGCCGGGCAGGCCGTGACCGCGAACGGGCGCTTCACCTGGACGCTGCCCTGCCTGCGCGGCCAGCCCTGCACCGGGCCGGGTCGCACCAACGTCGTCCGGTCTCCCGACGGCACCCACTTCTGCCCCAACGGCCAGACGACGCCGGACCACGGCATGGAGATCTGCGACGTCTACTCCTCCGGCGCCTTCCGCTTCGCCGCGGCCATGCTGCAGGCGGCCCTCGCCGCCGCCCGCGTGGGCGTCCGGCCTGTCACAGGCCACGGGTAGCCTCGAAGGGCCATGCCCGAATTCGAGGTCATCTCGCCGTTCCAGCCCTCGGGTGACCAGCCCACGGCCATCGCCGAGCTGGCCCGGGGTGTCCGGCGCGGCGACCCGTACCAGACGTTGCAGGGCATCACCGGCTCCGGCAAGACGGCCACGATCGCCTGGATGATCGAGCAGGTGCAGCGGCCGACGCTCATCATCGAGCCGAACAAGTCGCTGGCGGCCCAGCTCTCCTCGGAGCTGCGGGAGCTGTTCCCCAAGAACCGGGTCGAGTTCTTCGTCTCCTACTACGACTACTACCAGCCCGAGGCGTACCTCCCCACCACGGACACCTACATAGAGAAGGACTCGTCCATCAACGACGAGATCGACCGCCTGCGCCATGCCACCACGTCGTCGCTCCTCATGCGGCGGGACGTCATCGTCGTGGCCTCGGTCTCGTGCATCTACGGGCTGGGCTCGCCCGAGGAGTACCGCGACCGCATCCTCGGCATCGCCGTGGGCCAGCAGGTGGACCAGCGCGACATGCTGCGCCGGCTGGTCGACCTGCAGTACGCCCGCAACGACGTCAACCTCGTGCGCGGGACGTTCCGGGCCCGCGGCGACACGGTGGAGATCCATCCGGCCTACGAGGAACAGGCGCTCCGGGTCGAGCTCTTCGGCGACACCGTCGACCGCATCGTGCCCTTCGACGTGCTGACCGGCGAAATGGGGGAGGAGATGGAGGACGTGGCCGTCTACGCCGCCACGCACTACGTCACCGGCGACGACATCATCCAGCGCGCCGTCGGCACCATCGAGGTCGAGTTGCGCGAGCGCCTGCAGGAATTCGAGAAGGAGGGCAAGCTGCTCGAGGCCCAGCGGCTGCGCGTGCGGACCGAGCACGACCTCGAGATGCTGGCCGAGACCGGCGTCTGCTCCGGCGTGGAGAACTACAGCCGCCACCTCGACGGCCGGGCCCCGGGCGAGACGCCGTACACCCTGCTCGACTTCTTCCCCAAGGACTACCTCTGCGTCATCGACGAGAGCCACGTCGCCGTCCCGCAGCTGCACGGCCAGTACGCCGGTGACAAGTCCCGCAAGGACGTGCTCGTCGAGCACGGCTTCCGCCTGCCCTCAGCCAAGGACAACCGCCCGCTGCGCTTCGAGGAGTTCGTGGCCCGGGTCCCGCAGACCGTCTTCGTCTCGGCCACGCCGGGCCCGTTCGAGCTCGAGCACTCTCAGCAGGTAGTCGAGCAGGTCATCCGCCCCACCGGGCTGATCGACCCCGAGGTCACGATCATGCCGACCAAGGGGCAGGTGGACGACCTGCTCGCCCGCATCGGCCGCACCGTCGAGGCCGGCGGCCGCGTCCTGGTGACGACGCTGACCAAGAAGATGGCCGAGGACCTGACCGACTACCTGGCCGACGCCGGCGTGCGCGTGCAGTACCTGCACTCGGACATCGACACCATCACCCGCATCGAGATCCTGCGCGAGCTGCGCCTGGGCACGATCGACGTGCTGGTGGGTATCAACCTCCTGCGCGAGGGGCTCGACCTGCCCGAGGTGGCCCTGGTGGCCATCCTCGATGCGGACAAGGAGGGCTTCCTCCGCTCGGCCTCCTCCCTCATCCAGACCATGGGCCGGGCCGCCCGCAACGTCGACGGCATGGTCGTCCTCTACGCCGACACCGTGACCGACTCCATGCGCGAGGCCGTGTCGGTGACCCAGCGCCGGCGCGAGGTGCAGATCGCCTACAACAAGGAGCACGGGATCAACCCGCAGACCATCCGCAAGTCGGTGACGGACATTCTGGAACGCCTGCGCGGCAGCGGCGGCGGGGGAGTGGCCAAGGCGGGCCGCAGCCGGGCCGAGGTGCGCAAGAACGCGGCCGTGCGGGGCAACCGGCGTCCGGCCCTACTGGCCGACGGTGACGCCTCGACGCCGGCCGAGGCCATGGAGCTCATGAGCCAGCTGGAGGCCGAGATGAAGGCCGCCGCCGCCGAGCTGCGCTACGAGGAGGCGGCGCTCCTGCGCGACGAGATCGCCGACCTGCGCGCCTCCATCCCCGGCTGACCCGCCCCGAAGCCACCGGCCCCGCTAGCGTCTCCGCCGTGCCCACGCCCGACCAGCTCCGCCAGGCCATGGAGCGCTACGCCGCCGTCGTCAGCTCCAAGGACGCCGACGCCTACGCCGCGCTCTTCACCCCCGACGCCGTCCAGATGGACCCCTACCCGAGCGGCCTGCACACCGGCCGGGACGAGATCCGGGCCTTCATCCAGTCCGGCTTCGACGGCTGCGAGACCATGACCTTCGCCGTCGAGGAGGTCCACCCGGTGGCGGACAAGGCCGCCATCCGCTTCCAGATCACCCTGACCCTCGAGGGCGGCGCCACCATGTACATCCGCGGCGTCGAGGTCTTCACCCTCACCGACGAGGGCCTCATCAGCGCCGTCGAGGCCTACTGGGGTGAAGAGGACGTCACCTTCGCCTAGCGATCCGTGCCTGTGCCGGGCGCCGTCCCGCCGTCCCGTCAACGTGCGGGCAACTCCCGAGCATCCGCCCGATCGCATCGCTAGTCTCTCCGCAGAAGCCGTGAGGCAGAAGGGGGAGGTCCGCAATGCGACCTGGAGTGAAGGCTGCAGCTGGAGCGCTACTTGTCACCGGTCTGATGCTCGGTGTGACGGCCATCGGGGGAGCCAGCGCACCGGCACCGGGCACCATCAACGCCTTCGCCGGGACCGGCACGGCGGGAAGCACCGGCGACGACGGACCGGCGACGTCGGCCACGCTCTCCGAACCCGAAGACGCCGCCACTGACCTGAGCGGTAACACCTATATCGCCGACAACGGCAACTGCCAGGTGCGGAAGGTGGCGCCGAACGGCACCATCACGCGGTTCGCCGGCACCGGGACCTGCGGCGCCCCGACCGGCCTCGGTGGTCCTGCCACGAGCGCCAAGTTCGGCGCCGACAAGGGCGTCGCCGTCGATGCCTCGGGCAACGTCTACATCGGGGACTTCACGAACTCGATGGTCTACAAGGTGGCGCCGAGCGGCGTCATCACCGCCTTCGCCGGGACGGGCACGCCGGGGTACACCGGTGACAAGGGGCCGGCCACCTCGGCCGAACTCGATGGGCCGTGGGGCATCCGGGTCGATCGGTCCGGCGACGTGTTCATCGCCGACGCCAACAACAATGTGGTGCGCGAGGTCAACACCGCCGGGATCATCACGACCGTGGCCGGGAACGGCACCCAGGGGTACACCGGTGACAAGGGACCGGCCACCTCGGCGGAGCTCTTCTTCCCCTCCGGCATCTTCGTCGACCCTGCCGGCAACCTCTTCATCGCCGATGAGGGGAACGTCGTCATCCGCGAGGTGAACGCGGCGGGGATCATCACGACCGTCGCGGGGAACGGCACGTCGGGCACCTCCGGCGACGGCGGTCCCGCCACCTCGGCCGAATTGGCCGGGCCCTACGGGGTCGTGGAGGACAACTTCGGCAACCTCTACATCGGCGACTACTCCGGCAACTCCGTGCGGCTCGTGAGTGCCGCCACAGGCAAGATCTCCACCTACGCCGGCACCTCGGGCACCGCGGGCCACACCGGGAACGGCGGGCCGGCCTCGGCCGCCCTTCTCGAGGGCCCCTCGCAGGTATGGCTCGACGCCAGCGGCAACCTGCTCATCAACGACTACACCGACAACACCATCCGCCAGGTGACGCAGGCTTCTCCGACCGGCCTCGGCTACTGGATGGCCGCCAGCGACGGCGGGATCTTCAACGAGGGGACGACGGCCGGGTTCTACGGCTCGGCCGGCGCCACGTCCCTGAACAAGCCGGTCGTCGGCATCGCGTCGGCGCCGAACGCCGGCTACTGGATGGTGGCCTCCGACGGTGGGATCTTCAACTACGGGGGCGCCGGCTTCTTCGGCTCCCGAGGCGGCCAGCCGCTCAACAAGCCCATCGTGGGCATGGCGGCCACGCCGGACGGCGGTGGCTACTGGCTGGTGGCCTCCGACGGCGGCATCTTCAGCTACGGCAACGCCGTCTTCCACGGCTCGACCGGAGGCATGAAGCTGAACCAACCCGTCGTGGGCATGGCGGCCACCCCCGATGGCAAGGGCTACTGGCTCGTCGCCGCCGACGGTGGCATCTTCAGCTACGGCGACGCCACCTTCCACGGCTCGACCGGGAGCATGCATCTGAACCAGCCCATTGTGGGCATGGCGGCCACGCCCGACGGCGGTGGCTACTGGCTGGTGGCCTCCGACGGCGGAGTCTTCAGCGAGGGCGACGCCCAGTTCTACGGCTCGGCCGGCTCCCTCAAGCTGAACAAGCCGGTGGTGGGCATTTCGGCCACGCCCGACGGCATGGGCTACTGGATCGTCGCCTCCGACGGTGGCATCTTCAACTACGGCGACGCCGCCTTCCACGGCTCGACCGGTGGCCTCAAGCTCAACCAGCCGGTGGTCGGGATCGCCGCCGCGCCGTAAGCCGCACGGTGACCCGGCGCCGGCGGCTGGCCGGGGGTCGGTGCCGGGGATCGGTGCCGGGGGTCGGTGCCGGGGGTTGAGGTCCCGTCCGGCCTGACACACCCCACCGGTATCCTCCACAGATGGCCGACCGTCTCGTCGTTCGCGGCGCTCGAGAGCACAATCTGCGGGATGTGTCCCTTGACCTGCCCCGGGACCGCCTGATCGTTTTCACCGGCCTCTCGGGCTCGGGCAAGTCGTCGCTGGCCTTCGACACGATCTACGCCGAGGGCCAGCGCCGCTACGTCGAGTCCCTCTCCGCCTACGCCCGCCAGTTCCTGGGCCAGATGGACAAGCCCGACGTCGACTTCATCGAGGGCCTGTCGCCCGCCATCTCCATCGACCAGAAGTCGGCCTCCCGCAACCCCCGCTCGACCGTGGGCACGATCACCGAGGTCTACGACTACCTGCGCCTTCTGTATGCCCGCATAGGCCATCCGCACTGCCCCGTCTGCGGGCGGCCCGTGGCGCGCCAGACCCCGCAGCAGATCGTCGACCGGGTCCTGGAGCTGCCCGAGGGAACTCGCTTCCAAGTGATGGCGCCCGTGGTCCGGGGCCGCAAGGGGGAGTACAGCTCGCTGCTCGACGACCTGGCCAAGCAGGGCTTCGCCCGGGTCCGGGTGGACGGGGTGCCCCTGGAGCTCTCCGAGCGGGCCGACGTCAACCTGGCCCGCTACGAGATGCACACCATCGAGGTCGTCGTCGACCGCCTGGTCAGCCGGGGCAACATGCGCCAGCGCCTGACCGAGTCGATCGAGACCGCCCTGGAGCTGACCGGCGGGACGGCCGAGGTGCTCGTCATGAACGGGAAGGGCGGCGACGGGGCCGGTGACGGGGGCGACGAGGCCGAGGAGGCCATCACCTTCTCCCAGCACCTGGCCTGCACCCACTGCGGCATCAGCTTCGAGGAGCCGGCGCCGCGCAGCTTCTCCTTCAACTCGCCCTACGGTGCCTGCCCGGCCTGCCTCGGCCTGGGCACGAAGTTCGAGGTCGACCCCGAGTTGGTCGTGCCCGACGAGACCCTGTCGCTGGCCGAGGGTGCGCTGGCCCCGTGGGCCGGGGCGCGCAGCGAGTACTTCACGGGCCTGCAGGCGGGGGTGGCCGAGCTCGGTGGCTTCGACTTCGACGCCCCTTGGAAGTCGCTCAAGGCCAAGGACAAGAAGCTGATCCTCTACGGCACGGGCAGCCGCACGGTGCACGTGACCTACAAGAACCGCTTCAACCGCAAGCGTTCCTACGAGGCGCACTTCGAGGGGATCATCCCCTGGCTGCAGCGCCGCCACGGTGAGTCCGAGTCGGACTGGTCGCGCGAGCAGATCGAGCAGTACATGCGCGAGGTCGACTGCCCCGAGTGCAAGGGCGCGCGGCTCAAGCCCGAGTCGCTGGCCGTCACCGTGGGCGGGCGCAACATCTACGAGCTGTGCAGCCTCTCCATCGCCAACGCGGTGGAGGCCATGTCCACCCTGGAGCTGAGCGACCGCGAGCACATGATCGCCGACCGTGTGTTCAAGGAAGTGCGCGAGCGCATGCAGTTCCTGCTCGACGTGGGCCTCGACTATCTGTCGCTGGCCCGCTCGGCGGGCACCCTGTCGGGTGGCGAGGCCCAGCGCATCCGCCTGGCCAGCCAGATCGGCAGCGGCCTGGTGGGTGTGCTCTACGTGCTCGACGAGCCCTCCATCGGCCTGCACCAGCGCGACAACCAGCGTCTGATCGCCACGCTGGAGCGCCTGCGCAACCTGGGCAACACCGTCATTGTGGTGGAGCACGACGAGGAGACGATCCGCACGGCCGACTACGTGGTCGACATCGGCCCCGGAGCGGGGGAGCACGGCGGCACCGTCGTGCATGCCGGCCCCGTGGGCGGCCGCGGCGGCCTGCTGACGAACAAGGCCTCCATCACGGGCCAGTACCTCTCGGGCAAGAAGTCGATCCCCGTGCCGGCCCGGCGCCGCCCGGGGACGGGCGACGTGGTGACCGTCCGCGGCGCCCGCGAGCACAACCTCAAGGACGTCGACGTGTCCTTCCCACTGGGCTGCCTCATCGCCGTGACCGGCGTCTCGGGCTCGGGCAAGTCGACGCTCGTCAACGACATTCTGCTGCGCTCGCTGGCCCAGACGCTGCACCGGGCCAAGGCCATCCCGGGCCGGCACCGCAAGGTCGAGGGCATCGCCAAGCTCCTCGACAAGGTGGTCGACGTGGACCAGGCGCCGATCGGGCGCACGCCGCGCTCGAACCCGGCGACCTACACCGGTGTCTTCGACCACATCCGCAAGCTCTTCGCCCAGACGCCGGAGGCCAAGGTGCGCGGCTACCAGCCGGGCCGCTTCTCCTTCAACGTGCGCGGTGGGCGCTGTGAGGCATGTGCCGGCGACGGCACCATCAAGATCGAGATGCACTTCCTGCCCGACGTCTACGTCCCCTGCGAGATCTGCCACGGGGCCCGCTACAACCGGGACACCCTCGAGATCACCTTCCGGGGCAAGACCATCGCCGACGTGCTGGACATGTCCTGCGAGGAGGCGCTCGGCTTCTTCTCCAAGCAGCCGCCGATCGCCCGCCACATGCAGACCCTGGTCGACGTCGGCCTGGGCTACGTGCGCCTGGGACAGCCCGCCCCGACGCTGTCCGGCGGTGAGGCGCAGCGGGTGAAGCTGGCTTCGGAGCTCAGCCGGCGGCCGACCGGCCACACCTTCTATATCCTCGACGAGCCCACCACGGGGCTGCACTTCGAGGACACCCGCCGCCTGCTCGAGGTCCTCGGCCGCCTGGTCGACCAGGGCAACACGGTCGTGGTGATCGAGCACAACCTGGACGTGGTCAAGACGGCCGACTGGATCATCGACCTCGGACCCGAAGGGGGCGACAAGGGCGGCACCATCATTGCCGAGGGCACGCCGGAGCAGGTGGCCAAGACGGCGGGCTCCTACACGGGCGAGGTGCTCAAGCCGGTGCTGGCTAGGGCGAAGTAGCGCTGGCGGCTGGCGGCTGGCCTCTGGCGGCTGGCCCGCCGCTGGCGATCCGGTCTGGCTCTACGTGGCCGCCCCCAGGAACGGAGCGTTGAAGGAGAACAATCCGCCGTCCGTCGCGGCCAGCCAGTAGCCGTCATTGCCTGTCGGTGCCATGCCGACGATCGGCTTGTTCAGGTGGATGGATCCCGTCGATCCCTCGAATGGCAGCCCGTAACTGAAGATCCCCCCGTCGGCCGCCACGAATCGATAGCCAGATCCGTCTGGGGAAGCCTCCATGCCCACGATCGGCTGGTTCAAGTGGAGAGAGCCCGTCGACCCGAGGAAGGGGCTTCCGAAGGAGAAGATCCCACCGTCGGCCGCCACCAGCCAGTAGCCGCCTGTGGCGGCGTCGAGGGCCATGCCGACGATCGGCTGATTGAGGGGTTTCCCGCCCATGCTCCCCCGGAACACCGCATCTCCGTAGGCGAAGATTCCACCATCCGAAGCCACGAAGTAGTAGCCGTTGCCATCCGGCGTCGAGGCCATGCCCACGATTGGCTTGTTCAGGTGAATCGAGCCTGTCGATCCGTAGAATTCAGCATCTCCGAAACTGAAGATGCCTCCGTCGGTCGCCACCAACCAGTAGCCCTGATCATCCGGTGTCGCGGCGATGCCGACGATCGGCTTGTTGAGTGGTTTGCCGAACATGGAGCCGTAATCGAGTGCATCGCCGAAGGCGGAGACGGCTCCATTGGCGCGCACGATCCAATAGCCCTGGCCGTCGGATGTCGCAGCCATGCCGACGACGGGCGAGGTGGACTGAGCGACCGTCAGGGAGTACGTCCTTGAGGAGTCGCCGTAGCCCCCGAGCGGGTCATCAAATGTGACGGTCAGGGCGTTGACGCCGCTCGGAAAGGCTGACGTGTCGCAGGTCGCGTTGAGCTGGTCGTCGACGAGGGCTGCACACAGGAACACGTTGCCGGCAGAGAAGGTCACGAAGCCCTCGACACCTTGGACGGGAGACACGTATTCGACGACCTCCGCGCTGAGGGTCACGGACTGTCCGGCGGTCGGAGCGGTCGGGGAGACGCTCAGTGAGTAGATGGAGGTGGGATCTGGCGTGAATGACGGGGAGACGGGCGCCGAGGCCGAGTCGGCGTATCCCGCGTCGCCGGTGTACGTCGCCACGACCGGTCCTCCGAAGTCCTCCGCATTATTGTCAAGGCACGTGACGGTCTGGGGCGACGGACCGGTTACCGAAATGTCTCCGCAGCCCGGGGCTGCGATCGGATCGCCGTCGACAGAGAAGGTCAGGGTGCCGAACAAATCCCGACCCGTCGAGCCCGCTGCCGTGACCGTGGCCGAGAACTTCATGTAGTTGGCGCCGCTGTTGTACGGAAAAATCGGGTCGGACTCCTCCTGTGTCGTGATGCCGACGCTGGTCGGCACCTTGAGCACATCCAGACTGACGCTTCCAAAGGAGCTGCTTCCAGCCGAATCGGCATAGACGGAGTCGCCCAGGTAGTCCGCTTCAAGAGTCTGCTCGCCGGCACTGTCGGGTGCGTATGTGCAGCTCCCAGCTCCGTCGGTGAGATCGGCGATGCAGGCAATATCGCTCGGTTGGGTCAAGAACTCGACCTGCCCAGTCGGGGGGCCTGCCGGCCCGCTGACGGTCGTCGACAAGGTGATCGTCTGCCCGACGTACGCCGTCGTCGGAACTGCTGATGCCATCGTTGTGCTCGGTTCCAAAACGTTCTCGGTCGCGGATGACGATGTCGACGGGCTCCAGTTGGCGTCACCCGAATACGAGACGACGATGGTGTAGGGGTTTGGAGAGGGAAAGGTCACAGTGCAGGAAACAGTTCCCTCGTCACCTTCCCCTGCCGGCGCCACTTCGAGATTCGTGCACGCTGTGATCGCGTTGCTGTTCTCGGTGAAGGACGCTGTGCCCGTGATCTGTTCGCTCGGTGGCACTTGCGGAGACACAGTGGCGGTCAGTGTGACGGGAACACCGGCAGCAGCGGGCACAATCCCGACCCCGACAGACGTTGGGGATGGAGTGGCCGATGCCGGCGCCGCCTGCAATACGACGCCCCCGATCACCGGGATCCCGAGGGCACCTGCCACCAACAGCGTCCTGATCTTCTTCACCTTGTGGTTCCTCCTCCCGGAACGGCGCAGTATAGGGACGGGCTGTTCGCTGCGAGAGGACGGTTTTGCGAACCGGCAACTTCCTCGTGTGGTGTGCTGAGTGCACGGCGGTCCCCCTGGAGAACGGTCGCCGTTTTGGGCCCAATGTCGGTGCAAATTTGACACGAGGTTCGGCCCGGATCGACAGCCTCTGGGTGTGACAACCCCGTGCTTGCATCGCTCTCATGGAGTTGGAGACCTTCGCCGACGCACTCGAGGCACTGATCGCCTCTGGTGCGTCTCACTACGGCGACTGTGACTCCATGGCCCGGCTCTATGGGTGCCAGGCCCGCTTCGAGGCCTTCATGACCGAGGCCACCGCGGCCTTCGAGACAGGAGAGGAGTGGGCGGGCGAGGGGGCCAAGACGGCGGCGTCGTGGATCTCGTCGCGCTGTCGGGTCTCGAGGGCCACCGCCAAGCGTCAGGTCCGTCTCGGGCGTTCGCTGCGCCACCTGCCCGAGGTGGCGGCGGCCTGGCGGGAGGGGACCATCGGTGAGGACGCGGCCCGGGCCATCGCCTCGGCCCGGCGCCACCGCACCGAAGCCGCCATGGCCCGCGACGAGGCCATGCTGGTGGCCCAGGCCAAAGAGCTCGGTTTCGAGGACTTGCACCGGGTGCTCGAGTACTGGAAGCAGCTGGCCGACCCCGACGGATCAGAAGAGTCAGAAGAACAGCGCAAGGCCTCCCGAGACGTCTTTCTCGAGTCGAGCTACAACGGCATGTGGCTGGGCCAGATGACCCTCGACCCCATCAGCGGGGCCATTGTGGCCAACGAGCTCACCCGCCTCGAACACGCCCTCTTCGAAGCCGACTGTGGCGAGGCCAAAGAGCGCCTGGGGCGCCCAGGGCGGATCGACGAGCTGGCCCGGACCTCGGCCCAGCGCCGGGCCGACGCCCTCGTCGAAATGGCCACGAGGAGCAGGACCGCTCCCGCCGAGGGCACCCGCCCCGCCCCGCTCTTCAGCGTCTTGGTCGGCTACGAGACGATCCACGGGCGCATCTGCGAGCTCGAGAACGGCACCGTGCTCCATCCGAGCGCCCTCGAGCCCTGGATGGACTCGGCCTACTTCGAGCGGGCCGTCTTCGCGCCATCGAACCGCATCGACGTCAGCGTGCGGGCCCGGCTCTTTAGCGGCGGGACCAGGCGGGCCATCGAGCTGCGCGACCGCATCTGCACCCACCCGCACTGCTACGAGCCCGCCGAGAGCTGCCAGGTCGACCACATTCAGACCTATGCCCAAGGCGGAGAGACCACCCAGGACAACGGCCGCCTCCTCTGTGGCTTCCACAACCGCCTGCGCAACCAAGAAGAGGCCAAGGGCGCCCGGCGCCAGCGGCCCCCGCCCAGCGCGGCCTGAGGGGGTGGCCCCCAGGTCCGAGACGAGCACGCTTCGCCCCGACCTCCCCGCCGCCGCCCCTCGCAGCACCCGCCGGGTGAACCACCCCGGCGCAGCCGAATCGCCCCGGTCAGCCGAACCCCCACCCTGCGGGGCGCTTCGGCGCGCCCCGTGGGCGCGGATGGCGGCGCAGGGGTAATGCGGTGCTGAGCCTCGGAGCCGTCGAAGGCTCAAGATAAGTGCGTGTGCGGCCTCTCCAGCAGCGCCCCGTCGAGGTAGAGGTCGATCTTCTCGTTGTAGAAGGCGATCAAGCCGGCAATCGGCAAGAGCTCTCGGGTCGGGAAGTCATAGGTCCACGCGATGTCGGGATGGATGCGCAGCTCCACGTTCGCCGACCAGTAGCCGCTCGTCGTCCCCTTGTAGGGGCACGAGGTCTGTGTATCCGACGGCACCAGGTGGGTGAAGTCCACATCAGTGCGGTCGATGTAATAACGAGTCGGCAACCCGGTCTCGAAGCACAACACCGGAGACGACGTCTCGGCCAGGACCACGCCCTTCGACTCCACCCGCAGGTGGCGGCTCGACCGGAGTGCGTCCACCCGGGTGTACGGATTGCGCGGGTGGACGAAGATCCGCTCGTCCTCCTCGAACCAGGCATCGAAGGCCGACCAGGAGAACCGCACCGTGTCGTCGAGACCGTCGACCTTGGCGGCGGTCAGCACACTGGCTGCGCTGGGCCGGACGACAGCCCCCACGCGGACGGCGTAGCGACGGGCATCGCCCCGTGACGTCTCTGTGACCTGTCCCTCGTCCACCAGCGCGTCCGCCTGCACGTCGGCCAGCGGGATGTAGTACTGCGGATAGGACGTGTTCTCCCACACATAGAGCGCGTTGGTGGTGTCGAAGACCGGTTCACCGGCGAGAAACGCCCGGACCCGGCGCGGCACCGGCTGCACATGGTTCACCGGTACGGGTGGGGCCGGAAAGTCACTCACGCCTGGCGACCCTACCGGAGCGCGCATTTGCACCGGGCCAAAATCCCGTCCAGACGACCAACCCGGTCAGGTGATCGCCAGCATCCTCTCCAACGCCACCTTGGCCCACTCCGCAGTCTCCGGGTCGACGACGATGCGGTTCCGAACCTCGCCCTCGACCAGGCCCTCGAGGACCCAGGCCAGGTGCTGCGGGTCGATCCGCGACATGGTCGAGCACGGGCACACCAGAGGGTCGAGGCAGACCACGGTCTTGTCGGGCGACTCGTTGTGCAGGCGGTTGACCAAGTGGATCTCGGTGGCCACACCGATCACAGAACCCGCGGGCGCCGCCGCCACCGCACGGATGATGGCGTCGGTCGAACCCGTCACGTCGCCCAACTCCACGACGGAATGGGCGCACTCGGGGTGGACCATGACGATCCCGTCCGGATACTCCGCACGGAAGGACGCAACGTGCTCCGGTCGGAAGCGCTGGTGCACTGAGCAGTGCCCCTTCCACAACAGCAGCGTGGATTCCTTCACCTCACGGTCGGTCAGCCCACCCAGCACCTGCCGCGGGTTCCACACGTGCATGGCATCGGCCGCGTAGCCCAATTCGAATCCCGTGTTCCGCCCGAGATGCTGGTCCGGGAAGAACAGCACCCGGTCGCCCCGCCCCTCCTCGAGCGCCCAGGTCAGCACCGCCCGGGCGTTGGAGGACGTGCAGACGGCGCCCCCGTGGCGACCCACGAACGCCTTCAGCGACGCCGCCGAGTTCATGTAGGTCACCGGGATCAGCCGGTCCGCATCGACGACACGTGCGAGCTCGTCCCACGCCTCTTCGACCTGGTCGATGTCGGCCATGTCCGCCATGGAGCAGCCGGCGTTCAGGTCCGGCAGCAGCACCTGCTGGTGGTCGCCGGTCAACACGTCGGCCGACTCCGCCATGAAGTGCACGCCGCAGAAGACGATGAACTCGGCATCACTCTGGCCGGCGGCCAGTCGTGACAAGCCGAAGGAGTCACCCCGGGCATCGGCCCACTGCATGATCTCGTCGCGCTGGTAGTGGTGCCCGAGAATGAACACGCGCGACCCCAGAGAGGCCTTGGCCGCACCGATCATCGAGGCCAACTCGTCGGACGACGCGGACGCGTAGCGCTCCGGAAGTGGCATCTGAAGCCTGAGCATGTGGTCTGCCCCCTTGTCGGGAGTGCATCGATGTGGCCGGCGGGGACAGCCTGGTCGCCCATCCGCGGGTATGTCGGCCTCGATGCGAGGTTGTGTGCCGGAAACCAGGCCGGCGTCGCCAGTGTACCGCCCCCCACCGGTGACGGCGCAGCTCCCGCCCTGCGACGCCCTCCCGGACCAGCGAAGACGCAGCTCGGGCCGTGACAACCCGAACGTAAACTGGAGCCAGTGCAGTACCGCCCGCCGACCGGATCCATCCCGGACGCCCCGGGTTCCTACCAGTTCTACGACGCCGAGGGCCGGGTCCTCTACGTGGGCAAGGCCAAGTCCCTGCGCCACCGCCTGCCCAACTACTGGCAGGACTCGGCCAAGCTCATGCCACGCACGGCCCAGATGGTGGCCCAGGCCGACCACGTGGAGTGGGTGGTGGTCGACAGCGAGGTCGACGCTCTGATCCTCGAGCACTCGCTGATCCAGGCGCACCTGCCCCGCTACAACGTCCGCCTCAAGGACGACAAGAGCTACCCGTGGCTCGCCGTCACGCTGAACGAGGAGTGGCCCCGTCCGGCCGTCGTGCGGGGCCGCAAGCGCAAGGGGGTGCGCTACTTCGGCCCCTACGGCAACGCCGGCGCCATCAGAAGCACGCTCGACCTCCTCGTCCGCAGCTTCCCGGTGAGGACGTGCTCCGACACGAAGTTCACGCGCCACGAACGACTGGGCCGGCCCTGCCTCCTCTACGACATCGACCGCTGCTCGGGCCCGTGCGTCGGCGCCGTCGACCACGAGGCCTACGACGGCTACGTCAGCGAGCTGATGGAGTTCCTCTCGGGCGACACCGAGCCGATCCTGGCCCGGCTCGAAGCCGAGATGCTGGAGGCCAGCGACAACCTCGAGTTCGAGCGCGCCGCCCGTCTGCGCGACCGCATCACCGCCGTGCACAAGGCCGCCGAGTCCCAGCAGATGGTGTCGGACCGTGCCGAGGACTTCGACGTCGTCGGCCTGGCCGAGGACCCGCTGGAGGCGTCGGTGCAGATCTTCCGCGTCCGCCGGGGCCGCGTGGTGGGCCACCGCGGCTTCGTGGCCGAGAAGGTCGAGGACCTCTCCGGCCCCGAGTTCATGGCACAGGTGGTGGGACAGGTCTACGGGGCCGACGGCGCCGAGGTGCCGCGCCGGCTCCTGGTGCCCGAGATGCCCGCCGACCGTGGGCTCCTGGAGAGCTGGCTGCGCACCATCCGCGACGGGCCGGTCGACATCGCGGTGCCCCAGCGCGGTGCCAAGCGCGCCCTGCAGGAGACGGTGACGCGCTCGGCCAGCGAGGACCTGGCCCGCCACCGGCTGCGCCGCGCCGCCGACCACAACGCCCGCTCGAAGGCGCTGACCGAGCTGCAGACGGCGCTGTCGTTGCGCGAGGCGCCGCTGCGGATCGAGTGCTACGACATGAGTCACCTGCAGGGCACCGACTACGTCGGTTCCATGGTGGTGTTCGAGGACGGCCTCGCCAAGCGCTCCGAATACCGTCGCTTCAAGGTCAAGTCCGTCGCCGGCAACGACGACTACGCCGCCATGGAAGAGGTGCTGACGCGTCGGCTCACCGCCCTGAAGCAGCCGACCGAGGTCCCGGCGGACGGACGGCCGCGCCGCTTCGCCTACCGCCCCAACCTGATCGTCGTCGACGGGGGCAAGGGCCAACTCGGCGTGGCCGAGCGGGTCGTGCGCGAGCTCGGGCTGCAGGACCAGGTGGAGCTGGCCTCGCTGGCCAAGCAATTCGAAGAGGTCTACCGGCCCGGCTCGCCGTTCCCGGTGCGCCTGCGCCGGGGGTCGGACGCCCTCTACCTCTTGCAGCGGCTGCGCGACGAGGCCCACCGCTTCGCCATCACCTTCCACCGGGAGCGCCGGGGCAAGCGGATGACCAAGAGCGCCCTGGACGACATCCCGGGCCTGGGGCCGGCCCGCAAGGCCCGCCTGGTCAAGGAGCTGGGCGGGGTCAATGCGGTCAAGGCGGCCCCGCTGGAGGAGCTGCTGTCCCGGTCGTGGCTGCCCGACGAGGTGGGACTCGCCGTGTACGAGACCCTGCACAATCCGGTGCGGACCAGGCCGGGAGCACGATGAACGGCCCGACAAATCGATGATGAACACGGTGGGGTCCGCCATGAGCGATTCTGGAGGGGGATGAGCGAGTTCGTGGTGGTGACGGGGATGTCGGGCGCCGGCCGTTCCACGGCAGCGGCGGCGCTCGAGGACGTGGGCTGGTTCGTCATCGACAACCTGCCCGCCGGCCTCATCATGAAGATGGTCGAGATGGTGGACCGGCCCGGCTCGGGGATCGAGCGGGTGGCCCTCGTGATCGGCCGCGGCGGCAGCAACACGGGCCCGGAGTACTTCGACGATCTGCCCGACGTGCTCGACGAGCTGCGGTCCACCCGCAAGCGCGTGCGCGTGGTCTTCCTCGATGCGCCCGACGACGTCCTGGTGCGACGCTACGAGGGGACGCGGCGGCGCCACCCGCTGGCGGCGCGCGGCGTGGAGGAGTCGATCGCCGACGAGCGCAAGCTGCTCGAGACGGTGCGCGAACGGGCCGACCTCCTGATCGACACCGGCGAGCTGAACTCCAACCAGCTCCGGACGCGCATCCTCGAAGCCTTCGGCGACGACGAAGCGCCGCACATGCAGACGTCGGTCATCTCGTTCGGGTACAAGCACGGCATCCCGCTCGACGTCGACGTGGTCTTCGACTGCCGCTTCCTCCCCAACCCGTTCTGGGTCGAGGAGCTCCGGCCATTCAGCGGTGAGGACCAGCCGGTGCGCGACTACGTGCTGGGCCAGCCCGAGTCGCAGGCCTTCCTGGAGAAGGTGGACGACCTGTTGACGAGCATCCTCCCGGCCTTCGCCCGCGAAGGGAAGTCGTACCTCACCATCGCCATGGGCTGCACCGGGGGCCGGCACCGCTCGGTGACGCTCGCCCGGGAGCTGGCGGCGCGCCTCAGCGAACACGGCGAGCCGGTGTCCGTTTTCCACCGGGACATCGACCGGTGAGCGCCTCAGCGAGCGACGCAGCCGGCGGAGCAGACGGCGAGGCAGACGGCGAGGCGCACCCGAACGCGAACGGCAACGCTGCTGCGGGGCCGGCGGGGCCGGCGGGGCCGGCGGGGCCGGCGGTGGTGGCGATCGGGGGCGGGCACGGGACGGCCGTGACGCTGAAGGCGGCGCGGCGCTACGCCGGGCTGCTGACCGGCGTGGTGTCGGTGGCGGACGACGGAGGGAGCAGCGGCCGGCTGCGCGAGCTGCTCAACGTGGTGGCGCTCGGCGACATCCGCAAGTGTCTGGTGGCCCTGGCCCAGGAGGGCTCGGTGCTGGCGGCGACATTCGAGCGGCGCTACGACGTGGGCGAGCTCAGTGGTCATGCGCTGGGCAACCTGATTCTGGCGGGGCTGATCGACGCCACGGGCGATCTCGTGCAGGGCGTGGCCGAGGCGGCCCGGCTGCTCGGGGCGGGCGGTGACGTGCTCCCGGCCACCTCCGAGCTGGTCGTGCTCAAGGCCGAGTCGAGCCACGGCACCGTGGCCGGGCAGGTGGCGGTGAAGGGCACCCGGGACATTCAGCAGGTCTCCCTGGTGCCGGGCGACGCCCAGCCGCCCCCGCTGGCGCTCGAACGGTTGGCCGGGGCCGACCAGATCGTGATCGGCCCCGGATCCCTCTTCACCAGCGTGTTGGCCGCCGTGGCGGTGGGCGGCATCGCCGAGGCGGTGGCCTCCTCCAAGGCCCAGGTCGTCTACGTCTGCAACCTGCGTCCGGAGGTGTGCGAAACCGAGGGCTACGACGTGGCGGACCACATTGCGGCCCTGGCCAGGCACAATGTCACTGTGGATGTGGTGCTGTGTGACAGCATCCGGGGTATGGGCATCGGTCAGACAGATGCCACGGTGCTCGACGTTCCCCTGACGGGCGAGAACACCCTGGTCCACAGCCCGGCAAAACTGGCGCACGCGCTGTCGGGTCTGCTGGCATAGCGGGAGACCGACCGGTCAGCAGCACGCCGGGCGGTCCGAAAGGAAGGTCGAGATGACGGTGCGAGTCGGGATCAACGGCTTCGGGCGCATTGGGAGGAATTACCTACGCGCCGTGCTGGCCTCCGGTGCCGATGTGGAAGTGGTGGGGGTCAACGACCTGACGTCGGCCGAGACCCTGGCGCACCTGCTGCGCTACGACTCCACCCACGGGCGCCTCCCGGTCCCCGTGCAGGTGGAGGGTACCGACCTGCTCGTGGGGGAGAAGCACATCCGGGTGATGGCCGAGCGGGACCCGGCGCAGCTGCCCTGGGGCCTGCTCGAGGCCGACGTCGTCATCGAGTCCACCGGGATCTTCACCAGCCGGGAGCAGGCGGCGCAGCACCTGGGCGAGACGGTGAAGCGGGTCATCATCTCGGCTCCGTCGGGCGACGCCGACGCCACGCTGGTGATGGGCGTCAACGACCAGGACTACGACCCCGAGAAGGACGTCGTCATCTCGAACGCCTCGTGCACCACGAACTGCTTCGTGCCGATGGTCAAGGTGATCGACGACGAGTTCGACATCGTGAGCGGGCTCATGACCACCGTGCACGCCTACACCAACGACCAGAACCTGCTCGACCTGCCGCACAAGGACATGCGGCGGGCGCGGGCGGCGGCCGCCAACATCGTGCCGACGTCGACCGGGGCGGCCCGGGCCACCGGGCTGGTGCTGTCCGCCATGAAGGGGCACCTCGACGGCTACTCGCTGCGGGTGCCGGTGCCGGCCGGCTCCATCACCGACTTCACGGCCGTGGTCAAGGGCACGCCGTCGGTCGAGGACGTCAACACCGCCTTCGCCAACGCCGCCGTCAAGCCCCCGCTCGACAGGGTGCTCGTCTACACCGAGGACCCCATCGTCTCGAGCGACATCGTGGGCTCGCCCGCCTCGTGCACCTTCGACGCCGGGCTCACCATGGTCATGCCGATCGACGAGCGGCTCTCGCTGGTCAAGACCTTCGGCTGGTACGACAACGAGTGGGGCTACTCCAACCGGCTGGTCGACCTGACGGCGCTGGTAGGGGCCTGATCTCCATGGACCCCCTCCGCGGCATCCCGCTCCTGGGGGACCTCCCGTCCGTCGACGGGAAACGAGTACTGGTACGGGTCGACTTCAACGTCCCGCTGCACATCGGCGTGCGGGGCCGGGCCACGGTGGCCGACGACTTCCGCATCACCGCCGCCCTCCCGACCCTGCGCTGGCTGCAGGACGAGGGGGCTCACGTGGTGGCCGCCTCACACCTGGGGCGCCCCGCCGGAGCACCGGACCCGCGTTGGGAGATGGACCCGGTGCGCGAGCGGCTGCAGGCGCTGTGTCCCGGGGTGGAGCTGACCGAGAACCTGCGCTTCGACGCGGGGGAGAAGGCCAACGACCCCGCCTTCGTGCAGCGCCTGATCGCCGGCTTCGACGCCTACGTGGACGAGGCCTTCGGGGCGGCCCACCGCGCCCACGCCTCGATCGTGGGACCGCCGCATTTTCTGCCCAGTGCCGCCGGGCTGCGCTTCGCCCGGGAGGTCGAGGTCCTGGGCGGCATTCTGGAGCAGCCGGCCCGTCCCTTCGTGGCCGTCGTGGGCGGGGCCAAGGTGGCCGACAAGCTCGAGGTGCTCAAGGTCCTGGCCACCAAGGTGGACACGCTCGTGGTCGGAGGCGGGATGGCCTACACCTTCCTCGCCGCCAAGGGGCAGTCGATCGGGAGCTCCCTGCTGGACGAGACCCACCTGGAGGACTGCCGGGCGCTGCTCGACTCGGGGGTGGACATTCTGCTGCCGACCGACACCATGGCGCTCGAGCCCGGCGGCACCTTCGGACCCCCGGCCGCGGGGCACGGACCGCGGGGGAGCGTCAAGGTCATTGAGGGCGACCTGCCCGACGGCTGGACGGGGCTCGACATCGGCCCGGACTCGGCCGCCGCCTTCGCGGCCGCGGTCGGCCGGGCCGGCACCGTGCTCTGGAACGGGCCCCTGGGCGCGTTCGAGGACCCCCGCTTCGCCGCCGGCACCCGGGTGGTGGCCGAGGCGGTGGCCACCTGTCCCGGCTTCTCGGTCGTCGGCGGCGGCGACAGCGCCAGCGCGCTCGAGGAGCTCGGGCTGGACCACCAAGTGGGCTACCTCTCCACCGGCGGCGGCGCCTCCCTGTCGTTCATCGAACGGGAGGGCCACCTCCCGGGGATCGACGCGCTGCGCCAGGCCCCCAACGCACCGCGCGGGTGAGCGCCGCCAAGGCAGTGCGCACCGGCAACCGCCGCCCGCTGGTGAGCGGGAACTGGAAGATGCACCACGACCACATTGAGGCGCTGCACCTCGTGCGCGATCTCGGCCTGCGCCTGAAGCCCGAGGATGTCGCCCGCGTCGACGTCTCGGTCCACCCCCCCTTCACCGACCTGCGCACCGTGCAGACACTGGTGGAGAAGGAGCACCTGCCGCTGGCGCTGGGGGCGCAGCACTGCTCGGACGAGGACGCGGGGCGCGCACGGGTGAGGTGAGCCCGCGTTTCTTGGCCCGCCTCGGCACCGCGTACGTCATCGTCGGACACTCGGAGCGGCGCACGCTCTTCGGCATGGACGACGCCGCCGTGGCCGCCACCCTGCGGGGCGTGCTGCGCAACGGCATGACGCCCGTGCTCTGCGTCGGCGAGTCGGCGGAGCAGCGCGCGGCGCGCCAGACCGAAGGCGTGCTCGAGGAGCAGGTCCTGGCCGCGCTGTCGGGGCTGGCCGCCGACGTGGTCGGGGGTCTGGTGGTGGCCTACGAGCCTCTCTGGGCCATCGGCAGCGGGACGCCCGCCACGGCCGTCGACGCCGAGGACGCCTGCGTCTTCATCCGGTCGCTGGTGGCCAAGGTGGGCGGGGACGAGGCCGCGGGGACCGTGCGGATCCAGTACGGAGGCTCGGTGACGGCCGAGAACGCAGCCGATCTGATGGCCGAGCCGGACGTGGACGGCCTGCTGGTGGGGGGTGCCAGCCTCGACGCGGCGGCCTTCACCGACATCATTCGGGCCACCGCCGCCTGCTACCGTTCCTAGGCCGGACAGCCGAACCGGCGCGTTCGGACCGTTGGGACCCGAGTTGGAGGCTCCGCCGTGCTGGCAACCCTGGACACCGTCACCTGGATCTACATCGTCATTGAGGTGCTGTCGGCGCTCGGGCTGATCTTCCTCATCCTGATGCACAGCGGGAAGGGCGGCGGCCTCTCCGACATGTTCGGTGGCAGCGTGGGCGCGGCGGCACAGGGCTCCACGGTGGTGGAGCGCAACCTCGACCGCATCACCGTGACCGTGGCCATCATCTTCGCTCTCACCACGGTCGTCTTGGATCTCCGGCTGCAGTGACGGGCCGGGGCCCACGCCCCCGGCGCTGGCGCTGGCTGGTCGGGACATGCACGCTGCTCGCCCTCCTGGCAGCGGCCTGCGGCAGCTCAGGCGGTGGCGGCACGACGGTCACCTATGTCGGTGTGGCGGGGGGGTCGATCTCGTTCGGCATGACCGCCAGCCCCACGGGCTGCAACCCCAACACGCCCAGCGGTGACACCGCCGCCACGCAGACCGTGCTGTCCGCGGTGTTGCCCAGTCCCTACGTGCCCGACGTGGTCAACAGCTCGGGGCAGCCGACGTCCAACGCCGAGCTGGCCAGCTCGGCCGAGGTGGTGGACACCAGCCCCGAGACGGTCGTCTACACCCTGAACCCCAAGGCGGTCTGGTCGGACGGCGTGCCCATCACGGCGGCCGACTTCCGCTACGCCTGGGAGCAGCAGCGGGGCGAAGCGGCAGACGCCGATGCCGGGGCGGACACGGGTGTCGCCGGGAGTGCGGGGAGTGCCGGGAGTGCGGGGAGTGCTGCGGGCGCCGACACGGCCGGGTCGGACGTGGCCAGCATCGCCGGGTACCGGGACATCTCGTCGGTGACCGGCTCCAACGGTGGGCACACGGTCACGGTGAAGTTCAAGACGCCCTTCGCCGACTGGCAGATGCTCTTCGCCAACCTCCTGCCGGCGCACGTCATGGAGAAGGTGGGCTGGAACCCGGCCTGCACCACGGTCGACCCGGCGGTGGACCTGTCGGGCGGCCCGTTCATGCTGGGGTCGGTCACACCGCTGGCCATCACCCTGGTGCAGAACCCCAAGTGGTGGGGGACCCCGGCCAATGCGAAGTCGATCACCGTCCACATCGCAGCGTCGACGGCGCAGCTGGGGCAGTGGATGGCCTCGGGCTACGTACAGGTGGCGGCGCCGACCACGGTCACCCCCGCCTTCCTCACCCAGATGACCGGCCTGCCGGGCGCCCAGAGCGAGGTGGACACCTCCTCCACGCTGCTGCAACTCGACATGGCGAGCTCGCCCGACTCCCAGCTGTCGCCCGACCTGCGCTTCGCCATCGGCCTGACCATCGACCGCCAGGGCCTGGTCGCCCAGGATGCGAGCTGGGCGGTGCCGGGGCTCATGCCGGGCAACAGCCACCTCACGGTGCAGGGGCAGCCGAACTACAACCCGCCCTCGTCCTCCTCGACGACGACGGTGCCCCCGTCGTCCACCTCGACCTCGACCACGGTCATCGGTGCCGGCGGCAGCGTGAACTTCCCGGTGACGCCGGTGCCCTCGCAGGCGACCACCTACATCGAAGCGAACGGGCTGACGCGCACGCCCGGCAATCCCTACTACCACACGTCTTTCGGCGCGCCCTTCCAGCTGCACATGGTCTACGACTCGAGCGACCCCTGGGCGACGGCGGCGGCGCCGACGATCCAGGCCGAGCTGCAGGCGGCCGGGTTGGACACGACTCTGCTCCCGGTGGCGGGCGCCACCCAGACGGGCGAGGTGCTGGCGGCCGGCTTCGCCGACCTGGCCGTGCTCCCGGTGTACTTCACGCCGTACATGAGCCAGAGCATCGCCTGGTACACGCAGCTGCTGGGACCGCCCGGGAAGAACGGCTCGCAGAACTGGACGGGCTACTCGAACAGCGCCTTCGACTCCACACTGACCACGGCCTCGCAGCAACTCAACCCGGACAAGGCCATGACCTACTACAACCAGGCCGACACCATGCTGTGGCACGACATGGTGTCGTTGCCCCTCTACGCGGAACCGACCGTCCTCGTGTGGAGCCGGAGGATCGGGGGCGTCAACCCGATGCCGCGCAGCAACAGCCTGCTGTGGTTCGCGCAGCTCTGGGCGGTGCGCCAGCCCGAGTCGACCAGCAACACCACGCCGTCGCTGCCGGGGCAGTAGGGGCGGGCCGGCGGGGAGTCGGGACCGGGTTTTCGGGCTGGCGGGGGTGGGAGTGGGTATTTGCCACGCGCTACGATCTCGCGACGCTGCTTTCCCATTTGCATGCTCGTCGGAGTGGCGGAATAGGCAGACGCGCCAGCTTGAGGGGCTGGTGCCCGCAAGGGCGTGGGGGTTCAAGTCCCCCCTCCGACACCAAAAACCACGACTCCTTCAGGCCGACCTCTTCCAGGGTCACGCTCAGGGGCGGCGCTCCGGCAACCGCCACCGACACATGATCTCGCCACACGGTGACCGACTCCACCAGTTCGTCAACCAAGACCTTCCGTTCGCTCGAAAGGCACCCATGCCAGCCGGATCGCCGTTTCGTGCGTATTAGGGACCCGGCACTGATGAACATCGGCCCCACAGTCGTCCGGACGGATCTCCGGGCCTGAAGGGCAGCCAGCCATTGCCCGCTCTGGGAGATTGAGGATCTCTTGCTCTGGGCCCAGCGCCGGACGCTTGAATCCCTCACGATGTCTCCCTCGCTTGGCACGTGCCTCGACCCTGAAACCGTACAGAGGGGCCCGGTGTGTGGGCCAGCCAGAGACCCGCCAGGCACGGGTTGGGTCACATCCTCGTTGACGCTCGCGGTGCTTCCTGCCTGAGCGATTTGCTCGACCCTGACGGGCTTGCACAAGCTCAACGTGTCCAAAACACTCGTGCGCCGGGCCTGGCTGAACGGCCAAAGGGGTCGTTCGGCCCGATGCAAGTTGCTCGGATCGTCGGCATGCTGGGTAACTGGGCTCGATGACCGCCAGGGAGAGGCAGATGCGGACGCAGCGGAGGAGAGAGGGAATACTGTCGCGCTCGCATCGCGTGCTATTCGGATTGGCGTGTGCGATCTGCCTTTCTTCTGGCCCCGACCTTCTTGGCCCGGGTGCCGGCGCAGGCGGCCGGGGCCGGAACGTGGAGTCTCGACGGAGGCCCGGCACACCTCGGGTTCGGAGAGGTCGACGCAGATCTCGTGCGCCGACCCGACGTACTGCGTGGCGTTGTCGTCCAACCAATACGAGGAGGACTCGCTCATTCTGGACTCCGGCACCTGGCACACGGTTCCGCTGGTCGAAGCGGGTGGCGCGCTGCAGCTCAACAGCGTGTCCTGTTTCTCCGAATCATTTTGCATCGCCGTCGGTGACAGTTCCACCACATCAGAAGGCCGGTCCAATGCCGTGGGCGTGATCGAGGAATGGGATGGTTCGGCATGGTCGATCGTGTCCAATCCGCAATCATCGGGCGACGACGTCTGGCTCAGCGGCGTCTCGTGTCCGAGCACAACACGTTGCTTCGCTGTCGGACAGGATGGCACCGACGGGGGATTCGTTGACTCGTGGAACGGAGCGACATGGACGATGTCGTTCAATGAACAGGGTCTGGGCCTGTCGGCTGTCTCCTGCAGTACTCCCGCGTCATGCGTCGCAGTCGGGTCCGGCGCCTCGAACGCGCTTTCGTCGCTAGTCTTGGCCGACGGAGCCTGGGCCGCCGCAGCGGTACCGGATCCGGGGGGCGATGGGATCCTCTACGACGTCTCGTGCGCCTCGCCGACGTTTTGCATGGCGGTCGGCTCCGTACAAGTGGGCGGCGTTGGCTGGGCGACCAGCCTTACGGAGGACTGGGACGGCGAGTCGTGGGCCGTCGTGCCAAGTCCGAACTACCCCGAAGATGACCTCGGTCCGGGCTTCATCGGCGGCGGGATTCTGATCAGCGACTCCTGCGTCTCAGCCCAGGCATGCGTGGCAGTCGGATACGGAGGCGGTGGACAGAACGGTGCAAGCCTTTCCTATCCGATTCTTGCCGTTGTGGAGACCTGGGACGGGATTGCGTGGTCACTCACCCCTACGCCGGCCCCGGTCGAGCCAGTTGGGGGTGGACGGGTCAACTTCCGCGGCGTCTCGTGTGTGCCGAGCGCGAGTGACGCACAATGTGTCGCGGTCGGTCTGCAGACTCCCGACAACGCGAACCTCTCGGCCCTCGTCGAGACAACATCCTCGGCAGTCGGTTCCCTCGATGCGACGGCGACGCAGCTTCAATCGAACGCGGGCACCGTCACAGCGACCATCTCCACGGACGCAATGCCGCAAGATGGTGCTCTGGACATGGCGGCCGCGGGAGGGGTGGCGCCGACCGGCAGCGTGACCTTTCTGAACAACGGCTTGCCGATCTCGAACTGCCCTCCTTTGAACCTCGAGTCGGGACAGGCCAGCTGTGCGGCCGGCGGGGGCGCGACGGGCACCATCACTGCGGACTATTCGGGCGATGCGATATTCGACGGATCTTCCAGTCAGCCGGTCGGCACCCTTCCGGTCACCTACTCGGGTAACGGTGCCACGAGTGGGGTCGCGCCCACGGACAGCTCGAGTCCTTACAGTTCTTATGCAACGGTCGCGGTGCTCCCGCCTGGAACGCTCGCCAGGGCCGGCTACACCTTCTCCGGTTGGAACACAAAGCCCGACGGCAGCGGGATTCCTCCTACGCTCCGGGGGACACCTTCACCATTCTTGCCAGCACGGAATTCTTTGCCGTCTGGGCGACGACGACCACGACGACCACGACGACCACGACCTTGCCGAGTACGACGACCACGACAGCTCCGCCACCTACCACGACGACTACGACCACGACGACTACGACGACGACTACGACGACGACTACGACACCTCCGCCAACCACAACCACAACCACAACCACAACCACTCCGCCACCCACGACGACAACAACAACTGTGACTCCGCCCACGACAACGACGACGTCCACTCCGCCTGCGACGACCACCACTACGACAAGGCCGCCTACGACGACGACGTCACACCCGACGACATCGGCAAGCCAGTCTTCCGCGTCGCACGGATATTGGTTGGTCGGCTCGGACGGTGGAATCTTTACTCTGGGTTCGGCACAGTTCTACGGCTCCGCAGGTTCACTGCACCTGCAGCGCCCAGTCGTCGGCATCGTGCCTACGAAAGACGATGACGGCTATTGGCTCAGTGCTTCGGACGGCGGGGTCTTCTCCTACGGAGACACGCGGTTTTATGGCTCAATACCCGAATTGGGTCTTCACCCCTACGGATCCGGACTTCCAGACAGCCTGAATGCGCCCATTGTCGGCATGGTTCCCTCAGCCGATGAGAGCGGCTATTTCATGGTGGGTTCGGACGGTGGCGTGTTCGCTTTTGGCGATGCACAGTTCGCGGGCAGTTGTCCGGGTATCGGTGGTTGCAGGGGTTCGGCAATCGCGGTGATGCCGGATTCCAGTGGTCGGGGTTATTGGTTGGTGACCACAGCTGGAGATGTCTATGCCTTCGGTGATGCTCCATCGTTGGGGTCGCCCGGGTCTCAGAGTTCTCCAGCCACTTCGGCGGTACGCACTCCCGATGGCGGCGGCTATTGGATCCTCTTTGCCAATGGCAAAGTTGCGAATTTCGGTGACGCCGGCAATTTCGGCAATGCGGCGGGCTCATTTGGCGGACTGAATCCCGCCGCAGCGATCTTCACCACCTCAGACGGAGCCGGCTATTGGGTCGCGGCTGCTGATGGCGCTGTGGTCAGCTACGGGGACGCGCCGAACGACGGTTCCATGTTGAGTACGCATCTCAACGGATCGATCATCGCCGGGACAGGTTGGTAGCGGCTCCATGTCATGCACCCGAGGGGGCCACCCGTAGGGCACCGCAGCCCGGCCAGCTCCGGCTGCCAGCTTTGGCCAGGTGGAGTGCTCTTCCCCGAGTCTTTTGTGCTCCAGGCGGCCCTCCGACACCAACTCTTTGGATCCGCGGACCGTCGCGCACGTCCCAAGGCTTCACGAAGCTTTCCTCGCGTGGCTCTTGCGTCTACCCTGACGCCGTACAGAGGGTCCGGGTGCGTTACGACTCGACCCTGCGTTGCCAGAGGGGGTGATGGGTCACCGGGAGGCGAGACTCGTGATCATCCCGACACCTTCGGGTTGGAAATGGACGGCGGCGATCGCACGACGGCGGACCCGGAGACTCATGATTGCGGCGTGCGCTGTCATCGCCCTGTTCTCGGGTCTCGTGGTGAGGGGTATCGCCGCCAGCGCTCCTGCCGGAGCGGCCCCCAGCGCGGTCGACGGCGGCACACGGGGAGGCGACAACGACCGCAGTGGCTGGTATCCGGATCAGAGCAATCTGAGCCCGTCTCTTGTCAGCGGCGGAACCTTCGGCCAGTTGTTCCACACCCCTGTCAACGGTGAGGTGTACGGACAGCCACTCGTCGACGACGGTCAGGTGTTGGTCAACACCGAGAACAATTACGCCTATGGTCTCGATCCGGTCACGGGGGCGATCCTCTGGACCCGGCATTTCGGTGCGCCTGTCCAGGCTTCTGTCATCGGTTGTGGGGATCTGACCCCGAGCTTCGGCGTCACCTCCACGCCTGTTGTCGACCAGGCGACCAACGTCGAATACCTCGTGGACAATGAGTACGTCGCGGGCACCTCGGGCCCGACCGCCTACTACATGCAGGCGCTCAACCTGGCCGACAACGGTGCAGAAGAGCCTGGATTCCCGGTGCTGATCGGTGGTACCGCTGCCAACGATCCCTCTCTGACCTTCAATCCGTACTACGAGCTGCAGCGACCCGGCCTCCTTCTCATGAACGGCACCATCTATGCCGCCTTCGGCGCGCATTGCGACATCTCCCCTTGGGAAGGATGGATCGCCGGTGTCACCGAGTCCGGCACTCTACAAACCATGTGGACATCGGTCGCCACCTCGTCCAACTCCTCCCCGAAGTCGGGCGGGGGCATTTGGATGTCGGGTGGCGGTCTGGTCTCGGACGGCCCCGGCCAAATCCTCTTTGCCACTGGGAATGGCGGCTCCAACGGGTCCGGACCCATTCCAGGGGATCAGCCACCATCTGATCTTGGCGAGGCGGTTGTTCGGGTGGCCGTCCAACCGAACGGTTCGCTCAAGGCCACGGATTTCTTCTCGCCGTATGACTCCGCCACGCTCGATCAGAGCGATCTTGATTTTGGGTCCGGCAGCCCCGTCGCACTGCCCGACGCGTACTTCGGCACTGCTGCAATTCCGCACCTCGCGATAGAGGTAGGCAAGGAGGGCTACGTCTACCTCTTGAATCGGGACAATCTCGGGGGCGTGGGGGAGGGCCCCAATGGCACCGACAACGTCGTCGGTCGCTACGGGCCGAATGGTGGGGTCTGGTCGAGTCCCGCGGTCTGGCCTGGCGATGGCGGCTACATCTACATACCGACGGCGTCGGGTTCGGTGAGCTCCAGCGGTTCCGTGGGAACGATGGACGTATATCAATACGGAGTGAGCGGCACCGGCACTCCCACCCTCAACCTGGTGGGCGATACTGCAGACGCCTTCGGATTCGGCTCCAGTGCGCCGGTGGTGACCTCCAATGGCGCCACCTCCGGCTCGGCGCTGGTGTGGACAGTGTGGTCGGCCGACGGGTCAGGGGCAGGGGCCCAGCTCCGGGCCTACGACCCGGTCCCCGTGAACGGGAAACTCCAGGAAGTGTGGAGTGCGCCGGTGGGCACGTCCTCCAAGTTCAACCCCCCGGGTGTCGCCAACAACCGACTGTACGTCGGTACCCGCGACGGACACGTCCTCGGATTCGGTGCCCCGGTCGGTGCCCCCGTGACCGCGCCGGCGCCGAGCTTCCCGACCACTGTCATAGGCCAGACCTCGACAGAGACGCAGACGATCACGGCGCTGAGCCCGGTCACGGTGACCTCGCTGACCTCCACCGGTCCCTTCACGCTCGGGAGTCCGAGCCGGGCCCTTCCCGCCTCGCTCGCCGCCGGAGCGAGCCTGACCGTGCCCGTGACGTTTACTCCGACCGCTCCGGGACCGGCCGGTGGTGGTCTGACGATCAACGCGGGCACCGCCGGTACGTCCACCGTCTCGTACACCGGCACCGGAGAGCTGGCTGTAGCCAACCTGACTTCGACAACCAACGGGGTGAGCTTTGGCGGGATCGCTCCCGGGGCACAGTCGAGCGCGACCGTTGGCTTCGCCGACAATGGGGCGCAACCGTTGACCATCTCAGCCGTGCACATGCCGGTCGCACCGTTCACAGTGTCAGGCACACCCGCTGTGGGAGCAACACTGCAGCCGGGCGCCGAAATCGTCGTCAACGTGACGTTCGCTCCTACTGCGAACGGGAGCTATTCGTCTGCCCTGGAGATCGACAGCACCGGAGGCGACGTCGTCGTCTCCCTCACCGGCAATGCGACGAACCCCGGAATGCTTTCCATCTCACCGAAATCCATCAACTACGGATCGGTACCCGAGGGCTCGAGCTCCACCAGGACATTTACGGTGTCCAATACCGGTGGCACGAACCTCACGATCACCAAGTCCAAACCCCCTGTCACTGGGCCCTTCAGCGCTACCACTCAGCTTTCGGAGGGGACCACACTCCTCCCTGGAGAGAGCGTGACCGAGACCGTCGTCTTCACGCCGTCAGCGGTGGGGACCGTGACCGACTCGTGGGTGATCAACGCGAACGATGGCGTCCGGGCTGTGGACGATCTCGTTCTCCGGAACCGGCTTCAACCCTGGTGGTCCCACGACGGCGGCGGTCCACCAGCCCGCCGCACGGCTATTGGCTGGTCGGCTCCGACGGGGGGATCTTCAGCTTCGGCTCCGCGCCATTCCTCGGCTCCACGGGAAGTCTCACCCTGCAGAGACCCGTTGTCGGCATCGTCCCGACGAAGGACGACGGCGGGTACTGGATGGACGCCTCAGATGGCGGTGTATTCAGCTTCGGGGACACGAGTTTCTACGGTTCCATTCCCGGTCTTGGACTTCAGCCAGCCGGTTCGGGGTTACCCCATAGTCTGAATGCTCCGATTGTCGGGATGGTTCCCTCCTCCGACGGCGGCGGCTACTTCATGGTGGGTTCTGACGGCGGTGTCTTCGCCTTTGGCGACGCACAGTTCGAAGGCTCGTGTCCAGGCATAGGGGGCTGTGCGGGCTCCGCCGTCGCGGTGATCCCCGACGCCAGCGGCAATGGCTACTGGGTCGTCACGTCAACCGGGAACGTCTATGCGTTCGGCGATGCCGCCTATTTCGGCGGACCCGGACACGGCAGGGTCGTTTCGGCGGCCGCCACTCATGACGGGAACGGTTACTGGGTCCTCATGAGTGGCGGCCAGGTATTCGGCTATGGCGATGCGGCCAGTTTCGGTTCGCCGCCACCGACGGACTTCAACGGCTTCGACCCCGCGACCGCGATCTTCGCCAGCTCCGATGGCGCGGGCTACTGGGTTTCCTCGGCACTTGGTGCCGTCTCCAACTTCGGCGACGCTTCGAACTTCGGGGATGTGTCACAGACCCACCTCAATGGCCCGATCATTGCTGGAGCAGGCTTCTGAGCCCTCATCTGAGGGCTGAATGCGCCAGTCGAGAGGTCCCCGAACGGCGGTCCTCTGCCGACAAGGAGGGCTGGGTTATCTTGCCTCTCGTCAGCAGGGCAGACGGGAGGACGGGATGTCATCGACTGACCACGGGGACCAGACCGGGCAGGGTGCCCAGGGCTGGTCGGCGGACCCTTTCCAGCGCCACGAGTTCCGGTGGATGTCGGCGGGCGAGCCCACGATTCTCGTCAAGGACGGCGACGTCGAGTCGCATGACGATGTCGCCGGCCGCATCACGGCGCCGACGGCGCCGCTTCGCACGACTGCTCCAGCTACAAGAGGCCAAGACGTCACTCCCGGCACACAACGCGTCAATCTGAGCCAAGGGCCCCCGGTCGCGATGGAACCGGACGCTTACGACCGGTTCCGCGCAGCCCGGTGGCAACAACGTCAGCGGGTCCTGCCCTACCGGGTCGTCGTGGCGGTGATTATCGGTGTCGTGCTCCTGATCGCGGGGATCTCTTCGCTCGCCACCAAGCAGACTGAGTTTTCGGAGCCGGGCCAGACGAACGGCGTGATCTCCGAGGTGCTCCCGGCCCAGACCACCGGCCAGCACGTGGTCTACCCGTACCAGGTGCAGTACGCCGATCCCCAGAATCAGGCCTACTCCTTCAACACGACGTCATCGGTCCCCATACGGCTAGGTGAAACGATTCTGGTCAGGTACGCGCCGGGCAATCCGAATGACGCCCACGCCTTTCCAGGTCAGAAGGTGAAGGCCAACACCGAAGACGCGTATCTGACGATTATCGCAGTTGGGATCGTGGCCCTCCTCTTTGCGGCCTTTCACGTTCCCATGCTCCGCAGGAGATGGCGGAGCCGAGCTGCACGATCAGAGAGGGGTCCTTCGTTCGCCGCCGGTCCGCCGACGTACCATGAGTGCGCCCTCGGCCGACTCAGGCCCTGTAACGGAAACCCTCTGACCATGCGCAACCCGTGGGCGGGAACGCCCTTCGAGACGTCGGACGACGACATCGCCGAGGCGCTGCTCGACGTGAGCATCCCGACCCTGATGTTGTCGCTGGTGCACATCACCGGCGACGCCGAGCTGCTGCGCGGTTCGCTGCGGCCCCAGGGACTCTTCTTGAACGAGGTCCAAGGGTTCATGAGCGAGGAGGACAAGCAGGCCGTACGCGACCTGGCTTTGCCGATCATCTGCGCCTATCGGGATCAGGGATGTCCGGAGCCGTCCCCGCTCCCCGGGGAGCTTCTCTCCGAGATGATGGCGTGGCTGGCCTGTGAGCCGGTCCCGGCCGAATACGTGCCCATGCTGCTCGAAGAGCTCGAGCTCGACGGCACCGACGCCCGTCGTGTTCCGGCGCCACACGAACAGGTGGCGCGCGAAGCCTTCCCCGTCGTTGTCATCGGCTGTGGCCAGTCGGGACTGCTCGCCGGGATCCGGTTGCAGGAGGCGGGGATCCCCTTCACCATCATCGAGAAGAACGCCGGCGTGGGCGGGACCTGGTACGAGAATTCCTATCCCGGGGCACGCGTCGACGTGGGGAACCACTTCTACTGCTACAGCTTCGAACCGAGCAACGAATGGACGGAGTTCTTCGCCCGGCAGCCAGAGCTCCAGGCGTACTTCCACGCGGTGATGGAGCGCCATGGGATCGAAGCCCATGTCCGCTTCAACACCGAGGTGCTGGGTGCGGCCTGGGACGACGACACCGCACGGTGGACTGTTCGGATCCGGGGAGCCGACGGCTCTGTGGACACACTCGAGGCCCGGGCGGTCATATCGGCCGTGGGCCAACTGAACCGACCCCACATCCCCGAGATTCCCGGTCAGGACACCTTCGCCGGGCCCGCCTTCCACTCGGCACGCTGGGATCACGACGTCGACCTGGCGGGCCAGCGGGTCGCCATGATCGGAGCCGGTGCGAGCGGCTTCCAGATCGCGCCGACGATCGCTCCCGACGTCGCTCGGCTGACGATTTTCCAGAGGACGGCCCAATGGATGTTCCCGAACCCGAACTACCACGAAGTCGTCGCGCCCGGGGTGCGCTGGGCGCTGACCCACCTGCCTTTCTACGGTCGCTGGTACCGCTTCTTGATCTTCTGGCCGGGCGCGGAGAAGGGACTCGAGGCGGCACGGGTCGACCCGGACTACGAGGGCGATCGCTCTCTTGCCATCAGTGCCACGAACGACGCCACCCGGGCCCTGTTCACCGACTGGATCACCAGCCAGATCGGGGACGATCCTGAACTGCGGGCCAAGGTGGTCCCCGACTACCCGGCCACGGGAAAGCGCACCCTGCAGGACAACGGAAGCTGGCTGCGCACGCTGACCCGCGACAACGTGGACCTTGTCCGCACCGCCATCGATCACATCGAACCGGACGCCGTCGTCACCTCCGATGGCACGCGGTACGAGGCCGACGTACTCGTCTACGCCACGGGCTTCCTGGCCACCAAGGCCCTGTATCCGATGGAGATCACCGGCCGTGCCGGTGCCGACCTGCGTGAGCTGTGGGGAGAACGGCCGGCCGCGTATCTCGGGATCACCGTCCCGGGGTTTCCGAACTTCTTCTGCATGTACGGGCCCGGGACGAACCTCGCCCATGGCGGCAGCCTGATCCTCCATTCAGAGTGCCAGATGCGGTACATCAGCGACGCCTTCGAGAAGATCATCGACGGGGACGTGCGCTCGATCGAGCCACGGGAGGACCGGTACGAGGACTGGCACGCGCGATGCCAGGCCGAGCTCAAGATGCTCGTCTGGGCCCAACCGTCAGTGAAGCATTCCTTCTACAAGAACGCCGATGGGGAGATCCATGGGTTGAGCCCGTGGCGCCTGGTCGACTACTGGAGCTGGACGAAGCAGATCGATCTCGAGGACTACGTCGTGCGGTGAGGTCGGCGTCCGCAGCAGGTCGGGCCGTGCTCAGCCGTGGATCGCCCTGAGCGCCTCGCTGGCACGCCGTTCCACGTTCCCGTACCCCTGCGCTCGTGCCACTCGTTGGGCGTTGGTGAGATGCATCACCGCCGCCTCGGCGTCACCGGGACGGTTCCGCTCAATCAGCAGGGTGCCCCACCACAAGTCCGTGCGGGCGGAGAAGAACCTGGCGCCGAGACGCTCGCTCATCGCTGACGCCTGTGAGAAGTAGGCGTCAGCCTCGTCATAGCGGCCCAGGACATTGGCCAGGCCGCCGAGGTAGTGACTGACCGGCGGCAGGGCCGAGGCCCCGGTGGCCGGGAGCTGCGCGTGCCAGGGAGCGAGGCGCTCGAAGAGCGGCTCGGCGTAGGTCCGGCTGCGGCACTCGACGGCGGCGTCGGCGTAGTCGACCATGCCGGACAGCCAGACCTGGTCCAGCTGCAAGTCGAAGCCGGAGGCCGCGAAGGCCTCGAGCTTCTCCAGCGCGGCGCCGTGGTTATCGACCTCGACGTGCGCCTTGGCCAGGAGAGATCCGAACATCCAAGGAGAGATCTCGGGCGCGTCGGAGGCCAACTGCTCGATGAGCGGGATCAGCTCGTTCATGGTGCCGCGTTGACCGTGGACCATGATCAGCTGTGTGCCGTAGATGATCCCCGCGTCAGGTTGGCCGCTGTCGGTCCCGATCTGCAGGGCTTCGGTGGCCAGCGCCTCGGCCCGGTGGGTGTCGCCGGCGATGAAGGCGCGCTGCCCCTGGAGGAACCTGTGCCCCCAGGCGAAGAGGGGTTGCCCGAGCAGCTCGGCCATTGCCCCATGGATTTCCAGGCAGCGATCCAATTCGTCGAGATCGCCAGCGCGCGCAGCCGTCTCGTAGCGCCACATGGCGGCCCAATAGAGGAGCGCCGGATCCCCGAGGCGCTCGGCTCGGAGCAGGGCATCGGTCGTGCGAGCCAGGGCCGGCCCCAGGAGCTGCGGGACCTGAAGTGGCACGTAGAGATGGTTCAGCACGCGCACGCATGTCGTGTCGTCATCGCTGTCGTTGGCGATGCGCTCGGCCTGCTCGGCCAGGGTTTGTCGACGCTCGAGCGTGCTCCCGTGCGCCAGTTCGGAGCAGAGAGCGGCGAGGACGAGCGCCCGCTCCGGAGCCTGCGCGGGCAGGTCGTCGAGTGCGGTTTCGAGCACAGCGACCTTTTCCGTGTCGGTCGCGCCGACTGCGCTGTAGAAACCCCGATTGTTCGCCAAGGCGGCAGCGACCAGTCGCTCGGTGTCGCCGAACTCGGCCGCCCGGCGGGCCGCGTCGAGCAGCGTGTCCCGATAGGCGGGGTCGCCCGTCTGGCGCTGGGCCGTTCCGAGCCCGATGCCGAGGTCGAGGGCCAGAACCGGGTCCGGGTCTTCGATCTTTGTCAAAAGGTCGCTGGCCTGGGTGAAGTAGCGGAGGGCGTCGGCCGGGGCCAGCGCGCTGAGGGCTGCGTCCCCGGCCTGGCGCGCGTAGCGGATGGCCCGGCCGGAGGCGGATCCGCCGGAGACGTTGAGCCAGTGGCGCGCCAGTTCACCCACCCGCGGCCCGGGATGCCCGCCGCAGATGTCCTCGAGTGCCTCCGCCACCTGTTTGTGGGCACGGGCCCGCCTGGTCGGTCCGAGACTCTCGTAGATGGTGTGCCTGATCAGTGCGTGGGCGAAGGTGTAATGCCCGGGGGGACCCGCCACTTCACGCACGAGTGCCGCCGCGGTGGCGGCCTCGAGGATTTCGAGCACTTCGTCCTCGGGGAACCGGGTCGCCCGGGTGAGAAGGTCGAAGTCGAACCGACGACCGATCACGGAGGCGATGGAGAGGGAGCGCTCGGCGCGATCTCCGAGGCGGGCCACGCGGCCTCCCACGACCTCACGCACGCTGTCGGGGAGGGCCAACGGGCCGAGTGACTCGGAGGACAGCCACTGGCCCGCCGCGTCCTGATAGATGGCTCCTGTCTCAGCCAAATAGCGCAGCACCTCACTCAGGAAGAAGGGATTCCCATCGGTCTCTCGGTGCACGGCGTGCGCGAGCGCGACGCCGTTCTCGTCGAGCCGGTGTCCCGCCACGGCCTCCATGTACGACACCACGTCCCCGTCGTTGAGGCCTTTGAGCTCGAGCCGCGAGACCCCTCGGTGGCGCCAGAGCACACCCAACGTGTCCCGCAATTCCGTCGCATGCGCCAGCTCGTCGTCACGGAAGGTCGCCAGGAGGAGGACCCGCATCGGCAGCTGCGTCGTGGCGAGATGCCGGAGCAGGAGGAGGCTCCCGGCGTCCGCCCATTGCATGTCGTCGAAGATGAGGACAACGGGATCGTCGGCTGATGCCGCTGCCAGCAGCCCGACAACGGCCGTGAACAGCAGATAGCGCTCGGTGTCGCTGTCGGTCGCCGTCGGTTGCGGCAGGTCGGTGATGCGGCTCCTGAGGGCGGGGAGGAGGCGGCTGAGCTCGGCCCCATGGGAGCGGATCTGGCGCTCGAGTCGGTGGTCGTCGACGCTGTTGACGTAGTGGCTCAGGGATTCGGCGAACAGCTGGTACGGCGTCGCCATGTCCTCCTCCGCGTGGCCGAACAGGACCAGGGCACCGGCGCGATGGGCAGCCCGCGCCGCTTCTGCCACCAGCGTGGTCTTCCCGAGGCCCGCCTCGCCGCTCACGAGGACGATCTCGCCGCCTTCTCCGCTGGTGACGCGCTCGAAAGCGGCACCCAGGAGGGCTGTCTCCATCTGGCGACCGACCACTCCTGCGGCGGGTCGCACGGTCAGGCGCGTCTGCAAGGGGACGACGCCGTCCGTCTCGGCCGTGACCAGGGGCTCCCACATGACTTCGACGGTGTCCACCGGGTCCGGGAGTCCCTTCAGGGACATCACACCCACCGGACGGCAGGCGTGCCGATTCCGGCGGCCCGCCATCATGGGCACGACTGCCGCCGAGAGGATCTGGCCGCCTTCGCACACCGCGCAGAGCCGGGCGGCTTCGATGACCGAGTCGCCGTAGTAGTCGCCGTCCTCCTCGGCCGTCACCTCCCCTCCGCTCAGCCCGATCCGCAGTCCCACGCTGTAGGGCTGGTCACGGTTGTCGTGTTCGACGCCCTGCTGCATGGCGACGGCGCAGGCCAGTGCGGCGGAGGCCGTTGAGAAGATCGCCATGATCCCGTCGCCCAGGCCCTTGACCTCGTGGCCGCCCGTGGCGGCGACGGACTGCCGGAGGACGGAGAAGTAGCCGCGCCGCACGTCGTCGGCGGCTTCAGGCGACATGGCGAGGGAGAGCTCGGTCGAGCCCACGACGTCGGAGAAGAGGACTGCCACATTCTCGGTGGTCACCTGCCACCCCCTGGGATTCCGGGTCGCTGGGACGCCGTGCCGATTGCGCAGGTTACGACCTCGGACGCTCTTCCCGCACAGGGTTGCACCCCGTGGGTCATAGGGGGCTCAAGGGGCATCGCCCAGTCCCCACGCCGCCCGGAGCTCGTCGGTGATCTGGAAGTTCGGTCGGCTGCCGTCGCGCTCAGTGCGTTCGAACCCGTGCAGCATCCGGAGTCCGAGTGCCGCCGACAGGTGAGGTACGCCCGGCAGGCGGGCAAAGGTGTCGGCGAAGACGCTGTCGGTGACCTGGACGAACGTGAAGAACCAGCGGGTCCAGTCGGACTTCGGTACGCCCAGCAGCTCTGCAGTCTGGTCGCCGAGGAAGTGCCGGATGCCAGAGGCGGGAAGCCCGCTCAGCGGCCCTATGCGGATCAGGTCCCGCATGCATTCGATGGCGGCAGCGGTGAGCTCGCGACCGGCGTCACTCTGACCGTATGCACGGGCCTTGATGTGCCCCCAGACCGCTTCGGAGTCAGCCCAGTCCAGGGGGAGGAGATCGGAGCGGATGCCCAGTTGGTGGCCGACCAGGCTCCACGCGTGGATGTACGCCTCGGCCTCGGCGTTGTTGAGGCGGACCCCCGACCGGCGAAGGGAGTCGATCCCGACGACGCTGAAGGAGAACAGGCAGCCGAGCAGGTCTTCCTGGTTCAGCGGGATACCGAGGTCGTCGTCCCACGGTTCGATGGGGTCGCCGGAGGGCGTGCGGAGATCCTGCGCGTGCAGGAGGAGATGGCGGACCGCAGCGTGCATGAGGCGCACGTGGCGGATCGTCCGGTAGCCGAGTCCACCGGTCTCGAGTGCCCCAGGGGTCATGGCGTTGATGATCATCTGTCCGGTCTCGACGTAGCGCCGCTTCGGCTTCCCCGTCAGCCGAGCGGTCCGTACGAGCGGCTCGGCTCCCTTCGCGCAGGCGTAGTCGGCCGGGAGGGATGCCATCCACAAGGCCATTCCCAGCTGCGGGCCCCACCGGCCGAAGAACTGCTGGCCCTTGCGGACGAGGTCGGCGTCGACCCACTCCGGCCACGGTTCCTGCGCGCTGACGAATGCGCCGACGCCGGGAAGCTGCTCGTCGGGGACGTCGCCCGCCGACAGCTGTGCCAACCGCATGAAGAGCTGCCCGTGGCCCTCCCCGGTCTGCTCGAAGAAGGCGCTCACGGCAGCATCGGCGGGCCAGTCGGACGACGAACGCAGACCCTCGAGGAACGAATCGGTGAAGCGCCGGGTCCCGATGGTGGGCGGAGGCCGGAAGGACCGAGAGGGAGACCCGGCGAGGGAGCCGTCGATGGCGAACGTCTGCCCGGGAATGCGATCCGCTTCGATCGCTGCCACGACTGCGCCATCGAAGGGAGGCTGGAACAGTTCGACGCGGTGATGGCGCGACAGGAACAGGTTCGAAATGAAATTCATCCGGTCATCGAGCGTGACCCAATCCGGGGCGGCGCTCCCGACCCCGTCGGCGTTGGCATGGTTGAACCGAGTCATCAACGTGGCCAGGTCCGGAACGACGATCTCCGCCAACTCTGGCGGTCTGAAAGGCTGGCCGGGAATCGGGGGGACATCGCAGTCCAGTCGCAGCGTGCCGTCCGGCGTCACGATCGTCCCGAGCAGCTCTGTCATGAGATCACCCCAGAGGTCGCCCGTGGCGCGCACGAGGGGGTCGAGCGCCGACGCGATCGACGGTTCGAGCCGGGCGACAGAGCCTCCATCGGAGACGAGCCGCCTTCGGTAGAGGGCTGCGGCCTGGTTGATCCCCATGTCCATGCTGCCGGCAATGGCGCCTTGCAGGTGGTGCTGCTCGTGCGCGCCGAGCTGGAGGGACCCGGCCAGGATGCGCTGGCTTCTGCTGGTGGGTTCCGTGTCGTCCATGGCATCGCACCAGAGGGAGAAACCGGCCGCCAGCCGATTGACGCCCTCGAAGGGTGGCGCCCCGGCGCAGACTTCGAGCACGCGCTGTCGAGACGTCGCGTCGTCGGCCGGGCGGGAATCGAAGCACGCAATGAACGTGGCGGCGGCGGGTGCGATCTCGGCGAACACCTCGGTGTTGCCATTGGAGAGATTCATGGCGCACGCGCCCAGGAGCTCACGTACGACGTCGATCACATGATCCGGGGTGACGACACGGAGGAGATCGGAGAGCTGCTTGCCCTGTGGCCCCTCGTTGACAGAGCGGATGGCGCCCATCATGCCGTCGTGGAGGACCACCCGCTCGTGCAGCCACCGCGGCAGGTCCTCGCCACGTATATTGCGTCCCACTGTGTCGGAGGCCCACGTCCCGAAGGTGCACCAGTTGGCAGTCTGCGGCTGCAGCAACCGGGTCAGTCCGGCAGCCAGATCGGAGTAGCTCTGGGTGACCCAGTAGTTGCGGAGCACTCTGTCATCGATGGCGAGCACGGCTTGCACATGTGCTCTCGAGGTTCCCCGATTCATGCCGCTCACCTCCGCCCGACAGTCTCCGACGTTTCCCACTGGAGGTACCCGGTTGTACCGGTCGTTCGTCCTCACGGCCGTTGCAGAAGCGTGGCCGTTCGTCTGGCGCCTGTCAAGCGCCTCAACTGGGGGAAACAAGCTCCTCAACTGGGAAAAGGCAGGAGCAGGGACGCGGCGGGAACAGTCCGGTCAGCTCTTGTGTGCTCAGGAGGGTCACAGGTAGGGTCGCAACGGCGAGGGGGGTTGTTGCAGGAGGAGCAGGAGGTCGGCCGTGCGGAGCCCCCACCAACCCAGGATCATCCACCGGCCCGACGGCCCGTGGGTCGTGGAGTGTCGGCAATGCCGGGATGACAAGTCTTCGTCGGTCCCGATCGGTATCGGTATGCCATTGCCAGACAGGATGACCGCGCAACGACTGGCCGAGAATCACGCCGGCCATCCGGGGATGGTCGCCGCCGGTCGGTGACGGCAAGGCGGTCGAGTGTGAAGGCCGTTGATGCTCTGACCCACGGCCGAGCCCGCTGACTATCCGACTCTCTCCGACAAATGGGGACTAGCCTTGACCTCCCCGATGTTGGTGCGAGCAGGGAGTCGGCCCATGCAGAGCCCCCACAGCCCCGAAATCATCGATACCCCCGATGGTGGGTGCGTCGTCGAGTGTCCCGAATGCAGGAGGGGCCGTGCGACAGATATCCCAATCGGTATAGGTCTGCCGATGTTCGACCGGATCACGGCAGAGCTCCTCGCAGAGAATCATCGAGGGGAGCGTCGTAGCCTGGTTGTCGCCGGGATTGCCTAGGAAGCAACCGAGACGCCAACGGGCCGGACAAGCCTTGCCAGGGCCTCTGGACTGAACGACCAAGGGCCTGATGAAGGGACATTCCAAGGATCAGAGGAGCCTTCATCCCCCTCGCGAGCTGTGGGGAGGACGGTCCGACGTCGGGCCACGACCAGCCAGGACACCACACGCGGGTGGTGGCAGGGCGCCGGAGTGGCAACCCTCATGTGGAGTGCCTCTTCGCAGGTCAGGAGCCTTTGTTCTCAGGTGATTCCCTGCTAGCGTGAAGCCTGCGGATGGGGAAGGCAATTGGGGGTGGGGGCCGGGCAGTTGAGTTTCCCCTAGCCCCTCCACCCGGCCCCCACCTCTTCTAGTCGAACAGAGGTTCGAGAAATCGGCGGGGGAGTCGGGCCGGGGTGCGGATCGAAGAGGGCGGGGTGACGAATCCCCCCGGAGATCCCCCGATCACCCCGCCCTCGCGTTCGAGTCTGTCCATTCGGAGCCGGCCCGAGTAGGGCAATTCGGTCCCTAAGCCACACAACGGACCGACAACGGGCGACCTGGCCTGCCGTCGGATACGAATCGGATCAGGGCAGCAGCAGATGCGCCCTCTGCGGCCACTCGTCCGGGTCCGGCTGAAGCGGGCGGCGTCGGAGGACGAGCACCGCGGCACCGGCAAGGAAGGCCACCATGGCAAGGAAGAAGGAGTTTCCGGCCACGAGCTCGAGCCAATCGAGGTGGAGATCCGAGGTGTCCTTATACGGCACCCACCAGACCGGCGCACTCCAGAAGAGGACCGCCGTCGCGACGGCGAGGCCACGACCCCAGCGCGGCCGCTCAGGCGCCAGGGCCAACCACAGGATCGCCGGCACGACCCAGACCATGTGGTGGACCCATGAGATCGGCGAGACCAGCAGGCAGGTCGCGGCGCAGATGAGGACACCCAGCAGGGGCGACGACCGACGATGCGCCAGGGCCGCCAGCATCAGGCCGGCGGCCGCCGTCACCACGAGCACGGGAAGCACCACGGCATCCGGGAGGACGGTGTGCGTGATGCGATCGAGGACGCCCCAGAGGTTCTGGTTCCCGACCATCGTCAGGTCACCCGCCCGGCCTGGCTTGAAGATGGCTCTCGTCCAATAGGCCTTCGAAGAGGCCGGGGAGATGGCGGACGTCACTAGTTCGCACATGCCGAACGTCACGACACATGTCACGGCGCCGCGCCAGCGCCGGGTGAGCACGAGGTAGGGCACGAACAGCAACGGGGTCAGCTTCACCGCGGCGGCGAGACCGGTCGCCACCCCCAGCGGCAGCTGCCGCGACCCGATCCTGCGCTCACTGAGCAGGTCCCACATCACGAGAAAGGTCACGAAGAGATTGACCTGCCCGAAACCGATGGTGATCAGCACCGGGTTGAGGAGCAGGGCCGGAAGTGTCAGTGCCAGGGCAAGGCGCCAGGTGGCCATTCGGTCGAGGGCCGGCTTGACCAGTCGGACCGACAGCACGAGCACGCCGATCAGCGCGAGCACATTGGCCATGGTCCACACCGCTTGCACCAACCCCACGCTGCCGAACGTCCTCTGCCATGGCGCGAAGAGAAGCGCGGCGAACGGGGGATAGGTGAACGGGAGGCTGGTGTTGGGGAGGTCGAGCGAATACAGGTGGGAAGTGAAGATGTAACGCCCTCCCAGGCGCAGGTACACGCCGAGATCCACCTCGTAGGTGCGCAGCGCTATGTAGAGGCCGTACGCCACGGCCAGGGAAACCGAGATCAGCGCGGGGCTCCACCCCCAGAACCCGCGCCCGCCGGCATCTGCGAATCCGGGGGGACGACGGTGGCCGTGCAGGGGCTGGTTGACGGTGGTCACGGATTCTTTCGGGTTGGCAGGTCGGGGATGTCGACGTGTTCCTCTCAGCCATACCCGTTCTCAGGCACGAAACAGCAGTCGCCATGTCGTGTTCTGCGAGTCGGACCGGGGCCCTCGGCCGAGCACAGAGGATACCCGCCGCACCTCAGCAGGGTCCGCATTCCCGACAGGGCGGTGGATCAGCCGTCCGGGACGCGCAGTGGCGGCACGGTCGTGCTGGGCACGGTGACCGGACCACCGCCGCCGACCGAACCCGCGGAGCCCGCCGACCGTGAGGCGGGATTCCCAGCGCCCTGCGTCAACTGGAGGAGGACCTCCAGCGTCCCGTTGTCGGCGGTGGTGACGAAGCCGCCGATGCTGGGGTTCGCGATGTTCCACTCCGCGAATGTGATCGGGATGTCAGCCAACACGTCGATGC
Source organism: uncultured Acidimicrobiaceae bacterium (assembly GCA_963843365.1). Classification (GTDB taxonomy): domain Bacteria; phylum Actinomycetota; class Acidimicrobiia; order Acidimicrobiales; family RAAP-2; genus Bog-473. The sequence continues at coordinate 1,194,227 of CAWJKG010000003.1, read as the reverse complement.
CCGATCCGGTCCGCTCCGCCGTGACCTGGAAGTGCACCGGCCTCGTCACGCCGTGCATGTCGAGCGCGCCCACTGCGTCGTAGTGCTCCACGACACCCCCGGCCGGGATCGTCCCCAGTTGAATCGGAGTGGAGAGGGTCAGGGTCGCGGTCGGGTACCGGCTGACGTCCATGATGGGCCCGTCGAAGCGCGCGTTGCGCTGGCTCTGGTCGCTCTCCACGCTCGCCATGTCCACCGTGAACATGCCCTTGGTCACCGTGGTGCCGGAGATGGTGAGGGAACCCCAGATCTTGCTCGTCCGACCCACCGCCGTCGCGTTCTGACCGACGAGTACCTCCTGGACGCGGTAGCCGGCCTGGGATCCCGATCCGACGTTCCAGACACCGTCGAGCGAGTCGGTCGTGATGGCTGACCCGTGGGTACCGGATGTACCGGATGTACCGGCTGGAGAGTTCGTCGCCTTGGGCAGTTCGAGCTTGCTCGGAGCGGGCCCTTCGATGAAGTGGATGTAGACGTACGGTCCGAGGACCGCCGCCAGAATGAGCACGACGGCCACGCCCGACACCGTCAGCACCACCCGCCGCCGTTGTCGAGCCATACGCGCCCATCCTGACGGTTGTACCTGGCTTCCCGCTGTGACGCTCCCGGCACCGTGCGGCACCACCCAGGCATGGGCCCAGCACCCTGGGCAGCCGCGGGTGCGGAGCTCCCCGGCGAGGTTACGGTTTCCTGTGCTCCGGGGTGCGCACCTCCGATGACGGCCCCGCAGCGGGCGCTCGTCAAGCCCGACGCGCACACGGTCACGGTCGATCAGGAGGCTGACAACCGGTGGATCGCCCCCGGCTTGCTCTTTGCGCTGGCTGCGGTCGCGGGCTGGCGCGATGGCGGTTTCTGGCACGCCGAGGCCGTGGCCATCGCGCTCGTGGCGGCAGCGCTCCTGACGGTGGCGCTGGTCTCGTCCCCGCCGGACAGGCACACGGTCACCGTGCTCTCCGGCCTCGGGGCGCTGACGCTGTGGTGGTACATCCGGACGGCCACGACCGGACCGGAAGCGGAATTCCTTCCGCTCGGCGCCAGCATGATCGCGTTTGGCGCCGCCTTCGCCGCGGTGCGTCCACTGCGCGGGCGCCGAGCGCGAAAACGCGGCGCTCGCCATGGCCAGCCTCGGCGCGCTGGGCGCGTTGGTGGGTTTCGCCGGTTTGGTCTGGCGCTGGTTCCCCATGGCGATGCCGGCCCAGGGACTCTGGCGCCTCTCGAGCACGCTCACGTACGCCGACGCGGCGGGACTGGTGTTCGGCGTTTGCCTTCTGCTGGCTTTCGGGTGTCACCAAGCGTCCGCATTCGTCCGTGTCGCCGTCTGTCTCAATGCGGCTGCCCTCCTCGCCACCCAGAGCCGCGGGGCGGTTCTGGCCTGCGCATGCGCGTGCCTCTTCGTTCCCCGCTCCCGCTACAAGGAATTGGCGCTGTCGATCGGCGCGGGAGCCGGACTCGGCGTGGCGGCAATCGCATCGTCTCCCCAGAGCCACCCGGTGCCGTGGCTCGGTGCGGTGGTCGTCCTCGCGGTGGGGTTGGCCCTGTCCGCGAGACCCGGCTTCGCCGCTCGCTGGTCGAGCGCACATCGCCGCATCGCCACGACGGGGGCGGTGCTGTGTGTCGTCGCGACCACTGCGGTCCTCCTGCACCACGAGGTCGGGCTCCGGGCCCTGGCGCCCAGCGACCAGGACCGGGCCGCGGAGTGGGTCAGTGCTTTCCGCCAATGGGCGTCGTCCCCGTTCATCGGCGTCGGGGCGGACAAGCCGCTCATCCTGCATGCGGCGGACGGCAGCGCTGCCCGTTTCGTGCACAACGAGTACCTCCAGGTGGTCGCAGACGGCGGTCTGGTCGGTCTGGGTCTCCTCGGGGTCGTGGCCCTTTCACTCGGCAGAGCCCTGCGGAGGGTGGACCCGCTGTCGTCCTGTGCCGTCGCAGCCCTAGTGTGCTGGTCCGTGGGCGGCTTTTTTGACTTCGACTGGCACCTGCCCGCGCTCGGCCTGCTCGGGGGCTGGTGCGCGGGGCTGGCGTCGTGGGAGCCCGCATGAAGTGGCGCCGCGCCCTTGCGGTGGCTGCTCTCGCCACGGCACTGCCCCTCTCGCTGGGCGCGTTGTCGGGTCCGGCCGGAGCGGCGGGGGACACCTCCACGACCGTCGTGACCGACGATGCCTCGGGCACCGTGACGGGGGGCAGTGTCACCTTCACCGCGACCGTCTCGGGGGCCGACGGCACCCCCACGGGCCCTGTCGTCTGGAACGTGACGGACCCGCAGTCGAATCCGGTGAACTGCAGCAGCGGTTCGACGAGCCTGGATGTCAACGGGCAGGCGACGTGCACCATCACGAGCGTTGCGGGTGGGACCTATGCAGCCACGGCGACATATCAGGGCGACTCCACCTACAGCGGGGGAGTGAGCAACCAGGACAACGCGACCGTGGCGAAGGCAACCTCGACCACAGGGGTAACAGACAGCGCCACCAGTGCAACGACTGGAGGGAGCTTCACGTTCACCGCCACCGTGAATGGAGTGGCGGGGTTCACGCCGACCGGCACCCTCAACTGGACCGTGACGGATCCCAACTCCAATCCGGTGACCTGCAGCAGCAGCACGACAACGCTCGACTCCAACGGCCAGGCCACCTGCACCATCACCAACGCGCTCGGGGGGACGTACACGGCCACGGCCAACTACGGCGGCGACACCAACTACACGGCGAGCTCGGGCTCGGACAACACCGCCACGGTGGCGAAGGCGACCTCGAACACCGCCGTCACTGATACGGCCAGCGGCCAGGTCACGGGGGGCAGCTTCACGTTCACCGCCACCGTGAGCGGCCCCGGTGTCAGGCCGACCGGCACCCTCAACTGGACCGTGACGGATCCCAACTCCAATCCGGTGACCTGCAGCAGCAGCACGACAACGCTCGACTCCAACGGCCAGGCCACCTGCACCATCACCAACGCGCTCGGGGGCACCTACACGGCCACGGCCAACTACGGCGGCGACAGCAACTACACGGCGAGCTCGGGCTCGGACAACACCGCCGCCGTGGGCGAGGCGACGTCCACGACTGTCGTCACCGACAACGCCAGCGGCCAGGTCACGGGGGGCAGCTTCACGTTCACCGCCACCGTGAGCGGCCCCGGTGTCAGGCCGACCGGCACCCTCAACTGGACCGTGACGGATCCCAACTCCAATCCGGTGACCTGCAGCAGCAGCACGACAACGCTCGACTCCAACGGCAAGGCCACCTGCACCATCACCGACGCGCTCGGGGGGACGTACACGGCCACGGCCAACTACGGCGGCGACAGCAACTACACCGGGAGTTCGGGCCAGGACAACACCGCCACGGTGGCGAAGGCGACCTCGAACACCGCCGTCACCGACAACGCCAACGGCCAGTCGACCGGCGGCAGCTTCACCTTCACCGCGACCGTCTCGGGGGCCCACGGCACCCCCACCGGCACCGTTGTCTGGAACGTGACGGATCCGAGTTCCAGCCTCGTGAGCTGCAGCAGCAGCACGACCACCCTCGACTCCAACGGCCAGGCCACCTGCACCATCACCGACGCACTCGGGGGGACCTACACCGCCACGGCGAACTACAGCGGGGACGCGACCTATGGCGTCAGTCTGGGCTCAGACAATGGCGCCACCGTGGCCAAGGCGAACTCGACGACCGTCGTCACCGACAACGCCAGCGGCCAGGTCACGGGGGGCAGCTTCACCTTCACCGCTACCGTGAGCGGCCCCGGGGTGACCCCGACCGGCGCGCTCTCGTGGACCGTGACGGATCCCCATGGCCATGCAGTCAGCTGTCCCTCCTCACAGCTCACGAGCGGTCAGGCGACCTGTGCCGTGACCAACGCGATCGCCGGGACCTATTCGGCCATCGCCGATTACGGCGGCGACAGCAACTACCACTCCAGCTCCGGCCAACACGGCACCGCGATCGGCCAGGCGACCCTGTCGGTGGGGACCGTGGTCTTCGACGCCCATACGAGCGCGGCGTGGACCGATATGGAGCTCACGCACGCCAAGTCCGAGGACACATCGACGGTGACGGGGGCGACGGGCATCACGCCGACGGGCTCCGTGACGTACACCTTGTTCACCAACGGCAGCTGCAGCAGCCCCGGCACTTCCGCGGGCACGTTCATGCTCAGTGGCGGCAACGCGCCGAACAGCAATACCTCAGCGGCGCTGAACGCCGGGAGCTACTCGTACGAGGCCACCTACAACGGCGACGTCAACTACCTCGTCTCGACGGGGCCGTGCGAGCCCTTCACCGTTGCCCAGAACACCGCGCCGGGCGCACCGAGCATCGCCAACCTGCCCGGTGCCGGGCAGGCCGTGTACGGGGGCAGTTTCGCACCCGCGGTGAACACCGAGACCGACGGGGCACCGTCGACCACGTCGTCGACCGCCTCGGTCTGTGTCGCCACCGGCTCGGCGGTCTCGTTCGTGGGCGTGGGCACATGCACTCTGACTGCCCATACCGCCGGGACGCCCAACTACACCGAGAGCGACGGATCCCCACAGAGTTTCTCCGTCGGCCAGGCCACCCCGTCCAGCCCCGTTATCACCAACATCCCGACCGATGCCATCGAATTCTCGGGCTTCACGGCGAGTGTCTTCACCAACGGTGACGGGGTCACCTCGGTCGCATCCATCTCGACCGCCGTGTGCACTGTCGGGGCGGACGGACACGCGGTCAGCTTCGTGGGCTTCGGGGTCTGCACACTGACAGCCAGCGTGGCGCAGGGCGTGAACTATCTCGCCGCCACGGGAAGCACGGAGTCGTTCCCGGTCGGCCCGGCCGCGCGCGGCTACTGGTTGGTCGGGTCGGATGGAGGCATCTTCTCCTTCGGTGGTGCCACGTTCTACGGTTCCATGGGGGGCACTCCGTTGCAGCGTCCCGTCGTGGGGATCACGCCGTCGGCCAGTCGGACCGGCTACTGGTTGGTCGCCTCCGACGGGGGCATCTTCAGCTTCGGATCCTCCTCGTACTACGGATCGATACCTGCGCTCGGGCTGCACCCCGCAGGTTCCGGCCTCCCCAACAGACTCAACGCACCGATCGTGGCCATGGTGCCGTCGGTCACCGGCCACGGGTATTTCATGGTCGCCTCGGACGGGGGCGTCTTCGCCTTCGGCGACGCTCATTTCGCCGGCTCGTGTCCCGGCATCGGAGGCTGTGCCGGCAAGGCGGTGTCGGTGATGCCCGACGCCACCGGCATGGGCTACTGGCTCGTCACCAACGTCGGAGCGGTCTACGCCTTCGGGGACGCCGCGTTCTACGGGTCGCCCCCCGCGACGACCGTGGCCGTCGTCGATGCCGTGGCGACACCTGACTGGCAGGGGTACTGGCTGCTCTACGCCAACGGCGTGGTGGCCGGCTTCGGCGATGCCACGTCCATGGGGGCGCCGCTCGGCTACGTGAACTCGTTCAACCCCGCCTCAGCCATCTTCCCCACGGCTGACGGGAGGGGGTACTGGGTAGCCGCGGCCCGGGGCGACGTGTTCGCCTATGGCGACGCGCCCTACTTGGGCAGCATGGCGGCGGCCGGGCTCAACGGCAACATCATCGCTGCCTTCGGCTTCTAACTGCGCCGCCCCGAGAAGGGCGCCGCCCCGAGAAGGGCTACGCCCCGAGCGCCTCGTCCAGGCGTGCGGGCAGACGGGCGACGACCGCCTCGACGACCGCTTCGATTCCGCGGCCGTGCCCCACCGAGGCGCGACGCAGGAGCTCGGAGATGTAGCCGACCAGGTTCACCACGTCTGACCTGGGGGAGCGGCCGACCATGGGGAAGGGCTCGATAGCCGGGTCGAGGCCACTGACGTCCAGGATCAGGCGGCGGATCTCCAGGAGCGACGAGCGGGCCTCCAGGAGCGATGTCCCGCTCGTGCGCAGCCACAGAGAAATTCCCAGTTCAAGGCTCAGGTCGCCGGAGAACTGCTCGACCGGGCCCAGCTCGGCCAAGCCCCGTAGCAGGGCGGCACCGAAGGCGGTCGGGGTGTCCTTCACCATGGCCTCAGTGTGACGAAAGGCTGTAACAAGGTGGTGGACCGGCTCTGGGCTGGTATTTTGTTGGGCGTGCCACGCACGATCTGGAAGGGGGCTCTCAGTTTCGGACTGGTGAACATCCCCGTGGGCCTGTACCCCGCCACTTCGGACAAGAGCATCCACTTCAACCAATTCGAGGAGGGGACGTCCGACCGGATCCGCTACAAGAAGGTCAACGAGCGGACCGGCGAAGAGGTGCCCCAGGACCGGATCGTCAAGGGCTACGACCTCGGCGGCGGCGAGTATGTGATCCTCACCGAGGAGGAGCTCGAGTCCGCCGAGCCGAAGAAGTCCCGGCAGATCGAGATCTCCGACTTCGTCGGACTGGCGGACATCGACCCGGTGTTCTTCCGCTCCAGCTACTACCTGGCCCCGGAGGGCGAAGGCGCCGACAAGGCCTACGCGCTCCTGCGACAGGCCATGGCGGAGGCTGGCCGCATCGCCATCGCGACGCTGGTGATGCGGAACAAGGAGTACCTCGTCGCAATCCGGCCTGAAGACGACGCGCTCGCCCTTCACACGATGTACTTCTCCGATGAGGTACGTGCCCCGGGCCGAGACCTCGACCTGCCCGAGACCGGCGACGTGACGGACCGGGAGTTGTCCATGGCACAGCTCCTCATCGAGTCGATGGAGAGCGAGTGGGATCCGGCGCGCTTCCACGACACGCACCGCGAGAAGGTCGAAGCGATCATCGAGGAGAAGCGCCAGGGACACGAGATCGTCTTGCAGGAGGGACCCGAGCCCGCCGCCAAGGTGGTGGACCTCATGGAGGCGCTGAACGCGAGCATCGCCGCTGCAGCCAAGCCCGGGGCAGGGACGAAGGGCGCCACGCGCGCGGCCCCCAAGCGCGCGACCGCCAAGGGTGGTGCACCGGCCAAGAAGACGCCGGCCAGGAAGACCGCCAAGACCGCGAAGGCCCCCGCCCGCCCCAAGACGGCGGCGCGTCGCAAGGCCTCCTGAGCCCAGCTCGCGGCTGAGCGACCAGCGGCCGCACCGACCCGACCTGACCCGACCTGACCACAGTCTCGCGGCCGCGCACCCACTGCAACCCCCGCGCCGGCCAAATCTGCCTCGACCCCTTGCCCTGCGGTCCTGTGCGCGCGACCGTGGAGGGAGAGCCTGGCTGATCGGGCCCGCCGGCAATGGGAGGTCGCGATGAGGACCATCCGGGACGTCATGTCCGGAGACCTCGAAGTCCTGCACACCACGGAGACGGCGGCCGATGCTGCGTGCTTCCTGGCCAGACGCGGCGAGGACTCGGCGACCCTGTGCCAGGACGACGGCAGCCTGGCCGGGACCGTCAGCGCGCGCGACATCGTGACGCAGGTCGTAGCCCGGGGCCGGGATCCGAGGGAGGTTCGCCTGGCCGAGTTCGCCGACTTCGTCGAGTTCGCCGGGGCCCCCGACGGCCGGCCCACAGCGTCCGCAGCGATTGCCCTCGACATAGACATTTCGCTCGAAGACGCCGTCGCCCTGATGTGCCGGTACCAGCGTTCCCGGCTTCCCGTCGTGGATCGGGCCCGTGTGGTGGGATTCGTCACGCAGCGCGACGCGGCGCGCTCGCTCAGCTTCCAGCCGCCCTGGTCCGACAGCTGACGGATCGGACGGTCCGCCGGACCCCGAGGTCTCGAGACCCCGGGAAACCCGGAACCCGGAAACCCGGAACCGAAAGACCCCGGATCAGCGGGACCCCAGCGCCGCGCTGACTGCCTTCGCCCGTGCCGCGGCGTCGTCGGTGGTGAGGACGAGGCGCCCGTACTCGGCGCCCACGAGGTCCACGACGATGGCCGGCCCCTTCCCGTGGACGGCGGCGAAGTCCTTGCCGAAGCCGCCCCGCCGCGTGCCGACCGCGATCACGTTGGGCAATCCCGTCCCCGGTGCGCGGATACCGCGCAACTCCGGCCACGGGTCGTCCACGGCGCGCACCGCCCGGACCGCCGACAGCGGCACGCGGATGTCGCTGTGCATGCCCTCCGCCCGCTCCATCGGCCGCAGGTGCAAGACGAGTGAGTCTCCGTCGACGACGAGTTCGGCCACGGCGGCCGATTCTAGGGAAGCCGGTTAGCCTCGCCCCGATGTCACCTCCGGACCCGCGTCCGACCCCACGTCCCACCACTCCAACGACCACGCCAACGACCACGCCAACGACCACGGCAACGACCACGCCAACGACCACGCCAACGACCACGACCACGCCAACGACCGCGCCGGCAGCCGCGCCGTGGCCGCCGGCACCCGAGGGCACCTGGGTCGTCGACCTCGATGGTGTGGTGTGGCTCTCCGGGCAGCCCATCCCCGGCGGGGACGAGGCGGTGGCCCGTCTGCGCGGTGGCGGGGGTGCGCGTCCTGTTCGCCACCAACAATGCGTTGCCGACGCGCGCCGAGCTGCACCGCCAGCTGGCGCACTGCGGCATCACGACCGAAGACGCCGACCTGCTGCGCTCGGCCGACGTCGCCGCCGGCATGCTGGCCCCCGGCACGACCGCGGTGGTGCTCGCGGGTGACGGCGTCCTCGAGGCGCTGGCCGCCCGCGGCATTCTGGTCGTGCCCGAAGGGCCGGCGGACGCCGTCGTCGTCGGGCTCACCCGCGACTTCACCTACGAGCGCCTCACGCGGGCGGTCACCGCGGTCCGGCAGGGCGCCCGCCTCGTCGGCACCAACGAGGACGCCACCTACCCGACACCGGAAGGGTTGGTGCCCGGCGCGGGCTCCCTCCTGGCCGCCGTCGTCACCGCGGCAGGGGTCGAGCCCGAAGTGGCGGGCAAGCCCCACCGCGCCACGGCCGACGCCATCGCCGCCCGCGTCCCGGCCGGCGACCTGCGCGTCATGGTGGGGGACCGACCCTCGACCGACGGAGCCCTGGCCGCCCAGCTCGGCATCCCCTTCGCCCTGGTCCTGTCCGGGGTGACCAACAAGGGCGACGCCCCGCCCGGGCCCGCCGCCGTGGCCCCTGACCTGCTGCGTCTGGTCCAGCAGGCCCTGGACGGGCCGGGCCCCGGGTGAAAGTGCTTGCAGCCAGCTAGCACTCTGGATACTGTTGTGTAATGGCAAGCAATGAGCGCATACGCAAGTACCTCGATGCGGGAACCGTCCTCGGACAGGTCAGCCGCGGCCGGGCCGAGGAGATCGTGCGAGAGTTGGTGAACGCCGGCGACATCCAGCGCAGCCAGGCTCAGGAGTGGATCGACAACTTGGTCGAACGAAGCCGCAGGTCCAGCGAGCAGGTGATCGAGCTCGTGCGCCGCGAGGTGGCGGCCCAGCTCGAGAGGATCGAGCCGAAGTCCCTCGAGTCCATCGCCAACCAGGTGGCGGAGGTCCTCAAGAAGTCGGCCAAGGCCGGCCGCACCGCCACCAAGGGCGCCACCACCACGGCCACCAGCACCGTCACCAACACCGTCACCAGCACGGCCAGCACCGCCAGCAAGGCCGGCCAGGCCGCCCGGGACGTCACCGCGCAGGCCGGCAAGGCGGCCAAGGACGCCACGGCCAAGGCCGGCAAGACCGCCAAGGACGCCACCAACAAGGCGGGCCAGACGGCCAAGGGCGTCACCGCGCAGGCCGGCAAGGCCGCCAAGGACGTGACGGCACAGGCCGGCAAGACGGCGACCCGGGCCCGCGACGCGGCCACCACGCTGGCGCCGTCGCGGCTGCCCGGCATCAAGACGCCGACGAGCACCGCCAAGACCGAGGCGAAGAAGTCGCACGGCAAGAAGGTCACCGAGGCCAACGACTCGGCGTCCAAGAAGGCCGCCAGCTGAGCGGAGGGGCCCGCCGCCGGCTCGATGCCGAGCTCGTGCGACGCGGCCTCGTCGAGTCCCGGCAGGAGGCCCAGGCCGCCGTCGCGGCCGGCACCGTCCTGGTGTCGGGCACCCGCGCCGACAAGGCCGCCCGCCTGGTCGCCCCGGACGAGCCCGTCGTCCTCCTCGGGCCGCCGCTGCCCTACGTGGGCCGGGGCGGCCTCAAGCTGGCCGCCGCACTGGACCGGTTCCCGATCCCCGTCACGGGCCGGCGCGCGCTCGATGCCGGTGCCTCCACCGGCGGCTTCACCGACTGCCTGCTGCAGCGGGGCGCGGCCCACGTCTACGCCGTCGACGTCGGCCACGGGCAGCTGCACCCCTCGCTGCGCACCCACCCCGAGGTGACCGTCCTGGAGCGCACCAACGTGCGCACGCTCACCCCGGCGGACCTGGTGGCCGCCGACCCCGCCTTCGAGCCCTGCCCGGTGGTGGTGGCCGACCTGAGCTTCATCTCCCTGCGCAGCGTGGTCCCCGCCTTGACGGGTCCGGTGGCGGCGCCCGGCGCCGACCTCGTCCTCCTGGTCAAGCCGCAGTTCGAGGCGGGCCGCGCCGCCGTGTCCCGGGGCAAGGGGGTGATCCGGGACCCGGCGCTCTGGCTGGCCGCCCTCGAGGGCGTGGCGTCCGCGCTGCATGTCGCGAAAACCGGCATCATGGGAGCGATGGCTTCGCCCCTGACCGGATCGGCCGGCAACGTCGAGTTCCTGGTGCACGCCCGCAAGGGCAGCGGCGAAGGCCGACCCGGGGAGACCGCCGCCCTGTTCCGCGCCGCCGTGGCGGAGGCGGACGGACATCTCCCGCCGGGCCCTCCGGCCGCTCCGGCCGCTCCGGCCGGCTGAGCCGCCCGCCGATGGCCACCGTCACCTTCCTGGTCCACCCCGACCGCCCCGACGCGCTGGCGCTGGCCACCGACACGGCGACCTGGCTGACCGAGCGCGGCGACACCGCCCGCATCCTCCAGTTCAGCGGGCCCGACAAGGTGTGCGAGGCCGGCACGGACGTCGAGCTGGCCGACGTCGACTTCGGGGGGACGACGGTGGCGGTGAGCATGGGTGGCGACGGCACCTTCCTGCGGGTGGTGCGGCTGGCCGCCACCGAGGACGTGCCGGTCCTCGGGGTGAACTTCGGCCGCCTGGGCTACCTGCCCGACCTGTTGCCGGGCCAGGTGCGGGGCGCGCTGACGCGGTTCTTCGAGGGCAAGGCCATCATCGAGGCGCGCTGCGCGCTCGACGTGGTCATCGCGGACCGTTCGCTCGGTGATGACAGGACGGCCCTCTTGGCCCTGAACGAGGTGGTGATCGAGAAGATCGACTTCGGCCACACGGTGCGCCTGGCCACCTGGGTGGACGGCGAGGAGGCCCTGACCTATTCGGCCGACGGCCTCATCGTGGCCACGCCCACGGGGTCGACCGCCTACAACCTCTCCGCCGGCGGGCCGATCCTGGCACCCACGCTGCGCGCCATGGTGCTGACCCCGGTGGCGCCCCATTTCTCGCTGGACCGCAGCCTCGTGCTGACCGACGAGCAGGCGGTGACGGTCGAGATCGCGCCGGACCGGGCCGGCGTCCTCGTCATCGACGGGCAGGAGGTCGGTCGCCTGCAGCCCGGGTCCACGGTCACCTGCACCGTGGCGGCGCGGCCGGTCCGTGTCGTGCGCCACGAGCCGCAGACCTTCGGGGGCATTCTCCGCTTCCGGCTGCTGGCGCACCGGGAGGGGTGAGCGCGCGTGCTGACGGATCTGCACGTGCGCGACCTCGGCGTCATCGAGGACCTGACACTCGCCTTCGGTCCCGGCATGACCGCGCTCACCGGTGAGACGGGGGCCGGCAAGACCCTGGTGGTCGAGGCGCTGCAGCTGGTCCTGGGCGGCCGGGCCCATGCCGGCCTGGTGCGCACCGGCGCCGGCGAGGCCCTGGTCGAGGCCCGCTTCGAGGTGGGAGCGGGCCAGGACGCCCGCGAGGTGATCCTCACCCGGACCGTGCCCGCCGAGGGACGGTCCCGGGCCTGGGTGGACGGGCGCATGGCGCCGCTGGCCGCGCTCGGCGAGGCGGCCGCCGAGCTGGTGGAGATCCACGGGCAGCACGAGCACCGCGCCCTGGTCACCCCCGCCGCGCAGCGCGCCGTGCTCGACGCCTTCGCCGGCACCGACCTGAGCCGGGTCCGGGCCATCCGCAGCCAGCTCCACGCGCTCGACGACGCCCTGGCCGCGCTGGGCGGCGACGCCCAGCAGCGGGCCCGCGAGGCCGACGTGCTGCGCTACCAGGTGGAGGAGATCGCCCGCGCCGGGCTCGAGGACCCCGACGAGGACGCCGTCCTGCGGCTCGAGGAGGACCGCCTGGCCGACGCCGGGGCCTACCGCGCCGCTGCGCTCGAGGCACTGGAGCTCGTCGACCCGGCCGGCGACGGGGGCGTGCTCGACCTGCTCGGCCGGGCCGGTGCCGCGCTGGCCGGCCGCGCCTCCTTCGAGGAGGTTCAGGCCCGGCTGGCCGCCGCCGCCGTGGACCTGTCCGACCTCGCCCGCGGGCTGCGCGACGAGGTCGAGGGCTGGGAGGACGACCCCGAGCGCCTCGCCGCGGTGCAGGAACGGCGGCGCCTGCTGGCCGAGCTGCGGCGCAAGTACGGCGAGGACCTGCGCGCCGTCATGGATTACGGCCGCGAGGGCGCGGCGCGACTGGCCGCGTTGGAGAACGCCGAAGCCGAGGGCGCCCGCCTGCAGGCTGAGCGCGCCACGCGCCGGGAGGAGCTGGCCCAGGCCGAGGCGGCCGTGCGCACGGTCCGGGCCCGCGCCGCCGGCTCCTTCGCCGACCAGGTGGGCCGGCGGCTGGGCGCGCTCGCCATGGCCGGGGCGCGGCTCGAGGTGCGGGTGGCCCCCGACGGCGCGGGTGAGCCCGTCGAGCTCGCGCTGGGGGCCAACGTCGGCGAGGCGGTCCAGCCCCTCGCCCGGGCGGCGTCGGGAGGCGAGTTGGCGCGGGCCATGCTCGCCATCCGCCTGGTCGGCATGGGCGGACCGCAGACCATGGTCTTCGACGAGGTCGACGCCGGGGTCGGCGGGGCGGCGGCCCTGGCCCTGGGCGAGGCCCTGCACGAGGTCGGGCGCGACCGCCAGGTGCTCGTGGTCACCCACCTGGCCCAGGTGGCGGCGCAGGCCGACGCGCAGATCCGTGTCGTCAAGGGCGAGGCCCGCGGCCGCACCGTCACGGCGGCAACCGCGGTGCTCGACGAGGAGCGTGTCACGGAGCTCTCCCGGATGCTCTCGGGGCACCCGGACAGCGACGCCGCCCGGGCCCACGCCCGCGAGCTGCTCGGCGCGCCGCAGGGGCGGTAGTCCACCGCGCGTTCGGTCGCCGTCGATTATCGTGGTCGGGTGCACCGATCACCCGCCCCCTTGCTCGGCGCGCCGAAGGCGGCGTGAGCAAGTTCATCTTCGTCACCGGCGGTGTCTCGAGCTCGCTCGGGAAGGGTCTCACCGCCTCCTCGCTGGGCCGGCTCCTCAAGTGCCGTGGCCTCCGGGTGACGATGTGCAAGCTCGACCCCTACATCAACGTCGACCCCGGGACGATGAACCCGGGCGAGCACGGCGAGGTCTTCGTCACCGAGGACGGCGGCGAGACCGACCTCGACCTCGGCCACTACGAGCGCTTCATCGACGAGAACCTGTCCAAGCGCTCCAACACGACGACCGGCGGGGTCTACCGCTCCGTCATCGAGAAGGAGCGGCGCGGCGACTTCCTCGGCCGCACCGTGCAGGTCATCCCCCACGTCACCGACGAGATCAAGGACCGCATCAAGCGGCTGGCCGACGAGGACGTCGACATCGTCATCGTGGAGATCGGCGGGACCGTCGGCGACATCGAGATCGTGCCCTTCATTGAGGCGATCCGGCAGTTCCGGCGCGACATCGGGCGGGACAACGTCTGCTACATGCACCTCACCCTGGTCCCGTATCTCGTGTCGGGCGAGCAGAAGACCAAGCCCACCCAGCACTCGGTCACCGAGCTGCGCAGCCGCGGTATTCAGCCGGACGTGATCGTGTGCCGGAGCGACAAGCCCATCTCCGACGGGCTGAAGCGCAAGATCTCGCTGCAGTGCGACGTGGCCATCGACGCCGTGGTGTCGGCCGTCGACGCGCCGAGCATCTACGAGATCCCCCTCGTCCTGCACGAGCAGGGGCTCGACGCCTACATCTGCCGCGCCCTCGGCATCGACGAGACGGCCCACCCCATCGACATCTCCGAGTGGGAGGCGCTCGTCAACCGGGTGGAGTCGCTGTCGCGACGCGTGAAGATCGGCATTGTGGGCAAGTACGTGAACATGCCCGACGCCTACATGTCCGTGGTCGAGGCGTTGCGCCACGCCGGCTTCCACCACGGGGCCAGTGTCGAGCTCGACTGGATCGACGCCGAGCTGGTGCCCGGGCTGCTCGGGACGGACCGTCTGCGGGGCCTCGACGCCGTCGTGATCCCCGGCGGGTTCGGCGAGCGGGGCATCGAGGGCATGATCGCGGCGGCCGGCTACACCCGCGACAACGGCATCCCGTGTCTCGGCCTGTGCCTCGGCCTCCACGTCATGGTGATCTCCGTGGCCCGCGACCGCCTCGGCCTGGAGCGGGCCAACTCGCGCGAGTTCGACAGCCTCTCCCCGGACATGGTGATCGACCTCATGCCCGACCAGGCCGAGGTGACCGAGAAGGGCGGCACCATGCGTCTCGGGTCGTACCAGGCGGCACTGGTGGCCAATTCGAGGGTGGCCAAGGCCTACGGCACGCTCGGCGTCACCGAACGCCACCGCCACCGCTTCGAGTTCAACAACCGCTACAAGGCCAAGCTCGAGGCAGCCGGGCTCGTGTGCTCGGGCATTTCGCCCGACGGCCGCCTGGTCGAGTTCGTCGAGTTGGAGGACCATCCCTACTGGGTGGCCACCCAGGCCCACCCCGAGTTCAAGAGCCGGCCCGACCGGGCCCACCCCCTCTTCCGCGAGCTGGTCGCCGCGGCACTGGAGCGGGCGGAGGGACGCGAGCCCCACCTGCTCGACCTCGACGCCGTCACCTAGGGGCGTGCCGGGGTTCCGCCGCGTCTCGGAGGAGGAGCTCCTCCGGGCCTGGCTGTTCCGGGTCGACCGCTTCCACCTGCTGGACCCCGACGGGAAGCCTTTCGACCGCTTCGTCATCCGCCACCCGGGCGCGGTCACCGTCGTCCCCCTGCACGAGGACGGGACGGTCACGCTGGTGCGCCAGTACCGCGCCGCCGTGGACGCGCTGGTGCTCGAGATCCCGGCCGGCACCTGCGACAAGGACGGCGAGGGGCCCGAGGACGCGGCCCGGCGCGAGCTGGCCGAGGAGGCCGGCCTGGAGGCGACCCACTGGGAGCTGCTGGTCGGGACCTGGAACACCCCGGGGATCAGCGACCAGCACACCCGCATCTACCTGGCGACCGGCCTGTCCGCCATACCGGCGCGCCCCGACGGCGTGGAGGAGGGCTACATGACCGTCGAGACAGTCCACCTCGACGACCTCGACGCGCTCATGGCCGACGGGACGCTCAAGGACGAGACGACGCTGCTGGGCCTCTTCCTGGCCCGTGAGCGCTGGCGCGCCGGGGCGGATCCCCGTGACGGCGGCGCTGCCCCGCGACGCGGAGGAGTTCCTCTCGTGGCTCGAGGTGGAACGCGGCCGCTCGCCGCGCACGCTCGCCGCCTACCGCCGCGACCCGCGACCTACCAGGAGGGACTGGGCGGGCGCGGCATGGAGCAGGCCACGGGCGCCGAGGTGGCCGCGCACCTGGAGCAGCTGCGGCGGACGCACCACGCGGCCTCGGTGGCCGCGCGCGCTCTCGAGCATCCGCGGCTTCCACCGCTTCCTGGTCGAGGAGGGCGTCCGCGCCGACGACCCGACGCTCGACCTGCCGTCCGTCTCGGTCACCGACATGCTGCCCAAGGCGCTGGCCGAGGAGGAGACGGAGCTGCTCCTGGGAGCGGTCGTCGGGACGGGGCCCCTGGTGCTGCGCGACCGGGCCCTGCTCGAGGTCCTCTACGCCACCGGCGCCCGCGTGAGCGAGGCGGCGGGGCTGAACCTCGGCGACGTCGTGGCCGCGGTCGAAGCCACCGATCTGCCGCTGCTGCGCGTGCTGGGCAAGGGTGACAAGGAGCGCGTGGTCCCCCTCGGCTCCCTCGCCCGCGCCGCGCTGGCGGACTGGCTGTCGGGCCAGGGCCGGCCCCTGCTGGTGCCGAAGAAGTGGCGCAGCCGGAGCGATGCCGAGGCCGTCTTCCTCAACGCCCGTGGGGGCCGGCTGTCCCGCGTGGGGATCTACGGGGTCGTCAAGAAGTACGCCGGACGCGTCGGCCTGGCGGAGAAGGTCAGCCCCCACGTGCTGCGCCACTCCTGCGCCACCCACATGCTGGGCCGCGGGGCCGACGTGCGGGTCGTCCAGGAACTGCTCGGCCACGCCTCCATCGCCACGACCCAGCGCTACACGAAGGTCTCGGCGGAGCACCTCCGGCGTGCCTACGAGGGGGCCCACCCGCGGGCGGGACGTGGGCGGGACAAAGAGGGGGACCGACCGCGTAGCATGACCCCATGCCGAACGAGGCCCCCACGGCGGAGACCGCCGACGTCGATTTTGCCGCCCTCCTGCGCACGGAGCGGGCGGGCCTGCAGGCCCAGCTGACGGAACTGGGGTTCGCCGACCAGGGCAGCGGTCTGAACTACGACTCCAACTTCGCGGACTCGAGCCAGGTCACGGCGGAACGGGGTGAGGCCGAGCGCCTGGCCACCGAGCTCCAGGAGGCCCTGGACGAGGTGGAGGCCGCCATCGCGCGCCTCGACGCCGGCACCTACGGCCTGTGCGAGGTGTGCGGGAAGCCCATCGGCGCCGCCCGGCTCGAGGCCATGCCGGCCGCGCGCCTCTGCATCGCCGACGCCGCCAAGCACTAGGTGCGTCCACCCGGAGCCCCTTCGGGGCGCCGACCGATGGATCAGCGAACCAAGCGAACCCTGTGGATCCTGGCGGGTGTCGTCGTGTTCGTCGCGCTGTACCGGACCCACCACATCACCCAGCAGGAAGTCATCATCTTCTGCGTCATCGTGCCCTCCATCATTCTGCACGAGGTGTCGCACGGCTGGGTGGC
This sequence comes from uncultured Acidimicrobiaceae bacterium, assembly GCA_963843365.1. Taxonomy (GTDB): domain Bacteria; phylum Actinomycetota; class Acidimicrobiia; order Acidimicrobiales; family RAAP-2; genus Bog-473. The sequence goes on along the minus strand of CAWJKG010000003.1, from coordinate 1,177,207 downwards.
CAACGCCTTCGGCGACGACACGGCGAAGCGGGCCGGTCGCCTCAGCCTCAATCCGGTCGTGCATGTCGACCCCGTCGGAACGCTGATTGTGCCGGCGCTGCTCTCCCTGGCCGGCGCCGGTGTGTTCGGCTGGGCCAAGCCGGTGCCGGTGAACGTGGCGAAGCTGCGCCGGCCGCGCAACGAGGGCGTGCTGGTGTCCTTGGCCGGACCACTCACCAACGCGCTCATCGCCGCCGTGGCCGCCGTCGTCTTCATCCGGGTGATCCGACCCGGGCTGCCCTCGTCCGGCGTCATCCCCACCGGCGCGCAGATCGTCTTCTACATCGGTCTGGTCAACGTGTGGCTCTGCATCTTCAACCTGATCCCGATCCCGCCCCTCGACGGCTCGGCCCTCCTGGAGCGCCTGCTCCCGGCGCGCTACTGGCCGACCTACCTGCGCTACCGCCAGTACACGATGCCGATTCTGCTGGGGTTGGTCCTGTTGAACTTCCTCATCTACCCGCACGGGCCCATCACCTGGCTGTTCAACCAGCTGTTCAGCTGGTGGACCAACGTGCTCGGGATCTGAACGGCTACCCGGCGACAGGCGGAAGCAGGCCGATGGCGTCGGCGGCCCGGGCATAGGTCGCCGAGGCCACCTCGTGCGCGTGGGCCGCGCCGGCGGCCAGGACGGCGTGCACGTAGGACGAGTCCGTCTCGAGCTCGGCGCGGCGTGTGCGCACCGGGCGCAGCAGGTCGCACAGCGCCCCGGCCACGTCGTTCTTCAGGTCCCCGTAGCGCTCGTAGCCCGCGGCCACCTCCTGGGGCGTGCGCCCCGTGGTCGTGGCCAAGAGGTCGAGCAGGTTGGCCAGGCCCGGCTTGGCCTGGCGGTCGTAGCGCATCTCCCCATCGGTGTCGGTGACCGCCTTGCGCACCTTGCGGGTGATCTCCTCGTCGGAGTCCAGCAGGCGGATGGTCCCGAGGGGCGAGTCCGAGGACTTGGACATCTTGCGGTCCGGGTGTTGCAGGTCCATGACGCGCGCGCCGGTGCCGGGAATGGCGGCCTCGGGGACGACGAAGGTGTCGCCGTAGCGGTGGTTGAAGCGGAGGGCGACGTCGCGGGTGAGCTCCAGGTGCTGTCGCTGGTCGTCGCCCACCGGCACCGCGACGGCGTCATAGAGGAGGATGTCGGCCGCCATGAGGGCGGGGTAGGTGAAGAGCGACACCCGGGCCGTCTCCTGGCCCTTCCCCTTGTCCTTGAACTGGGTCATGCGCCTCAGCTCACCCATGGCGATGGTGCTCTCGAGCAGCCAGGTCAGCCGGGTGTGCTCGGGGACGTGGCTCTGGACGAAGAGCGTGCAGCACTCCGGGTCGAGCCCGATGGCGAGGAGGTTGAGGGCGGCGTCGAGCGTGTTGGCCCGCAGCTCGGCCGGCTCGATCTCGGTGGTCAGCGCGTGCAGGTCGACCACGCAGTAGAAGGCGTCGTAGCCGTCCTGGAAGGACACCCAGTGCCGGAGGGCCCCCAGGTAGTTCCCCAGGGTGAAGTTGCCCGAGGGCGCAATGCCGGAGAGGACCCTTTCCATGGGCCGCCATGGTAGGGCGCCCCGCCAGGGCGTTTGGGCCCCGTGCCCGGGTGCGTGGGAGGTGCCTGCAGGTTCGGTATCGTCCACGGGTGGCCTACTCGGTCTCCACGCCCAGTTTCGAGGGTCCCATCGACCTGTTGCTGCACCTGGTGTCCTCGCACGAGGTCGACATCCTCGACATCCCGCTGCTGCCCGTCATCGACGGCTTCGTGCGCGTCCTCTCGCAGGAGCGCGACCGGATCGACTTCAACCAGCTCTCCGAATTCCTCCTCGTCGCGGCCATCCTCATTGAGCTCAAGTCGCAGAGGCTGCTGCCGGGGCGCGAGGGCACCGACGAGGAGGAGGACCTGATCGGGTGGGAAGAGCGCGACCTGCTGCTGGCCCGGCTGCTCGAGTGCCGGGCCTATGCCGCCGCCGCCGACGTCTTCGTGGCCATGGCGGAGCAGGCGTCCCGCTCCATCCCGCGTGAGGTGGGGCTCGACGACGACTTCGTCGTCCATGCGCCGGACCTGCTCGCCGGCGTCACCCCCGAGGACGTGGCGCAGGCCTACCTCCGGGGCTCGGCCGAACGTCCGGTGCCCCGGGTCGACCTGTCGCACGTCACGGTGGACACGGTGTCGGTCTCGGAGGCGGTGGCGGACCTCATGGCGGGGGACGAGGCGCGGCGGCCGACGTCGTTCCGTGCGCTGGTGGAGGGGTGCGAGACGCGCATTGAGGTGATCGTGCGCTTCCTGGCCCTGCTCGAGCTGTGCAAGATGGGCCGCGTCACACTGGGACAGGGCTCGACGTTCGGCGATCTGCGCATTGAGTGGGTGGCCTCCGACCTGGCGGGCGTGACGGGCGGCCGCGGCCTGGCCGAGCTCGACGGCTATTCGATCGACGACTACGAGGGGTGAGGGAGTGAATCCGGTGGAGCGTGCAGAGCTGGGCCGCATTGTGGAAGCGATTTTGCTGGTGGCCGTGGAGCCGATTCAGCCGCAGCTGCTGGCGGAGCTGGTGGAGGAGCCGGTCGAGCGGGTCGACGAGGTCCTCACCGAGCTGGCCGAGTCCTACGAGCGGGAGCACCGCGGCTTCGTGTTGGCCCGCATCGCCGGAGGGGCGCGCCTGCAGACGCATCCGGACCTGGCGCCCTACGTCGAGCGCTTCGCCAACCGCGAGGTGTCGCACCGGCTCTCGACGGCCGCGCTCGAGACGCTGGCCATCGTCGCCTACCGCCAGCCCGTGTCCCGGGGCCAGATCTCGGCCCTGCGCGGCGTGAACGTCGACGGCGTGAGCCGCCTGTTGGAGCAGCGGGGCTACATAGAGGTGGTCGGCCACGCCGACGGGCCGGGTCAGCCGGCGCTGTTCGGCACCACCGACCTCTTCCTGGAGCGCCTCGGGCTCGACTCCCTGGAGCAGCTGCCCGCCGTCGAGGACTTCCTGCCCGGCCCCGAGGTGGCCGGCGACCTCGAGCGGGACCTGCAGTCGGCGCTGGGCCTCGGGGTCGAGGCATCCCCTGACGACGCCTGAGGCGTCCGCGCCCGGGGGCGACGTGCCCGAAGGCGAACGCCTCCAGAAGGTTCTGGCCCGGGTCGGGCTCGGTTCACGGCGGGCCTGCGAGGAGTTGATCGCCGCCGGGCGCGTCCGTGTCGACGGCGAGGTGGCCGTGCTCGGCCGGCGCATCGACCTGGCCACGGCCCGCGTCGAGGTGGACGGCGCGCTGGTCCCGGTGGCACCCGACCTCGTGCATTACCTGCTGAACAAGCCTGACGGGGTGATCACGACGGCCGACGACCCGCAGGGACGTCCCACCGTGATGACGCTGGTGCCGGCCGCGCCGCGCGTCTTCCCCGTCGGACGGCTGGACCGGCACACCGAGGGCCTGCTCATCCTGACCAACGACGGCGCGCTCTCCCAGCTGCTCACCCATCCGTCCCATGGCGTGGCGAAGGAGTACGTGGCCGAGGTGAGCGGAGGGACGCCCGCCCCCGGCGCACTGCGTGCCCTGCGCCAGGGCATCGAACTCGAGGACGGGCTCACCGCACCGGCCGAGGTCGGCGTGCTCGCGCCCGGGGTGCTGCGCCTGGTCATCCACGAGGGGCGCAACCGCCAGGTGCGCCGCATGTGCAGCGCCATCGGGCACCCTGTCGAGCGGCTCGTCCGCACCCGCATCGGGCCGGTGCGGGACCCGAATCTGGCCCCGGGGCGGTGGCGGGACCTCGAGCCGGCCGAGGTGCGCGCCCTGGCCGCCGCGGCCAGCGGCACCTGACAGATCGCCCCCACCAGGGCCTCTGTCCGGTCCCGGTAGAGTGACCCGCCATGGCAGCTGCTCCCACCGTCAGGGGTGTGCGCGGGGCGACGACCGTCGACGAGGACACCGTGGCCCAGGTCACGGCGCGCTCGCAGGAGCTCATGCACACCCTCATGGAGCGCAACGGCCTGGTGGAGGACGACATCATCAGCGTGCTCTTCACGGCGACCGGCGACGTGACCAGCACCTTCCCGGCGACCGCCATCCGGGAGATCGGGTTCGGCGCCGTCCCGCTCCTCTGCGCGGCCGAGGTCGCCGTGCCGGGCTCCATGCCCCTGTGCATCAGGGTGCTGCTGCACGTGCACACGACCCGGTCGCGAGACGACATCAAGCACGTCTACCTCCACGGCGCCCAAGGGCTCCGCGATGACCTCCCCGGCTGAAGCCGGGCCGCGCCGGCGGGCACTCGTCGTCGGAACGGGGCTGATCGGGGGCTCGATCGCCCTCGGGCTGCGCCGGCGGGGCTGGCACGTCTCCGGCCTCGACGCGGACGCCGAGCGTCTGCGCGCCGCCCTGGACACGGGCGTCATCGACGCCGCCGGCGACGACCTGGAAGCGGAGGTGGTCTTCGTGGCCGTCCCGGCCGCCGCCGTGACCGCGGTGGCCCGGGACATCATGGCGGCCGACGGCCGCCGGGCCGACGCGGTGGTCACCGACGTGAGCGGGGTCAAGAGGGGCATTGTGGAGGAGTGCGACCAGCCGCGCTTCATCGGCGGCCACCCGATGGCCGGCTCGGAGCAGACCGGGCTCTCCGGCGCCGACCCCGACCTCTTCGTCGGCGCGGTCTGGGTGCTGACCCCCACCGCCACGACCGACCTCGAGGCCTTCGACCGGCTGAAGGGCGTGGTGATCAGCCTGGGCGCGGACGTGCTCGTGCTCTCGCCGGCGGACCACGACCGCCTGGTGGCCGTGGTGTCGCACGTGCCGCACCTGGTGGCCTCCACCCTCATGAACGCCGCCGCCGACGGTGCCCAACAGGACGGCGCGCTGCTGCGGCTGGCGGCGGGGGGCTTCCGTGACATGACCCGCGTCGCTGCGGGCTCCCCGGGCATTTGGCCCGACATCTGCGCGGAGAACGCGCCCGCCATTGTGGCCGCGCTCGACGCGCTGGTCGCCGACCTCTCCGCCATGCGCGACCGCGTGGCGGCACGGGACCGGGCGGCCATCCTCGACGCGCTGCAGAAGGCCAGCGCGGCCCGGCGCACCCTGCCGGCCCGCGCCGTGCGTCCCGACCACCTGGCCGAGCTGCGCATCGCCGTGCCGGACCGCCCCGGCGTCATCGCCGAGATCGCGTCGCTGGCGGCGGGGGCGGGCATCGGCATTTACGACATCGAGATCGCGCACTCGGCCGAGGGCCCGCAGGGCGTCCTCATCCTCATCGTCGACAGCGCCGAGGCGGAGACGCTCCGGGAGGCCGTGGAGGCGGCGGGCTACCGCGGCCGGGCGGAGCCGCTGTCGTGACCGCGCCCCGGATCCTCGTCGTGGACGGCGCCGTCCCCTGCCAGGGCACCGTGCGCACGCCGGGTGAGAAGTCGATCTCGCACCGGTCGGTGTTGCTGGGCGCGTTGGCCGAGGGCACGTCTGTCATCCACGGGCTGTCGGACGGGGCCGACGTGGCCGCCTCGCTGGCCGCGGTCGAGGCCATGGGGGCCGGCGTGGAGCGCCGCGCCAACGGGACCGTCGTGATCCACGGCGGCCGGGCCCGGCTGCACCGGTCCGGCGCGCCGCTCGACTGCGGGAACTCGGGGACCTCCATGCGCCTCCTCTGCGGCCTGGTGGCCGGATTCGACTGGGAGACCGAGCTCGTCGGGGACGCGTCGCTCTCGAGCCGGCCGATGGACCGGGTGGCCGAGCCCCTCGGCCTCATGGGCGCCACCGTGACCGGGAAGGGTGACCGCTGCCAGCCGCCGCTGCGCGTGCGCGGCGGCGCGCTGCACGGGATCGACTGGACCTCCAAGGTGGCCAGCGCCCAGGTGAAGTCGGCCATCCTTCTGGCCGGCCTCTCGGCGTCGGGGACGACCGTCGTGCGGGAGGCGGTCACCACCCGCACCCATACGGAGGAGATGTTGGTGGACGCCGGCGCCGACCTGACCGTCGAGCCGTGGGGCGAGGGGCGCGTCGTGCGGGTGCGGGCCTCCTCCCTCAAGCCGGTGGACCGCACCGTGCCCGGCGACCCTTCCGCCTCCGCCTTCTTCGCGGTGGCCGGGTGCGTCGTGCCGGGCAGCGCGGTCGACGTGGCCGGGGTCTACGACGGCCCGGCCCGCCTCGGCTATGTCGGCGTGCTGCAACGCATGGGGGCGTCGGTGATGCTGGTGCCCGGAGACCCGGGCACGACGACCATCCGCGCCACCGCCGGGCCCCTCACCGCCACCGAGGTGCCCGCCCGCGAGATCCCCTCGCTCGACGAGATCCCCATCCTCGCCGTGGCGGCGGCGGTGGCCCGGGGCACGACCGTCTTCACCGACGTGGGGGAGCTGCGGGTGAAGGAGGTGGACCGGCTGGCCGCCGTCGCCACCATGGTCGAGGCCTTCGGGGCCCGGGCCACGATCGACGGCGACACCCTGGCCGTCACGGGCGTCGGCGGGCCGCTCCGCGGTGCCCGCTTCGACAGCCAGGGCGACCACCGCATGGCGATGGCGGCTGCGGTGGCCGGGCTGGCCGCCCGCCCGGGCCAGCGCAGCCTGATCACCGGCTTCGGCGCCGTCGAGACGAGCTATCCCGCCTTCGCCGAGGTCCTCGAGGGTCTGACGGAGGGGCCGGGGGGACCGCGCGCCCTGCTGGTGGCCATCGACGGTCCCGCCGGCGCCGGGAAGTCGACGGTCTCGCGCGCGGTGGCCGAGCGGCTGGGTGTCGAGCGGCTTGACACCGGGGCCATGTACCGGGCCGTGGCGGCGCGGGCGCTGGCGTCGGGCACGGCACCGGACGACCACGACGCCGTGGCCGCCCTCGCCGGGGCAGCGACCATTGAAGTGGGGGAGCGCGTCATCATCGACGGGCACGATGTCACCGGCGTCATCCGCACCCCCGAGGTGGGCCGGGCCGTCTCGGTCGTCGCCGCCAACGCCGACGTGCGCCGTCACCTGGTGGCGCGCCAGCGGGCCTGGGCCGGCGCGCACGGCGGCGGCGTTGTGGAGGGCCGCGACATCGGTTCGGTGGTCTTCCCCGGCGCCGCGCTCAAGGTCTACCTGACGGCGTCGCCCGAGGAGCGGGCCCGGCGCCGCGACGACGAGGAACCCGAAGGTGTGGCCCGGCGCGACCGCATCGACTCCACCCGGGATGCCTCGCCGCTGCGCGAGGCGGCGGACGCGCACCGGCTCGATACGACCGGGCGCACCGTGCGCGATGTGGTCGAGGAGGTGCTGTCGTGGCTGTGAACACCGGGGGAGCGCCGGCGCCGGACGAGGGGGGTCGTGGCGCCACCGAGACCGAGGCGCCGGGCCGGCACCAGCCCTTCGCCATCGACCCCCGCCGCTCCCCCCTCTACCGCGTGGAGCGCAGCCTGTTCGTGACCGCGCTCTGGGTCTTGTTCCGCCCCAAGGTGGTCGGGCGCGAGCACATCCCCGAGACGGGCCCGGCCATTCTGGCGCCGGTGCACCGGTCGTTCGCCGACTTCGGCTTCGCCGCCTTCTGCACCGAGCGCAAGCTCTTCTTCATGGCGAAGGACGAGCTGTGGAAGCATCGCTGGCTCGGCAAGCTGCTGCTCACCGTCGGCGCCTTCCCGGTGCACCGCGAGTCGGCCGACCGCGAGGCGCTGCAGCGGGCCGAGGAGGTCCTCGAACGGGGCGAGCTGCTCGTCCTCTTCCCCGAGGGCACCCGCCGCGAGGGCGCCCCGATCGAGGACCTCATGGAGGGCGCGGCGTTCCTGTCGGCGCGGACCGGCGCGCCCATTGTGCCCATCGGCATCGGGGGCTCCGACCTGGCCATGCCCAAGGGGAGCGCGATCCCGAAGCCCTTCACGATCCAGGTGGTCATCGGTCCCGCCATTGCACCCCCGGCGCGCACCGAGGGCGGGCGGGTCTCCCGGTCGGCCGTGCGGGCGGCCACGACGGCCCTCGTCCCCCGGCTGCAGGCCGTCTACGACGAGGCGCGGGCGAAGACGGGCCGCTACTGACCGGGCTCGCGCGCGAGGGGACCCCCTACTGGTGGTGCGGCTCCTTGCGCATCTTCCACCAGGTCTCGAGGACGACCCTGCCGTAGCGGAAGCCGAAGAGCCAGTTCTTGCCCTTCTTGGTCGTGCCCGAGGCCCGCGGGAGCCAGAGGGTCGGCCGCTCGCTGACCCGCCAGCCCCGCTTCATGGCGATGATGAGCAGTTCGGCCGTCTGGTACTGCGGCTGCACCAGGCGGTAGGCGATGTCGTCAAGCATGCTGACGCGCAGCGCGCGGTAGCCGTTGGACGTGTCGGTCAGCTTGGTGTGGCCCATGGCGCTCATGGCGTAGGAGTAGACGCGCACGCCCAGCTTGCGGAACTTGTCCGTGGTGGTGTCGCGGCCGAGTACGCGGGAGGCCACGACGAAGTCCGACGTGTCGTCGACCAGCGGCTGCAGCATGACCGGGATCTCGGCCGGGTCGTTCTGACCGTCGGCATCGAGTGTGACCACGAACTGCGCGCCGAGCTCGATGCAGAGCGCGTAGCCGACCCGGAGCGCGTAGCCGTGCCCCAGGTTCTCCTGCAGCACGAAGGTCACCGCGCCGGAATCCTTGGCCACCTGGTCCGTCCTGTCGCTCCCCCCGTCGACGACCACCAGGGTGGTCACGGCCAGGCCGCAGGCCTCGGCGGGCATGGCGGCGAGGACGGCCCCGATGTTGTCCTCCTCCTCGTAGGCGCAGATGAGCCCCACGACGGGGGACAGCTTCAGATCGGGGTAGCGGGCGTCGAACTCGCGGCGGGATTCCTCGATGACGCGGCGCGCCCGCGTCGGGATCGGTGTGGATGCTGGCGCCCGAGGTGGCGCCGCGTGTGGAGCTCAAACTGGCCGCGACGAGGCGAAGACCTGGCGGACCAGGGGCTCGAAGTGCGAGAGCGGCTTGGTGGGGTAGTCCGGATCGAAGCTGGTCTGGTCCCACTCGTCGGCGAACTGCTCGGCCAGGGCGTACCAGGAGGCGCCCTCGTACTTGCGGCGCGCCTCGGGGTTGGCCCCGAGGTACTCGTAGTAGTGCTGGCCCTGGAAGTCCTGGTGCGCCTCGATCATGTGGAACGTGTCGTCGCTCACGTAGGGGCGCAGGATCTCGGCCACGACCCGCGGGTGGTTCATGACCGAGATGACCTTGCCGATGTCGTGGCAGAGGGATGCCACCACGACCTCGTCCGACGCGCCGGCCTCCTCGGCCCGCGTCGCCGTCTGCAGCGAGTGGACGAGCTGATCGACCTCGAAGCCGACGACGAGGTCCTCGAGTGCGGCCAACATGGCCAGCACGCGATCGGCCATGCCGGACTCGTACTCGATCGTCTCGACGATGATCTCCTGCCACTGTTCCTTCGTGGACTCGTCCATCCGGGTGAACGTCATGGACCAATCATCGCGCTCGGGGGCCTCACGAGGCCAGCAGGTCGAGCACGTCGGCGGCGGAGACCGAACGGTCCTCGGCCGCCGGGTCCGACCGGCCCGGACCGGGCTTCCCGGCGAAAAAGGCCAGGACGGAGCCCACGGCCCGCAGCAGCTCCCGCAGCTCGGGAGGCGGGGGGAAGTACTCGTCCTCCGTGGTCACCGTCACCTCGGTCACGCCCTCGGCCGGGGCCAGGCGGGCGATCACCTCGTCGACCAGGGCCTCGGGGGCCGAGGCGCCGGCCGTCACCCCGACCGTGCCCGACAGGTCGTCGGGGAGCTCGTCGGCCTCGTTGATGCGCAGGACGCGGGGGCAGCCACTGGCGCGGGCCACCTTCTCGAGGGCCACGGTGTTCGAGGAATTGGCGGACCCGATGACCACGACGGCGTCGGACTCCGAGGCAATGGCCTTCAGCGCCGCCTGCCGGTTGGTGGTGGCGAAGCAGAGGTCGCTCCGGTTCGGCATCCAGAGGTCGGGGAAGCGCTGCCGCGCCGCCTCCATGAGGCCCCGCCACTCGTCGTGGCTGAGGGTGGTCTGGGCCAGCAGGGCGACCGGTGCATCCTGCGCGGCCAGCTCCTCGAGCCCGTCGAGGTCCTCCTCGCGCTCGAGAAGCCGCACCGACTGGGGCGCCACGGCCATGGTGCCCACCGCCTCCTCGTGCCCGGCGTGACCGACGTAGAGCACGGTGAAGCCCTTGCGGCTGCGCACCTTCAGCTCGTGGTGGACCTTGGTGACGAGGGGGCAGACCGCATCGACGACGGCACCGCCCCGGGCCCGGGCCGCCTCGACGACCTCGGGGGCCGAGCCGTGGGCGCTGAGCATGAGCGGTGCACCCGGGGGGGCGTCCGCCACGTCGTCGACGAAGATCACGCCCTGCCGGCGGAAGCGGTCGACCACATGCCGGTTGTGGACGATCTCGTGGTAGCAGTAGACGGGCGGCTCGAAGACCCGGACCATCCAGGCCAGGGCCTTGATCGCCTTCTCCACGCCGGCACAGAATCCCCGGGGCTCGGCCAGCATGACTCGATCCACTCCGGGCACAAAGTCCAGGTTATCGGCACTAACCTGGGGTCATGTCAGCTCCCACGGTGACTTCGGTCACCGCGGCGTCGCCGGCAGCCCGCGCCGGTCTGGCGGTGGGTGACGAGCTCCTCAGCATTGACGGGCAGGAGCCGCGCGACGTCATCGATTTTCAACGGCTCAGCGATGCCGGCGACCTCAGCGTGCTCGTGCGCCGCGCCGGCGCGCCCCTGCCACGGGTCGTGCGGGTCGACAAGGAGGCGGGGGAGTCTCTCGGCGTGGAGGTCTCCTCGGCCGTCTTCGACCGCATCCGCACCTGCGACAACCACTGCGCCTTCTGCTTCATCTACCAGCTGCCCAAGGGCATGCGCCGAAGCCTCTACCTCAAGGACGACGACTACCGGCTGTCCTTCCTCTACGGCAACTTCACCACCCTGACTCGGTTCACAGAGCTGGACGCCGAGCGGATCCTGACCGAGCGCCTCGGGCCGCTCTTCGTGTCCATCCACAGCACGGACCCCGAACTGCGCGCCCGCATGCTCCGCAACCCCAAGGGAGCGACCAGCCTGCGCTGGCTGGAGGTGCTGCTCGACGGCGGCATTGAGGTGCACGGCCAGATCGTCGTCTGCCCCGGCGTCAACGACGGCGCCGCCCTCGAGGACACGCTGGCCGGCATCCTCGACCGCTTCCCGCGACTCTCGAGTGTGGGCGCCGTGCCGCTGGGGCTGAGCCGCTATTCCCACGAGTCCGAGATGCGCCCGCACACCGCGGCGGAGGCGGCACAGGTCGTCGACACCGTCGAGGAGTGGCAGCGCCTCTACAAGAAGGCCCTCGGGCATCGCATGGTCTACGCGGCCGACGAGTACTACCTGCTGGCGCACAGGGACCTTCCCCCGGCGCGGGCCTACGACGGCTACCCCCAGCACGAGAACGGCATCGGCATGGCACGGGCCTTCGCCGAGGCCTTCGCCCACCCCGCCTCCCGCGGCCCCGGCGGCGTGCGCCACGGGTTCTTCGCCGCGGTCGACGCCGCGCCGGCCGAGGGCTACCGGGCGCCGCGGCTCCCGACCGTCGCCGCGGGCACCGACAGCCGTCCGGTCACGATCCTCACGGGGACCTACGGCGCCCGCGTGCTGGCCCCCCTGGTGGCAGCGCACCCCCGCCGGGACGTGGCTCTGCGGGCCGTCGACAACGACTTCTTCGGGGGCAACATCGGCGTGGCCGGCCTGCTCACGGGCGAGGACGTGGCCCGGGCGCTCGCGGGCGTGCCGGCGGAGGAGCGCTGCCTGCTCCCCGATGCCTGCCTCAACGAGGGCCGCTTCCTCGACGGCCTCACGCTGGCGGACCTCCCGCGGCCGGTGGAGGTGGTCCCCACCGAGGGCGCGTCGCTGCGCCGGGCACTCGACGGCACCTCGTTCCGGCCGGGGTGCGGGTCATGAGCCCCATGGTCGTGGTGGCCGGCCGGCCCAACGTGGGCAAGTCGTCGCTCGTGAACCGCATCGTCGGCACGCGGGCCGCGGTCGTCGAGGAGGAGCAGGGGGTGACCCGCGACCGCAAGGAGCTCTCCGCCGAGTGGTCGGGCGTCCCCTTCTCCATCATGGACACCGGTGGCTGGCTGGCCGCCGGTGACGCCCTCGAGGCCAAGGTGAGCGACCAGGCCGAGCGGGCGCTGGCCGAGGCCGACGTGATCCTCATGGTGGTCGACGTCACGACGGGTGTCACCGAGGAGGATCTGGCGGCAGCCAAGGTGATCCGCCGGGCCGGACCCCCGGTACGGCTGGTCGTGAACAAGGTCGACGGCACCAGCCGCGAGGCCGGCGCGTGGGAGTTCGTGTCCCTGGGGCTCGGCGATCCCTTCCCGGTGAGCTCGCTCCACGGCCGGGGTACGGGCGACCTGCTCGACGAGGTCGTGGCGCTGCTGCCGGTCCCGCTGCCCGACGAGGCCGAGGAGGACCGGCCCGCCGACTACCTCCACGGCAAATCGAGGAAGGCCGGCGACCCCGGGACGCCGAGCGTGGCCATCATCGGGCGCCCCAACGTGGGCAAGTCGACGCTCTTCAACGCGCTCATCGGTGAGGAGCGCGCCATCGTGCACGACATGCCCGGCACGACGCGCGACGCCATCGACACCGTGGTCGAGACACCGGACGGTCCGGTGCGCTTCATCGACACCGCCGGACTGCGCAAGCCGTCCAAGACCGACCGCGGGACGGAGCAGCACGCCACCCTGCGTGCGCTGCGGGCGCTGGAACGGGCCGACATCGCCCTGCTGGTCATCGACGCCACCATCGGAGCGTCGCATCAGGACCAGCGGCTGGCGGAACGCATCGGCGTCTCCGGCTGCCCGGCCATTGTGGTGTTGAACAAGTGGGACCAGGTGGAGGTGGACGATCGCGACGACGTCCTGGCCGGGGTGGGGGACCGGCTCGCCTTCCTCGGTGCAGCGCCCGTCCTCAAGATCTCCGCCCTCTCCGGGAAGGGCGTGCACCGCATCCTCCCTGCGTTGCGGGACTGCGAGACGGCCTACCACCAGCGCATCCCCACCGGGACCCTGAACCGCACCGTCCAGGAGTTGCAGCAGAAGCACCCCGCGCCCCGGTTCAAGATCCGCTACGCGGTCCAGGGGGCGATCGACCCCCCGACGTTCACCCTCTTCACGAACGGGAGGCTGCCCCAGACCTACTTGCGCTACATAGAGCGCGGCATCCGGGAACGCTTCGAGCTCGGCCCCACGCCCATGAAGCTGCGCGTGCGGATCGGGGGGAAATGAGGAGCGGTCGACGCTGATGGCCTGGTGCGAGGAGTGCGACGCACTCGTCGAGGACGAGGACCTGGGCGACGAGGGGGAGTGCCCCACGTGCGGGACCATTGTGGCGGAGCAGGAGCGGCAGCCGATCCCCTGGTACTTCAAGGCCATGCTGGTCGCCAGCGTGATCTACCTGGGCTACCGCGGCTACCAGGGCATCACCTGGGTCGCCGGTCACGTGTAGCGTGCCCCGCCGTGCCGATCTACGAGATAGAAGGCGTGGCGCCGCGCATTGATGCCGACGCGTATGTGCACCCCGACGCGGTCGTGATCGGCGACGTGACCATCGGCGCCGAGTCGAGCGTCTGGCCCGGCGCGGTCCTGCGGGGCGACTACGGCACCATCACGGTGGGGGCCCGCACCTCCATACAGGACGGCACCGTGGTCCATGCCGGGCCCGGCTTCCCCACGGCCATCGGCGACGGCTGCGTGGTCGGTCACCTCACCCATCTGGAGGGGTGCACCATCGAGGACGAGGCACTCGCCGGGTCCGGGAGCGTGGTCCTGCACTGGGCCGTCATCGGAACGGGAGCGACCGTCGGTGCCAACGCGGTGGTGCCCAACCACATGGTCGTGCCACCAGGGGCTCTCGCACTCGGGGTCCCGGCCAAGGTCCTGGAAGGCCGCTCGGATGTCGCCATGATCCGCATTTCGGCGGCGGAGTACGTCGCCAATGCGGTGCGCTACCGGGCGTCGCTGCGCCGGGTGGACTGAGCGCACACCGCGGTCGCGCCCGGCGGGGCGTTTCCGGCCGGAGTCAATGACGGGCTTTGGCGCGCTGCAGCGAAGCCCGGGCCTCGCCCATGAGGTCCTCGGCCGAGACGTGGTTGCCGGTGCTCCAGGCCACGCCGACGCTGGTGCGCAGCGTGTAGCCGTCGAGGCTGAGGTCCTTGTCGACGTCGGCGACGACGCCCTCGATGCGACCCTTCAGGCGTTCCTCCACCACGGACTGCTCGGCGTTGCCACAGAGCACGACGAACTGGTCGCCGTCGAGCCGGGCCAGGGTGTCGCCGCCACGCACGGTGCTGTGCAACCCCTGCGCCACCGAGCGCAGGACGGCATCTCCCCACTCGTGGCCGAGGGTCTCGTTGACGACGCTGAAGCGGTCGAGGCCGATGAGGAAGAGGCCGTAGGGCCGGCCGTAGCGACGGGCCTCGAGCCCGTGGTGGGCCAGGCGGTCCATGAAGATGAAGCGGTTGGCCAGGCCGGTCAACGGGTCGCGCAGGGCGCGCTCGGCTTCGCGCTCGAGCCTGGACGTGTTCGAGAGGCACGAGGCGAGGACGTTGGCCATCAGCTCGAGGATGTCGAGGTCGGCGTCGTCGAAGAGCTCGGCCTCGCTGGACATGATCCGCAGGACGCCCAGGGCCTCACCGCCCCGGAACATGGGGGCGACGGCGACGGCTCGGACCCCGGCCCGCCGGCAGGCTTCGGCGTCGACGCGGGGATCGGTCTCGGTGTCCCGGCACAAGAGCGGCATGCCGACGCGGATGCACAGGCCGGACAGGGTGTCGTCCGCCGCGGTGCGGGATCCTTCGGGGTTGGTGTAGAGACCGCTCACGGCGCGATGCACCATCGCGTTGCCCTCGGCCACCTCGACGGCGGCACCGTCGGCGTTGGTCACGGTCTGTACCCGCTCCAAGACGACGCCGACAGCCCGCTCCGTCGCGGCCGAGGGAAGGACGTTGACCAGACGCTGGGTCTCGATCACATAGTGCAGCAGTTCGAGCTGTGTCTCGCGCCGGGTGGTCGCCACTGGTTTGAGTTCGGAGGAGTGAACCTGGTGCTTAAGCACAATTATTTGTGGCAACCCCGATGACCAGGAGGAATCCGCCCCGTCGGGGCCCAGAGGGGTGGATGACGCCGTGCGGTCGCAGACGGCCGAGTGCAGGGGGTGCGCTAGTCTCGTCTTTCGCTGCTGACCCAGCTTGACCTGGGACAACAGCACACGGGCTGTGGCGCAGCTTGGTTAGCGCGCTTGACTGGGGGTCAAGAGGTCCCGGGTTCAAATCCCGGCAGCCCGACTCAAAAGTGCAGGTCAGAAGCCTATGCCTCTCGGCCGGCGAGCGGCGGCGTCTCGACGTCCCCGCCAATCCCGGGCGCGACGAAGGTGGGAGCCGGAACCCTGACGCTCTCTTCGTCCTCTGGCTGCATCCTCACCCTCGCCTGCCGAGCGAGTGTCCCGGTTCGCCGGCTGAGGGCGGAGCTTCTCTTTCGCAGTGATTCGTGGGACCTATTTGCAGCGGCCCTTGCGGAACCGGGGCCGGCGAGCATGAGCCACGATCTCAAGGAGGGTCGAGTCACGACCGATAAGTCCAAGAGCGATCCATCTGGTGGCGAGCACCGAACGAGGGGGACGAAGATGGTCATTCAGGATCAACACTCGATTCCGCACCACGCAGCGACGGAAGCGACCAAAGCAGATCGCACGTGGCTGGCATCCATCGGACAGCTGGGCCCTCTCGCACTTCCGATCACCTGGATCGTGGCGTGGATTCTCCCGCTCGCAGGAGCACAAGCCTCCGGCTACCAGGCCGATCAAGGGTTCGCCGTCAATGCGCTTCGTTGGATGTTCTATCTGCCGGCGGGCTTCATGTTTCTGGTCAGTGGGCTGATGCACACCAAGTACGCCGAGAAGACTGCGGCCATGATCGGGTGGAAGACCAACGGGTTTCAGTACGAACTCGGATTCGTGAGCTTCGGCCTGGGCCTGGCTGGGATCTATGCCTCGATGCATCAGTCAGAAGCCTGGATCACCATGGCGATCCCAACGTCGACCTTCTTGTTCTTTGCGGGCGTCAATCACGTGATCGAAATGGTGCGCAATCACAATTTCAACCCGGGGAACACAGTCGTCTGTGTCAGTGACTTCGGGCTTCCAATCTCCCTCTGGGCTCTGCTCTTCGCAGCACACGCCGTCTGACACGTACCACGTTACCGAGACGTACCGGAGGGTTGGCCCGAGGCAGAGACCTCGAAACGCAGTCATTAGGGGCAAGCTTTGGGGGACCCGCTCGCCGGGACAGCGGCACCGCGTTGCTCTCCAAGAGTCCAGCCAAGTCCTTCCAAGCGTAAGAGGCCACTGCTTTCGGCATCACGAGTCGAGCACTCATCTCTCAGAACCACTGGTGAATGGTCGTAACATCCCACCACGACAACTGAGGAGGATGAGGAATGGATGTCCGCTCGGCGAGGGATGTAGCACCGGTTATCGAACATGCCGGGACGGTACCTGTCTGGTGGCTCATTCAACCCGGTGAGCTCAAGGATGCGACCAGTGGAGGGTTTCTTGAGCTCGTCAGCGAGTGGGAAGTTGCCGGCGGCGGGCTCGTCGACCCCCACTCACATCCGACTCACGAGTTCTATTACATCATTTCCGGACGCGGCATCATGAAGATCGGGGACGAGGAACGAGAGGTCGGACAAGGGGATCTGGTGAGGATTCCGCCAAACATCGTCCACAGTATTTGGCCGCTGACGGAGAACTCTGGACTCCGGGGCCTGGCCTTCGCCGTCGGCATCGAGGGAGCAGGTCCGGTCGACTACACGAGCTGAGGCAGGGGAGCGGTACCCGACATTCACCTGCCCCAGTACACCGGGTGAGCCGGGGAGTGTCGTTCACCCGCTTCGGCGACATGGATCAGGATCAGCGGGCATCTGGACCACGCCTGGTGGCGATCACGTCGCCTGGTTTGAGGACCCCGACGGCAACACACTCTCGATCACCACATTCACGAGGGAGGGGTGCCCGTACGCGGGGGAGGGGCGCCCTGGGTTGGCATCAGGTCTTCGGTGTGAGGCTCCTGAGGACGAACTCCCCGTTCTCGGTGTACGTGGACGAACCGAACGGCGTTGTTGTGCGGACCTGAATACTCCGGCGGTTCTGGAGTGGGAGTCCAGACTGGGCGTCGAACCAGAGGTCGTCGCGCTCTGTGCCGACTTGTGGCCCACTCAACCTCCACTGCACTTCCACGTGGACAGCAGGGACCGTGTGCCCGGCGATGATGAGGTTCGGCTGGCCCACAAAGCGGGTGGCCCCGGCGCTGACCAAGGTGCCATGTATCTGCGTCGACGTGCCCGTGCATTGAGCGGGCCAGGATTTGTCCGCCGCGCTCGAAGAGGGGATGCTCACCAAGCCCGGCGAACAGCGCAACGTCGACAAGTTGGTCTCGGCCAAGGGCCCGACCATCCAGCGCTGCCACACCTGTCCTCCGGTCTCCACGAGGCCAGTGGGGCGTGCGCAATAGATCCAGCTCTGCCAGTGGTTCGTGGAGTAGTCGATGCGGAAGCTCCAGCACCCGTCGCTTTGGACTTCGACGGTTCCCGGGAGGGTCGGCCCCTCGGACTGGGAGAGGGGTGGGAGGCTCAGGCTGTCGGTGCCTGAGCCCTGATACGAGTACACACCCGGAAGCGGGTGGGTCCCCGGATCGGCCGCGGGGTCTGGGTGGTAACGCCCAATGGCTTGGCTCATGCTCACCGGGCGGGCCCGACCTCTCACAGTGAGGACCACTGAGACAAGGATGAAGAGGACAACCAACGACAGTAGCACCAAGAGCACCGTGCGGACCCGGTGATGCCGAACGGCGGGCTTGGCCTCGACCGATCCGGGCGTCGCTTCTTCTGGAGTTCTCTCGTCCGAAAGGCCCACATAGGCATGGTGGTCTCACCGAGACGCCCCGAATAGAGACCAAGGTCCTCGCGGCTCATGCCGTCCCGACTATTTGACCCATCGTGCGGGGCTGCCGTTCGGCAGAATCCCTGTTCGCCGGGACGGGGTGACCCCGTACGAATCCTCTTTGAGTCAAGACCCCAATTTCGGGTTCCTCGGGACGCGTGAGATCGACCCGCCACGTGACGGCACAAGTGCATATGCTTTGAGCGGTCCGGGAGTGACTTCGCCGAAGAGCCGGCCTTCAGGATGCAGAGCCGACCACGCTGGCAACGAGTCGTTTCCTAGTGTCCTCCCGGACCCCTTTCTGCGTCGGCCAGGAGCTGGCGATAGACGGCGTTGGAAACTTGGCGCTTCAGTGAACGGAGCGCCTCCTTCTTGGTCTTGCCCTCGGCAACCTTGCGCTCGAAGTAGATGCGACCTTGGGTTCCGGGGTTGCGGATCTGGGTAACGGCGACCATGTGGAGAGCGTGGTTGACCTTGCGATTGCCCCTTTGCGACAGGCGATGCACGATCCGGCCTCCAGACGAGCGCTCAACCGGAGCCGTGCCGTTGTAAGAGGCGTAGGCGTCACGATTGGCGAAGCGTGCGACGTCACCGGAGTACCCGATGAGTTCAGCAGCATGAATCGGGCCGACGCCATAGAGCTCGGTGACCGAGGTTCCAGATGCCCTCACCGCCAGCCGGATCCGTCAATGCGAAGCCTTGATCTGCTCGTCGAGGCGGCGCACGTCATCGATCAGTTCGAGGACGAGGTCCAAACGCATCTGTTGGACCGGCGACTCCGGCTTGACCTTGGCCAATAGCGCCTCGGTATCCGAGACGTACATTTCCTTGGCAATTCCGCCCGGAGAGAGCTCGGCGAAGAGCGAGTGCAGACGGCAGATGACTCGGGATCGTTGGCGTCCGAGATCGCGGACCATGCGATTTCAGGCACCCCCCTCTGGCGCGCCGCGAATGTCCGGTGGCTGCCCACTGGTCAGCGGTCGAGGATCTGCCCGTATATACGTTCGACGTGAAGTTCGACAGCCATTCGGTGGTCGGCCAGCATCTCCTCGCCAAAGCCATCTCGTCCCGAGGTCGATCCCAATCCGGCGTGAATATCGAACAGCTTCTCGACGGCAGCGTCATTGGGTTCCCGAACTACGGTCAGCGAGACCGATCCTGCAACGACGGCGAAGTTGAAGAAATCTGCACCGGGAACATGGAGCGCCCCCCGAGGGTCCCGCATGAGGTTTCGGCCCTTGACCCGGACAGTCGTAGTCGAGAATCGGACGAGCTGACTGGACGGATCGCACAGGTAGTAAATGTTCGACAGCTGCGGAGTGCCGTCCTCGCTGATCGTGGCCAGGATGCCGTTGCGTCGATCTGCCACGATCTGCCACAAACCCTCTTTGGTCATTGTGAACCGTGCCTCCTCCATGGCCAGACGATCATCCCGCAGGTCTTAGATCCCAATCGGACTGATCAAGGCTACGGCCCTACGGTTGGGCGGGGGTGCCCCCGAACATTGCCGGGTCGGGGAGCCACCGCCGATGGCGACCTTGACCAAGAGAACTCGCTATTCGCCAGCGATGAGCAAGCGATAACCCATGTCGAACTCGGGCAGACCTCGAAGGAATCCGTACTGGGAGTCCCACTCTCCCGAAGCCAGGTCAGCCCGTAGGCGCGAGGCGTTGTCCTCGGCGATGACCGGGTCCAGTTGTGACAACGAGGAACTTCCTGCTCGTAGGGCCCGTTCGAGCAGGGCCTCGGGTCGGGCCCAGAACGCCGAACAGAACCCATCCGAACAGTCAGCAGGTATCGGAAGAGTCTCGATACGAACAACACCAAGTGAGTGGCACAACTCGTCCACAGCGGGGTGCTGCTCGGATGGGACGGCGAGGATCTCGGGGAAGTACTCGGTGATCCAGTAGTAATCGCAGAGGCTTCGATCGTGGACGAGAAGAACCTGACGACGAGAGACCCGGCGAAGCTCGCTCAACCCGGTGAGGACGTCGCTCCAGTGATGCACGGTGAACGTGGCGAGAGCGGCGCCAAAGGAACCATCCGCAAAGGGAAGTCCCTCCGCTACGCCACGCACGACAGGTGCCGAGCCAAGCGGACGCTGACGCGCCATGACCTCAGTTGGTTCGAGAGCCACGACAGGTCGATCAGAGGGCTCGTAATTACCTGTTCCGGCCCCGACGTTGAGCACCGGACAGGCATCGCCGAGGGCACCGACGATCCTCGCGTGTAGTCGGTGGTCGGGTTGACGAATCGCGCCGTATCGGGTGCCGATGCTCTCATAGAGACGGACCCCGGCTCGCTGCACCCTTCCATGTTTCCACTGGTGTCGCCATTGCTCAACAGCCTTCTTAGATGGGGTCTCGCAGTCCCGGCGCTCGGAATGGCTTCTATGTGGCATGGCTGGCTCTTCTCTTCGCCAAAGGGTGCAGGATGGACTCTGGCGGCGACGGACCTGTGGGCCTCAACTCCCGCGACAGTTCAGGGGATCCCTTAACGCCGGGACCGGGTGACACTGTGCGGGCGCATATGGGTGGGTGGATAGCCATCGATTCGGGCCGAGAGGTGCAAGACTCTTCTGTGACTCCATACAGCGCCTTGCCTTGGCATGAGTTCTTCATCGGCACGATCGGAGCGGCAGCGGCTCTGACCGGGCTGTTGTTCGTGGCGATCTCGATAAACCTCGAACAGATACTGAAATACCCTCAGCTACCAGGGAGAGCTGCTGCAACCCTCGGGATGTTGGTAAGCGCTCTGGTCGTTTCCGGATTTGCATTGGCGCCCGGACAAAGTATTCGTGCCCTTGGGATCGAGATCGCCTGCGTTTCTGCGGTCGCGGCTGCGCAAGCCGTGTGGGTGTCCCTCGGAAAAAAGGGTCCTGGTGAACCAGCGTCATGGCAGATCGAACACCTCGCCACCTTGTTGCTCCCGAGCAGCGCCTTGATCGTGGGAGGTGTGAGTCTGGTCGTCGGCGCGGGAGGCGGGCTCTACTGGGTGTTGGCTGGGATCATGCTTACCTTCGTCTCGGCTTCGATCAACGCGTGGGTGCTGCTCGTCGAGATCAAGCGGTAGAGAACGCGACTTGTGCCGCCGTACGCCGGCACTGAGACCCTCGTCTGAGGCAGGATGGACTCGTGGGCCAGGAAGACTGGATCGGCGCCGAGCGCAAGACCCCAGAGTCCATGACATACGCAGGCTTGGGGATCGCCGAAGCTCGAAGGAGAGCCGACAGGCTGGGGGTGAAGATGGTCAGGATTATCGACGGACTCGAGGACACGGTCACATTCGACTTCAGAGAGTACCGACTCAACCTGTTCCTCGTTGAAGGCGTGGTCTCTCGGGCGGCCTTCTTCTAGGTACGTCCCTGCCCCAGTACGCCGGGACGGGGCCGTCACACCCCGCGACCATGATTTCCAGCATGCGTGTTTCTGGTGCCCTGATTGCGGAGAGCCTCCTAAAGAACAGGCCGCTTGAAGGTGTCACCCTGCAGGTTCGCAAGGTCAGTAGGGGTGACGTTGGAGACGTAAGCGCCGGACAGCCGCTGACATGGACGTTCTTGGAGTTCAGTGTTAGAGATCGGGACCTGGCTGCTCTCATAGAGGCGCTGCGCTGGTCGCTCGATCCAGCAGGAGGCTGGTACTGCGGCCTTCACGCAGAGGAGGAGACCATTGTCGTTTTCGCGGGACGAGCCTTTCGGTATCCCCGTGGCGACGTGCGGGGTCGGGCCGAGGCCGAGACCTACGCTCGATCCGCGGGTGTCCCCGAAGCACAACTTGACTGGGAGGAGTAGAAGTAGCTGCTTCGGGCATAGGGTGCCCCCTAATGCCGGCCTTGGGCAGGTCTACTCCGGCGTGCCTGGATCAGGCTTTATCACCGAGCCTGGCCTTTGTCTTGGGTGTGCTTTAGGCCTGAGCCGCAGCGCGGTTGAGTGCTACGAACTCAGCGACATCCCACTGGGGCTCGATCTCAACGTACTCAAGCGTTCCAAGGGCGAGGATCTCTGCGGCAGTGTTCATGGCTGACCGCTGGTCGGGATACTCGATCACCGAGGTCAAGGCGATACGGCTCGGTGAGTACGTGACAGCCTTGACATCCCCGCCGTTCTTGGCGATGACCGCGTAGATCGCCGCAGTCTGTGCATCGTTCTGCTCGTCGCTGAGATTCTCCCAGGCCGATGGAATCGGCCGAGTGCGGGAAAGTTCGGTGTAGCTCATGAGGCACTCCTTTTCGTGGGTGCCCATCTGAGGCACGCAACGAGTGTTGCAGGAGTAGCCAGTTCTGTCCACTGCGCTAGAGAGCAGTGCGCTCACGCGTTTGACAGACTGACCCAGTACGCCGGGAGGTGTGCCGCCCTGCGGCACACCTGTGATAGGGGCCGCGCCGTCGGTGCTGCCACTTTCGTCACAAGACGATTACGTCCCGATGTAGGCGAAGATTGGACCTACAGCGTCGTCGATCTTGAGAACTGGGGTAACCGTGAACGTCATGTACTCGGAGTACAAGAGGACGTCTGCATAAGCCGAGGTCAGGTCGTCGTTCTCGGCAATTGTGAAACCTCCAGTCCCATCGGCTCGCACATAGTTCGCGATCTCGCCTTCTACGGCTCCACGCTTGCCAAATACGTCCATGAGGCGCTTGACCTCGTCCTTGGTCAGATGAGGCTTCAACGTGTACTCGCTTATGAAGAGCATGGCTCTACCGTCCTTTCGATTGCTCGATATCCGACCTGCAGTCAGGCTGCGAGCCTCGGCATCGCTGAGCGAATTCTACCCCGGTTGCATCTCCGTTGCTTGGCTGTATTTGGTCCGAGGGGTTTTTCGCTCAGCGAACCGTGGAGTGGGATCGAAAAAGGAGTCTGCCCGGAGGGGCCGGGCTACCAAAGCGAGCGGATTAACCGCTCTCGTCCGGGCGTCGCCGTTCAAAAGCTCGCCCAACTCTTCAAGAGGCATTTTCTTGATTCGCTGTGCGAGTTTCCTGTCGTAGCGACGGTCATTCGGGTCGTGTCCGGCAAGGGCTCGACGACCGTAGTGATCGAGAGAACTACCGAGTTCTCGACGGATTCGGCCCTTGCTCCACGCCACGGTTCCGTTGTTCCATTTCGGCCCGTATGGTCAACGTAGGGGTGCCCCTGAATACCGGACCCGGGCGCCGTAGAACGGCATATCAGGGCAGGGGACGGGGCGTTAGGCAGATCGGCATCCGGCACTCTGTGGTGCGATCTTGGGCGTTCTGCCATACCCTGCTGCGATGGCGGACCGCCTGAGTACAACGGGTGTTTTGGGTCGGTTCCAGCGTCTCAGGGTCGTCGGTGTTGTCTTCATCGCTGTTGCGACTGTGCTGTCCGTCGCCTTCGGAGCATGGGCGCTCGCAGGTGGGGTCGTTCTTGGCGGCACAACCATGCTGGGTTGGGGCGCCGGACGCGTACGCAGGGTCCTCCAACGACCGCTCAATCGGCGGACCCAGGCGATTGCGGACAGCCGAGGAATCTTCGTTATGCGAGCGGTCCTGGGGACCGTTCCCTGTGCCATCGTCGGCGCCGTACTCGTGCTGATCGGTCAGAACTATGCGATCGCTCAGTTCCTCGGTGGCTTCTTCCTTGCCTGGGCTCTGGCGTTCGCTCTGATGTTCATCGCCATTTGGGAAGCGGTCAAGCCCTCCGACGCTGCGCCAACCTGACCGCCCTTGAAATGCCGACACCGTGCGGGTTCTGGGTAGCCGAGTCCACCGGCCTTGAGATAGCCGCCCGAGCTGCCCCTTCCACTCTGACTTGGCGCGATGCGTCTCCACAGTCGCGCGTTCCAGCATCGACGGGACCGGTAACCTCGACACCGTGGATCAGGTCGCAATCGCCTATTCCGACGATCCAAGCAAGCGGGCCGTGCTGATTGCCGCCGCGCTCGCGCTGGTCACGGATGTCGTCGTCACCACTCAGGTTCGCCCGGCACTGCTTCGCAGAGTCGTGCGGTTGGCGATCCCAGTAGTGCTCACGCGGCCGGTCGCCGGGATTCTTACCCGGCTCGGCGTCTAAACAGCCAGTTACTAGCCGCGGGCGGCGTTGCCAGGGATGGCACTGACTGCCTCAATTCGCCGGGCTGGGGTGACACCCGACGACACAACTGGGCGCCCCCAGCAGCTCCAATCGAGACAAGATTGTTCAATGACCAGTGATGAGCTTGCCGCCCTGGCGGACTTCTCAATAGACGCCCTGACTGAGGTTGTGGACGCCGACTGGAGTACCAGGGCCGGGGTGCTGGAATGGAGCTGTTGGCAGACGGTCGATCACATGGTCGACTGCCTCTTTTCCTACGCGATGCAGATCGGTGCGCGAGCGCAGTCCGGATACCTCCCGTTCGAAGAACTGCACGCAAAGCTGGAAGCGACGCCACTGGACCTCGTATCCGGTCTACGGTCGGTAACCGCTCTGCTGGTCGCTGTCGTGCGAGATTCACCCGGGACGGTGACGGCCTCGGACGGCGTCCTTGAGCTGGGCCTCGCTGAGTGGTGTGCTCGGGCGGCATATGAGCTGGTCCTCCATACCCATGACGTTGTGTCAGGACTCGGCAGGGACCTCGATCCACCAATGGAACTGTGCAGAGTGATCATGGAGTCCGATGCACTGTGGATGCTCAACAGCGAGCACGCAAAAGGGGGATCCGACCCTTGGGCGGCTCTCCTCCTAGGCTCTGGGAGGCCGGAAATCTTGCAGAAGTAGGACCGACCAGAACCGTCCCCATCCGCCAGGTGGGGGTGCATTGGATTTGCTGCTTGGATATACCTCTATGTCGGCCTCCTCTATGACGAACCAGGTAGACCCCATTTCGGTGGTGATCACACAGTTCGAAGTGCTCCACAGCGAGCTGCGTCTGGAGGTCGTGAACCGAGACGATGAGTCGCTGAACTGGACCCCGTGTCCGGGTGCGAATTCGGTAGCGACGATCGTCACACACACCCTTGGTTCAGAGGCGGAAACGCTCCGAGCCGTCGCCGGAATACCGGGCAGCCGCAATCGAGATGCCGAGTTCAGAATGGGCAGTCAAAGCCAAGTGGACTTGCTCGACCAGATTCGCGAGGCCGACTCTCTCCTTGACGACCTGGCGCCGACACTCACAGACGACCGAGCCCTCACTCCCACAGTTCTGCCGACACTTTCCAGCGATGATCGGCGTCCGGGTATGACATGGCTAATCGGGAATCTGGGGCACGCACGTGAGCACATGGGGCATCTCCGCCTGACGGTTCAGCTCTACGACGCCATCCACAACGCCCAATCTTGACTTAAGCGCCGGACCCGTCTGTCTGCCTCCGAACCGGGATGTAGACACCGCTGGGCTCAATCGGAGAAGTGCATTCGGGCGAGGTCTGCGACACGCTCAACGTCAGCCGGATCAGGCAGGGTCCCGAGGGCGAACTGTGCGACCTGCAGGTTCGGCCCGTGAGCAGCGAACATGGACACCTGCTCCTTCGTCACGGGCTGCACGACGTAGTGAATGTGGACCCGCTGGCCGCCAGCGTGAGACCAAAGACAGTTGTAGACCTGATCCGCTTCGACGAGTTGGCATGCGACATGCGACGCTCGCCGGAGAAGCGGTCCGAGCTCGGCGGCTTCCTCTTCTGAAAGGTCGGCCACAGAGGTCACATGCCGTTCTGGTTTGACGATGAGAGTCCCCAGCCCCAAAGGCCCAATGCAGTGCTCGACGCGCCAAAATCGTGTCCGGGAGATACAACCTCCGGGTAGCTCCAGCTCGCCACTCGACAGTCGACAGGCCATGCAATCAACCATGCGGCCAGTCTTCCATCACCGTTGCCCGGAACTTGTGGGTGCCCACAGCGCACCGGCGGTCCCGGCGCCAGCGGCCGTGACGGGGCTGGGACGTAGACTGGGCGGGGTGACAATTGGCTTGGAGGCCGGACAATGAGCATCGAGTGGCTCTCAGCCATCGACGAGGACCTGGTTTCTGAAGTTCAGTTGGCGGACGGCTGGCACACGATCGCCGTTCCAAGCTTCACTGTGAGCCCTCAGGATTCCTCCTTCTCCTTCGACGAGACCGTGGCCCACACCCATACGTCGCCTCGGACTCGGGTCGTGGTGGGCCCTCTGAGTGCAGTACTCGCCGTCGGGTTTGCGACCTGAGCCACGCCGACTCCTGACGGTTGAGCCTTCGGCCGCCGCCCATACGCTTGTTGAATGGGCGTATTCAGTTGGTGGGACCGAGCAGCCTGTCGGGGCAAGGGCATCCGCAACTTCTTTCCGGAGACACCCGACGATCTCGCTCGAGCTCGCGCTATCTGTGACGGCTGCTCAGTTCGAGCGGAGTGCTTGGAATATGCCGGGCAGAATCCGAGCCCGCAAGGGGTGTGGGGTGGCCTCACGGAACGGGAAAGGCGCGCAAATCGGCCGCGGGCGGCCTGATGTGAAACGCCTGAGTCCTCAGCGTCGCCGGCCTCACTGCCTGATTCTCGTCAGCCCATTGAGGTAGCTCGTAGCTCTCGTAGCCAGACACGCCACCAACGGTCGTCGGATGGTGCGAACCATCTTCCGGCCCAAAGTGGGCTCCTCACGGCAATGCGGGCTTGCCAATGGCGATCGGGGATCATCTTCCCGCACCTCCCGGCCCAAATTCTTTCGCCTCGGAGACCTGAGGAGAAGGTCAGAGTCCGCGCCTCTCGGCTCTGGCTGCGACGCCTCGCCATCTGGGGCTCTCCCCAGGCGCACACGACTCCTTCTCTATCGCTCCCCGGGGCTCAGCCTGGCACGGGAGTACCGGCCGGCAGTGGGAAGACCGGGTTGCTCTTCGGATTGATCGAGTTGAAGCAGTTGAAGACGTTTCTTCCCTTGTTCAGTGTCGCGACGTACTTGTTGCCTGACACCTTGATGTAGGCGACGCAATAAGGGGGTGCATGGCCATTGTGCCCGGCGCTCTGCCAGTTGACCGGGGTCTCAAGGCCGCCGGCCGTGAACGCGGTCAAGGTGTTGTCCTCCTTGATCACATTGGCTTGGGTGAGATTGGCGCCCGCCATCCTGACGCCCTGAACGAAGAGCGCCGCCGACTCCCATCCTTGCAGGGCAATCTCGTCTTGGGCATAGGCGGGCTCGTACTTCTTCATTTCGGTCAAGTAGAGCTTCAACCCCGGATAGATGGACGTCGGCGCCGTGAACGGAACATGCCCGATGCCGAAGTAGACGCCCTGCATCAGGCTTTCGTTCGCGGTGAGCGTTCCTTGGTCGTTGCCGTTGAACCACAGCTGGGTCATGTGCAATCCGTACTGATTGATCGCCCGGGCCATCGTGACATTGCCCTGCACGTCCATGCAGCTGACGACCATGTTCGACGCTGCCTGCTTCATCCGCTGCACGTCGGTCGCCACCGTGGAACCCGGATAGTTGACCTTGAGATCCGAGTAGCTGACCTTGTACCCGGCCGCAGTGAGGGCGTCCTGCTCGGCTTGGCAGGCAGCGGCCGACGCCGCAACACCGTACGCGACGAAGGCGATGGAGGGTGACTTCTGTGTGTGGCGCGCCACGTAGGCCACCTGAGGCGCCCCAGCCACGTAGTACTCCACCGAGCCTCCGGCGGCGAACAGGTTGTCCGGTCCCTGCCAGTTGCCGGTCACGTTGTAGCCGTAGGTCGGAATGCCCGACTGGACGAAGAGATTGGGTGAAAAGAATGCCGTGCCCACGCCGGTTACCGCGAACACGTGATCCTGGTTGATCAACGTGTTCGCCAGCTGGTTGAACGTCGTGGGGTTGCCGCCGTCATCCAAGGCGTACTTGTAATCGATCTTGCGCCCGTTCACGCCGCCCTGATCGTTGATGTAGTCGTAGTAGGCCTTCTCGCCGTAGATCAACGAGGAGAAGTTCGACGCCAGCGTGCCCGTCTGTGTCGAGATGGTCCCCACTGTGATGGAGGTCGCCGTCACTCCCGGCGCACTGCTCACCGCTTCCGCATCAACGGGGCCGGCCGAAACCGCGGCGGCCGCTGCACCCAGTATCGACCCCATGAGCACCATCGCCGTGATCGCCCGGTGTCCGAGTTTCATTTGCATGACCTCCCCCGGTATGCAGCCGTCAGGCCATCATGCTCTACCACTTCTCCGAACCGCGTTGCGTGCACCTCAGAACCGGTGTTCCGGTGACGTCGTTGGTGCTGTCCAAATCCAAGTCCTCGGCCCTGCCCTTCCGTTACGTCGCCCAGAACATATGCGGAGCCTCGGCTCCGGAATCTCGATCTGTCCCGTTCCCCGGCCTGGGAGCGATATCCCCGGCGCAACCCGCCATCGACTGAGCGAAGATGTGCCTTGTGGAAATCGGGCGCGGCCGTTGGCTGTTGGTCACATGCGGCGTCGTCGTAATCGGCCTGATAGCTCTCTTGGTTGTCCGATGGGCCTCCTCCGCCCCTTTCGGCGGCGACCCTCGCGGTCAGATATTGGCGGAACTGGAACCGGTCGTCTCCGCAGTTCCGCCGGGATCGACTGGGGTCAAGACGGGTCACAAGGATTCGACTTGGCACGGCAAATGCCCCGATAACCCTTCTGGGCAATCCGGGTGGTACGCAGTGCAAGTGAGTGCACAGTTCGTGTCGCCGATCGGCGACGTCGCGAACGCCGTCAACGCGCGCCTTGTGCATCTGGGCTGGGTGCGGCGGGCGCCGTTGCGGGGGAGGGCGGTACAAAGCCTTTCCACTACCGATTCGGTCGCGCACTGGACCAAGAGGTTGAGACACGGACTGCGGGGGAATGCATATGCGTATCCGGTTCCTCACACCGACGACAGCGGTGGCCAGGTGTGGGAATTGTCCGCCACTGCCGACCCAACTGGATACTCGCTCCCGCGCTGTTAGCCGCCGTCCCCGATCGGTCGGGTTGGGGTATCACCATCCGGGTGGTTGCGTGAAGTGCCCGAGGTGGCCTGTGGATTCGTCGCAGCCATGCTGTGCTGGTTTACTGGTACTCCAGACTCATGAGTGGAGGCACCAGTGGCCGAACCCGGGCAGCACATGGTGGTCTGCTACTTCATCACTTCCGATGACGTTGAGCGGTCTGCGCGCTTCTACACCGAGGTACTTGGCGGAACCGTGGTCTTCGGTCCGGTGCCCACCAATGTCGCACTCGCCAACAGCTTCATCGTCATCAATGCTGGCGGAGGCCCGACCGACGACAAGCCCACTGTCACGCTCGAGACGCCACCCGATCCGGACCGGCTCAGCAGCTTTCTCAATATTCGCGTCCCTGATATCGCCGCCGCTTACGAGGAATGGAGCGCCAAGGGTGCACAGTTCTTGACGCCACCGAAACAGCACACGTATGAGACCCGTTGCTACATCCGCGATCCCGACGGTTACATCATTGAGGTCGGGCAAACCACCGACCCACAGGGAGACTGGCTACCCGCCGGCTGGTCATCAAAGTGACCCACGGGTCCGCCGGCGAGCCGCGAACGCCGACGCTTCTGGAGATAGCGTGCTCGCATGGCGATGTCTCCTTACATAAGAAGACTTCGAGACCTCATCGGAAACGAACTTCTTGTGCTTCCTTCTGCGGCCGTGCTTCCGAGGGACGACGCGTGGCAGAATTCTGCTGGTCCGCCTGATCGACTCTGGACTGTGGGCAACTATCGGTGGAGCCATCGAACCCGATGAGTCGCCGGAGGAAGCTGCACTCCGAGAAGCCGAAGAGGAAGCGGGCGTCCAGGTGAAGCTCGGGCCGGTTCTGGCGGTTCTCGGTGGCCCCGAGTATCGCCTTCGCTACCCCAATGGGGATCAGACTTCGTATGTCGCCACCGTGTTCGATGCGACCGTCATCGGCGGTGTTCCGAGGGCCGACGGTGACGAGACATCCGCCGTCGCCTGGTGGGAGCCCGAGAACTTGCCTTACGACCAGATGGGCACCTTGACGCGGGCCCTTCTCAGAGACGTTGGGGTATCCGACGAATCTGCTCGGAGCTGAGATCCCTCGTCAGGTGCCCGGACGAAGGGGAGGACTACAGCCCGACGCCCACCAAGCAGGCTGCTGCGTTCGCAGTCGCGTAGATCCCGTTCACGCCTGTCCAGAATCCGGAGAGGTCGTCTCCCGCGCTCGCACCGATCGGATCTACCGTACCCTCGACTTGCGGCAGCGTCTCACCAATCGGCCCAGGACGCTGGCAAGGAGCGGGGAGCGGCGACGCGGACGCCTCTGAGGGCGTGAGAGCCAGCGACACCGGCACCAGCGCGCAGACTGCGAGCACCAGCGCTGCCACGCTCCGGCGCACCCCTCGCCATCTTCCGGCCCGCCGCTCGTGTGTCATACCCACCGATCCTTCCTCGTGTCCCACCCGTTGCACGGATTCTTCGTCCTCAGCCGGTCTTCAACGTCCTCGGCCTGCACCTCCTACAGCCGCACTGCGACGCCGCCTACGGCGACGTCACTGCGAGGTGAACGACAGCGCTGCCCGCATATTGCGGATGCGGCGCCCCACGGAGCTGGGAGCGACCCATCGGACTCTCGGCGCAAGACGGAATGGTCTTTTCAGATGACCAGTCCTTCCGAAGCCCCACGACTCGCCCGGGCGGGGGAGGGTGGCCGTCGACTGACGCTTGCTGGGGTCGGTGGCCGCGGCTTCGGCTCAAGGCAACCTCGAATCCGCCGACCGTTGAGTGTGGGTTCGAGTTCGATGGGAACTTCCCGTCCGCCGAAGTTTGCCCTGAGGCTCTGGAATTGGCTTGCCCCTCCCGATGCCCCATCGCCTCCTCGCCGGGCCGAGGCACCCTTCTCGCACCAGCCCTCCTTCGGATATGAGACAGGCCGGATGGATTGCCGATCGACGGCGTTTCAGAGACGCCGATTCGCTGATGAGCGCAGGACCCGGGGCTCGGTGCCGATACCGCGTCCCTTCCCGCCTCTATGGTGGTCCGGCGTGCAGGGAGTGCGATCGCCCGGTTGGACCGACATCGTCGGATCAGCGCTGCTGGTCCTGGCCGTGGCCGTTCCCACCATGATCATCGAGGAGGACTGGCACGGCCGGCCGATGATCGATCAGTCGACACACCTGTGGATCATCGCCGCCTGTCTCGTGGCAGGGGCTTTCTTCATCGGCGGCGCCGTCGTCGCGTTCCGCCGCCCGTCAGCCCCGACGCGGTACGCCGCCGCCACCGGGGTCGTCGCCGTGGGGACCTTGTTGCTGGGGGCGCTCTACCGTCGGATCTGGATGGCACACGAGCACATCTCGCAGCCCGTGCAGCATCTCTGGATCCTGGGCGTGATGGTCGCCCTCGCCATGAGCCTGGCGGGATCCGTCCTCGGTCGTCTGCTGACGCGCTGACGCTCGATTGCGCGCCTTGCGGCGCCTGTGCCGGCGGGTGCAGCGAGCACCCTCCGCTGGCCGATGCGGCACTCGGTGGCGGCTGATCCACGCGCGAGCGGGAAATGTTCACAACGCGCTGACAATCCTGACTCCCCAACGGGCGTTGGGATCACAAGGGCAGGTCAGAGACACCGTTTCCCCCACGACGGCGAGGGAATGAGCCGTCGAGCAAGGCCCCACGTGGTCTCGCAGAACGGGAGGCGTGTCATGGAGAATCGCCGCCGTCTACATCGGCAACCCGCCGGTTGGGCCGCGTCCTACCAACTGGCCGGGGAATCAGCCTCCGGATGGCACGACTGTCGGGTCGTCGACATCTCCATGCTGGGCCTCGGGATCACAGTCCACCACCCCGATCCGTCCGAATTGGCGGGCCGCCTCGTTTCGGTGAACCTGCCCGGAAACGGGAGCTGTGTGAACGTTCGGCTCGAGGGTGAGATCAAGCACACGGCGGTGACCATGAGTCGGGGCATTCGAGTCGGTATCGAGTTCGTCAGGTTGTCGGAGACGGAGCAGGCCATCACCGCGGTTCTCAGCGTGATGAGCGACGTCCTCGTTGCGACCTGATCGATCTCGAGCACCTCACTGCGCACCGTCGAGAACATCCGCAGAAGCGGAAAGAGGAGAAGGAGGGGCAACCATGGAGTACCGGAGGAGGGAGCCGCGTCAGGCCACGGCATGGGCCGGCTTTTGTCACATCGAGGGCGACCCACCGAGCGCTTGGCGGGACTGCGAGGTCATCGACGTGTCCGGGCACGGCCTCGGCATCACGTTCCACCACCCCCAGCCCTGGGAACTGGTCCATCGGCAGATCTTCGTCGACGTGTCGGCGATCGGCGACGCGGTCAACATTCGTCTCGAAGGTGTGATCCGTGACGCCGATTTCACCCTCGAGGGGGGCATCCGCGTGGGCATCGAATTCGTCGGACTCTCGCAGGCTGAGCTGGCGATCACCGCCGTTCTGGGTGGGATCAACGGGATCGATGCCGAGCATTCGGTGACGCCCAGCTCCCATTGATTGAGGCAACCGGCACATCGTTGACCTCCGCGCGCTGGTGCGGAGACGTGTGCCGAGCTCTCAGGCCACCCGGCGCCGACGAATCAGCCTGCGCTCATCGTCGGTCGTCCCACCCCAGAGTCCGGTCAGTGACTCGTCTGACAGCGCGTACTCCAGGCACGGCTGTCGCACCGGACACGACTCACAGAGCTCGCGGATGAGGTCGTAGTCGGACCTTGGGCCCCGTACGAACTCGCTGGGTCCCCGCCCTCGACACGCAGCTTGCAGATGCCACTCTGTCAGCATCATCCCTCCCGGATTCCTCGCCTCCAGTCAGGATGCTGACAGCGCCGGTGGAACCGAACTAGAGCCGTCCGGACCCAACACACACAACAGAGTGACAACGCGGCCGTCGTCCACGCTTCGGGTGCAACGCGGTTGCACCTCGCGCAGCAGGGCAATCCGGCGACAATTCACCGCGCACTCCATCGGCGGCTCCGAATCGAAATGGTACGTTGCGCGGGCTGATCCATTCCCGGGCACGAGGGGGCGAACGGAAGGTGAGACGGCAGCAACCCGGCGCGCGCGGCGTGTCGAGCGCGCTGGCACGTACCTTGGTGGCGGCGGTGGCGACGCTGGGCCCCGTGTTCGTCGTCGCCTCGGGCCAGCAGGCAGCCACTGCTGCCGGCATTGTGCCGCCGACGAAGCCCACAGCGGACGTACAGCCCCAGGTCCTGCCGCACTGCACGACCACCACGGTCGACGACGACAGCGCTGCCTGCATCGATTCCGTGCTGCACAACGTCAACTACGGCCGCTTTCTCGAGGGCCTGGGGCCGATGGTCCTGCCGAGTGACTACGCCAGCGATTCCCCACCGCTCCAGCAGCTGGTCATCGCCGACGAGGAACGCGGCGACCGCGGCCTCCCGCAATTCTCGGGCCTCGATGCCGCGCTCGACAGTGCGGCGCTGACCGGGGCGCAGAACAATCAAGACCCGCAGGCGCCAGCGGGCTATCAGTCGAACCCCTGGGGGTCGAACTTCGCCCTGGACTTCACGCCGCTCGGCGCCGACTTCGCCTGGATGTACAACGACGGCTACGGCGGCACGAACGCCCTGTGCACGACGCCGACCGACGGCAACTGCTGGGGTCACCGCGACAACATCCTCGGTTCCTGGACGTCTACGGGAACGAAGACGGCGGAGATGGGCGACGCCGACACCTCCGGCGGCCAGTACACCCAGCTCTTCGCCGTGCAGGACGACCCCGCCGACAGCCTGGCGGACACGCTGACGCCCAGCTCCCTCCCGACACCCTCCACGCCGGCGCCACCCGACGTGGTCCAGGTCCTTCCCGCCTCGTCGAGCACGATTGGCGCCGGGACGCCGGTGACGATCGAGGGGAACTACTTCAACACACCGGACACGCCCCAGGTGTACTTCGGCGGCGTGGCCGCCACCAACGTCCACGTCGACTGGAACGGCGAGCTGACCGCGGACGCGCCGGCGGATCCGGCGGGCTCGGGCACGGACCAGGTCGTCGTGACGGTCTCGACGTCGACCGGCTCGTCGAGCGCCACCGGGATCGCCCAGGTCAACGAGTTCACCTACGCCCCTGTGGGCGCCCCGGCGATCACCTCCATCTCATCGACGTCCGGGACCGAGATCCCCAACCCTTCCAGCCCCACGATCACGATTCACGGCACCAACCTCATCAGCGGGGGAGTGGGTCCGATCGTCTCCTTCGGGAACGAGGCCAGCATCGGGCTGTCGGGCACATCGACGCAGATCACGGCGAACATCCCGCCTGCGGTGACGCCGGGCACCGTCAACGTCACCATCACGACGGCGGCGGGCACCAGCGCTGTCTCGCCGGCCGTCCAGTACACCTACACCGGGAGCGACGCCACCGTCGCGCCCTCCATCACCAGCGGCGAACCACGCGACGTTCTCGGCCGGCACGGCGTCGGTGTTCCCCGTCACGACGACGGGGACGCCCGGTGTGAGCTGGGTGAGTGACGCCGCCTTCGGCGGCTGCACCCCCTCGGCGCTGCCTCATGACATCAGCATGGACTATGCCGGCGGCACCACCGCCACCCTGGACGGGACGCCGCAAGCAGGCGACGGCGGGACGTTCACGGTGTGCATCACGGCCTCGAACGGCACCGCACCGGTGGCCACACAGGTCTTCACACTGACCGTCGACGCGCCGGCCGACTCGACTCCCACACCGCCGGCTCCGCCACCGGCGGCGGCTCCGACCCCGCAGCACGGCTACTGGCTGGTGGGCTCGGACGGTGGCATCTTCACCTTCGGGTCCGCCCAGTTCTACGGCTCGACGGGCTCGCTGCACCTGCAGCGCCCGGTCGTGGGCATCACG
This sequence comes from uncultured Acidimicrobiaceae bacterium, assembly GCA_963843365.1. Taxonomy (GTDB): domain Bacteria; phylum Actinomycetota; class Acidimicrobiia; order Acidimicrobiales; family RAAP-2; genus Bog-473. Next base: position 1,142,601 of record CAWJKG010000003.1, on the reverse strand, counting down.
CCGACGGCAAACCGCGGCGGCTACTGGCTGGTTGCCTCGGACGGCGGCATCTTCGCCTTCGGCAATGCGGGCTACTACGGGTCCATCCCGGGGAGCGGCCTGAGCCCGGCCGGTTCCGGACTGCCCCACAGCCTCAACGCGCCCATCGTCGGCATGGTGCCCTCGCACGACGGCGGCGGCTACTTCATGGTGGCGTCGGACGGCGGGGTCTTCGCCTTCGGCGACGCCCGCTTCGAGGGGTCGTGTCCCGGCATCGGCGGCTGCCGGGGCGCGGCCGTGAGCGTGGTGCCGGACGCGACCGGCAACGGCTACTGGGTGGTGACCACGCTCGGCGCCGTCTACACGTTCGGGGATGCCGTGAACTACGGCCAGCCGGGAACGCAGTCCTCGAACATGACCTCCGCCACGGCGACCTCCAACGGCGGCGGCTACTGGGTCCTCGACGGCGCCGGGCAGGTCTTCCCGTTCGGGAACGCCAGCTCGCTGGGCGGACTGCCGGCCGGGTCGGCGGGTGGCTTCGACCCGGCGTCGGCCATCTTCGCCACGTCCGACGGCGGGGGGTACTGGGTCGTGACCGCACAGGGCAAGGTTTCTCCGTTCGGTGACGCGCCGGCCGACGGCGACATGTCCGGCACCCGCCTCAACGGGCCGATCGTCGCCGCCTCCGGGTCCTGACCGCCCACTCGTCGCCGCACGGTCGTCGAGCGCACGGCGGCACCGATTCGAACGTAGGGTAGGGCCACGGAACGACCCCTCAGGGAGGGAACCATGGGCATCTTCCAGCGGGCACACGACATTGTGCAGGCCAAGACGAACAAGGCACTCGACGCGGCCGAGAAGCCGGACGAGATGCTCGATCTCTCGTACGAGAAGATGCTCGAGCAGATCACGCAGGTGCGCCGCGCGCTGGTCGATCTGGCTGCGTCGAAGAAGCGTCTCGAACTGCAGCAGGAACAATTCCAGCACACCGTCGACCACCTGCAGGATCAAGCCAAGCAGGCCCTCGCCGCCAACCGGGAGGATCTGGCCAAGGAGGCGCTGTCGCGCAAGGCCGCGGCGCAGGCGCAGATCGACGAAATGGAGCCGCAGCGCCAGCAGCTCGACGAGGAGGAGCAGAAGCTCACGCAGACGCTCGACGCCCTGCAGAAGCGCGTGAACGACTTCCGCACCCAGAAGGAGACGCTCAAGGCGCAGTACACGGCAGCCAAGGCCGTCTCGGAGGTCGACGAGAGCACGGCCGGCATCTCCAAGTCGTTCAACGACTCGGGAGCGTCACTGCAGCGGGCCCAGGACAAGATCGCCACCATGCAGGCCCGCTCGGGTGCCCTCGACGAGCTGCTGGAGTCCGGCGTGCTGGAGGACGTCGGCGGCGGCACCGACGACATCCAAAAGGAGCTCGACCAGCTCGGGAAGGACGCCCAGGTCGACAACGAGCTGGCGGCGTTGAAGGCGCAGCTCGGCACCGGCGCTCCGCCCGAGCCCGACGCACTGACCGCGGCTGCGCCCGAAACCACGCCCGCGCCCGAGGCCGCGCCCGAGGAGGCCAAGCCGGCCACGTAGTCAGGCCGCGGGTGTGTCCCGCACCAACTGCGCCACCACGTCGGCCAACTCGGGCCCACGGTCCTCCTGGACGAAATGCCCGGCGTCCGCCAAGGTGACGTGCGCGCGTCCCGCGCCCCGGGCACGGACGCCTGAAACACCTCGGCCCACCCCCGCGTGGCGGGATCACCGTCGGAGAACGCAGTGAGGAAGGGCCCGTCGAAGGTCTCCAGCTCCCGCGCCGTGGCGCGGTTCAGGCGGGCGCACTCGCTCGAAGGGGTGAGACCCATGAGGAGGGGGAGTTGGCGCGGCCCGGCACAGAAGGACTCGTCGAGGAACGGTGCGTCGTAGGCCGCCAGTACGGCGTCCGGCACCTCCGATGCGGTGGCTCCTTGCACGAAGAGACTCGGGCGGAACGGCGTGAGCTCCTGAGTCAGGCGCTGGTAGTCGAGCAGCATCTGCTCCACCGTGACCGTGCCGTCCGGTCCGGCATGGCACGCCCATTCCAGGCGACCTGCCAATGCCGGGTCGGCCGTGTGCAGCACGGTGTTGGCGGCCACGACGCGGCGGACCAAGCCGGGCGCGGCCCGCAGCAGGCCGAGCCCGATCGGGCCGCCCCAGTCCTGCACCACGAGCGTGACGTCGCGCAGACCGAGCGCCGCCGCGTAGTGCGCCAGCCAGTCGATGTGTGCGCGCACCGTGTAGGCCGTCCGGTCGACGGGCTTGTCGGAACGGCCGAAGCCGATCAGATCGGGCGCGACGGCGCGCAGGCCCTGTTCGGCCAGACGGCGCACGACAGTGCGGTACAGATATGACCACGTGGGTTGCCCGTGCAGGAGCAGCACCGTCTCGCCCCACGCCGGGCCCTCGTCGACGTAGTGCATGCGGAGCCCGTCCGGCAACGAGACGTAGTGCGGGTCGAACGGATATCCGGGCAGGTCGGCGAAGCGCAGCTCAGGTGTGCGGACGATCTCCACGGCGCTCATAGTGCCCCACCGGTGGCACGGGCAGGGCAGGCCTGCTGGACTCGTGGGATGAGCACGGAGCGCTGCGACGTGGCCGTGGTGGGGGCAGGCCTGGTCGGGCTGGCCCTGGCCTACGAGCTGGCCTGCCTGGGAGCGAGCGTCACGGTCGTCGACGCGGGCCATCCCGGCCGCGCCACGGATGCGGGCGCGGGCATCCTGTCGCCGCTGACCGGTCACGACACGGATCCGGCGCTGTGGCCCTTCCTGCGCGGCGCCGGCGCGCATTACCCCGACCTGCTGCTGCGCCTGGAGTCCGACGGCGTCGAGACCGACGCGTCGGGGTACGGCCGCTGCGGCATCCTCTCCATCGGCCTGCGCGAGTCCGAGGAACCGTGGTTCGCCCCCTTCGCCGACATCGTGCTCCGCCGTTCCCCCGGGGAGGTCACCGAGATCACACCCGAGGAGGCCAGCTCCCTCTTCCCGCCGCTCGGCCCCGTGCACCGCGTGCTGCACGTGCCGGGCTCGGCCCGGGTCGACGGCCGGGGCATGGCGGCGGCGCTCCGTGAGGCCGGGCGCGCCCGCGGCGTGTCCTTCGTGGGCGGCGCGGCCCACGGCGTCGTGGCCGGCGCGGGCGGCGCGCGGCACGTCGACGCGGTCGAGGTCGAAGGCCATCAGAACATCGCCTGCGGTGCGGTGGCCGTCGCCGGGGGCGCCTGGACGGCCGCGGTGGGCGAATGGCTGGGAACGAGGCTTCCCGTGGGGCCGACCAAGGGACAGATCGTGCATCTCGGGGTGGGCGCGGACACGGGGGAGTGGCCGATCGTGCAACCCCTCCTGACCCACTATCTCGTGCCCTGGCCCGGCGGCCGGGTCGCCTGCGGCGGCACCTTCGAGGCCGGCGCCGGCTTCTCGACCAGCGTGACTGCGGCGGGCCTGCACGAGCTCCTGCGCGAGTGCCTGACCGTGGCCCCCGGGCTCGACGGGTCCGACTACCTGGAGACGCGCGTGGGGCTCCGCCCCGTGTCGGCGGACGACCGGGCGATTGTGGGACGTCTGCCCGGCTGGGGCAATGCCTGGGTGGCCACTGGCCACGGCGCCAATGGGCTGTTGCAGGGGCCCTTCTCGGCGCGGGGGCTGGCCCATGCCATGGCCGGGGTGGACCTCCCGCCCGACGAGGCCCCGCTGCCGCGCGCGTTCGACCCGGGCCGCTTCGCCTGAGCCAAGCGCATCCACCCCGACGCCGGCGGGCGCGGAGAGACTGTCCCCGTGCTGCGAGGGACCCTGCGTCAGGGCGGCCAGGACACGCCCGCGACGACGGAGAACATCGGTGCCGCGCTGGCGGGCAACGACTTCTTCTGGCTCGATCTCGACGACGACGCCGGGGACGGCACCGTCAGCGCCCTGTTGACCGACACGTTCAAGTTCCACCATCTGGCGGTCCAGTCGGCGGAGCGCTTCAACCAACGACCCCGCATCGACACCTACGACGGCTTCGTGTACCTGGTCGCGCGCGGTGCCGATCCGGAGCACACGGGCAAGGCCGAGGTGCACTGCTTCTGGACGGACCGCTACAGCGTGACGGTGCACCGCGGCCCGTGCCCGGCGGTGAAGCACGTGCGGGAGTGGCTGGACAACCACCCCCTGAACACGGTGGCCTCGCCCCAGCTGGTCGTGGTCTACCTCGTGGTCGGTGGACTCGTCGACAGCTTCTTTCCCGTGCTCTCCCAGTTCGACGACAAAATCGACGCGCTGGAGGACGACATCTTGAAGGCGCCGACCGAGGCGCAGCTGGGCGAGCTCTTCCAGATGAAGCGCTCCCTCATGGACATGCGCAAGGTCGTGGCGCCCCAACGCGACATGATCGCCAGTGTCAACACCGGCGTGACCGACGTCCCCGGCATGACCGAGGAGGGCACGCGCTACTTCCGCGATCTCTACGACCACCTGATCCGCGTGGCCGATCAGGTCGACAACTACCGGGACCTGCTCTCGAGTGTCATGGACACGCACCTGTCCACCGTGTCGAACCGCCTCAACGTGGTCATGAAGCAGCTGACGATCATCGCCACCATCTTCCTGCCCCTCAGCTTCCTCACCGGCTTCTTCGGACAGAACTTCGCGTTCCTGGTCCGCAACATCATGTCGACGTGGACCTTCGTGGTCTTCGGGATCGGCATCGAGGCCGCCGCCGTCATCGGGCTCCTGATGGTGTTCTACAAGCGCGGCTGGCTCGGCGGCCCCACCGTCTGAATCGCAGCCGCCGAAGACTCGGCGGGGACTACCTCAGTCGCGGCCGGAGGAAAGCGCGGGCAGGCCCTGGGGGCGCTCGGCCGTGTGGGCCTCGTAGCCGGTCCACCAGTCCTCGCAGCCGTCGGGCACCGGGAAGCCGAGCTGCTTGCGCCGGTCCACCAGCGCGCGGACCGTCTCCTTGTGCTCGCGCACGAGGGCGAGCGTCCCGGCGTCGTTGTCGGCGATGCGGCCGGCGGCCCACAGCGTCTCCTCCAACCTCCAGGCGTCGCGCCGGGCCTCGACGATGGCGTGGGTGCCGTCGATGATGTCGGCCCGCAGCGCGGTGTCGCCCTCGGCCAGGAGATCAGCGGCGCGCAGCCAGCCGTAGTCCTTGTTGATGCGCAGGAGCCCCGGCTCGATCTCGAACAGGCCGACGACGTCCACGACCGGGTCCACCGTGGTGAGGGTGGTCCCTTCGGGCAGCTGGACGTTGAGGTTGGCGATCTGGCGCTCGGCCACGCCGATCATCCCCATGGAGCGCAGCCCGATGTAGCCGGCGGGCGCCGCCGAGTAGTCCCGCTCGTCGCGGGGGAGACGGAGCGGCACCGCCACCACGGCGATGATGCGGGTCGCCCCGAGCGCGGCGGCGGCCGAGACCGGCACGATCTCGATGACGCCGCCGTCCACGTAGTCGTCGTCCGCCATCGGGTGGGGCGGGAAGACCATGGGCACGCTGGCGGAGGCGATGGCGCCATCGACCAGGTCCACCGGCCCGGCCGAGGGCGCCGGGGCCGGGGTGCGGGCGTCGGACTCGACCAGGGTGCCGTCCTCGGTCACGTAGCGCAGGACGCCGGCGCGCAGCGCGGTGACGGCCAGTCGCAGCTGCAACCCGGGCCGGGCCACCAGGGCGGGATCGACGGCCCGGACCCCGTCGTCGCCACCGTGGCGGAGCGCGCCTCGAGCGGATTCAGGTTCAGGACCGAGCTGCCGCTCGTGCGCAAATGGCGCCGGACCCGTGGCAGCCGGAGCCCGGCTCCGGCCAGGAGCCGGGCCAGGTGGCGCTGGCGTCGGCGCCGGGCCTTGCGGGCCTGGCGACGGCCCTTGCGGCCCGAGTCGCAGGACGGGACGACCTGGTCTCCCGCCAGCACGGTCGAGGGGGTCAGGGGGAAGGGCGGGCGCGTGCCCTCGGTGATCTCCTGGTGGATCTCACGGCCGAGCGCGGTCCCGTCCAACGCGCCGAGCCAGGCCTGCTTGCCGAAGACGTGCTCGGTCTGGGTCCAGGCGAGGACGTCGCCCTCGATCTCGTTCACCCGCTCCTCGAACTCGCTGAGGGTGCGGGCCTGGGCCAGGACGGTGGCGGCGATGGCGCCGGCGGAGGTGGCGGTGATGATGTCGGGGGCGATGCCCTCGACGCCGACCAGGTACTGCAGCACCCCGACCTCGAACGATCCCTTGGTGCCGCCACCGGCCAGGACGAAGGCCGTGGGGCCCGTGCGGGGGGCGGGGGACATCGGGCGATTCTGGCACCGGCCCTCGGGCGCGGACAATGCGACGCGGCGGGGCTCAGCCGCCGGCCGCCGCCGTCACCACCTCGACCAGCGAGCCGGCCCGGGCGGGGGTGGTGGCCCACTCCGAGCGCGGGATGACGCAGCGGTCGACCGCGACGGCGACGCCCCTGGGGTCCGCCTCCGCGGTGAGGCGCTGCACGACATCCGCGATGGTGGCACCGGCGCGCACCTCCGTCGGTTCGCCGTTGACCTGCAGGACGAGCGCGGTCACGCGGGCGCCAGTGTGTCGACGTGGGGCGCCACGGGCCGGTGCCCGACCAGGTCGACGACGGCCGCCGCGGTCAGGGGCGCCAGCAAAATGCCGTTGCGGTAGTGGCCGACGGCCGCCAGCACGCCGTCCAGGCCCGTCCACCCGATGCGCGGGGTGTTGTCGGGCGTGGCCGGGCGCAGGCCGCTGGCGGCCTCGAGCAGCGCCAGCTCGTCGACGGCGGGGACGAGGGCGCGGGCGTCACACAGCAGCTCGTGCACGGCGCCGGCCCGCACGGCCGTGCCGCCGCGTTCCTCCACAGTGGCACCGACGACGAGCGACCCGTCGCGCCGCGGGACGAGGTACACCGAGCGCCCGTGCACCAGGCCGCGCACCGTGCGGTCGAACAGGGGCCGGGCGCTCGTCGGCTCCGGGCGGCCCGAGCCGGAGGATGTGGCCCAGCACAGGACGGATCGGGGGCAGGCCGGCCGCGGCCAGCCCGTCGATGGCGCCGATGCCGGTGCCCGCCGCCAGCACGACCTGGGCCGGGCCGAGGCGGCGGCCGTCCGCCAGGACGAGCACGGGTCCGGCCTCGAGCGCGGCGCACGGTGCCCTCGACGAGGGCCACCCCGGTGCGGCGGCAGGCTTCGACCAGCGCGCCCAGCAGCGCGCGGTTGTCGACCTGGTGGTCGCCCGGGACCTCGATGCCGCCCCGCAGGGCCGGACTGAGCGCAGGGACCAGCCGGCGGCAATGGCTGGGGCTGCGTCGGTGGGCCTGGAGTCCGAGCGAGTGCTGGTACGCCAGGAGATCGTCAAGGCTGGCGCGGTCCGACGCATCGAGCGCGACCGTCACCGTGCCCGCCGTCTCGTAGCCGATGGTGTGGCCACTGGCGTGCTCGAGGGCGGCCGCGAAGGCGGGCCAGCGCTCGGCCCCCTCCACCAGCAGTGCCGTGAGGGCCGACTCGCCGAAGTGCGCCTCGGTCACCGGGGCGAGCATGCCGGCGGCCACCCAGGACGCGCCGTCGCGGCCGGGGGACGGCGCAACGAGCGTCACATCATGACCGTTGCGTGACAACTGCCACGCACAGGCGAGTCCGATGACCCCGCCCCCCACGACATGGACGCGCGATCCCATGCGTCAAGACTAGGAGAGCGGTCGTGTATTCTGTCCTTTCCAGTTCGGGCCAACGTCGTCCCGGTATCCGCAGCTTCTCCTCATTCGGAAGGACGCCGATGGCCCCTGGCCTCTACGACCCGGCTTACGAGCACGACGCCTGTGGCGTCGGCATGGTGGCCGATCTCCACGGCCGTCCCGATCACGACATCGTCGACCGCGGCCTCACCGTCCTGGAGCGCCTGGCCCACCGCGGCGCATCGGGTGCCGAGGTCAACACGGGTGACGGCGCCGGCATTCTGGTGCAGATCCCGCACCGCTTCCTCGCCGCGGCGGCCCAGGCGGCCGGCTTCACCTTGCCCGACGCCGGCGGCTACGCGGTCGGCCTCGCCTTCCTCCCCACCGACACCGACGCCGCGGGCAAGGCGCGCACCGTCGTGGAGGAGACAGCAGCCGAGGAGGGGCTGACCATCCTCGGCTGGCGCACCGTCCCCACCGAGACGGACGGCCTCGGCCTCATCGCCAAGGGCGCCATGCCGCTGCATCGAGCAGCTCTTCGTCGCCCCCTCCGGGCCCGGCGTCGACACCATGGCGCTGGAGCGGCGCGCCTTCGTGCTGCGCAAGCGGGTGGAGCACGCGCTCGACGACGTCTACTTCCCGTCGCTGTCCGCCCGCACGATCGTCTACAAGGGGATGCTGACCTCCGAGCAGCTACGCCAGTTCTTCCCCGACCTGCGCGACCCGACCTTCGAGTCGGGCCTCGCGCTCGTGCACTCGCGCTTCTCGACCAACACCTTCCCGAGCTGGCCGCTGGCCCATCCCGTACCGCTACCTCTGCCACAACGGCGAGATCAACACGCTGGCCGGCAACCGCAACTGGATGCGCGCCCGCGAGGCGCTGCTCGAGACGTCCCTCATTGAGGGGGACCTGTCCCGCATCTACCCGATCTGCACGCCGGGGGCGAGCGACTCGGCCAGCTTCGACGAGGTGCTCGAGCTGCTGCACCTCGGCGGGCGCTCCCTGCCGCACGCCGTGCTCATGATGATCCCCGAGGCGTGGGAGAACCACACCACCATGGACCGCGAGCGGCGGGCCTTCTACCGCTACCACGCCTCGCTCATGGAGCCGTGGGACGGCCCGGCAGCGGTGTGCTTCACCGACGGCACGGTCGTGGGTGCCGTGCTCGACCGCAACGGGCTGCGCCCGGCGCGCTACTGGGTCACCGACGACGGGCTCGTCGTGCTGGCCAGCGAGGTCGGGCGTGCTCGACATCGCGCCGAGCGCATCGTGCGCAAGGGCCGCCTGCAGCCCGGGCCGCATGTTCCTCGTCGACACGGCCAAGGGCCGGCTCGTCGAGGACGAGGAGATCAAGGCGGAGCTGGCCGCCGAGCACCCCTACGCCGACTGGCTGGCCGAGGACCAGATCCGCCTCGACGAGCTGCCCGCCCGCACCATGCTCACGCCCCAGCACGGGCGCGTCGTCACGCAGCAGCGCCTGTTCGGCTACACCACCGAGGAGCTGCGGGTGATTCTGGCGCCGATGGCCCGCACCGGCGCCGAGCCGCTGGGCTCCATGGGCTCGGACACGTCCATCGCCGTGCTCTCGGACCGCTCCCGCCTGCTGTACGACTACTTCACCCAGCTGTTCGCCCAGGTGACCAACCCGCCCCTCGACGCCATCCGCGAGGAGCTGGTCACGTCGCTGGCCGCCACCATCGGGCCCGAGGCCAACCTGCTCGAGGCCAAGGCGGGCTCGTGCCGGCAGATCCTCCTGCCGCTCCCGGTCATCGACCGCGACGACCTGGCCAAGCTCATGTACGTCAACGAGGGCGGCGAGACGCCCGGCTTCAAGGCCTTCGCCATCGACGGGCTCTTCGAGGTCCGCGAGGCGGGGGAGGCCGGCGCGCCCACGGCGGCCGGCGGCGAGTCGCTGCGCCGGGCCATCGAGGACGTGCGGCGCCGGGTCTCCGGGGCCATCGCCGAGGGCGCCAACCTGATCGTCCTGTCGGACCGCAACGCCAACGCGGACTGGGCGCCGATCCCCTCCCTGCTGCTGACCGCCGCCGTCCACCATCACCTGGTGCGGGAGAAGACGCGCACCAAGGTCGGCCTCGTGATCGAGACGGGCGACGCCCGCGAGGTGCACCACATGGCGCTGCTGATCGGGTTCGGCGCGGCGGCCGTCAACCCGTACCTGGCCCTGGACTCCATCGACGACATGATCTCCGAGGGGCTGCTCGAGGGCGTCTCGCCCCGCCAGGCGCGCCGCAACTACATCAAGGCCGCCTGCAAGGGCGTCCTGAAGGTGATGTCCAAGATGGGCATCTCGACCGTCGCCTCCTACACCGGGGCCCAGGTCTTCGAGGCGATCGGCCTCGACGGCGCGCTGATCGACGAGTACTTCACCGGCACGGCCTCGCCGCATCGGCGGCGTCGGCCTGCCGGTGCTGGCGGCCGAGGTGGCGACGCGGCACCGCCAGGCCCACGAGCCCCGGCCGACCGAGCGGGCCCACCGCGAGCTCGAGGTCGGCGGCGAGTACCAGTGGCGGCGCGAGGGCGAGTTCCACCTCTTCAACCCCAAGACCGTGTTCAAACTCCAGCACGCCACACGGGCCAAGCGCTACGACATCTTCAAGGAGTACACGGCGCCGTGGACGACCAGGCCCAGAAGCTGGGCACGCTGCGCGGCCTGCTGCGCCTCAAGCCGGCGGCCGGGGGCCCGATCCCGCTCGACGAGGTCGAGCCGGTCGTCGTCCATCCTGACCCGCTTCTCCACCGGCGCCATGTCCTACGGATCCATCTCGGCCGAGTCGCACGAGACCCTGGCCATCGCCATGAACCGGCTCGGCGGCCGCTCCAACACCGGCGAGGGCGGCGAGGACGCCGACCGCTTCACGCCCGACGCCAACGGGGACCTGCGGCGCAGCGCCATCAAGCAGGTGGCCTCGGGCCGCTTCGGCGTGACGAGCGAGTACCTCGTCAACGCGGACGACCTGCAGATCAAGATCTCCCAGGGGGCCAAGCCGGGGGAGGGCGGCCAGCTGGCCGGCTTCAAGATCTACCCGTGGATCGCCCGCACGCGGGGCTCCACGCCGGGCGTGGGCCTGATTTCGCCTCCGCCGCACCACGACATCTACTCCATTGAGGACATCGCCCAGCTCATTCACGACCTCAAGTCGTCCAACCCGCAGGCCCGCGTCCACGTGAAGCTCGTGGCCGAGGTCGGAGTGGGCACGGTGGCGGCCGGGGTGGCCAAGGCGCACTCCGACGTCGTGCTCATTTCCGGGCACGACGGCGGCACCGGCTCGGCGCCGCTGACCTCGCTGAAGCACGCCGGCATCCCCTGGGAGATCGGTCTGGCCGAGACGCAGCAGACGCTGCTGGTCAACGGGCTGCGCGACCGCATCGTCGTCCAGGTGGACGGGCAGCTCAAGACCGGCCGTGACGTCGTCATCGGCGCGCTGCTGGGCGCCGAGGAGTACGGCTTCGCCACGGCGCCGCTGGTGGTGTCGGGCTGCATCATGATGCGCGTCTGCCACCTCGACACCTGCCCGGTCGGCATCGCCACGCAGAACCCGGCGCTGCGGGCCAAGTACAGCGGCAAGCCCGAGTTCGTCGAGACCTTCTTCGAGTACATCGCCGAGGAGGTGCGCGAGCTCCTGGCCTCGCTCGGCCTGCGCTCGCTGGACGAGGCCATCGGCCGCGTCGACCTGCTCGACACCGAGGCGGCGGTGACGCACTGGAAGGCGGCCGGCCTCGACCTCTCGACGGTGCTGGCCCAGCCCGACGTCCCGGCCGACATGGCCCGGCGCCAGCTGGTGGAGCAGGACCACGGGCTGGAGAAGGCGCTCGACCACGCCTTCCTGGACGAGTGCGCGCCGGCGCTGGCCGACGCCACGCCGGTCTCGGTGGCCCTGCCCATCACCAACGTCGACCGCACCGTGGGCACGCTGCTCGGTTCCGAGATCAGCCGGCGCTACGGCGCGGCGGGGCTGCCCGACGACACCATCTCGCTGACCTTCACCGGCTCGGCCGGGCAGAGCTTCGGCGCCTTCGTGCCCCGGGGCGTCACCATGCGCCTCTACGGGGACGCCAACGACTACTTCGGCAAGGGCCTCTCGGGCGGGCGGCTGGTCGTGCGCCCCCCGGAGGGCTCGCCCTTCGTGGCCGAGGAGCAGATCATTGCCGGCAACGTCATCCTCTACGGCGCCACCGGCGGGGAGGTCTTCATCCGGGGCCAGGTGGGCGAGCGCTTCTGCGTGCGCAACTCCGGCGCCACGGCGGTGGTGGAGGGCGTGGGCGACCACGGGTGCGAGTACATGACCGGCGGCCTGGTGGTGGTGCTCGGGCCGACGGGCCGCAACTTCGCCGCCGGCATGTCGGGCGGGATCGCCTACGTGTACGACCCGGCCCGGACCTTCGGACAGCGCGTCAACCTGGAGCTGGTCGACGTCGAGCCGCTCGACGCGAGCCGACGCCTTCACGGTGCGCGACCTGGTCGAGCGGCACGGCGTCGAGACCGAGTCCGCCGTGGCGGCCTCGCTCCTGGAGCGCTGGGACACCGAGGTCCTCGAGTTCGTCAAGGTCATGCCGCGTGACTACCGGCGCATCCTGGAGGCCACCCGGTTGGCCGAGGCGGAGGGGCGCTCGGTGGACGAAGCCGTCATGGAGGCCGCACATGGGTAAGAAGACGGGCTTCATGGAGTTCCCGCGGCGGCTGCCCCGGCGGCGGCCGGTCTCGGTGCGCCTGCGCGACTGGCGCGAGGTGTACGAGCCCTTCGGCGAGGACGCGACCAAGGAGCAGGGCGCCCGCTGCATGGACTGCGGCATCCCGTTCTGCCACGACGGCTGCCCGCTCGGGAACCTGATCCCGGAGTGGAACGACCTCGTCTACCGCGACGACTGGCCCGGTGCCATTGAGCGCCTCCACGCCACCAACAACTTCCCCGAGTTCACCGGGCGCCTCTGCCCGGCGCCCTGCGAGGCCGCGTGCGTGCTCGGCATCAACGAGGACCCGGTCACGATCGAGCGCATCGAGTTCGAGATCGTCGAGCGGGCCTGGGACGAGGGCTGGGTCACCCCGCAGCTGCCCACGGTGCGCACCGGCAAGTCGGTGGCCGTGGTCGGGTCCGGCCCGGCGGGCCTCGCTGCCGCCCAGCAGCTGGTGCGGGCCGGGCACCTCGTCACCGTGTTCGAGCGGGCCGAGAAGCCCGGCGGCCTCCTGCGCTACGGCATCCCCGAGTTCAAGATGGAGAAGGCCGTGCTGGACCGACGCCTGGCCCAGATGGAGGCCGAAGGCGTGACGTTCGTCTGCTCCACCTCCGTGGGGGGAGCGCCACGCCACCCGCGACCGGGGACGCGCCGGAGCCGGGCCGAGGACGCGGGGCCGGGACCGCCTGCGCCCCCGACGTGACCGTGCGGCCCGCCGCCGAGGTCCAGGCCGCCTTCGACGCCGTGGTGCTGGCGGGCGGGGCCACGCTGCCCCGGGACCTGCCCGTGCCCGGGCGTGCGCTCGGGGGCGTCCACCTGGCGCTCGAGTACCTGAAGCCGGCCAATCTCGTGCAGGAGGGCGGGCTCGCCTCGTCGCCCATCAGCGCCAAGGGCAAGCGCGTCGTCATCATCGGCGGCGGCGACACCGGGGCCGACTGCCTCGGCACGGCCCACCGCCAGGGCGCGGCCTCGGTGCACCAGCTCGAGATCATGGCCGAGCCCCCGAGCGACCGGCTGGCCGACAACCCCTGGCCGCTGTGGCCGCTCATCCTGCGCACCTCCGCGGCCCACGAGGAGGGCGGGGCGCGCCTCTTCTCCGTCACGACGACGGAGTTCGTCGACGACGGGTCGGGAGCCGTGCGCGCCCTGCGCGGGCACACGGTGGAGATGCGGACGGAGGACGGGCGCCCGGTCTTCGAGGAGGTGCCCGGCAGCGAATTCGAGCTCGAGTGCGAGCTGGTCCTGTTGGCCATGGGCTTCGTCGGGACCGAGCGCCACAACGCGGTCGACGAGCTCGGCGTGGCGGTCGGACCCCGGGGCACCGTCGCCGCCGGCCCCGACTGGGCCACCAGCGTCGGAGGGCGTCTTCGTCTGCGGCGACCAGACCCGGGGCCAGAGTCTCATCGTCTGGGCCATCGCCGAGGGACGCTCGTGCGCGGCCGCCGTGGACCGCTGGCTGATGGGAACGACTTCCCTGCCGGCACCGATCGTGCCGGGACAGGTGGCGCTCCGCTAGCGAGGACGGCGGCCCCGGTGTGGCGCTCGGTACTGTGCAGCCCATGCCCACGACCGACGCCAACGGCGTCTCGCTGCACTACGAGCTGGCCGGCACGGGCCCGCGCCTGCTCTGCATCTCGGGCACCGGAGGTGACCTGCGTGACCGGCCCCGCCTGACCGACGGCCCGTTGGGCGAGCACTTCGAGGTCCTGTCCTACGACCAGCGTGGCCTGGGCCAGAGCAGCACGCCGGCCTGGCCCTACGCCATGGCCGACTTCGCCGCCGACGCCGACGCCCTGCTCGACGCCGTGGACTGGGACGATTGCGCCGTCCTCGGGATCTCGTTCGGCGGCATGGTGGCCCAGGAGGTGGCCATCAGGCACCCGGGCCGGGTGCGCCGCCTCGTCCTGGCCTGCACCTCGGCGGGCGGGTCCGGCGGCGCCTCCTACCCGCTGCACACCCTGGCCGACCTGCCTCCCGACGAACGGTCGGAGAAGAGCATGGCCGTCATGGACACCCGCTGGGACGCCGAGTGGCAGCGCGCCCACCCCGACATGGTGCAGCTCATCGGGGAGCGCCTGCGGCACGGCGACGCCGGTGGGACTCCGCACGGTCTCACCAACCAACTCCAGGCGCGGGCCGACCACGACACCGCCTCACGGCTGGGCTCCATCGCCTGCCCAACCCTGGTGTGCGGTGGTCGCTTCGACGGGATCGCCCCACCCCCCAACAGCGAGTTCCTGGCCCGCGCCATCCCCGGGGCCCGGCTCGAGATGTTCGAAGGGGGCCACGCCTTCTTCATGCAGGACCCGGCGGCCATGCCGGCGATCATCGATTTCCTTTCGCAGGACACGCCCCGACGCGACGCGTCGTAGATTGCCCGGCATGGACATCACGTCGACAGCAGAGTGGAAGGCGCTGGCCGCGCACTACAAGGAGACCTCCAGGCGGCATCTGCGCGATCTCTTCGACGAGGACCCCGAACGCACGGGGCGGATGACGGCGGACGCGGCGGACCTCTCCTTGGACTACTCGAAGCAGCGGGTCACCGACGAGACCATGCGCCTCCTGATGGACCTGGCCGACGCGGCCGACGTGGCGGCGCATCGCGATGCGATGTTCGCCGGCGCGCACATCAACACGACGGAGGACCGAGCCGTCCTCCACGTCGCGCTGCGCATGCCGCCAGGCAGTGAGCTCCACGTCGACGGGCAGGACGTCGTGGCCGACGTGCACAAGGTCCTCGACAAAATGGGCGACCTGTCCGACCGCATCCGCAGCGGAGCGTGGACGGGGGCCACCGGTCAGCGGATCGCCGCCGTGGTCAATATCGGGATCGGCGGCTCGGATCTCGGACCCGCCATGGCCACGCTGGCCCTGGCCGACTACGCCCAGCCGGGCCTCACCAGCCGGTTCGTCTCGAACGTCGACCCGGTGGACCTCTACGCCGCCACGCACGACCTGGACCCGGCCACGACCCTCTTCGTGATCAGCTCCAAGACGTTCACGACCCTCGAGACGCTGACCAACGCGGCGGCGGCGCGGGACTGGCTCCTGGCCGGGCTGGGGAGCGCCGCCGGGGACGACGCCGTGGCCAAGCACTTCGTGGCGGTGTCCACCAACGCCAAGGCCGTGGCCGAGTTCGGCATCGACACCGACAACATGCTCGAGTTCTGGGACTGGGTCGGCGGCCGTTACTCCTACGACTCGGCCATCGGCTTCTCGCTGATGGTCGCCATCGGGCGACAGGCCTTCGGCGAGATGCTCGCCGGGTTCCATGCCATGGACGAGCACTTCCGGACAGCACCCTTCGGCGAGAACCTCCCGGTCATTCAGGGGATGCTCAACGTCTGGTACAACAACTTCTTCGGAGCCCAGACCCACGCCGTCCTGCCTTACAGCCACCGCATGGCCCGCTTCCCGGCCTATCTGCAGCAGTTGACCATGGAGTCCAACGGCAAGTCGGTCAAGCTCGACGGCACGCCGGTGCACGGGCAGACGGGGGAGATCTTCTGGGGTGAGCCGGGCACCAACGGGCAGCACGCCTTCTACCAGTTGATCCACCAGGGCACGAAGCTCATCCCGGCCGACTTCATCGCCTTCGCCGAGTCCACCCACGACACCGGTGCGCAGCAGGATCTCTTGATGGCCAACTGCCTGGCCCAGACCAAGGCGCTCGCCTTCGGGAAGACGGCCGAGGAGATCGCCGCCGAGGGGACCCCGGCGGCGGTGGTGCCCCACAAGGTCATGCCGGGCAACCGGCCGAGCTCCACCATTCTGGCCCCCAAGCTCACGCCGTCGGTCCTCGGCCAGCTGGTGGCGCTGTACGAGCACACGGTCTTCGTGGAGGGCACCATCTGGGGCATCGACTCGTTCGACCAGTGGGGCGTCGAGCTCGGCAAGGTCATGGCCAAGGAGCTGGCGCCGATCCTGACCGACACCGCCGCCCCGGACCTCTCGGGCCAGGACGCCTCGACGGCCTCCCTGGTGCGCCAGTACCGGGGCCTGCGGGGGCGGGCCGTCTAAGGACCGGCGCCGTTCGGCTCCGGTCGGCACGGCTCAGACGCGCGCCTCAATGCCGTGCAAGGGCTGGCGCGGCATCAAGCCGCGCCACGTGCCCGAGACGGTGCGCCCGAGCCGGCCCAACTCCTCGAGATGCGCCTCGGAGAGCGCCTGGAGCCGCCGGCTCCCGGCCGGGGTGAGCTGGAGGCGCACCACGCGGTGATCCTCGGGGTCGCGGACCCGCTTGACCAGCTTGGCCGCCACGGCCCGGTCGAC
Source organism: uncultured Acidimicrobiaceae bacterium (assembly GCA_963843365.1). GTDB lineage: Bacteria > Actinomycetota > Acidimicrobiia > Acidimicrobiales > RAAP-2 > Bog-473. The sequence goes on along the minus strand of CAWJKG010000003.1, from coordinate 1,126,013 downwards.
CAGTCCCACCGCGCTGTGGTGGCGGAGCAGCAGATAGTCGGCCACCTCGCCCACGGTCGGCCCGCGGCGGTCGGCATGCCCGCGGATGGCCAGCAGCAACTGGTGCTGGGCCGGCGTCAGTCCGGCCTCCTCCGCCTGCTGCTCGCTCCAGCGCAGGAAGCGTCGCAACCCGGTGCGCAGAGTCAGCAGATCCTCGTAGTCGGCATCTTGCAGAACCATCGTCTTACGATAGCATCGTGTCACGATGGATCTGACGGATGCCGGGAGTCCCGCCGGGGACGATCCGGGCGGCCCGCCGCGACCCTGACGACGTCATCGGACGGGACCAGCGTCCGCCCGGCACGCCCGAGCGCGCCCTGGGCGACTTCACCACGACCGCAGCGGTGCTCCGTCTGGTGCCGCTGGCCGTCCTCATCGGCGTCCTGGCCACCGGCATTGCGCTGGCGCTGCTCGACATGATCGGGTTCCTGACCAACCTGCTCTATTACCAACGCCTCAGCGTGCAGCTGGTCTCGCCAGACGCCAATCAGCTCGGCGTCCTCGCCGTGGTGATCCCGGTCTTCGGCGGCCTGGTCGTCGGCCTCATGGCGCGCTTCGGTTCCGAGCAGATCCGTGGCCACGGGATTCCCGAGGCGATGGAGCGCATCCTCATCAACGGGAGCCGAGTGCAGCCGCGACTCGCCTTACTGAAGCCGATCTCGAGCGCGGTGAGCATCGGCTCGGGTGGTCCGTTCGGCGCCGAGGGGCCGATCATCCTGACCGGAGGTGCCGTCGGGTCGATCATCGGGCAACTCTTCCGCCTGACGGCCGCCGAGCGCCGCGCCCTGCTGGTGGCCGGCGCCGCGGCGGGGATGAGCGCCGTCTTCGGCACGCCCGTGGCGGCGACGCTGTTCGGCGTGGAGCTCCTGGCCTTCGAGTGGAAACCGCGGTCCATGGTGCTGATCGCCCTCGCCGCCGCCACCGCCGACGGGCTCCGGTTGGTGCTGGCCGACGCCGGGCTCCTGGCTCCCCAGCCCATCTTCCCGGTGCCGGCGCATCCACCGCTCGGCAGCATCGTGCTCCTCGGCGCGGTCGGGCTCGGCCTGGCGACGGGGCTGAGCGCCTGGCTCATGACGCAGGCCGTCTACCGCTTCGAGGACGCGTTCATGCGCCTGAAGGGCCACTTGCACTGGATGTGGTGGCCCATGATCGGCGGGCTCATCATCGGGCTGGGCGGCCTGGTGGAGCCCCGGGCCCTCGGCGTCGGCTACGGGACCATCCACGCCGAGTTGTTGGGAGAGCTCGGTCTGTCGACCTTGGCGCTTCTGTTCGTCGTGAAGCTGCTCATCTGGTCGGCCGGGCTGGGGAGCGGCACGAGCGGCGGCATCCTGGCGCCGGTCCTCATGCTGGGAGCGGCCGTCGGAGGGATGCTGGGCCACGTGCTGCCGGGGACCACCCCGGGGGTGTGGGCCCTGATCGGCCTGGCGGGCGCCATGGGCGGCGTGACGCGCTCTCCCTTCACCGCCATCGTCTTCGCCTTCGAGCTCACGCACGACCAGAACAGCCTTTTGGCGCTCCTGGTGGCGGCCACGGTCTCGCACCTGGTCAGCGTGCTGGTGTTGCCCCGCTCCATCCTGACCGAGAAGGTCGCCCGCCGGGGCTTCCACGTCATGCGCGAGTACGCCGTCGATCCTCTGGAGGCCACCTTCGTGCGGGAGGTGATGGACACCGACGTGCTCACGCTGCGACCCGACCAGCCGGTGGGGGAGGTCTACGACGCGTTGCCAGAGGGATCGCCGCAGCGGCGCCAGCGCCTCTATCCCGTGCTCGACGAGGACGACAGGATGGTGGGCATGGTCCCGTGGTCACGCGTACTGGAGGCGCGCGCGCAACCGATGCGGCCGGTCGGCGCGTTGCTGGTGAGTCCGGTGGCGTTGGCGCATCCCGACGAGATCCTGCGTGGAGTGGCCGACCGCATGGCGGCGGCCGGGATCGGGGTGCTCCCCGTCGTGGCCCGCGATGACCCGGCGCACCTGCTCGGCCTGCTCACCCAATTCGACCTGCTGCAGGCGCGCCAGAAGCTCTTGGAAGAGGAGCGTCATGCCGAACGGGTGCTGACCCTCCGCCGGACGGCGAGCCAGAACGGATCCGGGGTCTTGGACGAGGGCGACGCCACGCCGTCCGCAGGGGCGGGCTGAGTGCGCCGCGCCATCGTCGGCTTCGAGAAGGACGCCCAAGGGGACTGGGTCGCGCTGCTCGAGTGCGGCCATCGCCAGCACGTGCGGCACCGGCCGCCCTGGCAGGAGCGGCCCTGGGTGCTCACCGAAGAGGGGAGAGGGGGGCACTTCGGCACCCCGCTCGAGTGCAGGATCTGCGACGAGGAGGGAGCCCAGTCCGGGGCGGCGGGCGGCGATCCGGCCTGCTGGGCCGATCGGGTCTGCCCCGCGTGCGGCGCCATCGGCGGACACCGGTCGGGCTGCGATGCCGCCGGAGAATCGGCGCACGGCCCAGGTTCGAGCTGACGTTCCGGCCGGCACCCGAAGGGGCTGCCGTCCTTTCCACCGGCCCGAGCCCGTAACCTGTCGTCACGTATTTCTACGGGCACGGCTCCTGGCTCTTCCTGGTCGTCTTCGCCGTCTTCTTCCTGGTGCGGATGCTCCCGGCGCAGCGGCGCCGCTGGGCGCGCCCGCCCGCCGCTGCTCCGAGGGATGCCACGAGCGACCGTGTGGCGGCGTCACCGGCCTCCGACCTCGGCGACGATGTATCGGACCGGGCCGGCTTCACCGGTATCGCTCCCGGCTGGCTGATCGACCCGTCCGGCCGGCATGAGCAGCGCTACTGGTCGGGATCAGCCTGGACCGAGCACGTCATGGACGGTGGCGTCCCGGCGACGGATCCGCCGCCGGGAGCCGGTGCCGCAGAAGCATCCTGATCATGCCTGGGGGCCTTCGAGCCGTGGCTTTCTATGATGTTCCGGGGGACGTGGGGAAAGGCAGGGCCGAGGACGTGGACGGGTACGTGTTGCGGGACGCACCGGGCTGGGTCTGGAAGGCGAACGGGCGCGACAACGAGGGCCGCTTCGATTTCCTTGTTTCGGATGTCGCCTACGGCACGGGCCCGGGGTTGCATATCCATGCCGCGCAGGAGGACACGTTCTATGTCCTCGACGGCATCCTGAGCGTCCAGATCGGTGACGACATCGTCGAGCTGGGCCCGGGCGACTTCGGGACGGCTCCGCCGGGCATACCCCACTCCTTCACCAACGCGCACGCCGACCGGCCCTGCAGAGTGATCAATCTGATGACGCCGGGCATCGGCTTCGACGACTACATCGGTCAGATCGAAGAGGTCGCGGCCTCGGGTGACCCTGACGCCCTCGACCGGTTCCACGCGCAGTACGGCGTGACGGTGGTCGGCCCCAGCCTGGCTGCACAACTGGGCCTGGCGTAGACCCTGCACGGGTGCAGGAGGCTGGTACTCGTCACCGGCCTTCGGGAAGTACCGCCTTGGAGCCGGAGTGTGTGTGTTCCTGGCACAACTTCGCTGGTCGGTCGTCGGGGTCCTATTCGTGAGCGACCCAATTCCAGCGACCGCCTGCGAGCGCGTCACGGAATTGCACCAGATCGAAAGGGCCGTGGCCGTCCATGTCGAAGAGGCGAAGCCCGACGTCGCTGCAGAGCAACTTATGCAGCTCGTCGTCGGACACCCCGTAATCTTCGCTCCCGCCCCGTCCGTGCTCGAACGCGATCACGGGCTTCGCTTGCCGGAGCGTTCGAATGGCGCCCTCAAAGGCGAGTGGTTCGGCGCCTTCTATGTCAACCTTCACGAAGTCGGGCAACCACCCCTCAGGCAGGTGGTCGTCGAGGCGCTCGACTGTGACCGTGATGGTCTCGGTCGTGACCGGACGGCGGTAGTTGCGCTCCCGCAGACCGCTCAGAGCCTCCAGGCCGAGCACGTGGACGAACGAACTTTCGCCGTCATAGTTTGACAGCGCTCGCTGTCGGACATCGACCTCGGGGAACCTTTGCACCAACTTGGCGCACAGTTCGGGCAACGGCTCGTAGGCGATGTGGTGTCCCAACGGAGCCAGTCGGGGGAAGTGTTCCAGGAACAATCCCCGGTGGGCGCCGACGTCAAGGCAGTTGGACGTTGGCCGTAGCCCGAAGCTGAGCAACAGAATGAGGTGCTGGTCGTCCAGTTGGTTTCTTCGGGCGATGCTCCCGCCGTGGTCTCCGTTGAGGAGATCGACCAGCCGGTCACGACCCTTGGCCACGGCTGTCCGAGCGCCGAACGAGTCGGCCAGAGCGGTGAGCTTCGTACGGGCGTTCACGGTGTCACATTCTCACTCAGCATCAGCAATGCACGCACACACCCGGCCGCCTACCGCTCCGGCTCCAGAGTAACCCAGCCCCGGGGTGCGGCACGGCGGCACGGGGCACGGATGCCGGCATAACGGGAACCACGTGTCCCCGTCACCGCGTCACACCGGCCGGGTCGCCCCGACATAGAGCAGACCGCCGAAGCTCGCGCCAGGCGTAGCGGGGAAGGCCTCGGCCCGCACATCGGCGCCGGTATGGGGTGCATCGACCATGACGTCCTGCCCCCCGATGATCCCGACGAACAGGCCCACGTGGTCGATTGCGTCTTGGCCTGCGCCGAAGAAGACGAGGTCACCCGGCTCCAAGGCCGCTCCGGGGGCGAGCTTCGGCGTCGCGTCGTATTGGTCCTGCGCCACCCGTGGCAGAGAACGACCGGCAACGGCGTACGCGGCCTGCGCGAGCCCCGAACAGTCGAAGCCGACGCCGGGTGTCTCCCCGCCCCAGACATACGGTGTGCCGATTTGGGACAGGGCCCAGAAGACGGCGACCGCTCCCGCACCGTCGCCTGCTGCCGTCGCAGTGCCGGGGGAGACCGCGGCATACGACTGGGCCAACTCGAGCACTTGGGAGACGTAGTGGGCGGAATGGTTGTAGTCGTAGACAGCGCCCGGGATGTCCGCCCCACCCGCGCCGCCGTTGGTGCACAGGAGCCGCACGGCCGCGTACACGGCATCCGTCGGATCGTATGGGCTGGGCGGGGCCGCCCCGCCCGGAGGGACCGGTTCGTCGTACTCGGCGAACGTCGCCGGCTCGAACTGCATCGGTCCTTCGGCGCCGGCGGCGTTGGCGCCGCTGTGGACGCCGGGCAGGTTCGACTGGCCGTTGTCCGACTCGATGGTGCCGATGGCGGCCACAATCGTCCAGGGGAGTCCGGGACACGTGTCTGCCGCCTGTTGGTACAGCGTCAGCATGGCGGGAGGGATCTGGGCCGTGGCCGCTGAAGATGCTGCGGGAACGCCATCAGCGCCACCGCCGACACCGAGCAGCGAGGCCGCCGAAGCCAGAATCGCCGTCCCGATCACGGCCACCGCCATCCCGACGGCCAGCGCAAGGACGACGATGCCCTTCATCGGATTCCCAGGCGCCGAGAGGGGACCTCAAATGCCACGTCAGGGAACGGTCGGCTTTGCGTCCTGTCAGAGCGTTGCTCCCTCTCCCCGTACCCGGCAGCGGCGTACGGGGAAAGTACCGAGGCCGGTGCGGCCCGCCGGTTTGTAAGACTCAGGGTGTGGGGCCTGTAAACGTGACCCAAGAGATCGCTCGACTGCGCCGGCAATTCGCCGACCAGATCGAAGCACTCGACGAGGCGGCGTGGAACTCAGCCTCGTGGTGCTCGGGGTGGAAGGTGCGCGACGTGCTCGCCCACCTTGTGCGAGGCGCCGAGGGAACGCTTTGGTCGATGGTGGGCGACGTCCTTCGAGGAGGGCTGAAACCAGACCGAGCCGTGGGTGAGGCAGCGAAACGGCTCGGTGACGTGCCGGTCCCGGAGCTGGCCGATCGACTCCGCAATGCGGGCGAGGGGGGCTTTCGTCCTCCTGGATTTCCCGAGGCGATGGGTTTGGCTGATGTCCTCATCCACAGCGCGGATGCTTTCCGGCCGCTCGGCCTCGATGTGGATGCGCCGCCAGCCGACGCGATCCCTGTGCTGGACGCCTTCTGGAAACGAGGTCGAATGGTCGTCCACGCCGAACCACAGCGGGGTCGCCGCTTGGTCGCGACCGATCTCGATTGGGTGAGAGGAGATGGACCGGAGGTGAGAGGAAAGGCCATCGACCTCGTGCTTCTCGTGGCCAATCGCCTCCAGGTTCTGCCGAGTCTGGACGGTCCGCGGCTGGCGGGGCTGTAAGCCGAATGAAAGGAACTCCCGGCGTTCGGGACACCTCACATGGCTGAGATTCCGGGATCCACAGGAGACCGTGGCTCAGGTAGGTTCCGCTGAGTGTTCGACCTTGAATCGATCCTCGAACAGCGGCCCCCAAAGGCCGGATCGACCAAGGTCATCGGGATCGACGGACACGGAGGTTCAGGTAAGACCACTCTGGCGGCTCATCTGGGCAAACGGCTTGGTGCCGAAATCGTGCAGACGGACGATTTCGCCAGCTGGGATAACCCCAAGGACTGGTGGCCCCTCGTCATAGGGCGCATCTTTGAGCCCCTGCGGTCGGGAGCTCGGACCTTGAGCTATCCACGCTCGCAGTGGTGGCCGGAACACGAGCCCGAACCGGTTGTCGATCAGCCGGTCACGGGTGCTCTCATCCTCGAGGGAGTCGGCTCACTAAGACGAGAGTTCCGCCAGTTCCTGAGTCTTGCAATCTTCGTCAGTGCTCCCAGAGAGGTGTGTATCGAACGAGGGACCGCCCGGGACGCCGCGATGGGTACCCAAGACGAAGTCTTGGAACAGTGGAACAAGTGGTTCGAGGATGAGGTGGGATACATGGCACGCGATGAGCCAGAGTGCTTCGCAGACGTCACCCTTTCAGGCACGATCCCTTTTGAGGAGCAGCTGACGGCCGCAGAGCCCTGCTGATCTCTGAGCGGTCGCGAAGAGCACCGAGCCGGTGTACGGGGACACCGACGTTCTCCTGCAGTACGACGCGCAGGAGGGCCCGCAGGCTCCTCCGCACGAGGTTCGACGAATTGACCGACCCTGTTGTCACTTCGGGTTCGGAGAACACTGCCGGTTGAAAGCGCTCGCCAAGGTTGTGGCGGCGTTGGGAAAGATGGGCCGTTCGTAGGGATGTGCTTTCTCAAGCGCTCTCGTAATCTGGACGCACTATGGACCAGGTCACGCTCGGGTTGGCGAACAAACTGCTGAACAAAGCACAGTCAACGAGCTTCGATGCCGAAGCTGCCGCCCTGACGGAGAGGGCATATCGACTGTTGGCAAATGCGCTCAACGACCACGAAAGCCAGGCCCCGTCAGACGGATCGCCCCGCAAGAGGGAACGTCGACACCTTCGGGACCGGCGATCGAGTTCTCCGGCAGCAAGTTCAGACGTGTACTCAAGGATGCCGATACAGACGGCAACCCACAGACGCGGCGCCCAATGGATCGACTTGCCCGCCCGGAGGGGCCAAATCGACCTCACCGTCTGAGGTCTGAGCCCCGATCTGCCAGACCTGAAGTCGCACCGCTCCTCCGGCCGAACGTCTCTGCGCCGCCTCTCTCCGGCGACATCGAAGCGGGTCGCCCTGCCCGGTTCTGGGTGATGAACAACACATCTGAAGGATGCACCCACACGACTTTGTGCAGCCCGTCGCCGTCCGGGCGCACTGGCGACCTCGTGGGCCTAAGACCCATGCAGAACGTGAAGCACCCGTGTCGTCGAGAAAGGACAATCCCCGCAGTGACCGCGAGCCTCAGTGAGCGTCATACGCGAGGCTCCGTGGGCGCCGCGTCATTCTCTTCATCGCCGAAATTGATCACCGCATAGAAGTCCTGAAGATAAGCAAGGTCAGCTGCAGAGAGGTTTTCGATCACGCCTGTCGATACGGTCGTCATCGTCCCCAGAGACACGATGACCCTCGAGAGGACCAAGATCGTGAGGTGAGGGTCATCGGGTCCACTGATCGACGGGTCCCTGAGGGTCTCGAGTTCGTCGCGGGCCGTCGCCAGGCGCATTACTCCCGTCCTGTGCAGACGGCTGTTCTCGTCGCGGTAGCCCCTGGGGAGGATGAACTCGAACTCGGTTGATTTTGGCGACACTCTTACGACCCTTCATCGCAGGAGTAGCAGTCGGGTCCTTCTCGAGGGGTCAGTCGACCATCGAGCTCTGGCGAAGGATAGGTCGAGCTTGATGAGGAAGGCCTATCCCAATGGTTTGGCCAGCGGTTCTTTAGGTCTGGCCGCAGGTTGTCGATGCTCTCTAGGTGGTGTCACTTGTCGACCAGGTGGAGACAGCGCATGCGGACTGGATCCCAGCGCTCGTCGAGCACTCACCGAATCTCGTTGTCGTGGTCGATGGAGGGGGCGACGTAACCTTCGCGAACCCTGCTGCCTTGGCGATGTTCGGGGTTTCTGCCGACGGAGCTATTGGGCGCAGCGCGTTCTCTTTCATTCATCCCAAAGACCTGGACTCGCTACTGGCACGCTTCGCTGAGCTTCTCCGTCGACCGGGAACATCCACCACCGACAAGGTTCGATTCGTGTCTCCGACCGGCGACACCCGAGTGCTCGAGATCGTCGCCACCAATCTCCTCGAGGACGAGGTCATTTCCGGCATCGTCATCAACGGCCATGACGTCACCGAGCGGGATCATTATCTGGCGAGCCTCGAAGCAACTCTCGATGCCGTCACCGAGTCAGCAGCCAACATGGTCGAACTTCGAGACCCGTACACGGCCGGGCACCAGCGGCAGGTGGCGGAAATCGCCGGTGCCGTTGCTCGCGACCTTGGGCTGCCGGACGAAGAGGTGCATGGGATCGAGGTGGCGGCGACCCTCCACGACATCGGGAAGATCGCCATTCCGGCAGAAATACTTGGGCGTCCCGGACGACTCAGTGCTGCCGAGTTCGAGATCGTCAAGACACACAGCCAAGCCGGGCACGACATCTTGGTGGACGTTCCGTTTCCCCAGCCCGTCGCCGACATGATCCTCCAGCATCATGAGCGTCTCGATGGAAGTGGCTACCCGCAGGGCCTGAAGGGAGGGGACATCCTCATGGGGTCGCGAGTCGTGTCCGTCGCTGATGTCCTTTCAGCAATGGCATCGCATCGTCCGTACCGCCCTGCGCTCGGAAAATCGGCCGCGCTCGCTGAACTGAGGGCCAACAGCGGGCGGCTCTATGACAGGGACGCCGTCGATTCCGTCGTGCGAGTCGTCGGCCGTCAGGACTTCCAGCTCGGTGGTCCGTTGGCCCCCATCGCTCGGTCACGTCAGACATAGGAGACCCGCCGTGAACCGGTGTTCTGTCGTGCTCGTGCACCAGGTTCGTACCTGTCGCTGAGGTCAGGCCTCACGCTGCGGAGCACGTCGGCCCGCGTGTCCGGGTCGACGAGCCCGAGGAGGCCCCGCGCCATTCCCATACCGAGGAGAAAGTCGGTCGAGTCGTCGAACCTTCCACGGCTTCCACCTACCCCCACCTACCGAGAATCTGCACCTCCGCGGGAGCCGCGTCGTCAGCGACGTCACATCTGCGATCGCAGCACGTCGAACTCGCATCCCGGCGAGGACGGGTCGAAGCCGTGTTCGATCAGCCAGCGGGCGGCCACGAGACTGCGCCACGACCACCAGGCCCGGATGACGTCGACATCGACCTCTGTGCCGTACCCGGCGACGACGTCGCCGAGGTTCTCCTCATGCCCAAGCGTCAGGATGGCGAGGTCGAACAGGGCGTCGCCCGGTGCCGCTTCGGACCAGTCGACGACACCGGTGACCTGGTCGCCGTCGACGAACACGTGGTCGAGTTGCAGGTCGCCGTGCACGAAGACCGGCTTCCACGGTCGCAGCGCGGCTTCGGCGATCCGGCGGTTGCGCGTGACCACATCGGCGGGCAGGACGTCGTCGTGCCCGAGCAGCCACACACATTCCTCGTCGAGGCGCGACGCCAGCTCGTCCCGACTCTTGCCCGGCCAGGGCGGCGGCGGCGCCTCGTGCAGCGTCCGCACGGCGGCTCCCGCGGCGGCCCACGCCGCCGGCGAGGCGGGGGAGGGCGCACCGAGGCGGCCGAGGGCCGTCCCCTTGAGCGCGGCGAGTGCGAGGACGGGCGGCCTCCGCCACAAGACCACCGGCGTTGGGATCGGCGCCAGGGCCATGGCTGCGACTTCGCGGTCGGCCCGCGCCTGATCAGCGTCGATCTTGAGAAACACGTCACCTACCCGCAGGGTGGCGCGCTCGCTGTGGGCGACGACGACTTCGACCGCGGACCCGTCCATGCCGGCCATTCTGGCGTCGGAACGTCCACCCGGCATCAATTCGTAGGCTGGAGCGTGGGCGGCGATCGTTGTTGCGCGCCCTCGGGCCCACCCTTACCATCAGCGCGCATGCGCCCCCGCCCGGATCTCCCGGTGAGTGCCGCCGTGGACGACGCCGAGGTGATCCATCTGCGGTTGGGCCGGCCCGAGGACATGTTCCAGACGCCGGACTGGGCGACCACGACCTCGCAGTGCCGCTTCGAACCAGGCGTCGACTACTGCCTGAGCGAGCTGCGGAGTCGCCGCTCACGGGCGCCGGTGCGTCTGGAGCTCGAGGTCCCGGCCGCGGCGCTCGAGCCCGAGACGCCGGCACGCCTGTCGCCAGGCGCTCGTCGGCTACTGCGAAGAGCGGATCAGTCGCAACAACCGGGAACGGCGCATCGCCCGGCGTGATGCCTACTCCGCACTCAAGATCGGCATACCGGTCGCGTTGGTCGGGCTCATCATCGCCGTGGCGACCGCTGTCTCCAACTCGCAGGAGGACCTGGCCAACCTGGCGGGCTGGGTCCTGGCCTGGGTGGGGCTCTGGTATCCGCTGGACGTCATTCTCTTCTCGTCGGTGGGGCCCAAGCGCGAGAACGCCGTCCTCACACGCTTGCGGCAGGCGGAGGTCGACGTCACACCCCGTTGAGCGGCAGGGCAACCGCCGTGCCGAGGGAAGACGGCCCGGGTCGGTCCCGCCCCGGCACGGCAAGGGCGCGCTCGTCATACTTGGTGCATGCACAGCACCATGCAGGAGGCCCCCCTCCTGATCAGAGACATCCTCAGGCACGGGCAGCAGGTCCACGGCGACAGCGCCGTCACCACCGTGGAGGAGGGCGGGAGCCGCCGGGCCACCTTCAACGAGGTGGCCATCCGGGCCGAGAAGCTGGCTGCCGCCCTCACCCGGCTCGGCATCGAGCCCGGTGACCGGGTCGGCACCTTCTGCTGGAACAACCAGGGCCACCTGGAGGCGTACCTCGCCATTCCCGCCATGGGCGCCGTGCTGCACACGCTCAACATCCGCCTGCCCGCCGAACAGCTGGCCTACGTGGTGAACCACGCCGAGGACCGCTGCATCATCGTCGACGCCTCGCTCATTCCCCTGCTGGCCGCCATCAAGGACGACCTCAAGACGGTCGAGACGATCATCGTGGTGGGGGAGGCGGACACCTCCTCCCTGGGCGAGACGCTCTCCTACGAGCGCCTGCTCGGCGCCGAGGAGGCGGGCTTCGACTGGCCCGACCTCGACGAGCGGTCGGCCGCCGCCATGTGTTACACGAGCGGGACGACGGGCAATCCCAAGGGCGTCGTCTACTCGCACCGCTCCATTTGGCTGCACACCATGGCGGAGCAGTCGGCCTCCTCGGTCGGCATGATGGAGACGGACCGCATTCTGATCATCGTGCCCATGTTCCACGCCATGGCCTGGGGTACTCCCTACGGCGCCTGGCTGGCCGGCACCGACATGATCATGCCGCAGATGTACCTGATGGGGCAGAGCCTGGCCGACGTCATCAACGAGCACCACCCGACGCTCGCCTGCGGCGTCCCGACCATCTGGAACGGGCTGCTGGCGCTCGACACGCCGATCGACTTCTCCACCGTGCGCGCCATCACGGCCGGCGGCGCTGCCGTGCCCGAGTCGCTCATCGAGGCGTTCGAGAAGCGCTTCGGCGCCACCATCATCCAGGGCTGGGGTATGACCGAGACGAGCCCGCTGGCCGCCTTCGGGCTTCCCCGGCGCGCCGCCACGACGGCCATGACGCCATGTACTACAAGGTCAAGGCCGGCCGCGTGGTGGGCGGGGTCGAGGTGCGCGTCGTCTCCGAAGGTGGGATCGTGCTCCCCAACGACGGGAAGTCGGTCGGCGAGTTCGAGATCCGCGGCCCGTGGATCACGGGCTCGTACTACAAGGACGAGGACCCGGAGAAGTTCCACGACGGCTGGCTGCGCACCGGCGACGTCGGCACCCTCGACACCCAGGGCTACATGACGATCTCGGACCGCACCAAGGACGTCATCAAGTCCGGTGGCGAGTGGATCTCCTCGGTCGAGCTCGAGAACGCCGTCATGGCGCACCCCGACGTCTTCGAGGCCGCCGTCATCGCCGTCCCCGACGCCAAGTGGTCCGAACGCCCCCTGGTGGCCGTGGTGCCCAAGCCGGGCCGCACGCCGGCCCCGGCCGACCTGGTCGCCTTCCTGGTCGACCGCGTGCCGCGCTGGTGGCTGCCCGACCAGTGGACCTTCGTCGTCGAGGTGCCCAAGACCAGCGTCGGCAAGTTCGACAAGAAGGTCATGCGGGCCGCCTACGCCGACGGCGCCTACACGGTCCAGACCACGCCGCTGCCCAAGTGAGCCCCTCCAGCGAGGCCGTCGAGGACCTGGCGGCCCGCCTCGACGGCCTCCTCGAGGAGCTGGGCGACATGGCGCTGGACGCGCTGCGCCTCGCCACGGCCGGCGATCCCGACTCGGCCGAGACGGGGGAGGCGCTGGCGCTGGAGCGGCGCCTGCTCAAGGCGCGTCGGGCCCTCGAGCGCTCGGTGGCTGCCTTGCGCGAGGGCTCCCGCTCCGCCGAGCCGCTCGACGACGGCGCCTGACCCGGCCGCCGGCGTGCGGACCTTCGTGGCCGCCTGGCCCGACGAGCCCACGCGACGGGAGCTGGAGGCGCTGGGGCTCGAGCAGCGTAAGAATCTGCGCCTGGTCGGCCCCACCCGCTGGCACGTCACGCTGCGCTTCCTGGGCGAGGTCGCCGAGGACCGCCTGGACGCGCTGGGCGCGGCCCTGCAGGCCGCCCTCGCCGGCTTCCCGGGGCCGGTCGAGTGCCGGCTCGGTCCGGCGACGGCGTGGTTCTCCCAGGTGCGGGTGCTGCAGCTGCCCGCACACGGACTGGGCGAGCTGGCGACGCAGGTGCACGATGCGACCGCGGGGATGGTGCCGCCGCGCGCCGGCGGCGAACCCCCCTTCAACGGCCACCTGACGCTGGCCCGCGTCAAGGGCCGGTTGGGGCGCCAGGCCCAAGCCGAGCTGGAGGGGATCCCGTGCGCCGCCGCTTTCGCCGTGCCGTCCGTCGATCTGGTGGCCTCGGAGCCTTCGCCGCGGGGGCACGTCTACACGACGGTGGCGCGGGCGCCCCTGGGCGGCTGAGTCAGCCGGGCCCTCCCGCCAGGAAGGTGGTGATGGCCTGGGCCATGGCCGCCGCCGCGGCCTGCTGGAAGGCCGGCGTCACCAGCAGGGCGGCGTCGGTGGCGTTGCGCATGTTGCCGCACTCGATGAGGACCTTGGGCACCGTGGTCAGGTTGAGCCCGGCCAGGTCGTCGCGGGGCTGCAGGCCGTCGACGCCGTCGTAGGTGCTCACCGGCATGGGCGTGCCCGCCGCGAAGGCGTCGCGCAGGGTGGCTGCGAAGGCATCGGAAGAAGCGATCACGCCGTTGTTCGGCCCGTCCGCTGTGGGTTCGGACACCGTGAAGCCGCGCCCGTCCGCCGGCCCGCCGTCGGCGTGGATGTCGACCGCGACGTCGGCGTGGGCGGCGTTGATGATGGCGGCCCGCGTGGTGACACAGGGCCCGACGCCCTGGTTGTTCGGCCGGGTCAGGACCACCGTGGCCCCCTCGGCCTGCAGGTCCGACGCCAGGTCGGTGGCGACGTTGAAGTTGAACTGGGCCTCGGTGTACCCGCTGTCCGTCGCCGTGCCCGTCGTGTCGCAGGTCTCGGTCCCCCTTCCGTTGAAGACGGGCTGGTCGATGACGCCCGGCGCGCTGTAGTTGAGCCCGTTGTGGCCCGGATCGATGCCCACCACCTCGCCGGCCAGGGGCTGCGACCCCACGGCCAGCCAGTAGCCGGCACCCTGGGCCGCCGCGGCCAGGCCCACCACGGGTCCGGGCACCGCGGTCCCGCCCAACGAGCCGAAGTAGCGGGCGTCGCCGTACGTGAAGACCCCACCGTCGCGGGCCACCAGCCAGTAGCCGCCGCCGTCCGCGGTCGCCGCCATGCCCGTGACCGGCTGGGCCAACGCGAGCGAGCCGGCGGAGCCGAGGAAGTGCGCGTCGCCGTAGGTGAAGATGCCGCCGTCCCGCGCCACCAACCAGTAGCCGCCGCCGTCGGAGGTGGCGGCCATGCCCACCACGGGCGCGTTGAGGGAGAGCGCCCCGGCCGAGCCGACGAAGCCGGCGTCCCCGTAGCTGAAGATGCCGCCGTCGGACGCCACCAGCCAGTAGCCCCTGCCGTCGGGTGTGGGTGCCATGCCGACGACGGGTGCGTGCAGGTGCAACGACCCCGTGGACCCGTAGAAGCGCGCGTCGCCGTAGTTGAAGACGCCGCCGTCGGACGCCACCAGCCAGTAGCCCTTGCCGTCGGGCGTGGACGCCAGGCCGACGATCGGCGCGTTGAGCGCCAGCGCGCCCGCCGAGCCGAAGAAGCCGGCGTCGCCGTAGTTGAAGACGCCCCCGTCGCGCCCGGCCAGCCAGTAGCCGGACCCGTCACCGGTGGCGGCGACGGCCACCACCGGTGCGTTGGCGTTGGCCACGGCGTTGCCACCGACGGCCGTCGTGCCGAACGCGACCGCGGCGTTCACCGGGGGAGTGGTGGCGGAGGCGGGTGGTGCCGCCGGGACCAGGGCGAGGCCACCCAGCGCGGCGAGGAGGGCCGGCGCGGCGAGCAGGCGCCGACCCGCCCGCGCCCTCATCCGGTGCACTCGTTGACGGCGTCGATGAGCTGGCGCAGGCGCGCGTAGTGGAGGCGGTCGAAGCGCAGCGCCAGCCGGGGCAGCTCGGGATGGTCGTTGCGCTCGGGCGGGAAGGGACCGGCCGTGCGGATGTTGCCCCGCACCACTATGTCGGCGAAGCGGCGGTTCAGCTCGGCCACCTCGGCCTTGCTCGGCTGCACCTGCATGCGCAGCACCAGGAGGTCGCCCACCCAGCGGACGGAGTGGTAGTTGCGGTAGAAGCCCAGAATCTCGTCGCAGGCCTCCTCGAGCGTGTTCGTCACCTTGAAGAGCGCCTGGTCCTCGGGCGACACCCACCCGGCGTCGATGGCCGACTCCCGCACGAAGCGCAGCCACGTATGCCAGTAGGTGCCCCCTGGTGTCTCGATCATGACGACCGGGGCCGGCTCGGCCTTCCCCGTCTGCAGCAGGGTCAGCAACTCGAAGGCCTCGTCCTGGGTGCCGAAGCCACCCGGCAGCACGGCGTAGGCGTGGGACTCCTTGATGAGCATGAGCTTGCGGGTGAAGAAGTACCGCATCTCGACGAGCTTGGGATCCTGCGCGATGAACGGGTTGGCGTCCCCCTCGTGGGGCAGCCGGATGTTGACCCCGAAGGCATGGTCCCGGCCCGCCCCCTCCAGCCCGGCGGCCATGATGCCGGGGCCGGCGCCCGTCACCACCATCCAGTCGGCGGCGGCCAGCTTGGCGGCCAGGTCGCGGGCCAGCAGGTAGATGGGGTCGTCCGGCTTGGTCCGGGCCGAGCCGAACATGGTGATTTTGCGGATGTGGCGGTACGGACGGAAGACCCGGAAGGCCTCGGCCATTTCACCCAGGGCCGCGTTGGCGATCTTGAGGTCGCCGACCGACGTGCCCTCGCGCGCCATGTCGCCCAGCGAGCCGATCATGTCCTGCAGCTCGCGCAGCTGCGCGGCGGAGAGCACGTGGTCCGCGAAGAGGGCATCGGAGGCGCGCTGGCGGGCCGCCGCCTCGTCGGCGTCGCTCACGCGCCCGCCGGCGCGCCGGCCGACGCGTACAGGGTGGAGCGCTGCACCAGGGGACGCCCCAGCGGGGCCACGATGGCCTCGAGCTCCTCGACCCCCATGCGCTGCCCGTGCCGGGCGCCCGCCGCCCGCGAGATGTTCTCGTCCATCAGCGTGCCGCCCAGGTCGTTGGCCCCGGCGCGCAGGAGCTGGCGCGCGCCCTCGGCGCCCATTTTGACCCAGCTCACCTGGATGTTGTCGATGTCGCCCGCGTAGGCGATGCGCGCCACCGCGTGCATGAGCACGGTCTCGCGGAAGGTCGGCCCCCGCCGCGCCTTGCGCTGGAGGTAGATCGGGGTGGCCATGTGCACGAAGGGCAGCGGCACGAACTCGGTGAAGCCGCCCGTCTCGCGCTGGAGAGCCCGGGTGCGCACCATGTGGCGGGCCCAGCTCACCGGCTGCTCCACCGAGCCGAACATGATGGTGATGTTGGAGCGCAGCCCCACGCCGTGCGCGGTGCGGTGCGCCTCGAGCCATTCCTCCGTGTTGATCTTGTCGGGGCAGATGACGGCGCGCACCTCGTCGTCGAGGATCTCGGCCGCGGTGCCCGGCAGCGTCTTGAGCCCGGCCTCCTTCAGCCGCGTCAGGTACTCGGCCAGGGGCACCCCCGAGCGGCGCGCCCCCTCCGTCACCTCCAGCGCGGTGAAGCCGTGGATGTGGATGTCGGGCGAGCCGGCCCGCACCGCCTCGAGCACGTGCAGGTAGTAGTCGCCGTCGAAGTTGGGGTGGATGCCGCCCTGCAGGCAGACCTCGGTGGCCCCCTCGTCGACCGCCTCGGCCACCCGCCGGGTGATCTCGTCGAGCTCGAGCAGGTACGGCGCCCCGCGCAGGTTGAGCGAGAGCGGCCCCTTGGAGAAGGCGCAGAAGCGGCACTTGAACGTGCACACGTTGGTGTAGTTGATGTTGCGGTTGCGCACGAACGTGACCTCGTCGCCGGCGAGACGCCGGCGCAGGTCGTCGGCCACCTCGGCCACCCGGCGCACCTCGGGCCCGCGGGCGCCGAACAGGGTGACGATCTCGGCCGGGCCCAGCTCCTGGCCCAGGGCCACGCCGGCCAGCACCTCGTCGACGGCGCCCCCGCCGGCGCTCGGGCGCGCCGGTGCGGGTACGGCGCCGGGCGCAGGCTCGTCGAGCAAGGGGGGCGGCGGCTCCTCGCCCCCCGAGCACCAGGCGGCGTCGCGGGCCAGCCCCTCGGCGTCGGACGCGTCGAGGACTCCGAAGTGCAGCGCCGGGTCGAGCCAGCGGGCCGGGTCGTGGGCGAAGGTCGGGTAGACGGTCAGGCGCGGGGCCAGCGTGTGGCCGGCGGCCTCGGTGGCGGCGCGCAGGATGTCGAGTGCCGGCCAGGCCCGCTCGGGGTTGACGTGGTCGGCGGTGACGGGCGACACGCCGCCCCAGTCGTCGATGCCGGCGGCCAGCAGTGGCGCCAGGTCGTCGGAGAGGTTGGGCGGCGCCTGCACGTGGATCTCCGGCGCCAGGACCAGGCGCGCCGCCGCAATGGCCCACTGCAGGTCCTCGGGCGGGCACGGCGCGGCGCGGAACATGGCCGTGCCCGGCTTGGGCAGGAAGTTCTGGACGATGACCTCCTGCACGTGGCCGTGACGCGCGTGGGCGGCCGCAATGGCGTGCAGCCCGGCGAGCTGGTCCGTCCTGCTGTCGCCGATGCCGACCAGGAGGCCGGTGGTGAACGGGATGGCGAGCGCGCCGGCGTGCTCCAGGGTGGCCAGCCGGCGGGCGGGCACCTTGTCGGGCGCGCCCCGGTGCGCGTCCAGGCCCTCGGCCAGCGACTCGAGCATCATGCCCTGGCTGGCCGCCACCGGACGCAGCGCGGCCAGCTCGGACGCATCGAGCGCGCCGGCGTTGGCGTGGGGGAGCAGGCCGGTCTCCTCCAGGACGAGTCGGCACATGGCGGCGAGGTAGTCCACCGTCGAGGCGTAGCCCTGCCCGGCCAGCCACTCCGCCGCCACGGGATAGCGCTCCTCGGGACGCTCGCCCAGCGTGAAGAGCGCCTCGTGGCACCCCGCCGCCTTTCCCGCCGCGGCGATGGCCAGCACCTCTTCGGGGAGGAGGTAGGGGGCCGTGACGCGGGCGGGAGCCTTGGCGAAGGTGCAGTAGCCGCAGCGGTCGCGGCACAGCATGGTCAGCGGAATGAAGACCTTGGGGGAGTAGGTCACCCGGCGCCCGTGGGCGCCGTCGCGCACGACCCGGGCCAGGGCCGTGAGATCCTCGAGGGGCGAGTGCAGCAGATCGGCGTCGGAGAGCATTGAGGCCAATCTAGGGGGCGTCGGCGCAGGCGGCGCCGTCGACCAGCCACTGCGTGTGCCCGGCGTGGACGCGGGCGGCCGGCAGGTCGTCGCCCCGCACCAGCCTCGCCACCGCGGCGGCCTTCGACGCGCCGGAGACCGTGAAGACGGCGAGGCGGGCCGAGTTGATGGCCGGGAGCGTGAGGGTGAGGCGCGGGTGCGGGTTGGTGCCGTTGGGATCCTCGGTGGCCAGCACCAGCACGCCGGGCTCGGCGTCGAGGCTCGGGGCGCCGGGGAACAGCGACGCGGTGTGGCCGTCCGGGCCCATGCCGAGATGGATCAGGTCGATGCCCGGACCGGTGACGAGGTCGGACATGGTGCGCTGGTAGGCGGCGACGCACTCGTCGAGCGGGCCCACGGTGGGCATGGGGAAGAACGATCCGATGGTCCCGATCCGGTCGAGCAGCGCCTCGCGGATCAGGCGCTGGTTGGCGTCGTCGTCGTCGGGCGGCACGACGCGCTCGTCCCCGACGTAGACGTCGACCACACCCCAGTCGACGCCGTCCGCGCCGGCCAGCACCTCGTAGCATTTGCGCGCCGTCGGGCCACCCGAGAGCACGAGCGCGAAGCGCGGACCCGGGCGGGCGGCGAAGGCCGCCACCACGGCGTCGCTGAAGGCGCGGGGGACGTCCTCGACGGGGGTCAGCATGGGCGCCACCTACGGCGTCGGGGTCTCGGTCTCCAGCCCCTGCTGTCCCGACTCCAGCGTGACGGCATGGCCCCCGAACTGGTTGCGCAGCGCGGCGAGCATCTTGAGCTGCAACGAGTCGGGGTCCTGCGAGGCGAAGCGCGTGAAGAGGGACGTCGCGATCACCGGTGCCGGCACCCCGCGGTCGATCGCCTCCTGGGCCGTCCAGCGGCCTTCGCCCGAGTCGACGACCACGCCCTTGATGTCGTCGAAGCCGGCACCGGGCCGCAGGGCGCGCTCGGCCAGCTCCAGCAACCAGCTGCGCACCACCGAGCCGTAGCGCCAGATTGAGGCGATCTGGTGCAGGTCGAGGTCGAACTCGTCGGCCGCGCCCATGATCTGGAAGCCCTCCGCATAGGCCTGCATGAGCCCGTACTCAATGCCGTTGTGCACCATTTTGACGAAGTGCCCGGCACCGACGGGGCCCACGTGGGCGTAGCCGTCGGTGGGCGCCAGCGTGCGCAGCGCCGGCTCGACCACCGCCACCGCCTCCTTGGTGCCACCGACCATCAGGCAGTAGCCCTCGGTCAGGCCCCACACGCCGCCCGACGTCCCGGCGTCGACGAAGCCGACACCGGTGTGCTCGAGCTTGGCCGCCAGCGCCTGCCATTCCTTGTAGTTGGAGTTGCCGCCATCGATGATGACGTCGCCCTTGGAGAACATGCCGGCCAATTCCTCGACCGTCGAATCGGTGACGTGGCCGGCCGGCAGCATGACCCACACCGCCTTGGGGGAGCCGAGTTTGTCCGCCAGGTCGGCCAGGCTGGTCGCCGCCTCGGCCCCCTTGGCCGCCGCCGCCTTGACCGCGTCGGCGCTCAGGTCGAAGGCCACCACCTCGTGCCCGCCCTTCAGCAGGCGCTCGGTCATGTTGGCGCCCATCTTGCCCAGCCCGATCATGCCGATCCTCATGCGCGCTCCTCTCGGTCCAGCCGCCCGCTCAGAAGGTAGCGGCTTTGTCGGTCAGCGACTGCAGGAGCTCGTCGAAGGACTTGGCGAAGGAGGCGACGCCCTCGTTCTCGAGCGTCTGCTCCACATCGAGCATGTCGACGCCGGCCTCGGCCAGGCGGGAGAGCGCGGTGGCGGCGTCGTCGGGGTCGGCGTCGACCGTCCGCTTCAGCGTCCCGTGGTCCTCGAAGGCGCGCAGCGTGGCCTCGGGCATGGTGTTCACACTGGCCGGCCCGATGAGGCTGTCCACGTAGAGCAGGTCGGAGTAGCCCGGGTTCTTCGTCGAGGTCGAGGCCCACAGCGGCCGCTGGACGCGCGCGCCCTTCTCCCGCAGCGCCTCCCAGCGCTCGCCGGCGAAGGTGCGGTGGAAGTGCTGATAGGCGGTCTGGGCCTGGGCCACCGCGGCGGTGCCGCGCAGGCCGAGGATGGCGGCGTCACCCTTCTCGCCGCCGGCCAGGGTCTCCAGGCGGCGGTCGACCTCGGTGTCGACCCGGCTGACGAAGAAGGACGCCACGCTGGCCACCGTGGCGAGCTCCGCCTCCCGGCCGGCGGCGACGAGGGCCTCGAGGCCCGACAGGTAGGCCTCCATCACCTCGTCGTAGCGGTCCAGCCCGAAAATGAGCGTCACGTTGATGCTGCGACCTTCGCCGATCAGGGTCTCGATGGCGGGGACGCCCTCCTTCGTGGCGGGGACCTTCACGAGGAGATTGGGCTGGGCGATGCGCTCGTGCAGCTGGCGGGCCGACTGCAGCGTGGCCGCCGTGTCGTGGGCCTGCGCGGGTGAGACCTCCAGCGAGACGAAGCCGTCCTCGCGGTCGCTGTCGTCGTAGAGCGGGCGCAGCAGCGCCAGCGCATCGGTGATGTCCTGGATGGCCATCTCCCAGTAGGCGCCGTCGACCGTGTGGTCCTTCATCAGGGCGCGGAACTGGTCGTCGTAGGTGTCCTGGCCGCTCATCGCCTTGGCGAAGATCGTCGGATTGGACGTGATGCCGCGCACACCCAGCGCGAGCAGCTCGGCCAGCTGCCCGCCCTCGAGCCAGTCGCGGCGCAGGTTGTCGAGCCAGGGGCTCTGGCCGCCGATGTCGTAGAGGTCCTGCAGTCGGGTCATGTGCACTGCTCCCTTCGTCGTGTTGCCTGGGCCGACGGCGCGGTGTCGCCGGCCCGCCGTCAGCCGGGCCGGGCGGCCAGGAGGGCGCGGGCGCGCTCGACCACGTGCTCGGCGGTGATGCCGAATTTCTCCATGGCCACCGCACCCGGGGCCGAGGCGCCGAAACGGTCGATGCCGATGGCGTCGTCGGCGTAGCGCTCCCAGCCGAACGTGGCCGCCGCCTCGATGCTCACCACGGGCACGCCGGGCGGGAAGACGCGGGCCCGGTAGTCCTCGGCCTGCTGCTCGAAACGGTCCCACGAGGGGAACGACACGACCTGGGCCGCGACGCCCGACGCGGCCAGCGTCGCCGCCGCGGCGACGCAGCACTGCACCTCGCTGCCGGTCCCGACCAGTACGACGGCGGGCGGGCCGTCGCTGTCGACCAGCACGTAGGCGCCCCGCGCCACACCCTCGGGCGCCCGGTCCGCCGTGCCCTCGAGCACGGGCACGTTCTGCCGGGTCAGGACCAGGGCGACCGGCCCGTCCGCCTCGACCGCGAGGCGCCAGGCCTGGGCCGTCTCGTTGCCGTCGGCCGGCCGGACGAGGCTGAGCCCGGGCATGGCCCGCAGCGAGGCGAGGTGCTCGATCGGCTGGTGCGTGGGCCCGTCCTCGCCCAGGCCCACGGAGTCGTGCGTCCAGGAGTAGATGACGTGCGACCCGGTGAGCGAGGCCAGACGGACGGCCGGACGCATGTAGTCGGAGAAGCAGAAGAACGTGCCCCCCACCGGGAGCACGCCCCCGTGCTGGGCCATGCCGTTCATGGCGGCGCCCATCCCGTGCTCCCGGATGCCGTAGTGGACCTGCGTCCCACCCGGGGTCACGCGCGACTGGATCTCGGCGCCGGCGACCTTGACGCCGTTGTTCCCCGTCAGGTCGGCTGAGCCCGCCAGCAGTCCCGGGAGCTTGGCCGCGGTGGCGTCGATGCACTTGTTGATGGCATGGCGCGTGGCCAGTTGGGTGCCGGCGTCGAAGGACGGCAGGTCGTCGGCCCAGCCGGCCATCCCGTGCCCGGCCTGGGCGGCGTCCCAGGCGGCGCGGTCCCCCTGCCAGGCCTCGAAGCGTTCGGTCCAGGCGGCGTGGTGCTCGGCGCCGCGGGCGATCTCCTGGTTGTAGAAGTCACGCACCTCGTCGGGGATCCAGAACGTCTGGTCCGTCGGCAGGCCGAGGATCTTCTTCGTGACGGCGATCTCCTCGGCCCCGAAGGGCGAGCCATGGGCCTCGGCCGTGTCGGTCAACTTGGGCGAGGGCCACCCGATGTGGCTGCGCAGCACCAGCAGGGTCGGCTTGGCCTCCGGTCCGTCCGCCGGTGCGTCGAGCGCCTCGCGGATGGCGGCTTCCAACCCGTCGACGTCGTTGGCCATTTCGCCCAGGTTGCGCACCCGCCAGCCGTAGGCGGCGAAGCGCTCGGGGACGTTGTCGTCGTAGGCCAGCTCCGTCGGCCCGTCGATCGTGATGTGGTTGTCGTCGTAGAACGCGAGCAGCCGGCCCAGGCCGAGGTGCCCGGCCAGCGACGCCGCCTCGTGCGAGATCCCCTCCATGAAGCAGCCGTCCCCGGCGATCATGTAGGTGCGGTGGTCGCAGACGTCGCTCCCGAAGGTGGTGCGCAGCCAGCGCTCGGCGATCGCCAGGCCGACGGCGTCGCCGACCCCCTGGCCCAGGGGGCCGGTGGTGACGTCGATCCCCGCCGTGTGGCCGGCCTCGGGGTGCCCCGGCGTCCGGCTGCCCCACTGGCGGAACTGCTTGAGGTCCTCGAGCGTCAGGTCGTAGCCGGTCAGGTGCAGCATGGAGTACTGCAAAATGCAGGCATGCCCGTTGGAGAGGACGAAGCGGTCGCGATCCGGCCAGTGCGGGTCGCGCGGGTCGTAGCGCATGATGCGCGTCCAGAGCACGTGGGCCAGCGGGGCCAGGGCCATGGCCGTGCCCGAGTGCCCCGAGTTGGCGGCCTCCGGCGCGTCCATGGCGATGCCACGCACGACATTGATGCCGAGCTCCACCAACCGGGGATCCTGCACGACCGTCGGGGCTGCCTTCGAGGCCATGATCAAAACCCTAACCGTCCCCTTCCGCCGGCCGTGGACCGGTCACCTACTGTTCACCGTCATGGCTTCCCGCATGCAGGTGCCGCCAAACAGCGACCTGACCCTGGGCATGACGTGCGTCGACAAGGCCACCCCCGGGCGCTGCGTCTGGCGCATGCGGGCGGACGAGCGCTTCGCCAACCCCGCCGGCATCATGCAGGGCGGCTTCCTCGGGGCCTTCGCCGACTCCTCCATGGGTGCAGCGGCCGTGACCTACGCCCAGGGCCGGCGCGTCTTCTGCTCCAACGCCGAAATGAAGATCAGCTTCCTGGGCGCCGTGCCGCCCGGCGCCGACCTCACCTGCACCGCCGAGGTGGTCTCCGGCGGGCGCCGGGTCGCCTTCGTGGAGGCGGGCATCACCGCCCGTGTGGCCGGCGAGGAGACCGAGCGTCTGGTGGCCCGCGCCTCGTCCACCTACATCTACAAGGACCGCGACTGAAGCGCCCCTGCCGGCCGGTGTTTGCGCAGGACCGGCCCAGGGAGCAGGATTGTGCGCCTCATGGCACCCTCGTCCGACAACGGCAACCACGGCCTGCGCAACGCGGGCGACGACGCCTTCCAGCTGACGGTCGACTACCTCAAGCAGGAGGTGGTGGACCCGCTGCGCGGGCTGGGCCGCTTCCTCTACATGGGAATTGCGGGCTCCTTCTTCCTCGCCTTCGGGCTGCTGCTCATGCTCCTCGGCGTGTTGCGGCTGCTGCAGACCGAGACGGGCAGCGCGCTGACCGGGGACTGGTCATGGGTGCCGTACGCGGTGACGGTGCTCCTGGGCATCGGCGTGATCGCCGTGGCGGCACTGCGCATTCAGGCCGGGCCGGGGCGGGCCAAGCTGCCCGCCGTCATCGCCCGGCGCGACGCAAGAGAGTTGGAAGGACAGGAGGGAGCGAGCTGATGGCAGGCACGACCACGAGGGCCGGGAGCAACGGACGCCTCATCACGCGGGAGGACCTGCAGGCCGCGTACTCACAGGTGATGGGAGAGGGTGAGGCGACGGCGCGCGCCGCGGCGCCGCGGGGACTGGCCGTGGCCGGTGCCGTGGGCATCCTGCTCTTGACGCTGGCCTTCCTCGCCGGGCGCCGTCGGGGCCGGGCCAAGTCCGCCGTGGTGGAGATCCGGCGGCTCTGAGGTGGACCTGCTGCTGCGGCGTTTCCTGCGCGCCGGCATCCGGCGCGGCATCGCCGGCAACTGGTACTGGTTCCTGCTCGCCGGCGCCACCTTCTTCCTCCGGCGCGTCCTGAACGACCGCACCACCCCGGTGTCGCGCGTCACCGTGTCGCCGGGCGAGCAGGTGCTCATCACGGTGCGCGACCGCAACACCCCGCCCGCCGTCGAAGCCTGAGGCCCGTGCCGGGCCTCCTCGAGGCGGGGGAGCGGGTGCTCCTGATCGACCCCAAGGACCGCCGGTACCTCTTGACGCTGGTGGCGGGCGCCACCTTCCACACCCACGCCGGGGTCCTCGCCCACGACGACCTGATCGGAGCGGCCGAGGGCACGCGGGTCACCGGCTCCACCGGGCGCAGCTTCCTGGTGCTGCGCCCCACGCTCAGCGACATTGTGCTGAAGATGCCCCGCGGCGCCCAAGTCATCTACCCCAAGGACCTCGGCGCCATCCTCATCGCGGCCGACATCGCCCCGGGCCAGCAGGTGCTCGAGGCCGGCGTCGGCTCGGGAGCTCTGTCCATGACGGTGCTGCGGGCGGGCGCGTCCGTGGTCGGGTACGAGCTGCGGGAGGACTTCGCCGAGCGGGCCCGGGCCAACGTGGCCGCCGCCCTCGGCCCCGACGTGCCCTACCGGATTGAGATCCGCGACGTGACCGAGGGCATCGACGAGCGGGGCCTGGACCGGATCCTCCTCGACATGCCCGAGCCGCACAAGGTCATTCCCGGCGCGGCGGCGGCGCTGCGACCCGGCGGCATCCTCCTGGCCTACCTGCCGACGATCAACCAGACGGCGCTGCTGCGCCAGGCCATCGACGACGACGCGGCACCCTTCGGGCTGGCCGAGACGATGGAGATCATGCGGCGCACCTGGCACGTCGAGGCGCGCTCGGTCCGTCCCGACCACCGCATGGTCGGGCACACCGGATTCCTGACCACGGCCCGCCGGCTGGAGGGGTGAGGTGGACGCCGACGTCGCCGCCTACATCGACGCCATCGCGCCGCAGCAGCGCCCGCTGTTCGACCGGCTGCAGTCCATCGTGCTGGCGGCGCACCCCGACGCCGAGGTGACGCTGTCCTACCGCATGCCCACCTATCGCGTCGGCGGGCGGCGCCTCCACCTCGGGGCGTGGAAGCACGGCGTGTCCGTCTACGGCTGGCGCGGTGACCGCGACGGCGGGTTCGAGGCGCGCCATCCCGAGCTCTCGAGCGGGAAGGGGACGCTACGCATCCGGCCCAGAGACGCGGAGGCGATCTCGGACGACGAGTTCAGGGCGTTGCTCGGCGGAGCGCTCGAGCCCTGAGCCTTCGGGCACCGAGCCGGCCCGCTAGTCGCGCTCGATGAAGATGCACTCCCCGGGGCACTCCTCGGAGGCCTCGACCACGGCGTCCTCCAGGTCGCCCGGCACCGCCGCCATCCCCGCCGACCCGCCGGGCTCGTTCTTGACGTCGCCGTCGTCCTTCACGTAGGCCAACCCGTCGTCGAGAAGGGTGAAGACGGCAGGCGCGATCTCCTCGCAGAGCCCGTCGCCCGTGCAGAGATCCTGGTCGATCCAGACCTTCATGTACCTGTCTCTCTCCCTTGTCGCAGCCGCCCGACGGGCCGGTCGGACCGTACCGAGGCGTCCCGCGGACCGTCAATCCGGCCGCGCCGTGGTTCCCAGCGTACTCGTCCGATCCGGTCCACCCGGTGCATCGGCAGCAAGGCCGCAATGCTGGCAAAACGCGCCGGGTCGAGGGCTAGGGTGAACGCGGTGACCGCAACTCCCGACGAAGCCGCTGCCCAGCTCGAGGCGCTGCGTGCCGAGCTGGCCGACGCCGAGGACGAGATCCACGCGCTCCGCCGGCGGTTGCAGGAGAGCCCGGGCCGGGTCCAGGCCCTCGAGGAGCGCCTCCTCGAGTCCAAGGGCCAGCTGGCCCAGGCCACCTCGCAGAACGAGAAGCTGACCTTCACCCTGCAGCAGGCCAAGGAGCAACTGGCCGCGCTGCGCGAAGAGGTGGAGAAGCTCACCCAGCCGCCGGCCGCCTACGGCACCTTCCTCGGCGTCAACGAGGACGGCACCGTCGACGTCTTTTCGAGCGGGCGCAAAATGCGGGTGAGCCTGCACCCCGACATCGATCCCGGCGCCATCCGCAAGGGGAACGAGGTCGTCCTCAACGAGAGCCTGAACGTGGTCCTCGTCCGGGACGGCGAGTTCTCCGGCGAGGTGGTGACCCTCAAGGAGCAGCTCGACGACAAGCGGCGCTGCGTGATCTTCGCCCGGGCCGACGAGGAGCGGGTGGCCGAGCTGTCCGAGGACATGCTCAGCATCAAGCTGCGGGCCGGGGACTCCCTCCTCATGGACACCCGGACCCAGCTTCTCATCGAGAAGCTGCCCAAGCTCGAGAGCGAGGAGCTCGTCCTCGAGGAGGTGCCCGACATCACCTACGCCGACGTCGGCGGCCTCGACTCGCAGATCGAGGCGATCACGGACGCGGTCGAGCTGCCCTACATGCACCGGGACCTCTTCGCGCGACTACTCACTGCCCGCCCCCAAGGGGATCCTCCTGTACGGGCCGCCCGGGTGTGGCAAGACGCTCATCGCCAAGGCCGTGGCCAACTCGCTGGCCAAGAAGGTGGCGGAGAAGACGGGCAACGACAACGTGCGCAGCTTCTTCCTGAACATCAAGGGCCCCGAGCTGCTCAACAAGTACGTGGGGGAGACGGAACGCCAGATCCGCCAGGTCTTCCAGCGGGCCCGGGAGAAGGCCGACGAGGGCATGCCCGTCATCGTCTTCTTCGACGAGATGGAGTCGCTGTTCCGCACGCGGGGCACCGGCATCAGCTCCGACATGGAGTCGACGATCGTGCCCCAGCTGTTGGCCGAGATCGACGGTGTCGAGTCGCTGCGCGACGTCATCGTGATCGGCGCCTCCAACCGGGAGGACCTCATCGACCCCGCCATCCTGCGGCCGGGCCGGCTCGACGTGAAGATCAAGATCGAGCGCCCCAACGAGGAGGCCGCCGGGCAGATCTTCAGCCGCTACCTGCTCCCGTCGCTGCCGCTCGACACCGACGAGGTGCAGCGGCTCGGTGGCGGCGACCCCGCCAAGGCGGTGCAGGCCATGATCGAGCGCACCGTGGCCGAGATGTACCGCGAGGACGACGACAACCGCTTCCTCGAGGTGACCTATCAGAACGGCGACAAGGAGATCCTCTACTACCGCGACTTCGCATCGGGGGCCATGATCGAGAACATCGTGCGCCGGGCCAAGAAGCTGGCCATCAAGCGGGTCATCGCGGGGGAGTCCGCCGGCATCCGGACCGCCGACATGCTCGAGTCGATCCGCCAGGAGTACAAGGAGAACGAGGACCTTCCCAACACCACGAACCCCGACGACTGGGCGCGGATATCGGGCAAGAAGGGTGAGCGGATCGTCTACGTCCGGACGCTGCTCACAGAAGACCGTGAGGTGCACGGAGGCCGCTCCATCGAGCGGGTCGGTACCGGCCAGTACCTCTAGAAGTTAGGGTCGCACCGTGGCCATCACGAAGGTCTGCGGCATAGAGACCGAGTACGGCATCCTCTCGCCCGGTCCGGAGCAGAACCCCATCGCGGCATCGTCGGTCCTCGTGAACGCCTATGCCGCCGACGCCGAGCAGCAGATCGGCTGGGACTTCGAGGACGAGACGCCCGGGAACGACGCCCGCGGCTTCGCCCGCGAGGGCTCCCTCGCCCCCATGGTCGAGACCCACCTGGCCAACACGGTCCTCACCAACGGGGCCCGCTTCTACGTCGACCACGCCCACCCGGAGTACTCGAGCCCCGAGTGCCTGACGCCCCTGGAGGGCCTCGTCTTCGACAAGGCGGGGGAGGAGGTGCTGCGGCGGGCCATGGCGGCGGCGGCGCTGCGCATCCCGGACCAGCCCGCGCCCATCGTCTACAAGAACAACTCGGACGGGAAGGGCAACTCCTACGGGTGCCACGAGAACTACATGATGGACAGGGCCGTGCCGTTCGCCAAGGTGATCGACGGCGTGGTCCCGCACTTCGTCTCGCGCACGCTCTTCACCGGCTCCGGCAAGGTGGGCACGGAGACCGCCGCGCTCGACCCGGACACCGTGCAGTACCAGCTGTCCCAGCGCGCCGAGTTCTTCGAGGAGATCGTCGGCCTCGAGACGACGCTGAAGCGGCCCATTGTGAACACGCGCGACGAACCGCACGCGGACCCGAAGCGCTTTCGCCGCCTCCACGTGATCGTCGGCGACGCCAACCTGTCCGAGATCGCCACCTTCCTGAAGCTCGGCAGCACCGCCATTGTGCTGGCCATGGTGGAGGACGACGCGGGGCCGACCCGCGACCTCTCCCTGTCCGACCCCGTGCGCGCGCTGCACCAGGTGTCGGCGGACCTCACGCTGCGGCGCCCACTGAGCCTGACCGACGGGTCGACGGCCACCGCGCTCGAGATGCAATGGGAGATCTTCGGTGCGGCGCGCAAGTACGCCGAGGAGTGCGGCCTCGCCGCGCTGGGGGACGGCGGCGAGGTCGGTGGGCTGGTCATGGAGCACTGGGAGAGCGTGCTGTCCGGGCTGGAGTCGGACCCGGCGTCGCTGGCCGACACCCTGGACTGGGTGGCCAAGCGCGAGCTGCTGCTGGCCTACCAGGACCGCCACTCCTGCGGGTGGAAGGACCCTCGTGTCGCCGCACTGGCGTTGCAGTACCACGACCTGCGGCCGGACAAGTCCGTCTTCGGGCGCCTGGACATGCGCACCCTCGTCTCCCCGGCGGAGGTCGCCCAGGCGGTGGTGGAACCCCCCACGGGGACCCGGGCCTGGTTCCGGGGCAAGTGCCTGGCCCGCTGGCCGGACGCCGTGGTCACGGCCAACTGGGATTCCCTCGTCTTCGACGTCGGCGCAGACCCGTTGCGGCGCGTCCCTATGATGGACCCCCTCAAGGGAACGGCCGAGCACACCGGCGATCTCCTGGCACAGAGCACAGGACCGTCCGACCTGCTGAACCGGCTCAACTCATAGGCGAAGAACGCTCGCACCACAGGACGGGACAGGCAACGATGGCAGAACAGGAACAGAAGAAGAAGGCCTCGACCACCCGGTCGACCGAGGCAGAGACGGAAGTCGAAGAGGCCGCGCCGGCCACCTCCGAGCGCGGCGAGAAGATCAAGGCCGAGTTGGACGACCTGCTCGACGAAATCGACGAGGTGCTCGAGGACAACGCCGAGGAGTTCGTGCGCAACTACGTGCAAAAGGGCGGACAGTAACCACCCGTGGCGCTTCCTCTCTTTCCCCCGGAGCGTGATCCGGGCCCGGACTTCGTCGGCCTCCTGCGTCTCACCTCGGGGCAGGCGAATGCGCCGGCGCAGGCGCTCGACCCACTGACCCCGGTGCAGGCACCGCACGGCACCACGGTGGTCGCCCTGCGCTACGCCGACGGCGTCATCATGGCCGGCGACCGCCGCGCCACGGCGGGCAACATCATCGCCCACCACGCCATGGAGAAGGTCTTCCCGGCGGACCGCTTCTCGGCGGTGGCCATCGCGGGGACGGCAGGCATGGCCGTCGAGATGGTCCGCCTGTTCCAGGTCCAGCTCGAGCACTACGAGAAGGTCGAGGGGGCCACGCTCTCCCTGGAGGGCAAGGCCAACCAGCTGGCCCAGATGGTGCGCCAGCACCTGCCCCTGGCCATGCAGGGCCTGGCCGTGGTGCCCCTGTTCGCCGGCTTCGACACCGCCCGCAGCACCGGCCGCATCTTCAACTACGACGTGACCGGTGGCCACTACGAGGACACCGACTTCCAGGCCACCGGATCGGGTGGGCGCGACGCCCGGAGCACGGTCAAGCTCGGCTGGCGGGAGGGCATGGGCCGCGACGAGGCGGTGGATCTCGTGATCCAGTCGCTCTACGACGCCGCCGACGAGGACTCCGCCACGGGCGGGCCCGATCCGGTGCGCGGCATCTACCCGATCGTCGCCCTGGTGGACGCGGCCGGGTACCGCGAGGTCCCCGAGGACGAGGTGGCGGAGCGCTTCGGCGCCCTCATCGCCCGCAAGCAGGCGGAGCGTGCCCAATGAGCATGCCGTACTACGTCGCGCCCGAACAGGTCATGAAGGACCGGGCCGAGTACGCCCAGAAGGGCATCGCCCGCGGCCGCTCGCTCGTCGCCACCACCTACGACCTCGGCATCGCCATCGTGGCCGAGAACCCCTCGCGCACGTTGCACAAGATCAGCGAGATCTACGACCG
Source organism: uncultured Acidimicrobiaceae bacterium (assembly GCA_963843365.1). Classification (GTDB taxonomy): domain Bacteria; phylum Actinomycetota; class Acidimicrobiia; order Acidimicrobiales; family RAAP-2; genus Bog-473. The sequence continues at coordinate 1,095,460 of CAWJKG010000003.1, read as the reverse complement.
CATCGCCTTCGGCGGCGTCGGCAAGTACAACGAGTACGACCAGCTCCGCGTGGCCGGTGTGCGCCACGCGGACACCAAGGGGTACGCGTACAGCCGCGAAGACGTCGACGCCCGCTCGCTGGCCAACCTCTACGCGCAGTATCTCGGCAACGTCTTCACCCACGAAATGAAGCCGCTCGAGGTCGAGATCCTGGTGGCCGAGCTCGGCGAGGGCCGGGACCAGATGTACCACATCGCCTATGAGGGAACGATCACCGACGAGGACCGTTTTGCCGTGCTCGGGGGCGATGCCGAGACGATCACCGAGCGCGTCGGCGCTGCATGGCAGGCCGACTGGGACCTGGCGGCAGCCGTCAAGGCGACGACGACCGCGCTGGCCGGCCCGGACCGGACGCTCGGCGCCGGCGACCTGGAGGCGGCCATTTTGAGCCGGGGCAACGGCCGCCGCACCTTCCGCCGGATCGACGAAGAGGAGCTGGCACAACTGCTGGCATAGCCGGCAGTACGGTTGGCCTGGTGGAACGCCGCATATTCGGGATCGAGAACGAATACGGGGTGACCTTCACCCTGCGCGGGCAGCGTCGCCTGAGCCCCGACGAGGTGGCCCGCTACCTGTTCCGGCGGGTCGTGTCGTGGGGCCGCTCCTCGAACGTGTTCCTCGAGAACGGCGCCCGTCTCTACCTCGACGTCGGCAGCCACCCCGAGTACGCCACGCCCGAGTGCGACCGCATCAGTGACGTGGTCGTGCACGACAAGGCGGGGGAGTGGATTCTGGCGCAGCTCGTCACCGGGGCCCAGGCCCGTCTGCGCGAGGAGGGGATCCGGGGCGAGGTCTACCTGTTCAAGAACAACACCGACTCGGTCGGCAACTCCTACGGCTGCCACGAGAACTACCTGACCGAGCGCAACGACGAGTTCAACCGTTACACCGAGGTGCTCATCCCGTTCCTGGTCTCCCGACAGATCTACGCGGGAGCGGGCAAGGTGCTGCAGACGGCACGCGGCGCGGTGTTCTGCCTGAGCCAGCGCGCCGAGCACATCTGGGAGGGGGTCTCCTCCGCCACCACGCGCAGCCGCCCCATCATCAACACGCGTGACGAGCCCCACGCCGACGCCGAGCGCTTCCGCCGCCTCCACGTCATCGTCGGCGACTCCAACATGAGCGAGTACGCGACCTTCCTGAAGGTCGGCACCACCTCCATCCTCCTGGCCATGCTGGAGGACTCCTCGACAGTCCTGCGCGACCTCACGCTGGAGAACCCCATCCGGGCCATCCGGGAGATCAGCCACGACATCACGTGCCAGCGGCGCGTCCGCCTGGCCAACGGCCGTGAGATGCGCGCCCTCGACATTCAGGTCGAATACCTCGAACGGGCGTTGAAGTTCCGCGACCGCCGCGGCCTCTCCCCGGAGGAGGATCGCGGCGCTCGACATGTGGGAGCACTGCCTCAAGGGCCTGGAGGCGGACCCCACCTCGCTGTGGCGGGAGTGCGACTGGGTGGCCAAGCACCGGCTGGTCGAGCAGATCAGGGCCCGGCACGACGTGTCGTTGTCCCACCCCAAGGTGGCCATGGTCGACCTGATGTACCACGACGTGGACCGGAGCCGCGGGCTGTTCTACAAGTTGCAGCAGCGCGACGAAATGGACCGCACGTGCACGGACGACGCCATCACCGAGGCCATGACCAAGCCGCCCGAGACGACCCGGGCCCGGCTCCGGGGGGCCTTCGTGAAACGGGCCAAGGAGCGCCGGCGGGACTTCACCGTGGACTGGGTCCACCTCAAGCTGAACGACCAGGCGCAACGCACCGTGCTGTTGAAGGACCCCTTCAAATCCCACGACGAGCGGGTCGAGCGGCTCATCCAGTCCTTGTAACCGCACCGTAGAGTGAGGGCGCATGTTGAATCTCGACCCAGGGAAGCTGCTCGTGATCGGCGTGGTCGCCATCATCCTCCTGGGTCCTGACCGCCTGCCGCAGGTCGCCCGCCAGCTCGGGGGCGCCTGGCGCTCCTTCAACGAATTCCGGCACCGCATGGAGTCCGAGGTCCGCAACACCATGCCCGACCTCCCGCCGACGTCGGAGATCGCCCGGCTGGCCCGGTCGCCGTCCGCACTGCTGAACCACCTGTCGAACATGTCGCCCGGAGAGGAGGCCGACGAGGAGCCGGACGGCTCTTTCCAACCCCCGAATCTGGTCGACCAGAACGGAACGGCGGCGGCGGCCCACGCCGACGCCGGTGCCGGCGCTGGTGCCGGTACGAGTGCTGCCGGCGTTCCGGCCGACGTGGACACCCACACGCCCAACGGGTCTGACGCGGCAACGGACGGGCGGTCGCCACCCCATCCCGCGTCAGCACCGGAGACCGCACCGTCACCCAGGCCGACGCCGATCCACGTCGAGCGCCCGTCCCCAGCGCCGCACCCGTCCGGTGTGGTCGTGCCCGGTGATCCGACCCTGAACTGACGACACGACCGTGGTGACACTTCCCTTCGCGGGCAAACGGAAGAGCAAGCCGTCCCCGGACAACATGACGTTGGGGGAGCACCTGGGCGAGCTCCGCCGCCGGGTCATCATCTGCGTCATCGCGTTCGTGGTGGCGGCCACCATCGCCGTCTTCGCCTACGAACCGATCCTGCACTTCCTGCTGCGCCCGCTCTGCACCGTCGACGCGTCGACGGCGCACCACACGGCCAAGGGGAACACCTCGCTCCTGATCTCCTCGGGCGGCACGTGCAACCTGTTCGTGACCTCGCCCCTCGACGGCCTCACCCTGCGGGTGAAGATCGCCCTCTTCGGCGGCCTCGTGCTGTCGTCGCCGGTCATCCTGTTCCAGATCTGGCGGTTCGTGACCCCCGGCCTCAAGGCGACCGAGCGCCGCTACGCCATCCCCTTCGTGCTCAGCGCCTTCGTGCTGTTCCTCCTCGGCGCGGCAACCGCGTACATCACCCTCCCGCACGCGCTGGGATGGCTGAAGTCGGTGGGTGGCCCGAACCTGCAGGCGATCTACGACCCCATCCCGTATCTCGGCCTCATCCTCTTGATGATGACGATCTTCGGCCTGACCTTCGAGTTCCCGGTCGTCCTCGTCTCCCTCGAGCTGGCCCGCGTCGTGACGCCGGCCCGGCTGCTCAAAGCCTGGCGCTGGGCGGTCATCATCATCGTCGTGATCGCGGCCGTGTTCACGCCCAGCTCCGATCCCTTCTCCATGTTCGCGTTGGCCGTTCCGCTCGTGTTCTTCTACTTCCTCTCCATCGGCATCGGGAAGCTGCTCGGGCGTTGACCACGTTCCCGTGGCCTGTCCCGCGGGCGACCGGGGCGGCGGAGTTCGAGGCCGACCTGCCCTTCGCGCTCGACGACTTCCAGCTCGAGGCGTTCCGCGCCCTGGACGCCGGGCATTCCGTGTTGGTCTCCGCCCCGACCGGATCCGGCAAGACACTGGTGGCCGCCTACGCCGTCCACCGGGCCCTGGCCGCTCACGGCAAGGCCTTCTACACCACTCCGCTCAAAGCACTCTCGAACCAGAAATACGGGGAACTGGTGGCGTCCTACGGTGAGGAGCACGTCGGGCTCCTCACCGGCGACACCACCCTGCGACCCCGGGCGCCGGTCGTCGTCATGACCACGGAGGTGTTGCGCAACATGCTGCTGGCGGGCTCGGATCTCCTGGAGAGCCTGCACACCGTGGTGCTCGACGAGGTCCACTTCATTCAGGACCCCTACCGGGGCGGCGTCTGGGAAGAGGTGCTCGTCCTGTGCCCGGAGGAGGTTCGTTTCGTCTGCCTCTCCGCCACCGTCAACAACGCCCACGAGCTCGGGGGATGGCTCCGCTCGGTACGCGGTGACACCTCCATCATTGTGGAGCGCCAGCGTCCCATCGTCCTCCGACACCACTTCGCCGCGCACCGGCGGGAGGACGAGGAGCTGCTGCTCTGCCCCCTCCTGCACGAGAACGGCCAACCGGGCGGCGAAGGGCAGCGGATCGACCAGGCGGTCCGCCGGGCCCTGCAGGTCGGACGGGGCGCCCGTTGGCACGGAGGGGGGAGGGGCCCGCGCCTGCCCTTCCGCGCGCCCGGCGCACGGAGATGGTGGAGGAGCTCGACCAGCGGGACATGCTGCCCGCCATCGTCTTCATCTTCAGCCGCGCCGCCTGCGACGACGCGGTGCACCAGGTCGTCCGCGACGGTGTGCGGCTGACGGATGCCGCCGAACGCTCCGCCATCCGACAGGTCGTCGAGCGCCGCGTGGAGCCGCTGGACGACGACGACCTGCGCGTCCTCGGCTACGACGAGTGGCTCGAGGGACTCGAACGCGGTGTGGCGGCACATCACGCGGGTCTCGTCCCGGTCTTCCGCGAGACCGTCGAGGAGTGCTTCGCGGCGGGATTGCTCAAGGTCGTGTTCGCCACCGAGACCCTGTCGCTCGGGATCAACATGCCGGCCCGCACGGTGGTGATCGAGCGCTTCACCAAGTACGGGGGCTCGGGGCGGGCCACCCTCACGTCCGGGGAGTACCTGCAGCTGACCGGGCGCGGCGGGACGGCGGGGGCTCGACGAGGAGGGGAACGCCGTGGTCGCCTTCTCCAACGAGATCACCTTCGCCGAAGCGGCGCGGGTGGCCTCGGCACCTCCACCGGACCTCCGCTCGGCCTTCCGGCCCACCTACAACCTCGCAGTGAATCTCATGACGCGCTTCGACCGCGAGACGGCGAGTGCCGTCCTGCAGCGGTCCTTCGCGCAGTGGCAGGCGCGCACGCCCGACCTGTTGCTGCAGCAACTCGAGCACCGGGTCGCGGTGCTCGAGCGCATGGGCTACGTGGAGGGTTGGACCGTGACCCCGGCCGGCCGCCGGCTGTCGCGGCTCTACCACGAGGCCGACCTCCTGATCGCCGAGGCCCTCGGTGCCGACCTGCTGGCCGGGGCCGAGCCCGCCGTCGTGGCCGGTGTCCTCTCCGCCGTCGTCTTCGAGCCCCGCCGGGCCCGGCGGGTCCCCGGCCATGCCGCCTCCCGGCGGGGGAAGCAGCGGCGGCCCCTGCAGGACCGCCTGGGCGACGCGGTGGCGGTCCGAGTTGCGATGGCGCAGTGACGCCCTGGCCGTGTCGGCCGAGCGGATCCGCTCCATTGAGGAACAGCACAGGGTCCCCCGCACCCGCCAGCCCGCTCCGGGCCTGTCGACCGCCGTGGCGTCCTGGGCCCGGGGGGCGTCGTTCGCCACGGCTCTGGCGGTCGCCGCCCGGGACGTGGGGGAGCTGGCACCGGGCGACTTCGTCCGCACCATGAAGTCGGTGGCCGACCTGGCCCAGCAGGTCTCCCACGCCGCGGTCGACACCGAGGTCGCGGGGCAGCCCGGGAGGCCGTCGATCTCCTCCTCCGGGGGGTCGTCGCCGGGGGCCTCCCGGGCCTCTGAGCCCATCCGCGACCGTCGCGTCACCGTCGTTCTATGGTTACCCGGGCATGTTCCCGTACTCCGAAGAGCGGTTTACCGCCGACGAGGAAGCCGTGCTCCGGCGCTACGTCACCAACCTGGACCTGCCGGTGTTTGCCCTGGTCAACCTGCCCGAGGTCGTCAAGGGCGCCCTCTTCGCCCGCTACTCGCGGTCTCCCAAGAGCCTGCGCCGCCTCTTCCTCGACGAGTTCGTCGGCGAGCTCGACATCTCCGGCGACGCCAGCGTCGACGCCACCGTGGGACTGGAACGAGCGGAGCAGCTCTACGAAAAGGTCTTCGTCGAGTACGGCGACGACTCGGTGGCACAACTGGGGGGTGTCCACCTCGCCTGCGAGCAAGCCTCCAACGTGCTCTCCAAGGTCCTGGAGTGGGGCCGACTCATGGCGTACCTCGAGCAGTCCACGCGCTACATCGCCTACAACCAGAGGCTGGCGAACGGCCAGTACCGCTACTTCCGTCCCCCCGAGATCCTCGACTCGCCCCACGGTGCCCGCTTCGTCGGCGAGATGGATCGGGTCTTCGACACGTACGGCGCGCTCCTGCCGCAGATGCAGGCGTGGGTGGCCGAACGCTTCCCGCAACAAGCCGGCGACAGCGACTTCGTCTACCGCCAGGCCACGCGGGCCAAGTCTCTCGATGCACTACGCGGGCTCCTGCCCGCGGCGTCGCTCTCCAACATCGGCATCTACGGGACCGGCCAGTCCTACGAGCAGTTGCTGCTGCGGATGCGTGCCCACCCGCTCCCCGAGGCCCGGCACTACGCGGACATGATGCTCGACGAGTTGCGCAAGGTGATCCCTTCCTTCCTGCAGCGCGTCGACGTTCCCGCCCGCGGCGGCGAGTGGTCCGACTATCTGTTCTCCACCCGGGAGCGCACGGCACGTCTCGTCAGCCGGCTGTGGCCGGAGCTCGGGCCCAGCGGCGAACCCGTCCGCGGCGGGAGCGGGGAACCGGAGGTCGCGCTCCTCGACTTCGATCCGGACGGCGAAGAGAAGGTCCTGGTGGCGGCCTGTTTCTCCCACCTCGGATGCAGCGAGCGTGAGGCGGCGCGTCGCGTGCGTCAACTCGGGCACGAGGATCGGGTCGCGCTCCTGACGGCGTACGTCGGCGACCGACGCAATCGCCGGCACCGACCCGGCCGAGCCTTGGAGCGCACCGACTACCGCTTCGAACTCGTCACCGACTACGGCGCGTTCCGCGACCTGCAGCGACACCGCATGCTCACCATGGAATGGCAACGTCTCGGCATTTCACTGGGGTACGACATGCCGGAGCTCGTGGCCGATGCCGGCCTCGGCGAGCGCTACGACGAAGCGATCGGGCGGGCCGAAGAGCTCTACCGTTCGCTGGCCCCCGACTTTGCCGAGCAGGCGTCGTACGTCGTGGCGCTGGCGCACCGCATCCGCTACGTCATGCAGTTCAACGCGCGCGAGGCGATGCATCTCATTGAGCTGCGCTCGGGCGCGCAGGGCCACCCGGCCTACCGCAGGGTGGCGCAGCAGATGCATCGGGCCATCGCCGAGGAGGCGGGACACCGCGCCCTGGCGGAGGCCATGACGTTCGTGGACCACGGGAGCACCGACCTCGAGCGGCTCGAATCCGAGCGACGGGCCGAACGCCGGCGGTCCGAAAAATCTGCAACGCATTGACCAGGAATTTCCGTTGTTCTCCCTGGTGGCAACACCCTCTTACTCCTTGACGACCCCCACCCGGATTTGCGTAAGGTACGCCCAGTCCCCGACGCCCCTGAGGACGCTGCAGATGCGCAACAGCGCCGCTGCACAGCTGCAGGTGGGGACGTGCAGTGAGAGGCGGTGGTTGGCCCTGGGGGTCGAGTAGAGAACGTGTTGCGGCCCTGGGTACCCAGGCCGCGAGATGGCGCCAAAGACCCCAGGGCCCTCCCGCCCCTCCCCCCGCAATCGCCCGTCCGGGGCGCTCGTGGGACCCCTCCCGCCGAGCGATCGGATCGCCCCACGGACCGTCTATGCTCCCGCGGCACAATGCCGACCAAGAAGAAGGCCAAGGCCCAAGAAGCGGTGGCGGAGGCCCCCGAAACAGAGGAGATCGACGACGTCGACGAGGAAGACCTCGACGTCGATCTCGACGATGACGACCTCGAGGTCGACGCGCTCGCCGACGAAGATGACGACGTCGTCGTGGTCGGGGACGACGACGAGGACGAGGATGCGGTCGACGATGCGGTCGACGAGATCCTGACCCCTTCACCGGCGGCGGTGGTCGAGCGCTCGGGAGACGGCGACGACGAGGAAGAGGAAGAGGAGCCCGACGACGAGGACGTCGAGGCGAGCCTCGACGTGATCCTCAAGGAACGGCTCGTGGTCGAGGACGAGCCCGAGGACGAGGAAGCGACGGACCAGGAGGACAAGGCCGAGGGCAACGAGCGTGTGCTGCCCAAGCAACCCGACGAGTTCGTGTGCCGATCGTGCTTCTTGGTCAAGCACCCGAGCCAGCTGGCGGACCAGAAGAAGATGCTCTGCCGGGACTGTGTCTGAGGAGGGTGGCTCCGACGGCGGGCAGTCCCACCAGAACCCGTTGCGTCGCTCCTTCGACGCCTGCGTCGTCGCACCCATCGGCGTCGTGATGTCGGTGGCGGAGGAGATCCCCGTGCTGATCGCCCAGGGTCGCCGGCGCCTGGAGCTGGAATTGGGCAACGCGCTCTTCGTCGGTCGCTTCGTCGTCAATCAGAAGCAGCGCCAGATCGCCGCACGTCTCGACGAGCTCCTGGGTCACGACAGTGCGCCGGATGCGGCGGCATCCAATGGAGCGGCGGGCCCGGCGCCGACGGCATCCGGCCCGGAACGACCGGCACCCGATCCGGCCGCCGCCGCCATCGTCGGGAGCGCCCTGGCCGACTACGACACGCTGAGCGCCTCGCAGGTGGTGCGCCGGCTCGAGAGCCTGGGACCCGAAGAGCTCGACGCCGTCCGGCGCTACGAGGCCTCCACCCGCAATCGCCGGACAATTCTCAACCGGGCCGGCCAGCTGCTCGAGGAGCAGCCGAGCGGGCCTTCCGCCGGGTAGGGCATGGAGCTGGCCCGCCCAGCCCGCGCCGAGGACCGACAGACCTGCACGCGCCTGCTCTCGCGGGCCCTGGTGGCCGCCGAATCGATGCGGGGCGGCACCGCACTGGTCGGCGACGCCACGCCGGTCACCCTGCTGGAGCGCTGGACCCGGCCCGGGGACGGCGCGTTGTTGATGGTGGGGGAGTACGAGGGCGCCGTGGTGGGCCTCCTGGCCGTGACGATCTCGCCCGGGCCCGCCGGAGCGACCAGCGGGCTGATCGAGTGCTGCTACGTGGAGCCGGGCGCCCGTGGCGTGGGCGTGGGCACGACCCTCATGGACGCCGCCATGGACTGGTGCTCGGAGAGGGGCTGCGCCACGGTCGACGCACTGGCGCTCCCCGGGGACCGCACGACCAAGCAGCGCCTGGAGGCGGCGGGGTTCACCGCGCGCCTCCTGCGGCTCAGCCGCCGGTTGGACTGAATCGGCGCTCCGCGTTCACCCGTCGCGGGGGCGGGGGAGGGATGCGCAGACCGAGCAACTTGGCCAGTGCCGGCACGGCGCCGGCGGCATTGCGGGCCGCCTGCTTGGCCACCTCGTCGTCGGGGATGCCGGCGGGCTTCACCGTCCGCCGCACCGGCGAGGCCACGACGGCGTCGAGCAGGCGCATCCACTCCTCGGGAGCCAGGTCGGCCGTCATGGCGTCCCCCGCCGCCGCCGCCAGCCTGACGGCCAGCTCGGCCGGGCACCGGGTGCCCGGCTCGGGCGGGCGGATCGAGGCCTCGACGGCCTGCTGCACCCGCCCGTCGTTCAGTGCGTTCGTGATGCGGGCCAACCACTCCTCGCGCAGGGCGGCCGTCCGCTGCTCCAGCGACTCCTGCAGCGTCTTGGCCATGGCCCGACCCTCATCGTCGAGGATCACGGTGCGCGACGCGGCAACGACGGCCCGCAGCTCACGCAGCCGGTATTCCTTGCCGGCCGTCTGTGCCACCGACGCCCGGTCCTTCCAATCGGCCAGGCGCACCACGGGCAGCAGCTCGTCGGCCATGGTCAGCAGCGCGTCGCCGGCCACCGGGGGCTTGCCCGCAGCCTTGTTGGACGTGTTCTGCGCGTCGATGGCCTGCCGGACCGCCTGCAGACCGCCGCGCAGCAATTGCTCCGCGACGGGGATCTGCTCGGGGCGCAGCGCTGCCAGCATCGCGTTGCGGTGCACGGTCGAGGTGGGTGCCACCGGCCGCTCCCCGCGGCGGGCCGGCCGTCGCCTTCACCGGGACGCTTGCCCCCGGGTCGCCGCGGCCCGCCGCCACCGCGGGCGGGTCGTTCCCCGCCCCGCTCCTCGCTCCGGCCCTCCCCGTCGGCGCCGCGCCGCGCACCACCACGGCGGTCACGGCGCTCGCCGTCTCCGTCGCGCCGTCGCTTCTCGGAGCCCGGTGCCAAAATGACCGAGACGTCGGGCGCGCGCTTTGGCGTGCCCTTCACCTCGATGCGCCCCTCGGTCTTCTCCGGGGAGCGCGTCGGCTTCGCCGGCGACAGGGCGAGGATCTCGATGCCCTCGAGGCCGATCTCGACATCGGCCCGCAGCACCGCCCCCACGGACTGACCGGACGGCACCAAGGCGTCGTCCACGGTGCCTTTCGGCTGACGCGCGCCGGCGGCGCGCCAGGTCCACGACCCGTCGCCCGTCTGGCTCGTCAATTCGATGTCGATGCGGCGTGACATGCGGCGGACACGCTACCTCGCCTGGAACCCCAGCCCGATGCCAAGGCCCGATCGGCATCCCATAACATGGCGCCGGACGTCCGCTGGACTGCGGGAGCCACCGGGACGAGCCCTCCCACCGCGGCGCGGCGTGGACAGGCCATCCCCTTCAGGAGGATCCACATGAGCGAGGACACCGAGCAGCCCGGGTCAGAGCCCGCTGCCGGCACCCCGGAAGGCGCCACCCCACCGACCTTCGGTGCAACACCACCGGCGGGAGAGGTGCCTGCCACCACCGACGCCGCGGAGACCCCGCCGGGTGCGGCGCAACCGACGCCTCCGTCCGGGGCCGTGCCGGGGGAGGGCGGCAGCGCCGACGCCACCCAGCCCGGACCGCCCCCCTTCTCGACGCCGTCCGCCGGCTCGTACCCACCGCCGCCCCCCATGCCCCCGTGGGCGCCACCACAGGCCACCGACCCCGGCCCGGCCACCCCCGTCACCCCGACGGTGGTCCCGTTCTCGTACCCGCCCTCCGGCGACGCCACCTTCCCCGGCCCGGCGCCGCAGGGGCGGTCCGGGCGCGGCCCGGGCACGATGCGGGCCTGGATACCCGTGGTGATCGTGGCGGCCCTCGTCGGCGGGGCCATCGGCGCCGGGGTCACGGCGCTGGCCGACAACAACGGCAACGGCAACGGCGGCGGCAGCGTGACCATCCACGAGAGCGCCGCGGCACCGGGCGCGGCCGTGCTGAGCGGCAACGTCACCATCCCGCAGCTCGTGGACAAGGTGATCCATTCGGTCGTCTCCATCGACGTGAAGTCGAACGGCAGCGAGGACGAGGGCACCGGCATGATCATCACCTCGGACGGTGAGGTCCTGACCAACAACCACGTCATTGAGCTCTACAGCGAGGGCGGCAACAAGGGCAGCATCACGGTGACGGAGTACGGCCAGACCAAGGCCCTCCCCACGACGCTCGTGGGCTACGACCAGTCCAAGGACGTCGCCCTGCTCAAGATCGACAACGCGTCGAACCTGCCCACCGTGACCTTCGGCAATTCCGCCAAGGCCGTCGTCGGGGACGCAGTGGTCGCCATCGGCAACGCGCTCGGCCTCGCCGCCGGCACGCCCACGGTGACCCAGGGCATCGTTTCTGCGCTCGGCCGTTCGGTGACCGCCGGGGGAGCGGGGACGCAGACCGAGACCCTGCAGAACATGATCCAGACGGACGCCGCCATCAATCCCGGCAACTCCGGCGGGCCCCTCATCGACACGTCGGGCCAGGTCATCGGCATGAACACCGCGGTGGCGGGGACCTCGAGCGACGGGACGTCCTCCCAGAACATCGGCTTCGCCATTCCGGCCGCCACGGTCGAGACGCTGATCTCCGAACTCGAGAAGGGCGGCCAGTCGGGGAACGGCGGGGGCTACCTGGGCGTCGACATCACGACGCTGACGCCCGCGCTGCGCCAGCAGTACGGCTTCACACCCACGTCCGGCGCCGTCATCCTGAGCGTGGTCTCAGGATCGCCCGCCGACAAGGCCGGACTGGTCCAGGGCGACGTCATCGTCGAGCTCAACGGCAACACCATCACCTCGTCGGACGACCTGCAGAAGGTGGTCCAGAACGCGAAGCCGGGCCAGTCCGTCTCCATCACGTACTACGTGGGGGACAGCAAGCGGACGACGACGGCCACGCTCGGGAACCAGGCCCAAGCCCAGCAACAGCAGTCCTCGGGGAATTCCGGGTCCGGGTCCACCAATCCCTTCGGCGGCGGCGGCTTCCCCGGCTTCGGGAACTCCGGGGGAACGCCCTAGTCGACGAGCGCGCCCGGGGGGATGTCGAAGTTCCGGTCGGGATGGGCCGGCGGCACATTCATCGAGCCGTTGGGCGTCCAGCCGCTGGCCTCGATGTCCTCGAGCACGTGGGCCATGTTGTAGGTGTCCTCCTCGTAGGAGAACTTCCCGTCGCCGGCGTAGATGAGCCGCGAGTAGCCGGACTGGCGGTAGGGGGTCCCGTCGGGACGGGTCCGCGGCATGATCTGGGTCCACTTGACCACGACATCGTTCCCCTCGATGGCCGTGAACTCAATGGGGAACTTCCAGTCGTCCATGCCGAGCATGGAGTCCACGAGCCAGCGCGCGATGGCCTCGCGCCCCTCGATGCGACCCCAGGCGCCGTCGATGTAGACGGCGTCCTCGGTGTAGAAGTCGGCCAGGACGCCGAAGGCATCGGGCTCGAGTCCCTCGTCGATGCGCTCACGCAGCGCGTGGTAGCGCTCGACCGTGGCCTGGACCTCTTCGACGCGGAAACGGCATGTCGTCTCTCCCTCCCTTAACGCTCGACCGCACGGTAGGCGATCCGGCACTGCTCGAGCTCGGCCAGGGCGGCGGCCCGCTCGGCGAAGCCCTGGACCTCCACCGACTTCTCCGGCTCGAGATCCTTGTAGATGCTGAAAAAGTGCGCGATCTCGTTGCGCAGGTGCTCCGGGACGTCGTCGATGTCGGCGGCGCCGTCCCACTGCGGATCGTGCTCGAGGACGCAGATCAACTTGGCATCGACACCCTTCTCGTCGCGCATTGAGAACATGCCGAGGATGCGCACGCGCACCACGCAGCCCGGAAAGGTCGGGTCGGTGACCAGCACGAGCGCGTCGAGCGGGTCGCCGTCCCCGGCCAGGGTGTCGGGGACGAAGCCGTAGTCCGCCGGATAGGCGGTGGCGGTGAAGAGGCGGCGGTCCAACCGGATCACATGTTGCTCGTGGTCGTACTCGTACTTGTTGCGGCTCCCCGTCGGAATCTCGACCACGACGTCGATGGCCTGGTCCACGACGGCGCTCACGAAGGGGGCTCGCGGGGCGTACGCCGGTCGGGACGGGCGTCGTGCTCCGTCCCGAAGTCGGGCCAGAGACGCGCGGAGAGGGCGCGGCGGGCGGCCACATCACGGATCACGATGTTCACCTGGTCGAACCGGATGGACCGCACGGGGCCACGGTAGTGCGCACACACCGCGTGAGGCGTGCGGCCGGCGCGGTCCGGGCAGCGCCGATCAGCCGCCGAAGCCACCCCTGCCCAATCGGGTGAAGCCGCCTCCGCCGCCGAAGCCGCCGCCAGGGAATCCCGTGCTCCCGCCGCCGAGGAGGTTGGAGAGGCCCCCGGTGGTGGAGTCGGTGCTCGACGAGGGGACCGCTTCGGAGTAATCGGCGAGAACGACACTCTGTCCCGGCTTCAGGCCCGATTTCACCTGGGTGTACTCGGAGCCCACCATGCCCGCCTTGATGACCTTACGGGTGAGGATTCCATTGTCGAGGACCTCGACGTAGCTGATGGAACCATTCGTCTCGACGGCCGAGGTCGGGACGGCGACCACCTTCGACACCGCACCCGTCGAGATGGTGACGTCGGCGGCCGAGCCGGCATGCAGCCCCTTGCTCGTGGCAGGCAGGGCCACCACCACCGGATAGCTGTAGCCCGAGGAGCTCGACTCGACCGGCCCGACCTGGGCCACGGTGGCGTCGAAGCTGCCCTGGACGCCGTCCACCTCGACCGAGGCCGACTGTCCGACCTTGACCGATGGCACCTGAGAGGAGTCCAAGGTGGCCTCGGCCTCATAGGAGTCCGTCCCGATGATGGTGATGATGTCGGTGCTCGAGCCCGCGCTCACGGTGTCACCCACCGCGATGGCCACCGAGACCACGGTTCCGCTGATGGGACTGGTCAACGTGGCTTCGCCCAGCGACTGGGTGGCCTCCGTCAGCTGTGCCTCGGCCGTGTCGATGTTGGCCTGGTCGCTGGCGATCTGCTGGGGGGTGTCGGTGTTGGCCGCGGCGCCGGTGCTGCCTGTGCCGCCGCCGGGGCTCGTCCCGGCGGCGGTCGAGCCCGTGCTGGTGCTGGTGATGTCCGCGCTTAACGTGGCGCCGCTCGTCGGTGCCGCCGTCTCGTTCCCCGAGTTGGTGGGGGGTGTCCCCGTGCCCGAGTTGCCGGTCGGCGCCGAGCCACTTCCGCCGGACGGGGTGGTGCCAGAGGACGAGGACACACCCAGTGCCTGGGACAGCGCGGATTCGTCCTTCGAGACGGCCTTCTGGTCCTTGGACACCGTCTGCTCGTCCCCCGACACGGTCTGCAGCGCTGCTTCGCAGGCGGCCTGGCCTTGCGTGGTGGCCGTGTTGGCGCTCGTGCACTCGCTCTGCGCCTGCGTCAGGTCGGCCGCCTCCTTCTGCTGGTCGGTGTTGAGCGTGGACTGGTCCTGTGTCAGCGCCTGCTGGAGTGCGGTAACGGTCGCGCTGGAGGTGCCCGAGCCCGAGCCTCCCGACCCCGACGCGCCCGAGCCTCCCGACCCCGACGCGCCCGAGCCCGAGGTGGCAGAACTCGGCGCCGTCGTGCTCGTCGAGGACTTGGAGGCGGCCGACGAACTCGAACCGGACGCGGCGCTGCTACTCGCGCTCTGGTTCGCCTCGTCCTCGGCCAGCTTGGCCTCGTCAGCGGAAACGGTGGACTGGGCCGACGAGACCGACTCGCTCAACGCGGTCGTATCGAGGGTCGCGAGGGTCTGCCCCGCGGTCACGCTCTGGCCGGCTGACACCGTCACGCTGGCCACCTTGCCGCTCACCTGGAAGGCGGGGGCAGCATCGCTCACGGGCTCGATGTTGCCGACGACACCGAGCGAGGTGCCGATATCGGCCCGCGTCACATCCACCGTGCGGTAACCGCCCGAACCGCCGCTCGTGGTCGCCCAGGCGGCGACACCGCCGCCGACGATCACGACGAAGACGATCGTCCCGACGAGGACGGCCCGCCGGTGCGCGGCGCGGCCGCCCCAGCTCGCTTGCGCCTTAGGCACCGCTACCGCCTCCAGGGCCGCCGGCCCCACCGGGGAACCCGCCGCCGGGGAACCCGCCGCCGCCGAACCCGCTCGCCCCGGTGCACGACTGGCCGCCGGTCGAGGTGATCCGCACCGTCGTGGCCGTGACAGCGCCGTTGCTCGCGGCCGTACCGAAGGCACTGACGCAGTCACCCACGGCCACGTCCGTCGAGGCGGCGGTTTGCGTCGAGCTGACCGTCGTCGAGCTGGACGTGGTGATCGTCAGCTTCTCGGTCTTGGCCGCCGGCGGCCTCTTGGTCGTCTTCGTGTTGGGGCCGCCGAAGCTCCCCAGGGCCAGAGCCGTGCCCGTGACGCTGACAGTGGAGCCGGACACCGCGGTGACCTTGCCGTTGGCAAAGGACATCGAGGCCAGCTGCTTCCGGAAGTTGCCGGCGCCCGACCCACCCGACGGGAAGCTCGGCCTGTTTCCGCTGCCGCTGCCCCCGCTCGGTGCTGTGAAGTTTCCTTCGCCTCCCCCGAATCCTCCGGGACCACCACGGGGGCCCCCGGAGCCGCCGCCCAAACGGCCGGCGGCGGTGCACGAGCCGCTCGAGCTCGGGGTGGTCACCGTGATGCTGCGGGCAGCGATGGTGGTCTTGGACTTCTTCGATGCCGTCCCGGTCACCGTGACGCAGTCACCGGCGGCCAACGCGCTGACGGCCTCCGTCACCGTCTTGGAGAATTGCGTCGTGGTTGTCCAGCTGACTGCGGTCTGTCCCGAGCTGGCGCTCTGAACTTCCATGGTGGTGCCGCTCAGGGCCGCCACGCTGCCGGACGCTCCACTCGGTTGGGTCGTGGCCGCGCCGGCGGGGACGGCCACTGCCGTCAGGACTGCGACCGCGGCGGCACCACCGACGAGGTGGGTCCAGCGCCGGCGCGCCGGGTTGTGGCGGGTCGGTGTCTGCATCTTCGTGATCCTTCTTTCTGTCATCTTCACTGCATTCATCGAAAAGTCGTTCCTTGGTGAGTGCAACCGGTCTCGAGAGGGCGTCAGGTGATCTTGGGCGCGGAGGGCACAGGCGCTAGTCGCTCCGCAGGGCGTCGATCGGGGCCAGCGATGCCGCCCGGCTGGCGGGGTAGACCCCGAAGAGCACCCCGATGGCGAGAGCGATGGCGAGGGCGCCGACGGCGGCGGTCGGGCTCGTGGTCATGGCGTCGCCGATGACGCCCGGTAGGTACACCACGCCGAGCAGGCCGGCGGCGACGCCGAGGATGCCGCCGAGGATTCCAAGGACGGACGCCTCGACGAGGAACTGGCGCCGGATGACCCTGGGCGTGGCACCGAGTGCCTTTCGCAGCCCGATCTCACGGATGCGCTCGGTGACCGAGACCAACATGATGTTCATGACACCGATGCCGCCCACGATCAGCGAGATGGCTGCGATCCCGCCGAGCAGGATGGTCAGCGTGTGATCGACCGAGGTGTTCGCTGCGATGAGCGAGGCCTCCGAGGTGATGGTGAAGTCGGCGTTGGTCGCGTCGGTGATCCCGTGCAGCTGGAGCAGCTGGTGGTCAGCCTCCTGATAGGCAGCCGTCAGATCGGCCGGCGAATTGGCCTGAATGGCAATGGAGCTGACCGAGTTACGCGATGTTCCGCCGAAGATGCGCTCGGCCCCCGTCGAGATGGGGATGATCAATGTGTCGTCGGGGTCGGACGTGCGTCGACGAGGAGCTCGATGGCCCGTCGAGCTCAACACGCCAACGATGGTCACGGGCACGCCGTTGACGTCGACGGTCTGACCGACAGGGTCGCCCCGGGTGAAGAGCTCCGATGCGGTCGTCGCGCCGAGAACCCCGACCGCCGCGTGGTCCTTCACGTCCTGGTTGTCGATGAAACGGCCCTTCGGACAGGGTGCGGCCCCGCACGCTTAGCCAGGTAGCGGTCGTGCCCTGCACGGTCGTCGTGGCCGTCTGCGACCCCGCCGGTGAGGATCTCCGAACTGGAGGTGATGGGGGCGACAGCCTTGATGTCGGGATCGTCGACATGGGATTGGAGAGCGCGAGACGTCGGCCATGGTCAGCGTGGAAGCAGAACCAAGTGCACCGCGGATACCGGTGCTCGAGGTCGATGCTCCCGGCGTGATGGTGAGCACGTTGGAGCCAAGTGAGTTGATCTCGGAGGTGACCTGAGCCGAAGCGCCCTCGCCCAGTCCCACGGCGATGATCACGCCCGCGATGCCGATGAGGATGCCGAGCACGGTCAGCGAGGAGCGCAGTCGGTGGCTGCGGACGCCGTTGACGCCCGGTCCGGAACGTCTCGAGCCAGTTCATCGGATGCTCTGGCTTTCCAGGTGAGCACTCGTCGCGCTCCGAGAGCAGGCCGTCGCGGATGCCCACCACACGCTCCGCGGCCGAGGCGACATCGGCTGTCGTGCGTGATGAGGACGAGGGTGCGCCCCGCGTCGTAGCAGCTCACGCATGAGGCGCATGACGTCCGTCGGCGGACTTGGAGTCCAGGTTTCCCGTTGGCTCGTCGGCCAAAATGAGGTCGGGCTCGGTCACGAGGGCTCGGGCGACCGCCACGCGCTGCTGCTGGCCACCCGACAGCTCACCGGGACGGTGGTTGACCCGTCCGGCGAGCCCGACCCGACCGAGGGCACCCATGGCGCGCTCCTTGCGCTCGGCCCGCCCGACGCCGGCGTAGACGAGCGGCAGCTCCACGTTCTGCCAGGCCGTCATGGACGGCAGCAGGTTGAACTGCTGGAACACGAACCCGATGCGCCGATTGCGCACCTCGGCCAGCGCGGTCTCGCTCATGTGGCTGACGTCCTGGCCGGCGAGGTGGTAGCGGCCCGCGGTGGGGACGTCGAGGCAGCCCAAGATGTGCATGAGCGTCGACTTGCCCGAACCCGAAGGTCCGATGATGGCGACGTACTCGCCCTGCTTGATGGTGAGGCTCACCCCGCGCAATGCGGCGACCGAGATGGTGCCGGTCCGGTAGACCTTGGTCACCCGCTCGAGCTCGATGACGGCATCGCGGGTCATCGGTCACCGGGGTGTCCCCAGTGGCGGAGTGAGTGATCATCCGGCACCTCCGCCGCCGAAGCCGCCGGCCGGGGAAGCCACCGCCGCCGCCGGGAACCTGCCACCGCGCCGCCGAAGCCACCGGCCCCCGTGCGCCCGCTGCCGCGCCACCGAACAGGCCCGCCGCTGCCGCCGGTCGGGCGCCTTGAACGTGACCTCACGCTCGAGCACCTTGTCGCCGGCCTGGACGCCGCTCGATGATCTGGGTCTCACCGTTCTCGGCCGCGCCGACGGTCACGTTCGTCACCACGTGGCTCCCGTTGACGACCTTGGTGACGGTGGCCTGGCCGTTGGTACCGTAGGAGATGGCGTTGGTCGGCACCTCGATCGACGTTGTTCAGCTGCTTGACGATGATGCTGACGTCTGCGCTCGCCCCCGCGTACAGGCCCGACGGGTCCCCGGTCACGTCGATGACCACCGGGAAGGTCGTCACGTCTGACGTCTGGCTGCCGATGAGGCTGATGGAGCCAACCGTGCCGTAGACCGGCGTGGTCGACGCCGGTCGGCGTGATGTCGACCTGGTCGCCGTCGGCGATCTGGCCGATTTGGGTGTCGTCGACGGTCGTGTTGACGATGTAGGAGTCGGTGCCGATGACGACGATCTGGCCCGACGACGAGCCTGACCCGGTCGACGCGAGCTGCTGCGGATGCCGCGCGGCCGAGCCGGTCGCTCCTGGCCCGCTGTTGCCGGTGCCGCTGAGCCTGAGCCTGCGCCCGAACCCGTGCCGGTCCGTCACCTGCTGCCCGACCGTCAGGTCCACCGAGGCGACGGTGCCGGCGATGGTCGACGTCAGCGACGCGTCGTTCGAGGTTGGTCTGCGCGCGTCGAGAGCGAGGACTCGGCCGACGTGACCGAGGCCTCGTCCGAGTCGATGGTGCTCGTCGAGGCGCTCGAAGCCTCGTCGCTGGCCAGTCGATCCTCGGCGGATGTCAACTGCGCCTGGGCCGCGTTCGACCTCCTCGGTCAGCGCCGTCGTGTCGACGGTGGCCAGCACCTGCCCCGCAGTGACCGTCTGGCCGGCCTTCACGTTGACGGCGGTCACCGTGCCGGAGACGGCGAAGTTGAGGTTGGCCTGGCTGGCCGGCTCGATGGTGCCCGAGCTGGCGACCGTCTGCTGGATGGTGCCCGTGGTCACGGGCACGGTGACCGTCGTGATCGACAGCCCGACCGGGCGTCGACGATCCCGACGTCAGCCAGAGCGGCGAGGCCGATCGCCGCCGCCACGACAACGACGACCACGCCGCCACGATGGGCCAGCGGTAGCGGCGCCAGAAGGACGGCGCCTCGGGAGCGAGCACGTTCTCGTCGTCGAGCGGCAGTTCCTCGGTGCAGATCCACCGGGACCTCCGACGCGTCAATTGCATCCCGTTTTCGCCATGGGCCCAGTTCAGACCAGCCATTTCACAGCGAGCAGAATCCCAGCTGTGAGCCCGCTTGGGGTCCTGCCGAGATTCTCTCCTCAAGGAGCGGCTCTGTGCCCCACGCCCCATGGTGGGGCACAGAAAGCCTCAGGCGGAGCGAATCAGGGAGCCACCACGGCGGCCAGGGTGCGGCGTACTCCCGCCCCGCATCCGACAGCCGAGCCGGCGACACGGCATACTGCCCACCCGTGAGGAGGGGAGTGGTGGACCGGCACGACAGGGCCAACGGCCGATGAAGCAGATCCGCGTTCACGGCCCGCACGACGTGCGCCTGGACGACGTGCCCGCCACGCCACCGGGTCCGCGCGACGCCGTGGTGCGGATGGCGGCCTGCGGCATCTGCGGGACCGACATCTCCTTCGTCCACATGGGAGGGATCACCGGGCGGCCCATGGCGCTCGGCCACGAGATGGCCGGCGTGGTCGAGTGGGTGGGCTCCGAGGTGCCCGCGGTCGCTGCCGGCGACCGGGTCGTCGTGCACCCGGCCGACGAGGAGCTGGGCCGACTGGGCAGCGGCGCCCCCGAGGGCGGCCTGACGCCGCATCTGCTGGTGCGCGAGGCCGCCAAGGGGGGACGGCTCTTCCGGGTCCCCGACGACATGGACCTGCAGGTGGCGGCGCTGACCGAGCCGGCGGCCGTCGGCATGCAGGCCGTCAATCAGGGTGACGCCGCACCGGGCGACCGGGTGGCCGTCATGGGGTGCGGCCCGATCGGCCTCCTGGCCATCGCCACCCTGGCCGACCGGGGGGTGCGGGACGTGGTGGCGGTCGACACGAGCGCACGCCGCCTCGAACTGGCCCGACAATTCGGCGCGGCCCACGTGGTGAACCCCGGCGAGGTCGACGTGTGGGACGAGCTGGCACGCCTGCACGGCACCGCGCCCTTCATGTTCGGCCCGACGCCCGCCACCGACGTCTTCATCGAGGCGTCGGGCTCGGACCAGGTGCTCACCGAGATCCTCGAACGCGGCCGCGTCGGCGGGCGCATGTCTCTCGTGGCGCTGCACTACGCGCCGGTCCCGACCAACTTCGTCCAGGTCCTCATGAAGGAGTTCACCATCAGGGGCTCGTTCGAGTACCCACCGCGGTTCGAGGACGCCATCGAACTGCTGGCGCGACGCGACCTGTCCGACCTGGTCACCCACACCCTCCCGCTCGAACAGTTCGACGACGGGATCGCCCTGCTCGAGGGCTCGAAGGACTGCGGCAAGGTGATGATCACCATGGGGAGCGACACGTGACGAACCGGATCCACTTCGACTTCGATGGGACATCGGTCCTCGTCACCGGCGGGACGAGCGGCATCGGGCACGCCATCGCCTCGGCCTTCGCAGGCGCCGGAGCCGACGTCACCGTCACCGGAACCCGCCCGGGCGCGGGCGACTACGAGCGCGACCTG
This sequence comes from uncultured Acidimicrobiaceae bacterium, assembly GCA_963843365.1. GTDB lineage: Bacteria > Actinomycetota > Acidimicrobiia > Acidimicrobiales > RAAP-2 > Bog-473. Next base: position 1,074,591 of record CAWJKG010000003.1, on the reverse strand, counting down.
TCGTCCTTCGCCTACCGGCCGCTCGAGGTGCGGGACCACGACGCGGTGGACGCACTGGCCGGCTCGTTCGCCCAACTCGACGTCCTCGTGAACAACGCCGGCGCCAACTTTCCCGACGGGAAGGACGAGTGGGACCCCGACGGCTTCGCCGCCGCCCTCGACCTCAACGTGGAGGGCGCCATGCGGCTGACCACACGCCTGCGCGCCGGACTGGGCGCCAGCACCATGGCTGGCGGTGCCAGCGTGGTCAACCTCGTGTCGATGACCGCCTTCCGCTCCACCACCATCGTGCCCGGCTACGCCGCCGCCAAGGCCGCCCTGCTGACGCTGACCCGGAACCTGGCCGCGCACTGGGCCGGCGACGGCATCCGGGTCAACGCCGTCGCCCCCGGGCTGATCGACACGCCCATGACCGCACCGATGCAGGCCTTCCCGGCCATCCTCGAGGGCGAACTGGCCCGCGCCATCCTGACCCGGATGGGTGCGCCCGAGGAGGTGGCGGCCGCCGTCCTCTTCCTGTCGAGCGAGTCCGCCGCCTTCATGACCGGCAGCACGCTCGCCGTCGACGGCGGCTACCTCGCCCGCTAGGCAGGGGAGCGGGGGTGGGCGACGTCATAGAGATCGACGACCTGGGCGCTCCCGTCCTCAACGACGTGCAGCGCATGGCGATCGACTACGGGGAGTCGAGGACCACGGAGCTGACGGTCGACGCCGTCTGCGAGGCCGCCCGGGCGCGGACCGGCCTGGCCGAGTTCGGCGACGACGGCTTCGCCGTGCGGCTCGGGCTGCAGCTGGGGGAGATGGACGCCGACGAGGAGCGGACCGGCATCGGGCGGCTCATGATGTTCGGCGACTGCGTGCGCGCCGCCTCCAATCGCCTCCTGATCCACGACCTGCTCACGCGGCATCCCGAGATCCTCGAGGTCCCCATCACGCGGCCGGTCATCGTCGTCGGACTGCCGCGCTCGGGCACGACCCATTTGGTCAACCTGTTGGCAGCCGACAGCCGTTTCCGCTCCATGCCCCTGTGGGAGTCCTACGAGCCGGTGCGGAACCCGAACGACCCCGCGGAGATCGACGGGGTGGATCCCCGCTGGACGCGCTGTCAAGGCATGTGGGAGGCCATGCAGGCGGCGGCGCCACTGGTGGCCGTGATGCACCCGATGGAGCCCGACCACGTCCACGAGGAGATCGAGCTGCAGATGCCCGACTTCTCGAGCTACACGCTCGAGTGGGTGGCGCGGGCGCCGCGTTGGCGCGATCACTACCTGGGCCACGACCAGACACCGCACTACGCCTACATGAAGTCCGTGCTGCAGATCCTCCAGTGGTACGCCCCCAAGGAGCGGTGGGTCCTCAAGTCGCCGCAGCACCTCGAGCAGCTGGGGCCGCTGCTGCACACCTTCCCCGACGCCACCGTGGTGGTCACCCATCGCGACCCGGTGGCCGTCGTGCAGTCGACCATCACCATGGCCTGCTACGGGGCACGGACGGCCTACCGCACCACGCGCCCCGAGTGGTATCGCGACTACTGGACCGAGCGCATCGGGACTCTGCTCGATGCGTCGTTGCGCGACCGCCACCTGCTGGCCGAAGATCGCACGGTGGATGTCTTCTTCGACGAGTACATGGCGGACGAGCTCGGCACGCTTGCCCGCGTCTACGAGTGCGCCGGCATTGTGCTCGACGACCGGGCGCGGGGGGAGATCGAGGCCTACCGGGCGGCACATCCGCGCGGGAAGGAGGGGAGGGTGGCCTACGACCTCCGCCGCCACTTCGACGTGACGCCCGAAGAGATGCGGACGCGCTTCGGCGACTACCTTGACGCCTTCCCCGTGCGGACGGAGGTCTGATGCCTGTCGACCCGGTGGACGAGCTCATCGACACCCGCCCTGGACGCGAGCTCATGCGGCCCGTCTACGACGACCCCGCCCACGAGATCGCCGACGGGATCTACCGCTCCGGTGGCTGCACCGCCGCCTACCTGCTGCTGACCGACGGCGGCCGGATCATCGTGAACACCGGCATGGGCTTCGAGGCGCCCCACCACAAGCGGGTCTTCGACGCCGTGCGCCCGGGCCCGACCCATTGCATCATCACGACCCAGGCCCACGTGGACCATGTCGGCGGGGTGGACCTCTTCCGAGAGGAGGGCACCCGCTATATCGCCCAGCAGAACAACCAGCTCTGCCAGTTGGACGACGCCCGCATCCGCACCTTGCGCATGCGCACGGCCGGCATCTGGTTCGACATGCTGGGCACCGACGCGCGGCGCATCGCCGCAGAGAACCCGGGCGTGTCCATGCGCCAGGCGGAGCCGGTGCCCGACGTCACGTTCGACCAGCTCCTGGAGCTGGACGTCGACGGGCTCGGGCTGGAGCTGCACGCCGCCGTGGGGGAGACCATCGACAGTGCGGTCGTCTGGCTCCCCGCACGCCGCACCGCCCTCGTCAGCAACCTCTTCGGGCCCCTCTTCCCACACTTCCCCAACCTCAACACGCTGCGCGGGGACCGCTACCGCTTCGTGGACCCGTACCTCGAGAGCGTGCGGAAGGTCCGCGCCCTGCGGCCCGAGGTCCTCGTGACGGGCAGGCACGACCCGATTGTGGGTGCCGACCTGATCGACGCCAGCCTGGCCCGGCTGCACGACGCCGTGGACTACGTCCACCGGCGGGCGCTCGAGGGTTTCAACGACGGGGTCGACGTCTGGACGCTGATGCGCGAGATCGAGCTGCCACCCGCGCTGCGGGTCGGGCAGGGCTACGGCAAGGTCTCCTGGGCCGTGCGGACCCTCTGGGAGAGCTACGTCGGCTGGTTCACGCTCCGCTCGACGACCGAGCTCTACCCCGACAGCAGCGGACAGGCGCTGTCCGAGCTGGCAGACGCTGCGGGTACCGAGGCGGTGCTGGAACGGGCCGAGGCCGCGCTGGCCCGGGGTGAGGCGCCGCTGGCCATTCATCTCGGCCAGGCCGCCGTGGCCCGCGCACCAGAATCGTCCCGGGCCCGGGCCGTCCTGGCCGACGCCCACCGCCACCTCCTGGCGCACGGCGGCGACGTCAGCTTCTGGGAGAACGGATGGTTGCGCCATCAACTGGACCAGTGGGAGGACGACTGAGATGGAGCACTACCACGTGGGCATGGTGGTCACGGACATGGAGGCCGCCAGCGCCAAGCTGACCGACCTCCTCGGCGTGACATGGGGCCCGGTCATGCACCTGGACGCCACCGAGTACCGGGACGAGGCCGGCCGGGACGTGGTGCTGCCCACGACCATGCGGTACTCCACGGGGACCCCGTGCCTGGAGCTCATTCTCGAAGTGCCCGGGTCGGTCTGGGTCCGAAACGAGGCCAGCAACCTGCATCACATCGGCTTCTGGAGCGACTCGCTGGCGGACCAGAGCAACGCTTTCAGCGGTGCCGGCTGCCCGTTGCAGCTGTGCGGGCGAGCGGGCAGCGCCGCACCGGCGTCCTTCGCCTATCACTGGGACGACGAGCTCGGGATCCGCATGGAGCTGGTGGATGCCTCGATGCGCGATGCCATGCAGTTCCTCTTCGAGGCTCCCGAAACGGGGGACTGAGGCGGGGTTTCCCAGAGGGGGATCTTCCCGCAGGCGGCTCTGCCCAACCCACTCATTCTTCTGGGCCACTGGACGTCTCCCGACCGACCAGCCGCAAGTTTGTACACTGCCGTCTCGTTCAACGGACGTTTGGCAAGACCGACACCATCAGGAGGTCCACCCATGAAGATCAAAACCCTCGCGGCAAGCGGCGTCGCCGTCATCGGCACCCTGGCTTTGGTCACAGCCCCATCGCTCGCCGCCGGCGCCAGCCAGGCGGCTTCCACCAAACAGGTCACGACCGCCTTCACCACCCTCTTCAACGCCAGCGCGAACAAGAACGCCCGTGAAGCCGAGGTCCAGAACGCGTCCCACTACAAATCCGAGTTCGCGGCTCTTTTCGCGAGCTCGGCCGCCAAGGCCAACCCGACGGCCGCCGTGGTGACCAAGGTGACCTTCCCGAGCGCCACCGCCTGCAAGACGGCGGCCAAGGTGTCGAAATGTGCCCTGGTCACCTACAACCTGAACTCAGCCAAGACGGGCGCCGCACTGCTTCCCAACACGACGGGTTACGCCGCCAACGTCAACGGCAAGTGGTTCATGTCGGACACCACGTTCTGCTCCTTGGCCAAGCTGGCTGGAGTCACCTGCACCGGCTGACCGGCTTTGCGACGTCGTACGACGTCAGACACATGACATCGAGACGTGTCTGACGACACGCGAAACGCTCCGCGGTCTGTCGCTCCGCACGCTGCGCACACCTCGGGTACGACAGAGCTGAAGGCCGCCGATCGGGGCCACCCCTCAGGATTCGTGCCGCTCTGACCTGGACCGACATTTCGGGAGTACCGCCGATAAGGTTCATTATGTTAAGTTACAGACGAATCCGGGGAGGGATGTCCGGCCGAACCGGCTCCGACGGCCCTCCTCCTGTACGGGTCGGCAGGGCGACAAACCGGGGCTGTGGCGGAGGTCTGCGGGACGCGGCGACTCGATGGCTCGGTTCGCGCGCGGGCTGCGCAGACGCCAGACGGCGCGTGCACGGCGAAGCCGTCCGGATACAGAGACGCCACAGACGGGTGCAGGCCGGCGACTGCCTCGTGCCCTGGACCGGGTCCCGGTCCGGTGAGCTCCGGGTATGGCGGGCGGCACGCGGGTGCGCCCGCCCCGATCGGGCTCGAGGATCCCCCGACCCTGCCGAAGAGAAAGCGCCCGAGAAAAAGGTGTTGATTCGGAGCGGCGGAATTTGGGTAAAGTGACGCCCAGCAGTACCCCTCAGAAAAGGTTCTAAGTCCAAGCGGACGAGAAGGTGAAAAACCAGGTAGAGGGCTTGTAGTGGAGGTCTAAATCGGTTACTGTCCCCGGAATGTCCGGGGACTTTTGCGCGGGCGCTTTTGCGCGTGTATCGGCGGAAGGCTGCGGCGGATGAGCGTGGCCCCTCCCCCGTCGGATCCCGAGGTCGCCGCGGAGCAGACGGCACTGGAGCACGCTGCGTCGTCCCTGGTGGCGATGCGGACGCGCGCTGAGAGGCTCCTGCGGGATCTGATCGCTGCGGGCAATCCGGATCTCGACTACGTGGCGGCCCTCTCACGGCGGGTCTCGCTCCTGGCGGACAGTCCCCGACCCCTGCTCTTCGGACGGATCGACGAGGAAGAAGGCCCCACCTGGCGCATCGGCCGGCGCCATGTGGAGGACACGCGCGCCGATCCCGTCGTCGTCGACTGGCGGGCCCCTGTCGCCGTCCCCTTCTACCGGGCCAGCGCCAAGGACCCCCTCGGGCTGTCACGGCGGCGTCAGATCATGGTCGACCGGGGCTCCGTGGTGGCCGTGGCGGACGACCTGTTCGGCGGGAGCGGGAGCGGGAACGACGACGGAGGCACCCGTCTCCGGGGAGGCGACGTTCTGCTGGCCGAGCTCGAGCGGGCCCGGACGGGCGAGATGCTCGACATTGTCGCCACCATTCAGGCCGAGCAGGACGAGATCATCCGTGCCCCGCTGGGCCAGCTCCTCACCGTGCAAGGAGGGCCGGGCACCGGCAAGACGGCCGTCGGGCTGCACCGTGCCGCCTTCCTGCTCTACAACCACCCCGAGCTCAGCCGTGAGGGCGTGCTGGTCCTCGGACCGAGCCGGGCCTTCCTCCGCTACATCGCCCAGGTTTTGCCCTCGCTGGGCGAGGAGGCCGTGGTCCAGACGACCATCGCCGACATCGCCCCCAAGGCGAAGGTGCGCGCCGAGGAGCCGATGGACGTCCGCCGGGTCAAGGGGGATGCCCGCATGGGCGAGCTGCTCCGCCGTGCCCTGGCGGGCCGGCGGCAGGTGTTGTCCGAGGACGTGAGCCTGCGGGTGCGCTTCGCCCGGGCGACCCTCAGCCATGAGCGGATCAACGACCTCGTCGCCTCTCTTGTCGCCCGACCGGGGCCGTACAAGTCGGGTCGGCTGGCACTGCGGGCGCGCCTCGTCAGCGAGGCCCGCACCGCCTTCCGCTCCTCGGGCCGGCTCGGCGCCGACGAAGCGTGGTTCGAGGGGGAGCTGACCGCGTCGGAAGAGTTCGGTGCGCTCCTGGACCTGCTCTGGCCCTCGGTCTCCCCCACCACCTTGGTGCGGGACCTCCTCTCGTCGCCCGCACAACTGGAGCGGCACGCGTCCGGCTTGTTCTCCTCGAGCGAATGGCGCCTGCTGCTCCGGCGCCGGGGCTCGACCGTGGCCTCCACGGCGTGGAGCGTGGACGACCTGGCCCTGCTCGACGAGGCCTCCTTCCTGACGGGCGGGCGCACCCGCTCCTACGGGCACATCGTGGTCGACGAGGCACAGGACCTGACCCCGATGCAGTTCCGCATGATCGCCCGGCGCTCCCCGTCCGGCGCCGTGACGGTGCTCGGCGACCTGGCGCAGGCGACGGGGCCGTGGACCTATGCGGACTGGGACGAGATCCGCCGTCACCTGCCCGAGGCCGCGCCGCCCCACCACGACGAGCTGACCCTGGGCTACCGGGCACCGGGGCGGGTCCTCGACTTCGCCTCACGCCTCCTCCCCCTGGCCGCACCGGGGGTCCACCCCACCACATCCATCCGCTCGGGTCGGACGAATCCGTCCATCCGGCTGGTGCGCGAGGACGAGTTGGCCGCTGTCCGCCCTCCACGAAGGGGCCCAACTGGCGGGGGCGCATGCGCTGGTGGCGATCATCGTCCCGGAGGATCTCGTCCCCGAGGTCGCCCGGGCCGCTCGACGGGACGCCCAGATCGGCCTGCTCGAGCGGGACGCCATGAGCCGGCCGGTGACCATCGTCCCGGCCCCGGCGGCCAAGGGATTGGAATTCGACGCCGTCGTGGTCGTCGAACCGGCAGCCATCGCCGGCGACGACGGCCGGGGGCTCCGCCTCCTCTACGTGGCCATGACCCGTCCCATTCAGCACCTCAGCGTCGTGCACGCCCAGCCACTCCCCGCCCCGCTCCTCGACTGAACGCAGTCTCGCTCCCCTACCATCGGACCCATGGCACTCGACGTCGACGGCAAGGTCGCCCTCATCACGGGAGGGAGCAACGGCATCGGTGAGGGCGTGGCCCGGCATCTCGCCGGCCAGGGCGCACGGGTCGTGATCGCCGACATCGACATCGCCCGCGGGCGGTCGGTCGCCGAGGAGATCGGCGGCCGGTTCGTGCGGACCGACGTGACCGATCCGGCGGCGAACGCGGCGGCCGTCGCACTCGCCGTCGAGGCGTTCGGGGGTCTCCACATCGCCCATCTCAACGCCGGGGTCACCTCCTGGTGCGGTATGGGCGACGACTTCGACCCTGAGGCCTATCGCCGCTCCATGGCGATCAATCTCGACGGCGTCGTCTACGGGATCGCCGCCGCCCGGCCGGCCATCAAGGAGAGCGGGGGCGGCACCATCGTCGCCACCGCGTCCATGGCCGGACTCGTGGCCGTGCCGTTCGACCCGATCTACGCCGCCAACAAGCATGCAGTCGTCGGGTTGGTCCGGGCGCTCGGAGAGGTCTACGAGCCCGATGGCATCCGTGTCCACGCACTCTGCCCCTCGTTCGCCTACACGAACATCATCAAGGGCTCCGAGCAGACGCTGCTCGACATGGGATTCCCGATCATCGACGTGGCCGACGTCGTGGCGGCATTCGAGCGGATTCTGCAGGCCGACTCCACCGGCCAGTGCTGGTACGTCGTCGCCGGGCGCCCCAGCGAGCCCTTCCAATTCCGCCGCGCCCCGGGTCCCCGCCTGGACTGAGGGCATGTCCACCGGGCGCCGTGTCCGTGGCTACCATTTTCCTCCGACGTCCGGCGATGGGTCCCGCCGGGGGGCACCCGCCCCGAACCGCCGACACCGACATGGCTGATGGCTCCTGAGCGGCGGCACTGGAGGCCCGGCCATGGACGACGATCAGCACCTCGCCGAGCAGCCCGAGCCGCCGACGCCCGTCGAGGACGCGCTCGAGCAGACAGCGGTCCCCCAGCTCGGCCTGTCCGTGGCGGTGCTGGCTGCCATCTTCGTGGGCGGCGCGCTCGGCACCGTCGCCCGCTACCAGCTCGACGCCCACCACCCGGTGGCGCAGGGGGGCTTCCCCTGGGTCACCTTGTTGATCAACCTGTCAGGGTCGCTCGCCATCGGATTTTTGGTCCCCCTCACCGAGCATGCGGCCCAGCGCGCCCCCTGGCCCGTCCCTTCCTTATCGTGGGCTTCCTGGGGGGCTGGACCACGTACTCCACCCTGGCGGTGGACGCGACGCTGTTGGCCAGGGACGGCGACATCGGCCTCTTCGTCGCCTATGTCGTCGCCACGGTGGCGGGTGGCGTGGCCCTCGTCATCGCCGGCCATGCCGTCGGACGGAAATTGGTCCCGGCATGATGGCGGTGAGCGGCTCCTCCCCCACCCTCGGGCTAGCCCTCGTCGTCGCGCTGTCCGGCGGAGCGGGCGCGGTGCTGCGCGCGCGCTCGTGATCCACCACATCGGCGTCCGTCGCGTGGATCCGCTCCCGCTCGGGACCATGCTGGTCAACGCATCGGGCTCCCTCCTCCTCGGTATCCTGACCGGGCTCTCGCTGTATCACGGGCTCGGACCTCACTGGCTCGCGGTGGCTGGCGTGGGGTTCTGCGGCGGCTACACCACGTGGTCCACGGCGAGCTGGGAGTCGGTCCACCTCGCTGCGGACGGGCCACCGCGACACCGCCGCGCTCTACACCGCCGCCAACCTGGTCGTCTGCATCGGCGCCGCTGCCACTGGTCTCGCGCTCACCGCTGCCGCCTGAGTCGGGTGGCGTCGAGTGACGTCTGATCGGAACCTGTTCGGCGTGTCGCTGCCAGGTCGACGTCAGCGTGGCGCGACCTTCTCGCATGCGCTGCTCAGGGGAATCACAGCTGGCTGAGAAGTTCGGTTGATACTTGTCAAGCCAACTACTTGTCCCGACTTGGGAAAAGGCGGCTGACGGCACCCGCAATGATTACCGAGCAGCGTGTGGATCATTCGCCGATTGCCGACATCGGACTTTTGTCGTCGCACAATCTTCACGCATGTTGGCACCGATGCACGTACGTATGTGTACTTTCGGCAATCGCGCTGGCATGCACGTTCACGCTGATCAGTCCCGCCTGGAATGACGACGCCGGCGCGGCCGCAGTCGCCACGACCTCCGCCCCGGCGGTCGGAACTCCGCAATTGGTGTACGGCGACGACTTTCCGGACGCGAGCATTTTCGACGTGAACGGCACCTACTACGCCTACAGCACCAACATCGGCGGCGAGAACATGCCCGTCATGAGTTCGACCGACTTGCTCCACTGGAAATCGATCGGCGACGCCTTGGCGATTCTTCCAACCTGGGCTGAGAACAGCAGCGGCTTCACGTGGGCACCCACCGTGACATCCGCGCCCGGAGGTGGCTACGAGGCATTCTTCAGCACGCTCGATGCCAACGGCCGGGAATGCATCGGTCGAGCCACCGCGCCCGCCCCGATCGGGCCGTTCCTCGATACCTCGTCCGGACCGCTGGTGTGTTCGAATCAGCACGGCGCGATCGATCCGTCGCTTTACCACAGTTCCTCGGGGGACATCCTGGTCTGGAAGGCAGACACCGGAAGAGGCCAGGCGGCACAGATCCTTGCGCAGTCGCTCGCCGCTGGGGACACGGCGCTGGTTGGCGCCCCGACCGTATTGTTGACGGCTGACCTGGGTTGGGAGGACGGAATAGTCGAGGGTCCGGAACTCGCCGAAGTCGGAGGCGAGTTGGATCTGTTCTTCAGTGCCAATCGATGGGACACCAGCGACTATGCGGTCGGCGTGACGTCGTGCTCGTCGCCGCTGGGGCCATGCGATCAGGCTGGAGCACACGTGGTGGTGTCATCACAGCCCGGCGTCACGGGCCCCGGCGGCCCAGACATTGTGATCGCCCAGGGTCATGAGTATCTCGCCTTTTCAGCCTGGACCGGCGGGCCAATAGGATCGGGCGGTGCTCGGCGCGCGCTGTATATCAGCCGTCTCGACTCGACCGGAACTGCCATCGATGCCACGAGCAACGCTGGTCTCCGTGCAACGACGCAACGCGGCAAGAGTTCGCCGTGAGAGCGGTGCGGCCTGGGAGCGTCGAAAGCGGCGCAGCGGTCGATCTGCGTCAGCCGGAGATCCGTCGGCACTCTTCTCCCGCCCGTCACAGCAGCCCCACCCTCCGACACGCCCTGCGCGCCATGGCAAAACAAGACCTCATGGGCTCGTTCGCGCTCTTGCTGTGGCTGCCCGCCATGCTCGTCATGTGGCTGGCCAGAAGCGTGATCTCGTGGCTCCCACGAAGAAGAAGGCATCGAGCGTGCTGCAGTGGATCTGAACTTCGAGCCTCCGGCCCGGGGGTCCAGGTCTCGGAGAATCAGTCCTCGAACGCCTCCGGCGGCGGGCAGGCGCAGACGAGGTTGCGGTCCCCGTAGGCCTGATTGATCCGGGCCACCGGCGGCCAGTACTTGTCGGCCCGCTGGCCCGCCGGATACACCGCGGTCCGGCGGTCGTAGGCCCGGTCCCACGCCTGCACGAGGCTCGCCGCGGTGTGCGGTGCGCCTCGGAGCGGGCTGTCCGCCATCGCCCAACGACCCGACGCCACCTCGTCGATCTCGGCCCGGATGGCGATCATGGCGTCACAGAATCTGTCCAGCTCTCCGAGGTCCTCGCTCTCGGTCGGCTCGACCATGAGGGTGCCGGTGACCGGAAAGCTCACCGTTGGCGCATGGAAGCCGTAGTCGATGAGTCGCTTGGCGACGTCGTCGACCGTGACACCCGTCGACTTGGTGAGGCCGCGCAGGTCGAGGATGCACTCGTGCGCCACCAGCCCGTTCTTCCCCGTGTAGAGGATCGGATACGAGGGGCCGAGTCGGGCCGCCACGTAATTGGCGGCCAGGACCGCCGACTTGGTGGCGTGGGCGAGACCGGCACCGGACAGCATGCGGATATAGGCCCAGCTGATGGCGAGGATCCCCGCGCTGCCGAAGGGAGCGGCACTCACGGGACCGATCCCCTCCCGTTGGCTCGGGCGGGGGTGCAGCGGATGCGAAGGAAGGAAGGGCACCAGGTGTTCGGCCACGGCCACCGGTCCGACCCCCGGCCCACCCCCGCCGTGGGGGATGCAGAAGGTCTTGTGCAGATTCAGATGGGAGACGTCCCCTCCGAATTCTCCCGGTTCGGCCAGTCCGAGGAGCGCATTGAGGTTGGCTCCGTCGATGTAGACCTGTCCCCCGTACCGGTGTACCAACGCGCACATCTCGGTGATGCCCTCTTCGTACACGCCGTGCGTGGAGGGATAGGTCACCATGATGGCGGCCAGGTGCTCGCCGTGCTCCTCGCACTTGCGACGAAGATCGTCCAGGTCGACCGTGCCGTCACTGAGCGCCCCCACCACCACCACGCGCATGCCCGCCATGACGGCCGATGCCGCGTTCGTCCCGTGCGCGCTCGAGGGAATGAGGCAGACGTCACGCGCCTCGTCGCCCCGTGACCGGTGGTACGCCGCGATGGCGAGCAGCCCGGCCAACTCTCCCTGGCTTCCGGCGTTGGGCTGGACGGACACCTTGGCGTAGCCCGTCACCCTCGCCAACCATTCCTCGAGTTCGTCGATCAGCGTCTGGTACCCGGGCGTGGTCTCCAGGGGCGCGAAGGGATGGATGTCGGCGAATCCGGGCAGCCCGACCGGTTCCATCTCTGTCGTCGCGTTGAGCTTCATGGTGCAGGACCCGAGCGGGATCATGCCGCGATCGAGCGCGAAGTCCTGGTCCGACAGGCGGCGGAGATAGCGCAGCATGGCCGTCTCCGAGTGGTGTGCGGAGAAGACGGGATGGCTCAGGATCGGACCCCGGCGCAGCAGCGCCTCGGGCAAGGCGGACCCGGACCCGTCGCCGTGGGGCGCGGCGCCGAAGCAGTCGAGCACCGTGGCGCAGTGGACCTCGGTCGTCGTCTCTCCGCAGGAGATCCCGACATGGTCGTCGTCGACGAGTCGCAGGAGGACGCCACGGCTGCGGGCGTCCTCGACGATGGCGGCGGCCCGGCCGGCGGTCTCGACGACCACCGTGTCGAAGTATGCGGAGTGGCTGAGCGTCAGGCCCGCCTCACGCAGCCCGTCCGCCAGTTGCTTCGTCCGCCGGTGGACACGCCGGGCGATGCCCCGCAGGCCCTCGGGACCGTGGTACACGGCGTACATGGAGGCGACCACCGCCAAGAGGACCTGTGCCGTGCAGATGTTGGAGGTGGCCTTCTCCCGGCGGATGTGCTGCTCCCGGGTCTGGAGCGCGAGCCGATAGGCCGGCCGGTCCTCGGCATCGATCGAGAGCCCCACCAGGCGACCCGGGAGGTCGCGCTCGAGCCCGCTCTTGACCGCCATGAAGGCGGCGTGCGGGCCGCCGTACCAGAGCGGGACGCCGAAGCGCTGTGACGAACCGACCGCGACGTCCGCCCCCCATTCGCCTGGCGGCGTCAGCAGGGTCAGCGACAGGAGGTCGGCGGCGACCGTGACGAGCGCGCCGTTCGCGTGCGCCGCCGCCGTCAGCCCGGCGAAGTCGCGGATGGCGCCCGAGGCACCCGGGTACTGCTGCACCACGCCGAAGTAGTCCCCCTCGGGAAGGCCCGCGTCGAGGTCGACCACGTCGAGGACGAGGCCCAGGGGACCCAGGCGCGTGGCCAGCACGGCAATCGTCTGCGGGAAGCAGTCGGCGTCGACGAGCACCCGGTTCGACTGGTTCGTCGCTCGCCGGCGCATGAGCGTGACGGCCTCGGCCACCGCCGTGCCCTCGTCGAGCAGGGACGCGTTCGCCGTGTCCAGCCCGGTGAGGTCGCTGACCATCGTCTGGAAGTTGAGGAGGGCCTCCAGGCGGCCCTGGCTGATCTCGGGCTGGTACGGGGTGTATGCCGTGTACCACGCCGGGCTCTCGAGGACGTTGCGCCGTATGACCCCGGGCGTGACGGTGGTGGCGTAACCCAGCCCGATCATGGGCTCCGCGATCGTGTTGGCTGAGGCGAGTGCACGCAATTCCTCGAGCACCTGCTGCTCGGAGGCGGCCGCGGGGAGCAGCAGGGCATGGAGGCTGCGCACGCTGCCCGGCAGCGCTGCATCGACGAGCGCGTCGAGGGTCTCGTAGTTCAGGACCTTGAGCATCCCCGCCTGCTCCTCCGCGGACGGGCCGACGTGGCGTCGCACGAAGTCCTCGAAGGGCTCGAGTGCTCCGGAATCTTGGCCTAGGTGCTGCTCGCTCACAGGGAACTCCTCGCGTGTCCCGCGTCGGACGCGGAACTGGTCGGACGTCCTCCCCGCTCTGTCACTGGACCTGAGAGCCTCACCGTGCGAAAGACGGCTTCCACCTTCGGTGCAGGCACCCGGCGCCTGCTTTCCAGAGTTGCCTCACCGAAGCGGTATGTCGGCCTGAGAGTTTCTCGGGGAGAGTTGCTCCTCCGGCGTCCCCTCGACTGCCTGCAGCGGGGACTCTGGCGCTCCGGTTCAAACGGCGTATTCAGTTGTGCGACCCACTATACGGCACGGGGCCTCCAGGCCAGGTTCTCCGGACGGCGCTATTCGCTGTCGTCGCGGACCGGCCACAGGGGGGGCCGCACCAGACGCGCCGGCAGCTCCCGGCCGCGCTGCAGAACGGTCACGGGATCCCCGTCGAGGAGCCGCGCGTCGGCGTCGACGAAGCCCAGCCCGATCCCCCTCTCCCGCATCGGCGAGAAGTTGCCGCTGGTGACGATGCCGACCTGTTCCGGGCCCTCGCAGAGCAGGGCGCCGTCGCGCAGCGGTTGGCGCCCCTCGGCGACGAATCCCCTGAGCCGCCGGGCGGGACCGTTCGCCCGCTCCTCTTCCAGTGCAGCCCGCCCGGTGAAGTCGCCCTTGTCCCATCCGATGACCCACCCCAACCCTGCCTGCAGTGGGGTGATGCCCGGGCCCAGCTCGTGACCGTGAAGAGGGAGCCCAGCCTCCAGACGGAGCGTGTCACGCGCCCCGAGCCCGGCCGGCGCCACGCCTTCGCCGAGCACCGCCTCCCAGAAGGCAGGCGCGACGTCGGCAGGAACGGCGCATTCGACTCCTTCTTCCCCGGTGTAGCCGGTGCCCGCCACCAGGCACGTCGCGCCGCCCCATTCGAACCGGTCGACGGCGAAGCGGTGGACCGTGGCCGCTGCGGCCGAGACCCGGGCCAGGCGGGCACGCGCCTCGGGGCCCTGCACGGCGATCACGGCGCGCTCCGCGGTCACGTCCTGCCCCCCGATCGCCGCCACGACGTCGGTCGTGTTCGAGGCATTGGGCATCACGTCGAACCGCTCCTCGTCGACCCACCAGACGATGATGTCGTCGACGACGAACCCGTCTTCGTCGAGCAGGTGGGTGTACTGGGCCCGGCCCGGATGGATGCGGGTCAGGTCGTTGCTCAGCGAGTGTTGGAGGTGTCCGAACGCGTCCGCCCCGAGGACGCGAACGGTCCCGAGATGGCTGACGTCGAACGCGACCGCCGAAGTCCGGCAAGCCCGATGCTCGGCCACGGTCCCCGCCGGGTACGCCACCGGCATGTCCCAGCCGCCGAAGGGGACCATTTTCGCGCCGAGCGCGAGATGCGCCGCGTGCAACGGCGAGGACCGCAGCGGGCCTACGGCCTTCTCGTCGGCGTGCACCCGGCCAGATTAGGCGGCTCCGGGCAGCACGCCGTGTGACGCGACCAGGGACGTGAAGTCGCGCTGGTACACAATGAAAATTGGCACCTCGGGATACAGCTCGCGCATGCGCCGGACCTTGCGGTTCTTGCGGGTCACCAGGCGCTGGTCGGCCGTGGTCAGCTCAATGAACACGCCCCGTCCGGGAAGGTAGAAGTCAGGACGGAACCCGGCTGCGGGCGACCCGTCGGTGTGCCAGGCCAGAGGGAACTCGACGGGCTCGTACTCCCACCGCTCACCCGAGACGTCGAGGAGCGCGGCGAACACTCGCTCGGAAGGATGGGCAAAACGGACCTGCCCTGCGGGCACACACGCCGGATGATGGATGCGCCCGACACGCGCTGGGTCCGTCGAGGTCACTCCCCCGAGGCCCGTGCGACCTGCACTCGGGTCGGTCGCGACTCTGCGGACCCGGTCTGCGCCGCGGCATCGAGACTCACGATGTCCGCATCGAGCTCCTCCACCACGCCCGCCAACGGCACGATGTTGAAGACGCCTTGGCCGCCCGCCAACAGGTCGACGACCTCGCCGTTGGAACGCGCCAGGACCGAACTGGTGCCGGTGAGCACCAGGTTGGCTGACGCCAGGTCGGCGCCCAGGTCTTCGCGCAGGCACTCCACCGCCCGTCGCGCCGACTGCAGCGAGACGCCCGAGTCGAGCAACTGCTTGATCACCTTGAGCTCGAGCACGTCCGAATAGGCGTACACCCGCCGGGACCCACTGCCCTTGGCCGCCGCCAGCGACGGTTGGAGCAGGCCCGTACGGGCCCAGTAGTCGAGCTGCCGGTACGAGATCCCCACGAGACCACACACCTGCGGCCCATGAAACCCCCCGACATGGTTTACGGCGTCGTCGACCATCACACCTCCCTGCAATCCCACTCCTGCGCTGCCACTCCGACCGGAGACTCTACTGCACCGGGGACGACACAGCGGTAGTTACGGAGGCGTCATTCGGGGCGAATTTCGGGCCGGGACGGCTCCCGGGGCCAGATCACGACCGCCCCCTGCACGGTGAGCCCGACCCGGTGGCCGAGCTCGAGAGGCGGGCCGCCCGTGACCCGTACGACCAGCTCGGGGAGCTCGGGGCCCTCGGGACGGACCCGGACCACGGCGTCGTGGCCGTAGTACTCGTAGCTCTGGACCGTCGCCACCACACCACCCTGCAGGGAATCGTCGAGCCTGATCTGTTCGGGGCGGACCATGACCCGCACCGGTCCAGCGGTATCCACCCGGGAACCGGCGCCCACCGCGAGGTCGCCCAACGCCGTGGCGGCCACGCCGCCACGGGCCTCGCCTTCCAGGACGTTGGACTCACCCAGGAACCGCGCCAGATCCACGTCGCCCGGCTGGCCGTACAGAGCCGCCGGGGTGTCGATCTGCGCGATGACCCCATGGCGCAGGACCGCCACCTGGTCCGCCATGGACAGTGCCTCGTCCTGATCGTGCGTCACCAGAATGGAGGTCGTGCCGGCCCGACGGAGGACAGCGAGGACGTCGGCGCGCACGGAAGAGCGCATGGCGGCGTCCAGCGACGAGAAGGGTTCGTCCAGGAGCACCACTTCCGGGCCGATGGCCAGCGCGCGGGCGAGTGCGACCCGCTGCTGTTGGCCACCGGAGAGCTGATGGGGATACCGGCGCCGATAGCCCGACAACCCCACGAGCTCGAGCAGCTCGTCCACCCGGCGTCGGCGCTCGGTGCCGCGCGGCAAGCCGAATGCGACGTTGCGGCCCACGTTGAGGTGCGGGAACAGTGCGCCTTCCTGGGGGACGTAGCCGATACGGCGTCGCTCGCTCGGCACGAATCGCCGCGCGGCATCGTCGACGATGTCGTCACCGATCCGCACCGCTCCGTCATCCGGCCGCTCAAAGCCCGCCGCGATGCGCAGCAACGTCGTCTTGCCGCTACCCGACGAGCCCAGAATGGCCGTGAAGGAGCCGGCCGGCACGGCGAGGTCGACGCCACGCAGCACCGGCTGGGGCCCGAACGACTTGGTGACGCCCGCGAAGGACAACCCCTTCATGCGGACACCACTGTGCTCGGTGCGTCGAGCGAGCCCTGGACCCTCGCGGTCATCTGCGCCGGCTGCCGATCGAACCAGCGACCGAGGACGTATCCGGGCACCGCGGCAATCACAATCATCACACCGGCGTAGAGCGCGGCCTGGTGGTAGGACACATTCGACTCGTAGGCCCAGAACTGGGTGGCCAGTGTCTCGACCGAGGTCGGGTGCAGGACCAGAGTGGCCGTGAGCTCGGTGGCCGTCTCGAGGAACACGAGCGCGAAGGCCGCGACCAGGCCGGGCGCCACCAGCGGCAGCGTGACGCGCCACAGCACCGAACGCCGGCTGACACCGAGAGAGCCCGCCACCTCCTCGAGCCCGACCGGCGCGCGCGCCACGGCGGCGCGCACAGCGACGACGGCGAGCGGGAAGAACATGATGGCGTAGGCGACCACGAGCAATTGGCTCGATTGGTAGAAGCGACCTTGCAAGAGGTGCTCGGTCACATAGGCGAGGCTGAGCGCGACGACAAGGCCGGGAACGGCCAGCACCACCAGGTTGGAGCGCTCCAGGCTCAACACCCGGCGCTGCGGAAAGCGCACGGAGAGCAGCGCGATCGGGACGGCGGCCAGCGTCGCCAGCACGCCGGCGGCAGCTCCGTAACCGAACGTGTTCAGCGTGGCATCGGCCAGGGACGTCGCGGCCGGCAGCGTGCTGCTTCCGCCCTCGAGGATGAGGGAGACCACCGCACCGACCGGGACACCGAGGGCCAGAATCACCAGCAGCGCGATCCCTGCGAACACCCCGGGGCGGGCACGGCCCAACGGGACGGGTCGGAGCTGCCGCGCGGCACCGGCACCCAGCCGCGAAGTCCGTCCGTGGCCGCGGACACTGTCCTCACCGGCCAACAGCAACGCACCCAGGAGCACGAGGATGAGTGACAGCGCGCAGGCGGCGGGCTCGTTGAAGCCGACCTGGAACTCGTTGTAGATCTCGGTCGTCAGGGTCTGATAACCCAGGATCTCGAAGGCACCGAACTCGGCCAACACCACCAGGCCGACCAGAACGGCTCCCCCGAAGATGGCCAGACGGGCCTGGCCCACCGTGACGGTCCAGAACGTCCGCACGCGACCCAGGCCCAGGCTCCGGGCGACCTCCTCCTGCGCCGGATCTGCCGACCGCAGGCTGGCGGCCACCGGGAGGAAGACCAAGGGATAGACGGCCAGCGTCATCACCAGCACCGCAGCCCAGAATCCGCCGATGGAGGGAAAGATGGCCTTCCATCCGAAACTGACGAGGAAGTCGGGGATGCCGAGCGGGATCACCACCAATATGGCCAGGAGGCGGCGGCACGGGACGTCCGTCCGCTCGACGAACCAGGCGGCGACGGTGCCGATGGTGGCGCTGAGCACCGTCACCACCACGACCAAGGAGACCGTGTTCCAGATCAGCGTGGCGGTCAGGCTCCGGAAGAGCAGCTGATGGAGCTCGGCCCACCCGACCTGGAAGGCCTGCACAAGCAGGAAGACCAGGGGCAGCAGCACCGCCACCGAAATGAGCACCGCCAGGGCGGTGAGCACCGGCGGCAGCCGGCGCCGGCTCCGCACGCGGACCCGCTCCCTCACCGTGGTCGAGACTCCGGTAGCCGCGCGGTCAGCACGCTGCGCCCACCGGGCTGCTCGCCGCTCTCGCTGTGCCCGATGACACCGACGCCTTCCTGCCCCATCCGTTTGTTCCCGCTGAAAGTTAGGCTCCCCTAATCTACGGGGTCAAGTGCCGGTGCGGCGTCAGGATGGCGCGGGCGCGCCGCCGGCGAGGTCGGCTCTGCCCTCCAGGGGGCTCGATGGCTCGGCGTGGAAGCGAACCGGGATGCGACCGGCGAGGCGAGCCGCTGCCCCGGCTTCGACGGCGAACCGCATGGCGCGCGCCATGGCGACCGGGTCGTGCGCCCGGTTGACCGCCGTCGCCACGAGGACACCGTCGCAACCGAGTTCCATCGCCAGGGCGGCGTCGGACGCCGTGCCGATCCCGGCGTCGAGGATCACCGGCACGTCGACCGCCTCGCGGAGGAGGGCGATGTTGTGCGGGTTCCGGATCCCCAGCCCGCTCCCGATGGGTGAGCCGAGTGGCATGACGGCAGCACATCCGACCTGCTGCAGACGGAAGGCCAGCACCGGGTCGTCGGTCGTGTAGGGCAAGACCACGAAACCGTCCTCCGCCAGCTGCTCTGCCGCATGGACGAGCTCGACGGCGTCGGGAAGCAGGGTCCGCTCCTCACCGATCACCTCCAGCTTGACCCAATCGGTCTCGAAGGCCTCCCGGGCCAGCTTCGCGGTGAGCACCGCCTCGGAGGCCGTCGCGCAGCCGGCGGTGTTCGGGAGCACGCGCACCTCCCGGTCGCGCAGGAGGGACAGCAGCGAGCCCCGTCCCGACGGCTCGACGCGTCGGACGGCCACGGTCGCCATGGCTGCTCCCGATGCCTCGAGCGCCGCAGCCATTGCATCGAGGCTGCTCATGCCGCCCGTCCCGAGGATGAGACGCGAGGCCAGCACCTCGCCGGCGATGCACAGGCCGGGCCCGGAGGGGGCGGCATCGACAGGACCGGCGTCGTTGCGGGTCACCGGACGACGATACCCCGGTGCCCGCCTATGGTGGCTCGGTGCCGGACCTGACACCGCCAACGGCCATGACCATCGCCGGCTCCGACTCGGGCGGCGGCGCGGGCGCGCAGGCCGATCTCAAGACGTTTGCTGCGCTCGGGGTGCACGGCACGTGCGCCTTGACCGCGGTCACCGCACAGAACACCACTGAGGTACGCGGCGTCGTCGTCCTGGAGCCGGCATTCGTGCGCCGACAGATAGAGACGGTGCTGGACGATTTCACCGTCCGTTGCGTGAAGACGGGGATGTTGGCCACGGCGGGCATCGTGGCGACCGTGGCCGACATGGCCGCGGATGGGCTCTTGCCCCAGCTCGTGGTGGACCCCGTTCTGGTGTCCTCGACCGGGCACCGGCTCCTCGAAGACGATGGCGTCGACGCCTACCGGGAGCTCCTCCTCCCCCGCGCCCTGGTGGTGACACCCAATCTGAGCGAGGCCGCCGTGCTCGGCGCGGCCGAGGTCGAGGCGCTGCGCTCCCTCGACGCCCGGATCGCGGTGGCGGAGCACATCCGGGCCACCGGCGCCCGTTACGTGGTGGTCAAGGGGGGCCACCTCACGGACTCGGCCGACGACGTCGTGGCCGGACCCGACGGGGTGGTCGTCCTCCCGGGGGCGCGGGTGTCGACCGGCAACGACCATGGGACCGGATGCTCCCTGTCGGCCGCGGTGGCGGCCCACCTGGCTGCAGGCGCACCGGTGCTCGACGCCATCACCCAGGCCAAGGCGTTCGTGGCCCGTGCGCTGGCCGGCGCGGCCGCTTGGCGTCTCGGCGCGGGACACGGCCCCCTCGACCATTTCGGGTGGGCACCTGCCCCGTAGGCTGGGATCGTCATGGCCGACGACCAGGAACCGCAGCGACCACCGACCTCTGGGGGTATCTCCATGCGTCCGGCCATGATCGTGGTCGGTCTGGCGGCACTGATCCTCCTGGTATTCGTCACCATAGGCATCGTCTCGACGCAATCGCCGGCGGCCGTCAAGCACTCGGCGAAAGAGGTCGCGGTGCCGGGTGTCTCCCTCCGTTCGGTGCAGGCGGCGACCATGCTGTCCCCGATCACGACGGCGGGCGAGCCACCCAACAACATCCTCAATGCGGTCGACCTGCCGGCCGGCTCGGTCCGCGTCTCCCACCAGAACAACGGCGCGGGCGCCGGCCAGTACGACGCGCAGGTCACCTTTTCGTCCTCCAACTCGCAGGCGGCGCTCATCGCCTTCTACGCCGCCGACATGAAGTCCCAGGGTTGGCAGATCGCCGACCAGGGCGCAGCGAGAAACGATCCGGGAGCGCTCGAGGTCCTGGGCAAGCTCGCCGGCTCGGACGGCTACTACTGGGAGATGGGCGCCACCGTGCACGCGACCACCTTCCCTGCGGGCGGGCCTCCACACGGCACGACCGATTTCACGGTGCGCCTGTTCCAGGTTCCCGATCCCGAGTAGCAGCGGACCCGCGGCGGGGCGGTCAGTGTGACGCTGCGCCGACGGCCGCATCCGCGGCGTCGGCGGGAAGCAGCTCGGGTATCGGGGTGGGCTCGGCCAGCAGATAGGCCCACACGAAGAAGTTGATCGGATAGAGCAGATAGCCGATACGCGGATCCGGCGCGAGCAGTATCAGCGCGGACATCACCACACCGGCGATCATGCAGACCTCCGCGGCCGTGCTCGGAGTCCGGCGGTACAGGTGGCGCGCCAGGAGCACCGCCAGCACGATGCCGACCGCGAGCGGCAACGCCCGGCTGAGAGACGGGAACTCGCTCACGAGCACGTGACCGGGCAACGCGCTGGCCGCCGTGGTCGGGATCTTGCTCAGGCCGAGAGGAAAGAGGACGACGTCGTCGATGAGGGCGATCGGACCGCGCAGGGCGAACGGAAAAATCGTCGGCACGGCGACGATCATCATCCCCGCCACCATGGAGAAGGGCTTCCGCTCGCCGTTGCGCCCTCGCGCGGCGAAGAGCGCCAGCGCCGCCAGGGGCCACGCGGTGAACTTCATGGCCGAGGCGATCCCGAACACGACACCCGAGGCAAAGGGCCGGCGCCGCTGCGCCAGGACGATGGCCAGGAGAAGGAACGCCACGACCGGGATGTCGTCGCCTCCGGTCGCCAGGGGCAGCGACGCCAGGGGGAGGATGATGAGCGCCTGCATGGCGCGGATCTTGCGTCGACCGCTGGCCCGACACATGTACAGGGCGACCGAGGCGACGGCCAGCGTCGTGAGACAGAAGAAGATCCGGGCGTCGCTCAACCCGTTGTTGGGCCAGATCTCACTGGGGATTCCCGCGACCGCCATCAAGGGCAGATAGGGCAGGAAGCCTTCGAAGTCCGGCTGCCCGGGCGGGTGGTACTTGACCGCGTGATGGAGCCGTACCGGCACCACATAGGGATCGGTACCCCGCACGAGGTCCTGTCCGCCGACTTCGACCGTCACCACCTCGGGCTGCTGGTGGGAGCCCGCCACGTGGTCGAACCGCCACAGGATCTCGAATCCCATCGGAATGGCGAGGGAGCCGGCGAACACGCACGCGGCCACGACGATCCGCGTCAGCCAGGCGCGCCGGTGCTGGCGCTTGGTCAGCGCGTGGTCAACCTGGCGCCGACGGAGCCGGCGCACCACGGCGGCCAAGACGGCGGATGCGACGGCGCCGAACGCGAACGGCAGCAGCGCCATGCGGCCCCAAACCTCGTACAGCGCGTTGGTCGAGGTGTAGATGGTGAGAAGGGCGAAGAGCGCGCTCGCTCCATAGAGCAGGGCGTCGCCTGCTTCGGGGGAGATCCGCTTGATCCGACCCCACACCGGCAGCCATCGCTCCGCCAGCGGTGCGGTCCAGTTCGGGATCGTCGTCGAGGTATCGGTCATGGCCTCGCAAAAGCCTCGCACACAGGGAGGACGTGTCTAGGGAACCCCTGAGGGTGATCCTAGAGGTGGAGCTGCCGGATGTAGAACGCCAGCTCGGCTTCCAAACACGCGCTGAGCGTCTCCGCCCGCCGGAATCCGTGCCCTTCCCCCTCGAAGAATTCCAGTTCGCAGGGGGTCCCGACGGCCTGGAGCGCGTTCCGCATTCCCTCCGCCTGTGCCGGCGGCACGACCGCGTCCTCGGTCCCCTGAAGCAGGAGCACGGAGCCCTTCATGGCGCCGGCTCTCCGGACGGGCGAACGGTCCTCGTAGAGTCCCCGCGCCTCGGGGAGCGGCCCGATGAGGCGATCGGTGTAGTGGGCTTCGAAGTCGTGCGTCGTGGCCACCAGGCCCATGAGGTCGGTGACCCCGTACCATGACACGCAGGCGGCGAATCCCTCTCCCGCGGCGAGGGCGTTCAACGCGGTCATCCCTCCGGCGCTGCCCCCGCGGATCGCCATCCGCTGCAGATCGATCTCGCCCCGGCGGCCGAGATACAGCGCGGCGTCGAGGCAGTCCTCGGAGTCGGCGATGCCCCACTGACCCCAGAGCGCGCAGCGGTACGCGCGTCCATAGCCCGAGCTGCCCGCATAGTCCACGCAGGCCACCGCGAAGCCGCGGGTGGTGAAGAACTGCACCATGGGGTCGAGCCCAGCCTGGCACGACGACGTCGGGCCACCGTGACACCACACCAGCAAGGGCGGAGCCGAGCCGGCGACCGGACCGTGCCCCCGCAGCGCGGGACGCAACAGCGTGCCGTGCACCGTCCGTCCGGTCCTGCCGACGAGCGTGAAGGGCTCCCCCACCGCCACGTCCCCGTCCTCGACGGCGCGAGCAGCGTGGGGGCGCAGGGGCCGCGCACCGGTGCCGGGAGCCCATGCCCACACGGTGGACGGGGTGTCCGGTGTGCTCCCGATGAAAGCCAGGCCGTCCCCGTGCGCGCAGACCGCAGCGATGGAGACGCAAGGCTGATGGAGCGCAACGGGATGATCGGCGTCCTCCCCGGCATCCAACCGGACGAGCGCGTCCCTTCCCGCGCGGTCATGCGGGCCACCAGCGTCCCGTCCGCCACTTGGGTCATGGTGCGCTGCCCGAGCACCCAGTCCGGGCCGTGGAACTCGGCCTCCGTCGTGGTGAGGGGCACCGGCGCGCCCGGGTCGTCGAGACGGCCGGAGTGGCGGTAGGGCTGCCACCAGCCCCGCCGATCCGAGACGAAGCGCAGCGATCCGTCCGCCTCCCAATCGGGTTGTCCGACCGATTCCCCCGGGCCACCCGCGATCTCGCGGGCGGGTCCGCCCTCGAGCCGCCCGTGCGGGTGGGTGTCGCACGCAACCAGGCCCAGCGGCACCACCAACAGGCGCGAGGCGTCCCAGGGCATGTCGGGATGGTCCCAGGCGACGACGGCCAGACGGTCGCCGGCGGGGTGCGGACGGGGCGCCCCGAAGAAGTCGTGACCGTCGAGCAACGTGCCCTCGCAGGGTGATCCGGCCCTCGTCGAGAGGGCGACGAGGGATCGGGCCGGTCGCGCCGAGTCGTGGCGGTGGACCTCGCGGACGGCGAGAACCCACTCGCCGTCCGCGGTGGCGCAGAGACCCCCGTGCCTGACCATCTCGCCGGCGAACGCGGGCAGACTCAGTGCCCGCGGACCCGATCCTCCGGACCCATCCGCCGCGCCGGGGCCGTCGCAGAACCACACTCGTTGGTCCGACTGGTCCACGTAGGCGAAGGCCCCGGAGGGACCTCCAGGGACCAGGCAGAAGGCCCCGCCGCCGTACTCGTTCGCCTTGCTGCGGATGCTCACGCCTTCGGGCGAGTGGTCGGCCCGCCCTCGGCCGTCGGCCCGCACCACCACGGTGCGCCCCGCCTCGGCAGGCCGCGATTCGAGCCAGTAGACCGCGTCGCCGTCCGAGCACACCTCGGACAGCGAGACCTTGCCCCGGGCGACGTCGGCCGCGGCCAACGGGGACGCCCAACCCCCGTACCGCGCAGTGGTGGTCACGGTCCGACCGTACCCGTTGCCCCGCTACCGACCCGAGGACGCCGGGACCGCGCTCTACAGTGATCCCGTGCGCTTCGCGGCCTACCTGCTCACGAAGGCGGGGGCGACCATCCGGCCCGCCGTGGTCGAGATGTCCGACACGGACCTCCCCGAGGGCGAGGTCCTGGTCCGGGTCGAGTGGTCCGCCATCAACTTCAAGGACGCCATGGTGACCCGTCCGGGGAACCGAGTGGCCCGGGTCTTCCCGCTCGTCCCCGGCGTCGAGCTGGCGGGCACCGTCGAGGAGAGCTCGAGCCCCGACTGTGCCCCGGGACAGCGCGTGCTCGTCCAGGGGTACGACCTCGGCGTCGACCGCCACGGCGGATTCGCCGCGTACGCCCGCGTGCCGGCCGACTGGGTGGTCCCGCTCCCCGATGCCCTGCCCTGTCGCACTGCGGCCATCATCGGGTTGGCCGGCACCACTGCGCTGCTGTCACTGCGCAGCCTCGTCCACCACGGGACGACGCCCGACGATGGGCCCGTCCTCGTCACCGGTGCCTCGGGCGGCGTCGGGAGCGCAGCCGTTGCGCTGCTGGCCCACGCCGGCTTCGAGGTCGTCGCCTCATCCGGCAAGTCGGCGGAACACGACTACCTGAAGGAGCTCGGCGCGTCGCGGGTCGTCGGCCGGGAGTTCACCGAGGACGACGGTCGCACGTTGGGACCGCAATTGTGGGCCGGCGTGGTCGACTGCGTCGGGGGGAGAGCGTTGGCCGAGGCACTGCGTACCGTCCGCTATGGCGGCGCCGTCGCCGCCAGCGGCCTCACCGGTGGGAACGATCTCACCACCACCGTGTTCCCCTTCATTGTGCGGGGAGTCGCCCTGCTCGGAATCGACACCGTGGCGACACCCATTGAGGTGCGACGGGGGCTCTGGAACGAGATGGCCGACGCATTCCCCCTGCAGCATTGCGAGGAGATGGTCAACGAAGAGATCGGGTTGGACGGCCTGACGGCCGCCCTCGATCGGGTGCTCGATGCCGCCGTGCGAGGTCGGATCCTCGTCAACCCGACCGCTGCTGCCGCTGCGCCCTGAGCGTCAGGTGCCCGGGTAGACAGGCGAGACCTTGATGGTCCCGTTCCCGCAGGGCCCGATGGCGAGCTGGAACGTCGGCGAGACGGCGCTGGCTCCCGGCATGGCGACGGAGGCGGATTCGGAGGTCGGGCAGCTCGTCTCGGAGCCGACAGGAACGTCCGAGTACTGGTACGCGAACTGGGCCGACGAGGAGGGGGCCAAGGAGAACGATGTCGGCGGGGCGTTGGCCGCACTCGAGATCGACACCGAGAGCCCGTTCACCATGGTGACCGGGAGCGGCGCGCCACTCCCGGAGAAGAGAGCGATGACCGGGTATCCATCGACCGTGCAGGCCGCCGGGCCCGTGTTGGTGACGGTGACCGTTCCCGTGATCGTCCCGGCCGCCCCCTGCCCCTGACCGGGCGACGCGCTGATGCGGTTGCAGGCCGACGAGGATGCCGCGGTCGATGTCGTGGTGGACGCCTTGGTGGTGGTCGTCGTACTGGGCGAGGAAGTCGAGGACGTCGTGGCACGCGTCGTCGTGGTGGTCTGCTTGTGCGTGTTCGGGCTACTGCTGCAGGCAGCCAGGAACGAGCGCGGCACCCGCCAGGACGGCGAGTGCCCAGCGCCGGTGCGTCACCCTTCGAAGTCCTCGGGGCGCACCGAGTCGAGGAACTGGCGGAACTGGCCCACCAATTCGTCCGGGGTGTCGTCCTCGTCATCCTCGGTGTCGAGTGCCAGGATGATCCCCTCGGACTCCATCAGTTCGTCGGAGACGAAGAGGGGTGACTCTGTCCGCACCGCCACCGCCACTGCGTCCGAAGGCCGGCTCGAGACGATGGTCCGCTCCTCCCCGCGCACGAGATGCATCTCCGCATAGTAGGTGGACGCGCGCAATTCGGTGATGATGACGCGCTCAACGCTGATGTCGAGGGCGCCGAGCATGTCCTTCATCAGGTCATGGGTGAGCGGGCGCGGCATCGTCACCCCCTGCAGGGCATAGGCGATGGCCGTTGCTTCCGGGCTCCCGATGAAGATCGGCAGCGTGCGCCCCTCCCCCTCGGTCTCCTGCAGCAGGAGCACCGGCGTGTTCGACTGCAGGTCCACCCTGACGGCACGGAGAAGGACACGGACCATGCTTGAAATGTAGCGCCCGATTCCGGGCCCGCGTCACCCCCCCAGGTGGCGCTTGAGGGACTGGCGGAGCAGGATGGCCCGCATCGATTGTCCCAGCGCAGCCAGTTGATCGGCCCCGTCGACGGCTCGCTGGCGCGATTCGGGGTTCCGCTGGCGCAGAAGAGGGATCACCACCTGCTCGATGAGTCCCAGCTCCCGGTCCGCGGCGTTCCGGTAGAGGCGCAGGTGACGGGGCTCAATGCCGAAAGCCCGGAAGGCTGCGGCCAGGTTCGCCACCGTGAGGGCGTCCTCGTCATAGGTCTCGATGCCCGCAACGGTCACACACTCGACGAGTCCGAAACCCTTGAGACCGTCCAACTCCTGGCGCGACAGGCCGCTGGCGGCACACAGCTCGTCGGCGGACAGGCTGGCCCCGCTCACCATGGCCGCCGCCGGGCCCGGCGCGGCCGGCGCCGCGGTGTCCTCCGCCTTGGGTTCGCCCTTGCGCGGACGCGCGTCCTGACGCGGTGCAGACGGACGGACGGGCGGGGCGCCGTCGGGTGGGCGCGGGAGCGCCGTGCCGTTCCCCTGTCCGGCCGCGCGCGAGGCCGATGGCGTCGCCGTCGCGGCGTGGCGACCTGCTGCACGCGCGGCAGCGTCACCCTTCGCGTCGCCCCCAGAGCGGCGCGGGGCGGCGGCCACCGTGTCATGTGGTGCAGCGGGCTCGGCCGCCGCAGCCCGACGTCCGACCTCGGGCTCGGCGACGACCTGCAGTCCTGTGCGCGCCTGCTTGTCCTCGGGAAGTCGCGCCGCCCGGCGCGAGGCGTCGGCGAGGATGCGCGCCATCGCCTCCTCGTCCGCCTTGGTGGGTTGTTCGTCCGCGTGGCCCGAGGCCACTCCCGCCACCGCGACCGCATGCGCGGGTTGGGCCTGCTTGCCGTTCGGCACCTCGGCCCCGAGGTCGTCCCCCAGATCTCCGTCGGCCAGCCGGTCCCTGATGACCTTCAACGGGAGGAAGTGCTCGCGTTGCTGACGCAGGACCCAGCGCAGGCGCTCCACATCGTGGTCGAAGAACTTGCGGTACCCCGACGGGGAGCGCTCGGGGTTGACCAGGCCCTGGCTCTCCAGGAAGCGGATCTTCGAGATGGTGACATCGGGGAACTCCTCCCGCAGGAGGGTCAGGACGTCACCGATGGAGAGGTAGGTGCGGCTGCTCACTCGTTGCCCGCCACCAGGTAGACGAGCTTGAACTTGCCGATCTGGACCTCGTCGCCAGGGGCAAGCGGGACCTCGTCGATGCGCTCCCGGTTCACGTAGGTGCCGTTGAGGGAGCCGACGTCACGCACCGTATAGCCGCCGTCGGCCGGGGTGATCTCCACGTGGCGTCGCGACACCGTGATGTCGTCGAGGAAGATGTCACTCTCCGGATGCCGCCCGGCCTTCACGACGTCCCCGCCGAGGAGATAGCGGGCGCCGATGTTGGGCCCGCGTGTGACGACGAGCACGCCCGCGCCGTGCGGCACTTCCACCGAGGTGACATCCGGGTAGTCCTCCGTCGTCTCCCCCTCGTCCGTCGGGTGAAGGGTGATAGTGGCGTCATCGCCGTCCGCGAGCAGCGCGTGACCGCACGACGAGCAGAAGTTGACACCCTCGGGATTCCGGTGCCCGCAGTTGTGACAGAACACGCCGTCCACGGTACCCCACCCCACGACCGACTTCTCCAGCCCTCATCACACCCCCGAGCGCCAGGTCAGTCGGCCGTCAGGTCGCCGTAGGCGACCGCGTCGAGGAGGGTCCCCGGATCGGCGCCCGCAGCCAGCTCCAGCTCGCAGAGCCACCCCTCGCCATAGGGATCCTGATTGATCGTCTCCGGCCCGGACGTCGAGCGCGTCGTTCACCGCGGTCACCGTGCCGGCGAGCGGCGCGTACAGCTCGGAGACGGACTTCGTCGACTCGACCTCACCGAGCTGTCCGCCTGCCTCGACCTCCGTGCCGACGGCGGGCAAGTCGACGAACACGATGTCCCCCGAGCGCGTCCTGGGCGTAGTCGGTGATGCCCACCCGGACCTTCGTTCCCTCCACACGTATCCACTCGTGCTCCGCTGAATAACGAAGGTCGTCCGGGATGTTCATGGGGGGCGACCATACCGGACCACCGGCCCGGGCTGCAGGCCCGGATTTCAGGAGGACATCTCGTTGATCCGCTCGACGTACGTCGCCAGCAAGGCCTCGGACGACGGCAGGTCGGATCCCTCGGCCCAGACGTGCGTGACCGGATCGGCCGGGTCGGGCACGACGAGGGCCCATCCCTGGTCGGACACCACCTTGATGCCGTCCACCAGGACCAATTCGGCCCCCTCGTCGGTCAGCTGCTCCATCAGGGTGCGCATGACCAGGCCCTTCTGCTCCATGCGGGTCGCCACCTCGGCCTCCAGGATGGGCATGGCCGGTGTGGCACCGACGATCTCGGCCAACGAGACCGGACTCTCCTGGAGCAGCGACAGCAGGCGGGCCAGCGCGGCCGCCGCGTCGAAGGCGGGCAGGAAGGCGGGGAACACGTATCCGCCGCGCCGGTCGGCGGCAAAGGTGACACCGCCGGACGCCGCGGCCTGCAGGAGCCCCGAGGGCGACAACGGGGTCAGCAGCAGCTCGATCCCGCGCTCTCGGCAGTGCCGGACCGTACGATCGCTCGCCGTCACGGGCAGCGCGACCCGACCCATGCCGCCCGCCGCGGTCGACAGGTCGATGAAGGCCATGATCGCCTCGTCGTCGGACAACACGTGTCCCGTCCCGTCGATCAGCGTCAGCCGCTCGCCGCCGGCGTCTATGACCGCCCCGAGATCGGCACCCGATCCCCGTACGGCGTCCGACACCCGCGCCTCGCTGGCGGCGCGATCCACCGAGATCATGCCCGGCGTCTGCGCATACGGATTGATGCTGAGCACGTCCGCACCGACCTTGGAGAGCAGGTTGGGCATCACGAAGTTGGCCGCACCGTAGGACAGGTCGAGAACGAGCTTGAGCTGCCGTCCGACACCACCCCGCAACTCGAACGCCTCGACGACATCGGCGGTGTACAGCTCAATGGTGCGCGGCGAGAAGTCGATGTCGCCGATTTCGCCGGCGGTGACTCGACGGAACTCCTCGCGGTGGTACATGCGCTCCACGCGGCGCTGGTCGCTCTCGCTCAGGTCGATGCCGCGTTCGTCGAAGAAGCGGATCACGACCGACTGTGGGTCGTCGGGACTGAGCCGCACGGTGAGGCCGGCCCGATTCCCCCGCATCCGCACGTGATGGCGGGTCACCGGCACCGTGGCCAGTTCCAGGTCGTTGACGTTCACCCCGACCGAGTTGCACCCCACCATGAGGGCCCGCTTCAGCACCCGGGCCACGCGGCTCGTGTCGCGGGAGGCCGTGATGGAGGAGCCCTTCTCGAACCCCGAGGCCCAGGCCTTGGCCAGCCGGACGGTCAGCTCGGGGCTGATGTCGACGTTGGCGATGCCCTGCACCCCCTCGGGTCCGAAGAGCGTCCTCGACCCACCCGACTCCCACACAATGGAGGCGTTGACCTGGGCCGCCGCCTCGACCACCTTGTACGGATACACCTTGACGTCGCCCCGGACCTCGGCCTGGGCCCCGACCAGGCAGCCCTCCCCGACGACGGCACCGGGCTCTATGCGGGCGCCGCTCCGCAGGTCGCAGGATCGCCCCAGCACGGCACCCTCCACCAGGGAAGCCGGTCCCAGGTAGGAGTTCTCGCCGATGACCGACCGCCGGAGCTCGGCGCGCGGGGCCACCTGTGTGTTGGCCCCCACGGTGGAGTAGGCACCGATGACCACATCGTGGTCGACGGTGCAGTTCTCACCGATGAACGCAGGCCCGTCGATGCGGACCGAGGGGTCGATGGTGGAGCCTTTGCCGATGAAGATTCCGGGCCGCAGCTCGAAACCGGCGACGTCCACCTCGACCTTGCCGTCGAGGATGTCCTCGTGCGCCTTGAGGTAGGCCGCGGTCGTGCCGACGTCCTCCCAGTAGCCGTCGGCCACGTAGCCGTAGAGAGGCTGGCCCGCCTGGAGGACGGACGGGAACACCTCCCCCGAGAAGTCGACCGACCGGCCGTCGGGGATATGGGCGAAGATCTCGGGCTCGAGTACGTAAATGCCCGTGTTGATGGTGTCGCTGAACACCTGGCCCCAGCCCGGCTTCTCCAGGAAGCGCTCGATGGTGCCGTCCTCGCGGGTGATCACGATGCCGAACTCGAGCGGGTTCTCCACCGCGCAGAGCGCGATGGTGGCCAGCGCCTCGTTCTTCTCGTGGAAAGCGATGACCGAGGTGAGGTCGATGTCGGTCAGCACGTCGCCGGAAATGACGAGGAACCGTTCGGTCAGCTGCTCCCGGGCGTTGCGCACCGATCCTGCGGTGCCCAGGGGTGACTCCTCGGTGGCGTACACCATCGAGACCCCGAGCTCGCTGCCGTCCCCGAAGTAGCTGCGGATCGCATTGGGCAAGAACGCGACCGTGACCACGATGTCGTCGATGCCGTGGCGCCGCAGCAAGGCCACGATGTGCTCCATCATGGGACGCCCCACGAGCGGCAGCATCGGCTTGGGCAGGTTGGAGGTCTGCGGGCGCAGCCGGGTGCCCTCACCGCCAGCCATGATGACGGCCTTCATACGGCACTCCGGCGGGCCGCCCGGCCCTCGCGCAGGGCACAGGCGCGCCGGTGCGATGTAACTCGCCGCGGCCCACCAGGCCAGGGCCAACCCGATGAGGCCGGTCACCCAGCCGATGACCCGGATCGGCTCCTGCCAGCTCGCCGTCCCGTAGCCGAGCAGCAAGGTCGGGTAGGCGAACATCAGTCCGAATGTGCCCGCCTTGCCCACCCACAACACATCGATGCGGGCGGCGCCCAGGCCGGCCAACAGGAGGACCATGGCCGAGACCAGGATCTCGCGGGCGATGGTGGCCACACCGAACCAGATCGGGACGGCGCCGTAGATCAGAATGGAGATCACGGCCGTTCCCACCAGGATCCGGTCGGCGGTGGGGTCGAGCACCTTGCCGAACGTGGACACCTGGCCGTAGCGCCGCGCCACGAAGCCGTCGACCCAATCCGTCGCGCCGAGGACGGCCAGGAGGATGGCGGCAGCCGTCTGGCGGTGCGCGCCGAAGAGAAGCCAGAGGTACACGGGGATGCAGAGGAGCCGGAGGAGCGTGATGACGTTGGGGGCGGTGAGGATCCGGTCCAAGCCGTCGTCGTCCACTCCACAAGTCTAGGAGTGCCCCGCGAACGGGCCCGTCTTCGTGTGCCAGAGTGGCGCCGTGCCACGCGTCGAACCGTTCCAGGGCCTGCGCTACCGCCCCGAGGTCGCACCGCTGGCCCAGGTCATCGCTCCTCCCTATGACGTGATCTCCCCCACGGAGCGGGCCCATCTGGCGTCGCGGCACCGGGCGAACGCGGTCCTCGTGGAGCTGCCCGAAGCCGATCTCTCCGGCCGGCGCGACCGCTACACGGTGGCCGCCGACCTGTTCACCCGCTGGCAGGCCAAGGGGACCCTGGCGGCCGACCCGGTCCCGAGCCTCTACCCGTACCGCATGACCGACCCAGCCGGACAGCGCCACCACCGGGGTGATCGTGGCGTTGGGCCTGGCCGAGCCGGGCGAGGAGAGCGACATCCTGCCCCACGAGCAGACCCTCCCCAAGCCCAAGAGCGACCGCCTCGACCTGCTGCGGGCCACCCGCGCCAACCTCTCCCCCATCTGGGGTCTCTCCATGGCGACGGGGGTCACGGCCACGTTCGACCCGACCGACGACGAGCCCGTGGCCGACGTGCTCGACGACGACGGCGTCCGGCACCAGCTCTGGGTCCTGAGCGATGCCGACACGGTGGCTGCCGTCGGTGCGGCCATGGGCGCGGCGCCGGTGGTCCTCGCCGACGGCCACCACCGCTTCGAGACCGCCCGGGCCTACCAGGCGGAGTGCCGGCAGGCGAACGGCGGTGCGCCGGGGCCCTACGACCTCGTCATGGCGTTCGTGGTCGAGCTGGCCGAGGACCAGCTGACCGTCGGCGCCATCCACCGCACCGTCAGCGGGCTGCCCGCGGACTTCGACCTCGTCGGCGCCCTGGCCCCGTGGTTCGACGTCGTCCGGGCCGGCGCCGCCGACGACCGCACGCTCGGCGCGCTGGCCGATTCCCGCTCCCTGGCCATGGTGACCGGAGGCCAGGCCTACCTGCTCCTGGCCCACCCCGAGGTCCAGGAGCAGGAGGGCAACGACCTCGACTCGAGCCTGATCGCCCGCGTGCTCGAGGAGCTCCCGCCCCACGAGGTCATGCATCGTCACAGCGTGGCGGAGGCCATGGAGGCGCTCCGGGACGGCGAGGGCCAGGCCGCCTTCCTCCTGCGGCCGGTGACGGTGGGCCAGATCCGTGAATGGGCCCAGGAGCGCCGGCGCATGCCGCCCAAGACCACGTTCTTCAGTCCGAAGCCGCGGACGGGCATGGTGTTCCGTTCGCTCGAACTCCCCTGAGGTGACGCCGTGCACGATTCGGTGACCGTCCACATGGCTGCGTCGCCGCGGGAGGTCTGGGACCTCGTGAGCGACGTCACCCGCATCGGGAGCTACAGCCCCGAGACCTTCGAGGCCGAGTGGGTGGAGGGGGCCTCGGGCCCGGCCGTCGGGGCCCGCTTCCGCGGCCATGTGAAGCGGAACGGCATCGGGCCCGTCTACTGGACGACGTGCACCGTGACCGAGTGCGAGCCCGGCCGGACCTTCGCCTTCGGCGTCGGCGCCGCCGGAAAGCCGCCCTTGAACGTGTGGCGCTACGACATCGCACCGGCCGCGGACGGCTGCGACGTGACGGAGTCCTTCACCCTGAGCCCCCGGTTCGGCCTGCGGCTCTACTGGGCCCTCTGGGGATGGTCCCGCGGCAAGGTCAACCGCAAGGGCATGCAGACCACCCTCGAGCGGATGCGCGACGAGGTGCAGGCGAAGCCCGCCGCCTGAGCCATGGAAGACCGCGCCAGCAGCGTGCTGCACCTGGAGCTCGGTGATGCCCGCCCTGAGGAAGGCGAGGCCAGGGCACGCGCGCTGGTGCTGCGCCGGGGCGTCCGAGCGCGTGACCTGGTGGGCGAACGACTGCTTCGAACGCACCGATCTCCCGATGAAGATCCGGGACGGGCGATCGCTCCTCGTCGTCGAGGCCGACGAGGGTTACGAACCGACGCCCGGGCCGCCCGGGACCTCCCAGTCCCACTGCTTCCGCCGCTACCCGCGCCCCAGCCAGGGCATCCTCACGGGCGGCCCCACGCTCGGGCTCATGATCGTCTGGATCAGCCCGCGCACCCCCGAGCTGGCCCAGACCCTGCGCGACTGGGGTGACTTCGTGCACATCCGCCACATCGCGGCGGCGGCCATCCCCGGCTTCACCCAGATTTCGGTCTACGAGAACACCGCAGAGGCCGACCCCCGGTTCATGCACTTCTACGAGTTCGACAACGCGGACGCCGAGGCCACCTTCGCCACCATGATCGATCACGTCGCGCCGCGCCTCGGCGGCACGGAGAGCCCCGCCTATGCCGAGTGGGCCGACTGGCGGCCTCCCGGGGGGCGGCTCTTCTATTGCAACAGCTTCACCCGCCTGGGTGAGCTGGTGGCCGGCGGGAGCGCGCCCTGCTAGTCGACCGTCCAGCTCGACCCGGAGCGCAGGAGCGCCGCCACGTCGCCCAGGCCGCGCTTGCCCTGGGCCTCCGTGATCTGCTCCGCCATCTGGGTGCCGTACTCGGGCCGCTCGACGGCGCGGAAGACGCCGATCGGAGTGGGCTCGTAGGGACCGCGGGCCAGCCGGGACAGTGCGAAGGCGAGACCGGGGTCGTCCCGCTTCTCGTCGTGGACGAGCAGGGCGTCGCGGCCCACCTCGGCCACGGACACGATCTCGAGGCTGCCGTCGGGGCGCTGGATCACCCCGCGCTCCTCGCCCTCGGCGCCGAACACAATGGGCTCCCCGTGCTGCAGTGGGATGAGCATGCTGGCCCGGGCGTCGCGGCTCGTGATCTTCTCGAAGGCGCCGTCGTTGAAGACGTTGCAGTTCTGCAGGACCTCGACGAAGGCGGCCCCGTTGTGCTCGTGCGCCCGCCGGAAGGTCTCCTGCATGTGGGCCCGGTCCATGTCGTGCGTCCGGGCCACGAAGGTGGCCTCGGCGCCGAGGGCGAGCGAGACCGGGTTGAAGGGGGTGTCGACCGACCCGAACGGCGTGGACTTGGTGACCTTGGCCACCTCGGAGGTGGGTGAGTACTGCCCCTTGGTCAGGCCGTAGATCTGGTTGTTGAACATCAAGATGTTCAACCGGACGTTGCGGCGCAGCGCGTGGATCAGGTGGTTGCCGCCGATGGAGAGGGCATCGCCGTCGCCCGAGATGACCCAGACGTCGAGGTCGGGCCGGGTGGTGGCCAGGCCGGTGGCGATGGCAGGCGCACGCCCGTGGATGGAGTGCATGCCGTAGGTGTTCATGTAGTACGGGAAACGGGCGGCACAGCCGATACCCGAGAGGAACACCGTGTTCTCCCGCCGCACACCGAGGTCGGGCATCAACATCTGGACGGCCGCCAGAATGGAGTAGTCGCCGCAGCCCGGACACCAGCGGACCTCCTGGTCGCTGGTCCAGTCCTTGCGAGCTGTGACGGGGATGGCGGTGGCGGTGGCGGTGGCGCCGTTGGACTCGCTCATGACTTCCCTCCGAGCAGCGCGGTGATGGCTGCCTCGATCTCTCCGACGCGGAACGGCACGCCCTGCATCTTGGACATGGTCTGGGCGTCGACCAGGTACTCCGCGCGCAAAATGCGACTGAGCTGGCCCAGGTTCACCTCGGGGACGAGGACCTGGGTGTAGCGCTGCAGCACGTCGCCCAGGTTGGACGGCAGCGGCGAGAGGTGGCGCAGGTGCACGTGGGCCACCTTCATGCCGCGGGCCCTGACGCGCTTCACGCCCGCCGCCACGGCGGCGTAGGTGGAGCCCCAGCTCACGAGCAGGAGCTGGGCGTCGCCGGTCTCGTCGTTGACCTCCACCGGGGGGATGTCCGCGGCGATGCCGGCGATCTTGTCCCGCCGCAGGTGCACCATGCGCTCGTGGTTCACGCCGTCGTAGGAGACGTTCCCGGTGCCGTCCGCCTTCTCGAGCCCGCCGATGCGGTGCTCGAGCCCCGGAAGGCCGGGCGGCGCCCAGGGGCGCGCCAGCGTCTCGGGGTCGCGCACGTAGGGCCAGAACGTCTCGTTCCCCTCCTCGTCCGCATGGTTGGGCTTGGTGGCGAAGTCGGGCTCAATGGGCGCCAGCGCGTCGAGGTCGGGCAGCCGCCAGGGCTCGGCCCCGTTGGCCAGGTAGCCGTCCGACAGCACAATGACCGGCGTGCGGTACTTCACGGCGAGGCGGACCGCCTCGATGGCCACGGCGAAACAGTCGCTGGGGGTCTGCGGCGCCAGGATCGGCAACGGCGCCTCGCCGTGGCGCCCGTACATGGCGTGCAGGAGGTCGGCCTGCTCCGTCTTGGTCGGGAGGCCGGTCGAGGGTCCGCCGCGCTGCACGTCGACGAGCACCAGCGGCAGCTCGAGGTTGATGGCCAGGCCGAGCGTCTCCGACTTGAGGTCGAGGCCAGGTCCGCTGGTCGTGGTGACGCCGAGCGCGCCTCCGAAGGACGCGCCCAGGGCGGCGCCGATCCCGGCGATCTCGTCCTCGGCCTGGAAGGTGCGCACGCCGAACTCCTTGCGCCGGCTCAGCTCGTGCAAAATGTCAGAGGCGGGTGTGATCGGGTAGCTCCCGAGGAAGAGTGGCAGGCCGGCGAGCCGGGCGGCGGCGATCAGGCCCCAGGCCAGGGCCTGGTTCCCGGTGACCTGGACGTATTCGCCCTTCTCGAAGGCGGCGGGGCGGACCTCGTAATTGGACTCGAACAGCTCGGCCGTCTCGCCGAAGTCGTAGCCGGCCCGGAAGGCCCGCGTGTTGGCGTCGGCCACCTGGGGCCGGGCGCCGAAGCGCTCGGTGATCCACTCGATGGTGGGCTCAATGGGGCGGGTGTACATCCAGCTGATCAGGCCCAGGGCGAAGAAGTTCTTGGAGCGCTCGGCGTCACGGGGCTTCACCCCGGCCTCCTTGCAGACCTCCTGGGTGATGGAGGTCATCGGCACCTCGTAGACGGTGTACGCCGCCAGCGAGCCGTCGGTCAGGGGATTCTCGGCGTAGCCGGCCTTGGCCAGGTCACGCTCCTCGAAGGAGTCGCTGTTGACGATCAGCACGGTCCCCTTGGCCATCAGCTCGATGTTGGCCTTGAGGGCGGCCGGGTTCATGGCCACCAGGACGTTGGGCGAATCCCCCGGCGTGAGGATGTCGTGGTCCGAGATGTGGACCTGGAAGGCCGACACACCGTTCACGGTGCCGGCCGGCGCGCGGATTTCCGCCGGGAAGTCGGGGAAGGTGGAGAGGTCGTTGCCCAGGAGGGCGCTGCTCGTGGTGAAGCGGTCGCCCGTCAGCTGCATGCCGTCGCCGGAGTCGCCGGCAAAACGCACGATGACCTGGTCCAATACCTCTGTTTCGTGTTGCGTTCCCGATGCCACGGGTTGCCTCGTCTCGTCTCGTGGACGTCGAGGGGTTTGGCTCACTCCAGCGGGCCAACGCACCTGCCGCGGCGGCGCGCGGCACCCTGCGTCCGAATTGCTCGTGTGGGGAATCCTAACCCCGGCCCGCAGGGGGTCTTCTTCATCGAGTCTTCATGTGACGGTTCCGGCGGGGCTGAGGGGTCCCGTC
The DNA here is from genome assembly GCA_963843365.1 of uncultured Acidimicrobiaceae bacterium. Lineage (GTDB taxonomy): Bacteria > Actinomycetota > Acidimicrobiia > Acidimicrobiales > RAAP-2 > Bog-473. The sequence continues at coordinate 1,037,354 of CAWJKG010000003.1, read as the reverse complement.
CTCCGCAACGATCGGTGGCAACCGGTCGAGGCGGCCCCCCGTCAGGGGGCCGGCGCGCCCGTGGGAGTGACGGCGGCGGGGCTGATCAGGCGACCGTGACGTCCTTGTTGAGGTACACGTCCTGGATGCTGTGGATGAGCGCGGCGCCCTCGGCCAGCGGGCGCTGGAAGGCCTTGCGCCCGACGATCAGGCCCATGCCCCCGGCGCGCTTGTTGATGACGGCGGTGCGGACCGCCTGGGCCAGGTCGCTGTCGCCCTTGGAGTCGCCGCCGGAGTTGATGAGGCCGATGCGGCCGGCGTAGCAGTTCACGACCTGCCAGCGGGTGAGGTCGATCGGGTTGTCGGTGGTCAGCTGGTCGTAGACGAGCGGGTCGGTCCGCCCGAAGCCGATGGCGTTGTAGCCGCCGTTGTTCTCCGGCTGCTTCTGCTTGATGATGTCCGCCTCGATCGTGACGCCCATGTGGTTGGCCTGACCCGTCAGGTCGGCCGAGACCTCGTAGTTGACGCCGTCCTTCTGGAAGGCCGCGTTGCGGAGGTAGCACCACAGCACGGTGAACATGCCGAGGCGGTGCGCCTCGGCGAACGCCTCGGACACCTGCTGCAGCTCGCGGTCCATGTCGTCGGAGCCGAAGTAGATGGTGGCCCCCACCCCGACGGCGCCGAGGTCGGCCGCCTGCTGCACCGAGCCGAACATGATCTGGTCGTACGTGTTGGGCACGTGCAGGAACGCGTTGTGGTTCAGCTTCACGATGAAGGGGATGCGGTGCACGTACTTGCGCGAGGCGAGCCCCAGCGTGCCCAGCGTGGTGGCCACGGCGTTGCACTCGCCGGCGAGCGCGAGCTCCAGGAGGTTCAGCGGATCGAAGTAGGCGGGGTTCTTCGAGAAGCTGGCCGCCGCCGAGTGCTCGATGCCCTGGTCCACCGGCAGGATCGACAGGTAGCCGGTGCCACCGAGCCGTCCGTGGTCGAACATGGAGCCGAGATTGCGCAGCACCGTGGGATTGCGGTCGCTGTCGGTGAACACCTCGCTCAGGTAGTTCGGTCCGGGGAGCGTCAGGTGCTCGGCGGGGAAGGCCTTCGCCGTGTGGCCGAGGAGGCTGTCCGCTTCGTCACCCAGAAGCGCCTGGAGGTCGGTGCCGCTGCTCGAAGTGCTGGTGCTCATGTGCGTCATGCTACCGGAGGCCCGGTTGGGCCCCCGGGGGTCGGCGTGGACCTGTCACCCCGATGACGCCGGGAATTCACCACAATTCCGCAGCCCTTGACGCACTGCACCCGTGTTCGGCCCATACGCTGACGGGTGCCGATTGGATGCCGAGAGGCGACGTCTTGAGCGAGCGGAGGTCATGAACGTTCTCGAGTCCAGGGCGGGCAGGCCGTTGCGCCTGCGCCCGTGGATACTCCTGGTGGGCGCCGTGGTGATCGTCGTCGCCGTGCTGCTGCTGTTCACCCTCGGGGGGTCCTCGCCGCAGCACTCCGGGTCCGCCGGCGGGGGGTCCCGTTCATCGAGGAGGTCGGGCTCCGGTGGCGGGGACTCGGGTCGGCCCACGTTCGCCCTGCAGTCCACGAGTCCCGCGGCGGGAACACAGAACGTGCCGGCCAACACCTCCATCTCGCTGCAGTTCTCCGCCCCGGTCTCGCTCACGCAGGCCCAGCCCACACTCGCCCCGGCCATCGCCGGCAAGTGGGTGCAGACGGCCGCCACCACACTGACCTACGACCTCGACTCCCCCCTCATCCCCTCCTCGCAGGAGGTGGTCACGATCCCGGGCGGGACGAACGGCCTGCGCTCCACGGGCGGCGCCGTCCTGGCGGCGTCGCACTCCGTCGCCTTCGGCGTGGCCGCCGGCGACACGCTCCGGCTGCAGCAGTTGCTGGCAGAGCTGAACTACCTGCCCGTGGGCTTCTCCCCCGCCGGGCCCACCCCCCCCAGGGCCGATCTGGCCGAGGACCAGGCGGGAACCTTCTCCTGGCGCTGGCCCAATCTCCCCACCCAGCTGACGTCGCTGTGGACCCAGGGAAGCATGACCGAGCTGACCAAGGCCGCCGTGGAGGCCTTCGAGACCCAGAACAACCTCGGCGTGGACGGGATCCCGGGCCCCTCGGTCTGGACGGCGCTGATCAACGACGAGATCAACAACAAGCCGAGCGCGACCCCTTACGTCTACGTCCTCGTGAACAAGACGGTCCCGCAGTCGCTCACCTTGTGGAACAACGGCGCCGCCCAATACACCGTCCCGGTCAACAGCGGCGCGCCCGGGGCGGACACGACGGACGGCAACTACGCCGTGTTCGAGCACGTGCGCTACTCGGAGATGAAGGGCACCAACGTCGACGGCTCCACCTACGACGACCCCAACGTCCCGTACGCCAGCTACTTCAACGGCGGCGACGCACTGCACGGGTTCATCCGCGCCACCTACGGGACCCCGCAGAGCAACGGCTGCGTCGAGATGAGCTACGCCAACGCCGCCCTGGTGTGGCCGCTCACCCCGATCGGGACGCTCGTGACGGTGGTAGGGCCCGACTTCGGGACGGCGCCCCCACCGACCACCACGACGACGACCACTGCGCCGGCGACGACCACGACCACGGCGGCTCCCGGCGCACCGACGACGACACCGACGACCGCGGCCACCCCGACGACGGCTGCGCCGTAGGCGGGATCAGGCCTTCTTGGTCGAGGTCGGCCCCTTCTGGTCGAGTCGGCCCCTTCTTGGCCGAGGCCGGCGTTCTCGTGCGTCGGGGCCGGGTGGGACGGTCCGGGCCCAGGCCACGGAGGCGCTCGGCCACGTCGTAGGCCTCGGGATCGGTGCGGAACACCCGCTCGAAGTATTCCCGCGCCCGGGGCACGTCACCCGCCCGCTCGTACAGATCGGCCAGGAGGTACCACTGGCGTACGTGGCGCTCGGACGGGTTGCGCAGCGCCTTGGACGCGCCCGCCGTCGAGAGCATGGCGATGGCGCCGGGGAGGTCGCCGGCGTCGGCCAGTGAGGCCGAGGCCACAATGCGGCCCTCGGCCAGCACGTCGGGATCGGGCGAGCTCTGCCGCAGCTCCGCCCACAACGCCGCCACCTTCTTGGGCTTGTGCAGCGCCCGCTGGCAGTCCATGAGCACGGGCAGGTGCTCGATCGAATCGCTCAGCCGGCCGAAGGCCTCCAGGTGGCTCGCCGCCGAACGCCAGCGCCCGCAGCGGTAGGCGGCGAGCCCGGCCAGCTCCCGCACGCCGGCCACACCCGGCGCCTCGTCGGCCACGGGCTTGATGGCCCGCATCGCATCTTGGAAGCGCCCGCGCTGGTAGGCGCCGTAGGCGGATTCGGCCCGCTCGACCAGGTGCTCACGGTGGCGGGCCGTGGCGACGTCGGCCGCGTTGCGGATGTCGGTGGCGATCTCCGGTGGCAGTGCGTGGCGTTGTGCCAGGGCGGCGACCGCCTCCGCGGCGGTGCCGCCCGTGGCTGCGCTGCGCTTCCTGCGCGTGCGGGGCGTCGTGCCCGCGTCCGCGTCCGCCCACTCCCCCGCTCCGTCGTCCCGCATCCACTGCGTGGCGGGCTTGCCCTTGGGCGCACTCCGACGTCGGTCCCGCTCTCGTTCGCGCTCGCCCGAATCGTCCCAGCTGCGCTCGCCGTCCTCCTCGCCCCGGCGGTTGACCTGGTGGGCGCCTCGCCTGGCCACGTTGCCCCAGCCGGCCGCCTTGCGCGGGAGCGGGGGGCGCTCGTCGCGGGTGGGGCGGTCGGTCCGGGTGGGGCGGTCGGTCCGGTCGGTCCGGCCGGCGCTGTCGGTGCGGGTGCGGGGCCGTCCACCGGTGCTGGGTCGGCCCGTCCGACCGCCGTCACGAGAGGTCGACGGGCGGCGCGGTGGCCGGGATCCGCCGTCCCGGCCGGTTCGCTCGTCCGTCGAACGCCCACGGGGTGCGCCGGATCTGGGTGCGCTCGGCCGCGCTGCGCCGGATCTGGGCGCGCCCGAGCGTGCGCTGTCGGCCCCACCACTGGAGGAAGAGCGGGTGCGCCCCCCTTGGCCCGACGGCTTTCCTGAACGCTGTCCCGCTCCCTTGCTTCGACTCGCGCCAGTACTCCTGGTCGAACCACCCGTGCCCGCTCGAGACGAGGGTCGACCCGCACCACTGCGGGATGACGGTCGGCCCGTGCCACCCCCGCTCCGCTGCCCTCCGCTGCCGGAACGAGCCGGACGTGGGGCCCCACCCGAGCGCGCCGAGGAGGCGCGCCGATTCGGCTGGGAGGAGTTCTGAGGCATCAGGTGATTCTAGGGTCCGGGTTGCCGAGGCCCGGGTCGGCGACATCCGGTCGCGGGCCTCGCCGCCGCTCGTCGGTCAGCACGAGCGCGGCCACGATGACTACACGATGACCATGGGTGACTCGCACTGATCCGCCATGACCCGCGAGGGACCGCCTGGGCCCAGAACCGACGAAACCCCCTCGAGCCGAAGCTCAGAGGGGGTTTCGTGAGAAATCCCGGCGGCGACCTACTCTCCCAGGGGGCCTCCCCCCAAGTACCATCGGCGCGGGCGGGCTTAACTGCCGTGTTCGGAATGGGAACGGGTGTTTCCCCGCCGCCATGGCCACCGGAAACCTTGCACTCCGCATGACACCACGTCCCGATTCACGGGCAGGGTCAACGCGTGAGGCTGCGATTAGGCAGCCCCTGAGCGTTCCAAAGCGAGCACGAGCGAGTAGGTCTCCAAGCCCTCGGCCGATTAGTACCGGTCGGCTGAATGCATTGCTGCACTTACACCTCCGGCCTATCAACGTGGTCGTCTAGCCACGGGCCTTACCAGGTTAACCCTGTGGGAGATTTCATCTCGAAACGGGCTTCGCACTTAGATGCTTTCAGCGCTTATCCCACCCGTAGGTCGCAAACCAGCCGTGCCCTTGGCAGGACAACTGGCACACGAGAGCTACGTCCGTCCCGGTCCTCTCGTACTAGGGACAGCCTTTCTCAAATCTCCTACGGCTGCATCGGATAGGGACCGACATTTCTGTTACCACCGGCCAAAGGGCCGGGGGCCAGGACATTTCTGCCTGGCTCTGCATGTCGCCATGCAGATCGGACCATATCTTCACCTTCAGTTCAGTGAAGGTGCTTGGCATATGGTCTCTGAGGATTCTGGACTCTGAGCCCGGTGAAGTCGCCTGTAGCGACCACCACCGTTCATCTGGAGCGCTTCGGCGACGAGTCGCTCGAAGCCCTCCTTTGCAAGATGTTCACCATTCGCCATCGCTCTCACGATCATCGCAAAGGTGTTGAACTCATCCTGCTTGCAGCTCAGTAACGGATTTCGTTCGAAGAAGGGAATCACTCTCTCGAGGAGATCCTGTCGTCGACGAACCACCAACACATACGTGTGGTCATTCGATCCACGATGGTTCTCCCGCAGCGATCCACAGCCCAGTACCGCTCGAGCCAGGTCCAAAACCTTGGCTCGAGCGACATCTTGGCTGATCCGGAACTCCGGCACGAGTTGCCAACCGGCTCTCGTGCAGGGATTCTTCTGGATCGCTACGTGAAAACACCCTTCTCCGTCTACAAATCCGGCTATGTACGACTCCAGTCTTTCCTGCTGATTGACCGCACCTGTCGCATTTTCACTGCTCTCTTCGTCCATGCCCGCACCGTACAGAGCGGGTGTTCCACGACCTTAAAAGAGCGAGTAGCGCAGGATACTTACGGTGTTTCCAGCAAATAGCCAAGTTTATAGACAGCGCGGTTAATTCACTGTCTCACGACGTTCTAAACCCAGCTCGCGTACCGCTTTAATGGGCGAACAGCCCAACCCTTGGGACCGGCTTCAGCCCCAGGATGCGACGAGCCGACATCGAGGTGCCAAACCTTCCCGTCGATATGGACTCTTGGGGAAGATGAGCCTGTTATCCCCGGGGTACCTTTTATCCGTTGAGCAACGGCGCTTCCATAAGCAACCGCTGGATCACTATGCCCTGCTTTCGCACCTGCTCGACTTGTAGGTCTCGCAGTCAAGCTCCCTTTTGCCATTGCACTCGACAGCTGATTGCCAACCAGCCTGAGGGAACCTTTGGGCGCCTCCGTTACATTTTAGGAGGCGACCGCCCCAGTCAAACTACCCACCTGACGCTGTTCCTGATCCGGATCACGGACCGAAGTTAGAGTCCCGGCACTAAAAGGGTGGTATTTCAAGGGTGACTCCACACTGGCTGGCGCCAATGCTTCAAAGTCTCCCACCTATCCTACACAAATAGTACTAAAACTCAACATCAAGCTGTAGTAAAGGTCCACGGGGTCTTTCCGTCCTGATGCAGCTAACGAGCATCTTTACTCGTACTTCAATTTCGCCGGGTCTGTGGTTGAGACAGTAGGAAAGTCGTTACGCCATTCGTGCAGGTCGGAACTTACCCGACAAGGAATTTCGCTACCTTAGGACCGTTATAGTTACGGCCGCCGTTTACCGGGGCTTAGGTTCAGAGCTTCGTCCGAAGACTAACCCTTCCCCGTAACCTTCCGGCACCGGGCAGGCGTCAGAGCGTATACATCGTCTTACGACTTCGCACGCTCCTGTGTTTTTAGTAAACAGTCGCTTTCCCCAATTCTCTGCGGCCCCCTCAGGCTCGGGACGTAAAGTCCGTCACCCTATCGGGGCCCTCCTTCTCCCGAAGTTACGGAGGAATTTTGCCGAGTTCCTTAACCACAGTTCTCCCGATCGCCTTGGTATTCTCTACCCGCCCACCTGTGTTGGTTTGGGGTACGGGTACCGTGTCAGCTCGCTAGAAGTTTTTCTAGACAGCATAGAATCAGTGACTTCGCCTGGGATGGCTCGGCATCGCGTCTCGGGATTTACAGGATCCGGATTTGCCTAGATCCCTCCCTACACGCTTACCCCAGGACAACCAACGCCTGGGCTCACCTATCTTCCTGTGTCGCTCCTTTGCTGTCCGCCCCAGGGTTTGTCGGTTCGACCCGAAGGTCATCCCCTTAGTACCCCTGGCTTGGAATGGGCGCGGACACGGTAGTACTGGAATATCAACCAGTTGTGCATCGACTACGCCTCTCGGCCTCGCCTTAGCTCCCGACTTACCCTGGGAGGATTAGCCTTCCCCAGGAACCCTTGGGCTTACGGCGGAGGAGTTTCTCACTCCTCTCTCGCTACTCATACCAGCATTCGCACTCGACCACGCTCCACGACGGTTCACACCACCGCTTCTCTGCGAGATCGACGCTCCCCTACCACTCCCGTCTAAAGACGGAAATCCGCGGCTTCGGCTCTTGACTTGAGCCCCGTTACATTATCCGCGCAGGACCACTCGACCAGTGAGCTATTACGCACTCTTTTAAGGGTGGCTGCTTCTAAGCCAACCTCCTGGCTGTCTTTGCGTTCCCACATCGTTTTCCACTTAGTCAAGAATTTGGGGCCTTAGCCGGCGGTCTGGGCTGTTTCCCTTTCGACCAACGAAGCTCATCCCTCGTGGTCTCACTGCCGGGTTCTAGAGCATCGGCATTCGGAGTTTAGTTGGGGTCAGTAAGCTTGTAGGCCCCCTAGCCCATCCAGTGCTCTACCTCCGATGCTGAACACCCGACGCTGCACCTAAATGCATTTCGGGGAGAACCAGCTATCACCGAGTTTGATTGGCCTTTCACCCCTTGCCACAGGTCATCCCCCCAGTTTTCAACCTAGGTGGGTTCGGCCCTCCACGAAGTCTTACCTTCGCTTCAGCCTGCCCATGGCAAGCTCACTCGGCTTCGGGTCTACAGCATGCGACTCGACGCCCTATTCAGACTCGCTTTCGCTTCGGCTACCCATCGCTGGTTAACCTCGCCACACACCGTAACTCGCTGGCTCATTCTTCAAAAGGCACGCCATCACGGCTGACACCCGCCATGTGTCACCAATCTCACCCGAAGGGATCATGGCAACGGCGGGGCAACGACGCTTTGACTGTTTGTAAGCCAACGGTTTCAGGTACTATTTCACTCCCCTCCCGGGGTACTTTTCACCTTTCCCTCACGGTACTAGTTCACTATCGGTCGCCTAAGAGTACTTAGCCTTACGAGATGGTCCTCGCAGATTCACGCCGGCTTTCCCGGATCCGGCGCTACTCGGGTGTTCAAGCGGAGTCCGATGTGTTTCGTGTACGGGACCATTACCCTCTTTGGTTCAGCTTTCCTGACTGATTCCACTAAACATCGGATTTGTAACTCCGTGACAGGTCTGGTGCCCCATCTCTCGAATCCCACAACCCCATACCGGCAACGCCACCAGGCTTTGACACCGGCACGGTTTAGGCTCTTCCCATTTCGCTCGCCGCTACTCAGGGAGTCACTGTTGTTTTCCTCTCCACGGGTTACTTAGATGTTTCAATTCACCCGGTTCCCTCGCCCCGCCCTATACATTCAGGCGGGTGTAGCACCTCATGACAGGTGCTGGGTTGCCCCATTCGGATATCCACGGATCGACGCTAGGTAGACAGCTTCCCGTGGCTTTTCGCAGTCGCCCACGTCCTTCTTCGGCTTTAGGCGCCAAGGCATTCACCGTTGGCTCTTTGTAGCTTGGAGAACAAAGATGCTCGTGCTCGCTTTGGAATTCTCAAGGGGCTGCTCAGCGCACGCCGGGGCCGGAACTCCGTCACCACTCTCCGTCGAATAAGCCAGATACGGAAAGCAGCCGGAACAAACCGCCCGACCAGGGCACACGCGGGGTGAGCGGTCACCGCCGGCACGCGCATGACCTGAACACGAGGTGAGGAAAGGGATCCCGCTCGAGGAGCTCCCGAAGGGCTCGACTCACGACGCAGGCACTTCCCCCGCCCCGGGCTCAGACGAGCGCCGGAGGGACGTCACCGGGAGGGACCCGAAGGGCCACTCCCTCAAAACGGAATAGTGAGAGTTCCGAACGCTTCCGCAGGAACCGGTCCGTGGGTGGCGGGCTCCGACTCCCGGAGGAGTCAAAGGCGGCCATCCATCTGCCGGTGTGCGAGAGCGCCCGAGTAACCAGTGTTCAACTGGGTAGTGATCGGCAAGATCCTTTCGATCAAACGGATCAAAAGGCACCGATAGCACTCCTTAGAAAGGAGGTGATCCAGCCGCACCTTCCGGTACGGCTACCTTGTTACGACTTCACCCCAATCACCGATCCCACCTTCGACGGCTCCCTCCTAAAAGGTTGGGCCACCGGCTTCGGGTGTTACCGACTTTCGTGGTGTGACGGGCGGTGTGTACAAGGCCCGGGAACGTATTCACCCCGGCGTTGCTGATCCGGGATTACTAGCGACTCCGACTTCATGGAGTCGAGTTGCAGACTCCAATCCGAACTGAGACTGGCTTTTGGGATTGGCTCCCCCTCGCGGGATAGCAGCCCGTTGTACCAGCCATTGTAGCATGTGTGCAGCCCTGGGCGTAAGGGGCATGATGACTTGACGTCGTCCCCACCTTCCTCCGAGTTGACCCCGGCAGTCTCCTACGAGTCCCCGGCATTACCCGCTGGCAACATAGGACAAGGGTTGCGCTCGTTGCGGGACTTAACCCAACATCTCACGACACGAGCTGACGACAGCCATGCACCACCTGTGTAAGGCCCCGAAGGACACCGTATCTCTACGGCTTTTCCCTACATGTCAAACCCAGGTAAGGTTCTTCGCGTTGCCTCGAATTAAGCCACATGCTCCGCCGCTTGTGCGGGCCCCCGTCAATTCCTTTGAGTTTTAGCCTTGCGGCCGTACTCCCCAGGCGGGGCACTTAATGCGTTAGCTGCGGCACGGAAACCGTTGAATAGTCCCCACACCTAGTGCCCAACGTTTACGGCGTGGACTACCAGGGTATCTAATCCTGTTCGCTCCCCACGCTTTCGCTCCTCAGCGTCAATGTCGGCCCAGACCACCGCCTTCGCTGCTGGTGTTCCTCCTGATATCTGCGCATTTCACCGCTACACCAGGAATTCCGTGGTCCCCTACCGAATTCTAGTCATGACAGTATCGAGTGGCGGCTCCAGGTTGAGCCTGGAGGTTTCACACCCGACTTATCAAACCGCCTACGAGCTCTTTACGCCCAATAAATCCGGACAACGCTTGCACCCTACGTATCACCGCGGCTGCTGGCACGTAGTTGGCCGGTGCTTCTTCTGCAGGTACCGTCACTATCGTCCCTGCTGAAAGGAGTTTACAACTCAGAAAGCCTTCGTCCTCCACGCGGCGTTGCTGCGTCAGGCTTTCGCCCATTGCGCAAGATTCCCCACTGCTGCCTCCCGTAGGAGTCTGGGCCGTGTCTCAGTCCCAGTGTGGCTGATCGTCCTCTCAGACCAGCTACCCGTCGATGCCTTGGTGGGCCGTTACCCCACCAACTAGCTGATAGGCCGCGAGCCCCTCCCGAAGCGGAATCCATTTCCTTATCAGATCATGCGGTCCGATAGGGATATCCGGTATTAGCACCGGTTTCCCGGTGTTGTCCCAGTCTTCGGGGCAGGTTGCTCACGTGCTACTCACCCGTTCGCCACTCACTCTTCATCAGTATTGCTACCGAATGGAGCGCGTTCGACTTGCATGTGTTAGGCACGCCGCCAGCGTTCGTCCTGAGCCAGGATCAAACTCTCCATCGAGACTCCGACCGGCCATTACCCCAAAAGGGGCTCCGACCAGCCAAGAATCAGAGAGTCACAATAGTTTGACTCGAACTATTTGTAACCACAGGCTCCGTCTTCCGAAAGGCGTCCGGGGCCTGTGTACTGCGTTGTTATTGACGTACAACCCATCCGTATGAGTCCGGATGAATTGCCCGCACTGGCTTTTGGCTCTCACTATTCCGTTTTCAAGGAGCGACCGGGCACACACCAGTCCAGCCGGTGTTGGTGCCGGGTGTGCCGAAGGACTATTCCGGACGAATTCCTTCGCCGGCGAGTCTCCTTCGACTGTCAGAGGGCCTCGAAGAGGCCGTTCCGACGGGAGAATCACGATAGCAGACGCGCGAGCGAGCGTCAACGCGTTCTGCGGCACCGAGAACCGTCCGGGCGGGTCGCCCGGACTGCGGCGCTCGCCACCGATCGTAGCGGGACATCCGCCGTCACCGACGGATGCCCGCTCGAGCGGTCCGGTTCCCTCCGCAGCAGGTCGCCCGACACACCGGTTGGTGGCATGCGGAGGCTCGCAGGCCGTCCGCATGCCACCGGTGCGTCGAAGCTCAACGGGCTTTCCGCCTCCCACCTGTCGCCAAAAGTCAGGCGCTTCGAGGGGCGTGCGCCGCCTGCTGATGCCATCGATCTACCGCATGTCACCACGATGCGATGGCTGCATCATGCACTGCCGTTGTTGCACGGCCGTGACAGGGCGGTGACGCCGCGAGGAACCGCGTCGCCCCTGGTCAGCGAGTCCGCGGCGCCGCGACGCGCCCGAGACGGGGCTGGCGGGGGGGCGCTCAGGCCTTCGAGACCGAGGGATTGCCGGGCACCCAGAACCGCCAGCGCTTCTCCGTCCCGACCTTGATGCCGATCCGGGTCCCGCGGCCGGGACGCCGGGGGGGCGGGGTCCCGTCGTCCTGCAGGCGGACCAGGGACCCTGCGCCGGGCTGGGCGCCCCGAAGACGCCGGCGGGGGGCCAGGAGATCGCTGCCGTTGTCGGCGCCGGAGATGCCCAGGGCCTGGCAGAGCTTGGCCGGCCCGTTGCAGAGGTCGCGCTCGCGGCGTGCCGCCGGCCGGGCGTCCCACATCTCCTGCAGCCCGGCCACCGGCTCGAGGGCCCGGATCAGCACGGCGGCCGCCTCCCCCTCCGGCCCGCAGACGACATTGGCGCACCAGTGCATGCCGTAGGTGAAGTACACGTAGAGGTATCCGGGCGGCCCGAACATGATGGCCGTCCTGGGCGTGCGCCCCCGGTAGGCGTGCGAGGCCGGATCGTCGGACCCGTGGTAGGCCTCGACCTCGACAATGCGCCCGGAGCGATCGCCGCGCACCAGCACCTTGTTGAGGAGCCAGGGGGCCAGATCGACGGGATTGCCCTCGAGGTCCGACCGCTCCACGGGGCCACCCTGGCGCAGAGCGGCGCGCCGTCGCCACCCGCTCCCGCGCCAGACGTGCGCCGGAGAGGTCGGACGGGTGCCCCCGGGGGCTGTGACTCAGCTCCGTGTCGGCGCCGCCGTCCGCCGCACCGCTCCCGGCGTCCCCGCCCCGCCGTGGGCGGCCGACAGTCGGGCGCGCGAAGCGTGGTGGGGCTCCCCGGCGGCGGCGGCCATGCGGCAGAGCAGGGCGAGCTCGTCGACCATGGCCTGGGTCAGGCCGGGGAGATCGGGCACGGCCGTGGCGCAGGCGTTGATGCCCACGAAGAGCGAGTCGCGGTAGCTCTGCACCGTGATGTTGAGCGCCACCCCGTCGATCACCGGCCCCAGCGGGTAGACGCTGCACAGTTCCATTCCGGCGAAGTAGAGCGGAAAGTCGGGGCCAGGCACGTTCGAGACCATCAGGTTCCCGGGCCGCAGCTTGCGCAGCACGCCCGAGCGCACGCCCAGCTGGATCATCGGCTTCGTCACCGCCGGCGGCATGGCCTCGGTCAACCGCGTCGCCATCGGGCCGTAGCCCACCGCGCGCTCCACGCCCTTGCAGGTGGCGCTCGCCGTGGTGACCGTCCGTAGGCGCTCCAGCGGCGTCTTCCTGTCGTTGGCCAACGGGACGAACATGGCGGACAGGTGATTGCCCAGGGCGGCGTCGTCGCCCTCCCCCCGCACCGACACCGGCACGACCGCGACCAGCGGGCTGTCCACGTCCTGGTCGTGCGCGGCCAGGTGGGAGCGCAAGGCCCCCGAGCACACGGCGAGCACGACGTCGTTGATGGTCGAGTCGAAGCGTGTCCGGAGCGCGCGCACCCTGGCCATGTCCAACTCGGCGAAGGCCACGGCGCGGTCCGCACACACCGGCGTCTCGAACGTGTCGGGCGCGCCCAGCGGAATAGACACCGGCCCCAGGCGGTCGTCGATGGCGCACCGAGCCAGCCGCACGGCGGTGCGACCGACCTCTCGGGCGGCGCGCCACCCGCGCAGCGGGCTGCGCAGGAACGTCGGCAGCGCATTCGTCATCAGTTCCGCCTGCGACGGAAGGCGGGCGGGAAGCCAGGGCGGGCACGGCTCGGTCACCGCACTCCCCTCGGCCGTCAGGTCGAGGAGCTTGACCAGCATCTCGGCACCGGCCACGCCGTCGATGACCGAGTGGTGAACCTTGGCGATCAGCCCGACCTTGCCCTCGGCCATGCTCTCGACGACGTGCATCTCCCACGGAGGCTGCTCCGGCGTGAGGGGACGCCCCATCACCAGGGCCACCTGGGCTCGGAATTCGGCCTCGCCGCCCGGTGCCGGCAACGCGACCCGATGCAGGTGGTTGGCCAGGTCGAAGTCCGGATCGTCCACCCAGCGCGGGTGGTCCAGCCCGAGGGGGACCGGCATCAGCCGCCGGCGGAACGGCTGCAGCGTGGGGATGCGCGTCTGGAGCACGGCCGTCACCCGCTCGAAGCTGTACCCCCCGGGAAGCGTGCGCGGATCGAAGACGCAGGCGTAAGCGATCTCCATCGGGGTCTCCGGGGTGTCGGAGTAGATGAACATCGGGTCGATGCCGGTCATCCGTTGCATATGCGCTTCTCCACGTGGTGAGGGCTTCCGGTGGACGTGACGCCGATCCCATGCACGCTTCCGACCCGACCTCCCCCCTCGAACCCTCGGAGACCGATGCCAGCGCACGTCGTCGATTCCGGGACCGTCGTCGATGTGGCTATGGGCTACAGCCTTCACCCTCGACGGCGTCGGCACAACCGATTGCGGGAATCTTTATGGAGCGTTCACCTGAGGATTACCTGACATGGGGGGTGAGCCGCGCAAAGGACACGCGGCCCGCTCGCGGGCCCGGCCGGCGTCAGCCGGCGTTTCCCTGGGGGCGCCATTGGGCCAGCCGCGTCCGATCGACCTCTCGGCGCCGCGAGAACCGCTCCGTCTGCTCCCGGACGGGGCCCGGTCCGGCCCCACCGGGGGTGCGCCGACGTGTCACCGCCACTCCGGGCTCCAGCAGTTCCACCGCGGCCTCGCCCAGGTCGGGGTGCGCCGCCACCAGCTCGACCAGGGGCACATGACGCTCCAACGATTCGCGGACCAGCCCGCCGATCAACCCATGGGCCTGCCGGAAGGGCATGCCCTGCTCGACGAGCAGCTCGGCCAGGTCGATGGCCGACGCCGCCGGACCGTCCGCCGCCGCCTGCATGCGCTCCTCGTTCCACGACGCCGTCTCATACACGCCGCGCAAGGCGATGAGGGCACGCGTGACCTGCGCCACCGCGTCGAAGATCGGCTCCTTGTCCTCCTGCAGATCGCGGTTGTACGCGAGCGGCAGGCCCTTCAACGTCACCAGCACCGCGGTGAGGTGCCCGATGAGGCGACCGGACTTGCCCCGTGCGAGTTCGGCCACATCGGGGTTCTTCTTCTGCGGCAGCATCGAGCTGCCGGTGGCGTAGGCGTCGTCCAGTGTGCAGAAGCCGAACTCCTCGGTGGACCACAGGACGATCTCCTCCCCCATCCGGGAGAGGTGCACGCCGAGCAAGGCCAGATCGAAGAGCGACTCGGCCACGAAGTCGCGATCGGACACCGCATCGAGGGAGTTCTCGAACCGGCCGTGGAACCCGAGCTCGGCCGCCACGTAGTCGGGGTCGAGGGGCAGCGACGAGCCGGCGAGCGCGCCGGCGCCGAGTGGCGAGATGTTGAGGCGGTCCACCGTGGTGACCAGCCGGTCCACGTCGCGGGCGAGGGCCCAGCCGTGCGCCAGCAGGTGATGGGCCAGCAGCACGGGTTGTGCCCGCTGCATGTGGGTGTAGCCGGGCAGGTAGACGTCGGCCGCCTCCCGCGCCCGCTCCGCCAGCACGTCCTGCAGCGCCATGATCTCATCGGCCACCAGCAGGAGCGAACGACGGCACCAGAGGCGGAGGGCCGTGGCGACCTGGTCGTTGCGGCTGCGCCCGGTGTGCAGCTTCGCCCCGACGTCGCCGACCAGCTCGGTCACGCGGCGCTCGATGGCGGTGTGGATGTCCTCGTCCCCCGGGGCGAAGGCGAACGCCCCCGTCTCGAACTCCTCCTCGACGATGTCGAGCGTCTCCACCAGCGTGGTCACCTCGCTGTCGCTGAGGATGCCCGCCTTGCCCAGGCCCTTGACGTGGGCGCGCGAGCCGGCCAGGTCGTCGTGGGCCAGCGCGCGGTCAAAGGGCAGGCTGACGGTGAACGCCGCCACCGCGTCGGCCATGCCGGTCGAGATGCGACCCTCCCAGAGCGTCAATGCTCTCCCCTCACCTCTCCTGCCTCCGCCGGCGGCGGCGCGTCGACGCCCGTCTGCGCGCCCGGCCCCTGACGGGCCGACCACGTGGCGACGCCGAGACCCCAGAGCCGGACGAACCCCTCTGCGTCTGCGTGCCGGAAACTGTCCGACGCATCGTACGTCGCCAGGTCGTGGTCGTAGAGCGCGACCGGGCTCCGCCGGCCCACCACGGCGCAGGTGCCCGGTGCGGCGAAACGGAGCCGCACCTCGCCGGTCACGTGGCGCTGGCTCTCGGTCATGAAGGCCTGCAACGCGGCACGCAGGGGCGAGTACCAGAGCCCGTCGTAGACGAGCTCGGCCCAGCGCGGCTCGAGACGCGCCTTTTCGTGGTGCACGTCGCGCTCGAGCGTCAGGTCCTCGAGATCGGCGTGGGCCATGATCAGGGCCAGGGCGGCCGGGCACTCGTAGACCTCGCGGCTCTTGATGCCCACCCGCCGGTTCTCGATCATGTCGAGGCGGCCGAAGCCCCGGCTGCCCGCCATCTCCCCCAGCCGGGCGATCAGGTCGTACGGACCGAGGGCGCTGCCGTCGAGGCTGACCGGGACACCGGCCTCGAAGCCCACGACGACCTCCACCGGCTCGGTCGCGGTGCACCCGCGTGAGGGTGTATACGTCGTCGGGCGCAGGGGCCCACGGGTCCTCGATGGCGCCGCACTCGATGGCCTTGCCCCACAGGTTGTCGTCGATGGAGTACAGCTTCTCCTTGGTGACGGTGATCGGGATGTCCCACTTGTCGGCGAGCTCGACGCACTCCTCCCGCGTAGGCCCCAGACGCGGGCCGGCGCGTAGATGCCGAGGTCCGGCGCCAGGGCGCGGACGCCCACCTCGAAGCGCACCTGGTCGTTCCCCTTGCCCGTGCACCCGTGGGCCACCGCGGTGGCGCCGTGCAGCCGCGCCTGCGAGACCAGGTGACGCACGATCACCGGGCGCGAGAGAGCCGAGACGAGCGGGTACTTGCCCTCGTAGCGCGCGTTCGCCTGCAGGGCAGGCAGGCAGAAGTGCTCCGCCATCTCGTGGCGGGCGTCGATCACGACGGCCTCGACCGCCCCGGCGGCAAGCGCCCGGGCCCGGATGGCGTCCCAGTCCTCACCGCCCCGGTCGGCCGACTGGCCGACGTCGACCGCGACCGCCACCACCTCGACGCCTTCGTTCTCAATGAGCCAGCGCACCGCCACAGACGTGTCGAGTCCACCGCTGTAGGCCAGTACCACCCGATCAGCCATGTTCAATCCTCTTCTTTCCCATTCAACGCGATCTTGTTGGTGACGGCAATCCCCGCGACGTCGCGCAGGTGGTCGGCCATCGACGCGCCGCCGATGTGCTCCTCGACGACGACCAGGACGGTGTCGTCGCCGGCGACCGTGCCCACCACTCCTTCCAGCCCGCTGCGATCGAGCGCCGAGCCCACCACGTGCGCCGAGCCCGGTGGCGTGCGCAGGACCACCAGGTTGCCCGAGTGGGCCACCTCCACGACCCACTCGCCCAGCACACGGCGCAGGTGGTCCTCGGGGGCGATCTGCTGGGTGGGAAGCTCGGGCAACGCGTAGGCCGTCTCGCCGCCGGGCAGGCGCACCTTCACCGCACCGAGGTCGTCGAGGTCACGGGACACGGTCGTCTGCGTCGCCTCGATCCCCTCCTCCGCCAGCAACACGACGAGCTGCGCCTGGTTCGTGACGGGTTGGGACTCGAGCAGCTTGGTGATCCGGTGCTGTCGCTGGTTCTTCGTCAGCCGGCTCGGCGTGTGCCCGGTCATCGTTCGCTCTCCACCACCCAGGCCAGGACCCCGCGCATGGCGGTGCGCCGATGCGCCGCCTGTCGCCACACCAGGGAGTGCGGGCCCTCGAGCACGTCATCGGTGATCTCCTCGCCCCGGTGCGCCGGCAGGCAGTGCAGCACGACGGCCTGGGGCGATGCCTGCTCCACCAAGGTGCGGTCGACCGTGAAGCCGGCGAAGGCGGCCAGGCGGGCGGCCCGCTCCTCCTCCTGGCCCATGCTCGTCCACACGTCGGTGTAGAGCACGTCGGCGTCCTTGGCGGCCCGGCCCGGGTCGTCGGTCACCTGCACCGTGCCGCCGCGTCCCGACCCGGTCGCCGAACGCCTGCAGCGCGGTCAGCTCGTCACCCGAGAAGGTGTAGCCGGCGGGGGCGGCGAACCGGACCTCCATGCCCTCGAACAGCGCGCCCTTGGCCAGCGAGCGCGCCATGTTGTTGGCGTCGCCGACGTAGGTGAGGGTGCGGCCGGCCAACGGACCCAGCGCCTCGCGCATGGTCAGCACGTCGGCCACGGCCTGGCACGGGTGCGCCGTGTCGCAGAGGAGGTTGACGACGGGGACGTCGAAGCCGCTGCGCCCCAGCGTGTTCGCCATCCGCACCAGCGTGGCGTGCTCGAACACACGTGCGCAGAGCACCCGGTGGTAGCAGGAGAGCGTGCGGGCGACGTCCTCGGCCGTCTCGCGCTCGTCCAATCCGACCTCGGTCCCCGAGATGTACACCGGGTGCCCGCCCAGGTCGACCACAGCCATCTCGGTGGAGTTGCGGGTCCGTGCCGACGGCTTCTGGAAGAGCAGCGCCACGCCCTGTCCCGCCAGCGGCGACCCGTCGGGCGGCGCCAGGGCCAGCGCCAAGAGGTGCTCCCAGGCGTCCGGGTCGAGGTCGTCGACGTCGAAGAAGTGTCGGGGCGCGGTCATCGCCCCTCCCCCGGCCCGCCGGCCCCGGGCCGCGACGCCGTCAAGCGCGGCACCGAGGATCCGCAGCGCCGCATCGATCTCGTCGTCGCGCACCAGGAGCGGCGGTGCGACGCGGATGGCGTCGGGACGCACCGGGTTGACCAGCAGGCCCTGGGCCAACGCCCGGTCCGCCGCCGCCTTGGCCACCGGCGCGTCCAACTGGGCCGCCAGGAGCAGGCCCGCGCCGCGGACGGAGACCACCCCTGGGAGCCGGGCCATCCCGGCGCGGAGCCGGGCCCCCCTATCCCGGGCCCGGCGGGGCACGTCCTCCGCCTCCATGACAGCCAGCGTCGCCTTGACCGCGGCGAGGGCGAGCGGTTGACCCCCGAACGTCGACCCGTGGTCCCCCGGTCCGAACGCCGCCGCCACCTCGGCCCGGGCCCAGCAGGCCCCCACCGGCATGCCGTTGCCGAGGGCCTTGGCCATCGTCACGACATCGGGCTCGAGACCCTGGGCCTGGAAGGCGAACCAGTGACCCGTGCGACCCAAGCCGGTCTGCACCTCGTCGAGCATGAGCAGCGCGTTGCGCTCCGTGCACAGGGCCCGCACCGCGCCCAGGTAGTCCGAGCTCGGAACGACGACGCCCCCCTCCCCCTGCAGCGGCTCGAGGAGCACGGCGGCGACGGTGTCGGCATCGAGCGCCTTGTCGAGCGCGCTGACATCGTCGTAGGGCACGTGCACGAACCCCTCGGGGAGCGGGACGAACGGCGCCTGTTTCTCCGGCTGGCCGGTGGCGGTCAATGTGGCCAGGGTGCGGCCGTGGAACGCATTGTCGGTGCTGATCACGACGTGGCGACCGGATCCGGCCCAGCGCCGGGCCAGCTTCAGCGCGCACTCGTTGGCCTCGGCCCCGGAGTTGGCGAAGAAGACCTGCCCGCCGGCCTGGCCCGTGCCGCCGTTGATCAGCCGGTCGATCGTCCGGGCCACCTCGGGCGCCAGCGTGTTGCCGTAGAGGTTCGAGACATGGCTCAGCGTCCGCGCCTGCTGCGCCACGGCCTCGGCCACGACGGGGTGCGCGTGACCGAGCGACACGACCGCCAGTCCCGTGATGAAGTCGAGGTACTCCTTGCCGTCGGCGTCGAAGAGCACGGTGCCCTCACCCCGCACGAAGGTGGCGGGAGGTTCGGCATAGGTGCGCATCAGCGAGGCGCGCTCCGGTGCCGTCGTCGTCTTCCACGCGGGCGTCGCTCATGGCACCACCATCGTCCCGACGCCGCGGTCGGTGAAGAGCTCGAGCAGGAGGGCGTGCGGCTCGCGCCCGTCGAGGATGTGGGCCTGGGCCACGCCGGCGCGCACCGCGCTGGCGCACGCCTCGACCTTGGGGATCATGCCGCCCTGCACTCCCCCGTCGCGGACGATCTCGTCGATCACGTCGGTCGAGGCCTGGTGGATCACCGTCGTCGGGTCGTCCGCCACCACCCGCAACCCCTCGATGTCCGTGAGGAAGATCAACTTCTCGGCCTGCAGCGCCTCGGCCAGCGCACCGGCGACCGTGTCGGCGTTGATGTTGTACGCCTGGCCGGATTCGTCGGCCCCGATGGTCGCCACCACCGGGATCAAGCCCTCAGCGAGCAGCCGTTCGAGCATGGTCGGGTCGACCACCGACACGTGGCCGACGAAGCCGATGTCCGCCTGGTGCGGCGCCGCCGTGATGAGGTTGGCATCCTCCCCGGACATCCCCACCGCCAGCGGGCCGTGCACGTTGATGGCCGACACGATGTCCCGGTTGACCTTGCCGACGAGCACCATGCGGGCGATGTCGAGCGTGTCGGCGTCGGTCACCCGCAGCCCGTTGCGGAACTCGGCCTCCTTCCCCAGCCGGTCCATCAGCGCACCGATCTGGGGTCCGCCACCATGGACCACCACCGGGAGCATGCCGACGGCCCGCATCAGCACGACGTCCTGCGCGAACGAGGCCAGTGCGTCCCCGGGGGCCATGGCCTCCTCACCCTCCGCCGCGTGCAATGCGTTGCCGCCGTACTTGACGACCACGACCTTGTCGAAGAACCGCCGGATGTAGGGCAGCGCCTCCACCAGGACCGACGCCGTCTTGGCCGCCGCCGCCATCTCGGCCCGGGTGACCTTCGCCGGCACCGCCGGCGCCCCGGGCGCGGTCACGACGTCGTCCGGTTCTCGTCGATGTAGCCGTACCCGAGATCGGTCCCGAGGACCACCGCCTCGCCGGAGCCGAGCCCCAGGTCGCAGTCGAGCAGGACGTGCCGGCCGGCCAGGTGGGCGGCGACCGCATCGCCGTCGTGGGGCACGCCCACCCCACCGGCGCACACCACCGTGTCGCCGTAGGCGAGGAGCACGCGGTCGATGTCGAAGGGCGTCCCGGCCGAGCCGAGCTCGGAGATGATGCGTCCCCAGTACGGGTCCTCCCCGAAGAGCGAGCACTGCACGAGCATGGAATCGGCGACCTTGCGCGCCGCGACGTGCGCCGCCTCGTCGCTGACGGCTCCGCGCACCTGCACGTGGGCGACCTTCGTCGCCCCTTCCGCGTCGTCGACCATCTGCTCGGCCAGGGACCGGCAGGCCTCGGTCAGGGCGTCCGTGAGCGCTGCAGCGGACGGACCGGCGCCCCGGCCGTTCGCCAGGACCAGCACGGTGTCGTTGGTCGACGTGCAGCCGTCGACCGTGATGCTGTTGAAGGAGCCCGCGACCGCCTCCCGCAACGCCGCGTGCAGAGTGCCGGTGTCGACCGCGGCGTCGGTCGTGAGGAGGGCGAGCATCGTCGCCATGTTCGGCGCCAGCATGGCGGCACCCTTGGCCATGCCACCCACGGTGAAGCCGTCGCCGGCCACCACGATCTCCTTCGGCACGGTGTCGGTCGTCATGATCGCCTTGGCAGCCTCGGCCGCCGACTCGCGGCGTTCGGTGCGCGCCATGACGATCGGCTCGATTTCGGGCATGACATGGTCGATCGGGAAGGGGATCCCGATGAGGCCCGTCTGGCAGATCAGGATCTCCTCGGCGGTCGCGCCGACGTCGCCGGCGACGGCGGTGCACAACCGCTCGGCTGCCTCCCGGCCCGGGTTCCCGGTGGCCGCGTTGGCATTGCCGGAGGTCAGGATCACCGCTGCGGCCTTGCCACCCGTCGCCTCCAGATGGCTGCGGCTCACCTGGACGGGCGCCGCCGCCGCCAGGTTGGACGTGAAGACACCGGCGGCCGGGACGGCGCGCCCGTCGGCGGTGGCGACGACGGCGACGTCGTGCACCTTGGCGGCCTTGATGCCGGCGTAGCCGCCCACGGCCACGAAGCCCGGCGGTGCGGTGACGCTCACGGGGACACCCCGGCCATGGGCAGCCCCGTGGGCTCGGGGAGCCCGAGCGCGGCGTTGGCGCACTGGATGGCCTGCCCCGACGCGCCCTTCACCAGGTTGTCGAGGGCACAGATGGTGAGCACCCATCCCGTCCGGGCGTCGACCCGCGCCGTCACGTGGGCCACGTTGGAGCCCCGCGTGGCCTTGGTGGAGGGCGGGTCCTCGGTCACCACGACGAACGGCTCGGCATCGTAGGCCTCGCGCAGGACGGACAGGACGGAGTCCGTCGTCGGGGTCGTGCCGGCCACGGGCCGGGCGTAACAGGTGGCGAGGATGCCCCGCGTCATGGGGGCGAGGTGCGGCGTGAACAGCACCTCGCCGCCGATGACCTGCTCCATCTCGGGCGTGTGGCGATGGGTCAGCAACCCGTACGCGGTGAAGTCCTCGTCAACCGTGCCGAAGTGCAGCGACTCCTTCAGCCCCCGCCCGGCCCCGGACACGCCGGAGGCGGCGTCGATCACGATCCCGCTCGGTTCCACCAGCTCCCGGCGCAGCAGCGGGGCCAGCGCCAGCCCGGCCGCCGTGGGATAGCACCCCGCCGCCGCCACCAGCGTGGCCCCGTGGAGCTCCGGCCGGAACAGCTCGGGCAGTCCGTAGACCGCTTCGCCCAGCAGCGCCGGCGCGCCGTGCTCCTCGCCGTACCAGCGCGGGTAGAGCGAAGCGTCCTTCAGGCGGAAGTCGGCGGCCAGGTCGACCACCAGGCCCACCCGGCTCCGCAATTCGGGCACCAGACGCTGTGACTCACCGTGGGGCAGTCCGCAGAACACCAGGTCGAGCCCGTCGAAGCGCACCGGATCGCTCTCCTCGTAGACCAGCCCGGGATAGGCCGCCGCCAATGACGGGGTGTGGTTCCCGACGGCCTCTCCCGCGGTCGAGTGCGCCGTGGCCACGACCACCTCGAACTCCGGATGGCCGGCCAGCAGGCGCAGCAGCTCGGACCCCGTGTAGCCCGACGCCCCAAGGATCCCTGCCTTCATCGCATAAGTATACACACATCTGCATATTCATAAGAATCGGCGGAACCCCGGACGATGGCGCTCAGGAGGCGGTCAAACGCTTCTGCCAGAAATTGCCCTGGCCGGCGACCTCGAACCCCATCATCTCGTTGACGGCGATCATCGGCACGTTGACGGCTGCGTTGCCAGTGACGATGAGCCGGGCCTCGGGGGCGCGGTCGGCGAGCAGCTCGAGATTGGCCAGTTTGACGGCCAGGCCGAGGCGATGGCCCCGGTGCCGGGGATCGACCACGGTCAGCATCTGCCAGGCCTGGCCCGGGGAGTCGGCCCCGATGGAGAGCTCCGTGCACGCGACGAGCCGGCCCGACGGGAGATGTCGTGCCACCGCGGTGAGTGTGCGGACGTGGCGCGCCACACGGAGTGCGTCGACCTCCCCGAGCCGCTCCGCGTCCCAGATCTCCTCCTGGTGCCCGTCGTCACCGTGGGGCTCGTCCGTCGACATGCTCTTGTAGAGCGCGCAGCGATCGCCGAGATAATCCGCCGGCCAGGCCCCCTCGAAGGTCAGGACGCGGTAGTCGCCGGCATCACGCGCCCCGGCCACCACCCCACGCAGGTCCTCCGTCCGATCGGCATCCATCGGGACACACAGGTGCCGGACGTTGCCCGCCAGTGTCGCTTCGAATCCGAGCTTCGGCGCAAACGCCAGTGCTGCATGGTCGGCGGCCCGGGCGACCGGCACGTCCACAATGGAGTTGAGGACCTCGCGTCCATCGGATCGTCCGCGGACGGCCATCGCCTCGACGACCGCGGTTCCGACGCCGCGGCGCCGCCGCTCCGGGTGGACCGCCACGGTGACCTCGGCGCTGCGGACGTTGTCGCGCAGTGGCAGCTCCATCATGGCCACGCCGAGGATCGGGCCGCTGGGCTCCGCCCGCGCCGCGAGCAGGTCGTAACGCTTGGAGCGGCCACGATGCCGGGCGAAGGCCCGGATGTCCGGCAAGGTGAACCCGATCAGGTCGGGCCAGAGATCTGTGTCACTGGCCTGCAGGACCGCCGTCCATTCCTGCAATTCGATGTCGTCATCGGGGTCGACGAGGCGTACCTCCATCGGTCCACCTTGCCACGACCAACGGTGCGTCAGCGCAACGACGCGCCGAACTTCGCCACGACCTCGTCGATACAACCTGAACGCAGTTCGCCCACCTCTTCGTCGGTCAGTGTGCGGTCGTCCGCGCAGAAGCGCAACCGATAGGCCAAGCTGCGCGAGCCGTCGTCGATACCGGCTCCGCGGTAGACGTCGAACAGGTGGACCGACTCGAGCAGCTCGCCCCCCGCCGACCGCAGGGCGTCCGCCACGGCGTCAGCCGGGTGGCTGTCGTCCACCACGAAGGCCAGATCGATGTCCGAGGACGGGAAGCGGCTGACCGCCCCACCGACCGTGATCCGGCGGGGCACCACGTCCTCGTCGAGAAGGAGGCCGAGGTCGACCTCGAGCCAGCCCACGCGGCGCGGCACGGTGCCCCCGCCCGCGGTGCGGGTCAGGTCGAACCGTGCCACCACGGCTGGGTCGACCTCCCCGACGGAGCCGATCGTGATCTCGTCGATGGTCCCGGCCCGCACCATCAGATGGGCCGAGCGCGTCGGGTGCAAGCCAGGCAACGGTGGGGAGCCGTCACCGGGCCGGACCAGGCGCACCCCCTGGAGGCGCAGCGCGTCCGCCAGCACGTGCCACGCCGCCACCGCGACCCGCGCGTCGTCCTCCCCGTGGGCAAGGACGACGGACGCCAGCTCGCGCTCCCCCGGCAGCTCGGCCCGCTCCGTCCCGCCCGCCCCGCTGCGCTCGACCACGCGGGCCTTCCCCGCGCCCGGGTGCGAGAACACGACACCGACCTCGAACAGCCGAACGTCGGGCTGGCGCCGGCCCGCGTTGTACGCCAGCGCGCCGAGAAGCCCAGGGAGCAGCGAGCGCCGGAGGTACGGCTTCTCGGCGTCGAGAGGGTTGGCCACCATGACGGCCGGCCCGATCAGGTCCACGTCGTCGTGCGCGCCGGCCGACAGGAACGTGTCCGTCCAGGCCTCCGACGCGCCGAGTCCGCGCAGCACGTCCTTAACCTCGCGCAGGGCGCGCTGCCGTGGGGTCAGGCCGCCGGGCTGGGGCCAGGCCGGGACCCGGCTCGGCACGTTGGAATAGCCGAACGTGCGCGCGATCTCCTCAATGACGTCATCGACGCCGTAGGGCTCGGGTCGGACATCGGGACGGTTCGTCGGCACCTCGACGGCCAGCACGCCGTCGCCGGCGCTCAGGTCGGTCTCGAGCACGGTGAAGCCGATCGGCTCGATGAGGCCCGCGATCTCCGCCGGCCCCAGCGCCACGCCGATCTGGCGGTGGACCCGGGCAATCGGCACCGAGACCACGAAGGGTTCGGGTACGTCCCCGCGCACGTCGAGCATGCCGTCGGCGACCTGGAGACCCGGCACGCTCTCGGCCAGGAGTTGACAGAACCGGCGCACCGACGGCTCCACGACCCACGGGTCGACGCCGCGCTCGAAACGGGCGGAGGCCTCCGTCCGGAGCCCGAGGCGCTTCGACGTGCCGCGCGATGGCCATGGGGGTGAAGTACGCCGCCTCGAGCAGCACCTCCGAGGTCGAGTCGCCGATTTCGGACGAGGCGCCGCCCATGATCCCGCCGATGCCGACCGGGGTGCCCTCCGCATCACAGATGAGGCAGTCCTCGCCTGTGTCACCGAGGCTTCGCCCCTGTTGCCCCATCGTGCGCTGCACGCCGTCGAGCGTCTCGACGATCTCGCCCGGCCGGGCGCGGCGGACCAGCAGCCCGTGTCCGGGGAGCCGCGACAGGTCGTAGGGGTGGGTCGGCTGACCCAGTTCGAGCATGACGTAGTTCGACGCGTCGACCACGTTGTTGATGGGCCGCATGCCGGCCAGCAGCAGGCGCTGGGCGATCCAGCCCGGGGACGGGGCCACCGTCACGTCGTAGAGGACGGTCACCGTCAGGCGGGGACAGAGATCGGGCGCGTCGACCGTCGCGCTGGCCGCCTCCTCCACCGGCCGGCCACTGGGCTCGGGCGCGGGCGGCTCGGGCAACGTGAAGGGCAGCCTCAGTCGGCCCGCCAGGTCGCGGGCGATGCCCGAAATGCACCAGGCATCGGGCCGGTTGCCCTCGACGGTGATGTCGAAGACGATGTCCGCGCGCAAACCCAGCGCCTCCATGATGGGGGTCCCCGGCTCCCCCGGTGACTCGTCGCCGAGGATCAAGAGGCCGGCGCCGTCGTCGCTGAGGCCGAGCTCCTTGCCCGAGCACAGCATGCCGTTGGAGGTCACGCCGCGCAGCTTGCGCTGACTGATTTCGAAGCCCCCGGGCAAAATGGCGCCGACCGGTGCCAACGGGACCCGGTCCCCCACCTCGAAGTTGGTCGCGCCGCAGACGATCTCGAGCGGCTCGGCGCCGCCCCCGTCGACGACGGTGAGCCGGATCTTGTCGGCGCCCTTGATCGCTCGGATCTCGAGCACCCGCCCGACCACCACGTCCTCCAGCCCCTCACCGACGTGCTCGATCGCCTCGACGACCAGTCCCAGGTCGTCCAGCGCGTCACGCAGGACCCCGACGTCGTCGGGGAACGGTGCGAAATCACGGAGCCAGCTGAGAGGAGCGCGCACGGAGGACTTTCTCGTTGTGGGGCGAGGTCAGAACTGCGAGAGGAAGCGGATGTCGTTCTCCAGGAAGGAGCGCATGTCCGGTATGGCATGGCGCATCTGCGCCAGCCGATCGATGCCGAACCCGAAGGCGAAACCCGACCAGACGTCGGCGTCGATCCCCACGGCGGCGAAGACGGCGGGATCGACCATGCCGCAGCCCCCCAGCTCGATCCAGCCGGTGTGGGAGCAGGTGCGGCATCCCTCCCCGAGGCAGACGGTGCAGGTGACCTCGTACTCGGCGGACGGCTCGGTGAAGGGGAAGTAGGCCGGGCGCAGGCGGGAGCGCATGCCCGGGCCGAAGTAGGCCTCCGTGAAGGTCTGGATCGTCCCTGCGAGGTCACCGAATGTGATCCCCCGGTCGACCACCAATCCCTCGATCTGGTTGAAGACGGGCAGATGCCGTGCGTCGGGGGTGTCGAGCCGGAAGCACTTGCCGGGCATGACCGCGTGGATCGGCAGTGCGTTGTCGCGCACCGCCGCCTCCATGAGGTGGATCTGCACCGGCGAGGTGTGCGTGCGCAGCAGCACCGTCTCGGGCTCCCCGACGTCGAGATACATCGTGTCGTACATGCCACGGGCGGGATGCCCCGGCGGGATGTTGAGCGCTTCGAAGTTGTACCAGTCCGTCTCCGCCTCGGGGCCCTCGGCCACGGTGAAGCCCATGCCGACGAAGACGTCCTCGAGCTCGACCCGGGCCCGGCTGGAAGGATGCAGGTGCCCGCGGGCCAGCACCGTACGCACCTGGTCCGGAATGACCTCGGTCAGGTCGAGGCGGTCGGCGCGCAGGGCCTCGGCTCGTTCGGACTCGGCCAGCTCGGCGCGCCGGGCGGCCAACAGCGCTTTCAGCTCGGCTTGGGCCTCGCCCAGGCGACGTCCGGCGTCCTTGCGGGCCTCCGGGCTCAGCCCACCCAAGGCGCGGTGGGCCCGGGTCAGCGCCGAGCGCTTGCCCAGGAATTCGATTTCAACCTGGTTCAACGCCTCGCTCGACGCCGCACCCTCGATCGCCCGCGCGCCGTCAGCGGTGATGCCGTCGATGTCGAGGTCCACGTTGTCGAGTGCCATGTCGTGAGGTTTGGTCGGGGTCCGTCAGGGGCCGGGGTGCGCCGTTCCGCCACCCGAGATGCTACGTGGCGCGGCGCCACCACCCCGGCGTTGCCGGAAAGCCTCGAAGCAGATCACGGCGCAGGCGACCCCGACGTTGAGTGACTCGGCCCGCCCGGCCATGGGGATGGCCAGGGCGCCATCGAGCGCGCCGGCCAGATCCGGCTGGAGCCCGGCGGACTCGTTGCCCAAGAACACGGCGGACGGGATCGACCAGTCGAGGCCGGCGTAGTCCTCCCCGTCACGCACCACGGTGGCGAGCGTGCGGAAGCCAGCCTTCGCCAATTCGTCGGCGAGCGTCCGGGGCTCGGGCCGGACAGCCAGGGGCACGTGGAAGATCGAGCCGGCAGAGGCGCGCACGGTCTTGGGGTTGTAGGGGTCCACCGAGTCGCCGGCGTAGACGACGAGGGTGGATCCCGACGCGTCGGCGGCCCGCAGCACGGTGCCGGCGTTCCCCGGGTCGCGCACGTCGACGAGGACGACGATCAACGCGCCCGGCCGGGCCACCCACGGCTCCGAGCCGGCGGGCGGCTCGTCCAGCATGGGCAGCACGGCCAGCACCGGCTGGGGCGTGACCGTGTCGGCCACCCGCTCCAGGACGCCGGCACCGAGGGAGAAGACGCGAACGCCGGCACTCTCGGCGCGGCCGCGCACCGCCTGGACGGCGCGGTCCTGGTCGCCCTCGGGTGCCACGTAGACGGACTCGACGGGGGCTCCCGCGTCGAGCGCGCAGCGAAGCAACTCAGCGCCCTCGACGACGAACGCGTGCTCGCTCGAGCGCGCTGAACGCTTCTGCAGCAGCCCGCGCAGCCGGCGGATGCGCCGGTGCGAGAAGGCCAGCCGCTGGGTCAGGAAGCGACCTCGACCACCGGCGCATGGGACAGCGCGTCCTGTGCGGTCACCACGAGCGCACCGAAGGCCTCGGGGTCGCTCACGGCCAGATCGGCCAGGACCTTGCGGTCGACCTCCACGCCGGCCAGGTGCAGGCCGTTGATGAACCTGCTGTAGCTCATGCCGTGCTGCCTGGTGCCGGCGTTGATGCGCTGGATCCAGAGCTTGCGGAAGTCACCCTTGCGGGCGCGCCGGTCCCGGAAGGCGTACTGCATCGAGTGCATGAGCTGCTCGTTGGCCGCCCGGTAGGAACGGCTCTTGTTGCCGTAGTACCCCTTCGCCTGCTCGAGGACCGCGCGGTGGTGCTTGCGGCCGTGAACGGACCGCTTCACTCTGGCCATGGGGGTGCTCCTCTCATCAAGAATTCTCGGTGTGTGTGACGGGTCTGCGCCGAAGCGCGCTGCTGGGTGCCGGCGATCAGATGCCGAGCATGCGGCGGGTCGCCCGCTCGTCCGCCTTGGCGATGTCCGCCTCGCGCCCGAGGCGACGGGTGCGCACGCTGCTCTTCTTCTCGAGAATGTGCGACCGGAAGGCCTTACGCCGGCGCAGGCGGCCCGTGCCGGTGACCTTGATCCGCTTGGCGGCGCCCCTGTCCGTCTTCATCTTCGGCATTGCGTCATCCCTCTTCGGCTGATGCTGCGACTTCGCTGACCCCGTTGCCCGCACCGGCTGCCGGCGCACTCCCGTTCCCTCCTGCGGAGGGTGCGGGCGCCTCACCGGCCCCGTTGGCGGCCGCCGGTTCGGCGGGCTGGCGGGGG
This sequence comes from uncultured Acidimicrobiaceae bacterium, assembly GCA_963843365.1. Taxonomy (GTDB): domain Bacteria; phylum Actinomycetota; class Acidimicrobiia; order Acidimicrobiales; family RAAP-2; genus Bog-473. The sequence goes on along the minus strand of CAWJKG010000003.1, from coordinate 1,008,584 downwards.
GCGCTGGCGCCCGGCTTGTCGGTGCGCTGCTGGTTGGTGGCTCTCGACTGGGCGGCCTGGCGGGCCCGCTTGTCGGGGGCGAGCACCATGATCATGTTGCGGTTGTCGAGCTTGGGCTCGGCCTCGACCTTGGCGATGCCCTCCATCTGCTCGGCGATGCGGTCCAGTATCCGCTTCCCGTGCTCGGGGTGGTACACCTCGCGGCCTCGGAACATGATCGTGATCTTGACCTTGTGTCCTTCGCCCAGGAACTTGGCCACCTGGCGGGTCTTGGTGTCGAAGTCCCCCGGCCCGATCTTCGGGCGGTACTTCATCTCCTTGATCCCGACGTGGACCGTCTTGCGGCGGCTCTCCTTGGCCCGCTGGGCCTCGTCGAACTTGAACTTGCCGAAGTCCATGATCCGGCACACGGGCGGATTGGCCATGGGAGCGACTTCGACGAGGTCGAGATCGAGCTCCTTGGCGATCGCCAGGGCCTCGGGGAGCGGCTTGATGCCTAGTTGCACACCGTCGGGGTCCACCAGCCGGACTTCACGGGCACGGATTCGGTCATTGATCCGGTGCTCAGTTGTGGTTTCAGCGACGATGCGTCATCACACCTCTCACTCGGGCCCGCGGTCCTTCCGCAAACCAATCGGTGGAGCGAGGCCGTCCAGCGGGCAGCACCCGCGGCAGAGAGGCGATCGACCTGGCGCACGCGGCTCCCCGCTCGTGCGAGGTAGTGGCCAGGTGGAGGCCGCTCAGTGGGGGCCCCGCTTCCATGTAGTCAAGGAACATAGGGTACCAGCATGAGCAGCCTGTGGACACCGTCAGGAGAGCATTTCCCCAAGAACGAAGGGAACGGAGGCGGCTCCGGTCCCCCAGGCCAGCCGGGTGACGCGGATGTCACGCGCCCGTCACCGGAGGCCGCCCTGACCGACGAACAGGCGGTCGCCCAGGCGGAGGTGGACGCCATGCGGGCCCAACTGGCCCACACGCCCGCCGAGGTGGTGGTGGCCAACCACTGCTACGGGCTCTTCGAGCTGGCGGCGATCTACCTCTCGCAGACCCCGCCCCAGCTCTTCCAGGCCCGGCTGGCCATCGACGGCCTGGGTGCCCTGCTCGACGGGCTCGAGGGGCGCCTCGGGGAGGCCGAGCCCGCCCTGCTGGAGTCGCTCTCCCAGCTCCGCCTGGCCTACGTCAGCCTGGAGGGAGCCGAGAAGAGCGCCGCCGAGGGGGCGGCCAGCGCCGGTCCGGATCTGAACTAGGAGTCGGCGGCCGGTTCGGCCGCGGCCGCCAGCCCCTCCACCGTCTTGCGGATGAATTTCCCCAGCTCGCGGCGGTAGAGCCCGCCCGTGCCGGGTAGCTTGGCCCGGAACGTCGACCGCCAGTTGATGGTCGTGCCCTTGGCCCCGGGCGCCAGCGTGACGACCGCCCGGTAGTCCCGGAGCGGGAGCCCCGCCTCGAGCTCGTAGGCGAAGACGCGCGCCGGGTTCGCGGGTGACGACCCGCTCGCGGCTCTTGTGCCGGCCCGTCGTGAAGAGCCGCACGGCGCCGAGGCCCTCGGGGACCCCGTCCCCGGGGGCGATGAGCTCGAACGTGCCCAGCGGCGACCAGTCGGGCCACGTGGATCCGTCCGCCAGGAGCGCGTACACGGCGTCGGGGTCCCCCGCGGTCGTCACCGTCTCGTCGATCACCTGCTCCGCCATCGGTTCTCCCTTCGTTCCCTCCCTCGGCCCCCGTGGAATGTACCATTTGGTACATGCGGGCACAATCGGGCACGGTCGGGGCAGGCGGAGCCGGCAAAGCAGGCGGCGGAGGCGGAGCAGGCGGGGACCACGAGGTCGCGGCACAGACGCCCCGGCAACGTCTGCTCGATGCCGTCGTCGCGCACTTCACGGCGGAGGGGCTGGCCGACCAGAGCCTGCGCCGCATCGCCGAGGCCGTCGGCACCAGCCATCGCATGCTCCACTACCACTTCGGGTCGAGGGACGGCCTCCTGCTCGCCGTCGTCCGCGAGGTGGAGGCGAGGACCCAGGAGCGCCTGGCCGCCCTTGGCGCGGACGCCGCGGGCGAGACCGACGAGCTGATCCGCCGCATGTGGACGTACCTGGCCGACCCTGCAGTGGAGGACTTCGAACGCCTGTTCTTCGCCCTCTACGGGCGGGCGCTCCAGGGCGACGACGCGGTCCGCCCCCTCCTCCACGACGACGTGACGCACTGGCTCGACACCAACGTCGCGCTGTCGTCCCCACTCGGCATCCCGGCGGACGTCGCCCGCACCCACGCCCGCCTCGGGCTGGCCGTGATCCGCGGACTGCTGCTGGACCTGCTGGCCACCGGTGACCGGACCGGCGTCCAGCAGGCCGTCGACGCGTTCGCCGACGGCTACCGGGGCCGGTGGTGGGAGGGTCAGCCGGGGACGGGACGGAGCGACCGCGCCTCGTAGCGGCCGCGGTGGCCCGGGGTCACCGTGAAGACGACCGCCGTCCCCACGTCGATGCGCCGGCTGCCGTCGGCGATGGCCGTGGCGTGGAACCCGTAGCCCGTCCCGTCGTCTTCCTCGACGGCGCCGAGCCCCCGGGCGGGGTCGAACGCGGTGACCCGCCCGAGGTGCGGTCCGGCGGACGGGACCGGGCCGCCCACGTCAGTGGACGATCTTGGACAACGGGATCTCCAGAATGTCCGTGGCCCCGTGGTCGCGCAGCGCCGGAATGAGGATGTTGATGTCGGACTTGGCCACGACGGCCTCGAGCGCGAAGGCGCCACCGCCCGAGAGCTCCGAGATGGTCGGGGCACGCATGGAGGGCAGGACGGCCAGCACCCCGTCGAGGTTGCCCGCCTCGACGTTGAGCTTCACCAGCACCTTGCCGCGCGCCTCGAGCGTGCCCTGCAGGAGCGTGTGGATCTGTTCCATGGCGTGGCGCTTCTCGGGGTCGGCGGCCGCGGCCGGGTTGGCGATCAGCTCGGTGTGCGAGACGAGCAGCGTCTCGATGACGCGCAGGCCGGCGGCTCGCAGCGCGCTCCCCGTCTCGGTCATGTCGACGACGGCGTCGGCGATGTCGGGGACCTTGGCCTCGGTGGCGCCGTAGGAGAGCGCGATGTCGGCCTCGATCCCGTGCGTCTCCAGGGCGCGCCGGGTCAGCTCGGGATACTCGGTGCTCACGCGCAGGCGTCCCGGGCGGTCCGCCACGGTGGCCGCCAGCTCCTCGAGCGTGTGTGCCGGCGAGTCCGCGCCCACGGCGAGGACGACCCGGGCAGGGTTGGCGGTGTTCTTCGAGTAGGCGAGCTCGCCGAGTGAGACGACCTCGCTCCCCCGCTCCTCGACGCAGTCGCGCCCGGTGATGCCCAGATCGAACAGCCCGTCGGCCACGTAGACGGGGATCTCCTGCGGCCGCAGGATGCGCACCTCGTCGATGCGGGGATCGTCGATGCTGGCGCGATAGGCCACGTCCGAGGCGCGATTGACGGCAAGGTCGGCGTCCTCGAACAGCTGCATGGTGGCGCGTTCGAGCGAGCCCTTGGGCAGGACGAGGCGGAGCATGGGGGTAGATCTTCGCAGATGCGCCGGCGGGGACCGGGCCCGGCTCCGGCTGATGGGGCAAGCTTGGCCTGTGCCCCAGCCCTACGACGCCCGCAATTTCCTGCAGCTCCTGGGGATCGAGGTGCCCCTCCCCGACGAGGACCACGACCCCGTGGCCCGCCTCACCGTGACGCATGCGCTGATCGCCGGCACGGGCTACCTGTGGGCACCGGTCGTCGTCGCCATGGCCGACGCGCTCTGCGCCTTCGGGGTCAGCCACCACTGGCCCGAGGGGGCACGGAGCTTCACGACCGTGGACTGCTCCGCCAACTTCATCTCGAGCGCGCGGGAGGGCGAGCAGGTGCGGGCCACCGCGGCGCCACTCCACCTCGGGCGGGCCACCCAGGTCTGGGACGCCACGGTGACGAACGAGACCACCGAGCGGCTGATGGCCTCCTACCGCTGCACCCAGCTCATCCTCTACTGACGGCGACGGGCGCCGGCTGCGGTTCCGGATCCGGATCCGGCTCCGGCGGCGGCGGCGCCCGTGTCGGCTCGGGCTCGTCCGCCCGGGCCCGCAAGTCCGCGGCGTCCATGCGGCTGCCGCGGCGGAGACGCGTCCGCCAGAGGCCCTGGTCGAAGGTGGCCGGCGTGGACCCCTCCATGAACGCACGCAGCATGCGCACGAACCGCGCCGGGTCCGTGTGGTGCGGGAAGTGGCCCGCCTCGTCGAAGATCTCGAATTCGCTCCCCGGCATCACCGTGTGGATGAGGCGGCCGTGCCCGAGCGGAATGATCGCGTCGCGCCGTCCCCAGACGATCAGCGTCGGGATGCCCTCGGCGAGATAGGCCCGATCCACCATGGTGATCACCTGCCCGTTCCAGTCGACGCTGGACCGGAGCGTGCGCAAGATGGCCTGGCGGGCCTCGGTGTTGGGGAGCGCGTCGAAGACGGCCAGGATCTCCTCGGCGTCGCGGCCGAGCGCGGTGTCGAACATTCGCAGGAGCCCCGCGCCCACCCGGCTGGCGAAGCGGATCGGCGGGAGGCCGAGGAAGGGCATGAGGACCTCCATGCCCGGCACCGCGGCCAGGCGCAGGAGCGGGCTGACCGTGCGGCCCACGCCGCCGCTCCCCACCAGGACCAGCCGCTCGCAGCGGTCGGGGAACTGGTAGGCGAACTGCGCCGCCACGCCGCCACCCAGCGAGTGCCCGACGACGGTGGCGCGGTCCACCTCCAGCACGCTCAGGAGGTCGCGCATGCCGTTGGCGTACCCCGCCACCGAGTAGTCGGCGCGCGGCTTCTCCGAGCGCCCGTGCCCGAGGAGATCCGGGGCGATCACGGTGTAGTGCTCGGCCAACTGCGCCACCACCGGGCGCCAGGTGTCGGAGCTGTCGCCGATGCCGTGAATCAGCAGGAGGGCCGGGCCCGAGCCTGCCCTGACGTAGGCCCGCCGGTAGCCGTGGATGGTGACGTACTGCACGGCGAAGGCGCCCTCGCGGCGGACGCCGGGCCGGAAGCGGATCTGCGCCGGGTCGACCGGCCCGAGGGCGGCGACTGCCGCCGCTGCCTCCACCGCCTTGGTCGTCTCCGCCGTGGGCCCCGTCTCACCCATGCCGATCTCTCCTACGTCCGCGGTGGTGGACTGCTCGGCGCCACGGTAAGGGCCGCGCGTGTCCGGCCGGTGTCGAGCCCGTGAACTGACGATGAATGACCGGCGGCGTCGGGTGTGAAACGGGACGCGCGCCGAAAGGGGATCAGGAGAGTGGCCCGCTGCGCAGCAGGCGCACCATGGCGATGCCGGTCAGTGCCGCCTCGCGGCCCTTGTTCGTGTGATCGGGCTCGGAGCGTTCGAGCGCCTGGTCCAGCGTGTCGGTGGTGAGGACCCCGAAGACGACGGGCACACCCGTTGCGAGCTGCACCTGCTGGATCCCGGCCGCGCACTCCCCGGCGACGAAGTCGTAGTGGCCGGTGTCGCCGCGGATGACGGCACCGAGACACAGGATCGCGTCCACCTTCCCGGCGTGCGCGAAGGCGCGGGCCACGAGCGGCAGCTCGAAGGCGCCGGGTGCCCAGGCCACAGTGATGTCCCGCCGGTCGGCGCCGGCCTCGTGGAGCGCGCCCAGGGCGCCATCGAGCAGTCGCAGCGTGATGCCGCCGTTGAACTCCGCGCAGGCGATGCCGATGCGCAGCCCCGTCCCGTCCTCCGTGCCGCGCAGGCTGGCGCCCACGCGTGCCGCCACCTCCTCGCGCCCGCCCTCGGGCAGGGTGACCAGGTCGGCGTCGGCCATCAGACGGTGTGGCTGGTGGTCGGGGTCACCCTCTCACTGTGGCACAGGGCGACAGGGCACAGGGCGACGTGGCACAGGGCGACGTGACGCCACGTCGCCCGCTCATAGGACGTCGTTCACAGGACGTCGTCGAGCCCGTGCAACAGATGGCCCATCCGCTCGCGCTTGGTGCGCAGGTAGGCGATGTTCTCGGGATTGGCCGAGGGCTGCAGGGGGACGCGCTCGGTGATGTCGAGCCCGAAGCCCTCGAGCCCGCCGTACTTCACGGGGTTGTTCGTCATCAGACGCATGGTGCTCACGCCGAGGTCGACCAGCATCTGGGCGCCGATGCCGTACTCGCGGCTGTCGACGGGCAGGCCCTGTTGCAGGTTGGCGTCCACGGTGTCGTGGCCCTCCTCCTGTAACTGATAGGCCCGGATTTTGTGGCCCAGGCCGATGCCGCGGCCCTCGTGCCCGCGGAGGTAGATGAGGACGCCACGCCCCTCCTTCTCGATGAGGTCGAGCGAAGCCTGCAGCTGCGGGCCGCAGTCGCAGCGGAGCGAGCCGAACACGTCCCCGGTCAGACACTCGGAGTGCACGCGCACCAGCACGTCCTCGGTGCCGGCCACGTCGCCCATCACCAGAGCCAGGTGCTGCTCGTTGTCGAGCACGGACTCGTAGACGAAGGCGCGGAACTCGCGGCCCTCGGCCGGGATCCGCGCCTCGGAGACCAGCCGCACCAGCTTCTCGTTCTGGCGGCGGTAACGGATCAGGTCCGCGATGGAGATCAACGGCAGGTCGTGCCGCTTGGCGAAGGCCTCGAGATCGACCAACCGGGCCATCTCGGACTTGTCCTCGGTCACGATCTCGCAGAGCACGCCGGCGGGCGTCAGTCCCGCCGCCCGCGCCAGGTCGACCGTTGCCTCGGTGTGCCCGGCGCGCTTGAGCACCCCACCCGTGCGGTAGCGCAACGGGAAGATGTGGCCCGGCCGGTTCAGGTCGTTGGGCCGGGTCTGGGGGTCGATGAGGGCGGCAATGGTGGAGGCCCGGTCCGTGGCGGAGATGCCCGTCGTCGTGCCGTGGCGGTAGTCCACACTCACGGTGAAAGCGGTCCGCTGCGCCTCGGTGTTGGCGGTGACCATCAGGGGCAGGTCGAGCGCGTCGGCCCGCTCGGGTAGGAGCGGCACACAGATGACGCCGGAGGTGTGGGCCAGGAAGAAGGCGATGTTCTCCGGAGTGGCCGCCTCGGCCGCCATGACCAGGTCACCCTCGTTCTCGCGGTCCTCGTCGTCGACCACCACCGCCATGCCCAGCCGCCCGATGGATTCGATCGCCTCCTGCACCTCGGAGAACGCCATCAGGCCGCCACCTCCACCCTGATGTCGTCGCCCAGCTGCTCTATCGACACGAGCCTTCCCTTCCACACGTCCCCAATTGTGCCAGCCCCGGCGCCCGCAAAAATCGGGGCCCCGTCGTCGCCCCCGAAAAGCACCGGCGCCAGGTACAGCACGTAGCGGTCGACCAGTCCGGCGGCGTGGAAGTCGTGGGCCACGTGGGCCCCGCCCTCGACCAGCAGCTGGAGCACGCCGCGGCGGCCGAGCTCCGTCAGGACCTCCCCCAGGTCCCCTTCGAGCTCGAGGGCCGGGCGCACCTTGGCGCCGGCCGGCGCCTTCCCGAGCACGACGCGCAACGGCTGGTCGCGCTCGGTCCCGTCGTCGAGGCGGACGGTGAGTGCGGGGTCGTCCGCCCGGACCGTCCCCGCGCCGACCAGAACGGCGTCGGAAAGGGCCCGCAACCGGTGCACGTCAGCGTGGGCGCCCTCGCCGGTGATGAAGCGGCTGCTCCCGTCGGGCGCGGCCGTGCGCCCGTCCAGGCTGGCGGCCATCTTGAGCACGACCCAGGGGCGCCCCGTCCTGCGGTGCTTGCAGTAGGGCGCGAGCTGCTCGGCCACCTCGTCCGCGGCCACACCGACGGTGACCTCAATGCCGGCGTCCCGCAACGCGGCGATGCCGCGGCCCGCCACCTGCTCGTCGGGGTCCTCGATCCCGACGACGACGCGGGCGACGCCCGCCGCGATGATGGCGTCGGTGCAGGGCGGCGTGCGCCCGTGGTGGGCGCAGGGCTCCAGGGTGACGTAGAGGGTGGCGCCGCGGGCGGACTCCCCCGCCCGGGCCAGCGCCGTCACCTCGGCGTGGGGCCCGCCGGGAGGTGCCGTGGCTCCGGCGAACAGGCTCCCGGCGTCCGGTCCCTGCTCCGGCGGCACGACGACGCAGCCCACCCAGGGGTTGGGCGCCGTGGTCGAGCGGACCGTTGCGGCCTGCGCCAGCGCCCGGCGCATGTGCTCCACGTCACTCATGGTCAGGTCCTTGCCCGGGGAGGATCCCCGGCCTCGTCCTCCCAATACTAGAACACGTTTCAGTTTTTGTCGAGAGTGCCAGGTCAGGCGCTCGCAGGGGGCGGGTCAGCCCTGGCGGAGGAGCGGGACGAGACCCGTCACGTCGGCGATGAGGGCCGTCGGCGCGGCCGCACGCAGGGTCGCCTCGTCGTGGGCACCGGTGAGGACGCCGATCACCGCCCCGGCCCCCGCCGCGTGGCCCGCCTCGAGATCGCTGGCGGTGTCGCCCACGACCACCACCGCACGGGGATCCTCCACGCCGAGGCGGGCCATGGCACCCACAATGAGATCGGGCGCCGGGCGGCCGCGACCCACGTCGGCCGGCGACAGCGCCAGGTCGACCTCGCTGCGCCAGTCCAGGGCGTCGAGCACCGCGTCACGGGTCGAGGGCGCGAACCCCGTCGTGAGGCAGACCCGCACCCCGGCGCGGCGCAGGTCGCGCAGGACCTGGCGGGCCCCCGGGATCTCGGCGACGTCACCGCCGGCGACGATCGCCTCATAGGCCGCGGCGAAGGCGGCCGTGGCCTCTCTCGCCTCGTCCGGCTCGAGCAGCGTGGCGAACACGTCCGCCTTGGACCAGCCCATCGTCCGACGCACGACGACCTCGGCCTCCTCGTACAGCCTGCTCCCCGGCGTCACCCCCACCGCGGCCAGTGCGCTGGTGAAGGCCGCTTCGACGGCGCCGTCGTCGCGTACGGTCGTCCCGGCCATATCGAGGCAGGCCAGCGCAAAGGGCCCGATCATGCCGCCACCGCCACACCCGCCGCCCGCAAGGTGTCGGCGGCGATCGCCGGCGCACACGTCATGCCGCGCCCGCCGGGCCCCGTGACCAGCCACACGCCCGGCTCGATCTCCTCGCGCAGGCACACCGCGCCGTCCAGGCACTGGGCGTACACGCCCTCCCAGCGACGCTGCACCGGCGGGAGCTCCGTCCCGAGGATCCGCCGGGCGCGTGCGAGCAGCTCCAGGGTCGGGTCCTCGCACAGCGCGAAGTCGAACGGCTCCCCGTAGGCGTGCGTGTCGCCGATGGTCAGCCCGCCGTCGGGGCGCTGCACCAGCAGGAGCTGCAGGTGGTGCGCGGCCGCCACCGGGGCCTGCTCCCCCAGCGCGTCGAGGGGGGCCGTCTCATAGGCCGGGTAGTAGCGCAGGGTGTCGGCGTCGGCCAGCGACGTCGTCAGCCGCGGGGCGAACGGCGCCGTCTGGAGCATCTGCAGCCGCACGCGGCGGAGGCGTGGCGCGAAGGCGGACGGGCCGGGCAGCTGGTCGTAGGCGGCGCCCGTCGCGAGCACCAGCACGTCGCCCTCCCAGCGGGTGCCGGCGGCATCGACGAACGCATGTGGCGCGACCGAGACGACGCGACGGCCCGTGTGGAAGCGGTAACGGCCGGGATGGGTGGCCTCCACGTGGGCGCGCAGCGCACCCAGCGCCAGCCGGGGCTCGACCACGGCGTCCTCGGTGCAGTGCAGCGCGCCGGTGACCGCTCCCCCGACGGCCGGATTGGCGGCGCGCACCGCGTCGGGCTCCAGGAAGGAGATGCCCCGTGCGCCGGCGTCGGGGAGCGCGGCGAACGTCTCCATCACGCGCCGTTCGGCGTCGTCGGTGGCGACCGTCAGCGACGGCATGGCGCGGAAGCCGATGCCCGCCGTCGCGCGCACCGACCTCCTCCCAGCGGCGGCGGGCGCGCCGGGCCACGTCGAGCTCTTCGCCCGCGCGGCGCCCGCTGACCCACACCAACCCGAAGTTGCGCACCGACGCGCCCGTGGGGGCCGCGTCCGCCTCCAGGTGGTCGACGTCGAAGCCGGCCCCGGCCAGCTCGAGTGCGTGCCAGGTCCCGACGACGCCGCCGCCGGCGACGACGGCCCGGCCCCGGCCGCCTGTCACCCCGGCCCGGTGGCCGCGCGCGCCGAGGCCCGGATGGCGTCCGCCGCCTCCCACGGCCGGTCGTGCCCGAAGATGGCACTGCCGGCGACCAGCACGTTGGCGCCGGCGGCGACCGCGACGGGCGCGGTCTCGGCATCGATCCCACCGTCGACCTCGATATCGAGACGGAGGTCGTCGGCCACCACGGCCGCGCGCACCTGCGCCACCTTCGCCATGACGTCGGCGATGAAGCGCTGGCCACCGAAGCCGGGAAAGACCGTCATGCACAGGACGAGGTCCACGTCGCGTAGATAGGGCTGCACCGCGTCGAACGGCGTGTCGGGGTTGAGCGCCAGTCCGGCGCGCAGACCCAGGCCGCGCATCTGCGCGATGAGCTCGTCGGTGTTGCCGATCTCGACGTGCACGGTGCAGCCGTCGGCCCCGGCGTCGGCGAAGTCCTTCAGGTAGCGACCCGGCTCGGTCATCATGAGGTGGCAGTCGAAGAACAGCGGCGTGTGCCGGCGCAGCGAGGCGACCACCGGCGGCCCGATCGTGACGTTGGGGACGAAGTGGCCGTCCATGACGTCGACATGCAGCCAATCGGCGGACGGTGCCACCTCCCCCACCTGCTCCGCCAGCAGTCCGAAGTCGGCCGAGAGCAGCGACGGCGCGATGCGCAGCGCGCCGGCGGTTCCCGGGTCGCGGCCTGTCGTCGCTGTCGCTCGCGTCACCGGCGCGCCCGTCCCGCTCAGCTGAAGCGGGCCCAGCAGAGGATGCGCCGGAACCCGTAGAAGTAGGGCTCGCGCTCGCCGAGCTCTTCGATCAGCCGCTCCCGGTAGCGCTCGACGAACGCCTCGAACAACTCGGGACTCAGTCGCTTGCGGTACGGGGTGAGCAGGGTGCCCATGACCCACTCGACGACCTCGCCGGTCGACTCGAGCTCGTGGCCGTAGACCTCCATCCGCACGACCTGGTCCTTGGCTCCGAGCTCGTAGAGCAGGTCGGCATAGAGCTCCGGCGAGAGCACGAAGCGACCACGATCCTCCGGCACGTCGCCGTACAGCGCATCGATGAAGGGGGGTTCGTTGGCCACCGCCAATGCCAGCAGATGGGACGGATGGCGGTAGTTGGCCGGCACCTGGAACGCGAGCTGCCCGTCGGGCCCGAGCGCGGTGCGCATGCGGGCGAGCAGGTTCAGGTGATCGTCGATCCACTGCAGGGACGCGTTGGCGAACACGAGGTCCAGTCCCTCGTCGAGCCACGTGGCGATGTCCCCCTGGGCGAACGTGAGCCCGGCGACGTCGCCGTGCGTCGACTGGGCCCGGGCCAACATGGCAGGCGACGAGTCGACCCCCACGGTCTCCTGCGCCGCCATCTCCTCGTGCAGAATTCTGGTGAGGTCCCCCGTCCCGCACCCGAGATCGACGATGCGACCGCCCGGCACGGGGTGGCACAACGTCAGCAGGTCGTCGAACGGTCGCTGACGTTCCGGGCGGAATCGCTCGTACTGGTCGGGACTCCACCCGTCGATCGGCGTCACGGTCACTGCACTCATGTCTAGTCCGTCCCGAGGCGCTCGCCCGGCGCAGGGCGCACGCCCCGCAGCCACTCGTCGGCTGACATGGGAGAACGGCTCTCGGGCCGCACCCGCCGCAGCACGAGGCCGCCGTCACCGGTCGCGACCACCGGGCCGTCGAGGGAACCCGGCGGGGCGTCGGGCGCACCCGGTGCACGCGCCGCGTCGAGGACCGTGAGCCGCTTGCCCCGGAACGTGGTCCAGGCGCGGCCGAGGCGCACCACGCGCCGCAGCGCCAGGGCCGAGTCCGTCCAGTCGAGGTGGAGGTCGTCCACGCTGATCTTCTCGGCCACGGTCACCTCACCCTCCTGGGGCACCGGTTGGGGCAGGCCCGACACACCCTGGGCCAGCGCAGCCACGAGCAGCGCGGCTGCCGACGGTAACGAGCTCGCCCCGGAGGTCGTCGAGCGTCACCTCGTCGTCCAGCGGGACGGTGCGCACGGCATAGACGGGTCCCGTATCGAGCCCCTCCTCCACCTTCATGAGGCAGACGCCCGTCTGGGTGTCGCCGGCGAGGATGGCGCGCTCCACCGGTGCCGCCCCGCGCCAGCGCGGCAGCAACGAGAAGTGCAGGTTCACCATGGGGACCTGTTCCAGCAGCCGCGCCGGGATGATCCGCCCGTAGGCCACGACGACGGCCAGCTCCACCCCGGCGGACGTCAGGTCGTCCATGTCGTGGGACACCGTCAGGCCGAGTTCCGTCGCCGCGGCCTTGACGGGGCTCGGCGTCTGCGCGGTCCCGCGCCCGCGGCGCCGATCCGGGCGCGTCACGCACAACGCGATGTCGTGGCCCGCCGCGACCAGCGCCCGCAGTGGCGGCACCGCCATCTCCGGAGTGCCGAGGTACGCCAAACGGGCCATCGGCTCACCGTAGGTCAGGCGGCTCTCCCGGGCGGCGGGAGCCCGGGGGGCCGGGCTCGGCTCGGCTCGGCTCGGCTCGGCTCGGCTCGGCCCGGCTCGCGAGAAGAGTGCCGACGTCAGCGGGTGAAGAGGTTGGCCAGCCCGTCGGGATCGGACGCGGGCAGGTCCAGGGTGCGGCTGCGCAAGATCTTGAGTGCCTCCTTGCGCTGGTCCTCGTTGAGGCGCTCCACCAGGAGGATGCCGTCGAGGTGGTCGAGCTCGTGCTGGAACACGCGGCCCTCGAGTTCGGAGGCCTCGATGGAGATCTCGTTCCCGTCCAGGTCCAGTCCGACGAGGTGCACCGCATTGGGCCGCACGATGTCCCAACTGAGTCCCGGCACCGAGAGGCAACCCTCGTCGTAGGTCCACTCACCGTCGCTCTCGACGATGCGGGGGTTGATCACGGGCCGGGCGCCCTCGCCCACGTCGTAGACGAAGATGCGGCGTTGCACACCGACCTGGTTGGCCGCCAGGCCGGTCCCCGGCGCGTCGTACATCGTCTCGATCATGGACTCGACCAGGCTGGCGACCGCCCCGTCGATGTCCTCCACCTCGCGGGTGCGCTCCTTGAGCACGGGGTCGCCGTACTGGCGGATGGTGAGGCTCGACATGGGACGTAGCTTACCGGCGGCCCCCGCATGTCCCGGTGCGGCTGCAGACGAGGAGGCGCGCCGGCCCTGCGCTCAGAGCGTGGCCGGATCGACCTCGACCCGCAGCCCGCGCCCGGCCGGCCGTGGCGTGCGGGCGAGCAGCGCGCAGAGCGGCTCGTGCCTGTCGGCGCGGAGGAGGAAGCGGCCGTCGCCCAAGGGGCTGAGGGCCAGCGTGGCGTCGTCCCCGGCGGGCCCGAGCGGCGAGGGGACCTCGAGCTGCGAGCGCAGGGCCTCGGCGTACACGGGGGCCAGGGCGCCCGACACCAGCGCCAGCGCCGAGAAGGGTGGCAGACCCGACACGCGGCGGATCGCCGCCTCCTCCCGCAGCACCGGAGCCGGGTCGGCATGGGCCACCGCCTGGAGCACCGGATGGTCCGGGACCCGCGTCTGGGCCTGGAGCCGCGACCACGGCGCCTCCGTCCCGCGGGCTCCCACCAGCCGTGCCGCCCGCACGAAGAGCGCCAGGGTCTCCTCGGTCGCCGAGAGGCGCGGCGCCAGGAGGTGGAGGTCGATGTCGAGGAAGGCCACCGCGGCGGCATGGCGTATCCGGTGCAGCACCGCCTCGGTCCCGATGAGGACGGGGGGTGCGGCCGCGGTCGCCTCCGGCGGGGCTCCCGCTTCGGAGGCGGGCCGGCGACCTCGCCCACCTCGACGCCGAGGAGTGAGGCCAGCTCCTCGCGCAGGCGGCTCACTCCGGCCCGCAGTGTCTTCATGCGCAACCGGCCGCAGGCGGCGCAGACGATCGGACGGGTCTCGTCGCAGCGCGGACAGCGCAGCACCTCCTCCCCCCTCGGCTGCGCCACGGCGGCCCCGCACCGGGCGCAGCAGGCCAGCTCGCCGCAGTGCCGGCAGGCCAACAGGCGGGCACCGCCGGTGCGGTTGTAGACGCAGACCAGCGGACCCCGGCGGCGTGCGGACTCGTCACCCAGGACGGACCGGGCCAGGCGCACGAACTCCTCGGAGAACAGCCCGGTCCGCGGGTCGGCACCGCGCCGGTCCACGCGCTCGAGCACGGGCCAGCCGGCACGCTCCTGCTGGCGTGAGGGAGCGACGGAGTGCAGCACGTCGGCGGCAGCACAGGCCACGGGCGGCACGGGCGACACCACGAGACACGGGGCACCCTCACGCCGGGCGCGCTCCACCACGACGTCCACCGCGCTGTAGGTGGGCGCACTCTCTTCCCGGTAGGCGGCATCGTGTGCATCGAGGACGACGGCGGCGGCGAGCCGCGGGACCGGAGCCCACGCGCCGGCGCGGCTGCCGATGACGACGGGCCAGCCGGCGCGGGACTGCTCCCATGTGCGCGCCACCGAGCGCCCGCGGCGCTCCAGTCGTGCGGTCAGGCGCTCCGCCCACCCGGACGAGGGGACCAGCACCAGCACGCTGCCGCCGCGGGCGCGCACGCCGGGGTCCTCGAGCACGGAGAGCACCAGGTCGATCGGGTCGGTGAGCGGAGGCTCCCGCACGAGCGTCAAACCCGGCAGGGTCAGGTCGACGCCGGGGGTGCCCGTCGGCGCGCCGGCGCGCGCCCCCGCCCCGGCCGCGACGCGTGCAGGTGGCGTCGGCAGGGCGCGGACGATGGCAGCCGGCGAGGCGATCCGCAGGAAGAACGAGGCGGGGCCGGCCCAGCGCCACGCCGCCCACTCCGCCAGCTCCACCAGCGCGGGGGGCGGGCCCCACCCCAACCACGACTTGAGGGGAAGGACCTCGACGTCCGCAGGCGTGCCGACATCCTCGTCGACCACCCAGCCCCGCACCGTGCGCCCGTGGAAGGGCGCCCGCACCCTGGTGCCGATCTGCACCGGGTCGCGCCACGCCGCCGGGACGGCATAGTCGAACGTCTTGACCACCGCGGCCACCTCGGTGCGCACGCGCACCACGCGTGACGCGTCCGGGACGGCGCTCACGTGCGTCATGTTTTCACCGCCGCACGGCGTCGCTCCCCCTCAGGGGAGCGGGCGTCCGCTCAGAGCCCCAGGGCGTTCCGCAGGTCGTCCACCCGCGGGATGGCCTCCCAGGTGAACTCCTTCTCCGAACGACCGAAGTGACCGTATGCCGCCGTCTTCTTGTAGATCGGGCGGCGCAGGTCGAGGTCGCGCGCAATGGCGGCCGGGCGGAGGTCGAACAGCTCTCGCACGGCGTCAGCGATCTTCTCGGGGTCGACCGTCTCCGTGCCGAAGGTCTCGACCAGCAGCGAGACGGGGTGGGCAACGCCGATCGCGTAGGCGACCTGCACCTCGCACCGCTTGGCCGCGCCGGAGGCGACGACGTGCTTGGCCACCCAGCGCGCCGCGTACGCCGCGGAGCGGTCGACCTTGGAGGGATCCTTCCCCGAGAACGCGCCACCGCCGTGACGCGCCATCCCGCCGTAGGTGTCGACGATGATCTTGCGCCCCGTCAGTCCCGTGTCGGCGTGTGGCCCGCCGAGCTCGAAGATCCCCGTCGGGTTGACGAAGATCCGCAGCCCCTCGCTGTCCATGTCCGTCGGCAGCAGCGGGTTGATCACCTGCTCGGTGAGGTCGGGCCGCAACTGCTCCTCGAGGTCGATGCCGCCGGCGTGTTGCGTGGAGATCAACACCGTGTCGATCCGGACCGGGCGGCCGTCCTCGTAGACGACGGAGACCTGGGTCTTGCCGTCCGGACGCAGATACGGCACGGCGGCGGCGCGGCGCACCTGGGCCAGGCGCTCCGAGAGACGGTGCGACAACCAGATCGGGAGCGGCATGAGATCCGGCGTCTCGTCGCAGGCGTAACCGAACATCATTCCCTGGTCCCCGGCGCCCTGCGCGTTGAGCACGTCTTCGCCCGCCTTGCCGCTCCGCAACTCGAGCGCCGCGTCCACCCCCTGGGCGATGTCCGGCGACTGCGCGTCCAGGGACACCAACACGCCGCACGTCTTCCCGTTGAAGCCGTAGGTGTCGTTGTCGTACCCGATCTCGCACACCGTGTCGCGCACCGAGCGCGGGGATGTCGACGTAGGTCGACGTGGTGACCTCGCCGGCGACCACCACCAGTCCCGTGGTCAGCAACGTCTCGCACGCCACCCGGCTCGCGGGGTCGCCCTCGAGCATCGCGTCGAGGACGGCGTCGGAGATCTGGTCGGCCATTTTGTCCGGGTGGCCCTCGGTCACCGATTCCGAGGTGAAGGTGGTTCTCACGTGGCACTCCGCTTCTCGTTGTGGTGGGCGATCACCCTATCCAATACGGCATTTGCGACTGCATCCTTGGAGGTCAACGGGATTTCGTGCATGCTCCCGTCGGACTCGAGAATGGCGACGGCGTTGGTGTCGTGGTCGAACCCGGCGCCGGGCGCGCTGACGTCGTTCACGACGAGGATGTCGACGCCCTTCCGGGCCAGCTTGCGGCGACCGCGGGCAACGGCATCGTGGGTTTCGGCCGCGAATCCGACCAGCACCTGCCCCGGCGGACGCCGCGCCGCGAGCCCGGCCAGAATGTCGGGTGTCGGCTCGAGGACGAGCTCGGGCAACCCGTCGTCCTTGGACAGCTTGGTCCCCGCCGACTGCTTCGGCCGGAAGTCGGCGACGGCGGCCGCCATCACGACGACGTCGGCGCCCTCCGCGGCGGCCCCGACCGCATGCTCCATGTCGGCCGCCGTCTCCACGTCGACCCGCGTCACCGCAGCGGACACGTCATCGGGCAGCTCCAGCGGCGAAGACGTGACCAGGGTGACGGCGGCGCCGCGACGCGCCGCGGCCACGGCGATGGCGTGGCCCTGCTTGCCCGAAGACCGGTTCGTGATGAAGCGCACGGGGTCGAGCGGCTCCCGGGTGCCGCCCGCGCTCACGACGACCCGCGTGCCGCGGAGATCGAGCCCGGCCCTGCGGCCGAGGAGCTCCAACACGCGCGTCACGATCACCATCGGGTCGGCCAGGCGCCCCTCCCCCGAGTCACCACCGGCCAGCCGGCCGCGCTCGGGTGGGATGACCTCGACACCACGGCGCTCGAGCGTGACGAGGTTCTCCCGCACCGAGGCGTGCTCCCACATCTCGGTGTGCATGGCCGGACACACGACGACCGGCGCGCGGGTGGCGAGGAGGGTGGCGCACAGAAGATCGTCGGAAAGCCCGGCCGCATAGCGGGCGAGGGTGTGTGCCGTCGCCGGAACGACCAGCACCAGATCGGCCCGCTGGCCCAGCCTGGTGTGCGGTATCGGCGAGTCCTCGTCCCACAGGGAGCGCTGCACCGGTTCCGAGGCCAAGGCCGAGAAAGTGACCGCACCCACGAACCTCGTGGCTTCCTCGGTGAGCACGGGCGTCACGTGGACGCCGGCATCGACCAGCTGCCGGCATACCTCGACCGCCTTGTAGGCGGCGATACCCCCGCAGACGCCGAGCACGACGCGTGGTCGGGGGCGGGTCTCGTCGGCCGGCGCCGGTGAGTCCTCGGTTCCGCGATCTCCGGCCATGGGCCCTGTTCGCCTCGCCTCGCCGCGCCTTGCGCCGGGCGCCCTAGCTCGCAGCCGGGTCGTCGCCCCCGACGTCGAGCACCTCGATCACTTCAGCGACCTCCGACCCTTCGCCCGCCGTCTCGCCGTCGCTGAGCAGCCCGGCCTCGGCGGCGTCCGCCATGGCGGCGGCCAGGGCCGCCTCCTCCTCGGGGTCAGGTCGCGTGAAGGTGGCCTTCCCCGCCGCGATCTCCTCGAACGCGATGGACACCGGCTTGCCCGAGACCGACGCCACCTGCGGAGGCACCACCTTGCCCAGGCCCTCGCCCAGGCTGTTGTAGTAGGAGTTCACCTGGCGGGCGCGGGCCGAACCCAGCGCGACCAGGGTGAACTTCGAGTCCACCTTGTCCAGCAGCTCTTCGATGGGTGGGTCCATGAGCGTGTGGCGGCCTTGGGCCATCAGGATTCCTCCGGTTCCGCGGCGCAGGGGGCAGCCGTTCGGGTCGCATCGACTATAGCCGTCAGCTGGGCCAGAGCCTGACCAAGGTCGTCGTTGATGACCGTGTGAGCTGCGATTTTGGCTCCCCGCTCCACCTCCAGGCGCCCGAGCTCCACGCGGCGGGCGATATGGCCCTCGTCGTCCCCCCGGGCGGCCAGGCGCTCGGCTTGCACCTCGGGGGACGGCGGCAGCAGGAGGATGACGGTCGCGTCGGGCCGTTGCGCCAGGACCTGCTCGGCCCCGTCCACGTCGATCTCGAGCAGGACGTCCGCCCCGGCGGGGGGGTCGGGAATGGGCGTGCCCATCAGATTGCCGAGGAACTCCGCCCACTCGAAGAACCCGCCCTCGGCCACGGCCTTCTCGAAGGTGGGGCGGTCGACGAACACATAGGCACCGCGTTCGAGCTCACCGGCACGGGGCTGTCTCGTGGTCCAGCTCCGGCTCAGCCAGAGCCTGGGGTCCTGCGCCGTCAGCGCTGCTGCGACCGTGCCCTTCCCGGCCCCGCCAGGGCCGATGAGCACGAAGATGTGCGGAGCGGTGATGGCGGGTTCAGCGCGCGGTCTCTTTGAGCAGCGCCTCGCGCTGCTTGGCACCGAGCCCCTGGAGCCTGCGGCTGTCGCTGATGCCGACGGTCTCCATGAGGCGGCGTGCCTTCACCTTGCCCAGACCGGGCAAGGATTCGAGGACGGACACCACCTTCATCTTTCCGATGGTCTCATTGGAGTCCGCCTCTTGGAGGAGGTCCGCCAGCGAGAGGTTGCCCATTTTGAGCTTGTCCTTCACCTCGGCCCGCTCACGGCGAACCTTGGCAGCCTTTTCGAGTGCAGCGGCGCGCTGCTCTGGAGTGAGTGCGGGAGGTTGCGGCATGGCGAGACCATAGCGCCTCGGCCAGGGCTGTTCACCCATTTTCCCTCTTCAGCCCATCGCAGCCGCCAACTCCCGGTTGAGTGCACGGGCGCTCCGGTGCAAGTCGGCGGGATTCGGCCCCTCGATGAGAAGCCCCCGGGAGCTGCTCGGCAGCACCGTTCCCGGCCGGCATCCGGCGAAGCGCACGGCCACGTCGGCCGGGCCGGCCCCCTGGGCGCCGAGCCCCGGGGCCAGAATCACCCCTCCGAGCTGGGACAACGCGAAGGTCGATCGCTCCAGCGTGGCTCCGACGACCGCGCCCACCGTGCCGCTGGGCACCTCGGGTGCACGGTTCAGCTCGGCGATCTCGGCCAGCAGCATGTCCTCCACGCCGACCCCGCCGGCGGTGATCGCCTGCTGGAGCTCCCGTCCCTCGGGGTTCGAGCTCCGGGCCACGACCAGGACACCCTTCCCGTTCGCAGCGCCCAGACGGACCAGGGGCGCCAACGCGGCCAGGCCGAGATAGGCATGGACCGTCACCGCATCGGCCGCCAGCGGGCTCGTCTCCCCCAGCCAGGCGTCGGCGTAGGCGGCAGCGGTGGAGTCGATGTCGCCCCGCTTCGCATCGGCGATCACGATGAGGCCGGCGGCGGCGGCGGCGGCGATCAGGCGCTCCAGCTCCGCCATGCCGGCGGCGCCGTGCCGCTCGAAGAAGGCGACCTGGGGCTTGACTACCGCCACCGCCCCGGCGAACCCCTCCACGCACGCGGCGCAGAAGGCCCGCAGGCCCGCGACGTCGTCACTGAGCTCCCAGTGCGCCAGCAACGCCGGCGAGGGGTCGATCCCCGCGCAGAGCGGGCCGGTGCCCGCGACCGCTGCCGCCACCCGGTCCCCGAAGCTGTCAGCCATCACGCCCTCCTTCTTGCAGCGATGGAACGGACACGCCGGGCAGCGCGGTCGCCGGGAGTGTCTGACGTCGCCGCGCCGATGCGCCCCCGGACGCGCCGGCGGATGTCCCCCACCGTCGTGTCGTGGGTCTCGCACCAACGCGCCAGCTGGGCGAGCACCTTCCAGGGCGCCTTGGGATCCCGGAAGGTCGCGGTGCCGACCTGGACCGCGTCGGCACCGGCCACCAGGAACTCCACGGCGTCGTGACCGGTGGACACGCCGCCCACCCCCACGAGGGGGAGCTCGGGGAAGGCCGTCCGGCACTCCCACACGGCGCGCACGGCGACCGGGTGCACGGCGCCGCCGGACAACCCCCCTCCGCCCGCGCCCAGGACGGGCCGTCCCGACTCGACGTCGAGGGCGAGACCGAGGAGTGTGTTCACGAGAGTCAGGCCGTGCGCCCCGCCGTCGACCGCCCCGGCCGCGATCTCCACCACGTCGGGCACGTTGGGGCTCAGCTTGGCCCAGCGCGGCAGACCGCAGTCGGTGGCGGCCATGACACGGGCGGTGGCCTCGGCCGAGTGGGCGAACATCCGCGAGCGGTCCTCGACGTTGGGGCAGCTCACGTTGACCTCGAGCGCGCGCAGACACGAACCCGCCTCTGAGGAGGCAGCGGCCGCGACGAGCTCGGCCGCCCGGGCGTACTCAGCGACGGTCCGACCCCAGATGCTCACCACCACGGCGGCACCCGACGCCTGCAGCGCCGGGAGGTCGTCGGCGACCCACGCCGCCAGCCCAGGGCCCTGGAGGCCGACACTGTTGAGCATGCCCGCGCCGACCTCGTGCACCCGCGGCGGCGCGTTGCCGGGCCACGGCTCCACCGACAGCGACTTGACGACGACCGCGCCCAGCCGGGCGAGATCGCCGTACTCGGCCAACTCCGTGCCGTGACCCGACGTACCCGACGCCGTCAGCACCGGATTGGCCAAGGTGACGTTCCCGACGCTCGTGGCCAGCATGGCGGCCCGGTGCCCGTCGGGAGCGGCGCTCACCGTGCGGTGCCTCCCGGCGCGGGATGCAGGTCCTGCAACGGCCGCACCCGGAGCGGGTGTGCGCGCGCGTCCGCGATGCCCGCCGCCGCGGCCCGCGCCGCCGCCAGCGTCGTGAGGCAGGGCACCTTGTAGACCACGGACGCCGTGCGGATGTGCTGGCCGTCGGCCCGCGGACCCAGACCGCGCGGCGTGTTGACGACGAGCTGCACCTTGCCCTGCGCGATCAGCTCGACCGCGTCCGACGCCACCCCCTCCTCCCCCACCTTGGCCACCAGGGTGTCGACCACCAGGCCCTGCGCCCGCAGGTAGCCCGCCGTCCCCAACGTGGCCGCAATGGAGAACCCGAGCCCGCTGAAGGACCGTGCCACCTCCAATCCGGCCGGCTTGTCGCGGTCGGCCAACGACAGGAACACCGTCCCCGCGTCCGGCAGGCGCGTCCCCACCGCCATCTGGCTCTTCGCGAACGCCAGGCCGAAGGTGCTGTCGACACCCATGACCTCGCCGGTCGAGCGCATTTCGGGCCCGAGGAGCGTGTCGACGCCGGGGAAACGGTCGAACGGCAACACCGCCTCCTTGACGCTCACGTGGTCGAGCACCGGCACCCGGTCGACCACGTCGGGGCGCAGCAGGCCTTCGCGGCGCAGATCCGCCAGGGTCTGGCCCACCATCACCCGGGAGGCCACCATCGCCAGCGGCACCCCGGTGGCCTTGGCCACGAACGGCACCGTCCGGCTGGCCCGCGGATTGGCCTCGAGCACGTAGACCTGTCCGTCCTTGACGGCGAACTGCACGTTGAGCAGGCCGCACACGTCGAGCGACTCGGCCAGAGCCCGGGTGTGCCGCTCGAGATCGTCGACCACCTGGGCGCCCAGCGTCTGCGGGGGAAGAGCACAGGCGGAGTCGCCCGAGTGCACCCCCGCCTCCTCCACGTGCTCCATGACGCCGGCGATCAATATTTCGCCGGCGCCGTCGCGCACCGCGTCGACGTCGACCTCGACCGCGTCCTCCAAGAAGCGGTCCACCAGCACGGGCCGATCGGCCGTGACGCCGCCCTCCCGCGCCAGTGCCCCCGTCGTCATCGTCTCCATGACGCGGCGCACGCCCTCGTCGTCGTAGACGATCTCCATGGCACGCCCGCCCAACACGTAGCTCGGGCGGAGCAGGACCGGATAGCCGATCCGCCCCGCCACCGAAAGCGCCTCGGGCGTGGTCGTCGCCGTACCGCCGGGCGGCTGCGGAATGCCCAACTCGTGACACAGCGCGTTCCACCGCTCGCGATCCTCGGCCAGGTCGATGGAGGCGGGGCTCGTGCCCAGCACCAGTCCGGGCGGCAGCGAACCGGCCAACTTCAACGGGGTCTGCCCGCCCAGCGAGACGATGACACCGGCGACCGAGCCGCCGGCGGCCTGCTCGGCTTCGAGCACGTTGGCCACGTCCTCGTCGGTCAAGGGTTCGAAGTACAGCCGGTCGGAGGTGTCGTAGTCGGTCGAGACCGTCTCGGGGTTGCAGTTGATCATCACGGTCTCGTAGCCCGCATCGCGCAAGGTCATGGACGCGTGCACGCAGCAGTAGTCGAACTCGATGCCCTGGCCGATCCGGTTCGGTCCCGAACCGAGGATGATGACGCGGGCCCGCGTGGACGGGCGCACCTCGTCCTCCTCCTCGTACGTCGAGTAGTGATACGGCGTGAAGGCCTCGAACTCGGCCGCGGAGGTGTCCACGGTCTTGAAGGTCGCCCGGACACCGAGGGCGAGCCGGGCCGCCCGCACGGCGGCCGTCGACTCCCCGCGCAGGTAGGCCAACTGGGCGTCCGAGAACCCGAGCCGCTTGGCCCGCCGGAAGTCCGCCGCACCCAGCGAGGCCGCCTCGACGATGCGCCGGCGTTCGTCCACGATGCGCGTCAGCTGACGGACGAACCACGGGTCGATCCCGGTCTGCGCCACGACCTGGTCGACCCCGGCGCCGCGGCGGAGCGCCGCTTCGAGCTCGAAGATCCGCTCGGGAGTGGCGATCGCCACCCGCCGCAGGAGCTCCTCGTCGGAGAGCGCGTCGAGCACCTGCTCGGCCGGGTCGGCGTTGAGCCCCTCCCGGCCCTGCTCCAAGGAGCGCAACGCCTTCTGCAGCGATTCACAGAAGGTGCGGCCGATGGCCATGACCTCCCCGACCGACTGCATGCGCGTGCCCAGCCGGGCGTCGGCACCGGGCAGCTTCTCGAAGGCCCAGCGCGGAATTTTGGTGACGACGTAGTCGATGGTGGGCTCGAAGGAGGCCGGCGTGGCCTTGGTGATGTCGTTGGGGATCTCATTGAGGAGGTAGCCGACCGCCAGGCGAGCGGCGATCTTCGCGATGGGGAACCCGGTGGCCTTGGAGGCCAGCGCGGAAGAGCGCGACACGCGGGGGTTCATCTCGATGATCACCCGCCGCCCGGTGGTGGGCTCCACGGCGAACTGCACGTTGGAACCACCCGTCTCGACCCCGACCCGGCGCAGGCAGGCGAAGGCGTCGTCGCGCATGGCCTGGTACTCGACGTCGGTGAGCGTCTGGGCCGGAGCCACCGTGATGGAGTCACCGGTGTGCACACCCATGGGGTCGAAGTTCTCGATGGAGCACACCACGACGCAGTTGTCCGCGGCGTCGCGCATCACTTCGAGCTCGTACTCCTTCCAGCCGGCGATCGACTTCTCCACCAGGATCTGCCCCACCGGGCTGGCCGCCAGGCCCTCGGCGGCGAGTCGCTCGAACGCCGACTCGTCCTCGGCGATGCCGGTCCCCTTCCCCCCGAGGATGAAGCTCGGTCGCACCATGATGGGGAATCCGATGTCGGCCGCGATCTCCTCCGCCTCCTGGAGGGAATGGGCGAACCCCGAGCGGGGCACCTCGAGACCGATCTCCTCCATGGCCGCCTTGAAGCGGTCCCTGTCCTCGGCGGTCGAGATCGCCTCCGGACGGGCCCCGATGACTTCCACTCCGAACCGTTCCAGCACCCCGCGCTCGACCAGCTCCATGGTGAGGTTGAGGGCGGTCTGCCCCCCCAGCGTCGGCAGCAGCGCATCGGGCCGCTCCGCCTCGATGATGGCCGTCAGGATGTCGGCGTCGAGTGGCTCGACGTAGGTCCGGTCCGCCGTGGCGGGGTCCGTCATGATGGTGGCGGGGTTGGAGTTGGCCAAGATGACCCGGTAGCCCTCCTGGCGCAGGACCCGGCAGGCCTGGGTTCCCGAGTAGTCGAACTCGCAGGCCTGGCCGATCACGATCGGCCCTGATCCGATGACGAGGATCGACTGCAGATCGTCCCGGCGCGGCATCAGCGTGCCCCCGCGCCGGCGCCGGCCTGGCGCGTCGGGTGGGCCCGCATGAGGTCGTCGAACGCGCCGAAGAGGTAGCGCGCATCGTGCGGGCCAGGTGCCGCCTCGGGGTGGTACTGCACCGAGAAGGCGGGCACCCGGAGCGAGCGGAAGCCCTCGATCACTCCGTCGTTGAGGTTCACATGCGTGGTCTCGGCATCGGGGATGCTCCCGGCCGCCACCGCGTAGTTGTGGTTCTGGCTGGTGATTTCGACCACCCCGGTCTCGAGGCGCTGCACGGGGTGGTTGGCCCCGTGGTGCCCGAACGGCAGCTTGTAGGTCGAGCCGCCGAGCGCCGTCGCCAGGAGCTGGTGGCCGAGGCAGATGCCGAAGACCGGAACGCGTCCGACCAGGTCCGCCACGGCGGCGATCGGGCCGGGCAGTGCCGCGGGATCGCCGGGGCCGTTGGAGAGGAAGACCCCGTCGGGTTCGAGCGCCAGCACGTCGTCAGCGGTGGTGGCCGCGGGCACCACGGTGACGGTGCCGAGCGTGGTGAGCAGTTGCACCATGGTCGTCTTGACCCCGAAGTCGTAGGCCACGATGCGCAGCCCGCTCGCCGCGCCGACCTGTGCGGCCGCGCCCGTCGCCGGGTACACCGTCACTTCGCTCCTCGTGACGCCCGAGACGAGGTCGAGGCCGTCGGTCCCGACCGCCGCCGCTGCCGCCGCCCGCAGCTCCTCGGGCGGTGCCGACCCGAAGGCGCACGGGACCGCACCCGCCTGGCGCACGTGGCGGGTCAAGCGCCGGGTGTCGACCCCGGTCAGGGCAGGGATGTTGTGCCGGCGTAAGAAGGGTTCGAGACCCTCGGTCGCCCGCCAGTTCGACGGCTCGTCGGCCAAGTCGCACACCACGATCCCCCGGCAGTGCGGTGTGCGCGCCTCGTCGTCGGCGGCGTTCGTCCCGTAGTTCCCGATGTGCGCGCTGGTGAAAGCGATCACCTGCCCCGCGTAGGACGGGTCCGTGATGACCTCCTGATAGCCGCTCATGGCGGTGTTGAAGACGAGCTCTCCCGTCGCCACGGCCACCGGTGCGCCCGCGGCTTCGCCCGTGAACACGGCACCGTCCGCGGTGACGAGGAGCGCCGGCGGCCGGGCGTCACGCACGGCGCTCACCGCTGCGCCGTCGCATCGATCACGACCGCTTCA
This sequence comes from uncultured Acidimicrobiaceae bacterium, assembly GCA_963843365.1. Taxonomy (GTDB): domain Bacteria; phylum Actinomycetota; class Acidimicrobiia; order Acidimicrobiales; family RAAP-2; genus Bog-473. The sequence continues at coordinate 983,257 of CAWJKG010000003.1, read as the reverse complement.
CCGCGCCGCACGGTGTGCCGGACGGCGCCGGCAAAGGTGCGACCGGCGTACGGCGTGTTGCGGCTGCGACTGGCCAACTGCGCCGGGTCCACGACCGTCGTGCCGGTGGGGTCGAAGACGCACAGGTTGGCTGTCTCCCCCACCTCCACCGGCGATCCCTGCGCGCTGTGGCCGCCCGTCCGCGGATCGGTGGACGTGAGCTTGGCGATGACGGCCGGCCGCGTGCTCAACAGTGCGAACACGCGCTCGGGGCCAAGGTACGGGGACAGGACCTCCCAGGCGATCGGCAGCGCGGTCTGCAGGCCGAGCATGCCCGGTGGCGCGTCGGTGAACGGGAGGTCCTTCAGCTCGGGCGCGTGCGGCGCGTGGTCGGTGGCCACGGCGTCGATGGTGCCGTCGCACAGACCCGCGATGACGGCCGTCACGTCCTCGTCGGTGCGCAGGGGCGGGTTGACCTTGAAGACGGGGTCATAACCCGCCACCGACGCGTGTGTGAGCAGCATGTGGTGCGGTGCGGCCTCCGCCGTGACGGCCAGCCCCTCCTCCTTGGCGCGGCGGATCAGGTCGACGGAGCCCGCCGTGGACATGTGCAGGAAATGCACCGGGGCGCCCGTGAGGCGCGACAGTGCGATGTCACGGGCGACCATGGCCTCCTCGGCCGCGGCCGGCATGCCGGGGAGGCCGAGCCGGCTCGACCAGGACCCCTCGTGCATGGCCCCGCCCGCGGCCAGGCACGCGTCCTCGCAGTGCTGGGCCAGCGTGACGCCCAGGCCCTTGGCGTAGTCGAGGGCGCGCCGCATGAGCGCACCGTCCTGGACCCCGGCGCCGTCGTCGGTGAAGAGCGTGACGCCGAGCGCGGCCAGCTCGGCCAGAGGAGCCAGGGCGTGCCCGGCGCGCCCCACCGTGATGGCGCCCGCCACGGCCACGTCGGCCGTGCACCCGGTGCCCAGCGCCAGCACCTCGGCGGCCACGCCCGCCGAGTCGATGGCGGGCTCCGTGTTGGGCATGGCCACGACGGCCGTATAGCCCCCGAGCGCCGCGGCCCGGGCGCCGGTCTCGATCGTCTCCGCCTCCTCGCGCCCGGGTTGGCGCAGGTGGGTGTGCAGGTCCACCAGACCGGGGCCGACGAGGCAGCCGCCGGCATCGAGCACCCGCGCGCCGCGTGGCGCATCGATGGACGCGGCGACGGCGACGATGTCGGTGCCGGCGACGGCGACATCGGCCCGGGTCAGGCCCGAGGGCCCGACGACGGATCCACCGCGGATGACGAGGGTGGCGTCAGGCAACTGCGGGCACCTCTGCCACCCCCTGGAGCTCGCCCCCGAGGAGCAGGAAGAGGATCGCCATGCGCACCGCGATGCCGTTGGCGACCTGCTGGGTCACCACCGTGCGCGGCAGGTCCGCCACGTCGGAGGCGATCTCGACCCCACGCACCATGGGACCGGGATGCGTGACGATGGCGTCGTCGGCCAGGCGCTCGGCCCGGCGCGCCGTGAGGCCCCATCCGGCCGTGTACTCGCGCAGGCTGGGGACGAAGGACCCGCTGCCCCGCTCCGCCTGCAGACGCAGGAGGGAGACGACATCGGCGTCGGCCAGCGCGGCATCGAGGTCGGTGGCCACCTCGACCGGCCAGCCCTCGAGCGAGGGCGGCAACAGGCTGCCCGGTGCGGCCAGGGTGACGTGGGCTCCCAGGGCGGTGTAGGCCAGGACCTCGGAGCGAGCCACCCGGCTGTGGCGGACGTCGCCGACGATCAGGACCCGCAGATCCTCGAAGCACGCGACGCCGAGCTCGTCGGGCGCGGCACCCTTGCGCTCGGCCAGGACCTGACGGACCGTGAAGCAGTCCAGCAGGGCCTGTGTCGGGTGCTCGTGCCAGCCGTCGCCGGCGTTGATCACGTGGGCCCGCTCGACCCAGCGCGCCACCTGTTGGGGTGCCCCGGCCGACGAATGCCGGATGATGATGGCGTCGATCCCCATCGCCTCGACCGTCTCGACGGTGTCGCGCAGGCTCTCGCCCTTCTTGACCGACGAGCTCGCCACCGCCAACGAGAGGACGTCGGCGGACAGCCTCTTGGCCGCCGTCTCGAAGGACAGCCGCGTGCGCGTCGACTCCTCGAAGAAGAGGGTCGCCACCACCTTGCCGCGCAGCGTGGGGACCTTGGGCACCGAGCGGCGCTCGACCTCGGCGAAGGCCTCCGCCACGTGCAGGACCTCGCTGATGCCCTCGGGCCCGAGGTCGGCCACCGAGAGGAGATGCCGGGTCCCTGTCACTTGTCCTCCAGACTGCCGATGTAGACGCCGTCGTCGCCCACGTCGACCATCTCCTCCCGCCGCGTCGGGAGGTTCTTCCCCACGAAGTCCGGCCGGATCGGGAGCTCGCGGTGGCCCCGGTCGACCATCACCGCCAGCTGAATGGCCCGGGCCCGCCCGAAGTCGTTGAGTGCGTTCAGCGCGGCGCGGATGGTCCGCCCGGTGAAGAGGACGTCGTCCACCAGGACCACCACCTTCCCGGCCAGGTCGACCGGGATGTCGGTGACGGCTTCGGGCAGGACGGGGCGGAGGCCGATGTCGTCGCGGTAGAAGGCGACGTCGAGGCTGCCGACGGGGAGGGTGTCCACCGCTTCGATCTGGCGGAGGATCTCGGCCATTTTGGTCGCCAGGGGCACCCCGCCGGTCTGGAGCCCCACCAGGACGATGTCCTCGACGCCGCCGTTGCGCTCGACCACCTCGTGGGCCATGCGCGTCAGGGCGCGCAGGACGTCGGCCGAGGTCATGACCTGGGAGTGGGCGACGAACACACCCCCCAGGGGTCGCGTACTGACTGCGCTCGCGTTCGGCCACTGCTCCTCCTGCCGTGTGAGCCTCACGGGACTCACTTCACGGTCAGGAGACGACTCTAGCGCGGCGGGGTGCGGCGCGGGCCGGCCGACGCGTCAGCGTGGCCCCAGGTCGGCCACGATGGTCGAGAGGATGCCGTTGACGAAGCGCCCCGACTCGTCCGTGGAGTACTCCTTGGCGAGCTCGACCGCCTCGTCGATGACCACGGCGTTCGGCGGCCCGTCGGGATCGAGCAGTTCGGCCACGGCCAGGCGGAGCACAATGCGGTCGACGACGGCCATGCGGTCGAGGGGCCACCCGACGGAGGCCCCACCGATGCGGCGGTCGGCCTCGGCGCGGGTGTCGACTGCGTGCTCGACGAGGGTGCGCACGTAGGGATCGGGCGGCACGGGCAGCGCGTCGACGACCCGGCGGGGGTCCTCGTTCTTGAGCTCGGCCTCGTACAGGAGCGAGAGTGCACGCTCACGCTGCTGGTGCCGCGGTGCGGTATCTGTCACGTGCGCGGTTCCCGTCCCTGGCCTGAGGGTGTGGCGGTCGGGCGGGGCGGCCGGGCCGTCAAGCCCGGGTCAGGTATTCGCCCGAGCGCGTGTCGACCTTGAGCACGTCCCCGATGTTCACGAAGAGCGGCACCTGGACCACGTGGCCGGTCTGGAGCGTGGCGGGCTTGCGGGCCCCCGAGACGCGGTCCCCCTGAATGCCCGGCTCCGTCTCCGTCACGGTCAGCTCCACGGCCGCGGGGAGCTCGACGCCGACGATTTCGCCGTTGTACATCTGCACGTTGGCGGCGTCACCTTCCTTGAGGTAGTTCGGCGCATCGCCGAGCGCGTCCGGCGGGACCTGCAGCTGCTCGTAGGTGGTCGTGTCCATGAAGACGTAGTCGCTGCCGTCTCGGTAGAGGAACTGCATGTCGCGCTTGTCGATGATCGCCTGCTCGAGCTTCTCGTCGGCCCGATAGGTGCGCTCGATCACCGCACCGCTGCGGACGTTCTTCAGCTTGGTGCGCACGAAGGCACCGCCCTTCCCGGGCTTCACGTGTTGGAACTCGACGACGCTGAACAGGCCCTCGGGGAGGTCCAGGCTCATGCCGTTCTTCAGGTCATTGGTCGAGACTGCCATGGATGTCCTTTGTGAATCGGGTCAGGGGGCGAGCGCCGTCCTCGGTCACGACCAGCGTGTCCTCGACGCGGACGCCGCCGTGCCCGGGAACATAGACACCGGGCTCGACGGTGACGACGAAGCCGGGTGCGAGGATAGCAGTGCCCAATTGGCTGACGGTCGGGGCCTCGTGGATGTCGAGGCCCACGCCGTGCCCGGTGCCGTGCTCGAACCGGTCGGCCCACCCGGCATCGGCGATGATCCGGCGGCAGACGTCGTCGACGTCCTTGGCCGCGATGCCCGGCCGCACCGCGGCGGCGCCGGCCGCCTGGGAGGTCTGCACCACCTCGAAGATACGGGCCAGCTCCCCTTCGGGCTCCGCGTCCACGCAGAAGGTCCGGGTCATGTCAGAGCGGTAGCCCTCGAAGGTGGCGCCGAAGTCGACGACCACGGGGTCCCCCCCGTTGATGCGCCGGGAGCCGGGGTGGTGATGCGGCTTGGCCGAGTTCTCGCCCGCGGCCACGATGGTGTCGAAGGCCGTGCTCTCGGCGCCGCCGCGCCGCATGGCGGTGTCGAGCTCCAGGGCGAAGTGCTCCTCGCTCACCCCCTGGCTCATGAGGGGGAGGACCTCGAAAAGGGCGGCGTCGGCGATCGCCGCGGCCCGCTCCATGCGGGCGAGCTCGGCGGCATCCTTGCGCTCGCGCAACGCCTCCACGGCGTTGGCGGTGGGCACCAGCGTGTCGCCGCCCAGGATCTCGGCCCAGGAGCGTTGCCCGCTCCACGAGATGTTGCTCGCTTCGAGCCCGACGCGGCCGATGCCCGGACCTTGCAGCGCCGCCCGGGCCGCCTCCCGTTGCTCGGCCCCCGTGCCGATGGTGATGTCGACGCCGGCGGCGCCCGCCCGCTGCACCTGCTCGGCCGACTGGGTGCGGTAACGACCGTCGGTGGTCAGCACGGCCAGGTCCCGCGTCACGGCCAACACCGCGGCCGAACCCGAGAATCCCGTCAGGTAGCGGATGTTGGGGAGGGTCGTCACGACGAGGGCGTCGACCTCGTGCTCGTCGAAGGCGGCGCGCAGGCGGTCGAGACGGCCGGTGACCGTGATCTCCGGGAGGGCGGACCCGCTCGGGCTGTACGGGTTGGCGCGGGCGTCGGTGGGCATGTGGTTCAAGATCCCTTCAGGAGTGCAGCGGCGGCGTCGATGGCGAGCACATAGCCGAGCCCGCCGAACCCGGCGATCACGCCCGAGGCCACGGGTGCCAGCACCGAGGTGTGCCGGAACGGCTCCCGGGCGGCCGGGTTGGAGAGGTGGAGCTCGACGACGGGGCCCTCGAAGGCGGCCACCGCGTCGTGCAGCGACCACGAGGTGTGGCTCAGCGCACCGGCGTTGATCACCAGCGCGTCGGCCCGGCCGCGGGCGGCGTGGACGGCCTCGACCAGTTCGCCTTCGTGATTGGTCTGGACGTGCTCGATCTCCATGCCATGGCGCGCCGCGGCGTCCTCGGCCCGGGCCACGTGTGCGGCCAGGGTGTCGGTGCCGTACACGGCGGGCTCCCGCTCGCCCAGCAGGTTGAGGTTGGGTCCCGAGAGGAGGAGGACGAGGCTCACGCGCGGGCACCCATGGCAGCCAGGGTAGCGACCACGTCGGCCGTCGCCACGCCTCGTACCGCCTCGACCCCGGCCGGGCCGTCCAGCACGAAGGTCAGGTCCTGCTGTGCCTTCTTGTCTCGCGCCATGAAGGCCACGAGCTCCTGCGCTCCCGCACCGTGCGGCAGGTCGGCCGGCAGATCGAAGCTTCCGATGACCCTGCGGTGCTCGGCGACACGGTCGGCATCAATGCGGCCGAGCCGCTCGGCCAGGAGGGCGGCGAAGAGGATCCCGATGGCCACCGCCTCGCCGTGGCGCAGGTCCCATTCGGGGTGGTCGGCCCGCGCCGCGCCCTCGAGCGCGTGCGCCAGGGTGTGCCCGTAGTTGAGGATCATGCGGCGACCGCCCTCGCGCTCGTCCTCGGCCACGACGGCGGCCTTGATGGCCGCGCACCGGGCCACCTGCTCGTCGATGGGCTGGTCGGCCGTCGGGGCGTCACCCAGGAAGGCGTACTTGGCGATTTCGCCGCGGCCACAGGCCCACTCCCGGGGCGGCAGGGAGGCCAGCGTCTCGGTGTCGCAGAGCACGGCGTTGGGCTGCCAGAAGGCACCCACCAGGTTCTTGCCCTCGGGGAGGTTCACCCCGGTCTTGCCCCCGATGGCCGCGTCGACCTGGGCCAGCAACGAGGTGGCGACGTTCAGGTAGGCGGTGCCGCGGTGATAGGTGGCGGCGGCGAATCCGGCCACATCCGTCACGATGCCCCCACCGACCGCGATGACGGCGTCGGCCCGCGACAGCCCGGCCCGGGTGAAGAAACGGGCGAGTTCCTCGACCGTGGCGAGCGTCTTGGCGTCCTCCCCGTCGGGCATGAGGCACACCTCGAAGGGCACGCCGGGATCGATGCCCTCCACCCACCCGGCGTCACGGACCGACTCCTGGGTCACGATCACGGCCGCTTTGGCAGACGGCGGGAGGAAGCGCGCCACCTCGCGCCGGGCACCCGGGCCGACGAGCACCGGGTACGAGCGCTCGGCCAGATCGACGGACAGGGCGTGCACGGTGTGTCGCTCGCTCGGCGCTACCCGGCCCGGCCGGGAGTCGTGGTGGTGGTCGCGTCCAGGGCGGCGACGATCCGGTCGACCACCGTGGCGGCGTCGAGGTCGTCGACGTCGAGCACGATGTCGGCCAGCTCGGCGTACAGCGGTGCGCGCACCTCGTTGAGTCGCGTCATCGCCTCGGCGGGGTCGTCGCCGAGGAGGGGGCGGCCGGCGCCGTCCCCCACACGCGCGGCCAGCGTCTCGGGACGGGCCCGCAACCAGACGACGGTGCCACTGGCCTTGATCAGCTTCCGGTTGTTCTCGCTCAGCACCGCGCCGCCGGCCACCGAGACGACCGAGGGTGCGGGGTCGGCGCATGCCGCCGACAGCACCTCTGCCTCGGCCCTCCGGAACGCAGCCTCACCGTCGCGGGCGAAGAGCGCCGGCACCGTCAACCCGGTGGCGGACTCCACGTCGGCGTCGGAGTCCCGGTAGGTCCAGCCGAGCCGCGCCGCCAGCAGCCGCCCCGTCGTCGTCTTGCCGGCGCCCATCATCCCGACGAGCAGGATGCGGGGCGTCATCCGGTGGCGCTGTCCGGCCCGGAGTCGGCCGGTGGAGAACCCACGGCGGACGACGGCGTGCGGCCGAGCGAGGCCACGAAGCCGTCACGGTTGCGCACGATCTCGGCCAGGGAGTCGCCCCCGAACTTGCGCAGCGCCTCGGTGGCCAGCACCAGCGCGGTCATCGACTCGGCCACGACACCCATCGCCGGCACCGCCGTGACGTCCGTGCGCTCGCGGAAGCTGACCGTCGACTCCTTGGTCACCACGTCCACCGTCTGCAGCACGGGACGGTTCAGCGTGGCGAGGGGCTTCATGGCGACCCGGGCCACCAGGAGGGCGCCGTTCGAGATGCCACCCTCGATGCCGCCCGCCCGGTCGGTGGGGCGGACGTAGCCCTCGGTGTCGTCGTAGTGGATGGCATCGTGCGCGTCCGAGCCCCGGCGCGCTGCGTTGTCCCACCCGTCCCCGATCTCGACCGCCTTCACCGCCTGGATCGACATCAGCGCCTGGGCCAGGTTGGCATCGAGCTTGCGGTCCCAGTGCACATGACTTCCGAGCCCGACCGGGACACCGAAGGCCAGGACCTCGGCGATCCCGCCCAGGGAGTCGCCCACCTTTGATGCGGCCTTCACCGCGGCGACCATGGCCTCCTCCCCGGCGGCGTCGAAGCACCGCACCGCGCTGGCGTCGATCGCCGCCAGGTCAGCGGGGCCCGGCCGGGCCGACCCCGGAGTGGTCACGGCCTCGCCCAGCGCCACGATGTGGCTGATGATGGAGACCCCGAGATGCGTCAGCAGCAGCTTGGCCAGCGCCCCGGCGGCCACACGGGCCGCCGTCTCGCGCGCCGAGGCGCGCTCCAGCACGTCACGGGCGTCGTCGAAGCCGTACTTGAGCATGCCCGGCAGGTCTGCGTGCCCGGGCCGGGGCTGGGTCAGCACCTTCGAGGGCGCGCCCGGGGCGGGGGACATCTCGTCGGTCCATTTCGGCCACTCGGTGTTGGCGATTTCGATCGCCACCGGCGAACCGAGCGTGCGGCCGTGCCGGATGCCGCCGACGAGGGAGATCTCGTCCGCCTCGAAGCGCATCCGCGGCCCCCGCCCGTAGCCGAGCCGCCGACGCCCCAGTTCCGTGGCGATGTCGGAGGATTCCACGGGCAGCCCGGCGGGCAGACCCTCGACGATCACGACCAGGGCGCGACCGTGGGACTCTCCGGCGGTCAGAAAGCGCAGCACACAGCAACGCTACCGGACGGCCACAGCGGTCCCGGGCTGTCCGGGACCTACTGATAGAAGGGGTTCTCCCCGCTGCCGTGGTCGGTGACGTCGAGCACGCGGGTCAGCTCCGGGACCTCTTCGAGCAGCGTGGTCTCGATCCCCTGGCGGAGCGTCATCTGCGACATGGCGCAGCCCTGGCACCCGCCGGAGAGGCGCACGTAGGCGCTGCCGTCCTCGTCGTCGATCGCCACGAGGTCCGCCCGACCGCCATGGCTGGCGATCGACGGATTGACCGCCTGCTCCAGGACCGCGACGACGCGCAGGGCGAGAGGGCTCGTGATGCCCTTGGCGAGGACCTCGGGTGGCACGCCGGGAGAGGTCTCCTCGGGCGTGGGCGTGTTGGGGTTCACCAACACCAGGCCGCCGCCGTCGGCGTCGGACCACTCGAGCCGGGCGCCCCGGAGGCGATCGACGCTGCCCGAGGGGATGACGACCTGCAGGTCGTCCTGGGCATGGCGCACGTCGCCCTCGTCCGCATCGGACACGGCCTGGAAGTAGAGGTCGTAGATGAACGCACCCGACTGCACACCGCGCACTTCGAGCCACAGCCCCAGGGTGGCCGGATCGGGCTCCTGCGAGATGGCGTCCAGCACAACCTTGTGCGCCTCGGGGGTCAGGGTGACGACTGGGGTGGTCGTCGAGAGATCGTCGGTCGTCGTGGCCATGAGGACAGTCTACGGCCTGGTGCCTCCGGGACGGCCCCGGGGAGACGGCCACGCCCGGTCGGCGTCGTCCGAGGCCGATTCCCACCTCGCGTGCACGCTGTAACGTGCCTGGCCGTGGCGACGACACCGACCGATTCGCACGAATGGATCAGCTTCGAAGACGACGAGGAGGAGCGGACCTGGGTCTTCGACGTCACGTTCCTGACGAGCAACTGGACCTGCATTTTCGGGAACGGGTGCCAAGGCGTGCTCACGGGCCCTGCGCCCGAGCTCGTGCAGGGCTGTTGCAGCTACGGCGCCCACCTGGTCAACAAGAAGGACGCCCGGCGGGTGGAGAAGGCGGCGGCCACGCTGACGCCCGACGAGTGGCAGAACCACGGCACGAAGAAGAGCGTGATCCACCAGAACAAGAGCGGCGAGACCGTGACCCGGTTGGTCGACGACGCCTGCATCTTCCTCAACAAGCCTGACTTCCCCGGTGGCGTCGGGTGCGCCTTTCACATCGCCGCCATGCGCCGCGGCGTGGACCACATGACGTTGAAGCCGGAGGTGTGCTGGCAACTGCCGCTGCGCCGGGAGGACGCGGTGGACGACGACGAGGGGCACGTCACCTCCGTCATCCGGCAGTGGGACCGCCGGCACTGGGGCAAGGGGGGACGCGAATTCCATTGGTGGTGCACCGAGTCACCCGATGCCTTCGTCGGCACGCAGCCGGTCTACAAGGAGATGCGGCCCGAGCTCACCGCCATGGTCGGCACCAAGGCCTACGACCACTTCGTGGACCTGGTCGAGGAGCGGGACCGCTTGCGCACCAAGGGTGTGCCACTCCCCCATCCGGCCGTGCGGAGCCGCACGGAACCCTGAGGGATGTCCCGGGCGAACGGCTGACCGCGACCCGGCGGACGAGCCGTTCGTTCAGGCCCAGTTCTTCAGCCAGTCAATCGTCGGCGTGTCAGTCGTTCAGCGGATCGTCGTCCGCCGCGGCGCGCGTGGGCATGGACCCGAGGATGCGGTCGTACTTGTCTTCTTCGGCCAGGCACCATGACGCGTGCACGTCGTCGGGCTCAGCCCCGCACTCGGCACAACGTCCGGTCGACTCGGTCGACGATCGCTTCAGACTGCGCGCTTCTTCGAAGCGCCGATGGCGTCCCTTTTTCACGAGAACTCCTTGTCACAGGTCCGCATCCTGGCGTCCTGCCCCCGTACGGCCGAACCGTTACGGACCAGGTCGACCGGTCCGGCCATTGTAGTGGTTGCCGGCGACAGACCCACTCTGGGCCAGCTCAGACCACCGAAAGGCTACGGGGGTGATCCGATCATTCGCCAGGGCAGGCCAGCGCAGAGCGTGTCCGGCGACGATCCCCATCCGGCCCACCCTCTACGCTGACGACATGGCCGGGTTCGACCCGCAAGAGATGGTCGCCCGCTTCCGAGCCCGGGCCGAGGCGGTCCGGACGCGCGGCATGCCACCGGTCGAAGGCCCCGAGCGTCAGCGCTTCCGCGAGCAGGCTCAGCGCGATTTCGCCGATTTCGCCATGATCGGAGACGCCGAGGCGGAGCTGCTGGACGGGATCCTCACGCTGCGCATCGACCTGCGACCCAAACCCGCCGCCGGGTCGTCCGAGGCCGAGTCCGGGGGCAACCCTCCGGGCTAGGACCCGGCTGGGGTCACTGGCGCGCGAAGTCGCCGCCGCCGTCAGCCTGCCCCCGTCACCCGCCGTAGTGCATGCGGGTGTCCTCCATCCGCAGGACCTCGGCGGGCTCTCCTCCGACCCCGATCACCTCGCCGACGCACCAGACATGACTGCCGAGCGGCTCCGCGCTGGTCAGGCGGAGGTCCAGGTAGCCCGCCGCCGATTCGAGCACCGGGCGAAGTCCCGGTCCGACCTCCGTGACCGGTCGGCCCGACAGGGCGAGGACAGCCCCGTCAGCGGCGCGTTCGACCTCGGTCACCGGCTTCACGAATTTCCGTACGACGTCACGCTCGCCACGGGCGAGCAGCGACACGGTGAATCCACCGCCGGCGGCGACGAGGCGCGCCGTCATCGAGTCGTGCTCGAGCGCCACTCCGACGAGCTTGGGCTCCATGCAGACCTGCACCACGAGGTTCGCCGTCATGAGGTTCACGTCGTCGTGGTGGCGGCTGCCGATGAGGTAGAGACCGGTGGGAAGCGCCCACAGGACCCGGCGCCGGTGGCGGTCGAACTCGTCTCCGTCGGGGGTGGCGGGGTCGGGGGTGGCGGGGTCGGGGGTGGCGGGGTCGGGGCTCATGGGTCGCTCGGTGCCGGGGTCATCCGAAGATGCTCCCCGACGAGTTGTCGGTGGTGGTCGTCGTCGACACGGTGCGACCGTCGATCTGACGGATGCGCTGCAAGACCTGCTGGTAGAGGGCCTCGGCCTTGATGGCGTTGCGGGCGGATTCGGCCAGGCCCTTCTTGTCGGTGGCGCCGGCGTCATAGCACTCGTTGGCCGCGGTGCCCTCGAGCCCGTACGCCTGGGTCAGCCAGTCGGTGACGTCGGGATCGGGCGAGGGCAGGCTGGAGTTGGCCATCTCGGCATCGTTCTGGATGGTGGCGCAGGCGGCGTGCACGGCGCCCGTCCCGTTGGGCACGTCCTTGGCGACCCGTGCGTTGTCGGCCACGAGGGTGCCGATGTCCTCGCCCAGGCCCGTCCCGCTCGTCCAGACGGCCATGCGGTGTGGGAGCGAGCCCTCCTGATCCTCACCCGCACACGAGGTGAGGGTGAGGGCGCACGCAGCAACGAGCACAAGTGAAAGGAAGGGGTACCGGCGCCTCATGCCGCCTTGACGATGTGGACCTCTTTGCGGCCCCTGGCCACCACGAGGTACCTGTCGTGCAGCAGGTCATCCGCCGTGAACGTGCGCCCGTCGTCGGTCTGGCGGACGTTGTTGACGTACGCACCGCCCTGTTCGACGGTGCGACGCGCCTCCTTCTTGGACTTCACCAGGCCCGTGCGCTGCAGAAGATCGACGAGTGTCAGGCCGCCGAGGAGCTCCGATCGCGCGATGTCCGTGGTCGGCGCATCCTCGGTCACGGCGAGCAACATCTCCTCGCTGAGGCCCGCGATCTCCTCCCCGAACAGCGCCTCCGACGCCTCCTCGCACTTGGCCACCTCGGCGTCGCCGTGCACCAGCGCGGTCACGGCCCGGGCCAGGGCGCGCTGTCCCTCCCGGCGCTGGGGCTGCTCCGCCGTGAGTCGGTCGAGCTCGGTGATGCGGTCATGCTCGAGGAAGGTGAGGAACCGCAGAAGCTCGCCGACCTGCTCGTCGGGCGTGTGCAGGAAGAACTGGTACATGGCGTAGGGGCTGGTTCTCTTGGGATCGAGCCACACGGTGCCCGATTCGGTCTTGCCGTACTTGGTCCCGTCCGGCTTGACGATGAGGGGGGTCGTGAAGCCCCACACCTCGTCGCCGCAGACCCGGCGGATGTAGTCGACACCCATGGTGATGTTGCCCCACTGATCACTCCCCCCGAACTGCACGTCGCAGCCGTGATCGAGGTGGAGGCGGAGGAAGTCGTAGGCCTGGAGCAGCATGTAGCTGAACTCGGTGTAGGAGATCCCCTGATCCGGGCGCTCGAAGCGGGTCTTGACCGATTCCTTGGCGATCATCTGGTTGATCGTGAAGTGCTTGCCCACGTCGCGCAGGTAGTCGAGGGTGGACAGTGAGCCCAACCAGTCGGCGTTGTTGAGCAGCAAAGCGCGGTCGAGGTCGAGGAACTGGCCCAGCTGGGGCCGGATGCCCTCGAGGTAACCCTCGATCGTGGCCAGGTCGAGCAACTGGCGCTCGTCCTGCTTCCCCCCGGGGTCACCGATCATGCCGGTGCCGCCGCCGGCGAGCGAGATGGTCCGGTGGCCGGCGTCCTGGAACCTGCGCATCGTGCACAGCTGCAGCAGGTTGCCCACGTGGAGGCTGGCGGCGGAGGGGTCGAAACCGGCGTACACCGTGAGCCCCGGTTGGTCGAAGCGCTTCGGCAGATCCGCATCGGTCATCTGGTGGATCAGGCCACGGAAGGCGAGGTCCTCCGAGAGGCTGGGCATGCCTCGACTTTGCCATACGCAGGTAGGTTGATCGGCCGCATGGGTGCGCGTGAAGGCTCAGGAGACGGTCGGGGCAGCCCGTGATCGGCGCTGGTGGTGGCCTTCCCCTCCCCATGGCGGGCTCGCTGCCGCCTGACCTCCAGGGGACGCTCTTCCGGGCGGGGCCGGCGCGGCCGTGGGGGGTGCGGGGCGGGGACGGTGGTGAGGCGCCTGCGGGCGCTGGCGCGGATGCAGCTGACGGTGGAGGTGATGTCGAGGCCGGTGAGGGCGGCGACGCCGCGGGTGCTCTGCACGCCGTCGAGTTCCGAGACGGGCGGGCGGTCTGGTACATGCGCCGGGAGTCCGCTGCCGATGCGAATCTCTTCTGGCACGCGGGTTCGATTCTGGCGCTCCCGGAAGCCGGCATTCCCCTGCAGTACTCACGCTGCTTGGAGCCAGAGGAGTTCACCGGGGGCTTGACGGTCCCGATCGCTTCGCATGCGCACCGTGTGGCCGCCGATGGAAGCCGGATCCTCTTCGCGGTCGACGACGGGACGGGGGCGGGTGGCCCTGGCAGTCAAGGCGGGGGCGGGAGCGGGGACGGGGGCGAGGGAGAGGCCGACGGCGTCTTCCTGCGTCTCGGGGAGTGGGATGCCGCCGGGGCGTTGCGGTCCGCCCGCGCGGTCGAGTTGGAGCGGGCGACGTGGCAACACGACATCGGCGTCACGGCGACGCACGTCGTGTTCATTGAGTCGCCGACGGCGCGCCTCGGCGGAGCCGGCGGGGACCCCAGGGTGCCCTTCGGCTGGGTGGCCGGAGCCGAGGGATGGGTCGGCGTCGTCCCCCGAGGAGGCGCCGGATCGGCGGGGGACGACTCGGTCTCCACCGAGAGCGGACCACCCGACCCGGTGCGTTGGATCCGAGTCGATCCCTGCCTGGTGACGCATGTCCTGGGTGCCTACGACGAGCCGGATGGCGGCATTGTGCTCTACGTCTGCCGCTATGGCGTGCCCGAGGCCGGGCAACCGTTCGACCCCACTGCGTCGGTGGTGGGACCGGCCGGTCTGGGACTCAGCGCCGTGGGAGGGACCTTGGGCGTCCTGGAACGCTGGCGCGTGCACGGTGACCGACTGGAGCGGACGCAGGTCGATGAGCGGAGCATCGAGTATCCACGGATCGACACCGCCTGTGAGGGTGCGGTGTTCCGGTACGGCTATGCACTCGAGACCGCCTGGGCTGAGGTCCCTGCGGTCCCGACCGCTGCGGCGGGGCACGAACCGGACCCCTGGACGCGGGAGTCATGGCCCGTCGGCCTGCTGAAGTTCGACACGGCGCGGGACGAGAGTGCGTCCTGGAGCCCGAGCCCCGGATGCCGACCGAGCGAGCCGCTGTTCGTCCGCGCCGTCGACGGGCACAGCGACGAGGAGGGATGGCTGCTCACCGTCGTGGACGACCCCAACCGCGGCGGGAGCGACATCTACGTCCTCGACGCCTCGTCTCTGGGCCGACGCCGACCGGAGGCGGTCGTCCACTTGCCGGCGCGGCTGCCGGTCCGGAGCCACGGGGAGTGGGTGTCCGCCGATCGGTATCGCTGAGCGGGGGCCGCTGTCACCGGCGAGTCGACGGGCGGCGAGCCGGCAGGCGCGGTTTCGCTTCCTTCCTGACGATCCCCCTGTGCCGGTCCGTGACACGGCCAGACCGTTCTTTCGCCGTCATGGCACCCGCCCTCCTCAGAGACGGACCCCGCCCCGGATCCGTGTCTCGTCGAACCGAGGCACTGGTCTCGAGCGTCACGCAACATCACCGGGCGATCTCGGCCCACCAGAGCCAGCTCCTGGCGGCGGTGGCAGAGCTGGACCGGCGGCGCGCCTGGCGGGTGGACGGCGCCACATCCATGGTGGCGTGGCTCGTCCAGCGGTGTGGGGTTTCCGCCGCCACCGCCCGCGAATGGGTCAGCGCCGCCATCAAGCTGCCGGAGCTCCCGAAGATCGCCGACGCACTGTCCCAGGGAAAGCTCTCGTTCGATCAAGTGAGGCCACTGGTCGATGTGGCCAAGCCCGAGACGGACGCGCAGCTGGCCGAGCAGGCAACACACTGGTCCGCCAAGCAGGTCCGTGAGCTCGCGCTGGCGGCCCGGGACCAATCGGACGGGCGATCGACCGGCGTCTACTCCCGGCGCTTCCTTCGCTTCGACGACAAGCGCCGGTCACTGAGTGGGACGCTGCCCGAGGACCACTACGCCGTGGTCAAGAGCTCGCTCGTCGCCCGGGCCAGTCGATTGGGGCGGAACCGAGCGCCCTTCGACCAACGAATGGCGGACGCCTTGGTCGCAGTCTGCAGGGGCGAGGCCGCCGGTGGCACCGATGCAGGTGATGCGCACACGAAGCAGGCAGATGCCCGAACAGATCCCGGGCGGGCAGGGGGCATGCGGCGCAACCGGCCGACCGTCGTCGTCCACGCGGACATGACCTATCTGGCCGGAGCCGGAGGAGGCGCGGAGCTGGACGTGCTGGGCCCGGTGTCACGGGAGGTCGCACGCCGCCTGGCCTGCGATGCCAAGGTCCTGGTGTCGGGCGATGCCCCCGACGGCCGAAGCTTGCGCCTCGGGCGCACCAGGAGAGATCCGAGCGACGCACAGCGCCTGGAGATCAGGCGCCGGGACAAGGGATGCCGATTTCCGGGCTGCACCCACACCGAGTTCACCGACGTCCACCATGTGCGGCACTGGGTCGACGGCGGACTCACCGACGTGGAGAACCTCGTCGAGTTATGTGATCACCACCACCGCTGTGTGCACGAGATGGGCTGGAGGGTCGCGGGTGACGCCAACGTGGAGTTGACCTTCGAGAGCCCGGCTGGACGGCGCTCTGCTTCGACCCCCTCCCCCACCCTCACTGCAGCGCGAGACGGACCGCCTCATTGATCGCATCGTGCAGCGCGACGTTCTGCGCCCGGTCGGGCACCTTGACCCGGACGAGGGCCGGCGTCGGCGCGGCCAGAGCCGACTCGAGTTGCGAGACGGTCCCCACGTCGTGCACGGACAGCCCGAACCCGCGCGCGACCGCGCACAGGTCGCTGGAGGGAGGGGTCCCAAAGAGGTGTTCGAACGCGGCCGGTGCCACCGAGGAGGCCTGGGGCAGGAAGGAGAAGATCCCTCCCCCGCCGTTGTCGAGCACCACGAACGTGCAGTCGGCCTCCGCCCCCGCCAGGTTGACCAGTCCCGAGACGTCGTGAAGGAAGGTCAGATCGCCGAGGAGCGCCACGGTACGAGTGGTGTCGCCTTCTCCTGACGCCGCCACCCCGAGCGCCGTCGAGACGATGCCGTCGATCCCGTTCGCCCCCCTGTTGGCAAGCACGCGAGGAGGTCGGGCAACGGCTTCGGCGTACCACTCCAGATCCCGGATCGGCATGGACGCAGCCACCACCAGGGTGGCGCCGCTGGCCGTGGCGAAGCGGTGGACGGCACGAACGACCCGCGGCTCGCTGAGGTCGGAGCCCAAGACCTCGGCGATGGCGGCCTGGGCCTTCGCCTCCCGTTCCCGCCAGGAATCGAGCCACTGTCGGTCCGTTGCCGTCGCCGTCGCCGTCGCCGTCGCCGTCGCCGTCGACAGGGCGGCATCGAGCCAGGGGTCGACCTCGCACTGGTGGAACTCCGTGGCCGCCCGGAGCGGGTCTGCCCATTGCCGCAAGGGGTCGACGACGATCACCCGCGCACCCGCACGGGAGGCCTCCGAGACATACGACCCAACTGCTCGCGACAACCAGGGCACCCCGAGCACCACGATGCAGTCGGGAAGGGGCGGCGCGGCGCGGACGATCGCGTCGGCGGCGGCAATCGCTCCGACCACTCGACTGCCCGACAATGGGTCCGCGAGCACGGGCCACCCCAGCCGATCGGCGAGCGCCGTGACCCGGGCGGGATCGGCGCGCTGCGACCACGGGCCGCCGGCCACGATCATCCCCCGGCCCCGAAGAGCGATCGCCTTGGCGTCTGGGGCTGCGGCGGTCGATCGTGTGGGGAAGACCACCCGAGGACCCTGCGTGTCCGGGAGGTCCCCCGCGGTTCCCGTCAGCGGCTCGCGGAACTCCAGATTCAGATGGACCGGTCCGGGACCGCCGGCCCCGTGGAGCGCCTCCTCGAAGGCTCGCACCGCGAGCGGTCGCCACATCCCCTCCTGCCCTTCGGCGGCCACGCCGGGCGCATACGACCAGCGGACGGCACCACCGAACAGCCCCAACTGCTCGATCGACTGCGGCGCACCCGTGTGATGCAGTTCGGGCGGCCGATCCGCCGTACAGACGATGAGGGGCACCCGGCCGTGATGTGCCTCGACGACGGCGGCATGCAGTTCGGCCGCCGCGGTGCCGCTCGTCACGCAGATGACCGTCGGGTTTCCCGTCGCCATCGCCAGCCCCAGTGCGAAGAAGGCGGCGCTCCGCTCGTCAAGACGGACATGAGTCCGCATTCGCTCGGCCAGAGGCAACGCCAGCGGCGTCGAGCGCGACCCCGCGCAGATCACCGCATCGGTGACGCCGAGTCGGACCCACTCGTCGACGAGGGTGGCGGTGAAGCTGGCCTGTACGCTCATGCGGCGTGTCCCTCCACGTCGACGTGCGCGGTGTCGGACCGCCGCTGGTCGTCCTGCATGGCTTCACGCAGACGGGTCGTCTCTGGGGAGGCTTCGGGGACCTCCTGGCAGAGTCGTACACCCTGGTGGCGGTCGATCTGCCGGGTCACGGGGATTCGGGCTCTGTGCGGGCAGACCTGCCGGAGACCGCGAGTCTCGTGGGTGACGCTGTGCGCGGCGCAGATCGGCGAGACGCCCAGCGCCCTGCTCGGCTACTCGCTCGGGGCCAGGGTGGCACTGCACGTCACCCTGAGTGGCGCGCTCCCCTTGCGCTGCGCACTGTTCATCGGCGTCACGGCGGGCATGGAGGATGCCGGCGCACGTGCCCTCCGGCGTCAGTCCGACGATGCCATCGCCGACGAGCTCGAGGCCTCCGGCGACGCCGCACGCTTCATCGACTCCTGGCTGCGCGGGCCGCTGTTTCAACGGCTCGGGCTCGGCGGCGCCACCGAACGATCCGAGCGCCTCCGCAATACCGCGTCGGGCCTGGCTTCGAGCCTTCGTCTGTGTGGCACCGGCACCCAGGAACCGTTGTGGCAACAGCTGCCGACCATCTCCGTCCCGGTACTGGCCATGGCCGGGACGGACGACACGCGCTTTGCTTCCCACGCGCTGCGGGTCGGCCGGTCGGTGCCGCACGGAGTGACCTCCTTGGTCCCGGGAGGGGGCCATGCCGTGCACCTGGCGCAGCCGGAGCAGAGTGTCCGGATCGTGCGTCACTGGCTGGACGCACTCCGACGGGACTCCGCCTGAGCGAAGGGCACGTGCGGCCTCAAAGAAGCAGCCCGATCGCCAGGAGGGCGCCGGCGAGGATCTGCAGGCGCGAGGTCGACCCCAGCATGGGCAGGAGGGCGCGGCCCTCCTGATCACCGAGAGCGAGGCGCACGGGTTCGATCGCCACCGGGAAAGCCAGGAGCGCCAACAGGGACCACGGCTGATAGCTCGACAGGATGCCGACCGAGAGTGCCACGCCCAGGAGCGTGAAGCAGTAGAGCATGCCGGCGCGGCGCCGTCCGAGGCGCACCGCCAGGGTCTTCTTCCCGGACTCGGTGTCCGTCGCAATGTCGCGCAGGTTGTTGGCCTCCAGGAGCGCCGCCGCGAGCAACCCGACGGGCACGCCGGCCCACAACGCGAACCACCAGTCGTACTGATAGGTGAAGAGATGGCTGCCCACCGAGATCACGAACGGAGCGTGCTGGACGTAGGCGGAGCCAGCGGTCGCCACCAGGCCGAAGAAGATGAAGACGAAGAGCTCTCCGAAGCCGAGGTAGCCGTAGGGCCGAGGGCCACCCGTATAGGCCCAGCCGGCGATGCCGCACACCAGCCCGATCGGCAGGAGCCACCAGGTCACTCGGGCCGCCAGGCCCAGACCCGCCAGTCCCGCCATGCCGAAAGCGATGAGCGCGGCGATTTTGACCTGCCGAACGGTGGCGAGCTTTCCGGCCACGAGCCGCACCGGGCCGACGCGGTGCTCGTCAGTCCCGCGGACCCCATCGGCATAGTCGTTGACGTAGTTCGTCCCGACCTGGATCCCGAGCGCCACGATCAGCGCCAGGACGGCGTTGAGCCACGACAGCTGCCGGTCGAAGCTGGCGCAGAACGCGGCATGGCAGGAACTGGAGGTCTGCGCCGTCGTGACGACCAACCGCCCGCTCGAGAGATAGCCGGCCGCGGAGCCGACGACGACCGGTACGATCGCCGCCGGCAGCGTGCGTGGGCGCGCGCCGGCGACCCACACCTTGAGCGAAGGGCTCACGGGCGACGCGGAAAGCGCGAGAAGTCCGGTGCGCGGTGCTCCACGAAGGCGTTCCGGCCCTCCTGCCCCTCCTCGGTCATGTAGAAGAGCATGGTGGCGTCGCCGGCCAACTGCTGCACCCCGGCCAGCCCGTCATCGGCGGCGTTCATGCCCGCCTTGATCATGCGCAGCGCGATCGGTGAGAGCGTCAGCATCTGCCGGCACCAGGCCACCGTCTCCCGCTCGAGGTCGTCGAGTGGGACCACGGTGTTGACCAGGCCCCAGTCGAGGGCTTGCTCCGCCCCATACTGCCGGCAGAGAAACCACACCTCCTTGGCCCGCTTGAGCCCGATGGTACGGGCCAGGATGGACGACCCGTAGCCCCCGTCGAAGCTTCCGACCTTGGGGCCGGTCTGGCCGAATCGTGCGTTGTCCGCCGCGATGGAAATGTCGCACACCAGATGCAGGATGTGGCCGCCGCCGATGGCGTACCCGGCGATCATGGCCACGATCGGCTTCGGGATCCGACGCATCAAGATTTGGAGATCGAGGACATTGAGGCGGCCGATGCCGCGTTGCCCGACCTCGTCGTCGCCGATGTAGCCGTCGTCACCGCGGATCTTCTGGTCTCCGCCGGAGCAGAAGGCGTCGGGGCCTTCGCCGCACAGGATGATGGCGCCGACGTCGACGTCGTCCCGCGCCCGGGAGAAGGCGTCGGTCAACTCGAAGAGGGTCTGGGGACGGAAGGCGTTGCGCCGCTCGGGACGACAGATGGTCAGCTTGGCGATGCCCTCCGCCACCTCGTAGCGGATGTCCTGGAATGATCCACGCGACTCCCATTGGGGAAGCGGAAGCGGGCGGAGATCGTCGAGAGGATCATGAGGGCTGCCTGTGACCACGGTCTGCACGGCGACCTACGCTACTGGCCGGTGCCTGAGCTCGTCGCACTCGACCTCCCTGGTGGGGTGGGCTTTGTCGATGCCCTGCGCGCCGTGTGGGACACCGGCGATGCCGCCGCTCCCCTCGATCCCCGCCTCCCGCCGGTCGCCCGCCAGGTCTTGCTCGACGCGCTGCGTCCGACGCGGATTGTCGGCTCCGATGGGGAGCAGCATGCAGTGCCCGACGGCGTCGGGGTCGAGGACGGCGATGCCCTCGTCGTCGCCACCTCGGGCACGTCCGGAGAGCCCAAGGGCGTCGTGCTGACCCACGACGCCATCGCCGCCTCGGCGGTGGCGTCCTCGGCCCGGCTCGGCGTCGACCCCGCGCGCCACGTGTGGCTGGCCTGCCTGCCTCTGGCCCACATCGGCGGTCTCGCCGTCGTGACGCGCGCCATCGTCACGGAGACTCCTCTGGTCGTCCTGCCGGGATTCGAGGCCGAGGTGGTCGAGAGGGCCGGGCGCTCGGGGCAGGTGTCGCATGTGTCCTTGGTCACGACCGCACTGCAGCGCCTCGATCCCTCCGTGTTCACCTGCGTGCTGCTCGGGGGGAGCCGGGTTCCGGACTCCCTGCCGCCCAACGTGGTGGCCACCTACGGCATGACCGAGACGGGGTCGGGTGTCGTCTACGACGGCTCGCCGCTGGACGGGGTAGAGGTTGCATTCCGCACGCCGGAGGGCGGCGGAACCGCCCTGGAGATCCTGATCCGGGCACCCATGTTGCTCCGCTGCTACCGCGGGGGCGACGACGGGCGGGTCATCGGGCCCGACGGTCGGCCGGACTGGTTCGCCACCGGCGACGCCGGGTCGGTCGACGACGAGGGAAACCTGGTCGTCTTCGGTCGCCTCGCCGACGTGATCACGACGGGCGCAGAGAAGGTCTGGCCCGACGCAGTCGAGCGCATCCTTCTGGCGCACCCCGGCGTCGCCGAGGTCGCGATCTGGAAGCGGCCCGACCCCGAGTGGGGCGAGCGCGTCGTGGCCTGGGTCGTGCCGGCCGAGGACGGGCCGTCACTGGAGGAGCTTCGTGCGATGGTGACGGAGACCATGGCACCGTGGGCGGCGCCGAAGGAATTGGTCGTGGTGGACGACCTGCCCCGCACAGCAGCGGGAAAGATACGCCGACGCGCCCTGGAGTCGCTCGAGTCGCCTTGACCCGTCCCCCGCCCAGGGTTGGGTCTCTCGGCCGGTGTGTGACCCCGGGCGGTCCGGGTCGGATACTCAGGCCAGCCGTTCAGGCGTCCCGGCGGGCAGCCGGGCACTGAGCCGTGCCAGCTTGTCTGGATTCGTCACGGAGCGGACGCCCACGATGGAGCCGTCCAAGATGTCGAGCACCAGGGCGGCCACCACCGCGTCGTCCTCCACGAAGACCGCCGCCGGTTGTCCGTTGAGCACGGTGGTGCGCGGCAGGCCGTGCACCTTCTTGGCCACGTTCAGCAGGAACCTCGAACTGCGGTAGGGGCCGACCACCGGCCGCAGGGCGGCGCGCACCTTGCCCCCGCCGTCGGTCCAGACCACGACGTCGTCAGAGAGCATCGTGAGCAACCCGGACAGATCGCCCGTGGCACACGCCGCCAAGAAACGGTCGGTCAGAGCACGGCCCTGGCGCAGGTCGGCATCGAAGCGCTGGCGCCGTTCCTCGATCCGCTTGCGGGCCCGCGCCCCGAGCTGGCGGGAGGCGGCCGGCGTCCGTCCCAACGAGCGCCCCACCTCTTCGAACGAGTAGCCGAAGATGTCGTGCAGGAGATAGGCCGCCCGCTCGAGGGGCGTCAGCTCCTCCAACAGCACCAGGAAGGCCAGCGACAG
The DNA here is from genome assembly GCA_963843365.1 of uncultured Acidimicrobiaceae bacterium. Classification (GTDB taxonomy): domain Bacteria; phylum Actinomycetota; class Acidimicrobiia; order Acidimicrobiales; family RAAP-2; genus Bog-473. Next base: position 961,056 of record CAWJKG010000003.1, on the reverse strand, counting down.
TGAGTCGGCCTGCTCGGTCGCATCCGTCTCGTCGAGCACCACCGGCTCGGGCAGCCACGGACCGGTGTAGGTGACCCGAGTGGCGCGAGCCGAATCGAGCTGGTCGAGGCAGAGGCGGGTGACGATGGTGACCAGGTAGGCGCGGACCGAACGGACCTCGTGATCATTGCGGCGCAGCCACCGGAGAGAGGTCTCCTGGACGACGTCCTCGGCGTCGGCGGCACTGCCGAGCATGCGATACGCGATGCCGAAGAGCAGCGCGCGCCATTCCTCGAACGCGGCGGCGTCGGCCTCGACGTCAGGCGACGGCATCGGGGCCCGCGACGTGCAGGGGGATGTCGCAGCTGTCCGAGAAGCCCTGGCTGCGGAGTCCGAGGCCGGCGTTGAAGCGTGACCGGAAGTTCTCCAGTGCCACCCAGGCAGCGAGCTCGACGAACTCCGCGTCGCTCAGGTGCGCGCGGATGCGGGTGGCCAGCTCGTCGGACACCTCGGCCGGGGTGGCCGTCGCCGTCTCGGCGTACTCGAGCACGGCGCGCTCCCGCTCGTCGAAGAGGTCGCTGGTCCGCCAGCTCCCGACGGCACGCACCTTGGCCGGGTCGACGCCCCGGTGCATCCCTTCGTAGTAGCCGTAGTCGACGCACCACGAGCAGCCGATCTGCATGCCGGTGGCCTGCACGGCCAGCCAGCGCAAGGTCGGATGCAGCTTCTTCCACCCGAACTGGACGGCTGTCTCGAGGCTGCCCATCGCCACCAGGACGCCCGCGTGGTGCGAGGCCGCCGCCGTGGGCTCGACCATCCGGCCGAAGCGGCGCGTGCTGTAACGGGTGGCCAGCCGGGCCACCACCCCCTTGGGGTGCTCCTGCAACGGGACGTGAGCCATGACGTTCCCTCCTCTTCTCTCTTCCGCAGTTCTGCCCTGCATTCTCTGTCACCCCTTGAGACGGTCCGGGGTGCCGATGTGTGACACGGCGGCCTGGGCGGCCCTCACCCCACCCCGCCCGACGGCTGGGCCGTCGTCCCGCCGTCCACGACGAACGTCTGCCCCGTGATCCACGAGGCGGCATCGGAGGCCAGGAACAGCGCCGCGGTGGCGATGTCGTCGGGCAGGCCGAGTCGCCGCAGCGGAATGTGGGCGGCGATGCGCTCTTCGCCAGGACCTTCCCAGAGCGCGGCGGCCAGTTTGGTCTTGACCAGGCCCGGTGCCAGTGCGTTCACGCGGATGTCGGGCGCCAGCTCGAACGAGAGTTGGCGGCTGATGTGGAGCACCGCGGCCTTCGTCACGTTGTACCAACCGATACCCGGCTCGACTCCGAGTCCGCCGATGGAGGCCACGTTGATGACCGATCCGCGCAGGCCCGCCTTCACCGCGGCGGCGGTCCACAGGAGGATGGAGAGCTGATTGACCTCGAACGTCTTCTGCGCCCGCACCACGTCGATGTCGATCATCGGTCCGAAGTAGGGATTGGTGCCGGCGTTGTTCACCAGGATGTCGAGGCGGCCGAACCGGTCCGTCGTCGCGGCCACGCAGGACCGAGCGTCCTCGGGCTTGCCCACGTGGGCGGCGGTCCATGCGATCCGCTCTTCCGGCGCTCCCCCCGCCACCAGGCCAGCGGCGGCACTGGCGAGATCCTCCGCCTTGCGCGAGCTCATCATGACGTTGGCGCCGGCCTCGACGAAGCGTGCCGCCATGGCCAGTCCGATCCCCCGGCTGGCCCCCGTGATCAGCGCGGTCTTCCCATTGAGTTCAAGCTCCATGGTCCGAGCCTTGCACGGCAAGGCCGGTGTGCCGCCGCTCGGGGAAGGAGCCCTAGCATCGCTGCCGTGAACCACCTGGCCGACGAGACGAGCCCGTATCTCCGCCAGCACGCCGACAACCCGGTCGAGTGGTTCCCCTGGGGCGACGAGGCCCTGCGCCGGGCGCTCGACGAGGACAAACCCCTGTTCATCTCCATCGGCTACGCCTCGTGTCATTGGTGCCACGTCATGGCGCACGAGAGCTTCGAGGATCCGGACACTGCGGCGGACCTGGCCAAGTCGTTCATTTCGGTCAAGATCGATCGGGAGGAGCGGCCGGACCTCGACGCCGTCTACATGGCCGCCACCCAGGCCTTGACCGGTGCGGGCGGTTGGCCCATGTCCGTCTTCTGCACTCCGGACGGCCGACCGTTCTACGCCGGGACGTATTTCCCGCCTGTCGAGCGCCACGGGATGCCGTCGTTCCGCCGCGTGGTGCAGGGCCTCGCCGACGCCTGGGCCACGCAGCGGGCACAGGTGCTCGAGCAGGCCGACGCGCTCGTGGGCGCCGTCCAGCGCGAGCTGCGCCTGGCTGAGGCGCTCCGCGCGGAGGAGGGCGACACCAGGGGCGGCGCCCTGCGCCTGGCCGGATCCTTCGCGACGGGAGGGCCCGATGCCGACGTGCTCATCGAGCAGGTGGTGGCCGGGCTGGCGGCGAACTTCGATCCCGAATGGGGTGGCTTCGGACCAGCCCCGAAGTTCCCCCGCCCGACCCTGGTCGAGCTCTGCCTGCGGCGGGCCCGGCGGGACGGCTCCGATGCGGCCCACGCGCGGCACATGGGGCTCCGCACCCTGGACGCCATGGCGGCCGGTGGCCTCTACGACCACCTGGTCGGCGGGTTCTGCCGCTACTCGACCGATGCCCACTGGCTGGTCCCCCATTTCGAGAAGATGCTCACCGATCAGGCGCAGCTGGCCCGCGCCTACCTGCACGCGTGGCAGGACGGCGGACGAGAGGAGTATCTCGGGGTCGTCACCGAGACGCTGGACTTCGTCTTGCGCGAGCTGTCGACTCCCGAGGGCGCGCTCTACTCTTCGTTCGACGCCGACGCGGGCGGCGTGGAAGGCGCCCACGCCACCTTCACCGTCGATGAGTTGCGCCAGATCCTCCCTCCTGCCCTCGTCGGCCCGGCGGCGGAGTGGTACGGCATCACGCCGGGCGGCAATTGGGAGGGACGCTCCATCCCCGTCCGCCCGGTCGGCGCGCCGTTGGCACGCCCACCAGAGGTGGAGGAGGCACGCCGCCTGTTGGCGGCGGCGCGGGCGGCGCGTGTCCAACCCGCCCGGGACGAAAAGGTGCTGACCGAGTGGAACGCCATGTCGGTGGCCACGCTGGCCGAAGCGGCGAGCGCCACGGGACGGGACGACTACGGACGGCGGGCCGTGGAGATCGGCGAGTTCCTCTGGGCCTCCATGTATGCCGACGGGCGGTTGATGCGGAGCTGGCAGGGCGGGAGGGCGCGTCATCTCGCTGTGGCGGCGGACTACGCCTGGCTGGGCGAAGCCTCCTTCCGCCTGTCGGAATGGACGGGGGCGGCGGTCTGGCGGGAGCGGGCGGTGCGCGTCGTGCACCAGCTGTTGGACCTCTTCTGGGACGACGCGTCGGGCGGCTTCTTCACCACCGGCAGCGACGCCGAGGCCCTCGTCGTCCGGCCCAAGGAGTTCCTGGACGGTGCAGTGCCAGCCACCAACTCCGTCGCCCTGGCGGCCCTCCTGCACGTCGGCGCGCTGGTGGACGACGCCCGGGTGGAGGAGGCGGTCGAGCAAACCGTCGCCCTGGCCGCTCCACTTCTGGAGCGCCACCCGGGGGCGCTGGCCGACATGGTCGCGGCGCTCCCCATGCTGCAGCGGCGCAGCGAGATCGTGATCACCGGGCACCGGCCCGATCTCCTCAGCGAGGTCCGGCGGAACTGGCTTCCCGCCGCGGTCGTGGCCTGGGGCGAGCCCGACGCGGGCCCCCTCTTCGAGGAGCGTCCCGCCGCTCCCGGCTTGGCGTATGTGTGCCAGGGCCGCGTCTGCGGGATGCCGGCGGCCGATGCCGCTACCCTGGCGGGCCAGTTGGATGCACTGATCGCATGAGCGGGCCCTCCATGAAACCGGACACGGCCGGTGCCGGCGGCGCCGAGGACGGCGGCCCCGACTCCGGGCCCGACGGACACGGGTACGGGCGCGAGCAGGAACCTGGGACGGAGCCGGGTCGGGAGCAGGACACGGACGCCACCGGCGCCGGCGCCGGCGCCGCACCACTCGGACGACGCAAGGCCGAGGCCGTGACCGATCCGGCCCGACTGCTCCGTCGCTCGGCTCGTCGCACCGAGCGGGTTCCGACGGCCGGCGGTTCCACCCTCCACCTCCTGGTCCTGTCCTCCACGGTCGAGGACACGACCGTGGTCGACCTGGCGACCCGCACCGTCATGCGGGTGCGGGTGCCCTGGCCCGAGGGGCACGATCCTGACATCAGCACCTTCGACGTCGTGGAGGTGACACTGGCGGACGATCCCGAGCGCGACGACCTGGCCCGGCCCGAGGCGGCCACCGTGGCCGACCTGCCCCGTCACGTCGGCACGCTGCGGGGCCGGCACCTGCGCAAGCTGTTGCGACGATTGGTGGCGTCCCCCGACGGGCCGCTGCTGGGGTTCCCCGGGCCCTCGGCTCCGTATTGGGAGTTCCGGGGCTTCCGGCCTTCGGTGGCACTCATTGAGCCGACACGGCGACCACAGCTGATCCGGCGCCAGGCGGACGGCACCACGTGGGTCCGCTTCGGATGGGACCGCGACGACGTGTGGCTCCCGGTGGAGGATCGCAACGCCGCCCGCGCCCTCGATGCGGCGCGACGCGAGCGACTGAGCGGCAAGAGCCTGGCCACCGCCCTGGGCTTCGAGCCGCAGTACCTCTTGGTGACGGTCAGTCCCCCGCGGGACGGCCATTGCTACAAAGTCTGCGCAGCGGTACTCCCTCGGGGCTGACGCCGGCGCCCGCTCGAGCGGGGTGCCGCGTGGGGGTCGGTCCCGGCCTCAGCGGCCGAGCTTGCCCCCGGCCAGGTCCTCGGCCATGGCCCAGCCGAACGCCACCAGACGGTCACCCCGGTCGGCCTTGAAGCTGGCAAAGTGCGTCTCGACCCCTTCGGGGATCTTGACCTTGGGGGCGAAGAAGTCCAGGCCCCCGGCCACGGAACCGTCGCCCTTGAGGACGAAGGTGCGGTCGTCCAGCCGGCTCTCACACCCGAAGCGCTTCGACAGGCGGCGCGCCCAGGCACGCTCCTCGCCCGAGCTCTTGTGGCCCGGGAAGGGCACGACATCCTGCAGCCCGTTGAAGGCACGGAATCCTTCGGGCGTCAGGAGGCGGGTGCCCAGAAGGACGTCCTCGTCGGGAAAGGCGAGCAGGGCCCGACGGTACTGGTCGGCCATGATCCCCTTGAGGGCGGCTTCCGCCCGCGCTGTGCGGTCCACCAGCGCCAGGCCGACGAGCAGCGAAGGTGTTCCCCCGATGCGCTCGAGGGTGCAGAACGAGTAGCCCCGAAGTTTGTTCCCCTCCCGGGCCTGGGTGATGAGCACCCAGGATTCACGCTCTTTGGAGAGATATCCGATGTCGAAACCGGGCGGCCGGTCCGCACAAAGATCCGCCATTTCGACGAGCTCAGCGTCGCTGAGCGCAGTGCAATCCTTGGTGCTCACTACGATCGGCATGAGGTCAGTCTACTGGGTGTCTTCGTCGCGTTCCCAACCGGGAGCTCGCTCGAGGATGGGGCAACGGTCGAGCGGCACCCACATCACGCCTGTTCAGACCCCATTTCTGACGCTGCTGTCACCCCGGCTCAGGAAAGGACTGCGCTCTGGCCGAGCAGCCGTTTGAGCTCGCCGACCAGCCCGTTGCGACAGTCGACGTTGAACTCCGGGGGCAGGCGGAGCACCTTCGCACCCACATGGAGGAGGACGGGCGATGGGCCCGGATGGCCGCTCAGCACGTCCTTCAACCCGTCGACCTTGGCATCGGTGAGCACCCCGAGCGGCAACGTGATGTGAAGGTCCTCCAGGCCCCGGTCCAGGATCGGTCGGGAGACCTCCATGCAGACGATCTTCGGCTCCTCCTCACGGGTATCGAGCCGGCCCCGCACGACCAGGATGGCGTCGTTCTCGATCATGGCGCCGTACTCGGCCATGGTCTTGGGGAAGACGAAGACCTCCATGGCCGCCTGCAGGTCTTCCAGGACGAAGCGGGCCATCAGATCGCCCTTCTTCGTGTAGGAGCGCCGCAGGTCGGTCACCACGCCCCCGACGGAGCGGACGGGAGCACGGTCCCCCACCACGGCGTCCTCCTCCCGCATGTCCGACAGCGTGCAGTCGGTGTGGCGCGCCATCGCCGCCTCGTACCCCATGAGCGGGTGGTCGCTCACGTAGAGGCCCAACATCTCCTTCTCGAAGGCAAGCCGCTGCGCCTTGTCGAACTCGGTGTCGGGAATGGCCACCTTGGTCCCACCCCACCCGGGGTCGGTCTGTTCGTCCTCGAACGCGGCGAAGAGGGAGGTGATGCCCAGATCCCGCTCCTTGCGTCGCTCGAGCGCGCGATCCACCACCGACTCCAGGACGAGTTGCAGCCCCTGGCGCGGGTGGCCCAGCGAATCGAAGGCGCCCCCCTTCACCAGGGACTCCATGGTCCGCTTGTTCAGGACCACCGGGTCCACCCGGGCGCAGAAATCGAAGATGTCCTCGAATGGACCGTGCGCGTTCCGCTCGGCCACGATCCGGTCGACCAGGCTTTCGCCGACGTTGCGCACCGCAGCCAGGCCGAAGACGATGGCAGGCGACGTGCCACCGGGTTCCCCGCTGCCCGCTCCCCGGTCCGGAGCGAACTCGGCCACCGAGCGGTTCACGTCGGGCACCAGCACGTCGATACCCATGGAACGGCACTCAGCGAGATAGACGGCCGTCTTGTCCTTGTTGTCCTTCACCGAGGTCAACAAGGCGGACATGTACTCGACGGGGTAATGGGCCTTCAGCCATGCCGTCTGATACGCCACGAGGCCGTAGCCGTACGAGTGGGACTTGTTGAACGCGTAGTCGGCGAAGGGCTCGATGATGTCGAAGAGCTGCGTCCCCAGTTCCGCGCCGTAGCCCTCGGTCACGCACCCGGCGATGAACTTCTCGCGCTCCGCGGCGATCAGTTTCCGGATCTTCTTGCCGCAGGCCTTCCGCAGGTTGTCGGCTTCTTCGAGGCTGTAGCCCGCGAACTTCTGGGCGACCCGCATCACCGACTCCTGGTAGAGCATCAGCCCGTAGGTGTCCTTGAGGATGGGCTCGATGTCGGGGTGGAGATAGGTGAGCTCCTTGCGCCCGTTCTTGAGCTCCGGGTAGTCCCTGTGCATGTTGGCGGCCATGGGTCCGGGCCGGTAGAGGGCGACGAGCGCCGCGACGTCGTCGAAGCTCGTGGGCGCCAAGGCGCGCAGGGTCTGGCGCATGGCAGCGCCCTCGAGCTGGAACACGCCGATCGACTCGGCGCGCCGCAGCATCTCGAGCGTCGGCTCGTCGTCCAGGTTGACGGCGTCGATGTCGGGTCGCTCCCCCGTCTCGGCTTCGATGAGGTCGAGCGCACGCTCCATGACGGAGAGGTTCCGCAGCCCGAGGAAATCCATCTTGAGCAGCCCGAGGTCCTCGACCCCGTGCATTTCATACTGGGTGACGATCGGCGCGTCCTCGGGGTTCTCGCCCGCGCCGGGCTTGCGCTGAATGGGCAGGTAGTCGGTCAGGGGATCACGGGAGATCACCACCGCGGCCGCGTGGATGCCGTCTTGGCGACGGAGTCCCTCGAGCCCCAGTGCGACCTCGATCACCTCCTTGGCGTCCGGGTCGGCGTCACGCATGGCTCGCAGCTCCGAGGCGGCCGTGTACCCCTCCTCATGGCCGTCCGTCTTGGTGATGCACGCGTGCAGGGGGGTGTCGCGGCCCATGACCAGGGGCGGCATCAACTTGGCGATCCGGTCGCCGACGCTGTACGGCTTTCCCAGCACCCGCGCCGCGTCGCGCACGGCGGCCCGGGCCTTGATCGTCGAGAACGTGATGACCTGCGCCACGCGGTCGCTGCCGTACTTCTCCGCCGCGTACCGCATGACGTCGGCTCTGTAGCGCTCGTCGAAGTCCATGTCGATATCGGGCATCTGCTTGCGGCCCGGGTTGAGGAAGCGCTCGAACAGCAGGTCGTACCTGATCGGGTCGAGGTCGACGATCTTGAGGCAGTAGGCCACGCAGCAGCCGGCGGCCGAACCCCGCCCCGGACCGACACGGATGTTCGACTCGCGGGCAAAGCGGATGAGATCCCACACGACGAGGAAGTAGGCGGCGAATCCCATGTTCCCGATGACGCGTAACTCGTAGTCGAGCCGCTCCACGACCTCGGCCGGCAGTGAGGCCCCGTAGCGCTCCTTGGCGCCCTCGAAGGTGAGGTCACGGAGGTAGGCCAGCGCACGCTCCTCGTACGTCTCACCGCTGAAGTGGTCGGGAACGGGGAACTCCGGCAGGCTCGGCTTCCCGAGCTCGATCTGCACGTCGGCGCGCTCGGCTATGAGCAGCGTGTTGTCGCACGCCTCGGGGACGTCCCGGAACAGATGGCGCATTTCGGCTGCGGTCTTCAGGTAGTGCTCGGTCCCCTCGAACTTGAACCGGTTTGTGTCTGAGATCAGGGCTCCCGTCTGCACGCAGAGCAGGGCGTCGTGCGCCACCGCGTCCTCGCGGTGGGTGTAGTGGCTGTCGTTGGTGGCCAGCAGCGGCGCATTGAGCCGGCGGGCGATCTCAATCAGCTGGGGGTTCGTGCGGTGCTGGTCGGCGATGCCGTGGTCTTGGATCTCGACGAAGAGGTTGTCTCTGCCGAAGATGTCCTGCAGTCGAGCCGCCTTTTTCTCGGCTCCTTCAACGTCGCCCGCCAAAAGGGCCTGGAGCACGACACCGCCGAGGCATCCCGTGGTCGCGATCAATCCGGAGGCGTGGCGTTCCAGCAGCTCCCAGTCGACTCGTGGCTTGTAGTAGTAGCCCTCCAGATATGCCGCCGAGGAGAGTTGCATGAGGTTGCGATAGCCCTCGACCGTCTCGGCCAGGAGGGTGAGGTGGTAGTAGAGCTTCTGCCCGCCGTCGACGTCGCCTCCGGTGTCGTCGACCCGGCCCCGGCGGACAGGGCGCTCCAGCCGTGACTCCCCCGCCATGTAGGACTCCGTGCCGATGATGGGGACGACCCCCTGGTCGCGGCACGCCTTGTAGAAGTCGAGGACGCCGTACATGTTGCCGTGGTCGGTGATGCCGAGTGCCGGTTGACCGTCCGCCACCGCGGCGGCGACCAGGTCCCCTACCCGCGCCGCGCCGTCCAGCATGGAGAACTCGGTGTGCGTGTGCAGATGCGTAAACGACCGCTCCGACACCGGCCCTCCCTTCGTCCTGTGGTACTTACACCGGTGTCATTCGCTCCGGACTCAGCAATCTACCCTGCGGTAGTGCCGAGGCGATTGACCGCTGGACGCCCATGCCCTCAGAGGTAGGCGCCGGTGCGCCCGGACTCGCCCGCCGAGGGCAGCCCCCGCTGCCGCATCTCCTCGAGCTGCGCCCTGGCGGCCATCTGCTGCGACATGAGCGTTGCCTGAATGCCGTGGAAGAGGCCCTCGAGCCACCCGACCAACTGAGCCTGGGCGATGCGGAGCTCGGCGTCGCTCGGCGCGTCGTTCCCGAACGGGGGTGCCATCCGCTCGAGCTCGGCGACCAGGTCCGGGGAGAGCACCTCCGAGAGGTCCCGGATGGATTGCTCATAGATCTCGCGCAACCGCACCCGGCTCTTCTCGTCCAGCGGCGCGGACCGCACCTCGTCGAGCAGCGTCTTGACCATGGAACCGATCCGCAGCACCTTGGCCGGCTCGTTCACCGCCTCGGTCTGGCGCTCCTCCCCCGTCTCGTCCCGGCTGCCGCCCGCCAGGACCTCGTCGGGCGCGACCACCCTGACTGCACCGTCCCCGGATGCACCGTTCAGATGCCCCGTCTCCCGTCGCATTCTCGTTCGTCGCGTCAGCCATGGTGCCTTCCGTCTCTATCCGATGGTCTCTTCAGCCCGCCGGCGCGCGCCGACGAGGTGCCCGGCCCATGTTGCCACCGGCGAGTGGCCCCTCACGAAACCCGCCAACCGAGAAGCGGGATCGACATCTCCGCCATGGTGAGGGACCCGTGTCGTGCCTCAAGGCGCAGTTCACCGGTGTCGGCGGGGTCCAGGAATGCCGTCGGCGCGAACGGCACCAGCGCCACGTCGCCCAGGCGAGCCGAGACCTCCGGCGAAGGCACCCCGCCCAACCAGCAGTCGGCGATGATCTGCTCCCTTGTCGTGACCCAGGCGACATCCCCGTGCAGGGCGCGTGCAGTCGCGGCCACGTCGTCTGCCGCGCCGGGACGGACATGCAGCCAGCGGAACCGACCTTCTCCACTGATCAGGGTGACGGCCTCCATGATCTCTGGGCCGAGCACCTCGACCGAACCGCCGACCTCGACCTGGCCGTGATCCGCCGTGACGACGAGCACGCAGCCGGGAGGGAGCGCCTCGAGCACATCGCCGACGAGCCGATCGACGGCCCGCAACTCGTCGTCGTAGTACACGCCCAGACCTTCCGCGTGGGCCACCTTGTCGATGCCCTCGTAGTACGCGTACACGAACGGGGCTCCCCCCGCCGTCAGCTCGCGGACAGCCGTGACCAGTCCCGCCGGAGTGTGCCAGCGATGGAGATCCACGTCGCCCAGATGCGCGGCGGTGAAGCCGGTGGGGCCGAAGTCCTGGCGGGTCACCACCGGTACCCGGCCAGGGGCCCGGGGAAGGACCGGTAGGGCTGGAAAAGCGGCGCCGGCACGGACACGCGGGCATCGATGCCGCGGAGAGACCACTGGAGCACGTTCATGACGTCACCGTCGACCGCGACGCGGTAGCCGAGCACCCCGTGCTCCGCCGGTACCCGCCCGGTGACGAGCGTCGTCAACGCGCATGCCGTCGTGCTGGGGGCGACCGAGGTGATGGGCCCTCCCGCAGCACCCGCCAGGACAGGGGCAAGGGCGGCCCGTTCCCGCAGCTGCTCCGCACCGAGACCGTCGAGGACCAGCAGGACGATCTGATCGGCTCCGGCCACGGCTTCGGGGATCCACCCCGGCAGATCGACACGGCCCGGGTCGGCCAGCTCCCCCAGGAGGGTTGGCACGACACGGTGAAGGCTGGGCCCCTCCCAATCCGGAAGTACTGGTTGGGGCTGGTCAACGGCCTGGTCTTCCCCCTGCGGGACCGATGATGCAGTCGCCCAGGCTGCCGCGCGGTCACTCACGGAGCCACACCCTACGACCCCGACAACCCCTCAACCCACGAATGGCCCGGTAGGATCGTGTGGCGTGAGGGTTTCCACGCGGGGTGACTACGCCAGCAGGGCATTGCTCTCGCTCGCCCTCCATGGAGCGGAGACACCCACCTCGGTTCGGGACATTGCGGTCCGGACCGCCCTGCCCCAGCCGTATCTGGAGCAGATCCTGCTCGCCCTCAAAGGTGCCGGCCTGGTGCGGTCGAAACGAGGCGTGGGCGGTGGCTACGTGCTGGCCCGCCCGCCCGAAGAGATCTCCCTGGCCCAGATCGTCTCCGCCGTCGACGGGCCGATCGCGGCAGGTGACTTCGGAGAGCCCCACGAGAACGGGGCCTGTGACCACGAGGGCCAATGTGTGCTCCTGGCCGTCTGGGCCGACGTGGGAGAGACGATCCGGACCCACCTGCAGTCCTACAGCCTGGCGGACATGGTGGCGAGGGCCCAGGGGGGCGTGGCCGCCGGCGTGTGACCGGGCGCCGCCGGCAGCTGAGTGCGGTGACTCACGCCTGGACGTTGTACGCCTCGATGGCCGGCCAGTCGAGGTCCCAACCGAGCGCGCAGACCGCTCCGGTGCGCAGGAGGAAGAGGCGTCCGGCCACCGGCGGGAGGCCGAGCCAGCGTGCGGTCAGGACCCGCAAGATGTGCCCGTGGGCGACACAGAGCGTGTCCGCCTCGATCGACCGGGCTCGTTGGATGACACGGTCAGCCCGCCGGCCGACGTCCGCGAGCCGCTCGCCCTCAGGTACCCCCTGGTCCCAGATCGTCCAGCCGGGATGCTCCTCCCGGATCTGCTTGGCGGTCAATCCCTCGTAGGCGCCGTAGTCCCACTCCATGAGGTCGGGTTCGGGCTCCCCGATATACCCGGCCAGGGCGCAGGTGTCAGCGGCGCGGGTCAGCGGGCTGACCAACACCTGCCCAAATCTCTCCGGGCCGAACTTCCGGAGCACGTTCCCGGCGGCTCTTGCCTGCTCAAGGCCCTCGTCCAGCAGAGGAAGGTCCGTCCGGCCCGTGTGTCTGCCGTTCTCGGACCACTCGGTGGCCCCGTGTCGCAGCAGCAACATCCGGCCGGGCATGGGCCGTAGACCAGCACGGGCCCCAAGACGGCGCAACTCCGCGGAACACCCCAATGGAATGATCCGGAGGTCAGCACGGTTATACCCGGCAGGTTGATCCCGGAATCGTTCGGGTACGTACGACTGAGAGTGAGCGAAAGAACGTCTGGAGCGAAGATGAAGAGCGCGGTGAGCACATCGGACACCTTGGGCCTGATGTTGCGTGACCTGGACCAATTCCCGATGCCCGACCACGAGCAGCAGGTGGAACTGGCCAAGCGGGTGGTGGCTGGCGACGAGGCTGCGCGTAAGCAGATGGTGGCCGCCAATCTGCGGCTGGTGGTGCACTGGGCCCGGCGGTATCAGGACCGTGGGGTCGACATGGCCGATCTGGTCCAGGAGGGCACCTTCGGCCTGATGCGGGCCGTGGACAAGTTCGACTGGGAGCGGGGCTTCCGGTTCTCCACCTACGCCACGTGGTGGATTCGCCAGGCACTGCAGCGCGCCGTGCAGCAGCACGGACGGACCATCCGTATTCCCCTCGAGGTCGGCGAGCAGATCCAGCGGCTCGAGCTGACCAAGTCGGAGCTGGCCAGCACGTTGGGCCGCGCGCCACGGTGGCCGAGCTCGACGAGGCCACAGGGCTCACCGCCGAGGAGCGGGAGTCACTGGAGGACGTCGCCCGTGTGACGGCATCCTTGGACCAGCCCGCCGCGCTCGAGTCGTCCACCACCCTGGGAGAGCTGGTCGCCCCCGACGACTCGGACTTCGTGGAGGACGTCGAGGAGACCATGGTCTACGACCGGGTGCGCGATGCAGTCGAGCGACTGCCCGACCTGCAGCGCGACGTCCTGAGGCTGCGCTTCGGATTCGACGGCGACTCGCCCGCATCCCTGCAATCGACGGCGGAGCGGCTGGGCGTGGGCGTCCGGCGGGTGCGCCGGGCTGAGGAGGAGGCGTTGGCGGCGCTCTCGTTCGATGTCGACGTGGTCGGCGTCCACGAGGCGGCCTGAACCTAGGCGCACAGATACGCCTCGAGGTCTTGGGGCAACGGTGACCTGAAGTCGACGCGTACCCCCGTGCGCGGGTGGTCGAAGGCGAGTTCGAAGGCGTGCAGAAAGAACCGCCCTGATCCGAGGCGCTTGTCGGGAGTCCCGTAGCGGGCATCCCCAACGACCGGGTGACCGATGGCCGCCATGTGCACCCGGATCTGGTGGGTGCGACCCGTCTGCAGCGAAAGTTCCAGCAGTGTCGTCGGCTCCTCGCCCGGACGTCGCTCCAGGACGACGTACGCAGTGCGCGCCGGCTTACCCGACGCGCTGACCGCCATTTTGGTCGGCGTGCGAGTCGAACGACCGATCGGTGCCTCCACCTCGCCCCGGTCGTCGGCCACAATGCCGGCGACGAGGGCGACATAGCGCCGAGCCATCGTCCGGGACGCCAGCTGATCGACCAGGGCCCGGTAGGCGTCCTCCGTCCGGGCCACCGCCAGGAGGCCGGAGGTCCCCTTGTCGAGCCGGTGCACGATGCCGGGCCGGTCGGGCGGGCACACGCCCGCCGCCACCAGGTCGGCCAGGTCGGGAAAGCGCGCCAGAAGCCCGCCCACGAGGGTCCCCTCGTCGTGACCGGCGCCCGGGTGGACCACCAGACCCGCCGGCTTGTCCACCACCGCCACCTCCTCGTCGGCGTAGACGACTTCGAAGAGGACCCCGGGCTCAGGCCGCACCCCCTCCGTTCCGCGCGGGGGCAGCGAAATGGTCAGCGTGGCTCCCTCGCGCAGGACCTCCCGGCCGATGGAGACGGGCGACCCATCGACGCACACACGGCCCTCGGCGATGAGCTGGGCCGCCACACCCCGTGACACGTCCGCCACCATGGCGACACCCCGATCCACGCGTACGCCCCCCAAGAGGGCCGGGACCTCTGTGGATATGGTCTCCCCGCCGCCGCTCGGACCTGCGCCGCCGCTCACGCCGTCTCCTCGACCTTCGACTCGACCTGGGGACGGCTCCCGAAGAGCAGCGTCACGATGACGATGATCACGCCCACGGTCACGCAGGCATCAGCTAGGTTGAACGTGGGCCAGTAGCGCAGGGTGATGAAGTCGGGGACCTCTCCCCCGGCTCCCGGCCCCGCGATCCGCTCGCTCAGGTTCCCGATGGCGCCGCCCAGCACGAGCCCCCCTCCCACCGCATACGGCAGGGCCCGGACTCGCGCCACGATCAGGACCATCACCACCACGAACACCGACAGGAGCACGGTGATGAAGGTCCCCCGCCCGCTGAAGACACTGAACGCGAATCCTGAGTTGTAGGTGAGCGCCAGTCCGAACGGACCCCAGACGTGTCGCACGTCATGGAGGTGATCGACGGCAAGCGTCGTCGTCACCCGGTCCGCCACCGCCACGATGACGGCGATGGCATAGGCCAGGACGCCGTAGCGGGTCAGCGCCGCGACAGGCCGCCGCTCTTGCACGCCACACACAGCCGGGCATATGGCAGGGCCCGCAGGCGCGGCTTGGGGATGGGCTGGAAGCAGCGCTCGCAATAGCCGTAGGTCTTGTCGTCGATGCGTCGCAGCGCGTCGTCGATCTCCTCGACCGCCAGCGTGGCCTGGCCCGACAGGGCGAGGTTGCGCTCGCGGTCGACCGTGACGGTGCCGCCCTCGCCCGACTCTTCGTCGAACTGCACGTCGCCGGGCTCCCGCTCCAGGGCGAGCGAGTCCGCCTCGGCACGCAACGACGTCGCCTGCTCCTGGTAGATGGCGCGGTCGGCGAGCAGCAGCTCGCGCACCTCTTCGAGGAACTTGGCGTCCTTGGCATACGGGCCCGTCTTGGGCCGGACCGGCGCCGGTGCCTTCGGCTTCGGGGTGAAGGTCGTGCGGGCCGGGGCCGCCGCCGCGGCGCCGTTGGCCGCCGCTGTCCTCGAGGCCGCCGTCTTCTTCGCAGCGGGCGCGGCCTTCTTTGCGGCCGCCGGTGCGGGTGAGGCCTTCTTGGCCGGCGCAGCCTTCTTGGAGGCAGGAGCGGTCTTCTTCGCCGGCACCGACTTCTTGGCCGGCACCGACTTCTTGGCCGCCGCGGGCGCGGACTTCTTGGCCGCGGCGGCGGCCTTCTTCGCGGGGGGTGCGGCCTTCTTGGTCGCAGTGGCTGCTTTCTTCACAACAGGAGCTGCCTTCTTTTTTGAGGGGGCGGGACGCTTTGTCGCCGTTGCGTCAACCTTCTTCGAGGTTCTTTTGTTCCCGGCCCGTGAGGATGTGGCGGCGGCCGATCGCGATGCCGGTGCCCGCTTGACCTGGGCACCCTTGCTCGCTGGGGTCATCGTTCCCTCCTTCGGACCACGTCAGGTGGCCGGTTTCCCGGGACAGGACCTCCCCCGGGGAGCGGGTGACGATACCGGAATGGAGGGGAGGGGGCAACCAGCCCGCCGCCGCCTCAGGAAGGGATCAGAGCGAGCGGGGCGCTCCCGAGACGGATGCACTCTGCAGGTTCAACGTGGGCGCACCGTCGTCCGACTCCGGCAACCGCTGCTGTGCGTCCTCGGCCGGCGGCACCGGCGCCGCCTTCGGCTTCACACCCATGAGCGAGTTCGCCGGCTGCACGTTCTCGTCCACCCACTTGAGGATCTCGGAGAGGGCGCCGCGCAGGCGGTTGCGCTCCGACTCCAGGTGACGCGCCATGCTCTCCACGTCAGTGGCGAGCTCGGTCCGGGTGGCCTCCAGCCGTGTCACCTCTTCGCGCAGCTTCTGGTGCGTCTCGGCCTGCAGCTGTGCCGCCGTGGCCTCGGCGGCGGCGATGGCCGCCCGCGCCGTCTCTTCGGCCTGCGCGATGACGGTGGCCGCCTCCGCCTCGCTCTCGCGCTTCGTCTGGTCGACGAACTTCTGGGCCAGCAGCAGCGTGCGCTGCAACGTCTCGTCGGAGAGCGCGTTGGCCTCGGCCGCCGCGGCCGCAGCCGCCGCCACGCCTTCCTCGCTCTCCGCCGCCACCGGTGCCGCGCGCTTCTCGCGCTCGAGCTGCGCGATGCGCTCGCTCGCCTGGCGCAGCCGCTCGTTCAGCTGGCGGACGTGGTCCTGGAGCGCCTCGGACTCCTGGGCCGCCTTGTCCAGGTACTCATCGACTTCATCGACGTTGTAGCCCTTCAGCCCGAGGCGGAACTCCACGGTGCGGAGCGTGTCGAGGATCGATGAGGGAGCCTGAGAACTGTCCATGGAGGACGAGTCTAACCACCGAGCCCTGCGATTCCAGGTATTGGACGATCAGGCCAGGAGCACGGGAATCAGCACGAACTGCGCCACCAGGATCACGATGAGGAACGAGAAGTCGAGGCCCCCCATGGGCTTGACGATGCGGCGCACCGGGCGCAGCACCGGCTCGGTCGCCTGGTAGAGGAAGTACTGGATCCGGGCCCACGTCGTCCCGGGCTGGATCCGGAACCAGCTCAGGATGGCGTAGGGGAACATGATGAGCCAGATGTAGGCCTCTATCAGCCACGCGAGGAGATGAAAGATGCTCACCAGGCAGCGAGGGTAGTGCGCCTAGTCGCGGCCGAAGCCGCGCTCAACCAGCCGCTGGCGCTCCTCCTCGGAGACCTTGACGTTGGTCGGCGCCAGCAGGAAGACCTGGTCGGCCACCTTTTCCATTTCGCCGCTCAGGGCGTAGGTGACCCCGCTGCAGAAGTCGATCATGCGCCGCTGCAGATCACGGTCGGCCATCTGGAGGTTGACGATGACCGGCCTGTTGTCCTTCAGGCGGTCGGCGATCTCCTTGGCGTCACCGAAGCGCGACGGCGCCACCACGTGCACCCGGCCCGAGGGAGCCGGGGCGGGCCCGGTCGGGTTCATCGTCGGGTCGACGGGCACGGCCCGCACGGCCGAGGGCCGGGGCGCCACGTTGCTGGGGGCCGACCGGGTCTGCTGGCTGGGCTGGGCTGATTCTCGCGGAATGGTCCGCACCCTGCTCATGCCCCCGCTGAACGCCTCCGCCGGCTCCGGCTCCGGGTCCGGGGACCGGGCATCGACCCGAGTCGCGGCAGAGAACCCGCGGGGCGCACGATCCTCCAGGTCGTCGTACTCGTCGTACTCGTCGTCGAGCAGGCCGAGATACACCATGGTCTTCTTCATGAACGAGGGTGACATTCCTTCTCCTGTCCTCGGACAGCGTAGTGCCTGCTCGGCAACCCAGGCGGGTCCTGGCGGACCGCTCCACGGGGGGCCGCCACGGTCACGCTCCTGCTCAACGTCACGCCGAGCCCGGGGCCGAGGTGCCGGTCACCCTCCACCTCACGCTGCGGACGCCGGCGGGCGAGGCCCGAAGAGGGCCCGGCCGATGCGCACCATCGTCGACCCGGCGGCCACCGCCGCCTCGAGGTCGTCGCTCATCCCCATGGAGCGTTCCCGCAGCCCCAGGCGGTCGGCCAGGCGCCCGAGGGTCCCAAAGGACTCCGCCGCCGCACCCTCGCCGGGCGCGGCCACGGTCATCAGGCCCCGCACGTCGAGCCCCAGGTCGGCGAGCCGTGCCACCAGCTCCCCCACCCCCGCGGGCGGGCACCCGTTGCGACCCGGCAGGCCGGTCGTCTCGACCTGCACCAACACCTGGGCCCCGGGCGAGAAGCGGGCGATGCGCGCCCCCTCGGCCTCGCGGGCCACGCTCTGCCAGAGGCCGACCACCGGGGCCAGCTCGGCGACCTTGTTCCTCTGCACCGTGCCGAGGAAGTGCCAGACCACCCCGGTGCCCGGTCCGACGGCAGCCGCCTTGCCCACGAGCTCGGCGGCGTAGTTCTCACCGAGATCGGTCAGCCCCGCGTCCCGCGCCGCCGCGACCGCCTCGGGGCCGAACCCCTTGGTGACTCCGACGATCCGGAGGTGGGCAGGGTCGCCGCCGGCGCGCTCGATGCGCTCCCGGACTGCCTGCAGCCGCCGCGCGACGTCGTCGCTAGCGGAGGAAGGAGGGGACGTCGAAATCGTCGTCTCCCAGGTCGAGCTCCTCGTCCGCGCCGGTGGCGTCGGCGAAGATGTCGACCGGCTCGGGCGTCGAGAAGATCGTCGAGGCCAGGGCGTCCGCCTTGGATGTCGGCCCGGCCCCCTCCTCCCAGCGCTCGAATCCCGCCGCGATGACCGTGACGCGGACCTCGTCCCCCATGGCGTCGTCGATCACGGCCCCGAAGATGATGTTGGCGTCCGGATGTGCCACCCCGTGGATGATCTCGGCCGCCTCGTTGACCTCGAAGAGGCCGAGGTCGGAACCGCCGGCGATGTTGAGCACCATGCCGCGGGCCCCCTCAATGGAGGCCTCGAGCAGCGGGGAGGTGATGGCGGCCCGTGCCGCGTTGGCCGCCCGCCCCTCCCCGATGGAGGCGCCGATGCCCATGATGGCGGTGCCGGCGTTGGTCATGACCATCTTGACGTCGGCGAAGTCGGTGTTGATCAGGCCCGGCACCGTGATGAGGTCGGTGATGCCGCGCACGCCCTGCAGGAGGACCTCGTCGACCGTCTTGAAGGCGTTGACCATGCTGGTCTTGTCGTTCGACACGGTCAGAAGTCGGTCGTTGGGGATGACGATGAGGGTGTCGACCTTCTCCTTGACGATCTGGATCCCCTTCTCCGCCTGCATGGCCCGACGCCGGCCCTCGAACGTGAAGGGCCGGGTGACCACCCCGATGGTCAGCGCGCCCAGGCTCTTGGCGATCTCGGCGACGACCGGGGCACCGCCCGTCCCCGTGCCCCCGCCCATGCCGGCGGTGATGAAGACCATGTCCGCGCCCTGGAGCGCCTCCTCGATCTCGACCCGGTGTTCCTCGGCGGCCAGGCGCCCCACCTCGGGGTCGCTGCCGGCGCCGAGCCCGCGGGTCAGCTGGCGCCCGATGTCGAGCTTCAGGTCGGCGTCGCTCATCAGCAGCGCCTGGGCGTCCGTGTTCGCGGCGATGAATTCGACGTTGCGCAGACCGGAGTCGATCATGCGGTTGACGGCGTTGACCCCGCCGCCGCCGACGCCGACGACCTTGATCACTGCCAGGTAGTTGCCCTGGGTAGGCACGGTCGTCATGAACTCCCTCGTCCTCGGGTCGATCGCCGACCGGTCACTCGCTGGTGGTTTCCGCCAGACGTGGCCCGCGGCCTGCGAGCAGCCACCCATCCCTGAACCTCTGGGGAAGGTTGATGTTCACGATGCGGGAACGTGGCCCCACCATACGGGTGGGTGTTCAGGCTGGTCAAGCATCCTAGGTCACCCTGAGGTCACGGTCGGCGCATCGGGGACGCTGACGTCGATGACATCCCCGTTGTGGAGGGTGGCTCCGGCCAGAATCGAGGAGACATCCTCGTATTTGGCGGTGAGCTGGGCGGTGGTCCCGATGTCGACCACGACGGGGGTGGTCAGGGCCAGCTGGACCCAGCCGGCGGGCTCGACCGTCACCGCGGTGACCTGGGCCACGAAGGAGGGCGGCAGCGTGGAAGCGACCCGGAGCCCCGGAGCGTCCTTGGTGGAGAGCACCGTGCCCGGTTGGCCCGGCGGCTCGGGCACGGTCAGGAGGAGCAGCCCCGGCGGGCGGGCGGCGGACTCCCCCAGCACCCGGCCGTCGCTGCTGAGCGACTCCCACTGGCCCGACGGCGTGCTGGCGGTGAAGCGCGCCGTCTCCTCGGTCACCACGATGTGCACCCCGTCGGGCCACGAGACGTGCACCGCGGCCGTGCGCACCCAGGGCAGCTCCTCCAGGCGGGACGCGGCGGCGCCGGCGTTGACGTCGAGCAACGGCGGCCGGCCGGCGAGCCCGGCCTGGGCCACCACCTGTGCGGCTGTCTCGTGCACGTTGCCGGTCACGCTCACCGAGCGGGCGGAAAAGAGAGGGCTGTGCAGCAGGAACCACCCGCCCACCACCAGGGCGGCGACGCCGAGGGCACTGGCAGCGACGACGAGGCGGCGGCGGCCCTGCTCGCGGAGCACCGCTGTGCGCCGGGCGGACATGCGCGGGTCGATGCGGCGCAGGATCCCCTTCTGGCCCGACGGGCCCGTGCCGTTCCCGCCGGCAGGCGCGCCCGGCGTCACGCCGCCGTCCCCTGCTGGTGCGGCCGCTCCGCGCCCGTGGTCCCGTCCACCGGACCATTGTCCCCGTCGCCGAAGCCGAGGAGGCGGACCTCCGCCCGCAATAGCACGCCGGTCCGGTCGGCCACCACGTCGCGCACGTGCGCCATGAGCGCGTGCACATCGTCGGCCCGACCGTCCTTGTCCGCCTGGATGAAGTTCGCGTGCTTCTCCGACACGTGGGCGCTGCCCATCCGGTAGCCCTTCAACCCGCACGACTCAATCAGCCGGCCTGCCGAATCGCCCTCCGGATTGGTGAAGACCGAGCCGGCGTTGGATCCGCCGGGCTGATGCTCCCGGCGCCACGTGACGATGGAGCGCACCGCCGCCTGCTCCTCGTCCGCCGAGCCCGGCGTGACGGCGAGCTCCGCCTCCACGACCACCTCGGTCGCCGCCACCGAGGACGAACGGTAGGCATAGGCCAGGCGGGCGACGCCGTCGGTGCCCCCGGCCTCGCTGCAGAGATCGACCCAGCTGTAGCGGACGAGGCACGAGGCCATGTCCGAACCGTGGCCGCCGGCGTTCATCCGCACGGCACCGCCCACCGAACCGGGCACCCCGACCGCCCAGGACAGCCCGCTCCAGCCTGCATCGGCCACGCGCCGGGCCAGTACCGGGAGCGCCGTGGCCGCGCCGACTCGCACCACCGCGGGAGCGGGGGCGCCCGCAGTCGGAAGGGTGATGCCGGTGAAGCCATCGCCCAGATGGAGCACGACTCCGGCAAACCCCGCGTCCGCCACCAACACGTTGGATCCGCGCCCGAGGACGAAGACGGGCGGAGGCGGCGCCAACGTCGCCGCGTGCTGTCGCCAGGCCCGTCGCACCTCGGCCAGGTCGTCGGGGCCTTCGACCTCGACGGAGAGCGCGGCGTTCCCTCCGACGCCGTAGGTCGTGCGCGGGCCGAGCGGCGCGTCGAGCGTGGCCCGTGCGCCCAGGGTCTCCGCCAGGGCACGCAGGGGCTCGTAGGGCGTCACTGCCGGCTCACCACTGCGGCGCCGCCAGCAGCTCGTCGGGCAACGTCGTGAGATCACCGGCGCCCATGGTCAGGCACAGGTCGCCGGGTCGCAGCTCCGCGGCGACGGCCTGGCTCAGCTCCTCCCACCCGGCGGCATAGATCACGGGGAGCCGCGGGTCCTGCTCCCGGACGGCGTCGGCCACCAGGCGGCCGGACACCCCGGGCACGGGCCGCTCGCCGGCGCTGTAGATGTCCGTGACGACCAGCACGTCGGCCTCGGTGAAGGCGGTCCCGAACTCCGAGGCCAGCGCAGCCGTGCGCGAGAAGCGATGGGGCTGGAACACGGCGACGACGCGGGCCCAGCCACCCGTGCGGGCGGTGGCCAAGGCCGCCCGCACCTCCGCCGGGAGATGGGCGTAGTCGTCCACGAACGTCACCCCGGCGGCCTCACCGCGGAACTCGAAGCGGCGGGTGACGCCGGCGAAGCGCGCCAACGCGGCCTGCACCGCCGAAAAGGGCGCCCCGGCCTGCAGGGCGGCCACCGCAGCGGTGGCGGCGTTGCGGGCATTGTGCAGGCCTGGCACGCCGATGGTCACCGGCCCCAGCTCGCCCTCCGGCCCGCGCAGGCCGAAGGACACCGAGCTGCGCTGCAGGACGACGTCCGCCATCACGTAGGTCGAGCCGGGCTCGGACCCCACGGTGACGGCACCGTGCTCGCGCCCGATGGCGGCGGCCTCGACATCGTCCGCGCACACGACCGCACCTTCCCGCGCGCCGGCGACGAAGTCGGCGAAGGCGGCGCGCAACACGTCGAAGGTGCCGTAGTAATCGAGGTGGTCGGGCTCGACGTTCGTCAGCACCGCCAAATCGGGCCTGATGGCCTGGAAAGTGCCGTAGCTCTCGTCCGCCTCGACGACGAGCCACTCCCCGGTGTCCCAGACGGCGTTGGTCCCGATTTCGTTGACGTCGGCGCCGATGACGAAGGAGGGCCGCATGCCCGCCTCGACCAGGATCAGCGACAGCATGGAGGCGGTCGTCGTCTTGCCGTGCGTGCCCGAGACGGCCAGGCAGCGGCGGGTGGCGCAGATGGAAGCCAGCATCTCGGAGCGGGGCACCACCACAATGCCCCGGGCACGCGCCTCGGTGAGCTCGGCGTTCTCCGGTTGGACCGCCGGCGAGTAGGTCACCGCGTCGGCGTCGGCCACGTGCGCGGGACTGTGCCCGACCGCCACCGCGATGCCATGGGAGCGCAGCCGTTCGGCCACCGGCGAGTCCTTCAGGTCCGAGCCCGACACCTGGTGCCCCATGTCCCGCAGCACCAACGCGATCGCGCTCATGCCGGCGCCGCCGATGCCGACGATGTGGATCCGGCGCGGCACCGCCAGGTCGAGCGCGCCGTCGCGTTCAGCGGGCATGGACGTCGACCAGCTCGGCGACGCGGGCCGCCGCGTCGGGATGTCCGTTGTCGCGGGCTGCGGCCCGCATGGCGCGCAGGCGCTCGGGGTCGCCGAGGAGAGCATCGAGCTCGAGGGCCAGCCGGCGCCCGTCGCACTCCTGGTCGGGAATGCGGATTGCCGCGCCCATGGCGACCAGAGCCTCCGCGTTGCGCGTCTGGTGATCGCGCGGCGCTCCGGGAAGCGGGACCAGAATGGCCGCCACCCCTGCCATCAACACCTCGGCCACCGTCATGGCGCCGGCCCGCATCACGCAGACGTCGGCCGCGTTGTAGAAGTCGGGCATGTCGTTCTCGTAGGGCACCACGCGGTAGTGCAGGCCGGCATCGTGATCGCGCGCCGCTCCGTCCCCCGCCCCGACCCCCGCTGCGAACTCCCCGTAGTCGCGCCGGCCCGTCACGTGGTACACGGCGCGGTCGCCCCGGCCCACCCAGGCGCCTGCCAGGTCGGCCACCGCCCGATTGACCCGGCGTGCGCCCAGCGAGCCGCCGGCGCACGCCACCGTCTGCCGGTCTGGCGGCAGGCCCAGCGCCTTCCGGCTGGCGGCCCGGCCCTCCGGCGTCCGCTCCAAGGAAGCCAGTGCGGGCCACACGGGTGTGCCCGTGACGTGGGAGCGTGGCAGGTCCGTGCCGGTGAACGCGACCGCGTTGGCGGCGGCGAAACGTCCCAGGAACCGGTTGACGGCGCCCGGCACCGAGTCGGTGGTCATGCACACGAGCGGCACCCGGGTGCACAACGCGGCAAGTCCGGCCGGGAAGCCGGCGTAGCCCCCGACGACGACCACGACCCGCGGGCGCCGGCGCACGAACGACCCGACGGCGCGCAGGCAGGCCCAGCCCAGGCCGAACACCGCCCCGGCATTGGCCCACAGGGCGGAGGGCCGCATGCTCCGGCGCAACCCGCGCCCGGGCAGCAGGGTGTAGGGGAACTCGAGCGTGGGCCAGGTCGTGGCCTCCTGGCCTCGGCGCGAACCGTAGAGCTCAATGGTGCGGGCGTCATGTCCCCGATCGACCAGGGCACGCGCGATCTGCAGCGACGGGACGATGTGACCGCCCGTGCCGCCTCCCGCGATCACCGTGCCGCGCCGTGCGCTCACCGACCCCGCGCCGCGCCGGCCGGACGGCGGCCCGGCCCGGCCACCCGCAGGGCAGTCCCGACCTCTCCCTGGCGCGCCACGTTGATCAGGATGCCGGCCGCGCCCATCGTGATGACGAGTGACGAACCGCCGAAGGAGATGAAGGGCAGCGGAATGCCGGTCACCGGGAGCACGCCCACCACGGCGCCGACGTTGATGAGGGTCTCCGCCCCGACCCAGGCCACCAGCCCGAGACAGAGCAGCGCACCGAAGCGGTCCGTCGACTGCACGGCCGCCCGGATGCCGAGCCACATGAAGCCGCCCAGGAGCCCGAGGACGAACAGCGCGCCCACGATCCCCAGCTCCTCGCCGATGACCGAGAAGATGAAGTCGGTGTGCGCGTTGGGGAGGAAGCCCCACTGCGCCTGCCCATGGCCGAGCCCGGCACCCACCAGGTGTCCCGACCCCAGGCCGATGAGCGACTGCATGACCTGGTAGCCCGACCCCGAGCTGTGGGCCGAGGGGTCCATGAACGAGAGCAGCCGGGCCCGGCGGTAGGGCGAGGCGACGGCGACGATCAGGGCCAGGCCGGCCAGGGCGGCCATCACCTTCATGACCGGGCCGAGGCGAACGCCCGAGACGAAGAGGAGTGCCAGTGCGATGAACCCCAGGACCATGGCGGTGCCCATGTCCGGCTGCGCCAGGATGAGCACGCAGGCCAAGCCGGTCACGATGAGCAACGGGCCGATGATGCGCCGATCGGCGGCATCTTCGTCAAGGCGGCGCGTGATGAAGTCGGCGGCGAAGACGGTGAGGGCCAACTTCATCAACTCGGAAGGCTGCAGCCGGAACTGCCCGAAGCCGACCCAGCGGCTCGAACCCATGGCGTGCACACCGAGCCCCGGGACGAGCACCACGAAGAGGAGGGCGAAGGTGACCAGGAGCAGGAGGGGACTGAACCGGCGCAGCGTGCGGTAGTCGAAGCGCAGCGCCAGCCACAGCACAATGGCGCCGATCGCCATCCACATGACCTCCCGGATGAGGATGGCCCACGGCGAGCCATAGGTCGCGATGGAGACGACCGACGACGCCGACCCGACCATGACGAGGCCGATGACGCAGAGCAGGACGACGTCCACGAGCAGCAGCGTCGAGACGGAGATCTGGCGACTCCCGATCCGAAGGCCGACGCCGGCCGCGCCCGGGGCGCGGGCGGGGCCCGCGGCCTTCGACACCGTGCGGCGCGGCCGCGGCGGCGCGTGGCGCCGGGCCGGGGCGGCGCTGCGGGCCGGGGTCGACGCCGACGTCACCGCTCCCGCCTTGCCTGGGCGCGGGCGCGCCCCTCAGCTCGGTCCGACACCCGACGCATGCCTGCAGTCTCCCCCACCGCGCGACGGAAGTGGCGGACCGCGCCCGGGTGCGCGCTCACGTGAACTTCGCCACCGTCAAGAAGTCGCCGTAGAAGATGCCGAGGCCCAATGCGCAGAAGAGCCCGCCGAGGATCCAGAAGCGGACGATGACGGTGGTCTCGGGCCACCCTCCGAGCTCGAAGTGATGGTGGATCGGGGCCATGCGGAAGATGCGCCGGTGGAACACGCGGAAGCTGATGATCTGCATGATCACCGACACGGTCTCCATGACGAAGAGCCCGCCGATCACGAGCAGGAGGAGCTCGAGGTTCAGGAGCAGGCAGATGGCAGCCAGGCCGGCACCGATGGCCAGCGAGCCGGTGTCTCCCATGATGATCTTGGCGGGCGCTGCGTTCCACCACAGGAAGCCGATACACGCACCCGCCATCGCCACCGATACCAGGGCGAGGTCGATGGCCGAGGCGGGGAGCACA
Organism: uncultured Acidimicrobiaceae bacterium; assembly: GCA_963843365.1. Taxonomy (GTDB): domain Bacteria; phylum Actinomycetota; class Acidimicrobiia; order Acidimicrobiales; family RAAP-2; genus Bog-473. Next base: position 935,457 of record CAWJKG010000003.1, on the reverse strand, counting down.
TGGTAGATCGCGACATGGCGGAACACCCAGTAGCCCATGATCGAGAGCACGGCGAAGCAGAACGTGCCCGAACCGGCGGCCAGGCCGTCTACCCCGTCGGTGATGTTCACCGCGTTGGAGGAGCCGACCATGACCAGGACCGCCAAGACGATCCACAACGCCGGACCCAGGTTGATGCCGATGGCGTCGGCGCGGGTGAACGAGAGGGCCGTCGACGTGTGGGCCCAGTAGACCGCCAGGAGGGCGAACGCGAGCGCGCAGATCAACTGCGCCCCCGATTTGGCCCGTTTGTTCAGGCCGAGGCTTCGTCTGTGGTGGACCTTGATGTAGTCGTCGAAGTAGCCGATGAGGCCGAAGGCGACCACCGCGCCGATGGCGAGGTAGCCGGTGCGCGAGAAGCTGATTTCGGTCCCGATGTGGCCGATGGCGTAGCCGAACACCGTGGCGGCCACTATGGCGATGCCACCCATGGTGGGGGTCCCGGCCTTGGCCGAGTGCGAGGCCGGCCCGTCCTCCCTGATGTGCTGGCCCAGCTCGCGCGAGCGGAAGTAACGGATCAGGAAGGGGGTGGACAGGATGGCGATCCACAGGGCCACGCTTCCCGAGACGAGCAGTCCGAGCACCTGCGGTCAGACCTCCGGCAGGGAGTGCTGGACCGCCGCGGCCGGCGGCGCCGGCGGCATCCACGTGCGCGGATCGGAACCGAAACGGGCCGAGAGCGCCCGACGGGTCTCGACGGCGTCGTCGAAAGGCAGACGTTGGCTTCCGATCTCCTGGTAGGTCTCGTGACCCTTGCCGGCGACGACGACCACGTCACCAGGCCGCGCCGCGTCCAGCGCCAGGCGGATGGCCACGCCGCGATCGGGCTCGACCACCAGGTGCGGGTTGGCCCGCCCCTCGGGGACGCCGCGCACCACCTCGGCGATGATGGCGAGTGGATCCTCGTCACGCGGATTGTCGGACGTCACGAAGGCCAGATCGCTCAACTGTGCGGCGACCGCACCCATGAGCGGACGCTTGGCCCGGTCCCGGTTCCCCCCGCACCCGAAGACGCACAGCAGCCGGCCCGCCGGTGCCAGGTCCCGCGCCTCTCCCAACACGGTCTCGAGGCCGGCCGGCGTGTGCGCGTAGTCGACCAACACGGTGAACTGCGGGGAATCCCCAGCCGGTGCGGCAGAGCCCGGTGCGGCAGAGCCCGGCGCGGCAATGACCTGGAGGCGACCCGGCACCGGGGACAGATGCGCCATGGCCCGTGCGATCTCCTCGGGCCCGAGGTCCGGCTCGTCGAGGGCCAGAGCGGCCTCGGCGGCCAGGAGCGCATTGTCGACGTTGATGGCACCCGTCAGCGGCGTCACGATGCGCTGCCCCCGCCAGGTGAATTCCGAGCGGCCGGGTCGCAGGACGACCTCGGCGGCATCGGCGTGGTGCACCGCCACCATCGGGATGCGGGCCCGCTCCAAGAGACGCTGCCCCCAGGGGTCATCGGCCTGGACGACGCCACGCAACGCATGACTCGGGGTGAAGAGCGTCGCCTTCGCCTCGAAGTAGTCCTCCATCGTCTTGTGGTAGTCGAGATGGTCGTGACTGAGATTCGTGAAGACCGCGACATCGAAGTGGATGCCCTCGACACGTGCCTGCACCAGCGCGTGACTCGACACCTCCATGGCCACGGCGTGACGCTGACCGTCGGACCGCTGCCGGTCGCGCACGCCGGCCAGTACCCGCTGGACCTCGGTCGCCTCGGGGGTCGTACGCGTGCCCGAGAGGGTGCCCATCACGTTGGTGGGCCGGCCGGCCGCACTGAGCAGATCGCCGAGCAATTGGGTCACGGTCGTCTTCCCGTTGGTCCCCGTCACTCCGACCATCAACAGGTCGCGGGCGGGATGCTCGTAGAACGCGGCCGCCAGCCGAGCCATCACCGGTCGCATGGTGCCCGGCGCGATCCGGGTCTGCACCACGTCCTCGTCGATGAGCTCGGGGATCAGGTGCTCGCAGAGGAGGCCGATGGCACCGCGGTCCACGGCCTCGGCCGCGTGGACGTGCCCGTCGCTGACGAGCCCGGGCACACAGCAGAAGAGGTCCCCGGGTACCACCCGACGGCTGTCGTGCGCGATGCCCCCGACCTCGACGGATGACGGGTCACCGACGGACTCGATCACCTCTATGTCATCGAAGAGGAGGTTCATGGGCACACGTGGCATGGTCGAACCGACAGCGTTGCATGCGCCGGAGACCCTTGCGAGACGGTTGCAACCGGCGTGACGACCAGCGTCACGTGATGTCCTGGGCCTGGTCCGAGGTCGACGGCGGAGTGGAGCCCGGGGTGCTGGTCGAGGTCTGGGCCCCCGGCGTGGTGGGGATGTCGTAGCGGTGCAGGGCGTAGCTCATGATCTGGGAGAAGACCGGCGCGGCCACGGTCCCACCGAAGATCGGCGTGGGCCGGTCGAGGACCACGATCATCGAGAGGGTGGGGTTGGCAGCGGGAGCGAAGCCCACGAAGGAGGCCATGTAGGCGCCGGGGATGTACGAGTCGTGGCCGGCCGTGGGGATCTGCGCCGTGCCCGTCTTGCCGGCCACGGTGTAGCCCGGTACGGCGGCGCTGGTTCCGGTGCCCTGATTGACGACCTGCTCCAGCATGGAGGAGAGCTCGGCGTCGACTGAGGGTGAGAAGACCTCATGCGTCGCCGAAGGCGCCGTGTCGGTCAGGGCGCCCGAAGAGCTCACCGTGGCCTGCACGAGCTTCGGCGCCACGTACGTGCCGCCGTTAGCCACCGCGTTGTATGCGTCGAGGACCTGGAGCGCGCTGCACGGCGTCCACCTGGCCGATGGGAAGGGAGACGTAGTCCGTGGGCTCCCATTGGGCTGCGGTGGCGAGGAGCCCCGGCGACTCGCCTGGGAAGTCGAGGCCGGTCGACTGGCCGAAGCCGAGCGCCTTGACCTGGTTGAGCAAGCGCTGCTCGCCGACGCCCTGCGCAATTTCTGAGGTGCCGATGTTCGAGGACTGGGCCAGGATCTGCGTCGCGCTGAGCTGCTCCGTCGGGTGGGGCTCTGCGTCGTGGAAGGTCGAGCCGTCGAGGCTGATCTGGTCGGGCACGGTGAATTCGGAGTTCGGGTTGATCAGGCCGTCCTGCAACGCGGCGGAGAAGGTCACCAGCTTGAAGACCGACCCGGGCTCGTAGAGCTGGGTCACCGCCAGGTTGCTCTGTGCCTCATTGACCGCGTCGTTGGGCCCGATCGGGACCACCCCTCCGGGGTCGGACGGCGCAGCGGCCGGGGTGCCGCCGAGCGCCGACGGGTGGGTCGCGGTGAGGTTCGCCATGGAGAGGATCTGGCCTGTCTTCACGTCCATCACGATGGCGGTGCCGCTGGTCGAATTCGAGGTCTCGATCGCCTTCGCCAGTGCCTGCTCCGACTCGTACTGGAGCTGCGAGTCCAAGGTGAGCTCCAGGCCGGTGCCGGGGGTCGAGGCGACCTGGTCCGTCACCGGCGACTGGGGTATGGCCACGCCGGCAGGTGACTCCATAATGGTCTCCTTGCCGGCGCTGCCATCCAGCTGGGTGTTGTCTCCGTATTCCAGGCCTGCGGCACCCTTCCCGGCCGCGTTGGTGAACCCGACCACGGGCGACGCCAGGTTGCCGTTCGGCACCTCGCGCTTCGAGTCGGCGATGAGGGAGATCCCCGGGAACGCATCCGTCGAGATCTTCTGGCCGGTGGATTGCGACAGCTGGTGCGCCAGGACGACATACCCGGACTTGCGGTGCAGCTCGGCGGCCAAGGTGGCCACCGGGACGTGGATGATGGGAGACAACGCCTGCGCCGTCCGCACCGGGTGCGCGATCTGGAAGTCGTCCGCCACCACGTCGTCGGTGGGGACGGACACGGCCAGCGGCGCGCCGTCGCGGTCGTAGATGCCACCGCGGAACGAGGGCAGTGCGACCTGAATGGACGACTCCCCGCGCGCCGCAGCCTGGTAGGCCCCGGCGTGCAGGAGCTGCACATCGATCAGCCGGGCGACGACGAGCAGCATGGCGAGAAGGAGGACGAGTCGGACCAACCGCACCCGACGCGTGAAGGTTCCGTTCTCCCAGCCGCGGCGCGGCCGCGTCAGGGGAAGGCGCGAGACCTTGGCGGGCGGGCGGTGCGGACGGGGCCGGGCTCGACTTGCGGGCGCGGCTGCCGCGGCGGCCTGGCGGCGCGGGACAGCCGGCGGGCGGCGACCCGGAGCGGCGGCGGGGCGGGGCGACCGGGTCTGGCGGGCGGGGCGTTTCGGGCGGGGCGTGCCCCCGCTCCGCACCGTCTTGGCGCTGCTCTGGCGACCTGAACCGGCGCGCGCGCGGTCAGCCTGTGGTCGGGTGGTGGTGCTCACGGCGTCGACGTCGGCGTCGTCGTCGGTGTGGCGCTCGACGAAGATCCGGTGCCGGTCGTCGCCGTACTACTTCCCCCGCTCGTGGAGCTCGTGGAGCTCGCGCCACTCCCCGTCGGCGCGCCCGCACTCGCCGCAGCATTCGTCGGCGGTGGTGGTGGGGCGGGTGCGGGCGTCACCTTCGGGGTAGGGAGGGGCACTGACAGGGAGACATAGGGCAATTCGACGACGCTCGCCGGGGCGACCATGTGGAGCTGCGTCGTGGCGTCCGCCACAATCCGGGACGGCGTCTCCAGCTTGGCGTCGGTGAGCTCGGCCTGGCGGTGGGCGCTCTGCTCGAGCGTCAGCTGGTGCTGCAGCGCCGCCAACCTGACCTGGCCGTTGGCCAGGAGTGCCTGACCCACGACGACGGCCAGAAGGGCGGCCACCACCATCGAGACCGACATGATGATGAGGAGCCTTCCCCGACTCGCAGCGGTGCGGCCCCCTCGTGTGCCGCGCCGCGTGCGAGTCGGGACGACCCTGAGCGGGGCCCGCCGGCTCGACGGAGCCTCTGTGCTGCGCCTGGCCCGGCGCGGTGTGGCCGTGGCAGTGGCCGTGGCGGGTGGTGGCGCTGCCATCAGGCCGCGCCTTCCGCAGCGTCTGCCTCTGTCCGCACGATGGCGCGGAGCCGGGCACTCTCGGATCGGGGGTTGACGGCGACTTCGGCCGCGGACGCCTTCTTGGCGCCGCGGAACACGAGCCGGTGGCGGACCACGGCGCCGCACACGCAGGGCAGGCCGGGAGGGCAGACACACCCGCCCGATGCCGCATCGGCGAAGGCCTGCTTGGTGAGCCGGTCCTCGCCCGAGTGGTAGCTGATGACGGCGCACACGCCCCCGACGGCCAGGTGCGAGAGGGCAGCCGGAAGGGCGGCGGCCAACTCCCCCAGTTCGTCGTTGACCTGGATGCGCAGCGCTTGGAACACCCGTCGGGCCGGATGGCCTTTCCGGCGGGCCGACGCCGGCACCGCCGACGCCACGACTTCGGCCAGCTGCCTCGTCGAGGTCAGTGGCCGGGCTTGCACGATCGCACGGGCGATACGCCCGGACAGGCTCCCCTCCCCGTTCTCGCGGAAGAGGGCCGCCAGGTCACCTACTGAGAGCGTGTTCACGAGGTCGGCGGCGGTGGGACCGGTCGTCGGGTCCATCCGCATGTCGAGGGGGCCGTCGTCGCGGAAGGAGAACCCGCGCCCGGGCCGATCGAGCTGGGGGGAGCTGACGCCCAGATCGAGGAGGACGCCGGCCAGCGGGCCGAAGCCGGGGGCGGACAGGACCGATTCCAGGGTGGAGAAGGGCGCCGCAATGAACGTGACGCGGTCGCCGAACGCGGCCAGCCGTTCCCGGGCCGCCTGGAGGGCAGCCGGATCGCGGTCCAGCCCGACGACGCGCAGCGATCCGTACGCCTCGAGCAGCGCCGCGGCGTGGCCGCCTCCGCCCAACGGTCGCGTCGACGACGACGCCCGGGGGCACGGATGCGAACAGCGAGACCACTTCGTCGCGCAGCACGGGAATGTGTTCGAACGATTGGGCCATCTGCAGCCCCCCGGCCGGTGGGTCGAGTGGGAGGTGGAGTTCCGAACGACCAACGTGGAGGTGGGTGGAGTGGCCTTCCAGCGCGCCGGTCGAGGAGCTGCACATGGTCCAGTGCGTCCTGCCTGTTGTGTGAGTGCTCGATGAAGTCCTGTGGTGTGTCCTTTCCTGTTGCTGTCCGGATCTTCTGTCCGTGTCCGTGTCCGTGTCCTTCGGGTGTCATCCGTCCCGTCGTGCCGGTGCGGTGTGTCGATGCCGCCACTACCCTTCGTCGTCGAGCAGCCAGCTCTCCTCCGGCAGCACCCGCTCGGCCCAGGCCGCCGGGTTCCACAGCTCCACCCGGTCGATGGCCCCGTGCACGAGCACTTCGGCCTCCAATTGGGCGAAGGTCCGGAGATGGGCGGGGATGGGCATGCGGCCCTGCCGATCGATCTCGACCTCGGCCGAGTTCGAGGCCCAGATACGGGCCCGGTTCCGGTCGGCCCGCCCCCCGTCCGACTTCTCCTGCATCGACTCCATCTGACGCTCGAACTCCCCCGGGGTCCACAGCGCCAGGCAGCCCTCGGAGTTCTGGGTCAGATAGCCGCCCCGCTCGAAAAGGGCACGGAACTTCGCGGGCAGGATCACCCTGCCCTTCGTGTCGAGCGAATGCTCGTATCTCCCTACGAACCCTGCCACCGGCTGTATCTCCCACGACGCTCCCTGGCTTGCGTCCTTTGACGCCCCCTCACACCACTGCGCGCCACTTTAAACCCTTTTCCTCCACCTGCACAACCACTGGGGCCCACTGCAACGCAACTGAAACCCCCCGGGGCTCCAAACGTCGTCCAGATGTGGATTTGGGTTCCGGACGGCACGCCGCGCCGGGCGCCGTGTCCCCGCATCCGGCTCCGGCGGCCGACCCGCGCCCTCGCCGGAGCGCGGAAAGGCGGCCGGCCCCGAAAGGCGCCGCGGCGGGAGACAGCGGGAGACGCAGACGTCGACAGACGGAGATGAGAGAAGCGCGCCAGGAACGACCGCGGAAGACCGCCGCCTGCCGCCCGCCGGGACGCGCTAGCCGGCTGGCGACCCCGACAACCCGAACTGCCCGAAAGTGCTCAGCAGCAGCGCCCGGCACGCGTGAGGTCCCCGACCGGCGGATCGAGCTCGGCCAGGCCCGTCGCGGTCGCGCCGATGGCTCGGGCCACGTCGGCGCGGGTCCTCCTCTCCCTCGCGGCCCAGCACGGCCAGCAATGGGGCGGGATCCCAGCGGGCGTACGCGCAGGTGGAGAACAAGGCCCCCTCGCGGGCGCGCCACTGTGACAGCCCGACCACCTTGCGGTCGCCGCTGACGACCTCGCCCGGCCCGCGCCCGGCGAAGCAGACCAGGTCACCCCAGGGGCCCGGCACCGCACGGCCGCGCTGCACGGCCAAGCCCGCGAGCCCGACGCCCTCCAGCGCCTGCACCCACCACCGTCCGGCCCACTCGGCCGCCACCGACACGTCGTCGGACCACAGGAGGTCGTCCCGCGGGATCCAGGCGTCGAGCCACAGTTGTTCCCCCGGAGCGAGGTAGACAGCCCCGCCCCCGCCCCGCCGCCGGGCCAGGGTGACCTGGCGCTCCCGCAGCACGGACGCCGACACGAGCGCAGCGGGCTGGGTGCTGCCCAGGACGAGCGTGGGCCCGGTGACCTCACGCGCGACCGCACGTCGCTGCCGCTCGCCTCGGAATTGCTCGACGTCGAAGAGGGACGGGGTGGCCGGCAACCTCAGGAGGCCGCAGCGAGATACGGCTCCCACAACGGATCCACGTCCGACAGGTGGCGCAGCCGCCAGAGATGGCCGTCCGGCGGTGCGGGCTTCACGCTCATCGTCCAACCCAACTCCGACAGCAGCTGATCGGCCTTCACGAGGTTGTCGCGCTTGCAGGCGGCGACCACGTTCGACCAGTCGTGCGCGCCGCCGCGGCTGCGCGGGATCACGTGGTCGATGGTGTCCGCCGGCTGGGAGCAGTACACGCAGAGGCCACCGTCCCGGCGCAGCACCGAGCGCCGTGTCACGGGCGGGGTGCGGGCCCAGCGCGGGATCCGCACCATGTGCGACAGCCGCACGATGGACGGCACGTCCACGGTGAGCCGGGCGGAGTGAAAGACCGAGCAGTCCTCGCGGACCGCGACGGCCTCGGCTCGGCCGGCGAGCATCAGCACGACGGCACGGCGATCCGAGACCAGGGCAAGCGGCTCGTAGGTCGCATTGAGGAGGAGCACCCGCTCCATACCCCCGAGAGGCTATCCGCGGCGGGGCCGTGTCCTCTGACACCAGCGGATGAAGGCGAGACATCCCCGGCTCCAGCTCCCCGGTCGAGCCCGTCGCCGCCGTACGCGGTCACCAGGCGGAAGTGCCAGTAGGCCTCCCCGGGGAGAGGGAGGAATGGGGCCCGGCGCCACCAGCCCCGGCGGGCCATCCGGCGCAGAGCGCCCGCCGCGGGCCACCACAGTCCCGGGCGGGGCCGACGGCCCGCAACACGACGCGGCGTCCGCCCCACCTCCGGCGCGGTGCCCGGCGCCGTGCCCGCCATGCCGCGGCCACCACCGGCTGCCACTCACCCCACCACGCCACTCACGCCTCCACGCACGCCGCCACCCGACCCACCCGGGCCGCCCCGACCAGGGGGCCGCCGTCCCCCAGGCCACCCGGCACGACCCGCGCGCCCCGAGCGAACGAAATCCGGCAGAGCCGGTCCATCTCGCCCTGGGCGGCCGCGAAGAACGGCTGGCCGAACCCCAGCGCCACCGACCCGCTCACCACGGCGAGGGGGAGGTCGAGCAGGTCGGCCGTCATCGCGATGGCGCGGCCGACGAGGGTGCCCGTGCGCTCGATCCAGTCCGCCGACGCCCGACGCGCCGGCTGCCCCGTCAACGCGGCCACGCGGTGCCCGAGGCTTCCGCCTCGAGGCATCCCCGGCTCCCGCACACGCAGTCGCGCCCGTCGGGAACGACGACCACGTGGCCAATGTGCCCGGCATTGCCGAGGCGCCCGTCGAGCAGCCGCCCGTCGAGCACGATGCCGCCCCCCACCCCGGTCGACACCACCATGGCCATGTAATTGCCGCAACCGGCCGCGGCACCGACCCACCCCTCGCCGAGGGCGAGCGCCTTGGCGTCGTTGTCGACGAACGTCGGGAGACCGGTCAAGGACGCCAGCCGGGACCGCAGGGGAAACCCACGCCAACCGGCGATGTTCAGGGGCGAGACCTCTTCGCCCCCCGGGCTCATCGGGCCTCCGCATCCCGCGCCGCAGACGACGAGGCGGTCGCCCGGCCCGACCTGCGCCGCGACACCTTCCACCACGGCGGCGAGAGTGTCCCACAGCGTCTCGGCGTCGCCCGGCCCCGACGTGGCGGGGGTGGGGCGCAAGGCCCGCTCCAAAAGCACGCCGTCCGGTCCGACGAGCCCGGCGGCCATCTTCGTGCCGCCGATGTCGACGGCGAGGACGAGATCTGCCACGGGAGGATTGTTACTCCAGTCCGGGACTGCGGCGCGGCACGTCCCAGACGGAGTGGCGGTTGTGATCAGCGGAGCCGGCGGTGCAGCCCCGGGGCTGGTTCAGCCTTCGCGTCGGTGGAAGCGGGAGCGGAACCAGTCGCGGGCGTCGCTCACCGCGTTCTCGATGCCGTTGGACGCCCCGTCCGCCTTCGACTCGCCGTCCTTGGCACGCTTCAGATCGTGCCATCCCGCCCGTCCCATGCGGCGCAGGTTGCGCTCGAACCAGACGGCGGAGGCGAACATCACCACGACGCCGAGAAAACCCGCGATGACCGACTTGCTGTAGAACGCCACGAGGATGACCACGCCCAGGACGAAAGTCACTGCGGCCCACTTGCAGTAGCGGCCGGCGTGCCGGTACACGGTCTCCGAACGGACGCGCTCGGCGAACTCCGGGTCCTGGCGAACCAGCGACTCCTCGAGCTCCGCCAAAATGCGCTGTTCGTGGTCCGAAAGCGGCACTACCACCTACCCCCTTGGATCTCCACATCCACTCTCGGCCCATGTTGGCACGCCTTGAGGGCGCGGACAATGTGATTGTGCCTCTTCGTGCCTGGCTGCACGGCTCTCTCCACCGCCGTGCAGCTTAGAACCCGATCGCCGGGGTTGGGCACGCGGTCACGGACTTGCAATGACGCCCACAGGCCGGGCCCAGCCCGTCGGGGCCGCCCGGTCGACCCGCCGGACCGCATCCCGGGGGGCGTCCTACTCCTGGCCCTTCGGCCTGCGCCGCATGACCAGGAACGTGATCAGCGCCCCGAGCAGGCCCGAAATGAGGATCACCACGATCAGGGGCGCCTGCCGGTGGAAGACCCAGAAGTCGATCCGCACCCGCCCGGTGTTGGCCAGAGCGAACCAGCCCAGCAGGATGCCGACGGCGAGGATGCCGATGAGCCGGGCCTGGTGCCCGCGGTCGACCTTCCTGCCGTCCCCGCCCGGCTCAGCCGAACGATCCTCCGAGTGCACCGGGCGTCTCGCCACGCATCCATTCTGCCCTTCCACGGACCGCAGCGTGTCGCCGCCTGGCGCCGCGTGCGCCGCCGCCTCGAACCCCCGCCGCCAGCTGCTATGAGAGGGGTCCCGGAAGGAGGGGTCATGACCACGAGCGAGACACTCACCGGCGCCCGCACCATGTGGGAGCTGGTCGACCGCCGAGCGCAGATGTCGCCGGACCACCCCCTGCTCATCGCCGCGGACGGCGAGACGGTGACGTGTGCCCAATTCCGCGATCGGGCCGAGCGGGTGGCCGCCGGATTGCACGACAGGGGCATCAGGGCCGGTTCCGTCGTGTCGTGGCAGCTCCCCACACAGGTCGACACGGTGGTCCTGTCGATCGCCCTGGCCCGGCTCGGCGCGGTGCAGAACCCGATCATCCACCTCTACCGCGAGCGGGAGGTGGGCTTTGCGCTGCGCCAGACCGGCGCGGAGCTCTTCGTCATCCCTTCGACGTGGCGTGGGACCGATTACGTGGCCATCGCCGAGGGGGCGTTGGCCGGCGCTGCGACCCGGCCGACGATCCTCACCACCGACGCCGGCCTGCCCGAGGGCGACCCTTCGACGCTGCCGGCGCCGCCCGAGGGCACGTCGGCGGAGGATGCCCCGGTCCGCTGGATCTACTACACCTCCGGCTCGACGGCCGACCCCAAGGGAGTGCAACACACCGACCAGACGCTGATCGCCGGCGGCTGGGGCCTGGCCCGCGCCCTCGACATGAGCCCCGACGACGTCGGTTCGATCGCCTTTCCCTTCGCGCACATCGCCGGCCCGGACTACCTGGTGACGATGCTGTCCATGGGATTCCCCGCCATCCTCATCGAAACCTTCTCTGCTCCCGACGTCCTGCCCATCTTCCGGCGGCACGGTGCCACCATGGTGGGTGGGAGCACCGCCTTCTACGTGGCCTATCTCGGCGAGCAGCGCAAGGCACCGGGCGACCCGATCCTCCCCACGCTCCGCCTGATGTCGGGCGGTGGCGCGGCCAAACCGCCCGAAGTCCACTACGAGGTCCGCGACGAAATCGGCGGACGCGGTGTCGTCCACGGCTACGGCATGACCGAGGTGCCGATGATCGCCAACGGTTCGCCCCATGACACCGACGAGCAGCTCGCCAACACCGACGGCGCGCCCGTGGAGGGCGCCGAGGTCCGCATCGTGACGCTCGACGGCCGTGTCGCCGGCCCCGACGAGGAGGGTGAGGTGCGGGTGAAGGGCCCGATGGTCTTCCACGGCTACACCGACCCGGCCCTCAACGCCGACGCCTTCGACGAGGACGGCTACTTCCGCACCGGCGACCTGGGTCGATTGCGGGCCGACGGGCATTTGAACCTGACCGGGCGCCTGAAGGATGTGATCGTCCGCAAAGGGGAGAACATCAGCGCCAAGGAGATCGAGGACCTGCTCTACACCCACCCCGACGTGGTCGAAGTGGCGGTGATCGGACTGCCCGACCCCGAACGGGGTGAGCGCGTCTGTGCCGTGGTGCAACTGACCGAGGGCTCCGACGGTCTCACGCTGGCCGACGTGGCCTCGTTCTGCCGTGCCGCCGGGCTGATGACCCAGAAGATCCCCGAGCAGCTCGAGCTCCGCACCGACTGGCCGCGTGCCGGCACCGGCAAGATCGTGAAGAAGTCCCTGCGCGACGAGTACGCGGCGCAATGACCCCACCGCACGCTGCGCCGACGCAGGGGCGGGGGATCCCCCGGACGCCCGAACCGATCGGCGAGCAGCCCTACCGCGTCGTCTTCGTGTGCACCGGGAACATCTGTCGCTCACCGATGGCGGAGGTGATCACCCGTGCGCTGGCCGACTCGGTCGAGCTCTCCGATGGGACCGCCCTGGGCGAGCAACTCGACGTGCGCAGCGCCGGCACGGGACCGTGGCACGAGGGAGAGCCCATGCACCCATTGGCTCAGGCCGCGCTCGTCCGGGCCGGCTACCCCGATCATCGCCATGTGGCCCACCAGGTCGTGTCGGCCGAGCTCAGCCGCATCGACCTACTGGTCGCACTCGACCGGCGCCACCAGCAGACGCTGCGCAGCCTGGGCGCCGATCCCACCCGGCTGGCCCTGCTCCGCGCCTTCGACCTCGGCTCCGGCGCCGCCGCCGACGTGCCCGACCCGTACTACGGAGACGATGCCGTCTTCGACGACTGTCGCGACATGGTCGCCGCGGGCTGCCACGGGCTGGTCTCGGCCCTGGCCTCGCTCTGGGACCCCCTCGGGGTGGCCTGAACCCCCTCTCCGCCTCCTCGTGCGTCCTGGCCACGCACCCGAGGGGATGCCGGGGCGGCTAGTGCCGGAGGCGCGCCAGCCGCGCGAATCCGCTGGTCAGGAAGTGTCCGCACCGGAGCTTCGTGACGAGTCTGTGACATAGTGCCGACGTGGTCTCTCGAAAGGTCATGCGGCGGCGGCGTCAGTTCGCCGCCGGCGGCGTCCTCGTCCTGGTGCTGCTGGTCTACCTCGCGTTCTTCACCGGGGGCTCCTCCGCACCGCCCAAGACCCCGGCGACCGCCCACCACGCGGCGGCAACCGCCGAGCGCTTCCCGAAGCACTCGCCGCTCAACCCCGACTGGACCGGCAACGGCAAGACCATCACGTTGGGCTTCGGGGGCGACGTGCATTTCGCGGGAGCCGTCGGTACCAACCTGGCCAAAGACCCGGCGACCGCCCTGGGGTCCACCATCCCCCAGCTCTTCACCGGAGCACAGCTCCGTATGGCGAACCTCGAGACCGCGGTCACCGACGGGACATGCCCCGAACCGCAGAACAAGCCCTACATCTTCGACGCGCCGGCATCGGCCATCACGGCGCTGAAGAGCGCCTCCATTTCGGTCACGACCGAGGCCAACGACCACGGGATGGACTGCGGCCCCCAGGGCCTGTCCCAGAACCTCACGATCGCGACGCAGGCGAAGTATCCGATCCTCGGCATCGGCAACACGGCGGCGCAAGCGTTTGCTCCGTACCGGATCACCATCGACGGGCAACGGGTGGCGATCATCACGGCGACGCAGGTCATAGCCGACAACCTCGTCCCGACGTGGACGGCATCGTCCACCCAGCCGGGCGTCGCCTCCGCCATCGACCCCACACAGCTCGTGCGCGAGGTGCAGCAGGTGCGACGGACGGCGGACACCGTGATCGTCTACGTGCACTGGGGCACGGAGACGCAGGCCTGCCCCAACCCGCAACAGGAGCCGCTGGCGGAACAGCTCGTGAAGGCGGGAGCCGACATCGTGATCGGCTCCGGCACCCACGTCCTGCTCGGTGCCGGGTACCTCGGCGGCGCCTACGTCGACTACGGCCTGGGCAATCTCGCCTTCTACGACAACACCGCTCCTGAGACGAACAGCGGGACCCTCGTGCTCACCACCAAGGGCCGCCACATCACCGGCGCCGTCTGGCACCCCGCCACCATCCTCGCCGGCGTGCCCCAACCCCTGTCGGGAGCGCCGGCGACCGCTGCTGTCACAAGCTGGAACGCGGCGCGCAGCTGTACCGACCTCTCCCCCACGCCGGGCAGCAGCCTGACCACCATGCGCGGCGAGACGGTGCCGTTCGTGGCGCCGCCGGCACCGCCGACCACGACCACGACGACGGGGGCCGCCACTGGCTCCGGTTCGGCCTCCACGACGACCTCCGCACCCGCGACGGGAGGCTCGACCGGGAACAGCGGATCGGCCACCACGACCACGACGACCACGACGCCGCGAGGCGGCGGAACCACCACGACGACGGCACCGCCCTCGACCACCACCGCACCGACCGACAACGCCGGGTAGCGCCTCCCGACCCCCGCGCCCCCGCCCGCGCCCTCTCCCGCCCGCGCCCCCAGGCCCCCCCTCAGCGAACGGAGGCAAAGGTCGGCGCACCGTGTTCGAGGGCGACCCTGGCGGCCCGTGCCGCGTAACTGATGGCGTGGTACCACCCACAGAGCAGCACCAGGTCGAGCAGTTCGGCCGCATCGAACTCCAGGGACAACTCGGACCACAGAGAATCTCCGACGTCGGAGGTCTCGTGCAGCTCGTCCGACAGTCGGATGAGCAGGCGGTCGCGCGGACTCTCCCAGCAAAGGTCCTCGGGGTTGCCGTGGGTGAGTGACGTCACCTGGGCGCGTGTCAGCCGTGCTCGCTCGGAGAAGAAGGCCACGTGGACGCCCCACTCGTACTCGCAACCGCACCGGGCACACGTGCGATCGATCACGATCTCCCGCTCGCGCAGCCCCACCGACAGGGAGCGTGAGAGTTCGTGGCGCCCCCAGGACTGCATCGCCTGCGCCATCGGCAGGTTCCGCACGAAGGTCCGGAACAGGCCGATCGGCGGGACGCCCGCCGGCATCATCGCCTTGAGCTGCTCCTCGACGGCCGGCTCGAACGGTGGGTCGAGCGGTGCGATCCGAGCGGTTGCCACCATCACTCACCTCTATGTTTCTGAATCGGAAACGCCTACGGTGGACAGACTAGCCTCATGTTTCGGATAACGAAACCCCGATCCCAGAACCGGAGGACCACGTCGGATGCCACGAGACGAAGGCGGCGGGCCGAAGAGCAGATCCGCCGCTCCCCTGCCCGGCCGGCCCGTCCGCGGTTCGACGACGGGTCGGCCGATCATGGCCGCCCTCGATCTGCTCGGACGTCGGTGGGCGCTCCGCGTCCTGTGGGAGCTTCGTGCCGGTCCCGTGGGCGCACGGGCGCTCAAGGCGCGCTGCGACGACATGTCGTCGAGCGTCCTCTACGAGAGACTGAGCGAACTGCGGCTGGCCGGCCTCGTGCACCACGACGATGCAGGCGAGTACGGCCTGACCGAGCTCGGCGTCCAACTCGCGGACGCGCTCGCACCCCTGCAGCGCTGGGCCGAACGTTGGTCGGCCGCGCAGCTGCCGCCACCACAGACCTGACGCCGCGTGCAACCTAGAGCGAAGGACTGACGAACGCCTCGTCGCCGGGGATCCGGTGGAACCGGAAGCGAATCTCCTCCAAATCGTTCGGTTCGGCCACCGACTGCTCCGCCAACCGCAGCACCATGTCGGCCTGTCGCCGCAGCGCGGCCCGCTGCTCGGGGCTCGTGGTGTCCAGAATGATCGAGCCAATGGAGTCAATGAGCCGGATCAGCACGGCGGGCATGCCGGCAGCGCTCTGGCGGATCTTGTCGAAGGATCGGTTCACCATGCGGGCGTACGACGGATCGAACTCAATGAGGCGCACCTCCCCGGACGAGTCGCGGTAGATCCCCTCGTCGATGACCCTTCCCGAGACTCGACCCAGTCCGGCCGCCAGCCAGTCGATACAGGTCAGCGCGGTGAAGGTGTCGTTGACCGCAGAGGAGAGGGCACGGATGGCGATCTCGACCAGCTGGTCGATCGCGAAGACAGGGTCTTGCACCAGGGTCCGGTGCGGGCCCGTGACGTGCGCCTTCGAGAGGGCCAATGCGACCTCGGGGGCCGCCTCCCGCGGCCACACGGTGGCGAGCGGGCGCCCCGTGGCCAGGTAGTGACCAGGGCGGTGCTCCAGCCGGATGACGGAATGGGTCCGGATGGCGATGGAGATCAGCTGGGCATAGCCGACGTATTGGATGTACCCGCTGACCTGTGAGGGCACGACCGAGCCGTCCGTTTCCATCAGGGTCAGCAACTCCGGGACGCTCCTGCCCGCCCGGGTCTGCGCCGAGGCCTCCTCTGAACCGACGGCGTCGGGGAACTCCGCGTCGATGGAGCGCATCAGGTCGTCTGCGATTCCCGCGATGACCTCGGGCAGCTGAATCGACTTGGCGATGTGGTGGATGAAGTAGATCAACACGCCGAGGTCCAGCAGGAGCAACGCCTCGGCCACCGATGTGGACAAATAGGGGACGAAGGTCGCGCTCAGGCTGTTGATCGACACGAGGCAGAGCACGGCGAACACGAAGGTGCCCACGAAGACGCCCAGCGTGACTTGGTTCCCGATGTCGCGCACGAAGTTGCGCATCATCCGCGGGCCGAACTGCTGGGAGGCGAGCGTCAGCGCCAGGATCGTGATGGAGAACACGACGCCGACGACCGTGATGACAGCGGCGGCGATCGCGATCAGTACCTGGCGTTCGGCGTCGGCGCTTCCCGTCCTGATCCACACGGGCAGCGTGAAGTGTCCGTGGTAGGCGGCAACATCGATCTGGAATGTCAACAAGAAGAGCAGGACCGCGACCACGACCAGGATGCTCGGCACCACCCAGAAGGTCGTCCGCAGCTCCTCCCAGCGCCAGCTGGGCAATTGGCGCCTGTCCTTGCCGACGCGCGCCGGCAGCGGCTCCACCAGACGGCCGGTGTCGCTCATGCGTCGGCGGGGAAGAAGCGCGGCAGGTACTGGCGGTTCGCCCCCAACAGCTCGTCGGTCAGGTCCGCCGCCAGGGGATATTGCCCGACCAGCGGATTGGCCAGGAGCGCGCGCACCACGTCGTCCCGGCTGCCGGAACACGCGGCCTTCACGGCGAGTCGCTCGTACGCCTTGGCGTGCTGCATGAGGCCGAGCATCTCGGGCGGCAATTCCCGCTGGGGAAGCGGGTGTGCCCCGTCTGCATCGACGACTGCGGTGGTCTCCACCACGGCGTCGTCGGGCAAGCCGGGGACGGCGCCGTCGTTGCGCATGTCCACGACCTGGACGTCGCCGGTGCCGGCGTGCAAGGACGCCATCAGCCGCACGGCGGCCAACGAGTAGTAGGCACCACCACGGTAGGAGAGGGCCTCCGGCTTCGTCACCAACGCCGGGTCCCGGTACTCCTCGAGCAGTGTCGCCTCCAACTCCGCCACCACGTCCGCACGGGACCGGTACCCCGGCACCGCCTGCCGCGCCACCTCGGCGTCATGTTGGTAGTAGTAGTGCACGTAGTACGACGGCAGCGCGTGCTGGAGCCGCAACACCTCGATCGGCACGCCGCTCTCGAGCTCGAGCTCGGGACCGAAACGCTCGAAGAGGTCGTCGAGCCGGTCCGGACCGGCGTCGCCGCCCACATGGGCCGAGCGGATCCATGTCAGGTGGTTCAAGCCGACGTGCTCGACGGCGACCGCGTCGGCATCGACGCCCAGATAGTGCCCGATACGTCGTTGCGCCCAGATGGCGACGTTGCACAGTCCCACGGCGTGATGGCCCTCATCGAGGAGCGCCTGCGTCACAATGCCCACCGGATTGGTGAAGTCGACCATCCACGCCCCCGGGTTGGCCCGCGCCGCCATCTCCTCCGCCAGCCCCAGGACGACCGGCACGGTCCGCAACGCCTTGGCCAATCCCCCGGCTCCGACCGTCTCCTGGCCGAGGCACCCGTACCCCACCGGCAGCGTCTCGTCGACGTGGCGTGCACCCTGGCCCCCGATACGCAACTGCACGACCACGAAGTCGGCCCCCTCCAGGGCGGCCTGCGGGTCGGCCGTGGTGGCGAACGTCCCACCCCAGCCCCGGGCGCGCAGTATGCGCTCCGACAGTCCTCCGACGACCTCCCGGCGCAGTTCGCTCGGATCGAGCAACACCAGGTCGTCGACGACCATCCGGTCCTCCACATCGCAGAGACCGTCGACCAGCTCCGGCGTGTAGGTGCTCCCGCCACCCACGACGACCACCTTGGTGCCCACGCAGCGCAACGTAACATCCGACCGTGCCCGCGCCCTCCGACCTCGAGCCGGCGGTGCTGGCCTTCGACGGAGGCAGCACCAAGACCGACGTCGTCCTGGTCTCGCGGACGGGCACCGTGCTCGGCCGGGCCCGGGTGGGCCCGAGCAACCATCAGTTGGTCGGCCTCGAGGGAACCGTCGCCGCACTGACGGAGGCCGTCACGGCGGTGACGGCCGGCGTGCACTCGGGCGGCGCCCCCCTCCCGGTCTGCCCGATCGGGGTCTACTGCCTCGCCGGCATCGACCTGCCCGTCGACGAGGAGAAGCTGGCCCCCGCCATCGAGGCCCTGGGATGGACCGAACGGGTCATCCTGCGCAACGACACCTTCGCCGTCTCGCGGGCGGGCACCACCGCACCCTGGGGCGTTGGGGTCGTGTGCGGAACGGGCATGAACTGCGCCGCCGTCGGGCCGGACGGCCGCAGCGTGCGTTTCCCGGCGCTGGCCGAGCTCTCGGGCGACTTCGCCCCCGGCGGCGCCTGGCTCGGCGTACGCGCCCTGGGTCTGGCGTTGCGCGCCGGTGACGGGCGGGGTCCGTCCACCAGCTTGCGGGAGCGGGTGCCGGCCCAACTCGGCACACCCGACGCCGAGACGGCACTCACCGGCGTCTACACGGGCACACTCCCCTACAACCGGCTCTTCGAACTCGCCCGGGTTCTCCTCGATGCCGCAGCCGAGGGCGACCCCCCTGCGCGTGCCGCAGCCGACATGCTGGCCGACGAGGTCTGCGCCTTCGTCCGGGCCGCCGTGGTACGCCTCGATCTGCAGGACGAACCGGTCGAAGTGGTCCTCGGCGGCGGAATTTTCGACACGGCGGACGACGCCTTCCATGCCCGCGTCGCCGACGGCATCCACGCGGCCGCGCCCCGCGCCATTCTGCTCCGGCTCGATGCGCCGCCGGTGCTGGGCGCCGCACTCATCGGGCTCGACGCCACGGATGCACCACCCGCAGCCGTCGCCGCGCTGCGCCAGGCACTGCGGCACTCCCCCGGCTCGGCAGACCCGCCATAGCCCGCCCCCCAGACCGCTCGGCCACACGGCACCCGGCCGGTTCAGCCCCCGCCGCCGTCCCCCACTCCGGCACCCACGTGCGGCATGGCGTCCGCGACGAGGCGCTCGTCGTCCGCCAACAGCGAGTGGGCCAGGTCCTTCACCATCTCGATGATCTCCGGGTGCTCCTCGGGGTTCCACCCCTCGAGGAGCTCGGTCAGACCGGTCCGCCGGGCCTCCGTCAGCTTGTCCAGGGCGACCGTCCCGGCCCCCGTGAGGTACAAGTCGCATTCCACCCCACGGCGCCGCTCCTCGATCATGCCCGCCGCCAGCAACCCGTCCACTCCGGGCTGGATCACCTCGGCGTCCACCTTCAGCCGCTTGGCGACGTCGTTCACCGTGCAGGCCGGTTGGTCGGCGAGGCGGTACAGCAACCAGCAGGACCGTGGCGGCAGATCGATGCCGGCCCGCTGGGCCAGCGTCTGGTACAGCTCGACGCGGTTCTCCCGATCGGACAACCGCGTGAGCGCCAGCTCGATCTCCTGCAGCGACGTCCGTTGGTCAGGCATGCCGTTGACCTCGCCGACGTCGACCGTCTGTACCGTCTTGCGCAGCTCCACCTCGGGCAGCAGCCAGCTGAGGAGGAAGGCCAGGAACGAGATCGGCACCGCGACCAGGAAGACGACCTGAATCGCGTGGGTGACGGCATCGATGTACTTCGTGTAGAAGAACATCCCGGCCGCGGTCGACTTCAGCTGGGCGATCAGACCGGGATCGATCGTCTGCGGGTTGAACTTCTTCAGCACCGACTCGGGGACCTTGGCCAGGGTGGGCGCGATCGTGTGGTTCAAGACGATGGCGTAAATGGCTCCGAACACAGCCGTCCCGAATGAGCCGCCGATCATGCGGAAGAAGACCGAGCTGCTGGTGGCGACACCGAGATCCTGATACGACACCGCGTTCTGCACGGCGACGACGAGGACCTGCATGACCAACCCCATGCCGACCCCGAAGACGAACATGAAGCCGGCCAGGACCCACCCGTTGGTCGACGCGTCGATATTGGAGAGGAGGAACGCGCCGATGGTCATCAGGGCGGTGCCGACGACCGGAAAGACCTTGTAACGGCCCCAGCGGGTCACGAGCCGCCCCGAGAGGACCGAGGCGCCGAGCATGCCCAGCATCAGCGGCAGAATGCGCAGTCCCGATGCCGTCGGACTGACGCCCTTGACGATCTGCATGTACAGGGGAAGGAACGTCAGCGCACCGAACATAGCGAACCCCATGACGAAACCGATGGAGCTCGCCGCGTTGAAGACCCGCTCACGGAACAGCTTCAGCGGGATCACAGGCTCGGCGGCAAAGCGTTCGACGAAGAGGAACGCGATCGCGAACACGACACCGAGGACGGCAGTGAGAACGCTCGGCAGCGATACCCACGGCCACGAGATACCACCCAGGCTGGCGAAGATGATGAGCGACGTCGCCGACGCGGCGAGCAACAGCGACCCGGCGTAGTCAATCGTGTGCGACACCTTGCGCAGGTGGCCCGGCAGAACGGCTCCGGTCACGAACAAGGCGAGGATGCCGAGCGGCAGGTTGATGTAGAAGACCCACTGCCACGTCAGGTACGTGACACACAGCCCGCCGATGAGAGGCCCGATCACCGTGGCCACCGCGAACATGGCACCGAACAGCCCGACGTAGCGGCCCCGGTCGCGGGGGGACACGACGTCCCCGATGATCGTCTGGGCGCCGACCATCAGGCCTCCGCCACCGAGGCCCTGCAGGGCCCGGAACGCGATCAGCTCGGTCATGGTGTGGCTGAGGCCGCACAGCGCCGAGCCCACGACGAAGATCACGATCGCAGCCTGGAAGAACTTCTTGCGCCCGTACTGGTCCCCCAACTTCCCCCAGAGCGGCGTCGAGACCGTCGACGACAAGAGGTATGCGGTCACCACCCAGGCCAGGTGCGAACCGCCATGGAGGTCGCCCACGATGGTCGGGAGCGCGGTCGAGACGATCGTCTGATCGAGCGCTGCCAACAGCATTCCCAGCAGCAACGCGCCCAGGATCACCCACAAGCGGCGCTTGGTGATCGTGCCGGCCATGGGGGGAGTTTCGACGGTCACCCCCACCTCCCTGACGTCTGCCACGATGACTGCAGAGTAGGAATGTCCTGCTCAAAATGCAACCAATGAGGGGCAACCGCCCGTTGCCGCCGGAACCCCTCGGGCGGCCGGCGCCTCCCGCGCTACGGTCCCGGCGGCGAATGCCCGCCGCACGGTCGAGCAGGTCTGCGATGGCCGTTGCGGACGGATTGTGCTGAACGAGGAGAAAGAGAGGGCCCGGCGCCATGCGAACCCGCCTCACCGAGTTGCTCGGCATCGAGCACCCCGTCATGTTGGCCGGCATGGGCGGCGTGTCCTATTCGGAACTGGCGAGCGCGGTCTCGGAGGCGGGGGGCTTCGGCTGTCTCGGCGCCGGCACCATGAGCCCGACCACCATGGCGTCCGAGATCGCGGCCGTGCGCGAGGCGACCGACAAACCCTTCGCCGTCGACCTTCTGACGGCGATGCCCGGCAGCATGGCGGACCAGGTGCAGATCATCATCGACGGCGGCGCCACGGCGTTCGTTGCCGCGCTCGGTGTGCCCGTCGAAGTGATCGAGCAGTGCCATCGGGCGGGTGTCCTCGTGGTCAACATGTGCGGCAAGGTCGACCACGCCGTGCGCGCCGTCGAGGCCGGCTGCGACCTCGTCGTGGCCCAGGGCACGGAGGCCGGGGGGCACACGGGACAGGTGGCGACCCTGCCTCTCGTCCCACAGATCGTCGACGCCGTCGGCGCGCACGTCCCCGTAGTCGCCGCGGGTGGCATCTTCGACGGGCGGGGCCTCGCCGCGGCGCTCTCGCTCGGTGCGGACGGCATCTGGGTCGGGACCCGCTTCATCGCGACGCCCGAGGCACGCAGCGTGCTCGGGTACAAGGACCGACTGCTGGAGAGTCGCGAGGACCAGACCACCGTGAGTCGGGCCTACTCCGGCAAGACCATGCGCGTGGTCCGCAACGCGTACACGGACCACTACGACCGCCATCCCGAAGAACTGCACAAATTCCCCGAGCAACTCGGGATCTCCTACGCGGACGGCGCCATGCACCTCGGCGGAGACTCCTTCAGCGAGGGCGTCGACGTGGACCGGGAGTGTTACCCGGCCGGACAGGGCGTCGGCGCCATCACCGAGCTCGTCCCGGCCGGCGAACTGGTCCGGCGCTTCGTGGCAGAGGCCGAGGCGGTCCTCGATCGCCTCGCGGGTGTCCGCTGAGCCGCTGGGCGGCAGCACCGTCCATGCCTGATGTCCCGGAACTGGCCCCTTACGGCGTCACGGCCAACGTCGTCCACCCGCCGATGAGGGATACCGGATGGATCACGCCACGGGCGGCAGCCCCGGCGCCGTCCACCGGCCGGCGAGTCGCCACTCCCCGCCCGGTGGCAGAAGTGGTGGCCGACCCCGCTTCAGACGCAGCCGCCCTCGTCTCGGGCAAGGTGCTCCGCCTCCGCTGATCCCCGGATTCGGGAACCGCTGCTCTGACCGAACACGACGGTCTGCGCCAGGTCTCCCCAGGTCAGGAGCTCGCACCCTCGAGGCTGTATGCCACTTTCCACCGTCGCCGGCTCCTCCCGCCAACAAACCGGTAGCATCGAGACATATTCCGATATATCATTAGATTACAAATAAGACCATGACAGGTCTGACTCCCAGATTGGGGTTCCCATTCGAAATGGAGATTGACATGACACATCAACACGACCACGAACATGGACACGGTCACGACCACGGTCACGACCACGACGACCTGCACGAGCGGCTCCACGAGCGCTTCGGCGGACGAGGCATGCGCGGCCCACGTGGGCGCTGGGGTGGCGGGCGCGGCGGCTGGGCCGGCGGTCGGCGCATGCCGCGGGGTGCAATCCGCACTGCCATCCTCGTCGCACTGCGCGACGAGCCCGGGAACGGGTACGAGGTGATGCGCCGCCTCGAGGAGTCGAGCGGCGGCCTGTGGCGCCCGAGTCCCGGCTCGGTGTACCCACACCTGCAGATGCTCGAAGACGAGGGCATGGTGCAGTCCACCGAGGTGGACGGGAGCCGCACCTTCACGCTGACCGACTCCGGGCGGACCGAGGCGGAGAAGGCCACCCTCCCCTGGCAGGAGGCCGGTGAGTCCGATGACCAGGTCCGCACACTTCGGCTCGGCATGGGGCAGCTGATGAGCGCCGCCAAGCAGCTCGCGGGTGCCGGTGAGAAGGCGCAGATCGAGCGGGGGATCAGCGTGATCCAGAAGGCCCGCAAGGAGCTGTACCAGATCTTGGCCGAGGATTGAGCCCGGAGGCCCGGGAGCTTTCCGCAAGAGCGCCGGTTACTGTGCTCGAGGAGACATGACCACCACGACCACCGCCACGCCGCCCGACGCGGCGCCCGGAGTCGGGACGCCGATCATCGAGACGGTCGGGTTGACCAAGACCTACACGGGCACGGACTTCCGTGCCGTTGACGGCCTCAACCTGCGGGTCGGGGCCGGTGAGGTCTTCGGGCTGCTCGGGCCCAACGGCGCCGGCAAGACGACGACGATAGGAGTCCTGACCACCCGCGTGATCCCGACGGATGGTCGGGCTCTGATCGCCGGCATCGACGTCGTCGAGCACCCGACGCTGGTGAAGCAGCTCATCGGCGTCGTGTCACAGCAGAACACGTTGGACCGTCAGCTCAATCCGTTCGAGAATCTCTATTGGCACGGACGCCTGTTCGGCATCGGTGCCAGGGAGTCCAGGCAGACGGCGGACGAGCTCCTGGAGCGGTTCCAGCTGACGCGATTCGCCAAGGCCTCCGTGTACGCGCTGTCCGGCGGCATGGCGCAGCGGCTGATGGTGGCCCGGGCCATCTTCCATCGACCCGCTGTCCTCTTCCTCGACGAGCCCACGGCCGGACTCGACCCGCAGGGCCGGCTTGCGCTGTGGGAGCTCCTCGAAGGCCTCAACGCCGAGGGGCAGACGATCATGCTCACCACGCACTACATGGAAGAGGCCGACAAACTCTGTGACCGCGTGGCGATCATGGACCACGGCAAGATCTTGGCGCTCGACACGCCGGACGACCTCAAGCACAGCGTCGGTGCGGACACGATCGTGACGGTGAAGGCGGCAGGCGATGCGAATGCGCTCGCCCAAGCCTTTGCCGCACGGCTGGAAGGACTGACGCGGACCCGGGCGCTGCCCGACGGTGTCGAGCTGCAGGTGCGGGGCGCCAATCGACTGGTGCCGCGAGTGGTGGAGGCGGCCGAGGCGGCCGGGTTCTCCCTGGCCGACGTCTCCGTGGCCGAACCCACGCTCGAGACCGTCTTCATCGGATTGACCGGGAAGGAGCTGCGCGACTGATGGCCGCCACGACCTCCGAGGCCCTCGCCACCCCCACGTTCGGACCCCCGGGCACCCACCGGGTGGAGCTGAGGCCGACCCGTTCGGCAGCCGCCGCCAGCCGAACCTCCTTGCGCGCGCTCATTCAGCGGGATCTGGTCGTCCTGTGGAAGCACAAGATCGAGTTCACGATCCGCACCCTGGTGCAGCCCTTCCTCCTGTGCTTCGTCTTCCTCTACGTCTTCCCCAAGATCGGCCAGGGCATCGGCGGCGCCAGCGGCGTCCCCGGCGCCGAGTCCTCGTTCGCCACGGTCCTCGTGCCGGGGGTCGTCGGCCTCTCCATCATGTTCCAGGGCATTCAGGCCGTTGCGATGCCTCTGGCCCAGGAGTTCGGGTTCACCCGCGAGATCGAGGATCGGGTGCAGGCCCCTTGCCCCATTTGGTTGGTCGCCATCTCCAAGGTGATCTCGGGCGGGGCCCAAGGGCTGATCTCGGCCGTCATCGTCCTCCCGATCGCCTCGGTGGTCCATGCAGCCGGCGTGGAGGCCCACATCAACCTGCACTGGCTCCTCATCGTGACGCTCGTCCCGCTGTCCTGCGTCTGCATGGCGTCGCTCGGTCTGCTCCTCGGAACCTCTTTCGAGCCCCGCAATCTCGGCCTGATGTTCGGCTTCATCGTGTTGCCCATCACGTTTCTCGGCGGCACCTACTACCAGTGGACGCGGCTGGCGCCGGTGAAGGTCGGTCCGATCCACTGGCTGCAGATCATCGTCCTCGTCAATCCGCTGATCTACATCAACGACGGCATGCGTGCCGCCTTCACCGACGCGGCACACATGCACCTCTACATCATCTACCCGGCCATCGTCGCCTTCAGCGTCATATTCCTGACGCTCGGTCTGCGGAACTTCCGCCGAAAGGTGCTGGCCTGAACCCCCGGTCCGGATAGGCGGAGTCTCGCCCCCGGATACCACCCCGGCTCTGGGGCACACAACCTCCGGGACGGCCACTCGCACGGAACCGCACTCCCGCCCGCCCGACGGCAGGCTGCGACCTGGCTTTTGGGCAAAAACCCGGCCCAGCGCGTCATGGCACGGGGACATCTGGGTAGGGTGACCGGAACCGTACGACCAGCGTGTGCAACTGCTCCGGGTGGGGTGGCGAAGGGACGGATCATGGAGAAGACCGGTCAGGGCACGCCGTCCGATTTCTCCGGCCCCTACGCCGCCGTCCGGGCCACGACCGAGCGGCTGGCGTCGGTCTTGAGTGCCGAGGACCAGACGGTGCAGAGCATGCCTGACGTCAGTCCCACGAAGTGGCACCGAGCCCACGTGACGTGGTTTTTCGAGACCTTCATCCTCGGTGAGTACGCCTCGGGCTACCGCTCCTTCGACGACGCCTTTGCCTACATCTTCAACTCGTATTACGAGGCGGTCGGCGCCCGTCACCCCCGGGCGGAACGCGGCCTTCTTTCCCGTCCCGGCATCGAAGACGTCGCCCGCTATCGTGCGTTCGTCGACGACGCGATGGAGGGCCTCCTGCGTCACCCCGATCAGCCCGGCCTCGCCGACCTCATCACGTTGGGTCTGCATCATGAGCAGCAACATCAAGAGTTGCTCCTCATGGACATCAAGCACGTGCTGTCCCGCAACCCACTGCACCCTGCCTACCTCGAGGACACGGGAGCGCCGGCGACCGCGGCGCCGCCCAAGGCAGGCTGGCTCGAGCACGACGGCGGGCCAGTCACAATCGGACACCGCGGCAACGGGTTCGGTTTCGACAACGAATACCCCGTGCACACTGTGCAGCTGACGCCCTTCGGACTCGCCGATCGACCTGTCACCTGCGGCGAATGGCTCTCCTTCATGGAGGATGACGGCTACAGCAGGCCCGAGTTCTGGCTCTCCGACGGATGGGCGGTCGTCAACGCACGGGGATGGGAGAGCCCCCTGTATTGGTCACGCGACCCCGACGATCCTGAGCGCTGGATCCAATTCACCCTGGCGGGCGCCCGTCCGGTCGACCCGAACGAGCCCGTATGCCACATCAGCTACTACGAGGCAGACGCCTTCGCCCATTGGACCGGCATGCGACTGCCGACGGAGTCGGAGTGGGAGACGATCGCCCTGACGGACGGGGAAGGCGACAACTTCCTGCGCGACGACGTGCTGACAACCGGCGCACCACACCCCCGGCCCGCGATCGCGACGAATGGGATTTTCGGCAATACGTGGGAATGGACGTCCAGCGCCTACTCGCCCTATCCCGGCTTCCGGGCTGCGCCCGGTGCAGTCGGCGAGTACAACGGCAAGTTCATGGTGAGCCAATACGTGCTACGCGGTGGATGCTGCGCCACGCCGGCGGGCCATGTGCGCCCGACCTATCGCAACTTCTTCCCCCCGGGGCCCGCTGGGCCTTCGGCGGGCTGCGGTTGGCCCGCGATCCCTGAGCCATGGCGTACACGATCGACGTCCACCTCTCGCCGGAAGAGGTGCACAGCCAAATGCTCGCCGACGCCCGCAAGGGACTGCAGGCCGCGCAGAAGTCCATACCGCCCGTGTGGTTCTACGACGAGCGGGGAAGCCAGCTGTTCGAGGACATCACACAGCTGCCGGAGTATTACCCCACCAGAGCGGAACGCGGCCTGCTCGAGGCGCACGCCGGATCCATCGCCGAGCTGTCGAAGGCGGACACGCTCGTGGAGCTGGGCGCTGGGGCATGCGAGAAGACGCGGGTCCTGCTGGGCGCGCTCGACGAACTGGGTTCGCTCTCGCGGTACGTGCCGTTTGACGTCAGCGACGAGTTCCTGCGCGGCGCCGCCGCAGGTCTGGCCGACGAGTTCCCCTCGCTCGACATCCACGTGGTCATCGGGGACTTTCACCGGCATCTCGCGGAGATCCCGTCCGAGGGCCGGCGGATGATCGCGTTCTTGGGCGGGACAATCGGCAACTTGAACCCGACTCAGAGGGCTCGCTTCCTCTTCGACCTGAACTGCATTATGGCGAGCGATGATTCCCTGCTCATCGGAACGGATCTCGTCAAGGACCGGAATCGGCTCGTCGCCGCCTACGACGACGCCGCCGGTGTGACGGCAGACTTCAACCGCAATGTCCTGTTGGTGCTGAACGAGCAGTTGGGTGGCGACTTCGACCCTGACGCGTTCCGCCACGTCGCCGTGTGGAACGAAGAGGAGCAGTGGATAGAGATGCGGTTGCGGGCCGAGACGCCGAGTGAGGTGTCACTGGCGGCCGCCGGCATCACGGTCCGCTTCGAGGAGGGCGAGGATCTCCTGACCGAGATCAGCGCGAAGTTCACGCCCGAACGGGTGGAACGGGAGCTCTCCGACGCCGGCTTCGTCGTCGAGGGCATGTGGGGCGCCGACGAGGGCGAGTTTCTCCTCACCCTCGCCCACCCCTTCTGCTGAGGCGGCGGATCTCGCCTCGGGGCGACGTTCAGCCCACGGTTTCGGGCAGTGGCCGCGGCGATCCGCTCTCGGGCTGCTCGGAGGCTTCCGGCCCGGAAGCCTCCGGAGTCGGCTCCTTGCGTCGGCGCCAGCGCAGCAGTCCGACGGCCAGCAGCACCAGCAGGAACACGACCGCCCCGATGCTGAGGACGCTGGCCAACAGGAGATGCTTCGGCCGGTAGTGGAACGACACGACGTCCTCCCCGGCCGGCAGGCGGACCTGCTGGACGAGGTCGAAATCGTTCACGGGAATGGTCTGTGCGTGGCCCCCGTTCACCGAGACGGTTGCGCTCCATCCCGAATCCCAGGCGACCGATCGGGTCAGCGTCGATGCCGCAGTGGCCTTAAGGCGCACCTCCTCCGACTTGGTCGTGCTGGACAGCACCTGCACGGGGAGTCGACGGCCATGCACCGTCGACGCAACGATCGGCTCTGGCGGTTTGCGGAGGGTGAACACGGCATACCCCTGCGAGAAGCCGCCGAGCTGCCAGGGTCCGGGCACCAACGCGGAGGAAAGCGATCCGGCAAGCTCATAGGGGTGCCCCCCCACCGAGATCACCGCCCGCTGTGGCGGGATCGAACCGGTCAACACCTGCACCGAGACTCCGACCGCCTCGCCGCCCGACAGCCCGCCCGTCACGGTGCGCGCAGCCGTGGTGACGGGGAGCACGGCGCCCCACCGGGTGGATCCGTCCGCCCGCAATGCCCCGAACCGGACTGTCGTACCGGGAGGCGCAGGACGTTCGAGCACGAGGCTGGCGCTGGCGGGGACGAGAGACTCGCCAAAGAACCATGAAGCCGTGCGGCCTGCTGCGAGGGAGGGACGAGGACCCGGATCGAACGGATACGCCGTGTCGTTGAAGTCGGCGCCATAACCGCGGGCGAGCACGGGGTCGGAGCCGAACGGCTCGTTGATCTGGGTGAATTCGGTGAACGAGGTCGGCATGCTCTGCAGCGGCACGAGGAAGTACTGGGGCACGGTCACGACCTCTCTCAGGTCGAGACGCCCGAGCGTCCCGGTCGCGAGTTCACCGATATCGAGGTCATCCTGCTCGTGCGTGTGGGTCGTCGATTCGTAGCTCCCGTTGACGATCGACGCGTACCCCGAGATCGACGGCAGGCCGGGGATGATGTTCAGGTCCGGCACGCCCTGCGGGCTGCCCGGGTAGCTCGCGTAGGTCTGAGGGTCATAGTTCACCAGCCGGCCACCAGGCGGCAGCTCCGCCGCCATCAGCTTCTCTATCGGCGTGGTCCCGCTCAGCAGGCCATTGGGCGGTGTGGCCGTCAACTGGCTGGTGGCCGCCATCAACCCAACGTCGACGACGACGAAGGCCGCGACCAACCACGACCACGACCGTGTTCCCAGACGCGGCCGGAGCCACACCAGCACGGCTGCCATGACGCAGAAGGCGAGGGCGATCACCGTCGCTTCACGGACCGTGCCTGCATACCGCGGGCTCAGCGCCACTCCCGCGAACCGCCACACCAATGTCCGAGGTGAGACGAGAGCCCAGACGGCCAGCGCAGCCACCACCGCGGCGGGAACGAACGACGTGATCCGGTCGTAGTGCGTCAGGGACCCCCGCAGCTTCGGCGATTCCGTCCGGTCGATCCAGCCCGCGAAGAGGACGCAGACCGCCGTGGCCACCGTGATCATGTTGCGGCTTTGAAGCCGCTGGTGCCCGTAGAGCGGGAGGCTGTTGAACAGATGTTCCAGCGGCGTGTTCGATCCCAACGCGAGCAGGAGACCGAAGACGCCCACCACGTACCAAGTGAGCCGGTCCCGGGGCAGAATCCGGCTCGGCCAGCGTGGATTGAGCAGCGTGATGATGGCGACGACCGGCAGAATGCCGAGATAGATGCCGACCTCCGGGAGGTTGTACTGGCCGAAGAAACTCGCCTCGCCGAGATGTCCGTACCCTCCGTCGAGGTAAGGAACCAGTCCGAAGAGGGTGTACGGCCGGGGCAGACTCCCTGCCGCCGCAAACACGCCACTTCCCCGCTGTGAGTTCCGAATGGCGTCGAGACCCGGAAGCCATTGAATCGCGGCGAGGGACAGCGCCAACGCCCCGCCCGCGCCGCAGCGGCTGACGATTCGCCACCATCGCTGCCGGTCGAGCCCGGCTGACATGACGGCGAAGGCGGCAATGAGAAGCGCTTCGTCGAGCATCGCCTCCGGCGCGCCGGCCAGGATGACGGTCGCGTAGGCGATCCCGAGCACAATGCACCAGCGCCAGCGCCCGTCGCGAACGATGTGATGGACCGCGAGCAGCATCCAGGGAATGGCGACGAACCCCTCCGTCATGTCCACGTGGTTGACCTGGCTCAAGACCGGCCCCGCGAAGGCATAGGTCGCGGCGGCGAGGAAGCAGGCGACCGTCGACAGCTTCAGGGCACGCAGGAACACGTACATGCTGACCGCGATGCCCGAAAACAGGATGGCCTCGGTGGCGATCCAGGCGGCGCGGTCGGGCAGGACGACGAACAAGCCCATCAGGGGGTAGAAGGCGCCGGCATTGAAGTCGGCCATGAGCGGTGTCCCGCTGAAGATGTATTGATTCCAGAAGGGCAGCTGGCCGTGCCGGAGCATGGAGCCGACAAGGATGTGAAGCGGGTAGTTCTGCTGGAGGTTGTCACCTGTGATCAGCAGGTGGCCACCGAGCAGATCCGGGAGCACGAAGGCCAGGGTAGGAACGGCGATCAGGACGGCGTAGGGCCACAGCGGTCCAAGGTGTGCTCGTAGTCGGTTCACTGGCGAAGGGGGGCCTTCCGGGGTGCCTGGACTTCTGCGCCGAAGCCCCGACGGGCCCGTGCAGCGCGATCGGCGCAAGCTAGCAATTGGGGCGATGAACCTGCACAGCGGTCACGCCCGCCCCGTCTTCGAGAACTCTCGGACCGTCCTGCGGCAAGAAGCGCTTCGGGGCACCAGCGCGAACCTGACACCTTCCAATCGGATAACAGTGAGATTTCACCTGCGTGACAAGCGAAGTCTCGTGCTGTAATCTGTGAGTTCCCTGAGAATCCTGCCAATACGGCGCTACACCTCGCGAAATCGGCGCCAGCTGTGTCAGAATCACTGCAGTTTCATGACGATTTTCGCTCCCGCGGGGAGATGCCCCGGGAGCTCAAGTAAGGAATCCCCGATGGAGCTCGTGTCCCCGAGCGCGACCACCACCGCCATACCCTCACAGGACGTCGTCGCCGACGGGCCCGGGCAACCCGCGCGTCGGCTGAGCATCCTCCGCACTGCGCTCCTTGGACTCGTCGGCAGCTCCGCAATCGTGGTTGGCGCGGTCCTCGGAGGCCAGGCGTTCGAAACCCACCTGGCGGGCGCATGGTTCTTCGGCATGCCGGGAGGACCGTTCGGCTCGTTCGGCTCCAACAGCTCGCTGCCCACCATCGCCGCCCTTGCGCTCGTCTTCGGCGGACTCATCCTTCTCACTCGCGTGTGGTTCGGCTTCCTCCGCCACCTGAACGAGCACCGCGGATTCCCGGTCAAGCGCGTCGTGCTGGTCGTGGCGATCTGGGCGATCCCGCTCCTCCTCGCTCCGCCGCTCTTCAGCCGGGACGTCTATACGTACTCGGCACAGGGCGAGATGATGAGTCATCACATCAATCCCTACTCCTACGGGCCAGAGGTGTTGGGGACGACGGCATTCAACCAGATGGCGGACACCGTGTGGTCGGGGTCGGAGTCGCCTTACGGTCCGACATTCCTGAGCGTCGACGGCCTGCTCGATCAGGCGTCCGGTCACCAGATCCTGCCTGACCTCGTCCTGCTCCGCCTCCTCGAGGTGGCCGGCATCGCCATGGCCATCGCCGCCACGCCGACATTGGCCCGGGCGCTCAAACATGACCCGGCCCATGCCGTCCTCATCGGGGCCGGTTCCCCCCTCGTCTTGTTGTCCCTGATCGGGGGTGCGCACAACGACGCACTGATGATCGGGCTGCTGATGGCGGGACTGGCCGTGGCCAAACGCTTCGGCACCGTTCCCGGAGTGATTCTCTGCGCGCTGGCCGCCGGGGTGAAATCTCCCGCGCTCCTCGGCGTGCTCTTCCTCGGTTGGGTCTGGGCGGGCAGAGAGGCGTCGGTCCGCCGCCGCATCGGCCACACGGCGGGAGCAGGTCTGATCGCGCTGGCGACCCTCGAAGTCGTCTCACTTGTGTCCGGCACCGGCTGGGGTTGGGTCCGCACCACATCGACAGCCGACGCCTCCTTCACCGGTGTCACGCCGATCAACCTCGTCGCCCGGTCGGTCTCCATCGTCAGCCACGTCGTGCAGCTTCCGATCTCCACCCTGACGGCCCGTCCGATCTTCATGGTCCTGGGGCTCCTCGTCGCCGTCTATTTCGGGTACCGGCAGCTGCTCCGCTCGCCCCAAGACGGCGTCGTCCGATGCCTGGGCCTGACCCTCGTGGTGCTGGCACTGCTCGGACCTATTGTGTGGTCCTGGTACGTCACCTGGGGCATCATCGTCATCGCGCCCGCCGCGGTCGGCGGGCTTCGGAAGGCGTCGATCGTCGTCAGCACGCTCTGGGCCTTCGTGGGCATGACGACGGTGCACGGGGTGTACATGCGGATGCTTCACACGTTCGCACTGACCGATCTGCTCCTCGTCGCGATGCTGCTCGCGATCGCCATCACGCCGCTCAGCCTCTACCGAGTTCGCCGTCGGGCCCCGCTGCCCCATCTGACGCCGGCCGTTCTGGCCGGAGCGGGAGCGGGAGCCGGCGCCGCCACCTGAACGCCTTCGTCCGGGTCGGCCGGGGCCTGGCTGGGTCCGTCACCCGTTCGAGCGCAGGCGACTCGGCGACCCGCCTGAATGGCGTCAGTCGGCCAGGTCGAGAGCCGAGATGATCCGCGCCGGTCGCACCCGCACCAAGAGCTCGCCCGGCACGCCGTTGCGCTCCTCGTACTCCTTGGCGCGCCCCGCGCCCATGTACCGCCCGCCGAGGCGACCGGCCCAGCGACGCACCTCCCTGAGGTCGCCGCTGATCTCGGCGACCCCCTCCACCACGACGAAGCTGAAGGGCGGCCGATCGTCGTCGACGCACAAGGACACCCTCGGATCGTGACGCATATTCCTCCCCTTCACGGTGGACTCTCCCGTGTTGAAGACCAGCGACCCGTCGTCGTCGACGTCGTACCAGACGGGCGCGAGATGAGGCTGTCCGCCGGGGCGCACGGTCGCCAGTTTGCCGGTACGCGGCGGGCAGCGCGGTCAGGAATGCACGCACCTCCTGCTCGTCCATGGGCCGGTACGGCATCAGTCGGGTCGGAGCCTCGTCGCCACCGGCCGCGCCCTCGCCGCGACGCTCACCCGGGGGTCCCCCCGTGGGCGACGTAGGCCTCGGTCCATGCCTGGATCATCGGCCCAAAGGCGGCGGGGTTGTATGCGTCCTCCTCGTAGGAGAATTTCATGTTGCCGGCGTAGTGCAGCACTGTGATGTTGTGCGCCTGGTGCACCGATCCGTCACCGGGATCCTTCATGCGGTTCTCAATGCGGCACACCCACCACCCGCGCTCCTCGTCGCACACGCACCATGCGTGCGGGAACGAGGTCATGTCCCGGTTCGGCCATTCCGCCATGAGCGGGGCGATCCAGTCGTGAATCTCGTCGGGACCGCGGAAGGTCCCGAACACGTGCTCGAGATACACCGCATCATCAGTGAACAGATCGGCCCAGTCCCTCCACTCACCGCTGGCCGCACATCGGGCAGCGGTGTCCATGTAGTGCTGGTGCGCCTGCTCGAGTTCCTGTCGACTCCACTTCTGTGTCATGACTTCAGTATCCATTCGCTCATGGTGACACTGCGCAAGGTGCTCAGGTCGACGAAGGCGGTGATCTCCTCGATCATCTGGGTGACATTCGCATTCATCCGCTCGGGGTCTCCGTCCGCGCAATAGAAGAGCATCGGGTCGGTCACATGCTCCAGCGTGGGCCAGGCCTCCTCCACGATCCCCGCCAGCCTGGGAGCATCCTCGGTGATCGGCCTGAACACCGCGTTGCGCACGTACCGCGTACGCGGCTGGATCTGCTCCGTGATGGGTGAGATCCGCGTGTGCCAACGAGTGATCCACTCGTCGAAGGTCTGATCCGGGTGCTGTTGCAGGAGAGCCACCGTCAGCACGCCCGGCGACCGGACCCCGTCGGGCCAGGAGCGGGGCTCCGCCCACTGGTTCCCGCCGTAGTCCCGGTAGAGCGACTCGACCACTGAATAGCCGGCCAGTCGAACGGCGGCGGCCTGGAGGACCTTCTCGAAGGGGGCCCGCTGCTCAATGGAATCCACCCACAGCGAGACCAGGCCGTGCAGAGGTGTCTCCCCCTCGGGGGTGGGCACGGGAGCGGGAATGTCGCTCTCGGGGTCCCAGACGTCGATGGTCAAGGCGCGGGGCCCCAGTGCGAGCAGTTCTTCCCGCACCTGGCCCAGCAGCACCTCGGCCACCTGCGCCCGGGTGCTCTTCTCACCGAGCCACGTGAGGTACATCAGCTTCTCCATGTCACCCCTCCTCTACCACGTGAGTCCAAGCGCCTTCCGCATGGTGGCCTCGAACTCGGCATCACCGAGAGTCCGGCGCAGGTGCAGCACCATGGCCGCATCGTCGCCGACCTCGACGCGCAAGGGCGTCGAGGGGTCCTCGAGCGCGGCGGCCACCGCCATCGCGACCAGCTCCGGGCCCGGCCGTCCTTCGGGCCCGGTCAGGGTGTCCGCCGTGCCACTCCACTGCGCATGGAGTTCGGCGTACGCGGCGGGGCCGGGGTGGTCGTCCAGGTGCTTCATACCCGGCGCGATGTAGCCCGGCTCCACGATCACCACCCGTATGCCGAAATGCCCCAGCTCGAAGTAGAGCGTCTCCGACAGTGCTTCGAGGGCGTGCTTGGATGCCGCATAGGCACCTTCGAGTGGCGTGCCGAGCTTGCCCTGGACAGAGCTCACATTCACCAAGACGCCGCTCCCCCGCTCGCGCCAGGCGGGCACGACGGCCTGCGCCATGCGGAGCGGCCCGAGGGTGTTGACCTCGAGCACCCGCCGGAAGGAATCGAGCGGGAACGTCTCGAGCGGGCCCGAGCCGGGCAGCCCGGCGTTGTTGACGACGGCGTCGAGCTCGCCGGCTGCCTCGACGGCGGCCGCCACCGACTCCCCGTCACTCACGTCGAGCTCGAGGAACTGGGCGGCCGGAAGGCCATGGAGCAAGGATGCATTCCGCGCCGTCGCCACCACCTCGTGGCCTCGCGCCGCCAGGACCTCGACCGTGGCCCGACCGATGGCCCGTGCCGCGCCGGTGACGAGCACCCGCACGATCAGGCCGCCTCGGCCGGAGCCAGACCGACGAGCTCCTCGCTGACCTGCCATAGACGCTGCGCGGCGTCGGGATCCAGCGCCCACCTACGGGGCGTGCGCGGTGCGCACTTGACGAAGTACTGACCGCTGACGCCCTCGACCTCGGGCGACGACGCGAGATACACCGACGTCCGGGCCCCCTTGGCCGCCGAGAGGAAGAACGGGCTGGCGATCTTGATCCCGAAGGCGAGGAACCCTCGGGTATCTCCCCCGCCCCCGTAGCCGCTCCGCACGGTGCCCGGATGGAGCGAGTTCGCCGTGACCCCGCTGCCGTCGAGACGTCGGGCCAACTCCAGCGTGAACAACATGTTGGCCAGCTTCGACTCCCCGTACACCCGCATGGCGCGGTAGTGCGTGCTCGAGTGCAGATCGTCGAAGGGGATCCCCTTGCGGGCCGCGTTGTGCGCGGTCGAGGCAACGTTCACGACCCGTGAGGGCGCCGAGGCCTTGAGCCGCTCGAGCAACAGGTTGGTCAGGAGGAACGGCCCGAGATGGTTCGTGGCGAACGTCGCTTCGTAGCCGTCGACCGTGACGGCGCGCTCGGCTGAGCACGAGTCCCGCGTTGTTGACCAGCACGTCCAGGCGGGGCGCCTGCTCCAGGATCTCGGCCGCGCCCCGCCGCACCGACGCCAGGTCGGCCAGGTCGAAGACGACCAGTTGGGCACTTCCCGCGCCGTGCAGCCGTTGCGTGATCGCTGCCAGCGCGGCACGACCCTTGTCCGCGTTCGCGCGCCGTCACCACGACGCGGGCGCCCATCGACGCCAATGCAGCCGCCGTCTCGAAGCCGATGCCGGAATTGCCGCCCGTGACCACCACGGTCTTCCCTTGCATGTCCGGCACCCGCGCAGCCTCCTCGTGACGAGCCGGCGTCAGCCTTTCACACCCGGAGCGGAAGTCCCCGCTCAACGCCAGGTGTCGCGTGCTTCGACCAAGCCCTGCTCGGGGTCGAGGAAGGTGCTGCTGAGCGTCCGCTCGGCGGTGCGCATCTGCCACAGGAGCAACTCCCGGGTCGCCTCCAAGGCAGCGTCCCCACTGCGCTCGGGTTCCTCGACCAACAGGTTGTGCTGTTGTTCGGGGTCGCGCCCGAGGTCGAACAACAGCGGAGGGAGGAGATCGGCGTCCGCCGCGAACTGGACGTACTTGTGCTGCGGCCCCCGTGCGACGGCCAGCGCGCAGTGGCTCATGGGGATGCCGAAGGTCCGCTCGGCCAGCTGGTGGACCGGGTCCGAGAAGCTCCATTCGAAGTGCGCCGTGTCCCGCCAGTGCGGAGGCGTCGGCTCATCGCGCAGGAAGGGTCCCAGCGACCAGCCGTCCGCCTGGAGGGGTACGTCGACGCCGATGAATTCACAGATCGTCGGGAGGACGTCGACAGATTCGGTGACGGCCTGGACCACCTTCCCGCGCCCTCCGTCGGCCGCGGGCGCGGGTCGACCACGATCAAGGGCACGTGGTAGCTCTCGTCCCAGAAGCCGAGCTTCTCGAGTAACCAGTGGTCGCCGCCCATCTCGCCGTGGTCGCTGGTCAGGACGACCAGCGTCGAGGCCGCCAGGCCGCTCTCGTTGAGAAAGGCGAAGAGGGGGGCGAGGCCGTCGTCCACCTCGCGCTGGGCCCCGTAGTAGGTGGCCCGGACCTGACGGCGCTCCCGCTCGTCCCGAGACGCGCCCACCTTGGGAGTGGCCATGGCGAACGCACCGAGCGGGTGGATCGCGGCCTCCTCCTCCGGAGTGGCGCAGCCGACGAAGGGCCGGACCGCCTCGGCCGCGTAGAGATCGTGGTACCCGACAGGATTGCGGCGGGGCGGGTGCGGCCGGATGAACGAGGCGTGGATGAAGAAGGGCATGTCGCCGTTCTTGCTGCAGCCACTCGACCACTGCCTGTCGCACGAACGTCGTCTGGGAGAGCTCGGTCGGAAACCGCGCCGGAGCCCAGGTCGACCCGTGGGCATCCGCGCCGGGGAAGTCCGCGATCGGCTTGTACAAATGGTGCGGGTTGGCCGGGACGTCGAAGCCCTGCTCGGCGAGCCAGCGGCCCCAGGCAGGGCTCCCCTGCTCCCAGGGATCCTCGATGAGCGCCCGGAAGCCCGGAAGGATCCCCTCGTAACTGAACAACCGCACGTCGCCTGGGGGCACCGTGCGCGGGTCGACCGATGAGTCGGTGTAGCCGAAGAGCACCGGGTCATAGCCGGCCTCCCGCGCCAGCAGCGCCACGTTGGTGAACCGCGCGTCGAGCGGGGTCCCGTTCAGGATGGAGCGGTTGCGGTGCTGATAGGTGCCCGTGTACAGGCACGCTCTCGAAGGACCACAGGGCGCGGCGTTGGCCCAGTGGTTGGCGAACAGCACACCCCGGCCGGCCAGGGCATCGAGGGTGGGCGTCTCCACCACGGGATGACCGATCGCCGAGAGACAATCCCCGCGCCATTGGTCGAGGGTGATGAAGAGGACGTTGCGAGGCGGCGCCATGGCACAACTCTTGCCTATGCGAGGCACTCCCGAGCCCGGCCGGCCGATCGGATGGCGCGGCGACCGCTCTCGGCCGGGCTCAAGACGTGCGGATCGTCGCTCCTCCGAGCTTCGTCCCGAACTCGATCAGCCAGGAGCCCAGGCGCGGAGCCACGGCCCGGTGCACCGCTCGGCCACCGGGTACCGGGAGTCCGGTGGCCGAGCGCTGCAGCGCGCCGGCGGCGTCTGCCGCCCCCTGCTGACGGCTGGCGCGCCGTCGTCCTGCCGAGGCCATCAGATCCCGTCGGTGGGCGTCTGCCTGCGATTGCACTGCGTTCCCCTGGATCATCCCTTCACCTCGCTCCCTTTCCCCCCCGTCACAACTCGCCCCCAACACTTCCCCACACTAACCGAATGTTGACATCAATTCAAGAATATTCTAATATAGCCCTATGCCTATGTTGACCGAAGAGAGCATCGGGCCGAGGACGAGGACGGTGAGCGCCGCTCCCTCATTGGTCACGGACCTCTCGTGGCTTCTCTCAGTGGCCGCCCGCCCCTCCATGCAGGCCCGGTATCCCAAGCTGGCTGAGATCTTCAAGGGTCGGGAGGACCTGGCCGATCGCGTCCGCACGTTCTGGGACGATCGTTCAGAGGAGACCTGCTTCTCCGAGATGCAGGTCTTGGCGCAACACGCCGGAGCCATTCGCGCCACAGAGCCGGACGAGCTGTGGAGCGCCATGGAGGCGGCCGTGGCGACCGTCCCGCTCGACCTGGCTATGCCGTCCGAGAGTCCGGAGGACCGAGAGATCTTCCTGGCCCGGTTTCGCCGGCTCCGGGAGTCCCCCGAGCTCCTGCGGTCGTACCTTGCGCTCCTCGAAGAGGTCTGGGCTCCCGTGAACGAGATGTGGCAACAGGCGCTGCCGATCCTCGAAGAGGCCGGGCGCCACCTCATGGCGCAATACGAGCGTGGGCGTGCATTGGAGTCCTTCATACCGAAGGGCTGTGACATCTTGGACGAGCGCCTGCCCGAGATCGTGGCCGACGTGGAAACCGGGCGACAACCCCTCCTGTTCGTCCCATGCCTGTTCTTCGGCACGAGCATGTACATCGAGGTGTCCGGGCTCGTGATCATCGGGACCGGTGTCGGCCCGGGCGACGCGGAGGCCCGGGTCAGGACGGAATCGGTGGCTCGCCGCCTCAAGGCGGTCGCGGACCCCACTCGGCTGGCGCTCCTCCATGCGCTGGCCAACGCACCGAGCTCCGTGGGTCAGCTGGCGATCCTCTTCCGGCTGGCCCAGCCGACCGTGAGCATGCACGTGAAGGTGCTGCGCGAGAACGGGCTGGTGTATGCCCAGCGCCGGGGCGGCCGGCTCCAGCTCAGTGCGGACCCCGCCTCGGTCGAGTTGCTGCTGGACGAGTTGCGCCAGGCCGTCTGGCCCGAAGCAGGTGCTCAGCCCGAAGGCGCCAGCACCACGGGGAGCGACCTGATCCCGGCCACGGTGGTCGACCGGACCCTTTCGCCCGCCCCGGTGACGTCGTAGTCGGGAAACCGCCCGAGGAGCTCCTCCACGAAGATCCTCGCCTCCATGCGGGCCAGGCTGGCCCCGAGGCACACATGCTCACCGAACCCGAAGGCGACATGCATCGGATTCGTCGGGCGCCGAATGTCGAACTGCGCCGCGTCAGCGCCGAAGATCGCCTCGTCGCGGTTGCCGGAGGCGTACAGCATGCAGAGGTAGTCACCGGCGACGATGGACCTACCTGCCAGCACCGTGTCCTCGGTGGCCGTGCGGCAGAAGGCATGGACCGGCGTCACCCAGCGCAGGCATTCTTCGATGGCGCCGGGTAGCAGGCCCGCGTCGGACGCCAGCGCGGCGCGTTGGTCGGGGTACTGGTGGAGAACCAGTGCCGTCCCCGTGAGCAGCGTCCGCGTGGTCTCGTTCCCCGCCACCAGGAGTGTCAGGAGGAACATGAAGAGCTCCTCCTTCGTGAGCGGGCAGCCTCCGACCTCGCTCTCCACGAGCAGCGAGACCAGATCCTCACCCGGGCATTCGCGCCTGGACCGGATGTGCTCCACGATGAACTGGGACAGTTGCCCGAGCGCGGCCATGGTCTCGTCCGGCGGCAGGTCGGGTGATTCAATGGCCGCGTCGGACCAGCCGCGAAAGTCCTCCCGGTCCGCCTCGGGGATGCCGAGCAGCTCGGCGATCACCACGAGCGGAAAAGGCGCCGCCAATGCGGCCACGAAGTCGATCTCCTGGCGGGCCTCGACCCCGTCGAGAAGGGTCGACGCGGTCTTGCGGATCGACTCCGCCAGTCCCGACAAGGCCCGAGGCGTGAACCGCCTGTTCACCAGGCCGCGGAAGGCGGCGTGCTCGGGCGGATCCATGTGCAGGATCGAACGGGACGACAGCGGCGCCGCGCTCCCCCGCAGGGGGTCGTTGACCAGCGCGCCCTGCCCCGAACAGAAGAGGCCGGGGTCACGACTCAGGCCCCGGATGTCCTCGTAGCGGGTCACCACCCAGAAGCCTTCTCCGCAGGCATGCACGGGATCCTCGGCGCGGAGGGCGGCCAGCACGTCGAAGTAGTCGTCCCGGAGAAAGAAACCGGCGTCGCGGGGATCGACCACGGACAGGTCGATCTGGCCCCACTGGTCCCCGGACACGGCGCGAGCGTACTGTGCTCGGCGGTGCGGACGTC
Organism: uncultured Acidimicrobiaceae bacterium; assembly: GCA_963843365.1. Taxonomy (GTDB): domain Bacteria; phylum Actinomycetota; class Acidimicrobiia; order Acidimicrobiales; family RAAP-2; genus Bog-473. Next base: position 895,018 of record CAWJKG010000003.1, on the reverse strand, counting down.
CTCTCCCGACTCTCCCGACTCTCCCGGCTCTCCCGAGCACGGGTCGATCGCTCGCGCCTGACCGTGACCTCCGACCACGACGCCCACAGGGACCCCGGCGCCTCCCCCTTTCCTGCCTCCGCCGAGCACGCGCCCCTCTCGGGACTCGACGAATTCCTGATCCACAACGCGCCGTACCCGGTGCGTGTCATGTGGACACCGGACGCCCAGGCCTACGAGCGGGTGTGGTTCACCTGCCAGGACAAGGTCGGCGACCTGCTGGTCGTGATCGGCTTGGCCTTCTACCCCAACCTCGGCACGGCGGAAGCGTTCGCCATCGTGAACGTGCGGGGGCGCCACACGACGGTGCGGGCGCACACCCGGCTGCCCGACCGACCGCATGGAGATGTCGATCGGCCCGTTCCGATTCGACGTCGTGGAGCCGTTCCGGAAGTGGCGCTTGACACTCGACGACACCGGGCATGGCATCGGCTACGACATCACCTGGCTCGACACCAAGCGACCCGTCTTCCGTCAGCTCGGCGCCGGCATGATCGTGAGCGGGCGTGCCGTGAGCCCGGTCGCCGGCTACGACGGCTTCGGGCGCCAGGAAGGCCGCGTCGACGCGCACGGCGAGGCCTTCGCGCTCAGCACCGCAACGCATCTCGGGACGCGCGACCACCACTGGGGGACCCGCGACGGGGTGGGCGGACCCGGCCGCTACATGGGTATGCAGCACCCGCACAGCGGCGAGTGGGTCGAGTTCGGCGACTTCGGTATCTGGGGCGACCACGTCCTCTACAACCTCGGCGACGCCCGCAAGCGCAGCGGGACGTTGGCCCGGCGCCTCCACCGCATGCGCTTCGAGCCCGAGACCCATCTACTGCAGAGCGGCGAGGTGGACCTCGTGTTCGCCGACGGGGCGGTCAAGACGATGGTCTTCGAGCGGCTGGGCAACCAGATCGCGTTCCTCCGCTGCGGCATGTACGGCGGACCCAACGGCGGTACGCCCGACGGCGACATCTGGCACGGCATGGCGGTCGCCACGGGCGACGAGGTCGTGGTGCACGGCGAGACGTTCGACGCCAACGACCCCGGGGTCCGGAGCCGGCTCGCCGGCCAGGACCAGCACCACTGCCGGGTCACCTGTGACGGCGAGGTGACCTACGGCCTGGTGGAGCCCTACGACACCCTCTGCTACGAGGTGGCCAAGGCAGGCGTCATGGGGTTCTCCTTGCTCGACGGCCCTTGACGGTCGCACCGCACCATCCCGGACCGGCGCCGGCAGCACCGAGTGACGTCAGTGCGCCCCACGGGAAGCCAGCTGCAGGCGCGCCAGGAGGATGTCGCCCATGGGATTCTGTCGGCGCCGGCTGTCCCCGGTGATGCGCTGGTGCCGGTCATTGATGGCCAGGGCCCGCACCAGGGCGAAGACCTCGTGCCAGCCGAGGTCGGCCACCTCGTACCCGCTCTGCCGCTCGTAACGCTCCACTGCCTCGGTGACGCCCGGGAAGCCGGCCGGGCGCCCCCCGAACAGCTCCTCCATCATGAATTCGAGGCCGAGATACCAGCCCAGATCCATCTCCCGCGGGCCGAGCGAGGCCAGGTCCCAATCGAGCACGGCAGTGACATGCCGGGCCGGATCGAAGACGAGGTTCCCCAGCCGCACGTCTCCCCACAACAGGACGGCGGCGCGCTCGGGCGGGGCATGCCGCGCACACCAGTCGAGGGCCTGTTCCAAGGCTGGCAACGGGTCACCCTCGGACGACCACTCGACGTAGGTCACCCAACGCGCCACCGCATCGCGGAGCTGCGTGGCGCCGAACACGTCTCCCAGGCCGGCTCCCGCCCATTCCACCGCGTGGACGTCGGCCATGGTGTCGATCAGCTGGTCGTGCATGAGGCGCTGGAAGGCGGGACCCGCGTCACGCACATAGGGATCGAAGAACGGGGCCGGACCCGGAATGGCACCGGTGACGCGGGGCATCGCCAGAAACGGCGAGCCGATCCACTCGGGATCGGTCACGACGACGGCTGGGGCCGGAGCCGGCACCCCTGCTGCAGCGACCGCATTCTGGACGAGCGCCTGGGGGCGCAGGTCGTAGTCCGGGAACGTGGGCTCCAGGGGCGGCAGGCGCACCACCATGCCGGGATGTCCTGGCCCCAGGTCGACCAGGATCGTCTCGTTGGCCTGCCCGCCCTGGGCCGGGGTCAGCCCGACGAGACCGGAACGATCTTCGGCGTCCTCATCATGCCCGCCGGCCCCGCCGGCCCCGCCGGCCCCGCCGACCCCGCCGGCCCCCCGGCACCGCCTCCCGCCAGCGCGCGCACGACATCGGGATGCGCCGCGACCCAACGCCGCAGGCCCTGCTCGAGCGCGGCGGCGTCGCGCGTCGCTCCGGTGGCCATGGACGGGAAGTTAGCAAGGGGTCGACAGAGGCTGGTCGAGCGGACGCGTCAGGGGAGGTAGACCACCGCCCGCCAGCGCCCGGTCATCTCCGCCCGGCACAGCGCGGTGCCCGCACGCACGGACCAACTCACGGCGTCTCCCTCGGCGACGGTGACGGGGGTGCGCACCAGCAGGCCGCGCCGGGCGTGATCCTGGCGCACGACCCACCCGTCGGGTACGGCCACCCCGGCCTCGGCCAAGCGCGCCACGGCCTTGCCCCCCGTCGGGTGCATGACGCCGATGGTCAGGCCCTCGGTGTCCCTCCGGTCCTTCTTGGGCGGCATCAGCGTGGTCATCGAGACCGGTGCCGCGTTGTTGCCGAAGAAGGCGAACAGGCCCGCACGCGGATGCACCTCAGACGCCTCCTCGTCGATCCCGGGCATCAGGTTGATCCAGCCGCTGCCGGCGGTGCGCAGGGCCTTGAGCGCGTCGGCCACCGTCCCGACCTCGGGTGGCGTGAACTCGATCGTCTTCGTCCGGCGCCCGCTGCTCACGTCGCCACCGAAGAGGCCAACCAGGCCACGACATCTGCCGCCGGAAGGTCCCGGGCTCCGGCGTACCCCGTTCCCGCATACAGGCTCATGTGTTCGACGTCGCCGGCGCGGGCGGCAGCGGCACGCAAGGGGCGCGTCGCATTGTTGACCTCGGGGTAGGCGGCCGGCGCCCCGCGGTGGTCCCGCACCATGGCGTTGACCAGCGCCCGGGCCCGCCGTCCGCTGAAGGTGCGGGTGACGGCGGTGCCCGCCCACGTGTCCGCCGACAGCGCGTCCTTCTGCACGTCCGGCGCGCCGCTCTCGGGACACCGCAGGAAGGCGGTGCCGGCCTGGACCATGTCGGCGCCCCGGGCGAGGAGGTCGGCGACGTCATCGGGACCGGCGACGCCGCCGGCCGCCACCAGGGGCGCCAGCGTCCGCCGGCGCACGGCAGCCAACAGGGCGCGCACCGGCCGGTCCTGGTCCGGGCGATCGTCGTTGGCGAGGCTGCCGCGGTGGGCGCCCGCCTCGGCTCCCTGCAGACGCGAGGGCGTCGGGCCCCGCACGCAACGCCCTCTCCGCCTCCTCGGGCGTCGTCACGGTGAGGAGGACGAGCGACCCCGCCGCCTGCAGTGCCCGGACGACAGCGGCCGGCGGGATCCCGAAGGTGAAGCTGACGGCCGCCGGCGGGGCCGCCAGCACGGCCTCGAGCTTGCCCGGGTAGCCGTCGTCGTCCCACGAGGCCTCCCCCAACGCCGCCCCGAGGGTGGCGGCCTCCGGCGCCAGCGCGGCCAGGTAGGCGGCGAGCCCGGACGGATCGGTGGTCGGCGTGCCGGGCAGGAACAGGTTCACGCCGAACGCCTGCACGCCCGCGGCGCGGACGGCGGCCATCTCCTCGGCCAGCCCGGCGGCCGTCTTGTAGCCCCCGGCCAGGAAGCCGAGCGCGCCCGCACCTGCGGCCGCCACCACCAGGCCGACCGTCGACGGTCCCCCGGCCATGGGGGCCACCACGAGCGGCACCTGGCACAGCGCACGCCAGCGGTCGTTCACACCCGCACTCTTACCCATCGGCCGCTACGGTGGGCAACCCGTGGACCTCGACCTCGTCGACACGCTGCGCAGCACAGGCGCGGCCAGGCAGTTCCATCCCGAGCCCGTCGATGACGCAGTGCTGTCCCGGTTGCTCGACACCGCACGCTTCGCCCCGAGCGGTGGCAACCGCCAGGGCTGGCGTGTGATCGTCGTGAAGGACCGCGCCGCCCGCGTGGCCCTGCGCGACCTGTACCTGAGTGGCTGGTACGAGTACCTCGCCCTGGGTGCGGCAGGGCTGGTGCCGTGGGCGCCGGTGACCGATCGCGCCGCCGAGGCGGCGGCCGTCGCCGGCGCTCCCCGGTTCGCCGAGGCCGGTGCCGCCGCCCCGGGCTTCGCCGAGACGCTCGATACCGCTCCCGCCCTCCTCCTCGTCCTGGCCGATCTGGCTGCCCTGGCCGCCATCGACCGTGACCGTCCCCGCTACACCTTCGTCGGGGGCGCCTCCATCTACCCCTTCGTGTGGAGCCTGCTGCTGGCCGCGCGCACCGAGGGGTTGGCCGGCGTCATGACCACCGTGGCCGTGCGGCGCGAGGACGACGTGCGCGCGCTGTTCGGCATCCCCGACACCGTCGCGGTGGCGGCGCTGGTGGTGCTCGGCCGCCCCGTCACCGTCCCGCATCGTCTGAAGCGGGCGCCGGTGACGGATTTCGCCTGGGTCGACCGGTTCGGCGGTACCCCGTTGACAGGGGCCTAGCGGCAGGGAGGACCGTCAGCGGCTGCGGCCCGTTTGCGGAACCCGGGCCGGGTCGTGGTCAAATGGCCCATGGCCCAGAACGTCCTCGGCGAAGCCCTCGAGCCCTGCAACTTCGACCCGGTCACCGGTTTCTACCGCGACGGATGCTGCAACACGGGAGCCGAGGACGTGGGCGTCCACACGGTGTGCACCCGGGTCACGGTGGAGTTCTTGGCCTTCTCGGCGTCCGTGGGCAACGACCTCTCGACCCCCCATCCCGAGTTCGGCTTTGCCGGCCTGCAACCCGGCGACCAGTGGTGCCTGTGCGCCCCGCGCTGGCAGGAGGCCTTCGAGGCGGGCATGGCGCCGCCGGTCGTGTTGGCCGCCACCCACGCCGCCACCCTGGAGTGGGTGCAGCTCGGCGACCTGGTGGCCCACGCCATCTAGTCTCCCCGTCGACGTCGCCCAACCGGAGGTCAGCATGGCGCAGCACCCGCAGCACACGGTGGTCAGCGTGGACCGCGTCATCGCCGCGCCGCCGACATCGCTCTTCGCGGTGATCAGCGACGCCACCCGCCACCCCGAGATCGACGGCTCGGGTCAACTGGTCAGGCTCAAGGACGGCGGTGGGGAGCCGCTGACCATGGGTGCCACCTTCGGTATGTCCATGAAGCTCGGCGTGCCCTACTCCGTGTCCAACACCGTGGTGGAGTTCGAGCAGGATCGCCGCATCGCGTGGCAGACGACACTCGCGGGCCCCTTGGGCCGCTACCTCGGCGGCCGGATCTGGCGCTACGAGTTCGACCCGGTCGACGGCGGGACCAAGGTGACCGAGTCGTGGGACATCAGCCAGGACAAGCAGGCCTTCTTCTTGAAGAATCCCAAGATCGGCCAGCACACCGCGACGTCGATGTCCAAGTCGCTCGACCGCCTGGCCGCGATCGCCGAGGCGTGAGCAACGCCATGATCGACATCGATGCGGCCTGGGAGGAGCGGATCCTCCCTACGCTGAGCGACTACACGCGCATCCCCTGCCTCTCCCCCGCCTTCGACCCGGACTGGGAAGAGCGCGGCGCGGTGGCCGCCGCGGCCGAGCTGCTGGCAGCGTGGGTCCGCGACCAAAGTGCCGCGCTGGCGGTGGAGATCATCACGCTGCCCGGCCGCACTCCCCTGCTGCTCGTCGACAACGGCGGCACGGGCGACCCCATCGTGATCTACGGCCACATGGACAAGCAACCGCCGCTCGGGACGTGGCGCGACGGTCTCGGCCCTTGGGAGCCCGTGCGCGACGGCGACCTGCTCTACGGTCGGGGCACGGCTGACGACGGCTACGCGACGTTCGCCGCCGTGACGGGCCTCGTGGCGGCGGACGGCGGCCGCGGACGCGTCCTCGTGCTCATCGAGGCGAGCGAGGAGAGCGGCAGCCCCGATCTGGCGGCGCATCTCGAGAACCTCAAGGAGCGCATCGGGACGCCGCGGCTCGTCATCTGCCTCGATTCGGGTGGCCTCAGCTACGACCGCCTCTGGCTCACATCGTCGCTCCGCGGCAACGTGGTCGCAACGGTGAAGGTCGACGTCCTGACCGAGGGCATCCACAGCGGGCAGGGCGGCGGCGTCGTGCCCTCGTCGTTCCGCATTCTGCGCCGCATGCTGTCGCAGATAGAGGACGAGACGGATGGCCGCATCCTCCTGCCGGAATTGCTCGGGGCGGGGATGCCCGACGCGCACCGGGCCAACCTGCGCGCGCTGGCGGCCGAGTTCCCCGACAGTGCGGCGCCGGTGGTCGACGGGCTGCACCTGCTCACCCCCGACCCCGTCGACCGGTTGGCCGCCCGCACCTGGGGGGCCGCGCTCGAGGTGACGGGCGCCGACGGCCTGCCGCTGCCGCGCGACGGGGGGAACGTGCTGCGGCCCTCGACCACGCTCAAGTTCTCCTTGCGCCTGCCGCCCGACGTCGACGCGCAGGTGGCGACCGATGCGTTGATCTCGGCCCTCCGGACCGACGAGGGCGCCCACGTCACCATCGACATGGAGGCCGCCGCGCAGGGGTGGATCGCCCCTCCGCTCCATCCCGACGTGGCCGCGACGCTCTCGACGGTGTCGCGGGAGCGTTTCGGCCGCGAGCCCGGGTTCGTGGGCGAGGGCGGTTCGATCCCGTTCCTGGCCGACCTGCAGCGCGGCTTCCCCGGTACGCAGTTCGTCGCCACCGGGGTCCTCGGGCCGCACTCGAACGCGCACGGTCCCAACGAGTCGCTGCACATCCCCATGGCCAAGGCCGTCACCCACGCGGTGGCGGCGCTGCTCCAATGAGCGACGGCCCGCTGGCGGGCAAGGTGGCCCTCGTCACCGGCGGCAGCCGCGGCCTGGGCCGTTCCATGGTGCTGGCCTTCGCCGACGCCGGAGCCGACATCGTCGTGACCAGCCGCAAGCTCGACGCCTGCCGGGAGGTGGCGGCCGCGGTGGAGGCCAAGGGCCGCCGGGCGCTCGCCGTGGCGTGCCATGTGGGTCACTGGGACGAGATCGAGCAGCTCGTCGACGAGGCCTACGCCACCTTCGGCCGCGTCGACGTGCTCGTCAACAACGCCGGCATGTCGCCGCTCTACCCCGACCTGCCCTCGGTGAGCGAGGAGCTGTGGGACAAGGTGATCGGCGTCAACATGAAAGGGCCCTTCCGGCTCACCGCGCTCGTCGGCACGAGGATGGCCGAGGGCCCCTATGGTGGATCCATCATCAACGTCTCGAGCACCGGCTCGCTCCGTCCCGCGCCCGACATGCTGCCCTACGACGCCGCCAAGGCCGGCCTCAACACGCTGACGGAGGGCTTCGCCAAGGCGTTCGGGCCCACGGTGCGCGTCAACTGCATCATGGCGGGGCCGTTCCTCACCGACATCGCCGAGAATTCGCGGGGTCCGGCCGCCCGCGCCCACGGCCTGCCGAATCACGCCCTCGGCCGGGCCGGGGAGCCCGAGGAGATCGTCGGCGCTGCGTTGTACTTCGCCAGCGACGCGTCGTCCTACACATCCGGCGCCATCCTGCGCGTCGACGGAGGGATCCCATGAGCGACACCGCCACCTCGTCCGGCCTCGACACCGCCGACTTCTGGTTCGATCCCCTCTGCCCATGGGCCTGGATCACCTCACGCTGGATGCTGCAGGTGGAGGAGGTGCGCGCCATTCACGTCCGCTGGCACGTCATGTCGCTCGCCATCCTCAACGCGGGGCGCGACGAGCTCTCCGAGGAGTACAAGGCCCGCCTGGCTCAGGCCAAGGGTCCGGTGCGGGTGTGCATCGCAGCCGAGCAGATGAAGGGCCCCGACATCCTCGGGCCGCTCTACACCGCGCTGGGCAACCGCATCCACGTGGCGCGCCGGGGCCTGCGCGACGGCGAGGCGGAGGTCGTCGTCTCCGAAGCGCTGGCCGAGCTGGGCCTGCCCGCCTCACTGGCCGATGCCGCCACCTCCGAGGAGTTCGACGACGCGCTGGAGGCCTCGCACCGCGCCGGCATGGACCCCGTCGGGGACGACGTGGGCACGCCGGTGATCCACTACAACGGCACGGCCATCTTCGGCCCCGTCGTGACGCCGGCCCCCAAGGGCGAGGCGGCCGGGCTCCTGTGGGACGGGGTGCTGCTCTGCACGGCAACGGACGGCTTCTTCGAGTTGAAGCGCACGCGGGACCGCCGGCCGACCTTCGACTGACCCGCACCCGCCACACCGGCGTGCCAAGGTGCGCCGCTCACAGTCCAAGCAGGAACGTCGTGGTCGTCGTTGGCGGCACTGTCGTTGTGGGTTCCGTTGCCCTCGGCTGCGTCGTCGTTGTCGTCGGCAGTGACGTGGTGGCGGGCGGTGCTGTGGTCGTCGTCACTGGCGCCTGCGTCGTCGTGGTGGACGTCGGGAACAGGACGGAGTCCGGCAATGTCGCGACATTCGGGCTCTTGGCCCTGGAAGGCGTTGTCGTCGTGGTCTGCTCCTTGGGAGACACCGTCGCCGGGCTGGTCGAACTTGTCGTGGTCGGCGGGCCTATCGGGCCCAACGTCGTGACGGTGGTGCTGGTCTCGGGCGGCGCGGGCTGCAATTGGGGCGCCGTCTCGCCCGACGTCTGGCCGCGCAGACTCAAGGGTTGATCCTCTTCGTGCACGACCACGCACAACGCCACCACCGCGAGGGGCGCCGTCGTCACACAACTCCATTGCAGCAACCGCCGCTGACCAGAAGTCACAGTACCGACGCTATGAGGACGGACTCTGGCGTCACAACACCCTCGGTGAACCCCTGACCAATCGCGGTTTTCGAAATCGCAACCGCTCTTGGGGTCCCTGGACCCAACCCACGGAGTGCTGCGGCATCGATCTGCCGCCATGGAACGCCGGGGCAAGTCACCGCTTAAGGCTCAACAGAGGTTGCATACTGTTCGTGTGGAGGACGGCCCTGTACCTCGAACCTTGACAGTCGACGACGAGAAGCGTCGTTCGCAAGCGTTCGTCTTCTGGACGCTGGTTTGCGGGGGTGCATTCGTGGCGCTGCTCGGAGCAGCTCTCGGCATCGCGGCACTCACCCAGGACCATGCACTTGCGACGGTGACTCGCCAGGGTCCCTGCGTGAACACTTCGTCCGCCGGCATGGTGTGCACCGAGCACGTGACCTTCGTCGGTCGGGACGGACGCAGCTACTCAGCAGTGATGACGGGAGTGCATCCCGACGAGGTTCATGGTCCTCCTTCGCACCGCACACTGGCCATTACCTACACCAGCGGATCCGAGAACAGCCCCAGCACAGACGACATGCCGAACGCTGTCCCCGTTGGCCTCCTGCTTGGGGGGATCGCCCTCCTCGCCTGGGGCCTCTGGCCGCGGTGGCGAGCCTCACGTTCCAAGAGACTCCTCGCGGCTGCTGGGGAACGAGACGCCAGAGGCACACAGATGAACGCCACCAACCACTGACCCATATCCGGCGGACTGGCCGGGTACAGCTAGGTCCGTTCAGTTGGTTGTCGCACCGCTCACCAGCGGACCCACCAGGAAGCTGTTGCCACAGAGTTTCGGGTAGCCCGTACTGATCGGGGTGGCGACCTGCACTTCCGTCCGCTCGTTGGGAGGAATGAGATGCAGCGCACCCACCACCGTCGAGCACTCCGTGCCACCGGCTTCGGCGTCGACGTCGGGGAGGCCGATGGAGAAGTGCATCGACCCTCCCGGTCCCACAGACAGAGCGACGTCCGGCGCCATGGAGACACGCTGCTCGGCGGCAGGAATGAGATGTCCATCCGGATCGTAAGCGGCGACACCGACATAACCCCCGGTCACGCAGGCTCGGCCCGTGACATTCTGCAGGTTCACGCTGTAGAACAGGTGCTCGGAGGCACCGTTGCCGAATCCCGGCCACGACGGCCTCAAGTCGCCGGCCGTGCACTGGTTGCCGGCCCCTGCAAGTGGCACGGTCGTTGACGTCGTGGTCGGCGGACTGACGACCGTGCTCGTCGCCTCTTTCGGCACGGCGGTTGTCGTCGCTGCCGACACCCTCGGCGCCGCAGTTCGGCCGGTCGTCCCAGAGCAGCCTGTCAGGAGGACACCAAGAGCCGATACCGCAACGAAGCCGACGAGAAGCCGCTTCACGAGCCGAAGCTACACCTGCCGGGGCCAACTCGGTGAGCCATGACTGGCCGATCCGACGATCTTGGGTATCCCATGGTGCCGAACTGCCTCACCGTCCCGGCGTACTGGGACAGGCTCAGACCTAATCCCGGTCGGGATGCAGAGGGACCTCAAACTCCATCTCGTCCCAATGCACTTTCAGTCGTGTTGCTTCACTTCGTAGCCCGGGGGCAAAGTCAGAATGCCCCCGCCTCTCATTGCCGCCGCCACCCGAGCCGCCACCAGTCGAGCGGAATGCCGTGCCGACGTCATCGGTGAGGGCGATCGAACGTCGCTGCATTTGCAGCCTTTGGATGAGCTTGTCTCGCAGGATTGTCTTGAAGTCCGCGGAGAGGCCCTCGAGATCGGGGTCTTGAGCGGCGAGTTCATCGGCGAAGAGGGCTTCTGGATCGGTAATGGAGTGAGCCTCCAGTTGACCGTTACCTTGTCGCTGTAGAGCTCCACTCTCGAAGGATTTGGATTCGCCCGCCGTATTCCAAGGCCCGGTCGGGCTGGTTGACGGGAACCAAGCCGAGGAATCTTGAGACTGGCGGCGGATCAGGAGGGCGTCGAGGACTCTGGGTCCGCCTTCCTCGAAGTTGATCAGTCTCGCAGTGCCCGGCGGCAGGGGTTCGATCGGCTGCTCTCCAAGGGCCACGAGCAGGCGATTGGTCCAATCCGCCATTTCCTCATCGGTGATGGCGCCGACTCCTTTCAACGCCGAAAGGGCCGCGTTGAAAGTCATCAATGTTCTCGGCTTGTACTCGTCTGCATCTTGGGTGGAGGAGGGCGGCCCGATCCGGGCGGCGGCGAGCAGCTCTGAGAGGTGTGCCTGAGCAAAAGGGTCCATGGGTCCTCCCGCGGCACGGTACTACTCGGATGCGCCCGCTACCCGGCGTATGGGGACACTTCCGTCTACTGGGATAATGGAGCGTGCCGACCATGCGGGTTCGTCCCGATCACAAGTCATCGGACTGCGACGATGGTCGTCACCTTGACTGCGGACATCGCCTTGGGAACATGGGTCATTTGTTCCGCAAGATGGAAACTCCGCGTGTCACCCTCTGCCAGTGCGACTGCCACCTGCAATGTCCGATCGCCTCGGACCAAGGGGTCTCCGAAACCGACTGGTACGAGCGATGTGTTTGTCCTGGCGCCGAGGAATCCAAGCGCTGGCACCGAGCATGGGATGAAGATAGGGCTGCGGAGAGGCGAGCCACTGCGGAGATACGCGCCTCGGTTGATCCAGCAGGGAAAAGTCGGGCGGAGATTCGGGCGGAGCTTGAGACCGCATACCAGGAGAGAGGCATGAATCCCAGCTCTTACGAGCTAGAAGCCGTGTCGGGTTCTATGGAGGCGGCTGGTGGGCCTCCGCACCTAGCGGGTCCCCGCATTGTCGGAACCTTGAGTCGCTTGTTCTCTTAAATTGATCAGAGACATTCGGAATAACGAGGACACCTAGTTCGACCATCGCCACCGACCCGGCGTAAGGGGATACCCCGGGATAGTACGTTCCTGAAATGGCGAGGCGCAGTTCCGGACTACCAGATGCCTATCCGGCACTTACCAGCATCGGGTTGACCGGTCTAATGGTGCTCCTGGCGATAGGCACCGCGGCATCATGCATGGGTCTTGACCGTGATCTTCGGATTAGTCGCGGTGTACTTTGCCTACGCCACCTTCACTTGGATTCGTAAGATCATTCGAAGGCGCTAGGCCCCAGCTGGCCTGCACAGTCGGTGCACGCACATCCGGCGTTAGGGGACAGGGTCCAGCTAGGAGATGGTCAGGATTCCGTCGATCTTCTGAGCCAGTTCGACGGCAGCGAGAACGGATTCCGCTCGATGCGAGAGGTGTGCAATCAGAGGCACGGCCACGGTGCGCCCGAGGATGTCGTACGTCCGAGTCTCGTCGTCGGAAATGATCTCGGTCCAAAGTTTCTGAAGGGTCCAAACCTCGTCGTGGAGGCGACCCAGATCGGCCCCGGATAGCTCCAAGCCTTCTTCATAGATCTGGGCGAGAAGGGGGAGATCAAGTTGGGACGCCGGAATAGACCAGAACTGATGAAGGTCAGCGTCGCCAGCTACGGGGGCGAAGAAGAGGATTTCGTCGGCGATTCGGTGTACGGAGACCGAGAACGACACACAGCAAGATTACGTGGCCCGCACGAAGCGCCCCATCGACTGTCTCACCGTCCCGGCGTACCGGGGCACTTCTGGAAGGCAGGGCAAATCGTTACCGTTGATTGCCATGGACTCAAATCCGCTATCTGAGTTCCTCGTAGTCGATGACTACGGGACAGGCGGCATCTGGTTCGTTGTCCGAGCGGCCAACGCAAACGACATCCGTGCATTCCTGCCCAAGGTGGTCATCTACCCGGCTGGCTCAAGACCAGAATGGATGTCAGAGGAGGATCGAGCAGACATTGGCGCTCGGAGGACGTACGACCTGGACCGGCTTTCAGATTCGCCATGGATGACCAGACTGGAAGAAGGTCGATGATCGCCTCGGTCCCCGCGGACTGGGATGGGTCCCGTGCCACACTTAGTGAATGGCCCAACGCAAGCCCGATCCAAGGCTTCTCGCCGGCCTAGTGGTCTTGCATGTCATCGCCGGCGGCGTTTACTTGGAGAGACATCGGGCGCCGAGACCCGAACCAGATCCGCGGCCCGAAGTGGGCCTGGCGGGTCGCCAGCGCAGCGCAGATGGGCAACTCGCTCGCGTGACCCGCTATCGGCACGAAAGTCGCCGGGGCCCCACGCAGGGGCTATAGCCCACGGTCCCGATTGGCGTACGGGGGAAGTGCGGGGAGCGCCAGCAGTAGTTATTCGGGATAGATCCGAGGGCTTCTGTGTTCTTTCCAGTATTCAATTGCGTCATTTGCGGACCACGTATCGAGACTCACCAAGACATGAGTATCGAGCGGTCCAATCAGACGTTCCAGCGTTTCCACCTTCGGGCCATCGGCCGTGTTGAAGGCGTAGCGGATTCGTAGCTCTGACCTGATCCCAGAACAGGGAACCGAACCACGCCACCACGCCGAGCGCCGTGAATGCCATAACCCCGAGGAGGACGACGAGCAGGAAATCTCAACCACAAAGGCCTCATTAGGAAATTCGGCCTGGTGTCCCACTCTTTAAGCGTTTGGGGAGCCAATTGCTTCCTATTTGTTGCCGACTTGTTTCTCCTCTGAGTGCCGCACGGGCGCCCTTCGTCGGCGTTAGGGGACACTCGGCATGAGCCGGCAATCGGGCTCGGTCCTTTGGGCTCGCATTCCCGCTTCCTGTGCGAGATCGTCCAAACTACCGATGTGCCCGTCGGCTTTCTCGTGGTGATCATTGTCTTTGGGACCTGGTGCGTTCTGGCTACTGGAGGCGCCGTGGTGGGAATGGCTCTTGAACAGAAAGCGGTCGCTGCGGATCCCACTGGGATCCGGTATCGCTTGCAGTCGGGTCCTACGGGAATCCCCTGGGTCACAGCCTTCAACCTTGACGCCGGCTGGATAACCCTCCCAGTTCATTGGGCGCGCTACTGGCGTTGGCGGTTACACACCTGGTCGGTCACTGTGAGACAAGCCAAGGGTTGGTGGCAGCAGCCGAGGCTCATTGATGAGGCGTATTCAACCCGCCAAGAGGCAGAGGAACGCCTCGCCGAAATCCACATCCTGATCACTAAAGGTCTTCTGGTGCCGGGCACGCCGAGGAGATAGGCCCCGTCCCGGCGGTCTGGGGCAGTCAGATCGGCTGCCTCTCGTTACGATCCCAAGGGTGGGGGACTCTGATCCAATCAACCAGACGGGAGATGCGATCCTCGCGTTCGTGCGCCAAAACCCTGATGAGGTGGGTTGGGTAAGCCTCAGCGCAATCGCGATCGGGACCGGGATCGATCAGGACCAAATCATCGATGAGATCGAAAGGCTCTGTGCGATGGATGTCCTGAGCTGCAAATGGCGATGGTGCACTCCCAGGAGTTCGTGGTCGTCAGGCTCCTGCTTCGACGCGTTCCCCTAAGTGCGCACCATCCCGGCGGTTGGGGACACCTCCGGCTGGAGGGGTGATCCGTCGGTCCGCTAGTGGTTTCGGCTAATCGCAGCCATGGCGCGATCGGTGTCCGTGATGTCGTAGAAGCCGATGAGACCTTGACGTTGCGACATTCCGGCCGGCCAACCCGAATCTCCCATGTTCATCCCCCACGTCGAGCTGGAAGCGCCGAATAGTCCACGCCTGGTTGGCTGCCAGCCTGGTATCTGCCAGATGAGTGAGGCGTGTTTTCCATCTCGTTTGCGCTTAACCTCGAAGGGCGGCGCGAGGTTCAACGCTCTGTACCTGAAGGCCACCTTTTCTGGCAACGATTATCCGCTGATCCGAGACTCCGTAGCGGGTCCGTCGTCTGTTCCAACGCTTATAGAAGAACCGGCCGAAGATGAAGTAAAGCCCGATTATCACGAAGGGCACCCCCCATACTGTTCCGAAGCCCCAGCCCGATGCTGACACGCCGATCTCCCAAAAGATGGCAAACCTCCCCAAAGCAGTGAGAACGGGACGAGGAAGAGATCTTCCGGACCGAATATCACTCTGGGATCGGGTGCACCGCGCCACAACAACTGTTCTCCCGGCCTTATCCAGCAGCGCGTTCCAGCAGCCTTGTCCCAGTTCATGGGCAGTTCGGACATGTTCGTACGATACGGTCCCTCGGTGATCACGTCGGTGATCGCTCGAGCGCCCTTAGGACCTCGGTTGGCGGTGCCACATGCCGGCGTTAGGGGACAGTGGAGGCGACCCGGCGATCCATCTACGCTTCCGTCATGGATGCACTCTCAAACTCGCTAGCGTTTGCGACAACCTGCACGAAGTCTTCTACGGCGAGCGCGATCACTGGGTTCGTCATCCTTCTAGGAGTGGTAGGCGCCGTAGTGGTGTTGGCGGTGCTAAATAGCCGATCACGAAAAGAGCTTGCCGCCGCAAACGCCGAGTTGAACTACCTCCGCCCAGAGAAGCGAGGCTTCACCAGTGGCTCGCGTCGTATGCCGGAGTTCCGGCGACGTTCCCTTCCACGAGCGGTCCCCAGCCGGAACCGTCGGTTCCAGCTGGCTGGTATCCAGACCCGGCCGGAGGCCGTGAGCTCCGCTACTGGAATGGAACTCAATGGACCGCCAACACGTCGGATCGGGGAGCGACCGCGACGGACTCCTAACCTGGGGTTCGAGTTCCGGCGAGCGGGGACACCCGCCTCCGCATTCACTAGCCTCGAACCGTGGAAGAGAGGGACGGTCGCCTCACGGATGTCCAGGTCCATTGGGACCGGGTGCCAGATGACTCGATTTACCCGTATTCGATACCTTCGATCAGGGGACTTACCCACCTCTCGCTGGATCATCCAGTCGTTTTCTTCGTGGGCGAGAACGGAAGCGGCAAGTCGACGCTCCTTGAGGCCATCGCCGTTGCCGCCGGGCTCAACGCCGAAGGGGGAAGTGGACACCTCAGGTTCTCGACTCGCCCGAGCCACTCTTCCCTCCATGAGCACCTTGAACTTTGGTGGCGGGGTCGGCCCAAGCGCACGTTTTTTCTACGGGCCGAGTCGTTCTACAACGTGGCGTCAACAATCGAAGAGCTCGATAGATGGAATCCGAAACCGCAGACATCCCTTCTCGACTATTCCCACGGTGAGTCGTTCCTCGAAGCATTTCATAGGTACTTCGGCTCGCGTGGTCTCTACCTGCTCGATGAACCCGAGTCAGCTCTGTCGGTGATAGGTCAGCTCCAGCTTTTGCGTCATATCCATGACCAGGTTGCGGACGGCGGCCAGTTCCTCATCTCGACTCACTCACCCATCCTCCTCGCCTTTCCGGGTGCCCAGATCTTTCAGATGTCACCCACAGGTCCGGAACCGATCGAGTACACCCAGACTGACCCGTATGAGTTGACCAAATCATTCCTGGAGGACCCACAGCGGTTTTTCCGGCACCTGTTTAGCGATGTCAACCTTGGAACCTCGGGTCAGGACTGACGTATCCCACCGTGCCGGCGGACGGGGGCACCCCCAAAATAACGGCTCCCGCTAGTGCTTTTCAGCAGCAGGCTTCGCGTCCGACCCAGCAGCAGTGGTCGCCGCTGACGCCCCCGCAGCTGGCTCTTCCCGCTTTGGATAGAGCGTTCCTGACGCCAGCACGAGTGCCAGCACCAAGAGGATTGAGACCGCGATGGTGCAGCCGAGACCGACATCGGAGTGCGTGGACACTGAGCAATAGCCACTTGAACAGGCCTGACGAACCCAGTAGGAGGTGAACTGAGAAAGGCGAACGAGGTTCGCGGCAAGGGCGCCAACGATGAACGCCGCTGTTAGTGCGGCTGTCACGAGCAACCCATCCCGACTATGCGAACGAAGCTCTGCGATTCCCCAAGCGATTGATGCAAGAGTGGCCACGAGGAATAGAAGTGCCCAGCTATTCATGTCACCCGAGTACCAAGTTTGGCTGGTGGTTGAAAGCCCCCACCATGTCTGGTGGCCGCCGATGCCACTGCAGGCAGCCGCAGTCTGTGAACACGGGGTACTGAACTCGACCACAGCAAGACGTTGGGAAAGCAGGAGAAGTGCCCCTCCCGCGATCACCGCGATCCCGCCGCACGACCGATCTGCCGCTGTCGGGTGCCCACGAGGTTCATGAAAGCACAGACTTGAGCGAACGCTGGGGTGCCCCACTCGTGCCGTAGGATGGCACTCATTCCCGGCACCTTGTACGGGCAGCCTGGGTCAACACGTGCGATCTCCTCATCATGAAGGGCTCTGTTCAGGCAGCCTTGCTCAGGCTGATGGAATCAGCGAGCCCACTTGCATGCGATCAGCCGGAATCGAGCAGCCTGGCTCCTCGATCGTCTGTCACGTTGGACGCGGTTCGGGCGAATCGGACATCTCGGGATCATGAATCGACGACGAATCCCGGCAATCGGACAACTCAGTATGCGATGCTCACGCAGTGAATAAGGGCAGGCTCGAGGCTTTTACCGACGCTGTAATCGCCATCGTCATGACGATCATGGTGCTGGATTTGCGGCCACCCGCTGGGCATGGTTTCGGCGACCTGAAACCGTTGGTGCCAAAGCTTCTTGTCTACGCTCTGAGCTTCACCTTCTTGGCCATCTACTGGAACAACCATCACCATCTGATGCACGTCGTGGACCGCATCGACGGCCGGGTCCTTTGGGCGAACATGGGACTCCTGTTCTCCCTGTCGCTGACGCCCGCGGCCACGGCGTGGTTAGGTGAGCATCCGGGCGACACGGCTCCGGTGGTCGTCTACGGGTTGGTCCTTCTCCTTTCGGCCATCGCCTACTTCCTGCTCACCCGGGCGCTGCTGGCTCTGCACCCAGCGGATTCACGGTTGGTTTTGGCTATCGGCAGCGACCGGAAGGGCCGGCTCTCGGCTATTGCATACGTGGTGGCTGTCGTGGTGGCGCTGTTTGAACCTTGGGTAGCCATTGCGATTTACGTCGGCGTCGCCGTGGTCTGGCTTGTGCCCGATAGGCGAATCACGAGGGTCATCGGCGGCGGAGACACTTCCGACTCTTAGTTGATCGGTTCGCCGCACTGGCCAGATATGGATCCCCGACTCGGGGAAGTGGGGCGGGCTTGATCCCTAGATCCAGATTCGAGAATGGTCGTCGTTGCGGAGGTCATGAAATCCACGGGGGCACGCTGGCGCCAAGCTGTCCCACCTACCCGGCGTACGGGGGCACTCCGGCAGCAACCGCCGCGGTGAGACTGCGAACTCAGAGGGAGCGCCTCCGGCGTCTGAATCCCGCCCAGACGAGAATAACGATCAACAGGACGAAGGCAGCGCCGAGAACGATCAGCCAGGGCTCGTCGGCCTTGAGACCACTCGCTATAGCGTGATTGATGATCCTGTTCGGATCCGACCGTTGTGGAGGTCGTGGAGTCCACGAGAGCACGCTATCGCCAAGCTGTCCCACCTACGAGGCGTTCAGGGGCAGTCAGATGTTCAAGAGGCCGAGATTGACCCAAGAGGCCCTCAACGTTGGGGGCGACGAGAAACCTCCGATCTGGCGGATCACCCCTAGTTGAGCGAGGTCGATAGCCCCATTGCTTGACAATCGGCGATCACGGTCTGGATCTGGGCGATCAGAGTCGACACGGGCGGAGAGCCCAGGGGTTCCATTGCATCCCACGTCTCTCGCACTGATGATGCGTTGGAAGCGATCGTGTTGATCGCGCTCGACGGCGTCAACGAAGCCTCCGTAATCTCCTCGATCTCAACCAGGTACCCGACGTCTGGAGTGTTCGCATACAGCGTGGCCGGCGATGCCTGAGCCTGCATGACTTGAGCAAGAGCTTCGTTCCCGTAGCGGCAACCCTGAGCGACGACCTGTTGCACGCTCGCGCCACCTGCCGGTGGGGCCGTGCTCGTGGTGTAAGGGGTGGCCAGTGACGTTTTGGTGGCCGACTCACTGGTCTCCGTCTGGTCGTGTTTCGTCACGACCAACACCGCGGCGACAGCAGCTGCCACCAGGACGATCACGAGCATTGTCACCACGAATCCGCGGCTCATCGATGATGGGTTTCGCCGATGCGTCTGGGTCGAGTTGCCGTCGGAAGCGTCGTTATCAACCGCAATCTCCGGCCTGTTGCGCCCCATACGTGGCCTGAGCGACCGTGAACTGCTCACCATCTGGCGAGTCCAGTTGCTGGATCAGGTCGTTGCACGACATCGGTTCGGTCTGCATGTATTCCTTCGCTGACTGCACTGCTTCGGCGTTCCAGTCGGTTGTGAGGCTGTCGACAGCGATGGTCGCATCCTGCTGCGAGTAACCACCGCCGTCTGGCGAGTCCAGCTGGGCGATGAGGCCCGCCTGTGAGAACGCCTCGGTTTGCAGATATTGCTTCGCTTCTTCCTGTGCGCTCTGCTGCTGCTGCGTCAGAGGCGGAGCAGTCGGAGCCGTAGTGGTGGGAGGAGCAGCCGTCGTGGGTGTAGTCGCTGGAGCCGCTGTAGCGGCTTTCGGCGGGGAAGCCTTGTACGCCTTCACCGCCGCAAGTCGGGAAGGGCAGAATGCTGCCGCCGCAGCCGTAGAACTGCCTTCACCTTCCCGTGAGGTAGGTGGAACGAATTGGACGACTCGTTAAGTACGCCTGCCTCAACGGACACAGGGGCGTACTTCAAGATCTTGCACGTCGCTTGACCCAACCCAATGAGCTTCTTGTTGGAGATCGATTAAGTGGCGGGTACCGCTTTGTGAACGGCATTCAGATACTTCGTCTGAGCTGGAGTCGTAGCCCCCGCGGGAGTCGCTACCAACCCGACCCCGACAAGCACCGCGGCAGATATCGCCAACCGCCTGAAAAACATGATTCCTCCCCTGTGGTCCGCCCCGACCACCAACCAGCATTGCAGACGATTCGTCGCGGCGCTCACAACCCGCTCAGCTAAACCCCAGGTACCCAATATCGATGTCAAGGCATCCACTTACATGGGATGAGGAGGCCACCGGCCGTTTAGACGGCTCACTGCGTGTCACGATCCCGGCGTACGGGGGCACCCTGCCCGAATCCGTCTGATGGAATACGTCCGTGAGTCTTGCGACGGACTGGGTTCAGCGGTCAGATCCATTTCTCGTTGCAATGATGGCCCTCGCCGTCGTCCTGGCGGCCATCTATGCGTCGGTCTACTGGCGGGAGAGGGCCGGTCTGGCACGTCCAAAGAGAATGCGGAGTTCCAAGATCTCAGCTATCGGACTGATTCTTTTCTCTGGATTACTCGCCCTGAGGGTGTTCGTTCTGCATTCGTAGGCGCTGTCCCGGCGTACGGGGGCAAGTGACCTATTGCGATGTCGGGCCGGTCGGACCCCACCTCATCCCGTTAGAAGCCGGACGGATGTCGATCCACTCGCCCTCTCCGAACTCCCGAGCGGTTCCATCAACCAAGGCGACCGTCAGAAGCCCCTCCGACGTAACCGTGCACGAAGTGGCTTCGAGTGTCCAGATCGGGTCACAGTCCCAGCCGATCACCTTGACCCACATTGTTTCCACTTAGTCATTCTGCATCGGTTCACAGCATCTGGACGACACAAGCCCGGCGAACTGGGGCAGTCGAACAGAATGGGGACGGTCAATGCTCGGTCCACTCGTTCAAAAACTCGCGGAACGATCCCTCGTCGGTTTCGACGGCGCCGTCTATCCAGTTCCAACGGAGGACGTGAGCTCCCGATGCGTCTGAAATATCCCAACAAAACGGGTCGCCCGTTCCATCGTCTCCGAAGGCCAAGAGGGTCATTGGTAGCTGCATATCTGTGTCGCTCCAGGCGGCAAGATTGTCACTCACGAGCTGTTTGAGCGGCCATATGACCCACCATTGTCCTTCAGCATTGAAGAACCCATTGCTGCGTGAATAGAAGTCGCGGAGTAATGCTGGGAGCGCTCGACCCAGCGTCGTCTCCGCTAGTTCAAGGCTGTATTCCGAACACCCTGCGATCTGATTCGGCTCAACCACCTGTTCATTATTCCCTCGCAATCACTGGCCCGCATGAGAGTCTTCGCTGGGTCGCTGCGGTGACGCCTCAACATGATCGGTCGAACCATCCCATCGACCCGGCGTACGGGGGCAGGGTCGCCGTCAAACTCATTTACAGGATGGCACCAGGTTCACATGGACGAGCTGGCCGGGGCGAAAGGTAACTCGATGATTGGGAATCACCGAACCACTCGCCAGTCCATTCACCGAGACGGCGAGCGTGTACGAACCCGCAGCTGCATTGAAGCGATAGAGGCTCTTACCGTGGAGTTTTTGATGTGCGACCAGTCTCGGACCCTGAATCAGAATCACAACGAAGGGGGTCCGAGCATATTGAGCAGGGGTGGCGGTCCCTACGCATGGACCGGCCCACCCCGTCACCGTTCCTTCATGCCCCGTGTCGGTTGAGGCCGAAGCGTTTACCGAACCCGCAACGAGCCATAGGACAGAAATCCCGAGAATGCCGACGGCTCGCTTCAACGTTTGCCCCTCCTTCACCTGCCCATTTGGAAGTCTCCACATCATGGCCCACTAGACGGTCCATGCCTGTCACCGATGTGTCGCAGGGTGGCACCCAGTCCCGGCGTACGGGGTCACCGGTACGATTCCCCCCCGTGGGCGTGTTCGATTTGATGGGGCCCTGGCTGGCACTTCAGCCTCAGATGCCTCAAGGTCACGAGATGGCTTTGCCTGAATCCAATATCGGATGGACACTTGCGACCATCGGAAATCGAGCGCGTCGCACTTAGGAAGCTGCGTGGCACGAAAATGAGGAATCTTGACTCGCTGTGGAACGAGTTCGGTGCTGCCCGGTCCGTCAGGACCTCCCCCGACGGTCATCGTTCACTATCCGACTCCGTACGACCCGGGCTACACAACCATCGACCAGCTCGTTCAGGACTCGACCTTCATCGTGTTGGGAACGTTGCAACCCGCTGGTGCTGAAAGGGATTCGAGCGGCAACATGGTGATGGCCTATCCCATTTCCTGGCAGCAGGTCTTTGGGACAACTCCGCCCATTGGGCTGAATGTGAGCCAAGCCGAGGTGTCAGCCGCCCACCTCAGCGTCGGGAACGAGTATGTCTTCTTCTGGGTGCTGACCTGACGAACAAGACGGCGTGCATCGTGGGCGGTGTTCGTGGGGTGTTCGGCTATGACCCCTCCACTCGAGTAGTGACCAGGCTTGATGATTCCACTGCCTCGCAGATTCCGACCTCAGAAAGCGTGGAGCGGTTCAGCAGAGCGGTCGCAGCCGCGGTGGAGCTGCTTGGCTCGCAGCCGATGCTGAGTCCGTCGCCACCGGTGTGTTCACCCTCGGCCACGGGACTCGCCTCATAGCCGGCGTACAGGGGCAGACTGAACCTGAGTGCCCGCGGCGCCAACCGGGGTCCAAGCTATGGAATCTTCGCAATGACGATCAGCTCTCGCTCACCGGGCCCGGACGGTCGCCTATCCCAGTGACCAAACACGTCTTCGACCGAGAATCCCGACGCGGTGAGGGATTGTCTGAGCAACTCTTCGCTGCGGAATCGAAGGGCGAAGGGTGAGACCAACTCCTCGTTGCTGTCTAAGAGACGTCGGTGGCCGACCGCATGGACGACGTCGCCTTCCACGTGTCGCACCTCGGTCCAGGACTCGATCCGGCCACATGGGGAGTCCGGAATTATCCGCCTGCGACCGGTCCAGCGTTCCCACTCCCCCGCTCGCGGGTCACGGCTCTCGAAGGCCAAGCATCCCCCCGGCCTGAGGGCTTCTCTCACCCCAGCCAGGGTCTCCAGCCAGTCGGAATCATCCAAGATGAACTGGGCTACGTGGCCGCTCATGACGACAAGGTCCATACCCGGTGTTCCCAGCTCTCCGGCACCCCCCAGGACCCACCGGACACTGTCCGCCCCGGGTTTCTGCTGGGCCATCTCGAGCATCAGAGAAGAAGGATCGACCCCGATCGTTCGATAGCCCCTCCTTGCGAACTCGAGGGTGATGATGCCCGTGCCGCATCCGAGGTCGATGACCGTCCCGGCTCTGACCTCTTCAGCTAAGCCAAGATAGAACTCAGGTTGCGTTCCAGGCTCGTATGAGTTCACAGCGTCATAGATCACAACCTGGCGGGGATCGGTGAACTCGGAAATGGGCACGGCTCAAGTATCGGCTACCGCATTGGAGGGTGCGGCTCTTCTTGATCTTCCCAGTACCGGTGAACTGGGACAGGCTCTCACTGTTCGCAGAACGAGATAGGAATCCGCGCCAGGAGCATCTGAAGAACCTGGGAGAAAGCAGTGCAGTTGAGGTCGCCCCGAGCATCAGTATCTCCGGGTCACCGTTCATCAGAACCGTAGGCTGGCTAGGTGGGAACCCTTCTGACCACGGTGTTGCCACTGGCTCTGGGCGCCTCGGTCAGCCCGACCCTCTTCGCTCTAGAGGTTCTCGTGCTCTCTGGTCGTCGCCGTCCGATCGGGAGGGGTTGGGCCGTGGCAGGGGGTGCAGCAGCCATGCTGATCATCTTCACGCTGCTTGGCTTGACCGTGCTCGCACATGTTGTGCACCGCCGAGGCCACTCGGTGACTGATGCCGCGATTGACCTGGGAGCAGCCCTGTTGCTGGCCCTTCTGGCGGCTCGGACTCTTCGCAAGCGACCCACGGTCGCTGAGAGTCACAACGGCATGGCTTCGCGAATGGCCGATGCACCAACGGTTTCCTTCTGGGGTCTCGGGGCCGTCGCGATGTTGGTCAATTTCTCTACCCTGGTCCTCTTCCTTGCCGCTCTTCACCAAATCTCTCATTCGTCTGTCGATCTGACGGAGAAGTCGGTGATCGTAGCCATTCTCATACTCATCACCTTGCTTCCGGTCCTCCTTCCTCTTCTGCTGGCTGTAGTTCTTGGCCATAGAGCTGACCCGGTCTTGTCTGGACTGAACAACTTCGTGAGTGGTCATGCTCGCCAGATCACGGCCGCCGTTGAAATTCTCTTCTGCATACTGCTCCTCTTCAAAGCAATCGGGGAGCTGCCTTAGTTGGAGACGTCAGGTGGAACCAGACAAGAACGAGCAAGGAACCGAAGAGCCTGCATCGACGGGGTCCTATTCGTCGTCGATCCGGAGAGTCCGCCCCTCTCGTTCTGCCCACTCAGCAACCGCGGCGTGCCGCCACAACTTCTTGCCGCCGCCGAGACGGTAGGAGTGGGATTGCAATGCCTCCACCGCTTCGTCGAACGAAATGGTCCTGTCCTCCGAGAACAGGCCGCGGATGATTTCGACCGTTATCGCGTCGATGGGCGCGATGTGCTCGACGGGATCGGGGAAACCCTTGCGGGCGCACAGCACTGAGGCCCGCTGCTTTGACACGCCGAGCAGCTCGGCAATCTCCGAGACGCCGACAAGAACACGTGAATCAGCCACGTTCCGCGACCCTAGATGCCACGTTGGGCTTCCGTTGCCGTAGACGATTGACGATAAGGGTTGACAGAGTCCCCCACCCTTTGGGAAATTGCCGTTGCAACCGCTGGGGAACGGACCGGCGGACCCTCGGCGCGATCGCTCTGGGGCATGGGGAAGCGGGGATCCTCCTCGCGAGCGAGACGGAGGGATGTCGTGACAATCAGGAGAATCAGGGGCGTTCGAACACAACGCAGCGTCGGCGATCCGTTGCCGCAGAAGCGGGCGGGCAGGCTGGTCATGCGCTTCTTTGGTTCATGTGCTCTTTTTGTCGCAGCCCTCGCGAGTTTGATGGCAGGCGGTTCTCTTGCACTTTCGGGTGCGGCCCCCGCAGGCGCGAGCCCCGCCGGGATCACGGTGAACTGCCCGGCCGACAATTTGGCGGATGCGATCTATTCCGCGCCCGCCGGCTCGACGCTCCTGGTGAGCGGAACGTGCACGGGCAACTTCTACATCGACAAGAGCTTGACGTTGTCCGGCCCCGCAACGCTCGACGGAGGCGGCGTTCCGTCTCAGTACGGGTCGACACTCAACGTCGCGGCTGGAACCGTGGTCTTGAACAACCTGGTCATTCAGAACGGTGTTGGTATCGACAACATCGGCGGTGGCATCTGGAACAGCGGTGCGTTGACCCTGAACCACTCGGCTGTGACACACAACACCGCAGGTGTGGCAAGCGGCGTGTTCAATCAGGGTCAGTTGACCCTGAACAGTTCGACGGTGTCGAACAACACATCCACCTCTATCTATGGCAGCGGCGGCATCTTCAATTGTGGCGGCAACGCTGGCTTCGAGTCCTTCGGTCTCTGCACGGGTTCGACCAGCCTGACCCTCAACAATTCCACCGTTTCGAACAACGTCGGGGGGCCTAGTGGTGACGGTGGTGGCATCGACAACGACCTACAAGGCACCCTGACGCTCAACGGTTCGACTGTGTCGGGTAACACCTCTGGCGGAAGCGGCGGCGGTATTCAGAACAACGGCACGGCGACGCTCATCAGTTCGAAGGTGTCGGGTAACGCAGCCAGCAATGGCAACGGGGGTGGGATCGAGAACAACGGCACGGCGACGCTCATCAGTTCGACTGTCTCGGGTGACACAGCTGGCACCTTCAACAACGGCGGCGGGATCGACAATGAGGGCACGGCGACGCTCATTGCTTCGGCGGTGTCGGGTAACACAAGTGGCAGTACCGGCGGCGGGATCCAGAATGGGGGCACGGCGACGCTCAACTTTTCGACCGTGTCAGGTAACACTGGCGGAAGCGGCGGCGGTATTCAGAACAACGGTACGGCAACGCTCAACGTGACCTTGGTCTCGAACAACGCTTCCACTGCAGGGGGGCAATTCTTCGGCAACGGTGGGGGCCTGTCCAGCGGGCCGTCCAACACGGACCTGACGACACTCAACTATTCCGTCATTCGAGCCAACAGTGCGGTATTCGTTGGCGGAGGCATCTTTGCTGGAGGCGGGCCGATGAAGATCAACCACAGCGTCGTGACAGGTAACTCCGCGGGCACCACGGCTGGTGGAATGCTCGTGTGGAACGGACCAACGATGGTCGTGAACAGCGCCTTTTCGAGCAACTCCGACCCGGGCCTCATGCTCCCGGACACCCTGCCAGGCGTCTTGGTCGCCCCAGCCAACTACCTCGGCCCCGGCAGCAACAACCCGAGCTTTACAACGACGCACTCGACGTACAGCTAAGGCGGCCCGACAGAGCGAGCGGGGGTGGCACACGCCACCCCCGATTCGTGGGTGACACCGAGGTGCCGGTCTGCCACGATCGCGATCGTTTTCGACTCGGTGGCTTGGGTCACCCAGTTGGGTAGCCCCATGGTGCCGTACGGGTCACCCCCGTCCCGGCGTTCGGGGCACCTCTTGGCTGTAGCGATGTTGAGTACGTGTCCTCGTCGTTCGATGCGTCTAGCGTGTCGCGGACACGAGCAAGCGGGGGGTGAGTGATGAAACGCGCGCATCGTCGGATTCGTAGCCTCAAGGTGCTCTGCGTCGGAATCATTCCGCTCGTTGCCCTTTCCGGCATCGTCGTGACCGGTGGTGCCTCGGCAGCGACCAACGGACCGCGCGTCCTCTACGTCGGGGCATTCGGAGGCATAGCCACGCCGAAATCGTCGACTTTCAAGACCATCCAAGCCGCGGTGGATGCCGCCAAACCCTCCGACTGGATCCTGATCGCCCCGGGCGACTACCACGAAACAGGAGACATGGGGGCCGACGCGCCGAGTGCCTCGGACGTCTCCGACGGTTGGTACGGCGGTGTCGACATCACCACACCGCGGATCCATCTACGCGGCATGAACCGCAACTCGGTGATCGTCGACGGCACTCTGTCCAAGGCATCGACACCGTGCAGTTCGGCGGCCTCCAATCAGAACACGCTGGGTGGGAAGGGGCGCAACGGGATCCTGATCTGGAAGGCCAATGGGGTCAGCGTCGACAACCTGACCGTGTGCAACTTCCTGGCCGGGAGCGGCAATGCCGGCAACGAGATCTGGTGGAACGGCGGCTCGGGCTCGTCCAAGATCGGCCTCAAGGGGTATGTCGGGAACTACCTGACGGCGACATCCACCTACTTCAAAGGCAGCGATCCAAAGAATCCAAGTGTGTGCGCCACGTGCGCCCTCTACGGGATCTTCTCCTCCGACTCCACGGGCCCCGCCTCCTTGAGCAACCTCTACGCCAACAATTTCTCCGACTCGGGAATGTACGTGGGGGCCTGCCAGCGGGTCTGCAACGTGACCATCGACCACGCCTGGATGGAGGACAACGCGCTCGGGTATTCGGGAACGAACTCTGGCGGCCGAATCATCGTTGAGAACTCGATGTTCGACAACAACAAGGAGGGCTTCGACACCAATACCGCTCTCACTGGTGACCCCCCTCCGCCCCAGGACGGGCGTTGCACCGGCGCAGGCTCGAGGACCCGGTGCTGGGTGTTCACTCACAACACCTTGGAGAACAACAACAATCCGAACGTCCCGATCTCGGGCACGGCCGGGCTTGGGCCGACCGGAACCGGGATGACGATCTCCGGCGGGCGCTACGACACGATCACCAACAACACCTTCATCGACAACGGCGCCTGGGGGATGGCCTTCGTCCCGTATCCCGAAGGAAATCTCACCTCCGACGGCCGGACGTGCCGAGGAACCGGAGGAATCGTCGCCACATCCCTCAAGATCTCCGGTCTGCGCTGCCTCTACGACCCCTGGGGAGGCATGTTGTCCAACAACACGTTCTCGGGGAACGGGTTCTTCGCCAACCCCGGCAACGCCGACTACGCCAACCTCATCGCCGGAGGCGGTCGGCCGGTGAACTGCTTCTCGGGCAACGTCGAGTACGACGCCTCGCTGTCCCACTTGCTCGGGCCGGCCACCAGCGGTAACGCCGAGGACGGGCATCCCGGGCAGACCCCGGCCAGCTGCGGGACCCTGACTCCCCGCGTCGGCCTCTTCGGCACGAACACCGACGCGAACCTGGCCGTCCAGTTGGAATGCGACGCCGGACTGTTGAGCGGCTCCGCCTGCTCCTCGGCTCACTACCCCCAGGCCACCGCTGTCGTCATGCAGCCTCTCCCTACGCTGTCGTCCATGCCCAATCCGTGTGCCGGCGTGCCTGGCAACCTGTGGTGTCCGAACGGCACCCCAGCGGTTCGTACCACCGGAACCACGTGACGGCGCCGGCTCAGTGATCGAAACGAATTGCCGAAGGCGGCAAGATCCCTATGCCAGTCGTGCCGGAGTGGGATAGCCACCGCCGGACCGACGCCGTCAGACAGTCACGTTCCGCAACTGCGGGAGACGCCGCTTGGCCTCGCGTTGCTCGTCCAGCACGGCGCGGAGCCTGCGCGCCACGTCCGGCTCGTCGGCGGCATGGTTCCGCCGCTCCTCGGGATCTGCCGTCAGGTTGTGCAACTCCCATCCCGACTCGGCTGCGGGCGATGCGAAGGGGTTCATCGGCAGCCCGTGGGACCGGTCGAAGTCGTCGAGCCGTTCGTAGTAGTGGTTCAGCTTCCACAGCTCGGCCGTCTCGCCGTCGCCGGTCGGCAAGGACGTGATCACCGACTCCACGTGCGACGGGTAGGGCACCGGTTGGTACTCCTGGCCGCTCACCATGCCCAGACGCGACAGGCCCCGGCCGACATCGTCCTCGGTCATGAAGTACAGAGGCTCGGCCAGCGACTCGGCGGTCGCGTTGCCGCGGAGGACGGGGCTGAGATCGCGGCCCGGCAGCGGCTGCGTCTCGTCGTGCTCCACGGCGACGGCCGCGGCCGCCCGCTCGACGTCGATACCGGCGAGGCCCAACAGCGTCGGCAGCAGATCGACGTGGCTGGTCGGCGTGTGCACCCCCTCCGGCACTACTGCGATGCCGGGCCCGCGCACGAGCAGAGGGACTCGGATGGCCTCGTCGTAGGCGTTGTACCACTTCTGCATCAGTCCGCCGTGGGCGCCGAGGAGATCACCGTGGTCGGAGGTGAACACGACCACGGTGTCGTCGGCCATGCCCGAGTCCTCCAGGGCGGTGAGGATGCGCCCGATCGCCTGGTCCACCAGCTTGTGCAGGTAGTAGTACAGCCGTCGGTAGGCCTCGTCGGCCGACTGCTCGTAGAGCATCTCGGGCCATGCCTTGACGAAGGCCTCCTGACAGGCGGGCCGCCCGGCGAAGGAGTCGGACTGCGAGGGCGCCTCGGGGATGGAGGGCAGCGTGTCGTCGTCAACGGGACTGAAGCCGAGCAACGCCTCCCAGGCCCAGCCGTTGAACGCGATGTCGTGCGGATTGACGAAGGAAGCCACCGCCAACCACGGACCGGCGCGGCGCGGCGGCGGCGAGCTCGGCGAAGAGCTCGATGACCTGCTCGGCGAAGACGCCGTCACGCATCGCCCCGCAGTCGGACTTGGCGGCGCCGTGGGGCTCGCGGCCGATCCAGCCGGAGAACCCGTAGGGGTCGAGGCGGTCGGCGCCCTTGTAGGCCGCCACCGCGGCGGGGATCGGCCGCCCGGCGTCGTCGGATGCCATGAGCCCCTCGTGCGTCCCGGGGATCAACAGGTCGGCGTGTGAAATGTGCCACTTGCCCCGGTAGTGCGTCTCGTAGCCACCGGCCCGGAACCAGTCCCCGAGCGTGGGCACCGAATTGGGGTCGAGCCATTCCATAGCCGGGTCGTTGGCGTGCTTGGCCATGCCGTCGGTGTTCGTCCCGCCGTGCAACGACGGGTACTGGCCCGTGAAGAGGGTGGTCCGGCTGGGCAGGCAGGCGGTCGAGCCGGCGTAGTGCCGGTGGAACTCCAGGGCGCCCTCGCGCAGCGACTCGCGTGCGCCGAGCTGCTCCCTGCGGAAGCGCGCCATGGACGCGTCCTCGTACGGAGGGGGATAGCGCTCCTCGTCCGTCATGATGAGCAAGATATTGGGCGAGGGCATCAGCGCACGCTACACGGCCGTTCCCGGCGCGTGGTCCCACCCATTGGGGGTCAGTAGTACCCGCGCATGAGCTCGGTGGCCCAGTCCGGTTGCCGCACGGCGGCCGCGGGCGGTTCGAACTCGCGCATGTAGGGCTTGACGTCGAGCACCGGTGATCCGTCCAGGGCATCGAGGCCCCGGACGCGCAGCGCCAGCCCCTCGACCGCGCGCAGGGCGCACGTCGAGACGCCCAGGCGGTTCGGACGCATTCTGGCCCGCTGGGCGAACATCCCCACTTCGGGCCACTCCGGATTGCCCCGCGGGTGGCGGGCCCCCGTCTGCACGTCAGCCGGGTCGACCAGATGGAATTGGAACACGACCACCAGGTGCGAGAACGCCGCCAACCCGGCGACCGCGTCCGGGCCGAAGTGCGCCTCGTCGAGTGCGATGACTGCTTCGACCGCGCCCCAGTCGTCGTCGATGGGCTCGGCGCGGCCGCCGACGACGTACCCCACGGGCTCGAGCGTGATCACCGCAGGCAAAGCTAGTTTTTCGGCGGTGAAGACCCGGCATCGAGCCCTGGAGCGCGCCGACTGACCACCCTCGTCATCACGGTCAACGAGCTGCGCCGGCGCCTGCGCGACCGCTCCGCCGTGATCACCTGCCTGGTGGCACCGGTGGCCATCGCGGCCATTCTCGGCTTCGCCTTCGCCGGGAACGCCTCGACCGCCCCACTCCCGATCGGGGTGTCGGGCGCCTCCCCCGCCTTGCTGCGGGCGGCGGCACTCGCCAGCCAGCTCCCCGACAGCGTGGAGGTCCGGCTGGTCCCCGACGCCGCGGCGGTGACGCGAGGGGTCGCCGACGGTGCGCTGGCGGGAGGCGTGGTCGTGCGACGAGGCCCCCATCCCCTGTCCCACCTCGTGATCCCGATGGTGGCGCCGGGCGCCACACCGTCCCCCGGGTTCGAGGTGGTGGACCGGACCGGAGCGCTGACCGGACAGCAGTACGCCGAGTCTCTGGCCGCGGGCCTGGCCAGCCGGCTCTACGCCGGCGCCCTGGCGCCCGGCACCGCCACCGACACCGCACGCCTGTCGGTCTCGGCCAGCACACTCGGCAACGGGGGCAAAGCCGTGCTGGACTACTTCGCACCGTCGATCGCCGTGGTCTTCCTCTTCATCGGGAGCGGCCTTGGCATGCGCTCACTCCTGGTGGAGCGCTCGACCGGGACCCTGGCCCGGCTGGCCGTCTCCCCACTGCGGCCACGCGCCATTGTGTGGGGGAAGCTGCTGGCGATCGGCGCCACCGGGTTGACGTCCATCCTGATCGTGTGGGGTGTCACCGCCGTCGCCTTCGGCGCCGACTGGGGCGCGCCGTTCGGCGTCCTCCTGCTGTGTGTCGCTGCCACCGCCGCCATGTGCGGCCTGGGCGCCTTCCTGACGTCCTTCGCCCGATCTCCCCAGGAGGCGTTCGCCGCTTCCCTGATTTTCGGCATCCTTCTCGCGCTGCTCGGAGGCAATCTCCTCCCCCCGGGATCGCTGCCCGAAGCGCTGCAGGTGCTCAGCTTGGGCACGCCCAACGGGTGGGCCCTGGTGGGATTCGGGCGCCTGGCCCTGCTGCACGACCCGACCTCCTCGGTCATCGGCCCGTTCCTCGTCCTCTGCCTGATCGCCGTGGTGACCGGCGGCCTGGCCCTGGCCCGCGTGCGCCGCCTGGTGACGCCGTGATCCCCATTGTGCGGGTCAACCTGCAGCGTGCGGTCGGCGACCGCCGGCTCCTCCTCGTGGCCACGCTGTTCCCGGTGCTCTTCATCCTCGTGACGGGACTGCTGGCCGGGAGCCCCAGGGAGCCTGTCGGCCTGGTCCATCCCTCCCCGCGCCTCGTGCAGCTGGTCGCCCATACGGGCGACCTCAAAGTGCGCATTGAGCCCAACCGGGCCCAGTTGGCCGACGACATCCTGCGGGGCCGGGTGGTGGCCGGGCTCGTCGGGCTGCCCGCTGCTGCGGGCGCGCTGCGCGTGGACTTCGTCAGCGAGTCGGCGTCGGCGAGCGCCATTCAGGCGCGCACGGATGTGGTCGCCCTCCTCGATCTCATGACGGCCGAGGGCACGCACACCACCGTGACGGACGTGACGCTGGCGCGCGCCGACGTGCCCGCTCCCCTCAGTCCCTTCTCCTATGTGGCCCCGGCGGACCTCGTCCTCTTCCTCGGCATCACGGTACTGCTCCTCTCCTCGGGCGTCGTCGAGTCGCGCCGGCTGGGCCTGCTGCAGCGCGTGGCGGCGGCACCGGTGCGTACGGGCGCGGTCGTGGCGGCGCTGATCGGGACGAGCCTCTGCGTCGCCGCGGTGCAGTGCGCCGGGTTGCTGGTGGTCGGTCGTGTGCTCTTCGGCGTGCACTGGGGGGACCCGGTCGCGGTGTTCCTCGTGCTGGCGACGCTGTCGCTGGCCTATGCCGGCGCGTCCGCGCTCGTGAGCATGCGCTCGCGCTCCGAGGAGCAGGCCATCTCACTGGCGGTGGTCCTCGGGGTGATCGGCGGCATGCTGGGCGGGTGCATGTACTCGCTCGCCTCGGTGGCCCCGGCCGTGCGGGCCATCGGCCACGTCGTCCCGCAGGCCTGGGCCATGGACGCCTTCGTGAAGTTGATTTACGACCACGAAGGACTCGGGGCGGTGCTTCCGGAGATCGGGGTGCTTGCGCTCTTCGCCGCCGTCCTGAGCGCACTGGCGCTCCGGGCCTACGCGCGGACGGTGTACTCCCCCGGGTGAAAGCGCCGGGTCAGCCGGCGGAACTTCCAGGTGTGGTCCGGCCACAGCGTGGTGTTGCGGCCGCGGTGGTCCAGGTACCAGCTGCTGCAACCGCCCTCGACCCAGACGGAGTGGGCCAGGCGCGACTGCAGGCGCTCGTTGTAGCGGCGCTGCACGGCCGGCTTGACCTCGACAGCGTGGACGCCGGGACGCTGCAGGAACGCCAGGGCGCTGGCGATGTAGTTGATGTGCGATTCGATCATGAAGATCATGGAGTTGTGCGCCAAGGTCGAGTTGGGCCCGATCATCAGGAACAGGTTGGGGAACCCCGACACGGTGGAGCCGGCGTAGGCCTCGACCCCGTTGGCCTTCCAGTGCTCGGCCAGCCGGACGCCGTTCCGTCCCACAATGTGCTCGGCGTAGGGAGGCTCGGCCGCGTCGAAGCCGGTTCCCATGATCACGACGTCGACGGGCCGGGCGATGCCGTCCTGGCCGACGACCTCGTGGGCGGTGAAGGACGCCACCGCTGACTCCACCACTTCGACATTGGGCCGCGTGAGGGACGGGTAGTAGTCGTCCGAGAGAAGGAGGCGCTTGCAGCCCGGCTCGTAGTGTGGGACGAGCTTCTGGCGCAGCGCCTCGTCGGGAACCTGTCGGGCCAGGTGGTCCAACGCGGTCTTGCGCACCGCCGCCTTGCGCCGCTCTCCCCGGCCGACGAAGACAGAGAGGAGGGCTTCGAACATGGCGTAATTGCGGAGCCGGGACAGGCGCTGCAGCCAGGGAGCCCGGCGGTACGCCAGCTTGCGCAGGCCCGACACCGCCCGGTCTCGCCGCGGCACGACGAAGGGCGGGGTGCGCTGGTGCAGATAGAGATGCTCGACCACCGGGGCGATCTGCGGGACGAACTGCACGGCCGAGGCGCCCGTCCCCACCACGCAGACCCGTTTGCCGGCCAGGTCGAAGCCGTGCTCCCAGCGGGCGGAGTGGAAGACCTTGCCCCGGAAGTCCTCCAGGCCGGGGAAGGTGGGGATGGCCGGCTCGCTCAGCGACCCGGTGGCCCAGATCAGGACCGGCGCGACGTACTCCTCTCCCCCGCTGGTCCTGATATGCCAGCGCCCGGAGGCGTCGTCCCAGCGCGCCTCGTCCACGGCCCGTCCGAAGCGCAGATGGCCGCCCACGTCGAACCGGTCGACACAGTCGCGCAGGTAGTCCCAGATTTCGCTCTGTGAGGAGAACGTGCGGGTCCACTCCGGATTGAGGGCGAAGGAGAACGAGTACAGGTTGGAAGGGACGTCGCACGAGGCACCCGGGTAGGAGTTGTCGCGCCAGGTGCCCCCGAGGTCGTTGCCACGGTCGAGTACGACGAAGTCCTCGATGCCCATGGCGCGCAGGCGGGACGCCATGCCGATCCCGGAGAACCCGGCGCCGACCACGACGACACGGTGCTCGCCGTTCACGGCGTCGTCTGCACGAAGGAGACCACGACCCGCGCCAGATCCTCTCCGCAGTCCTCCTGTAGGAAGTGCCCGCCTCCCACGATCGTGGTGTGCGCCTGTCCCTGCGCACCGGGGATCCGCTCCTTCAGGTTGCGGTCCGCTCCCTTGGTGATGGGGTCGCTGTCGCTGAAGGCGCACAGGAAGGGCTTGTCGAAGGCGGCCAGCCCGACCCAGGCAGCCACGTTGGCATCGTGGGCCGGGTCGTCGGGCCGCGATGGGACGAGCATCGGGAACTGCCGGGCCCCGGCCTTGTAGGACTCGTCGGGGAACGGCGCGTCGTAGGCGGCCTCGACCTCGGGCGCGACCGGCTTGACACATCCGCCGCGCACGATGCCACCGGTCGGGAACACTTCGACCTCCTGGGAGAACTTCTGCCAGGCGAAGAAGGCGTCGCCCGGGTTGGTGTCGCCGGTGGGCAGAAAGGTGTTGGCTGCCACGACGCGGGCGAAACGGTCGGGGTGTTCACCCACCAGGCGCAGGCCGATCAGCCCACCCCAGTCCTGGCCCACCAGGGTGACGTCGCGCAGGTCGAGCCGGTCGAAGAGGAGGGCGCGCATCCACTCGACGTGGCGGGCGAAGGTGTAGTCGCTCCGCTCGGTCGGCTTGTCCGACCGCCCGAAGCCGACCAGGTCGGGTGCCACGATCTGCAGCCCCGCCGCAGTC
Source organism: uncultured Acidimicrobiaceae bacterium (assembly GCA_963843365.1). Lineage (GTDB taxonomy): Bacteria > Actinomycetota > Acidimicrobiia > Acidimicrobiales > RAAP-2 > Bog-473. The sequence continues at coordinate 860,457 of CAWJKG010000003.1, read as the reverse complement.
AGGATGGGAATCATGGTGCGATAGAGGTACGACCATGAGGGCTCGCCGTGCATGAGCAGCACGACCGGTGCCTCGGGGTCGCCCTCACGCAGGTAGTGCACCCGCAGCGTGCCCCCCTCCCCGTCCTCCAGCTCGGCATAGTGGGGAGAAAACGGATAGTCGGGCAGGCCGGCGAAGCGGGCGTCGGGGGTCCGGAGCGTCAGCATGCAGGCGGAGCCTACGCCGTCCGGACCGGGGGTCGCCCTGGTGGTTCGGCAGCGTGCACGACCACCGGCTGGCGGGCTTTGCCCACTTATCCCCCGATTTGGTCCCATAAAAAGTCAGATCATCGTTCCGCACATTTATCCCAACCAAAGTTTCTTTCAGACGCCCTAGTCAGAGGCTTGCCAGCAGCTTGCGCGAAAAATCGACCCGCGAAATTGGTAAATGACGAACCTGTCATTTATTCAAGGACACGCCAATGCTCAAGGGTGCAGATCAGTTCGGGGACAACCTGGACCGCGGAATATGGGAAGTCGTTACAAGATTCAATGCCGCCGTGACAGCCGTCTATGACAGCCACCACGACCAACCAGTCAGCGACGTCCTAGAGGCTCTGATGACGGCAGTTCGGGCCAACGGAGCAGACCCAACGGAAGAAGAGCTACTGCCCTACGCCGAAGCCATCTTCAACGGCGTCTGCCCCGGCACGGACCTGCCGCCACAGAAACTCGGGGATGGGATAAATAACGACGGGGACGCCATCGGCCCGGACAAAGCTACGGATCGGTAGGGCGGCCTTCCCAGTCATTCGGACTTCGGTTTCGTGTTCCATCAGACTCCTGCTATTTCCGGTCCCGCCGTGGCCTGTCCCAGTAGGGACTCTTGCATTTCGGGTTCGGACAGACCTTTGGCGGTCTGTCCTGCCTGGGCAGCCATTCGTGCCCGCAGCGGTGGCACCGGTAGCCCCACAGCTGCACCTTCTCAACCTCAGTCGGTCCGTCCATACCTGAACAGTATATCCCGATTGGGTATTGACTTGTCTATACTGATTCGGTATAGTCGTATTAGGTACACAGTACGACTCAGGAGATATCGATGGACGAGCGAGAGCAAAGAGGATTGGTCATCGCAGCCACCGCCAAGTTGCGGCAGAAGGGCGAGACCTGGCACGTCCCGGCGCAGAGCCGTGGATGGGGTTCCTACAAGGTGGTCCCCCGAGCCGGACCGCCGCATTGGCGATTGGATGTGCGACTGCCCGGACTTCGCACTCCGAGCCAAGCCGTGTAAGCACATTCACGCCGTTGAAATCGTCATTCAGCGTGAGACCGTGACCGTCACCGAAGAAGCGGTTGTGACGGAAACAGAGACCGCCACGGTTCGCGTCTCGTATGGACAGGACTGGTCGAACTATTCCAAAGCGCAGTGCGCCGAGGGTGAACTGTTCGGGCCGATGCTCCGTGACCTTTGCAGCACGATCACACAGCCAAAGCAAACTGGACCAGGGCGCCCCCGGATGCCGTTGTCCGATATGGCTTACAACTGCGTCAGCCGCATCTATTCGGGACTGTCGGCCCGTCGTGCGGACTCTGATGTTCGTGAGGCTCACGCAGACGGCATGACCGACTCCGACGCTCACTACAACACGATCCTGCAATACCTCCGTGATCCCAAGATGACGCCGATTCTGGCATCCCTTGTGGAACTGTCCGCAGCACCGTTGGCGGAGGTTGAAACCAGCTTTGCCGCCGATTCAACAGGATTCACTACGTCGCGATTCGTGCGTTGGTACGACCACAAGTGGGGCAAAGAAAAGTCGCACCGGGAATGGGTCAAGTTGCACGCCATGTGCGGCATAAAGACCAACGTCATCACGTCTGCCCGACTGTCGGACGGTAACTCCAATGACACCAACTACCTGCGCCCGCTGGTCGCCAGCACGGCAGAGAAGTTCCAACTAGGCAAGGTGACCGCCGACAAGGCGTACTCGTCCAAGGCCAACATGCAAGCCATTGAGGATGCTGGTGCGGCTGCCTACATTCCCTACCGTGGCGGGTGGCCTGCTTTGCAGTTGGAACTCATGCCCGAAATCCACCCGGAGACCAGTGTGTTCTACCGGATGAAGCACATGTTCATCTACCAGCGTGAGACATTCCTTCAGCACTACCACTGCCGGTCGAACATCGAAACGACGTTCAGCATGATCAAGCGCAAGTTTGGCGACAGTCTCCGGTCAAAGTCTGAGACTGGTCAGTACAACGAGATTCTTTGCAAGGTGATTGCTCACAACATCTGCGTACTGGTTGCGTGCATGTTTGAGATGGGACTAGAGATGCCGGAGTTTTCGATGCGATGATGGGGGTCTATGGCACTTATCTCCTGCCCCGAATGTGCATCCGAAGTCTCAGACAAAGCACCCACCTGTCCGAAGTGTGGCGTGCCGATTGCGTCAGGACCGAAGGACGTGCTGATTCATTTCAAGAGGTCGGGCCAGTTGTTGAATATCGGGTGCGAGGTCACTTCCCACGGGAAGATCCTTGCGAAAGGGAAGATGGGCGACACGCTCACCATTCCCTGTACGGAACCCATGCAGATTGAAGTCAGGGCAGGGGGATGGATGGGACCGAAACCAATCACCGTGCATCCTGGGGAGCGGTACAACGCCAGGCCACGGCGACTGAGTTACTTTCTGGAAAAAGTTGACCACATCGCAGGCATCTAACCGCGCCTGTTTTACGTGTGCGGCCCACTCTTGATCTGATAGTCAAGCCAGTTGAGTTTCCGAGATAGGCGAATCCACGTTTCGATTACCCCGGTCGGGTAGTTGAGGATGCTGGTCGGAATCGTGTTGGGACCCGTTCGCCTGGTTGCCGCAAAGAGTCCCGTATACGGCCTACCGCCAACCGCCCGGTCAATACGACGCAGAGTCCGTTTGTCCCAGTCGTTGACTAAGTAGGTACTGAGGGGGTGCTCCATGAGGTCACGGCGTACCTGCTCACCATCGGCCAAAGCCTTGCTGAAAACGCCCCGCAACGCCTCCGTCTGAGCGGGCGTTAGCGGGAAGCTCGTACTGCGCCTATGCGCCACAACTCCGACGACAATACAGGCCGCCAGAACGATGCTCAGGGCTATCAGAAGGGGTATGCGTCCGGTGATTAGAAGGACGAGAATCGCTATCACGGCGGCCCCGCCGATTGCGATAGTCCAGTTCTCAATCCGTTGCATGGCGGACATGGTGGCACCTGGATAAAGGTGCAGAATCCCCTATTCATGGGCAGACCGGGATAAATGGGCAAAGCCCCGGCTGGCGCCGTAGCCTGACGTCGACGTCACAGAAGGTGGGAGGGAAGTCACCATGGCACTGTCCGACGCACAGGAGTACGACCCGTTCGCGGCATTCGACGACGTGGTGGCCGGGACCACGAGGGATCCGTACCCCGACCTCATCGCCAAGCGTCGCGACGCGCCTGTACAGATGGGCCTGACCATGTCTCCCGACTCCCTGCCCGAGGCCATCGAAGTCGAGCCGGGCTGGATCGCCTACCGCTTCGACGACTGCTCGCGGATTTTCCGCGATGCCAAGACCTTCACCTCGACCGGATACGACGTGACCATCGGCATGGTGATGGGCCACATGATCCTGGGCATGGACGACCCGGAACACCGCAACCACCGCAACCTGGTCGCCCACGCGTTCCGCGAGAAGGCTCTGGCGCGCTGGGAGCCCGAATTCATCCTCCCGATCATCGACGAGCAGATCGACCGTTTCGCCGCCGACGGGGAGGCGGACCTGGTCCGCCAGCTCACGTTCGAGTTCCCGGTCCGGGTGATCGCGCGCCTGCTGGGGCTGCCCGAGGAGGACTTCCCGCAGTTCCAGCGCTGGTCCGTCGAGCTCATCGGCCTGGTGGCGGACATCGACCGCGGCCTGGCGGCCTCCGAGGCGTTGCGGGACTACTTCGCCGGCGTCGTGGCCGAACGACGTGCCCATCCGGCGGAGGACGTGATCAGCGACCTGGTCTCCGCCGAGGTCGACGGTGAGAAGCTTACCGACGAGGCCATCTACTCGTTCCTCCGCCTGCTGTTGCCGGCGGGCGCCGAGACCACGTACCGCTCGTCGGGCAACCTGCTCTACCTGCTCCTGACCCACCCGGACCAGCTCGAGGCCGTGCGGGCCGATCGCTCGCTCCTGCCCCAGGCCATCGAAGAAGGCCTGCGCTACGAGCCGCCCTTGCTGACGATCAATCGGACGACGACCTGCAAGGTCGAGATCGCCGGCGTCACGCTCGGTCCCGGGGAAAGCATCACGCCCCACATCGGCTCGGCCAACCACGACGAGACGCGCTGGGACGACCCCGAGTCGTTCGACATCTTCCGCCCCGCCGTGCCCCACATCGCCTTCGCCCACGGACCGCACATGTGCCTCGGGATGCACCTGGCTCGGCTCGAGACCCGCGCGCTGCTCGGCCGCGTGTTCGACCGCCTGCCGGACCTGACGCTCCAGCCCGGGGACCGGGACCCCCATATCCGGGGTGATGTCTTCCGCTCTCCCACGTCGCTGCCGGTGACCTTCCGCCCCGCGGCCTGAAGTCCGCGGCGCCCGCTAGCCGACCTGGCGCATCTCCACCTCGCCGCCGCGGGCGATGAGCACGCTCGACACCATGGCGGGCGGAAAGAGGCCGTGGGCGACCACACCGGGTGCGGCATCGAGCCGCGCGGCCAACGCGGCGGGATCGCCTACCTCGCCCTGGTAGTCGGCCAGGACGCCCCCGTCGGGGGTGGGTGGCGCGTCCCGCAGGGAGGCCTCGGGGAGCTCGTGCAGGGTGGCGGCCAACCCGAAGGCCAGGAGCTCCAGCGGCACCGGGGGGTGCAGCAGCCGGACCGGCTTGTCGGAGGAGACGATCACGACGAAGCGATCGGCCGCGGCGGCCACGATCCGCTCCCGGGTCTGGGCACCGCCACCGCCCTTGATGAGCCATCCCTCCGGGTCGACCTGGTCTGCGCCGTCGATGGCGATGTCGAGCCGGGCGATGTCAGTGAAGGGACGTACGACCAGACCATGCGCGGCGGCCTGCTCCGCGGTGCCAGGAGAGGTGGCGACACAGGTGATGTCGAGTCGGCGGGCCCCGAGCACAGGCAACAGTTCCGCCACGGTCGAACCTGTGCCCAGACCGACGGCCATGCCGTTCTCGACCAGCATGGCCGCGGTCTCCGCGGCGAGGCGCTTCTCCACCCTGGCGTCTGCTTCGCTCATGGCCGGGACGCGCTCAGCTGCGCGGCACGTCCTTCCAGGGGAGCTCCTTGTCGGTGCGCAAGTCGCCCGGGAGCCCGAGAACCCGCTCGCCCAGGATGTTGCGCATGACCTCGGACGTCCCACCCTCGATGGAGTTGGCGCGCACTCGGAGGAACATCTTGCGCACATCCGGTGAGTTCATGCCGACGAGGTCGGGGCGGATCATGGGGTATCCCGACGGGAAGAGCATGGCATCGTTGCCCAACAAGTCCATGCAGAGGTCGTAGACCCGCTTGTTCTCTTCGGCGTAGGCCAGCTTCGCCACGGAGCCTTCGGGGCCCGGCGTGCCGGCCCGGCGCGTCTGCGCGGCGCGGGCGTTGGTCATGGAGAGGGCCTCCATCCGGATGTAGCTCGAGACGAGCCGGTCACGCAGCGCGAGCGCGTGGGCTGAGGTGTTCCCCTGCCAGCGCTCCTTCCAGATTCTGACGGCCTCGGCAACCGGGCCGCCGCCACGGCGGGTGACGGCGCCTCCGATGGACACGCGTTCGTTCATCAGCGTCGTCACGGCGACACGCCACCCGTCGCCCTCGGCGCCGAGACGGGCCGCGTCCGGCATGCGCGCGTCTGTGAAGAAGACCTCGTTGAATTCGGCTTCACCGGTGATCTGGAAGAGCGGCCGGACGTCGACCCCCGGTGCATGCATGTCGACGAGGAACGCCGTCATGCCCTTGTGCTTGGGCACGTCCGGATTCGTGCGCGCCACGAGGAGGCCGAAGGACGAGACGTGCGCCAGCGTCGTCCAGACCTTCTGCCCGTTGAGCAACCACTCCTCACCGTCGCGTTCGGCGCGGGTCGAGAGCCCGGCCACGTCGGACCCCGCTCCGGGCTCGCTGAAGAGCTGGCACCAGATCTCCTCGCCGCTGAAGAGCGGGCGCAGATAGCGCTCCTTTTGTTCGGGTGTCCCGTGGGTGGCGATCGTGGGCGCGCACATGCCGTACCCGATCGGGTTGCGCACGCCCGACACCGGCGCACCGCCGGCGTTGAGACCGCGCCTGGGCCCTCTGCTGGTCCCTGGGCGTCAGGCCCAGGCCTCCGGATCCGGGAGGGAAGTGCACCCAGGCCAGCCCGCGATCGAACTGAGCACCCAGGAATTCCTGGGGCGGCGTCGTCGCCGGGGGGAAGTCGGCCAGCAACTCGTCCACGAGCTCGTCGACGTTCGGACTCATCACCGCACCCTATAGCGTGCTCTCGTGCGGGCACCTGCTCAGGCTGAACGGATCCGGCGCGGCTTCGCCACGCCGCGGCCTCGGGGCGCGGAAGAGGGCGTTGGCGCCGTGACGGGAACGGTGCGCCTGCCCGACGGACGGGATCTGGCCTACGAGGAGTACGGCACCCCGACCGGGTTTCCGGTCTTGAGCTTCCATGGCGGGCTCAGCTCGCGCCTCGACGCGGCGCCCGCCCACGAGGCCGCCGTCGCCCGCGGCGTCCGCCTGCTCTCCCCCGACCGGCCCGGGATGGGCCTCTCCACGTACCAGCCCGGACGCCGCCTGCTCGACTGGCCCGCCGATGTGACGCACCTCACCGACGCCCTCGGCATCGGCCGTTTCGCCGTCATGGGATGGTCGGCAGGTGGGCCCTACGCCGCCATCTGCGCGGCGCGTCTGCGCGGGCGTGTCACCGCTGCCGCCCTCCTGTCGAGCTCGGTCCCGCTCGACCTCTACGGCACCACGCGCGGGCTGTCCAGCGAGGACCGGGTGTTGCTGTTCCTGGCCCGGCGGGCGCCGTGGTTGGCCTCCTCGCTCATGAAGGTGAGCATCGTCAACGCCAGCAACGCCCGACTACTGCGCGCCGTCATGCGGTCGTTCCCACCGGCGGACCGCACCGTGTTGACGGAGTGGGGACCGCCCGACCATGCGCTGGCCTTCGTCCGCGAGGCGGTGCGCCAGGGCACGCAGGGGTGCGTGCAGGACTACAGGATCTTCGGCGAACCCTGGGGTTTCGCCCTCGAGGAGATCACCGTCCCGGTGGACATCTGGGAGGGCGCGGACGACAGCACCGGACCGCCGGGCTACCGCGCCTTCCTGCAGCGCCACATCCCCCAGGCAACCGTCACCGTCGTGCCCGGAGAAGGACACCTCTCCCTCCTGCCGCATCAGGCTCCGGCCATCCTCTCCTCGTTGCTGGGAGGCGGCCACGACGCCCGGCCCACGGCGCGGCGCGACGTCGGCTAGCTAGGTCTACAACCCGCCCCAGTTGGTGATCTGGACCGGAGCCACGATCGGCGTGCCGACGTCGAGCTGAATCTGGTAGTGGTCGCCCAGCGGGAGATCGTTGGGGTCGCCCGTGTAGAGCTTCGGGCTCTGGCCGGGCGAGGTGAAGAACACCGTGACATCGCCCGTGGCGGAGCCCACCTGGGTCTTGCTGAGCGGGATACCCCACTCGTTGAAGAACTGGCCGAGCGTGAAGGAGTCGCTCGTGCTGGGCGACTCGATGTGGATGATCCCGTCGTTGGCGTGGACGTGCAGCCAGTAGAAGCAGCTCCCCGTCGAGACGAAGGGACCGCCCTGGGCCTGCTGGGCCTGGAAGCCGGGGATCCCGATGCCGTAGGGGATCACCCGGGCCTGGCCGTTGACGAAGATCGTCAAATGGGTGTGCACGTGGAGCACCAACTGCTCGTTCGTCTGACACTGGATCCCGTCGACCGTCTGCCCCGTGGCCGCATTGAGGAGCGAGGCCAGCTTCGGCCCGCTCGGCACCGGGACGGTCTCGGGCCCCGGCGTCCCGGCCGGAGGCTGCGTCCACGTGGAGGACATGGAGGCCGGAATCGGCTCGAGCGCGATGTGGGGGTTCTTGGCACTCGGCGGCGTGGTGCTCGAACCGCCCGTCAACACCACGATGAGGACCACGACCAGCGCCACGACGACGACGGCGCCACCGATCCGGATGCCGAGCCGCGTCCGCTTCGCCCGCACCTCGGCGGCCCGCTTCGCGGCCGCGTTGCGCTGGTTGTCGGCCCTGCGCTGGGCCTTCGACTTGCTCTGACTGGTCATTGAGGCGTCAGCGTAGCGAACCAATCCCACCGGAAAGCATCAACTCGCTCGAGTGGGCCGGCCCATTCCGGTGCCTCGGCGCCGCCCGTTCCCAGGGAGCCGGACGCCTGCCACAGGTCGCCGTCGACGAAGGCGACGGTGATGGTCCTCCCCTGCTCGGCATCGGTGAACTGCCAGGCCCCCGCCACGCCGGGATGTCGCACGAGCTCCTCGCCATCGACCACGGGTCCCACCACGACGTGGACCCCGTGGGAGGGTCGAAAGGGGATGGCGCCCGGCGACACCGCCACCCGTGGGGCGGCCCAACGCCCCACCACGGGGAAGGGTCCCGACAACAGGGCGCGGCGGGCCTTGAAGAACCGGTCCAGCGCGTACAGGCGCTCGGCCAAGGCGAAGAACTCGGGGATCAGCTGCTCGTCACGCAGCAGGTACAACGTCATGTAGTGGAACCCGTCGAGGAGGCTTCCCGTCGCCGCTTCGGCTTCCCGGCAGCGCGGGGACCGCACCCAACGCTGACCGAACGTGATGCCCTCGATCGTGAACTGCTCCGGGAGATGGTCGAGCTGATGCCACGCGTTGTAGGCCTCGTGGGCGGAGGGATCGGTCACCTCGGTGAACGAGAAGAATCCGAGCACGCACCGAGGCTATCCGGCGTCCGATGCAAGACTCGTTCCCGGTGGCAGCGACGGCACAGTTTCTGAGGGGACTCCGCGTCCTCGACCTGAGCATCTGGCGGCCCGGCCCCTACGCGACGTCCTTGCTCGTGCCGCTGGGCGCAGACGTGCTGAAGGTCGAACCCCCTGGTGGCGATCCGATGCGCCACTACGCGGGGCTCTTCGCCGCCATCAACGAGGGAAAGCGCAGCGTTGAGCTCGACCTGAAGGACGCGGCGGGGCGCGGCCGTGCACTCGAGCTGGCGGCGGAGGCCGACGTGCTCGTCGAGGGATTCCGACCCGGAGTGCTGGCCCGCTTCGGGCTCGACGCGGCGACCGTGCGGGCGCGCCACCCCGCCGTCGTCTACTGCTCGATCTCCGGCTACGGTCAGGACGACCCCCGGGCCATGCTGCCCGGCCACGACGTGAACTACCAGGCCTGGTCCGGGGCGCTGACTCCCGAGGGCGGACCGGCCACGCGGGTCCCCCAACTCCCCACCGCCGACCTGGCCGCCGGCCTGACCGCCGCCTTCGGCATCTGCGCCGCCGTCCTGGGACGTGCGACCAGTGGCGAAGGAGCCACGCTCGACATCTCCATGACCGACGTGCTGGCGACCTGGACCGGCGCCAACGGGTCGCGCCCCGCCGGGGAGCCGGACGGAGCACACGACCCGGCCCCGCCCATACCGGGCTACGGCCTCTTCACCACGGCGGACGGCGGACAGGTGGCACTGGGTGTCCTCAACGAACAGCACTTCTGGGCCGGCCTCTGTCGCGAGCTCGACCTCGAGGAGCTGGGCGACCTCGGCTTCGAGGAGCGCTGCCGGCAGGGAGCGGCACTGCAGGAGGCCGTCGGCCGGGGCATCGCCGCCCTGGACCGCGATGCGGTGGTAGCACGCTTGGTCGCCGCCGGTGTGCCCGTCGCCCCCGTGCTCGACCGCGCCGGGATGCTGGCCGCCGCGCCCTTCCCCCGCTTCCCGATCCGCCTCGGGCTCGACACGACGCCACGCCCCGTCCCGGGTCTCGACGAACATCACGGCCAGGGCTTCGGCTCGCCCGCCTGATGAGCTCTCACCGGCGCCGGTGCTGTTACGGTCCAGCGCAAATATGGAACGGATCTCGGAGCTCCTCGGCGCCAACGAGGCCTACGCCGCCGCCCGCGCCAACGTGGCCGATCCCAGGCCGGGACGCCGCCTCGCCGTCGTCACGTGCATGGATGCCCGCATCGACGTCTTCGCGGTGCTCGGCCTGCATCTGGGCGAGGCCCATGTCATCCGGAACGCGGGGGGCCGCGTGACGGAGGACGTCCTGCGCAGCCTGGCCCTCTCGACCGGCGTTCTCGGCGTCGACATGGCGGTCGTGATGCAGCACACCAAGTGTGGGCTGGCGGGCGTCAGCGATGCCCAGCTGCGGGACATGACGGGCGCTGACCTGGGCTTCCTTCCGATCGACGATCATGCGGCCGCCCTGCGCGAGGACGTGGAGGTGCTGACGCGGACGCCCTATCTGCGCGGGCTCGAGCTCATCGCGGGGATGGTCTACGACGTGGAGAGCGGTGAGCTCGAGGACGTCGTGCGCTGGCAACGAGCGGGCTGAGGGGCACCGGACACCCCCTGCGGCACCCGCCATACGCCCCGGCGCGACGCGACGCCCGGTGACCGAGGGTGACGTGGGATTACAGTGCACCGGAACCGTTCGACCAGATTCGCGCTCCTGGGGGTGGCACCGCGTGCGTGGTGTGGCCCGGACACAGGGGCGATGCCCCGGAGCCGACCCCAAGGAGTGCCCATGCCGGCCCACGAGACCGCACCTCCCCGACCCACGAACGAGCCCCCTCGGGCGCACGGCCGTGTGCTGCTGGCCGCCTTGGTCGCCTGCCTGACGCTGGTGCCCGCCCTGCTGGTGGCGGCGCCGGGCACGGCCTCCGCTGCCACCTACCCGGACAACGTGGCCCAGCCGGTGAACTTCGGCGACGCCGGGTTCTTCGGTCCGGCCGGTGGGCTGAACCTCAACTCTCCGCCCGTGGGCATGGCGTCGACCCACGACGGCCAGGGGTATTGGATCGTCGCCGCGGACGGGGGCATCTTCAACTACGGCGATGCCACGTTCTTGGGGTCGGCAGGGTCCATCCCGCTCAACAAGCCGATCGTGGGCATGGCGGCCACGCCCGACGGAGGCGGCTACTGGCTGGTGGCATCCGACGGCGGCATCTTCTCCTACGGCGATGCCCACTTCTACGGCTCGACCGGGTCGATCGCGCTCAACCAGCCCATCGTGGGAATGGCCGTCACGCCCGACGGAGGCGGCTACTGGCTGGTGGCCTCCGACGGCGGCATCTTCTCCTACGGCGATGCCACGTTCTACGGCTCAACGGGGTCGATTCACCTCAACAAGCCGGTCGTCGGCATGGCGGCGACCCCGAACGGCGGTGGGTACTGGTTGGTGGCCTCCGACGGCGGCATCTTCGCCTACGGCAACGCACCCTTCCTCGGCTCGACGGGCAGCATCGCGCTCACCAAGCCCATCGTCGGCATGGCCGCCTCGTCGAGCGGCTACTGGTTCGTGGCCTCCGACGGTGGGGTCTTCAACTACGGCACGCCCTTCCTGGGCTCGATGGGCGGTCAGGCGAACACCAACCCGATCGTGGGCATGGCGGCGACACCGTCCGGTCAGGGGTACTGGCTGCTGCCGACCAGTCCCCCGCCGATGCCTCCCACCGTGCAGCTCGGTTCCAGCGGCGCCGCGGTGTCCTCGCTGCAGACGCAGCTGTACAACCTCGGCTACTGGGTCGACACCACGAGCGGCTCGTTCGACAACAGCACGCAGCAGGCGGTGTGGGCGCTCCAGAAGGCGGCCGGACTCCCCCGCGACGGCGTTGTCGGTCCGGACACCTGGGCGGCACTGGAGGCCAAGGTCCGTCCCACGCCCCGGCCTGAGTCGGGCTATCAGATCCAGATCAGCCTGAGCAACGACCTGATCATGATCGTCAAGAACAACCAGCTCCTGTGGACGCTCAACACGTCGACCGGAGGTGGCTACACGTACACCCAGGACGGGCAGACCAACGTGGCCACGACGCCCACCGGGCAGTTCAGCACCTTCCGCGTCGTCGACGGGACCGTCACCGACTCGCTCGGCACCTTGTTCCGGCCGCGCTTCTTCTACGAGGGCTACGCCATCCACGGTGACTCGTCCGTCCCTCCGGTGCCCGTCTCCCACGGCTGCGCCCGGGTGAGCAACGAGGCCATCAACTGGATCTGGGCGGCCAACATCGACCCGATCGGCACGTCCGTCTGGGTCTACTAGCCGGCGGGCCCGGGGCTCGTGGGCTACACGAAGGGTCTCCACGAGGTCGCGGACGGCGTCTGGGCCTATCTGCAGCCTGACGGCGGCTGGGGTTGGTCCAACGCCGGATTGATCGCGGGGGACGACGGCTCCCTGCTCGTCGACACGTTGTTCGACCTCCGCCTCACGGCCGACATGCTCGAGTCGATGCGCGCCACCACCGCGGCGGCGACGCACATCGACTCGGTGGTCAACACGCATGCCAACGGCGACCACTGCTACGGCAACGCCCTGCTCGGGCAGACGGAGATCATCGCCACGGCACGCTGTGCCGAAGAGATGGCGGAAGTGCCGCCGGCCACCATGGCCGCCCTGCTCCGCTCGGCGGACTCCCTCGGCCCCGCAGGGCGCTTCGCACAGAAGGCCTTCTCCGCCTTCTCGTTCGACGACATCCCGCTGGCGCTGCCCACCCGGACCTTCGAAGAGCGCCTTGATCTCCTGGTCGGCGGGCGCTCCGTGTCGCTCCTCGAAGTGGGGCCGGCCCACACAGCGGGCGACGCCGTCGTGCACGTGGCCGATGCGGCCGTCGTCTTCACCGGCGACATCCTCTTCCACGGCGGCCACCCGATCGTCTGGGCCGGCCCGGTGGCCAACTGGATCGCCGCCTGTGACCGTGTCCTGGCCCTGCAGCCGACCGTCGTGGTCCCCGGCCACGGTCCACTGGCCACGCCGCAGGCGTTGATCGACCTCAAGGGGTACTTCGAGCTCCTGACCCGGGAAGCCCGGGTCCGCTACGACGGCGGCCTCACGGCGCTGGAGGCGGCCCGGGACATCGAGCTGGGCCCGTATGCGGGGTGGAGCGAGGCCGAGCGGGTGGTGGCCAACGTGCACGCCCTCTACCGCGACTTCGGCGACGACTCGCCTTCCGACGCGTTGACCCTGATGGGCGAAATGGCCGCTCTGGCCGGCTGACCAGGCCTCTTCGGTGCACGACTAGCGAGCCGTGCACCGGGGTACACAACCCGGGGTGGAGACACGCACCGCGCCGCTGATCGGTGGCCGCTACCGCATCGAAGGCGCGCTGGGTGAGGGCGGCATGGCACGCGTGTTCGCGGCCTACGACGAGCGGCTCCAGCGACCGGTGGCGGTCAAGGTGCTGCGGGCCGAGACCCGGGCCCTGCCCGGCATGCGGCGACGCTTCCAGCAGGAGGCGCTGATCGCGGCCCGACTCACCCACCCCCACATCGTGGCGGTGCTCGATTTCGGCGAGGACGACTCGACGTCGTATCTCGTCATGGAGCGCCTGCCGGGACAGACGCTGCGCGACGAGATCGTGGAGCGAGGCCCCCTCCCCGAGGGCCGGGTGGCGCTCGTCATGGCGGAGATGCTCACCGCTCTGGCGTCGGCGCACGGGCGCGGGGTGCTGCACCGGGACATCAAGCCGAGCAACATCCTGCTGCAGCAGGACGGGCACACCAAGATCACGGACTTCGGCATCGCCAAGAGCGTCGATGCCCGCACGGAGCCCACCGACCCGGACGACCTGACGATGACCGGAGTGGTCCTGGGCACGCCCGGCTACCTGGCCCCCGAGCGCCGATCGGGACACCCGGCCACCGTGCGGTCCGACCTGTACGGGGCCGGCGCCGTCATGGTGGAGGCCCTGACCGGACGCAGGCTCGCTCCGGGACCGGTGCCCACGGAGACGCTCCCACCACGCTGGCGTGCTGTGGCGTCGCGTGCCCTGGTCGCCGATCCCCGGCTCCGCTTCCCCTCGGCGACCGACATGCTGGAGGCGCTGCACGCCAGCGGGCCCCGTCCGGATCGGGCGCCACATCCCCACGAGCCGGCACGGGCGGAGTCCGCGACGGTGCGGGTCGCGGGGGCGAGCACGGCGCCTTTCGCTTCGGCCACCGCCCACCTCCCGCCACCGCCTCGCCCACCCGGACCGCAACCGCGCCCGCGCAGGGAGCGCCGCCGCGTCACGCTGGCCGCGGCCTCGGTCACGCTGCTGGCGGCCGGATTGACCGTGCTCGCAGTCGAATGGGCCCAGCCGACCGGTCCGGCCTCCACGGCCGCCTTCCAGCACCACCACGCCGGCCCACGGACCCAAGCCGTGACGCGCCACAACGCGGCCACGTCGACGACATCGACCACAGACCCCCTGAGCGGCGCCATCAGTGCGCTCGCCGCCACCCTTGCCGAAGAAGGGCTGCCGGGAGATGGCGCTCTTGCCGAGCGCGCTGCAATCGACCGCCGCCTCGCCCGGAGGAGCGGACCAGCAGTACGCGGCGCAGCAGGCGCTCTCCCTCGCCGGCGTGCTGCTCGACGGCGGGGGCATCACGCCCGGGCAATACCAAGACGTGGCCAATGTCCTGCAGCCGGCGGGCGCCACCACCACCACCACGACCGTCCCGACCCCGGCGGGTCCGCCGCATGCGCCTCTGGCCGGCGGGCACGGCCATCACGGCCCCGGGGTGGATGGAGGCGGTCAGGGATAGGGCACCCCATCCGGCCACCCCGGACCCAGCAAGACGGGCGCTACGCTGCCTCGCCGAGGCAGAAGAGGGACTGATGGACAGACGCGCACGCCGCCGGGGAGCCTGACGATGGCCGAGGACACGACCGCGCCACCCGAGTTCGATCCCGACACGCTGCGGGAGAAGTACCGACTCGAACGGGACAAGCGGATCCGCCGGGACGGCAACGCGCAGTACGTCGAAGTGGCGGGACGGTTCGCCGGGTACCTCCACGACCCCTACACGGAGGAGTCACCCGCTCCCCCTTGGCCGACGACGTCAGGGTCGCCGTCGTCGGCGGCGGCTTCGCCGGGCTGATCACCGGCGCCCGGCTCCGGCAGGCGGGCATCGACGACTTCCGCATCATTGAGAAAGGTGGCGACTTCGGCGGCACCTGGTACTGGAACCGGTACCCGGGCGCCCAGTGCGACGTGGAGTCCTACGTCTACCTCCCCCTGCTCGAAGAGACCTCCTACGTCCCGACCGAGAAGTACGTCCGCGCCCCGGAGATCCTGGCGCACTGCCGGCGCATCGCCGAGCACTTCGGCCTGTACGAGCGCGCCTGCCTGTCCACCGAGGTGACCGCGATTGCCTGGGACGAGTCCCGCCGGCGCTGGGAGATCCGCACCAACCGGGGCGACCGCGTGTCGGCGCAATTCCTCGTGATGGGCAACGGGCCCCTGCACCGCCCCAAGCTGCCGGGCATCCCCGGCATCGAGGACTTCGGCGGGCATGCCTTCCACACCAGCCGCTGGGACTACGAGTACACCGGTGGCGACTCCAACGGCAGCCTCGACGGACTCCGCGACAAGCGCGTCGGCATCATCGGCACCGGCGCCACCGCGGTGCAGGTCGTCCCCCATGTCGCCGCTTCGGCCCGGCAGCTCTACGTCTTCCAACGCACCCCCTCCTCCATCGACGTCCGGGCCAACCGGCCGACCGACCCCTCGTGGGCCGCCACCCTGGAGCCCGGGTGGCAGAGAGAGCGGATGGAGAACTTCACGCTCCTCACGTCCGGCGGCTTCGCTGAGCGGGACCTGGTCAACGACGGCTGGACCGACATTCTGAACAGGCTCGTCAACCGCATGCGCGACCAGTCGTCCGGAGCCGGACAGCGACCTGGCCACCGTGATGGAGCTGGCCGACTTCGAGAAGATGGAGCAGATCCGGGCCCGGGTCGACGATATCGTCACGGACCGGACGACCGCGGAGGCGCTCAAGCCCTGGTACCGGCAGTTCTGCAAGCGTCCCTGCTTCCACGACGAGTACCTCCAGTCCTTCAACCGCCCGAACGTCTCCCTGGTGCACACGGACGGACGCGGCGTCGACGCCATCACGGCCAGGGGCGTCGTCGTCGGCGAGCGTGAATACGAAGTGGACTGCCTCATTTACGCCACCGGATTCGAAGTGGGGACCGACTACACCCGGCGGGCGGGATACGACGTCGTCGGCTCCCGCGGCTACCGGCTGTCCGAGTACTGGAGCGACGGGGTGCGATCGCTCCACGGCATGCATGTGCACGGGTTCCCCAACATGTTCGTTCTCAGCCACACCCAGGGGGGCTTCACCGTCAACTATCCGCACCTTCTCGAGGAGGCGACCAACCACCTCTGCCATGTGCTCCGGTACGCCATCGACCACGACATCGCGACGGTGGAGGTCACGCAGGAGGGCGAGGAGGACTGGCAGGAGCGATTGAGCGCATCGGCACGCGACATCCGCGCCTTCCAGGAGCAGTGCACGCCGGGCTACTACAACAACGAAGGCCAGCCCGCCAGCGGCGGTTTCGTCGGCGGTTCCTACGGCAAGGGGCCGATGCCCTTCTTCACCCTCCTGGCCGAATGGCGGGACGAGGGCACGCTGACTGGACTGGAGCTGCAATCGATGGGAACGAAAAGGCCATGAAGTCCGTGCTCATACTCGGTGCCGGCTTTGCCGGCCTGGAACTGGCCACCATCTTGTCGGCCGAGGTTCCCGGCGACGTCGAGGTCACCCTCGTCGACAGCAGCGATGCGTTCGTCTTCGGGTTCTCCAAGCTCGACCTCATGTTTGGACGCAAGGACCTGGCCGGCGTGCGGGTGCCCTACGCGCTCCTCGACAAGCCGTCCGTCCGGTTCGTCCAGGAGACCGTCCTCACCATCGACCCCGAGGCGCGTCGCGTCACGACGAACGCGGCGACGTACGAGCCCGACATTCTGGTGGTCGCGCTCGGAGCCGACCTGCACCCCGCCGCAACTCCCGGCATGGTGGAGGAGGGATCGGAGTTCTATTCGGTGGCAGGAGCCGCCCGCGTGCGCCAGATGCTGCCCGCCTTCGAGGGGGGCGATGTCATCATCGGGGTACTGGGGAATTTCTTCAAGTGCCCCGCGGCACCTTTCGAGACCGCGCTGATGCTGCACGACTTCCTGGAGAGGAACGGCCGGCGAGCCGGCTCGACCATCAAGGTGATCAGCCCCATGGCGACGCCCATCCCCATTTCACCCGAGGCCTCGGCAGGCATTTTGGATGCCGTGGGCGAGCGTGGCATTGAGTGGTGGCCGCAGTCGAAGGTCACCGCGCTCGACCCCACGACCAAGACCGCCACGCTGGAAGACGGCAGGACAACCCCGTACGGCCTCTTCCTCGGGATCCCCGTGCACCGGGCGCCTCAGGTCGTCGCGGACTCCGCTCTGGCCGAGGACGGCTGGATCCCGGTCGACCACGGCACATTCGCCACCAAGTTCGAAGGGGTGTACGCCGTCGGCGACGTGACCAGCGCCCCGGTGCCACGGGTAGGCGCCATCGCCGAGGGAGAAGCACGCACCCTCGCTGAGGTGCTCGTCCACCAGATCCGGGGCGGCAACACGCCGGGGCCCTACCAGGGCCAGGCCATCTGCTACATCGAGTTCGGCGGGAACCGGGTGGCGCAGTTCGAGGCCAACTTCCTGTCGGGCCCGACCCCCTTCGGGAGTTTCACCCCGGCATCCGAAGCGATTGTGGCCTCGAAGGTCGAGTTCGGCGCCTCGCGTCGCCGCCGCTGGTTCGGCATCGATTGAGGGCGACGCTCGCCCGCTCGCCGACGGCTCGCCGCGGACGTCGCATGGGACAATGGACGATCCGGCAGCAAGGGAGTGAGAGGTTGCGCCACCATCGGTTCGGGATCACGGTTCTCAGCGCGTCGGCGGTCCTTCTCGGCGGTCTGGTCGGATTTCTCGGCGGAGCGCAAAGTGCGCAGGCCGCCACCGGATCCCGCACCTACTACGTGTCACTCGGGGATTCCTATTCGGTCGGCTATCAGCCCGACCGCGGCGCCACTCCGGGGTATACCGCCGTCGTAGCCAAGGCGACGCGGATGACCCTGGTCAACTTCGGCTGTGGCGGGGCGACGACCACCTCCCTGATTTCCTCGGTGGGGTGTCCCGACGTCCTGCCGCACACAGCCGGGGTGATGACGTACCCGACGACGACACAGGAAGCGGCCGCCCTCACCTTCCTCGCCGCGCACAAAGGACACATCGGGCTCATCACGGTCTCCATCGGCGGCAACGACGTGACGGCCTGCGCCACCCAGGCCAATCCGATCGGCTGTGTGTCCACCGCGGTCACCGCCATCACGAAGAACGTCAGCAGCTTGGCTGCCTCGCTCCGCGCCGCGGCGGGGCCAGGGGTTCCGCTGATCGGGCTGACCTACCCGGACGTGATCCTCGGGAGCTACGTCTACCCGAAGCAGCCGGCGCCCACCGCAGCCGTCTCACTGGCCAAGCTCTCCGTCGTGGCGTTCAAGGCACTCATCAACCCGGCACTCTCCAAGTCCTACGCGTCGGCCAACGGCACCCTCGTCGACGTCACCAAGGCGACCGGCGCCTACGTGCCACTGACCCGTCGCGTCCACTCCCGCACTTACGGCACCATCCCGGCCGCCGTGGCGAGCGTCTGCACGCTGACGTGGTACTGCGCCCAGGGCAACATCCACGCCACCACGAAGGGCTACACCCTGATCGGGACCCTCGTCGTGGCACGCTTCAAGTCGCTGCACCGCTGAGACACTGCGGCGGCGTGGACGACGCGGTCTGCCCCCGCTACCCCAGCTGCGCCAGGCAGTCGTAAAGCGCATCGATGAGCGCCCGGTTGCGGCTGCTCTGCCAACGCGGGATCACGTGATTCATCACATAGGCGAAGGCCACGCCTGCATCGGGATCCCCGAACCCGACGGCGCCGCCGGTCCCGAAGTGCCCGAAGGACCGAGGGTTCGTTCCCATGCGCCGCCGGGCCGAGGTGGGCACGAAGCCGAGCCCGTACTCGATGTCCTCACCCAGGATCGGACAGTGCCCCGACGACTGCACCGTCGTCGCCTCGGTCAGGAGCTCGGACGAAATGATTCGGCCCGGCTGGAGCAGCGCGTCGTAGACCAAGGCCAGGCCCCGGGCCGTTGCCTGCATGTTCGCGGCGGGGATCTGCGCTGCTCGCCACCGCGGGGTGTTGACGACACCCACCGACCCGTAGCCGGGAGGGTTCATGTAGGCCAAGGCGAGCATCTGTTCGAGCTCGTCGCCGGATGCGCTGGCCCGGGCGACCGACGCCGCGCAGCGCCGGTGGTGACTCGAAGAGGACATCGGCACACCGATGCTGGTGTTCGGGTGGCACCGAGCACCACACCTCGGCCCCGAGCGACTCCGCCACGGTGCGCACGGCGGACGACACGCTCCGGCCGCCGGCCCGCCGGACTATCTCGCCCACCAGATGGCCGTAGGTGTTCGTGTGGTACACCAGACGGGATCCCGGCTCGAACCACGGCTCCGTCGCGGCGAGCGCGTCGGTCATGCGACCCCAATCCCACAGGTCGTCGTTCGTCAGAGGCTGGCGGATGGCCGGCACACCGGCCAGGTGGGCGAGGGCGTGCCGGACGGTGGTGGACCCCTTGCCGGCGCGCCCGTACTCCTCCCAGACATCCGTGATGCGATCATCCAGCCCGAGCTCCCCTGCCTCGACCAGTCGCAAGGACAGGGTTGCCAGCACGCCTTTGCCGGCCGAGTAGATGTTGACCAGCGTGTCGTCTCGCCACGGCTCGCTCCTGGTCGCATCGCGCCAACCGCCTACGAGATCGATGACGACTTCGCCTCCGACGATCACGCAGAGCGCGGCGCCCACCTCGCCCCTCTCGGTGAAGTTGGAGACGAACGCATCCCGGACGGGTGTGCACTCGACCGGACAGAGGCCCGACACCGGTAGCTGGCTCTCCACGGAACCGTTCACCGCCGAGCCGTCGCGTGTGGGGCCGGGTCGCTACTGGGAAGAATCAATCCGGTAGACCACGTGTGTGGCGAGGGGCGAGGTGACGACCTCCACGGGCTCTGCGGCCAACCGTGTGACGTCGTCGAACAGCCGCTCCCCTCGCCCGAGAAGGACCGGCACGATGTCGAGCACCAGCTCGTTCAGGCAACCCGCCCGCATCGCCTGTCGCACCGCCGATGCACCGCCGGCCACGTCGATCGGCTCGTCGCCCGCCACTTCGGTGGCCGCCGCCACTGCACTGTCGAAACTGTCCACGAAGGAGAAGGTGGTCCCGCCCTCCATCTCGATCGGGTCGTGCGCGTGATGGGTAAGGACGAACACAGGGGCGTGATAGGGAGGCTCGGGTCCCCACCAACCGCGCCAATCGGAATCGCCCCACTCGCCGCGCACCGGACCGAACATGTTGCGACCCATGATGTAGGCGCCGCGGGGCCCGAGCAGCCGCTGGGTGAACGCCTCGTCGACCGGGTGCTTCGGGTCGTCGAGGTGCCAGTGGTGCAGTTCCTTCCCGCCGACGCCGAGCGGGTTGTCCACGCTCTGGTCGGGGCCTGCGACGAACCCGTCGAGAGAGATGCTCATGTGGCTGGTTATGAACGGCATTGGTATCCAATCTCCTCGGCTGGTGCGTACGCAGCGTAATCCCACGCCTCAGCGCGCTGAACGGTCCCGGCCGACAGGCGGACCGGCTCGGTGGCAGAGTGTCGGTGCAATGAGCCGGCTGGAGGACACCGAACGCGGGCGATCGCGCAGGTCATCGACCCGGGGAATCACGTCCGTCGCGACAGGGCTCTTGGTGGCCATGCTCGCTGCCTTGAGCCTGCTCGGCGTCGTGTCGACCGCCGCGGCCTCGTCCCCCGCGCGGCAACGCCCCCGAGCGCATCATCATCGACAGTGACCTCTCGCGGTGGTGGGACGATGCCACCGCCCTGGGAATGGCCAACGTGTTGCAGCAGCGGGGCAGAGTCGAGATCCTCGCCGTCATGTCGGACATCCGAAACCCGGTGGCGTCCGCCGCGCTCGACGCGATCGATACCGCCTATGGCCACAGCCGAATTCCGATCGGAGCGGTCGCGGACAGCTCGGCGGACACCGCGGCCCACGGGTACAGCGACGTCCTGGCGGAAGAGCTTCCCCACGCCATCCGCAACAGCGCGGACGCGCAGCCAGCGGTCGACCTCTACCGGCACGTCCTGGCGAAGCAGCCGGACCACTCCGTGACGGTCGTGGCGATCGGCGGTGACACCAACCTGGCGGAGCTGTTGCGGTCCGGTCCTGGACAAGGCAGCTCGCTGCCGGGTCGGACGCTCGTGGCGAGGAAGGTCAAGAGTCTCGTGATCGAAGACGGGCTGTTCCCGACAGGAGGACCGCCGCTCACGAACGAGGGTCTGGACGTCGCGGCGACCCAGCAGCTCGTCAGCCCTGACGGATGGCCGACCGCCATGGCATGGGTCGACGGGTTCACCGGTGCCAACACGAAGGTCGGCGGCGAACTGTGTACCGCTGTCCCCCCGAAGAATCCCATGCGCATCGTCTATACGAAGTTGTTCGGCTGCGGTCCGCCCGGAGACGGCGACTGGGATGGACCGACCCTCCTGTATGCCGTCGACGGTGCTCCGGGCGCGTTCACGGTGCTGGGTCAGGGTGGCGCCGCGACCATCAACCCGCAGGGTGGATTGTCCTGGGGCTCGGGCCTGGGACAGCCGGAGGAAACGTACATTCACGTCGCCGATCAGTCCGAGCTCAACGCGAGGATCAATTCCCTCATCGACAGTCCCTGACGCCGCTTCCGAGGGAACCACCCCGGTGCGGCGAATCCGCCAGCGCGCGATGACGCGGCATCAGGCCTGGATGATCGTCGGACCCTCTGTGAGCAGTTCGTGGTGCGCCGCGGCCTGCGCTACTCGTCCGGACACCGTCCACCAGACGAAAGGAAGCGCCGCCGTCAGGGCGAGTGCGCCCGCCGCTCCGGCGACAAAGGGTGCCCAGCTGACCACCCCGAAGAGTGCGCCGCCGACAGCCGCCGCCAGTGCGATACCGCCGGTTTCGCTCGAGGAGAAGAGGCCTTGCACCCTTCCCAGCTCGTGCGGGGGCGAACCCTGCGTCAGCAGCGACTGAGCGGCAGGGAGCGCGATTGCCATGCCCAATGCCTCCACTCCCCCGAGGGCGAGGAGCGGCCAGATACTGCCGATGAAGGGATACGAGCAGCACAAGGCGATGGACAACCCGAGTGCGGAGACCACGAGCCACCGGCGGTCGGTGTGATCGGCCAGCCATCCGCCAGGACGCGACGCCACGACGAAAGGAACGGCGAACAGCGTCCAGCTCAGACCGATTTGCCAGTCACTGGCGTGGCGAAGCTCGAGCAACAGGGTCCAACACGATTCGTAGACACCGATGGTCAGCCCGTACGCACCAGCCGACAGCAACGCTCCGATGAGCGCCCGATTCATCTGCGGAAATCGCTTCACTTGCGCACTATCCGCTCTGGCCATGCTCGCATCGGCTTGGGCCACGACGCCTCGTCCCAGGATCGGGACACATGCGGCCAGGGAACCGAAACCCGCGAGTACGAACAGCACGGCCATGTTGCGCTGCCCGATCAGGCTTCCGATGAGCGGACCGATCGCCATGGCGGCCAGCTGCATGCCGTACACGGTGCCGAACGCCCGGCCGCGTCGAGCGATGTCCACCGCGCCCGAGATCATGGCGAGTGACGCAACCTCGACTGTGCCCGATCCGGCACCCTGGAGGCCTCGCCAGACGACGTCCACGGTCGGCGGGAGGTGGATGAGGAATCCGAAGCTGCCGATGGCGTAACAGAACAAGCCGGCGACGATGATCCTCCTCCTCCCCAGCTTGTCCGCCAGCCGTCCCGCGGGGTATTGCAGAACGAGTGCGGCAATGAAGTAGGACGCCATGACGACCCCGACGAGCCCGTCGGACGCACCCCGATTCTTGATGTATTCCGGGAGCAGGGGCAGGATCGAGCTCGCACCCGCCCAGAGCAGGAAGGTGGTGAGCGCGAGCACCCACACCAGTCGCTGGACGGTCTCCGTGGATAACGGGACGGCACGGACCTCAGTCATTCGCTGCATCCCGCAGTTCCCCGGCGACCGTCATCGCAGAACGAGGATAGAGCGGGTTCATGACAACGCGTCACGTCCGCCGATTGCGGTGGTCGCTCGTGTATGGACTTGCCCTTCACGGCCTCCCTGACACGTCGACCAACCAGGTAGGGTCAGAACGTGATCGCTCGGGACGAGGCGCCAGCGGCCTTCGCGGCATGGGACGACTTGCTGGGTGCGGTGGCATCACGCACGCCGACAGATCAGATGGAACTGGCCCGTGCCGTTGCTCGGGCGAGCCTGGACTCGGCTGCACCCGCTCTCGCGAACTCTGACGCGGTGACCTTCGCGGCGCAGATGGTCATCGACGTGGCCTCCATGACCCCTGCGGTCCGAGCAGCCGGGCTGGCCGAACTCCGAGGCGCTGCTCCGGCCTTCGTCCTGGCCCTGTGGACGGAGGACATGATGCTGCGCGCCGGGACCGCCTGGCGCCAGATGTTCAGCGAGGAGTGGTCTGCGGTCCCGGCCACCACGCAGGTGGACGCCTGGGCGGCCCAGGAGAAATTCCTGCTCGAGGTCGCCAAGCTTTCAGCGCTGGACCCGGTCACCTCCGAGCTGGTCAGACTCCGCGGGGCCAGGGCCCACAACTGCCGGCTGTGCCAGACCCGCCGGAATGTCACGGCCATCGATCTCGCGGGAGGGCCGGCTCTGTTCGAGAGCCGGGATCCACGCGTTGTCTCCGACACCCAGGCCCTGGCTCTGCAGGTCGTGGACGCCTTCGTCTGGCAGCCGACCCTGTGGCCACCGGGGCTCGGGGAGCAGGTGGTATCCGCGTGGGGTCCCGGCGCCGCCACCGAATTGATCCTCGATATCGTCCGCAATGCCGCCAACAAGATCGCCGTCGCGTTCGGCGCGGATGGCCCTCAGGTGGAGACGGGTGTCGAGTACTACGACATCGACACGTCGTCAGGGGAACTGCGCTACGACGTGAGGCCGACCACGCCCGGCGTCTGACCTTCGTCTCCGTTGTCCCGACCGCTCAGCTGACGACGATCGCTCGGCGTCTGCCGGCCACCGCTCGGATTTTGCCGGCGCAGGGCTCGCCTGCGGCCGTGACGACGGCGCGCCTGGAAACGTTCAGTGATGGTGTGTTCGCCATTGCGGCCACCTTGCTCATTCTCAACGTCACCGTCACGGGAGCTCCCTTGGGGACGGCGCTCGTCCACGCGTGGCCCTCGTATGCGGCGTACGCGGTGAGCTTCCTCACAATCGGGATCATGTGGGCGAATCATCACGGGGTCTTCTCCCAAATCGACAAGCTCGATCGAACGTTCCTGATGATCAACGTCGTCTTCTTGATGTGCGTGGCGTTTGTACCATTCCCCACGAAGCTCGTCGCCGAGAACATCCATCGTCCGGGCCTCGAGGCTGCCGCGCTGACCTACGGATTCACCCTGCTGACCCTGACCGCCGTTCGCCTACAACGCTCTGTGGTTCTATGCCCGCGGGTGGGCGGCTCTTGCGTGCCGACGCCGATCCAACGACGGTGACCGGTATCTCCCGGAGTTTTCTCCCCGGACCCTTGATCTACCTCACCGCCACTGTCTTGGCCTTCGCGTGGCCGAAGCTGAGTGTGGTCCTGTTCGCGGTCATCGCCTTCTTCTACATGCTCGAAAGTGCTCTCTTCGGACGACGGGTGGAGCACGAGGCCGAGTGATCTCTCTGATCGTCGGACGGACCGACGAGAGCATCACCCTGTTGGGTCGTCTGTTCGAGCAGCTGATGACGCCGTTACCTCACGGCAGGGAGCAAACCTCCGGATCGGGGTGCCGAAGGCCCTACCGCACCCCGTCCACGTCGCCTTGAGTGACCCGAATGGTGCGCGGCCAACCACGGACGGTAGTCAGCCGGACCCAATACACGTCCCCGTCGAAAGAGATCCAGGACACCGTGGGGACTGTCGCGCCGGGCTCGGGTTCCGCCAACAGATGGGATCTGATCGCTGACTTGACTCGAAATCCAGCGATCGGCTGATCCACTTCAGCGGTGCATCTGCCGCCGCCGGTACCCCGATACCGCCAGGACAGCTTTGCGAGTCGCTTCACTGGCCTGCTTTCGGTCGACTACCCGCAGTTTACACCTCCTGTGCCGAAGGCCAGACGGGGCGCGCGCTTGTTTGTGACACCCCCGACCTCGCAACGAGGAGCCAGCCATACCGTAGGGTGGTGATCCCAGTGCGAACCGGCCGGACGCCAGCCTCCCAGACATCCCCAGGTCGGCGCCGGCCGGTTCGCCCGGGCACCATAACTGAACCGATCCCCGATTGGACCGCGGCCCTTCGGAGCGGGTGTTCCAGCGTCAAGCCGACCTAGTCCTGAATCCGATCCAGCTCCGCTGCAACCCTTCGGCCATGAACGGTGGCGAGATGTCCCGCCGCAATCGAGCCCATGATCCGTCAGCGAATCAAACTCCTCGCGCACTTCGGCGGGCCAAAAGTTGCGCAAAGCCAGGAATGTTCCCGAGGCACGGCACGTCGCCCTGCGGATGATGCGATGGCACAGGATCGAACTACAGCCTGAACACCCTGGTCGTCGACCGCTCCATGTTCGCCGTCATTTGAACTGGCTTCTGACGGGTGCGGTGGCCGCATTCATGGCAGCGCGGGTTTCCAGCGGGGGCGGTGGCTCCGCAGTTCGGGCAGACACAGCACATCGATGTCGTCGTTGGCATGGCCTCTTCTCCTTCCCGATCAGACCGACCTGAGCCGGGATACGGACATCATTCCGCGCTCCCTATCCTGAATCGTGGATCCCCTGGGCGACTCCCGCCGCTCCCAGTCGTCGTCCCGCTCTCCCCCGGTCAGTTGGTCGCCGAAGAAGGCTCGCAAGGTACTCCGGTCAATGATGCGGCTCAATCGCCCGACAAGTGCCGCAGGGCAGTGCCCGGTCCCGGGGAACGGGGCAGCCCGGAGTGGGCACCGTGCAGACTGGGTCGAGTGCGAGTGGAGATCCATGTCCGGCCGAATTCATCAACGCCCAACGTCGGTGGGGACTTCGACGGGGCACTCATCGTTCGCGTCGTTGAGCCGCCAGATGGCGGACGCGCCAACGAGGCCGCTCTGAGGGCCGTGGCAGCGGCAGTTGGCGTGCCACGTCGCTCAGTGACGCTCTTGAGGGGCCCGAAGAATCGGAGAAAGCTGTTGGAGATTCAGACCACATCCGTGGATGCTCGGCGCATCGAGAAGGCACTTCATCTGTTGCGTTCCGGCAGACCTGAGTGACCGTTCCGCTCCGTCCCGCCGTACGGGGAAGTGAGAGTGACGACACACATGGGCTGAGGATGGGAAGGTTCTGATCACGACCGGCACCGTCAGACCGACCGACTTACCAATTGCAGTGCTCGTCAAAAGGGAGATTGCGTGACCAAGTACACCGAGGACAGATCAAACTTTGGAGCCGACGGGCCCTTCTTCCACATCATTCGAGAAGGACTGAAGGGTCTCGCCGAGGGAGAGGACTACTTCGACCTCCTGGCTGACGATGTCGTTTTCGAGTACGTGATCTCAGTGCCTGGCTATCCGAAGCGCGTCGAGGGCCGACAGAACATCATCGACCTGTACCGCGACTATGACAGCTTCTTGGCCGTGCGCAGCGCTGACAACCTCCATGTCTACCGAGATCCCGTGGCATCGGTCGTGATTCTCGAGTACGAGGTGCATGGCGAGTCGGTGCAGACCGGGAATCCGTACGACAATCGGTTCGCCTCAATCGTCACGATCAGGGATGGAAAAGTGACACGGTGGCGTGACTACCTGGACCCAGTGGCCGTGTTCGAGGCTACAGGTTGGCCTGCAGGCCTCGACTAGGCAGCCGGCTCAGGGAAGCAGGTTGTGAATCTCGAATCCTGTTTCTTCAGGTGGGCCTTCAAACCCTCCCTCAATCCCCTTCTGCATGCGTGGAATGAGAGTTCCGTCCCGGAACTTCTCCCAACCGTCTTTCGAGTCGTGTACGGCCACGATCGTCCAACCGCCCTCGGACACGCCCGCGGCGTGGAACAACTGACCCTCTGGCATGCCACCGCCTGCAGGGTGAACCTCGCCAACGGTCTTGTCGTACTGACTCTGCGTTCCGCCGGGAAAGAAATGTATGACCCCGTACGCCATGATGAGCTCCGCTCAGTTGAAGGTGTGTGTGCTCGGCCGTCTGTCTACCGGCACGGCCCACTTGGGTGAGCCGTCACGCACGCTACATCAGAAGCGCCCGCGCCGATCCTTGGGAATCGATCCTGGGGTGGCTTGATCGTCCCGGGGCAGCGCCTGGTAACCCGGCACGAGTGCAAAGGGGACCTACGTCCCTACCGAGAGAGACCTTGGACCCTAAAGCAGCTCGAACGACGGGGTGTACTACTTCGACATGGAAGCGACAGAGGACATTCCGGAGGAACAGTGCCGGGCACTCTTGGAAAGGGGTTCATTCGGCCGAGTCGCGTTGTCGATGGAGGCGCTTCCGGCGATCTTGCCGGTCCAGTACTATCTCACCGGTGACACGATCGCCATCTGTCTCGGAACCTTCCGTGTGCCGGAGCACGCTGCGAATGGAGCGGTGATTGCTTTTTCCGTCGACGACATCGATCCTGTCCTCCGGCGGGGGTGGTCGGTTCAGGCCGTGGGCAGAGCCGGCTTCGGTTATGGCGAAGTCGGTACGCGCAGCGACTGCGGCGAACCGGCAGCCGGACAAATCGTCTCTCTCAGGCCACGTGTCCTCACGGGGCAGTGGCTGAGTCTCTGCCCCTTCATCTCGACCGCCGACGCCTCTTGGAACCTTCGGGGCGATACCTCGTAGCGGTACTCAATGACGTTCGGGGTATCTCGAAAGTGCCGCTGGGTGGCACCCACACTCCGGCGAAGCGGACACCTTGTACGCATCCAAGAGTCAGTATCATTCTTGAACCTGGATCGGGGAAACGATGACGGATCTCACGCAACAGCCCGGCCCGGCGGCTCACGCCGTTCCGCACCTCACCTTCGAAGAGCGCGTCAAGCTCGGCAAGGAGGCCCGAACCCGGGCTCCCCGATCGTCCCAGGCGGAGTTCAGCCCTGCGGCGAACCGCCCAGACCCGGTCAGCCTCCTCGAGCGCCAGGCCGCCACCCGGGTGCCCGAACTGGTTCCGATCCGCTACGGGCGGATGCTGGTCTCGCCGTTCACCTTCTTCCGTGGGGCCGCGCTCGATCATGGCCTCCGACCTGGCGACCACTCCCCGGTCGGGCCTCAAGGCGCAGGTCTGCGGCGATGCCCACCTGTCCAACTTCGGACTGTTCGCCTCGCCGGAGCGCAGTCTGATGTTCGACGTCAACGACTTCGACGAGACGCTGCCTGGGCCGTGGGAGTGGGACCTCAAGCGGCTGGCCGCCAGCGTGGTGATCGCCGCCACGGGACCGCGAGTTCACCGCGAAGGAGGCGTCGCACCGCCGCCCTCGAGGTCGGGGCGAGCTACCGCCAGGAGATGGCTCGTCTGGCCGGGCTGTCCACGCTGGACGTGTGGTACTCCCATGTCGACGTTGCCGCCCTGCTCGCCGAGCTCGAGGCCACAGCCGGCAAGACGGGGTCCAAGGCCGACAGGCGCATGGCGGCCGCGCACCGCCGAGGCCATCACCAAGGCCCGCACCCGAGACAGCCTCCAGGCCCTGAGCAAGCTCACCACCGTCGTCGATGGCCAGCTCCGCATCGTGAGCGACCCGCCGCTCATCGTGCCGACCGAGGAGCTGTTCTCCCAGGAAATGAGCGATGCGCTCCGCGAATCGTTCCACCCGCTCGTGCGTGGCTACCGTCGCAGCCTCCAGACCGATCGGCGCCACCTGCTCGAGGAGTTCCAGTTCGTCCAGATCGCCCGCAAGGTGGTGGGCGTGGGGAGCGTGGGCACCCGGGCCTGGATCCTGCTGATGGTCGGCTCGGGCAACGAGGACCCGCTCTCCTCCAGGCCAAAGAGGCGGAGGCGTCCGTGCTCGAGGAGTTCGTGGGCAAGAGCGGCTACGCCAACCACGGGGAGCGGGTGGTGGCCGGCCAGCACCTCATGCAGGCGGCCAGCGACATCTTCCTCGGCTACCAACAGGTCGAAGGTCCCGACGGTGTGACCCGGGACTTCTACGTCCGTCAGCTCCGGGACTGGAAGGGCTCCTTCGAGGTCGAAGGGTCGATCCCCCCGGGCCTCACCAAGTACGTCGGGGTCTGCGCCCAGGCCCTGGCCCGGGCCCACGCCCGCTCGGGCGACCGCGTCGCCATCGCCAGCTATCTCGGAAACGGACCGACGTTCGAGCGGGCCCTGGCCGATTTCGCAGAGACCTATGCCGACCAGAACGAACGGGACTACGACGCGCTCCGCCAGGCGGCGGCCACGGGGCGGATCACGGTCGAGCCGGGTCTGTAGCTCGTCGTCGCACCACGTCGCGAGAGCGCCTGAGCCGACTGCGGCGAATCACCATGGAGCCGTTCTGGGGCAGTCCCGACTGAGCACCGCTCAGTGAGCGGTGTCTTCAGGATCGCCACTCAGTTGCCGGATCCTTACCGGACCATGGACCGAGAAACCGTCTCTGAAGTGGTGGGCCGTACAGGACTTGAACCTGTGACCCCTTGCGTGTCATGCAAGTGCGCTACCAGACTGCGCCAACGGCCCGTGGGCGGAGACACTACCACCGGGGTCCATTCGGTCCTGAGCTGGGCACTCCCCGTTCCCCGGCGGACGGGGACGTCCACTCCGTACAATTGGAACTGTGACCGCCACGGAGCGCCCGCCGCGCCGCCAGCCCGCTCCCCGACCTCGAAGACCACCTGACGCGGATCGCCGAGGATGGCTACACCATCCTGCCCGACGCCATTGAGCCGGAGCTGGTGGACGAAATCGACGACGCGCTCCTCGAGCTCGAGCGCGACCTCGGCACGGTGCCGGCCGACAACCTCTTCGAAGGGGTGCGCACCATGCGGGTGTACAACCTCCTCGTCCACGGCCCCACCTTCGAGCAGATCCCCGTGCACCCGAACGTGCTGCCCGTGGTCGAGGCCGTGCTCGATCCGGGCCTCCTGATCTCGTCGCTCTCCTCCATCGCCATCGGGCCCGGACGAGCAGGCCCAGCCGATCCATGCCGACGACCAGCTGATCCCGCTGACCCGGCCCCACGTGCCGATCATCTGCAACACCATGTGGGCCATCACCGACTTCACCGAGGAGAACGGGGCCACCCGCGTCGTCCCGGGTAGCCATCTGCGCGACGAGGCGCCCAACCCACTCGAGGTCTACGACACCATTCCCGCCGACATGCCCAAGGGCAGCGTCCTCGTCTGGGTCGGCAGCCTCTGGCACGGGGGCGGCGCCAACCGACGGACACGCGCCGGGTCGGTATCGCCATGAACTACTGCGCCGGCTACATCCGCCAGCAGGAGAACCAGCAGCTCGGTGTCCCACCCTGCGCTGGTCAAGACATTCCCCCGCCGCCTGCAGGAATTGATCGGGTACTCGGTCTACAACGGCCTGGTCGGCCACATCGACAAGCAGCACCCGGCGAAGGTCGTCCTGGCCGAGAACGAGGGCGTCGACATGGTCTGGGACCTGCTGAAGACCTGACCGCTCAGGCTGCCGGCGCCACCACGGGAGCGACCGGCCACACGTAGTCTCGAGGGTCGATGGGTATCTTCCCCTCGGTCAGGCGCCACGAGTCGTAGTCCTGCGTCCACTCGCGGTGCCACTCGATCTGATCACGATGGAGCTGGGCCAGGTCGCCGCTCCAGAGGGTGTCGAAACGGTCCGCCAGCGCGAAGAGCACCTCGATGGCGGCGGTCGCATCGGCCAGCGCGTCGTGCGCCTGACCGATCTCCACTCCGTACTCCGCGCAGAGGTCCGTGAGCGTGCGCCTGCCCTTCCGCTCGGGGTCGACATGGCGGTCGATCACCCCGGCGTCGAGCACAGGCCCGCACCAGCCGCGCTCCAGGGGCCCCGCGCCGAACAGTTCGCTCGCCCGCGTCTCGAGCATGGTCAGGTCGTAGTCGAGCCGCATGCCCACCAATGGCACCCACGCGCGGAGGCCGCCAGCACCGCATCGGCCACGAGCGAGATGGCAGCACGGAGTGGCATGCCCTCTCGGCGCGCCCGCTCGGTCGAGATCCCGTGGACCGCCGTCGCCTCCGGCGGGATCTCTCGGCCCGGGTCGATGAGGCCGGACCAGCTCCGCACGATCACGCCCTCGACGACGGAGACCAGGGCGTAGGAGACCGGAACGTCGTTGAAGCGGTCGATACCGGTGGTCTCGAAATCGAGTCCCAGCACCTCTCCCGTCGGCCATCCACCCACGACGCCGAGCATGCCAGCGAGTAGTGACAGAGCCGCGGATGCCGGGTCCGCCGGCACGGGGCCCGCGCCCGACCGCTCGCGTCGCAGCCCCCATTGCTACGGTCCCCCGCATGAACGGCCCGGTCCGTCCACGCTGGCGTGGCACCCTTGCGGCCACCGCCGCGCTCGTGGCCGCACTCACGGCGCTGGTGTCCCCGGCCTCCCCCCTCCCCGCACCTCTTGCTGCGGCAGGCCAACCGCCCCTCTCCGCCGCCACCGACCCGGCGGCCCTCGTCCATCCCCTCGACGGCACGGCCACCGGCCCCGTGAGCCCGGGAACCGTCGGCGAGTTCCCGGGGGCCGACGTCCCCTTCGGCATGCTCCAGTGGAGCCCCGACACCAGTCCGAATGCCATGCAGGCGGGCGGGGGCTACGCCTACGACGACTCCCACATCAACGGATTCAGCCTGACCCACCTGAGCGGAACGGGCTGCCCGTCCTATCAGGACGTCCCGATCCTGCCCACCGAGGGCGCCATCACCAGTCCCGTCACCACGGTCGCCAGCTTCTCGCATCAGCAGGAGCAGGCCTCCCCCGGGCGCTACCACGTCGTGCTCGGCGGACAGGCGCCGATCACCGTGTCGCTCGCCGTGACCACGAGGTCGGGGATCTCGAGCTTCATCTTCCCGTCGGGGACACAGTCGAACGTTCTCTTCAAGGTGGCGGACAGCGCCAACCCCGTCACGGCGGCGAGCGTCCGCATGGTGGGTCACAACGAAGTCGAGGGCCAGGTGTCGAGCGGGCAATTCTGCGGGACCGGCACCGCCTACACCCTGCACTTCGTCGCGCTCTTCGATCGCCCGTTCACGTCGGCCGGGACGTGGGACAACACTGGCACCTCTTCC
This sequence comes from uncultured Acidimicrobiaceae bacterium, assembly GCA_963843365.1. Lineage (GTDB taxonomy): Bacteria > Actinomycetota > Acidimicrobiia > Acidimicrobiales > RAAP-2 > Bog-473. The sequence goes on along the minus strand of CAWJKG010000003.1, from coordinate 828,184 downwards.
GGAACCGACTCCTGCACCGGCACCACCTGCGGCTCGTTCGCCACGTTCGACACCACGACACAGCGGCAGGTCCTCATGAAGGTGGGCATCTCCTTCGTCAGCCCGGCGGACGCCCTGCAGAACCTCCGGGCAGAGGACCCGGGGTGGTCGGTGCGGAAGGTGGCGACCGCGGCCGAGGCCCGCTGGAACGCGCTGCTCGGACGCGTCGCCGTCCGCGGTGGGACCGCTGCCGAGCAGCACACGTTCTACACGGCCCTGTACCACTCGTTGTTGTTCCCCAACGTGGTCTCGGACGTGTCCGGCCGCTACGACGGGAGTGATGGCAAGGTCCATGCAGCCGGTCACCGCCAGGTCTACGCCAACTTCTCCGAATGGGACATCTACCGCAGCGAGATCCAGTTGGAGGCCCTTGTCGCGCCCGGTGCCGTGGGCGACATGGTCCAGTCCCTCGTCGACGACGCGCAGCAGAACGGTTGGCTTCCCAAGTGGGCGATCGTGGGCGGCGACGAGTCCCAGATGAACGGCGACTCGGCCGACCCCATCATCGCCGACGCCCTGGCCATGGGGGTGCGCAACTTCGATGTCCCGCTCGCTCTCCACTACATGGTGAAGGGCGCCACCGAGACCGAATCGGGCCACGGGCTCGAGATAGAGCGGCAGTACCTGTCCCAGTACCTCTCCCAGCACTACGTCAATGCGGGTTCACTCGACCTCACGTCCATCGACTATTCCATCGGCGGGTCGGTGACCTTGGAGTACGCCATCGACGACTTCGCCATAGCCCAGGTCGCCGCCGCGCAGCACGACACCTCGCTGGCCACCAGCATGCGCACGCGCGCCGCCAACTGGGAGTACCTGTTCAACCCCGCCACGGGGTACATCCAGGCCCGTGGCGCCGACGCGAGCTTCCCGCCCGGTGCGGCGTTCGAGGCCTCGCAACTCGAGCCGGGCGGCCAGACGGGATTCGAAGAAGGCAACGCGGTCCAGTACACCTGGTCCGTGCCACAGGACCTGGGGGCGCTGGCCTCGCTGATGGGGGGGTCGGCCGCCGCGGCCACCAAGCTCGAGGCCTTCATGGGCTCCCTCAACGCCACCCGCAACGTGCCCGAGGACTGGTCCGGTAACGAGCCCGACGAGTGGGCTCCGTGGGAGTTCGACGCTTTCGGCGCGCCGAGCCAGACCCAGCGCGACGTCCGCGCCATCGCCGTCGGCGAGTATGCCGACGCGCCGGTGGACGAGCCCGGGAACGACGATCTCGGTGCGCTGTCGTCCTGGTACGTGTGGGCCGCGCTGGGGTTGTTCCCACTGACCCCCGGATCAGCGAACCTGGCCCTGGCCAGCCCCCTCTTCCCCTCCGTGACCATCACACTCCCGGACGGCCGCCGCCTCGACGAAGAGGCCCCGAATGCGGCCGCTGCCCACCCCTACGTCCACGCGCTGACGGTGTCGGGCGTCAGCCGCCCGGCCCCGCACCCCACTGCGTGCACCGGGACCTCCTCCACGCCTGCCGCGTCCGGATCCTGGGACCTTCCCTGGCTGCCCTCATCCGTTCTCACCACCGGTGGGACCTTGCACTACAGCGTCTCGGGAAGCGCCGACCCGGGTTGGGCCGCTTCGCTGGTCGATGCCCTGCCCTCCGACAGCGGACAAGTCCCCGCCGTCGGGTTCTCACAGCCCTCCGGCGCGATCAGCGTGGCGGCCGGACAACCGGCCACGGTCCAGCTCGGTGCGGTCCTGGCCGGAGACCGCGCGGCCACTGTCCACTGGCAGGTGGCATCAGGGGCGGGAGGGCTTGCCGTGACGCCGTCCTCGGGAACCTTCACTCTGGTATCCGGGAGCGGATCCGGATGCGGGACCCAGCCTGCGCCCACGCAGTCACTCCGCGTCACCGCGTCCGCCGACGGGTCCTACCCGCTGCGGGTCAACCTGACCACGACGAGCGGAGTGGACCTGCCTCCCGTCGTGGTGGACGTGCAGGCGCAGGGTTGAGCGCCGAGTCGGGGACTGCCCTCGCGGGCATGGCCCGACGCCTCACCAGGCCTTGAGGGTCTCCGAGTGGAAGTCGATGATGGCCAGGAGGTCGCCGAGCCGCCCGAACACCGCCTCGATGTCCTCGCAGTGATCGGTCAGGGCCCGCTCGGCCGTCGCCGCGACCTCGGCACAGGTGCTGAGCATGAGCCCGACGCGGCCCCCGACCTCACGGTCGGGGCAAGGGTTCCCCCGCATCCACGCGATGGCCTCCCGCGTGGCCGCCTCGAGCTCGTCCGCCGCCGCCAACATGGTCACGTAGTTCATGCTCATCGCCGCCGAGAATCGGGTCTCGGCACCGGTGACCCGACGCAGATCCGCCGCCGCCTTGAGGAGCCATTGCTGTGTCTCTTGTTCCAGGTCCATGTCGATCCTCGGCAGGGTCAGGATTGAGTTGCGCACCGCCGTGGTGCGCAGGAGCGCCCTGCAGCGATTCTTACGATCGAGTCCCACGATCCATAGGGCCGTTCGTACCGTGCCTGGACAACCCATCGACAACTCATGGCGCGGGCGATCGCACTTCCGTTCGCCCAGGTCATCCTGGCCCCAGGGTGCCTTTGCTGGCGGTACCCCGACGAACAGGATGGCCCGCCCCCGGGGGTCGCGAGGGTTGCGGCCGCCTCCGACGGGGTACCGCGAACCCATGGACACCGAAGCCTTCGTTGACGCCCTGAACCAGGACCTCCAAACCGAATACCAGTCGATCATCCAGTACACGAGCCATATCGCGACGATCACGGGGGCGGAGTTCCTCGGCGTGGTGGACGAGCTCAAGGTCCATCTCACCCAAGAACTGGCCCATGCGCGGATCCTCGCTGAGCAGATCGCCTTCCTCGGCGGGTCACCCGCGACCAATGTGCCGCCGGTCGCCGTCGCGACCGACAGCAGGTCGGCGCTGACCGCTGACCTGCAGCTCGAGGGGGAGCAGCTCGAGCGGTACCGCGAACGCTTTGCCCAAGCCAACGACCTCGGCCTGGCCGACGTCGGCGAGGCCCTCCGGCCCCTGCTGGAGCAGACTCAGGAACACGTCCGCGATCTCCGGACGGCTTTGGGCCAGTAGGGCCGGCGGCCCGTCGCTACCAAGGACCTTGCAGCGGGTATGGACGCTGCATGGCACCCACGACGTCCGAGCGCTCTGACCCGAAGACCCCGCGGCGACATGCTTTGGGCCCGACTCGCACGAGCTGGACGTGGGTGTTCTTGATCGTAGGCGTCCTGCTCGGCGTTGCGCTGGTGGACTTTCTCGTTCAGAACACGCGGTCGACCGAGATCGAGTTCTTCGGCGCCTCCGGACACGTCCCACTCACGGCCGCCCTGCTCGTCGCCACCCTGGCCGGAGCATCGGTGGTCCTCGTCGTCGGGGTGATCCGGATCATCCAGCTCCGCCACGGGGCGAGGAACGGGGCGCAGCGAAGTCCCGAACCGCGTCCTTGACGGGCCGGACGTTCTAGAGACCACACTGGAGTAGGTCGGCCCTCTGGGGCCGGCCTGGATGCCATCGGAGAGGTACTCGAGAGGGCCTTCGGTAGCCCCGGACTTACGCTGCCAGAGCCAGGGTCAGCGGAAGGGCGACAACGGCACTCGCCAGCAGTCCAGATACCAATGCGGCTCCTTTGGATTTTCGTGAATCCGAGAGCAAACGGCTGACTCTTCGGTGAACGTCCGAGCCCGCTGCAGAGAGCGCACACCGGGGGGCACACCCTGACGCCGCCATGTCGACGAGCGCCCCAGCGAGGGTCAGCGGGTCAAATCGCCGAGCGGAGTAGTCGTCGGCCGACATCTCGAGCAGTGAGGCGATCTCCCGAGGCGCGAGGCGGGCGTACGGAATCCAGCGAAAGAGGTTCTTCAACCCGAGCATCGGAAGCATCACAAGCCCGTGGCGCTCGTGGACATGGCCTCGTTCATGCTCAATTACCGCCGCAATCTCCGTTGGGCCCAGGAGTCGCACGGTCCCTTCGCTCAATACGATCCTGGGGCGGAAGCCTGGGACGCAGTACGCCACCGTTCTGTTGTCCGAGATGAGATCAGTTCCCGGGTAGGCGGCTGATTGATGTGCGACAAGGTCCAGAAGGCGGCGGTGCCGCGCCCTGGACCGGACCGTCCGCACCATCAGGGAGCCGAAGATGACGACGAGCACGATGCCGAGGTCGGCCGCCAGGGTCAGGGCGAGTGCGTCGTAGAGGCCCAGGCCCTGTAGCGGGTGGCCACTGAAGAGGCTGCCAAGAAGCTCCTGGACGCCGCCGGCGAACCCGACCCGGTAGCGGGCCACGGCCACTGAGAGCCCGGCTCCGATGCCGGCGGCGATGGCACCGACTCCGATGGATTGCCAACACAGCACCGCCGAACGAGGAGCTTGCGATACCCAGGCGGCCTGCGAGAGCCACTTCGAGAAGGGGCCAAGGAGCACTACGGAAAGGCCGGCGAGAAGCGCCGCCGCAATGAGCAGGCTCATGTGCCCTCCTCCCCCGGGCCCCTGATCACTTCACCGAGGGCTCGCCGGAGAACCTCGGCCTCATCGGCCGACACCGACTCGGCAAAACGCACCAGAACGGCACTCCTGTTCGCGGTCGCTTCGCCGAGGGCGTCAAGCATCAGCTCGGCTCGGTACGCCTCACGCGTGTCCGCCGCCGCGAATCGATGCGTGCGACCGTCGGTGCTCCGCTCGACAAGATTCTTGCGGCGCAAGCGCTCGAGGATCGTGAGGACCGTCGTGTAGGCCCTGTCCGGCAGTTGGTCCGCCACTTCCCGACCGGTGAGCGGCTGAGCCCCGGAATCCCAGAGGACGTCCATCACTCGGCGTTCCAGCTCCCCTAGGCGCCTCACGGGCGGTCCCCTGGTTCGGTGCTCGTCTCAGCGTCCATCATCACGCACCCCGTTCTACTACTACGGACCGTAGTTGTACTACTACGTTATGTAGTAGTACCGTCACCGGCGTGCTTCTCGATGACGACTCCCTTCCGCCTCTGGCGGGTCATGAATTCGTCTCGACGCAGTTCGACTTCGTCCCTGTGGCGATGATCCTGGTGGCCCTGGTCCTCTACCTCTGGGCGGTCAAGCGCAACAACGCCCTGCACCCGCGCCACCCGTGGTCGATCGGCAAGACGGTGGCCTGGCTCGGTGCGCTGCTGACGACGGGCGTGGCCATCTTCAGCTTCGTCGGCGTCTACGACGGCGAGCTGTTCTGGGACCACATGGTCCAGCACCTGATCTTGATCATGGTGGCCGCTCCCCTCTTCGCCATCGCCTCGCCATTGGACCTGGCTTGGCGCTCGACCTCGGGCACCGCCCACCTTGTCGTCACCGAAGCGCTGCGGTCGCGGATAGCCAAACTCTTCGGCCACCCGGCCACCGCGTTCGTCCTCTACGCCGTCATCATCCCGGTGAGCCATCTGACCAGCTGGTACAACCTCACGCTCGAGCACGAGAGCGTCCACAACGCCGAGCACCTGGCATTTCTCGTTGTGGGATACCTGTTCTGGCGCCAGATCTTCGGGAGTGATCCCAACGCCTATCGCCTCCACCCCGCCCTGCAGTTCTTCTACCTGTTCCTGGCCATCCCGATCGACACCTTCACAGGCCTTTCGCTGGCGGGGGCGAACAAGGAGCTCTTCCCCGCTTACTTCGCGACGCACCGCACCTGGGGCCCGTCCTATGTCACCGACCTCCACGTGGGGGGCGACATCATGTGGGTCGTCGGCGACACCTTGATGCTTTGGCCGATGATCCCGGTCGCACTGCGTTGGATGCACATGGACGAGCGCAAGGCGGTGCGTGTCGACCGCGACTTGGATGCGGAGCGGAAAGCCGGCTCGAAGTCCGCCACGGTTTCTTCTGGGCCGTGATTCCTCGGTCGAGACGGACTCCTCGGGGGCGGTCGACCGCAGCAGCCTTCATGGTGTTCGTGGTTCTCGGAACCATGCTGGCTGCTTGTGGAAGCTCGGGCGATCCGCAGGCTCCGCCGGCCTCACAGGGCATCGTCGAGAACCGGGCCATACCGAATGTCCCGCTCATCTCGAGTTCCGGGACACCGACCTCACTCGCTGCCTACCGCGGCAAGGACATCGTGATGGCTCCGTTTCTCACCCTCTGCCAGGACGAATGCCCGCTCATCACCGGTGCGTTCATCGCCCTTCAACGCGACGTCCGAGCGGCAGGTTTGGGGAGCAAGGTGGTGTTCATGGAGATCACGGTGGATCCCGGGCGCGACACCCCTGCCCGTCTCGCTGCCTACTCCAAGGAATTCGGAGCCGATTGGGTCCTGGCCACCGGCACCCCTTCCAACCTCGATGCACTTTGGAAGTTCCTGGGCGTCTCGGTCCAGATCGTCCCCGAGGAGCAGCCGGCCAAGATCGACTGGTACACGGGCACACCGCTCACCTACGACGTCAACCATACCGACGGCTACTTCCTCATTGACGCCTCGGGCCGCGAGCGGTTCAGCGATTCGAATCCACCCGATCTGCACGGGCAGCTGGACAGAAAGCTCACGAATCTGCTCAACGACGGCGGGCTGCAGAACCTCGACCACCAGGGTCATCCCAACTGGACCCTCGCCGACGCACTGAACTCCATCAGCTGGTTGGTGGGTCAGAACATCCCAGGCGTCGCGAGCACCTGATGGCGCCCGACGGCTTCGCCTGGGCATCCGCGGGCCGGGTGACACCGTACCGTGTGGTGAGAGAACAGCGACCCGGATGTATCGATGGGGGGAACGCGAAACATGGTTGACGGCACCCAAGCTTCCGGCACGAGCCGACGCCGGGACTTCCGCCTGGTGCGGACACAGCGGGTGCTCCAGATCATCCTGGGACTCTTGTGGCTGCTCGATGCGGGTCTCCAATTCCAGCCCTACATGTTCGGCAGCGGCTTCACCACGACCTACTTGCTGAACAACGCCCAGAACCAGCCCGATGTGATCCGGTGGATCATCACGAACGTGGGCAATTTCGTCGGGCCTCACGTCGCGGTCTGGAACACGTTCTTTGCGCTTATTCAAGTGGCCATCGGACTCGGGTTGCTGTTCCGCCGGACGGTGCGACCCGCCCTCGTCGTCTCGTTCTTCTGGGCATTCGGCGTCTGGATCTTCGGGGAGGGGCTCGGCCTGATCTTCACCGGATCGGCGTCTGCCCTCACCGGTGCCCCGGGCTCGGTCTTCCTGTATGGACTGATCGGCCTAATGGCCTGGCCGCGGTCAGCTCCCACCGAGGAGGGTGAGAAGACGGAGCCGAGCGTCGGCCTCGCATCCTCGGCCGCCGGGCAGGGCCTCGGCGGGGCGGTCACTCCATCGCTGGTGTGGTGCGGGTACTGGTCGCTGGCGGCGATCCTGTTCCTCCTCCCCGACAACCGGACCCCGACATCAGTGTCGAGTGCGATCACGGGCATGTCATCGGGCGAGCCGAGTGTCTACTCCCACTTTCTCAACAGCTTCGGCAACCATTTCGGCAGCGGCGGCGTGTGGACCACCTGGCTCCTGGCCATGGGATCCCTCGTCATCGGATTCGGGCCCCTGGTGTTCCGCCGACCGACTCCCTTCCTGGCCGCCGGTGGCTTGTTGGCAACGTTCTTCTGGGTGAGCGGCCAGGGTCTCGGCGGCATCTTTACGGGCTCGGGAACCGACCCCAATACCGGCCCGCTGATCGTGCTCCTGGCGCTGGCCATGGTGCCGGCCGTGCTGCCGGATCGGGCGTCTTGGCTTTCGCCGTTCTCGACCGCGCTCTTTCGATATCCCTTGTTGGTGCTGGGGAGCCTGGTGGCGCTGCTAACGGGGCTCTTCCTCAGCGCCGCCTACCCGGTTGCCGCCCAGGAGTCGACCAGCACGGCCATGGCCGGCATGACCGGCATGTCCGGGGCGAAGTCGGGTTCGGGCGGCGCGACTTCGACGACCGCCACCTGTACTCCAGGGAACAACGGGGCGCCAAGGACCGGGCTCGATATCCAGAACACGCCGAACATGGTCATGGCTGGGCCGGGCACCAACATGAACATGAACGGGGCCGACGCCAGTGCGGCGGCTGGACTGAACACCACCAAATCGAACTGGCACTACACCGGCCCCCCGTTGCCCGGGGCGGAGGCCCAGCAACTGTTGGCCGACGGCGGGAACGGTGCGGACAACATTCACATGGCCAAATCGGGCTGCGCCAAGGAGCCGACCTTCTCAGAGCAGATCGGGGCAACCCAGTATGTCCAAGCCACCAGCCAGGCAGTGGCTCGCTACTCCACGCCAGCGGCCGCACAGGCCGCAGGATACGAGCCAATAAGTCCGACTGACTACCCGGTCGTCTATTACACGAATCCGACCATTGTGACGGCGAATCAATCCGCCGGCCGCACGCTCGATCCTTCTGCCGTCGATGGGCTCGTCTACGCCACGACACCCTCTGGAGAGCAAGTTCTTGCTGCTGCGATGTACTTGCTTCCCGCCTCGTTCGTCGATGATCCGCCAATGCCCTATGGCTCGCTCGTCCAGTGGCACGAACGCACCGGGCTCTGCGTCCCCGAGACCGGATCGCCGGCTGTCCCTCTTTCGATTTCCGGGTTCGCGCCGTGTGCAGCGGGCTCAACCACCGGACCGACTCCGTATATGACCATGGTCTGGCAGGTTCCCGTCGCCGGTGGACCACTCGCGGTCCAACCGCCTGACATCCAGATCGTCGAGGCGGCGACGATGCAGACGAGTTCGTAGGATCCGACGAACGCCATTGATCAGGCAACGCAGGAATCACCCGCAACCGAAGCCTGCACCGCGCGTCTGGGACATCCTTGGTCGATGAAGTCAAGCAACCGCCGAGGAGGGCCAGACGCTCCGACCGCCCGACCGAGGCGGCGGCGCAGCCGCCATCCGAGGAGAAAGGGACAACACGTTGAGGCGGCGGGCGGAATCGAACCGCCGTACGGGGCTTTGCAGGCCCCTGCCTAAACCACTCGGCCACGCCGCCGTCGTACCGACGAACGGGCGGACAGCCTAACTGGCTCCGTTCCCCACCCTCGGCTCCCGGCCCGGGCCGGGGCCCCGTGCTAGTTCCGGATGCGGGAGACGACCCAGAAGACGCCCGCGATCAGGGCGATGACCACGGCCACCTTCAAGAAGAAGAAGACGATTCCGGCCAGGCTGCTCAGGATCCAGAAGGCGACGATGATCCCGACCACGGCCACCGCCGTCATGGCGACGGCGTGGGTGAAGGTCATCGGGCTCTTCCCCTGCTTGGGCTCCACGTCTCTGCTCACGAAGCCAATGCTACGTTCCCGCCATGGGCGCCGAGACGTCACTCCGGGACCGGCGCGCCAGCCTCCTGGCGGAGCCGGGCCTGCGGGGCGAGGAATTCTGCCGGCGCTATGCGGCCGAGGCGGACGCGTGGCTCTCCGGCCTGGCCGAACGTGCTGCCGGTGACGCCCGGCGGCATCTCGCCCTGGTGGCCGTCGGGGGCTACGGGCGCGGCTCCCTCTGTCCCTACAGCGATCTCGATGTCGTGCTCGTCCACAACGGGCTGCGGGACATCGCAAAGGTCGCCGATGCCCTCTGGTATCCGGTCTGGGACGAGGGCGTGCATCTCGACCACTCCGTCCGCCGGCCCTCCGAGGTGCTGACCGCGGCCGCGGAGGACGTCCGAGTGGCGCTGGGCCTGCTCGATGGGCGCCTCGTGTGGGGTGAGACCAAGGTGGCCGAGCCACTCCTCCAAAAAGCCCGCGCCGCCTGGCGAGACCGTCTGGCCGTCCGCTACCTGCCGTTGCTCGAGCAGCAGATGGCGGAGCGCCGTGCGTCGCACGGCGACGTTGCGTTCCTTCTCGAACCCGACCTCAAGGAGAGCCACGGCGGGCTGCGTGACGTGAGCGTCCTCCGGGCCATTTCCGAGTTCGCTCCGCTCCTGGCCGAGTACGCCGATCTCTCGTCGCTCCAGAGCTCGACCGCACTCCTCACCGACATTCGGGTGGAGCTCCACCGTCTGGCGCAGCGCGAGCACGACAAACTTCTGCTCCAGGACCAGGACCAGGTGGCGGCGGCGCTCGGATTCGACGACGCGGACGCACTGATGCTCTCCGTCTCGACCGCGGGCCGGCAGATCGCCTGGGTCTGCGACGACGTCTGGCGGCGACGCCGTCTGTGGGATCCCACACCGCCGTCGAAGCGGCGTTTCGGACGCACCGGGCCCGATCACGCGGCCGCGCCCGCCCTGGCCGACCTCGGTCCGGACATGGTCGAGATCGAGGGGGAGATCGCCCTGACGCCGACCGCCCCCGTCTCCACCGACGCTTCCCTCCCGTTGCGCCTGGCAGCGACGGCTGCCGTCTGGGACCGCCCGATCGCCAAGGGCTCGCTGCACCGTCTGGCCGACCGGATGCCCTCGCCGGGCGATCCGTGGACGGACGAGACACGGCAGTCATTGGTGGCACTGCTCGGGCTGGGCCGACCCGCTGTGGACAAGATCGAGTCGCTCGACCAGCACGGACTGCTGGTGAGGCTGATCCCGGAGTGGGCCGCCGTTCGCAACAAGCCCCAGCGCAACGCCTACCACACGTTCACCGTGGATCGTCACTTACTGGAGGCCGCCGCGCTGGCCGCCGAGTTGACCGACACCGTCGAGCGGCCGGACCTGCTCCTCGTCGGTACCCTCCTGCACGACATCGGCAAGGGCTTCCCGGGCGACCACACCACCGTCGGCATCGAGATCGTGGACCGCATCGGCACCCGGATGGGATTTTCACCGGCCGATGTGGCGGTGCTGGTGGATCTGGTCCGCAACCATCTGCTGCTCCCCGACACGGCGACCAGACGCGACCTCGACGACCCCACCACCATCGCCCGCGTCGCGCAGGCCGTCGGCAACCGGCTGACCCTGCACCTGCTCGCCGCCCTGACCGAGGCGGACAGCAAGGCGACCGGCCCCTCCGCCTGGGGTGCGTGGAAGGCCGGGCTCGTCGCCGACCTGGTCGCCCGCACTGACCGCGTGCTGCAAGGCGAGGCGGAACCCACCGCGGCCGACCGCATTGTGGAGACGAACCGCGCTCTCATGGCCGAGGTGCGCGGCACAGGGCTCCCGTCGGTCTCGCTCCATCCGCCCCACGTGACGGTGGCCGCCCCCGACCGACCCGGCCTCTTCTCGTCCGTCGCCGGCGCCCTGGCCCTCAACGGGATGGACGTGCGGGCCGCCAACGTCAGCGGCGAGGACGGCGTCGCCGTGGAGGTGTTCACGGTCGAGGTCGCGCGGGGGTCGTGGCCGGACAGCACCAAGTTGTGCGAGGACCTGACTGCAGTGTTGGAGGACCGCCTCGCCCTGGACGAGCGACTCTCAGAGCGCGAACGCACCTACCCGCTCCGTCGCCGTTCCGCCGCCCATCTGCTCGAGAGCGGCGTCAGCGTCGACAACGAGGCGTCCGAGACCGCGACCGTGCTGGAGGTCCGTGCCCCCGACGAGATCGGGCTGCTGCACCGCATCACCCGGGCCCTCTTCGAGACGGGCCTCGATGTGGTCTCGGCGCGGGTCTCCACCCTCGGAGAGATGGTCGTCGACGCGTTCTACGTCCGGGAGTCAGGCGGGTCGAAGGTGACCGATGACAGCCGGCTCTCAGAAATCAGCCGGAAAATTCGAGGCGGAATTGGGACTTTAGGCCCGCCTTCCCCTCGGTAGAATGCCGCTGCGATGTCCGGCGAACATGCACGTCCCAAGAGCGGCCCGAGGCGGTGGCTCATCGTCACGGTGGGGGTCCTCGTGCTCGCCCTTGCCGCCGGCGGGTTCGTCGCCGTCGACCGGCTGCACAGCAACCAGGCTGCTGCCACGTCGGCCGCACCGCCGCCCGCACTCACGGTGACGTCGGTCTCGCCGACAGGAGCCAACGTCGCCGCCGGCTCCACGATCACCGTGCAGTTCTCCACCGACCTGGCGCCGGGCAGTCCCATGCCGACACTGGACCCGCCGGTCGCCGGCGCCTGGGCCGTGCTGTCGCCGTCCCTTCTCGAGTACCAGGCGAGCGGACCGCTCGTGCCGGGTGCCGCCGAGACGGTCACCGTGCCGGGCGGGTCGTCGGGCGTGGTGGGCTCGGAAGGTCAGCACTTGGCGCAGTCGGTCACCTCGCAGTTCACGGTGGCGCCCGGATCCATTCTGCGGCTCCAACAGCTCCTGGCCGAACTCGGGTACCTCCCGCTGACGTTCACGCCGGCCTCGCCCCTGACATCGCCGACGCAAGAGGGGAACGACCAGGTCGGCTCGTTCAGTTGGCGCTGGCCGAACCAGCCGCTCGCGCTCGAGACGCTCTGGACACCTGGCAGCAGCAACGTGATCACGAAGGGCGCCGTCATGAACTTCGAATCACAGAACGGCCTCAAGACTGACGGACTCGCCGGGCCGCAGGTCTGGACCGACCTGCTCAACGACGTGCAGAGCGGCAAGGGCGACGCGCTGTCGTGGGACTACGTCCTGGTGAGCCAGTCGCGCCCTGAATCCGCCACCGTCTACAAGGACGGCGTCCCCATCTATACAACCCCCGTCAACACGGGCGTCCCGGGCGCCCCCACCGCCAACGGGACCTTTCCCGTCTATGCCCGCTACACGGTGACCACCATGTCCGGCACCAACCCTGACGGATCCCACTACGTCGATCCCGGCATCCCGTGGGTGAGCTACTTCAACGGGGGCGACGCGTTGCACGGCTACGTCCGTTCTTCCTACGGCTTTCCCCAAAGCGACGGCTGCGTCGAGATGCCAATCGCCAACGCGGCGACCGTCTTCCCGCTGACCCCTCTCGGGACCCTGGTCACCGTCCAGAGCTAGGGAGGGGGGCGACCGGGGCGCGGCCTCTGTCCGCTCTAGTCTTTCTCCGATGTCCACGTTGCGACGGGTCGTCGACATCATCGGGCGGGTCCTGATCGGCGCCGGTGTCCTCGTGCTCTTGTTCACGGCGTACCAGATCTGGGGCACCTCGGTCCAAGAGGCCCGCACCCAGTCCGGACTGCGCACACAGCTCCAACAGGAGACGAACAACGACGCCATCAAGCGCGCCCTGGCCCAGGAGTCGGCGCTCGACAAGCTGCCCGCCGGACCGCCGGTGACCGCCCCCACCACGTCGGCACCCCCCGAAGGCCAGCCGGTCGGCGACATCCGGATCCCGGTCATCGGCCTCAATCAGGTGGTGGTCGAGGGGACCAACACACCCGACCTCCGCAAGGGCCCCGGTCATTACACCGGGACGCCGCTGCCCGGCCAGCCCGGCAACGCAGCCATTGCAGGCCACCGGACCACCTACGGGCACCCCTTCTACAACCTGGACTCGGTCAAGGCCGGTGATCCGATTGTGCTGACCACGCTGCAGGGGATCTTCGTCTACGACACCACGAAGAACTTCGTCGTGTCGCCCAGCGACGGGACCGTCGTCGACAACGTGATCGCGAACCAGCTCACGCTCACCACCTGCAATCCGCGCTTCAGCGCCTCGACGCGCCTCGTCGTGCAGGCCACGCTGGCCCACTCCCAGTTGTTCCCCAACGCGGGCCTGCCGACCCAGAAGCTGCACGCCGACCCGAAGAGTGAGAGCCTGGCGGGAAACTCCGACGTCTCCCTCACCGACGCCTTGCTCTGGGGGTTCGTGACCGCGATCGTCATCACCGGGATCTTCCTGGCCGCGTGGCGCTTCCGCCGCCAACGCTGGCTCATCTACGGAGCGGGAGCGCTGGGAACCCTGGTGCTCCTGTGGTTCTTCTTCGGGGCCGTCAGCCCGCTGCTCCCCGCCAGCTTCTAGGCCCCTCGTGCACGGGCGACCAGCCGCTGCCGAGAGCACTTCCGCGCCTTCGCGGACACGGTCGAGCGCGACGGCGGGCACCACCTACCCGGCCATCTGCCGCGGCGTCGCCGACGACGAGCAGGTCCTCTCGCTTCTCGATGGCGCGCCGCTGCCCCAGCGGCGCCCGCTGTTGCTGCTCGCCGCGGTGCACTTCATGCTCCTGGCGGGGACCGAGCACCCGCTGGCCGCCTTCTACGACACGGTGCGTCGTCGTCCGCGGCCGCAAGACCGGGGCGCCGACGCGGCGACGTGGCCACCGCCTTCGTCGACTTCTGCGGCCTCCACCGAGCCGAGCTCGAGGACCTGATCGCCACCCACTCGACCCAGACGAACGAGGTGGGCCGCTGCACGGCGCTCTTGCCCGGTCTCGCCCATGTCGCGGCCTCCTACGACTGGCGGCGCCCGCTCTCCCTGCTCGACCTCGGAACCTCGGCCGGACTCAACCTGCTCTTCGACGACTACGCCTACACCTACCGGGCGGCGGAGGGAGACGGCATACGGACGGCGGGGACGGCGGGCAGTGCCGTGGCGCTCGAATGCGCGGTGCGGGGTGATCTGGCGTCGCTGCCGGACCTTCGCCTCCCGCAGATGGCGGCACGGGTCGGCCTCGACCTCTCGCCCGTCGACCCGCGCTCCGACGACGAGGCCCGCTGGCTCCTGGCCTGCCTGTGGCCCGACAACCTCGCCCGCTTCGGACGGCTCCGGGCCGCGTTGGCCAACGTGCGGGGGTGCGCCGATCCGCCTCGCCTCGAGCAGGGCGACATCATGACGGATCTGCCCCGTGTCGTCGCGACCATTCCCGATGACGGGCCGTTGGTCGTGTTCCACTCCTGGGTCGCGGCCTACCTCGACGCCGGGGAGCAACACTCGCTGACGGACCAGATCGCCGCGCTCGGACGGGAGCGCCCGGTACACCACCTCTACTGCGAAAGCCCGTTCGAGACGCCCGGCCTGCCGACGCCGCCCTCGCCGGTCGCCCGCAAGGGGCCGGACCTGGCGACCGTGCTCGTCCACGTCGGGCCGGGCGGAGGGCGTGCCGAGCGCTTGGCCGACACCCATCCGCACGGCTACTGGATCCGATGGTGGCCGGTGGTGGCATAGCCTGACGCGTCAGTCGTTCGGCCCCCACGGCGCGTCGCGCCGCGCCGGCACCTGCACCCCGTCCTCGGTGACCATGGAGGCCGAGCCCACGGCACTGCGACCGAAGCGGTCGCGGATGGCGTCGACCGCCGCGGTCACGTCGTGCCAGGACTGCTCACGGGCGGTGGCGCTCCCGTTGTCGTCCGCCAGGCCGTCGCCGAGGTCGAACGAGAGCTGATCCGCCCCACCCACGACGAGCCCCGACGCGCTGACCCCGAGCAGACGGATCCCCTCGCCCGGATCGACGCCCGCCAGGAGCGCGGCGGCCACCTGCCCGATGGCACCGCCGGTTCGCGATGGGCCGTTCCAGGGTGTGCGAGCGCGACTGCAGCGACAGGTCCTTGAACTTGACCTTGACCGTGATCGTCCGCGGCCGACGTGGAGGCGCCGCGCAGCATGGTCGCCACCGAATCGGCCATGCGCAGGACGTGGCGTTCCAGCTCGTTGCGGTCGACGAGATCCTGGCTGAAGGTCTCCTCGTGCCCGATCGACTTGTTGGGACGGTTGGGGTTGACCGGGATCGGGGTCCTCACCGCGGGCCAGCGCAGCGAGATGGGTGCCGCTCGCCTTGCCCAGCCGGCGCACGACGGTGTCGAGTGGCAGCGCGGCCAGGTCGCCCACCGTCCGCACGCCCAGGTCGTGCAGGCGCTTGGCCGTGGCCGGGCCGACGCCCCACAGTGCCTCGACGTCGTGGCCGTGGAGGAAGGCGATCTCGTCTGCCGGTTCGACCAGGAACACGCCCGGGCCCCGGCTCGAGCCCCGCCCTGCTGGCTCGGGGCTTGGCGGCACGTGAGGCCAGCTTGGCGATCATCTTGGAGCGACCGATACCCACCGCGCAGTCCAGATGGAGCTCGTCGTGCACCCGGCGGCGCAGGCCCGAGGCGATGTCGACGGGAGGCCCGAGCAGTCGTACCGCCCCGGCGACGTCCATGAAGGCCTCGTCGAGGCCGATGGGCTCGACCATCGGCGTGACGTCGGCCAGGACCTTGTGCAGCTCGGCGGCTCACCTCGGCGTAGCGGCTGTGGCGCCCCGGCAAGAAGATGGCCTGCGGGCAGAGCTGGCGCGCCCTGACGGACGGCATGGCCGAGTGCACCCCGAAGGCGCGTGCCTGCGTAGGTGCACGACGCGACCACGCCTCGTGCGCCTGCGCCGCCGACGATCACGGGCTTCCCGGCCAGGGAGGGGTCGTCGAGCACCTCGACCGACGCGAAGAACGCGTCCATGTCGACGTGGAGAATCGTCGGCAGCGACGGTCGCTCAGCCACCGAGGGTCAGCCGGCGGAACCCTTCGGCGTAGGCGACGCCGGCCCGCCGGCCCTCCTCCGCCGCCCGCCGCCGCACCGCCTCGCCGGCCCAGCCGTCCTGGCCGGCGAACTGGGTCCGGTGGCACTCGACGGCCGCCGCCTTGGCTTCGATGGTGTCCGAGATGTCCACCCATTCGTCGGGCTCGAGCGTGGCCGACAGCAACACGGTGGCCACCTGGTGGGGTGGGCCGGCCTCGGGAAAGTAGTGCGGCAGGGCCGCCGCGGGGGCCACGGCATCGAGCAGGGCCGCCCCGGCGATCCGATGGTCCCGGTGGTTGAAGTAGTCCTGCCCGAAGAACACCGCGGTCGGATCGTGGCCGCACACCGTGTGCGGACGGAGCGCACGCACCCGCTCCACCAAGGTGCGCCGGAAATCCGCCGAGTCCGTCAGCTCGCCGTCGGGGAAGCCCAGGTTCTCGACGCTCGAGAGCCCGATCACCGCCGACGACGACTCCAGCTCGCCGGCCCGCTCCGCGGCGAGCTGGGCCGGTTCCACGGCGGGGTCGGTCGTGCCCTTACCTCCATCGGTGCACACGAGCAGGTGTACCGCGCTGCCCGCCTTGGCCCAGCGGGCCAAGGTGCCGCCGCAGGCCACGTCGGCGTCATCGGGATGGGCGTAGACGGCCAGCACGACAGCGGGCGTCTCCGCCATCACTTGCGCTTCGGCTCCGTCGTCTTGGTCAGCAGGCCCGCCTCTCGCTGGAAGTCGCCCGCCTCCTCGAACCCCTTGTAGACACTGGCGAAGCGCAGGTAGGCCACATCGTCCAGCGCCTGCAGGCGTTCGAGCACCGCCACGCCCACCTGTTGACTGGTCGGCTCGGTCGTCTCCGCCCGCAGCGCGTCCTCGACGGCCTGGGCGAGTTCCTCCATCTGCTCGGCCGTCACGGGCCGGTTCTTGGTGGCCGAGCGCACGCCCTCGACGACCTTGGCCCGATCGAACGGCTCACGGACGCCACTCCGCTTCACCACCCACAGCGGGACCTCCTCGACCCGCTCGAACGTGGTGAACCGACGTTCGCAACCGAGGCATTCGCGGCGACGACGAATGGCCCCGCCGTCCTCGGCCTGGCGGGAATCCACCACGCGGTCGTCATCGACACCGCACCAGGGACACCGCACACCGCCGACGATAGTCAGGGAATGAAGATGTGCTCCCCCGGCACCACCACGCCGGTGCCGGTGGCGTTGACGAGCTGCCGGGCGAGCGCGGCGGGGTGGGCAGGATCGGCCTGGCTGGCGATGGAGGCCATGGTGTCACCCACTTTGACGACGTACTCCTGCCCCTGGGCCGGCGCCGCCTGGGCCAGGGTGCTTCCACCGAGGGACCGGATCGGCAGGGCGAGCAGCACCAGCAGGACCGCGAGGGCGGCTCCCACGACCACCCGGCGGCGGCGCACCCGGGGGGAAGGTGCGACCGGCGCCGAATGGTCGGGAACGACGAACAGCTGGGGGCGGTACGTCTCGAAATCGAGCTCAAATGCGACCGTCATGGCGTCTCCCTCTTCCGAACCCTCGTTCGAACACCTGTTCGCTTCTCCTAGATTGCACCACGAACACCTGTTCGCTGTCAACACCTCAGTCGAACAGCTGTTCGCACACGGGCCGCACCCTACGGACGGGGTGTGACACCCGGGGCGGCCGTCCGAAGGGGACCCGGCGGCGAACAGATGTTTGCTTTGGGTCGGCCACTTGGCTAGGTTGGTTCGTCACGAACGGATGTTCGCCCCCGGGAGGGGGCCCGGCGACAGGCCGGGGTGGGCACCAAAGGAGACGCCAATGGCCGAGGTCCTGAGCGGGAAGCGGCTGCAGATCCTCAGCTACATCGCCGACTGCCAGCGCGAACGGGGCTACCCGCCGTCGGTGCGGGAGATCGGGGAGGCGGTGGGATTGGCCTCCTCGGCCACGGTGCACACCCACCTGGCGGTGCTGCAGCGCGAGGGCTACCTCTCCAAGGATCCGAGCAAGCCCCGGGCCATTCAGGTCCACTTCGACCCCGACACGTCCTCACGGCTCCAGGCGTCTGCGGTGCACAACGTGCCGCTGGTCGGCGAGGTGGCGGCGGGCACCGGCGTGCTGGCCGAGGAGAACATCGAGGAACTGCTGCCCATGCCCGAGCAATTCACCGGGAGCGGGCCCGCGTTCATGCTGCGGGTGCGGGGTGACTCCATGATCGACGCCGGGATCTTCGACGGCGACTACGTCGTCGTGCGCCAGCAGCCCGAGGCCGACAACGGCGACGTGGTCGTCGCCGGCATCAACGACGGCGAGGCGACGGTCAAGACGTTCAGCCGCAAGAGCGGCCGGGTCGTCCTCACGCCGGCCAACACCGCCTACGAGCCCATGGTCTTCGACGCCCCGGACGAGGTCACCATCTTCGGCAAGGTCGTGACCGTGGTGCGCCAACTGAACTAGCGGGCCCGCTCGCTATTTGAGCAGTTTCGACAGGCGGCGGTCGGCCAGCACCTTGCCGCCGGTCTGGCAGGTCGGGCAGTACGCCATTTCGTAGGACTCGAACGAGACGCGCCGGAGCGTGTCGCCACACGGGGTCGGGCAGGGCTCCCCGACCCGGCCATGCACCCCGAACCGGCCGCCCAGCTTCGACTCGGACAGGCCGCCCTCCCGCCCCCGCTCGAGCGCGAGCGCCTTGGCCAGGACGTCGCGCGCAGCCGTGAGGAGCGCCTCGCGCTGCTCCGGTGTGAGCGAGCGCAGCGACGCGAAGGGCGACAGGCGCGCCCGGTGGAGGATGTCGTCGCCCCAGCCGCGCCCGATGCCGGCCACCACGTGCTGGTCCCGCAGGTCGGTGGTGAGGTGGCGCCGCGACTCGCCGGTGCGGATGAAGGCGGCGAACTCGTCACTCCCGACCTCGGGCCCGAGCCCGGCCAGGGGTCCCTCGTCGCCCGGCGCCAGCACCCACCACGAGGCCTTGCGCTGGGTGCCGAATTCGCGCACCAGGATGCCCACCGATGCCGGGCTCTGGCCGGCCGTGGTGAAGGTGAAGCGGGCCACCGCTCCCCGGGGCTTCGTCTTCTTGGGGGGGACCTCGACATCGAGCCGGCCCGCCTGCGACAGATGGAGCACCATCCGATTGCCGTCGTCGAACTCCCAGACGAGGTACTTGGCGCGGCGCCCGATGCTGCGCACGCGCCGGCCCCGCAGGTCGTCCGGCGCCGGCGCGTAGGTCTTGAGGGACGAGAACCCGAGCAGGTCGGCCCGCTCGAGCGTCGCCCCGGACAGGAGGGCGTCGAGTCGTTCCGCCAGCGCCTGCATCTCGGGCATTTCGGGCACGACACAATGTACGCATGACCTACACGCACGGGCACCACGAGTCGGTGCTGCGCAGCCACACCTGGCGTACCGCCGAGAATTCCAGCGCCTACCTCCTCCCCCACCTGCGCCCCGGTCAGCGCCTGCTGGACGTGGGCTGCGGGCCGGGAACCATCACGGCCGACCTCGCCCTCCTGGTGGCACCGGGTGAGGTCGTCGGGATCGACGCGTCGGCCGACGTGGTGGCCCAGGCGGACGCGCATGCCGCGGGCCTGGGCGTGGCGAACCTGCGCTTCGAGGCGGCGGACCTGTTCGCGTTGGGGTTCCCCGACGCCTCCTTCGACGTCGTGCACCTCCACCAGGTGCTCCAGCACCTGGTGGACCCCGCGGCCGCCCTCGTCGAACTGCGCCGCGTCCTCGATCCCGACGGGGTGCTCGCGGCACGCGACTCCGACTACGGCGCCTTCACCTGGGCGCCCTCCGATCCCATGCTGGACCGCTGGCTGGAGCTCTACTTCGCCGTGACCGAGCGCAACGGCCACGATGCCCGCATCGGCCCCCGGCTGCTCGGCCACGCCCACGCCGCCGGCTTCTCCGACGTGACCGTGACCAGCTCGACGTGGACGTACGCCGACCCCGAGTCGCGGCAGTGGTGGGGCGGGCTGTGGGCCGACCGCATCCGCTACTCGCGCCTCGCCGAACAGGCGGTCGAGTACGGCCTGAGCGACCGCGACGAGTTGGAGCGCATTGCCGAGGCCTGGCTGCGTTGGGCCGATTCGGACGACGCAGTGATCGTCCTCCCCCACGTGGAGATCCTGGCCCGCGGCTGACGCCGGCGGCCGTCGGCGGAGCGCGTCAGTCGGCCCAGAGCCTGTCGGTGTAGGTGTCCGTCCCGGGGATGGTCGGGATGAACGGGAGCGCCGCGATGACCGTCCCCTTGCCGGCCGCCTCGAGTTGGCGCCGGTGCGCCGCGAAGACGGGCTCCCATGCCACCTCGGGCGGCGCGTTGAGGAACCACAGCAGAACGGTCCGGTCGTCGCGGGCCTTCTCGCGGGGCACGTCGCCGGGCGCGTCCACCTCGAGCGCCACCGGCGTGAAGGCGGCGACCAGGTCGGCGTCGCTCCCCGGCATGAGCGCCGGCAGGTGCTCGCTGCGCAGCCAGGCCCAGAACTCCTCGTTGGACAACGACTCGTCGCGGTCGATGAAGGTGACCACGAAGCCGCGGTAGGGGTGGTCGAGGGCGAGCTCCACGGGAACGCCGTCGGGCTCCCGGCGGTGCTCCCACTGGTAGTGGTAGAGCAGCGTGTGCACGTGGTCGCGCTCCTGGAACATCCGCCCCGCCGCGTGCAGCACGTTGACCTGGCGCAGGGCCCAGCGGTTCCAGGTGTCGAAGTAGCCGTCGAGCACCCAGTAGACGGCGACGTAGGAGCCACGCGCCGGCTCGCCGGTGATGGCGGAAGGGTCGGGATCGCGCAGGGCCTTGAGGCCGGCCGTGGACACGAAGCGGCGCCCGGCGAAGTTGTACGGGCCCACCATGCAGCCCGAGTAGAAGTGATCCCGCTCGTACCAGCGGTTGTAGGCCACCTCATGGCCCCGGTGCGGCTCCACGAGGGTGAGCAACATGGAGCCCAGCTTGATCGGCTCCGCCTCGGCGAAGATCTCTATGGGCTTGCGCTGCTTGGGTGCGTCTTCCTCGGACATGGGGAGCGAACCTAACAGCTGGCTGCCCGCGTCAGACAGTTCCGGTGGCGACGATGGGGCCGGTGGGGAACATCGATCCGCCCGCGGGCTCGGCGGTGATGCTCAAGCGCGACGCGGTGGACCCGGCCATGGTGAAGGCCGCCTGGCCGGGCGACGCGACCGAGCAGGCCGAGGGAGATGGGCTGGTTCCCTTCGATCGCCCAGAGCTGGTAGGTGCGGCCCTTGTCGAGCGCGGGCAGCGTCGAGGAGACGACATACCCCTGCCCGGAGGGGAGGAGGACCATCTCAGCCCGGCCGTCGTGGTCGGCGGAGTCGAGTGTGACGACGCGGTGGCCGGGTGCGGCCAGCGCCGCCGCCACGACCCGGGTGGGCGCGGCCTGGGCGGACTGGAGGTCGGAGACCTTGTTGTCGGCCCGCACGAGCCCGATGCCGAGCACCACCGCCACGGCGGTGGCGGCCACCGCCATGGCGCCCACGGTGGTCACCGTGAGGCGGCGCCTGCGGGCGGGCACGGGGGCGGGGGTACGGAACGGCGACGGAGGCGCAGAGGCGAGCCGCGGCATCGGCGGCGGCTCCTCGTCCTCCCGGTGCTCGGGCAGACGGAGCGCGATCTGGGACCACAGCCCCTCGGGGGGCTGCTCGACCGAGTTGCCCATGGCCGCCGCCACCTCGCGCAGGCTGTCGAGCTCGGCGCGACAGCGCGGACAGGTCTCGAGATGCTCCTCGAGCCCGGTGCGCTCCGCGCCGTCGACGGCATCGAGCGCGTAGGCACCGAGCAGATCGCTCGCTTCGTCGTGTGACATCACGCGTCCACCCCCCGTACGCCGGCGTCCGCCAGGACCGCCCGCATGCGTCGCATGCCGTTGCGGATCCTGCTCTTGACCGTTCCCTCGGGCTGGCCGAGCAACTGCGCCACCTCGCGATAGGTGCGGCCGTCGAAGTAGGCCAGCTCGATCGCCCGCCGCTCCTCCCCCGGCAGCTCGCCCATGGCGTGCGCCACCTGGTCGGCCACGGCGAGGTCCCAGACCTCGCGCTGCATGTCGTAGGCGGCCTCCGCCGTGCGCAGGGCATCGCGTGCCTCGCGCTCGGCGGCGCGCGCTCGAGGAGCGCACCGCGTCGACGGCCCTGCCATGGGCCTGGGCCAACAGGAAGGAGCGGAGCGAGCCGCGGGCGGGGTCGAAGCGGTCGGGCTGGTTCCAGAGCCGCAGGAAGACCTCCTGGGTCACGTCCTCGGCGTCGGTCGGGTTGTTGAGCACCCGCTTGGCGAGGCCGAACACGGCGCCGCCGTGGCGCCGGTAGGCCTCGGCGAGGGCCACCTCGCTGTAGCGGGCGATGGAGGTCACCAGCTGGGCATCGCTCACCTCGTCGATACTCGGCATGTCTGACCTGTTCGGAGCCACCCTTCACGCTGGATGTCCGGAATTTCCCCCATCCGGGCGTCACCCGGGTCCCGAATAGTAGGTGGTATGCGAACCACCATCGACTCCTACAAGACCAGGGCAGGCCGTCTGGACCTGGAAGGCATCGACTTCGACGACTTCAGGGACCAGCCACTGCCGTCCGACGCCCTGCGCTCGTTGCGCTACATGCACGACGTTGAGCACCACACCATCTGCTACCTGCGCGACCTCCTCCTGACACCGGCCCACCAGGACCCGGCCATCACTTCCTTCCTGTCCTGTTGGGCGTTCGAGGAGATGTGGCACGGCGAGGCGATCGGAGAGGTCCTCGAGGCCCACGGCGAGGAGGCCGGTGCGTCCCGCATCGCCGCCCTCCGGCACGGCCGCCGGCGGCGCCAGGCGGCCAGCACGTTCAGCACCATCGCCTCGGCGGCCTTCGCCGGGCGGGCCTTCGTCGCACTGCATATGACCTGGGGCGCCATCAACGAGTGGACGACCCAGGCCGGCTACTCACGGCTGGCCGAGACGGCGGGCCACCCGACCCTGCGCGAGCTGCTGCGCCGGATCATGAAGCAGGAGGGCCGGCACATCGACTTCTACGCATCGGAGGCGACGCGCCGTCTCGGCGACAGCCCCAAGGCCCAGAAGCTGACCCGCTTCGCGTTGTCGCACTGGTGGCGACCCGTCGGCTCGGGCGTGATGCCCAGACGAGAGGTCGGATTCCTCGTGCACTACCTCTTCGACGGGCACAAGGGCGCCGAAGTCCTGGAGCGCATCGACCGTCGCGTCGACCGGCTGCCCGGTCAGAGCGATCTGCACCTGCTGCGGCGCGCCGTGGCGCACGTCGCGCCGGCGTAGACGACACGCGACGTCACGCCGCGACGGCTCAACCGAGTGCCATTCCCACCACCGGCTCGTTCAGGGCCTGCCCGCCCATGGAGCCGAGGAACGGTGCGCCGAAGGTGAAGACCCCACCGTCGGAGGCCACCTCGTCGTAGCCGCCGTTCGGCGCGACGACCAGGCCCACGATCGACTTGTTGAGGGGCCGTCCGCCCATGGAGCCGAGGAACGGTGCGCCGAAGGTGAAGATCCCGCCGTCGGAGGCCACCTCGTCGTAGCCGCCGTTCGGTGCCACGGCCAGGCCCACGATCGGCTTGTTCAGCGGCTTCCCGCTCATGGACCCGTAGGAGGGGGCATCGCCGTAGGCGAACACCGCTCCGTCCGCGCCGACGAGGTAGTACCCGCCGCCGTCGTGGGTGACTGCCACACCCACGATCGGCGCGGCCAGGATCTGTCCGACGATTGAGCCGCGGTAGACCGCGTCCCCGTAGGCGAAGACCGCCCCGTCGGAGGCGGCGAGGTAGTACCCCCCGCCGTCGGGGGTCGCCGCCATCCCCACAATCGGGGCATGGCGAGCGGAACCGGCGAGCGAGCCGAAGAATCCCGCGTCGCCGTACGTGAACACCCCCCCGTCGGCGGCGGCCAACCAGTAGCCCTTGCCCCCCGGCGTCGAGGACATCCCCACGATGGGTGCGTTGAGGTGGGTCCCCCCCGCTGAGCCGTGGAAGGTCGAGTCGAACGAGAACACGCCCCCGTCGCTCGCCACCTCGTCGTAGCCCGAGGAGGCGACCGTGACTGTCTGGCTCTGCACGGCCGACGGGCCTCCGTTGTTGCTCACGGTCTGGCCCGTGAAGACCTGCGCGGTCGACGTGCCCGCGGAGTCGGTGACGGTGAGTGTCGCGGGGTAGGTGCCCGCCGCGGCGTACACGTGCGTGACCGTCGGGCTCGTGGTGGTCATGGTGCTGCCGTCACCGAAGTTCCAGGCGTAGGAGGCGATACTCCCGACCGGCGCGGAGGAGGCCGAGGCGTCGAACGTCGACGCGCTCCCCGGAGGGGCGGGCAAGGAGGTGAACGACGCGGTTGGTGCCTGGTCGGGACTGACGACCACGCCCGTCGGAGCAGAGCCGACGCCGATGGGTGTCCCCGCCGTGCCCGACGCCGTGTCGATCGGCGTGACGTCGGAAGAGGCCCCGCCGGCCACGTAGGCGGTCTTGCCGTCGGGGCTTATGCCGATCCCGTCGGGGTTGCCACCGGCGCCGATCGGGGTACCCGCACTTCCGCTCGCAGCGTCGATCGGTGTCACCGTGTCGTCGCCGCCGTTCGTGGCGTAGAGGGTCCGTCCATCCGGCGTCATCGCGAGTGCCCACGGATAGTCCCCGACGGTGATCGGCGTCTGCGCGGAGTCGGTGGCCGTGTCGACGGGCACGACGCTTCCAGGAGTCGTCCCGGTGTCGGCCACGTAGAGGGTGCGTCCGTCGGGGGCCATCGTCAGAAAGTAAGGCCTCGACCCTACCGGTATGGGGGTGCCGGCGGTGTTCGTGGCCGTGGCGATCGGAATCACGTTGTCCGAGAGATAGTCGGCCACGTAGACCGTGGTCCCGTCGGGCGTGATGGCGACCGATATCGGATAGCTACCGACGTTGATGGGCGTCTCCGCTGTTCCCGTGGCCAGGTCGATTGGCGTCACAAGGCCGGCGGTGACATCGGTCACATACGCCGTGCGCCCGTCCGGCGTGATGGCGATCCCGGCCGTCGAAGCACCGACGTCGATCGGTGTCTCGGGTGTGTTGGTGGCCGTGTCGACCGGCGTGACGAAGTCGGACGCCAAACTGGTGACGTACAGAGTCTTCCCGTCGGGAGTGATGGCGGCGTTGTACGCGCCCGTCTCGACGGTGATGGGGGTCCCGGGTGTGCCGTCCGCCAAGTCGACCGGCGTCACCGTGTCGCTGTTCGAATTCGCGACGTACGCCGTGACCGGCTGCGCCGCTGCCTGGTCGTGGGGCTGCACGGCCCCGGCCGGCGCCGCCTGCTCGAGTGCCGAGCCGGAGAGGCCGGCGAAGGTCGACAGAGCCAGCGTTCCCACAGCGATCGTTGCGATTTCGAGGCGTCGAATCGAAGGCATAGCCAGGTATCGGTACAACCGGGGTGCGACCTTATCGACAACCGGCCCGGGTCTCGTAACCCGAGCGTGCGACATCCGGCACGCCGTCGTCTCCGAACAGGAGGCAATCCATTTGTGAGGAGGCCACATGACGGCAGACCCCCGGGCGCTCGCCGAGCTGCTCGAACAGTCCGAAGACCTGCAGGCGGACGCGTTGCGCCCGACCACCGAGGCGCTCGACGAGCTCGTCGAGACGGCGCACACACCGAGAGAGGACGACGTGCGGGCCAACGAGGCCTTCCACGCGTCCCACACGCGGGCGCTGACCGCGAGCGTGGCCGGTACCGCGCTCCTCGGCGCGGCCGGCGGTGCGGTGCTGGTCGGCGCACTGGCGTCTGCCGCCGCCGCGACGAGCTCGAGCGACGTCCAGATCCTGCAGACCGCGGCCTCGATCGAGAACCTCGCCGTCTCCACCTACACCACCGCGCTCACCCTGCCCTACATCGGCGGGTCGTCGGCCAACCCGGTCGTGACGAAGTTCGCCCAGGTGACGATGGGACAACACGCGCAGCACGCCGACGCCTTCAACGCGGCGGTCAAGAGCCTCGGCGCGAAGCCGCAGCACCAGCCCGACCCGGCGTTCGTCCCGGTGGTCAAGAAGGCGGTGGCCAGCCTGGGCTCGGCCACGGCGGCACAGGGCGCCCTCGGCGTCGTCGCGCTGGCCCTCGAGCTCGAGAACATCGCCGCCGAGACCTACGTCAAGGACACGACCCTGGCCAAGACCGAGACCAACAAGGCGCTGTTCGCCAGCATCATGGGCATCGAAGCCCAGCACGTCGCCGTCCTCCTGGCCGTGCAGGCGCTCCTGATGGGCGGCGCGGCCCAGCTGATTTCGCTCGCGCCCGGCACGGCCGCCATGCTGCCCGCCCCGGCGGGCAGCGTCGGCTTCCCCAACGCGTTCTACAAGACCAACAACGCCGCCCCGGCGGGACAAGGAGCCGTCAAGTGAGCAAAGACAGGAAGAAGCCATACGACGGAAGCGAGCGCGACCTGCTCGCCCGCACGGGCGAGCTCGACGAGCTGCACCACGACGTCGGCCAGCCCGCCATGGCCGAAGCTCTCGGTGCCTGGCGCGGCACCAGCCGGCGCACCTTCCTCCTGGGCGCCGGGGCTGCGGTGGCGGGCGGAGCGGCGCTCGCCGTCGGCAGCGGGGCCGTCCCGACGTTGGCTTCCGCCTCGACCCGCAGCCTCGCCCCCTCCCGGACCACGGCCTTCCCCCCGCCCGGTCTCAGCGGTGACCTCGCCGTCGCTGCGGTGGCGGCCAGCCTCGAGAACCTGGCCGTGTTCGCCTACACCGCGGGCCTATCCGCGGCGGCGGCCGGCAAGCTCGGCTCGGTGCCGCCGGCAGTGGCCACATTCGCCACCACGGTGAAGGGGCAGCACCAGCAGCACGCCGACGCATGGAACGCGGTCCTCAAATCGCACGGCAAGGCACCGGTGACGGTCACGAACCCCACGCTGACGCCGACGGTGCAGGCGGACTTCGCCAAGGTGACCGACGTGGCGGGGTTGGCGCAGCTCGCGCTGACGCTCGAGACGATCGCGGCCCAGACCTACCAGGCAGAGACGGCGAAATTGCGCAGCACCGCCGCCATCGGGCTGTCGTCCTCCATTCAACCGGTGGAGATGCAGCACATCGCCATCCTCTACTACGTGCTCGGGATGTACCCCGGTGCACAGACCTCCGCGGGCACGCCCCTCGCGTTCAACCCGACGTCACAGGCGGTCTGAGCGGTGCGGCAACCGGCCCGACGGGTGCGGAGTGGTGCGGTCGTCCTGGTCCTGGCGGCCGCGCTGCTCCTGGCCGCCTGCAGCAGCGGGAGCCCGGGCCCGTCCCGGTCGAGCGCCGGGGCCGGGTCGGCGCGATCGACCGACGCACTCACGATCTCGAACTTCATGTTCTCGCCCATGACCGCCTCGGTGGCGCCGGGCGCGACGGTCACGGTGACCAACAAGGACTCCGTGACGCACACGCTGACCGCCACCGGCGGCGCCTTCACCACCGGCGACATCGGCCCGGGCCGGTCGAAGACGTTCCGAGCACCGACGAAGGCGGGGTCCTACGGCTACATCTGCGACATCCACCAGTACATGAAGGGGACGATCGTCGTCCGCTGAGATGCGCTCAGGTGATGAGGGCGTGGAGCACGTCACGGGTGCGGCCCAGCTGCGCCCGCGAGACCCGCTCATCGGGGTGATGCGCCAGGTGGGGGTCGCCCGGCCCGAAGTTGGCGGCCGGGACCCCGTGCTCCCAGAAGGACGCCACGTCGGTCCAGCCGACCTTGGCCTTCGGCGCGGCACCGCTCTTCTCGACCAGCGCGCCGAGCAAAGGGTGCCCGAGGGACGGCGGCGCCCCGTCCCCCGCATCGAGCACCTCCCAGGCGTCGCCCGCTTCCGGGTCCCATGTGCCCTGCAGCAGCTCGAGCAGGAACGCGGCGGCTTCCTCCGCCCGCCGGTCGGGCGCGTAACGGTGGTTGAGGGTGACCGTGGCCTCGTCCGGGACGACGTTGGCCGCCACACCCCCTTCGATAGCCACCGCCTGCAACTGCTCGGCGTAGGTGCACCCGTCCAGGACCACCTCCCGTCCCGGCCAGTCCGCCACCCGTTGCAGCAGGGGGGCCACCCGGTGGATGGCGTTGCGCCCGTTGAAGGGGCGGGCCGTGTGGGCGCGCACGCCGCGGAGCGTGATCCGGACGCGCATGGTGCCCTGGCAGCCCGCCTCGACCACCCCGTCGGTCGGCTCCCCGAGGATGGCGGCATCGCCGGCCAACAGCTCGGGGCGCTCCCGCCAGAGCTCGAGCAGCCCGCTGTCGGCGCGTCCGATCTCCTCCCGGGCGTAGAAGCACCACGTGACCTCGACGGTGGGTTCGGGCACCGTTGTGGCCAGGTCCAGCATGACGGCGAGCCCGCCCTTCATGTCCGACGCGCCCAGGCCCCACAGGGTCTCGCCGTCGAGCCGGGGCTCCTGGTTCCCGTTGGCGGGGACGGTGTCGAGGTGTCCGGCCAGGACGAGGCGCTGGGCCCGGCCCCCCGTCGTGCGGCCGACGACGTTGTCCCCGACGCGTGCGAGCTCGAGCCAGGGACACTCCCCCAGCGCCCGCTCGACCAGGTCGGCCAGGGCGGACTCCCCCCTGCTGGGGGAAGGGACGGCCATGAGGTCCCGCGTGGCGGCGAGGAGGTCGCCCACGCTTCAGGTGCTGGCGCCGTGGTCCCGCAGGACCTGGTTGATCTGCGCCTTGTCGTGGCGCTCCCCCTCGCTGAGCCGCTTGATCACGAGGACGCAGGGCACGAAGAACTCCCCGCCGGGGTACTCGCGCCGGCGGCTGGCCCGGATGGCCACGCACCACGACGGGACCTCGCCGCGGGAGATCTCCTCCCCCGTCTCGGCGTCGATCACGGGGATGGAGGGGTCGAGGAAGCTGCCCGCGCCCAGCACCGACCCCTTGCCGATGCGCGCACCGCCCGTGACCATGCAGCGGCTGCCGACGAAGGCGTCGTCCTCCACCACGACGGGCACCGCGTTGGGCGGCTCCAGCACGCCGCCGATGCCCACTCCACCGGCCAGGTGCACCCGCTCGCCGATCTGCGCGCACGAGGCGACCGTGGCCCAGGTGTCCACCATGGAATCCGCCCCGACCCAGGCGCCGATGTTCACGTAGGACGGCATCAACACGACGCCGCGACCGAGGAACGAGCCCCAGCGGGCCGACGCGCCGGGGAGCGCACGCACGCCGGCCTCGGCGAACCCGTGCTTGAGCGGGAGCTTGTCGGCGTACTCGAACGGACCGGCCTCGATCGTCTCCATGCCGCGCACCGAGAACAGGAGCAGGATCGACTTCTTGAGCCATTCGTGGACGATGACCTCGTTCGTGGTCGCGTCGACCTCCGCCACGCGGGCCTGCCCGCTGTCGAGGAGCGCAATGGCCTCCTCCACCACCTTCGCGGCGTCGGTGTCCGCGGGCGAGAGCTCGCTGCGGCGCTCCCACAACTCCTCGATGCTCGCCTGCAGATCAGCCATGCCGCACCCTAGCGAGGCGCTCCCCCACCAGCGCCAACCGTTCCATGGGCTGGACCACGGCCACCCGCACGTGTCCGGCCCCGTCGTGGCCGTAGAGATCGCCGGGGCTGACCAGGATCCCCCCGTCGGCGGCGAGCGCCGCGGCCATGGCCCACGCATCGACCCAGCGCTCCGGCGGCACCGGCACCCAGAGGTAGAAGCCACCCTGGGGCAGGTCCACGGGACAGCCAAAGGCACCGAGGACGCCGGCCAGGAAGGCGAGGCGTTCGCGGTAGCGGTCCCGCTGGGCCTCCACGTGGGCGTCGTCGGACAGGGCGGCCACCCCGGCGGCCTGGGCCGGTCCGGGGACCATGAGCCCGGCGTGCTGGCGCACCGCCCGCAGGAACTCGACGAGCTCGGGATCGCCGGCGAAGAAGCCGACCCGGACCCCGGCCAGGTTGGAGCGCTTGGAGAGGGAGTGCACCGCCACCACGCCGTCGGCCCCGTGTTGGAGCACCGAGCGGGGCGGGCCGTCCCAGGTGAACTCGGTGTAGCACTCGTCCGAGAAGACTGGGACGCCGTGGGCCCGTCCCCAGGCCGCCTCCGCTCCCAGGTCGCCCAGGCCCCCGGTGGGGTTGGACGGCGAGTTGGACCAGAGCAGCAGGGCACGCGCGGCGTCACCGGGAGCGATGGCGTCGAGGTCGAGCCCCCCGGGCTGCCCGGCGGGCGCCGGGACGGCGACGGCGCGACAGCCGGCCAGCTCCGCCCCCATGGCGTACGTCGGGTAGGACACCGCGGGGTACAGCACCGTGTCCTTGTCCGCGCCGCGCAGCCGCAGGTAGTGCGGGACCGAGGCCACGAGCTCCTTGGTCCCGACGCAGGCGGCCACGGCCGACGGCGCCACCTCTGCCAGGCCGAACCGACGCGTCAACCAGGCGGCGGCGGCGGCACGCAGCTGGGGGCTGCCGGCCGATGCGGGATAGCCCCGTTCGGTCCCCGAGGTGGCGAGCGCCTCGATGACGGCGGGCAGGGGCGGGTCGTACGGGGTCCCGATGGAGCAGTCGACCATGCCCCCGTCGTGGGCGGCGGCCACGTCGGCCAGGCCGGCGAGCCGGTCGTAGGGATACGGCGGCAGGCGAAAGGTCACGGCGTCGCCACGAATTCGGCGAAGCGCGCCCGGCCGACGTCGTCGAGCACCACCTGCAGCGTGGCCGATTCCTCGCCGTCGCTCTGGCTCACCACCTCACCCTCACGGTGAACGGCGGCCAGCACGTCGCCGCGGGCCCAGGGGACGACGAGCTGCACCACCCGGTCCGAGCCACGCACACGGTCGCCGAGCACGCGCAAGAGGTCGTCGATGCCCTCGCCGGTGCGGGCCGAGATGAGCACCGCCCCCTCGTGGGTGTGGGCCAGCGCCTTGGCCTCTTCGGGCTTGGCGTCGGCCTTGTTCACGACGATCAGGTCCGGCACATCGGACGCGCCGATCTCGTCGAGCACGGCACGGACGGCCGCCATCTGCCCCTCCGCGTCGACGGCCGTGCTGTCGACCACGTGGACGACGAGGTCGGCCAGGCGAACCGAGTCCAGGGTCGAGCGGAAGGCCTCCACCAGCTCATGGGGCAGCTTGCGGACGAACCCCACCGTGTCGGTGACCAGGACGGTCTCCCCGCCCGGCAGCGCGAGCTGCCGCGTGCGCGGGTCGAGCGTGACGAAGAGGCGGTTCTCCGCAGGCACACCGGCATCGGTCAGGCGGTTGAGCAGCGTCGACTTCCCCGCGTTGGTGTATCCGACCAGCGCCAGCTCGCGGTGCCGCCCGCGGGCGCGGCTGCGGCGTTGCAGCGTCCGCGTGCGCTCGACCTCGCGCAGCTCGGCCTCGAGCTTGTGCATGCGGCGCACGAGGCGGCGTCGGTCCACCTCGAGCTGCGTCTCGCCCGGTCCCCTGGTGCCTATGCCGCCGGCCTGCTGGCTCAGCGCGCTGCCGCGCCCGCGCAGGCGGGGCAGGCGATAGCGCAACAGCGCCAGCTCCACCTGCGCCTTGCCCTCGGGGCTGCGCGCGTTCTGGGCAAAGATGTCGAGGATCACGGCGGTCCGGTCGATCGCCGTGCGGCCGAACAGCTTCTCCAGGTTCCGGTGCTGCGCGGGCGTGAGGTCGTCGTCGAAGACGACGGTGTCGGCATCGAGGCTGCGGCTCAGGGCGGCGATCTCCTCTGCCTTGCCGCGGCCGACGAAGGTGGCGGCGTCGGGGGCGTCGCGACGCTGCACGACACGGCCCACCACGTCCGCCCCGGCACTGTCGACCAGCCGGGCCAGCTCGTCGAGCTCCTCGCTGACCCTCTCCTCGCTCGAGCCGGGGAAGATGACACCCACCAGGATGATCCGTTCCCGGAACGAGCGCTCGATGAGCGTGCCGGGTAGATCGCTGTATCCGCTCATTCACATCTCCCAGGCATGACCACGACAAGGTTAGAGGCGCGAACGCGGGGTTCCGTGCGCGACGGCCCGGGCGGCCGAGTCGGGAGGGTCCGAGAAGGCCGGTTCCGTGCGCGCCGCCACGGATCCGGGTCGCCGCGGACCTGGCCTGGCAACCCTCATCTCGGCCATCCGAATCAGCCCGGTTGGACAGAGCCCGCTTCCCGGATCCCTCTCCATCGGGTGCGTGCTCCCGATGTCTGCAGCGCCGAATGCCGATTGACGTCCTCCACGACCGGCGACACCCGCGATGACGACGGTCGAGGCGTCAGCCCCGCCGCGGTCTGCAGACGTAGATGTACTCGACCGCGAGCCAGTCTCGTGAGGACCGGAACGTTCACGTTGATGTACATGTTGGGTATCCGTACGAACCACTGCCCGGGTTCGCTGTGGTTCCAGTTGTGCCGCGGTCGGAATCTGCCTCTCGATGAGGAAATGCTCGGCCAGGGACTCTGCGGAATGCAGCAGACGAGCTGGATGTTGCTGTAAGGCTCGTAGTGGTCCGGGACGACGATGGTCGAAGTTGACGTAGGTGGCGACGAACCTGCCGTCGGGCGCCAGCAGGTCCGCGATTTCGGCGAACTTCTGGGACTGCGCGTCGGCCATGTACTCGAAGAACCCTTGCGCGACGATCAGATCGAACGGCGCGTCGTCGGAGATGATCGGCTCCCCCAGGAGATCCCGCTCGACGAGCTCCGGCGACGGTTCTTGAATCGCGATGTCGACTCCGTGATAGGCGATGTTCGGGTCGAGGAGCCTGCGAAGCGCAGCCGGGCCGCATCCGACGTCCAAGAGGCGACACGCCTTTCCCGTCGGCGAGACGATTCACCACCCGTGCCACCTTGCGCATGCGGTAGTGCGGTTGTGAGTACTTCAAGTTCTCGATCGACCAGAAGTCCCGCTTTGTGAGACCGAGCGCCGATGCGACGCGCTCATGCGACACCTGCCGCTCGCCAGAGCCGACCTCCAGCGGCGCACGTCCGCACGTCGCTACGCCTCCCAGCCGAACAGGACGTCGTCCAGCTCGTCGAACTGGCGTTCGAGCTCTTCGGCCAGCTCCGCGTTGTGCGAGCACAAGGACCGCCGCAACGCCTCGGCGCGGCGCTCCATGTCATGGAGCTGTTCGATCAGGACGCCGGGGTCGAATGACTCGACCGAATGACTGAACTCGGCCAGGCCGGCGTCCGCCATCAGGTCGCGATGCTTCGTCGGAGTAGCCGATGGCGATCGTCGGCTTGGCGAGTTTGAGCGCAGCGATGAGATTGTGGAACCGGGTCGCAATGATCGCTCCGAGGGGCTCCATCGACTCCATGATCTCGCGGAAGGTCGTCACCGGTTCGGCGACGACCCACGTTTCGTCCAAATCGGGCCGCAGCTCCCGAACGGCGGTGAGGATCTCGCGCGCCGTTGCGTCGTCGGACCCGTCGGTGTCCCCGATGAACAGGCGGACCCTGCGGGCATCGTCGACGCAGCCGGCACACGATCCCCTTCATGCCGTCGACGTACGCGCGGTAGATGTCCGAGGCCCGGTTGCGGTCGTCGTTCGATCCGGCGTACGCCATGATGCCGACGCCGATGGTCGACCAGTCACCCCCGCCATGCCGGTCCCTCCCCGGGGTGGGCAGGGAGAAGGCCAGGTCGGGGAACACGGAGTCGCCAGCTTCGAGACCGCGGCGACGCATCGCCTCACGGGAGCCGCTATCGCGGTAGGAGCGGTACGTGGCCAATCGGGCCGCCCAGTTGGAGAGGGTTCGCGTCGCCCGCTTGCTTGATCGGACCGGCCCCGACGCAGACCAGGGCAACCTTCGTCCTGAACAGCCTGCCAGCAGGCGGTGAGCAGGAAGAGTCCGTACGGGGTGTTCCACGGTCGCAGCGGGAGGCTCGCCTCGAGAACACCGGCACCGGGGACGATCACCACTTCGTGCCGGCGCACCCAACCTCGAGACGCGGAACACATCGAGAACCCGGCTCGGGACCCGCAAGAGGCTCCAGGGCTTGGACGAGAGGCGATCCTGGTGGCGATCGAACCAGAACATCTGGACGGCGGCGAGCCCGTACTCCGCGGTCACCCTTTCCGGGCCGGAGCACATGACGTCGATCACCGCCGAGGGATGCCGCGTCTGCAGGTATCCGAGCACGGCCTCCATGGAGGCGTCGTTGCCGATGTTGCCCGACCCCAGCAGACCGAAGAGTCCGATGCGGGCCCCTTCGACCGACTGCTCGCTGTGTGACCTCACTCCGCGCTCCCCGACATAGCTGATGGATCCCACGTAAGGCGAGGGCCCAAGGGACCTGGTGATACGCGTGGGACGTCGATATCCCGTCGAGAGATCGCCACGATCCCACGATTCGTCGGCTCAGCCGGCCCCGGTTCCGCCGGTGACCTGGAGCATCCCGTGCAGTGCAGAGCCCGTCCGGCGGGTCTCTACCGTTGCTGGATTTCGTGCGGCCACCGCGCCCTGGCAGGACGCGAGAGCACGCTTCAAGCTGCAGTGGGACGCTTTGCTCAGCTGAGCATCCCCGGATGGACATCGATGTCGGCCACCTTGCGCACCGGACCGGCCAGGTACGTGGTGGCCCCGTCGTCGGCGCCCAGCGACACCTCGAGCACTCCGCCCGGGTTGCGCACGCGCACGCAGCCGGGGTCGCGCACCACGCCCCAACTCAGGGCGGCGGCCGCAGCAGCCACGCTGCCCGTGCCACAGGCCAGGGTCTCCCCCGCCCCCCGCTCCCAGACGCGGAGGTCGAGGATGTCGCCCCGGGCGTCCGTACCCGGCGTGATCCATTCGACGTTGATGCCGCCCGTGAAGGCGGACTGGAGCTTGGGACCGAGCTCGGCGACGTCGACGGCCGCCGTGTCCGGCCCGAGCAGGACGAGGTGCGGGTTCCCGACGTCCACCGTGCGCGCCCTGCGGTCGTCGAACTCCTGTGGTTGGTCCGGGCCGAGTCGCGCCGGCCCCATGTCGACCCGGGCCGTCGCCCACCCCGGTTCCCCCGCCGTGTACTCCACCGTGCGGACACCGCCGGGGGTGGCCACTGTGAACCGCGGCGCGGCCACCAGCCCGCCGTCGACCGCCGCCTGGGCCAGGCAGCGGATGCCGTTGCCGCTCATTTCGGCCTGGGTCCCGTCGGCGTTGTGCAGCTCCATGGAGAGGTCGGCGCCCTCGCGCCCGGGCCCCACCCGGATGATGCCGTCGGCCCCGATGCCGCGACGTCGGTCGGCCAGCAGGCGAACCTGGGCCACGGAGAGCCGCAGGGTGTCGTCGGGGTCGAGGACGACCAGGAAGTCGTTGCCCGCACCCTCGTGTTTGCTGGCCCGCATCACTCCATTCTCGCAGGTGGCGTCCTTCAGCCGTGCACGGCGAAGGCCTGCTCGAGCAGGTCCTGGGCCTCGGCGCCGCTCCGGGTCCAGCGCACCCTCGGGTCGCGCCGGAACCACGAGGCCTGGCGCCGGGCGAACTGGCGGGTGTGTGTCAGCGCCTCCCCCAGGCAGCTCGCCAGCGGGACCCCGGCCTCCACGTGCGCGAGGATCTCGCGGTACCCGAGCGCCTGGCGCGCCGTCCGCGAGAGGCCGGCCGGGCGCGCTGCCAGTCCCCGTACCTCCTCCACCAACCCGGCCTCCACCATGCGCGCCAAGCGTGTCTCGATCCGGGCGTCGATCTCCTCGGGGGGCCGGAAGAGCCCGACC
Source organism: uncultured Acidimicrobiaceae bacterium (assembly GCA_963843365.1). Classification (GTDB taxonomy): domain Bacteria; phylum Actinomycetota; class Acidimicrobiia; order Acidimicrobiales; family RAAP-2; genus Bog-473. Next base: position 792,419 of record CAWJKG010000003.1, on the reverse strand, counting down.
TGGGCCGTCCCGCTCTCGGGGTACGCCTCGAGCCCGGGCCCGTACTCCGAGAAGGGCCGCCCCGAGCCGACCGTGACCTCCAAGGCACGCACCACGCGCCGGCGATTGGTCGGCTCCATCCGCGCCGCACCGAGCGGATCGAGGGCGGCCAGCCGCGCGTGGAGGTCCGCCGTCGTGGCCCGCCCCTCGTCGAGCTCCGCCTCCAACGCGGCGGCCACCTCGGGGTAGCGGCCGGGGATCTCGAGGTCGTCGACGACCGCGCGCAGGTAGAGGCCCGTGCCGCCGACCAGCAGCGCGTGGTGCCCGCGGGCGGCAATGCCGTCGAGCGCCGCGCGGGCGGCCGCTTGGAACTGCGTCAGGGTGAAGTCCTGGTCCGGATCGACCAGGTCGAGCAGATGATGGGGCACGTCCGCGGGCGGCGGCATTCGGCTTCGAGGTCCCGATGTCCATGCCGCGGTAGACGCACATGGAGTCGACCGACACGATTTCGCAGTCGCCCCGCCGCCGGGCCAACTCGAGCGCCGTCTCCGATTTCCCCGAGGCCGTGACCCCGACGAGTGCGACTGCCGTCAAGCGCTCGCCACCGGGATCAGCACGCGATGCCGGGGCCGCGCGACCACCTCCTCGAGGCGTCCGGAGAGATGGTGCGGATGGCCGTCGGTCACCGTGACCCGCGCCAGGGCGCCCGCGGCCGGCGTCCCGGCGGGTGATCCGCCCGGGAAGTGGACGAGCTTGCCCTGCCGCGTCCGGCCGGTGAGCATGGACGCGTCACGGCGGCTGACGCCCTCGACCAACGCCTCCTCGGTCCGGCCCACGCGGGCCTGGTGGCGGGCCAGGGCGGCGCGGTCCACCACCGTCTTGAGGCGGGCGAACCGCTCGGCGATGACGTCCGGCGGCACGAAGGTCGCCTCCATGTCCGCCGCCCGCGTCCCCGGCCGCGGCGAGAAGATGAAGGTGTAGGCGCCGTCGTACCCCGCCTCGGCGCAGACCGCCAAGGTGTCCTCGAAGTCCTGCTCGGTCTCTCCGGGGAACCCGACGATGACGTCGGTGGTGACGGCCAGGTCGTCGATGGCGGCCCGGGCGGCGGTGAGGCGGTCCATAGCGCCGCGCCGTGTAGCCGCGCCGCATGGCCTTCAGCACGCGGTCGCTCCCCGACTGCAGCGGCAGGTGCAGCTGCTCGCACACTTCGGGCGTCTCGGCCATGGCTTCGATCGTCTCGGGCCGCAGGTCCTTGGGGTGCGGGCTGGTGAAGCGGACCCGCCCGATGCCGTCGACCGCGCCGACGGCGCGCAGCAACTCGGCGAAGAGAGGTCGCCGCTTCGTGAGGTCACGCCCGTAGGAGTTCACGTTCTGGCCCAGCAGGGTCACCTCGCGCACCCCGCGGCGCGCCAGCAGCTCCACCTCGCCCACAATGTCGTCCAGGGGGCGGCTCACCTCGGGACCGCGCACGGACGGGACGATGCAGAAGGCGCACGAGTTGTCACACCCGGTCTGAATGTTGACCCACGCCGCATAGGGCAGCTCCCGGACGGCGCCCGGACCCAGGAGCGGGTTGGTCCCCGCCTCCGGAGCCGGCGCGTCGAGAATCTCCATGACGGGGCCCTCCACCTCCGCCCGGCGCAACAGCCCGGGTGCGCTCGTGAGATTGTGGGTGCCGAAGACGACGTCGACCCAACCGACCTTCTCCTGAATGCGGGCGCGGTCCTTCTGGGCCAGGCAGCCGCCGACTGCGATCTGCAGGCCTGGCTTGGCGTCGACCAGCTCCTTGAGGCGGCCCAGCGTGCCGTAGAGGCGCTGGTCGGCGTTCTCGCGGATACAGCACGTGTTGAGCACCACCACGTCCGCGTCCTCCATGGTCGCAGCGGGCTCCAGGCCGTCCGCCACCAGCAGTCCCGCGAGCCGCTCCGAGTCGTGCTCGTTCATCTGACACCCGAACGTGCGGATGAAATAGGAACGGGCCATGTGCCGGAGTCTACGGAACGGGGGCGCCTAAGTTTCCTGCCGTGGACCGAGGGAGGACGCACGGGTGGCGCGGGGCCGCATGGGGATTCGCCCTGCTCGGCGGTGCGGTGCTGCTCACCGCCTGCGGGGGCGGCGGTGGCGGGGGCGCTCCCGCCGGCACCACGCCCCCGTCGCCCGATGCGGTGCTGCTCGGCGCGGGCACGACCGTGCGAGCGGCCATGGAGACCTACCAGCGCGACGTCCCCGGGTGTGCCACACAGTCGAACCCGGTGGTGTGCCTGGAGGCGGCGGACCGCACGCTGGGTGACAAGATCCACCACTACGCCAACGTCCTCGCCGGTCACCAGCAGTTCCGGGCGCCCCGAGCGGACCTGACCGCAGCGCTCAACTCGGCCCAGACGCTGGCCAACAGCCTGGAGATCCTCGGCGACGCCCAGCCGACCCAAGCCAATTACGACCAGGTGCTGAACACGTTCAACGTCAACGCGGCCGTCACCCAGCTCCAGGGTGACGTGGCCACGCTCAACCGCTCCCTCGGCACGCAAGCGACGCGCTAGAGCGGGACCTCGGCCTCGTCTCCGTAGACGAGGCCGCGCCGGTCGGCGCGCAGCGCCAACACGTGGCCCGGCACGCCCGCCGACGCCAGGGCGGACTCGGCGCCCGCCACCACGGCCGCCTCGGTCTCCGCCCGCACCATGCCGATGAGCGAGGGCCCCGCCCCGGACCAGCTGGCCGCCAGGGCGCCGGCCTCGACCAAGGCCGCCAGGAGCTGCGGCGCCTCGGGGAACAGCGCCGCCCGCGCCGGCTGGTGCAGGCGGTCGTCCGTGGCGTCGGGCACCAGGGCGTCGGGGTCGGCCAGGCCGGCCACCAACAGGCCCATGCGCCCGAGGTTGAAGACGGCGTCCGTCCGGGTGAGCGTCTCGGGCAGTACGCCGCGCGCCGCCGGTGTGGCCAGGTCACGTTCGGGGACGAGCACCACGAAGCCCAGCTCGCCGCTCAGCGGGAGGGCGCCGTGCACCGGACGGCCGTCCACCATGGTGGCGGCGACCAGGCCCCCGAAGACGCTGGCCGCCGCGTTCTCGGGGTGCCCGTCATAGGCGGTGGCGACGGCGAACGGATCCTCGGCCCCGGCGGCCGCGGCGGCGGCCGCCACGAGCGCGGCAGAGGAACCGAGCCCGCGGGCGATCGGGATCTGCGAACGCACCGAGACGGCGAAGCGGTCGTGGCCGAGCACCTCCGCCACCACGCGTGCCGCCAGGTGCGAGGCGTCGTCGAACAGGCCGGCGCCCTCTCCCTCCGTGTGCACGCGCAGCGACGGTGCGCATCCTCGACCTCCACGCTGACGTAGCGGTCGAGCGCCACGGCCAGCGTGTCGAAGCCCGGCCCGAGGTTGGCGGACGACGCTGGAGCCCGGGCGCGCACGGCGTCAGGCTAGGCGGTCAGAACAGACGCTGGAGAAACGTCCGCGGCGGGATCCCGGCGGTGAGCCGGACGGGCACCGTCGCCCGCTGCGTGCCGAGGCCGACGACCACCGTGCCGACCTGCGTGCCCCGCGGGGCCTGCGCCGCCACCCGGTGGGCGGGCACGAAGGCCCGTGTCGCGCTGACGCCGGGCCAGGTCAAGAACGAGACGGACGCCGAAGACGTGGCCGCAATGCTGTGGCCCGCCTCGCCGACATGCGCGACGACCCGATCGCCCGCCAGCACCTGCGTGAACCCGATGAGCGGGGCCGCCGCATCGACCAGCGCCAGCGCGTGCAGTCCCGCCTGGGCCAGCACGATCGGGCCGGTCTGGCCCGTCACGGCTGCGAGCACGAGCACCGACTGACCGTGCACGGTGCGCCGCACGGCGAGCACGTCACCGCCACCCGCGGCCGTGGTGAAGCCGGACTTGACGCCGATGACCCCTTGCACGCCGAGCAGCGGCGTGTAGGTGGAAATGGTTCCGGCGACAGGCAGCGTGACGGACGACATCTGCACCATGGAGGCGAAAGTGGGGTTGGCCATGTCGAGCGCCGCCACCTTCAAGAGGTCGGACGCGGTGGACTCCGAGCCGGGATTCACGCCGCTGGCATCGGCGAAATGCGAGCGGTCCATGCCGAGGCGCAATGCGGTGGCGTTCATCTTCGCCACGAAGGTCGCCGTGCTGCCGGCGTCCCACGTGGCCAGCAGGTCGGCGTAGTTGTCGGCCGAGTGCACCAGCAGTCCGCCGAGGACGTCCGCCTCGGAGATCTGCTCGTTGAGCGTGACCGCCGCGTTCGAGTCGTCGTCGACCGTCGCGTTGTCGTAGTCGTCGACGTCGGCCTGGGTCACGGTGATCATCGGGCCCGGTGTGCCCAGCGCGACAGGATGGTCGTGCAGGATCACGTAGGCCGTCATCAACTTGGTCAGGCTGGCCACCGGTGCCGCCGTCTCGGGGCCCGACGCCAGGTCGACCCCGATGGACGGAATGGCGACCGCACCCTGGCCCGTCGTCGGCCACGGGAGCGAGACGGCGTGGGCCGGCACGTGCACCGACGCGGCGAGCGAAGGGGTGACCGCGGGCGCCGGTTCGGGCGCGGAGAGCCGCACGCCGACGAAGGCGCCGGCGGCCACGACGAGCAGCAGCAGCGCCAACAGGAACGCACGGCGCCGGCCGCTCCGGCGCCGGCGGTGCGACCGCTGCGAGTGTCGCCCGTGCTCGGGGGCGGGCGGCGGCACGGGTGGTGCCGGCTCGCGCAACGAGTCGAGCCGGAACGGCGCCACCATGAACGGTGGCGCCGGTGCTTCGGGGCTCACTCCCCGCTCAGACCGTCGAGCTCGTCGGGGGTCATGAGGACGGCCCGCGCCTTGGAGCCCTCGCTCGGACCGACGACGCCCGCCTGCTCCAGCAGGTCCATGAGGCGCCCGGCGCGGGCGAACCCGACGCGCAATTTGCGCTGCAGCATGGAAGTGGAACCTAGCTGGGAGCGCACCACGAGATCGCGCGCCTGCACCAGCAGCTCGTCGTCGTCACTGCCCTCCAGCCCGCCCGAGGTCGCCGTGGTGTCGTCGATCCCCTCGATCCCGACGACCGCCTCCGCCTGCCCGCCCTGCGCGTGCCAGTGCCGGACCACGTCGCGCACCTCCTCCTCGGAGACCCAGGGTGCCTGCAGGCGACGCGGGATGTTGGACGAGGCCGTGAGCAGCAGCATGTCCCCCTTGCCGATGAGCCGCTCGGCGCCGGGCTGGTCGAGGATCACCCGGCTGTCGGCCAGCGACGAGACCGAGAAGGCCATGCGGCTCGGGATGTTGGCCTTGATGACTCCGGTGATCACGTCGACCGAGGGGCGCTGGGTGGCGATGACCAGGTGGATGCCGACGGCACGGGCCATCTGGGCGATCCGCACGATGGAGTCCTCGACGTCGCGGGCGGCCACCATCATGAGGTCGTTGAGCTCGTCGACGATCACGAGGATGAAGGGAAGGGGCTCCGCCGGCTCGGGCTCCGGGTCGAGATCCTCCTCGTCCTCGACGGCGGCGTGGTCCTCACCCAGAGCACGGGCGGCCACGTCGCGCAGGCGCCGGCGGTCGGACGGCGGGGCGGCGCGATCAGCCCCTCCTCGACCAGCTGGTTGTAGCCGGTGATGTCGCGCACGCCGTTCTCCGCCAGCATGTCGTAGCGGCGCTCCATCTCCTTGACGGCCCAGGCCAGCGCGTTGGCCGCCTTCTTCGGGTCGACGACCACAGGGTTGAGGAGGTGGGGCAGCCCGTCGTACTGGCCGAGCTCCACGCGCTTGGGGTCGACCAGAATCATTTTGACCTTGTCCGGGGTGTCGCGCATGAGGATGGACGTGATGATGGAGTTCATGCAGGACGACTTGCCCGAGCCCGTGGCGCCCGAGATCAGGATGTGCGGCATTTCGGCCAGGTTGGCCATGACGGCGCGTCCCGGCGATGTCGCGTCCCATGGCGACCTCGAGCGGGTGGGTGGAGGCGGTGGGCTTGGCCTCGTTCGACTCGAGGATGTCGCGCAGCGACACCAGCTGGCGGGTCCGGTTCGGCACCTCGACGCCGATGGCCGACTTACCGGGGATCGGCGCCAGGATGCGCACGTCGGGCGACGCCATGGCGTAGGCGATGTCCTTGGACAGGCTGGTCACCCGGGCCACCTTCACGCCGGGGCCGAGCTCGAGCTCGTAACGGGTCACCGTCGGCCCCACCCGGCAGCCCACCAGCCTCGTCTCGACACCGTGCGCCTCGAGCGCCTGCACCAGGTCCTCACCCAGCGCGTCGATCTGCCGCTGGTCCTGGCGCATCTTCTTCGACGCCTGCAGCAGCGACATGCTCGGCAGGGCCCACTCGCCGTGCACCCGCGGCGGGGACGCGGCCAGCCGCGGCGGCACGCTGGCCACCGGCTCGGGCAGCAGATCCGGCTCGGGCTCTTCGTCGAGCTCGTCCACCAGGTCGTCGGACGGTGCGTCGTCCACCTCCGCGTCGAAGGGCACCCGACCCGACGAAGCGTCCTCCACCGGCTCGTCGGTGCCGAGATCGGAGGTGATCACGAACGGCTTGCCCTGCCACAGCACGGCGAGGGCGCGCCCGGTCCGCACCGATGCGGTGCCGAGCCCGCGCCCGGCCGTGGCGAGCGAGACGCCCGTCGCCACCAGGATGGCGACCAGTATCAGGGCGGCGAGCACGACGCCGGCGCCCGCAGGCCCGAGGCCGGCGTGCAACGGGCGGCCGATGGCGGCCCCGAGATAGCCGCCGGCGTCGCGCAGCGCGCCCGATTGGGAGAACGCCGGCGTGCCCTTGGCCACCTCGGCCAGTCCGCAGATGCCCAGGACGCCCAACAGCGAGCCGACGGCTAGGCGCCACGGGTCCGCCCCTTCGTGTTCCTCCTCCTCGCCGTCATCGGGCCGGGGCCGGTCGACGAGCAGGGCCAGGCCGGCGCCCAGGGCAAGGAGCGGGAGCAGCACGCGCACCCAGCCCGCCGCCAGCGCCAGGCCGGTGTCGACGCCGTGGCCGACCGGGCCGAGCTGGCCGCCCCAGAGCGCGAGGATCAACAGGACCCCGAGCGTGATCAGCGCCACGGCCCACAGGTCCCGGGCCTGGCGCCGCCAGAAGGGCGGCCGCGGCGGCAGGGCGCGGCCCGCCGGCTTCTTGGTGGTTCGTGCGGCGGGGCGCGTCGCGGCGCCCCCGCGGGTCTTGGTCACCACAGTGCGGTCGAGATTACTGCCTGACCTGGTCCTTTTAGTGGACACCCGACTACGTGCCCGGAGGGCCCCCGGCCCGTTGTTCTGCGAACATATGTTCGCTATCGTAGACCCCATGGCATTGCGCTGGGCCCTGGCCGAGAACGAGGGCGGGGGCACGCTCTTCCCCGACGAGCGGGTGGCCGAGCGCCATGTGGGCAAGGGCGCCTACGCCGGCATGGAGTTCCTCCACGTGAACGCCCGCACCGTCATCAACACCGTGCCGGCCGAGAGCCGCATGCCGTTCCGGCACACCGTCAACCCGTATCGAGGGTGCAGCCACGCGTGCGTGTACTGCTTCGCCCGCCCGACCCACGACTATCTCGGACTCGGGATCGGGACCGACTTCGAGCGCAAAATCGTGGTGAAGGTCAACGCGGTCGAGCGGCTGCGGGCCGAATTGCGGGCCCCGAGCTGGCACGGCGACCACATCGCCATGGGGACCAACACCGATCCGTACCAACACGCCGAGGGCAAGTACCACCTGACCCGGGGCATCGTCGAGGTGCTCTCGGGCGCCCGCAACCCGTTCAGCATCCTGACCAAGTCGACCCTGATCCTGCGCGACGCCGCCCTGCTGGCCGCGGCGTGCGCCCGCACCGACGTCGGGGTGAGCTTCTCCATCGGCACGCTCGACCGCGCCGTGTGGTCGCTGACCGAGCCGGGTACGCCGCCGCCGGATCGGCGGGTCGAGGCCATACGGCGGCTCACCGCCATGGATGTTCCCTGCGGCGTGCTGGTCGCACCCGTGTTGCCCGGGCTCTCGGACTCCGAGGAGCAGCTGACCGAGGTGGTCCAGGCCTGTGCCGACGCCGGGGCGGAGTCGATCACGGGCGTTGCGCTGCACCTGCGCGGCACCGTCCGGGGGCACTACTTCGACTGGCTCGAGGGCGCGCGGCCCGATCTCGTCGGCCTGCACCGGGAGCGCTTCCGGCGGGGTGCCTACCAGGCCGACGCCGAACGCCAGCGGATCGAGGGCATCGTGCGGGTGGCGGCCCGGCGCTGCCACGTGGCGGATCGGGACCGCTACCGCGGCGCGCCGGCCACCCTCGAGCGTCGGGACGGGGCCGACGGGACGGCCGGCGGGACCGAACCGGCCGCTCCCGTCCCCGACGACAGCCGGCAGCTCCGCCTGCTCTGAGGGGCCGCGTCAACGAGAGCGGATGTCGTCCCTAAGATCTCCAACTCATGTCAGGGGGAACGTGGTCGTGGAGAGCGGGCCGGCGGGGTGCCATCGGGGCCGCGCTGGTCCTGGCCGCGTCGCTGCTGGTCACCCTCTCCCCGACCCTCGCCCACACCGCCCCGCGCGCCGGGGCCACGACGGTGCCCGGTGCCACGAACGGCTCCTACGCCATTGTCGACGCGGCGGGAGGCGTCATGACCTTCGGCGGCGCCGCCTATGACGGCGACACGCTCGAGGTGCCGTTGACCAAGCCCATCGTGAGCGGCGTCGCCGACCCCAGCGGGGGTTACTGGCTCGTGGGATCCGACGGGGGCGTGTTCTCCTTCGGCAACGCGGATTTCTGGGGCTCCACGGGCGGCATCGCGCTCAACAAGCCCATCGCCGGCATGGCGGCGACGCCCGACGGGGGCGGCTACTGGCTCGTGGGATCCGACGGGGGCGTGTTCTCCTTCGGCAACGCGGAATTCTGGGGCTCCACGGGCGGCATCGCGCTCAACAAGCCCATCGCCGGCATGGCGGCGACGCCCGACGGGGGCGGCTACTGGCTGGTGGCCTCCGACGGCGGCATCTTCGCCTTCGGCGACGCGCAGTTCTTCGGCTCGACGGGCGGCATGACCTTGAACAAGCCGGTGGTGGGCATGGCGGCCACGGCCAGCGGCAACGGGTACTGGCTGGTGGCGTCCGACGGGGGCATCTTCAGCTACGGCGACGCGCAGTTCTGGGGCTCGACCGGCGGCATCCATCTCAACGAGCCCATTGTGGCCATGACGCCGACACAGGACGGGGACGGCTATTGGCTGGTGGCCCAGGACGCCGGGGTCTTCGACTACGGCGACGCCCAGTTCTCGGGGAGCGCCCAGTCGCCGCTCCACCCTCCGTTGTTCCCGGGTCCGCTCACCAACCCGATCCCCCCCGTCGTGTCGATCATCAACGAGGCGACCGGCTCCCAGGCCACGCACCAGGGCACCATGCGGGTGGCCTTCTCGGGGGACTCCCTGTCCTTGTACGAGGGCAGCTACGTGGAGGCGAACAGTCCGCCCTACGACGTCGACGACGGCGCGGCGGCCGGCTGCGGCTACACCGACGGCGCGCCCACCATTCCGTGGAGCAACCCGCGCTCGGTGTACATCAGCCCAGGGGCCTGCGCGCTCTGGGCGAGCCAGCTGCAGTGGGTCGTCTCCCGCTTCCATCCCGACGTGACGGTGATTCAGACCGGCTACTGGGAGACACAGGACCGCATGTTCGACGGGTCGTACACGACGCTGGCCAACCCGTCCTACGCCGCCTTCATTCAGGACAACCTGGCGGAGGCGGTGCAGATCGCCCACTCCGACGGCGGCGCGGTGATTCTGTCCACCTCCCCCTTCTTCGGCGACGGGACGCCCAACACGCTCGTGTCGGACTACAACGAGATAGTGGAGTCGGTGGCGGCCGAGTTCCCCTACGTGTCGATCGACGACCTCTTCACCGTGCTCGACCCCGGCGGGGCCTATTCGTCGGTGGTGGACGGCATCCTCGCCCGCGGCCCGGATGGTGTGCACATCACCGCGGCGGCCGTCGACACCCTGATTGAGCCCGCGTTGAACCAGATCATCGCCAACGTGGCGGGCGCCGTCTACGCCGGCAACTCATAGCGGCACCGTCACGAGCGCGTGCGCGCCTTCGCCATCGCCCACCGGGGCGAGCCCGTCGACCACCGGGAGAACACGCTGCCCGCCTTCGCCGCCGCAGCGGCGCGCGGGGCGGACATGGTGGAGATCGACCTGCGCCGTACCCGCGACGGCACCATTGTCGTGCTGCACGACCAGACCCTGGCCCGGCTGTGGGGCCTCGAGATGTCCGTCGGGGACGTCGACCTGGCCCGGGTGCGGCGGCTCGGCGAGGGTGACGTGCGCATCCCCACGCTGACCGAAGTGCTCGACGCGGTGGCGCTGCCGTTGATGGTCGACTTCACGCGGCGCGAGGTGGTACCCGGTGCGCTGGCCGCGGTGCGGGCGGCAGGGGCGCTGCCGCGCTGCCTCTTCGTCACGGGCAACGTGGCCGCGCTGCAGCAGTTGCGCGGGCTGTCCCCGGACGCGCGCCTCGGCCTCACGTGGATGGACGGGCCGGAACCGCCGCTGGCGCTCCTGGCCGAGCTCGGGGCGGAGTACTGGAACCCCATGTTCGGGTTGGTGACGCCCGACGGCGTGGCGGCGGTGCACCAGGCCGGCCGCCACGTCTCCACCTGGACCGTCGACCGCGACGAGGACATGACGCGGGTGCTCGAGGCCGGGTGCGACGCCGTCGTGAGCAACCGGATCGGGGCGCTGGTGGCCCACCGGGGGCGCTGACACGGGGAGCCGAGTCTCGGCAGTGGAGAGACTCAGGGGAAGACGACGGTCTTGTGGCCGTTCAGCAGCACGCGATCCTGCAGGTGCCAGCGCAGGCCGCGGGCCAGTACCGTGCGCTCGACGTCGCGGCCGACGCGGCGGAGCTCCTCGACGGTGTCGCCGTGGTCGATGCGCCGGGTGTCCTGCTCAATGATGGGGCCCTCGTCCAACTCGGCCGTGACGTAGTGGCAGGTGGCGCCGATGAGCTTGACCCCGCGCGTGAAGGCCTGATGGTACGGGCGGGCCCCGGCGAAGGACGGCAGGAACGAATGGTGGATGTTGATGATCCTCCCCTCGCGGCCGGCGCAGAAGGACGGCGGGAGGATCTGCATGTAGCGGGCCAGGACGACGACGTCCGCCCGCTCCTCCTGCAGAATCCGCTCCATGTCGTCGAAGGCGGCTGCCTTGGCGGCCGGCTCCGGGCCCACCGGCACCCAGCGGAAGGGAATGCCGTGCCACTCGACGAGCGCACGCAGGTCCTCGTGGTTGGAGATGACGCAGGGGATGGCGCACTCGAGCTCGCCCGCCCGCCAGCGGTACAGGAGGTCGGCGACGCAGTGGTCCTCGCGACTGGTGAAGAGCACGACCCGCTTCGGCACGTCCGTGTCGTGCAGCCGCCACGCCATGTCGAACTCGTGCGCCACCGGCTCGAAGGCGGCGGCCAGCTCGGCCGGGCCGAAGCCCGCCGGGAGCGAGTCGGCCACGACCTCAATGCGGAGGAAGAAGCGGCCCGAGTCGAGATCCCCGTGCTGGGCCGCCTGCAGCACCGATCCGCCCCGCTCGGCCAACAGCCCCGTGACGGCGGCCACGATCCCGACCCGGTCGGGACAGGTGATGGTGAGGATGTAGCGCCGCACGGCTAGCGGAAGAACCCACCCGGTGCCGGCGCGACGCGCCCGCACATGTCGGCGAAGAGGCGGTGGATCCGGCGATCGGGCGTGAGCTCGGGATGGAAGGACGACGCCAGCACCGGTCCCTGGCGCACCAGCACGGGAATGCGGTCGAGCCTCGCCAGCACCTCGACCGCGTCGCCCACCGACACGACCAGCGGGGCCCGGATGAAGACGGTCGGCAGGGGCGGCCCCTCGCCGGACCCGAAGGCGACGTCGGCCTCGAACGACCGGTCCTGGCGCCCGTAGCCGTTGCGGCGCACGACGGCATCGAGAACACCGAAGGTGCGCTGGTCCGGGCGGCCGTCCAGGACCCGGCGAGCCACCAGCACCAGGCCCGCACAGGTCCCGAGCACGGGCAGCGGCTCCTCGCTGGCGCGCAGCCGGGCCGCCACCGCCTCGAAGAGACCCGTGGACTCCAACAGCATGGAGAGAGTCGTCGACTCGCCGCCGGGCAGCACCAGGCCCGACAGGCCTTCGAGATCCCCGGGCCACTTGACCGTCCGGGGCTCGCAGCCCACCTCGGTCAACGCGGCCCGGTGCTCGCGCACGTCCCCCTGCAGGTCGAGGACCCCGACGACGGGTGCCTTCCCTGGCTCGGAGGAGCCCGCTACCACCCCCGGTCGGCGAGATGCTCGCCGTACTGCGACTCCTCGAGTCCCCGCATCGCCTCGCCGAGGCCGCGTGACACCTTGGCCACGTGCTCGGCGTCGGTGAAGTGGGCCGTGGCCTCGACGATGGCCGAGGCCATCCGGGCCGGGTCCGACGACTTGAAGATCCCGGAGCCGACGAAGACCGCCTCGGCACCGAGCTGCATGACCAGCGCGGCGTCCGACGGTGTGGCGATGCCGCCGGCGCAGAACAGGGGCACCGGCAGGGTGCCGGTGGTGGCGACCTCCTGCACCAGGCTGATCGGCGCGCCGAGCTCCTTGGCCCAGCCGTAGAGCTCGGCACTGTCCGCCTGTGTCAGCGCTCTGATGGTGCCGAGGATGGAGCGCAGATGGCGCACCGCCTCCACGATGTTGCCGGTTCCCGCCTCGCCCTTGGAACGGATCATGGCGGCGCCCTCCGAGACGCGGCGCAGCGCCTCGCCCAGGTTGGTGGCGCCGCAGACGAAGGGCACCGTGAAGGGCCACTTGTCGATGTGGTACGCCTCGTCGGCCGGCGTCAGCACCTCGGACTCGTCGATGAAGTCGACGCCGAGGGACTGCAGCACCTGGGCCTCGGCGAAGTGCCCGATGCGGGCCTTGGCCATGACCGGGATGGTGACGGCCTCGATGATCCCCTCGATCAGCAGCGGGTCGCTCATGCGCGCCACGCCGCCGTCGCGGCGGATGTCGGAGGGCACCCGTTCGAGCGCCATGACCGAGACCGCTCCGGCGTCCTCGGCGATTTTGGCCTGCTCGGCGTTGACGACGTCCATGATGACGCCGCCGCGCAGCATGTCGGCCAACCCCCGCTTGACGGTGAAGGTCCCGGTTGTCATGCGACCAGTCTACGAGGGCCGGCCGGGCCTCCTCACCACTCGCTCAGCGCGGCGGCCCGCACCGAGGTGGCGTTGAGATCGCCAGGCACCAGGGCTTCGCCGCGGTGCCCCACCGAGGGATCGATCCACACCCAGCGGGTGGGGCCGAAGCGGGCCGGCGAGGCGAAGAAGGAGCCCGGGGCGGGTGCGGGGGCGTCCATCATGATGCGGAGCGCACCCAGGAGGCCGCGGGGAAAACGCACGGCCGACGCACCGACCACGTCGGCGCGGTACTCGCGGTCCTCGCCGATGCAGCGGCGCAGCGTGGACGCGCCGCCGAAGAAGCGACCGAGGGTGATGCCGATGCACGACACGCCGTTGTCGCCCCGCTTGACGTGGGCCAGCTCGTGCGCCACGACGCCCTCGAGGGCGATCGGATCGAGCGAGTCCAAGAGCCCGCTCGTCACCACCAGGACGGAACGCCGGGCGTCGCGCCCGAGTGCGCACACGTTGGGCACGTCGTCGTGGAGCACGAAGAGCGAGGGCATGCTCAGGCCGAACGTCGCGCACAGCCCTTCGGTCACGTTCCACAACCGGGTCTCGTCATGTTCGTCGATGGGCACCGCGCCGATCCGGCTCAGCGCGAACGACGGGGCCACCCGCCACAGGGCATACATGGCGGCGCCGGCGGCGAGCACGAACACCACCACACCCGCGATCACCGAGAGGAGCGCCCCCGCCAACGCGCCGAGCAGCAGCGCGGGGACGACCGCCGCCAGCGCGCACAGCGTGAGGGCGCGGCGCCGGTTGGCCGAGACCTCGGCCGGGAAGATCTGGGGCGCGCCCGCGCTGGGCGCAACGTCGAGCGGTGCAAGGGGTGGTGGCGGCGGCGCCAATGCCACCGCGGCCCGTCCCGGTCCGCCGCGCGGCCGCGCCTGGGAGCGAGTGCCGCCGCCGCTGCTGCGGTTCCCCTTGCCCGAGCCCTGGGACGTCCGCTGCCGATTGCCCCCGCCGCCACGGGTGCCACCGCCGCCCTGTCCCGACCCCTTGGCTTGTCCGCCGGATCCCGATCGGCCGCCCTGACCGCTGCCGGATCCGCGGCCGCCCGCCGGCGCGCCGCCCCCGGCCGAGCGGCTGCGATTGCGGTTCCTGTTGCGATTGCGGTTTCGGTTCCCGCCTCCGCCGGACCCGCCCCCGGTCCCGCCGGAGCCATTCCCGGTCCCGCCACCGGATCGGTTGCCACCGCCGGACGGTGGCGCGGCTCCCTCGTTCTGATCGCCCATGAGGCCCTGCAGCCTACGACCTGACGGTCACGGGCTCGGGCGGGCGCCCCCGGACCGGGCGGTCAACACCGGGCGCCCGAGGATCCGATCGCCCGCCCGTAGATCTCGAGGTAGCGCTCGGCCAGGGAGTCCATCGACCAGGCGCGGGCGTACTCCGTCGCCTCCTTGCGGGCCCCCGTCGACCCCGCCGCCGTCTCGTCCAGGGCGTCGTCGAGCGCGGCGGCCAGCGCACCGGCGTCCCCTGGCGGCACCAGGCGCGCGTGGCCGCCCGCCGCCTTGCGATACCCCTCGATGTCCGAGGCCACCACGGCGCAGCCGGCCGCCATGCCTTCGAGGACCACCATCCCGAAGGACTCCCCCTGCAGCGAGGGCGCGCACAGCACGTCCGCGCCGGCCAGCCGGGACGCCACCTCGTCGTCGCTGAGCACGCCCAGCCACTGCACCGGATCCGACGCCAGCTGGCGGCGGCGCCGCACCTCGATGCCCGGTCCCTCGCCGGACACCCACAGCACGGCGGGGCGCTGCAGCCGGGTGCAGGCCTCGAGCAGGACGGGCAGGCCCTTGCGCGGTTCGTGGCGGCCGAGGAAGAGGATGGTCGGGCGGCCCTCGGGATCCCGCGTCGGCGGCGCTGACTCGAAGCGGTCCATCTCGACCCCGTTGTAGAGGACCTCGAACTCCCCCCCGCCCTCGCGCACGCCGGTCGCACGGGCCGCCTCGGACACGGCCACGCGGACCTGCAGCCGACGGCCCACGAATTGGGTCAGCGGATGCAGCGGGCCCACCCAGCGGCTCACGCCCGCCCGGTGGTAGGTGCCGACGAGCGGGACGGCGCCCGCCAGCACCAGGCCGTAGGCCGCCATCGGGGCCAGGGGCTCGTGCACGTGGGCCACGTCGAAGCCGCCGCGGCGGACGAACCGCTCGGCGCGCGCCGCCGCCGTCGGCCAGGGGGCGACGGGAGCCACGGAACCGTTGGAGCGCAGCCCCACCGGCCGGCCGATCACGTGGTGCTCCCCCACCGCCGCCGGCACCTCGGTGCCTTCCCTGGCCGGCGCCACCACGGTGACGTCGTGCCCGTGGGCGCGGAGTGAGCGGGCCAGTCCCACCACCTGTCCCTGCACCCCGCCGACGCTGCCCAACGCGTAGGGCGAGACCATGGCAATCCTCATCGGTGATCGGCGGATCGGTGATCGGCGGGTTGGCGATCGCCGGGTTGGTGATCGCTGGGCCAGTTGGGCTGGTACAGGTGCCACTGTTCGGGATGGGCCCTGATGTCGTGCTCGAACGTGGTGGCGAGGTCCTGCGTCACCCGGACGATGTCCTCACGCATGCGGCCCTGGCGCGAGGTGTCGAGCGGTGGATGGACGACGCCCGTGTGCCAGTTGCCCGGGCCCGAGTAGACGACGACGGGCAGCAGCGGCGCCCCGGTGCGCAGGGCCAGGGTGGCGGCCCCGGCGGGCAGCGTGGTCTTCTCGCCGAAGAACTCGACCTCCACCCCGTTGCCGACGAGGTCCCGGTCGCTGACCAGTCCGGCGACGTGGTTCTCCTTGAGGGCGCGCAGCATGGCCGAGCTCGACCCCTCGCCGAGCGGCACCGCGGTGAGACCCATGGCGGCGCGCTGCCTGACGAACCACTCGAAGAGCTCCTCGGGCTCCAGCCGCTCGACCACGGCGGTCATCGGCATGCCCTCCAGCGCGAGCCAGCAGCCGCCCCACTCCCAGCTGCCCACGTGGGGCAGCGCCATCACGATGCCGCGCCCGCGATCCATGGCGGCCCGCAGATGCTCCCGGCCCGAGAGCAGCTGCCAGCGGGCCCGCACGCCCGCCTCGCTCTCATAGGGCAGGCGGGCGCCGTCGCACCAGTAGCGCGCGTACGACCCGAAGGTGCGCCTGCTCCAGCGCCGGACGAGGACGGGGTCGGGCTCCACCCCCTCGGCCTCGCTGGCCAGGACGCGGCGCAGGTGACGCTCGTTCATGGCGAGGGCGGGGCCACCCCGCAGCGCCATGACCCGGGCCACGCCGCGGGCGATGCCGTCGGCCACCGGCTGGGGGACATGCCCCATGGCGGCGGCCAGGCCGCGGTAGGTCCAGTACTTCGTCGTGTCGCTCACGACGGGGCGTGGCGCGCGGTGATCAGGACGCGGGAGGCGTGCGACGCGTCGAGCGGCGCGCCCCCGTGTCCCCCGCATGTCCCCGCGCGGCCCGGCGGCGCTCCCGCAGGGTCCGACCGGACCGGCTGCTCAACGCCTCCTGCCGGCGGGCCCGCCACCGACCCACCGGGGCGCCGGTCGTGCGGGCCAGGTCGCGCCGGGGCACGCCCGCCGACTCGCGGCCCTCGCGCCAGGCCCGCCAGCGCGAGTCGACCCGTCCCTCGCGCCACGCCTCGATCCGGCGCCGGATGACGGCGTCGCGGCCCGAGGCGGCGTTCCACACCTTGACGAAACGGGAGATGGCGGTGCCCGACACGAGGACGAGCAGGACCCAGAGCACGGGCACGAAGATGACGCTGCTCAAGAAGGCGACGCCGAGCAGGAACATGCGCTCGCCGCGCTCCATCAGACCGCCCCGGGCGGAGAGCCCGAGCGACTCCGCCTTCGCCCGCTCGTAGGAGACCAGCGCGGTCACCGCCAAGATGGCCATGGGCAGCAACGCGAGGTGACCGTCGCCCCGGTTGAGGAGGTACCAGGCGCACCCGAACATCAACACGGCGTCGGCCACGCGGTCGGTGACGGAGTCGAAGAAGGCGCCGCGGACCGAGGCGGTGCCCGCCGCCTTGGCCACCGGCCCGTCGAACAGGTCGTGCATGCCCGTGATGATCAAGAAGATGATGGCCAGGTGGAGATGACCCGAGGCCACCAGGACGGCCGTCGCCGTGGCGGACACGAGACCGGTCGCAGTGAGCACGTCTGCGGTGATGCCATGGCGGTGGAGTGTCTCGCCGACCGGGCCGGTGGTCCGGTCGACGGCGGTTCGCCAACGGCCGTCGAACATGAAGCTCCTCGTCGTGCGCGGGCCCGGGACAGGGCTCTGGCGCTGCTCGCAAAAGTTTACCATCCGGTCCCCGAACC
Source organism: uncultured Acidimicrobiaceae bacterium (assembly GCA_963843365.1). Taxonomy (GTDB): domain Bacteria; phylum Actinomycetota; class Acidimicrobiia; order Acidimicrobiales; family RAAP-2; genus Bog-473. The sequence goes on along the minus strand of CAWJKG010000003.1, from coordinate 774,991 downwards.
CCGAGGGTCCACAGGCCCGCCGAAGGCGCGGTAGGGCGCCCAGGCGCCGTCCGGCGCGGCCGGGAGGGTGCTCCGCTGCTGGTGGCGGGCCCTTCCCGCCTCCGCCCGATCCGCCGGTGCCCAATCTCCGGCGCCGTCCGGCCCGTACCCCTCAGTGTGACACCAGCGCAACCACGAGCCCCGAGGACCACCATGCACCGCACCGCCATCCGGATCGTCTCCGTCCCCCTCATCGCGCTCGCCGCCGCGTCGGGCGCCGCCGTGCTGACGACCGCGCCGGCCTCGGCCTCCGGCGGCCCCACGCAAGTCAAGGCGACCGAGACGGACTTCCACATCGCCCTCTCCAAGATCTCCTTCAAGCCGGGCAAGTACACCTTCGACGCCGTCAACAAGGGCCAGACGACCCACGCCCTGATGATCACCGGGCCCGGGCTCGCCATGGCGATGACGAAGGACATGCAGCCCGGCCAGAGCGCCAAGCTGACCGTGACCCTCAAGAAGGGCGCCTACGACATCTACTGCCCCATTCCGGGACACAAGGCGTTGGGGATGAACGTCGCCATTTCCGTCGGGGGCGCCGCCGCGACCACCTCCAAGAGCTCCGGCAAGGGGGGCGGCGGCGGCAACGGCGGCAGCGGCGGCAGCGGCGGGTACGGCTACTGAGTTCCGACGGGGTGGGGTAGCCTCACCCACGGAGAGCCCCACCGCGTGGGCGCACGTGAGGTGATGGTGCCGGTGTCCGAGCCGAGGAACGCGGGAGCGCACCGACGCGACGTGCTTCCCGAGCCGACGCTCGACGTCTCCATCGTCGTCCCCTACTACAACCCGGGCGACCGGCTGCGCCGGACGGTCGAGGACATGGTGCGCGTGCTGGACGCGTCCGGCATGACCTTCGAGATCATCACCGTCTCGGACGGCTCGACCGACGGCAGCCCCTTCACTCTGGAAGGCTTCCCCGAGAGCGTCGTGCGGCGGGTCACCTTCGACACCAACGTCGGCAAGGGACACGCACTCCGCGAGGGGCTGGCGCTGGGGCGGGGCCGCTATCTCGGCTTCATCGACGCAGACGGCGACATCTCCCCCGAGCTGCTGGCCCCCTTCGTCTCCATCATGCGCGCCGAGCAGCCCGACATCATCATCGGGAGCAAGCGCCACCCGGACTCCTCGGTGCACTATCCGCCGCTGCGGCGCCTCTACTCCTGGACCTACCAGCACCTCATCGGTCTGCTGTTCCGGCTGCAGGTCAAGGACACCCAGGTCGGCATCAAGCTGGTCGACCGCGCCGTCATCGCCGACGTGCTGCCGCTCCTGCGCGAGAGCCGCTTCGCGCTGGACCTCGAGCTGCTGGTGCTGGCCCGCCGCCTCGGCTACACCCGCATTGTGGAGGCGCCCGTGCGGATTGAGGAGCGCTTCGGGAGCACCATCTCCCTCAAGGCCGTGTGGCTGCTGCTGCTCGACACCCTGGCCTTCTTCGTCCGCTACTCCGTCCGGCACGACTACGACGCCGCGCTGGCCTCTCGCCGCGGCCGGGGCTGAACCAGGCCGCTCCGGGGACCCGCTGCGGCCCGCCCGAGCGGCGGCGCACGAGCGGTCGTACACTCCTTCCCACGAGCCGCGCCAGGCCTGCCTGCACGGACGGAGGACGGAGGAGCACGTGCCACACGACCCGACCGCAATCCGAAACGTCGCCCTCGTCGGGCATCACGGCGCCGGCAAGACCACGCTCGCCGAGGCCCTGCTCGCCGCCACCGGGTCCATCGCACGGCGGGGCTCGGTCGAGAAGGGCACGACGGTCATGGACTTCGAGCCCGAAGAGGTCTCGCGGCAACTGTCGATCTCGTCCAGCCTGGCGCCCTTCACCGTCAACGGGGTCAAGGTGAACCTGCTCGACACGCCCGGCTACGCAGACTTCGCCGGGGAGATGGTGACGGCGCTCGCCAATGTCGACCTGGCCGTCGTGGTGGTCAGCGCCACCGATGGCGTGCAGGCGCAGACGGAGGACGCCTGGCGGGCCGCCGCCCGGCTCGGGGTGCCGCGGGTGATCGTGGTCAACAAGCTCGACCGCGAGCGGGCCGACTTCGACCGCACACTGGCCGACATCCGCGAGACCTTCGGCGCCGGTGTGGCGCCCGTGGAACTGCCCATCGGGCACGAGGCCGACTTCCACGGGGTGATCGACCTGCTCGACGACACGGCCACCCACTACGCCACGCCCGGAGGTGGGCCCGTCGACGGGACCGTGCCTCCGGCGGGCCACGAGGGACCGATCCCCGAGGAGCTCGTGGACGAGGAGCACACGGTGCACGAACAGCTCGTCGAGGGGATCGTGGTGGGCGACGACGACCTGATGGAGCGCTACCTCAACGGCGAGACGCTCGACTACGGGGAGCTCGAGAAGAGCCTCGCCGGCGGGGTCGCGGCGGCGGCGGTCTTCCCGGTCCTGTGCTGCTCGGCCGCCAGCGGGGTCGGCGTCGACCGGCTGGCCCGCCTGATCGAGGAGCTCTGCCCGACCCCGGCCTCGCGGCCGCCGGTGCTCGCCACGGCCGGGACGGAGACGGCCGAGATCTCCTGCGACCCGAGCGGGCCGACGCTGCTCACGGTGGCCAAGACGTTCAACGACGGGCACACGGGAAAGATGTCGCTGTGCAAGGTGCTCTCGGGCACGTTGCAGCCCGACACCGTCCTGGTCAACCCGCGCACGCGCGAGGAGGAGCGTCTCCACGCGCTGCAGAGCATCGCCGGGCATGCCACGGCGCCGGCGACCACCGTTGCGGCCGGCGACTTCGTGGCGGTGCCGCGCCTCAACGGCACGCGCACGGGCGACACCCTCGCCCCCAAGGGGCAGCCCGTGGTGGTGCCGGCCCCCACGCTGCCGGCACCGGCGCTCCAGGTGGCGGTCAGGCCCGCGACGCGGGCGGACGACGACAAGCTGATGTCGGCGCTGCACCGGCTCGTCGAGGAGGACCCCTCGCTCACGGTGGTACGCGACGACGAGACGCACCAGACCATCCTGGGGGTGTGCGGAGAGGTGCACCTGGCCGTGACGCTGGAGCGGCTGGACCGCAAGTGCAACGTGCACGTCGAGCGCGAGGACCTGCGCATCCCCTACCGCGAGACGATCACCCGGCCGGCGGCGGCGGAGGGCAAGCACAAGAAGCAGTCGGGCGGCCACGGCCAATTCGGCATCTGCCACCTCCGCCTGGAGCCGCTGGGACGGGGCGAGGGGTTCGCCTTCCGCGACGAGGTGGTGGGCGGCGCCATTCCGCGCCAGTACATCCCCGCCGTGGAGAAGGGCGTCCTCGAGACGTTCGACGGGGGCGGCGTGCACGGCTACCCCGTCGTCGACATCGCCGTGACGGTGGACGACGGCAAGGCACACTCGGTGGACTCGAACGAGGTCAGCTTCAAGATGGCGGCGGCCCTGGCCGTGCGGGCCGCCATGGCGGAGGCCGGGCCGATCGTGCTCGAGCCGATCTCGCGGCTGGTGGTCACGATTCCGGCTGAGTGCCAGGGGGACGTGCTCGGCGACCTGCACGCGCGGCGGGCCCGCATCGTCGGCACCGACGCCGCCGCCGACGAGGGCTACCAGACGGTGACGGCCACCGCGCCCAGCGCCGAGCTCACCCGCTACGCCGTCGACCTGCGGGCGCTGACCGGCGGGCGGGGCTCGTTCACGGTCGCCTACGACCACTACGACGCCGTGCCCGAGCACCTCATGGCGTCCATCCCCCCGGCGGGCGGCTGACCGGCGGCGCACCGTCCCGGCCGGCCGCACGCCCGCCGGGGTCAGCGACTCAGAACGGGTGCGTCTGTTGGAAGCGCACCGGGAGTTTGGTCAGGATCAGCGTGCCCAACAGCATGTTGCCCGGCGTCGTGACTACGGGCACGGCCAGCGTGCCGGACGGACGACCGAGCGGTTTCTGCACCTCGTCGGCCGTGAAGTGGCCGGTGTACCCGGCCACGCACACGCCCTGCTTCTTCGAGAGGTCGTCGGCCAGGCGCCGGTACAGGCGCGGTGCCACGGTGCGGAACCCGTTCAGCGTGTACTTGCGCACGCCCTCCAGGTGGCCGTGACCCCCGACGGCCTTGGAGGCTGTCGGCAGGGCCAGGTAGCAGGACGGCGAGGCCCCGGTCGAGCCGAGGTCACTGCGCGCGGACGAGCAGGACGCCATGAGCGTGGCGGCCAGGACCAGCGCGGTGGCGAGCGCCACGGCGCGGACGCGCGTCCGGCTCATCCGGCACCTCCGGCGACGGCCCGGGCCTCGGCGGACGGCGGTGGCGGCCCGTAAGCCTCCGGCCCGGCCTCGACGTCGCTCGCGAGGGCCTGGCGGTTCCAGCGGCCGCGGCGCACCTGCCAGGCGAGCTGCCCGATGAGGAGCCACCCGATGACCAGGATCATCCAGAAGCTGATGACGCGGTAGAGCAGCACCGCGTAGGCGGTGCTCGCCTCCGGGCCCCCGAAGGCCACCAGGGCGACCGTGATGGAGCCCTCGACCACGCCCAGGCCGCCGGGGGTGATGGGCAAGGAGGCCGCGAGCTGACCGGCTCCGTAGGCCAGGAGCAGGCCCTTCCACGGGACGGGCGCCCCCATGGCGCGGAACATCATGGCGAAGCAGGCGCAGTCGAGCAGCCAATTGATCGTCCCCCACGTGATGATGCGCCCGATCTGCGTCCAGCTGAGCCGCACGGCGGTCATCCAGGCCGTGATGCGGTCGATCAGCTCGACCGTGTCGCCCCGGGGCCGCCCGCTGACGGCGACCGAGAGCTTCAGCGACCACCACAGCGCTGCGTGCAGCGGGCGTTCGTACACGAAGAGGGACCCGATGCCGAGCATGACCAGGAAGGTGCCGATGAGCACCGGCACCAGGTCGAGCGAGGCGCCCTCCTGGGCCGCCACACCGAGTCCGACGATGGCGAGCAGTGAGAGGCTCACCGTGGCCGCGACCAGCGTCCCGGCCAGCGCCCATACGGCCAGCGTGTTGTCGGCACCGAAACGGCGGAACCAGCGGAAGCCGTAGACCGAGGACACCGCGTTCCCGATGGGCAGCGAGTTGGTGATCGCCTGCGACGCGAAGGTCAGCTTGACCAAGGGGTTCCAGGGCGCGCGCAGGTGGCCCGCCCGGAGCAGCTCGTACTGCATGGCCGCGAAGCAGTAGTACGACGCGATCTCCGCCACCACGGCGGGTGCCACCCACCACCAGTTGAAGTGGCGGAAGACGGTGGAGAATCCGTCGAGCTCGGAGGTCTTCGACGACAGGACCCACAGCGCCAGGGCGACGAGCCCGAAGCCGATGACGATGCGGGTGGCGGGCCAGGCTCGGCGCAGGGCCCGCCGCACCCGGTGCCCGGACGCGCCCGGCGCCCGCGACGTCGCCGGCGCCGCGGCGGCGGTCGGTTCGCCCTCGTCGGGGCGCGTGCCCACGGCGCCGCCCGGCACTCCGGGCCCCTCGGGCGGCGTGTTATCGGGGCCAGGCGTCGGTGAGCCTCTTCCAGGACAGCTGCAACGTCTCGGGCATGACGCGGGTCTCGGCCACCGTCGTCATGAAATTGGTGTCACCGGACCACCGCGGCAGGACGTGCAGATGGACATGCGACGGCAGGCCGGCACCGGCCTCCCGCCCGAGGTTGGCCCCCATGTTGAGGCCGTCCGGCTCGTACGCGGTCTCAATGGCCTCCACCGCCGACTGCGTGGCCGCCCAGAGCGCGGCGGACTCCTCCGCCGTCAGGTCGGTCAACGACGCCACGTGACGCAGGGGCAGCACCAGGACATGCCCGCTGGCGTAGGGGTAGGCGTTCAGCACGACGAAGGTGGTCTCACCGCGCCAGACGACGAGGTTGTCCTCGGACGGCGGACCGCTGGCGGCCAGCCGGCAGAACACGCAGTCGGTCTCGTCATGGTCGGCCTCACCGCTGCGCTGGCGCGCCGTCGCCTCCATCATGTACTCCCGGCGCCACCCCGCCCAGAGGTGCTCGAGGCTCACGGCCTGCGCCGCAACGGGCACGGACGCGTCATGCGCTCGCCGGCGCCGGCGCCCGGTCCTCGGGCAGGCCCCGGCGTGCCACCTCGTCGGCCACCTCGCGCACGAGATCGGCCACCGCGACGCCCTGCTCGGGCTTGGTGGTCCAGCTGCGCCGGTTGACGCCGACCGTCCCCGCCGCCACGTCGTCGTCGCCGACCACGAGCACGTAGGGGATCTTCGCCACCTTGGCCCGGCGGATGCGCGCGCCCATTTTTTCGCTGCTGCCCTCGACCGTGGCCCGCAGGCCTGCCGCGGCACAGGCCTCGACCACGCCCTGCGCATAGTCGGCGTGCGCGTCGGTCACCGGAATGACCCGTATCTGCTCCGGGCTCAGCCAGGTCGGCAGCGCACCCGCGTAGTGCTCAATGAGCACCGCCATGAAGCGCTCCACCGAGCCGAACAGGGCGCGATGGATCATGATCGGCTGATGACGCTGGTTGTCGGCGCCGATGTACTCCAGGCCGAAGCGGTGCGGCAGCTGGAAGTCGAGCTGGACCGTGGACATCTGCCAGGTGCGGCCGATGGCGTCGCGGGCCTGCACGGAGATCTTCGGCCCGTAGAAGGCGCCTCCGCCCTCGTCCATCACGATTTCGAGCCCCATTTCGAGCGCGGTGGTCCGCAGGGCCTCTGTTGCGACCTCCCAGTCCTCGTCGGATCCGACGGCCTTGCCAGGAGGCTTCGTCGACAGCTCGAGGTAGAAGTCGTTGAGTCCGTAGTCGCGCAGCAGGTCCAGGACGAAGTGCACGGTGCGCACGAGCTCGGCGTCCATCTGCTCGCGTGTGCAGAAGATGTGGGCGTCGTCCTGCGTCATGCCGCGCACGCGGGTCAGGCCCTGCAACACGCCGGACTTCTCGTAGCGGTAGACGGTGCCGAACTCGAACAGCCGCATCGGCAGCTCGCGGTACGAGCGCTGGTGGCTCTTGTACACGAGGATGTGGAACGGGCAGTTCATCGGCTTGAGGTAGTACTGCGCACCCCCGTCCAGGTCCATCGGCGGGTACATGCCCTCGGCGAACCAGTCGAGATGGCCCGACTGCTCGAACAATGCGCTCTTGGTGATGTGGGGCGAGTTGACGAAGTCGTAGCCCGATTCCACGTGGCGCTGGCGCGAGTACTCCTCCATCAGCCGGCGGATCGTCCCGCCCTTGGGGTGGAAGACGGCCAGGCCCGAGCCCGATCTCCTCGGGGAAGCTGAAGAGGTCGAGCTCCGCCCCGAGCTTGCGGTGGTCACGCCGCTCGGCCTCCTCGAGCTGGTGCAGGTGGGCCGCCAGCGCCTTCTCCGACTCCCACGCCGTCCCGTAGATCCGCTGCAGCTGCTCGCGCTTCTCGTCGCCCCGCCAGTAGGCGCCCGCCACCCGCATCAGCTTGAAGTGGCCGAGCCGGCCGGTCGAGGGTACGTGCGGCCCCCGGCACAGGTCGATGAACGCGTCGCTGTTGCGGTACGTGCTGACCACCGGGCCGCGCCGCGTCGACCTCGTCGGCCCCGGTCCCGACGGCCTCGATGATCTCCTGCTTGAAGGGCTGGTCGGCGAAGATCTCGAGCCCCTCCTCGAGCGTGTGCTCGTGGCGCACGAAGGGCTGGTCCTCTTTGATGATGGCCCGCATCTCGGCGTCGATGCGCTCCAGGTCGTCGTCGCGTGAAGTGGGCGCCGTCGGGGAGCTCGAAGTCGTAGTAGAAGCCGTTCTCGATCACCGGGCCGATGGCGTACTTCGCGCCGGGCCACAGCCGGCGCACCGCCTGCGCCATGACGTGCGCGGTCGAATGCCGCAGGACCTCGCGGCCGGCCTCGGTGTCGGCCGGTGACGATGGCCACCTGCGCGCCGTCGGGCAGGGGTGCCTCGAGGTCCACCTCGCGGCCGTCCACCGTGGCCACCACGGCCGCCTTGGCCAGCCGGGACCCGATGGACCTGGGCCAGCTGCAGGCCCGTCGTGCCCTCGGTCAGCTCCCGCGTCGAGCCGTCGGGAAGGCCAACCGAGATGACGCCTGGCATCGTGCACCCTTTCCTGCTCTGCCGGCCGATCGGTCTGATCCTGGCTCCGTACGTGGTCCACCAAGGGTACTGGACCACCCTCGCCGGCCCGGTCCACCGGGTGCCTTCAGAGGGTGACGCCGAGCAGCCGCGCCCCGTCCGCCACCGGGCCGCCCGGCCGTGGCCTCCTCGTCGAGCGCGCGCAGTGCGGCGGGCGTGTCGAGGTCGTCGTCGAGGGCCGCCCGCACCGCAGCCAGACCCGGCGCTCCCGTCGCCCTCGGGCGCGCTGCGCCACAGGGCGAGCCGGGCCGCGGCCGCCGGCATGTCCTCGTCGGTACGCCAGTCCCAGTCCTCGCGGTAGTGATGCGCCAGCAGCGCCAGGCGCACGGCGGCCGGATCCCACTCCTTGCACAGGTCGCCGACGAAGACGAGGTTGCCCAGCGACTTCGACATCTTCGTCCCGTCCAGGCCCACCAGGCCGACGTGGAACCACAGCCGGACGAAGCGCTGACCCGTCACCGACTCGGACTGCGCCGTCTCGCACTCGTGGTGCGGGAACACGAGGTCGCGGCCGCCGCCGTGGATGTCGATCGTCTCCCCGAGCTCACGCAGGACGAGCGCTGAGCACTCGATGTGCCAGCCCGGCCGTCCCGGTCCCCAGCGTGACTCCCACGCCGGCTCGTCGGGCAGCGACGGCTGCCACAGCACGAAGTCGAGCGGGTCCCGCTTGTTGGGATCCTCCGGGGTTGCCCGCCGTGCTCGGCTGCCAGCTCCAGCATGCGGGTCGCGGTCGAAGCCGCTGATGCGGCCGAATTCGGGGAACGTCGCCACGCTGAAGTAGACCGAGCCTCCCGACTCGTAGGCGAACCCCCCCTCGAGCGCGGCGCCGATCAGTGAGAGGATCTCCGAAATGGCCGACGTGGCCCGCGGCTCGGAGTACACGGGCAGCAGGTTGAGCAATCCCATCTCGGCGTCGAAGCGCGCCATCTCCTCGGCGGCCAGATCGAGGTAGTGCACGCCGAGCTCGCGGGCCTTGCGCAGAATGTCGTCGTCGACATCGGTGACGTTGCGCACGACCTTCGTCTCGTGCCCGGCGTCGCGCAGGCGGCGCTGCAGCATGTCGAAGTAGAGGTAGACGGCGGCGTGCCCCAGATGGGCCGCGTCGTAGGGCGTGATGCCGCACGAGTACATCGTCACCAACGGCCCGGGCTCGAACTCCACCACCTCCCTTCGTGCCGTGTCGTACAGCTGCACCGCTAGAGCCCGGCGATCCTCAGGGTGGAGTGGGCCTTGTGCCTGATGTTGAGGGTGATACAGACGGCCGTGAAGGCCTCGATCGCCGCGGCCTGGCTGAGGCTGCCGGCGTCGAGTGGCCGCAGGCCCGGCATCCGCTCGACGAGGGCCACCGTGGCCGCCGACGCCTCCGGGAAGTCAGAGCACACCAGCACGTCCGCTTCCAACCCCGATTCGAGGTTTTCCATTTCCGAGGCCGGCAGGTGGTGGAACGCGGCCGCCACCAGGCTCTCGGGCAATGCCGCCTGCACGGCGGCCGCCACCGAGCCCCGGGGCGGGATCAGGGCCAGCATCTCCCTCCCCTCCTTGACCAGGGCGTTGGCCATGGAGACCACGACCTTGCCCGCCAGCGGCTCCCGCACGGCACGCGCCGTGGCGATGGCGCTGTCCCAGGGTGTGGCCACGATCACCAGGTCGGCTTCGGCCGCCCCGGCGTTGTCGGACCCGAGTATCTCCAGATCCGAATCGGGCCAGCGCGCCAGCACGTCGCCGGCCACTGCGGACGCCCGCTCCGCGTCGCGGGAACCGAGCGTGACCCGGATGCCGGCGTCGGCCAGCCGGACCGCGACGCCGCGCCCAGCCGGGCCCGTCCCACCCAGGATTCCCACGTGCACGCCCCTACCTTCGCATAACCTCCTGGCGCAGTGGGACTCCTCGACGGCAAGCGCCTCCTGATCACGGGCGTCCTCACCGATGCCTCGCTGGCCTTCGCCGTGGCCCGGCTGGCCCAGGAAGAGGGGGCCGACGTCGTCCTCTCGGGCGCCGGCCGCGCCCTGTCGCTGACCAGACGGACGGCGCGCAAGCTCCCCCGCGAGGCTGAGGTCCTCGAAATCGACGTCACGTCGCCCGACCAGCTGAAGGCGGCCGGCGCCGCGCTGGCCGACGGCGGAGACCGGCTCGACGGCCTGCTCCATGCCATCGGCTTCGCCCCGCCCGATTGCCTCGGCAGCGGCATGTTCGCCGCCGACTGGGAGGACGTGTCGACGGCGCTGCACATCTCGACCTACTCGCTGAAGGCGTTGGTCGACGCCGTCCTGCCCCTCCTGGAGGCGGCCGGGGCCGACGGGGGCGCCTCCGTGGTCGGCCTGGACTTCGACGCCAGCGTCGCCTGGCCGGTCTACGACTGGATGGGCGTGGCCAAGGCCGGCCTCGAGTCCCTCTCGCGCTATCTGGCCAAGGAGCTGGGGCCGCGCGGCATCCGGGTCAACCTCGTGGCGGCCGGCCCGGTCCGCACCATGGCGGCCAAGTCCATCCCGGGGTTCAGCGCCTTCGAGGACACCTGGGCCGACCGGGCGCCCCTGGGCTGGGACATCCATGACGCCACCGCCGTGGCCAAGGCCTGCCTCGCCCTCTTCAGCGACCTCTTCCCCATGACCACGGGCGAGATCGTGCACGTCGACGGCGGGGTCCACGCCGTGGGCGGCTCCGCCTGACCGCCAGTCACGCCCCTCCCGGCCGTTCCCGGGAGTAAAGGCGGTACGGCGCCGGCGGAGGATGGGCGATGAGCGTCTCTGATGCGGAGATCGAGGTGGGCGTGGCAGAGCCCGGGGCCGCGACCGTCGGCGCACCCCAGCTGGCCGCCACGGCCCCCCTCCGCTACCGCACCATCACGGACAAGGAGCTGACGCTCGTCCAGATCTGCTGCGACTTCGTCTGCGCCTGCATCGCGCTCCCTCTCTCGCTCGTATTGCTGTCCCACCTCTCGGCCGTCCCGGTGAACGCGCCCCGGCAGCTCCTCACCAACTTGGAGATCGACTCCCTCTTCCCGGTCGCCGTCGTGCTGGCACTGGCCTCGGGCGGGGTCTACCGCGTCACCCACCGCCGACTGCAGCCCAGTGCCTTCCTCGAGATACGAGAGCTCGCCTTCGGCGTCGGCGAGGGTTGTGTCGTCGCCCTCGCCATCGGCTCGCTGCTGCACGTCCTCTTCGCCACCTCCGAGCCGTACGCCACCCAGTTGGTGGCGGCGGTCATCGTCACCATCGGCGTCATCACGATCGGCCGCATCGTCCTGCGGTACTTCCTCCACACGTTGACGACGACACGTGTGCTCGTCGTCGGCGCCGGCACGACGGCCGACCGCATCATGCTCAGCGTGCGCCAGGATCCCGGCATGACCCTGGTCGGCCGCATTGCCGACGACGGGGGCCGCGGAGGCGCTGGGACAGGTGGCCGACCTCCCCCGCCTGTGCCGGCAGCTCGAGGTGCACCGCGTCCTCGTGGCCGCCCGCGACGAGTTCTCCGTCGAGGCCCTGGACGTCTACCGCACGCTGCAGGACTTCGTGCACATCGCCATGGTCCCGCGCTACTACGAGCTGATCAGCTGGCGCTCCCGACTCACCGACCTGGCGGGGTTGCCCTTCCTCGAAATTGCGCAGCCCCACCTCAGCCCCTGGGACTCCTTCATGAAGCGCGCCTTCGACCTCTGCATCAGCTCCGCCGTGCTGCTCGCCACGGCGCCGCTGCTCCTGGTGGTGGCCGTGGGCGTGAAGCTGAGCTCCCCCGGGCCCGTGTTCTTCCGCCAGACGCGCCTCGGGCGGGATGCCGAGCGCTTCACGGTGACCAAGTTCCGCTCCATGACCACCGGCACGAGGGAGGCGCCGCCCCCGGCCGCCTCGGCCCCCGCCGCGGCCGAAGACCATGACCGACCGCTGCACGAGTTGCGGCACAAGAAGGACGAGAGCGGCCGCATCACCCGCTTCGGCGCGTTCCTGCGCCGTACCGGCATCGACGAGATCCCACAATTCATCAACGTGTTCAAGGGCGACATGTCCGTCGTGGGGCCGAGGCCCTTCATACCGAGCGAATCGAACGTGGAGGGCTGGGCCACGCGCCGCTTCGACGTGCGCCCCGGCATCACCGGACTGTGGCAGGTGTCCGGCCGCAACGACCTCACCCGCAACGACCTCGTGCAGCTCGACTACCTCTACGTGGCCTCGTGGTCGCTCTGGTGGGACCTCAAGATCATGTTCGAGACCCCCAAGACCATGGCCCGGGGCATCGGCGCCTACTGACGGTCACCTCCGCGTCACCTGTCACCAGGCTCTTCGCGCCCATGGGGGTTGCGCCGATTTTTCCCCGAAAGGCAGCCGGGCAGCCTGCGTTTCACTGTGGAACGACAGCGGCAAGGAGTGCGTGATGGTGGGTCACTTCCGGATGTGGGCGGCCATGGTGGGTGCCGCGACGGTCGGGTTCCTCACGTGGTCCGGCTGCGGTGTGGCGTCGGCCAGCACGAGGTCCCGCTCGGGTGCCGTCCACGCGCCGCTGGCGAGCCACGTGACCGGCGGCGCCAGTGCCCTGTCGTCCGGGCTGGCCTTGCGGGGCTCGGGCATCATGGCCGCGGTCGTGGGCGCCCTGGCGGTCAGCTCGCTCGCCTTCCTCGTCGTGACCTTCATCCGCCGCCGGATCACCCCCGCCTGACCGCCCCGCCGCCGGGCGGCGCAACCGGAGAAGCGGGTCGCCAACGGTAGGTTGCACGCATGAGTATGCGTGGCCACGCCATGGGAGGAGGCCGCGGTGGAGGTGGCATGGGCATGCGCTCCGTGCGCCAGGACCGCGCCGTCCTGCAGCACCGGGTCAAGAAGGGCACGGCCCGGCGCATGCTCACCTTCGCCGTCCCCTACCGCAAGATCCTGGCCATCTTCCTTCCGGTGGTCATCATCGACGCTGCCGTCGGCGCTGTCAGCCCCCTCATCCTGCGCTCCATCATCAACAACGGCATCGAGAAGCACGACACCCAACTGGTCATCTGGCTGTCGATCCTGGTGGCGGTCCTGGCCCTCGTCGACGCCGGTCTCGTCCTCACCGAACGCCGCATCTCGGCCTACATCGGCGAGTACCTCATTTACGACATGCGCTCGAAGGTGTTCCGCCACATTCAGCGCATGCCCCTGGCCTTCTTCACCCGCACGCAGACCGGCGCACTGGTCAGCCGCCTCAACAACGACGTCATCGGCGCCCAACAGGCCTTCACGGATCTGCTCTCCAACGTGGTCGGCAACTTCGTCACCGTCGTGATCGTCCTGGCCGCCATGTTCTTCCTCAGCTGGAAGATCACCCTGGCCGCGCTCATCCTCGTTCCGCTCTTCCTCATCCCGGCCCGCTTCGTGGGCCAGCGCATCGGCTCGCTGACCAAGGAGGGCTACAACCTCAACAGCGAGATGAACATGGTCATGCAGGAGCGCTTCCAGGTGGGCGGCGCCATGCTGGTCAAGCTGCTGGGCCACCCCGAAGAGGAGGCCACCGCCTTCGAGGCCAAGGCGGGCCGGGTGCGCGACATCGGGATCTCGCAGGCCACCTACTCCCGCATCTTCTTCGTGTCGCTCACCCTGACCGGCGCGCTGGCCACCGCGCTCGTCTACGGCTTCGGCGGCGTGGCCACCATTCACGGCACGCTCACCATCGGCACCCTGGTCGCCCTGACGGCCTACCTGACCCGCCTGTACGGGCCGCTGACCCAGCTCTCCAACGTCAACCTCGACGTGATGACCGCCCTCGTCTCCTTCGAGCGCCTCTTCGAGGTCCTCGACATCGTCCCCATGATCCAGGAGGACCCCGACGCCATCGACGTGCCGCGGGGACGGGGCTCGGTCTCCTTCGACCATGTGAGCTTCACCTACCCCAGCGCAGAGGATGTCTCGCTGGCGTCGCTCGAGTCGGTGGCGGTCCTCGAATCGGGCGCCCGCAACGAGATCCTCCACGACGTCTCCTTCACCGTGGAGCCCGGGCAGATGGTGGCGCTGGTCGGCCCCTCCGGTGCCGGCAAGACCACCATCTCCATGCTCGTTCCCCGGCTCTACGACGTGACGGGGGGCACCGTGCGCCTGGGCGGCGTCGACGTGCGCCACGCCACCATGGCCTCGGTGCGCGACGTCGTGGGCGTCGTCACGCAGGACCCGCACCTCTTCCACGACACCCTGCGGGCCAACCTCCTGTACGCCCGGCCCGAAGCCACCGAGGCCGACCTGCTGGCCGCCATGGCCCAGGCCCAGGTGGGCCACCTCGTCGGCGAGCTGCCCGACGGTCTCGACACCGTGATCGGCGAGCGCGGCTACCGCCTCTCGGGCGGCGAGAAGCAGCGCGTCGCGCTGGCCCGCCTGATGCTCAAGGCACCCGACATCGTGGTGCTCGACGAGGCGACGGCGCACCTCGACTCCGAGTCGGAGGCGGCGGTGCAGCGCGCCTTGCGCGAGACGCTCTCGGGCCGCACCTCGCTCGTGATCGCGCACCGTCTCTCGACGGTGCGTGAGGCGGACGAGTTGCTCGTGATCGACGGCGGCCGCATCGTCGAGCGTGGCACGCACGCCAGCCTGCTGGCGGACAACGGCCTCTACGCCGAGCTCTACCGCACCCAATTCGCGGACCAGGAGGAAGAGACCGAGAAGGCGGGTGCCTGACCCCGCCCGCCTTCTCGGCATCCCCTCCCCTACTTGCCCTCGAACCGGGCCTGTTGTTTCTTGGCCTTCGCCGCGTACCCCGCCGGCATGTCGTCGCTGACGAACTCGACCGACGCACTGAGGGCCTCGAAGCGCATGGACTCGTTGAGGCCGCGGTAGGCGAAGGCATCGATGGTGCGCTTGATCGACTGCACGGCGAGGGGCGCGTTGGCGGCGATCTCGGCGGCGAGGGCCATGGCGGTGGGCTCGAGCTCCTCCCGGGTCGTGACCTGCTGCACGATCCCGAGACGTTCCGCCTGGGCGGCGGTGATGCGGCGACCCGTCAACGCCAGCAGCTTGGCATGGCCGGCACCGATTTCATGAGCCAGGCGCAGATCTCCGCCCGCATCGATGGAGACGCCCGCCTGCGCCTCCGGTAGCGCGAACACCGCGTCGTCCGCCGCCACCCGGATGTCGCACATGAGCGCCAGCTCGAAGCCGAAGCCGAGGCAATAGCCCTGGACCGCGACCACAATCGGCTGGGGCAGGTCGTGGAAGACCCGGAAGCGCTCGTGCACCCAGCGGAGCCCTTCGTAGTAGTTGCGCACCTTCTCCGCCGGCGAGCGACCCGTGACCCGGTCCTCGGGCATGCCGAGGTTGATGCCGGCACAGAAGGCTCGCCCCTCTGCCTTCACGAGCAACACGCGGATCCGGTCGTCGAAGCGGGCGCGGTCGGCCAGGACGCCGAGCTGCCGCGTGGCCTCCCACGACCACATGTTCAGCTTCTCGGGGTAGGCGAGCGTCAGGGTGCCGACGCCGGACCCGTCCTCGGGCGGGTCGAGGCGGAGCTGCCACTCCTCCTCGGGGAGCACCGGATCGGTGCGTATGGGCATTGCGAGCTGCTCCTCCCCCGGGCATCCGGGCCGGACCTGCAGGGACGACCGATCAAAAGTAGAATCTGTTCTAGTTCCCGGGGGCAGCCCCGGCAACCGGTCGCGACGAGCACTGATCCGCTAGGAGGAATCCCCGTGCACAACGAGCTGTGTGAACGCCTGGGTATCGAATTTCCGATCTTCGCCTTCACCCACTGCCGGGACGTGGCGGCGGCGGTCAGCAACGCCGGCGGCCTGGGCGTCCTCGGCGCGGTGGGCTTCAGCGCCGAGGAGCTCGAGGTGGAGCTGACGTGGCTCGACGAGCACGTGGGCGACAGGCCCTACGGCGTCGACATCGTCATTCCCGGCAAGTACGAGGGCATGGGCGAGCTGGACCCGGTGAAGCTCGAGGAGGAGCTGCGGGCGATGATCCCCGAGGAGCACCGGACCTTCGCCAAGAAGATCCTGGCCGACCACGGGGTGCCCGAGCTCGAGGGCGGCCCCAAGCGCGAGCTGCTCGGTTGGACCGCAGCCACGGCGGCGCCCTTGGTGGAGGTCATCCTCCGCCACGACAAGGTGAAGCTGGTGGCCAACGCGCTGGGCACGCCGCCCGACGACGTCATCGCGCAGGTCCACGAGCACGGGATGCTGGTGGCCGCGCTGGCGGGGTCCGTCAAGCACGCGTTGAACCACAAGGCGGCCGGCGTCGACATCGTGATCTGCCAGGGCTCCGAGGGTGGCGGCCACACGGGCGACGTGGGGTCCATCGTCCTGTGGCCCGAAGTGATCGACGCGGTGGCTCCGCTGCCGGTCCTGGCAGCCGGCGGCGTGGGATCCGGTCGCCAAATGGCGGCGGCCATGGTCATGGGCGCGGCAGGCGTCTGGACCGGGTCGCTGTGGCTCACCGTGGAGGAGGCCGACGTGCCCCCGAAGCAGATGGAGTCGTACTTGAAGGCGACGTCGCGCGACACGGTGCGGTCGCGCTCGTTCACCGGCAAGCCCTGCCGGCTCCTGCGCAACGACTGGACGGATGCCTGGGAGGCGCCCGGCAACCCGAAGCCGCTCGGCATGCCGCTGCAGATGATGGTGGCCATCGAATGTGTGTCGCGGGGCCACGCCTACCCCGAGGAGGCGCGGGACGTGAACTTCAACCCGGCGGGCCAGATCATCGGTGCGGCGAAGTCGGTGCGGCGCACACGGGACGTCGTGCTCGGCATGGTCGAGGAGTACGTGGACGCGGTGGAGCGCCTGGAGCGGATGAACGAGGGCGCTACGGCCTGACCTGGCCGGGCCTCGTCGCTCCGCCCGGTGGGGTGACGTTACAATTTGCCATGGCGGCGGGCGGCTACGGAACAGGTTCACCCGCCCTGGCGGGCGCCCCCGGAGGGGGGGACCGGTGGCTGCCCCGGTTCTCGGCCGAGCTCGACCGACCCGTGGCGTCCTGGGTCTGCGTTTTCGGCTGGATCGCGGCGACGGGATTGTTCGTGGCGCTGGTCGGCATCTTCCTCGGGCCGTCGCACGCCGACATCGACGAGACGATCTACAGCACGTGGGCCATCTCCCACGGGCAGGTGGCCTGCGCCTACCCCGCCACCCAGATCCCCTCGTCACCCCCGATCGCCCCGCTCTACCCGTTGCTGTCCGGTGCGGTCGCGGCCGCGGCCGGGATCGGGCACGGGACGCCCTTTCCCTCGGCGTCGGCCCTCGGACCCGAATTGCGGCAACGTCTTCAACGCCCTGGACCAGTGGAGCGCCAGAGCGTCGGCGTTGACGCCCACGCTCTGGATCGGGTGTGTGTGCTGGCTCGCCCTGCTGGCCGGTGTGGTGCTGTGGTTGCGGGCATCCGGTCGGGGCCGCCGTGGCTGGGAACCCGTGACGGTGGTGGTCGTCGCCGGGCTCCTGCCGGTCTGGATGTGTGTCCAGACGTTCTTCCATCCGCAGGATCTGCTCGCGCTGGGGCTCGGGTTGGCCGGCATGGCGTGCGCTCGCCGCGACCGATGGCTGGCTGCGGGGGTCCTCTGCGCGCTGGCGGTTCTGTCGCAACAGTTCGCACTGCTGATCGCGATCCCCCTCGTCGTCCTGGCACCGGCAGCCAGGCGCACCTCGTTCGTCGCTGCCGGAGTGGCGACCGGCGCCATTGTCGTGGTGCCGCTCGCCATCATGACGTCCGGCCACGTGCTGCGCGCCATCATGCTCGGTTCGGGAGACAACCCCACCCTCGGCGGGACCGTGCTGTGGGAGACGCGCGCATCCGGCGCGTTCGCGGTCTTGCTGTTCCGCGTGGCGCCCGTCGCCGCGTCGCTGGCGCTGGCGTGGTGGGTGGCCCGGCGTCTCGGTTCCGCCGCCCTCGCCCCGGTCCCACTGCTCTCGCTCGTGGCGGTCTCATTGGGTCTCCGTCTCGCCTTCGAGGCCAACATGCTCACCTACTACTTCATGGCACTCACCGTGTCGCTGGTGCTGCTCGACGTGACCCGCGGGTCGATTCGTCGGTCGATGGTCGCGTGGCTGGCCGTTCTCGTCGTGGTGATGTGCTCTCTCTCCGGCTTTCCCTTCGGCACCGTCGGATGGGGTGTCCCCCTGCAGGACCGCGTCCTCCCACTCGCCATCGGCGCTGGGGCGGTTCTCGCCATCGTCGCCGGACTCAGGCAGGGTCGCGGGTGGAAGGACCTCTCGCCGTGGGTCTGCGTGACCCTCGTCGTGCTGTGCACCCAGGCCCCCGACGCCAACTCGTTCATCGGTGGCGGTCGCGTCCTGTGGCTCTGGCAGCTCGTCCTGACGGTGCCCGCCCTTGTGTTCGCCGCGCAGCCGCTGCGCGCCGCTCTCCGTGACCGCGCGCCCGGGACCGGGGTTCCTGACTCGGCATCGACCCTCCACAGCGCACCGTGATGCAACGGCCACCTATCCGGCAGCTGGCGGCCCTCTGCGCCGTGATGCTCCTCGTCGCGGTGCCGGCATGCAGCTCCACGTCCACCCCGACTGCGGCGACCAGCTCGGAGCCGACGACGACGTCGACCACTTCGGCCGTCACCCTCCCCCACCAGTCCGCCGCCGTCGTCGCGGCGTGCATTGCCGATGCCAAGACGGTCGAGATCGCACTCGACGCCTTCATGGCCGAGAAGGGCACCTATCCCACTCCTCCCGCACCATGGAGCGCGGCCAACTACAGCGCGGACTACCAGCCGCTGACAGCGGCCTCTGGCGGTGGCCCCTACCTGCACAACCCCCCGGGCACCACGTCGTATGTGATCGAGTACGACTCGGCCGGTCACATTTGGATCGCGCCGCCGGGCCAGTACAGCCCCTCGTACAACCCGGGGCAGGACTTCGACTCCCACCCGGACATCTGCTTGCCCGCGGCGTACTAGCGCCGGGGACGCCGCACGCATGGAGACGGCGGCGTGATGGCAGTCCTCTCTCATCGCGGGCTCCCTCGCCCGACCCGGGACCGCCACCCCGACGGGCGACGCACCCGCGCCGACCTGACCAACGAACCTCATTGGTCCGGGGCGATCGGCAACGGAGATCGCACGCTGCGGGCCCGCCTATTGTCGCCGGCATGGATCTCCACGAAGCGCTGTACACGACCCGCGCCATGCGCCGGGTCCGCCCCGATCCGATCCCGTACGACGTGCAGGCCCGCATCCTCGATGCGGCCATCCGGGCGCCCTCGGGTGGGAACCAGCAGAACTGGCGTTTCCTCTGGCTCGACGATCCGGCCAAGAAGGCCGCACTGGCGCCGCTGTACCAACACGCCATGGGCGAGCTCTGGAAGACCGTGTACAAGGACCAGCTCGAGGCCGCCCATGCCGACCCCGAGGCGCCCGAGTCGGTCCAGATGTTCAAGGTGCAGCGCTCCGCCCAGTGGCTGGCCGACAACTTCGAGACGGTGCCGCTCTACCTCTTCCCCTTCTCCCAGTACGACCCCACCGGGGGCTCGATCTATCCCGCGGTGTGGAATGCCATGCTCGCCGCCCGCGCCGAGGGCGTCGGGACCTGCCTCACCGCGCTGTTGCAGTTCTTCCACCCGGCGGAGACGCTCGAGGTCCTCGGGGTACCCGGCGACGAAGGCTGGATCCTCTCGGGCACGGTGAGCTTCGGCTATCCCACCGGGACCTGGGGCGTCGCCCCGCGCCGCCCGGTCCACGAGGTGGCCTACCGGAACAACTGGGGCACCGAGGTCGGCTTCGAGGTCCCTGCTCCCCTCTGGCAGGGCTGACCGGGATGATGACGTGACGACAGCCACCGAGGCGGAGAGGGAGCGCGAGATCGATCGCCTCGTCGGGGCCATGACTCTCGACGAGAAGGTGTCGCTCACGGCCGGCGCCGACATGTGGTACCTCCCGCCGGTACCCCGTCTGGGCATTCCGGCGCTCAAGGTCTCCGATGGCCCCTCGGGCGTGCGCGGCGACAGCCTGATCGGCCGCCGGTCCCTCTCGCTCCCTTGCGGCATGGCCGTGGGCTCGACGTGGGACCCCGCCCTCGTCCGCCAGCTGGGCGACGTCCTGGCCGCCGAGGCCCGCTCCAAGAACGTCCACGTGCTCCTCGGACCGACGGTGTGCATTGTGCGCACGCCCCTGGCCGGACGCACCTTCGAGTCGTTCTCCGAGGACCCCCTCCTCACGGCGCGCATCGCCGGCGCGTACATCGAGGGCGTGCAGGCAGGCGGCGTGGCGTGCTGCATCAAACACTTCGCCTGCAACGACCAGGAGCACGAGCGGATGACGATCAGTGCCGAGGTCGATGAGCGCTCGCTGCACGAGATCCACCTCGTCGCCTTCGAACACGCCGTCCGGGAGGTGGGCGTCTGGTCCGTCATGACCGCCTACAACAAGGTCAACGGCGTCTACTGCGGCGAGCAACCTGACCTCATCAACGGCACCTTCCGCGCGCAGTGGGGCTTCGACGGGCTGGTGATGTCCGACTGGTTCGGCACGCACTCGACTGCACCCGCCGCGTTGGCCGGGCTCGACCTCGAAATGCCCGGTCCCGCGTCGTGGCTCGGACCGTCGCTGGCGGCTGCGGTGCGGGACGGACAGGTCGACGAGTCGGTGGTGGACGGCCAGGTGCGCAACGTGCTGCGACTGATGGCGCGGGTCGGGATCCTCGGCGGAACGACCGAGCGCGACGAGGAGGAATCCGACGACCCCGCCCGGCGCGCCGTGGCTCGCCGCGTGGTGGCCGAAGGGACCGTGCTCCTGGTCAACGACGGCCTGCTGCCGTTGGACACGAACGCCGTCCGTCGCGTCGCCGTGATCGGCCCCAACGCGGCGCAGCTGGCAATGGGCGGCGGCAGTTCGGAGGTGACGCCACACCGGCGCCGGCGTGTCGACGAGGCGCTGGCCGAGCGGTTGCCGGAGGCGTCGGTCGTCTCCGAAGTCGGCTGCCGCATCGACCTCGGGCTCTCGGCCGTCGACCTGCGTCTCCTCACCGACGAGACGCTGCGGGTCGAGTACTTCGACAACCCGGACCTCGCCGGTGCCCCTGTCGCGACCGGCGCGGCGCACGCCGCCCGCGTCCTGTGGATCGGGCCGCCCCAGCCGGACCTCACCATCGGTGCCTGCTCCGTCCGCCTGTCGGGGACGTTCGTGCCCGACGTGGCGGGGGCCTGGCGACTCGGCCTCGAGAGCGCCGGGCGGGCGGTGCTCCGCCTGAACGGGGAGGTCGTGGTCGACAACTCCGACCCGAGCCGCGGCTCGAGCTTCTACGGGGCGGGGAGCGAGCCGGTGGAGGTCACGTTCGACCTGGCGGCCGGACGCGCCTACGAGTTGGCGGTGGACCTTTGGCCGCGCGCCTCCTCCTCCCCCATCATGGGGGTGCGCATCGGGGCCGCCCCCCCGGACATCGGCGACGAATTCGAGCGGGCGGTCGCCGCCGCCGCCGATGCCGACATCGCCGTGGTGGTCGTCGGCTCCAACCCGGACTGGGAGTCCGAGGGGCACGACCGGCCCGACCTCTCGCTGCCGGGGCGCCAACGCGCCCTGGTCGAGGCGGTGCTCGACGTCAACCCCCGCACCGTGGTCGTCGTCAACGCGGGCTCTCCCGTCGACATGCCCTGGGCGGCCCACGCCGGGGCCGTGCTCCTGACCTGGTACCCAGGGGAGGAGGGCGCCGACGCGCTGGCCGACATGCTGGTCGGCCTGGCCGAACCGTCCGGGCGGTTGCCCGTGACGTTCCCGGCCCGGGCCGAGGACGGGCCGGCGGGCCTCGGTGTGGAGGGTGAGCGGTATCCGGGCGTCGAGGGCAAGGTGGTGTACGGCGAAGGCGTCCTGGTGGGGTACCGCTACTACGAGACCTCCCACTTGGACCCCCTCTTCCCGTTCGGCTTCGGGCTCTCCTACGCCGACGTCGCCTTCACCGACGTCGAGGCCGACGCCGACACGGTCGCGGTGACGCTGGTCAACAACGGCGCACGGCGGGGCTCCGAGGTGGCGCAGGTCTACGTGCGGGCGCCCGAGTCCCTGGTGCGCCGGCCGGACCGGGAACTCGTCGGATTCGCCAAGGTGGTGCTCGACCCCGGTGCGCGCGCCACCGTCCGCATCCCTCTCGGCGCCGATGCCTTCCGCTACTGGGACAACGCGACGCATTCGTGGCGGACCGACCCCGGTCGCTACGAGGTCCTCGTGGGTGCCTCGTCACGCGACATCAGGGCGAGCGCCGTCGTCAGCTGGGGAGGTTCGCCGGCGTAAGGTGCGCTCACGCCGGCCGCGATCGTCCCCGAGCAGCGCTTCATCGCCTATGACATGCTGATCGGAGAATGGGTTCGATCGTGTGGGACCGAGAGACCGCCGAGGTCTACGACGCCACCTACGCCTACGAATCCGTTCCGGCGGTTGTGGACCCCATGGTGGACTTCCTGGCGGAATACGCGGGCCACGGCCCCGTACTCGAATTCGCCCTCGGCACGGGGCGCGTCGCCCTCCCCCTCAGCGCACGCGGCATATCGGTCAGCGGCATGGAGCTCTCCCCGCACATGGTCGAGCAATTTCGGCAGAAGCCCGGTTCTGAGGCGATCGAGGTGCTCATCGGCGATATGGCGACGGCACGCGTCGCGGGCAGTTTCGAACTGGTCTACGTCGTGGCCAACTCCATCATGAACCTCACGACCCAAGATGAACAGGTGGCGGTGTTCGCGAACGCGGCGGCCCACCTCGCGCCGGGTGGCCATTTTGTGGTCGAACTCATCGTCCCTCAGCTCCGCCGTGTGCCACCCTCCGAGACCGGTTGGATCTTCAGGATGGATCCCGACCACGTCGGCATCGAGACCTTCGACGATGTCGTGGACCAGGTGGCCTGGTCCCATCACTGGAAAGTGGTCGAGGGCCGCTTCGTCCATCATGCGGCTCCGTACCGCTACCTCTGGCCCTCGGAGCTTGTCCTCATGGCGAAGTTGGCCGGCATGGAGCTCGAGGGACGGTGGGGGGGCTGGGACCGATCGCCGTTCACCTCGGACAGCGGGAAACAGGTTGCGCTCTTCGCCAAGCCGTCACAAGCATCCGGAGCTCTCTGAGTCTCAGGCGTCGCGCCTGCCCGCATCCAATCGGCGCCGAACTTCTGACGTGTTCACGCCGAGAGCGCCGAGCAGCACCGCCGCAGGATCTGGGGGTTGGAGCGCGAGGATCTGGGCCAGCACCTCGGGGCCGGTGACCTGGAGCTTCCGATGACCCTTGGGCTTGTACGCCTCCTCCAGCACTTTCTTCGCCGCGGGCGTCAGGCGGAACCGATCTCTTTTCGCGACGTCTCTGATCCTCGGCTTCTTCGGCACGGCGCGCATCGGCAGTGCGGGAGCGTCGGCGCCGGACCCCAGGCCCAAGGCGCCCAGGGCTTCGTGATCGAGCGACTCGAGGGCCTGGCGAGCTTGCTGCAGGCTCACGCCCAAGACGACTTCGATCGAGGGGTCCTCGAACAAGGCGAGCAAGATGTGATCCGTGCCGGTTCGGCGATCACCCCGGCGACGAGCCTCCTCACTGGCCTGCAGGTAGATGGCCCAGGCGTGCAGCACTTCCGGAGCGACGGATTCGGTGGTCATGATGACTCCTTGGTGTACTTGGTGTGCACGGACTGGCGGGTGACGCCCAAGGCGTCGCCGATCTGCTGCCACGACCAGCCCTTTTCCCGGGCCGATGCCACCTGGTTCGCTTCGACCCGTTCAGCCAGCCGATGGAGCGCCAACGAGGCGCGGAGCCCAATTGCCGGGTCGTCCGACGAGAGGTTCACGCCGAGTTCCTCGATGTCCATGCATGTCAGTATGGACTGACATACTGTCGTGTGTCAACCTAAGTTGACACAGTGCATCGCCGCGCCGAATGCTTCCGTACGCCGTCTTCGAACGGTGGTCCCGGCTCTCCCGACCGGTGGCAACGGTTCCCTCGCCAAAGGGCAAACTGTCGATTCTATGGAGCCTCCTGGTATCAGGTACGTGAGCATCGGAGATGGCGATGTCGCATACCAGGTCCTCGGCGAAGGCCCCGGCGACCTCCTCTTCTGCAACTCCCTCGGAGGTCATGTCGATCTCATTTGGCAGATTCCTCAGGCGGCGGAATTCCTCGAGAAGATGGCCACAGTACGACGCGTCCTGCACATGGACCGCAGGGGCTCCGGCGCTTCGGATGCTGTACCGCTCAAAGCCATACCGACATGGGAGGAATTGGCCGAAGACATAGCTGGGGTGCTCGATGCCACCGAGTCCACCGTGGCCGACCTTGTTGGAGTGAACGAGGTCGGCCCAATCGCCGTCCTGTTTGCGGCCATGCACCCCGAGCGCGTGGGGTCGCTCATCCTCATTAACACCTCTGCGCGATACATCGAGGCTCCCGACTATCCGATTGGGGTAGCGCCTTCGACCGTTGACGCGATCTACGACATGCTGACATCGACATGGGGCAGCGACGGGTTTGCCGCTGCGACGAATCCGACACGGCTCCATGATCGAGAGTTCATCAAAGCTGCGGCCCGTATGAATCGGGCGTCGGCGACGCCCAGTACGGCCGCAGCTCTGATGCGGTACTTCTTGAACAGTATGGACGTGCGCTCGTTCCTGCCATTGGTGCAAAGCCCGACCTTGGTGCTCCAAGTCACTGAAAGTCCATTCATCCTCCTTGAGCACGGGCAATACGTGGCCGACCACATTCCAGAGGCAACCTTCGTCCCGATGTCGGGGGGCGACATGACTCCTCCTTTTGGGCCTGACCGCTGCTTCGGAGATTGCTGAGTTTCTGACTGGCAAGAGCCAGACATTCGAGGTAGATCGCATACTCACCAGCGTCTTGTTCACCGACATCGTCGCCTCGACAGAGACGGCCGCCTCCATGGGTGATCAGCATTGGCGCACCGTCCTTGACAGCCACGACCGTTTAGTACGGGAGCAACTAAGACACTTCCGCGGCCGCGAGATCAAGACGACCGGAGATGGTTTTCTCGCCTCCTTCGACGGCCCGGCCCGCGCAATACGGTGCGCTCGTGCCATTGTCGAAACAGTCGAAGCGCTCGGGATCAAGATCCGAGCCGGGCTTCACACCGGGGAGTGCGAAGTGCGAGGAAACGACCTCGGCGGGCTGGCCGTCCACATCGCCGCTCGTGTTGGCGCGATCGCCGGACCCGGAGAGGTGCTGGTCTCAGGCACAGTCAAGGACCTCGTCGTTGGGTCCGACATCGCATTCCACGAACGCGGCGAACATCAGCTGAAGGGGGTGCCGGGCACCTGGAAGCTCTTCGCCGTGACGCAATAGAGAGGCCGATGCGGGCCGGGCGCACGACGCGGCACATCGGGCGCAGGCGGTCGATCATGCATGGCCCCGTTCCTGTGGGTCAGGTCGAGAGAGGGACGGTCAGCGTCCTGGTCCCTGACGCACACCGCGGATACCTCCGATGTCGACGTCAGTGAACAGGGACCTGTTCCCGGTGGAAGAAGCCCAGCCGGTCCGGGAGCTCACGGACCGCCACGGCGGGGTTGCCCCTGTAGAGCGTGAGCTCCGCCGACAGTTTGGTGTCGACGACCGAACCGGCGGCCACGACGCTGCGCGCCGGAACCCTGGTGCCGGCCAGCAGCATGGAGCCCGACATCACGACCGCGTACTCGCCCAGGGCTATGGGCCCGACCACGTACTTGTCCCGCATGAGGTCGATCGAATGGGTCAGCACGGTCGACCGGAACCCCGCGATGGCCGCGTGAGGCGCCAATTCGAGGGTGTCGACGCAGTCGATGTAGTGGTACGACGCGATCTGGGCGAAGTCGCCCAGCAGCAGCGAGGGAGTGCGCTCGGCCAGCGGCTGCGTCGGGTGATCCCACCAGCCCTTGACCATGTTCCCCGAACCGATGGTCGCGCCCTCCCCCAGCCGGAGTTCGTGGAGGTTCGTGATCGTGTTGCGGCCCCCGATGGACGCGCCCGGGCCCATCGAGACGTGCCGCACTGTCAGCACACTGGGCCCGATGTAGGCGGTCGGGTGGATGTCCCAGCCGTAGACCCACCGCGCCACCACGCGCTTCAGCGGCATGGGGAGGAACGCGAAGAGATAGGCGAAGGCGAGACGCACCTCAGTCCTTCCGCTCGGGGACTGGGTCAGACACCCGGATGCCCACGGGGTGCCGTACCCGAGGACATCTCGCTGAAGATCCACCGATAGGTCTGCAGGAGGCCATTCTCGAGACTGACCGAGGGCGTCCACCCCAACCGATCTTCAATGAGCGCGTTGTCGCTGTTGCGACCCCGCACTCCCTGCGGCGCCGTCAGGTTGTAGTTGCGCTTGAGGGCGATGCCCGCGATGCCCTCGACGATGTCGACCAACTCGTTGATGGTGACCAGCTGCTCGGATCCGATGTTGAGCGGCTCCCGGACGTCGCTGCCCGTGAGGCGCAGTGTGCCCTCCACGCAGTCGTCAATGTAGGTGAAGCTCCGCGTCTGCTTGCCGTCCCCCCAGATCTCAATCTCCTCGGAGCCGTCGAGGACCGCCGCCGCCACCTTGCGGCAGATGGCGGCCGGGGCCTTCTCCCGCCCTCCGTCGTAGGTCCCGTGCGGGCCGTAGACGTTGTGGTAGCGGGCGACCCGTGTTTCGAGGCCGAAGTCCTCGTAGTAGTGACGGGCCATGCGCTCGCTGAAGAGCTTCTCCCAGCCGTAGCCGTCCTCGGGCATGGCCGGGTAGGCGTCGG
Organism: uncultured Acidimicrobiaceae bacterium; assembly: GCA_963843365.1. Lineage (GTDB taxonomy): Bacteria > Actinomycetota > Acidimicrobiia > Acidimicrobiales > RAAP-2 > Bog-473. Next base: position 748,320 of record CAWJKG010000003.1, on the reverse strand, counting down.
ACTCCCGCAGGGGCTCGACCTCGGGCGACTCCTGCTTCCCGGCGGCGTAGACACACGCCGAGGACGAGTAGAAGAAGCGTTGCACACCGGCCTGGCGCGCCGCTTCGAGCATGTGCGTCGAAATGAGCACCGACAACATGCACAACGCCTTGTTGTTCTCGATGAATCCCATGCCGCCCATGTCGGCGGCGAGGTTGTAAACGACGTCGATCCCCTCGCAGGCACTCTGGCAGGCCGCCAGGTCCTGGAGGTCGGCCGTCCGGTTGTCGACGTCGTCGAAGCGCTGGTGCCACTCGCCGACCGGCACGCGGTCCACGCCGCGGATGTCCTCGACGCCTTCTGCGCGCAGACGGGCCACCAGGTGGCCGCCGATGAAGCCTCCGGCTCCGGTCACCAACACGCTCGTCATCGGATTCGTCCTCCCTGACCCTCGATCACCCAACGTGATGGGGGAACGGCCGAGCAGCGCTCACCTTGTCGTCAGCCGTTTCGTCGCCCATGGTGGACGACGTGCCCGCATCCGGCAACCTGGCGTCGGACCAGGTCACGTCCAGGTCACGCGCTGTTTGTCTCCCGGTAACCAGTCGTCCATCGGGGCCCCTCGGAGCCCGTGGTGGAGGGGGGACGGCCGCCCGGGAGACGAAGACCTCGACAAAGCGGTCGGCCGCCGTCTCGGGGCTGAAGGTCCGCTCGGCGTAGCGCCGGCCCGCGCGGCCCATGGCCTTTCGGCGGACGTCCTCGTCGAGGAGGAGGGCCACTTTCGCCGCGACCTCGTCTCGCCCGACCACCAGCCCCGCGCCCTGCGCGCTGAGCACTTCGGCCACCGCATTGTCGGGCGGCAGGACGCCCACGATGGGCCGGCCCGCACACAGGTACGTGAGGACCTTGGACGGCACAGAAAACCGGGACGCATCGGGTTCGAGCACCGCCACGAGCACGTCCGCGCTCGCCATGACCGCCGGGAGGTCCTCGTAGGGCTGGAAGTCGAGCAGCACGAGGTTGTCGGCGCCCGCGCCGCGGTCGCGCTTCCATGCCTCGAGCCAGTCGCGTCCGCGGCCCTCCGAGATCACCACGACCCGGGCCTGAGGATGCGACGCCCGCAGGCGTTCGGCCAGCACACCCAGAATGGCGGGGTCGTGCTTCAACCCCAATGTGCCCGAGTACAGCACGACGGGATGCCCGCGCAGGCCCGCCCGTGCCCGCCACTCGTTGTCGGCCTCACCCAGCGGCAGCTCCTCGATCGGCGCCCAGTTCGGGACGACGATCGACTTGTCGGCCACACCCCAATCGGTGAGCTTCTCCAGGAACGTCGGCGAGATGGCCACGACCGCCGCGCTCCGCCGGGCAACGGTCCGCTCGACCCGATCGGCCAGTCGGGCGATCAGGGGGCCCAGCAGCGGGACGCGGCGTCGCGCCGCCACGCCGATGGCTTCGGAGTAGATGTCCTGGTGCCAGAACACCATCGGGACACCGCACCGGGCCAGCCGCCGGGCCAGCACCGCATGGGCGAGCAACGGCACGTTGCTGACGACAGCCACGGCCGGGTCCTTGGCTGCGATGGCGCGGGCCGCGCGTCTGCCGTAGGACAGCTCCTGGCGGATCCGGGTCAGCGCCGCGTACTTGGCGAACGCGCCCTCCATGGGGCAGGGCTCGAACGACAGCGTCGCCGTGTCACCCGGTTCCACCCGCAAGGAGCCCTTCCCCGTGGCGTAGGACGGGCAGTGCTGGTGGGTGACGTCGTACCCGCGCCGGGCCAGGGCGCGACTCAGCTGCGCCTGTCCGGGGTGCCCCGAGTAGTCGTGCACGACGATGCAGGTCACCGCGCCTCCACCTTCTGTCGCATGAGTTCCTGGAGCAGGCGAGCCACCCGCTGCGGATCGACCACGATGTCGGAGGCGACCCCGCGGTTCCGCCCGGACCGGACCGGGGAGCCGTCGCCCACGAGGTAGCGGTAGCGCAGGCCCTCCACCGTCGACGCGAGCGCCCAGAAGCATTCGTTCACGTAGTCGCGGGCAAACAGCTCGACGACCGCGGCACCGGGCGACGCAAAGGCCAGATTGGTCAGGCCGGCGCCGTGCGGTCCGACGATGTACTCCGCCTCGGCAAAGGCGCGCACTTGCGCCTCCGCCGACAGCGCGCCCGGATCGACGACCTCGAAGCCCAGGGGTTCGAGCACCGCCAGCAGTTCCGCCTCGTTCTCCACCCGCCGGGTGTGCCGCACGGCACCTCGGGTCACGTAGAGGCGCCGGTGCGGCGAGCGCACGTCGTCGGGCAGGAACCGGGCCCGGAGCCAGGGGACGATCCAGGGAGGCGTCCTCAGTTGGTCGTCGGGCACCGAGGGCACCACCAGCGCTTCCGCCCGGATGTGTTCGTCCCCGAGGCAGCGGTCGGCCGCCAGCCCGAGGTGGTCGAGCAGTTCGCGCTGAAAGCAGGTGGCCCGTTCGACGACGTAGGCGTCGACAGAGACACCGGAGCGCCGCAGCAGTTCCAGCCGAGGCAGCACGTCGAGAAGAAAGTGGTAGTAGTTGTGGCTCCCGCGGGTCGTGAGCACGCCGACCGCGCCGGGCACCTCGGTGACCTCGGGCGGGCGGCAGCGCAGGAAGACAGGGTGCTGCGTCGGCACCACGGCGCCGTAGTACGGCGAGAGATCGAACAACAGGGTGTCGTCCCGCGTGATGACCGCGCCGTAGGGGCCCAGCACGCGGCCGCCCCGCACGGTGGCGACGATGTTGGCGGCGAGACGCGCCCGGCGATGTGCGGCGAATTGCGGGTGGCTCTCCGGCAGCCCCCCGGGCAATGGGCGCCGGAGATGCTGCGCCGCGACCACCTCCACCACCTCGACGCCGCCGTCCGGGCGCGTACGCGCGTAATCGGACGCGGAGGGGACGGCGTGGCGGGGCGGGGTCGGGCCCGGCAAGCGCCGGGTCAGCGGGCTGATCGCCTGCGTGGCCCTCAACACCCCCGTTTTCAACCACGGGAAGAGTGGGCGCAGTGCGCTCGGGAGCCGGGTCACGGCCGTGTGCCTCGCTCGCCATCTGCTAGAAACCTCGCGTGAGCAGGGGGGATCACGGGCACGAGCAGGTCCGCACCCGCGTGACGCGCCTGGCCCACCGAGCCCGGCGTTCGGCGTACTGGGTCTGGGCCATTGCCCGACACCCGGCCAACAAGGGCGGACGCCTGGCGGCCGAACGGCGCGCTGTCGAATGGCACTGGCGCACCCGAGGCGGACGCGACGCCGTGCGCGCCGTGGTGACCGTGGACGGGCGCACCCGCCTGATGGCGCGGCCGAAGCAATTCAGCGGCGTGTGGACGCTCTACGACGGCGTGCACGAATGGGAGGAGCTGCAGTTCTGTCTGGGCTTCCTGCGCGCCGGCGACCACTTCGTCGACGTGGGCGCGAACGTCGGCGTCTTCTCCGCGCTGGTCGGGACTCGGATCCCCGGCGTGCGCATCACCGCAGTGGAGCCGTTTCCGCCCGTGCGGGCGGACCTGCAAGCCAACCTCGCGCTCAACGACCTCTCGATCACCGTGGTGGACTCGGCCCTCAGCGACACTCCGGGCGAGGCCACCTTCGAGATCCTCGACCGCGACGTCCTGAATCGGCTTGCCCTCGACGGCGGCACCGCCAACGCCGGCCACGGCAACACCCGCAGCGACGCCAGGCCGACCGGCATCACGGTGCCCGTCACCACCCTCGACTCCCTCGTGGGCGACGACCCGCCGGCGCTGATCAAGATCGACGTGGAGGGATCGGAGCTGCACGTCATGGAGGGGGCACGGGGCTTGCTCACCTCGGCGGGGACGGCGCCCGTGCTGCTCTTCGAGCATGCCGGCCACTCCGCGCACTTCGGCATCACGCCGGCGGAGGTCCGCGCCTTCCTGCGCGAGGTGGGCTACAGCATCTATCTGCTCGACGGCGCGCTGTCGCCCTGGCACTCCGACGAACTGCCGCCGACCCTCAATGTCATCGCCTGCCGCGATGTGGCGGCGGTGCGGGCCCGTCTCGACAGCCCCGGCGGAGCGCCGGCCGTCGCCCCGGTGCGCGTCGACGTCGCCTACCGCTGACACCGCGGTCACGGCTCGGAGACCTCCGCCACGACATCGGCCACGACCGGACTCGTGCCGGGGACGAAGGCCAGCGCGACCTTCGTGAGGACGCGCCAGGACAGCGCCGTGTAGATGGCGCCGGCGACCGCCAGGCCGCCTGCCGCGCCACGGGTCCCGTAGAGCTCGGCGCCGCCCAGCGAGAGGACGAAGAGGAACGGCACCATCACCACCGAGAGGCGGAGGTTCTCGCTGGCGGCCCGCATCGCCCGCAGCCCCGAGATGGCGGCGTTGGCGAAGCTCGTGAAGGCCACCGCCAGGCCGGCGTAGGGCACAATGCCGCGGGCCGCCCTCCAGTTGGCGCCGAAGAGATCGGTCATCACGTGCGGCGGTGCGCCGTACACCAGACCCGTCCACACCATCGTCAGGACGAAGGAGCCGATGCCGCCGATCAGGAGGAAGCGGACGGCCTTGTGTGCATCGATCTGGAAGCGCTTCGTCGCCAGGGCGATCAGCGCGGACTGCACACCGGCCAGCAGCACCGTGATGGGACCCAGCGCCAGCTGCGACAGCTTGAAGACGCCGATGGAGGCCAGGGGGAGCACGAACAGCAAGAGGTACGAGACGAAGTAGGTCCAGGACGTCACCAACATGAACTGGCCGGCGAAGCGCAGCCCCACACCCCGTTCACTGCGGTCCCAGAAGCGCAGCAGCCGTCGCCGTCCCGACGTCGCGGCATGGGCCCGGAGCGTCCAGAGCCCGACCAACGCGCCCGCCCCGCTCCAGGCTCCGAAGAGCCAGGCCAGCGTGGTGAGGCCCTCCTGCTGCAGTGCCACGTAGGCGACGAGGAACAGGACCAGCCAGGCCAGGTCGAGCCGGATGGCGTAGGCAGGGTCGTACCGGCTGATCCCGATGAAGCGGGCGAAGTCCTGGCAGGCCATCAGCGGGAACGACACGGCGAAAATGACGAACGGCAGCGTGAACTCGCCGGGGAGCAGGCCGCTCACGGCGGCGATCACGGCGGCGACAGAGGTGGAGAGGACGATGGCCGCCAGGTAGCCGCCCCGCTCGTAGCTCGACCGCAGGCCGTCGTCGCTCTCGGACCGGGTGAGCAGGCAGTCGCTGGAGAGGCTGCGCACCAGGCCCTGGCTCAGAACGTAGGTGGACGTCAGGATGGCGAACACGCCCAGCGCACCGGCCGAGCTGTAGTGCGCCACGATGATGGCCAGCGCGAAGTTCGAGATGCTCGAGGCGCCCTGGTCGGCGATCGTGAGCAGCATGACCCGCTGGGAGGAGGCGGTGGCGCGCCGGGAAGCGGCCCGGGCCGTGCCGCGTCGCGGGCGCCGAAGGGCGTGGGGGGCACTGGGCCCGGGCGCGGTCGCGGTGGGCGCCCCGAGCTGGTCCGTTCCGCTCATATCAAGTGAACGTTCGGGGAGGCCTCAGCTTGCTGCCCCGCGCCATCGCCATGCCTGCAGAACGGGCGCGGACCCCGATGCCTGCGGAGCCTCTCCGATACCGTGCTGCGGTGCGCGTCGTGGTCAATGCCCTGCCCGCCCGCGGCACCAGCCTCGGCGTGGTCACGGAGAACCTGCTCAAGGGGTGGACGGGCCTCGGGCTCGGCGACGAGCTCCACCTGGTGCTGCACACCGGCGTCGAACTCGATATCGGAGAAGCCGTGCACGTGCACCGGGTCGATGGTCCCCGGGAGGCGGCCATGGAGCTCCGGGTCCCGGCCCTGTGCCGGCAGCTGCGGGCCGACGCCTTCGTGGGGCTGACGCCCGCCACGACGATGGCGCCCCTCCCCTGCCCGCGCGTTGTCATCGCCCTCGACCTGCGCCACGAGGCCCGCCCCGACCAGTTCAGCTTCGGGCGGCGGCTGCTGCGCAGAGTGAGCTACGGCATCGGGTACCGCCAGGCCGACGCGATCGTCTGCATCTCGCAGCGGACGCACGACGATCTGCTCGCCGCCCATCCTTTCCTCCGCTCCCGCCGGGTGACGGTGGCCCAACTGGGGGCCGACCACGTCCTGACATGGCCCGATCGCCGTCCGGGCGACTACGCGTTGGCGTTCGGCCAGTGGGGCAACAAGAACGTCGACCTGGTGCTCGAGGCCTGGTCCGTGCTCCGCTCACGCTCCGAGGCACCGCCGCTCGTCGTCGTCGGTCTCACCGCCGAGGGCAGGACCGCGGTGGAGGCCGGCGCGGCGGCCCGGGGCATCGAGGGACTGGTGACGGTGAAGCCATGGCTGAGCGAGCCCGAGTTCGTGCAGGTGTTCACTTCGGCCGCGCTCGTCGTCTTCCCGTCCGACTACGAGGGCTTCGGGCTTCCCGCCCTGGAGGCGATGCGCCTGGGGATCCCGGTGGTGGTGTCGCCGGACCGGGCACTGCGCGAGGTCACGGGAGGATTGGCCACCGTGATGGACGGCTGGGATGCGGCGGCACTGGCGCGCGCCGTCCCGTTGGCGCGCCGCACCAGCGCGCACGAACTGCAGGCGGGTGTGGAGCATGCCTCCGCGTTCACCTGGCGACGCACGGCCGGGAACGTCCGCGACCGCGCTGGTGGCGGCCATCGGAACGGCCTGACCCCCGGGGAGGCCGGGCTCAGCCGCGACGGCGGGCGAAGACGACGAGCGCCATCCACATGGACGTGGGCAGGTGGCGCTCGCACTGGGCCACGGCGCGCCGGAGGCGGGGCCAGGGCTTGCAGTACTGCTCCAGACCGGTCCGGCGGGCGAGGGCCAGCTCGAAATCGGCGTCGAACAGCCGTGCCAGGTCCTTGCGCGTGTTCATCCTGTAGGCCGTCCGGAAGACGTCACGTTCCTGGCGGCCCGGCTGGAGCCGCTCGAGCGCCTTGGCATGGTGGTCGTTCGGGACGACGCGGGCAGCCGCCGCGAGCAGGGAACGCCGGCTGATGGTGCGGGCGATGAAGATGCCGCCGGGCCGCAGCACCCGCGACAGCTCGCGGACGAATCCCTTCGGATCGGTCACGTGCTCCAGCACGAAGTCGCTCACGGCCAGGTCGACCGACCCGTCCGCGAGCGGCCATCGCCCGTCGGCCCCGATGAGGCGGAACTCGTCGATGACGGGGTTCTGCTCCCCCGTCGCCTCGATGTCGATGCCGATCACGGTGCGACCGGCACCGCGCAGGTCCTGCCAGGCGCCGCCCGGCTGTCCCTGGTCCACCAGGGCCCCCCGCCCGCACCCGACTTCCGCCACCACCCGGGACCGGGCCGCCACCGCCAGTGCGCTCACCAGGAACACATGGGCGCTGTCGAGTCCCAGAATGCGGTCGTCGAACATCTCGTCGAGACCCAGGTGCACGTCGGTCGTCACGGGGAACTCCCCTCCCTCCGTGCCGCCGACACCGTCCCGCTGACCCGCCGCAGGACCGGCAGCGGCTCGGGTGGCGACGCCGACGCCAGGGCCTCGACGGGGAGGCCGGCCGTAGCCATCGGCGCCGGCGCGGCCTGCAGCCGGCTCGTACCCGGCCGTGCGCCCCGCCGGGTCACGGCCGCGCGGGACGTCCCCGGCACCCCAAAGCAGAGCGCCAGCAGGAACGGCAACCACAACCAGCGGTCGACGATCTCAGGCGACTGGAAGGAGAAGAAGAGCACTGTCACACACCCGGCCAGCACCGTGTCCCGCAGCAAGCGGTCCGGTCCGCTGGCCCGGCGGCGTCCGGCGAGAAGGCGGTGGAAGCACGAACCCATCAGCAGCGCGCCGGCGGCCACCATGAAGATCCCGCCGGCGAACCAGTAGAGGATCACGATGTTGTGGGCCGGGTAGTACACGCCGACATCGGCGTCGTAGTAGACGGCGATCGTCGTCTGGTCGAGTCCGTGCCCGATGATCGGGCTCTCCACAATCCCGCTCCACGAGTGCTCGATCGTCGCCACCCTGGGGTTGACCGTGTTGTACCCGGTGTTGGTGCCCGTGGTCTCCTGCAGGCGCGCCAGCGGGTTCAGGTCGAAGTGGCTGCCGCTGGACTGCACGGAGACCGCGATCATGTACACGATGGCGAGAGCCGCCACGACGCCGAGCACGGTGCGCAAGCGGAAGCCGCGGGTCACGAACAGGACGAAGCATCCCACCAGGGTGCTGGACATGCCCGAGACGCTGGCGCTGAAGATCAGCGGCGCCGGCCAAGACGGCGATGCACGGCCCGAGATACCACCGCCGGCGCAAGCCCCCCTGGACGACGAGGCCGATGGCGAAGACGAGCGCCAGGGCGAAGGCCACGGCGGCGATGTTGGGCTGATTGCTCAGACCGACGGCACGCGAGCCCTCGAGGCTGGCCTGGTGGCTGTACCCGAGGACGTGGAACTCGGTCTGCATGAAAGCGACGAAGGCGGAGACGGAGGACCCGAGGACGAAGGCCACCATGCCCGCCCGGATCCGCTCCGTGCTGTCGAGCAGCTGGCGCAGCATCCACTGCAGGACGAAGAACACGAAGATCGCGTTGACGACCACCTGCAGAGACGCAGTCTTGGAGACGGCCTGGGAGGACGCCACGACGCCGGCGAGGATGAAGACGAAGGAGCCGAAATACCACCCGGGCGCCGGCGGCGCCTTCGGCGGCGGGCGCCGGGAGAGGATGAGGAACCCGGCGGCCAGCAAGAAGAACAGGTCGCTGAGGTCGAACGCCTTGCCGACGCGGTAGTGCAGGAGCGGCAGGAGGACCAGGCCGACAAAGACGAGGCGGCGCGCCACCACCACGAAGAGGTCTTCCTTGGCCCTCGTCCCCACGCAACGGAAACTGCAGGGGCCTCCGTTGCCTACGGCTCATCCGATCGGATGAATGGGAGCAAGAACGACCGCCCCGGCACGTTCCGCAACCGATGAGCGATCCTCTGCAGGTTCCGCAATCGGAGTTGCACGAATACGCCCGGATCCCCCGGGGGCCGGAGCCGGTGGGCGCCGAACCGTCCGGGCTCCGCGAATACGCGCTCGTTCTGTGGCGCAAGCGGGTCACCGTATTGGTCGTGGCCGCCATCTGCGTCGGCGCCACGTTGGCCTACTGCGTGCTCACCAAGCCCACCTACGAGGCCTCGGCGTCGGTCCTGCTGGAGCCGCCGATTTCGCAGACGCTCATTGAGGCCAACTCCCCGGCGGCCATTGCCCCGATCCCCAACGTGCCCGACGGCATTGAGGTCATAGAGAGCGCATCGGTGGCCCAGCTGGTGGCCAAGACGCTGCCCGGCGCGCCGGCGGCGAAGGCGACCCAGGTCGGCACGACGGACGTCGTGCAGGTGTCGGTCCGCGACAAGGACCCGCGGCTGGCCGCCGCCGCCGCCAATGCCTACGCCAAGTCCTACATCCACTTCGAGCAGCAACAGACCGCCGACACCTTCACCTCGGCCCAGGCGCAGATTCAGAACAAGATCGACACCCTGCAGCTCTCGATCGCCAACCTCAACTCCCAGATCCGCAGCGCGCCGGCCACGACGAACGTGACACCCGACGAGAACCAACTCGGTGACCTCGAGGGCCAGCTGACGACCCTGCAGGACCAGCTGCAGAACTACCAGTTCTACGCATCGCAGGGGGTCACGACGGAAGCAGGCCAGGTCATTTCGACGGCGACGGTGCCGACCAAGCCGGCCTCGCCCAAGACGGTCGAATGGACGGTGCTGGCGCTCATCTTCGGCCTCATCCTGGGCATCGGCGTGGCCCTCCTGGTCAATGCCCTCGCCCCGCCCCGCACCGCCTGACCGCCAGGAAGCCGGGCACCGGCCGTTCTCCCTCCAGACGAGGGCCCGCTCCCTCGGGGGTCGAGCGGGGACGGAGGTCGGGGGATGTCGTACACGGAGAGGTATTTCGCCCGCTGGAAGGGCACCGTGCCCTGGCGCCTGGTGATGGGCGCGCTGGCGCTCGTCATCCCCTTGTCGGTCTTCGCGGTGGCGCCGGTGCTCCTGGGCGGAGGCGGCCCGGCCCCCGGCGCTCGGTCCGGTCCCGACCTCGGGGCGAGCACCGCCGCGGCGGCGGACACCGTCGCGGGCGCCCACGACGCCGACGTCAGCCACTGGTCGCCCCAGGCGGCGACGTACGGCACCGGGTCGTTGCGCGACCTCCCCGTCACGATGTCGGACGGCACCGTCCTGCGCGTCGACGTGTACTTCCCCACGACGGCCGGCACGACGACGCCGGCCAACGGGCTCTTCCCCGTGTTGCTGCAACAGACGCCGTACGGCAAGGCGTTCATCGTGGACGCGTCGGCCATCGCCAACACCAACGTCGAATACCTCGTGGACCGCGGCTACATCGTCGTCATCGCCGACGTGCGCGGCACCGGGGACTCCGGGGGAACCTTCGACCTCTTCGATCCCGTGCAGTCGACCGACGGCGCGACGCTGGCGCGTTGGGCGGCCAAGCTGCCGCAGTCCAACGGCGAGGTCGGCCTGTTCGGCGAGTCGTACATGGGCATCAACCAGTTCCAGACGGTGCAGGCGGCGGGGAGCGGGTCGCCGATCAAGGCGATGTTCCCCATCATCTCGGGCAACGACCTGTACGCCGACACCGTCACGCAGGGCGGCATCCCCGACACCGAGTTCGCCGCCACCTACGTGGCGCTGCTCTCGGGGCTCAACCTGTCCAACCCTGCGCTGCAACCGGTCGTCGAGGCGGCGGAGAGCGGCAACTCCGACGAGCTGGCCAGTGGGTTGGCCAGCCTGACCCCGACCGAGACGGCGCACAGCCAGGTCCTCGTCTCGTTCCTCAAACTGGTGCTCGACGTCGAGAGCGGGCAAGGCGACGACGCGTTCGACCAGAGCTACTGGGCGGCGCGCAGCCCGGCACAGGATCTGGCGTCCGTCGTGAAGGACAACATCCCGGCCTTCTTGGTCGGCGGATGGAACGACCTCTTCGAGCAGGGCGAGCCCCTCAACTACGTCGGTCTGCAGAATCTCGCCGACGGCCGGTCGCAGTACACCGCCATGACCCCGGGGCAGGCCGTCACGCCGCGCTACCAGCTGTTGATGGGACCGTGGCAGCACGTCACCACGGGGACGGGCGTCAACATGTCGGCGCTGGAACTCGAGTGGTTCGACACCTGGCTGCTGGGCGAGCACACGCCGCTCGCCACGACGACGACCCCCTTGCACCTGGACATCCAGAACTCCGGCGGGACGTGGGTCGACGCGGCCCAGTGGCCGCTGCCCGCCGCCACCCCGACCTCGTACTACTTCGACGCCGGGCGCAGCGGGAGCGACGCCGCATCCCCCAACGACGGCGTGCTGTCGCCCCAGGCGCCCACCGCGGTCACCGGTGGGGACACCGTCGCGTGGACCGGGACGACGAGTCCGTGCGACATTCAGACGGACCAGTGGGGCGCCGGGGCGCTCGCCCTCGGCTTCCAGTCACTCGACACGAACGACCCGTGCGACCTGAACGACGTGACGCTCGGGACCGGTCCCGGCGCGTTGACCTACACCACGGCACCCGTCGACTCGCCCGAGGTGCTCGCCGGCCCGATCGACGCCACCCTCTACACGACCTCCACCGGCACCGACACCGAGCTGGCCGCGACGGTCGAGGCGGTGTCGCCGTCCGGAGACAGCGTGCCCCTGTCGTCGGGCGCCCTCGACGGGGATCAGCGCGCGGTGGACCAGGCCCGGAGCTGGACCACGGCCGACGGCCAGATGCTGTTGCCGGTACATCCGCTGACGCAGGCCTCGCAGGAGCCGATCGTGCCCGGCGTGGTCACCCGCCAGGACATCGCCATCTTCCCGACCATGGCCGAGCTGCCCACCGGGTGGCGGCTGCGGGTGACCATCAGCACCGGCGACACCCCCCATCTGTTCCCGACGCTGGCCCAGGCCCCCAAGCTCGTCGGGGGCATCTACCAGGTCCAACGCAACGCGGGCGCGGCGTCCGAGTTGACCGTCCCCCTGGCCCCCGCCTCCGCCTTCACGGTGCCCTGCGGGGCGATCTGCACCGCCGCCGGGCCCTGACCGGGCGGGGGTCCACAAGACTCCCTCCCGTACGATGGGCCGGTGCCGGCCTCGCCCTCATCCGATCGCCCGTCCGAGGGCGATGGGCGCGACGACGGCTCCATCTCGTTGGAGGAGATCGAGGATGCCGTCGTCGACGGCGACAGCCCGGTCCCGGCCCGCAGAGGCACCGCCCGCGCCGCCCTCTCCCACCGCACCTTCCGCATCGTCTTCCTGGGCGCCTTCGCCTCGAACATCGGCACCTGGATGCAGAACGTGGTCCTCGGTGCCTACGCCTACGACCTCACCCACTCGGCCACCTTCGTCGGCGTCATCATCTTCGCCCAGCTCGGACCCACTCTCGTGCTGCCCATGGTCGGCGGGCTGCTGGCGGACAAAATCGACCGCAAGCGCTTCCTGATCATCCTGTCGGTGGAGCAATTGGTGTTCTCACTCGGAGTGGCGCTCGTGGCCGCCTCGCCCCACCCCTCGCACGTGCTCCTCGTCGTGATGGTGCTCGGCGTGGGCGCGGGCAGCGCCATGTTCGGTCCCGCCTACTCGGCCGTGCTGCCGGGGTTGGTGGGCAAGGAGGACCTGCCGGGCGCCATTTCGTTGAACTCGGCGCAGATGAACGCCTCCCGGGTCATCGGCCCCGTCATCGGCGGCCTGCTCTACTCGTTGGTCGGCCCGGCCTGGATCTTCGCCGGCAATGCGGCCACCTACCTCTTCGTCATCGCCGCGCTCATGCTGGTGACGCTGCCCCGCGTCCAGCAGACGCCCACGGGGGCCAGCCGGTGGCGGCAGCTGACCGCGGGCATCACCGTGGCCCGCCACGACCGGGTCGTGGGCCGCTGCCTGGTCACCGTGTTCGTCTTCTCGCTGTTGGCGCTGGCCTTCATCGGGCAGATGCCCGTGGTGGCGGCGCACAACCTGGGCATCAACCTCTCCAAGTCGGCCGACTACGGCATCCTGTACGCCTCGTTCGGCACCGGTGCTCTCATCGGTGCCATCTCCATCGGGACGGTTTTCGCCGGGACCTCCAAGCCGATGCTGGTGCGGGTCTGCCTGGTGGGCTACTCGCTGTCGCTGTGTGCCTTCGCCCTGCAACGCAGCCCCGTGCCGGCTGACGTGGCCGTGGCGATCACGGGCGCCTTCTACTTCGCCTTCATCACGGCCTTGAACACCACCCTGCAGGCCCGGGTCCACGAGAACGTCCGGGGCCGGGTCATGGCGCTGTGGATGATGGGCTTCGGCGGGACGGTGGGCGTCGGCAACCTCATCATGGGGCCGGTCGTCGAGGCCGTCGGCATCACCAACGTGCTGCTCTTCGGCGCCGCCGTTGCCCTGGGCCTGGCCTGGTACGCCGACGTGCGCACGCCCCCCGAGGTTCAGGTGGTGCTGGGGGCCGAGCTGGCCCAGTAGGCCTCCCGGAGGGCCTTCTTGTAGAGCTTGCCGTTCTCACCCCGGGGCACGAGGTCGGTGAAGTCGACCGTACGCGGGCACTTGTAGTGCGACAGGTGGTCCCGGCAGAAGGCGATGATCTCCTTTTCGAGCTCGGGGCCGGGCACCATGCCGGGAGCCGGCTGGACCACGGCCTTGACCTCCTCCCCCATTTCGGAGTCCGGGATGCCGAAGACGGCGACGTCGGCCACGGCCGGGTGCAGCACCAGGACGTCCTCGATCTCCTGGGGGTAGATGTTGACGCCGCCCGAGACGATCATGAACAGCTTGCGGTCCGTCAGGTACAGGTAGCCCTCCTCGTCGACGTGCCCGACGTCCCACAGCGTGGACCATCCCTTGTCGTTGAAGGTCTGGCGCGTCTTCTCGGGATCGTGGTTGTACTCGAAGGTGGCGGCACCGCTGCGTGAGCCGAAGTAGACCACGCCGTCCTCGCCCGCCGGCAGGTCCTCGCCGTCGTCACCGCAGACGTGCACCTCTCCCCAGATGGCCTTGCCGACCGAGCCCGGATGGGTCAGCGCCTCGGCCGAGGTGATCCAGGTCATGCCGAGGCCCTCGGTGCCCGAGTAGTACTCGTGGATGATCGGGCCCCACCACTCGATCATGCGCCGCTTGACCTCGGGCGCGCACGGCGCGGCGGCGTGCACCACCGAACGCAACGACGAGAGGTCGTAACGGTCCCGGACCTCGTCGTCGAGCTTGAGCATGCGGATGAACATGGTCGGGACGAACTGCGCGTGCGTGACCCGGTGCCGCTCAATGAGGGCGAGGCATTGCTCGGGGTCGAAGCGCTCCATGACCACCGCCGTGCCACCCATGCGTTGCGCCGTCATGGACCACACCAAAGGAGCGGAGTGGTACAGCGGGGCCGGGCTGAGGTACACGTCCCCTGGCGTAAAGCCCATGATCCCGCCGAGCATGCCGGTCAGGACCACGTCGGATCCGAAGGGCTGACCGGTCAGCGGGCGGCGGATCCCCTTGGGGTGCCCGGTGGTGCCGGATGAATACAGCATGGCCGAGCCCTCGACCTCCTCGGCCAATGGTTCGGCCGGGGCGCCGGCGACGAACTCGTCGTAGGAGAGGTGACCGGGGGCGGGAGGGGCGGCCGCTGTGGCGCCGATCATGAGGCGTCGCTCGACGGCGGCCGTGCGGGTGAGCAGGTCCGTCGCCAGAGGTGCCAGGGCCTCCGAGGTGATCAGCGTGCGGGCACCGCAGTCATCGATGATGTAGGCCGCCTCGTCGGCGGCCAGGTGCGTATTGACCATCGTGTAGTACAGACCCGAACGCTGGAGCGCGAAGGCCACCTCGTGCGTGCGGTCGTCGTTGGGCAGCAGCACCGCCACGTGATCACCGGGACGCAGGCCGTGTGCGTAGAGGGCCTGGGCCAGGCGACTCGAGCGCTCCTCGAGTTGGGCGAACGTGACGACCTGGCCCTTGCCGGTGATGACGGCGGGCCGCTCCCCATCGCTGGCCGCGTAGGTGGCTGGACGGAAATGGGTCGGGGAGGCGTCGTCGGGGCTCACCGCCCCCTTCTAGCCCATGCGATGGTTGCAATGCCCACCCCGTTGCCGGCCCGGCAGCCGTAGTCCAGGCTCCGCACCTGCGTTCTCAAGGTATGGCAGGCCCGACGACGACCGACCCGCCCTCCCCGCCTGCAGGCCCTGCACGGCCCGGGGCCATGAGCCGCGCCTACTGCACCATCCTCTCGACGAACTACCTTCCCAAGGCGCTCGCCCTGGCCGAGAGCCTGCGCCACCACGAGGACGGGGCGGTTCTGCAGATCCTGTTCATCGACGCGGCGGAGGACGACCAGCTGCCGGATCTCACCGGCGACGGCGTCGCCTGCCTGAGCACGGCCTCACTCGGTCTCTCCCGCCGCACCGTGCGAGAACTGGTGATGTCGTACGACCTGGTCGAGTTCGCCACCGCGGTCAAGCCCCTCCTGCTGCAGCGTCTTCTCGAAGACGCCGAGCAGGCGGTGTACCTCGACCCCGACACCTACCTGACCGCTCCGCTGGTGGAGCTCCCGGGCGCGCTCGAGGCATCGGAGGGCGGCATCCTCCTCACCCCCCACTTCCTGGGGCCTCCGCCGGCGGCTGCAGACCATTCCGACGGTCACCTCCTGCTGGTCGGCGTCAACAACCTCGGCTTCTGTGCCGTCGACCGCCGCTCCGTGCCCGCCCTGCACTGGTGGTGGTCCCACCTCAGCACCGAGTGCCTCTACGACCCGCTCGCCGGCCTCTTCGTCGACCAGAAGTGGATGGACATCGGAAGCTCGCACTTCCAGGCCGCCAGCCTCCGTCACGCCGGGTACAACGTCAGCATCGCCAACCTGTGGGAACGTCCCCTCGAGATCGACGACAAGGGGTACCGGATCGCGTCGACGGGGGACCGGCTGCGGCTCTTCCACTTCCACGCCTTCGACTCCAGCGCGCCGGAGAAGCTGTCGCTGCGCGCCCTGGACTCCTTCGCGCACCTCGTGCAGGACGACAGCGTGCTGCTGCAGCTGTGCAAGGAATACGCCGGCGTCCTGACGTCCTATGAGGAGCGGCTGCCGCCGGCGCCCCCCTATCCCTATTCGACCGATTCCCGGGGGCGGACGATCTCGCGCCAGCTCCGTCGCGCCTACGGAAGGGAGCGTCAGCACAGCGCGGTCCCGCTCCCGTCCCCTTTCGAACCCTCAGAGGCGCCGGCCTACGAGCGGTGGCGGCGGCGGGCCTGGCTCGGCATCGGGCGCGGGCTCCTCCAAGAGGGGGCGCAGTGCGTGCGCATCGTTCTGCCCGAGGAGTACGACCATGTCAAGAAGCGCTTTCCGCGTCTGGCAGGCAAGCTGAACGACCGCTTCGCCGGCGGGAGCGGCAGTTGGCGTTGAGCACGACTCCGGGCGGTCGATGAGGGCGAGCGGAGCCTCGGACTCCTCGACGACCACGTTGGCCCGGCGGACACTCGACCCGGCGGAGCGGTACTTTTGGTTGCTCGACCGGCTGGCTTGCTCGACGATCGGCGCCATCGCCGAACTCGATCGCGTCCTGGACCACAGAGAACTCGAGGCGGCCGCGGCTGCACTGCAGAGCCGGCACCCTCTCCTGCGGACGCGTATCGAGGTTGCCGATGGGCAGCTGTTCCTGGTCGAAGCCTCCGGCCCTGTGCCTCTCTCCGCATACGAGGCCGATGCCGCCTCGTTGATCGTCGACGTGGCCGCGCTCCTCGATCAGCCCTTTCTCGACAACGGTGGACCCATGGTCCGATTGATTTCGCTTCGGCTCGGACCGGAGCGATCGGCCGTCATCCTGTCGGCGCACCACGCGCTGATGGACGGCCGCGGTGCGGTCACCGTTCTCCAACAGCTGCTTCGGTGGGCCGAGTTCGGCGCGGGGCGAGCCCGCCCGCACCGTCCACCTCGCCCCCTCCGCGCCTGCATGACCGTGTCCCACCGGAACGGTGGGGGGCGAGCGCCGTCCGCAACGTCCTCTCCGACGTGCGCGCCGAGCGAGCCGGGCTGCCGGCCGCGTACGGCTACCCGTTTCATGCCCGGCATGTCCCGGTCCGCCGCACGCGTCTCCACGCGCTCCGTGTCGATCCGGTGGACCAGCTCGTCGCGGCAGCACGACGCGCCAGGGCGACCGTGCACGGGCTCGTGGCGGCCTCCGCCCTGGAGTCAGCCGCGGCGCTCGCAGGCGACAGCCGCGAGCCTGTCCTTGTCCTCGCCACGCCGACTGATCTCCGCCGTCAGGTGGTGCCTCCTTTTGCGCAGGACCGGGTGATCTTGGCCACCGGACTGCTGTGCACGCCCTATGCCGTGGCTCGAGATGCCTCGGATCTGCCACGCCGCATCAGTGAGCAGACACACCGGGAATATGCGCGCGGCGAGAGTCATCTCTTCTACCGCTTGGCCCGAGCCGATTCGTTCAGCGCCACCGAGGCCGGGCTGGACCAGTTCACCTCCATGCTGAATGCGGCGCCGCAGAACATCGCCGTCAGCAACCTCGGAGTCGTCAGAGACGAGGAGGACCCGGCGTGGGTGCGCTCGCTCTTTGGCGCACTGAGCCCATCGGCCAACCAGCTCGCCTTCGTGGCCTTGACCACCTACCGAGACCGGCTGAGCATAGGGGTGGCCACCGACGAGGAGAAGCTTCCGCCCCCACTGGCCGATGCGTTCACGGCCGAGTTGGCAGGGCGACTCGGCGCACGGCTCCTGCCCTCCGGCGATCGCCCATCGATCGATCACGCAACCGCCGGAAGGCGGCCGATCCGCCTCACGGGAAACGGCGGCCTCGACCTCGCTCAGCTCCCGCGCCGCCAGTAGGCGCCGAATCCGTCGATATCGACGATCTCCTCGTCGATGCCGTGGGCCTTGCGATAGTCGCGGACGGCCGCGCCCGCCTGCGACTGGTGGCTGCCGAAGTCGTCGATGATGCAGAAGCCGCCGGGCGACAGCCTGGGGTACAGCGCTTCGATGGCCTGCCAGGTCGACTCGTACATGTCTCCGTCGAGGCGCATGAGCGACAGCCTCTCGATGGGGGCCGTCGGCAGCGTGTCCTTGAACCAGCCGACCAGGAACCGCACCCGCTCGTCGAGCAGGCCGTAGCGGGCGAAGTTGTGCCGCACCTGGTCGGCACCGACGCTGAGGCCACTGCGGGTGTGCAGGTCGTCGCCCGTGTCAGCCGGGTACAACGAGACGTTGGGCGGCGGCAGACCCTGGAACGAGTCGGCGACCCAGACCGTCCGATCGGTGTCACCTCCGGCCACCAGGTTCGCCTTCATGAAGATGCAGGCCCCGCCGCGCCACACGCCTGCCTCAATGAGATCGCCCGGTACGTCGTCGGACAAGACGGCCTGCACGCAGTGTTGGATGTTGTCCATGCGACGCAGGCCGATCATCGATTCGGCCCGCGCCGGCCAGTCCCGACCCACCTCGCGCGAGGTCGGGTCGTAGGGTTTCTTGTAGACGATCTCGACGTTGACCCGTGCTGCCGCCCGGCCGGCGAAATTGGCGAGTCGGCGCTTCCACGACCTTGACCCCGCCGTGCGCACGCCGCCCAGGATGCTGTCGTTGTCCTCCGTGAGTGCCCCCGTCAGGCTGCGTTTGAGCAGGTCGAGGTAGAGGGACGTGTCTTCTGCGGTCTGCTCGATCGTCACCTGGGAGGAACGGCAGGGCAACGGGCGTCCTACGCCGGAACCTCCACAATGCCCTGATCGGCCTCGGGGCCTTCCCCTCGGCGGAAGTAACCCAGGCTCTCGGGCAGGCTCCGGACGGCCTCGGCGGGGTTCCCGCTGTAGAAGGTCAGCTCCTCGTTCAGCGGGGTGTTGACCACCGAATGGGCCGAGATGACGCAGCGCGAGGGGATCCGCGCCCCATTCAGGAGCGTCGAACCCGACATGATGGCGGCGTGGTGGCCGATCACGACCGCCGCCGTGGCGAAGCGGTCACGCATCAGGTTGAGGCTGTGCGTCAACACGGTGCACCGGAAGCCGGCGATTGCGCTGTAGTCCCCGATTTCGACGCGGTCGGAGCAGTCGATCTCGTGCGCCACGGTGATCATGGCGTAGCGCCCCATGGTCAGGCTGGGCCGCCGGTTCGGCGAGTACGGAAACGGATCGTCCTCGGTGGCGGCCGCCCGGGGGAACCCGGCGATCCAGTTGCGCGAGCCGATGTTCGCCCCTTGGGCCAGGCGGAGCTCCTCCAAGTCCTTGATGACGTTGAGGGGGCCGATGCTGGCGCCCGGACCCATGGAGAGGTGCCGGACGAGGACGACGCTCCGGCCGATGTAGGCGGTGGGGTCGACATCCCACCCCAGCAGCCATCGTCCCAGGTGGAGCTTGAGGCGCGACGGCAACAGAACCATGCAAATTGCCAACAGAAGCCGCAAGCATCCCCCCTTTCATCCGTTTGTCGAGGGTGAGGACAGGAACTCTACCCAGGCCCGTGACGGCCTCGACGTGCCCTCGCGGGACCACGCCGCGCCACCGGTCGGGATGGAGGAACGGGGAATGAACGCTGAGGACACGAAGAGATATGCCCCGGCGGCGCACTATGACCGGGTGCACCGCGCCTGGGAGCTGATCATGGGCGAGGAGTTCCACTACGGGTGCTTCGCGTCAGCCGACACGCCGTTGGAACGGGCCACGGAGGCACTGACCGGCTCCATGCGGGAGCGGGCGGCCATCGGCGCCGGCGACCGGGTGCTCGACGTCGGATGCGGCACCGGCCGCCAGGCCTGTGACCTCGCGTCGAACCTGGGCGCGTCCGTCCTGGGCATCACGACGAGCGCCAGCGGCGTCGCCGCCGCCACGGCGCTGGCGGCGGACCGGGGTGTCGTCACGGCACACTTCGAGCAGCGCGACGGCACCGCCAACGGCCTCGAGGACAACTCCTTCGACGCCGTGTGGGTCCTCGAATCGTCCCACCTGATGCGCGACAAGGCGGCCCTGCTCCGCGAATGCGTGCGTGTCCTGGCGCCGGGAGGCCGGATCGCCCTGTGCGACATCATTCGCAAGCGGGACATCCCGTTCCCCGAGGTGCGGCAGCGCCGGCAGGACTTCGCATTGCTCCGCCGGGCCTTCGGCGATGCCCACATGCAGCCGCTCGAAGAGTACGCCTCGACCCTGGACGCCTTGGGCTTGACCATCGTCGACGCCACGGACATCAGCTGGCCCACCGAACCGACCTTCGGCGCCTGGCGGGCCAAGGTCGACACCCACGAGGACAGGCTGCACGACCTGATCGGCGTCGAAGGCGTGACCGACTTCGTCGAGTCGACCCACGTGCTCGAGGCCTTCTGGAAGGACGAGACCCTCGGCTACGGAATCCTCGGCGCGGTGAAGGCGACATAACCCCCTCCGCGCCGCCGAGCCCAGCCGCACCGCCCAGCCCTCGCCGTACAGCCCAGCTCAGCCTCACGACCTCGACCCGAAAGGATCAACCAATGAATGCAGGACAAGACCAGGTGCACGCCGTCGTGGCCGAGTTCCTCGGCCGCACGGACAAGGGTGCGCAGGGCTGGACGGACGACACCGGCCTGTGGGGCGACGGCCTCGGTCTCGACTCGCTGGAAGCGGCGGAGCTCTCCGCCATGCTGGAGGACGAATTCGGATCCGACCCGTTCTCCGCCGGGGGTGATCTGCCCGAGACGGTCGGCGACATCGTGGCCTTCTACGCAGCCGTCCGCACCGAATGATCACTCTGCTCGAAGTCGCCGCGGGCGACGCCGCGGAGCGGACGGCCGTCATCACCCCGGAGGGGTCGTGGTCGTACGGCGAGCTGCTCGACGATGCCCGGCGGGTGGCGGCCGGCCTGCAGCGCCGCGGACTGACGCGCTTCGCCGTCGCGGAACCGGACGCCGCGTGGGTCCTGCGCCTGCTGGCCGGTGCCGCCCTGGCCGGCGCCGAGCCCTGCCAGTACCAGCCCGACACCGATGCCGCCGTCCTGCGCGCCGAGACGGCCGCGCTCACGCACGACGTCCTGGTGACGCGTCGCGACGACGTGGCAGACGGGTCTCTGGAGATAGTCAGGCCCGAGGAGCTCCTGACCGAGACGGCGGTGCCCGGCACGGACTTCGAACCGTCCGCCGACCGCCCGCAACCGCACCCGCAACCCCTCGTCATCCGCACCACCGGCACCACGGGTGCCCCCAAGGCGGCACGGCACGACTGGCGGGTGCTCAGCCAGACCGTGGCGAAGGTCGCGCCCAAGCCGGACCAACGTTGGCTGCTCGCCTACGGCCCGCAGCAGTTCGCCGGCGTTCAGGTCCTGTTGCACGTGCTGGCCAGCCGGGCGACCCTCGTGGCACCTTTTCCGCGCCAGCCGAAGGACGGGCTCGAGGCCATGCTGTCCGAGGGGGTCACCTGCGTCAGTGCAACGCCGACGTACTGGCGCTTCCTCCTCGCCGAAGCGCGCAGCCGTCGGCGTACAACTCCCCCGCTTGGAACAGATCACCTTGGGCGGTGAGGCCAGTCCGGCAGACCTCCTGGACGAGATTCGAGCCACCTTCCCTCTGGCCCGTGTGTCACAGGTCTACGCATCGACGGAATTCGGCTCGATCACCTCGGTGAACGACGGTCTGCCGGGTATCTCGATCGCCTCGCTGTGGAGCGCATCGAACCCGACGTCCAACGTGCGAGCGGAGAACGGCGAGCTGTGGGTCCGGGCCGAGGCCGGCATGCTCGGTTATGCCGAAGACACGGACGCCGACCCACCCAGCGCGACCGCCTGGCGGCCGACGGGCGACCTGATCGAAATCGTCGGCACGCGTGTGCTCTTCCGGGGCCGGCAGTCCGAGATCATCAACGTGGGAGGCGTCAAGGTCCACCCCTTGCCGGTCGAAGAGCGGATCCTCGCCCTGGAATCCGTCGAGGCCGCCCGCGTCTTCGGCCGCCCGAGCAAGCTGACCGGCGCCATCGTGGCCGTGGAGATCGTGCCGAGCGGAGGCGTCGACCGCATGGACGCCGACACGATCCGACGCGACGTCAAGGAAGCCGTGGCCGACCTGCCGCGGGCCTGGCAGCCGCGCAGCGTCACAGTGGTCGATGCCGTCGAGACCCGGGGCGGCAAGACAGTGAGGGGGACCGAGCATGAGTGAAGCCACTCCGCGCCTCGCGCTGGTGACGGGCGGCAGCCGGGGGCTGGGGGCCGGCCTGGTCCAGGCCTTCCTGGAGGCCGGCTACTGCGTCGAGACCTGCGCCCGCACGAGCACGGACACCGTCCGGGCCTGGGAGGACGACCCTGAGTACAAGGAACGCTTCCATTTCGTAGCGGCCGACGTCGCCAACCCGGCCGACGCCGAGCGCTTCGTCAAGGAAGCGGCAGAACGCTGGGGCCGGATCGACGTGTTGGTCAACAACGCCGGCGTCGCCCGCGAGGGTGTCATCGGGCTGTTCGGTGACGAGGCACTGGACCAGGTGATCGACCTGAACCTGAAGGGCACCGTGTACGTCACACGGGCGGCCAGCCGCGTGATGTTGTCCCGGCGGTCCGGTGCGATCGTCAACATCTCCTCGGTGGTGGGGCTGTCGGGGTATCGCGGGCTCTCGGTCTACGGGGCGACGAAAGCCGCCCTCGACGGCCTCACCCGGGCGCTGGCCCGTGAGCTCGGATCACGCGGCATCACCGTCAACAGCGTGGCGCCGGGGTACCTGCGCACCGAGATGAGCCACGGCCTCGACGAGGACCAGCTGGGCCAGATCGCCCGGCGCACTCCCCTGGGCCGGCTCGGGGAGCCCGAGGACGTGGCGCGGGCTGTGCTCTTCCTGACCGACCCCGCCAACCGGTTCCTCACCGGACAGGTGGTCGTGGTGGACGGCGGGCTGACCTGCTGAGATCAGCCCCGCTTCGGTGACCAGCTCCAACGGCGCAGGCCCACGATGGCGCCGCCCACGCCCCAGATGGCCATCACGCCCAGGTCGTGCCAGGGCCACACGGGCGTGCCCGGTTCACCCGTGAAGGAGGCTACCAGCGCGTCGATGAGATGGCGGATGGGGAAGAAGTTGGCGAACGAGGCCAGGCCCGAGCCGGGAGCGATCGGGAACCACAGCCCCGACAGCGCCACGAGGATGAAGAAGGTGAGGCTCACCATGGGCCCCGCTGCGTCCGCGTTGGGCACCAACGTGCTCATCCCCACGCCCAACGCGCTGTAGCAGAGCATGGCGACGACCAGTGTGACGATGAAGGGCAGCCAGTGCACCGGCCCATGCACGCTGTAGCCGACGCGGCCGACCACCAACAAGAGGATCACACCGAGGGCGGCGATGATCATGGCGTTGATCAGCACGGCGGCCATCGCCATCCAGGTGGGGAGCGGGCTCAGGCGGAGCCGCTTCAGAAGGCCCATCTCGCGCCGGTTCACCAATGTGATGGCCAGGATGGTGAAGCAGGCGGCCATGACGCCGTAGCCGCAGAAGCCCGCCACGTAGTAGTCGATGAGCTTGATGTGACCGTACGAGCTCACGGTCGTGGTCCCCGCCGTGGCGCCCAGGAGGATGAGGAACACGACCGAGAAGGCGATCGTCATCAACGCGCCGATGGGGTTGAGCCAGAACGACAGCTGCTCGAAGCCCACCTGGCGCGCCACCAGCGGGAAGTCGCTCAGGCCGCGGAACGACCCCTTCTCCGGTACCTCCAGCGTCGGTGTGCCGGCGCCATCGGCAGGGGCCGCACTCATGCGTCCGACCTCGTCAGGCCCAGGTAGACGTCTTCGAGGGACTCACGCAGCACGGACAGCCCCGCCAGCGGGTGACCGCCGTCCAACGCCCAGCCGGTCAGTTCGTGCAGCACGCGCAGCTCGTCCTCGGTGTGGATGAGCACGTGGTCGTCTCCCGCGGCCGGCTCGGCCGGGAACGGCAGCTCACCCAGCGCCACCCCTTCGGGCAGGCGGAAGCGGATGGTCACCGCGCCCATGTCCCGTCCGCCGATGGACGACGGGGTGCCACTGGCCACGATCTCCTGCCCGAACAGCACGGCCACCCGCTGGGCCAACGCCTCCACCTCGTCCATGTAATGGGTCGTCAGGAGGACAGTGGTCCCCGCCGAGGACAAGCGCTTGATCAGGTCCCAGGTGTCACGGCGGCCAGCCGGGTCGAGGCCGGTGGTCGGCTCGTCGAGGAAGAGGAGCTCGGGATTGCCGATGATGCCGAGGCCCACGTCGAGGCGTCGCTGCTGGCCGCCCGAGAGCTTCTTGATCCGCTCGTCGGCCTTCTCGCGCAAGCCGATGAGATCGATGACCTCGTCGATGGGGCGCGGGCTCGGGTAGTACCCCGCGTTGCGCGAGAGCACCTGGCGCACCGAGTAGTACGGCTCAATGGCGAGCTCCTGCAACACGACGCCGATGCGCGTGCGCAGCCAGCGCTGCGTGCTGTGGTCGGCCGGATCGACCCCGAGTGTGCGCACCGTGCCGCTGCTCCGGTCGCGGAATCCCTCGAGGATCTCGACGGTGGTGGTCTTCCCGGCGCCGTTCGGTCCGAGCAAGGCGAACACCTCGCCCTTCTGCACCTCGAAGCTCACGTCGCGCACCGCCACCGTGGCCCCATAGGACTTGGACAGGTGCTCGACCACGATGGGCGCTCCCGACATCGGCCCTGACGCTACCGGGCCGGGACCGGCCGACCCGGGAGCCGGTGCTGCAGCCGGCGTTGTGCGATGCCGGGCCCGGCGGATGGGTCAGGAGGCCGCCGCGATGTCGTCAGGCCGCACGGTGCGGTCGGCTTCCTGCGCCTCCACCACTTTGTCGAGGAGGTCGCGCAGCTGACGGAGCTCGGCCTGCGACAGGCTCTCGAACGCCGCCGGCGGAACCGACAAGACCTGGTCGATGTCCGCCGCCACGGCGCGACCGGCGTCGGTCAGGACGATGATCTTCACCCGGCGGTCGTAGGGCGCGGGCTCCCGGCGAGCGAGGCCCCGGGTATCGAGGTCGTCGACGAGCGCGGTGATGTAGGAGGGGTCCACGCCGATGCCACGGGCCATCTCGCCCATGGACACGCCGTCCTTCTTGCCCAGGCGCATCAGGGTCTTGATCACGCCGGGCGACAGCTGCAGACGGGCCCCGAGCGCGGCCATGCGCTCCACGTGCTCGCCGTCGAAGGCGACCCGGCGCAGGCGCTCGAATGCGTCCTCGGCCGTTCCCATGGACCGATTGTCCCACCGGGGAAAGTCTTTGACAACTCCATACATTTGAGTATTATGAAGTAATCGCCATGGCCTCCACCTCGTACACCCTGTCCCCCGAGCTGCGCCGCACGTCGAGCGTGGTCGTCCTGGGATCGATCATGTCGATCCTCGACACGACCATTGTGGCGGTGGCGCTGGCCACGCTCGGACGGGACTTCCATGTCTCGGTCACGACCATCCAATGGGTCGCCACCGGGTACCTGCTGGCGCTGTCCATCGTCATCCCCGTCACCGGCTGGGCGGTTGACCGCTTCGGGGCCAAGTTGGTCTGGATGACCTCGCTCACCCTGTTCATCGTCGGCTCGTGCCTGTGCGGCGTGGCCTGGTCGGCCAACTCGCTCATCGCCTTCCGGGTGCTCCAGGGCATCGGCGGCGGCATGCTGCTCCCGGTCGGGCAGTCGATCCTGGCCCGGGCGGCCGGCCCGCAGCGCATGGGCCGCGTCATGAGCATCATCGGCGTCCCCTTGGTGCTCGGGCCGATCATGGGGCCGGTCATCGGCGGGCTCATCGTGTCGAACGTCAGCTGGCGCTGGATCTTCTACATCAACCTGCCGATCGGCATCGTCACGCTGCTGCTCTCGAGCCGATGGCTGCCCAAGTGGGACACCGACGAGCGCTTCGTCTCCTCCTTCGACACCCTCGGGTTCTGCCTTCTCTCCCCCGGGCTGGCCGCTCTCGTCTACTCGCTGGCCGAGGTCGGCACGACGGGCAGCTTCACCAGTCCGTCCGTGGTGATCAGCTTCGTGCTGGGCGTCGTGCTGATGGGCGGCTTCATCATCCATGCGCTGCACATCAAGAACCCGTTGCTGGAGCTGCACCTCTTCAAGGACCGCAGCTTCACCATCGCCAACATCTGCATCTTCATGCTGGGCTTCACGCTGTTCGGCTCCATGTTCCTGCTGCCGCTCTACTACCAGATCGCCCGTGGACAAGAAGCGTGGGTGGCCGGGCTGCTGATGGCGCCGCAGGGCATCGGCGCCGCCTGCATCATGCGGTGGGCGGGGAGCATGACGGACCGGGTGGGACCGCGGCGCATCGTCCCGTTCGGCATCCTGTTGATGGCGGCGGCCACCATCCCCTTCGCCTTCGTCACCTCGTCGACGAGCGAGGTGCTCCTCGCGGTGACGTTGTTCGTGCGCGGCATCGGCCTCGGGTTGACGATGATGCCCGTGACCGCCGCGGCCTACTTCAACCTCAGCCACGCCGAGATCCCCAAGGCGAGCACGACGATGAACATCGTGCGCCAGGTCGGCGGCTCCGTCGCCACTGCCTTGTTCGCCGTCGTGCTGGAGCGCCAGATCGTGACCCAGCTGGGGCCGGCGGCGGCCAAGGCCGGCGGCAGCGCCGGGGTGATCTCCTCGACCGGCACCCTGCCGCCCCAGGTGGCCGACCCCGTGGCGGCCGCCTTCGCCCACACCTTCTGGTGGGCCATCGGCGCCATCCTCATCGCATTCATCCCCACCTTGTTCCTGCCCAACCGTGCACCGGCATCCGGGGGCGACGAGAAGGCCGGAGAGGTCGGGTCCGCCGGCGAGGCACCGGTCGCCGGGGCCATGCTCGACTGAGGCCCGAACCCGACGACCACGTGGCCGCGCTGGCCGCCCGGCTGGCCCGGGCCGGCTGTGTCGCAGCCGACGAGGAAGCAGCCGAGCTGGCCGACCGGGCCGGCGGCGACCACGCCGCGTTGGCCGCGCTGGCGGCCCGGCGCCTGGCCGGCGAGCCCCTGGCCTGGATCACGGGCCGGATCGACTTCGGCCGACTGGCCGTGCACGTCCATCCGGGCGTCTACGTCCCCCGCTGGCAGAGCACCGAGCTGGCCCGGCGGGCGGCGGACCGCCTGCCGGACGAGGGCAGGGCCGTGGACCTGTGCACCGGGACGGGGGCGGTGGCGGCGACCATGCGGGCGGCCCGGCCGCGGGCGCACATCGTGGCGACGGACACCGATGCTCGCGCCGTCGCCTGTGCGCGGGCCAACGGGGTGGAGGCCTCCCTGGGTGATCTCTTCGAGACCGTGCCCGGATCGTTTCGCGGCGCGACCGACGTGGTCGTCGCCGTCGTGCCCTATGTCCCCTCCCCCGCGCTGCACCTCCTGCCCCGCGACACCCTCGGGTTCGAGGACGCCGCGCACTACGACGGCGGCCCCGACGGCACGGAGGTGCTGGCGCGGGTCGTCCAGGCTGCACCGGGCTTCCTCCGCCGCGGTGGTCTCCTGCTGTTGGAGCTCGGTGGGGATCAGGCGGAGTTGCTCGGCCCCCTCCTCGCCGCCGCGGGCTACAACGCGGTCGACACCTGGTGTGACGAGGACGGCGATCTACGCGGCCTGCAGGCCACGCTGGCCTGAGCGCGCCGGGAGCGCGCTGCGAGCGCGCCTGCGCCGTCGTCAACGCCGCGCGAAGACCAGCGCCACCGCGGAGCGGTCCACCACGTGCCAGCGCGGGTCGCGCCCGAGGTAGAGCGCCAACGGGGTGCCGGGAGCCCAGACCACGTAGGAGACGTGGGAAGCGGACAGCACCGGGTCGGGGTTCGTGGTGAGGTTCGTCACCGCCATGAACTCGGTCAGCACGCGCCCCTCGAAGAGATCCGTCCGCCCGTCGACGAAGGTGGCCCGGTGCCGTGCCACCGAATAGTCGCCCCACGTGTATTCCGTGAAGATCCGGCCCGGATGCGACTGCAGGTAGTCGAAGGCCTGCACGGGCTGATTCGAGGCCACCGACCCGGCCGGGACCGCCGGGATGGCGAGGACGACGATGGTCAGCGCGACCAGTCCACCGCCCGCCCACCGCCGGGCCGTCGTGCCCCACGGTGCGCGGGCCGGGAGGGTGGCGGCCAGGCCGGCCGCGACGATCAGCAAGTACACGGCAAGACGCTGCGTCTGCAGCGCCTCCACGAAGAGCAGCACACCCAGGGTGCCCTCGAGGAGGGGGATGCGCCGGCTCCAGAGGCACGCCACCAGGACGGCCAACGGCACGCAATAGACGAGCAGTGTCATGACCGAATGGAAGTTGGGTGAGTTCCACTCGCTGATGTACTGCGCGATCTGGCCGTTGCGTGCGACGTCGACGTCGTAGACCAGGAGACCCGGCCCGTACGGCGTGATGCAGGACGCGAGGACACTGCCGAGCAGGGCCAGGCCCAGCGGCCCGGTCGACGACGACTGCTGCACGCCTCCGATCCGGCGGACCACGCCCGCGGGAATGAGCGACCAACCCAGCTCGACCGTGAGCACCACGAGTCCCAACAGGATGGACCCATGCGTGTTGACCCAGAACAGGCAGAGGACGGGCACGAGGATCAACCAACGGGGATCCCGACGCGCCTTGGTCAGCAGCAGCAACTCGAGCGGCAGCCACACCAGGGAGAAGTCGAGGCCCCGGTCCCCCGCCACAATCCCGGCGATGCCCACGGCGAGGACGAGGACGATGGCCACGACCCGCCCACCCCGTGCCCCGAGCGCACGGGCGTAGACCGCGCTGGTCACCAGGCACAGGCCGCCGAGGACGACGGCGTACAGGCTGTAGGCCTCGTTGCCGAAGGCGCGGAACAGCCCCGCCAGCGCGAGCTCCGATCCCCACTCGTCGGTCACCCAGCGGCGCTGGGCCTCCGTGTAGCTGAAGGGGTCCAGTCCCATGAAAGCGTGGTGGGCCACCATCCACTGCCCGGCGGCCAGCGACCAGAATTCGTCGTTGGAGAGACTGTGCGCCCGCGCCACCGAGGCCACCAGCGCAATGCCGATGAGGATCCCCGCCGCCTCGATCGCCGACCGCGCCACGCGGCGGCGTCTTCCCGGGACGGGCGGAACGGGCGGCCCGGGCGGCGCGCCCACCGGCATGGAGGCGGCCACCGACGGCACATCGACGGTCTCGACGACCTGGGTGCTGGCTTGCACTGCCCCCCCTCGCACCGGTCCCCACCGGGTATCCCCTGCATCGCACGGTACAACCCGTCCCGACACGCAGGCGTGGCAGGACGGTTGCCATCGTGTGGCTTCGCTCAGCAGGTGGGTTGGAGGACGAGAGCCTTGAGGAGCGCAGGCCACTCGTAGCCGATGCCGCGCACCCAGGCCCAGAAGCCCGGGGGCGTGACGCCGACCTCGAGCACCTGTCCCGGGTAGCAGCGGCCGATGCGGAGCCGGGCCCGAGTGGCCTGTGTCGTCGGCATGACCACGATGACGCGGTGCCAGTGGTGGATTGCCGCCAGATGGGCGATGGCGCGGCCCTCGCCCTGGGTGGTCAGCGGATCGGCCCGGAAGCAGATGAGGTGCTCGGTCGGGAGAGCGGGGAGCGAACGCCCACACGAGTAGATCGGGAGCAACGAGAGCACCAGGGTCGGCGCGTCGTGCTCGCGCGGCCAGCGTCACGCCCTCGTCGAAAGGGCCGGCGCCGTTGCCCCCGAGGACGACGATGGCGTCCGACCGCTCCGGGTGGTTCAGGTCCGGGAAGACGAAGAGGCGCAGGGTCAGCGCGACGAACGCCAGCAGCACGACGAGCACCAGGGCGGCCACCAGGCGCGTCCGCCTCGAACGGAGTCCGACCACCACCGCCATTGTGGCAGCCGGGAGCCTGCCGCCATCTTCGACCTCCACGCCTTTCGGGTGGGCCCCCTGCCCGGCCGTGGACCCGAGCCAGACCCCGTGCCCGAGGGCACCGTCGTGGAGTGGCGGGTGCCCGTGGCGGCAAGGCCCGCCACCCTCTGAAGATCGCACCGTGATTGCAACCATCCGGCGCCGTTCCTCCTACTGGAACAGGCCATCCTGTTGTGCAGCCGTGGTCGAAGCGGACCGTGGCCGGGCTCCAGGGTGGAAGTCCCGGTCCCCTCGAGGGACCGGGCAGCGCACGGGGGAACAGCATGACGAACAGCCTCTCGACAGCCGAAGGCATGGTTCGGCGCCTGATCGCACGGACCAACCGGTCCCATGGCACGACCAGCTGGCGCTACGAGCTCACCAGCGAGGTGGACAACATCGAGGTGGTCTCGGGACCCCGGATCCACACGCTCCGTGTGCACCCCTGCTGGCTGCGCTACGTCGTCGCCCAGGGCGAATTCCAGTGCTGCGTGGCGGACGAGATAGAGGCCTGGTATCTCCTGGCCCGCCTGACCGCCGACTCCCCGGCCACCATCATCGCCTGAGCGGCTCGGCCGCACGGCCGCCGGAACGTCCTAAGGATTCCGGCCCCGCGTCGACGCGAAGCGCTCCCGGAGCGCGACCTCTGCCGCGGCCACGCCGCACATGCCGTGCACGCCGCCGCCGGGCGGCGTCGAGGCTGAGCAGAGATACACACCGTCGACCGGCGTCCGGTACGGGTTCCAGCGCGGCACCGGCCGGAAGACCGTCTGACGCAGCGTGGCCGCCCCGCCGTTGACGTCGCCTCCGAGGAGGTTGGGGTTGTGCGCCTCCGCCTCCGCCGCCGTGCGGACCGACCGGGCCAGGACGCGGTCTCGAAACCCCGGGGCGAACCGCTCGATCTGTGCCTCGATCCGCTCGCACATGTCGACGGTCGAGCCGTTCGGGACGTGGCAGTAGCCCCACAGCGTCTGCATTCCCTCCGGCGCCCGGGTCGGGTCGACGACGCCGGGTTGGGCCACCAGGACGAACGGGTGCTCGGCGTGCCGCCCGGCCGCCACCGCGGCCTCGGCACGCGCCACCTCGTCGAAGGTGCCTCCGACGTGCACGGTGACGGTGCGGCGGCACACCTCTGCCGACCAGGGCACCGGGCCGTCGAGCGCCCAGTCGACCTTGCAGGTGCCGGCACCCGGTGCGAAGCGCGCCCACGGCCGGCCGGCCCGCCGGGTGAGCCGGTTTCCCGCCAGTGCCACGAACGCCCGGGGCGACGTGTCGAGCAGCACCGCCCGCGCCGGCGGCAGCTCGTCGAGCGACGACGACGCGGTGCTCCGTGCGCACGACTCCCCCCAGCCGGCGCAGTTCGGCCGCGAGGCCCCGCGTGATGGCCGCGCTCCCGCCCTCGACCACCGGCCACCCGGCGCCGTGACCGAGCGCCGTGAGGAGCAGACCAAAGGCAGAGGTGAGGGGGGCGTTCAGCGGCTCCATGGAGTGCGCGGCCGCGCCGGCGAGCAGTGCGCGCGCCGCATCGGTGCTGAACCGTCGGGCCGTACGCTGGAGCGACGGTGCACCCACCCGCGAAGCGGGCCAGCGCGAGCGGGTCACGCGGGATGGTGCGCATCGGCCCGAGGACATACGGCACAATCCGGTCGAGCCAGTCCACCAGCGGACCCACCAAGGCGCGGTAGGCGTCCGCGTCGCCCCCCAGGTGTGCCGCCGTCTCCTCGACGTCCCGGTAGACCGCGGTAGCCCGCCCCGCTCCGAGCGGATGCGCGAAGGCCACCTCTGGCTGGCGCAGCACGATCCCGAGGCCGGCGAGGTCCAGCGAGCGGAAGAACGGTGAGGCCACCAACGCGGGGTGCACGGCGGAGCACACGTCGTGCCGGAACCCTTCCAGCGTGAGCGCCTGGGTGCGGGTCCCGCCACCGATGGTCGGCTCTCCCTCGTAGACATCCACGCCCAGGCCGGTCCGGGCCAGCGTCAGCGCCGCCGCCAGGCCGTTGGGCCCCGAGCCGACGACGACGGCGTCCGGGCGCGGCATGGACCGACGTTACCGAGGCGGGCCGCCGGTGCACCCGCCGGTCCTCCCGCTGGCGCGCCGGCCACCACGTCAACAGGTTGCCTCGAGGGCAACGCCACACGAGAAGGGGGTCCCCATGGCAGAGGTGCACGGAACCTGTGAGACGCGTTTCGAACCGGTCCGACGGATGCTGGCCGACCAGATCGACACCGGCGCCGACGTCGGCGCCTCCGTCGCCGTCTTCCTGCGCGGCGAGCCAGTGGTCGACATCTGGGGCGGCTGGGCCGATCCGGAGAAGTCCCGCCCCTGGGAGCGCGACACCATCACCAACGTCTGGTCGACGACCAAGACGATGACGTTCCTCGTCGCGCTCATGCTGCACGACCGCGGCGAGCTCGACTTCCACGCGCCGGTCGCGTCCTACTGGCCCGAGTTCGCGGCCAACGGCAAGGAGCGCGTCGAGGTCCGCCACGTCATGGGGCATACCGCCGGCCTCAGTGGCTGGGAGGAGCCGCTGGCCGCGGAGGAGCTGGCTGACTGGGACCTCTGCGTGACCCGCCTGGCCGCGCAAGCGCCGTGGTGGGAGCCGGGCACCGCCTCGGGATACCACGCGCTGACGCAGGGGTACCTCATCGGCGAGATCGTGCGCCGCATCACCGGCGAGAGCATCGGCGCCTGGTTCGCCCGCGAGGTGGCCAAGCCGCTCGAAGCGGACTTCTCCATCGGCCTCCCCGCCAGCGAGGACCGGCGCGTCTCCGACGTGATCCCGCCGCCGCCCATCGACGCCGCCGCCATGGAGGGGCAGGTGTCCGAGCTCATGCTGAAGACGTTCCTGAACCCGCCGATCGACGCCCGGAACGCGCACCAGGAATGGTGGCGGCGCGCCGAGATCCCCGCCGCCAACGGCCATGGCAATGCCCGCTCGGTCGCCGCCATCCAGTCGATCATCGCCGGGCGGGGCGAGGCCCGCGGCGTGCGGCTGCTCTCCGCCGAAGGCACCGACCCGATCTTCGAGGTGCAGGCCGAGGGGATCGACAAGGTGCTCGGCGTGCCCGAACGCATGGGCATGGGCTACGGGCTCAGCAACCCGCCCGAGATGCCCCTCGGGCCGCGCGCCTGCTACTGGGGCGGCTACGGCGGCTCGCTCATCATCATGGACCAGGACGCCGCGCTCACCATCTGCTACGTCATGAACCGCATGGAGTCGGGGCTCGTCGGCGACCTGCGCGGTGCCAACATCGTGGCCGCCACCCTCGAGGGGCTCGCCTCCTAGCTGTACTCCGGGGCTGCTGGCGGCAGGACCGCTTCGGCCTCGATCTCCACCTTCCAGGCGGGGTCGAGCAATCCCGCCACGATCACCATGGTGGCCGCCGGTCGCACGTGGCCGAGGAGCTCACCGTGGACCGCGCCCACGGCGTCGGCGTGCTCGGCCGCGGTCACGTAGAGGCGCGTGCGCACCACGTCGTCGAGCGAGGCGCCCGCCCGGCCGAGCGCGGTCTCGATGATGGCGAAGCAACGACGCGCCTGCGCGTCGGCCTCCACGGGGCAGCGCCCGCCTTCCACCACTGGCCCGGTGCCCGACACGACGATCCGGTCCCCCACCCGCACGGCCCGGCTGAAGCCGATGGTGGGCTCGAAGGGCGAGCCCGACGCGATCATCTGACGGTCGGCCATGCCCGGCATCCTCCCACCTCGGCGCGGGAGACCCGGTGCGACGCCCGGGGCGGGGATCCCAGCGCTGCAACGGCCGGTACGCTGGTCCCCCATCGGAGGTGGGATGGTCCAGAGTCGGCGGCGGATCGGAGTCCTGGCGGGGGCGGGGGTCGCAGCGCTGGGCATCGTGGCGCTCGTGGTCGTCGCCGTCGGTCCCTTCTCGGGATCCCCGGTGGCACCGGCGGGTACCCCGCACGCCGACGCCGCCCCCACCCCCACGACCAGCACGACCACCACGGCGGCCGTGCCGGCGGGCCCCCCGGCGAACACCCTGGTGGCCACCCTGAACGGCTCCATTCCCGGCTACGCGTCACCCGGCGCCCCGGCGCCCGCCATGACGGTGCCGGGAACCTGGTACGGCTACCCGTCCACGTTGCCCGTGCTCACGTCCGAGCCGGGCTGGCTCTACGTACGCCTGGCACAGCGCCCGAACGGCTCGACGATCTGGGTGCGTCAGAGCGATGTCACGCTGTCGAGCACCCCCTACGCCATTGTGATCAACCTCACGACGATGCACCTGCAGGTCTACGACAACGGCTCGCAGATCTTCGACTTCCCGGCCGGCATCGGCGCGCCGGACGATCCCACCCCGCCCGGCCAGTACTTCGTGCCGATGCAGTACCCGTCACCGGGACCGGGCTACGGCCCCTTCGTGCTCGTCACCTCCGACCACTCCGACACGATCACCGACTGGGAGAACTCCGGCGACGCCGTCATCGGGATCCACGGGCCGATCACCTCCTACGACGACTCGCTGATCGGGACGACGGGCGCCGCCATCTCGCACGGGTGCATCAGGCTGCACGACGCCGACCTGGCCCAGCTGTCGATCATCCCCGCCGGCACGCCCATCGACATCGTGAGCTGATCGTCGTGGGCGCGGTGGGTCACACCCCGAGCCCGTCGAGGTAGTCCCGGGCGCGGGCGAAGGCGGCCGCCGCCTCGGGCACACCGGCCGAGACCAAGCCCTGCCAGCCGTGCACCATGCCGGGCCACGACTCCGCCGTCACGTCGACGCCGGCATGCATGGCCGCCCGGGCCAGCATCTCGGTGCCGGCGCGCAGCGTGTCGTACTGGCCCGCGGGGAGGTAGAGCGGAGGCAGACCGGCCAACGCGGCGGCGTCCGCACGGGCCGGCGACAGCCGGGGGTCGTCGAGCGCCACCCGGTCGGCGGCGTAGTCCGACCCCCGGTTGCGGACCCACTGCGCGGTGAGGAAGGGGTCGGGCCCGTCCTCGACGGGCGCCGGCACCGACACGTCGAACCAGCCCGAGACGGACACGAAGCAGGCGGCCGGCACGCAGCCCGCCGCGCCGGCGTCGAGGAGCGCGCCGAGGGCCAGCAGACCGCCGCACGAGTCCCCGCTCATGGCCAGGTGCGCCGGGTCGACGCCGGACCCGAGGAGACCGCGGTAGGCGGCGGCGCAGTCGTCGTGGGCAGCGGGAAAGGGGTGCTCGGGCGCCAGCCGGTAGTCCGGCATGACCACGCGCGCCTCGAGCTGCTCGGCCAGCAGCGCGCCGTAGAAGTGATAGTCCTCGAGCGGGCACGAGACGAGGGCGCCGCCGTGGCAGTGGAACACGACGCGGTCACGCCGGGGCTGCCGCCCGTCCTCGTACCAGGCGCAGCGCACGCCGCCGAGCTCCACCTCGGTCACCGCGACATGGTCCGGCACCGGGTGTCCGTGGAAGGGCGCCATCATCTCCCGCACCGCCAGGTAGTCCGCGTCGGGGTCGGCGAAGTCGCCCGGGACGAGAGCGAGGATGTCGGTCAGCTGCCGGCTCGGCACGGGCGCCTCAGCCGAGCTCGTAGTCGGCCAGGTCGGGCCGGCGCGTGCGGGCCCAGTAGGTGTGGAGATCGAAGGGCCAGTTCTGCGTCACACGCCCGCGCGC
Source organism: uncultured Acidimicrobiaceae bacterium (assembly GCA_963843365.1). Lineage (GTDB taxonomy): Bacteria > Actinomycetota > Acidimicrobiia > Acidimicrobiales > RAAP-2 > Bog-473. The sequence goes on along the minus strand of CAWJKG010000003.1, from coordinate 713,054 downwards.
GTTGCGGTACCAGGTCGGGACGTCCGCCACTCCCCAGACCATCCGCGCGTTCCCCTCTTCCATTTCGCGGCCGTAGCGCTCGTGGACGTCGCGCCGGCAGGACATGGTCGCGTGCCCTTCCCCCAGCATGCGCCCGATCGCCTCCACCGCGTAGCGCACCTGGCACTCCACCATGATCAGGATGCTGCCGTTGATGACGAGGTTCGTGTTCGGCCCGTAGAGGAGGAAGAAGTTCGGGAACCCCGGCACCGTCAATCCGAGGTAGGCCTGGGCGTCACCGCCCCACTCCTCGCTGAGCTCGACGCCGGCGGCGCCGAAGACCCGCAGGGGCGCCACGAAGTCCGAGGCGCTGAACCCCGTCCCGTAGATGAGCACGTCGGCCGGGTGCTCCTCGCCGTCCGTGGTGCGCACGCCGCCCGCGGTGATGGCGGCGATCGGCGTGGTCACAAGGTCGACGTCGGCCCGGCTCAGCGCCGCGGCCCACCGCCCGTCGTCGCGCAGCGCCCGCTTGGCGAAGGGCGGGAAGTGCGGGACCATCTTCTCGAACAGCGCGTCGTCGGGGACCTGCGCCCGCAGGACGTCGAGCAGCATGGACCGCACCAGGTCGTTCCCCGCGCTCACCGACTCGGTGTCCGCGTCCCACTCGGGATCGACCCGGGCCGCACCGAGCAGCCCCTCGTGCAGCAGCCAGAACTGCCAGAGCCGGTCCCAGCGGCCGTAGCCCGGCAGGAGCCGCAGCAGGTCGAGGAACGCGGGCGGGAACGGGTTGGCGTAGTTGTCCGTCGGGAGCAACCAGGGCGGGGTGCGCTGGTACACGTCGAGGTGTCCCACCACGCCCACCAGATGGGGCACGAACTGCGCCGCGCTGGCACCGCTCCCGATGACGGCGACCCGCCGCCCCGCCAGGTCCACCGTCTCGTCCCAGGCGGCCGAGTGGAACGAAGGCCCGGTGAAGCGGTCCCGCCCCTCGATGGCCGGGAACGACGGCCGGTTGAGCTGCCCGACCGCGCACACGATGCCGTCGAACTCCGCGGCGCCCTCCGTGCCGTCGGCGGCGCGCACCGTGAGCGCCCAGGTTCTGCTGACGTCGTCGAAGCGCGCCTCGGTGACCTCGTGGCCGAAGCGGATGCACTCCGCCAACCCGAGGTCGTCGGCCATCCCGCGGAGGTAGGCGAGCAAGTCGGGTTGGGACGAGAACCGCGGGCCAACCGTTGGTCTGGGCGAACGAGAAGCTGTAGAGCTGGTTCGGGACGTCGACCCGGCAGCCGGGGTACACGTTCTCGAGCCAGGTGCCGCCCACATCGTCGTTCTTCTCGAACACGGTGACGGACACCCCGGCCTGGCGCAGACGGTGGGCCGCGGCCAGCCCGGACGCCCCGGCCCCGATGACCGCGCAGCGGAAGGTCGTGGCGATGTCGGCGCAGTGCCACGACGGCGCACGCGGATCGGTGCCCGGGAGCGCGAGCTCCTCGGTCAGGAAGGCCTCCCAGTGCCCCGCCGCGCCGTCACCCACCAGGAAGCCGAAGATCCGACGCCGCTCCGCCGGCGTGAGCAGGTGGTCGGCACGGCCGGCGGCCAGGTGGTCGGCCAGGGCGGACCCGGCTGCGGCACGGGCGCCGGCGATCTGCTCGGGACCGAGGCCGCAGCCCGGCACGAGCAGCTGGTCCTGGTCCGGCGCCCATTCCTCCCGGAGCAGCGACAGGTCGCCGGTGCGGTGGGCCACCGCGCAGAGGAGGGGATGGACGTCGGCCGCCTCGCACGCCGCCCGCAGCGGCGCGTCGTCCCCTCCCATGGAGTCGAGCCTAGGCAGGCACGTGCAGCCTCGGCGTCGGCTCAGCGCCCCATGTGCTTGCCGAGCTCGGCGATCTGGCTGTTGACCTCGACCGTGCGGGGCAGCTTGTCCATGGCCGTCGCCAGGGTCTCGGCGGTCCAGCGGTCGTCCGTCTCCACCGAGTCGGCGATCGACCAGCCGGCGTAGATCCCGACCGACCCGCCGTACACGCTGAAGACCTGGCCGTTGAAGGGGCAGCCCTCCGAGGCCAGGACGGCCACCAGCGGCGACACGTTCTCGGGGTCGAACAGGTGCTGCTGCATCGACTCGCCCATGCCGGGCGTCTGCATGGTGAGGCGGGTGCGGGCCACCGGGGCGATGCAGTTGGCACGCACGCCGTAGCGGTTGAGCTCCATGGCATTGACCACCGTCATGGCCGCAATGCCGGCCTTGGCCGCCGAGTAGTTCGTCTGGCCGACGTTGCCGTGCAGCCCGGCGCCGGAGCTGGTGTTGACGATGGCGCGGTCGGTGATCGTTCCCGCCTTGGCCGCGTCGCGCCAGACGCCCGCGGCGTGGCGGGTCAGGTTGAAGGTGCCCTTCAGGTGCACGGCGATCACGTCGTCGAACTCCTGCTCGCTCATCGACACCAGCATGCGGTCGCGCAGAATGCCGGCGTTGTTGACCACGACGTGCAGGTCGCCGAACGTGGAGACGGCCTGCTCCACCATGGCCTTGGCCCCGTCGAAGGAGCTCACGCTGTCCGTGTTGGCCACGGCCTGCCCGCCGGCCGCCGTGATCTCGTCGACCACCGACTGCGCCGCCGAGATATCCGCCCCCGAACCGTCGACCGCGCCGCCCAGGTCGTTCACCACGACCTTGGCGCCGAGGGAGGCGAACAGGAGGGCGTGCTCGCGGCCGATGCCCCGTCCTGCCCCGGTGATGACCGCCACTCTGTCCTGCAACATGGTGCTGCCGTCCTCTCGCTCGTGGGGGACCGGCCCGTCGGCGGGCGGTGGTCCGGGCGAGACGATTGCAACGGCGCCCGGGCGTGTCAAACCGATGGACCACACCCCGCCGGCGGGTTACGACGCGGACGCCGCTTCCACCAGCCGTCGTTCGAGATAGCGACGCTCGGTGTCGGTCCCCGCCAGCTCGCAGGCCCGGCGGTAGGCCTCGGCGGCCTCGGCGTGGCGACCCAGGCGGCGCAACATGTCGGCCCGGGCCGCGGGGAGCAGGTGGTACGCACCCAGCTCGCCCTCTGCCGCGATCCGCTCGAGCAGGACCAGCCCGGCCTCGGGACCCTCGCTCATCGACACCGCCACGGCCCGGTTCAGCGCGACCACCGCCGTCGGCGTCAGCGCGAAGAGACGGTCGTAGAGGTCCGCCACCTCGGCCCAGTCCGTCGGCGCCCCGGCGCGGACGTGGCAGGCCGCGATGGCGGCCTGCAGCTGGAAGGGACCGGGGCGCCCGAGACGGGCCGCGGCGTCGAGCCGGTCCTGGCCCTCCGCGATGGCGGCGGCGTCCCACCGCGAGCGGTCCTGCTCGGCCAGCAGGACGAGGTCGCCGTTGCGGTCGACACGGGCCTCGCGGCGGGCGTCGTGGAAGAGCATGAGCGCGAGGAGCCCGAGCGCCTCGGGCTCGTCGGGCATCAACGCGCACAGGACCCGGCCCAGACGGATGGCCTCGGTCGTCAGGCTGCGGCGGACCAGGTCGGTGCCCGAGGTGGCCGCGTAGCCCTCGTTGAAGAGGAGGTAGAGGACGGCGAGCACCGCGGCCGTGCGCTCGACCAGCTGATGCGGGGGAGGCACGGCGAAGGGGATGCCCGCGTGGCGGATCTTGCGTTTGGCCCGGACGAGCCGCTGCGCCATGGTGGCTTCGGGCACGAGGAAGGCGCGGGCGATCTCGGCCGTCGTCATGCCGGCCAGCGTGCGCAGGGTCAACGCGACCTGCGCCTCGAAGGACAGGGCCGGATGGCAACAGGTGAACATCAGCCCCAGCCGGTCGTCCGGCACTCTCCTCGGTGCGCACGGCGTCGTCCTCTGCTGCCGCCATCAACGCGACCTCCTGCGTCTTGGACTCGCCCAGGCGTTGGCGCCGGACCCGGTCGACCGCCCGGTGGCGGGCGACCGTCGTGAGCCACGCGCCGGGGCGGCGCGGGACGCCGTCGCGGGGCCAGCGCTCCAGCGCGGTCGCGAAGGCGTCCTGCGCGCACTCCTCGGCGAGGTCCCAGTCCCCGGTCAGCCGGACCAGGGTCGCGACGACCCGGCCCCACTCGGCGTGGAACGCCTCGGCGACGGCGGCCTCGACTGCAGCCGTCACATCTCCCAGATCGGCCTCACTTCGATGGAGCCGCTCCTTGGCGCCGGGGATCCGGGCGGCCACCTCAATGGCCTCGTCCAGGTTCTTGCAGTCGACCACGAAGTAGCCGGCCAGCTGCTCCTTGGTCTCGGCGAAGGGACCGTCGGTGGTGAGGATCTCGCCCTCGCGCACCCGCACCGTGGTGGCGTCGCTCGTCAGCCGCAGCCGCTCCCCGCCCTGCAGCACACCCCGTTCCGCCATCTCCTTGGCGAATTCGGCGTACTCCGGCGAGACCGGCTGGCCGTCGTCCTGGGCCGTCCGGGAGTCGGCGCTCTCCTCGAGGGCAATCATCAACAGGTATCGCATGGGTCCTCCATCATGGGCTCGGTGGATCGGTTCGCTGTGACGACGATCGGGACCGTCCCGGATCGACACCCCGGAGAGAACTCTTGGAAAATTCTGTCCACCCGGGCCGCCCTACGCTCTGCGGGCGTGTCGACCAGGCCCGATGCGCCGCCCCCGGGTGGGATGGCGGCCGGCGGTGACCCGGACGAGTTGGAACTCGAGGTGGGTGCCCCGGCGGGAGGCGGCGGCTGCGTCGGCCGGGCGCCCGACGGCAAGGTGGTCTTCGTACGCCACAGCCTCCCGGGCGAGCGGGTGCGGGTGCGGGTGACGTCGGTCACCTCCTCCTACCTGCGGGCCGACGCCGTCGAGATCCTCTCGCCCTCCCCCGACCGGGTCGCGGCCCCCTGTCCTCATGCCGGGCCCGGCCGCTGTGGCGGCTGCGACTACCAGCACGTGGACCCGGCCGCGCAGCGGCGCCTCAAGGCGTTCCGGATCGCCGAACAGCTGGGACGTCTGGCCGGCGTGCGGCCGGACGTCGAGGTGGAACAGGTCGACGGCGCGGACGGTACCGTCGCCGGCCTGGGCTGGCGCAGCCGGGTGCGGGTGGCGGTCGACGCCCGCGGTGCCGTGGGTTTCCGGCGCCACCGGTCGCACCGGCTCGAGTACGTCGACCACTGCCCCGTGGCCAGCGCGGCGGTTGCCGCCACCGGCGCCCTCGGCGTCCGCTGGCCCGGCGCGACCGAGGTGGAGATCGTCACCGGGCCGGGGTCCGGCGAGGCCCTGGTCTCGGTCACCCCCCGCCGCCGGTCGTCCCTGCGCCTCCCGTCCGTCGAGGCAGGCCTGGTGGTAGCCGGCAAGGTCCGCCGCGCCCCGGGCGCCGTCCACGCCCTCGTGGAGGGCCGGTCCTACCGGATCTCACCCGGTGTCTTCTGGCAGGTGCACGTCGGCGCGGCGGCCGCACTCCTCCGGGCGGTCCTGGACGAGGCGATGCCCCGGCCGGGGGCCAGCGTCGTCGACCTCTACGCCGGGGCGGGGCTGTTCTCGGTCCCCCTGGCCGAGGCGGTGGGCCCCTCCGGATCCGTCCTGGCCGTCGAGCGCGACCGGCGCGCCTGCGCCGACGCCCGGCACAACGGCACCGCCTTCTCCCATCTGCGCGTCCTGGAGCGCGCCGTGACCCCGGCCCTGGTGGAGAAAGGGCTGGGGCGGCCCGACCTGGTGGTGCTGGACCCGGCCCGGGAGGGCGCCGGGACGAGCGTCATGCACGCGCTGGGGACACTCGTGCCCACACTGCAGAAGGTGGTGTACGTCTCGTGCGATCCGTCGTCGTTCGCGCGCGACATCCGCGTGCTGCTCGATGCGGGATGGCGCCTCACCGGGCTGCGCGCGTTCGACATCTTCCCGATGACCGAGCACGTGGAGCTCGTGGGTGGCCTGGTGCCGCCGCCGGCGGACGGCGCACCGGGGGTCGGGACGCGGCCGACTCCCTAGGCGTGCCCGCCGAGCTCGTGCTCCAGGTGCCCGGGCGACTCGAACTGCAGGGTCGAGTGCGCGACGTCGAAGTGGTCCGACAGGCACTCCTGCAGATGGTCGAGCACGCGCCCTGCCTGGCCGGCCGTGAAGCACTCGTCGGCGACCACCACGTGGGCCGTCAGGACGGGCAGGGAGGAGGTGAGCGTCCACGCGTGGAGGTCGTGCACCGACTGCACCTCGGGGAGCTCCAACAGGTGACGCCGCACCTCTTCGACGTCGATGTCCTCCGGCGTGGCCTCCAGGAGGATGCGCAGGGCCGGCCGGAGGAGCTCCACCGCCGCCTTGAGCATCAGCAGGACCACCACGAGTGATGCAATGGCGTCGGCGCGATCGAAGCCCCAGATCGACGATGACAGCGCCGGCGATCAGCGTGCCGGCGAAGCCGTAGAGATCGGTCAGGATGTGTCGGTAGGCGCCCTCGACGTTGAGGGAGCGCCGGTTGGCCTGCGCCATGGTGAGCGTGGCCGCCACGTTGACGGCGACACCGACCGCGGCCACGACGATGAGCACGGCGCCGTCGACCGGGGACGGATGGAACAACCGCACCACCGCGTCGTAGGTCACCAGCGCGGAGACGATGAGCAAGGCGATCGCGTTGCCGGCGGCGGCCAGGATCTCGGCGCGCTTCATGCCGTAGGTGTGCGAACCCGTCTCGGGCCGCGCCGCCAGCCTGATGGCGACGAGCGATCCGGCGATGGCGCCGACGTCGACCAGCATGTGTCCGGCGTCGGCGAGCAGCACGAGCGAGTTGGACGCGACGGCCGCGCCGACCTCGAACACCATGAAGGCGACGAGGAGCACGAGCGCCACGGTCAGGGCGCGGCGGTCGGTGTCCACCGACAGTGGCCCGGCGGGGTGGTCGTGGCCCTCAGCCATGTGCGGTCACGTGGTCGGCGTGGGAGAGCACTTCCTCGACGAGGCGGCGCACGTGGGCGTCGTCGAGCACGTAGAAGATCCGCGTGCCCTCCCGCCGGCTGCGCACCAGGCGGGCCAGCCGGAGCTTGGCCAGGTGCTGGGAGACGGCGGCCGGTTGGGCCCCCACCAGCTCGGCCAGCTCGTTGACCGAGTGCTCGCCCTCCAGCAGGGCGCAGATGACCCGCAGGCGGGTCTCGTCGGCCAGGAGCTTCAGCATCCCGACGGCCGAGTGGATCTCCTCCCCGGCCGCACTCTCAACTACCTGCGTAGACACGCAGATAGTGTACCCGACCGTTGGGGCGGGCAGCGAGCCCCTCGAGATCAGGGGGCCGAGGTGAAGGCCGAGGTCGGCACCGGCTGCACGTTGCAGGGCTGGCTGACCGAGGACTGCGGCACCGCCGCCTGGAGGACCGCGTTCATGATCGGCCCGGCCACGCTGGCGCCGTCCGAGCTGTTCGCCTGCTGGGGCACCACGACCGCCACCGCGACCTGGGGGTTGTTGGCGGGGGCGAACCCGATCATCCAGTTGTCGGTCAGCCCGGTGGCCGGGTCCGTCTGCGCCGTTCCCGTCTTGACCGCGGCGCACAGGTACGACGGGAAGCCGACGCCGGCCGCCGTCCCGCCGGCCTGCGATCACGCCCTCCATGAGCGAGGTGACCTGCTGCGCCGCCTGCGCCGTGGCCACCGTCGACTCCGCCTTCGGCGTGTAGGTCTGCACCGAGCGACCCCTGCGGAGTCGTGGATGGACGACATCAGGTGGGGCGTCATGAGCACGCCCCTGTTGGCGATCCCCGCCGCCACCATGGCGTTCTGGAGCGCGGTCGTCTGCACGTCGTACTGGCCGATGGAGCTCTGGCCCAGGAAGGCCTGCGAGTTCGGCGGGCAGCGAGGGGAAGACCGACGCCGACGGTGCCGGGCAGGTCGATGCCGGGCACCGAGTTGTAGCCGAACAGCTCGGCCTGCTTGGTCATGATCGGGACGCCCGAGCTGCACCCCGAGCTCGGCGTAGCCCGGGGTCGCAGGAGAACGGGCAGCATCTGGGTCATCGTCCCGCCGCAGGGACCGGACTGGTCGCACAGCGGGACGTTGGAGTCGGAGAACTTCTGGCACTGCTGCACCGGGTAGTTGAAGCCCGCCAGCGCGGGCTTGAGGTTGTAGGCCGCGGTGCTGGTCACCACCTTCATGGTCGATCCCGGCGGGAACGTCTCGCCGGTTGGCGATCGGCCGCAGCGGGAAGAAGCCCTCGTGGTCCTTCTGGATGTAGCTGTAGTAGGCCAGCTGCTCCGCGTGCAGCGAGGTGCTGGCCAAGGGGTTGGGGTCGAAGGTGGGGTTCGACACCATGGCCAGGATGTTGCCGGTCGACGGCTGGAGCACCACCACCGCCCCGTCCTTGTTGGCGCCCGGCGGCAAGGTGGTCAGCGCCTGCCAGGCCGCGTTCTGCAGCGACGGCTCCACGGTCAGCGTCACGTTGTCGGTCGTCGGTCGGCTGCTGCTGGCGGAAGAGCAGCTGGCTCAGCGTCTGGGGCGGCTGCTGGTGCGGGCCCAGATAGGAGTCGTACTCCTCCTCGATCCCGGCGGTGCCGTAGTAGAGCGCCGAGTCGTACCCGGTGATGCCGGCGTAGAGCGGGCCCTGGGGGTACTGGCGGACGTACTGGTAGGGGTAGTCCGCCTTGTCGGTCCCGGCCGGCGTCGGGACCGACTTGGCCAGGACGGTGCCGTCGGCGGCGTAGATGGAGCCCCGCGGGTTGATGTACTGCTGCGACGGCGACGCGGGGGTTGTAGGGCGAGGTCTGCAGCTGCTTGGCCTTGACCAGCTGGATGTTCACCAGCTGCACCACCACGAGGCCGAGGCAGAGCGACCATGATGACCCCGAGCCAGCGGATCCGGCGCCCCATCAGCCCGCCAACCAGTTCGTGGACGACCCGATCACTGGCAGCATGGTAGGCGGCAGGCCCCCCGCTGAGGCTTCATGCCCGGAGGGCGGCGCGGCCACCCCCGGTGCCAGCTGGGAGAGGACGGCCGACCGGCCGCCATCCACTTGCCGCAATGCCCGTGCAGGCATGGTCCAGGTTCAAGAGCGTGCTGGTGGCGTGCCGATTGTTCATGTATGGGGCGTCGAGCGGTGGCGTCCGGGGTACACGCCGTGGCGGCGCACCGGGCATGAAGCGGTGCGCCGACCACGGGCGGAGCGGTGCAGGCGCGCCCGTCGCAACCGAGAGGAGTGATGTGAGACGTCGTGCGCGGAAGCATTTCCATCCCGGTCACGTTGGCGGCAGCCGCCGCCGCCCTCGTCCTGACCACCACGCTCGGGGCGGCACCGGCCGCGCAGGCCGACGAGGTGGCCCACGCGGCAGGCTTCACCGCCAACCAGACGTGGTCGCAGACCCTCCACGACGCCGGCAATCCCGTTGCGCTCTCCTCGCCCAACGTGGCCAACCTCGACGGGCAGCCCTCCGTCGTCGTCGGCGACCGCGCCGGGAAGGTCTACGCCTACCACCTGAGCAACGGGTCGGGCGTCGCCGGCTGGCCCTACAACGCCGGCGCACCCGTCGACTCCTCGCCCTCGGTCGCACCCATCTCCCCCGGCGGCACCGACTCCGTCTTCGTCGGCAGCGGCGGCGACGACCGATCCCACCGGGGGCGGGTACCAGGCCATCACCAACAACGGCGGCGACCAGTGGTTCGTCCAGGAGACCAACCCGGGCACCGACCCCACCCCCCACTCGGGGATCGCCGCCTCGCTGACCGTCGGCAACTACGCCGGCGGCTACGGCGTGGAGGCCGGCTCGCTGGGCCAGAACACCTACGCGCTCGGCGCCGGGAACGGGGCGATGCTGGGCGGGTTCCCCTGGTTCCAGGGCGACTCGGTCTTCTCGACGGCGGCGGTCGCCGACCTCTACGCCGACGGCAACAACGAGCTCATCAGCGGTGGCGACTCGAGCGCGGGCGTGGCCTACGGGCAGACCTACGGCAACGGCGGCCACATCCGCATCCTCTCGAGTGCGGGCAACGCCGGATCGACCGACCCGGCCGGCGGGCTCATCTGCCAGTACGACACCAACCAGAACATCGACCGCTCCTCGCCGGCCGTGGGCCAGTTCCTCGGCGGCGGCGCCGTCGGCATCGCCATCGGTGACGGGAGCTACTACTCGGGCGCCTCGGACTCGAACAAGGTCTTCGCCATCAACACCGGCTGTGGCCTGGCCTGGAGCGACCCAGCTCAACGGGGTCACGGCCGACTCGCCCGCCCTGGCCGACGTGCAGGGCAACGGCCAGCTCGACGTCGTCGAGGGGACATCGGCCGACACCATCTACGTGCTCAACGGCACCAACGGCGCCGTCGTCTGGTCGCGCCGACCACGTCGACCAGGTCATCGGCTCGCCCGTGACGGCCGACCTCACCGGCGGTGGCTACCAGGACGTCATCGTGCCGACCACCAACGGCATCGACATCTTCGACGGCCGCTCGGGGGCCGAGGTGGCGACGCTCGCCGCCGACTACGGCTTCCAGAACTCGCCGCTCGTGACCGACGACCCCGACGGCCACATCGGCATCACGGGCGCCGGCTACGGCGACGGGGGCGACACGGGCATCATCGTGCACTGGGAGATCGACAACACCAGCGGTTCGGGCTCGTCCGTCAACGAAGCGGGCGCGTGGCCGCAGTTCCACCACGACCCCCAGCTGACCGGTGACGCCGGCACGCCGGCACCGACGCTCCAGGTGCCCTGCAACGCGCCCACCGGCGGGCCCAACGGCTACCTGCTCTCCGCGTCCGACGGCGGCGTCTTCAACTACGGGAACATCCCGTTCTGCGGCTCGACCGGCAGCATCCACCTCAACAAGCCGGTGGTGGCGTCGGCCCTGACCCGCGACGGCGGCGGCTACTGGGAGGTGGCCTCGGACGGCGGCATCTTCGCCTTCGGCAACGCCAACTTCTACGGCTCCATGGGCGGCAAGCCGCTCAACGCAGCCGATCGTCGGCATGGCCGCCACCCCGGACGGGGGTGGCTACTGGCTGGTGGCCTCCGACGGCGGCATCTTCAGCTTCGGCGACGCCAACTTCTTCGGCAGCACCGGGAGCATCCACCTCAACCGGCCCATCGTGGGCATGGCCGCCACCCCGAGCGGCGGCGGCTACTGGCTGGTCGCCTCCGACGGCGGCATCTTCAGCTACGGCGACGCCAAATTCTCCGGCTCCATGGGCGGCAAGCCGCTCAACTCGCCCGTCGTGGGCATGGCGGCGGACGCCCAGACCGGTGGCTACTGGGAGGTCGCCGCCGACGGGGGCATCTTCTCCTTCGGCGCGCCGTTCTACGGGTCCACCGGCAGCATCCGGCTGAACGCACCCATTGTGGGCATGGAGGCCAGCGGCGGACGGCTCGGGATACCGCTTCGTGGCGTCCGACGGTGGCATCTTCAGCTACAACGCGGCGTTCTACGGCTCCATGGGCGGCAAGCCGCTCAACAAGCCGGTCGTCTCCATGGCGGGGACGTGAGTCCCCGGGGCTGAGGGCCGACCTCCCACCGGCGTGGCGGCTCGTGAGCGCTCATGCCGCTCGTGCCGCCCTCTCGGTACGCTGTCCCCTCGGGAGCGACTCGCAGGCGGAGGAGGCAGCATGGCCGACGAGCACGAAGAGGGCTGGTACACCGACCCGTTCCAGCGGCACGAGGCCCGGTGGATGTCCGCGGGCACGCCCACCAAGCTGGTGCGCGACGGGGACGAGGAGTCCTACGACGACCCACCCGACGAGGAAGCCTCGGCAAGACCCGTCCCAATCGAAGCAGACGAAATGCCGCGATGGCCGCGATCTGCTCCGCGCCGGCGAAGGCGGAGGCGAAGTGGGGTCGTTGCAGCAGCGCCTCCACGAGGCCGGCCAGTTCGGGGCGACCTGGGGGGCGCACGTTCCCCTGCCCGACATGCGGGAGGACAACTAGCCTGACCCCCTTTCCCACCTGTGTGGATCGGGGGCAGGCGTGCAAGAAGAAGAGCTGGTCGGGCGGCGCCGCGACGGTCATGTGCTGGTCATCACCCTGCAGCGGACCGAGAAACGGAACGCCGTCAATCGCACCCTCGCCGACGCGCTGGACGACGCACTGAACGAGTTGGACGACGACCGCGACCTGTGGGCCGGGGTCCTGACAGGAGGTCCCGACGTCTTCAGCGCCGGGAGCGACCTGACAGCGGGCGGCGACTACAGCACGGCCCGCGGCGGTGAATACGGAATCATCCGGCGCCGTCGCCGCAAGCCCCTGATCGCCGCGGTCGAAGGTCCGGCTCTCGGCGGCGGGCTCGAGATCGTGCTCGCCTGCGACCTGGTGGTGGCGGCCGGCACCGCACGCTTCGGCCTGCCCGAGGTCGGCATCGGCGTGGTGCCGACCTGCGCCGGCCTCTTCCGGGCGCCGCGGGCCCTCCCCCTCAACATCGCCCGGCAGCTCATCCTCACCGGGCGGCCGATCGCGGCGCGCCGGGCCTACGAGGTGGGCTTCGTCAACGTCCTCACGGACCAGGGCAAGGCGCTCGAGGAGGCCCTGTCACTGGCCGAGCAGCTGTGCGCAAACGCGCCGGTCTCCGTGCAGTCCTGCCTGGCCGCGGTGAACGACATCGTGGCGACGGACGACGAACTGGGCTGGCAGCAGACGGACCTGGCGCTCCGCGCCAGCGGCGGCGTCCGCCGACGCCCGCGAGGGTGTGGCGGCCTTCCTGGAGAAGCGCACCCCGGTCTGGACCGGACGCTGAGGTCCCGGGGTCTGACTCAGAGCCCGGTTGGAGTAGCGGCCGACCTCGCGTCCGTCGACGTACGTCACGCACTCCTGGCCCTGGAAGCCGCCCATGACGGCCTTGCGGGTCTTCTCGATCCGCACCCGGTGCTGCTCGGCCGAGCCCACCGAGAACTCGTAGCGCCCGGTGCGACGCAGCCGGAAGATCTCGAACCGCTTGATCACCGGCTCGCCGTCGACGGAGATCTCCAGAGGCCCCCAGAGCTGATCGAATCGGAAGGCGACGTTGTGCCGCTCGCTCTCCCCCACCTCGAAATCGAAGTCCAAGTGCCGTTCCGTCATGTCTGCCCCTCCTCCGTGCAACGACGACACTGCAGTGTCGGCGTCCCTCGCGTCGACATGCACCAGGATTGTCGGGGAGTTGACCGCGCCCCGCGGACAGACGCTATTTCCACCCCTGGAGGACGTGCTCGAACCACCACTGCGGCGCCGCTGCGGTCAGGACGTTCATGTCCCAGTAGTCACACCACCGGGTGATCTTGCCGTCACGGATTTCGTGCACCGAGGCCACGTCGAGCGCCATGGTCTCGCCCGTCGGCCATTCCCAGTGCTCGATGTGCTCCGTCATGACCACGTCCTCGCCCGCCACCAGGTGCCGTGGCTCGTCGAAGAGCTTGGTCAGCTGGTCGAAGGCGAGCCGGAGCCGCGCCGTGATCTCGGCGGGCCCGCGGGCGACGTCATCCTCGGGGGTCACCACGTCGGTGTACTCGCCGTCCTCGGCGAAACGGGCCCCCAAGGCTGCGAAGTCCTGGCGGTAGAGATCGACCCAAAAACCCTCGATCAGCCGGCGGTTCTCGTCGATTCGTGTCACGCTGCGCTCCAGTCCTCGGCTCGGCGAGATCCTACGGGCCGGGCACAGGACGACCGTGGAACGCCCCTTCCGGTGCCGCCGGCTTTGTTGTGCAGCCGTTGTCCCACCGGGGCCGGATGGCTCTATTCGGCGAACAGGCCCGCTCGTCAGAATTTCGGGTGAGGGCGGGGTGATTGCCGATGCCCTTGTGTACGGGCACACGCGTCACTCCGCCCTCACTCTCGCTCGAGCAGTCTCTTCGACCTCCGACGCCCAGGCGGCGCGGTGACGCCTCGAGGCTGAAAGTGAGGTGGCGGGCCCGAGGCGCTGCGCAGTCAGCGCTCGTCTTCCCGCCACAATCACCCTACCGCAGGGAGGGGGGCTTCCCGCAAGGACCTCTGCTGTGCTGACAATGCTCGCCATGACATCTTCGGCAGACCAATCCACTGTCGGCGAACACGACGTTCTGGTCGTCGGCGGAGGCCCCGCCGGAATGATGCTGGCGGCCGAACTCGCGCTGGCGAAGGTCGACGTGGCGATCGTGGAACAACGACCCGACCACGCGCTGGCCGGCTCGCGCGCCGGCGGTTTCCACGCGCGCACCATCGAGGTGCTGGACCAGAGAGGGATCGCCGATCGGTTCCTGGCCAAGGGCACCACGGTGCAGGCCTTGACCTTCGGCTCGACCGTGCTGGACCTCAGCGACTTCCCGACCCGTCATCCCTACACGCTCGGCATCTGGCAGAACGAGATCGAGCGGATCATGGGCGACTGGGTCGCCGAGCTGCCGGTGCGCGTCTACTACGGGCACGAGGCCGTCGGACTCGTGCCGCATGTCTCCCGTGTCGGTGTCCAGCTGGCCGACGGCACGGCGGCGACGGCTCGCTACGTCGTCGGTTGCGACGGAGGACGCAGCATGGTGAGGAAGGCGGCCGGCATCGACTTCCCCGGGTGGGAACCGTCCAAGAGCAGCCTGATCGCCGAGGTCGAGCTGACCGACGAACCCCCACGCGGGATCCATCACGACGAGGTGGGGGTCTCCGGCCTCCACCTCATGGAAGACGGGGCGACCTTCCGGGTCGTCGTGACAGAACGAACACTCGGTCCGACCACCGACGCCACTCTGACGGAGTTGAGTCAGGCGCTGGTCGCCGTCTACGGAACAGACTTCGGAGTCCACAACCCGACCTGGATCTCGCGGTTCACCGACTCGACCCGACAGGCCGCCACCTACCGGGCCGGACGGATCCTGCTGGCCGGGGATGCGGCGCACGTGCACTACCCGGCCGGCGGGCAGGGCCTGAGCCTCGGCGTGCAGGACGCGGTCAACCTGGGCTGGAAGTTGGCGCAAGTGGTGCGGGACACTGCACCGGAGTCGCTGCTCGACACCTACCACGACGAACGTCATCCGGTCGGTGCGTGTGCGCTTCGGCACACGATGGCCCAGACCGCCCTGCAACGCCGCGACGACCGTCAGGAGGCCCTGGTAGAGGTGGTGTCCGCGCTGGCCGCCTTCGAGAGCGGACGGAAATGGTTGGCCGGCATCATGTCGGGACTCGACATCCACTACGACCTGGGCGACGGCCATCCCCTGCTCGGTCGTCGCGTGCCGGACCTCGACCTGCAGACATCCGGCGGCGCCCGGCGCGTGTTCGCGGCCCTCCACGACGCCAAGCCCCTGGTGCTCTGCCTCGACGGTGCGGGCGACCTCGACGTCACCCCGTGGGCGGGCCGGGTCGGACGGATCGACGCCCGCTACAGCGGGACGTGGGAGTTGCCGGTGCTCGGCAGCGTGCCGGCACCGAATGCCGTTCTCATCCGTCCCGACGGGTACGTGGCATGGGTGGGAAACGGGACCGACGCCGGACTTGCCGAGGCGCTGACGAGGTGGTTCGGGCCCCCGGCCGCCCAGGCGGCCTGACGCAGCGGGGAGCATTGGTGGCGGCGCTAGGCCTCGCCGACCTGCGCTGCCGCACCGGTGGGCCCGATCACGAGGTCGTGCAGATCGCCCCCCACCTCGAGCCGGCTCGATTGGTGCAGCCCGCCGACTCGCACCGGCTCGAACCCCGCGCTCCGGATCAACCGCTCGGCCACCTGCCCGGCGTCCACGTCGTCGGTCGCGTAGAAGAGCACGGCGGGCTCGGGCGACCGTCTGCTCGAAGACTCCAAGAGCGCGGCCGACATGGTTCCGAACGCCATGACGAGGCGCGCCCCGTCGGTAACCATGCCGAGACCACCGCCCCGGACGACTCCCCCTCAGCGAGGACCCGCACCACTTTGCCCTGGGCGTCGGTCGTCAGCGGATTACTCGGCACAATGACGACCTTGTCGGTCAGGAGCGCACCGACCTCCTCGATGACGCTCTGCAACACCGTGAAGCGCAAGGCGAGAATGACGGCATCGACGCCCCGCAGCGCGTCAGCATTGCCAGCGGCGACGGCGGCGGAAGGCCCGATGTCGGCCGCCAAGGCGCGCGCCGAATCGGTGTCGCGGCCCGAGAGCCGGATCGCCTCCCCGCCGCCGCCGAGCAGGCGGGCGATGGCAGAACCAATGCCGCCGGTCCCGATGATGGCGGTGGTCATGGCGGTGACTCCCTTCCTTCAGCGCGCGGACCGCCGCGACTCGTACGAGAAACCCAATCTCTCGAGTTGGCATGGAGCGTACCGACATGCCGGAGGCGCCGCTCCAGGGCCATGCCGCGCCGTCCAGCGGCGCTCACTCCGTTTCGGGTCGCTCGGTATCCCCTTGCGAAAGATGTTCGAATCCGAGCATCTCCTCGATCGTCTTCTCGTCCGGGCCGGCACCCAGTGCCCGATAGAGGTCGGGCCGGTCGAGACGAGATGTCGTCATGGCGGACACGGCTTCGACCGTGGCCCGACGCGGCACCTCGTAGAGCATGGCGATTTCGCCGAAGGAATCGCCGGATCGCACCTGCCCGACCGCCTCACCATCCACGACGACCCGGGCCGTGCCGGTGAGAACGACGAACAGACACTTGTCCTCGTTGCCCTGCACGGTGAGCAGGTCGCCCGGGCTCCACGTTTCGAAGCGGCAGACCTCGGCAATCCGCCTCAAGCCGGGGGTGTCCATTCGAGAGAACACAGAGATCATCCCCAAAGATGCAGCCAACGCGGAGGTGGTCCATCTCTCCGCACTCGTGTCCTCCTTGACCTGCACGTTGGCACTGCGAAGATCCTCGCTCCCGGTCACGGCAGCCAGGAAGTTGTCCCGATCGAGCGCGAACAGTTCCAGCGGCGTCGCCGCCACGACCGTTGCCGCCCGCGGATTGTTGCGGAGCAACGCTCGCTCGCCGAAGCTCGATCCCGGTCCGAGCTCTCCGACCGGGAACTCGTTGATTTCGATACGGACATGCCCGGATGCAATCACGTAGAACGTGTCGCCCTCTTCACCCAGCGTCACCACCGCCGCACCCTGCGGTGCGATGACCCGGGAGGCGCGGCTGGCCAGATCTTCTAGGAACACCATGTCCGGGACGTGAAAGAGGGGGACGCCGTAGAGCAGCGCAACAATGCGGCTCTGGTCGGCCGCGGCCGAATCCGTCTCGACCAACCGACGACGCCAGAACACCACGAGGACGGGGAGCGCCAGGCCCCCGATGACGAGCGTCGCGCGCAGCCCGACCAAATAGAACCCCACCGCGCCCAGCAGTGCACCCACACCCTCGAGGGCGAGCTTCACCGCTTCGAGCACGCTGATCACCGGTGCGAGTGTCTTCTGTCGGACCAAACGATGCAGCAACGAGAGCGACGTGCTGTCCGCGAGGGCCATGGCGCAGCCCCATCCGGCGACGACGATGCATTCACCGATGCGGAGAGGGGCGCTGGACGCGCCGACCAAGGCGATGAGAAGACCGCAGGCGGCAAACGAGGCGACGCAGGGAAACGCCAGCCGGCGTCGTCCGATCAGTCTCGCCGTGACCGGCAGTGCGACCACCGCCCCGGCAGCAGCGACGCCGTTGAGGATGCCGACGCCCGAGGGGCCGAGCTCCAGGAGGTGAAGGGCCACCGGCACGACCAAGGCCATCCACAGGCCTCGCACGAGACACCGCAGCCCGCTGAGGTAGATGATCGGAGCCACCAGCCTGTCCCGAAGCACCGCCCGTACCTGCACCAGGGAGGCACGGAGAGACGTGTGTGCTACCTCGGCGGCCCCGCCGGAGTTCGGCGCCAGGCCCAGGGTGATGAGGGCGGCAAATCCCATGAGTACTGCGGCGCCGCCCACGATGCTGGCCGGCAACAGGACCTCCGAGAGGATCCCGCCGAGGAAGGCTCCGAGACCCTGCCCGAGGGTCTTCACCATGCTGATCCCGGCCGCCGCTTCGGAGACCTCGCTCGGTGTGTTGGCCAGATACGGGATCAAGCTCGACTGCGTCGGCCTGTACACGGCCGAGACGGCGGCGTCGAGGGCAATGAGAATCAGCGCGATGAAGATCGGCTGGCCCGAGGCCAGAGCGACAGCGACCAGGGCAATCAACCCGCAACGCGTCGTGGTGACCAGACTGAGCAGATTGCTCCCGCGCCAACGCCGCACCATGGGGGCGACGCCAAGGCTGGCGATCGCCGCCGGCACGAGTCGGAAACCCACGAGGGCCACGGCCAGGACACCGCTCACCCGATAGAGGTGAATGGCGACAGCCGTGACCATGCCCCACTCCGCGATGTTGAGCAACGCGAATGCGGAGAGGAGTTGACGAAGTCGACGATTCAGCAACACACCCGCCACCTCCGCCATCTTGGCGCGTCGGCCTTCGTTGCACACGGAATCTCGGGCAGGAAGATGCCCGGGCCTTGCGGCAACCCACGATTCTGACCAGGGACTCCTTCGGCACACGGCGACGGTCCGCCGGCCCGGCCTCCGCGGTGAGTTCACCGAACTGTCACGATGCGACGCGGCTGCGCCACGCGCTGGGCGCTCGATCGGGCTGCCGGGCTGCCGGGCTGCGCATGGAGGCCGACGAGCGGGCGGCCAGGATTCACCAATTCCGCTCGGCAGGTTGGGAAGATTGCGACACCTCGACAAAGGAGCGGCGATGACGCGTAGGAGGCTGTTGCTCGCAACGGCCGGGGCACTGGTGGCAGTGACGCTCCCCGTGCTGGCAGGCTCGCCGAGCGGAGGCACCGGAATCTCGATCCCACCCACGGTCGGCGCCACGCAATGGACTGATTACGGCGCCGCGGCCGCCTCGACAGAGACGACGAACGTCCTGACGGGTGTGTCCTGCACGAGCGCGTCCTTCTGTGCCGCGGTCGGGGATCAGAACCTGGATACCGATGCCGGCGTCAGCACGCTGGCCGAGCTCTGGAATGGTTCGTCCTGGAGGATCGTCCCGAGTCCCAACCCGGCGGGTACGGCCGACGATGCGCTCAACGCCGTCTCCTGTGTCGGGCCATCGTTCTGCCTGGCGGTCGGTGGCGGCGACACCTCCGCGCTGGTGGTGGCGTGGAACGGCTTCACCTGGAACGCCGTGCCCGCGGCTCTCCCGGCGGGAGCCGACACCGGGGGGAACCTGACCGCGGTCTCGTGTGTCAGCGCGACGTCCTGTCAGATCTTGGGCCGGACGGCGGTCAACGGCTCCATTGTGTTCTTCGGGAACCAGTGGAACGGAAGCTCTCTTTCCCTCACCAACGCCGACACCCCACCCGGTTCGAGCGGCGGAGTGATTCCCTCCATATTGGGGATGAGTTGCGTCTCCGCGGCGTGGTGCCTCGCCGTCGGCAGCACGCAGGTGCACGGCGGCGGCGGCGCTCCCTACAGCGAGCTGTGGAACGGGACCAGCTGGACGTCCGTCTCCATGCCGGCGCCATCGGGCAGCCCGAGCACGATTCTCCGTTCCGTGTCGTGCGCAGGGGTCGGTTTCTGCACGGCCGTGGGCGCGTACGGTGCCAACAACCTGAGCCAGGCCTTCATTGAGAGCTGGAACGGGTCCGGCTGGGCCATCGCGACCGGCCCCACGAGCTCGGAGAGCCAGAGTCTGACCGGAGTCTCGTGCTTCAGTGCGACCACCTGCTCCGCCGTCGGCGAGACGTCCGCGGCGACCGGGCCCACGCCCGCGACGTTGGTCGCGAACTGGAACGGCACGGCCTGGTCCATGGTGCCCGGAACGCCCAACGGCGGGACCGCACTCACGCTGCTCAGCGGTGTCTCCTGCGTAACCGACTGGGCCTGCATGGCCGTCGGGTCCTACGAATCACCCGCGCCTCCGAACGCAACCGTGCCGTTCGCCATGTCCGCGCCGATCGCCCGCTCCGGGTATCGGTTCGTCGCCTCCGACGGTGGTGTCTTCGCGTACGGATCGGGTGCGCCGTTCCTCGGCTTCATGGGTGGCCAACATCTCAACAAGCCCGTCGTCGGCATGGCGGTCGTGCCCGGCGGTGACGGGTATGACCTGGTGGCTGCCGATGGCGGCATCTTCAGCTTCGGGAGCGCACAGTTCTACGGTTCCGCCGGTTCGCTCGCGCTGAACGCACCTATCGTCGGCATGGCCATGACAGCGGACGGTGCAGGGTACTGGCTCGTCGCCTCCGACGGCGGTGTGTTCGCCTTCGGCGACGCGCAGTTCTACGGCTCGACCGGGGGCGAGAAGCTCAACCGACCCATTGTGGGAATGGCGGCCACACCCGACGGCAGGGGCTACTGGCTCGTCGCTTCGGACGGTGGTGTCTTCTCCTACGGCGACGCCCAATTCCAGGGCTCCATGGGTGGCGCTCCGCTGCACAAGCCCGTCGTCGGCATGGCAGCCAACAGCGCCGGTGCGTACTACCTCGTCGCGTCGGACGGCGGCGTCTTCAACTTCCCGGGCTGTGCCGGTGGCTGCGTCAGCCCCAGCGGTCCGGTGGCACCGTTCGAGGGGTCGACAGGCTCCACGATGCTGAACAAGCCCATCGTGGGCATCGACGCGCTCGGCGACTACTCCGGTGGCTACTACCTGGCCGGCTCGGACGGCGGGGTCTTCGCCTTTCCGAGCACGTCCGATGGCCCCCCGTTCTACGGCTCGACGGGCGCCATCGACCTGCGGGCACCGATCGTCGGTATCGCCAGCTGACGGCGGTGCCCGCCCGCGCCGAAGGGCCGGGCGCCATCGGAAGGATCACTCCGCCAGCCTTCCGGCACTATTCTCACACGGCGTCTGCAGCCTGAGATCGGTGAGGTGAGGAGCCCGGGAGATGCCGACTTTCGATGCGTCCCACGCACTCGACCACGTCGTGTTGGTGCTGTTCGAGAACCGCTCGCTCGACAACGTCCTGGGCCATCTCTACGGGCCCGAGGACGGCAAGACCTTCGAGGGCGTGATCGGCAAGAACCTCAGCAACCCGATCCCCTCCTGGGCTGAGCACGGGGCTGACCGCAAAACCGTCCCCTACACGGTCGCCACCGACATGGACTCCCCCAATCCGGATTCGGGTGAGGAGTACTTCCACACGAACACGCAGTTGTTCAACATCGTCAACGAACAGAATCGATTCAAGATCGGAGATGGCGCTTCGGCGCCATGGAATGCGCCGGCGCCGGGAGCAACACCAACCATGGACGGGTTCGTCACCGACTACATCTCGACGTTCACCGGCGAGATCGGGCGCCAACCCACCTACGACGAGTACGCCCACATCATGTCCGGCTACACCCCGGACCAGCTGCCGGTCTTGAACGGCTTGGCCCGGGATTTCGGCGTCTTCGACCACTGGTTCTGCGAGGTCCCGTCGCAGACGTTCATGAACCGGTCGTTCTGGACTGCGGCCACCTCGTCCGGTGCAGTCGTGAACAGTCCCATCAGGAAATGGTTCACGAAGAACGACGCCGAGACGATCTTCGAACGGCTCGAGGCGCACGACAAGACCTGGAAGGTCTACGTCATGGAGCCCATGCCGCTGTCCTTCACGGGCCTGATCCATTTTCCCCGGCTGAAAGACCGTCTGGCGACCCACTTCGTCCCCTTTGCCGAATTCGAGAGGGACGCGGCGGCGGGCACGCTCCCGGACTTCTCGCTGATCGAACCGAACATGATGGCGGGACACGGCGACTATCACCCGGCCATGGGCCGCTCGTTCTCGGACAAGGTGGACATTGAGGTCGACAGCCCATCGTCGGCGTTGTCGGGCGAGGCCTTCTTGGAGCGGCTGTACCACGCATATCGGTCAGCGACGTCAGAAGCCGGTGCCAACGTCTGGAACACCGCCTTGCTGATCGGGTGGGACGAGCCCGGGGGGACCTACGACCACGTTCCCCCCGGAGCGGTCCCGCCTCCGGATCCGTCCGCACCTCCCGGCGAATGCGGATTCACATTCGACCGCTCGGGGTACCGGGTCCCCGCAATCATCGTGTCGCCCTGGGTCGAGGCCGGATCGGTCTACAACGAGGAGTACCGGCACACCTCTCTGATCGCCACGCTCCGCAAACTCTGGGGACTCGGAGATGCCCTCACCGGACGGGACGCCGTGGCTCGCACCTTCGACCACGTGTTCTCACGCACGACCCCCCGAGACCCCGAGAGTTGGGCGCCCATCAAGTCACTTCCCGTTCCGGCGTGGACCCTGGACCCCGAGGTGGTCGGCAAGGGACTGAGCACCCTAGGCAAGGGTATGGGCCGCGCTCTGATCGCAAGGGCGAGGGAGATGGAGGTGAAGCTCCCGGCCGAGCTCAACGACCCCGGAACTGAACTGACACCCAGATTGGTCGTGGGCTTCCTGCGGGGGGTCGCCGGCCACTTCTTCCCCCTTCTCGCGGGTTACGACGCCGCCGCCCGTGCAGGCGATTCAGGCCCTCGAGGGGCGTGATCGACCCAGTCGACGGTGCACGGGATTCAGCATCAGGGGTGCCTCCCGTTCCTGCGAGCACAGGCAGTCTCACTCGTCACCGGTTTGCGGGTTCTCGCTCACACAACCAGTAGTGACGCGTGTTCATTGCGTTCTTGTCCGAATGTCTCGTCATTTCGTCGCCAGTATGTTTTCATGGCGATTCCAACGCGAGCACTGAGGAGGTGCACATGAAGATCCATCCGAGCCGTCAGATGCTGAAGCAGTGCGCCGACGCCGCCGCGGATCGTCGCGCTCTGCTGGGCTAAGCCAGCATCGAGCTCGAGAGCGGGGCGCCAGCGGCGCTCCTCCGAGTCAATGACGCGGCACGCCCGCGCCCTCTGACACCTCCCGTCCTACCTTCGTCTTTCTCCCTCCAGGAGCACCGATGCACCCCGAACTCCTACGCGCCCTCGCCCGGGCGAGACATCACGATCTCCTCAGTGCGCATCAGACCCGAGGTCATCCGTCAGTGCGACAGGCTGCCCATGTGCCGCCGTTCACTCGTTCCCGCCAGCGGCTGGGCTCACTCCTCATGTGGGCAGGCGCACGCCTGACGGGTGACCAGCAGTCGCCGCTGGAGCTTGTGGAGAAATAGTCCACTTCACGGCGAACCGCTCCATCATCCGGCAGCCGCGAAGAGGACTGTCTCCTCGAGATGGTCCGTGAAGTGATCGAGATAGAACCTATAACCCAGGTTCAGACCCGAGAGGTAGGTCGCGAGATCGATTATGTCCAGAGGTCGGTGATATGCAGAGAGCGCGAGCTTCGGTCGGAACGTCGAGAGCGTCGTGACAGCGCCGCGGAGTGCAGCGAGTTCGGAGCCTTCGATGTCCATTTTGATGAAATCAACCCGCGGGAGTGCCAGGTCGCGCACAAGATCATCAATGGAGATCGTGGGGTGTTCGGAGAGTTCTTGCGCATCACTCGCCTCGGCCGTCACCACGCGACTCCCGGGGCCGTTGTCGGCAAAAGCGACCGTCTCGTTCGAGACGTCCCATAGGGCTGCGTTCACGAGTTGAATACGGCCCGCCAGAGCCGCGTTCAGGCTCATGTTCTCGCGGAAAAGCTCCAAAACCTCGTCGACGCATTCGAGGGAGACGACCCTGCCCGTGGGGCCTACCTGTGCCGAGAAGATCAAGGCGGTGTCGCCCCACGCCGCACCGCCGTCGATGACGATGTCACCTTCGCCGACCGAGACCTCCACGCGGTCGCGATGGAGTTCGTACTGCTTCAAGAGACAGTGCGCCAGGATGCCGCCGCCCCGGCAGCGGGCGCGTATGTCGAATCCAAAGGGTCGCAGGTCGTAGATCGGGACCATGAACCCCATACCCCCCAGCCGTCCAGGCGCGACGGGCACTTGAGACGCTGCAAGGTCGTAGTTCCTCCAGAATGCGTCTCTGTCGAGAGGCAGGCTGACCCCTTCGGGCCCGAGCAAGCGCAGCACAAGCAGTCGGACATAGAGCTTCCGGGACTGATCATCTGCATACAATGACCAACCTCGCTTGTACACCGGATACGCCCGAAAATCGCGCAAGAGCAACGGAAGCACCGTGGCAACGACTCTTTCAGTACGGCGGAGGGAATCTCTCAGTGAGGAACGGTGCGTCACAGATGCACCATTTGTCATCGGCGGCGCTGGCCCGAATCGCAGTTCGTTGTGTCGCCTGTCCGCGGAACGTCCACTACGGGCACGGATGACGCCAATTATTTCCTTCGCCAGCTGCCACCCGAATCCCCTGCTCGGGGTGCGCACGCCAGCGGATGGATCAGCGACCATGAAGCGCCGATGTTAGTGGCTGCGGCAGCCGAATTAGGAGTGACACACGGCACGACGGCCATAGCCGAAACGAGGACTGGACTGGAGAGGATGCGTGTCCCCCCGACGCAGGGAGGCTCCCAAGGGCGACGCTGTCGTCTAGCCGAAAGGGACGGTCACCGGACCGGGCACCGGCTTGTAGACGGCAAAGAAGTCACGGTCGTCGGGGACGAGGTAGCGATCGACTGACTGATTCGGGTTGGGCCCAACCATCGTCGGGTTGAGACCCGGAGGATTGTAGGTGTTGAGCGAGTGCCATTCCGGGTTGATGTCGAACTCCATCGCCCGCACAGCTCCCGCGTGCTGAAGGATCTGTGCGATGCTCACGACGGTCTGGTAGTCGGCAGCGACGTAGATGAGATTGCCTCGAGCGTCGATACCGACTCCGGTGCGCCAGACACGGGTGACCCCCCCAAGTGTGTACCCCCACTGCGGACTGTTCGGGTCGGTGTTCAACGTGGGATTCAGCTGGCTGTCCCACACGATCGGAGCCAAGCTCTGCCGGGCCCAGGCGACGCCGGGTCCGGGGTTGGGACCGCCGCTCCAGTTCACGATGTCCACGCGACCATCCGTATAGCCGATGAGCGTCGCGTTGCCGTCCTTCAGCGGCTCGTTCGTTTGGCCGTTGTCCGCAGAGCCATTGTCGCCATCGACGTAGGTGAACCCGCCGTTGAAGGTCGCGAGCAATCGAGAACGCTGGTCGTAAGGAACCATCGCGGGTCCACGTACCGCCGCGTTCGGCGGTTCATAGCGGCCCGGGTAATAGCCGAGCTCAGTCCGTGTGTGGTCAAACCAGGCCACGTACGCCACGATCTGTGGATAGGTGGGGTCGGGCCGATAGGTCGTGACCAGGATGGGCGGACCACCATTGACCGATGGCCCGGTCGGCTGCCAGACCCCTTCGCCAGGAAGCGGATCGGAGAAGACGGGGGTGATCGCCGGCGGCCATGGAGCCGGCGCGGCCGTCGTCGGGGTGGTGGGATGCCGCACCCCCACCTTCGGCAGGCTCTTCAACTGCGGCCCACCCTTCTTTGGTGCTTGGCTGCTGTAGTAGAGCTGCTCGACGTGGTCGGCGGCCCAATTGCCGATGCCGAAGGGCACCTCGTAGCGCACCCATTCAACGCTGTTCACGCTCCATGAGAGGCTCGTGGGCCGCAGCATCCAGACCGTGTACGAGACGGTCGCCCATACCAGCACGACGACGAGCGGAATCACGATGGCCGCGCGCACGAGTCTGCCGCGGCGAGTGAGCCTCCGTCGCCGTCTCGGTGCCGGGGCCACAGCCCCTTCTGGTGTTTCCGAGTCCCGAGGAGGGGTGGCTCGATCGGGTGATGCGTCGAAATCGGACATATCGTCGGCAGATTGGCGGCTGGGGGCCACTTCTCAAACCTATCGATCGCCGGCAGAAAGGCCAGAGGACTTCGTACGCCCTTGGGATGATTCAGGTGACAGACCCTCACCCTATCGGCGGAGCCGCGAGTCGGGCGTTCATTGCGAACCGAAACGGAGCCGGTGCATTCCCGAACCGCCTACCGGGGCACCCCGAGCGATTGCAGCCCCCCCCGGGGGGGGGCCTGGTGCCACACTTCGCTCAGGATGAGACAGGAGATCCCGCATTTGTCGACAGCGAGGTCGCCCAGCTGGCGGATCCCGGTGCTCGTGGTGGCCTTCGTGGGGGTCCTTGCATCCGGGTGCGCCACGAATCCCGAAATGACCCAGCACAACGCGGCGAGGGGCCAGAACGCCACACGCTCCACGTCCACAACGAACTTCCCGACTACGACAGGCTCGCCAACCGTGGCGAAGCCCTGTGAGGGCATTGCCGGACCCGGAGCCACCCCAACCCAGGGTTCGTCGGACATGGAGCCCCTCTTGCTCACGACGACCGAAATGCCGGTCGGGTACGTGACCAAGGGTCCTCAGCTGACTCCGCCCTCGGGGACACCTGAGTTCTTTGGCGCTCTACCTCCTGACGTTCCGGTGGTCTATGAGACGTTCTCCATGGATTCAAATCAAGGGCCTGCAGACATTGCACTTACACAAGACAGCATCACCGAAGCAGTCGCCAAGGCCACATCGTCCGATGCCGCGATCGCCCTGCTCCAGAAGGTCGATGCGGCCGCCACGGCCTGCGGAGGAAACGGGACTTCGATCGCCGTGCCCGGGTCGGTATCCAACCTCGTTGCGTCGCAACAAGACGGTGCAACGGCCTCACAAAGCTTTGCGACGGCAGAGGTCTTTGCCGTAACGGGGAGCTACATCCTCGAGACCCGGTGGTTCAACACCAACATGGCCAATCCAACGGCGCCGATGCCTCCGGCAGCTGCTGTTGCCCCGACCGCACAGACAATAGGGACGGTGGTTGACGCAGCTCTGCGGCGCATTCCAACGTCGCAATGATGGTCCCCTCTGCGGCGTTGGGCACTGGTTTTGCAGGACGGCTCACAGCACGGCCCGCGTCCTGCATCCGCGACGGGTCACTTCTGGTCCAGGCACTGGATCCTCGTACGTCTTCCTGCCAGGTACGCGAAGCCGCGGATTTGGGCCGAAAATTCAAAACGGCAGTCGAAATCTGCTGAGCGCTCAGCAACACGTTGACTCGTCAACCGTTGTTGCCGCAGCGTCCGTTGACAACGCCAGTTGCCTTCCATAAGGTCCCGCCCAAGCGCGAGAACGAGTAGCCGTTCCGCGCCGGGAGGAAACGCAATGTCCACGATCCTGTCTCCGCGCACAAAGAGCCACATGCGGCGTCCCGCTGGACGAGCCTGGGTGCTGAACGCCACCATGGCCGTCCTTGTGGCGGCGGCCACCACTCTCGTCGGCGTGGCGGCGGCGACGTCCGCCAGTGCGTCGAGTACCTCGGCGCTCTACGGCTGGGGCCTCAACAGCGACGACCAGCTCGGCAACGGCAACACGACCAACGCCTCCACCCCACTCATGATCACGCTGCCAAGCGGGGTCGCGCCGGTCACGGCCGCCTCGGGCGCCGACCACACTCTCATGGTCGGCTCGGATGGGAATCTCTATGCGTGGGGGAATAACGACCGCGGGCAGCTCGGCAACGGCACCCTCACCCAGGCAGCGACCCCCGTGAAAGTGTCCCTGCCCTCGGGCGTCATCCCGATATCGGCCGCTGCCGGTATGGACCACAGCTTGGCCATCGGGTCAAACGGAACCGTCTACGCGTGGGGCCACAACCAGTTCGGCCAGCTCGGCAACGGAACGACCAATAACACGCCCGTGCCTATTGCGGTGTCGCTGCCGGCAGGCGTCAGCGCGCGCACGATCGCCGCCGGCGTCTACTTCTCCATGGCGCTGGGTTCGGACGGCAACGTCTACACCTGGGGTGATGGCGCCAACGGCGCTCTCGGAAACGGGGGAACCGTGGACGAGAACTCCCCGGTGAAGGTGTCACTCCCGGCGGGAGTCACCGTGACCGCCATCGCGGCAGAGCGCTACAGCGCGATGGCCATTGGATCCAACGGTCTACTCTACGCCTGGGGCTACAACGCGAATGGTCAACTGGGAAACGGCGGAACAACCGACGCCAGCTCACCCGTAGTGGTCTCAATGCCAGCAGGCGTCACCGCCGCCGCCATCGCGGGCGGCGGGATGCACAGCCTCGCACTCGGGTCCAACGGATTGCTTTACGCCTGGGGGAACAACACCTTCGGCCAAGTCGGCAACGGGACGACCACCGACCAGCACACACCGCAGCAGATCGTGCTTCCCGCGGGAGTCCAGCCAGTGGTGATAGCCGGCGGAAGCAACTCCAGTTACGCCATCGGCTCGGACGGCAAGCTCTACGCATGGGGTTACAACGCCTACGGACAACTCGGGAATGGCGGGACGACCAACGACAAGACCCCGGCGGTCGTCTCCTTCCCGGTTCTTTCGCTGCCCGTCACCGCTGTGTTCGGCGGCTCCACGGCCGCAACCTCCTTCGCGATCGCTACCGCCGTCCCAACGCCGACCACGACCACGGTGAGCGCGTCGGCGTCGACGGTCGCCTATGGCCAGAGCGTCACGATCACCGCGACCGTGGCGCCCAGCGACGGCGGTGGCACGGTCGAGTTCCTGAACGGCTCCAACGCGGTCTCAGGCTGCACCGCGGTGTCCCTCACCGTGTCGGGGGGCAACCAGCAGGCCCAGTGTTCGATCTCTTCCCTGGTGCCCGGCCCTTACGTCTTCCAGGCCAAGTACAGCGGCGACTCGATCTATGCCGCAAGCACCTCGTCGGGCGGAGGCGCCAGCCTCACCGTGAGCCCGGCGCCCCTCGTTGTCACCCCCCTGTCGGCATCGATCACCTATGGCGGCGCGGCACCGGCCATCACTCCCTCGTACGCCGGTTTCGTGAACGGCGACACCGCGGCATCGCTGACCACGCAACCGACATGCGGCACGACGGTCACGGCGGCCACGCCCGCCGGTAGTTACTCGAGCACGTGTACGGGCGCTGCCGATCCGAACTACACGATCAGCTACCAGATTGGAACCATCACGGTGGGACCGGCCCCGTTGAGCATCGCCGCCTCGTCGGGCACCATGACCTACGGCGGCACAGCCCCGACGATCACGCCTTCCTACTCGGGCTTCGTGAACGGGGACAGCGGGGCGTCGCTCTCCACGCCCCCGACTTGTGGCACGGCCGCCACCAGCTCCAGCTCGGTCGGGAACTATGCAAGCACGTGCTCGGGAGCCGTCGACTCCAACTACTCCATCACCTACACCAGCGGCACTGTGGCGGTCGGAGCGGCACAGCTGGTCATCACGGCGTCCTCCAGTTCGACGACCTACGGCAGCGACCCGCCGGCCGTCACCCCCTTGTACAAGGGCTTCGAGAACGGGGACACCGCGGCGTCTCTCAGCACCCCACCGACCTGTTCGACCACGGACGCTTCCTCGAGCCCGGTAGGGAGCTACCCCACCAGCTGTTCGGGAGCGGTAGACCCCAACTACACCATCAGCTACTCGAACGGCAGCGTCCAGGTCGATCCGGCGCCCCTCACGATCACGGCCTCGTCGGGCATGTCGACCTACGGCGCAGCGCCGCTTTCGGTCACCCCGTCGGTCTCAGGACTGCAGAACAGTGAGGATTCGACGGTGCTCGGCGACTCGCTCTCCTGTACGACGACCGCGAGCAGCTCGAGCCCGGTAGGGACCTATGCGACGTCGTGTTCGGGTGCAGCTGACGCCAACTACTCGATCACCTACGTGGCCGGCACCATTACGGTGACCCCGGCCCTGTTGAGCATCACGGCGTCCTCGGGATCGATGACCTATGCCGGCGCCGTGCCGACCGTCACCCCGACAATCTCGGGGCTCCAGAACGGTGACAACATCGATGTGCTCGGTTCGGGGCTTGCCTGTTCCTCCTCTGCGAACAGCTCGAGTCCGGTGGGCAGCTACCCCACCTCGTGCGCAGGTGCCTTCGACGCGAACTACTCGATCACCTATATCGCCGGAGCGATCGCGGTGCATCCCGCTCCGCTCACAATCACCGCCTCGTCCGCTTCGATGACGTACGGCGGCACCCTGCCCAGCATCGTGCCCGTGATCTCCGGACTGCTGAACGGTGACGACGCCTCCGACCTCGGGTCGGCGATCGTCTGTTCGACGGCCGCGAACACGGCCAGTGCGGCCGGCAGCTACGCCACGGCCTGTGACGGTGCAGTCGATGCCAACTACGACATCAGCTATGTCGATGGCTCGGTCACCGTGAGCCCGGCCGCTTTGATCGTCACGGCATCGTCGCCATCGATGGCCTACGGCGACACCCCACCGGCCATCACGGCGTCCTACGACGGTTTTGTCAACGGCGACAGTGCGTCATCGCTCACCACGGCGCCGACGTGTTCCACTTCGGCCAGTTCGGCGAGCCCGGTGGGCAGCTACCCCACCTCGTGTACAGGGGGGGTCGATCCCAACTACACCATCACCTATGACAATGGCACGCTGCAGGTCAGCACGGCGCAGATCGTGGTCACCGCCTCCTCGGCTTCGATGACCTACGGCGGGACAGCTCCCGCCATCACCGCGTCGTATTCGGGATTCGTGAACGGGGACACCGCCAGTTCATTGACCAGGCCGGCCACCTGCTCGGCAGGCACGAGTTCGTCGAACCCCGTGGGCACGTACACCAGCTCGTGTACGGGAGCGGCCGACCCCGACTACTCATTCAGCTACGTGAGTGGATCGGTCCAGGTGGACCCCGCGCCGCTCACCGTCGCGGCCTCGTCGGCTTCGGTGACCTACGGGAGTGCCCCCGCCGGCGTCACCCCGACCTATTCGGGATTCGTGAACGGTGACACCGCGGCGTCTCTCGGGACGGCTCCGTCGTGCTCGACAACGGCCACATCGTCGAGCCCTGTCGGCAGCTACCCGAGCAGCTGCTCGGGCGCGACCGATCCCAACTACACCATCAGCTACGTGCCCGGAGAGGTGGTAGTGGGCTCGGCCACGCTGGTCGTCACGGCCTCGTCCGGGTCGATGACCTACGGCGGCTCGGTGGCGGCGATCACGCCCTCGTACGACGGTTTCGTGAACGGCGACAGTGCCTCGTCGCTCTCCACGCCGGCCACGTGCTCGACAACGGCCACGCCATTGAGCGCAGTGGGCAGCTACCCCTCGTCGTGTAGCGGGGCGATCGATCCCAACTACAGCATTGTCTACGTGGATGGTGCCGTCGACATCGGGACAGCACCCCTTTCAGTCACCGCTTCCTCCGGGGCGATGACCTACGGCGGATCGGTGCCGTCGATCACTCCCTCGTACACCGGATTCGTGAACAGCGACAGTGCCTCGTCGCTCACCACCCAGGCCACGTGCTCGACAACGGCCACGCCATCGAGCCCGGTGGGCAGCTACCCATCGTCGTGCTCGGGCGCATCCAACTCCAACTACACCGTCACCTACGTGAGCGGCTCAGTTGATGTGGGCCAGGCGTCGCTCACGATTACCGCGTCCTCGCCGTCGACCATCTATGGCGCCTCGGTCCCAGCGATCTCGGCATCGTATTCGGGCTTCGTGAACGGCGACAACGCCTCCGTCTTCACGGCTACACCCGCGTGCACCACAAGCGCGTCGTCGGCAAGCCCCGCGGGGACCTACACAACGTCGTGCAGCGGGGCTGCCGCGGACAACTACGACATCAACTACGCAAACGGCGAGGCCACCATCGGCCAGGCGTCTCTCAGCATCACTGCGTCCTCGGCGTCGATCACCTACGGAGGCGCTGCCCCCACGATCACGGCGTCGTACTCGGGCTTCGTGAACGGCGACTCGGCGTCATCGTTCACGACCCAGCCGTCGTGCACGAGTGCGGTGACATCGGTCAGCGGGGTGGGCACGTACTCGAGCAGCTGCTCGGGAGCGGCGGACCCGAATTACACAATCAGCTACATCAACGGATCGGTTCAGGTCGACCCGATGTCGCTCACGATCACCGCCTCGTCGGATTCTTCGACGTACGGCGGAACTGTGCCGGCCATTACGGCCAGCTACAGCGGATTTGTGAACGCGGACACAGCATCGTCGCTGACCACGCCACCGACCTGCAGCACCACGGCCACATCGGCCAGCCCCGTCGGGAACTATCAGACCAACTGCTCGGGAGCCGTGGACGCGAACTATGCGATCAGCTACATCGCCGGAGTCCTGCAGGTGGGCGCGGCGCCCCTGGTCATCACGGCCTCGACCGGCTCGCTGACCTATGGCGGCACGCCGCCCACGATCACTCCGAGCTATTCGGGCTTCGTGAACGGGGACAGCGCCACATCCCTCAGCAACACACCCCTGTGTTCGAGCACGGCAGATGCTTCGAGTCCAGTGGGCACGTACTCAACGAGCTGTTCGGGTGCCGCCGACAGCAACTACACCATCAGCTACGTCGTCGGTGAAGTCGTTGTCGGACCTGCACCACTGGCGGTCGCGGCCTCTTCGGGCTCCATGTCCTACGGTGGCACCGTTCCGACGATCAGCGCGTCGTACTCGGGATTCGTGAACGGAGACAGCGCCGCCTCGCTGTCGACGGCGCCCACGTGCTCGACCACGGCCACGTCGTCGAGCCCCGTCGGTAGCTACCCGAGCAGCTGCTCGGGTGGCGTCGACGACAACTACACGGTGAGTTACATCCCCGGCGCCGTGGTCGTGAAGGCGGCCCCGTTGACGGTCACCGCCTCGTCGGCCTCCGCCACCTATGGCGGCACCGTACCGGCGATCACGCCAAGCTATGCCGGATTCGTGAACGGGGACAGCGTCTCCTCGCTGTCGACGGCGCCCAACTGCTCGACTACCGCCACATCGTCGAGCCCGGTCGGAAATTACGCGAGCAACTGCTCGGGTGCCGCTGACGCCAACTACGCCATCAGCTACGTTCCGGGTGTCGTTGCGGTGGGCTCGGCCAAGCTCGTCATTACGGCCTCGTCGGGTTCAATGACCTATGGGGGCACCGCGCCGACAGTTGCCCCGTCGTACTCGGGCTTTGTGAACGGTGACACCGCAGCGTCGCTGACCACATCGCCAACGTGTTCGACCTCCGCCACGTCGACGAGCCCGGTCGGGACCGTCGCGACGAGTTGCACAGGCGCCGTCGATCCCAACTACTCGATCGTCTACGCCAGCGGTTCGGTCTCCATCAGCCCGGCACCGCTCACCGTCACCGCATCGTCGGGGACCATGACCTTCGGCGGCACGCCACCGGCAGTCACCGCCTCATACTCGGGCTTCGTGAACGGCCAGTCGGCCTCGTCGTTGACCACCAAGCCCACGTGCTCGACAACGGCGACGTCATCGAGCACGGTGGGCACGTACTCGACCAGCTGCTCAGGCGCGGTCGATGCCAACTACGCCATCAGCTACGCGGCGGGATCGGTCCTCGTCAGCCCGGCACCTCTCACCATCACGGCGTCGTCGGCAACTATGACCTACGGGGGCACGGTGCCGACGATCACCGCCAGCTTCAGCGGCTTCCCGAGCGGTCAGGGCGCTTCGAACCTCACCGGGTTGACGTGCTCCGCGGCGGTAACCTCGGCCAGCAATGTGGGCACCTACCAGTCGAGCTGCAGCGGTGCCACCAACGCCAACTACAAGATCAGTTACGGCTCGGGCACGGTGACCGTGAACCCGGCCACGCTGACAGTCACTGCGAACAACGTGTCGAAGGCCTTCGGAGCCGCTGTGCCGGCCCTTACCGCCACCATCACCGGCTACGTGAACGGTCAGACGCTCGCGACGTCCGGTGTCACGGGATCGCCGGCCTGTACAACCACCGCCACGGCGACCAGCGCCGGGGGCACTTACCCGATCACGTGTTCGATCGGCACCCTGGCCGCAGCGAACTACACGTTTGCCTTCGCACCCGGGATACTCACCGTGACGTTCACGACGACCGTCGTCTGTGACCACTGGGGGTCGATCGTGGTCACCTCGGGCGAGTCGGTGCTCATTCCGCCTGGCTGCGTCCAACTGGGCAACATCAGCGTGCAGACCAACGGATCCCTTGAGATCGAAGGTGCGATCGTCGTCGGCTCCATCGGCTTCAGTAGCGGTGCCGATCTCGAGGTCTGCAGCACCAACCTGGCTGGAAACCTTTCGGCGACCCTGGCGGCCACCCGGGTGGTCGTCGGAAACGATTCGTCGGCCTGCCTCGGCAACGCAATGATCGGTGGCGTGTCGCTCACCTCCAACAGCGCTGGTGTCACCTTCGACGGGAACCTGGGCGCGGGTGGGGTGGCGGTGAACGCCAATAGCGACGGCGTTCAAGTATCGGACAATGCCTGGCTGGGAGCGGTGCAGGTGGAGAAGAACAACGGAGGGGCGACCGTGACGTCCAATGGGATCCTCGGCTCGCTGACCGTCAGTGGCAACACCGGGTCCGTCTCCGACGGCGGCAACTCCGTCATCGGTTCGAAGTCGCTTCAGTAACGCGAGGCGGACAGGTGGCGGCATGGATTGCTCTTCCGCCACCAGTCGCCGCCAGCAACAGTCGAAAACCCGGCCACCTCTTCCCCTGAAGCCGAAGAGGTGGCGGCCGCACGCCTCGACGCGCTCCTCGCCCGGGCGACAACTGGTAGGCGCTGCGGGACGGGTTCGGATCGACCTACGCCTTCAATGCACCGTACTTCGGCTCTGAGCTCCAAATGAAGACGCAGTCACCGTGCCAGAGCAGCGGTGGCAGTGGACTGTCCCCCGATTTCCCCTCCTGCGTGTCGATCTCAGCGATTTCGGACGGCCAGGGATACTGGATAGGCGACAGCGGGGCTCACGAGCCGACGCATCTCACCTATAGCCCCGGCGCAATCCCAGAGGGAAACACCGGATCGTGCGACTTCAGCACGGGTCCGGACGTGAACGTGAACGCACCCCTCGCAGGCATCGCCCCGCTCCCACGGGCGCCTGGCTCGCCACGTCTGACGGTGGCGTCTTCCCCGTCTGCAGCGCTCTGTTCCATGGATCGGCCGGAGCGATCCGGCTCAACGAGCCCATCGTCGGAATAGCGCCAACACCAGACGGAGGTGGGTATTGGCTGGTGGCGTCCGACGGAGGCGTGTTCTCCTACGGTGACGCCTCGTTCCATGGGTCGGCTGGCGCCATCAAAGTCAACAAGCCGATCGTCGGCATGGCATCCGCACCAGACGGAAAGGGCTATTGGCTCGTGGCCTCGGACGGCGGCGTCTTCGCGTTTGGCGACGCTGCTTTCGAAGGGTCGATGGCCGGCAGAGTGCTCGCCGCGCCAATGGTCGGCATCGAGGCCAATCCCGATGGGACCGGATATCGGACTGTCGCCTCTGATGGCGGGGTGTTTTCGTTCGGAGATGCCCCATATCTCGGTTCGGCCACGGGACAGAAACTGGACTCACCTATCGTTGGCATCACGTCGCAAGGGTTGAACCCCTACCGGTTCGATTGGTGACTGCGCAGCATCAAGGAGTGACCCCGAACGCCGGGTAGGTGGAGTAGGCGGCAAGTTCACGACCCGAGAGAGTCGGGCTACTCACACCAGTTCGGAACGTCCAGATGAACAGTGGTCCCTGCAGAGAGCACGAAGGGGTGGGCGAATTTGGGTACTGCTGTTTGTAATGAAGTATCGACCAGGCGGCAGGACGAATCGGTATGTCGTATTCGTGGGGACCTGTTTAGTGGCCACGGCGTTGGCTCGTCGGTAGACTTCATTTCTGGCCGTGGCTGCGTCGCCTCGGTAGACACGCAATTTGGCTATGGGTACGTAGGCGGGCCCAGCACAGGCTTGTGCGGTGCCGGTGACGACACCTGTTGTTGCGTGCGGAGAAGTCGGACTTGACGAGCATCCAGCAAGCACCAGTAGTAGTGCCACGGGCGCCGCCGGAAGGCATATTGCCCGGCTGATTCCCTCCGACCTCCATCTCATGATTGCTCCCATGTCAAGTATGACCCGAGGACGAGCAGATGGGTTCGCCCGAGAAGATCGGGCGTCATGGGTGCCCCGAACGCCGGGACGGGGTGAACCGTACGAAGCAGGCACTTTCGGGCTAGTGCTTCTGGTCTTCCGTGTGCGAGAATTTGAACGTGCGGACGGGCTCATGGAACCGACGAGGTCTTGTAATGGGTGCCTGCGCAGTATTGCTGAGTTTGATTGGGTTGTGGATTTCGAGCCTGAGTCACACATACGTCGCGATCTCCAATCCACGCTCCGTCCCTTGCCCTGGTCCCAACTCGGCAGGATGCGTCTCAACGCCATACCCTTCCTGGGCAACGAGCACAACGACGTGGCCTTCCGCCATGTGGATGGCATTCATTTGCGTCATCCTGTTGGGCGTATGGATTCTCGTTTCGAGGTGGTTACTTCGGCCGCGGGTCTCTACTCATAGTCCGACGTGAACCTGTCCCGCTACGCCGGTATGTGCGCCCTTGGCGACGCTCCTTCTCCGCATGCCGCTGTCACGATCCTACGGTCACCGGCAACTTCTGGAAGCGTCCCAGACAAGATTTGGGGAGAGTAGGACAGCCTGCAACGGTCCAAACCATTCGGCCCGTGTTCGAGGTATAGGGCAGCACGACGATGTCCTTCGGGAGGTGCGTGTTGCCCGGAATGACGAACCAGATGAAGTCACGAGATCCCGGCGCGATTGTTAGGCCACGTCCCGTACACGACCATTGGGGAGAAAAGCGTCCGCGGTAAACGCCCTTCGTTGGGATCTGTGTGGCTGTGAGCGCTTTGCAGGCGTAGGGCACTGTCCCCTTGTTGGTCAAGAACAGGCCCAAAGCCACTCGGCCCGACTGGCCATCGACCCAGACCACGTTGGGCGAGCCGACAATGCGCATACCGGGTTTCGGCCCAAGCGACGATTGAGAGACGTGGAGCGGTTGTGGAACACCCTCAGGCGTCGTCACTGCGCTTGCGATGGAGGTCGATCCGATGAATACCAGAAGGGGCATCAGGCCGAGGAGGGCCATGCCCGACCAGCCGTGCCGTCGAAGGTGGCGCGCCGGCATGCCCACGAAGGTACTTCAGAGCTGCGATTTTCGCACTATCCCCGATCGCCGGAAACGTGCTGTTACACCCCAGGGACGGGATGCATTTCCCCCGGCCATCCCGAACAATCGTTGCCCCCGTACTGCCACCAGGGTCCGCTGATGTGGCCGACGCATTCATTCGGAAAACCAGGCTGGCCTGAACCGGTGCTGTAGATGAGCCCCGAGGTTCTGTTGGGACCCGGGAAGATGATCTGCCCGCCGTCACATGAAATCTGTTCGACCCGTCCGAGACTCGGCAGATCCAGTTGGCTTGTCCGATTGCCGACACAGGCAGTGCGCGCGGCCTGCGACCATGCTCCTTCGCTGCCCACCACCTTCAGTCTCAAGAGGGCACCGCTCCACGAGGCAGACATGATGGCCACGCAAGCGACGATCGTCACCAGGAGCGAGATGAGCCTGCGACGACCACGACCATCAGCCAACTCCAGGCCAGCGGTAACGACGACCATGAGTGCCACGACCGAAACCCCTCCGGCAGCAAACGTGACAGCGACGCTGCCTCCTAGAGAGGTGAGCATCCATGCAGTGACAAAGACCCCGGCGATCATGGCGCCCGTAATTGTGAAGAGCCAGACGCCACGAGGATCTCGGTGCCTCTTGCTGAGCTGCTCCCGGTGCCGAGGGCGGGTTTCCCAGACCGGCGCGATCACCACCAAAACAGTCTCGCATAAGCCCGTTCCCGACCGCCGGGACAGGGCGTTATCCGGCGGCATAGCCCGGCTATGAACCCAGGATGGCAAGGGCCTGACTATGAAGACGACCGTTGGTAACGAGGAGTGAGCCACCGTCAAAACGGGGCTTGCCCTGAGTGTCGCTCGCTACACCTTCGGCTTCCTCAAGCAGGATCACAAAGGGTGCGTAGTCCCAGGGGCCACCGCCCGAGTCGAAGGCGACATCAGCTCCGCCGCATGCCACCACGAGCTGCGAATGGCCTTGGGGGGGAGGTTGCACCGTAGAGCAGTGGTGAGCCAATCGAACAAGGGGGTGCCCCGGGGTGGCACGCTCGATGTTGCGGCGGTAGTCATCGCAAACGGTCGCTGCTTCGAGTCGGGAGACGGTGGACGCCTGCATCGGATCACCGTTCGCGAACGCCCCACCACCCCGAACCGCCCAGTAACGCCGCTCGGCGGCCGGATAATCCACCACGCCGGTCGTGACCACACCATCGACGGCGAGCGAGATCAGCGTGCTCCAATAGGGACTGCCTTCGATGTAGAGACTGGTCCCTTCGATCGGGTCCAGATACCAGCAACGGCCTCTACCGGGCACTCCGCCGAACTCTTCGCTAACTACCCGATCAGATGGGTGGTACTTGCCAATCGCATCGCGTAGAACCGCCTCGACCGTCCGGTCCACTTCGGTCACGGGACTGCCGTCGGCCTTGGTCTCGACGGTCAACTCAGCACGTCTGAACGTCTTCATGCTCACGTCGGCAGCGAGATATGCCAGCTCAAGCGCGAAAGACAAATCGCTGTTGGGCACAACACCATCATGACCTCCCGTCGCAACGAGTGCCTCAAACGATCAACCGGACCCAGGTATCCGTTCCTGCCCCCTAACACCGGGACGGGGCACCTACCCCGACGAACCCCTCACTATCGTTCTGGCTCTTCGCTTCATCCCCAAGGCCGCAAAGAGTGATCGTGATCTACAGCACACCTACGGCACACGCGAGTCCTTAGAGAAATCCGGAGAATGACTTCGCGACGCCGTATCGCCCCTCCGACCACAATCGCCGGAATGCAGCCGTAAATCACGCCTTTCCACATTCGACGCTGTGCCTATGGCATAGCGGCAGTCTGATCATGAAGCTCGTGATTGCTCTGCCGAAGCGCCACAAAGAAGACGGCCAAAAGGGGGCAAATAGGATCGGAATGGCAACAATCAGCGCCCACTTCACATCGCCGTGCTATTTCGCAGAGTGCCTCCGTTCGTCGGCTGAGCAGCATGTGCGCCCAACTACAGCTGTAGTCTCATTGCGACACGGCACTGCTCAAGGTGCGAAGTCATTCACCACGGTGAGATCGACGAATTCGGGAGCACCCTCGAACAGGTCAGCCATGGTCGCCCTCGCAACTGCCAAACCCTCCTGACGGCGTTCGTCCTGCTCTCGGGCCCGGGCCTTTTCCTCGCTCTCAAAGATGACGAGCATGTACAAGCGGGAGGGATCTTTTTGGTCCCTGTATGCCGTTGACCGAAGCAGCCCTGAGCCTGCTTGCTCGGTGCCCTTCAACTGATCGAAAAGCTTCGGCAACTCCTGGTCTTTTCCAGGCTTCAGGCGGGTCGTGATCAGTTGTGCCCACACGGCGGCTCTCCATTTCGTCGGGGAACACACCATATGTGACGCCTTCGAAGAGTGCCCGGGATCGAGGATGACGACGGACGATGTTCAGACTGCCTCCGACCGCCGGACGGGCGGCACCCGTACCGGCGGTAGGTGACACCGGGATGCCGCTGACACAGTGGCTGGTCAGCACACACGCGCAATAGGCATTGCACGGGGTGAGAGCGTTTCGTAGGCTCATGCAATCGGAGCTCCCCGTGCGCTCGCGGGGGCAACGAAGGGGGTAGCTATGCCCAACTCCACGATCCATTTCATGGATGGGACCACCAACGGGGAGCTCGCTGGGCACGGAGTGCAGACCACCAGCGTGGCGTTCGCGATACCCGCGAGCCTGACTGTCAACGGGGTTCAATACGACTTCTGTTTCGCCGACATCGCGGATGGCGGAACCCATACCTTCGGTGCTCCACCGAACGTCCCTGCAGGCGGAATTGCCTACCTGTGGTACGCCCCCGCCGAGCTCCTCTGGGACAATGGTCCCGGCGCTCCCAATGCCTGGTTCGCCGCATACGACGGCTCTAAACAAGGTCACAGCACCATCCTCGTGCCACTCGACATCCAGCAGGGAGGACAACAAATTCCCTTGATCTCGGGGTGGTGGACGATGGGGTATGTGCACACGGATGGAGCAGCTACGAGGGCCATCGCGCCCCTCTCCGCGCCCCACGGGACGCAGATCAAAGGTTGGGCCAAATTCATCGGTAGTCAGCTCCAGACCGGCAACGTGCTCCTTCCGAACCCACTGGACATCGCCGCGGGATGGGCCGGCGGTTGCTTGGCGGTCTATCGGTAGTTGCCACCTACCCTGCTGGTAACGTCATCCACCTCATCGCACGTCAAGCGTCGGGGCAACACTCTGATGATGGAAACCGAGGAGCGCGCCGGAGTCCTCGGCAGAGGGCACTGGCGATTGGTGCGATTACTCACTGCGGCTGCAGCAATCGTTGCCGCAGCGGTCTCCTCCGCTCCTGCCCTTGCCTCTGCGGCTGCCGCCCCCGCAGCACCGGTGAACTCGGAGCTGCCATGGCATCCGGCGGTCACCGATACAAGCGGTGGCCTCCTGGCGTGGTACAAGCCTCAACAAGGACTCGGCTACGACCAGGTGCTCCGGCTCGGCTGGCACTTCCTAGAGCACGGGATCCCCGACGAAGCTGGCACCCATCTCAAGACCTACTTGGTCAACTCCGTGTTCAACGGGACCACGGGACAGGGAGCCTATTGGCAGAGCAATCCCTCCATGGTATTTGGCTCGTTCGTCGACTCTGCCCTGGCCTGGTACCCGTATTCGGGCGACGACACCGCCATCAGCACGGTCAGGGGCATGCTCGACTACCTGCTTGCCAAGGGCCTGACTCCGACGAGCTGGAACTGGTCCGGCGTACCCTTCCCCACCGGGTGCGCAAGCCAACCCGACTATGGGCGATGCCTATCCGACATGCCTAAGAGCTACTACGGCGGGATTGAGCCGGACAAGGTCGGTGAGGTCGGGATCGGCTATGGCCTCATGTACGAGGAGACCGGAGATCGCGCGTATCTCAGGGAGGCGATCCGCTGCGCCAACGCGTTGGCTGCACATGTGGCGCCGGGTGACAACGCCCACACGCCGTGGCCCTTCCGCGTCGACGGGCGGACGGGAGCCACCCTTGACGGCGAGACATTCGGCGGGATCGTGGTGTCCCCCCTACGACTCTTCGATGAGCTGATCCGGATTCACCAGGGCAATGTGAATGCGTACGTGCGGGCACGCCGAATGGCCTGGGGGTGGTTGGACTCACACCAGCTCAATCCGCGCAGCCCCACGTACGACCTGTGGACGGGCTACTTCGAAGACGTTCCCAAGGACCAGACCGATCTCAACCAGGCTGCACCGACGTACACAGCGCTGTACCTCTTGAACCTGCCGAATCCCGGTGCCGTCGACCCTCAATGGCGGGCCCAAGTGAGCCATTTGATCGCGTGGGTGAAGCAGCACTTCGGGATCGGCCCCTTCGACGGAGCATGGGGGATCAACGAACAGGGTCCGGCTGTTGGGCACTATCTGTGCTGTTCGACGGCGGGGCTCGGTAGCGACACCTCCAGATGGGCCGCAGTAAACGCCCTCTACTACGAGAGGACCGGAAGTCTCCAAGCGAAGGAAGATGGCCTCCGATCGCTCAACTACGCCACGTACTTCGAGGCTTCCAACGGTGAGGTTTCATGCTGCGGACAGAGTCTGGGTACTTTCCAGTACTGGTTCAGCGACGGGTACTCCGACTATCTCCGCAGCTTCAACTGGACCATGGCCGCCATTCCTTCTCTCGCTCCCGTGGGCCAGAGCCATTTGCTGGGTTCGACCTCCGTCGTCCAGCGTGTCGGCTACAGCCACAATCGCATCACGTACCGCACATTCGACGCTGATGCCACCGAGGTCCTGCGGCTGGCCTTCCGCCCCGACTCGATCACGGCTGGCGGCATGGCGCTACACGGTGAGGCATCGCTGGACGGAGCCGGCTTCACGCTCGAGTCGCTAGCTGGCGGAGGGTTCGTGGTACGGATCCACCACGTGAGCTCCGGCAACGTGGTCGTCGCCGGCATGAGCCATGGCGGATGACGGCGCGCTCAGTAGCGGTGACGAGGGTCCTCGAAGCACCGCATTGCCGGCGCCGGAGTGCTCGACGTCACGGCGCGCCAGCACTCCGCCTGAACAGGGACATCTGCGTGGGCTTGTGTCCGATGTCCCAAGTTCGGCGCTCGCACATGCTCGCGATCTGCGCTTGGATCAGTGACCCTTATAGCGCGTGCCATTGTGCGCGGAGAGCTGTCCCCATGGTGCCTGACTGCCCCACCGTCCCGGCGAACGGGGCTACCCCGAACGCAAGCTCTAGACGGGCTGCGGGTTGACCATGCCGTCTTCATCGGGGGGCACGAAGCCGATACACGTCACGCCATCGTCTTGGATGAGGGGAAAGACGCCGTAGTACACCGTCTCACCAGAGCGCACGCCAACCAGCGCTTCGGAGATCTCCGATGGCGCCAAGAAATCCATTCGAAGCTCTGGTCCGTCGGCCCGCTCTCTCCCCAGTAGGACCTCGCCCGTGGTCGCCGCAATGTCAAAGATCTCGGCCTCCACCTGGTCGGAGAACGGTGACCGACGGATTCTGTCGTCAAAGAAGAACCTGACCCGACTACCCGGACGCAGGTCAGGCAGGATCGCCGCCAGCTCCGTGATCGCTTGGCAGAAGTACCATCGGGTGGCTCCGGCACCACGGGCGACCCGTTCGAGAACGATGAAACCGTCACCGGCCTCGGCAAGCGGTGTTAGACGTTCGAGAAGTCGCTTAGTTGCGCTCAGGTCCACCCACCGATCATGTCGCAGGGAGACGCCCCAAGCCCGAATGTGCCGAAGGGGTGCGCTCCGACCCGGCGAATGGGACACTCGAGAAGCAGCTACCAGAGCTTGCGAAAGAGAATGAGATCCTTGGCCCGGTCCAGAGCTCCCGGTCCAAGGTCCAACGTCAACTCCATATCTCCGACGGAAGTAAAGCCTCCAACCTCCTTCCTGAGCTCGACGATCCTCCCAGCCATTTCCTTGTCCACACCTGGCAGATGAAGCAGATACCCACCTGGAACATGGTTCACATCGATAAGCCCTCCATCGTCGTATTCCCTGTGGAGGTCAGGTCGTCCGATCCCCAGTTCGTCGGCAAGTTGGGGCTTCTTGTTCACGATCCGACGTGCCTTCTGTCGCACCCGGATTCGACTCTTGGATTCACTAATCGATGTCTGAAACGCCAGCCAAATGAACCAGATGGACGCCACGAGGCCGAGGGAGCCGAGGACTCCGCCTATCGGTCTGTAGGGCTGTCCCGGGCTCGGAGCCAGGGAAGCCGCCAGAACGGCGATGCAAATACAGATGCCGACTGAACCGAGGGCAAGAAGGCCCAACTTCTTCTGCGCTCTCGACTTTTCGGTTGAGATCTGCAACCTCTTCTCCTCCGACAGGGCGACCGAGGCAGCATATTTCACCATCGAAATCGAGTGTTGCAGTCCCGGCGAACGGGGCACCCAGGACAGGCCCCCCGGCGACAATCGAGGCCGTCAGCCTCGAGGCGCGGTAGAGATGAACCCTAGAGTTTCTGTAGCGCGACGGTCGTCAGGTGCTGTGCCAGAGAGGCCGGGAACGGATTCTGCACAGACGTGAAGTCCACCGTCTGTTCGGCTCGACCCTTTACGTAGTCGACCACGATGAGTTCCAGGTTGAGGCTTACTCCATGGGCAGTAACGGGGATGAACGCCGTGAAATTGGCGCTCCCGGGCGCAAATTCTGAAGCGGGAGACCGAGACACCAAAATGGTCCCGACGGTGGCCCCTGGACCAGCTTCAGAAGCAAGAGAACTGTGGGCAGGGCCGTTGAGTGCCTGCGTCAGACACGCCGGTGTCTTGGCGTTTGCAAGAGCGGCATGATCAGCTCGAGCAGCCTTCGCCGAGGGGTAGACCGAAACACTGTCACTGACGCTCTCAAGTTGGTCCTGGCTGTCGAACTCTGGGCTGTTTGCCGTGGGAGGGTTGTGTGTGATGATGCTCGACGAGATGCCGAGGCATTTCGCAAGCTGAGCTGCACCCGGGAAGGATGAGTTGTTGTTGGACGATGGCGTCGACGTCCAACCAGTGGGAAGGTCCGAGGCGACCAGAAGTTCCTGTCTCGCTTGATCGAGTGGCGACGAAGCACGGGCACTGGCAACCGCCGGTGTTGCCACCAATATCGCCAGTGCCAAGCCAGCACCGAGGATGGAGCGTCGAGACGCTTTGACCTCTCGAGGCCGCAGAATGTTCATCGGGACTCCTCCCCATCGAATGCCCCCGACAGCGTGTCGGCTCGCATATGCCTGAGCTTGAAGCGATTGGATCGAACGTTGCTTCTGTCGGCTCAGCAGCAGTCCCTGCGAATCGTGTAACCGGTGCACGGGACAGATAGTCACGGACCGGGATTGGACTATCGGCGCCTTCGGCCCGCGAGGAAGAATCCAACGTTCAGCACGGCCAACACGATCCCCAACAACACGGCAAGTATCCCGACAACGAAAAGGACCGTGCCCCACAGTGGCTCCGTGGCTGTACAGCCTCCCGAGTTACAAAACCCAGCGAAGGTGGCGGACCCACCGATGAAGGCAATCACAATTCCGGCGGTACCAATCGCAAGGTCTGCTTCCAATGACGTTCGCGGATCAGACTTCGCCTGCTCCTTCCATTCCCGCCAAGTCACCGAACGAGGA
This sequence comes from uncultured Acidimicrobiaceae bacterium, assembly GCA_963843365.1. Lineage (GTDB taxonomy): Bacteria > Actinomycetota > Acidimicrobiia > Acidimicrobiales > RAAP-2 > Bog-473. Next base: position 668,884 of record CAWJKG010000003.1, on the reverse strand, counting down.
TACGCCGAGGGCTTCTCATGTCGCCGAACCGGCGTTCGGGGCCGGTAGCGGACCTAGGCTCAGTAGCTGAGCGAAACCATCTGGCGGCGAACCTTTGGCCGCGTGAGGAGCAGATAAATTCCGCCGAGCAGGAGACCGACACCCAGCAAAAAAGGCGACCACAATCACCGCGATCCAAGCACTTTGTTGGAACCTGCGCTGTAGAAGGCAACAGCGGGTCGATTGGCTGCATCAATCACGGCCCAGAGGGGCACGCCGAGGAAGAGAACAAGCAATGCGATCAGCAGGTCCGGTCCCACGACTTCGCAACCACCTTCTTCCGAAGCAGAGGATCGATTCAATTACCCAATTGTACTTCGTGCGCGGTACTCACTCCCGGCCAAAACGTGTCCCCTCGTGCCAAACTGGCCGATCTATTCGGCGTTAGCGGTCAGTCTCGTTTTCAGAGCTTCGGCACCGATCGTTCAAGGAGCGGTCGATAGGCCTCGACAGCCAGAGGCAGATGGTCCGTTTCTTTCGGGGGCCACCAACCCAGCTCATCGTGTTCCTCGGAGGCAAGGTGAGGAGTTCCACGCCATTCTCTGACGATCCAAATGTGGCAGTCGAAGTCCGGCTGCCGCAAGCGAGCGAACGCAGAGTCGGCGGGTTCAGGAACCAGTATCCCAAGCTCCTCGTGTAGCTCCCTGACGAGAGCTTCCTCCGGACGCTCATTCGGTCCTGTGTGGCCACCCGGAAGGTCCCAGGCGTTGGGATACCACCGTCGATGCGCAGACCGATGGCAAAGGAGCACCCGGTCCGCATCGACGAGGAGACCGGCCACGACGTGATGGACATCCATGTCCGGCCCGTCTCCTATTGGCCCAGCCTCGCGCCCGAACCTGACGCTTTAGGAGACTGCCTGACCAGAGCCATGACCTCCGATACTCGGGGGTTCTTGGACACCGATGGAGCGGCTACGAACTGCTGACCGCAGTATCAGCACGTTGCCCATCGCTGCACAAGCGAAGAGGACCACGACGCAGGCAGAGAATAGAAATCCGCGTGCACCCACCGGCGTACCCGAGGTTCGCGACCAGCAATGCCCAGACGCTGTGCAACCCCCGACCGAGTCAGTCACGAAGGTGGTTGTGAATCCAGCTGCGATCCAGTTGAACAGCCCGGTCAGGACGTAGAGGCCCACAATCGCTGCCAATCCACAAGGCAGCGCCAGCAGGGTGGCTACGAGCAAGATGGGTCGGTGAGACTGGGATGTCATTCCGAGGACAGCCAGCGTCGTGATGAAAGCTACGTAGACGGCCTCCAGCGTGAACGCTGGTCCGATACTGACTCGCCGTTTGAGTGACGCCGCCCTTCTGGGCATGGTTTCAATTTAGGGTGTCAAGCCGAGCGGCGCAGATTCGTCGCAGGACCTGCTCATCCGTCGCCAACGTCCCGGCGAACTGGGGCACCCTGAGCTTCGGCTCCAGTGCGTCGAGGTCGTCCGTGCCCGGGTGGAAGACTTGTCAGGGTGGCGGGTCGATTTCGGGGCTGGAACAGCCGGATGGACGCGTGGCTGGTACGCCATCGTGGAGTCGAGGCAATGCGACAGACGAACGAAGAAGTCCTCGCAAAGCATCGCCGATGGTTCGGAGAGGGAGCATTTTCAGTAGTCAATGGGAAGTACAACCTGGGCTGTCACCTCAACGCTGAGGGCCGTCACAACGAGGCTCTTGACCTGTTCCAACAGGTCCTGATCCAGCGGACTAAACGTTATGGTCTAGAGCACCGAAGAACACGGGAAGTTCGGTGTGCGGTAGGCGCGACCCTTCGAGAACTGGGGCGTTACGAAGAGTCACGTGAGGTGCTTGAACCACTGGTGGCCGACTGCGTCCGGCTGCAAGGCGACAGTGACCCAGAAACGCAACTGAACCGCCTGTGGTTGGTCAACACGCTCATCTGCCTCGGGGATGAGGTTGCAGCACGCCAGCAACTGGTCTGCCTCTTTCACGGAGCGAAGGAAAGCGGAGGCTGGTGGAGCCCGAAAGGGAGGGAGAAAGCAGAGCAGTATTGGCAAATGATGACTTCCGAGGACATGCCCGACTAGCGCCGCTCTCCCGGCGTACAGGGCTATGTCGCCGCTAGGTGTTCGGCCACAGCCTTGATCTCGCTCTCGGCGGCGTCGTGGTCAGTGCCCACCGAGGCCTCCCATCTTTCAATCGCCTGGAACAGACTGAGGTCGCCTTCTAGAGGTCGATTCCGACAGAGGTCGTTCATGTTGGAGAGCAATGTTGAACGGAGGTCTGAGACTCAGCCGTCGCCGGTAGTGACTGCTTCCGCTGATCGGCGGATCAACTCCGTCGCCGTCTGAGGAGAGCCCACCAAGAGATCATGGCACCCGTTTTCCGACTGGCTCAGGTATCCCAGTTGTCCCGTACGGGGCAGGCGTGTAAGCCGGCGACAAGCGGCGGTCAAGGGCGGCCCACCTGTTTCCCGGATCTGAAAAAGTGCTCAACGACTCGCTCGATGCCCTCGCACAGCGAGGCCGCGCGGCGGGCGAATCGGACGATCGCGCGCGATTGCGCGCGAACAAACCCGATTCCTTCGCGCACGTAGCGCGCACGCCGGACGACACCGCAGAAGTGCTGGACGACTCGCAAGCCCGCGAGCAGGACTCACATGGTGGGCGCTGCGGTGTCACGTTCCCGGGTTTGTGGGACGGCATGTTTCAAGATTCTGGGACACCGATGACAAGGGGTGTCCGCCGTGGATCTGGCCCATTACGCCGTGAACGCCGTGCTGGTCGAGGGTCGTTCGGTCCGGGCGGTGGCCGGGGCCACCGGGACCTCGAAGTCGTGGGTTCAGCGCCATGTCCAGCTGTTCCGCGCCGGTGGCGCTGAGGCCCTCGAGCCGCGGCGTCGTGGTCCCAAGCATGCCCCCGCCCTCACGGCCCCTGAGGTCGAAGACGAGATCGTCTGGTGGCGCAAGCACCTGGGCGACGCCGGCTTCGACGCCGGGGCACGCACCATCCGCTACCACCTGAGCCAGGCCCACCAGAGCGTGCCCTCGCTCTCGACCGTGCACCGGGTGCTGCGGCGACGGGGCCTCGTCCTCGACCAGCCCCAAAAGCGGCCCCGCTCGAGCTGGGTCCGCTTCGAGGCCGCGCTGGCCAACGAGTGCTGGCAGAGCGACATGACCCATTGGCATGTCGGCGAGGACAAGGTCGAGATCCTCCACTTCATCGACGACTGCTCGCGGGCGGTCCTCTCCTCCAAGGTGGTGACGACCGCGAGCGCTTCGGACACCGTCGAGCTCTTCTACGCCACTGCTGCGACCTGGGGTTTGCCCGCATCGGTGCTGACCGACAATGGCGCGATCTATACCGCGGCCTACAGGGGTGCGGCCACCGGTCTCGAGATCGACCTGGCCGCCCTGGGCATCAGCTTCAAGCACGGCAAGCCCTACCATCCCCAGACCCAGGGCAAGATCGAGCGCTACCACCAGACCCTCAAGAAATGGCTGTGCGCCCATGACGAGTTCGGCTCCATCGAGGCGCTCGAGCACGGTGTGGAGTTCTTCGCCAACTACTACAACGAGATCCGCCCCCACCAAGCGCATGGCCGTCCACCGATGGCCGTCTACAAGGAACGGGACAAGGCCACACCGAGCATCGAGGGCCAGGCGCTCTCACCGGTCACCAAGGTGCGACGGGACCGGGTCGACACCAACGGCACCGTGACGCTTCGTCACCGCTCCAAGCTCCACCACATCGGCGTCGGCCGGGCGCATTGTCACCAACGGGTGCTCATGTTGGTGGCCGACCTCGACATCAGGATCCTCGACGCCGAAGGCAGCGTGCTCCGGCACCTGACGCTCGACCCTTCGAAGGACTACCAGCCGATTCGCTGAGGGCTACGGTCTGTGGGTTCAGACGTCCCAGAAACTCTGAGACATCACAGTGGTGGGCGCTGCGGGACTCGAACCCACGACCTCAGCCGTGTGAAGGCTGCGCTCTAACCAGCTGAGCTAAGCGCCCTGGCAGATTTGCCGGGACACCACCGTAGCCTGCGGGAACCGGCCCCCTCCGGGGTGGGGTGATTTGGGGACTCTCCTGGTCGCCGATACCCTGAAAGCACCATGTCCCCCACCGCCGAAGACGGCAGGCCGCAGAGCTGGAGCGGCCGCCTCATGAGCGCCTTCACGGGGCCGGCGTCCTCAGGAAAGACGCAGCACCGGGAGGGCGACCCTCCGGATGTCCTGCCCCCCGAGGCCCGCAAGGCTGCGATGTCGACGCTGGACCCCGCCGAGACCAAATGGACGTTGGCGGCCCTGGTTCTCGCGACCCTGGCCGGCATCGCCATTCCCCTCTACTTCATTGCGGAGAACAAGGTCACCAAGAATGGGAAGAACTCCATCGCGGTCGCCCCCGACGCCAAGCTGCTGGGCGGCGTCATCCTCATTCTCTGCGCCATCGGGTTCGCCGCCCTCTGGAAGAAGAAGCGGACGCTGGTCGCGTTCTCGCTCTTCCTCGTCGGCTTCGCCTTCACGCTCTTCGTCGGGCTCATCGGGTTCGGCTTCATTCTGCTCGGCGGCTTCCTCATGCTGCGCGCCTGGCGTATCAACAAGTACGGGACGACGGACTCCCGGGTGATCCGTCGGGAAGTCGCCGCCCAGCCGCGGGGCGCAAGCGCAAGGAGGCGGCGAAAGCCGGGTCGAAGACCTCGTCGACTCCCGCCGCGTGGAGGCCACCGACCGCCAGCAAGCGCTACACGCCGAAGGCAGCCCCTCGCAAGAAGATCCCCAAGCCGACCGAATAGGGCCTACGGGCTGCAGCTGGTTCAGGCCGGCCGCTCAATGAGGAGCGCGGAGCGCAGCAGCCGCAGGGCGTCCGTGCGGCGGCGCACCAATGAACGAGCGGTTGGCTCCTCGCCCAGCGCCCGCAGCACCTCGACCTCGGTCACCATCCCGATCACCGTCGAGTAGATGGCCAGCAGCAACAACCGAGGATCGTGACGCCGCATGGCACCGGCGTCCATCTCCGCCTCCAAGAACGACGAGGCGCGCTGCACCAGCGGGTCGAGCGCCAGGGTCATCTGGGTCGCCGCCGGGGGCCCGAGCCGCCCGACTTCACGCAGGAAGCCGAGCAGATCCGGTTGGCGGGCCGCCAAGCGGAAGACGGACCGGACCACGGCCTCCACGCGCTCCGACCCCTCCCCCGCGCCGCGCAGTGCGGTCTCGAGCGCGAGGGACAGGTCGTCCGCGCTGCGGGCGATGACCGCCTCCAACAGCGCGTCCTTGGAGGGGAACCAGTAGAGGATCGACTGCTTGGTGAGGTCGAGGCCCTTGCCGACCGCGTCCAGGGACGTGGCCTCGTAGCCCCGGCTGGCGAACGAGGCCAGGGCGGCGTCGAGGATCCGGTCCTTCGTCGATGAACTGGGCACTTACCAAATGGTAGACAGAATCGGCGGGCGGTGGTAGACATTTCCGATGCCCATTGAGCGGGACCTCCGTGGGAAACGCTTCTTCATCACCGGCGCCACGGGCTTCCTGGGCACCGCGCTCGTGGAGCGGATCGTCCGCAGCGTGCCCGAGGCCACGGTGACCGTGCTGGTGCGCCCGGGCCGCCGCGCGGACGCGGCCGCCCGCCTCGCCCGTGAGGTCGTCAAGAACGACTGCTTCGACCGCCTCCGCGCCGAGCTGGGAGACCGCTTCGACGAGGAGATGACGCGGCGCGTCAGGGCCGTCGCCGGTGACGTCAGCCGGGACGGGCTGGGCCTCGACGACGAGGGCCGTGCCGCGCTGGCCGCAGCGGATGTCGTCATCCACTCCGCCGCCACCGTCTCCTTCGACGCCCCGCTCACGCAGGCCGTCGAGATCAACCTCCTCGGCCCCTCCCGCGTGGCGGCAGCCATCGCCGAGACGGGATCCGCCGCCCACCTCGTCGCGGTGTCGACCGCCTATGTGGCCAGCACGCACCAGGGTGAGGCCAAGGAGGAGCTCCTCAGCGAGAACCGCTTCACCCTCGACGTCCCGTGGGAAGCCGAGGTGACCTCCGCCCGCCGCCTGCGCGACGACCTCGAGGCCGAGTCGCGCAGACCCGAGCGGCTGCGGAGCTTCACGAAGCAGGCGCGTGCGGAAATCGGTGCCGCCGGCGACCACCTGATCGCCGCCAAGGCCGAGAAGCTGCGCGAGGAGTGGGTGAGCGACGAGCTGGTCACCGCGGGGACGGCCCGGGCGCTCTCCCTGGGCTGGCCCGACGCCTATCCCTTCACGAAGGCTCTCGGCGAGCGCGCCCTGGTCGAACAGTGGGAAGGCCGGGTGCCCATCACGTTCGTGCGGCCCTCCATCATCGAGTCGGCGCTGGCCGAACCGCGACCGGGCTGGATCCGTGGCTTCCGCATGGCCGAGCCGATCATCGTGTCCTACGCGCGCGGCCTGCTGCGGGAGTTCCCCGGCGTCCCCGAGGGCATCGTCGACGTGATCCCCGTCGACCTCGTCGTCGCCGCCATCCTCGCCGTGGCGGCCCGTGGACCCGAACCTGGGCGTCCGAAGGTGTACCACGTCGCATCCGGCGTGCGGAACCCGCTGCGTTACGGCCACCTCGTGGAGCTGTCCGAGGACTTCTTCAGCCGCAATCCCCTCTACGACGACCGGGGCCAGCCCATCAACGTGCCCGCGTGGTCCTTCCCCGGACGCGGAAGGGTGCAACGGCAGCTCAAGCGGGCCGACGCGGCGATGACCTTCGTGGAGAAGCTGATCACTGCCCTGCCGATCCGGGGCAAGCAGGCGCAGCTGGCCGCCCGGATGGAGGACAGGCACGCGCTGGCCAAGCGCGCCCTGGGGTACGTGGAGCTCTACGGCGCCTACACCGAGACGGACGCGCGCTACCGCGTCGACAACCTGATGGAGCTGTGGGAGGCCGGCGACGCCGACGACCACGCCCGGTTCGAGTTCGACCCCGGGGTCATCGACTGGGACCGGTACGTGCACGAGATCCACCTGCCTTCGGTGCTCGAACACACCCGCGTCCGCACCAAGCCCGGGAAGTCGGTCGTCGACAAGCGCCCCGACCGGCAGCGACGGGCCATCCTGTCGCCGGACCGGCACCTCGCCGTCTTCGACCTGGAGCACACGCTCATGTCCTCCAACGTCGTGGACACCTACGCCTGGCTCGCCAGCCGCCACCTGTCGCCGGCCCGACGGGCCCGCTTCGTGGCCGAGCTCGTGCGGCAGGCGCCGTCGCTCCTCGCCCTGGACCGCCGGGACCGCGGCGACTTCCTGCGCTCTTTTTACCGGCGTTTCGAGGACGCACCTGTGGAGCAGCTGCGCGCCGACTCGTGGGAGCTCTTCCACCGCCAGCTCCTGACCCGCTCGTTCCCCGAGGGCCTGGCGCGGGTCCGGGCCCATCGGGCGGCGGGGCACCGGACGCTGCTCATCACGGGTGCGCTCGACTTCATCATCGATCCCATCCGCCCGCTGTTCGACGACATCATCTGCGCCGAAATGGAATCGGTGGATGGACGGCTGACCGGACACCTGACCACGCTCCCACCCATCGGCGAGGCCAGGGCGCTGGTGCTGGCCGACTACGCCACCGCGCACGGGCTCTCCCTCGAGGAGTCCGTGGCCTATGCCGACTCGGCGAGCGACCTGGCCATGCTCGAAGCCGTCGGGTTCCCGGTGGCGGTGAATCCGGAGTCGAGGCTCTCGGCCATCGCCCGGCGACGCGGGTGGCACGTGGAGCACTGGGCCAAGGCAGAGGGTGGATCGCACCGCCCGCTGCCACTCGGTCCTTTCGACGTGCGCCGGCCCAAGGCGGTGATGGGCCGGTGAACACGCTCCTGTTCGAGCGCTCACTCCCCCGCTTCGCCGCCGCGCGCGTGGTGTCGTCGTTCGGCTCGGGCCGCGGCGCCGGCGTCGGGCCCTTGCGACTGGTCGAGCGCGAGGCGCCAGCCGTGCCTGCCACCGACTGGGTACACGTCGAGCCGGTCCTCTCGGGGATCTGCGGCTCGGACCTGGCCACGCTCGACGGGCGCAGCTCGCGCTACTTCGAGGACATCGTCTCCTTCCCCTTCGTGCCGGGCCACGAGGTCGTCGGCACGCTGGCGGTGGATGCCCTCGGCGCCCAAGGGTCCGTGCTGCCCGCAGGCAGCCGCGTGGTGCTCCAGCCGGTCCTCGGCTGTGCCGCCCGCGGGATCGATCCGCTCTGCCCGGCGTGCCAGGCGGGCGACGTCGGCAACTGCGGCCGCCTGGCCTTCGGCCACATCCGCCCCGGCCTGCAGACCGGCTTCTGCGCCGATACCGGAGGCGGCTGGTCCGCCTCGGGACTGGTCGCCCACTCGAGTCAGCTCTACGCAGTGCCCGAACAGCTCACGGACGAAGATGCCGTCACGGTCGAGCCCGTGGCCTGCGCGGTGCACGCCGTGCTGGGGGCGCCCATCGAGGCGGGGGACGTGGTGGCCGTCATCGGCGCGGGCACGCTGGGGCTGCTCGTGACGGCCGCCCTCGGCCATTTGGCAGAGATCGGCCGCTGTGCCGCGCCGGCAGCCCTGCTCGTGGGGGCGCGCTACACGCACCAGCAGCGCCTTGCCCGCGAGCTGGGCGCGACGGAAGCGCTGCCGCCGGCCCAGCTCGGCCGGGCCGTGCGCCGCCACTCGCGTTCGCTCTCCTATGGCGGTCCATCCGGGGTGACGGCGACGCTGTCGGGAGGCGCCGACGTCGTCTTCGACTGCGTGGGCAGCCCCGAGTCGATCGCCCATTCGCTCGCGATGGTCCGGCCGCGGGGCACCGTGGCCCTCGTGGGCATGCCCGGCAAGGTGACCGTCGACCTGGCGCCGCTCTGGCACCGGGAGGTCCGCCTGGCGGGGGCCTATGCGTACGGGACCGAGCGGGGTCCGGGCGCACGCGACGCCACACCGACGTTCTCCCTGGCCCTCGAGGTGGCGGCGGCCCAGCAGACCGGGCGCCTCGTCTCGGCCACCTACCCGCTGGCGCGCTTCGAGGACGCCGTGGCCCATGCCGGCGCCGCCGGTCGCCGGGGCGCCGTCAAGATCGCATTCGACGTACGGAAAGGACCGATCCGATGAGCCGCCGTCCAGGCTTCGTGCTCGAGGTGGACAAGTCGACGCCACCGACCCTGTTCTGGAGCGGCGAGGGATTCAGCCTCGAGACGCTGCCCGAGGGCAGTCGCGTGGTGTACGCGCCCGAGCCCATGAAGGCGATCGAGGACCCCTACCGCGCCATCCGTGACGCCCTGCTCAACCCGACGGGCGACCGCGACCCGCTGCCAGCGCTGCTGCGCCCGGGCATGAAGCTGACCATCTGCTTCGACGACATCTCGTTGCCGCTCCCTCCCATGGAGGCTCCCGACATCCGCCAAATGGTGATCGAGACCGTGCTCGACATGGCCGCGGAGGCAGGGGTGGACGACGTCGAGCTCGTCGCGGCGCTCGCGCTGCACCGGCGCATGACGGAGGACGAGCTGCGCCACGCCCTGGGTGACCGGGTCTACGACGCCTTCGCCCCCCACGGCCTGCTGACACAGCACGACGCCGAGGACCCGGACAACCTCCTCTTCATCGGCGAGACCGACCAGGGTGAGGAGGTCGAGATCAACAAGCGGGCCGCCACCTCGGACCTGCTCGTCTACGTCAACATCAACCTGGTCTCCATGGACGGCGGTCACAAGAGCGTCGCCACCGGGTTGGCCAGCTACCGCAGCCTGCGCCACCACCACAACCCGCACACCATGCGCCATTCGAAATCGTTCATGGACCAGCCCGCCTCGGAGCTGCACTCCGCCAACTGGCGCATGGGTCGTCTCATCGCCGAGTCGGGGGTGCGCATCTTCCAGATAGAGACGACGCTGAACAACGACACCTTCCCGTCCAACTTTGCGTTCCTCCAGAAGCGGGAGTGGGAGTGGTCGCTGCGTGACCGCGCCTCCTACGCCGCCACATCGAAGGCGCTGTCCATGACTCCGCCGCGGCTGGCCCGCCAGATCTTCCACTCCATCCGCTCCCCGCACGCCATGACCTCGGTGCAGGCGGGCGAGGTCGAGGCCGTGCATGCACGCACGACCGCCAACGTGTGGGCCCAGCAGGGCGTCGACGTCGAGGGCCAGACCGACATTCTCACCATGGGACTGCCGTACATCTGCCCCTACAACGTGAACTCCATCATGAATCCGATCCTCGTGGCCTGCCTCGGGCTCGGCTACTTCTTCAACATGTACCGCGGCAAGCCGCTCGTGCGCGAGGGCGGCGTGGTCATCATGAAACACCCGACCCGTCCCGAGTTCCACCCGGGACACCATCCGAGCTACATCGACTTCTACGAGCAGGTCCTGACCCAGACGATCGATCCGGTGGAGATGCACAAGGAGTTCGAGGAGTCCTTCGCCACCGACCCGTGGTACGTCCACCTCTACCGGACCGGGCACGCCTACCACGGCGTCCACCCGTTCTACATGTGGTACTGGTGCGCGCACGCCCTGGCGCATCTGGGGCGGGTCATTGTGGTCGGGGGCGACCCCACGGCCGTGCGGCGCCTGGGCTTCTCGCCGGCCAGCTCGCTCGACGACGCGCTCGAGATCGCGTCCGACGTGGTCGGACCCTCCCCGACACTGACCCACGTCCACAACCCGCCGATCCTCATGTCGGACGTGCACTGATGGCCGTCGCCGGGCTGCGGGGGCGGCTCCGCTCCGCCCGCTTCCCCCTGAGCGCCCCGTCGTGGCCGACGACCGTCGAGCGGCCCGACCCCGAGCGCCGGGTCGGGCTCGACTACGACCATGCCTGGTCGCGTCGCTACCCGGTCCGGTTGGCCCGGGCCATGGTGATGGACAACGTGGCTCGACCCGCGTCACGTCTGCTCGCACCCGCCACGGTGCGCGGCATGGAGCACCTGCAGCACCTGGAGGGGCCGGTGATCTTCGCCTCCAACCATCTCAGCCACATGGACACGCCGCTGCTCCTCACGACCCTGCCGCTCGAGTTCCGCCACCGCACCGTCGTGGCGGCCGCGTCGGACTACTTCTTCGACCGCACCTGGAAGGCGGTCCTGTCGTCGTTCACCCTCGCCACCATTCCGATCGAACGGAGCAAGGTCAACCGCAAGTCGGGCGACACCGCGGCCGAGCTGATCGAAGACGGCTGGAACCTGGTCATCTTTCCCGAAGGTGGCCGCTCCCCCGACGGGTGGACCCAACCCTTCACGGCGGGCGCCGCCTACCTGGCGCGGCGCACGGGCCGGCCCGTGGTGCCCGTCTATCTGCACGGCACCCGCCATGTGCAGCCGAAGAACGCCGGGTCCGAGGGGCGCCCACCGGGAGGCTCGGGCACCGAGTCGCGCCGCAGCAGCCGCCTCCGCCGCAGCCCGATCGCCGTGCTCTTCGGCGCCCCCCTCTCCCCCGACGAGGGAGAGAACACCCACCGTTTCTCCGAACGAATAGAGGCCGCGGTGGCCACGATCTCCAGGGAGGTGCACTCCGACTGGTGGCAGGCGCGGCGCGCCGTGAGCGCGGTGGCTCCGGTCGACGGCGCCACTTCGGCACACCGCGGGCCGGCGGCCTCGCCCTGGCGGCGGGCCTGGGCGCTCGACGAGCCCCCCGCGCGCCGGCGCGGCACGGCGTGGCCGGACTGAACCAAGGGCGGAGTCCCGCAGTCGCGGCTCGCCGTCGTGTGGTCAGAGCAGCGGGCGCGTGACGAGAATGGCGGTCTCGGCCAGACCGGCGTCGCGATGGACGAGGGCGGCCTGGTAGTCCGGATCGCGGATCATGTCGACGAAGGCGTTGGTGTCGGGATACTGCATCACCGCGATCTGGTCCCAGGGCCTGGTCTCGCCGATGAGCACCTGGAGCACGTCGTTGTAGAGGGTGAGCAGGCCGCCGCGCCGTGCGACGTGGTCGAGCGCCACCGCCCCGTAGCGGCCGTAGGCCTCCGCGCCGCTCAGTCCCGCCGCAGCCAGCTCGTGCCCTTCCGGGTACTGCGCCCGCGGCCGGTACGACAAGAGGTTGACGAATTGCAGTGGTCCGCCGGCATCGGAGGCGAGGAGGGCCCGCAGCTGCCCCTCGTCGGGGTTGATCCCTCCCAAGCCGTGGTCCCCCAGCTCCCGGAGCAGCGCGGCAACGGCCTCCTCACTCCACTGCGCCATGCCGGTTCCTCTCGGACGTCGTCACGCGGGATGGTAGCAACGGTGACGCGCTGGCGGAGGCTTCACGCCCTACGGTGCTGGTGACGGGCGAACCCAGGAGGCGAACCCCATGCAACTGATCGTCCTCGGCAGCGGGAGCCCGCTTCCCGACCCCGGGCGCGCCGGACCGTCGACCCTCGTCCGCTCTTCCGCCGGCGACCTGCTCTTCGACTGCGGACGTGGCGTCCTCATGCGCGCCGCCGCCGCCGGCTCCTCCGCCGGCGCGCTGCGCGGGCTCTTCCTGACCCACCTGCACAGCGACCACACGACAGATCTCAACGACATCGTCACGTCGCGTTGGATCACCTCCTTCCAGCCACATCCACTCCCCGTCTACGGGCCGGTGGGCACCGGGTCGCTGGTGCAGGCCACCGAGACCATGCTCGAGCTCGACATCGGGTATCGCCTGGCCCACCACGCCGACCTCGAGTGGCGGCCGTCGGCCGAGGTGGTGGAATGCACGCAGGGCACCGTGCTCGAAGACGGCGACGTGCGGATCACCGTCGCGCCGACCGACCATGCGCCGGTTCGCCCCACGGTGGGCTTTCGGGTCGACGACGCGGGCCGCTCGATCGTGATCGCCGGTGACACCGTTCCCTGCGCCGGGCTCGACGAGCTGTGCGCAGAGGCGGACGTGTTGGTCCACACGGTCATCCGGCGCGACCTGATCGAACCGATCGGCCTGGCCCGCCTGACCGACGTCCTCGACTACCACTCGTCGGTGGAGGACGCGGCGCGGACCGCGGCGCCGCCACGGCGTCGGCACCCTCGTGCTGACCCACCTGGTTCCCGCGCCCCAGCCCGGCACCGAGCCCGAATGGATCGCCCTGGCGCGCGCCCACTTCGACGGCACCGTCCTCCTGGCCCACGACCTGCTCACACTCGACGTCAGCCCCGAGGACTGACCTTCGGCGCCACGGGTCGGGCCGGCGGGCCGGCCCGCGCTCAGAAGACGATGGCACCCACCTGCGCCCGCGGGTCGCTCGCCGGCACGATCTCCTTGCCCAGCGGGGCGATGGCGACGGCCGCCAACTTGAAATTCCCGAGACCCAGGGGGATCCCGATGATCGTGAGGCAGAGCAGGACTCCGAGAATCACGTGCGCAAGGGCCATCCAGAGTCCAGCGAGGACGAACCACAACACGTTGGCCACCGCCGAGGGCGCACCGGCGTCCGGGCTGCGCACCACGGCCCGCCCGAACGGCCACACCACGAAGGCGGACAGCCGGAAGCAGGCCACACCGAACGGGATGGTGATGATCAGGAGGCAGAGCACGAGTCCCGCCAGCGCGTAGCCGATGGCCAGCCACAGGCCCGACAACACGAACCAGATCAGATTGAGCACTGTGCGCATCGCCGTCCGTCCCTTCGCAGTCCCGGGTTCGTCGGTCTCTTCCTAGCCGCGTCGCCGGCGCCGCCGTCTGCCCCCCACGGTGGCCAGCCGCTCCTGGCGCAAGTCGTCGACCTCGCGGTCGTCGAGGTCGGACAGGCTGTCCTCCCCCAGCGCCCAGGCGAGCAGGCGATCCGCCAGCGCAGGGTTGCGCGCCAGGATCGGCCCGTGGAGGTACGTCCCGACGACCCGACCGGCGACCGCGCCCTCGGTCCCCTCGCCGGCGCCGTTGCCGACGCCGACAATGACGCGACCCAAGGGCGTGGCCCCGGCATCGAGTGCGGTGGCGCCGCCATGGTTCTCGAAGCCGGTCAGCGTGGGGAGCGACCCCAACGCCTCCGCGTCGATGTCGACCAGCACCTCGCCGACGGCGCGGGGACCGAGCGGCTTCACCGTCTCCACCGGCAGGAGGCCGACGCCGTCGTGGGGATCGCCCGTGGCACCGGGGAACGACCGCCCGACGATCTGGAACCCGGCGCACACCGCGAGGACGACGCCACCGTCGGCCACCCGCCGCGTCAGCGTGCCGTCGTCAATGAGTGTCGTGGCGGCGCGCACCTGGGGGCCGTCCTCGCCGCCACCAAGGCAGTAGATGTCGGCGTCGGGCAAGGGTCGGTCCGAGGGGGCCTGGAGCAGCGCCACCTCGTAGCCTCGCCACTCGGCCCGCCGCGCCAGCACCACACCGTTCCCCCCGTCGCCGTAGGTGCCGAGCAGGTCGGGATACACGACGGCGATGCGCAGGGTGCCGGACGTCACTGCCGGGCGCCCAGCAGGTCGTGGAACGCCGTGTAGTTCCCGATGACATCGACCACGGCGTCCGCCGCGTCGCCGGCAGCGCGCACCACGGCCTGCACGGGTTCCGGTTCGGTGCGGTGCGCCACCCCGCCGTAGTGCAGGCGCACGGAGAGATCGCGGAAGCGGTCGCCCGTGGCGATCACGGTGCGTCCCGCCAGCCGCTCGTACGGGACGTCCCACAGCCAGCTCGGGTCGGCACCGTCAGCCACCCGCGCGTTGATACTGACGACCAGCGGTGCGTCCGAGTGCGCCACCAGATGCAGCAGCTCGTCCCAGCCGGCCGGGTTCTTGGCCAGCATCAGGCGCGCCTGTACGGTGCCGAAGGCGCGCACGGTGAAGCGCCCGGCCACTTCGCGCACCGCCTCCATGGCGGCCAGGGCCTGCAGGGCGTCGACGCCGGAGGCCTCGGCGGCCACGGCCGCCATCAGAGCGTTGGACCGGTTGAACCGGCCGGGCAGCGCAAGGCGCACCGGCGCCGATCTTCCGTCCGCCCAGTCGGCCCGGGCCGACCCGTCGCTCCCGATCACCAGGGTCGCCTCGGGCTCGGGGCGGGCGAACCCGCAGGTAGCACAGGACCAGCCGGCATCGGCGAACGTGATGCGACCCTCGCAGGAGGGGCAGCCCACCGCATCGTGCTGCCAACGCAATCCGGCGCCCACCCAGTGGACGTCCCGCGCCGCCCCCGCCCCCCACACGACGAGCGGGTCGTCGCCATTGGCCACCACGTGCGTGTGGGGGGCGGCCGCCAGCGCGGCCCGCCAGCTCCCGGCGATCATGCGCACCTCGTTCGTCCGGTCGAGCTGGTCCCGCGACAGGTTCAACAACAGCACGGTGGTGGCGCCGGTGGCCGCGAGGCACGCGCGGGAGGTACACCTCGTCGGTCTCGAGCACGGCACGGTGCGCCCGGGTCCCGCTCAGTGCCGCCACGTGGCCGGGTGGCATGTTGGAGCCGGTCTCGTTGCTCACGACCGCGTCGCCGGTCGCGCCGAGCCCCACCGTCAGGAGGCGTGTCGTCGTGGTCTTGCCGTTGGTGCCCGAGACCAGTGTGACCTGGCGGCCGGCGCTCAGGTGCTCGAGCAGCCGGGGGTCCAGCCGCAGGCCGGCTCGCCCGCCCGCCACCGTGCCCTGGCCGCGCCCGAGCCGCCGCGACGCGGCGTTGACGGCGCGGGTGGTGGCGCTGGCGAGCTGCGCCCTCACCGAGGGGGCTTGCTGCGGGCAAGCTCCTCGGCCGTCGGCTCGTGGCGCACCCGGGCCTCGGGGGGCAGCAGCGCGCTGATGGCCTCCATGATGGCCGCGGTGTCCGCCTTGGCGTCGGTGAGCGACAGGGGCACCGGTCGGCCCACGCGCACCGTGACGGTGGGCGGGTTCCGCACCAGGGTGAAGTCGGGCACCCGCGCCGTGCGGGGCCACACCTTCTCGGTGCCCCAGAGGCCGACCGGGACCACGGTGGCACCCGTCGACGCGGCCAGCCTGGCCGTGCCGGTCTTGCCGTGGAGGACCGGGTCGAAGAAGTCGTACCCGCGCGGGATGGTGCCCTGGGGGAGCACGATCACCACCTCGCCCGCCTTGAGCGCGGACTCCGCGGCCCGCAGCGGCTCGCCCGACCCGCTGCCGCGGTCGACGGCGATGCCGCCGATGGCCCGGGCGATGCTGCCCACGACGGGAGCGTCGAAGATCTCCTTCTTGCCGAGGAACCGCACCGGGCGCCCGATCTCTCGGGCCACGAGCGCCAGCGCGGCCACGTCGAAGTAGCTGCGGTGGTTGGCGGCCAGCAGCACCGGGCCCCGCTGCGGCACGTGCTCCACCCCGGCGATGTCGAAGCGCGCGTAGGGGAACGACAGCTTGCGGACGAACGGGCGCAACATGTGGTACGGCTCGAGCCCGACGACGCTCGGGACCCCCGGCGGGCGGTCCCAGTGCTCGACGGGCCAGCGGCGGGCCGTGGCGACGAGGGTCAGCGACGGGTCGGGATTGACCGCGTGCGGCGCGCCGACGCTGGCGAGCAGCGGCACGTCGAAGATGCTGTCGCTGCAGGCGTGGCAGTCGGCCAGGTCCATGCGATGCTCGTCGGCCCAGGCGCGCACGGCCCGCAACTTGCCCGTGCCCCAGACGAAGCCCTCGTAGAGGCGTCCGGTGTAGCGGCCGTCCTTGGTCTCGTAGACGGTGGCGATGAGGTCGTCGAAGCCGACGGCCTCGGCGAAGGGGGCGATCATGTCGAGCGGCGTGGTCGTCGAGAGGACCAGCCGGTGGCCCTCGGCCCGGAACGCGGCCAGGCGCTGCGGCGCGAAGGGGGCGACCGTCTCGCTGAGGGCGGAGACGGCACGGCGCCCGGCGGCCTGGACCTTCTCCTGCTCCCAGCCCCGGGCCACCCGGGCGGCCGCCCTGACCAGGCCCATGGACACGAGGTTCTCGCCCAGGCGGTCGTTGACGGCGTAGAGCAGCTTGTCACCCGGGAGCGAGCGGCCCTCGGGCAACACCCCCTCCTGCACCAGGGCGTGGTTGAGGATCTGGCCGGACGCCCGGCAGAGCAGCGTCCGGTCGAGGTCGATGAAGACGGCGCTGTTCGCCACGAGTAGGGAGCCTAAAGCAGTTCGATCGCTGGTCGGAGGGTCAGAGACGCACAGCGGAAAGAGTCCCGGAATTAGGAGAAGGGATCGCCGGGGGGGAGGGCGATCCCTTCTCGAGACTCATCAGGGTCAGAGGGGGGGGTTCCGATTCCCTGCGGTCTGACATCCATTCTGGCGACCCCTCGGCGATCAGTCAAGCAGCTTTAGGAGATACTTGATATCTGTTAGAGTGATTCTCAGCGAAACTCCGGCAAGCATTCCTGGAGAGGCGGGGCCATGGAACTGAAACACTTGCAAGCGCTTCTGGGCATCGCCGACACGGGGAGCTTCTCGGCTGCCGCCACGTCGATCGGCACCGTGCAGTCCAACGTCTCGGCGCACGTGGCCCGGCTGGAGCGGGAGCTCGACGTCCAGCTGGTCGACCGGGCCTCGGGCCGCCTCACCGAGGAGGGCGAAGTCGTCGTCACCCGGGCCCGCCAGGTCATGAACGAGCTCGAGGCGATGGTCTCGGACGTGACCGCCTTGCGGGAGGAGGTCGTCGGGACGGTGCGCCTCGGCATGATCGGGACCACGGGCCGCTGGCTCGTCCCCCAGCTCTTCGACCTCCTGCGCGTGCGCCATCCCCACATCCACCTGAACGTCGCCGAGGGCTCGAGCGTCCAGCTGGAGCAGCAGCTGGCTTCGGGCCAGCTCGACCTGGCGGTGGTGACCTTCCCGTTGAGCGGTGACGAGATCATGGCCGCCCAGCTCTTCGACGAGGACCTGGTGGCCGTGCTGCCGGCGGGACACTTCCTCGGCGGGGAGCCGTCCATCCCCATTGAGCGCCTGGCCGAGGTGGAGCTGCTGCTCCCGGCGCCGGGGACCGCCCTGCGGGCCGAGATCGACGCTGCCACGGGGCCGGCGCGCATCACGCTGCGCCCGGCCATGGAGCTCGACGGCGTCCGCCTGATCGCCTCCCTCGCCTTCGACGGCTACGGGCCGGCGATCCTGCCGGCCACCGCCGTCCCGGGCCACCTGCGGGGGCGGTTCTCGGTGCTCCCGGTCACCGGGCTCCCCCGCCGGCGGGTCGGGGTGGCGCAACGCCGCCGGGGTCTGCCGTCGGCCCCGGCCCGGGCCGTCGTGGACGTCCTTGGCATCGTGGTGAACGACGCCCTCTCCATGCCCGAAGGGATCCACCCCACCTGAACCCGGCCGCGGCGGTCCGGCCGTGGCGGCCCCGTCACAGCCAGCCGTCAGGTCTGCGGAGGTCTGGGCTCCCGCCACATCGTCCAGATGGGCGGTCCGTTGCCGGGCGTCACCAGCTCCTCCACGACCTCGAAGCCGTGGCGCCGGTAGAAGGGCAGGTTGCGCTCCTTGGACGACTCCAGGTAGCACGGGAGTCCCTCCACGTCGCAGTGTGCGAGGACGGGGCGCATGAGGGCGCCCCCCACGCCCTTCCCCTGCTGCTCCACCGCCGTGCCGAGCGTGGCCAGGTACCAGTGCGGCTCGCGGGGGTGTTTGCTCTCGACCAGCGCCAGGAGCT
The DNA here is from genome assembly GCA_963843365.1 of uncultured Acidimicrobiaceae bacterium. Taxonomy (GTDB): domain Bacteria; phylum Actinomycetota; class Acidimicrobiia; order Acidimicrobiales; family RAAP-2; genus Bog-473. The sequence goes on along the minus strand of CAWJKG010000003.1, from coordinate 650,443 downwards.
GCAGCGTCGTGCGCAGGTTCCTCCATACGTACGGCAGCACGGGCAGCATGGTGAGGATCCCGCCGAGCCCCGTGTGGAGCGGCTTGCCGGCCGGGGCCCAGATGGCCGACCCGGCGTAGCCCTCGGTCGTGTAGCAGCCGCCGAAGGGGAGGTAGTCCGCCCGCATCTGGGTGCGGAAGTAGGCGCGCAGCGAGGCATCGCGGCGCCCCTCGTGCCGGAAGATGTGACTGGTGACGGGGTCGTCGTAGAACGTGCGCGCCAGTTGGGCGGCCATGGCGGTGACGTCGTCCGCCGTGGCCCGCCGCACTACTGGCAGGGAAGGTTCGAGAACCATGACGGGGTCGATGGTGGCAGAGGTCCCGGCCACCCGCCACCCGGCGACGTCGTGGCATGAGCCTGGCCCAGTGCGGCCAGCTCGGGTGCCAGCCGCAATCCGACGTAGATCCCGCCCGAGCGCGTGAAGTGCACGCCGTCGGTACAGCGCACGTTGATCTGGCCCACGCTGGCCGCGAAGGAGTGGTTCGGCGAGACCACGGCATTGAGGTCGAAGACGAAGACCTTGCTCCCGCTGCTTCCCGCCGGCGTGCTCGTCGCCACCTCCCGCATGGCGGCGTTGTCGAGGGTGACCCGCGCCGGCGCGTCCTCGGGCCAGGGCGTGCCCGCCGGCGACGTCCCGCTGTCGTAGTAGGGCGTCGTCGCCAGCACCACGCTGGCGCCCCGCGAACCGAGGACCGCCACGGCCTGGCGGTAGCGGTCGAGCAGATAGCTGTCGAAACCGGGCTGGCCGAGGTTCTGCCACTGGCCCCCGACCTCCTGGTCGAAGGTCTCGCCCCGGGCGAGGTACACCACGACGTCGGGGTTGTAGGCGTCGACCCACCTGCGCCACGTCTGGAGCAGCGAGTCGGGGCTCTTGCCGACGTCGCAGGGCGCGTCGGGGGCCACCGTGTAGAAGAGGACCTTGATCTGCGCCTGCATCGACAGGGAGCAGCCGGGCGTCCCCTCGTTGACGATCTGCACGTTGTACTGCCGGGCCTCCTCGGCCAGGCCGACGCCGAGCGTGCCGGCGATGGAATCGCCCACGAGCAGGACCTTGACCGGCTTGGCGGCGCCGGCCGGTGCGGACGGGGGGGCCGGGACGAGGTAGGGGGGCACCGTCGTGGTCGTGGTCGTCGTGGGCCCCGCAGGCGTCGCAGGCGTCGTGGGCGTCGTGGACGTCTGGTCGGCGGTGGGCACCCTGGGCACGGGCGCCGGGGCCGAGGTCGTCGTCGTGGAGGAGGGCGCGCTGACCGCCAGCTGTGAGCCCTGCAACTGGGCCGCCCCGACCGGCATCAGGGTGCTGATGAACACGGCGCTGATGGCGGCGGCCGCACCGATGGGCGCGGCCACCCACGAGCGCCAGTGCTTGAGCGCGCCCCGGCGGATCGGCATTTCGACGAGGTCGTAGCTGAGCGCGGCGATGGCGACGGTGACACCGACCCGCGCCAGGAAGAGGGGGTAGACGCCCCAGTGCAGGCGCTGCCCCGTCATGACCAGGAGCACCGGCCAGTACCAGAGGTAGACGCCGTAGGAGATACGGCCCCACTGGGGCAGGGGCGGTAGTTCGAGCAGGCGCACGACGAGCGAGCGCGGCGCCACGGCGCAGCCGAGGACGACCGCACCCGCCGCCAGGCTGGCGACCAGGAACCCCCCGCTGAAGGCGAAGGTGGAGCTCTCCGACGTCGTGGCCCAGAGGGCAGCGGTCCCCGCCACGCCGCCGAGGGCCAGCACCGACGCCGTCCGGGTGAACCAGCGCCGGCTGCTGCCGTCACGCCAGAGGGTCAGCCCGATGGCGATGGCCGCGCCGACCAGGAGCGCCTGGGCCCGGGTGTCCGTGCCGTAGTAGGCCCGCCCGGTGTAGCCGTTGGGCGCCAGGAACGCCATGAGGATGGCAGAGATCAGCGACCCGACGCAGGCCACGACGAAGAGCACGTACAGCCGGCGGCGGCGTACGAACGAGGGATCGTCCTCTACCGGCGGCGGCCCGACCAGAAGCAGTTGCCCGCCGCCCAGCACGTCGACGGCGCGCGGCGCGGGCTGGCCCGCCGCGCCACGGCGGGCGGCCCGGCGGGCGGCACGACGCGAGGTCCGTCCCTTCGTGCCGATGGTGAGCACGCCCAGCACCACGAGCGGCCAGACCAGATAGAACTGCTCCTCGATCGCCAGCGACCACGTGTGCAGCAGCGGCGAGGGCTGCGTCGACAGCGAGAAGTACGTGACGCCGGTGTGGATGGAGTACCAGTTCGACACGTAGAACATCGTCGAGAAGGCGTCGCCGAGGACGTGCGGCGTGGCGAGCACCGTGGGCACGACCGCCAGGACGATCCCGATCACCGCGATCAGCAGGAACAGCGCCGGCAGCAGGCGCCGGGCGCGGCCGGCCCAGAAGCGGCGGAGCCGGATGGTGCCGCTGCCGCCCCACTCACGCACCAGCAGCGAGGTGATCAAGAAGCCCGAGAGGACGAAGAACGAATCGACGCCATAGAACCCGCCCGGCACCGAGTTCAGCCCGGTGTGGAACGCGATGATGGCCAGCACCGACAGGGCCCGGATGCCGTCGAGGCCCCGGATGTGCCCCATCGTCGGGCGACCCCCTGGTGCGTTAGCGTCCGTGCTCATGCAGCGTCTGGCCCCACCGTCCCCGGCGGCGACCCCTCCGTCCCATACTGGGGAAACGTCGGGAGGTGCCTCATCTCACTGCCCGTTCCCGGAGGGGCCCCGGGGCGGTCCCACCCCGTCGGCGCTGCCCGCTCCGCTCCCCCACCCGGGCGCTCCGGCGTGCTGAGGATCGGGATTCTGGGTGCGGCCCGGATCGCGCCCCCGGCACTCATCAAGCCGGCGCGCCGGACCGGGCGGGCCGTGGTCACGGCGGTGGCGGCGCGCGACCCCGAGCGGGCGGCTGAATTCGCCCGCAAGCAGGGAATTCCCCGCGTCCTCGACAGTTACACGGCCCTAGTGGAGGACCCCGACATCGACGCCGTCTACAACCCCCTGCCCAACGGGTTGCACGGGCGCTGGACGATCGCCGCCGTGCGGGCCGGGAAGCACGTCCTGTGCGAGAAGCCCTTCACGGCCAACGCCGACGAGGCCCGGGCCGTGTTGGAGGTCGACAACGCCAACCCAGGTGTGGTCGTGATGGAGGCCTTCCACTATCAGTACCACCCCCTGACCAAGCGCCTGGTGGAGATCGTCCGGTCGGGCGAATTGGGGAACATCACCAATGTGGACGTCGCTTTCTCGGCACCGCTCTGGAAGAAAGGTGACATCCGCTACCAACTCGCCCTGGCCGGTGGCGCCACCATGGACATGGGCTGCTACCCGATCAGCCTGCTCCGTCTGGTGGCCCCCGGGCCGCGGGTGATCAGCGCGGAGGCCAAGCTCTCCTCCCCCGGCGTCGACCGCGCCATGGACGCCCACTTCTCGCTGCCCGACGGCGGCAGCGCCCATATCGGCTGCTCCATGTTCTCGTCCTCGGTGCTGCGCCTCCACGCGGAGATCACGGGCGACGGCGGAAGGATCTCGATCTTCAATCCCTTCTCCCCCCAATACGGGCACCGGATGAAGGTCACGACCTCGCTCGGCACCAGGAAGGAGCGCTTCAGCCGGAAGCCGACCTACGACTTCCAGCTGGAGGCGTTCGCCGCCGCCGCCGAGGACGGGGCCTCGTTTCCCACGACGGCCGCGGACGCCATCCGGACCATGGAACTGATCGACGCCATCTACACGGCCGCCGGCCTCGCCGTGCGCCAGCCGACGCCGGTCGGCTGATGCGCTGATGCCTCTCGGGGCGGACGAACTGTCCGCGCTGGCGGACGCTGCCCTCGATGCCGCGGCCGGGTGCGAGGCGGCCGAGCTGCGCGTCGAGCGCATCCGCAGCCAGATGGTCCGTCTGCACGACGCCCAGCCCGAGACGACGGCGGACGACACCAACTTCGGCATGGCCGTGCGCGTCGTCGTCGACGGCGCGGTGGGCTTCGCCGCCACGGTCGACGTCCGGCCCGAAGAGGCGGCCAACCTCGTGCGCCAGGCCCGCGACATGGCACGGGTCACGAGCCGGGCCGGCAGCGCACGCGTCGAGCTGGCGCCCGAGCCGGCGCACGGCGACGTCACCTGGACCAGCGCGTTCGTCATCGACCCCTCGACCGTACCCCTGGCCGACAAGGTGGCGCTCCTGGCCGAGTGGAGCCGGCGTCTCGCCGCCCACGAGGTGGTCTCGCACACCTCCGCGTCCGTCCTCGCCGTGTCGGAGCAGACGTACCTGGCCGATCGCAACGGCACGCGGGCGACGCAGCACCGCGTGCGCATGCAGACACAGCTCGAGGCGCTCGCGCTGGCGGACAACGGGTTCGAGACGATGCGGACGCTGGCGCCGCCGGTCGGGCGGGGCTGGGAATACCTGACGGGTGTCCCGGCGGACGGCGCCTGGGACTGGGACGCCGAGTTGGCCGCACTGCCCGAGCTGCTGGCCGAGAAACTGCGTGCCCCCTCCGTGGAAGCGGGCACGTACGACCTGGTGGTCGACCCGTCCAACCTCTGGCTGACGATCCACGAGTCGATCGGCCACGCCACCGAGCTGGACCGGGCCGTCGGCTACGAGGCGGCCTACGCCGGGACCTCCTTCGCCACCTTCGACAAGCTCGGGTCGCTGGCCTACGGCTCCCCCGTCATGCACGTGACAGGGGACCGCACGGTGGAGCACGGCCTGGCCACCGTGGGCATCGACCACGAGGGCGTGGCGGCCCAGTCCTTCGACCTGGTGCGCGACGGGACACTCGTCGGCTACCAACTCGATCGTTCCATCGCCGCCTCCATGGGCTTCGACGCGCTCGAACGGGTGCGCCTTCGCCGACTCGCCGATGCACGTGCCCATACAGCGGATGGCCAACGTCTCGCTGGCGCACTCGGGTGAGGACGGGCCGCGCACGGAGGAACTCATCGCCGGGGTGGACCGGGGCGTCTATATCGTCGGCGACAAGAGCTGGTCGATCGACATGCAGCGGTACAACTTCCAGTTCACCGGGCAGCGCTTCTACCGGATTGAGGGCGGCCAGCTGGCCGGGCAGGTCAAGGACGTGGCGTATCAAGCGACCACGACCGACTTCTGGGGCTCCATGGAGGCCGTCGGCGGCGCCTCCACCTGGGTGCTCGGCGGCGCGTTCAACTGCGGCAAGGGCCAGCCGGGTCAGGTGGCCCCGGTGTCGCACGGCTGCCCGTCGGTCCTGGTACGGGGCGTGCGGGTGCTCAACACCCGCGAGGAGTCGGGGCGCTGACCATGATCTCGGCGCAGGAGCTGGTGGAGCACGGCGTGCGCACCGCCGACGGGCTCGGGGCGGACGGCTGCATGGTGCTGGTCGAGGAGAACAGCCACGTGGACGTCCGCTTCGCGCTGAACACGACCACGACGAACGGCGAGCACCGGGAGCGCTCGGTCAGCGTCATTGCGCTGTCGGGCCAGTCCGTCGGCTCCGCCCGGCGCACGGGCGTGGTCGGCGTCGAGGGGGTGGCGGACATGGCGGCGGCGGCGCTGGCCGATCGCGCGGGCAGCGGCGCCGGCGGCCGACGCGTTCGCCCTGGTGGAACCAGCGCAGACCCGACCCGGACGCGCCTTCGGCGCCGACCCCGAGCTGACGAACCCCGGCGCCCTCGAAGGAGTGCTCTCCGCGCTCTCGGGCGCATTCGAGCGCGCCCGCGCCCGCAACGCGGTCCTGGCCGGGTTCGCCGAGTACGACGTGGCCACCCTGTATCTCGGCAGCTCGACCGGTGTGCGGCTCTCGCACGTGCAACCGACGGGAGCGGTCAGCCTCGTCGGGCGGACCGCCGACGGCAGCGGCTCGGCCTGGGTCGCCGAGCCGACGATCGGGCCCTCCCTCGAGGACATGGAGCACGAGGTGTGGCGCCGGCTCGACTGGGGGGCCCGGAAGCAGATCGCCCTGGAGGCGGGCCGCTACGAGGTGATCATGCCGCCCTCGGCCGTCGGCGACATGATGGCGACGCTCGCCTTCGACGCCCTGGGGGGCCAGGACGCCGAGGACGGCCGCACGGTGTTCTCGAAGGAAGGCGGCGGGACGCGCGTCGGGGAGACCATCACGACGCTGCCCTTCACCCTCCTCAGCGACCCCGCCGAACCGGGCATCACCTGCACGCCCTTCGTCGCCACCGAGGCCAGCGGATCGGAGGTCTCCGTCTTCGACAACGGCCTGCCGATCGACCGCACCGAATGGCTGCGCGACGGCGTGCTGGCCCGGCTGCGCTACCACCGGGCCGGTGCGGCGCGGTCCGGCGTCCCCATGGCGCCCTTCATCGACAACCTGGTGCTGCGCTGCGGCGACCACGACGGCGGGTCGGTCGACGACATGGTGGCGCGCACCGAGCGCGGGCTCTTGCTGACGTGTCTGTGGTACATCCGCCAGGTCGACCCGGCCACACTGCTCACGACGGGTCTCACCCGCGACGGCGTCTACGTCATTGAGAACGGGGCCGTCGTCGGCGCCGCCAACAATTTCCGCTTCAACGAGAGCCCGGTCGACCTGTTGACCCGGGCGACCGAGGTGGGCACCCCTGTCCGCTCACTCGGCCGCGAGTTCGGCGAGTACCTCAACCGGACGATCATGCCGCCACTGCGCATCCCCGACTACAACATGAGCTCGGTGAGCCAGGCCAGCTGAGGACGGCGGTCGGTCGGTCGGTCCGTCGGGGCGGGCGGTCGCGCGGGGCGGGCTCAGCGACGGGAGCGGACGACCACGGTCCCAGCCGCCTTGTCCTGCAGGGTCTGGTTGAGCGGATTGCCGAGGGGCCAGAGAGCGGTGGCCAAGAGGGCGGCGGTCCCCAGAAGACGGAACAGCACCCACGCAACGGGCTCCGGGCCGTAGACGTGGTGGTAGCCGATGAGGACCGAGATCTGCAGCCAGAAGGTGACCAACCCGAAGAATGCCAGCACGCGGCGGCCCGCCTGCGCCGGCGCGAGGGAGGTGCCGGTCGCACGGTCGAGCGCGCGGACGCCCGCCGCCATCATCCCGACCGTCTGACCCCTGTAGCGCAGGAAGAGATAGGGGTACGCGAGTGCGATGAGCACCGCGCTGCCCACGATGAGCAGCTGGGCCGTGGTGTCGAAATGCCAGACGGTGGTGCCGGGAACGATGTTGTCGCGTTGCGTCAGGCCGATCTCGAAGCTCACGATGAGTTGCGGCACACCGACGATGACCGCGTCGAGCACGTACCCACCGAACCGGCGCCACCACCCGGCCAGCTCCATCGTCCCCGTCGGGGTCACGATCAGCGGGCGACTCTCGATCGTCGGCGGCGGGGTGCCGACGTGCTCGCTCCACCGAACCCCGTCCCACCAGCGGTGCGAGGCATTGCCGCTCGGATCGGGGTACCACCCGGGCGGTGGGAGGGACGGCGGGGGCGGGGGCGGTGCGGGCGGCCACGTCACGGGATGCGGCCTCGGAATTCCGGCGTCGCAGGGTACGTCGCGTCGAACCGGGCCGACTCGCGGCTAGTGATCGCCAGGAACGTGGATGACGATGTGGCTGAGTCCCGACTCGGTGGGAACCGAGGTCACGAGTCCGTTCGTCGTGTTGTGGTGCTTGTGTCCTGAGTTCTGGATGATTTGCCCGACGAACACGATGGATCCCCACACAATGGCGAAGATCATCCAGCCCCTCGCCGCACCTTGGAGGACCAGGGTTCCCCAGGGAGGCAACGGATCCACCGACGCGGCGACGGATGTGCGCTCCCATGACGTCGGCGGCGGCATGGGAGCCGGAGCACCCGGCGTGGTGCTCGAGGGCGGCGCTTGGGGCGGCGGATACGAAGGCGGCGTGGGCGCCTGCTCTCCGGTCGGGCCGCTGGCCGGATAGGCGAAGGGCTGCGCCGGCGGCGCGGCCGGGGGTGTCTGCGGCAGTGGCGCCTGTGGCGGGACGGTGGGAGCGGCGGGAGCGACGCCCGGGACCGTCCCGAGAGGCGGAGGCGGCGAAGGCTGTTGGGGCGGAGGGACGAAATCCCCCAACATGCCCCACGGGTACTCCGACGTGATCATGTTGAACCAGGCGTGGAAGCGGGCCTGGTAGCGCAGCAGCGCGGAGTAGGCGAGGTAGAGCGGGGCCGGCATGCGCCCGCTGACGACCACGACGATCCACATGACGAAGATCAAGGGGAACGTCAGCCCGTTCGACACGATCTGGACAAAGAAGAACGCGGGGAGACCCAAGAAGAAACGAAAGAGCACGGACAAGCGGTTCAACTCACCCCGTTGCGGGAGCACGATGCGCACCGGGTACTCCACATCCTCGAGCGTGAATGGTGGATAGGCGTCGGTGAGCAGGAACATGTAGGCGCCCACGCGGATCTCCCATCGGATGAACCCGCTCACATAGGTGTGGGCGAACTCCGGGAACCGTCCCGTGAACAGCGCGGCGAACCACCCGATCAACACGACGAAGAAAGCCGCGATGCCCAGGAAGAACAGCACGACGAACTGCGGGATGGCGAGAATTATGCGGACCAAGGCGGTGAGACGGCGCTGTGGCGTCACCCCGGCGAACCACATCTCCACCCGCCTGGTCGGCATTGCCATCGACGCGTTGGTCATGACACCCCCCTTGTATGCCCTCCGCCACCGGAGGGAGGTTCATCGAGACGTTAGAGCATGGGCCGCTGCCCAGCGGTGATCTCGCGTCAAACGCAGCAGCAACTCAGGCCGGGCCGCACGTCTCGAGTCGACTCGTCAGCAAGAGCATCCGACCGAGCGTCGCCGTGCTTCAGCTGCCGGGGCTCCCGACCCGCGCCGCGACATCCTGCAAGAGGGGTGACCAACGGGTCAGGTCACCGACGGGCACCCCGTCCACCTTCCCCCTGTCGTCGGCCCGGCGCAGCGCTACGGCGTCGGCGGCCCACGGTTCGGCCAGAAAGCGCTCCGCCTCTTCTGCCGTCATGGCGCCGCCCTGACGAACCAACGAGACCACGCTGTCGTCCGCGAGCGCGCCGCCGTATGCCGGCTCGGTCGCCACGAGATATCGCTTGGCCGCCACGTGCAGGCCGACGATCCCTGCCACCCGTTCCCCCAACGCCCGACGCACGGCCCGCGCCCCGTCGGGCGCATGGTCCTCGTCCGTCGCTCCGGGGAGCAGATGGCCGATGTCGTGGACCAAGCCCGCCACGGCCAGCTCGTCGTCGCCGGGATGGAGGTGGGCCAGCAACGCCGCCGTCTGCAGCGCGTGATCGAGTTGGGTGACGGGGAGGCTCGGGCTGAGCAGATGGTCGGACCCGGTGGCCAGCAGCGCGAGCATTCCTTCCACGTCCAGGTCCGGCCCGGAGGCGCTCACCGCTCTCCCCGTCCATCTGTCTCTGGCTGTCTCATTGGGCTCCTCCATCGTTCGTCTGCGTCATTCGTGCGCGTTGTTCGCCTGCGCAGGCCGTGTGGCTCCGCCCGGGTGGCCATTGTCCCTCCGGTTGCGGGTACGGTGACGCCCCGTGCCATGGGTCCCACCACCGCGCAGTCCCTGGGCTGAGAAGATGATCGCGCTGGGCCACGGCCTGGGCGACGACGGGCGTTCGATGGTGTCGCTGCACCCCGAGGTGCTCCAAGCCGCCGCCATCGCGACCACGGGGCTCGACGACTTCGGCGACGACTGGTGGGAGGAGCCCTTCCGTCGCCTCTGCGCCTCCCTCGACTCGGAGGCCAACCTCCATCTGCCCGGACGCATCCGCACCCGGGGGGAGTTGCAGGTGATCCTCCAGAACCGCCTCCGCATCGTCGACCTCTGGAAGAAGGAGCCGGCTGTGCTGGAGCAGCCGGTGCACGCTCCCATCGTCGTCACCGGCCTCGGGCGCTCCGGCACCACCCTGCTGCACGAGCTGCTGGCCTGCGACCCCAACAACCGCCCGCCGCTCCTGTGGGAGCTCCTACACACGGTGCCCTACGACGACGCATCCGGGGACCTGTGCGATGACGAGATCAGGCTCATGGACGAGATCGTCCCCGCCTTCACCGCCATGCACGAGAACGGCGGCCGGCTGCCCACCGAGTGCATCTTCGCCTTCGCCCACCAGTTCTCGAGCGACGTCTACACGGGCCTCTACAACGTGGCGGAGTACACGGTGTGGCGCAGCGCCCAGGATCAGACGCCCATCTACGACTGGCACCGGCGCCACCTGCAGACCCTCCAATGGGTCCGGCAGAAGCCGACGACGCGCTGGGTCGTCAAGGCGCCGTCACACCTCTCCGCCCTCCCCCTGGTCTTCTCCACCTACCCCGATGCCCGGGTCGTCATCACCCATCGCGACCCGCTGCGAGTCATCGGGTCGCTCTCCGACCTCATGGCGACACTGCACATCATGCACTCCGAGCACGTGGACCACGGCGTGCTCGTCGAGTTCATGGCCATGGGCCTGGAGTTGCAGATGGACCACGTGACCGCCGAGCGCGACAGCGGCGACATCCCCGCCGATCAGATCGCCGACGTCGTCTACCGCGACCTCGTGGCGGACCCGATGGGCACCATCGAGCAGCTCTACGCGGGCTGGGGACTCCCCGTCACGCCCACCTTCCGCACTGCGCTCGAGGCCTACCTGGCCACGCGCCACACGGCCCGCGCCAGCGGCCACGACTACTCCTTTGCCGACACCGGATTGGACCTGGCCACGCACCGGGCCCTGGTGACGCCGTACCAGGAGCGCTTCGGGGTCCCGTCCGAGGTCTAGGACGCGCCCGAGGCGTCCAGCCCGGAGGGAGCGAGGTCCTTCAGATCGACGACTTCCGCGGTCGGGTGCGGCGGCCCGTCGGCCAGCACCCACCGCACCAGCATGTAGCCCTCCCGGCGCCCCCCGGTGTCGATCCAGTTCTCGACCCCGGGGTCGGTCGGCGCGATCACCATCCGCCACGACCCATCGGGTGCACGCGTGGCCGTCTTGTTGTTCAGATGCGTCGTGGCGTAGCGGTAGTCGTAGCTCTCCCCCCAGGGCGAGGTCAGCGTCAGCCCCCAATAGAGGAAGGGCTTGTCCGGCTCGTGCACGGTGACGACGAGCGCCTGCCCCTGTTCGAGCTCGAAGCGCCCACCGTGGTAGGTCATCTCCGCGTTCGAGTGGGAGCGCACCTCGTCCTCCTGCGCCTCCACGTGCGCCGAGCCGGCCGTGCCTCCGAAGGTGTTCATGTTGCTTCCGGCATCGCGCCACATCTGCATGGCCGTTCCTCCGACGAACGTCAGGAACATCGCTGCCGTCTCGAGCTGCTGCGCCAGCTCGTCGGCGGACAGGATCGGGTGGGGCACCACCTCTCCGGGCTCGGGCACGAGTTCCACCCGGAGGCGGGCGAAGCGGTCCGGGTGCTTCTCGAAGTAGGTCTCCCGGATCGCCAGCTGCGCCGTGCCCGGCTCGAGCACGACGGAGTTGCGCGGCGGTGGGTCCGGCATGGAGGACGCCGGCGCGATCAGGATGTCGACCTCGCCGTTGGGACCGAGCTCGAACTCGTCGATGTGCGTCTGCGTCTGGGTCCCCGTGCGACCCCCGACCGGCCCTTGCCCGAACGCGGTGCCGAAGGTCATCCCGAGGTACGCGCACTCCCCCCGGTGGCCGACGAGCCGGTAGGTCCGCGAATCGTCGAGCACGCAGAACGTGTAATGCACATCGGGGTTGTCGACCAGCAGCTTCTTGTACTCGTCCTGGAGGTCGAACAGCTGCGGGTGCAGCGGGTCCGACCGCTCCACGATCCAGTCCAGGATCAAGCGGGAGAGGCGCGTCACCCAGCGGTACCCCTCGGCCAGGTCGACGTCGGTCTCGGGCACCCCTGTGGCCTGGCGCACCACGTCGAGGGCCGCCCTCTGTGCCTGCACCCAGGCGTCGAATGCTGCATCCAACCGTTCGTTGTGCATCCGGCGCACGCTACCCACCCGCACACCGGGGTGGCCACCCACGTTTCAAGGCGGTTTCCCGTTCGGCGCCGCGCCCGGGTAACTTCGGCGTGTGACCGACACCGCGACCGAGACCACGCGGACCGACGAGCTGCTGAGCGAGCTCCGGTCCTGGCTGAGCAGCAATTGGGACCCCGACCTGACGGTGGCCCAGTGGTGGGAGCGCATGGGCCTGGCCGGCTGGTCGGCGCCCGGCCTGCCGGAGAACGCCTATGGCAGGGCGATGGCCCGTGCCGACGTGGTCCTCGTGCAACAGGAGATCGCCACGTTCGGGGCGCTGGGCGCCCCCGCCGGTCTGGGGCTCCTGCTGGCCGCGCCCACCATCGCCACACACGGCACCCAGGAACAGATCGACCTCTACGTGCGCGACATCGTCACCGGCCAGAAGGCCTGGTGCCAGCTCTTCAGCGAGCCACAGGCAGGCTCGGACCTCGCCGGCCTCCAGACCCGAGCCGTCCAGGACGGCGACGAATGGATCATCAACGGTCAGAAGGTGTGGACCTCGGGTGGCCAGTACGCGGACCTCGGCATGCTGCTGGCCCGCACCGATCCCGACGTCCCCAAGCACCAGGGCATCTCCTACTTCGCCTTCGACATGCTCCAGGACGGCGTCGACGTTCGTCCGCTGAAGGAGATGACGGGCCACGCACTGTTCAACGAGGTGTTCATCACGGACGCCAGGGTCGCGGACTCCGCGCTGATCGGCGGCCGCAACAACGGGTGGGCGGCGGCCAACACCACCCTGATGAACGAGCGGGCGGGGCTCGGCTCGGGCGGGGGCAACGCCGCCGGGGGCGGCCTGGCCCAGCCGGGCACGGTGATGGGCATGCTGGAGCGGCGGGTGGGCGACCTCGTGGCCCCGAAGCCGGCTCCGGGCGGCAAGCAGAAATCCCAGGCCCCGGGAGGCGCGCTCGGAGCCATGCGGGGCGGCGCCGGCCTGCTCATCAGCGTCGCCCAGTCGCGCGGCGTCAACACGGACGCGGGCATCCGCCAGGACCTGGCCCGGCTCTACACGCTGGGCGAGCTCGGCCGGTTCAACGGCCTGCGGGTCAAGGCGGCCAAGGAGCAGGGGCAGGACATCCCCGGGATGCCCAACGTCGCCAAGCTCTCCATGAGCCAGATCGTGCGCCTCACCCGCGACCTCGGCCTGCGCATCATGGGCCCGTCCGGCACCCTGCACGCCTACGACGGGGACGACAAGGCGGCCCTCAAGCACGCTACGGGCGACCCGTTCGCCGGCGGCATCACGGAGATGGCGCTCTTCGCCCAGGCCCCGCCCATCTACGGCGGGACGGACCAGGTGCAGCGCAACATCATCGGCGAACGCGTGCTCGGGCTCCCCAAGGAACCCAACAACGACCGCGTGACGCCGTTCTCGCAGCTCCCGAAGAACGCCTGAGTGACCGGGCGGTCGCCGGCGTGAGCACGGACGACTCGTGAGCCTTCCCGACGAGAAGGGCGACGCCGCAGCCCAGGGCATGCTCCACGCGTGGTGGGCGGCCCGGATCCCCGACCGCCTGGCGCTCGTCACACCGCACGGGGACCGCACCTACGCCGACTTCAACGCGCAGGTCAACCGCCTGGCGCGCGCCCTCCGAGCCCGGGGCCTGCAGCCGGGCGACGCCGTGGCGCTCATGTGCACGAACGGCCCGGAGTTCCTGGAGGTCCTCTACGCCTCGCAGCGCATCGGCCTGCGCCTGACGCCGATCAACTGGCACCTGACAGGTGAGGAAGCGGCCTACATCGTCGACAACTGCCAGGCGAAGGCCTTCGTCTGCTCGGGAACCCTCGGGGACAAGCTGGAGGTCGCCGCCGCAGCGGGCGGGCCGCGACTGGTCAAGATCGACACGGGTGGCTACCTGCCGGGCTTCGAGATGTACAACGCCGTGGTGGCCGCGGAGGACGGTTCCGACATTGCGGATCCGGTGCTGGGGACCCAGATGCTCTACACGTCGGGCACCACCGGCCGACCCAAGGGGGTGCACCGCACCAGCGCGGCGGTGAGCGCCCTGGCCACCGTCAACTTCTGCGGGTACGACGAGGACTACGAGACCACCCTCGACGCCCACCTGCTGACCGGCCCGCTCTACCACGCCGCCCCCCTGGCCTTCTCGGTGGCGGTCCCGTTCCTCTACGGCGTGCCGCTGGTGGTGATGGATCACTGGGACCCGGTCGAGGCGCTCCGGCTCATTGCGCAGCACGGGATCACGCACACGCACATGGTCCCGACGATGTTCCACCGCCTGCTGGCACTGCCGCCCGAGACGCGGGAGCGCCACGACACTTCGTCGCTCCGCTTCGTCATCCACGGCGCGGCGCCCTGCCCGGTCCCCGTCAAGCGCAAGCTGATCGAGTGGCTCGGCCCGGTGGTGGTCGAGTACTACGCCGCCACCGAGGGCCTGGGCACACTGGTGGACTCCGCGACCTGGCTCGCCCACCCCGGAACCGTCGGGCGGCCCATGGTCCCGGGACTGGTCAAGGTGGCCGACGAGATGGGCGACGACCTGCCGGCCGGCGAGATCGGCCTGGTCTTCCTGCAGGCGCCGGCGGCCACCAAGTTCGACTACTTCGGCGATGCCGAGAAGACGGCCGGCGCGTTCCGGGGCGACTACTACACCTTGGGCGACATGGGATACATGGACGACGAGGGATTCCTCTATCTCACGGACCGCACCGCCAACCTCATCATCTCCGGCGGCGTCAACATCTACCCCGCCGAGGTGGACGCCGTCCTGCTGGATCACCCCGCCGTGGGCGACGTCGCCACCATCGGGGTCCCCGACGAGGAGTGGGGCGAGGCGGTGAAGGCCGTGGTGCAGCCGGCGGACGGCGTGGACGGCACCGACGCGCTGGCAGCCGAGCTCATGGCGTTCTGCCGGGACCATCTGGCCCACTTCAAGTGCCCCCGCAGCGTGGACTTCGTGGCGGAGCTGCCGAGGGAGGACACGGGCAAGATCTTCAAGAGGAAGTTGCGCGCGCAGTACCGCAGGGAGTCGAATCCGGTCTGAGAAACCGAATCAGCAGTCGAGACGGACAAGCAAAAGGAGCTGAACAACGTGGGTATCTGTGACGGACGGGTGGTCGTCATCTCGGGAGCGGGGCGAGGGATCGGACGTGAGCACGCGCTCGAGTTCGCCAGCCAGGGCGCCAAGTTGGTGATCAACGACCTCGGGGCCGAGGTCGACGGGTCCGGCTCCTCCGACGGACCGGCCGGCCAGGTGGTCGACGAGGTCCGCGCCATGGGCGGCGAGGCGGTGGCGAACGGTGACGACGTCTCCGACTACGAGGGTGCGGGCCGCTTGATCCAGACTGCGATCGACACCTACGGCACCATCGACGTCCTCGTCAACAACGCGGGCATCCTGCGCGACCGCATGCTGGTCAACATGACCATCGACGAGTGGGACGCCGTTATCAAGGTGCACCTGCGGGGCACCTTCGCGCCGACCCGCCACGCCGTGGAGTACTGGCGCAACCGCACCAAGGCAGGCGAGACCAACGACGCCCGCGTGATCAACACGACGTCCCCGTCGGGTATCTACGGAAACGTGGGCCAGACGAACTACGGGGCGGCCAAGGCGGGCATCGCGTCCTTCACCATCATCGCCGCCATGGAGCTCGAGCGCTACGGCGTGACGGTCAACGCCATTGCGCCGGCTGCGCTGACCCGCATGACCGAGAACCTGGGCGGCGGCTTCACACCCACCGACAAGAAACCCGAGGAGTTCGACCCGTTCGACCCGGCCAACATCGCACCCATTGTGGTGTGGCTGGGCAGCCCCGAGTCGGCGGGCATCACGGGCCGCGTCTTCAACGTGCAGGGCGACCATCTCAGCGTGGCGGAGGGCTGGGTCGAAGGACCGGCCGCCGACAAGGGCGATCGCTGGGACCCCGCCGAGCTCGGCACGATCGTGCCGGACCTGGTGGCCAAGGCCGCGCCGAACGCCAACATGGGCGGCAAGCGCAAGTAGCCTCCGTTCATGGCCGCACCGACACCACCTTCGGTGTCAGGAACCACACCGGCACCTCCGGAACCGTCCCGGCGGGAGATCGAGGCCGCCGTCCAGGTGATCCACGACCACGCGGACCGGCTCTTCCTGTGGGACTACGAGAGGGACCGGGGGCAGCTCGTCACGCTCTACAACAAGGCCATGGGGTCGCAGTGGAACAGCGTCACCGACCTGGACTGGTCCACCGACGTCGACCCCGGGCGCCTCGTGGCCGAGCAGAACAGCCCCCTGCTCGAGGTGACCCGGGTGGCGGGGACGCTGCCGGGGTCGCCCATGGCGACATGGAGCGAGAAGGAATACACCCAGATCGGCATCGAGTTCTTCAAGGCGAGCCTCTCGCAGTTCATGCACGGCGAGCAGGGCGCCATGATGACCGCGGCCAAGATCGTCGAGACGGTGCCGTGGATCGACGCCAAGTACTACGCCTCGACCCAGACCATGGACGAGGCACGGCACACGGAGGTCTTCGCCAAGTATCTCCGCACGAAGCTCGGCGACGCCTACCCGATGAGCCCGTTCCTCAAGGAGCAGATCTGGTCGCTCCTGGAGGACTCCCGCTGGGACATCGCGTATCTGGGCATGCAGATCGTGATCGAGTCGCTGGCATTGGCCGCTTTCGGCGACATGCTGCGGCGCACGCAGGAGCCCCTCCTGCACAAACTGCTGCGCTACGTCATGTCCGACGAGGCACGCCACGTCGCCTTCGGCGTGCTCACGTTGTCCGAGTTCTACCGGGACCTGAGCGAGTCCGAACTCAAGGAGCGCCAGGAATTCCTCGTTGACGCCACGCTCAACTCGCGGGCGCGAGCGACCACACCCGAGGTGTGGGAGCGCATGGGAACCTCGGCCGAGGAGGTCACCCCGTTCCTCGTGCAGGCGGCCCAGAAGACGAAGCTGAACCCCGCCGGCGGCTTCGCCCGCGGCTTCTTCGCCAAGCTCGTCCCGAACGTGCGCAAGCTGGGCCTGCTCGACGCCAACAACGGCTACCTGCGTGAGCGGTGGGGTGCCGCTGGCCTGCTGGAGTTCGAGTTCGCCGACGACACCGGGTCGGACTACGGGTCCTACGACGCGGTGGCACAGGACCGTGCGGCTGCGGCTGCGGCTGCGGCTGCGGCGGAAGGCCCCGGCGGCGTGGCCGAAGGGTGACGGCGGCGCCCGGCCCTCTTGAGCGAGTGCGGCGCATCTGCCTGGCACTGCCCGAGGTCGAAGAGCGTTCGTTCGGCGGTCACACCGCCCCCGCCTTCCGGGTGCGGGACAAGATCTTCGTCATGACGAGCGAGGACGGTACGTCCATGACGATGAAGGCGCCCCGTGGGGCCCAGCAGGCGTTGGTGGCGTCGGAGCCCGAGCGCTTCTTCGTCCCGAAGTACGTCGGGCCCAAGGGGTGGGTCGGTGTGCAGCTCGGCCTCCCGAAGGCGCCGGACTGGGACGAGATGGCCGAGATGATCTCCGAGAGCTACTGCCTCGTTGCCCCCAGGCGCCTGGCGGCGCTGGTGGGGCCGGCGGGGCCGCGGCCGACGTGACTCAGTGCGCCGGGCTGAGTCCGGCGAGGGTCGTCTCCATCTTCTCGCTGTAGCGGACGGTGCCCTGGGTCACGGCGACCGTCTCCTGCTCGCGCACGATGAGGCCCGTCGTCGGGACGATCCAGTAGTCGGTCGGGTTGAGCCCGTGCTCGCTCCCCTTGAAGGTGAGCGTGATCCGGGCGTGCGTCACCGGGACCGGATGGCCGGCCACCGTCATGGTCGACCGGCCCAGCGCCTGGCCTGCCAGCTCGATCCTCTCGGCCGGACTGGCCAATGAGCAGGTGGCGCGCCAGTGCTGCCCGGGCCGCGCCCCGGCGGGAAGGAGGTAGGACGACGCCGGGCAGATGATGGTCGAGGTGGTCGTGGAGCCGGCGATCGACTCGTCGGTCACGAGCTTCGGGACGGTCAAGGCCCCGTTGGCTGCGCTGCAGAACGTGGTCGCCTCGGTGTGTTGCGTGATCGGGACCCAGGTCACGGTGGCGCAGCGTCCGTCCGCCACGATCATGGAGGTGGTCGCGGGGAAGGTACGCGCCACGCCGACGAGGTTCAGGCTCTCCCCTCCGCTGGTGCGGTAGGTGTAGACGCCGGGGAGGGGGAGCCGGTTGCGGAGCGAGGCCAGCATCTTGCCGGTCTGCTCCTTGCGGTACATGCGCAGCGCCTCACGGAAGCCCACCGGCGACGAGACGGTGCGGAAGACGAGTGCCCAGGCCGTCCCACCGGCGCAACTCACGATGATCAGCGCCAGGGCGATGACCGACAGCAGCCGGTGCTGCTGGACCCAGTGCCAGACGAACACACCCCTAGAGTACCCGGGTCAGCCCGGGTCAGCCTGGGTCAGCCCGGGTCAGCCCGGGTCAGCCCGGGTCAGCCACCCAGTTGCCGTGGAAACCCGCCGGCACCCGCTGGGGCAGCGTGACCACCGCCTGCGGATCCCCGCTCAGATCGTCGGCATTCAGGACGTGCAGGGCCGAGGTGCCGGTCTCGGCCGAGTGCACGAGCAGGAGCAGCCAGCCGTCCGTCTCCCCGGCCTCGTCGCCCTGCGGCACGAAGACGGCCTCGCCCAGGGTCGAGCCGCGTCCGAAGGAGCGGGCCTCGCTCGTCCCGCGCTCGAAGTCGTGGCGCAGCAGCACCGACTCCGTCCCGATGATGTCGTCCGTACCACCGACCGACACGGCGTGGCCGTAGCGGTGCGGGAGGCCGACGCGCCGCTCGTCGACCCTCGGGAACTCCTGCCCGCGGTCGTCGAGACGCTCCTCCTTGACGGCACCGCCGAGGCCGTCCAGGTGCCAGCGCTCGAGTGTCGGCGTCCCCTCGGAGGGCCCGAGATGGTGGGTGCGGAACATGGAGGGATGGCGCACCACGTCGACCACCACGCCGGCGCCGTCGGGGTCGTCGTAGGCGTTCAGCGGGTGGAACACGTAACAGGGCTCGATGTCGTGCCAGATGACGTCGGTGGAGTCGCCGTCCCGCGGCAGAAGGCCGACGCGCGAGTGGTAGCCGTCCTCCCAGCGATACGGGAAGGACGCGCCGGCGGCGGCCGCATCCATGCTGAACGTCACGGGAAGGTCCAGCAGGACGACGGACCGCTGCGTGATGGCGCAGTCGTGCAGGCTCACGGGACCACCCATGGTGATGCGCCGACTCGCACGCACCCGGGCGTCCGTGTCGATGGCCGTCACCTCCACGTCGTTGCCCCAACCGAAGAAGTAGGAGACCGCGAACAGCTCGCCCGTGATCGGGTCGCGCTTGGGATGCGCCGTATAGCCGCCTTCGAGCGTGCCGCCGAAGTCGCACGGGCCGATCGTCTCGAGCTCGTCGTTCAGCTCGTACGGGCGTGCGCCCGCCTCGACGAGGGCGAAGGTCCGCCCGGCGTGGCCGATGACGTTCGTGTTCGGTGCGAAGTCCATGCCGGCGTGCACCGCCGCGCCGGGACGGGGCTCCTCACCGAGTGCGCGCGCCACCTCGGCCGAGCGCACCCACCGATTGCGATACCACTCGGCCCGCCCGCCGCGCAGCCGTATCCCGTGCACCATGCCGTCGCCCGTGAACCAGTGGTACGTCGACGGCTCCGGGGCGGAGACCGGATTGGGACCGTTGCGCAGGTAGCGGCCCGAGAGCGCCTCGGGCAGGTGCCCCGTGACGGGGAGGCCGACGGCGGTGACCTCTTCGAGAACCGGGGCGAAATTGCCCTGCAGGTACGGATTGACGGTGACGGTCATGGATGCCCCCTTCGTCGGGCCGGAACGACCATTCCAACCTAGGCACGATCCAGCGTATGAACAACCGGTGACGAATTCAGCCTCCTCCTCGTGAAACCTCCCTCCCGTGCTGGCGGCGCGCTAAGGTTCCTCCCCGAGGGCACCACCATCACAAGTTTGGAAATCCCTCTAGCTCGCGAGAGCTACCGGCCATGACCCCCGCGACATGGGTCAAATCTGGCCAGGAGAGGAGTGGATTTTCAATGGCAACTGGTTCTGTGAAGTGGTTCAACGGTGAAAAAGGCTTCGGCTTCATCACCCAGGACGGTGGGGGTCCCGATGTTTTCGTGCATTTCAGCGCGATTTCAGGTACGGGCTACCGCAATCTCGAAGAAGGACAGAAGGTCGAATTCGAGACCAACCAGGGTCCGAAGGGCCTGCAGGCCGCCAACGTGCGCGCCATCTGACGCCGACCGTAGCGGTTTCACAACAGAACCCCGTCTCGTTGAGGGACGGGGTTCTGTCAATTCAGGGGCGGTTCACAATTCAGCGCCGGTTCACCAATAGTTCCGCGACTGGCGCGTGGTCACCGCCAGTACGTCTTCGGCGTACTCCTTGCGGCAGACAACCAGATCGGGCAACCAGGCATCGGGGTCGCCGTAGCGCAGCGCGTCCCCGTTGAGGCGGCTGGCATGGAGTCCACTGGCCGTCGCCACCGCGACGGGCGCGCAGGAGTCCCACTCGTACTGGCCACCCGTGTGCACGTAGACCTCGGCTGCGCCGAGGATCACGGCGGCGATCTTGGCGCCGGCCGAGCCCATCGGGACCATGACCCCGCCGATCGACTCGGTCACCTCGTAGGCCACGTCGGGAGGACGGGTCCGCGAGACCACGACGCGAGGCGCCTCGCCGGCGCGGAGGGGCGGCAGCACCGGAGGGTCCTCGGTGCCGAGGACGAGGTCGAGCGCCGGCAGGGCCACTGCGCCCACGACCGCAATGCCCCCCACCGCCATGGCCACGTGCACCGCCCAGTCGCTGCGGCCCAGCTGGCGGAACTCCCGGGTGCCGTCCAGCGGGTCGACGATCCAGAGGCGGCCGGTGCCCGCCACGTGCTCGAGACCCTCCTCCGAGCGCACGTCGTCATCGGGGTAGAGGCGGTTGATCTCGGACACGAGGAGCTGGTGGGCCATGCGGTCACCGGCGGCACCGAGATCACGGAGCGAGGGAGGGTCGGCGCGGAGCTCGACGAGCGCCCGACCGGCCATGGCGGCGAGTTTGGCCGCGTCGCGATGCTCGGCAGCAAGGTCTTCGGGCATCCCCCCTGTCTAGACCAAGCGACGGTCGGTGGCCCACCTCGTCAGCTCGTGCCGTGTCGACAGCTGCAGCTTGCGCAGGACCGAGGAGACATGCGACTCGACCGTCTTGGCCGAGATGCCGAGGTCGCGCGCCACCTCCTTGTAGGTGTAGCCACGGGCGATCAGGCGAAGGACCTCGCGCTCGCGCGGCGAGAGCTGGTCGAGCTCCGGATCGAGCCCCGGCGCCGGCGCGCCGACCTGTGCGAAGGCATCGAGCACGAAGCCGGCCAGCCGCGGGGAGAACACCGCGTCCCCGGCCGCCACGCGGTAGACCGCCTGCAGGAGCTCGGGACCCGAGATCGTCTTGGTGACGTAGCCGCGGGCGCCCGCCCGGATGACGTCGATCACATCCTCGGGAGCATCGGAGACGGACAGCGCGAGGAACTGCACCTCGGGATGAACGGGCAGGACGCCGCGCAGGACGGCGTGGCCGCCGCCACCGGGGAGATGCACATCGAGCAGGACCACGTCGGGGATGCGCTCGCCGATCAGCTCGACGGCCGCTGCCGCCTCGTCGGCCTCCCCCACTACCTCGACGGCGTCGCCCAACTCGGCCTTGACGCCGGCGCGGAACACCGCGTGATCCTCGACGAGGAAGATGCGGGGCCGGCCGTGGGACGTGGGTGAGGTGGAGGAGGTGGGCGAGGCGGGCGTGGCGGGCGCTGGCGCTGGCACCCCGGCACGGCGGTCCGTCACTTGACCCTCTCCTTCTCCCGACGGGGCATGCACAGCTGCACCTCGGCTCCCTCGCCCGGGGCCGAACGCACCACGGCGGAGCCGCCGAAGCGGGTCACCCGGGCGCGGATCGACTGGGCAATGCCCTGCCGGTCCTCCGGGACCGCCTCGGGGTCGAAGCCCCGGCCGCGGTCCCGCACGTAGACCATCACCGCATCCGTCTCGACCTCTGCATAGACGGACACCTGGTCGGCACCCGACCACTTGGCCGCATTGACCGTGGCTTCCCGAGCCGCATCGAGCAGCGCCCGCAGCGCCTCGTCCAGCGGGCAGTCCCCGACCATGACCACCTGGACGGCGATGCCGTGGTCGGCCTCGACCTGTCGCTGCAAGAGCCCCACGCCCTCGGCCAGCATGGTGGCGTCCTCCCCGATGGCGCCCGGAGGGCGGCCCTCGAACAGCCAGGCCCGCAGCTCCCGCTCCTGGGCCCGGGCCAGCCGCACCACGGTGTGCGGATCGTCGGACGAGCGCTGGATGAGCGCCAGCGTCTGGAGCACCGAGTCGTGCACGTGCGCTGCCATCTGCGCGCGCTCCTCGGCCAGCGCACGCGCCTGGCGCTCGGCGATGAGGTCGCGCACCAGGCTCAACCACCAGGGCCCGAATATGACGACGCTGGCCGCAATGACGAGGATGGCGCCACCGACGGGCCGCAGGGCGGCCGCCGTCGTGTGCCCTTCGACCAGCACGGCGATGCCGATGGCCCCGATGAGGAGACCGGCCACCACCCGCACAATGAGCCAACGACGGCCTTCACCGTGCCGGTCGGTCCCGAGCAACGGCATGACGTCGTGATCGATGAACGCCTTCTCCGACTCGCCGGCATTGCGCCAGATCAGGATGATGACACCGATGGCGAGGAAGGTCGGCCATCCCACGAATCCGACGAACGGGACGTGCAGGGAGCTGGTGATGAACTGCACCGCGATCAGCAGCGGGATGAGGATGGCGGCGATGGTCCGGATACCGCGGCGGTCGGACACGGCGCGGGAGGCGATGTTGCGGCTCTCCCCCTCCATCGGGATCAGCAGCCAGGCCATGGCGTAGACGAACACCATCACGCCGCTGGCGACGGCCAACAGCACGAAGCCGATACGCACCCACATGGCGTCGATCCCGGTCTCCTGTGAGATGGCGCCGCAGACACCGCCGAGCACCCGGTTGTCGGGGCTGCGGCGGAGCGTGCGCAACCGGCCGCCCACGTGATGGTCGTGCCGATGACGGTGCTCCCGCCATTCGGACCAGTGCTCGTGCCCGCCGTGGGCAGTCCAATAATCCCGGCGTTGGCTGCGGCGGCTCTGGCGGCCGTGTGGGCCGGCACCGCCTGGCCGGCCGTCGTGGCCTGGCCCGCCGTCGCGGCCGGCAGCCCGGGATCCGGAATCACCCCCGTCCGCGGGCGCGGGCCGCGGCGGCTCAGTCGGGCGGCCACCGTCGGCGAGCGGACGCGTACCGGGATCGGGTGCCTCTGCGATGCCTCGATGATCGCGCCGACTCGCCCCTCAGGGCTATCGGGGACATCCCTGAGGGGTCAGGGAGACGGTCAGGGTCCGACCAGGGACTTGCCGGATTCACGCCTGTGAGCCCCAGGGTCAACCTAGATCCATGACCTCAGCACCAGAAGAGACACCCGCCGGCACCGCCGGCACCGCCGGCACCGCCACCGATCAGTCCACGCAACCCCCATCGGCTGGGCCCGGGGCATATGCCGACCAGCGCCTCCACCGTGGGGGCAGGGGCCGCATGGTGGCCGGCGTCGCCAGTGGCCTGGCCGACTACTTCGACGTCGATCCCACGATCGTGCGGATCGGCTTCGTCGTCCTGGCGTTCCTGGGTGGCCTGGCAGTGCCCCTGTACGCGGCGGGGTGGCTCCTCATCCCGGACGAGGACACCGACATGTCGGTCGCCGAGGAGTTGCTGGCCCGCGAGCGGGCACACGGTGCCTTCTGAGGCGGGAGCTCTCCGA
The DNA here is from genome assembly GCA_963843365.1 of uncultured Acidimicrobiaceae bacterium. Taxonomy (GTDB): domain Bacteria; phylum Actinomycetota; class Acidimicrobiia; order Acidimicrobiales; family RAAP-2; genus Bog-473. The sequence goes on along the minus strand of CAWJKG010000003.1, from coordinate 626,720 downwards.
CCGGGACCGTTCTGACCGGGACCGTTCTGCCCTGCCGCCCCTAGCGACCGTCCCCGACCGCACGACCGCACGACCGCACGACCGAACGACCGCACGACCGAACGACCGCACGACCGCACGACCGGACGACACGCACGAACACAAAAGGAGCAGAACCGATGCGCTACCGCTGGGATCCCGCTTATCCGATGGGCCGACGGGACATGCAGGCGGCCGATGCCTCCCTGCGCGCCTCGGACGACGAGCGCAACGCGGTGGCCGACAAGCTGTCGCGGCACTACGCCGAGGGACGGCTCGACGAGGTCGAATTCAAGAGCCGGCTCGATACGGCGATGTCCGCCACCACGCGTGGCGACCTGAACGGCCTCTTCGACGACCTGCCGCGCCTGCCCAGCGAGGCCCCGCCCCCGCCGCCACGGCACCGCCGGCTGCTGCCCTGGGTCTTCGTGGTGATCCTGGTGGCGATCGCCGTCGGCGCCACCATGCCCTTCTACCCGATGTTCCACGTGCCGTGGTTCCTCCTCGCCGTGGTCGCCTTCTTCCTGTGGCGGAGGGCGGGTGGGCGCCTCCACGCACATCACTCGCACCACCTGGACCAGCCGTACCGCCGCCACGGGGCCGGACCCTCCAGCTCGGTCATGGACCACTGAGCCGCCGCCGTGGACACCCCCGCCACTCGTGATGCCGAGTCAGGCCTCCACCCCGGCGGCCGTGCCGCGCTGCGCGGGGCGGAGCAGTTGCCCCTCTTCGCCGGCCTGTCCGAGGGCGAGTTCGGGCAGATCGCCAGCCGCAGCACCGTCTCTACGGCGCATCCCGGACAGGTGGTCCAGGCCCAGGACGTGCCGGTCAGGATGTGGCACGTCATTCTCGGCGGGCACGCCGTCGTCCAGCGCGAGCGCACACCGATCGGGCTGCTCGGGCGGGGCGACTCCTGGTCGGAGCACTCCATCCTCAATCAGGTGCGGTCGTCCATCGCCGTCGTGGCCCTCTCCCCGCTCACGCTGCTCACCATGAGTCTGCGCGAGTTCTTCGAGATCCCCGACCACCACCCGGTCCTGGCCGGGCGCCTGGTGGCGCGTGCGGCCTGCTCGGCGGACCGCCTGGCCCTCCCGGTATTCAATGCGCTGGCCCATATGGCCGATACCAGAAGCACCGGAGGGCATAGGGAGGACCGGTACGATTGAGCCGTTCCCCCCAGACGCCGTCCGGTGGCCGCGTCGAACACCCCTGAGGAGATCTCCCTAATGCGCACCCTGGCCGGGTGGTGTGTCCGTCATCGCCGCATTGTCGTCCTGTTGTGGATTCTCGTCCTCGTCGTCTCGGTCTTCTCCGTGAAGGCCGCCGGCTCCGATTACTCCAACAACTTCAGCTTCCCCCACACCCAGTCCTTCGACGCCATCAACCTGTTGAAATCCGTCGCGCCGTCCCACTCGGGCGACCAGGAGCAGGTGGTCTTCGGGACCTCCGGTGGCCAGAAGCTGTCGGATCCCGCCGTCGGCCAGCGCATCAACACCTTGGTGGACAAGATCAACGCACTACCCAACGTGACCCCGGTCACCAGCCCGTTCGATCAGGACGGCAACCTCGTGAGCCCGACGGACAATCCCAACATCAACAAGGACCAGACGGTCGGCTTCTTCCAGGTCAACTTCGACAAGCAGACGCAGAACATCCCGAACGCCGAGGCGACGAAGTTCGTCGACACCATCACGAAGACCTCCGGTGACGGCCTGACCGTCGCCGTCACCGGCCCGCTGGCGGAGCAGGCCAACAACCAATCCTTCAGCAGCACCCTCCTCGGCGTCGTCCTCGCGCTCATCGTCCTGCTTCTCGTCTTCGGCTCGTTCTGCGCCGCCATCCTCCCGATCCTCTCCGCCCTGCTCGCGTTGGGCACCGCCATCGGCATCATCGGGCTGTTGAGCCACGTGCTCGGCATGCCGTCCATCTCGCCGGAGCTCACGCTCCTCATCGGACTCGGCGTGGGCGTCGACTATGCCCTCTTCATCGTCACCCGCCACCGGCAGGGACTCGTGGCCGGACGCCCCGTGGAGGAATCGATCATCAACGCGGTGAACACCTCGGGCCGCGCCGTGCTCTTCGCCGGCATCATCGTGTGCATCGCCCTGCTCGGCATGTTCGCCCTGGGGGTGAGCTTCCTCTACGGCCTGGCGGTGGCCGCCGCCATCGGCGTGGCTCTCACCATGGTGGCGGCCCTCACCTTGCTGCCGGCCATGTTGGGCTTCATCGGTCCCAAGGTCATGAGCCGCAAGCAGAAGAGGAACCTGGCCCAGAACGGCCCCCGCGTCGTCGGGGCGGACAGCAAGGGCTTCTGGCCCAACTGGGCGGACAGGGTGCAGCGCTATCCGTGGGTGTCGGCGGGCATTGCGCTGGCGGTCATCGCGGCGATCGCGCTGCCCTTCTTCTCGCTCCAGCTGGGCTCGGCCGACCAGGGCACCGACCCGGCCGGGACGCCGACCCGTGTCGCCTTCGACATGCTGACCAGGGGCTTCGGGCCCGGCTTCACCGGGCCGCTGGAACTGGTGACCGTCGTGCCGGAGAACCCCGACCCCGCCCTGCAGAAGGTCGTGGACGCCGTCGCCAAACAGCCGGGGGTCGTCCGGACCACCCCGCCGTCCACCGTGTACATCCCGAACAAGACGGGTCAGGGCTACGTGGCGCTGACCACGGTCTATCCGACCACCTCCCCCCAGGACGCCGCCACGACCGACCTCGTGAACCACCTGCGGGACACGACCGTGCCCCAGGCCGTCGGCGACTCGGGATTGCAGGTCCTCGTCGCCGGGACGACCGCCATCTACATCGACTTCGCCAATGTGCTGAGCTCCAAGCTGCCCCTGTTCATCGGCCTCGTGGTCATCCTGTCGTTCCTGCTGCTGATGACGGTGTTCCGCAGCCTCCTCATCCCTCTCACCGCAGCGGTCATGAACCTGCTGTCCATCGGCGCCGCCCTCGGCATGCTGGTGGCCGTCTTCCAGTGGGGTGACGCCGGCGCACTGATCGGACTGCAGGGCACCAGCCCCGTGGAGGCGTTCCTCCCCGTGATGCTGTTCGCCATCCTCTTCGGGCTGTCGATGGACTACCAGGTCTTCCTGGTGTCGCGCATGCACGAGGAGTACATCAAGTCGGGTGGCGACAACCGCATTGCGGTGCGCAACGGCCTGGCCGCCACCGGCAAGACGATCACGGCCGCCGCACTGATCATGATCCTCGTCTTCGGATCGTTCATCCTCGGTGGCAACCGCGTCATCAAGGAGTTCGGCATCGGCCTGGCCGGCGGCATCCTCGTCGACGCCATCCTCATCCGGATGGCCATCGTGCCATCCATCATGATGCTGTTCGGCAAGGCCAACTGGTGGTTCCCCGCCTGGCTCGATCGCATTTTGCCCAAGCTGTCGGTCGACCCCGACGACGTGGCGTCGCAGGTGCCCGACTCCGGAGCGGAGCCTCAACCGGAGCTGGCCGGCACGCGCAACTAACGCCGGCCCCGGCGCCTACCAGGCGCCTACCAGGCGTAGTCCTCGGGCGCGGTCTTGTGCCCGGGGAAGAGTTCGTCGAGACGGGCCAGCACCTTGTCGTCGAGCGTCACGTCGACGGCGTGCACCGCCGACTCCAGGTGCTCGGGCGTGCGCGGGCCCACGATCGGGCCTGTCACGGCCGGGCGCGTCAGGAGCCAGGCGAGGCCGACGGCGCCGGGCTCCTCGCCGACCTCCGCACAGAGGTCCTCGTAGGCCTCGAGCTGGGGCCGCATCGCCTCCACCCTGCGCTGCAGATGCTCCGCGTAACGCCGGCTCCCGTCGCGCTCCTTGCGCACGATACCGCCGAGCAGCCCGCTCGCCAGCGGCGACCACGGAATGACGCCGAGGCCGTAGTCCTCCGCGGCGGGGAGGACCTCGAGCTCGATCTGCCGCGTCAACAGGTTGTAGTGCGACTGCTCGCTGACCAGGCCCATGAAGTTGCGGCGCGAGGCCGCCTCCTGCGCCTTGGCGATGTGCCAGCCGGCGAAGTTGGAGGAGCCGACGTAGAGGATCTTGCCCTGGGCCCGCAGCACCTCCATCGCCTCCCAGATCTCGTCCCAGCTGGTGCCCCGGTCGATGTGGTGCATCTGGTAGAGATCGATGTAATCGGTCTGCAGCCGGCGCAGGCTGGCCTCGCAGGCCCGGCGGATGTTCAGCGCGGAGAGGCGTCCCTCGTTGGGCCAGTCGCCCATGTCCCCGTAGAGCTTGGTGGCCATCACCACCTTGTCGCGGCGCCCGCCGCCCTGGGCGAACCAGCGTCCGACGATCTCCTCGGTCGCGCCCCGCCCCTTGGAGCGGCCGTAGACGTTGGCCGAGTCGAAGAAGTTGATCCCGGCCTCCAGAGCCGAGTCCATGATGGAGAACGAGGTCGGCTCATCCGTTTCGGGACCGAAATTCATGGTGCCCAGGCAGATGCGGCTGACGCGGAGGCCGGTGCGGCCGAGGTGGGTGAATTGCATGGGCTCGAACCTACCGGTCGCCTGCCGGGCCTGCACCGATTGGCCGACTTTTTCACCCTCCCGCTACATTGAGAACACGATTCTCCACCCGAGCTTGGGGGCATGATGGCGCAACAGATCCCGCTGGTCGACTACCTGGAGCTGGGTGACGACCCGCACTTGGTGGCGAACGAGTGCACCTCGTGCGGCGCCCGCTTCTTCGACCGCCGCAACGCCTGCGCCAACTGCGAGGCGACCGAATTCAAGAAAGTCTCGATCCCGACGACCGGCGAGGTCCGCGCCTTCACCATCGTCTCCTTCGCCGCCCCGGGCATCCCCGTGCCCTACGTGGCCGCGGTCGTCGACTGCGAGGGCACCAGCGTCAAGGCGAATCTCATCAACGTGACACCCGATCCCGAGCACGTGACCCTGGGCATGAAGGTGCGCCTGGCCACCGACGTGATCGGCACCGACGACAACGGCACCGAGGCCATCGGCTTCGGTTTCGAGCCCCTGGGAGGTTAGGCACGATGGCATCAGCATCCGAAGAGGTCTGGATCCTCGGCATCAACATGACGAAGTTCGGCAAGCACCCCGATCTCGACACCGTGGACCTGGCCTCGCAGGCCGTCCAGGGCGCGCTGGCCGACGGCGGCGTGACCATGAAGGACATGGGCGTCATAGGGGCGGGCAATCTCATGGGTGGCGCGCTGCCCATCGGGCAGGTGGTCCAGAAGCAGCTGGGCCAGACAGGCATCCCCGTCTACAACGTCTCCAACGCCTGCGCGACCGGGGCGACGGCGCTGCGGGTGGCCGTGATGTCGATCAAGGCAGGCGAGACCGACATGGGACTGGCCTTCGGCGTGGAGAAGCTCGCCGGCGCCGGGCTCCTGGCGGGAGGCAGCCGCAAGAGCGACGACAACACCTGGACGCCCTCGGGGCGCTACGGCTCCGTCGCCGCCATCGACGGCCGCATCGGGACCGACATCATGCCGGGCGTCTTCGCCCAGATCGGCATGGAGTACGGCCACCGCTACGGCGGCACCAGCTTCGAGCTCTTCGCGCAGATCGCCGAGAAGAACCACTCGCACTCGACGCTCAACCCCATGGCGGCCTACCAGAAGAAGATGTCGCTCGACGAGATCATGAACGACGTGATGATCGCCTACCCCAACACGCGGCCGATGTGCTCAGCCAACTGCGACGGTGCGGCGGCCGCGGTCGTCGTCTCGGGATCCAAGCTCAAGACCTTGTCGCTGGAGCAGCAGAAGCGTGCGGTGAAGATCACCGCCTCCATTTTGACCACGGACCCGTGGGAGGAGGCGTGCCAGATCCTGCCGAACGTCAACGACCTGACCCGCAACGCGGCGGCCCAGGCCTACGAGCAGGCCGGCGTCGGGCCGGCCGACCTCGACCTCGTGGAGCTGCACGACTGCTTCGCCACGGCCGAGCTCGTGCACTACGACAACCTCGGGCTGTGCGAGCGGGGCGGTGCGGCGGACTTCTTCAAGTCGGGTGCCACCTGGCGTGACGGGTCGACGCCGGTCAACGTCTCGGGTGGGCTGGAGTCCAAGGGCCACCCGATCGCCGCCACCGGCATCGCCAACGTGTGGGAGGTCGCCACCCACTTGCGCGGTGAGGGTGGCGACCGTCAGATCGAGGGCGCCAAGGTCGGTCTGACGCACGTCATCGGGCTGGGCTCGGCCTGCGGTGTGCACATCCTGGAGAAGTCGGCCGCCTGAGCTGCACGGGTCTGCACGCGACGATGTCGCAGCGCTCACCCGTCTACGACACCATCGGCCAGGGCTACGTCGCCCATCGGCACGTCGAGCCGCGCTGGGAGGCGGCCATCAACGAGCAGCTCGGAGATGCGCGCGTCGTCGTGAACGTGGGGGCCGGCTCCGGGAACTACGAGCCCGCCGACCGGACGGTGGTGGCCGTGGAGCCTTCGAGCGTCATGGTGCGTCAGCGTGCCGTCGATGCGGCGCCGGTGGTCCGGGCCAGCGCGACGGCACTCCCCTTCCGCTCGGGGTGGGCGGACGCTGCACTGGCCATCTGCACGGTGCACCATTGGGACGACTGGGCGGCCGGTCTCGCCGAGCTGTGCCGCATCGCGCCGCGGCGAGTGGTCCTTGCCATCGACTTCGAACTGCACTCCCGCTTCTGGTTGCTGGAGGAGTACCTCCCGGAGGTGGGCGCAACGACGCGCTCCCTGCAGCCGACCGCGGACGTCGTGGCGGAGGCGATCGGTGCCACGTTCTCTCTGACCTTGCCGGTACCACGTGACATGCGCGACGGCGTGATGGGTGCCTACTGGTGCCGACCGGCGGCGTACCTCGACCCGGCGGTCCGGGCGAACTGCTCGGGGCTGGCACTGGCCGACCCAGCCGTCATTGCGCGTGGCGTGGCTGCTCTGGAGGCCGACCTGCAGGGTGGGGCCTGGGAGAGGCGCCATGGCGACCTGGACGAAGTGGCGACGGTCGATGTCGGGTATCGGCTGCTGGTCGCCGACGTCAGCTGAAGAGGGCAGACGCGCCGCCCCGCGGGTCCGTGCCGAAGCGCCCCGCAGGGTGGGGGTTCGGCTGACCGGGGCGTTTCGGCTGCGCCGGGGTGTGCTCACCCGGCGGGTGCGGCGAGGGGCGGTGGGCCGCGTGGGCCGGTGGGCCGGTGGGCCGGCGGGCCGGTGGGCCGGTGGGCCGGTGGGCCGGTGGGCCGGTGGGCCGGTGGGCCGGTGGGCCGGTGGGCCGGTGGGCCGGTGGGCCGGTGGACGACGTGTGATCGTCTCGGCCATGGGGGCCGCCCCCTCAGGCGGCGCTGGGCGGGGGCCGCTGGCGCCGGGCGCCCTTGGCCTCTTCTTGGTTGCGCAGGCGGTTGTGGAAGCCACAGAGGAGGCGGCCGTTGTCCTGGGTGGTCTCCCCGCCTTGGGCATAGGTCTGAATGTGGTCGACCTGGCAGCTCTCGGCGGGCTCGTAGCAGTGCGGGTGGGTGCAGATGCGGTCGCGCAGCTCGATGGCCCGCCTGGTCCCGCCGCTAAAGAGCCGGGCCCGGACGCTGACGTCGATGCGGTTCGATGGTGCGAAGACGGCCCGCTCGAAGTAGGCCGAGTCCATCCAGGGCTCGAGGGCGCTCGGATGGAGCACGGTGCCGTTCTCGAGCTCGCAGATGCGCCCGTGGATCGTCTCGTAGCCGACCAAGACGCTGAAGAGCGGGGCGGGGCGGGTCCCCTCTGAGGGAGCGGTCCTGCTCCTCGTGGCCATTTCTACGAGGGCGTCGGCCCGGCGCTGGGCCGAGGTCCGGGCCAGCTCGTCGATCCGCCCTGGGCGCCCCAGGCGCTCTTTGGCCTCGGCACAGTCGGCTTCGAAGAGGGCGTGTTCGAGGCGGGTGAGCTCGTTGGAGACAATGGCCCCGCTGATGGGGTCGAGCGTCATCTGGCCCAGCCACATGCCGTTGTAGCTCGACTCGAGAAAGACGTCCCGGGAGGCCTTGCGCTCTTCTTCTGACGCTTCTGATCCGTCGGGGTCGGCCAGCTGCTTCCAGTACTCGAGCACCCGGTGCAAGTCCTCGAAATCGAGTTCGGTGGCCTGGGCCACCAGCATGGCCTCGTCGTGGGCCATGGCGGCTTCGGTGCGGTGGCGCCGGGCCGAGGCGATGGCCCGGGCCGCATCCTCACCGATGGTCCCTTGTCGCCAGGCCGCCGCCACCTCGGGCAGGTGGCGCAGCGAGCGCCCGAGGCGGACCTGACGCTTGGCGGTGGCCCTCGAGACCCGACAGCGCGACGAGATCCACGACGCCGCCGTCTTGGCCCCCTCGCCCGCCCACTCCTCCCCAGTCTCGAAGGCCGCGGTGGCCTCGGTCATGAAGGACTCGAAGCGGGCCTGGCACCCATGGAGCCGCTCCATCGACTCGCAGTCGCCGTAGTGAGACGCACCAGAGGCGATCAGTGCGTCGAGCGCGTCGGCGAAGGTCTCCAACTCCATGGGAGCGATGCAAGCACGGGGTTGTCACACCCAGAGGCCGTCGATCCGGGCCGCACTTCGTGCCATTTTGCACCGACATTGGGCCCAAAACGGCGACCGTTCTCCAGGGGGACCGCCGTGCGCTCAGGAGAGGCTTTCAGGCGCCGCCGGCCAGCAGCGGCACGGGGCGGGCCAGGCTCCAGCTGAAGGTGTCCTCGATCTCCGCCAACGCCAGCGGCGACGCCAGGTCGGCGACGGTCGGCCCGACCCGGTCGGCCACCGACTGGAGCAACGGCTCGTCGAAGCCCCACAGGCCGATGGCATTGGTGCCGAGCATACGGCGCACTTCGTCCTCGGGCATGCCGCCGAAGATGTACTGCAGCGTCTGGCGATGCACGGGTGCGGCGCCTTCGAGATGCGGGTAGTCCGCACCCCACATGAGCTTGTCGATGCCGATCTCGTGGCGCATCTCGGCCTCGTAGCGCTTCATGAGCGAGCCGCCCAGCCAGACGTGCTGCTCGAAGTAGTCGCGCGGCCGCATCTTCAGGTACGACCGGACCGGTGCGCCGCCGTGGGTGTCGAAGAACGACTCCATGTCCCGGATCAACGAAGGCAGCCACTGCACGCCGTTCTCGCTCACCACGACGCGCAGGTCCGGGTGGCGGTCGAACACGCCGCCGAAGATCATGAACCACAGCGGCCGCCGCGTGAAGACGAACACCTCGTAGAGCCCGAGCATGCCGCCGTGGTCCGCGTCGTAGAGGAACTTGATGTCGGTGGCCATGCCGGACGCGCCCGTGTGCAGGTTCACGACCATGCCGTGCTCCTCGCACGCGCTCCAGAAGGGGTCGTAGTAGGCGTCGGCGTAGCCGGGCAGCCGCGAGGTCACCGACATGGCGGGCAGCATGACGCCGCCGAAGATCCCGTTGGCGCGGGCCCACGCCACCTCCTCCACGGCGCGGTCCATGTCGTGGAAATCGATCGGCATGACGCCGGCGCGGCGACCCGGCGCGGCGTTGCAGAAGTCGGCCAGCCAGCGCAGGTACCCGTGCAGCGCGGGCCACACCACCTCGAGGCCCTTGTCCGTCGTCGCGCCCAGGTACATGGCCGGAGAGAGTCCGCCCGCCAGGATCGGTCCCGGCAGCGCCACCTCGGCATGGATCCCCTGCTCCTCGAGCACCGCGAGACGGCGCCCGTCCCCGTCGCCGGGCACCACCCAGTCGGTGCCGTACCGGGCCAGCCAGCCCTTGGCCGCCGCGATGTCGACGCCCATGCCGGCGAGGCGGCGGGCGGCGGAGGCACGGACGGGATCGGACTCGTCGACCTCACCCGGATCGAAGCCGCCGAACATGGAGATGGCGAGATTCGACATGTCGCCGAAGGCGGCGACCGCCTCGCGCTGGGCCGGGTCCACGTAGGACAGGAAGTGGTCCAGGCTGTCCGGCGAGGCGTGGGTGTCGGCCGACACCACCACGTAGTTCCGCCCCCGCTGCTGCGCGACCGGGGTCGCTCCCTCACTCATGTCGCCCTCCCCTGGACCTCGAACGCCTGCACACCGAGCATCTCGCAGCGGACGTCCTGGTCAGTGACCCGCACACTACCGCCGGTGCAACGGGGGCGGGATCGGAGGCGGGAGCGGGGCGGGGGCGGGTGCGGGGGCGGAGGCGGGAGCACGGGGGCGGGGGCGGGGGCGGGCGCAGGCTGGGAACAGGGCCCCGGTGCCGGTAGCTTCTGCAGCGAGATGCACACGTCGTCGACCCTCATTCTGGTGCTGGCCGTGTTCGCGGCCAGCCTGGTCGAGATGGTCGAGGCGCTGACCATCGTGGTGGCCGCCGGCGTGAGCCGGGGCTGGCGTCCGGCCCTCGAGGGCGCGGCGACGGCCCTGCTGGTGCTGGGCGTGCTGGTGGTCGCCGTGGGAATCCCCCTCATCCGCTACATCCCGCTCGACACGCTGCGGATCGTGGTGGGCGCCCTGCTGCTGGTGCTCGGCCTGTCCTGGTTGCGCAAGGCGATCCTGCGTGCCAGCGGGCACAAGGACCCGCACGACGAGGACAAGATCTTCGCCGCCACGGTGGCCGAGCTGCACGAGGAAGAGGAGGCGGAGGCGGCGTTGCCCGCCGCGGCCCGGGCAAAGAAGCACGACGGCGTCGGCTTCGCCGTGGCGTTCAAGGGCGTCTTCCTGGAGGGCACCGAGGTGGTGCTCATCGTCGTCAGCCTCGGCGCGGCCCAGCACAAGCTCGGACTCGCCGCGCTCGCCGCGGCGGCCGCGGCGGTGCTGGTGGCGGTCGTCGGCCTGCTCGTGGCGCGCCAGCTGCGCGAGGTCCCGGAGAACACCATCAAGACCGTCGTCGGCATCATGCTGACCAGCTTCGGCGTGTTCTGGGTCGGCGAGGGGGCCGGGGTGCACTGGCCCGGCTCCGACCTTGCCCTCCCGGTCCTCGTCGGGTTCTTCATTGTCGTCTTCTTCGCCTTCACGGCATTCATGCGCACCCAGCTGCCGACCCGCATACGGGAGAAGGCGGCATCGTGAGCGCCCTCGGACGCGCGCTGCGTGGCTTCGGCCACTTCTGGTGGGACTTCCTCGTCGGCGACACGCCAGAGCTGGCGCTGGCCACCGGCGCCATCGTCGGGCTGGCCTTCCTGCTGGCCGGGCAGGGCACGGCGGGGGCGATCATCCTGCCGCTGGTGGCGGCGGGCTTCCTCTTCGTCAGCACGTATCGAGGGCGGCGGCGGTCGCCGCGCGACGCCGCCGAACCTGGCCGTCGCTAGGCCGGGCCCTCCAACGTGCGCTCCGGGAGCAGCAGGATGGCGCCGGCCAGGAAGCAGATGGCGCCGACGAACGTGCCCAGGTTGGTCAGGGCCTCGCTCAACAGCTGCCCGCTTGCGGTGACGTAGGACGCGACGGCGGAGACGCCGAACGCCACCGAACCGGTCAGGTTCAGCGCGGTGATCCACCACGCAATGCTCGACGGGCGCCACTCGAACGGCCCGTGGCACTCCTCGGCCCAGGCCAGCCAGCTCGACACGAGGAAGCAGACAGAGCCCAGCGCGTCGGGGCGCCAGATGGGATGGTGCGTGCTCGACGCGCCCAGCCCGACCAACAGCGCGCTCAACGTGGTCCGGTTGAACCAGAGGGTCCCGAGCAGCTGGATGGCCGCCGCCCACCAGTCGATGCGGCGATGGCGGATCCGCAGCAGTCCGCCGGCCCGCGCCGTCCGCGGTCGCTCCGTCGCGTTGTGGCGGCACGAGGGCGGACGGCGTCGACGCCACCTCCGTGTACTGCAGGAAGGAGGCCGTCGTGAAGAAGATGGACCCGATGAAGTAGGTGACGTTGTCCGCGGTGGCGCCGACCGCGGTGACATAGGGCGGGAAGGAGCCCAGCGCGAAGCAGACGGAGCCGACCGCGAACAGCACGCCCATCCACCAGGTCATGGCGAACGGCGCCCACCAGGTCGATCCTCCGGGGACGCGGCCGGCGTGCTTGCGGTGCCAGCGCGAGTCCCACGACAGGCGCGTGCCGTCGGGCAGGAGGTAGACCTCGCGGGTCACGAAGGGGCCGAAGCCGCGGCTGGCCACTCGACGCCAACCCGGCGGGACCTCGACGTAGCCGGCCTGCATGGGGCGTCACCCTAGGCAGCCGTCGACATGGGCATGCGCAGCCACTTGAATGGACCCGTGTCCGAAGCCACGCGTCCATTGCTGCGCTCGGTGGTCCTCGACACCACCGACCCGCGGGCGCTGGCCGACTTCTACCACCGCCTGCTCGGCTATCCCTACGGCCCCGGCTTCGAGCCCCCGCCCGACGACGGGTCGGGTGGCGCCGCCGGGGACGGGGGCGCCGGCGGGAGCGGGGGCGGCCAGGAGGACGTCGACTGGGTGCTGCTCGAATCTCCCGCGGGTGGTCCGTACCTGGCCTTCCAGAAAGTGGACTCGTTGCCCCCGTCCACGTGGCCGACCACCGCGGTGCCCCAGCAGCTGCATCTCGACCTGACGGTGCCCGACAAGGCGCTGCTCGAGGAACAGCACCGCCGCGCCCTCGACCTGGGGCGCGCCTGCTGCTGGACGGCTCGGACGACCCCGAGGAGCCCATCTACATTTATGCGGACCCGGACGGGCACCCGTTCTGCATCTTCGTCATGGCGCCGCCGTCCTAGCTTCGGGGTGCCTCCCCGGTTCGGCCGCCGGGCGCGCTCCCCCGAGACGGGCATCGGGCATCATGTGGGCCCGGCGGCGCGCATCGGGGCATCGGGGCATCGGGGCATCGGGGCATCGGGCGACACGAGCGACGAGGAGGGTCAGGAATGGCGAGCGAGACGCGCGGGGTCGTGGCCATGGCAAAAGGCGCGCCCGTCACCGTGGAGACGATCCTGGTGCCGGACCCCGGGCCGGGCGAGGCGATCGTCGCCGTCAAGGCCTGCGGCGTGTGCCACACCGACCTCCACTACCGCGAGGGCGGGATCAACGACGAGTTCCCCTTCCTGCTCGGCCACGAGGCCGCCGGCGTGGTCGAGGCGGTCGGGCCCGGGCGTGACCGGACCTGGCAGCCGGGAGACTTCGTCGTCCTCAACTGGCGGGCGGTGTGCGGGGAATGCCGCGCCTGCCGGCGCGGGCCGGCCCTGGTACTGCTTCGCCACCCACAACGCCACGCAGAAGATGACACTGGCCGACGGGACACCGCTCTCCCCGGCGCTCGGCATCGGCGCCTTCGCCGAGCAAGACGCTCGTCGCGGCCGGCCAGTGCACCAAGGTCAACCCCGCGGCCCGCCCCGAGGCGGTCGGGCCTGCTCGGCTGCGGCGTCATGGCCGGCCTCGGCGCGGCCATGTACACCGGGCAGGTCGGGCCTGGGCGACTCGGTGGCCGTGTTCGGCTGCGGCGGAGTCGGGTGCGCCGCCGTCGCCGGGGCGAAGCTGGCCGGGGCGGCCGTCATCATCGCCGTCGACCTGGACCCGAGGAAGCTCGAGCTGGCCCGCCGTTCGGCGCCACCCACACCGTCGACGCCGGCGCCGACCGACCCGGTCGAGGCCATCAAGGCGCTCACGGGCGGCAACGGCGCCGACGTCTGCATCGAGGCGGTGGGCAATCCGAAGGTGCTCGAGCAGGCCTTCTTCGCCCGCGACCTGGCGGGCACGCTGGTGCAGGTCGGCGTGCCGACGCCCGACATGCGGATCGACCTGCCGATGATCGAGTTCTTCGGGCGCGGCGGCGCGCTCAAGCCGAGCTGGTACGGCGACTGCCTGCCCTCGCGGGACTTCCCGATGCTGGTCGACCTGTATCTCGACGGGCGCCTCGACCTCGACCGCTTCGTGAGCGAGACGATCGGCATCGACGAGGTCGAGGGCGCCTTCGCCCGCATGGAGCGCGGCGAGGTGCTGCGCTCCGTCGTCGTCCTTTGACCGGGTGACCCTGCCCCTCGCTCCCTTCGGCCCCGCACGCGGCCTGCGCGGCATGGTGGCCGCGGCCGACCAGCTGGCCGCCGTCCGCCGGCATCAGCATGCTGGCCCGGGGCGGTTCGGCGCGCCGACGCCGCCGTCGCCACCGGCACCGCCATGGCGGTCGTGGGCCCGCACCTGTGCGGGCTCGGCGGCGACGTGCTGGCCATGGTCGCGCCCCCGTCGGGTCGCCGCCCGAGGCGCTGCTCGCCATCGGCCGGGCCGGCTCCGGGTCCGACCCGGCCCGCATGCGCGCGCGAGGGCACTGACGACGATGCCGCTGCGGGGCGACATCCGCAGCGTGCAGGTGCCCGGCGCCGTCGACGGCTGGCTCGCCCTGCACGAGCGCTACGGCCGCCTGTCGCTCGGCGAGGTGCTGGCCCCGGCGATCGAGCTGGCCGAGGACGGCTTCCCGGCCTCGATCATGCTGGCGCTGGCCAGCCATCTGGTGCACGCCCTCCCGGGCGCGGGCGAGCTCTGCCCCGACGGGCCGCTCGCCATCGGGCAGACGGTGCGCGTGCCCGGGCATCGCCCGCACGCTGCGCGCCATCGCCCGGGAGGGACGCGACGGCTTCTACGGCGGCGAGTTCGGCCGCGGCCTGCTCGAGCTGGGTGCCGGCCACTTCGCGCCCGCCGACTTCGAGACCAGCGCGGCCGATGTGGTGCACGCCCCTGCAGGCACACGGCCTGGGGCCACGGGCTCTGGACCGTGCCGCCCCCCTCCCAGGGCTACCTGACGCTGGCCGGCGCCGCCGTGGCCGAGGCGGCCGGGCTGGGCGCCGACCCGGACGATCCGCAGTGGGCCCATCTCCTGGTCGAGACCTGGCGCGCCGTGGGCCACGACCGGCCCGCCGTGCTCTTCGACGGAGCCGACGGCGGGGCGCTGCTCGATCCGGCGCGCCTGGCCGCGGCCGCGGCCCGGGTCGACGCCGGCCAGGCCGGCGCCGCCCGACGTGGCGCCGGGACGCGGCACGGCCGGTCCCGATGCCGGCGTGGCCCGCCTGGGCGACGGCGACACCACGCACCTCTGCGCCATCGACGCGGACGGGCTCGGCGTGTCGCTCACCCAGTCGAACGCGCTCGACTTCGGCTCCCACCTGGTCGAGCCCCACACCGGCGTCTTCCTGCACAACCGCGGCGTGGGCTTCTCGCTCGTGCGCCGGGCACCCGGCCGAGGTGGCGCCCGGCCGGCGACCCCCGCACACCCTCTCGCCCATGCTCGTCACCACCGGCGACGGGCGAGTCTGACGCACCTGGTGGGTGCCATGGGCGGCGACGCCCAGCCACAGATCCTCGTGCAGCTGCTGGCCCGCCTGCTGCGCGGCCGGCCACGACCCGGCCGCGCGCCATCAGTGCGCCCCGCCTGACGCTCGACGCGCCCTCGGCCGGGACCCTTCCGCCTCTGGTGGGGCGAGGACCTGACCGTGGTGGTCGAGGCGGACGCGCCCCCGGCCTGGCCGGCCGCACTGGGCGGCCTGGGGCACCGGGTGCAGACCATCAGCGCCTTCGACCCCGTCGCCGTGGGCTGCGCCCAGATCATCGCCACCGAGCGCGACGCCGCCGGGAGCGCGGCGCCTGGTAGGGGCCTCGGATCCGCGCAGTCCGGCCGGCGACGCCCTCGCCCGTTAGCCCGACGCGCTCCCGGCGGCGGTGCGCACCGTCGCCACGACTTCCTCGTTGGACGCACCCGGCCCGAGGACGGCGGCCACCCCGTCCGCCTTGAGCACGTCGACGTCGGCCGGCGGGACGATCCCGCCGATGATCACGGGGGTCTCGAGCCCGGCCGCGCGCAGCGCGCCGACAACGGCCGGGGCCAGCGTCAGATGGGCGCCGTTGTGCATGGAGACGCCCACGACATCGACGTCCTCCTGCGCCGTCATGGCGGCAATGGTCTCGGGCGACTGGCGCAAGCCGGCGTAGACGACCTCGCAACCGGCGTCGCGCAGGATCCGGGCGACGACGCGGAGCCCACGGTCGTGCCCATCGAGCCCGACCTTCGCCATGAGGACGCGGACGGGTCGCCCCCCGCTCGTCTCGTCCACGTCAGGCCCGGGTTCGCCCACCGGCGCGGAGCCAGCTCCTCATACCGCCATGCTACGCCGGTGCCCGCATGCTGCCGGGCCCGGGGACGGGCTCAGCCGGCGCGTTCCCCCGCACGATGTGCAGATCCGGCGGCGCGGCCGCGCCGGGCTTGGCGCTGGCGCTGGCGCTGGCGCTGGCGCTGGCGGCCAGGAGTGCACCGAACGCGGCAACCGAGACGGGCCGCGAGAAGTAATAGCCCTGGGCCACGTCGCAGCCGAGGCCCGTGAGCGCCTCCACCTGGGCCAGCGTCTCCACCCCCTCCACGATGGTGGTCGAGCCGATGGCGCGCGACAGCGCCACCGCGGCGGAGACGATGGTCGACTTGACGGGGTCGTGCTCCATGTCGCGCACCAGGCTCGGATCGATCTTCACGATGTCGAAGGGGCACCGGGCCAGTGAGTCCGCCAGGGAGCCCAGCGAGAACGGGCCGGTCCCGAAGTCGTCGATGGCGACGGCAACCCCGACCGTGTGGAGCCTCGACACAACGCGGGAGGTGAGGTGGACGTCCTGCATGGCAAGGCTCTCGGCGATCTCGAGGCAGAGCCGTCGCGGGTCGAGCCCGGTGGCCCGCAGGGCACGGGCGACCTCGAGCGGCAGGTCGTCCTGGTGCAGCTGGCGGGCCGACAGGTTCACGCCCACCCGCAACGGGACCCCGAATTCCTGCTGCCACGTCTGGGCCTGCCGGCAGGCCTGCTGGAGCACCTGCACCCCGATGGGCACGATGGCGCCGTTGTCCTCGGCCAGCGCGAGGAACTCGGCCGGCAGCAGGGACCCGTGATCCGGGTGGTTCCACCGGACGAGGGCCTCCGCCCCGACGATGCGCCGGTCGCGCAGGGAGACCAGGGGCTGGAAGTGGATCTCCACCTCGCCCCGGTCGACGGCGCGGTGCAGCGCGGGAGTCGAGGTCGAGCCGGCTGGGAGCCCGCCCGCCCACCCGGTCGGCGTCGAACACCACCACCTGGCCACCCCGGCCGCGCTCCTTGGCCCTGTACATGGCGACGTCGGCGCGGTGGAGCAGGTCGTCGCGCGAGGTCCCCCCCTCGCTGAGGGCCACGCCGATGCTCAATGTCGCCAGCACCTCGTGCCCGCCGCGGAGCGAGATCGGGTCGAGGAACGCCTGCAGCAGTGCCTGGGCCACCTCGCCCGCCTCCTGGTGCGAAGCCACCCCCTCGAGGAGCACGACGAACTCGTCGCCGCCGAAGCGCGACAGCGTGTCGCCCGGCCGTACGGCGTTGCGCAGTCGATCGGCGATCACGCGGAAGAGCTCGTCTCCGACCCGGTGCCCGCGATGGTCGTTGACCACCTTGAAGTGGTCGATGTCGCAGAAGAGCACCGCCACCTGGCCACCCGTGCGCTCGGCCTGCAGCAACGCGTGATCGAGATGGTCGAGCAGGAGGCGGCGGTTGGCCAACCCGGTCAGCGTGTCCTGGAAGGCGTGGCGGGTCAGCTGCTCCTCGAAGGCCGTCCGCTCCGAGGTGTCGTGGAAGACGACGACAGCGCCCGAGGGCACGCCGCCGCGGCTGAGCGGCGACGCGGTCATGGTGACCGGGAAGAGCGTCCCGTCGAGGCGCTCGAAGCGCGTGTCGTAGCTGGTGACGTCGCGGCCGAGCGCCACCGCGCGCCCGTGGGCTCGGCCAGGAACTCCGGTGCCGGGCGCGGTGGATGCACGGTGCCGTCGTCGTCGACCTCCGGACTGGAGCCGACTCCGCGCCAGCCCAGCATGCGGGCGCCGGCGGGATTCATGAAGGTGATGCGGCCGTCCGCATCGAGGGCGCAGAGGCCCTCCCCGACATGCGCCGCGAGGACGGCCGGCGTGATCCCCTCCGCGGGCGCTCGGGTCTCGTCGCCCTCCTCGGATGGCTTCACCACCGACCTGCCCCCAGCGCCACCCGTGTCGCACCTCGCGTCGTCTTCCGTGCGCCCCTGGCGCCGTCCCGCCTCGACTCGCCCCGCATCCGCTCCGACGCCACCGGTCGGGACGCGGGCGCTGCGCCGCACATCGCCATGCAATCCCTCCACCGAGCGCCTCCGATACGGAAGGTAACACCGGTCAACGGGTGCTGCAATGACTTTCTGCCTGTGCCGCGGAGTGCGACCCGTGTACCGAGGGCTGCCCTTCCCGCTCTGGCCCTCTGAACAGGGATGTCGATCCTCTATGACGGTCTGATGGAGTTTGTGACTTTTGGTCGAACCCTTGTCGGGAGGGTGACATCCCGGCCATTGCAGGGCAGAATGCCCCCGGCGGTGTGAGCTGCTCAGGCCTCCGTCTCGGCACGCGGGAGATCGCGCTGGCTGCGGTAGGCGCGGAGGCGGTGCCAGAAGACGACCACCACCGCGATGACCGCCAGAGCCCCGATGACGTACCCGGCCCAGCTGAACGCCTTGAGGACGTGCTTGTAGCTGCCTCCCAGGCTGTAGCCGAGCGAGCAGAGGGCGGTGCACCAGACCGCGCAGCCGATGACGGTGAAGATCGTGAATTTGGCCAGCGCCATTTCGCCCAACCCGGCGGCGAAGGACACGAAGGACCGCAGCAACGGGATGAACCGGCCCACCAGCACGACGGGCTCGCCCCGGCGGGCGAACCAGGCCTCGGCGCGGTCGAGATCCTTGTGGGTCAACAGGACGTACTTCCCGACCCTGTCGACGAGGGGCCGGCCGCCGAAGCGCCCGATGCCGTATCCGGCGAATGAGCCCAGGACCTCGCCGAGGATGGCGAGCAGAATGACGAGGGCCAGGGAGAGCGGCGTCACGTGGTTCGCCTCTGCCCCGGCGGTGCTCGCGAGCACCCCGCCGAAGATGAGCGCGAGTTCGGCCCCCACCGGCAGGCCCATGGCCGAAATGAAGCTCAGCGCGAAGATCGCGCCGTATCCCGCCGACTTGAGGAACTCCTCCACACCTACCCCGCTTCCGCCGCCGGAACGGCGGTCATCGCTGGCACATCCGGGGAGAGCGTAACGCTGCCGGGCCCGGAATCCACGGTCTTCGGGTATCGGAGTTGCGCATGGAGTACCAGGGTACGGACGGGTGCAGGCCCGCCTCCTCGTCCGCAAGGGTGATTCGGTGCCGTCCGCCTCACCCTTGCGGCCGACCGGCATCCGCCCAGCTCCGACCGGGGACCGTGCCCTAGGGTGGCACGGTCACGGTCCGGGGCCACCTGCGGGAGGACGCGGTGCTCTTCATCGAATACGACGTCACGGAAGAGGGTGCGATCGAGCTGGTCGCGCTGATCAACGCCGCCGAACGCAACGGCGAGGACGCCGACGGCAGCGCGTGGCTGGGATGGCGTGTCGCCACTTTCGACGACGACGGGCTCGGGTGCGTAGGCGTCACTCCCGACGAGTTGGCCCTCCTGGAGGAGACCGACGACCCGGCGCAGGTGCGCGCCATCGTCGAAGGGATCGTCCTGGCCGACCGCGCGACAAAGGAACAGGCGCCGCGGTGAGCACCACCCGATCGCAGCTGTACCGGCTGGCGCGCGACCTCGGCAACATCGAAGCCGTCGAACATGGCTATGCACGCGGCGGCCTGTCGGGCGCAGCGGGAGGAGCGGCACAACGCGAGGCGCGGCGAGTGATCTACCGGCAGGGCAATCGCCAGATCAACCGGTTCGTGCGCGCCGTGGGCCTGGGGCCCCGCCGCCGCTGAGCACGCCGTCTACTATGAGCCCGATGGAAGACGACAGAGCCAGAGCGCTCCTCACCGCCGAGCGGACCCGGGTGGAGGGATTGCTGCAGGACCTCGACGCGGCCGGGACCGCCGACCGTGAAGCAGCAGACGAGCCCGGCGACATGTTCGACTCCGCGGAGCCGATCACGACGGAAGAGGCCGACAACTCCATCAAGGCCCAGCTCGAGGAGCGGCTCGCCGCCGTCGGCCGCGCCGAGCAGCGCCTCGCGGCCGGCACCTACGGAAAGTCGGTACGCAGCGGCGCACCCATTCCCGACGACCGACTGGAAGCGGATCCCGCCGCCGAGCTCACGGTCGACGAGGCCCGCTGAGCGGACTCAACCCTCTTTGGTCGGCTCCCCATGCTCTGCGTTGGGGAGGCCGCGCCGCCAATAGGCCTTGCCCGAGATCCGGTCGGACGCCAGCCCCCGCTCGGTGAGGCTGCGGGTGACCGCTCGCACGACGGAGGCCTCAGCGGCGATGTACGCGTGCATGCTCCCACCCGGCAGCTCGAGGCCCGACAGCGCCGCCACCAAGGCGCCGGCGTCGCCTGGGGCCCAGCGGCCGTTGCGATGCAGCCAGCGCAGATCGAGCGTCGCCGCCTGGGGCTGCTCGGGGGCCTGCTCGTCGTCCGGGCCGTCGACCTCGAGCACGGCGGTCGCCGTGGCGCCGGGAGGCAGCGCCTCCATCATGGCCAGCGCCCCCGGGAGCCCCGTCTCGTCGACGACGAACAGATGCCGGACGACATCGGGCCGCACGGTGATTTTGCCGCGGGGACCGATGGCGTCGATGCGATCGCCCACCCGCGCCGACGAGATCCAGTCGGTCCCCGGTCCGGCGCCATGGAGTGAGACGTCGATGGTCGCCGTGCGCCGCGCCGGGTCGGCGCGCCGGATGGTGTAGCGGCGGTTCACCACCCTCTCCTCGCCGAGCGGCACCCGGAGCATCAGGTCCTGGCCGGGGAGGAAGCGCAGCGCGTCGAAACCCGGGGCTGTCAGCACCACCCGGCGGAAGGATGGGCTGAGCGGCGCCGCCCGGGTCACCTCCAGGTGGAAGAGCGTGGCACCGGCGAGGGGCCCTCCGGGCCGCCCGACCATGTCGAGCAGGCGATCAGGAGTCATGCACCGGCGGTCTACCAGCAGCGACCGTCGTTCCGACCGCAGACGTGGCCCGGAGGGTGCGCCCGCGACTCTCGCGCCTCGTCGGGGAGTGCGACGACCCCACTTACCCCGACTGTGGCCCCGTCGGGGGCAGGAAGGGCGGTCTCGACCGGCGCAGGCGGTGGCGCGATCCAGACGGCGACGACGTACGACACGACCACCGCCACGATCACGACCGGCATGAGGTGCACGGCGTCGCTGAGAAAGAGCAGGCTGGGAAGCAGCACGGCGGTCATGGGCATTTTGAGCGCCCCGGCCACCATGGCCCCGACGCCCATGGCCGCGCCGGCGATCATGGGCAAGCCCGCCGGCGTGCGACAGGGCGATGCCACCCGCAGCGCCGATGAACATGCTCGGGAAGATGGGACCGCCGCGGAACCCGCTCAGTGAAATCGCGTAGGCCAACCCCTTGCACACCACCAGGAGCAGCAGGGCGCCCACACTCCACCCCGCCGCCTGCTGGACCAGCGCAGGCAAGGCCGACTGGCCGGAGAACAGCACAGGGGACGACCCGTGGGTGGTCCCGGCGGCGAAGGCGACGGCGAGTCCCCCGACCGCAAGACCGGCCACGGGCGTGACCAGGACCCGCCGGCGCTCGACGATCGGCCGCAGCGCAACGGAGAGCCGGAAGATGCCACCGGCGGCGAAGGCCGAGGCCGCGCCGATGACGAGGGCCCAGAGGAACTCGGTGCCCGTCGGCGACCCGGCGTACGGCAGCGCGCCACCGTCAGCGAGAACGAGCCGAATCCCGTCAGGTTGTCCAGCCCCACGAAGATCAGAGAACCGACCCCGGCCGCCAACAGCCCGGGCAGGAGCATGATCTCCATCATCGGCCCACCCAGCCCCGCCATCTCCATGAGGAGGAACGCGCCGGTCAGGGGAGAGCCCAGCAGCGTGGCGATGGCGGCGAAGCTGCCCGCACCGCCGATGACGACGGCCGCCATGGGTTGTCCCTCCTTCTTGCACGCAGGTGGACGGCTAGCACTCCGAGGCCGCTGCCGATGGCGATCAGCGGCGCTTCCGGCCCCAGCACCACCCCGAGGCTCAGTGTGGCGAACGCCGCGGCGCGATGCCGAAGAGCTCGATGGGCTGCGACGGTCCGCCGCCCTTGAATCCCTCCGAGGGCTCGTGCCCGCCGGTGCCCGGGAAGATAGCGGATAGCCAGCGCGACGAGCAGCCGCTCAGCGTGAGCCACGGGAGCGGCCACCACAGCGGCTCACCGTGGAAACCCCACTGTGTTCGGGAGATCGACGAAGACCTCCTTCTGTACCCTGCGACACCGCCTCGAGGAAGAAGTAGGCCACGGTGGCCACCGGCACACCGATGATCGCACCGAAGAGCGAGCAACGCGACGTAGCCCTTGGACTTGACGATCGCTGTCGGATCGGGCGCCGTCGCCGCCGCGCCCGGTCCTGTCGCGGCGTCAGTCACTCTCGGAACCCCGGCAGTCCAGGCCGGACGACCTGATGGCGGCGCATGGCGGAGACACTAGGTGAGCTGCAACGGGGACTGGGAGGATGCCGAGGGGGTGTGCGCTCAGGGCAGGATTCCCACGCCGCGGCGGGCCGGTGCGGCGGTGCGCCGCCCCGCCCCGAGTACCAGCCCCGCCAGCAGCGCGTTGCGGAGCTCGCGGGGATCGATGACGGCGTCGTAGGCGAGCCGGCTGGCCGCGCGTTGACCGACGCGTTGGCCTGCTCGGCCGCCAAGCGTGCCCGTTCCTCGGGGTCGGCCACGGCGCTCGCCTCCGAGCGCGCGGGCAGCGCACCGAGGGTGATCGAAGGGAAGGCCAGGGTGATGGTCTGGCCGTCGAACGGGTTCATCGCCATGATCGATGAGCCGAAGCCGAATGCCTTGCGCAGGGTGACGTGGAGCTTGGGCACCGTCAGCCGGTGCTGCACGGCGAACATGCGGGCGGCGTGACGCAGGATCCCCTGTCGCTCGGCGAGCGTGCCCGCCAGGACGCCGGGTTGTCGGCCAGGAAGACGCAGGGGAGCCCGAACGCGCCCGCCACGTCGAGGAAGTGCGCCGCCTTGTCGGCGGCCGCGCTGTCGACGGTGCCCGCCATCACGCTCGGGTCGTTGGCCACGATGGCCACACTCTGCCCGCCCAGGCGGGCCAGCGCCGTCACGATGGATCGCCCGAACGTCGGCTGGATCTCGAGGAGCGACCCGTCGTCGACCACCGCCTCGAGCACGGGGCACGATCGGGTACGGACTGCCGGGGGCTCGGCGGGATGAGGTCAAAGATGTCGTCCACCCGGCGGGGGCCGGTGTCGGGCCCATCGCCGGCTGACGGGGGTCGTTCCCAGGCGTTGAGCGGAAAGTAGGCGAGGTACCGCCGGGCCAGGGCGATGGCCTCGACGTCGTCCGCCACCACGTTGTGCACGACCCCGGCCGCGTCGGCCGCCACCTGCGGCCCGCCGAGCGCCTCCTTGGTGACGTCCTCCCCGGTCGCCGACTTCACCAGCGGAGGGCCGGCGGCGAAGAGCGAGGCCGATTCGGTCATGACGGCGAAGTCGCGACAGCGGGGCGGTGAGCGCGCCGTGCCCGGCCGAGGCGCCCAGCACGAGACACACCATCGGCACGTGCCCGACAGCTCGGCCAGACCCATGAGGTCGCCGGGCCGGCGCCCGCCCGGCGACGTCCGTCACCCGGTGCCCGGCCCCTTCGAGCATCATCACCAGGGGCACCCGCTCCTGAAGGGCCAACTGGCAGAGCCGGTAGCGCTTGTCCGACGCGCCGCTCCCGATGGATCCGCCGAGCACCGTCACGTCCTCGGCTCCGGCCAGCGCCGGCCGGCCGTCGATGCGCCCGGAGCCGGCCACGAGCGCATCGCCCGGGACGGGGGATCCTCGGTCGTGCCCACCAGCTGGCCGATCTCGAAGAACGAGCCCGGGTCGAAGAGGGCGGCGATCCGCTCGCGGGCATTGCAGGCGGCCCCGCTCCTTCTGGCGGGTCGAGGCGGGCCTCGCCCCCCATGGCCAGGGCGGCCTCGGTCTTCCGCCGCTCGATCTCGTCGAGAGCCGGCCCCCATCCCTGTTCGGTCGTCCTCACGGCCAGGCTCAGATCCGGCCCGCCTGCATCTTGAGAGCATCCGCCGAGCCGCCGCCATCGACGGCGATCACCTGCCCGGAGACGAAGCGCGCCATCGGGCTGCAGAGAAAGAGGGCGAGGTACGCGATGTCGGACCCGTGGCCCTGCAGGCCCAGCGGGTTCCTGGGACGATCGTCACCGCCGGTCACGGCTTCGGCGAATCGCCGGACTCCCTCGGTTCCCCCGATCGTCCCGGGCGCGATCGCGTTGACCCGGATCCCGTAGGGGCCCCACTCCACGGCGCAGGTGCGAGTCAGCGAATCGACACCCGCCTTCGCCGCCGCAACGTGCGACTGGAAGACGACGCCCCTCTGCTCGAAGGGTGCACTGATGTTGACGATGCTCCCGCCGTGCTCCGCCAGCCAGGCGTCGAAGGCGGCACGGGTCACGTTGTAGGTGCCGAGCAGGTCGATGTCGACCACCGCCTTGAACCCGTTGGGCGAGATCTTCGACATCGGAGCGGGAAGTTGCCGGCCGCATCGTTGATGACGATGTCGAGCCTCCCCCGCTCCGCAACGACGGCGTCGACGACGGCACGCACCGCCTCGGCGTCGCGGACGTCGCAGACACCGAACGCCGCATCCACCCCTTCTGCCCGCAGTTCCGCGACCGCCGCCTCGAGATTCTCCTGCTTCCGGCTGGCCAGGGTGACGCGTGCGCCATGGGCGCCCGAGCACGCGGCAGATCTCCTTCCCGATGCCCGGTCGCGCCGCCCGTGACCAGAGCAACCTGGCCCTCCAACACGTCCGGGGCGAAGCCGCTGGGTCCCATGGGGGCGATTATGGTCCACCGTGCGTTGCGCTGTCGTGGGCGCGACGCATCGGGACGACGAGCAAAGGGATGACGTATGGCTGAGGGTCTCTCCTCGAGCGATGTCGCAGGGGACATTTCGCGGCATCATGCGGCGGCCCACGCCAAGAAGGACGAGCAGCCCGACACGGAGGGCGCGAGCCGTGATCGCGACCGCACTCTCTCCGTCATTGAGGCCGTGATGCTGGCGATCGTGGCACTGCTCGCCGCCTACACGGGATTCGCCTCGGCAAAATGGAACACGGAGTCCTCGGTCCGGCTGGCCCAGGCCTCCGCCGACCGGACGGAGTCGAGCAAGGAGGCGCTGAGCGCGCAGAACCTCAAGAACTTCGACTCGGCCACGTTCAACACCTGGTTCACGGCGTACGTCGCCGGGAACACGACGGCGGAGGCGGTCGCCGTCCGGCGCTTCCGGCCCGGCTTCACGGTCGCCTATGACGCCTGGCTCGCCACGGACCCGTTCACCAATCCCAACGCTCCACCCGGGCCGACCTACATGCCCCAGTACAAGCAGCCGGAACTGGCGAAGTCGAACGCGCTCGACGCCAAGGCCACGCAGGACTACGCGCTGGGCGTGCAGGCGGGCACAAACGCGGACAATTACATCCGCGACACCATCTACCTCGCCACCATTCTGTTCCTCATCGGGATCAGCGGACACTTCCGCTTCATCCGGATACGGGTGGCGCTGGTCGGACTGAGCGCCCTCATGCTGATTGTCGCCGTCGTCGAGATCGCCACCTCACCCCCCATCCCCTGAGACGGCTTTCGTGATCCGTCTCATCGCCGCCCTCGACAGCCGCCGCGGCATCGCCACTGCCTCGGGTATCCCCTGGCACCTTCCCGGAGACAGCGCCTACTTCCGCCGCAAGACCGAGACCGGTGTCATCCTGATGGGCCGGGCCACGTACGAAGAGTTCGCGACGCCGTTGCACGAGAGGGAGAACTTCGTGATGACGTCGTCGAAGAGTCCGATGCGGGCCGGTTTCCGGTCCGTTTCCGGTCTCGCCCAGGTCCGGACCGCCTGCCCCGACGACGACGTCTGGGTCATCGGCGGGTCCGCGGTCTACAACGAGACGATCGCCGACGCCGACGAGCTCCTCCTGACGCAGGTCGACGGCGACTTCCACTGCACCAAGTTCTTCCCCGCCTACGAGGATGCCTTTGCGCTCCGGACCCGGGACGGTGACCACGAGGAGCGCGGCATCACCTACCGTTTCGAGGTGTGGTCACGCGCCCGAGCGGCATGACCCCACCGCCGACGGCGCCGCCGACCCCGACGGCGCTGACGAATACGCTCTCCTCGTGACCCTCGTCTCGTACGGCCGACGGCTCACCGAGCTCGCCGAACGGGACCCGGACCGGCCGGCGATCACGTGCGGCACGGAGACCGTCACTCGGGCCGAGATCGAGTCCTCGGCCAACCGCCTCGCCCGAGACCTGGCGGCAGGGGGCGTGCAGCCGGGTGACATGGTCACGGTCGCGCTCCCCAACTCGGTCGACTGGTTCATCGCGTTCGCGGCCTGCTGGAAGATCGGGGCGATCCCCCAGCCGGTGTCGGCCCGGCTGCCCGCGCGCGAGCTCGAGGCGATCCTCGAGCTCGCCGACCCCACTGCCGTCATCGGGGTGCCGCCGGAGTCGGCCGGGTCACGGCGGGTCCTCCCCCCGGGGTACCGGCCCGACGCGGGGCTGTCCGACGAGCCCCTGCCCGACGTGACGTCCCCCTCCTGGAAGGCGCCGACCTCGGGCGGGTCGACGGGGCGCCCCAAGCTGATCGTGTCGGGCGATCCCGCCCTGCTCGACGTCGACGCCCCACCCATGTTCGGGAAGGCCGACGGGTGCATGGTCGTGCCCGCCCCGCTGTACCACAACGGCCCGATCGTCTGGTCGTGCACGGCCTGGCTCGCCGGAAGCCACGTCGTCGTCCTCCCCCGCTTCGACGCCGAGGCCACGCTCGAGGCCATCGACCGCGACCGGGCCGACACCGTGTACCTGGTGCCGACCATGATGAAGCGCATCTGGCGGCTTCCCGAACAGGTCCGCGACGCATACGACCTGTCGTCGCTGGTTTGGGTCTGGCACCTGGCCGAGCCATGCCCGCCCTGGCTCAAGCAGGTCTGGATCGACTGGCTGGGGCCGGAGCGGATCTTCGAGCTCTACGCGGGCACGGAAGCGCAAGCGGCGACCATCATCACGGGGACCGAGTGGCTCGCCCACCGCGGGTCGGTGGGCCGGCCGGCGCCGGGCACCGTCATGATCTGCGATCCCGAGGGCAACGAGCTCCCGGCCGGCCAGGAAGGAGAGGTCTGGCTGCGCACCATCCGGGAGCGGCCCACCTACCGCTACATCGGTGCCACGGCGCGCCGGCGTGAAGGCGGATGGGAGTCGCTCGGCGACGTGGGCTGGCTCGACGGCGACAACTACCTCCACCTCGGGGACCGGCTCGAGGACATGATCCTCACGGGAGGCGCCAACGTCTACCCGGCCGAGGTCGAGGCCGCCCTCGCGGAGCACCCCGACGTGACCTCCGTCGTCGTCATCGGCCTGCCCGACGACGACCTCGGGAACATCGTCCACGCCATCGTCGAGGCCGACCCGGCCGTCGTCGCGCCGCAGGACCTGCTGGCGTTCCTGGCCGAAAGGGTCGCCCGCTACAAGATCCCACGCTCCTTCGAGTTCACCGATCAGCCGCTGCGCAACGAAGCCGGCAAGGTGCGGCGCAGCGCCCTCCGGGCGGCGCGCCTCCCCCCGGGAGACGGGGACGGCTGAATCACGGCGGCGCGAACGCCGCCACGAAGCCCACCACCGCCAGCAGCAGGGTGCCCGCCGTGATGAGGCGATACACCGACTCGCCCTGGGGCGCGTCGACCCGGCGGCGCCGGGCAGTCGTGAAGACGACGAGCACGATCGCCCACATGACCACGGCCGCCGCGATCAGGCACAGCGCCAGTTCCTGATCGACTCCGTGCAGCGGCCAGATGTGCCGCACCAGCACCGCGACACACACCACGACGGCGATGCCCGATCGGTTCCAGGCCAGAACGGTCCGCTCCTCGGCCAGACCCGGCTCCGGCAGCTCCGCCGCCTCGGCGTCCGTGCTCACTTCGTCCCGAACGCCGCCAGGATCACGGCGATGACCCCGACCACGACGATCCCGATGGTCAAGATGAGCGGCATGAACGATCGCGGCAGCGGATCCCCCCGGCGCATGGCGCGCTCGATTGGCGCGCCACTGCCGCAGGCTCTCGGCGGCCACGATCGCCCCGAGGGCGATGAGCGGGAGCCCCAGGACGCGCCGTCCCCACTCGAACTGGAGCTTGGGCAGGAGCTGCGTGGCCGCCACGCCGGTGGCGATCAGCGCCAGGGCGGTCCGGTTCCAGGCCAGGAAGGTGCGCTCGTTGGCGTAGGTGAAGCGGACGTCGGGCTCGCGACCGGTGGGCGAGTCGCCCGGGTCAGGGACTCGGCGCTCCGGCGACTCCTCCCCCACGGCGTCGGTGCCCGAACCCACACCACACAGTATCCGGCCCTCCCCAATACGCTCGGACCCCGCACGACACAGGCGCGTGTCACGGTCTCCTTCGGCGGAACGACGACCGCCGGCCTGACGGCCTCCACCCCACGCTCGACCGCGGCGGTGGGTCCCTCCGCACGGCCCCGTCCCCTTGACTTTCCCTCGTCAGGGAGCGACAGTGGCCGCCGCGCAGCGAGGGGACGCCGGTCGTCAAAGGTCCGCACGCTGGCGTGCGACGTGGCGACCCCACCGTTGTCATCACACGGCCCGGATCGCCGACGACATCGGGCAGTAGCGAACGTTCCACGAACGGAGGCCGAGATGAGCACCGTCACGCGAGGACCGGGCCGCGCATGAGCGCCGACTACGACGTCATTGTGCTCGGCGGAGGATCGCCGGGCGAACACTGCGCCGGCGAGCTGGCGGAAGCTGGACTGCGAGTGGCCGTCGTCGAGCACCAGCTGGTCGGCGGGGAGTGCTCGTACTGGGCTTGCATCCCGTCCAAGACGCTGCTGCGGCCCGGCGAGGCCGTCCAAGGGGCCCGGGACGCCGTCTCGAAAGCCGAGATCGACGTCGACGCCGTCTTCGCCTGGCGCGACTACATGGTGTCCGACTACTCCGACTCGGGACAGGAGCGCTGGCTGGCCGACAACCACATCGACCTGCTCCGGGGCACGGGCAAGCTGGCGGGTCCGGGCGTCGTCGAGGTGGACGGCGTGCGGCACACGGCGGACCACATCGTCCTCGCCAACGGTGCCGATCCCGTGGTCCCGCCGGTGCCGGGCCTGCGCGACCTCAGCGGGGTCTGGGGCAGTCGCGAGGCCACCTCCATGAAGGCCGTGCCCCGCCGCCTGCTGATACTGGGGGGCGGCCCCGTCGGCGTCGAAATGGGACAGGTCGTGCGCCGCCTCGGCGGTGAAGCCGTCATCACCGACATGGCCGAGCATCTGCTCGGTCGGGAAGCGGCACCCCTCGGCGCAGCCTTGGGGCAGGCGCTGCAGCGTGAAGGGATAGAGCTCTTCCTGGGGGCGAACGTGGTGGCAGCGCGGCGCGACGGCGACGACTACGTCCTCGCGCTCGAGGACGGTCGCGAGCTGCGGGGAGACCGGATCCTGGCGGCGACGGGACGTCGCCCGAGGGTGCACGGCCTCGGGCTGGAGACGGTCGGCATCGAAGAGAATCCCCGGGGGGTCCCGGTCGACGCCCACCTGCGGGCGGCGGAGGGGCTCTGGGCCATCGGGGACGTGAACGGCGTCTGGCCGCTGACGCACGTGGGCAAGTACGAGGGCGAGGTGGTGGCCGCGAACATCCTCGGGACACCGAGGACAGCCAACTACGAGGCCGTCCCCGGGTCGTGTACACCGACCCCCAGGCGGCGGCCGTGGGCGCGACCGAGGCGCGGTTCAGCGCCACCGCCAAGGTGGCCGATGTGGCGAAGGCGGCGACCTACAACCGCAACTACGCCGACGCCAACGGCTTCCTCACCCTCCTCAGCGACGGGACCCGGCTGACCGGCGCCTACGCGCTCGGGCCCGAGGCGGGCGAATGGCTCCAGCAGGCGACCCTGGCGATCCGCGGGCAGATCGCGCTGGACGTCCTCACCGACACGATCCAGCCCTTCCCGACCTTCTCCGAGATCTATGTCTCCACCTTGAAGGCCCTGCGTGCACAGATCGCCTCCGGCTAGGCGACGGACCCATGGAGTTCTTGGTGACGATGGTCACCCACGTTCCAGCGGGGACGTCGAAGGCAGCCGTCGATGACGTCAAGGACCACCCCGACCCCGCGGCCGCGGCCGACTGACGCCGGAGACGCCGTGCACGAGGACCATGGAGGCGTCGTGATCGTCACGGGGGGATCGCAGGGCATCGGCGCCGCCATCGTCGACGGCTTCCGACGGAACGACTGGTCGGTGGTCGCCACCGCCCGTTCGATTGCACCGGTCGCCGACCCGGCTGTGCTGACGGTCGCTGGAGACCTCTCGGAGCCTGCCACGGCGGATCGCATCGTGGACCGCGCCCTGGAGCGCTTCGGACGCATCGACACCCTCGTCAACAACGCGGGTATCTACGTCTCCAAGCCGTTCACCGACTACACGGCAGGCGACTACGACGCCGTGGTCGGGGTCAACCTGACGGGGTTCTTCCACCTCACCCAGCTGGCCATCGCCCACATGCTGGAGCGGGGAACGGGCCACGTCGTCAACATCACCACGACCGTCGTCGACGTCGCCGACGCCAGCGCGCCGTCCGTACTGACCGCCCTCACGAAGGGCGGCTTGGCCGCCGCGACCCGCTCACTGGCGATTGAGTACGCCGCACGCGGCATTCGGGTCAACGCGGTCTCGCCCGGCGTCATTCAGACGCCCGTCCACCCTCCGGAGAGCTACGACTCGCTGGGATCGCAACTCCCGCCGATCGGACACGTCGGCCAGGTGGGCGACATCGTGGACGCCATCCTCTACCTTCAGTCCGCCCCGTTCGTCACGGGGGAGATCCTGCACGTGGACGGTGGCCAGATCGCCGGTCACTGAGCGGGGCGGCCCGGGACGATCGAGGGGCTCCGCCGCCCTCGGCGCAGCGCTCCAGGTGGTGTTCAGCCCCTCGCCGTGGACGCCGGCTCGAGCCCGAGGACGGTGCCGCCGGCCAACGTCGGCGCAGTGGTGTGCAGATGGCAGCGGACGACGGTGCCCGCCGGCGTGCGGTAGGGCTCCGGGTCGACCGCCGCACAGACGTCCATGGCGAAGGGGCAACGGCTGCGGAACCGGCACCCCTGGCCCTCCGCCATGGTCTCGTCCACCTCGCCGCGCAGCACGATGCGCGTCCGCTCGTGCTGGCGCGTGGGATCGGGCACCGGGATGGCCGAGAGCAGGGCGGCGGTGTAGGGGTGGGTGGGTCGCAGGTAGACCTCGTCGGCATCACCCTCCTCGACGATCTGCCCGAGGTACATCACGGCGATGCGGTCGCTGAGGTGCCGGACCACCGACAGGTCGTGGGCGATGAAGAGGTAGGCCACCCCCAGCTCGTGCTGCAGACTCGCTGAGGAGGTTGATGACCTGGGACTGGGTCGACACGTCGAGGGCGCTGACCGGCTCGTCGCACACGAGCAGCTTGGGCTTCAGCGCCAAGGCCCGGGCGATGGCGATGCGCTGGCGCTGACCGCCCGAGAACTCGTGGGGCTGGCGCCCGAGCACGTGGGACCCGATCCCCACCTGGACAGCAGCTCCACGACCCGCCGCTCGCGCTCGGCCCGGGTCATCGAGGTGTGGATGGCCAGCGGCTCGCCCACGATCTCGGCGATGCTCTGCCGGGGGTCGAGCGACGAGTACGGGTCCTGGAAGACCATCTGCATCGAGTCCCGGTGACCGGCGCAGCGACGGTCCGCGCAGGGAGGTGATGTCCGTGCCGTCGACCACGATCGCGCCGGCGGTCGGGTCGATGAGACGGAGGACCAGCCGGGCCAGCGTCGACTTGCCCGAGCCGCTCTCACCCACCAGGCCGAGCGTCGTCCCGGGTTCGATGCTGAGGTCTGACGCCGTCGACGGCCCGGACGGAGCCGCTGACCCGACGGAGCACGCCGCTCCGGAGCGGGAACTCCTTGACCAGGTCCGACACCTGGAGGACCGGCAGCCCGGCACCGCCCGTCGACGCAGGCTCGGCCGGGGAGGTCGGGAGCGAGGTCCGCTTCGAGCTGGGCCGGGCCAGCGAGGGTCAGCTCGTCCTGGCGCACGCAGCGAGCCAGGGACCGTGACCGGGGCCGCGCCAGCTCCCGCCGGGTCGCCGGCGCTCCGCCGGCGCCCGGAGCGGCACGGGCGACTCGGTACAGCGCCTCCTGGGCGTACGAGCAACGCGGGGCGAAGCGGCAGCCGGTCGGGTACTGGTCCGGACGGGGCACCATGCCCGGGATGGCGTGCAGGGGCTCGCCCGGCGGCGTGAGCTGTGGGATCGACGGCAGGAGCGCCTCGGTGTAGGGGTGGCGGGGGCGAGCGAACAGGTCCAGTCGCAGGCCTGTGTCTCGACGATCTGGCCGGCGTACATCACCACCACGTCGTCGGCCACGTCGGCGATCACGCCGAGATCATGGGTGACGAAGATCATCGCCATGTCCTCTTCGCGCTGCAGCGTGTGGAGGAGCTCGACGATCTGGGCCTGGGTCGTCACGTCCAGCGCCGTCGTCGGCTCGTCGGCGATCAGCAGCTTGGGCGAGCACGACAGCGCCATGGCGATCATGACCCGCTGGCGCATCCCGCCCGAGAAGGCGTGTGGATAGTCCTTGGCCCGGTTCCGCGTGGGGGATCTCCACCCGATCGAGCATCTCGACCGCGACCTTCCACGCCTCGGCCCGGCTGACGCCGCGGTGCGTACGCACCTGTTCGGCGATCTGGTTGCCGACGGTGAAGGCGGGGTTCAGGCTGGTCATGGGCTCCTGGAAGATCATCGCGATGTCGTTGCCGCGGATCTTGCGCAGCTCGGCCGGGCTCAGGCTCGTGAGCTCCTGTCCCTCGAACCGGATGGACCCGACCCACACGGGACGACTGCCGCGGGAAGGAGACCCATGATCGCCAGCGCCGACACGGTCTTGCCCGAGCCGCTCTCACCGACGAGACCGAGCGTCTTGCCCCGGCTGCAGCACGAAGCTGGCGTCCTCGATGACCGGAGCCACTGCTGCTGGGTCAGGAATTCGACCCGCAAGCCGCCGACCTCCAGGAGAGCAGTGCTCGCGGCCGCGGGCACCTTCTCCTCCCGGGTCCGACCACTGCGACCGAGGCGGGCCAGTCCACTCCGATGGGCGGATCGCCGCCGACGAGACCGCTGCCCGCTGGCCGCTCCCGGCCGAGCGAGTCCCGCAGCCCGTCGGCCACCAGATTGAAGGACAGGACGGTGAACATGATGGCGAGGCCCGGGAAGACGAGGGCCCACGGCGCGGAGTTGATGAACTGGAAGCCCTCCTGGAGCATGCCGCCCCAGCTCGGCGTGGGCGGCTGCTCGCCGATGCCGAGGAAGCTCAGGCCCGCCTCGACCAGCAGGGCGAAGCCGAGGGCCAGGCAGCTGGATGATGATCGGCGAGGCGACGTTGGGCAGGACGTGGCGCGCCGATCAGCCGCTTCGACGTGGCCCCCAGAGCTGCGCGCCGACTCGATGTAGCCTCCTCGCGGACGGCGATGACCTCGCCCCGGAGCAGCCGCACGAAGCCCGGCACGAAGACGATGGCGATGGCGATGGCGGCGTCGTTGATGTCCGCACCCAGCAGCGCCGCCACGGTCAGGGCCAGGATGAGCGGCGGGAACGAGAACATGGCGTCCATGACGCGCATGATCACGCTGTCGACCGCCCCCCGGAAGAAGCCGGCGATCAGGCCGAGCGGGATGGCGATGACCGCGGCGAGGCCGACGATCTCGAAGGCCGCCCGCAGCGAGATGCGGGCACCCCAGATCAGTCGGCTCAGGATGTCGCGGCCGAGGTCGTCGGTGCCCAGCCAGTGGGCGAGCGAGGGCCCGGCGTTGACCGCGTTGAGGTCCTGAGCGTCGGGGTGGGTGGGGCGCGATCAGCGGGGCGAAGATGGCGGCGATCAGGACGAGCAAGAGGAAGACCAGGCCCGCCATGGCCAAGCGCTGGTGGAGGAAGCGCATCCAGAATCCCGGGCCGCCGCTCGCGGCAGCTCCTCCGGCTGTCGCCCGTCTCGGGGATCTCGGTGAGTCCGACGAACGGGTCGCCGGCGTCGGGGGGGCTCCAGGTCGCTCATCGGGGTGCGCTCATGACAGGCGGATCTTCGGGTTGAGGTAGGCGTAGATGATGTCGACGATCAGGTTGATGAGGACGAACGCGGTCGCCACCACCAGCACCACGCCCTGGATCTCCGGGATGTCCTTGTCGTTGATGGCCTGGATGATGTAGGTGCCGATGCCGGGCAGGGAGAAGATCTGCTCGATGATGAGGGTGCCACCGAGCAGGTAGCCGAACTGGATGCCGATGACGGTGACGGCGGGGCTCAGGGCGTTCTTGAGGGCGTGCTTCCCGACGACCATGCGCGGGCTCAGGCCCTTGGCCACGGCGGTGCGCATGTAGTCCTGGTCCAGGGTGTCGATCAGCGCGCCGCGGACCTGGCGGGCGATGACCGCCGACCCGCCGATGCCGAGGGCCAGCCACGGCAGGAGCAGGTCCTCGAACCATTCGGCCGGGCGACTGGGTGAAGGGCGTGTAGCCGAGGGCCGGCAGCCATTCGAGCTTCACCGCGAAGACGATGACGAGCATCATGGCCAACCAGAAGTCGGGAATGGCCACTGCGATGCTCGTGCCCACGGTCACGCCGCGGTCCGCGGGCGGTGCCCTGGTGCAGGCCCGAGATGATCCCGGCGGGCACGCCCGATCAGGATGGCCAGGACCATGCCGCCGACCGCCACGCTCAGCGTGACCGGGAAACGGGCGGCGATGCCCGACGCCACCGTCTCGTTGTTGAACAGCGAGTTGCCGAGGTTCCCGTGCAGAGCCGCCCGCAGCCAGTTCCAGTACTGCGCGAAGAAGCCCTCGTTGAGGTGGAGCTGCGCCGTGATCTTGGCGATCTCGGCCGGGGTCGCCTTGGTCCCTCCGGCCAGGGCGATGGCCGGGTTGCCCGGGATGATCAGGATCAGCGAGTAGACGCCGAACGAGATGAGGAAGAGCAGCAGGATGGTGATGAGCAGCCGGCGGGCGACGAATGTCAGGAGTGAGCCACCGCTGCCGACGCCATCGCTGCCGCCTCAGCTCAACAGGATCCGGTGGTGCGGCGCACCTTCGCTCTGCGTTCCGTGCTCGCCGGGGCCATGCGAGCGCCTACTTCTTGATGTAGATGCCGGCCAGGTCGGAGCGGCACTGCCCGATCGGGGCCACGACCTTCCCGCCGACCCGGTTCTTGTTGTAGGCGACGATCGACGGCATGAACGCGATGGGCACCATGAGACCCTGTTCAATGACCGTCTTGTCGATCTGCTGCATCAGCGGGCCCTGCAGGCTCGGGCTGAGCGACGCGTTGGCCTGCTGGATCAGCGGCGTCAGCGCCGGGTTCACCGAGCCCGAGCGCGTTGGCCAGGAAGCCCGAGGACTCGAACATGGCCTCGAAGGTGTTGGCCAGGTCGGGGCCGTTGGTCAGTTGCTCGCTGAGGAGCGGCGTCACCCTGCTTCTTGATGTAGACGTCGGTGAGGAAGTCGGCACCGGGGATCTGCTGCAGGTTGGCGTTGAACCCGGCCGCCGCCATCTCCGCCTGCAGGAGGGCGGCCGCCCGGGCGTAGGTCGGCGTCACCCGACGGGATGATCAAGGTGAAGCTTCACGCCCTGGGGGTACCCGGCCGCCTTGAGCATCGCCTTGGCCTTCGTGGGTTGTAGGGGTCAGGGGTGCCCAGCGACTTGGAGTAGCCCGGCGACCACGACGGCACGGGCTGGTAGGCGGGCTGCCCCGAGCCCGTCGAACACCACCTTGTTCACCGCGGCGCGGTCGACGGCGAACTCGAGGGCGGCCCGCACCTTCTCGTTGGCGAAGGGCCCGGTGTTCTGGCGCAGCTCGATCTCCATGTAGTCGTAGGACTTCGTCGACGGAGATGCCGATGTTGGGGTCGCTCTTGAGCTGCGGGTAGTTCTCCGGCTCGACCTCGATCATGTCCACCGCGCCCGAGGTCAGGGCGGTGGCCGCCTCGGGGCCCTGCGTGACCTGGGTGAAGTCGACGCCGCCGAGCGGGTAGGCCTTCGAGTCCCAGTACTTGGGGTTCTTGACCAGCACGATGGAGGAGCCCTGGCGGTAGCTCTTCAGCACGAAGGGCCCGGCGCCCACGGGCTGGGTCGATTGGGTCGAGATGGCATTGGCCGGGTAGATCTGCCCGTCGATGTAGGTCGTCGCCCACAGGAAGTCACCGGCCGTGGGCTTGCTGAGATTGACGACCACCGTCGACGGATCGGGCGTCTGGATGCTCGAGATGGCGAACAGCGAGGACCGCAGCGGGCTGGTCTTGGTGTGGTTCAGGCTGGCCGCGACGTCGGCGGACGTGACCGGCTGACCGTTGGAGAACTCGAGGCCGGGCCGGATGTGGAAGGTGATGGTCGAGCTGTTGTTCGAGACGGTCCAGCTCTGGGCCACCCCGCCGCATGATCGCGGTGTTCCCCGGGCTGGTCATCGACTGGTAGATGTTCGACGTCACGGTGTAGGAGCAGTCGTTCTCCTCGGTCGCCGGGGCGAAGTCGTTGCCGAACTCGTTGTTGAGGTCGAACCCGTACTTCAGGACGCCGTTGGGATCGATGTTCGAGGACGCCGCGGACGCGCTGCCGCTGCTCGCCAACCCCTGGGCCAGTGGTCCGGCCAGCACGCCGACGCTCCCCAGGAACAGGAGGGCCCGACCCTTTCTCCGAGGCTGCCGCCTCGACCCTGCGGTTGCCCGGTTCAGGCGACTGAACCCTTGCCCGACGAATCTCATGTGCACTCCCCCGGATAAGTGTCCGGCCCACGGCCTGTGATGCCGGCATCGACAACCCCGATAGCGGGAATATAGCCAGTCCCTGACATTCGTGTCAGGCATCCCCTATCCCGATCGGTCGACCAGCGGGGGCGCACGGGATCAATCGGCGCGGCTCAAGAGCGGCTCGTGACCAGTCGACAATGGAATCGGAGGAGTACCCACTTCCGCGAACGGCCCCCACCTCGCTGTGGGGGCCGTTCGCGTCCACCCGCTTGCCTTCACATGCTCGCCGCGACGACCTCGTGACCTGGCGATGAACAGTGCCAGACTCTCGAGACAGATGAATCCCTGTGCTGCTATCTCTGGGACGGGCGGACACCGAGACCGGCGACCCAGGCCCCGCCAAACGCCCGCTCGGGCGCCCAGATCCCGGTGCCCTGGAGTGGCATGACTGATCAGCGGGCAACCTGTTCGAAGGATGGATGCGGTCGCGAACTGACCCGCGTGCACAACGCCACCGGCATTGACGCCGAGGGCAGGGTCGGAGCGCTCTGGACCTGCAAGGAGCACCGGACGGAGCTCTGGATGAAGATGAGCGACGGGCTGGTCAGTCCGCTGGAGTGGTGGCCCGACTGAGGTCGCGGAGTACCTGGCCGGCGCTCGCCCCTGTGGTGATGTCGCACGAGTTCCTGCGGCGGAGACGATCGGTGCCGAGCGAGCCCTGACGGGTGGCGGCGTGGCTCCGACCCGTCAGGGTCGAACCTCTCCTCAGGTGTCGCGCTCGAGGAACCGGTCCACAATTTTGCGATGCTCGTCGCTCGCACTGGAGATGGCCTCGCAGGCGATGGCGAAGTCGAGCACATCGAGCACGGAACGCTCGACGACCTTGTTGAGTGCCTGTTTCGTGTGCCTGAGTGCCTGTGCCGGCTGGGCGCAGAGTCGGCGGGCCAGAGCCAACGCCTCCTCGACGACGGACCCGTCAGCGACGACCCGGTTGGCGAGGCCGAATTGCACCGCGGCCGCGGCCGGGATCCGGTCACCAGTGAACAGATACTCCTTGGCCCGCAACAGGCTGGTCATGGTGGGCCAGGTCAGCGCACCTCCGTCGGCGGCCACCAGGCCCACGGAGACGTGGGGGTCCGCCAGATAGGCGCCTTCCTCCATCAGCACGATGTCGCTCAGTCCGGTCAGGCTGCAGCCCAGCCCGACCGCCGCACCGTTCACCGCCGCGATCACGGGGTGCGGGAAGCGAACCATCCGCTGGACGATCTGCCTCCCTTCTTCGAGCATCTGTGAGCGTGTGCGCTCGTCTTCGTTCATCCGCCTGAGCAGGTGCATGTCGCCCCCGGCGCAGAACGCGTGCCCGTTGCCCGTCATGACGACGACGCGGCAGGCCGGGTCCGCCTCGAGTTCGACCCACACCTCGGCCAGGCGTCGATGGAGCTCGGGGTTCGCAGCGTTCGCCGCCTGGGGACGATTCAGTCGGAGGATGCGGATTGCATCTTGCTCCTCAACGAGCAGGGCGGGTTCGGACGTGGCCATGGTGATCTGTCACTCGCGATCTCTGTCAGTCTTGCAATTGCATTCGAACATATACCGGTCCGGCCCGGGAGCCGATTGGCACGGCAACACGCAGGTCTTGTGCCCATCCCCGCAGTCCACTCGGGGTGGGCGCCTGCCGGTACGGTGGAGTGCCGGGACGAGGAAGGGAGCATTGTGGCCGACGCGGCCCCAGCCAGCGGCGACGTCAACGAGGGCCGTCGCACACCGCTGTCGCGCAAGGGCCTTGAGACTCGCGCCAGGCTCGTTGATGCGGCGAAGGAAGTCTTCGAACGAGATGGGTTCCTCGATGCGCGCATCGTGGACATCACCGAAGGTGCCAACCTTGCCCCAGGCGGCTTCTATCACTACTTCGACTCCAAGGAGGAGCTGTTTCTCGAAGTGGCGCAGATGCAGGAGGAGAAGCTCACGGCGCCGTCCGACGACCACGCAGGCGACGGCGAGCACCTGGCGCCGGCAGAGCGCATCCGGCAGGCGAACCGTCTCTACCTCGAGCGCTATCGCGACGAAGCCGCCCTCATGGGTGTGATCGAACAGGTGTCGAGGTTCGACGAGGACGTCAACGACGCCCGTATGGCGACGATGAAGCACTTCGCCGAGCGAGCGGAGCGTTCGATCCGGCGCCTCCAGGAGCAGGACGGTGCCGACCGCCGCCTCGACCCGTCGATGGCGGCCGACGCCCTCGGTGCCATGATCGCCCGGGTCGCCGAGCTCTGGCTGGTACAGGGCTACCGGGACTACGACTTCGACCAGGCGGTCGAGCAGCTGAGCCTTCTGTGGTCCAATGCACTCGGCCTCGGCGCTGGGTCATGAATCAGGAAGGTGCAGGATGCGCTGCGCAATGAGATTGCGTTGTATCTGGGACGTCCCACCCATGACACTCTGGGCGCGGCTGTACAGATAGATCTTCAGGCGGGAGCTGTCTTCGAGGCCATCGCCCACCCCACCGATGGCAAGCGCCGCATGCCCTACGGCCTGCTCCGTCTCGGTCATGAGCAGTTTGTCGACGGAGCCCTCCGGGCCGTGACGGACCCCGTCGAGCCGGTCGGACAGACGGCGGCACACGTGCCGGTCCAGCATGTCAACCTCGACAACCGCCCAAGCCAACTGCTCCAGCTCTCCGGGCCCGTACGCCGACGGATCACGCCTCACCTCGGCGATCAGCTCGTTCACGACCTTTCGGTAGCGTGCCACATATCCCAATTCGCCGGGCTCCCGTTCGTGACTGACGACGGTCATCGCCAAGGCCCATCCCTCACCGGGATCCCCGATCATGTTGTTCGCCGGGACCCGTGCACCATCGAACAGGACCTGACCGAACTCCTTGGTCACTCCGTTGATCATGGTGATCGGCCGCTGCTCGATCCCCGGCTGATGCATCGGGACGGCGAAGGCGGAGATACCCCGATGTCGCGGCACGTCGTGATCGGTGCGAGCGAGAAGGAGACACCAGTCGGCGACGTCCGAATAGCTGGTCCAGACCTTGTGTCCGTGCAACACGTACTCGTCGCCCTCGAGGTCGGCCCGGGTGCGCAACGATGCGAGGTCCGATCCCGCGTCGGGCTCGCTGAACCCCTGGCACCACCGCTCCGCTCCACTGACGAGCCCGGGCAGAAAGCGCAGTCCGAATTTCGCTGCTGCCGTGCTC
Organism: uncultured Acidimicrobiaceae bacterium; assembly: GCA_963843365.1. Lineage (GTDB taxonomy): Bacteria > Actinomycetota > Acidimicrobiia > Acidimicrobiales > RAAP-2 > Bog-473. The sequence continues at coordinate 586,911 of CAWJKG010000003.1, read as the reverse complement.
GAGTATCCCCTGCACCAGGTAGCCGAGTCCCGGGCGCGGCGGTGCCCCGGCAGCGGCCAACTCCTCGTCGAGGATGGCGTCGTAGACGCTGGGCAATCCATGACCCCCGATCGCTGCTGGCCAGGAGAGTCCGAAGAACCCCGCTTCGTACAGCGAGGTGTGCCACGCAGCCTGCCCGAGCCAATACGCGTCATCGGTCGACGACGCCGGCAAGCCGGGATTGTGGTCTACGAGCCACGCTCTCAGGCGAAGGCGGAACGCTGCCTCTTCCGATGAATCGGCGAAATCCATCCCTCTACATCCCCCGATGCCGCATCACACGACGCAGGTTCGGGGCGACCCCACCGAACTGCTCGATCGACACCAGTGCCCGCCGCAAATACACGTGCGCCAGGCACTCCCACGTGTTGCCGATTCCTCCGTGCACCTGAATGACCGTTTCGCAGGTCTTGCGGGCAGCACGAGCAGCGTACGCCTTCGCTCCAGCGGCTGCGGCGACAGCCTGCTCGGGCTCGAGCTCGTCGACTGCCCACGCCGCGTGCAGCGTGATGCTCGTGGCTCCCTCCATGGCGACGAACCCGTCGGCCAACAGATGGCGCACTGCTTGGAAGGATCCGATCGTCGACCCGTATTGGCGCCGCTCTGCAGCGTACGCAGTGCCGAGATGCAGGACGCCCCGCATGATGCCGCAGAGGTCCGCTGCGGTCAGCGTGAGCCCCAGGGCAGTCCAACTCTTGCACTCAGCGACACCAAGTACTCCGACAGTCCTCACGGGTTCGCGGCAAGGACGGGAGCCCCGCGTCAGATCGACACCCGCACCGACCGGACCCAGCGAATATTCGACGACCGGCTGCGGCGAACCTGCAGGCTCCTCCCCTACACCCAGTGCCAGCTCGGCACGCGAGGCATCCGAGGCCACCGCATGGCCCAACTCCCGCAAATCCGTGGTGAGTGCGACCGTTTCGGCCGCCGCCGCTTCGCCGCCTACGAGGCGGCGAAGATCGGCAGCCAACGTCGGCCCGAGGAAGGGGGCGTCGGCCAACCCGCGACCCAGCTCTTCCGCGATGAGGGCGACCTCGACCGCAGTCGACCAAGGTCGGCCGTCCGCGGCCGACGCGCGAAGGTCGCGCCATCCGGTCGCCTGGAGGGAGGCATCCAGCTTTGTCGCGCGCTCGTCATCGCCGAGGTCTGCGGTGGCCCTCGGACCCAGTCGGGCGACCAGGCGAGCAGCGGAATCACGCAGAACGTGCTGCTCAGGGGTCAGTCTGACGTCCACGGCTCAGAGACCGGAGACGGCGTCGTGCGCCGAGGGGGGACAGACCTCCACGAACGCAGAGAGTATCCGGTTTTTGAAACCGACCTCGAATTCATGTTTCAGGATCAACGCGGTCTCACGGATGGGCGCCCTCCGGACCGCTCTGGAAGGGAAGCTCTTCGCCCGTCTCGAGCAGCGTCTTCAGCCCACTGAGGATCTCACTCCAGCCTCCTCCGGCACCGCTGGACTCACTCTCGCCCCGCATCACGGCGGCCCACATGGGAGCTCCGGTGACATCGTGAGTGACCGTCAGCCGGCACACGCCGCCGCGGACCGGTTCGATGTCGTAGGTCAGTCGAGTGAACGCCTCGGCGGCCATTTCGGGAGTCATGGTCATGCGCCAGGTCTGCACCAGTTTGCGAGGGGGGTCGGCTTCGATCACCTCACCGTCGCTGATGACGTCCGGACATCCCAAGGCCTTCATGCCCTCGTTGGCAAGCGCCCGGAAGGTCCCGCCCGGGCGTAGCTCGTACTCGACCAAAGGTGCATAGCCGTAACGCACCGTCCATTCCGGCGTGGTGACCGCCTCCCAGATGTCCTCAGGTCGTGCCTTGATGTACACCCGGTACTTCTGGATCACGCGGGGTTCCATGGTCATGCTGATGCCTCCAATTCGGACTTGAGGTTGACGAGCGCCGAAACCTGGCGCTCGGTGTACTTGTCGATCCACCGGTCGTGGACCAACCGAATCGGCACGGGATTGAGGAAGTGCAACTTCTCCCGGCCCGATCGATGGGTGATGACGAGGTCTGCCTCCTCGAGGACACGGAGATGCTTCATGACCCCGATGCGCGACATCTCCACCTGGGCTTCGAGATCGCGCAACGTGCGGCCCTCCCGCTCGAAAAGCAGATCCAAGAGGAACCGGCGAGTGGGATCGGCCAACGCCTTGAAGACCAGGTTGTCGTCCACACCGGTGCATTATATGTAACCTTTTGGTTACTTGTCAACGGGTAGCCCTCGCAGCGGACCCGGACCGCGGGCCACGAAGAGGTGCGTGATACTGGTGACGCCGGGAGCGCTGGCGCGCGGAGAAGGGACATGGCGTGGACTCGGATACCGACACACGAGCCGCACTGGAGGAGCATTGGCAGGCCTCCGACCGGGGTGAATCGGAGACCGAACATGCCATTTACGCCACGGATGCCATCCTCGACTACCCGCAATCAGGCGAGCGGTTCAGGGGCCGCGACGCGATATCGGCCCAGCGCGGCGCGCACCCCGCTGATCGACACTTCACCGTCCTCAGAATCAGTGGTGGCGGAGACCTGTGGGTGAGCGAGTGCATCATCACCTACGACACAGCCCCCAGCTACTCCGTCAGCATCATGGAGTTCGAGGATGGCAGTGTCACGCACGAGACGCAGTACTTCGGTGACCCCTTCGGCCAGCCTGCGTGGCGGAGACCTCTGGCAGAACCGATGCCCGGACGGGACATTGAGTCAGTCCGACTAGAGGTCGCCCCGCTTGATGCCGATGGTGCCGCCCTCCGTGTAGCGGATCGGCGGATCGAGCGTGTCGACGAGAAACATGTCCCGGTCGCCGCGGTCCCAGGCCTCCCGAAGGCCGGGCACGCCGAGGTCGAAGTCCGCACGGGTCTTCTGCAGCACCGCCCGCAGGTCCACGTGCAGCTCGTGCATCGTGGGCCGGCCCCAGTACCAGTAGCCGTTGTAGATCTTGAAGATGCGGAGTCCCGGCTCGAGAACGAACGTGTGGGGAATCATGGGGTTGTGGGGGTCGGTGAATTCCTCGATGTCGAGGTCCTTTTGCACTGATCGCTCAGGGTCACCCAGGAACGGCCACGAGGCGCCCAGAGAGTCGCGGAACTCGTTCAGATTGAGCGGGTTGTCCGTGCTGATCACCACGAGACGCGTGTACGCCACACGGAATTCCGGATAACTGTCGACGAGGTTCCTCAGGAAACGGTGTTCCTTGGGGTCGTACGACCCCCGGGAGAGATGGAGGACCATCGGATTGCCGCCCTGGAGCTCGGAGAGCCTTCGCTGTACCCCGCCCTGATCCTCGAGTTGGTAGTCCGGGAAATGGGCGCCGACCACGATGTCTTCTCTCAAGGCAAAGCCTCCTCGCTCCTCGGAGGGACGACCGGCACTTACTCCCCCACGCCGTAGAGAAAATCGTCGAGGACCTTCCACCCGTCCTCGGTGGTGTCTCCACCGGGATGGCAGGCGACGACGAGGGACACCCCGTCCGGATCACGCCCCACCACTGCCTTCCACTCGCTGTGGTCGCGCCGCGTCACGAGCTGTCCCCGCGCGTCGAGCAGGCCCGCGATGCGCTCCATCTCATCGGTCGTCGCAGCCTCGAGGACAAAGACCCGCAGGCCGATGTGGCGGGCTCCCTCCAGAGGGCTGCTGCCGAACGCTCGCAGGACGAGCACCTCGGCGCGGCCGCTCTCCGGCGGGCTCACCACTGCCAACTGCTCCTCCTGCGACAGGAGTGCGAAACCCAGCACCTCGCGGTAGAACTCGATCGACCGGTCGAGATCCGCCACGTTCATGACGACGCCTTGAAAGTTCACTGTCTGCTCCAGACCCTGCGATGGGGCGGATCCACGAGGGGGATCCCGTGAGTTCGATCTACATCATGGAGATTAGAGAATGGCCCAGAGTCGTCACCTCGCGTGAGGATCCGCCGCCTTGACGCCTTCACAGGAGGGAGACGAGCTCGGCGACAATCTCGGCCGCCGGTTGCCGCCGGGTGGCGAGCGCGACGCTCTGACCGGCCCAAAGCGACAGGGCCTCGATGTCACCGGTGGTGCCGACCAGCGGTGCCCCCGGCTCGTAGCGGACGATCGACTCGCCCGACGCGAAGTGGGCCAGGACATCACCTTCTCCCGGCCGCTGCCCGAGTGGAGGCCGGCCGGCGGCTTCCCAGGCTGCGGCCGTGGAGTTGTGCAGGGCACGGTGCGGCGCGTCGGGCCAGCCCACGTCATAGAGGTCGGGGTACCACTGGGCGTCGGTCTCGGAGGCCTCCACCAGACGGCGCCGGTATTCCTCGTGCGTGGGCATCTCCTCGGCGAGCAGGAACCGGGTACCCAGCCACGCCGCCTGCGCGCCGAGCGCGAACACGGCCGCCACGCCCCGAGCGTCCCCGATCCCCCCGGCTGCGACCACCGGCACCGGCACCACGGCGTCGACGACTGCGGGCACCAATGGAAGCGTCGCCACCCGGCTCCACACGTGCCCGCCGGCCTCCCACCCCTGCGCCACGACGACGTCGGCGCCACCGTCCACCGCCCGTCGGGCCTCCTCGGCGCTGCCGACCGTCTGCAGGACGACACCGTCGGCGCTGTGGACCGCCTCGACGTACCCCGCCGGATCTCCCCACATGAACGAGACGATCCGCAGCCCGGCCTCGAGGGCCTCATCGAGACGGCGATGCTGATCGGACGCGAGGATGAGATTGCCGCCGAAGGGGCGTTCCGTGAGTGCGGCGGTCTGGCGCACGGGATCGCCGGCCGGCGTGGACCACGTCAGTGCCAACATGCCGAGCCCGCCGGCGTTCGAGACCGCCGCCGCCAGTTCGGCTACGGCCGACATCGGCGCCTGGACGATCGGGTGATCGATCCCCAAGAGTTCGCAGATCGCCGGGCGCGCCACCGTTACCTCGCCGAGCCCCGTTGCTCGAGGCGCATCTCCACCTACGACTGGTAGGACGTCGGCATCGACTGAGCAGCCCGTCTGTCCCACCCGTGAAAGCTCGAATAGTCGCCGGCATCCCAGGCCTCCCGCAGCCCCGGCGTGCTGAGATCCCAGTCGGGGCGTATCTCGCTGGTGGCGGCGCACAGGTCGGACCAGAGGTCGGCGAACGAGGGACGCCCCCAGAACCAGTACCCGTTGTACACACTGTGCACTTCGAGCCCGGGCTTGAGCACCAGGGTGTGGGGGATCATCGGATTGTGCTCGGGGTCGGTGTACTCCTGGATGTCGAGGTCCTTCTGGACCGTCCGCTCCGGATCCGAAAGAAAGGTCCACTGGGCCCCGACGGAGGCCCGGAACTCCTGGGTGGTGTGGTGGTCGTCGGTGGTGATGGTGACGATCTGGGTGTACGCCACGGCCACCTTCGGATAGTTCGCGGCGATCTCCAGGTGCTGCTGATGCTCCTTCGGGCAGTAGTTACCACGCGCCAGCGTGAGCACCAAAGGGTCGTTGCCCTGCAGCTCGCTGAGCTTGCGCACCGTGTTGGTGTGGTCCGGCAACGCGTAGTCGGGGAGGATGCCACCGGGCCGGATGTCGGATCGCATGGACCACCACCCTTCTGGCGCGATGACCGCGCCCACTGGTGCGGAACGGCCGACTCCTGACGTCCGGCCGGTCCCTCCGGGTCAGAATAGCGGTCGATTTCGCCGACGGCACCTGGCCCATGCCTGTCCGTCAGACGACGGCCCCGTCGATCCTCGCCTGCATCACCTGATCGGGATCGAGGCCGAGCTCCGCCAGGACGGAGTCGGTGTCCGCGCCGAACTCGGGTGCGCGGCCGAGCCGGGGCGGCGTCCGATCGAACTGGACCGGCGACGAGACCAGCGGCAAGTCGACCGAGTTCTCGTAGGCCACCGGTTGGACGAACCCGTTGGCGATGGCCTGGGGGTCCGCCGGGAGTTCGAGCACGTTCTGCATCACATCCCACTGACCCGATTGCTTCCGCAGCGCGGCCCGAGCCTCACTGAGGGACAGTGCGGCGAAGGTTCGCTCCAATTCCTCTATTGCCTCGGCCAGGTGAGCCCCCAGCGCCTCCGGCGTGGCGAAGCGCTCATCGGTCTGCAGGTCTTCGCGACCGAGCGCCACGATCGCATCGTTCCAGTAGCGATCTCGTTGCAGCATGCACAACGAGATCCACCGTCCGTCCGACGTCTGGTAATTGTTGACGAGCGGGTTGAAGATCTGCGGATTGATGCTCTTCGGTTTCGGCGGGTCGTCCTCGCCCGCGGGTTGCGGTGCCATCATGACCGCGGCACCGACGATAGGCATCTGGAGGCACCACATGGCGGTGCCGAGGAGCGCCACGTCGACGACCGCTCCCTCGCCACTCCGAGCCCGGCGGACCAGGGCGGCGGCCACTCCCCCGGCCAGGGCCATGCCGCTCAGCGAGTCGCCGAAGGCACCTCCGGGCTGCCCGATCGGCTTCTTTGCCCCCGGCGGAGTCACGGTGGTGCCCACGCCACCGCGGGCCCAGAAGCTGATGGCGTCGTACCCGCCCTTCTCCGCCTCCTCGCCCAGGGCGCCTTGCCCCGTCCCGCAGGCGTAGACGATGCCCGGATTGACGGCCTGAATGTCCGGAATGTCGATGCCCAGCTGCCGCCTGGTCGGAGGGAGATAGCTCGTCAGGAAGACATCGGCCGACGCCGCCGCCTTGAGGACGATGTCCCGCGCGTCAGGGTGCTTGAGGTCGATGGCGACGCTGCGCTTCCCGCGATTCCAGGCCTCCCAGGGAAACGACGGCCCCGCACCTCCACCGATGCCCGCGTTGACGAGACCCCGCAGGGGATCACCGGTGGGTGGCTCGATCTTGACCACATCGGCGCCCCAGTCGGCCAGCACGGCGCCCGCCGAGGGGACGAAAGCCCAGGCCGATACCTCGAGGACCTTGACACCCTGCAGGACTTGCTCCACGGACTTCGCTCCTCTTCTCGGTGGCCCGGGGCCCCCGTCTCGGACCTCGGAGCTGCTCACGTCAGACGAGAGCGCCGCAGGCCGACTGCCGAGCGGGAAACCTACTTCGCGCCTGATTCGGCGTCGAAGGCCGGGCGCCCCATCTGCTCCCGCACGGTGACGACCGGCGGGTTGGTCAGGAGCCGACGCTGCCAATTGGCGCCGTCGACCACGAGGGTGTGGCCGGAGATGAACCGGGCGTAGGGCGAGGCCAGGAAGGTGGCTGCCCACCCGAGCTCCCGCAGGCGCCCCACCCGGAGCGCGGGCTGGCAGAGGTCCTTGTCACTCGTGCGGTCGAGGTTGCCTCGAATGTCCGCCGTCATGTCCTCGTGGGGGAAGAGGCCCGGCACCAGGCCGTTCACCGCGATCCCATACGGTCCCCACTCGACGGCCAGGGTCTCCACCATGTTCTTGACCCCCGCCTTCGCCGCCGCCGAGTGGGCGAAGCCCGGGCCGCCCGTCCAGGCATAGGACGCCCCGACATCGACGATCGACCCGGGCGTGCCCTGCGTCATGTGCCGCCGGGCGAACTCGCGGGAGCAGAAGAACGTGCCGTTCAGAGTGATGTCGACGACCGTCCGCCATGCATTGGGTGACATCTCCTCCGCCGGCACGGGGAAATTGGCGGCGGCATTGTTCACCAAGGCGCCCGGGAGGCCGAACGCAGCCTCGGCCTGGTCGAACGCAGCGGTGATCTGCTCAGGATCCCGGATGTCGCAGCTGACGGTGAGCACCTCGCCGCCGACCTCGGAGACCGCCGCCGCCCCGGCTTCGAGGTGCTCCGGCTTGCGGCTGGCGATCACCAGAGCCGCTCCGAGCCGCGCGAACTCGACCGCGATGGCCTTTCCCAGTCCGGTACCGGCTCCGGTCACGAAGACCGGCACCCCATCAAAGGTGCCGGGCGGGAGTGCGGTCGCCCCGAGTGGCGGGGGTTCGGGGAGTCCGGGCACGGACACTTCCTTCGCGGACGAGAGCGGACGATGACCGTCCTTGACTACCACAGATGCACGCATCCCGACCCGGTGCCGGCCCGACAGTCTGCGCTCCTGGGCGGGGCGGTGACGGACTCCTGAGCTACGGGATCACACCGGCGATCTTGAGCTCCATGATCCTGTCCTGGTCATAGCCGAGTCCCGCCAGGATCTCGTCGCCGTGCTCGTTGAACTCCGGCCCTCGCTTCGGCGCGGCGGGCACCCCACCGAATTGGACCGGCGTCGTCACAAGCCGGAACGGCGTGCCGTCGGCGGTTGCCGTCTCCCCGATGTAGCCGTTCGCCAGCGTCTGGACATCCTCGACGACTTCGAGCGTGTCCTGCGCGAAGGCCCACTGTCCGGAAAAGCTCTCGAGCCGGACCCGCCATTCGCTCAGGGGTGCCGTCTTGAAGATCGCCGCCAATATCTCACGCGCCGCTCCCGCGTTCTCCGAAAGGCGTTCGTGGGACGAGAACCGTTCGTCCTCAATGAGGTCTTCCCGGCCCACGACGCGGCACGCCGCCGGCCAGTAGTGGAATCCCTGCAGGCAGGAGAAGGCGAGGAACCGGCCGTCCTGCGTCCGATACGTGCCCACCAAGGGGTTGAACGGCGCGGTCGCACCGCCCGGGCCCGGACGCCAGGGATGCTGGAGCTGCAGCGAGAGCGCGATGGCGGGGCTCATGGCCCACATCCCCACCCCGAGGAGGGACACGTCCACGGTGAGCGCTTCCCCCGTCCTCTCCCGGTGGAAGAGCGCGCCCAGAATGCCCCCGGCAATCGTCATGCCGCCGATGGAGTCTCCGTAGCCGGGTGCGGGCTGGACGGCCAGGAACTCGGCGTCGGTCGGAGTCGTCCCCATGGCGCTGGTCCCCCGGCACCAGTAGCTCAGGAAGTCGTAGCCGCCGCGGTCCGCTTCCGGGCCGCGCTCCCCCGCACCCGTGCCGGCCACGTAGATGATGTTCGGGTTGTGGGCGCGGATGTCCTCGGCCTCAATCCGGAGACGCTTTCGCACCGCCGGAAGCTTGTTCGTCAAGAAGACGTCGCTGGTGGCCGCGAGCTCGTGCACGAGATTGAGCCCCTCGTCGCTGGCGACGTCGATGCCGATGCTGCGCTTGCCCCGGTTCGAGTGCTCGAGCAACACATGGACCGCGCCCATCGATGGCATCACCCCGCTCGAGGCCAGGCCGCGCATGGCGTCGCCCCGCTCGTGATGCTCGACCTTGATGACGTCGGCGCCCCAGTCCGCGAGGATGGCCGAGGCCGCGGGCACGAACGTGTGCTCGGCAACCTCCAGAATGCGAACCCCCTGCATGATGTCCGACAACGTACGGTCTCCTCTCTCGGCGCCGGCCGCTCCGCCGCCAGCCTGTGTGCCTGCAGCTCACGACGTCAAGGCGCCATTCAAGCAGACCCCCTTCTGCGAGCACCCACCCCGTGATGCCCACGTGACCGCGTGCGGGCGACGACCCGTCAGCGGCCCACCCAGCGAGGGGGGCGCTTCTCGATGAACGCGCGCGGACCCTCCTTGAAGTCCTCGGTGGCGACCGTCACAGCCTGCGCCTCGCGGGTGAGCCGCCAGACGTCCTCGTCGTCTCTCTCCTGGGACGCGAGCACGACCCGGCGCGACTGACGCACCGCGACCGGGGCATTGACGGCGACGCGTTGCGCCAGCCGCAGCGCGGCCTCGATCGCCTCGCCCTGGTCCACCAATTCGTTGACCAGCCCGAAGGCGGCCGCCCGCTCTGCGCTGATCGGATCACCCGTCGAGCGCGAGCTCCATCGCCACGTTGCGGGGAAGGGCGCGCGGAAGCCGGAGGAGGCCCCCGGCGGCAGCGATCAGCGAGCGCTTCACCTCGGGGATGCCGAAGGAGGCCGACCGTGAGGCAACGATCAGGTCACAGGCCACCGCGATCTCCGTGCCACCCGCCAGCGCGGGACCGTCGATGGCGGCGATCACGGGCTTGGCGCGCTCCCGCCGCACGAAGCCGGCGAACCCTCCGCGTTCCGTCTGGATGCTGGCCGCCTCTCCTCGGCTTATGACCTTGAGGTCGGCACCCGCACAGAAGACGGGACCGGTCCCGGTGAGCACGCCGACCCAGAGGTCGTCGTCCGACTCGAGTCGGTCGATCGCCTGCTCCATTCCCGCCGCCACGGCACCGTTGACCGCATTCCTGGCCTCGGGGCGATTCAAGGTGATGACGGCGATCCGGTCCCGAACCTCGAACGTCACTGCATCCATCAACCGCTGCCTCCTTCGCCGTGCACGCGTGCATCGGGCGGATGTGTGCCTGTCTTTCTACCGGATCATCTCCCCATGTGACGGAGGGCGGGCGCGGATCGTCCGGTGTCACAGGACGCCGCACCAGAGCTCGTCGGGTTCCGCCCCGCCCCCTACGATGCACGCATGGCCCGCGATCCAGGATCGCCTCTCGGCCGGCCACGCGACCGGACCATCGATGCCCGCGTGCTCGAGGCGACGCGGCTGCTGCTCACCGAGCGGGGATTCGACCAGACCACGGTGCGCGCCATCGCCGGGCGGTCCGGTGTGCACGCCTCGGCGATCTACCGCCGGTGGCGGTCGCGCAACGCCATCATTGAGGAGGCGGTCTTCCCGGGCTTGTCCGCCGTGCTGGTGCGACCGACCGGCGACCTCCGCCGGGACCTGCGACGGCTCAGCCGCGCCCTCCTCTCCGCTTTCGGCGCCCCGGAGGCCAAAGCCGCCATGCCGGGGCTCCTCGGCACCTATCAGTCCGGCGGGCGTTCGGGCGCTCCCGAGACGTGGTTGGCGGTCTCGGCGCGCCCCCAGCTGATCGACATTCTGGTGGCGGCGCCGGAAGGCGCGGTCGATCCGTCGGTCGACCCGAACGACGTGTTCGACGTCCTCCTCGGCGCGGTCATGGCCCGGACGCTGGTCCCGACGGTCGCCGAGCGGAACCGACCCGTGGAGTATCTCGTCGACCTGATGCTCAGGCTCATCGAACCGCCGCCGGACGGACGGCGCGCCTCGAGCTCCCGCCCGGGCTCCCGGGCCGGACTCACGACCCGCGCTCGCCCGTGACCCGTGCGCGCAGGGCGGCTTTGTCGATCTTTCCGGCAACCGTCCGCGGGAGTGAGGGGACCAGCTCGACCTGCTCGGGCCAGGCGAGGCGACGGAGACCCCGGCTCTCGAGATAGGCGCCGGCGCGCTCGACGTCCATGTCCGGCGCGCCCGGGAGCAGCTCCACGACGGCACACACGCGTTCACCCGCGTTGTCGTCGGGTACGCCGATCACGGCGACGTCCGCCACGTCGGGATGCGCCCGCAGCAGATCCTCCACCTCCGCCGCGGCGACGTTCTCCCCCTTGCGGATGACCACGTCTTTCAGCCGCCCCGTGATCCGCACGTAGCCGTCGACGTCCACGCTCCCGAGGTCACCGGTGCGCAGGAATCCTGCGGCGTCGAAGGCCTCCGCATCGAGTGCCGGGTCGACGTAGCCCAACATCTGCTGGCGGGCACGCACGCGGAGCTCCCCGGGCTCTCCAGGACCACACGGCACGCCGTCCGCACCGACGACGCGGACCCGGACACCGGGCAGCGGCGAGCCCTCGGTCTCGGACAGCTTGGCGTCAGGGTCGGTGAGCCGCCCCATGGTCAGGACCGGCGCTTCGGTGAGACCCCAGGCGGACACGATGCCTGCGCCGCCGAGTTCCCGCTGCACCCGTTCGTGCAATCCGACCGGCTTCGGCGCGCCGCCTCCGGGGCAACAGCGGAGCCCCGGAAAGAGGGCACCCGTGGGCATGGTCTCCTGCACCCCGAGATAGGCCAGATGGAAGGCCGTGCCCGAGCCCGCCATCGTGACGCCCTCCCGGGCGAGCACGGCGGAGGAGGCGGCCGCCTCGAACTGCTCGATGAGGATGAGCGTCGCCCCCGACTCGAGCGCCGCCATCAGATTGAGCGCCCCTCCGACATGGGCAATCGGGAACGCGATGCCACTCCGATCACTGCTCGTCATCGCCAGGTGGTCGACCATGCCGGTGGCGGCCGCGGCCAGGGTCTCATCGGTGTGGCGACAGCCTTTGGGGAGACCTGAGCTCCCCGACGTATAGAACAGCCAGCGGGCCGGATGCAGGTTCGGGTGGGACTGCGGAGGCGCCACCGTCGGCAGGCCGCCGTCGTCGTGGCCCATCACTTCCTGCACGGTCAGGACCGGGAGGCCGCCGTGTGCGCGCGGCGAGGCCCGCACACATGTCGAGGTAGTCGACTCCGCGCCACTCGGGCACGACGATCAGGGCGTCGACGGCGGCCTCACCCAGGATGTGGCCGATCTCCCGCTCGCGGTACATCGGGATGATCGGGTTCTGGACCGTGCCGAGCCGCGAGAGGGCGACCATCACCACGAGCGTGTCGATGGAGGTCGGCAGCACCCACGAGACCACCGATCCGCCTCCGACGCCTGCCCGGGAGAGCCGTTCGGCCACGCGCCGGCTCTCCGCGGCGAACGCGGCACAGGTCAGGCGACGGCCGAGCTCGTCGACCAGGAGCACCGCGTCGGGTGAGGCCGCGGCGCGCCGGTCGACCATGGCGGCCAGCAGGGGGGCGCCCGCCGCGGTGGTCATCCGAGGCGGTGCGTGCCCGTGGGCGGGGTGCGTCCCGGCGGCCGGGGTGCGAACGAGAGGGCGACACCGTCCGCGCGCTCGAAGACCTCGTCCGCACAGTCGAGCCCTTCGCCCCTGAGCTGGCGCACCAGGATCTTCGCGGTCGCCGTCGTCGGGAGGGATTGCGACACCCGGACGAACCGGGGCACCCACTTGCGGCCGAGGTCGGCCTGCTCGGTGAGAAAGGCACCGAAGGACGCCCCGTCGAAGCGCGCACCCGGGCGGAGCTGGAGGGCCGCCATGACCTGATCGCCCACGGTCGGATCGGGCACCGCGTAGACCGCCGCCATGACCACGTCCGGGTGGCGCTCCAGGATCCGTGCCACCGGGGCCGCGGCGAAGTTCTCACCGTCGACCCGCAACCAGTCGTCGGCCCGGCCGGCGAACCAGAGGAACCCGTCGGCATCGCGGTAGACGAGGTCGCCCGTCCAGTACCGGCCGTCCCGGACCCGCGCCCCGTCGGCGTCCGGATTCTCCCAGTAGCCCTCGAACATGGCGGGCGCGGTCGTCGAGACCAGCTCGCCGATCGCCTCGGCCGCGTTGCGCAGCACGCCGTTCTCGTCGAAGACCGCCAACGCGCACTCGTGGCCGTCCGCGCCGATGACGAGGGAGCCTGCCGGCGCCGGCCCCAGTGCGCCGGCCGGGGTCTCCGGCGTGCGGGGCACCGCCACGCCGCCCTCGGTGGAGCCGTAGTTCTCGGAGACGGAGCACCCGAACCGGCGGGCGAAGCGTTCGACGTCGCCGGCCGCAGCCTCGTTGCCGAAGACGTCTCGCAGTGTGGTCTCGGCGTCGTCCGGCCTCTCCTCGGTGGCCAGCACGTAGGAGAGGGGCCGGCCCACGTAGTTCCAGTAGGTGACACCGTGACGCCGGACGTCGGGCAGGAACCCGGACGCGGAGAACCGACCACCGCTCGGCAGCACCATGGCGGCGCCGCCCGCCACGGCCGGCGCCCACCCAGCCATCAGCGCGTTCGAGTGGAAGAGCGGCATGGCCACATAGCAGCGGGTCGATGAGTCGAAGCCGTAGCGCTGGGCCAGGGCGGAGCCGGCAAACAGCATCCGACCCTGCGTGCACCGGCAGGCCTTGGGCCGGCCCGACGTGCCGGACGTGAAGATGAGATAGCCGAGGCTCGTGGGATCGGCTGCGTCCGATGCGGGCAGCGCGGCGGAGTCGAGATCGCCCCCGGGATCGCCGTCCACCAGGACGACGCGCGGGTTGGTCGGCTCGGCGCGGCCGATCCCGGGTCCCAGGTCGAGGCCCTCGACGAGCGCCAGGTGCGCGGTGTCGGTCACCAGGACCTGGCATCTGGTGTAGGCCAACTCCTCTGCCAGAGCAGGGCCGGGGTGGGTGGGATTGGCGCCCACGACGACGGCACCGGACATTGCGCAGGCACCGAGCCACCACACGTGCTCGGGCACGTTGTCGAGCAATACCGCCACGTGCGGCGGCCCCTCCTGCCGCAGCCGGGCCCATGCTCCGGCTCGGCGCCGCGCGGCGTCGACCACCTCGGCCCAGGACCATGTCCGGTCCTCGAAGAGCAGCCCCGGCGCGGGATCGTCCGCCCGGGCCGCCCAGGCGTCCGCCATCGTCCTCACCGGCCGCACCCCGTGGTCATGCGGGTTCCGGGCTGTGATCGCCCCGTCCGACCCGTTCGCGCGCAATTGGCGCAGCGACTCCGTGAATTGGGGACGGTCCATCGACCATCGCTGCGCCACTGCTTCGAGCGCCATCGCCTCCTCCGGGTCGTCCACCCCTTCGACCTCGGCCAGTGTGGCCTTCACCCGCTGCACCAGCTCGGGATCGCGCCCGGCGGCCCGCCGGGCCAGCGCCGTCGCCTCGGCCAGGAGCTCGTCCCGCCGCACGCAGCGCCAGACGAGCCCGATCCGAGCAGCCTCCTCGCCGGTGACGACCTCGCCGAAGAGTGTCATGGCGGCCGCGGCCTGGGGGCCGAGCACCCGGCGCAGACGCCAGAGGAACCCACCGCCCGGATGCAGGCCGGCTTGGAGGAAGCGCACATCGAAGCGGGACTCGGGGCTGCAGAGGACGACGTCGCAGGCGAGCAGCAGGTTGATGCCGGCGCCGACCGCGGCGCCGTCGACCACGGCGATGCTGGGCGCCCCCACCCGGTCCAGGGCGCGGAACGCGTCGTACATCCGCTTGAGCGGCGCTCTGGGATGCAGGAGATCGTCGAGCGACCCACCCGCACAGAAGACCGGTGGCGTGTGCCGCAGAACGAGGGCTCGGCACTCTGCGGCGGCGGCTGCCGCGACGGCGGACGACAGCGCCTCGACCATGTCCCACGACAGACGCGTTGCGGCGAGCCGGGTCGTCGAGGACGACGGTCGCGATGCCGTCGACCACTTCGGTCCGCACGAGCACCGGCGCCGTCGTCGTTCATGCCACCTCCCGCCCGGGATGGGGCACGTCAACTACCACGGTAGTGCGGCGCCCTGTCCTCGGCCCGCGCCGCCCGCATTTCGGCCATGTCGTCGGAGCGCGCGATGATACGTCTGCGCGATCATCTCCTCGTCCATCGACGCCACCACGGACGGCTCGGACAGATGACCGAGGATGCGGCGGGCGGCGCGCACCGTCACCGCGGGCGCCTCCGCGATGCGCTCGGCGACGCCGCGCACCTCGGCGTCGAGTTGGTCCGCCGGGACCACGCGGGAGACGATGCCGTGCCCCAGGGCCTCATCCGCCTGCAGGACGCGGCCGGCCAGGACCATGTCGGCCACGAGGCCGTGGCCGCACATCTGGAACAGCCGGGCCACCCCGCCGGTGTCGGGGATCACGCCGTGGCTCACCTCGGGCAGCATGAACCGGGCACCTTCGGCGGCGATCCTGATGTCACACAGGAGGGCGCGCTGGAACGAGGCACCGATGGCCCACCCCTGCATCGCCACGACGATGGGCGCATGGAGCTCGAAGATGGCGCGTATGCCCCGATGCCCTCGACGCATCAATTCGTGATGGGTCATGCCGCTGTCGGCGCCTCCGAGTGCCCCGACGTCGCGCCCGGACGAGAACGACCTGCCGAGCCCGCGCCAGATCACCACGCGTACGTCGGGCATGTCGCGGAGGCGCGCCAGCGCGTCGAAGAGCTGCGCGTCCATGAGGTCGTCGAACGCGTTGTGCTTCTCCGTGTTGTCGTTGACGATGGTGGCTATCGGTCCATCGACCTCGAGATGCACCGCTCCGGCCACGTCACGACTCCCCTTTCCCTGCCGACGGTGCGGCCCGGCTCGGCATGGCCCTCCGGTGGGCCAGCTTGAACAGGATATGATATCCAAATGGTCGACATGGTCGCTGAGCCCTCCGACCGGCGGCCCCGCGGGCCTCTGACCGGCATCCGCATCCTCGCCCTCGAGCAGATGCAGGCCACTCCCCTTCGCCACGCAGCTGCTGGCCCGCCTGGGCGCCGACGTGGTGAAGGTCGAACCGCCCGGGCGGCGAGCTGGGCCGGGCCTCGCAGCCTTCGGTGCCCGACCCCGGAGGGCCGTGGCCTCGGCGCCACCTTCCTCCGGAACAACCTCGGCAAGCAGAGCATCTGCATCGACCTCAAGAACCCCCGGGGTCGCCAGCTCGTCCTGGACATGGCACCTCGGTTCGACGTCGTGGCCGAGAACTTCCGCGCCGGCACCATGGAGCGCCTCGGCCTGGGCTTCGAGGATCTCGTCGCGGCCCACCCGACGCTGCGTCTACGCGTCGGTCTCGGGTTTCGGCAACGTGACCACGTCCCCCTACCGGGATCGCCCCGCCTTCGCACCGATCGTCGAGGCGATGTCGGGCATCTACGAGATGAAGCGGCAAGGGGACCACCCGCCGATCGGTCTCCCCGGTCGGCGGCCTGGGCGACATCGGTGCGGCGCTGTTCGCCTCGCGTCGGCATCCTGGCCGCCCTCGCGCGAACGCGACCGGACCGGGCAGCGCACAGTTCGTGGACGTGGCCATGTTCGACTCGGTGATCGCCATGACCGACATCGTGGCCGAACTTCTGGTCGATGGGGCTGAAGAACGGCGACACCGGGCCGTTGATCAACCACGGCTTCCGGGCCGGCGACGGCTGGTTCATCGTTCAGGTGGGGCGGGAACACCACTTCGAGCGCCTGGCCGAGATCGTCGGACAGCCCGAGTGGCCGTCGGACGCCCGCGCTGGCCGACCCGCCAGGGCTGGATGGACCACCTCGAGGACATCGCTGCGCCCGGCCATCGAGGGCTGGGCCGTCCGACAAGACCCGGGAGGAGGCGTGTGCCGCACTTGAGCGCGGCCGGGCATTGCCGCCGGGCCGTGCCTTCGAGACGAGGAGCTGCCGACGGATCCCGCACATCGTGGCGCACCACATGCTCGTGGGCATCGCCCGGCCCGACGGCGGCGACACGCCGGTCCTCCTCCCCGGGAACCCGGTCCGGATCCACACCGCGCCGGGGACGGCCGGACACGCGGGTGCCGTGGGTGGGCGAGGACACCGATCAGGTGCTCGCCGACGAACTCGGCCTCGCCGCACGACGACATCGCCGCGCTGCGCGCCGAGGGCGTCGTGGCGTGAGCGCCGACCTCGACCATCCCCGCCGCGCTGGAGCATGCAGCGGGCGAGTTCGGGTCCGAGGAGGCGGTGGTCGACGGCGACGTGCGCTGGACCTTCGTGGACCTGTTGGACCAGTCGACACGGGTGGCCCGGAGCCTGGCGGAGGCCGGCGTCAGCCGCGGAGACCGGGTGGCACTGTGGGCGCCGAATGGCGCCCGGTGGATCGCGACGAGTTTCGGCGTCTATCTGGCCGGCGCAGTCCTGGTGCCCGTCAACACCCGGTTCAAGGGCCATGGAGGCGGCCCACGTGTTGCGCCGTTCGCAGGCGAGGCTCCTCCTGGGCGAGCACCGACGTGCTCGGGACCGACCTCGTCGGCCTGCTGGACGGCGTCGGTGCGCTGCCGGACTTGCGCCAGACGGTGATCCTCGAAGGTCCGCCGCGGGCCGGGGCCATGACGTGGGACGACTTCGCCGCAGCGGGGCCAGGACGTGGAGGGTGCACTCGCCCCGGGTCGAGCCGGAGGACCTCGCCGACATCATCTTCACCTCCGGGACCACGGGCGCACCCAAGGGGGCCATGCTGGCCCACGGCCCGAGCGTCCGGACCTACCAGGCCTGGAGCGACGCCGTCGGGCTCCGGCGCGGGGACCGCTACCTGTGCGTCTACCCCTTCTTCCACACGGCGGGGCTCAAGTCCGCCGTGCTGGCCTGCGTGCTCCGCGGCGCGACCATCCTGCCGCACGCCGTCTTCGACGCCGGCGTGGTGATGGGGCGCGTCCAAGCCGAACGGATCAGCGTGCTCCCCGGTCCGCCGACCGTCTTCCAGTCGATGCTCGAACACCCGGACCGATCCGCCTACGACCTGTCCTCGCTGCGCCTTTCGGTCACGGGCGCCGCCACCGTGCCCGTCGAGGTCATCCGCCGCATGCGCGACGACCTGAAGATCGCCACCGTCGTCACCGGGTACGGCCTCACCGAGACCACCGGCACCGTGAGCATGTGCCGCCACGACGACCCGCCCGAGGTCATCGCCACCACGGTCGGCAAGCCATTGGAGGGCGTGCAGGTCCGCGTCGTGGCCGACGACGGGAGCAGTCTCCCGATCGGTCGACCGGGGGAGATCCTGGTCCGGGGCTTCAACGTCATGCGGGGCTACTTCGGGGACGCGGCGGCCACGGCCGAGGCCATCGACGACGAGGGCTGGCTCCGGACGGGCGACGTCGGGGTCATCGACGACGACGGCAACCTGCGCATCACCGACCGCAAGAAGGACATGTTCATCGTCGGAGGTTTCAATGCCTTCCCGGCGGAGATCGAGGGCATCATGTTGACCCACCCGGGCGTGGCGCAGGTCGCCGTCGTCGGGGTCCCCGACCCCCGCCTCGGGGAGGTGGGGCAGGCCTACGTCGTGCGCCGGGAGGGATGCGGACGTCGACGAGGGATCGCTGGCAGCATGGTGTCGTGACCACATGGCCAACTACAAGGCGCCGCGCCACGTGGTGTTCGTGGAGGAGCTGCCGTTGACCGCCAGCGGCAAGGTGCAGCGGTTCCGCCTGCGGGCGGGGGATCGCTGAGGGTTCGCATGGGGCATCCGTTCCGAGACGTCGCCATCATCGGCGCCTACAACACCGCCCAGGCCCGCCGTCTGCCCGGCCGCCACAATTCCGTCTCGATCGCCCTCGAGGCGGCGCTGGGCGCGCTGCGCGACGCGCGGCGTCGGCGTGGAGGAGGTGGACGCCGTCGTCGGTGCCGCCGCCGCCGACGCCGTGCTGGAATTCGGGCTCGGCCCGGCCACGCGCAAGCCCAGCGGACTCGGGATCTCGACGCTGATGGACGCCGCCGCGCTCGTGGCGACGGGTCAGAGCCGGGTGGCGGTGGCGTTGGCGGGCGGAGCCGGCCTGCTGCAGGAGGGCGTCGCCGCCCCGTGGACCACCCCCCCGAACGAGCTGGTCGCCGGCTACGGGCTGTTCACCGCCGCCGAGTTCGCCCTCATGGCCCGCCGCCACATGATCACGTACGGCACCAGCGAACAGCAGCTGGCCACCGCGGCCGCCGTCGTGCGCAACAACGGGCACGTCAACCCCGAGGCCGTCTACCACGGACGGGGGCCGTTCGATCCGGCGGACATTCTGGCGTCGCCCGTCGTCGCCGAACCGTTCCACCTCCTCGACTGTGCGACGACCTCGGAGGGCGGATGCGCCCTCGTCTTCGCCCATGCCGACCGCGCGCGGGACGATCCCCGGGCGGTCTGGATCCTCGGCGGGGGAAGCGACTGCTACGGCCCCGCCTACACCGTGGCGCCCGTCTGGGACTTCACGCCCCGCCCCGAGAGCGACGCCGCGGGGTGGGTCGGCGCGCACGCCGCGGCGGCGGCGTTCGCCATGGCGGGCCTGGGTCCGGCCGACGTCGACGTCGCCGAGCTCTACGACCCTTTCTCGTTCGAGATCATCCGCCAGCTCGAGGCGTACGGGTTCTGCGCCCGCGGCGAGGGCGGACCCTTCGTCGAGTCCGGAGCGATCGGGCCCGGAGGCTCCATCCCCGTGACCACGGACGGCGGCACCATGTCGTTCAGCCACGCCGGGATGGCTGCGCAGCAGTTCCAACGCGTGGCGAGGGGCGTCCAGCAGATCCGGGGCGAATGCGCCACGGCACAGGTCCCCGGTGCCGCCGTCGCCCTGTGCTCCAACGGAGGGTCCGGCGCCCTCTTCACCGACGTCATGCTCCTCGGAGCGGCGCGGCCATGAGTGCCGGGGACGAGCTCCTGGCACCACAACGGCCGGGCTTCCCGGTGCCGCCGCAGTCGGACCGGGCGGAGCCGTTCTGGACGGGATGCCTGCAGGGTCGCCTCGTCCTGCCGTACTGCCCGGCATGTGGTGCGCGGCCCCTGCGGGCGTTCGCCGTCTGCGCCCGGTGCCACGCCACCGAGTTGGCCTGGGACGCGAGCGCCGGGCGCGGCTCCCTCTACAGCTGGACGGTGGTACGGCGCGCACCGCACCCCGGATTCACGACTCCCTACGCACCGGCCGTCGTGACGCTCGACGAGGGCTGGTGGATGCTCAGTGCCGTCGTCGGATGCCCGCCCGGGGCGCTCCGCGACGGGATGCGCCTGCAGGTGGAGTTCCACCCTGCCTCCGACGAGGTGGCACTCCCCTACTTCTCCCCGGCTCCGGGCTGAGCCGTCCGGAGGCCGAACCCCGGATCAGCCGAGGTGGCCCGCCGGTTCCGGCAGCCGCGCCTCCCCGAAGGCCTCCGCCCGCGTCCGCAGCGTGGCCGCGGCGCTGTCGAGCCCCTTCATGATGACGTAGCGGTCCTCGCGCACGCCGGCGACCACGAGGTCGGCCAGCTCGTCGAGCGGCTGCCAGGTCAGGGTGCGGCCGGCCCGACTCGCCATCTCCTCGAGCCGCTCGGGCGTCATGGCCTCGGTCTCCCGCGGCCGCTCCCGCGCCAGCTCCGGAGGGCGTGTGCGATCGGCGGTCCACAGACCGGTGCGCAGGAGCCCGCCCGAGGGGTAGAAGACCGACGCCCCGATCGGCAGCGCATCCTCGGCCAGCTGCGCGGCCAGGCACTCGGTCAGCACGGATACGGCTGCCTTACTGGCGGCGTAGACCGAGGCGGCCGGCAACGGCGCGATGGGCCCGTCACCCGACGAGGTGTTGACCACGTGCCCCTCTTCCCCGGACTCGATCATGCGGGGAACGAACTCCAGAATCCCGTGGACGACCCCCGTCACGTTGACGCTGAAGACCCACGACCAGTCGTTGGGCGTCGTCTGCCAGACCTTCGCACTCGGCGCGCCGACGCCCGCGTTGTTGCAGAGCAGATTGCAGGCGCCGAACCGCTCGTACACCGTGTCGGCCAGCGCACGGACGGAATCCGCGCTGGTGACGTCCGTCCTCTGCACCAACACGTTGGCGTCGGCGGCAAACTCCGTCCCGACGGTGTCGAGGGCGGCGGGATCCACGTCGGCGACGACGACACGCATGCCCTCGCGCAGGAAACTGCGCACCAGGGCGAGCCCGATGCCGTTCGCCCCGCCTGTGACCACCGCCACCTTGTCCCGAAGCTCTCGCATCTCGTGCCCTCCCACCGACTCGGGGCTGCGCTGGCGGCTCCGGTTCCCCCGACCTGCATGGAGGCCGTCCGTGGCCGCGATCTCGGTTTTGATAATAGATACGAAAACTCTTCTCGGCAAGATAGGATCGACGGGGTGACCGCTGATGCAGCACGCCCGGGCAGGATCGGCCGACCCCCCCGCATCGACCGGACCGCCATTGCGGAGGCCGTCCTCGAGCTCGGTCTCGACGGCATCAGCATGAAGGCGGTCGCCGACCATCTCGGCGTGAGCGTCGCCGGTCTGTATCACCACGTGGCGAACCGCCGCGAGCTTCTCGTGCTGGCCGCCGAACGCTCCCTGTCGCGCACGCGGACGCCCGAGGATCGCGGGCAGCACTGGGACGAGTGGCTTCGCGAGTGGGCCCGCCACGTCTACCGCTCCTTCGTGCACGAGCCGGAGATCCTGTCGCAATGGATGACGGGCGCGCTGAAGTGGGAGTCGATGGTCGACGTGATCGACTCGGTGATCCTCGTCCTCGAGCGGGCAGATTTCGACCCTCCGCAGGCCGTCGCCGCGTTCGAGACCGTGGCCCGCTACGCCGTCGGGGCGGCGGTGCACGAGATCCGCCGACTCGGCGCCATCCGTGAGGGCAGGTCGACTCTGGCGGATTTCCATGCCACCACCGCCATGCGCCCGGGCCAGCTCGTCGGGGTGGAGGCACTCCTGGCGACCCCGCCGCTGCCGGTCAGCAACGAGTTCGACGACGGTCTCACCTCGGTGCTGGCCGGCATCGCCGTGCGGCGCGGCGAGGACCCGGGGGCGCTCCTGGTCCGGGCAGCGCACTCGACCGCCAGCGTGGACGAGACCGACGGCGACGCCCGCGACGGCACCCTCAGCGCCTGAATCCGTGTCTGCGGGCTCCCGCCGTCAGGACGGCGTCTGGAGCGCCGGCTCGCGGGGCAGGCCCAAGACCCGCTCGGCAATCTGGTTGCGCTGTATCTCGTCGGTCCCGCCGCCGATCCGCGTGGACCACTGACTCAGGAACCGCTCGCGCCAGAACGCCGCCTCGGGATGCCTCTCGTCCACGACGGTGCCTTCGGCACCGAGCAGGCCCACCCCGAGATCGCCCAGGCGGGCGGTGTGCCGGGAGAAGGCCAGCTTGAGAAGGGAGCCTTCCGCGCCCGGTGGCCGGCCCTGGCTCAGCGCCGTCTGCACACGCAGACGCAAGAAGCGCAAGAGCTCGAACCCGATGTAGGCGGACGCGACCTGCTGTCGGCGCACCGGATCACCGACGCCTCCCAGGGCGCGCACCGAACGCGGCAACGTCCTCGAACGAGGTGCCTCCCCCACCACCGATCGCCATCCGCTCGCTGGTCAGGGTGGTGCGGGCGACCTTCCAGCCGTCGCCGGCCGCACCGACGAGGTTCGCCGCCGGCACCCGGACGTCGGTCAGGAACACCTCGTTGAAATGGGCGACCCCTGTGATCTGGCGCAGCGGGCGCACGTCGATCCCCGGGGTGCGCATGTCCACCAGGAAGTAGGACAGGCCCGCCCGTCCGGGCACGTCGCGCACGGTGCGCGCCAGCAGGATCCCCCAATCGCTGTACTGGGCCAGCGTCGTCCAGACCTTCTGCCCGTTGACCACGTACTCGTCGCCGTCGAGGGTGGCCCGGGTGACGAGCGATGGGAGGTCGGACCCGGCCCCCGGTTCGCTGAAGAGCTGGCACCACATCTCTTCGCCCCGCAGCATGGGGCCCAGGTGGCGGCGCTGCTGCTCCGGCCGCCCCCAGGTCATCAGGGTCGGCCCCACCATCCCGAGCCCGACCACGAGCGCGCCGACGGGCACGTCGTAGTCCGCCTGCTCCTGCGAGAAGATCATCTGCTGCATGGCGGTGCCGCCGCGTCCCCCCAGCTCCTTCGGCCAGGTGATGCCGGCCCAGCCTCCGCTGTGCAGGGTCCGCTGCCACTCCCGGCAGGCGGCAACGTGCCGCGCCTGGGCCCGGTCGTCCGCCACGTGGGTGCGCACCACACCCGCCGCATCCACCGGACGACGGACCGCATGCGCGTCCAGCCAGGCTCTGACCTCGGCGCGGAACGCAGCCTCCTCCCGCGTGTCGTCGAAGTCCACGGGCTCAGATGCGCCTGGTCAGGGGCCACCCGTTCTCGGCCATCACCGTGTGGATCTCCGCGCCGCTGTAGCCGCAGCGCTCCAGGTCGAGGGTGAAGGCACGCGGGTCGGCGAGGCCCTCCGCATGAGGCCAGTCCGACCCGAAGAGGAGGTGGTCGAGGCCGAGGTCCTCCTTCAGGGAAGCCAGGTCGTCCTCGTAGAACGGCGCCACCCAGACATGGGCGCGCAGCGTCTCGACCGGGTCGGCGGCGAATCCGGTGGGCATCTGCCCGTAGGCCTTGGCCAGCTTCTTGATCAGGACCGGGACCCAGGATGCGCCGGCCTCAATGGAGGCCACGCGGATCCGGGGAAAGCGGTCGAAGAGCCCGTGGCAGATCAGCGCGGCCATGGTCTCGTACGGGGGGCGATCGGCGCTCAGGACGCCGCGCAACGGGGAGTGGCGGAACGCCTCGAAATCCCCGACGGGCTCCCAGTCTGCGAGATACCGGCCGTAGCCGGCGTCCCCGGAGTGGATGCCGACCGTGACACCGGCCTCGTCGACGAGACCCCAGAAGGGGTCGAACCGCCGATCTGCCGGCGACGTGAGGCCCGTGGCCGTGTGCACCGGGCCCCCTTTGACGCAGATGATCCGGGCATCGGCCTGGAGCACGCGGGTCAACTCCTCCACCGCGGCGTCGACGTCGACCAGCGAGAGCATCGGTGCCGCAAAGATCCGTTCCTGGTAGGCGTAGCCCCAGTCGTCCTCGAGCCAGCGGTTGAAGGCGTGGAAGGCCGCCATCAGTGCAGGGGGATCCGACGCCAGCGATTCCTCCATGCCGACGCCGAGCGTCGGGAAGAGAAAGCATCCGGCGAGGCCCTGTTCGTCCATGACGCGCAGCCGGGCGTCGCGGTCCCGGTACTCGGGCCGAATCGGCTCGAGCTCCCCGAAGAGTGCGCGCATGTCCTTGGCACCTGGGTTCTTGCCCCGGAAGTACTCGTCCAGGCTGCCCGGCTTGGCCACCGGGTCGAACAGCGGATTCGGGATGAACCTGTTCACCTTCCCGCCCACGAGCAGCCGACGTCGGCCGTCGATGTCGGCCCACTGCATCGCTCGCTTCGCCATGGAGGGGTCGATGTACCTGGTGTAGGCGTCCGGCGCCTCGTAGTAGTGATTGTCTGCGTCGAAGACGCCGCTGGCGGTCGTCGTCATGACGACTCCCCGAGGACCCGGAGGGCGTTGGTGCGCAGGAATTTGGGCCACACCTCGTCCTTGAAGCCCACCGAGGGCAGCTCGCGCATGATCCGCTCGAGCGAAAGCCCCATCGGGAAATACCCGGCGTAGATGATCTTGTCGGCACCGCGGGTGTTGGCGTAGTCGATGATGTCCTGGGGGTAGTACCGGGGTGCGAAGGCACTCGTCGAATAGTGGAGTCCCGGCCACTTGAGCATGAGCTTCACCGCGAGCTCGGTCCAGGGCTCGCACCCGTGACGGGTCACGAAGACAAGGTCCGGAAAGTCGAACATGACCTCGTCGATGAGCTCGACGTGCTGGCATGCCGCCTTGAGCCTCGGCCCGGGGATCCCCGCGCAGCAGAAGATCGGGATCCCGAGCTCGACGCACTTCGCGTAAATGGGATACATCTTCTTGTCATTGATCGGCACCTGCGGAAAGGTGCCGGCGGGGAAACAGCCGACGGCGCGGACGCCGAACTCCTCGTACTGGGCGACGAGCCGGGCAATCCCCGCCATGCCGTCGTTGGGGTCGATGGACGACGACGGGATGAAGCGGTCGGGATGCTGCCGCAGCGCCTTCTCCCCCAGTCCCTCGCGATCGCCGACGCCGATGAGGCCCTTCTCGATCCCCCACAGGTCCATTTCGCGCAGGGTCACCGCGATGGGGTCGTCGGATCCCATCAGTGCCTTCTCGGGCACGTCCTTGAACATGTATTCGACGGGGAAGTCGAAGCTCTCCTTGGACTCGCGATCCTTGGTCTGCTGGGTGATGAAGCGGTAGGTCTCTTTCATGTCGGGATGCGGAAACGCGATCATCGTGTCCACGATCCCAATGGTGTCCGGCATGCTCATGCGTGTGCCCTCCTGGCACGACTTTAGAACTAGATTCTAGTTCTGGCAAGGTCGGTCGCGGCGACTAGGCTCGTTGCGGCCACGACCACGAGGGACTGGGGGAACCACCCGTGCCCGATGTCGATTCTTCCCTGGGAGAGGAACCCCCCGCCGCCGAGACGGGCGGGCCGGGGTGTGCGCAGTGGGCCCGCGACCACGCGGTGCAGCCGATCGGCACCGCGGGTGCCTACGCCGGTTTCGTCCTTCTCGAATGGCCGCTCCCCTGGCCGAGGGACGTGGGCGAAATCGCCGAGCTCCGGCCTCTCGCCGGCGAGGCCGCCGCGGCGGGACTGCGTGTCCAGCTGCTCGTTCCCGACGGTGAGGGCGACCGTCGACTCGTGGCGGTGTTCCGCTGGGTGGCGGAGCAGGGACGGCATTGCGCGCAGGAGGTCTCGGTGCGGCCCGAGCAGGTCCAAGAAGCCGCTTCGGCGCTGGTCGCCGATGCCGGCGGAGGCGAACCCGGATGGTCCGGCTCCACGCTGCTCGTCTGCACGCACGGGCGGCGCGACCGGTGCTGCGGGTCACTCGGGATGAGGCTGTGGTCGGCGCTCGTCGACTCGGACCTCTCCCGCGACGTCCGGATCCGGCGGACAAGCCACACCGGTGGGCACCGGTTCGCCCCTACCGCCGTCGTCCTGCCCGAGGGCACGTCGTGGGGGTTCCTGGACGCCACACTGACCGGGCAGATCGTGAACCGGACCGGCTCCGCAGCATCGCTCCTCCACCACTACCGGGGCTGTACCGGCGTCGGCTCGGCGCCCGCACAGGCGCTCGAGGCAGCGGTGTTGGGCCGCGTCGGCTGGTCTCTCCTCGACGCGCCGCGTCGCGTGGTCCCGGCCGACGGCGCGCCGGGTGAGTACGAACTCCACCGCGGAGGCACCGAACGCCAGGTGTGGCGCGCCAGGGTGCAGGCCGGCCGCCGCATGCCGGTGCCAGTCTGCGGGGAGAACATCGACATGGCACAGAAGTCCGAGGACGAGCTCGTGGTGTCGGAGCTGCGGCTCGTGCCGGCGACGACCTCGGACCGACGATGACGACGACCGGGTTGAGCACGAAGCAGGCCGCCCGGCGTCAGCGGCTGCTCGATGCCGCCCTGGCCCTCCTGGAGGTCCGTGACTACGACCGCATTTCGGTGCGGGAGGTCGCCGAGTCGGCCTCCGTCGCGGTGGCGACCTTGTACCACTACTTCCCCTCGAAGGAGCATCTCTTCGCCGAGGTGCTGGTGCAGTGGGCGTCCACCTTGGGCTCCGACGTCACCCGGCGTCCTCTCAAAGGGACCACCCCCGCCGCCCGGGTGGAGGAGGCCTACCTGCGCTCCATCCGGGCCTTCGAGCGGCGACCGCAACTGGCCCGCCTCATCGGGCTCTTCGAGCTCTCCGACGAGCCGTTCGCCCGGGACGTGCTGGCGCGACTCGACGCCGCGACCAACGACGTGTACCGCTCGCTCCTGACCGACTTCCCCGATGCCGACGCGGCGCGGATCGTGCGCGTGCTCGACGCCGTCCTGGACAGCTCCCTGCGGGCGTGGTCCTCCGGACGCAGTTCCATGGGCGATGTGCGGCGCACCATGAGTGACGCCGTCGCGCTCCTCGTCGGTCCGGGCTCGCCGTCCGGCGGCGTACCGTGACCGACCCTGGCGACGACGTCCTCGCCGGCGTGCGCGTCCTCGACCGGACCAGCGGGATTGCCGGGCCCTACTGCACGAAGATCCTCGCTGATGCCGGCGCCGACGTCGTGAAGGTCGAACCGGCGGAAGGAGACCCGGCACGTCGGGCCGGCTCGGGGGCCCTCTTCGAATACCTCAACGCGGGGAAACAGTCGGTGACGTCCGTGGGATCGCTGGCGAGCGAGGCCGATGTCGTTCTCAGCGACGACACGCGGTGGGCGGAGGGCCTCCGGGAAGCCGACGAGGGCCTCGTGGTCACGACCATCACGCCGTTCGGCCGCCGCGGGCCATGGGTCGGACGACCATGGTCGGAGTTCACCCTGCAGGCGGCCTGCGGGTCGACCGGACAACGCGGCGTCCCCGAAGGACAGCCGATTGCCGCCGGCGGACGGGTCGGCGAGTGGGTTGCCGGCACCTATGCCGCGGTGGCCACGATGGCCGCACTTCATGGCGCGCGTCTGCACGGGGTCGGGGCGGACATCGACGTCGCCATCCTCGACTGCATGGCGGTGTCGTTGGTCACCTATCCCTCACTCTTTGCATCCTTCACAGGGTGGCCACCGCTGCAGGGGACCGGCCGCACCATCCAGGTGCCCTCCGTCGAACCCACCCGCGACGGCTGCTTCGTCGTCACCACCAACAGCGCGCAGCAGTTCCAGGATTTCCTGGTCATGATCGAACGCCCCGACCTCCTCGATGACGCGGCGCTGTCCCAGGTCGCCAAGCGCTTCGCACGGAGGGACGAGTTCCTCGCCGCCGTGCGAGCGCACACGCGTCAACGGACCACCGCGGAGGTTCTGGAAGAGGCGTCAGCGTTCCGCATTCCGGCCGCCCCCGTCCTCGATCCTGCCGGCGTCCTCTCGTTCGAACACTTCGTGGCCCGGGGTGTCTTCGAGCGATCCGCCTCCGGGCGCTTCGTGCAGCCTCGGGTGCCGTACCACGTCGCGGGCCAGGCCCGGAGGCCCCCGGCCGCCGTACCGGAGGTGGGACAACACGACGGCACGCCGTGGCGGGAGCCTGCCACCCCCCGGCCGGCAACGGCCGACGGTGACCGGCACGTGGCGCTCCCCCTGGCCGGGCTCCGGGTCGTCGACTGCACGGCCTGGTGGGCGGGACCCTCGGCGACCAATGTCCTGGCGGCCCTGGGTGCCGACGTGGTGAAGATCGAGTCGGCGCGCCGGCCGGATGCGATGCGCCTGACCAGCGTGCGGCGCCCGCCCGCCGATCAGTGGTGGGAATGGGGCCCGATCTTCCACGCCGCCAACCTCTCCAAGCGCGACCTGACACTCGACCTGGCCACTGAGGACGGGCGCGCGCTCTTCCACCGCCTCCTCTCGACGGCGGACCTCCTCGTCGAGAACTTCACGCCCCGGGTCATGGAGCAATTCGGGCTCGACTGGGATTCGCTGCATGCCGCGCATCGCCGCCTCGTCATGGTGCGGATGCCGGCCTTCGGGCTGGACGGCCCGTGGCGCGACCGCACCGGGTTCGCGCAGACAATGGAGGCGGTCACCGGCCTCACCTGGCGCACGGGCTTCCCCGAGGATCTCCCGACGCTCATCCTCGGTGTCTGCGACCCGGTGGCCGGCATGCACGCCGTGCTGGCGTCGTTGCTCGGCCTCGCCCGCCGCGACGCGACGGGCGAAGGGATTCTGGTGGAATCGGTGATGGTCGAAGCGGCACTCAACGTCGCGGCGGAAGCGCTCGTCGAGTACTCGGCAAGCGGAGTCGTCCTCGCCCGCGAGGGCAATCGCGGACCCGAGGGTGCGCCCCAGGGTCTCTACGCCTGTGCGGGCGACGACAGCTGGGTCGCCCTGTGCGTCCAGACGGACGCACAGTGGCGTGCGCTGGCAGGTGTGCTCGGCGACCCCGAGTGGGTCCACGCTCCAGCCCTGTCCGACGATGCAGGAAGGCGGGACCACCACGATCGGATCGACGCGCACCTCGACGCGTGGACGTCCACCCGCAGCGCGACCGACGTGGTCGACCTCCTGTCGGCCGCCGGGGTGCCGGCCGAGGTCGTCATTGCCGCGCGTGATGTCGTCGACAACCCGCAACTCAAGGCCCGCGGCCTGTTCGAGGTCGAGGAGCACCGCGTCACGGGACGCCACCTCGTCCCCACCCTGCCGTTCCGCCTGCAGGGGACCGCGCGCTGGCTCCGCTCGCCCTCGCCGAGCCTCGGCGAGCACAACGACGAGCTCCTCGCCGCGCTGGGGGTGGACGCCTCGGAGAGGACCGCACTCCGCCAGGCCGGCGTCATCGGCGAACGACTGGTGGATTCGTGACGGGCGTCCGCCCCGGGCTCGGACTTCTCCGGGCGACGACCAGCGACGAAGGGAGCACGCATGCGACGAGCTGACGACATGATCCTGATCAGCGTGGACGACCACATCGCGGAACCGGCCGACATGTTCGACGGCCACGTGCCCGAACGGTACCGGGACCTTGCCCCCGCGGTCGTCACGGACGAGCGCGGATTCCAGCAGTGGTGGTACGGCGAGAAGCAAGGGGCGCAACCTCGGCCTCAACGCGGTGGCCGGCAAGCCCCGTGAGATGTTCAACGTGAACCCGTCGAGCTACGCCGACATGCGCCCCGGGTGTTACGACGTGCACGAGCGGGTGCGCGACATGTCAGCCGGGGGCCAGCTGGCCGGGCTGAACTTCCCCAACTGGACGGGGTTCTCCGGTCAGGTGCTGAACGAGGGGCCCGACCGTGCCGTCAACGAGGTCATGATCAAGGCCTACAACGACTGGCACGTCGACGAGTGGTGCGCCGCCTACCCCGAGCGCTTCATTCCGTGCGGCATCCTGCCCCTCTTCGACGTCGACAGGGCGGCCGCCGAGGTGCGACGGCTGGCCGACAAGGGCTGTCATGCCGTGACGTTCTCGGAGAACCCGGCGGCCCTGCACATGCCGTCCATCCACTCGGGGCACTGGGATCCCGCTGTTTCGCCGCCTGCTCGGACGTCGCCACCGTCCTGTGCCTCCACGTCGGCTCGTCCTCGAAGTCCGCCGGGACCACGCCCGACGCCCCACCCTCGGTGGCGATGAGCCTCTCGTCAACCGCATCGACCTACTCGCTGGGCGACCTCATGTGGGCGGACTTCTGGTGGCGCTTCCCCGACCTGCGGTTCTCCCTGACGGAAGGCGACATCGGCTGGATCCCGTACTTCCTGCAGCGGGCCGAGCACATTCAAGACCGTCACTCGGGATGGACCGGGCACCGTTTCCCGGAGGGCTCCGGGCCGGCCGACGTCTTCCGGGAGCGGATGCTCTGCTGCTTCATCAACGACCCCGTCGGCATAAGCCTGCTCGACCACTTCAACGTGGACAACGTGTGCTGGGAATCCGACTACCCGCACTCGGACAGCTCCTGGCCCGACGGCCCCGAAGTCAACGAGGCGCTGTTCGCTCGCTTGGACGACGACGTGGTGGACAAGATCACCCATCGCAACGCCATGCACCACTTCTCCTTCGATCCCTTCGCCCGGCGTCCGAAGGAGCGATGCAGCGTCGCCGCGCTGCGGGGCGAGGCAGCCGACGTCGACACCGTCACCCACGTCGGCCGACCGCCCGACGAAAGTGACCGCGACTACTTCCAGAGTCTGAGCGGCTCCGCCCGGCCTGCGCCGACCAGCTGATTCCGCTGACCGGGTGGTTCAGGCCACCGGACCGGCCGCATCATCCGTCCAGGCGCGCACGGGACCGGCAACGGCCACCATCTCGTCGAGCTGGCGCGGGTCGGTCCGCACCGAGCCCACACCGCCGCCACCGGCCAGCTGCTCCAAGCGGGTCAGATGCTCTTCGGGGGCAAGGGCGGGCCCGTCGGGCACCCACGCCTCCACGCCGACGCGCACGCCCAGGGCCGCTGCCGCGTCCAGCACCACCTGCGTGGTCGCGGCCGACGGGTCGTCGACCACGGCGAGGACCGGTCGCAACGGCGAGGTGATGCGCGCGCAGAGGGCACAGGCGGCGGCCCAGCCCGACACCGGCGCCGCCGGCACCGAGGCGGATCCGAGCCGGGTCGTGGCGAAGGTCCGGGCCACCCAGTAGCCGGCGGTGCCTGCGTCGGCCGCCACCAGCCCGCCGCCACCCAGCACCCACGCGTAGTGCTGCGTGACCCGCGTCGGCATGAGGGGCAGGGTCACCGCCGCCCAACCGGCCTGGGTCGCGGCGGCGAGGCCCTGGCGCAACGCGGGGAGCTCGGCGAAGGACCCCCCGGCGGGCCAGCGCTCGGACAGCGGCCCGAGCGCGCCGGGCGGCACGATGTGATGGGGCCGTCCCGCCCAGAGCCGCCGCGGCGCCTCGCGCTCGTCGATGCCGGTGACGAGGAGCAGGCCGGCTGCCCCGAGCCCCGCCAGCTCCAGATCGCGCTCCTGCAACCCGACCGTGGCCCAGTGGTGGCGGCTCCGCCAGTGGAACACGCCCTTGGCCCCCCATGTGTTCACCACACCGAGACGGCCCGCGGCCGCCAGGGCCCGGAGCCCCCCCACGGCCTGCTCCCGCACGACACCCGGGCCGGCGAGCACGACGACCGTCACCCCCGCGCCGACGGCACGCAGCACGTCCTCCGCGTCGTCGACCCAGTCCTCGGACGGGCCCGGCAGGTCGAGAGGTCCCACCGGTGCCCGACGCGAAAGGTCGAGGTCGAGCCGGAGCGACAGACCGGGACCGTCCAAGGCCCGCGCCAGGACGGGGGCGACACCGGCCAGGTGCCCCGCCTCCGCCACCTGCAGCTCCGCGGCGGGCAGCGCCGGGGCGGGCCCGCCTTCGGGGCTCGCCCCGGGGACGATCACGGCACCACCACCCAGGTGGGCGACGGCGCCGCGCCCGTGGACTGTCCGGTGGGCGTGGGCCAGCAGCACGGCGACCGCCGGGTCCTGCACCGGGTGCACGGGCACACCCGCCAGCGGGCGGCCGTAGGCCGCGCCCACTCCGGCGGCCGAGAGCACACGCCGGAGCAGCGCGCCGGCCGTCGGATCGCTCACCGCGCCTCCGTCACTGCCACCCGTTCGGCGGCCGGCCTCACCCCGGATCGGCCGCCAGTGGTTGCCGAGCGCGGCGGGCGCTTCTCGGCGAACGCGCGGGGGCCCTCCTCCTGATCCGGGTGGCCCCACATGGAGACGAGCTCGGCGGCTCCGGCCTTGCAGGCGTCGGTCAAGCCCGCCTCGAGGGCACCCCACAAGGCGCGTTTCGTGGCCGCCATGGCGGCGGGCGAGTTCTGGGCGATCTTCTCGGCCAGCGCCTGGGCCTCGTCGCGCAGCCGCTCGGGTGGGTCCACGACCTGGCTGACCATGCCCAGCGCCAGCGCGCGGGAGGCCGGGAGCCTCTCGCCCCGTCCGACGAGGGCCATCCGCATGACCGCCTCGAAGGGGATCTTGCGGGTCAGGCCGATGGCCTCCATCGCAACCACCTGGCCCACCGAGACGTGCGGGTCGAAGAACTGGGCATCGGAGGCGGCGATTACGATGTCCGCCTCTGCCACCCAGTGGAACCCTCCGCCCGCGCACAGGCCGTTGACGGCCGTGATCACCGGCTTCCATATGTGGTTCTGCCAGGCCGTGAACCGGTAGTCGAACTTCTCGGTCGACTCGCGGTAACGCTCGAAACCGATACCGTCCTCCGCGATCTCCATCACGTCGACACCGGTCTGGAAGGCGCGCCCCTCGCCCGTGTGGACGATGACCCGCACCTCGGGATCGGCGTCGAGCGCCTTCCACGCCGACCTCGAACTCGTCGCGCATGTGGGAGTTCATCGCATTCAGCCGGTCCGGCCGGTTGTTGATCAGCCAGCCGACCGGCCCGCGCCGCTCCAGCGCCAGGGTGTCGAGGGACGGATAGCTCACTGCGCCTCCATGGGTCGTACTGCGTGCGGGCGATCGGCTCGCGTGCGACGATGCGGCCGCCGAGCGGTTGCCGACGCGGCGCGCGCTTCTCGGCGAACGCGCGGGGGCCCTCCTCCTGGTCGGGGTGGCCCCACATGGAGACGAGCTCCGCGGCCCCGGCCTTGCAGGCGTCGGTCAGGCCCGCCTCGAGGGCACCCCACAAGGCGCGCTTGGTGGCCGCCATGGCGGCGGGCGAGTTCTGGGCGATCTTCTCGGCCAGCGCCTGGGCCTCGTCGCGCAGCCGCTCGGGTGGGTCGACGACCTGGCTGACCATGCCCAGCGCCAGGGCCCGGGCCGCGGTCATCCGCTCGTGGCGACCCAGCAGGGCCATGCGCATGACCGCTTCGAAGGGGATCTTGCGGGCCAGGCCGATGGCCTCGTAGGCCGAGACCTGGCCGATCGACACGTGCGGGTCGAGGAACGTGGCGTCGGACGAGGCCAGGACGATGTCGGCGTCGGCCACGAAGTGCAGCCCGCCGCCGGCGCACGTTCCGTTGACCGCGGCGATGACCGGCTTCCACACGCCGTTGTGCCACGCGGTCATCCGCAGCTCGGCCCGTCCGTGTGCGGCCGGACTGCTTGCGCAGGGCGTCGGGGTCTCGGGCCAGCTGCACGACGTCGAGCCCGGTCTGGAAGGACCGTCCGGCGCCCGTGTTCACGATGACCCGGACGTCCGGGTCGGCGTCCAGCTCCTGCCAGGCCATGCTCGAGGTCGTCGAGCATCTGCGCGTCCATGGCGTTGCCCCGCCTCGGGACGGTTGAAGATCAGCCAGCCCACCGCGCCTCGGCGCTCGACCAGCAGCGACTCGTAGGCCATCAGCTCCGCGGCACCTCCCGCCAGGGCATCTTGGACTACGGATCGGGCTCACGGGGCAGGCCGAGGACCCGCTCGCCCAGGATGTTCTTGTTGACCTCGGTCGTCCCGCCCTCGATGGTGTTCGCCCGGCTCCGCAGCATGCCCTTGACCTCGTAGGGCAGCGACTCGGCCCAGGACCGCCGCCGACAGGCTCCCAGGCGGTGGCGGCCGCGCCCAGCATGTCCACCGCCAGCAGCTGGATCCGCTGGTTGAGCTCGCCCTGATGGACCTTGCCGATGGAGCTCTCGGGCCCGGGCGGTCGTCCGGCGCGCAGCTGGGCCCGCACCCGCTGGTTCGTCCAGTCCCGGATCCGCTCCTCGCTCCACAGGCGGACGAGCGGCCTGGCGCCGCACCGGATCGTCCCAGCCCCCGGGCCGACCCTCGGCGCTCAGGCGCCGGGCCAGGCGCACCAGGCGTCTCCGCTCCCGAACCGCCGATGCGGTCGACCCCGCCCGAGCCGGCGCCCGACACCATCTGCCGTTCGCCCGACAGCGTCGCGTTCGCCACCTTCCACCCGGCGCCGACCGTCCCCCACCCGCTGGGCGTCGGGGACCCGGGCGCCGTCGAGGAACACCTCGTTGAAGTCGACCTCGCCGCCGATGTGCCGCAGCGGGCGCACGTCGACGCCGCGGCTGGCGCAGGTCGATCAGGAAGTAGGTGATGCCCTCCCGCTTGGGCACGTCGGGGTCGGTCCGGGCCAGCAGCACGGCGTGCGTCGACAGATGGGCCCACGTCGTCCACACCTTCTGGCCGGTGACCACCCACTCGTCGCCGTCGCGCTCGGCCCGGGTGGCCAGCGAGGCCAGGTCCGAGCCGGCGCCGGGCTCGCTGAAGAGCTGGCACCAGCGCTCCTCGTTGCGCACGATCGGCGGCAGGAAGCGCAGGCGCTGCTCCTCGGTGCCGTGGGCGAAGAGAGCGGGCGCGGCCAGATTGAGGCCGAGCGGGTTGAGCCGGCCCGAGGTTGAACGGCCGCAACTCCTCGTCGATCCGCCGCGCCACGTCGGGCGTCACGTCCAGCCCGCCGTATGCCGACCGGCCAGGTCGGCACGACCAGGCCCGACGCGCCGAACACCGGGTACCACGCCTCGTAGTCGGCCCGGGTCCGCACCGTGCGCACTTCGGCCGGCCCACCGCGCCGCCCGGCCGCCAGCCATCCGGCGGGCACATCGCTCGTCGAGCCAGGCCCGCACCGGCCGCGCAGCACCTCGTCGACGGGTCCGTGGTCCGGTCCAACGGCGAGACGGCCGCCGGTCGCCCCGGGTCGCGGCGCCGCGGTCATCGACCCGCAGAAGTTCGGGCGGCCGCTTCTCGCACGAAGGCGGCCAGGCCCTCACGGAAGTCCTCGCTCCGCGAGGACAGCTCCATGGCCAGGGCCTCGTTCTGCAGCTGCTCGGCCAGCGGGCGCAGGTCGAGCCGGCGTGCAGCAGCCACTTGGTCAGCCCGAGGGTCACCGTCGGGCGCCGCCGGCCAGCCGGCTGGCCAGCGTCGTCGACCACCTCGTCGAGCTCGGCCGCCGGCAACGGCCCGGTGCACCATGCCCCAGTCGGCCGCCTCGGCCCCCGAAACCGCCTCGCCCAGCAGGAGCATCTCGCGGGCCCGGACCTCGCCGACCCGGCGCGGCAGCAGCCAGG
The DNA here is from genome assembly GCA_963843365.1 of uncultured Acidimicrobiaceae bacterium. Lineage (GTDB taxonomy): Bacteria > Actinomycetota > Acidimicrobiia > Acidimicrobiales > RAAP-2 > Bog-473. The sequence goes on along the minus strand of CAWJKG010000003.1, from coordinate 551,469 downwards.
TCCCACCGCTGTCGGGGGTGAAGCCCCGCTGGGCGATAGGGCTCCCAGAGCCGGGCGTCGTCGTCGACGACGGCGAAGTCGGAGGCCAGCGACCAGATGCAGGCCGATGCCGGCCGCCCAGCCCTGGACCCGGCAGACCACCGGGCGTCTGCGTGGACAGCAGCAGCGCGATGAGCCGGTGGGCCTGGTGGCAGGCGGCGCTGGATGCTGCCCACCGCGGGCCGGGCATCGGTCCCGGCGTTGCGCCCCACGATGTCGAAGCCCGCCGCAGAAGTGGTCCCCGGCGCCGCGGAGCACGATGACCCGCACCGACTCGTCGCGGCCCGGCGGCGGACAGCGCGCCGATCAGGCCGCCACCATGGCGTCGGTCAGGGCGTTGCGCTTCTCGGGGCGGTCGATCCGAACTCGAGCACCGGTCCCGCGACGCTCGATCGCAGGCCCTCGACGGAACGGTACGGGCTCCCCGTCGTCGCGTCGCTCATCCGGCCGAGACCTCTCGGCGATGGCGGTCAGCGCCTCCTGGAGGTCGCGGGCCCCGCCGGGCGGTTCGGGCAGCCGCACCGGGCCCTGCTCCCGGCTCGGCAGCAGGATGGTGGCGTGGCCCGGCGTCGTCACCTCGCCCCGCTGGTTCACGGCCTGCAGCTCGAGGTCGACCGCCGGACGGTCGCCGTCGGCCAGGTACCGGTCGGTCACCGTGCCCGGCAGCCACTGGGTGTCGCCGACGTAGTTGAACCGGCGGAACTCGCAGTCGAGCTTCCACAGCCAGGCGTCGTCGCCCATCCAGTCGGTGCACAGGTGGATGAGCCAGGTCTCGCGCATGCGGCCGTAGTCGAAGGTGGTCGGGTTGCCGCTCCGCCGGGCGAACTCGGGATCCCAGTGCACCCGCTGCATCACGTCGGGCACGTTCAGGTCGTCGCGGTGGAAGAACCGCGGGATGCGCTGTCCGGTTCTGGTAGCCGAGCCGCAGCGGCTTCACGCCGTAGAGGCCCATGCCCATGCCCACGTGCCAGCAGATCATGTCGGTGACGGTCAGCGGGCCCTTGACCATCGGTCCCGACCTCGTCGCCCGCGTCCACGTCCTCCCACCAGCGGGGCTCGGCGCCCCGCGCGGCCCCTCCGCTGCGTACTGGGCGTCGATCGCGTCGATCTCGCTCGTCGGTGTAGGGCCGGAGCTCGACCGCGTCGTACTTCTTGCGTGCACGCGCCTTCGTGCGCTCGGTGCGGATCATGAGCCGGTACTGGGCCGAGAGGACCGGTCCGTCCGCCGTCCCGGAACACCTGGGCCGTCCATTCGTGCACGGCCCGCCCGGCGAACTCGCTCGGCTTGTCGAGCACCCCGACCAGCGCGTTGCGCCGGCGTCACCCGCGACGTCGGGACGGAGCGGCGCCCACCACTCGCGGGCGCTGGCGGAGTAGAAGGCGTGGACGCCCCGCAGCGGGTCGCCCTCCATCAGCTCGCGGTGCTCCGGCGCGACCTCGGTCACCTCGTCCTCGCCGATCAGCGTGTCGCCGCCGACCAGGGGCGGCGGTGCGATGCACGCCCCCCAGCGCGTCGAGCCCGCGTACTCTCGTCCGCACCACAGCGGGTTGTCGTCGCCGTAGGCCACCGCGACATGGCGGAAGGCGTCGACGCCGGGCCTGCGGTAGTGGGGCGGGCACCGGATGGGGCTCCGGGACGCCGATCCGGGCCCGCAGCCGCTCGATGCCCTCGTCGGTGATGGCGCCGTCGACCATGAGTCCGCATATTATATGAAATCTGAAACGCCCCGGGGCTCGAGGAACGCGCCCTGATCCGGTCAGAACGGGAGCGCAGCGTGGCCAACACCAAGGTCTACATCCACGAATTCATCGACATCATCGGGCACAACCGCGCGCGCTACATGCACCACATGACGGCGAACTGGAGTCCGATCGCCCAGGAGGAGCGCAACCAACTCTGCTTCGGCGTCTGGGGTGTGGTCGGCTCCACCGGCCGGTGGCCGGCCGTCGTGAACATGTGGGAAGAGGACGGCTGGGACGGGCTGGCCGCGTCGTTCGGGCACGAGCTGGGCCATGCACACCTGCAGGACCCGAAGCTTGCTCGCTGGTGGGCGACGGCCGCAGAATTCCGGTCGGGAGGTTTCGACCGCCTCCTGGTACCCGCCGAATGGTCCCCCACCATTTCGGAGTTGTGCGCGCAGGAGGCCGGGGGTGTGGCCTACGCGCACGACCAGGTGCGCGTCCGACGCGGCGAGACGGCCGCGTTCCTCGGCTTGGTCCGCGCAAGCGGCTGCGCGTTCTACGGCGCACACGGGTGGCGGTTGGTGGGGGCGTGGGAGACCGCGCTCGGGAACGACGACGAAGCGTTTCTCCTGTGGTCCATCCCGACATGGGAGCAATGGGCGGACGCCGAGGCGGAGCTGCGGGGCAACCATCCCTGGCGGGCACGCCGACGCGACGCGGTCGAGGAGTTCCGCCGCATCCTCCTCGTCGACGCGCCTCTGAGCCCGTTGCGGATCGGCCGCCAACCGGCCCGGTCCGACCGCGACGACAGCTGGACGGAGTAGGCCGCCCGACCGCGTGGGTCAGGAGCTGTGCGATGGAGGTGCAAGCTCGGCCGCCAGCTGACGCCGCAGCACCTTGCCCACCTCGTTCCGGGGCAACGACCGGACGCGCCGGACCGCCACCGGAACCTTGTACGGCACCAGCTCGGCCCTGCAGGCAGCGAGGAGCTCGTCGTCGGCCGCATCGCCGACGATCACCGCCACGGGCACCTCTCCCAGGCGCTCGTCCGGCCATCCGATGACTGCCACCTCCCGCACGCCGGGGACCAGGCGCAGCACCTCCTCGACCTGTTCGGGAAAGACCTTGTTCCCGCCGCGGTTGATCAGGTCCGACGTCCTCCCCTCGATCCACACGAACCCCTCGGCATCGATCCGCCCGTGGTCGCCGGTGCGGAGGTAGCCGGCGGCATCGACGCGATCGCGCAACGAGGCGCCACCCGCATAGCCCGCGGCCATACGGGGCGGCCGCACCAACAGCTCGCCGACGCAGCCGGGGTCGACGTCATCGCCCTGTGCGCCCACGACCCGGACGTCCACCCCCGGGAGGGGCCGTCCGGCGGCGCCGAGCTTCTCGGGATGTTCCCGGGCGTCGGCTGCGGTCCATCCCACGACCTCCCCCACCTCGGCCTGCCCGTAGCTGTTGAGCACCGTGACGCCGAACCGTTCCATGAAGCGCCGCGCCGCCAGGGGTGAGAGAGGTGCGGTGATGCTGCGGACGTAGCGCAGAGGCGTGAGGTCGGTGATCGCCGCGTCCTCCGTCAACATCACCATGGCGGCCGGTGGGAGCACCGTCGACCGGATCTGATAGCGGGAGACGAGCTGCCGCGAACTCACCCGTGGCGAAGCGTGGCAGCAAGACCAGTGCTGCTCCGGCCCTCAGCCCGAAGCACACGTTGTAGATGCCGGCATTCAGAGCGACGGAGACGGGCACGAGATTCGGTGTCGGCTCGCGCCCGGCGCCCCGTCGGCGCGGCGGCACCTCCCCGCAGGGGTCTGAGCACGCGGTCCAGGAGCTCGAGATACCCGCCGTGCGTCTGCAAAATGGCCTTCGGCGGGCCGGTGGTCCCGGAGGTCCAGGTGACGAACGCGACCTCGGGGTCGTGACGCAGCGGCGACTCGAGCCGCGTGAGCCCTCTGCCGTCGAGCAGGCCGGCGGGACGAATGGCCTCGAGCAGATGCTGGACCTCCGCTGCGGGCGCACGATCGTTCAGGGGCACGAACACCGCTCCGGCCAGCCATATCGCCCCCATGGCGACGACGAGGTCGGGTCCACTGGGCAACTGCACGGCGATTCCCTCGCCCGCCCGGACACCAGATGCTTCGAGCTGCGAGGCCAGCTCCCGTACCCGGGACTTCGCCTCGCCGGCCCCCATGGTGCTGTCGATCGTGCACAACAAGTCCTGGCCGTCGGGGAACGGGTGCTCGAGCAGCAGATCGGCCAGGTTCTCGGTGGTCGGCATCGGCTTCCTCTGTGGCCTCGGAGTGGAATACATATAATATCCCGTCGCCAGAGACGACTCCGAGCGTGACGGGAGACACCACGAGTGGCTGACAGCATCTGGGCCGGGGACGACCAGACGACGATCCCCGAGCTCTTCACGCGTCGCCTCGAAGCCGACCCGGACGGTGAGTACATCGACATGGGCGGGGAGAAACTCACGGCCCGCTCCGTCATGGATGCAGCAGCACGGTTCGGCGGGGCTCTCGAGGAACTCGGCACACGCGCAGCATGACCGCGTCGCCACCCTGGTCGAGAACTCGTCGGCCGCGTTGCTGGCCTGGTCGGGCACCGTCTGCTGCGGGGCGCATCTCCGTGCCCGTCAACACCGCGTACAAGGGCGAATACCTGTCGCACCAGTTGGTCGACTCAGGTTCACGCGTGCTCGTCGTCGCGGCCAGCCTCCTCGAGCGAGTGGTTGCGATCGCACGCCATGTGCCGGGCCTCGAGCACGTGATCGTGGTGGACGATGCGGACGAGGAAGCACGGCCCCTTGGCGAGGACGTGGCCAAGGTCCTCGACTCGGAGGCGATCGGCCCGGTCGCCGTCCACCGCTGGACGACGCTCATGGCAGCCAACCTGTCCGCACCTGCCATGCAGGTGGCCCCGGCCGACCTCGGCACCTTCATCTACACCGGCGGGACAACGGGCCTCTCGAAGGGGTGCATGCTGAGCCACAACTACCACGGGGCGCTGGCCCGTCAGATCGGCATCTGCTGGCGCCGGACCTCTGACGACGTCGTGTGGACTCCCCTCCCGCTGTACCACTTCAACGCCTTGACCACGGTCGTGGTGGGCACCCTGCTCTTCGGGGGGCGCGGTGCCATCTACCGGCGCTTCTCGGTCTCCCAGTTCTGGCCGGAAATGAATCGGGTGGGGACGACCATCACCTCCACGCTGGGAACCATGGCGTACCTGCTGGCGCACGACATCGATCGGCCCGAGATGCCCAAATCCGGCCGGCCAGAGGCGAACTCGTCCTTGCGTCTTCTCGGCGCGGCGCCACTGCCGGTCGAGGTCGACCAGGTGATCCGCTCGCGCTTCGGGATCTCGACGTTCAGCGGTGCCTACGGCGTGACCGAAGCCAGCCTCGTCTCCTGGCAGCCCCCCGGCGTGGAGAACCGGCCCAACGCCGCCGGCGTCGTCAACGACGAGTACTTCGACGTGCGCATCTTCGACGACGGCGATCGGGAACTGCCGGCCGGTACGGAGGGCGAGATCGTGCTCCGGCCGAAGCGACCCCAGGTCATGTTCGAGGGCTACTGGGGCCGCCCTGACGAGACGGTGCGCACGACGCCGCAACCTCTGGTACCACACCGGGGACATCGGTCGCATCGACGAGGACCGCTTTCTCTACTTCGTCGACCGCAAGGCCGACTATCTACGCCGGCGCGGCGAGAACATCGCCAGCTTCGAGGTGGAACGTATCCTCATGGGGCAGGGGGACCTGGCCGACGTGGCGGTCCATGCGGTGCCGAGTCCGTTGACCGAGGACGACCTGAAGATCACCGCCACCTGTAAGGACGGCAGCACCCTCACCGAGGAAGCGCTCTTCCGTTGGTGCATCGACCAGCTGCCTTACTTCGCGCTGCCGCGCTACATCGAATTCCGTGACATCCTGCCCCGGAGCCCAGTGGGTCGCGTCCTCAAGCGCGAGCTGCGCGAGGAGGGTGTGACGGCGGCGACCTGGGATGCAGAGGCCGCCGGGATCACCTACGAGCGCCGTTGAGCGAAAGGCCGACCCGCCCGCAGATGGAGGAGTCCTATTCTTCTGCAGGCCGACGGTACGGAAACCGAGGAGGACATCGACCATGAACGCGCAAGACCTCATCCTCGTCAGCGTCGACGACCACTTGGTCGAACCACCTGAGATGTTCGACGGCCGCGTCCCTGCGAAGTACGCAGACGCCGCACCCCGGGTCGAGCGCACGCCCGATGGCGCAGACGTCTGGGTCTTCAACGGTGCGGTGATCCCGAATGTCGGGCTGAACGCCGTGGCCGGCCGACCCAAGGAGGAGTACGGCGTCGAGCCCACTGCCTTCGACGAGATGCGGCCTGGCTGCTACGACGTGCACGAGCGGATCAAGGACATGAATGCCGGCGGCGTCCTCGGGTCGATGAACTTCCCGTCCTTTCCCGGGTTCAGCGGACGGCTCTTCGCCGCCTGCGAGGACAAGGGTCTGGCCTTGGCCGTCGTGCAGGCGTACAACGACTGGCACATTGAGGAGTGGTGTGGTGCGTATCCGGGCCGCTTCATCCCGATGGCCCTCCCCGTACTGTGGGACCCCGAGCTGGCGGCCGCAGAGGTACGCCGGGTTGCGGGCAAGGGCTGCCACTCCATCACGTTCACCGAGAACCCGGCGACGCTCGGATACCCGAGCTTCCACAGTGATCACTGGGATCCACTGTGGCGGGCGGTTGTCGAAGAGGGCGTGGTGGTGTCCATTCACCTCGGCTCGTCGGGCCAGCTCGCCGTCACCGCTCCGGACGCGCCGGTCGACGTCATGATCACGCTCCAACCGATGAACATCTGCCAGGCGGCCGCCGACCTGCTGTGGTCGCGCGTGCTCAAGGAGTTCCCCGACATCCGGTTCGCACTGTCCGAGGGAGGCACCGGGTGGATCCCCTACTTCATCGATCGGCTCGATCGCACCTACGACATGCACCATCTGTGGACCGGGCAGGACTTCGGCGACCGCATGCCGAGCGACGTGTTCCGTGAGCACTTCCTGACCTGCTTCATCGCCGATCCCGTCGGCATTGCGCTGCGCGCACAGATCGGGATCGACAACATTGCCTGGGAGTGCGACTACCCGCACTCGGACTCGTCCTGGCCCGAGGCTCCGGAGGAACTGGCCCGGGTCGCCGCGAGCGTGCCCGATCACGAGTTGGCGCGGATCAGCTACGAGAACGCCTGTCGCTGGTATTCATTCGATCCCTTCGCACACCGCACGAAGGAGGAGTCGACCGTCGGTGCATTGCGGGCGGAAGCGGCCGGGCACGACGTCTCCATCCGTTCGTTCGACAAGGGACGCTTCGAGCGGACGCAGAGTGGCATCGACATGGGTGCGCTGTCGGCGCGGGCCACGGCATGATGGCCTCGGCGGCCTCGCGGCACGACCGCACACGGCTGCCGACGTGAGCCGGTCCCCGCTCGAGGCATTCGACCTGCAAGGCCGCATCGCCATCGTGACCGGAGGCAGCCGTGGCATCGGGCAGGCGGTCGCGGCCGGGTTCGCCTCAGTCGGTGCGCACGTCGTGGTCGCCAGCCGCAAGGCGGATGCCTGCGAGACGACAGCGGCGTCCATCCGTGCTGACGGTGGATCGGCGCTGGCCGTGCCCACACACGTCGGGCATCTCGACGAGCTGACAGCCCTGGTCGAGCGGACAGTCGAGGCCTTCGGCGGCATCGACATCGTCGTGAACAACGCCGCCAACCCTCTGGCACAGCCCCTCGGTCACATGACCGAAGAGGCGTTCTCCAAATCGTACGAAGCGAACGTGCGTGGGCCGCTCTTCCTTGTGCAGAAGGCCCTGCCCCATCTGCGGGCGAGCGGCCGAGCATCCGTCATCAACGTGATTACGGCCGGGGTCTTCACGCACGGCACCGGAGTCAGCCTCTACGTGTCGGCCAAGTCGGCCCTGCTGTCATTGACTCGATCAATGGCCGCCGAGTTCGCTCGAGACGAGATCCGCGTCAACGCCGTGGCACCGGGTGCCGTCGCCACCCAGATGATGTGGGCGCTCCCGGAGGAACGCCAGGCTTCGTCGGTCCGGGCACAGCTCATGGAGCGCATGGCGGACCCCGAGGAGTTGGTGCCGGGCTTTCTGTTCCTGGCCAGCGACGCCTCCTCGTTCATGACCGGTCAGGTGCTCGTCATGGACGGCGGCCTCACCGTTCCGTAGACGGGTGCACGGACGGCTGGTCGTTCGGCCGTTCGTCGGGTCTTACGGCAACGAAGGGGTGTCGGGCGCCCGCCGCCTCTCAGCGGCAAAGATGTATCTCTTATCCAATCAAGGAGGAGGCCCGAGTGGGACTGTTGGACGGAAAGACCGCGATCGTGACCGGGGCCGGCCACGGCATCGGCCGGGCACATGCGCTGGAGCTCGCTCGCCAGGGCGCACGGGTCGTGGTCAACGACCTGGGCTCGTCCGTGCACGGCGAGGGCGCGGGGAAAGACGCCGAACAGACGGTCAGCCTGATCGCGGATCGTGGTGGCGTCGCGGTGGCCGACTACGGGGACGTGGCGGACCATGAACAGGCGGCGCAGCTCATCGGGCGGGCCGTGGCGGAATGGGGTCAGCTCGACATTCTGGTGAACAACGCGGGCATCGTCCGTGACGGCGCGGTCTGGAACCTGGACCCGGCCGACTTCGACGCGGTGGTGCGAGTACACCTCAGAGGCACGTGGTCCTGTTCACACCATGCGGCCGTGCATTGGCGCAACCGGGCCAAGTCCGGCGACAAAGTCGTCGGGCGGATCATCAACACCACGTCCGGCGCCGGCCTCACGGGAAACTTCGGGCAGACGGCGTACGCAGCGGCCAAAGCCGGCATCGTCGGGCATGACCTTGACCCTGGCCCAGGAACTCAACGCCTATGGCGTCACGGCGAACGTCGTGGGGCCGGCGGGCGCAACCCGACTGACGGGCACCATGCCGTCGGCACCTCCGGTCGTGGAGCCCGACGAGGTCCCCGACGACGAGTGGCAACCGATGGATCCGGCCAACAGCTCGCCGCTCGTGGCCTGGCTCGCCAGTGACGAGTCCCAGATGGTCAACGGCCAGGTCTTCCGCTCCATCCACGATCGGGTGATCTGGATGCAGGGCTGGCGTGAGGCAGCGGAGGTCTCGTCGAACCAGCAGCGCTGGGATGCCACCAAGCTCGGGAAGGCGTTGGCGACCGACGTCTTCCGGGTCGCCACACCGGGCCTGCGCTTCCTCGTAACTCGACTGCGGCGCTCGGACGTCCGGCAGGTCGAGCCCCAGCAGTCGGATCGCGTTCCCCCGTGCGATCTTCTCGTACGGAGTCGGGGTCGAGGTGACCGAACTGCTCGCTCGCGGCCCGGCGCGAATCCGGCCATGTGCTGTCAGAGTGGGGGTAGTCGGTCTCGAACACCACGTTGTCGACAGCCCGACCGCGTCGAGCATCGCCACGCCGATCGGATCCTTGAAGAAGCAACTGGCGACGTTGCCCCGCTCGGTAGTAGCTCGGAGGGGGCTCCGGGCAGTCAGCTGCGAGTTGCTCCAGCCCCGGTGCGTCTCCCAGACGTCGTCGGCCCGCTCGAGGACGTAGGGGATCCATCCGATCTGCGCCTCGGCATACAGCAGTTTCAGATCCGGGAAGCGGTGCAGCGTCCCCGAATAGAGCAGGTCGACCAGGCTGGCCGCGCTGTTGCCGAAGAGGATGGTGGCGGCCACGGCATCGGGCGCGTCGGGCGAGGCCTGCGGCGTCTTCGTGCCCGAACCGATGTGCATGCACACGACCGTCCCCGTCTCCTCGCATGCCGCCAGGAAGGGATCCCAGGTACCGCGAGTACAGGCTCGGCAGGTCGAGGTAGGTGGGCAGCTCGCGAGAAGGCGACCGCCCGCACGCCGCGGGCGGCGTTGCGCCGGACCTCGGCTGCAGCCAGGTCGGCATCCCACAGCGGAACGAGGCAGAGCGGAATCAGCCGCCCACCGCTCTCCCCACACCATTCCTCGACCATCCAGTCGTTGTAGGCCTCGACGCACAGGTGGGCCAGCTCCCGATCCTTGCCCCAGAGGAACTGCTGGCCGCAGAACCGCGGATAGTTCGGAAAGCAGAGCTGCGCCTGCACGCCGTTGATGTCCATGTCCTCGAGCCGTTCCCTGACGCGGAAGCACCCGGGCCGCATTTCGTCGTAGCGGACGCCGCGCAGCTGGATCTCCTCCCGGGGAAACCCGCCGCGGCGATGGTGCGCTTCAGCGACGCCCGGTGATCCTCGTAGCACCACCAGGCGACCTCAGGGCCGTCGGTGCCGGGGCTCCTCGACTAGCTGCTCCCCACGAGCTTGGGCACCCCCGCCGGAAGGAGCTCGATGTGTGGCCCGACCTCCCGGTAGCGAGCGGGCAGCCGGCTGGACCAGACATCCGGCGGTTCGACCACGTGCGCGTCCAGATCCACGATCGAGCGGCATGTCGACGACGCTGGGCACTTCGCCGCGTGCGGATCCTCGTCCGATTGCGTGATTCCACCGTTGCGACCACCCGTCACCCCGTTCCTCGGCAGATTATATACGATATACACGACTGAAAATCGGTGGGGGCTCGTCACCGCGCTCGCCGCGAAAGCGCCGGAGCCCGGGATTGTAGAGAATATGATGTATCCATGACGGCGGCCGAGAACCGGAAGGATGGTTCGGGCAAGGAGCAGGAGCCCGTCATCATCCCGGCGTCACCCGCGCGCGGTCGTGCGCAAGGGCAGCGGCGAACAGGCGGCTGCCTACATCCGGCAACTGATCTTCGACGGTCAACTGCAAGAAGGAATGCGGCTTGCCGCAGGACGAGGTGGCCAAGGCCGTCGGCGTGAGCAGGATCCCCATTCGAGAGGCGATCATCGCCCTCGAACGTGAAGGCTGGGTGACGACGAAACTGCACCGCGGCACCTTCGTGAATCGCTTCGACGAGCAGGTCATCCGCGATCACTACGAGCTTTTCGGTCTCGTCTACGGACTGGCGGCCCGCCGCGCCGCGAAGCGCGCCAACCCAGAGCTGATCGCGCGACCTGACCGAGCTGGTCAGCTCGTCAACACGACGGACGATCTGCTGCGGATCGGCGAGCTTGCGTTCGCATTCCACTCACGGTCGTGGAGGCGGCACACTCCCCTCGCATCACGGTCGTGCTGCGTGCCATGTCGGCGCCTCGTTCCCGGACCCTTCTTCGTCTCGTTCCCAAGGCGGTCGAGCCGGAGCGCAAGGGATTGAAGGCGATCGTCCGCGCCATCGCCGAGGCGACGGCGACCGCGCGGCGACGCGAGTATTCGACAGATGCTCGGGACCCAGGCCGGGCTCGTCGTGGACCTGTTCCACGAGCGCCAGTCCGTCAGCCAGGCGGTCTAGCCCGCGCCCTCGTTGCCAGGAGCTTCACCCGCACCGGCACGCGCACCGAGATAGAGCTCGTGGAGGCGCTGCGCCGACCTCGGACGCAGGTCCGGAGTGGACCATCCTGCCCCCTGCCATCACCATCGCATGCTCGGCCACGTCGAGTGCGAACTCGGCGAACTGCTCGACGACGACGATGGTCACACCCTCCTTCGCCAGTCTCGGCACCACCCCGTAGAGCGACGTCCACAATCGATCGGCGCCAGCCCCATGGACAGCTCGTCCAGCAGCAGCAACCGGGGCTGCTGTCGCCACGGCTCGCGCCATGGCCAGCATCTGCTGCTCACCGCCGGACATGGTCCCCGCCTGCCTGCCGGCGCCGAGAGGAGAGCTGAGGAAAGTGCTCGAACGCGCGGCTCCTCGATCTGTTTCCGCGGTCGCTCCCGCAGTGGGTCATGATCCAGAGATTCTCTTGCACCGTCAGGTTGGGAAAGACCCCCTTCCCTTCGGGAATGAACACAGAGCCTCGGCGTACCAGCCGATCCGCCTTGGCGACCGTGACGAGCTCGCCGTCGAACTGGACCTTCCCCGCCGACGACTCATGGAAGCCCGGCCAGGACCGAAAGGAGGGTGGATTTCCCGGCGCCGTTGGGGCCGAGAATCGCCGTGACGGAGCCGGCTCCGACCCGGAGGTCGACGCCGTGGATGACCTCGACGCTCTCGTAGCAGGCGTGGACATCCGTCGCCTGCAAGAGCGGGCCGGAGCCTGACAGCTCAGGCACCACTCCGCCTCCACGGTGCCCCCGAGATACGCCGCCGTCACTTCGGGATCGCGCTGGATCTCCTCGGGCGTCCCGGTCCGAAGCACCTCGCCTTGCACCAGCACAGTAGACCGCGTCGCAACGGTTCATCACCAGCTCCATGTCGTGCTCCACCAGCAGGATGGCCAGACCCTTCTGGCCGCCAGCGATCGCAGGATGGTGGCGAACCGCGCCGTCTCCTCGGGGCTCTGGCCCGAAGCGGGCTCGTCAGGAGGAGCACCGATCTGGGCCGGATCGCCAACGCTCTGCGCCAATTCGACCAGCCGCCCGGTCCCGGTAGGCAACGTGTCGGCCCGCAGAGTCGGCGATGTCCTCGGAGCCCCACTTCTGCAGAAGCTCTTCTGTGACCTCCTGCACTTCCTCGCGTCCCCGCATCGACCACACGCGACGACGCCCGACAGATGCGGCCACACGCACGTTCTCCCGCACTGTCAGTGTGCCGAACAGCTCCAGCCGCTGAAAGGTGCGACCCATACCCAGGTGCGATCGCCTGTACGGCGACACCCCGGAAGTCCTGCCCGTTGAAAGTACGGTGCCACTGTTCGGCTTCCTCATTCCCGTGATCACGTCGAAGAGCGTGGTCTTTCCGGCTCCGTTCGGTCCGATCAGTCCTGTGATGGACGCCTGCGGCACGTCGAGCGTCACGTCGTTCAAGGCCGCGAGGCCTCCGAACCGGACGCTGACGTCGGTTACCTGGAGTGACATCAGGACACAGTCCAAGTGCGACGGCGCAGTCGCTTCGGCGGAGCCCTCTGGATCGGGCCGGACGCGGAGCCTCGGACCGCTCTCGACACCGGCGCCGGCAACCCGAACGCCGGGGCAGCATCGCCGCGTCGATAGTCGATCGCGATACGGGATCGCAGGACCGACGACGAGGACGGCAGAAGCAGCCAGAACATCGTCCAGTTCCCGATCACGTGGCCGGCGGCCAGCGCCCAAATCGCCACGACTGCACCACGATGGCCACGAGCAGGGTGCGACGGCGCGCCACGGACGCAAAGACAGGACGTAGCCCCGAGGGGATCGTGCCGTTGGGTGACGTCCCGACACCGATGGCCGAACCGCCGATGACCACGCTCTGCAGTTGGACCAGCGACGGAAAGAAATTGGTCAGCGTGGGACCGCCCAGGAAGAGACCCGTCCCGGCACCCCGCCGACCGAACCGATACCAACGATCACCATGGTCAAAGCACCGACAACCCACTGAAGAACTCGAAGATGTCCGGCGCCGCGCTGCCGAGCGCCTGCCGTAGATCGCTCCACCGAGCCCGGCGATGGCCGCCGAAAGAGCGAAGACGGCGATCGGGCAGGAACCGCGTGTTCATGCCCAGACTCGCCGAGGCCACCGGGCTGTCCTTGAACGCGAAGAGCTGGCTCCCGAACTCCGAACGACGGATCAGCACGACGAGGCCGACGAGAAGCATGAAGATGACCGCTCCAAGGACGAATTGCGCCTGCTTGCTCTCCACGGCCAGCCCCCCCACACGCAGCTGACCGAACGTGAGGGATCCGGTCCCGAAGGGAGCGAACTGAAGCCCGAACAGATTGAACGCGGGCAAGGGAAACACCCACGCGTCCATCGCGGTGGCGAAGGCTGCCGTCGCCAACGCAAAGTAGATTCCGGAGAGCCGCAACGAGGGCAGGGCGACGAGCACTCCGACCGCGGCGCAGATGCCCGCTGCCGCAAGGAGCGCCAGGGGATTCCCGCCCGCACCGAGGTGGCCCATGACAACTGCGCCAATACCGGCGAACGTCATCTGACAGAGCGAGAGCCGACCGGCGTAGCCCGACAACCGGCACGAGCGACAGTCCGATGATGGCGAAGCCCCACACGCGGTTCAGGCTGAAGAGATCGGCACCCGACACCACGGTGGCGAGCATGAGAGAGCCGCCGATCACCCCGACGGCCAGCCAGCCAGTCCCCTTCCACGTCGGCACGAACGCAAGTTCGCGACTGCGCAGGAGGTGGTGGCCCCGAAGGCGCGACTGGGGCAGCAGGAGGAGAGCAACGAACAGAATGATGGCGGGCACGGCGCCCTCAAAGCCCTGTACGTAGGGATTCGAGGGGATATAGGCGATCGAGTAACTGACGGCCAGTCCCAGAATGATGGCTCCGAGAAACGTCATCGGGATGCTCCGAAGCCTGCCGATGACCGAAGCCGCATAGGCATCGACGATCAGGAGGGTCAGGGCGCTGGCCGAGAGGGTGACGGTGGGAGCAACGAGGATGCCCGCCAGCGCCGCCAACATACAGCCGACGATCCATGCCGATCGGGCGCTGCGAACACTGCTCGCACCATTGAGGACCGTGAGCCTGCGATCATCCACCGATGCCCGCATGGTGACGCCGAGCCGCGTCCGGTAGAGCAGGAGCCGCAGCCCGATGGCCACGGCGAGAGCCACGATCAGCACGATCAGATCGTTGTAGGAGATACGGATCGGGCCCAGGACCAGCGTGTCCCCGGCGTAGAGGGGCGGCAGGATCCGGAAGGTTTGGGGATTCCAGATCCACTGGGCGGCGCCCACCATACCCAGGGCGAGGGCCAAGGTGACGACGAGTTTTGCCGCCTCGGAGGTCCCCTCGAGGCGGCGCATGACAGCGACCTCGAGAACGATCCCCAAGAGCGGAGCCAAGACGAACAGGCACACAGCCATGGACAGGAGGGTGTTCCAGCCCCATCCGATATGCATCTGCCAGTAGGCGAAAGCCGCCAACATGCCGATGGCTCCGTGCGACCAATTGAAGATGCCCGTCGTGGCGTACGTGAGGGTCAGTCCGCTCGCCGTGATGGCGTAGATGCTGGCTGTCGCCAATCCCCCGATGGTGAAGATGATGAAGTCGTGCATCGAAGCGACGGCTGCCCTCTGCTCCCCCGGCCCGCCGGACCCTCACGCCGGGAGCCTTATATTTTATACCGAGGTCGAAGGGTAACCCCTGTCAAGGAGCCTGTCACGTCCGCCCGACGCTCGCGGACGCCCGCCGAGAACCAGGCGTCCCGACACCGGGCATATTGTATACAAGACCCCGAGGAGGGCCGATGACCCCGCAGACGCGATTCCCATTCCCGGTTCCCTACGGCTGGTTCTCCCTGGGACGACTCGACGAGCTCCCGGGGGAACCTGTCGCGCCGATCAGCGCCTTCGGCAGAGATCTCGTGCTGTGGCGTGACCACGACGGTCCACGCGTTGCGGACGCCTACTGCCCGCATCTCGGGGCGCACCTCGGGTACGGCGGCCGGGTGGAGGAGGGATGCTTGGTGTGCCCCTTTCACGAATGGTCGTTCGACCACGCTGGCGTCAATACCGGTATTCCCTACTCGGACCGGACGAACCGAAAGGCCAGGCTCAGGGTCTACGAGACGGCCAGCCGCAACGGACACCTCCTGGCGTGGTACCACCCTGATCCGACGGTCGCACCACTCTGGGAGGTTCCTGACTCGCTCCCGGATCACCCGGTGGAATGCCTCCGCATCGACCGGCGCATCGGAACGGCATGGCAAGAGATTGCGGAGAATTCCGTGGACATGGCCCACTTCCGCTCGGTGCACGGCGCCGGCCGGGTCGCCGACGTCGGCGAACTCTTCATCGACGGGCCCTACCGGCGGGTCCGCAGCACGCAGTCCTTCCAGAGCGCACGGGGAGAATTCGAAGGACACATCGAGTCGAACAGCTACGGCCCCGGTCTCGGTGTGGTGCATTTCACCCTCATGGGGACGGTGACGCTGGTCTCCGCCACGACCCCGCTGGCGGCCGACGAGGTCGAAATGCGTTTCACCATGTACCACGAGGAGGGCGAAGAGATGGCGGCCAAAATCGGCACGGCCTTCGGCGCCGAAGTCGCCCGGCAGCTCGATCAGGACATCCCGATCTGGGAGCACAAGCGTTATCAGCCCTCCCCCGCCCTCGCTCCGAGCGAGAAGCCCATCACTGAATTCCGTCGCTGGGCCCAGCAGTTCTACGTCGCCACTACGGGGGAACCGAACGGCGCCTAGCGAACCGTGTAGCCGGCGCCTCCCGTCTGCCGCTGGGTGAAGGTCTCCTGCCCCTGCTGAAGCCCCTTCGCCGTCGTGCCCAGTTGGAGGAAGACGTTGCCCAGGGGCAGGGCCTGCTCTGGCGACAAGCCGCGTGACGCCCAGAGCGTGCGCAATGTCGACTGCACCGCGACCGGAGGCGCGCTGGCGATGCGGGCAGCGAGATCATGGCTCGTCGAGAGAAGGTCCTCGCGCTCGACGACCTCGCAGACCAGACCCGCCTCCCGGGCCGTCGCGCGCCGACACACGTTCGAGAGCGCCGACAAGGCTCATCCGGACAAGATCTCCGAAGGCCATGCGATTGGTCAGCAGAACTGACTCGAATGCAGCCGTCATTCCGTAGGTGACGTGCGGGTCGAAGAAGGTCGCGTGCTCCGCAGCGATGATGATGTCGCTCTCACCGAGCAGGTAGAACGCGCCGGCGCAGGCCATGCCGTTGACGGCGGCAATTACGGGCTTCCAGAGTCCCTGGCTCTTCGGCCCGATCTTTTTCCCGGGATCGTCGTAGGTAAAGGGGTCGTAGTCGGTGTCGACCGGTATGTCGCTCCGATCGATTCCCGTACAGAAGGCCTTCTCGCCGGCGCCGGTGAGGACCACCGCCCTGATGCTGTCGTCATGGCGGATCCACTGCCACAGAGCGGCAAGCTCATCCTGCATCCTCACATCGAACGCATTGTGCACGTCCGGACGATTCAGGGTCACTGTGGCGATGCCGTCGCCTGTCTTGTAGGTCAGCCGGCTGAGGTCGGGCAGTGTCAACGGCGCATTCATCGAACAGGACGATACCGAAACGGGACGAACGGCGAGAGTGGCGACGTCCACCTGGCGCCGCTAGGCATCGACGGGCACACGCGGCAGAGTCGTGTTCCCGTGTACATCCTCAACGGTTGGGCCAATCCGTCCCGCCACCTCGTCGAGAGACGTCACGTCGCACCCGTAGACCCGGGCCGCGGTGAGACCGAGGATGTCACGCGTCTCCGCTTCCGGGACGGACTTGAAGCGCTCCCGGATCCAATAGCGCGTGTAGGGGAATGTGCCCTCCGGATGCGGGAGGTCATTCCCCCACATGAGGTTGCCAATACCGATCAGATATCGCCGCTCGATGTCGTCTTCCCCGGGCGTGGATGCCGCAAAGAAGCAGTTCCGGTTGAGGTAGTCACTCGGCTTCATGGAGAGACCCTCACGGAACGCGTTCCCGAACTTGCGCGTGTTGTGACCACCGATCCACTTCTCGTCCATCTTGCGGATCTGGTCGGGCACCCACCACGCCGCGTTCTCGGCCATGGAGTACTTCAGTTCGGGGTGGCGCTCGAAGACGCCGCCCCAGATCAGGACGGCGAGAGGCCGCGCCGCCCACCAGCCCGCCTCGGATGCATAGATGGGGAGCATGCCAGGTCCGAGTCCGATGTCCGTCGGGCCCGCGCCGGAGTGGGTGTGAAGGACCAACCCCAGCTCTTCGGTGAGTGCCCAAAGTGGCTCGTACCAAGGGTCGTGATAGGCCGGGCGGTCGAACCAACGGGTGGGGATGAGGATCCCCTTGTGCCCGAGCTCCTTGGCTTCTCGAACCAGCTGCAGCACCGTGTCCATGTCGGGAATGATCGCCGGGATCACTCCGATCCCGATGCGCCGATCGGGCTCCTGGCTCACGAAGTCGCTCAGCCATCTGTTGTGCGCGCGACTTCCTTCGATGACCTCACGCGGATCGCCGGCCGCACCCGCGAGTCCCGTTCCGAAAGGAGACGCCGCCACCCGACCCGTTCCAAGGACGTCTGCATCCGGAAAGAGGACTTCGGCAACGACGCCCTCTCGATCGAGGATCTCATTGCGGGCGGTGGAGTCGAAGGCCGCCGTCAACCCACCGTCTCCGTCCGTCTCCTCTTCCCATTGCGCACGAAACTCTTCGTTGGCGTCATCCCGACCCATCGCTTCCCGCACCGCCGCCATCTCGAGCTGGTACTCGTCGAAGCGATCCCGGAACCCAGGATCCAGATAGTCGCGATAGATGTCGGCCGGCGGACCAGCGTGCCCGTCCGCGGAGATCACGAGGTAGTTGGGCACTCCGCCCTCCCTTGTTGAAACCGATGACATATCCGTTCTTCGGTCAGCGCGCCAGGTCGTAACGGCTGTAGGCGTAAGGCTCGAAGGCGGCCGCGTCGACGGGCCCGATGACTTTGGGATCCGTCGTGGCGGTCCGCACGGTCCAGACGATCGACTCCGTTTCCAGGATCGGGAGGTCCACGACCGGGTCGGTGGCCAGCTCGCGCAACTCCAGCTTGCCGTCGACTCGCTCCATCGACTGGGGAGTGCGGACCTGGTCCACGCGGACGAGCAACGGATCACCATCGAAACCGCTGCCCGTGACCGAGGGGAGAAACTTGAACCACCACTGACGAGCCGAGTAGGGCTCAGGAACGGGAAGTTCCTCAGCCACGTCACCGACGATTTCAATGAAGGTGACACCGTTGCGCGTCACACTTGCAAAGACGTGGTCGCCGTCGCGGCCCATCTCGATCTGGGCAAGCTTCTTCGGCTCACCGAAGCGCTCCCGGCTGATGGAGATGGCCGACTCCAGGTCGATCGGCATCAGGAGCGGATACTCACCCAGCTCCCCGTTGTACTCCGCATCGACTGCGAAGTACCCGACCTTCTCCTTGTGGACATGCTCGCCGAACTCGAGATGGATGTCGGTGCAGCGAACATGGACCCGGGGAGCCGGGGGCGCGCTCAAGGGCGGCGGGAGCAACGCGGCAATCGAATCCGGGTTCGTCAGATAGACGACCTCCAGCGACGGGAGGACCGGGTGGAAGTCGCCGTGGCCCCCCGAAGCCGAGAGATCCTTCACCCATCGGTTCTGGCTCATTGCACTCTCCTCTGCAGTCGTGGAAGTCCTCTGTGGAAGGTCCCCCGTTTTGAGTGTGTACCTACGAAGGAACCGACGTCGCTTCGCCGTGGGGTCGTCACGAATAGAACTGCTGGGCCCATTCCCGCTGCTCGAGCAGCTTTCGTTCGCTCTTCGCGATGATGGGTCGATCCACGTAGCGCTTGTTCTCCCAGATCGGGAGGTCCTGGCTCACGCCACCGGCGAATGCCTGTGCTGCATCCTTTGCTGCGCCCGGCCCGCTGGCACTGGGTGCCGTGAAGATCCACCTCACCGTGACGTTCTCCGTGTCGATCGGTGTCGTCGAGGACAAGAACGTCATGTAGTCAGCAATACGAAGCACACCGAGTCCGAGTCCGAATCCCTCCCGCACGAAGGTGCCGTCGAATCCCGTGGTGCGCTTGTAGTAGCCGTCAACGACAAAGTCATCATCGGGGATGGAATCCGTACCGTGCACATACTTGAAGTGCGCGAAATCGACGTTGTTCTCCGCCATTTCTTGACAGCAGGTGGCCACATCGAATTCCACCAGCTCATACGGCAGCCAGTTGGGATCTGCGAGCTCTTCGATGAACGGTACGTCGTAGAACGGCTCTTCCTGCTTGCCGTGGTGCCACGCCCAGATCATGTGGTTGCGCTCGAGGCAGGGAAAGGAGCGGACGCGGGCCTGGCTCGGGACACGATCCGTGTTCCCGTAAGGGATCTCCACGCAGCGACCGTCGGCGCCGTCGTAGAGCCAGCCGTGGAAAGGACAGCGGAGGCAGCCGCCCTCGACCTTGCCACCGACACCCAGGTGGGCACCGAGATGGGCGCAGTAGGCCTCCACCATGTGGGGCCGGCCATCGTCTCCCCTGTAGAGCACAGCATCGGTGCCGAAGACTCGGAGCGTCTTCGTCTCGCCGGGAAGGAGCTCGCGGGACTCCTCGACCACGAACCACCCGTTGGGCACCGGAAACGGGAACCTCGGCTCAGTGGTCTGCGTCCTGACGATGGGCCGACGGGACCGATCGGCCAGCGCTGCCTCGTCGCGCGGCATGGGGAAACCCGTGAAGGTCTCGTTCTTCCCCACCGTCATCGCGCACACCTCCTCGGAGCCGATCACCGTTGGGCCGACTCAGCCGGCGCAACGGTGCCCGCTGCTCGAACAGACCGAACCCCTAAAAAGGGTTCTCGAAGCGCTTACGATAACTCATTCGACTCGGTGGCGCAATGGACTCCGGAGGGCCCGACCGGGCCGGGCGAGGGGCCCGGTTGACCCCGATCTCAGAGCACCACAGGCACCCGGCGATAGCCGCGGACGGTGCTGGTGTTCACTCGTTCGAGCCCCGTCTGGTCGACTCCCCACTCCGGAAAGCGCCGCAGGGTCTCCTCGACTGCGATCCGGCCCTCGAGCCTGGCCAGGGCGGCACCGATGCAGAAGTGCACGCCATAGCCGAAGGTGAGATGACTGGACATCGACCGATGGATGTCGAAGGTGTCCGGGTCGGGGAACACATGCTCGTCGCGTCCGGCGCTCCCCGTCAGGAGGAGCACCTTCGCATCGCGGGGGACGGTCGTGCCGTAGAGCTCGACCGCCTCGGTCGTCCAGCGCCCCTGCACCGGTGACGGAGGTTCGAAACGCAACAACTCCTCGATCGCATTCGGGATCATGGCGGCGTCGGCAACGAGCTCGGCTCGTTGTTCTGGCTCGGTCGCCAGAATTACCCCCGCGTTTCCGAGCAACTTTGCCACCGTCTCGGTGCCGGCGCTGTAGAGAAGCATTGCGAACGCGGTGCATTCTCCGGCGGTCAGATGACGCACGGTGCCGTCTTCCTCGGAGATCTCGGCCTGAACGAGTGCAGTGATCAAGTCGTCTTGCGGAGCGGTTGTGCGTTCAGCCACGAGGTCTGCCAGATAACCGACCAGCTCGAGACCCGCCGTCACGCTCGTGTCGTTGACCATCCCCACGCCGGGTTCAATGTGAAATATTCCATCCACCAGCTTGCGGGTGGGCTCTTGGTCGCTCGCTGGCACGCCGACAAGGGCGGAGATCACTCGCGAGGGCAGCTGCGCGCCAAAGTCTTGGACGTAGTCGAATCCCGGCCCCTGCACATGGGGATCAAGGAGTTCCGCGCAGATCTCACGGATGCGCACGTCGAGGCCGGCGATGCGACGCGGGGTGAACGAACGGGAGACCAGTCGGCGGAGCACTGTGTGGTCCGGCGGGTCGAGGAAGATCATCATGCCGTTCTGTCCGGCCTCCGGGGTCATCATCTCGAGGACGGTGCCATGCGCAGAACTGAAGGTCTTCGGATCCTTGTGCGCTCGCTCCACATCGTCGAACCGGCTCAGCGCCCAGAAGTCGAACTCCTCATTTCGATAGAGCGGCGCCTCGTTGCGCAGCCGCTTCCAGGTCGGATGGGGATCGCTGTCAAGAACCGCATCGAACGGATCCCAGGCCAGGTCGAGCGTGCTCACGCTGCTGGACCGTACCAGTGACCCGCCCTATGTGAGGGGGCCAGAGCGAGCACTCTCAGGACAGCTCCTCGATGCGCTTGGTGAAGGCGAGGTCAGCGGCCACGGGCGACGGCGACCGCATCTCCAACCGTTCGAGCCCGACGCTCGGGGAGCGCAGCATGGTCCCCATGGCACCCACAAGGACGTCGCACACCTCTTCGGTCGCCATGAACGCCTCCTGGTTCCGACCGCTGGCCGACCAGGCCGTCAATGCCTCCATCGTCACTCCCGGCTCGAAGTCGCGCGCGAAATCGGTGGGCATGGTCGCACCCAGCGAGATGGCAGTGATCCGCAACCAGGGATGTTCCTCCCGCCATTGCCGCACGGAATGCTCGAGAGCCGCCTTGCTGGCTCCATACGCACCGAGGTGGCTGCGCGGCAACACCGCTGTCTCGGAAGAGACCACGAACACAATCGAATCAGGCGCCAGCATCGGCAGGAGCCCCGCGATGAGACGGTTGACGCCGACCAGGTTCGTCTCCAACGTGTGGCGCCAGTCATCGACAGTCGTGGTCCGCAGGGGCTGGAGCGGCGCTGAACCCGCCGAAACGAACACCACATCGACTCGCTCGGAGAGACGACGGACTTGCTCCGCGATCTGCATTCCCGCGTCGCCTTCGAGGAGGTCGCACGCCAAGGCCACGCCCCCACCGGCCTGCTCGACCAGCTCCTGGAGCAGTTCCCCCCGCCGTGCCACGACCAGGACCGACGCGCCGCCCTCGATCAGGCGTCGCGCCACGCCGTTGCCGATACCGGAGGATGCCCCGACAACGGCTGCGGTGCGCCCCGCGAACGGACGGCCGCTTTCGGCAGGGCCGGACCTCGGTGCGGCCTTCCTTCGTTCCATGCGGGCCCGCCTAGATCGCCGCCGGCGCCACCCCGCCGGTGAGGGGGGATGAGGAGTTCGAAGGAAATTCGGGACGGTGGTAGCCGTCGAAACGCAGTTCGCCTCCTCGCAGCTCGCGGATCGTCAGGAAGTCGCCCTTGTAGCCCTTGTGGTCCCATGGACCGAATTGCAGATACGTGCCCGGGCCCCCGTTCGTGGCGGGAAGCCAGCGGATCCGTTCCAGACCCAGTCGAACGTCTTCGGGAGTCGCCATGGCGGCGTTGGCAATCCCGTGGATACCACAGCGCGCCGTGTCGTAGGCCAGCGCGATCACCACATTGCGAGAAACGCGGCCGAATCGACCCTTGAAACGCTCGATCATGGAGGTGTAGTTCACGTTGGATCCGTCCTCACCGAGCTGGTCGACTCCGTGCCAGCCTTCGAGCCCCTCCGCCCACTTGTTCGTGTTCGAATAGAACATGAAGGCGGTTCCCATGACCCGGGGCGGGTCCCACTGCAGGGCCTGGAACGCGTCGTGAAAATGGAACGTGGCATAGCCGTATCCGCCGTAGTAGATCGCCTCGACTCCAATTTCGCGGCATGCGCGCCAGATGCGCCTGCAGACCGCGAGGTGTCGGACCGAGTTTGACCTCTCGCACGATGTTGAGTCCGAGGCGATTCGCCTCCTCTCTGAAGAAATCGGCGTAGTCCCGGCCGGAAGAGCCCTGCTCCCAGAACATGCCGACTTCCTTGAATCCCTTCTTATGCATCCACTGCGCGCACATCACGGCTTCCGTCGGAACGTCACCATTGGCGACCGTGAAGTTGTAGTCGGAGGCATACCTCCAGGCACCGGTCCATGCAATACACGACACCTTGCGCTCGTTGGACAAGTCCTGGATGTTCAGCGAATTGTCGGAGATCATCGGACCCAGGACAACGACACACCCCTGGTCACACAACCACTCATACCCTTGGCGGACCTTGCGATAGTTCTCCCTCGGCAAGCCCCGGGCATCGACTACGACGAGCTGGACCGGCCGGTCGTAGACACCTTCGTTGAGGGCATCCTCAAGAGCAAGGATGCTCGCGTCGATCCAGTCAGCGAGGAGCTGGCCGATCTCCATATCGACCAGGATTCCGATCTTCACCGGCTCGAAGGGATCGCCCTGGGTGGCCAGGCCGCGTGTGGGCGGGTACACGACGATGTGCCGTAGCGCCTTTTCCCCGACGCGACCTCCGCCTTCGTACCAGCGCTCGTTCCCCCACTCCCCCGTGCTCCCCGTGTCGACGCCCGAGACCACGTTGGACACTGCACGGTCGGACCTGGCGATCCCCGGGTCGACCACCTCAGGGAACATCCGCTCGACCACAGCGGAATCCTCAGGAGGTTCAGCTGTGTCGGCTATGTCTTCACCCATGCGTCATCTCCTGTCGGCGAAGGGCTGCAATTGAGGATCGATGTTCGCGTAATAGCTCGCCGCAAAGCAACACGGTTCCCTTGCCCCTGACGGATATGGGGTGGCTGCCGGGAAGAACGGCTACGTCGACAGGCCGGCCGACACGACGATCGCTGCAAAATCTTCTGGCGCGACCACCGCCGGCACGTGCCCGGTGTCCATCTCCACCATGCGGGGCGGACGCGGCAGGCGGCCTGCCATCTCGCGTTGGAGCGGTTCGGGCACGGGTCGATCCCGCAGGTTGACGATGTAGGTCACCGGAACTGGCGGCGCTGCCAGCCAACTGATCGGCTGGAAATAGTGCGACATGGTGTCCACGACGCAGCGGACGGGATCGACGACGAACGACAAATCCTCGTCGTTCAACGGGACGCCGTAGGCGTTGCGAAAGGCCTCAGGGTTCTCGGGCGGGCCCGGCGTGAGCATGGGTTTCCCCGACGCTCGCAGCGACTCGTACGCTTTGAGGATTCCCTCGCGGTGGCGCTCCTGCATGCAGTCCAGGCCACTTCCCCCCTCTGGGGGAACAGACGCAGCATTCAGCACGACGTGAGAGACCTGGCTCCCGATGCTGCTGAGCACACCCGGCACGACGAGACCTCCCGACGAATGGGCGACGAGCACGACGGCATCTCCGAGACCGGCGTCCTCGACATCGGACACCACGGACCGGACCTCGTCGTCCACGGTGAGCGTCCCCAGTTCGTGGGGTCGATCTCCTCGTCCGGGCAGGTCGACGGCGAGAACCGGGCCATTCAGCATCGGAACGAGCCGGTCCCAGAAGTGCTTGGTCGTCCCTCCGCCGTGGATGAGCACGTACGACGTCATCTGTAGATGTCCCCTTCCTCCCTGGTGCACAGGCCATCGCCGATCGACCCGTGACGTTCTACCCGAACCGGAGACATCCGGTCCTGAGCAGCATGATGCCCGAGACCCCGTCCGCCCTCGGGCATTAGGGCTCTACGGAGTACTCCTCGTCAGAGACGTGTTGTCCCCATTCGGCGACGCCCTCGCTCACGGCGAGATGCGTCATGAAGCGATCAGGCGCCGCGCCGTGCCAGTGCCATTCGCCACCCGGGGCGAAGACGGTGTGGCCGGGACGAAGCACGGCGACCGGCTCGTTCCTGGCCTGCACCCGACCTTCGCCCTCGACGACCGAGAGGGTCTGGCCCACTGAGTGACAGTGCCATGCCGTGCGGGCACCCGGTGTGAAGTGGACGTGCGCAACCGTCAGGGGGCTCGGACCGTGGCCCTGAGCGAGACCGTCGATGTAGACGTCGCCCGTGAACCACTCTGTCGGTCCCTTGATGGTCGGGGGCTTCGGTCCCAGCTCCATGATCTGCGTCCCTTTCTCTCACGCCTCGGCGCTCCCGTCGACGCGTCGGCCCTCGATGAGCCACGCTGGCAGTATCCCTGGCCACACCCGTCCCTACAATCGCGAGCAGACCCCGGAAGTGTTACCTCGGGGGGATCTGCTGCCCGGCCTCGGTTCTTGTGATGTAGCCTGGGGTACGGCATCCTTGGATGCTCCTATTCGAAACCGTCGCTCCAGATCCCGGTGACGTCCAATCATCGGAGGATCTACCGTGAGCACGGCGTCGGCCTCCCGGCCCTCCGGACACGACGCGCAGAGGGTGTCATGGCCGTACATGACGAGATCGACATGGCTGCGCTCACTTCGCAGTGACGTCGGAGTCCGCGCTTCGCGGCATCCTGGCCGGCCGAACCAATGTCGATAACCATTGCGCCAACGTCGCCGGACTTTCGCACCCTGAGTGCAGAGATCCGCACTTCCGGGCTCCTCGATCGCAGGCTCGGCTACTACTCAGCCAAGGTCTTGCTGACGGTCGCGGCGTACGCGGCGTTGTGGTGGGGCTTCTTCGCGTTGGGTCCCTCGTGGGCCACGCTCGGTCTCGCGGCAATCATCGGCATCGTCTCGACTCAGCTCGGTTTCCTCGGTCACGATGCCGGCCACCGACAGATCTTCGCCTCTCGGCGAGCCAACCGCATTCTGGGTCTGCTGATCGGCAATGGAATGATCGGATTGAGCTTCGGGTGGTGGGTCCCCAAGCACAACGCTCACCATGCCCATCCCAACGTGCCGGGCCGCGACCCCGACATTGGCGTCGGCTTGGTCAGCGTGTCCCGAGCGAACGATGAGGCAAGCACGCACCGCAGCGTGGGCGATTGGTTGGCACGACGACAAGCCCAGCTCTTCTTTCCGTTGATGCTGCTCCGCAGTACGGGGCTGTACGTGTCCGGCGTGCAAGACCTTGTTCGCCGGCGGGACCGAGCCGCTCTGAGTGAGGGCATCGTGCTCGCCGTGCATGCAACGCTCTATCTGGCGGTGGTGTTCTGGGTCCTACCACCATTCCTGGCGTGCGCATTTATCGCGGTTCACCAGAGTATCTTCTCGCTCTATCTCGGTTGTAGCTTCGCGCCGAACCACAAGGGAATGGCGCTCCTCGAAAGTGATGCGGAGATGAGCTTCGCTGAACGTCAGGTGATAACCGCCCGCAACATCTCCGGTGGGCGGATCATCACGTTCGTCTTCGGCGGCCTGAACTACCAGATCGAGCACCACCTCTTCCCGGCCATGCCCCGTCCAAATCTGCGACGCGCCCAGAACCTCGTCCGTACGTTCTGCGCACAAACCGGCCTTCCCTACTGCAACGAAAGTCCTCTCGGTTGTTATCGACTGGCGACTCGTTACCTCCGTCTCACCGCGCCCGACGCTTCGCTGTCGTCCGATGGTCCCGTCATGGCTGCAGAGCAGAATTTGAGCCGCTCGTGACTCGACCGAACTCAGGCGAGAGGTAAGAGGGACATCACCGGCATCGGACCCGATGAAAAATCCAAGCTCCGCGCCGGTGAGGATCACGACCCCCGGAAGGAAATTGAGAACTGGTGTGACCCAAGGCGGGCGGGATCATCCGAGCGGGTCAAGGTCGTTGGGGTGGAGCGTTCCGCCAGCGAGGTCGCCGGCGAGTTGAGAGAGGTGCAGGTTGTGGTTGCGGGCGTGGTTGCGCAGACGCTGAAAAGCCCGGTCCATGTCGAGTCCGGCCGCCTGGCTGATCATCCCTTTCGCCTGCTCGATCGCGATTCGACTGTTGAGCGCTTGGTTGAGCTGCAGGTTGAGGGCCTGAGCATCGAGGGCGACCTGGTGCTGGATGATGGCAATGGTCGCGATATCGGCCAGTGCCTGAGCAGCGGTCACGTCGCTCGCGCCCAACGTGCCTCTGCCGGCGCGGAGCATGTTGAGTGCCCCTATGGTTCGGCCGCGTAAGCGCAGTGGGAGGGCGTGAACAGATTGAAAGCCGTCGGCGACTGCCCGGGTGGCGAAGCGAGGCCAACGGATTTCAGCTGCAGTCAGGTCGACGTTGACGACTGGTTGGCCGTTCGAATAACACTCGATACAAGGACCTTCGTCGGTCTGGAGCTCGAAGAGCTCGAGGGTCCTCATGGTGACACTGGACGAGGCCACCACCTGGAGAGCGCCACTTGGGCTCGCCAGCATGACGCCAGTGGCCTCCACGTCGAGGGCATCAACCGTGCGGTCCGCCAGGTGGGTGAGAAGATCGACCACATCGAAGTCCTCGACCAGGTTGTCGGCCAACTCGACCAGCGTCCGGATCAGTAGGTTCGGATCGGTACTCACGGCTGCTCCATCATTCGTACGTCGCGCTGGGCTTCGGCCGGCTTGGACAGGTTTGGCCGACGACGCCTTTCTCATTTCATCACACCGGATAAAGGTCTCAGGTTTCATCACACCGGATCAAGGTCTCAGGTCGTGCCGGGCGTATCGAAGCGGAGGAGGCGATCGGTCACGGCGCGAGCCACCTCGGCAAGCGGCCGGTCGCTGCTGAAGGCGTAGGCACGCAGGCGGACCAATGCCTCACCCACGCTGACTTCGAGCTGGATCGACACCATTCCTACTGCTTGATGGACCACGCTCTGAAGGTCCATGTGCAGCACCTCCGGGACAAACCCGGGTGGCGTGTCCGCCTGAAGCACAAGCAGAACTCGGGCAACGACATCGGCCATGGCAAGGGCGTCGGCATGCTGGTCATCACGGAGCGGCCCGGGTTCGTCGCGGTAGAGATTAAGGGCACCAACGCGGGTGCCGCCGATTCGGACTGGGAACCCGAAGATTGCGCGGGCGCCGGCTTGGACCACCCGGGGGGTGAAGGCAGGCCACCGAGGAATCGAGGGGGCAACGAGATCAGGCTCGGCCACCACAATGCCGGAGCGATGGGCATCGATGCACGGCCCTTCGCCGAAGGTGTACTGAAGCTCTTCGATCAGCGCCGACACTCCGCCAGTGGTGCACAGCGACGCCTGCGGCGCGTTCTCAGCGAGGATCATCACTCCTGCCCCGGTCACCTGGACGATGTCGGCCGCGATTTGGCACAGGTGCACCGGCTTCGAAGAGCTCGCCCCTGCAGCGCCCATACGCGCCAATATCCTGATTACTCGTTCTTCTGTCACGTCAGACCGACCGACGCGTCGGCTGCCTCAGCTCGACCCAGCGTTCCACTCAAGGGCCTCCCCAATAGATAGGGCGCTCCACGAGGACTAGGTTTCGCGCGAACCAGCCGACCATCCCTGACTGGCCTCGGGTCCAATCTATCGCTTGCGACGGACCTCGCAATCCCGTCGATCGAATGACCGAGCACGGTGTGGCAGACCCTGTTGCTGGTGGGCCACCACTCGCAAATCCAGCCGCCCGACATCCGGAGTGTCGAGGTGGCGACAATGCATGCACGCTCGTGAACCCGTTCTTGGCGGGTCGACGGGTGCGGCTGCTCGTCCTACGCCGAGACGGAGCACGGGACTCTTTGGCCAGGCAGGATCACCAAGGGCAGCCGGCGCCGGATCGTCCCGGCGCCGGCTGAATCCGCAACCTCCGCCTAGAAGGCGACGATGCCTTCGCCGCCAACTGCCCCGGGCACGAGCACCGATCCGACGGCAGCCAGTGAGCCGCCGGGGCCGACCTGGAACTCGTCGACGGTCCCGGTGCCGCCGGTCTGCACGTAGAGGAACTGCCCCCCGACTGATGGCGCAGCGTCGACGGTACCGGGATCCGTTGGCGTTGTGCCCAGCAAGGACAGCTGTCCCGAGAACACCTGCTCAGCAAGGCTGCTGACGTTGGCACTCCCCGCGTTCGAAGCGAAATACGCTCCCTGAGCCGAGGTGATCCAACACGTCGCACTCTGTCCGGTCGCGACATTCGCGATCGAATTCAACGTGCCGCTGGGTGTCAGCGAATACGTCGAGACCGCGTTCGTGCCGGCATCCGCAACGACGACGCGGCCAACTGGATCGAAGGTCACTGCGAACGGAACGTTGCCCGGCTCAGCGTTGACCACTGGCGAGGGCGAGAGGTACCCGAAGGGCCCGACCCGGAACACGTCGATGTCACTCCCGCTTGCCTTCGTCGTGACGATGAGCCGCGATCCATCTGGTGTGAACGCGACCTGGCCCGGCGTGCTCACGAACTGCGTCGAGTCACTCGGCACCGTGAACCCAAGCGATCGGTTCGAGCCTGGAAGGGGGAACAAGTGCCCGAAGAAGGAGACAAACCCCTGCACATTGGCACTCAGTCCGTTCAAGACATAGACGGACGTCCCGTGCACGGCGACGCTCACGGGGAAGGAGCCGCCCGAGGAGACGATCTGGCGCAATGCAAGCTGATCTCCTCGCACTGAGAACACGGAGACAGTGTTGCTACCGGCATTGACGGCATAGAGCAGGTTCTGCTGCGGATCGTAGGTGAGCGACCCTTGCGAGGCGAGATGGTCGACAGCGGAACCATTGAGCACCCCTCCGAGGCCTCCGGTGGAATAGCTTCCGGCGGGCGCGAGAGTCCCGTTCGCATTGCGGTGATAGGCCACGATCTGGTTCCCCGCCACATTGTCCGTCTGTACAAAGACTGCGTGATCAGCCCCCAAAGTGAAGGGTGGGGCGCTCGGCGGGGGGTTCGCCCCGGCCAGCGCCGGGATGGCGAGCACGGATAGGCCGGCGGCGGCGCCAACCGCCAAAGCGGCTCGAACGCGGGTCTTCATGGATCCTCCTGTGATTTGCGGATTTTGCTCGTACTGTCCCGTGGAAGCACGCAGCGTTACGCGAAGCAGGAACAAAATCTGAACGTCGCGTCGAGGGATGCGTAGATTGGGTCGTAACGCTCCGAACGCGCCATTGGACTACGCGATATGAGCCCTCTTCGGTCGTTACGGCCAGGTGTCGAGTTCGTTTCCGACAACTTTGGCGCGTCGCGTACTTGCTCGCTTCGATCTACGCTGCTTCACGTGGAAACGGATGCCGAGCTGCTGGGCCTTTTGCAGAGCGGCGATGAGCAGGCCTTTGTGATGCTCGTCAACCGTTACCAGATGCCAATGCTCCGGCTGGCCTGTTCCATGGTCAGCGATCGGTCGATCGCCGAGGAGGCTGTGCAGGACACGTGGATGGGCGTAGTGCGTGGCATCGACCGATTCGAAGGGCGTTCGTCCCTGAAGACCTGGTTGTTCCACATCCTCGTGAATCGTGTCCGCTCGGCTCGGACCGTCGAGCAGCAGCGCCGTCTGCGACGGACACCGTCGGTCGACCCAGGATACTTCTCTCCATCAGGCCAGTGGAGCGAACCCGTGGAGAGCTGGGACGATGAACTCGCCGAGCGCTTGGATGCGATAGCCATACGGCCGGTGCTGGGGCGCGCACTCGAAGGGCTTCCGGCACGTCAACGCGAGGTCGTTTTGCTCCGCGATGTGGAGGGCCTGTCGAGTCAGGAGGCCTGCGAGGTCCTCAGTCTTCGACCAGGGAATCAAAGGATTCTTCTGCACCGTGGTCGAGCCAACCTACGCGAGGCGGTCGCGACCGAGATGAAGAAGGCATAAGTCATGCTCTCCCTGCGCAATCGAGACCTCGTCTGCCAACAAGCCATTGAGCTTCTGACCGACTACCTGGAAGGGAGCCTGTCTCGCAGGCAACGGCTTCGGCTCGAGCGCCACCTGCCGCGCATGCCCGAATTGCTCAAACTACCTGGAGCAGATCCGGCTCACTGTGAGGCTTACCGGTGCAATCGCTCCGGAGGAGCTGACGCCTGATGCCGTTGATGACTTGACTCAGCTCTATCGGCGCTGGCGTAACGAGGCGTGAGGAGCGGTCGGATCGTGAAGCATTATCGAACTGGGTGAACGAGACCATTCGGTCGCGCAATCTGCACCATGGGCCAGCGCATTCGAGGAAAGCCGACGGGATCGAAGTGGCCTACGACATGTCCGAACTGCTCTTCGCCCGCGCTGGCGACCTCTGTTTCACGGCTCGACCGGTCAGCACGTCCAACACGTCCCCGATCGCCTGTTCACGATCCCTCAGGTCCGGCAGCGTCAAGTGCTTCTGTACTTGATAGCGATTGCGGCGTCCCTCTCTCGTCTTGACGATATACCCGGCTTCGGTCAGATCTGTGACGACGGCGTAGGCGTGTCGCTCGGTGATGTCGAGTTCGGCCGCAATCTCGCGCAGGCGTATCTCGGGATCGTGGGCGATGCAGAGCAGAGCGCGTCCGTGGGTGGTGAGAAAACTCCAGTTGGGCACTCACACACTCTACACAATAACTAGAAATATATTGCTAGTTTTCTAGATCTAGAGTACGATGCCACAGAACCTCGAACGTCCGTCACCGACGGTTGTTTATTTCGGGGTATCCAAGAGAGGGGCGACCATGTGGTCAGCCTTGTCAGTATCGTCGTTGTGTTCTCGTAGTTCTCGTGGTCGCGCCGGCAGCTCGAAGCGAATCGTCCGGCGCTGTCTTGTGGCCGCGGCAGCAGCCGTGACTGCATTCGCAGGCGTGGCAGCTCTCGGCATTGCCTTGGCGCCAACTGCCTCCGGGGCTACGACCACCGCCCCTTCGATCACCCAGTGCGATCCGCCGGACTTTCCGACCGGAGCCGGGTTCCAGGTGACTTGCACTGTGACGATCGTGAACAACACGTCCTCGACGGGTGCGACCAGTTCGACTGTGACCACGAGCGCATGTTTAGCGGCCGCCGGAGTCGTATTTCCCTCCTGCCCGCTGAATCTTGGGCCGATCACCAGCACGACAACTTCGACTCAACTCGTTACTTCGGTGGACCAGTGCAACGGAATCGCGACGGGCGGCGGGAGCAACGTGTATTGCGACGTCACAGTCACCAACGACGTTCCGGTCGGAACATCGACCTCGGACGTCACGGTCGACCAGTGCATCGGATCGGCTACCGGCGGGGGCGACACTGAGGTATGCAATCCGACCGGCAGTACGACCAGTGCCACGGTAACGCAATGCAATGGTTCGGCGACGGGCGGCGGAACCATCGTCTCAATATCGGCGATTGATTGCACAGTCACGGGTGCCACCTCAGCGCTGCCCGTCACCATCAACCAGTGCAATGGCACCGCGACCGGCGGCGGGAGTGCCGTGACCTGCATGGCCACGGAGCAGAACGCCTTCGTGAGCGCGCCGGCAGCCACCACTACAACCACGACCACCTCGCCTCCTGGGTCTGGCGCCGCGCCAGGTGCGGGCGGCGGTTCTGGATCGACTGGGCTCACCGGGTCGGCCCCGGGGGCTGGAGGCTCGACTGGCCCGCCAACAGTCGCGGCGACGTTGGGTGCCGTACCCTCCGGCGGACCACAGACCGGATTCGGCGGAGCATCGCGATCTCGCGACAGCAGCCTCTTATTCGCATCAATGCTCGCATTCGTCGGGGCGGGACTGGCGTTGACTCTTGCCTTCCTCCGCCGCCGGACCCTCTCCCGTCAAAGTGCCCATGAAACGCCATGACGCCGAGCGTTTGGGGTGAGCGTCTTCGCCACTCCATAGGTGCGTGGGGGCTGGTGGCTGGCGCGCTTGTACTGGTCGGATCTGGATGCACCGTCCTTGGTCTGCAAGAGCACCAGCATCCTTTGGCCGGGCCGGCGCCTTCCATGAGGGTGCCCAGAGCCGTGAAGCCCAAGGTCGAAGCATCGAAGAGCGCAGTATTCGCCACCGCCAGATCCACACCCGTCGAGCTGAAGATCCCCGCTCTCTCACTGGCAGTTTCGCTGTCGACTCTCGGACTCAACGCCGATGGCACGGTGCAAGTGCCGACCGACGTCCAGCAGCCTGGCTGGTATGGCTTGGGGCCATCCCCAGGCGAGATTGGCTCAGCTGTGATCTTGGGGCACGTTGACTCCCAGGAAGGTCCCGCCGTGTTCTTCGATCTGCGGTCCCTTACTTTCGGAGACATCGTGGATGTGACCTTGGCCGACGGAGTCACTGCCCAGTTCGAAGTCACCTCGGCGGCGATGTACCCCAAGGCAAACTTCCCCGATCAGCTGGTCTATGCATCGCACGGTTACAGCGCGTTGCAGTTGGTCACCTGCGGGGGGGACTTCGACCCGCGGACAGGCCATTACCTCTCCAACACTGTCGTCTACACATCCTTGGTGGATCTCATTCCGCCTGGCACCGCTTCATAGCGCGCGCCGTGACCCGGCTTTCGAAGGGTCGCGCCCTTGTAATGGGCAACGGAGAGTCACGGCCCAACAGGGAAGTCAGAGGGAATCGTGGATGTTGGCAGCCACTGTCGTGGCGAGCGCAGCTGGGCATTGCCAGGAACCAGCCGACTGATCCTGAATTCCCATGAAGTGTGCCACGAGGCACGACGCCACGGCATCCGTCGGTGACCATGACGACCCTGCTGCGGCCGCAGCCACCTCGTTCAAGACGCTCGGCACGGCATCATTTTGTGTCTCAGCGTTGGCCAGCTCATGGGCAACCAGGGCAAGCGTAGGCGAGCCCGAAAACACGCTGTACTCGAGGCGGTTCGATCCGTAGGTGCATCCTGTCCCGACGCCTGTCATCGCACCACAGTGCGTGGCGGTGTCTCCCATGCTCCAACTCCAGTTCGACCCCGGCTCGATCCCTGCGCCTTCGACTTCGGCCACCAGCGCAGCCACTGAGGGTTCGGAGACCGCGGGAGCGACCGCGGGAGCGACCGCGGGAGCAGCTCTTGCCACCGGCAGCGCGTTCACCGGAGCTGTCACTCCTGTCGTAGAGGTCGTTGTCGCGATCGGAGGCGCAGCAACGATGGTCGTGGTCGTGGCGTGGCTGGCCGACACTGCATCGACCCTGTGCACCGCGGCAGCGTCCGGCCGATGGCCCAAACCTCGAGCGGTCGAGGCTCCTCCTGAGGAGTTGAGCGCCCAGGCTGCCCCGACGAGGAGGATCGCCATAACAGCGATGATCTTCAGCGGAGGGTCCATGTGAACCCGTGCTCCGCGAATCCGCGAGACCAGGGACAGACGTCTCCTGTCACCCTCGACGTCAAGACGAGACCCGTCGCGGATTGCATCAACCATGTGTTGAAACTACTTCTTCAACACATGGTTGTCAACACATGATTGAGACAAGGTCAATCAGCCCCTATCCTTGGCCTTATGACAACGGACGTTGAGACCATGGTCGAAACCTTGGTGCAGAGGGGCCGACGCGAACTCGTCGCCGGAATTCCCGACGGGCGCGAGGGTTCAATCGCACTCCTTCGATTCGCCGATATTTTGCGACGTTCAGCGGATCGCCTGTGTCACGAATCGGCGATGGCGGCCCGAGACCACGGTGCAAGCTGGCGAGAGCTAGGAGAGGCAGTCGGTGGGATTACTCCACAGGGTGCGGAACATCGATTCAGCCCCGCGGCCAAAGAACGCCGATCGAAATCATCCAAAATGGAGTGGGCGGGAAAGGAACGCAGAGGTACGCCAGTTTCGACGTCAACGTAGGCGCCTGGCAGTTTGTTTGTCCGGCAAGCCACGACATTTTTAGAGCGGTCTACTACGACACAGGACTGCTCATCCCGACGACGCCACAACCTTCTGCGGTAGAAGGAGGACCACAGCGGTAAGCAGTTCAGAGGTTCCCGCCGCCTTCTTCGAACTCACGGAGACGCGGTGCAGATCGTCAGGGGCGGCGACCACGAAGTGGCTGCCATTGATCGCAGGGGTATGAACACCCTGCTTCTGCTATTCAGCCGGGCGTTTCCTCGCCACCACGAACTGATGGTCGCTGCGAGTGCGATACACCCCTCGCGAATCCCGACATGGCTCGAGTGCGGCGAGCAGGGCGTCTCGCAAGGTCGTCGAGTCGTTTGAGCGCAACGCGGGAACCGCCGGTCCCACGCTGGAGACCGCCCGCCACGCCGTTTCCGCGTCCGGCCACTCCATCGTCGAGACGCGGGCTCCCCGTTCGAGCACCGAGAAACCGCTCATCTCCAACATCCGCTCGGCAACGCCTGGCGCCGAAATGTCATTGAGCCGTCGCATCGAGCCAAGATGCTGCTCGGGAGCGTGGAACGCAAAGACCTTGAACATCTCACGGATGTCAAGGGGTGGTCCCTCCCCCAGAAACTGATGGCGACCAGCCCGCCGGGTCTCAGCACCCGATGGATTTCGTCGAGCGCCTCGCCGCATCCACCCCAAATACCGTTCACCGACAGGGCAGCGTCGAAGCGATCATCACTCCAGGGAAGCTCGAACATCGACCCGACTCGCAGATCTGAGGTCGGCGTGCGGTCGCGCGCCACCGCCACGAGCTCGGCAGAGGCGTCGATGCCGGCGACGTCGGCCCCCATGCCGTCTGCGACGCGGACGGCGAGGCCCGAACCGCACGCCACGTCGAGGAGCGAGGTCCCAGGACCGACCCCGAGCCTCGGGAGCAGTGCGACGAGCATGTCGAGCGAGTAGTACTCATAGAGGCAAGACCAGTCGACAGCCCTGCTCCCCCACGCCTCCCCCGCCTCCTCCCATCGGTGGGACGATGATGCGGTTGCAGTGCCTTCCTGGCGGGATGCCATGAACGCATCTTGAGCCGGTGATCCGAAATGGTCTTGAAGTTCTCCTGGAGATCTCCTGGAGATGGTCATCAGTGGATAACCACTCCGCCTTCATGACCTGTAGACGGCTCTCGAGGACAGTGGGGTCAGCGGCGTCATCCCGCCGTCGCAGACAGACCGAAAGGACCCACCATGACTCAG
The DNA here is from genome assembly GCA_963843365.1 of uncultured Acidimicrobiaceae bacterium. Lineage (GTDB taxonomy): Bacteria > Actinomycetota > Acidimicrobiia > Acidimicrobiales > RAAP-2 > Bog-473. Next base: position 515,810 of record CAWJKG010000003.1, on the reverse strand, counting down.
ACCGAAGCACCCACAGTCGACAACGGTGTCAACATCGAGGCGCTCCGGGGCGCCCGGCAGGCGCTGACCGATACGCCGGAAGCGGCGCAGTTCCAGTGGCGTGCTCGCTGCGAGTGGGTGAATGGCACCCACAGCCGCACGACCGTCACCGACTTCTCCGGCCTCGGAGACCAGCACTCCCACCGCCAGGCGTACACCATTGAAGCGGACCACCCCGAAGTGTTCGCGTCCGAGGACAACGGCCTAACCCCTCCGGAAATCGTGCTCGGGGCACTGGCCTCCTGCCTCACGGCTGGTGTGGCCACTGTGGCCACCAACCGCGGCATTCAGCTGCGCTCGGTCACCGCGACTGTGCGCGGCGACATGGATCTCCAGGGCATCCTGGGCATCGATGCGGATGTCCGCAACGGCTTCGATTGCATCGACGTTCGGTTCGACATCGACGCTGACGCCAGCCCCGCTGACATCGAGGCCATCGTGGCACAGTCCCAGAAGCGATCCGCCGTCTTCGACATCGTCACCAACCCGACGACCGTGCAGGTGACGGTGGCCTGAACGACACCGCCTGCGACAGAGAGCCTGAAGTGCACACCTCGGTCGTCGTCGTCGGGGCCGGCCCCGGTGGTCTCGCCATGAGCCATCACCTCACCGGGGCCGGCGTCGACCACGTGCTGCTCGAACGAGGAGAGGTGGCCCACTCCTGGCGAACCGAGCGCTGGGACTCGCTCCGCCTCCTGACCCCGAACTGGATGACGGCGTTGCCCGGCACTCGTTATGAGGGCGACGATCCAGACGGGTACATGACGGCGGCTGAGACCGTGGCGGCGTTGGAGGCGTACCGCTCCTCCTTCGACCCGCCGCTGCACGCCGGCATCGAGGTGGAGGCGGCCTGTCGCAGCGGCGACGGGTTTGAGGTTCGCACGGCCGGCGGGACCTGGCGCTGCGACGCACTCGTCGCCGCCACGGGCGGGTCGAGCGAACCCCGCGTGCCAGAATTCGCCACCGGCCTCCCGGAGGCCGTTCAGCAGCTCACTTCCCTGTCCTACCGCCGACCGGCTCAGATCGACGACCGCGGCCGCGTCTTGGTGGTGGGTGCGTCCGCGTCAGGAGTACAGATTGCGGACGAGCTGCAGCGATCGGGCCGTGATGTCACCATCGCAGTCGGTGAGCACGTCCGGTTGCCGCGGTCGTATCGAGGATGTGACATCTATCGGTGGCTGGACAGGATCGGCCAGCTCGACGAGCGATGGGATGAGGTGGAGGACCTTCAGCGTGCCCGCCGGCACGCATCGGTGCAGGTGATGGGAAGCGACGACGGGCGAGACGTTGACCTCCAATCTCTGCAGGACCTCGGCGTCCAGCTCATTGGGCGCCTCATGGCGATCCGCGGCACGACAGCGTTGTGCTCCGGCGGCCTGGGGAGTCTCGTCGCCAATGCCGATCTGAAGGAGGCCAGGCTCCTCCGCCGCATCGACGAGTGGGTCGATGAGCACGACGTCGCCGATCTCGTCGGCCCTGCAATCAAGCCGCGTCCGACTGTCCTCACCCAGGTGCCCACAGAGCTCGATCTGTCCCGCTTTGGGACGGTGGTCTGGGCCACCGGGTTCCGGCCCACATACGGCTGGTTGGATCCCGGGGCGCTCGACCGCCGCGGCCGGATCGATCACGACGGTGGCGTCGCGAAGATGCCAGGCCTTTACCTGCTGGGTCTCCCGTTCCTGCGGCGGCGTCGTTCCAACCTCCTCGCCGGGTTAGGCCCTGACGCGTCCGAACTCGGTCAACACCTCGTCGAGTACTTGGGGTCGATCGGGCGGAGAGCACCTCGACGCCACGGTGAGGCCGGGATCAGCTCGCCCCGCTGAGTGCTCGTCGGGTCCGCAGGACGATGTCCCCTACCGGGCAGAGGGCCCCGGCTTCAAGCAGTTCACCAGCGCGCTCGGCACCCAAAGAGTCTATGAGCCGATCTCTTGTGGCGAAGGCGAGGTCATGCAGAGTGCTCGACATCGGCGCCACGCCGAGCATGGCGTGCCTCTCGATGGCACCGAACAGCTCGATGGCGAGTTCTGCTTGGCCGATCCGATCGAGGGCGATCGCACAGCGGGACAGAGTGTGCCATTGCTGCGACCAGTCCCCGGCTCGGTCCCAGACTCCGACCATGTCGGCGAGGCCCGCACATCCGGCCTCGAGTTCGCCTCGAGAGACCAGCAGTCCACTTGCTTCGGTGACGGCGAACGCGTGCATCCAGCGGTTTCCGACGGCACCTGCAATCCGGCCGCTCGCGCTGAACGCCTCGAGAGCCTCGTCCTCCGTTCTGCTGGCAAACCCGCGGGCGACCTCCACCGACGCCAGGTCCGTTGGAGACATCGTCAGCTTCGCCACGTCGTTGGCTCGTGCAATGAGGGCATGGGCCTCGTCGTAGGCGCCGTTCGAGCTGTGTCCCACTGCCGCCAGATAGCAGGCGTGAACGAGTCGCGATCGGTTGCCGGACTCTTCAGCCAGCTCGATCTGGCGAAGCGCCTCGGCGTGGCCTTTCATCGGCTCGCCCACGAGGTAGAGCACATTGGCAAAGGTCCGTTCTGCGAGACCACTGGGAAAGACCGATAATCGGCGCTCCAGTTGGCGCGTTTCCTCTGCGAGCTGTACCGCGAGCTCGAACTCACCACGGACCCAGGCACCGTACGCCCGTATCCCAGTGAGCATCGGGGCCAGTGGATGCTCGAGCGCGCCTGTGGCATGGCAGGCGGCGTCGGCCCATGCGAACACTTCGTAGCGCATTGCGCGCATGGCGAACTCGCGGATCGAGGTGATGAGGCCGAAGGTGACATCGAGAGCCCCAAGCTCCAGCGCAAAACGCTGCGCGGCTCGTAGGTCGGCCAGCGAGGATTCCGCTCTGGCGATCGCGTCCCCTTCATCGGGACCACACAGATCAGCCTCGACCGTTCCGGCCTCGGCGGCGAAGTGTCTCGCATGCGCGGCAAAGAGCTCCGCGGCTCGGGCGTCGCTGAGGCGGGTCCGGCCGTACTCCCTCAGCGTCTCGAGCAGCTCGTAGCGGGTCGAGCCCCCGGCCTGGGGACGTAAGGCAAGCATGGAGCGCTCGGTGAGCCGGGTCAGCTGGTCGAGGGTGTCGCCCCCCGGTACCATCGCCTCTGCCGAGCGCAGCTCGAACGAACCGGCGAACACTGAAAGCGCAGTGAAGAGGGCGCGCTCGTCGGGTTCGAGCATGTCGTAGGACCAGCTGATGGCATCGTGCATGGTCCGGTGTCGAGGATCGCTTCCCCTTCGCATCGCCTTGAGCACCCCAAAACGCTGGTCGAGGCGATGAGCGACCTCCGCCACGCCGATTGCGCGCGCCCGCGCCGCGGCCAGTTCGATCGCCAGCGGGATTCCGTCGAGACGTCGACAGATCTCCACAACCAGCGGTCCAGTGATCTGGTCCAGAGCGAAGGAAGGATCAGCTGCCTTGGCTCGAGCAACGAAGAGCGCGACGGCGGGGATCTCGGCCAGGGCGCCGAGCGCCACGTCTGAAGCGAACAAGTCCACAGGCCCAGTCGGCAGCGGGTCGACCGTCCAGAGTCGCTCACCGGCAACGGCCAGCGGTTCCCGGCTGGTGGCCACGATCGCGATGGTGGGGGCTTCGCGCAGGATCCGCGCCACAAGTTCGGCCACGGGCTCAATCAGATGCTCGCAGTTGTCGAGCACCAGCAGGGTGTGCCGGGGACGCAGCAGATCGATGATGGCGTCGTCGATCGAGCTCGACTTCCGGAGATTCACGTCGATGGCCGTGGCAAGCGCCGCGGCCGTCGCATCCTGATCAACCACTCCAACGAGCTCCACGACGTGGACACCATCCTCGAACTGACCGCTCACCGTGCGGGCGAGTTCCATCGCCAGGGAGGTCTTCCCCACGCCCCCCGGGCCGATCAACGTGACCAGCCGGTGATCGACGATCATCTCCGCGAGTTGTTCCAGCAACACCTCGCGCCCGATCAACGGCTGCAGACGGACGCCGATCGACGCTTCCGTGGCAACAGGGGACAATCCGACCCCGGCCGGCCCCTCCTGAATCTCCTCCACGGTCGCTACGAACTCGTAGCCTTTGCCGTGCACCGTCCGGATGATCAACTGCTGGCTGCCGTCGTCACCGACGGCCTGGCGGACCGCCTTGATCCTCGTCGTGAGTGCGGACTCGCTCACGAAGCGGTCCCCCCAGATCGCGTCGAGCAGCTCCTCCTTGCGCACCACCGCGCCGCGATGCGTGACGAGGTATGCGAGGACGTCGAAAACCTGAGGCTCGACCCGGATCTCCTCGCCACCCCGTCGAAGGACGATGCGGTCCAGGTTCAATTCGCAATCGGCGAATCGGATCACCAGAGTGACCGTAGCCGCGCCAAGTCCGGGGGACGTCTTGCGTTCACGCATGGGGGCTGGTCGATCGCTCCGCACCGTGCGGGTCAATCAGCGCCGTTTCCCGAGACCGGATCAGTGCCGCTGTAGACCCGCGGCTTCAATGAACGCCTTCCCCGGCGACGAACTGGGCAAACGCAGTCCTCTGACGTGTACTCCGTCCACGGATCGTCCACCGGTTCGGCCTGAATTCGCCGCCAAAGGTAGCGGCGACGGGAGCATCAGGCGCCGAGGGCCTTGCGCGTGCCCGCCGTGATCTGGCCGACACCGTCAACGATCGACCGGATTCGGCCACCTGATGCTTTTGCGCTCTCTTAGGCCGGAGGGCTCGCGGATCGCTGCGAACCCGACCCCGAGCACGCACGGTTCGAAGTTGCCGCATCCCTCGTCTGTCTGGCCTCGATCGCTGCCCCGGACCGAACCCAACCACGTCCGCCTCGTCAGGCACGGTCACACTGTGTCGTGCCATCTTTCAACTGTCTGAACCGCCCAAAATGCAGTGAACAGAGTCAATTCAACGACCTCAATCGACAATACAAGGTGTCCGTGAAAAGCCGATCGGTCCAAGTACTGGAAACCGACGAACACAGCGCCGGAAACAATCATGGAGGCTCCGACAACGTCGTAGATCACGGGATAGGGGCTCTTGGTGTATCTCTTTCCCAGGATGCCGTCCGATAGGGCAGCAATTGCAAGGAAGAAGAACATTCCTAATGCGGCCCATGCGTGACCTTGGATGACCAAGCCATAGTCGAAGACCACAAGGATCCATGCAACCAGCAGGAAGACTGACGCTGCAACAAGACTCCACCACATTGCCTGCGCATCTCCGTCTATCGTCGTGGTCGCATCGGCACGCCTACTCCGGAGCCACTTCACGCCAGCAATTGAGAGCAGCACGGCAAGGGCGAAGCTGCCCGCAAATAGATAGGCATGAAGATCGTTGCTAATTGTGTTCTCGGCGACGCGGATGTCCTTGGGGGGAGGGAGGTAGTGGCCGACCAGAGCCATTCTCGTGCCGCAGCTGTCCTGCGAGTCGTAGCTGGTCGGTATGAAAGCAACGACCGGCGCCATCACGCCGGCAAGGCTTAGGCACGCATCCTCGATGACCGTTCGTCCTTTGATGACGATCAACGCAAGTCCGATTGATACCATGACCCCGATGAAGACCGGGTGAACCGGACTGTAGTAGTAGCCGCTGATCGACCCAATGAAACAGTGCACGCCGCTGGCGTAACGCTCTTCGAGTATCGAATAGGAGAGCGCCGCCACTGCTGCCAGCATGCCGAGTCTCAGGTAGCGGTAGGTCTTGACGGCGGCGAGGTCGTGGCCTGGAGGAAACGCCTTTGTCGTGGTAAAACTCGTTGCGGAAGAACTGGCGAATATCCGGTCAGTGAGCCCCATATCGGCCGCCTCCTGAAGTCGCTCGGACATCTACGCGACGCAACGACAGTAGCAAATAGCGCGATCAGCATCGATTCGTCGAAGGAGGTTACGAGGGCTCCATTCGGGCGTTCAGCACCCGGTTGCCTGGCTGACAGGGACCGTGGGACTGGCCCCCCTACGCGGACCTCTTGGGCTGCGTGGCCACAGCGACCAGCGCGAAGGCATCCGTGGCCAGGTTCGGAACATCTTTGATGCGGTGGAATGCGACGTCTTCGAACGTCAACGTCCGAGCGATCTCTTCCACGGCGTAGTCCCAGAAGTTGGGGAAGTACTGGTAGTACATGTCAACCCGGTCGAAGTACGCCCCCAGGGTCCATTCAAGCGACCGGGCGGTGAACTCTTGGACGTGGGACGGATCCATATGGCGTCGGTCTTCATAGCGGTTATAGGTCATTGTGCGATTCGGAGTGCCCACGACGAACGTGCCTGTGTCCTTCATCATTGACACCGCATTTTCCACGTAGGTGAAGTAGTCCTCCAAGTGTTCGATCGTCTCCATAGACAGGACGACATCGACATCGTGGATACCGTGTGCGTCCCCAAAACTGAGTTCGCAGGCGTTGGCGCATAGAAACTGCGCGTTCGTGAGCTGGAACCATTCGCTCAGGCCAACGACGTTCGGGTCGAGATCGATCCCGACGACTTCGGCGCACCGAGGCGACAGCAGCGCCACGCCGAATCCCGTGCCGCAACCAAAGTCGAGCACGTGATGCTCGGGCTGTACGAAACGCTCTGCTGCCCAGACGTAGCGGGAGACGTGGAGGATCGCGTCCAACGAGTAGGGCGGCCCGCCTTGTAACTCGAAACGGGCGTGCGTCTCGGGGTACGCGGACGCCGAATCCGCCGAAACCATCAATCTGGGCACTTCCCCAATGACGACCACCGTCGAGGTGATGTTCACGCCTTGCCTTCGGACCGGGTCGTTCTTGTCAAAATGTTGTTATCGAAATTGCTGTTCCATGATTGCAGTAGTGATTCTTTGGCACTCTCTGATATCGCTTCGAAGGCACCAGGACGGGTCACCCCGCGCGTTCTCATCCACGCTCCTGAATCTCCTCCACGGTCGCGACGAACTCGTAGCCTTTGCCGTGCACCGTCCGGATGATCAACTGCTGGCTGCCGTCGTCACCGACGGCCTGGCGGACCGCCTTGATCCTCGTCGTGAGTGCGGACTCGCTCACGAAGCGGTCCCCCCAGATCGCGTCGAGCAGCTCCTCCTTGCGCACCACCGTGCCGCGATGCGTGCCGAAGCCTTGCCTTCACGCATGGGGGCTGATCGATCGCTCGCACCGTGCGGGTCAGTCAGCGCCGTTTCCCGAGACCGGATCAGTGCCGCTGTAGACCCACAGCTTCAATGCACCACTCCCCCGGCGACGAAGCGACCCTCTCGCAGCTTCTCGGCCATCGTGCCGGTGATGGGCAACTGGTGGGCAAGAAACGATGGGCTGCCATGCATGTCCGGCGCGTCGGCCCAGCTGGGGAATGATTTCTCGAGAGCGGAAGACGGGATTCGAACCCGCGACCCTCACCTTGGCAAGGTGATGCGCTACCGCTGCGCCACTTCCGCGTGGGTCACCACAGTATCGCGCCGGCACGCTCCCCAGCGGAGGGGCAATCGGAGCTCCACCTGGGCCTGGATCCCCCGGATCGCACGCGACCCGGATCGCGGACTGTCGCCGGGCGGCGTCTCGCTAGATTCGCATGCGTGCGCCAGGACGAGAACACCGCCATCCTGAGCCGTTCGTTCGGGGAGGTCGCCGAGGAGTACAACCGGCTCCGATCGGGCCCGTCGGCCGAGGCCCTCGACTGGCTCGTCCCAGCGGGTGCCGTCGACGCCCTCGAGATCGGCGCCGGCACCGGCCTCCTCACCCGGTTGCTCTCGGAGCGGATCGAGCACCTCACGGCGGTGGAGCCCGACGACCGCATGCGTGCCGTCCTCGCCGCCTCGGACTCCACCCTGACCGTCCTGGCCGGCCAGGCGGAGCAGCTCCCGGCCGAGTCCTCGTCCGTCGACCTCGTCATCGCCCAGTCGGCCTGGCACTGGGTCGACGAATCGCGTGCCATTCCCGAGGTGGCCCGCGTGCTGCGGGCGGGCGGTCGTCTCTCGCTCGTGTGGACGGGTCCGGATCGATCCGTGGACTGGGTGCGATCGCTCTGGGCCGGAGGCATCATCTTCACCCCCGAGGAGAAGTCTGATCAGGACGCCCGGCGCCGAGGCCGGCACCTCGTCAACGTCGACGCCGGTGGCACGACCCCCTTCCTCCCTCCCGAGACGCAGGTGTTCCGCTGGACGAGGTCGATGACCAAGGAGGATCTCGTCGCGCTCTCCGGGACGTACAGCGCGGTCATCACCATGGACGACGCCCACTCGGCGCCAGCATCACGAGGGGATGACCCGCTTCCTCGACGCGCACGAGGCGTTCGTCGGGCTCGACGCCGTCGACGTCCCCATGCGCTCCTACTGCTGGCGGGCCACCAAGGCCTGAGGCCGCCCGGAGGCGACGCTCCCTCGTCATGCATTCGTTGCGGTACTCCTCACAACCGCCCATCCGGCTCTGCGGTCGCCCTCAGATCCGGGGTGCACGGTATGCAGTACCGGCTCGGACGGGCCGGTACTGCACAGAAAGGACAACGACGCCATGCAGACCAGCTCGTGCACCACACGGACGGTTTCCTCCCGAGGCGGGAGCCCACCGGGCTCCTGACTCCCGATCACCCTCCCCGATCGTCATCACAGAGGAACGGACGGTGTGGGCCGGATCAGCCGCCGGCCCGCGTCGTCCTCCTCTCGGTCAGCCGCGGGGTCAGGCCGTGGCCCCCCGGGCATCGAGCGCGCAGGCGACCAGCTCGCCCAGCGCGTCGTCGATGTGCACCGCCACTTCGTCGAGCTCCGAAAGAAGGCGGCGGCACGCCAACAGGCCGAAGTGGACCCGCCCGAGATACGAGAACGCCGTCACGTTGAGCCCGATGCCCTCCGCCATGGGTCCGACCGGGTAGGTGGCCGCCACCCGGCTCCCGGCCAGGAAGAGAGGGACGTCGGGAACGCGGACGCTCGACACCGTGACGTTGAAGGGCGGGCGCATCTTGTCGAACAGCCGGGTCCCGGCCAGGCGCGGGCCACGCGGGAGGTCAGCGCGGGCACGGCGATCTGTGCCAGGTCTCCGAGCAGCCGACCGCCGTGCAGCTTCTCCTGCTCCTTGGCCACCCGGGTCGACTCGGAGATGGCGTCGAGACGGGCCACCGGATCCTGAATGTCGCTCGCCAACGAGACGAGCATGCCCGAGATCTGGTTGCCGAGCTCCTCGGACTCGGACTCGGCCCGGGTCGAGACGGGCACCATCGCCACCAGCGATCCTTCGACGCTCTCCCGGCGGGCCTCCAGCAGGCGCAGCAACCCTCCCGAGACGCAGGCGAGGATCACGTCGTTGACGGTCGCCTCGAACTCCCGGCTCACGAGCTTCACGTCCTCGAGCGGGACGGAGAGACCGGCAAAGCGCTTGCGATTCGAGACCGCGCCGTTGAACGACGTGCGGGGCGCGGCGAAGAATCCCGGGGGCGACTGCTCCCCGCGTCCGGCGAGCTCACGGTTGTGCATGCCGAGATCGGCCACCGCCTCCACGCCCGCCTGCAGCGCGGTGAGCGTCGACCCGGGCTGCCGGACCAGCGACGAGGCGGCGTGCCGCAGCATCTGGGAATTGGAGGGCAGCGGCGCCGGAACCCACTCCGGCGGCAGCTCCACGATCCTGGTGCGCGGCGTCAGGTCGAGGAAGGCGGCGAGCACCGAGGCACCGCTGACGCCGTCGAGGATGGCGTGGTGCACCTTGGCCACCAGTGCGGTGCGCTCGCCCTCCAGGCCCTCGACCACGTGCATCTCCCACAGCGGGCGGTCGGGATCGAGCTGGCGGCTCATGACCCCCGCCACGAACGCGTCGAGCTCGGCGCTCCCACCGGGCGAGGGCAGGCTGGCGCGGCTCAGGTGGTCGTCCAGGTCGAACTCGGGGTCGTCGGCCCACACGGGGTGGTGCAGCCCGAAGGGGACCCGCAGTGCCCGCTGCCGCAGCGGGGGGATCAGGTGGAGGCGCTGCTGAATGACCCGGCGGATCTGCGCGTACCGGGTGGAGGGCGAGAAGAGCGAGCGGGCCCCCTCGGGTGGATCGAGCACCAGGACCACCCCCACGTGCATGGGTGTGGTCGGCGTCTCCAGCGACAGGAAGGCGGCGTCCATGCCGACGAGTGGCTGCATGGCCCCTTTCTTAGCGCCTTTCCGCGCCCGTCATCGGCCCGTGTGGCCGAAGCCGCCACTCCCCCGCTCGGACCCCTCCAGCCCGCTGCACCGACCGGTTCGAAGGACCCCTGCTCCACCTTGACCAGGACCAGCTGCGCCACCCGGTCACCCCGGTGAACGGTGTAGTCGTGCTCCGGGTCGTGGTTGACCATGACCACCTGGATCTCACCCCGGTAGCCGGAGTCGATGAGGCCCGGTGCGTTGAGGCAGGTGAGGCCGTGACGGGCCGCCAACCCGCTCCGCGGCACCACGAGACCGGCGTACCCCGGCGGAATGGCCAGTGCCACTCCGGTGGGGACGACCGCCCGGCCACCCCGGCACGGCAGCTCCACGTCGCGCCGGGCGATCAGGTCGGCGCCGGCATCGCCCTCGCGGGCGTAGGCGGGCAGGGGCAGCTCGTCGTCGAGCTGCTGGAAGGGAACGGGCAGCATCGCCGGACACTACAAGGACGGGGCAGCCTCCCCCCTGACGGTGGCCGGTAGCATGCCCGCGCATGCTGGCCTGGATCGATCTCGAGATGACGGGGCTGAATCCGGCGCGCCACACCATCGTCGAGATCGCCTGTCTCATCACCGACGACGACCTCGGGCTGGTCGAGGAGGGCCCCGATCTCGTCGTGCACGCCTCATCCGAGCAGCTGGCCGCCATGGACGACTTCGTGCGCACCATGCACACCAAGTCGGGCCTCCTGGCCGCCATGGAGGCATCCACCCTCACCCTGGCCGACGCCGGCGCGCAGACCCTTGCCTTCCTGCGGTCGCACATCTCCGAGCCGCGCACCGTCCCCCTGGCCGGGAACTCCATCGGAACGGACCGGCGCTTCCTCGCCACCCAGCTCCCCGAGATAGAGGACTTTCTCAACTACCGCTCGGTCGACGTCTCCACCGTCAAGGAGCTCTGCCGGCGCTGGCTCCCCGACGTCTACAAGGCTGCCCCCACGAAGCAGGGTGGGCACCGGGCCCTCCAGGACATCCGAGAGTCGGTCGCCGAGTTGGCGTACTACCGCGCCGCCGTCTTCGACTGCGCCGCCGCCACGGAGAAGGAGACCACGTGAGCAGCACCGGCAAGGACGTGCCGTCCATGACCATGGCGGAAGCCAACACGCAGCTCACCGCCCCCGGGCAGCTCTTCGAAATGGAGGAGCTCTCCATTCGCGGCGTCCCCACCCGCACGTGGAAGCACGCGCCACCTTCCCTCCGCTCCATCTTCGACATGTCGCTCGCGCACGGCGACGCCGACTTCCTCGTGTACGAAGACGAGCGGACGACGTTCGCCGAGCACTACCGCATTGCCTGCACCCTGGCCCACCGTCTGCGCAGCGAGTTCGGCGTCGCGCCGGGCGACCGTGTGGCCATCATCATGCGGAACCTGCCGGAATGGGTCATGGCCTTCTGGGGTGCCGCCCTGGCCGGCGCCATCGTCGTCCCCCTGAACGCATGGTGGAGTGGAGAGGAGCTCCGCTACGGGCTCGAGGACTCGGGCTCCAAGGTCGCCTTCGTCGACACCGAGCGGGCCGAGCGCATCCGGCCGTACCTGGCCGAACTGCCTTACCTCGGCGCGGTGATCGTGGCCGACGAGCACCGGACGCCTGCTCCGGAGCCCCCGACGGTCACCCGGTCCGCCGGGTCGGCACCCGAGTGGCCCTTCCCGCTGGCGCTGGGAGAGGTCGACGGGACCGCCACGCCGCCCGAGCTCACGATCGACCCCGAGGACGACGCCACCATCTTCTACACGTCGGGGACCACGGGCCGGCCCAAGGGCGCCGTCGGTACGCATCGCAACATGGGCACCAACCTCATGAGCCTCTTCTTCATCAACACCCGCGGTGCGACCCGCTACGGGTCCGCGCTGGTGCCGACCGGTGAGAAGACCCAGGCGGCATTCCTCCTCTCGGTGCCGCTGTTCCACGCCACGGGCTGCCACTCGGTGATGGTCTCGAACCTGGCGGCCGGCGGGAAGCTCGTGATGATGCACCACTTCGAGCCCGACCGGGCCCTCGAGTTGATCGAGCGCGAGAAGATCGGGACCTTCGGCGGCGTGCCGTCCATGGTCATGCAGGTCCTCGACTCCCCCAACTTCTCGAAGTACGACACGTCCTCCATCCGCGGCGTGTCCTACGGCGGCGCCCCGGCGCCACCCGATCTGGTACGCCGCATCCGTGCCGCGTGGCCCATCGGGCAGCCGTCGAACGGCTACGGCATGACGGAGACCTCGTCGGTCACCTCCATGAATTCGGGCGGCGACTACGTAGCCCGGCCCGAGAGCGTCGGTCCGGCCGTCCCGGTCTGCGACGTGGCCATCGTGCCCGAGGGCTTCACCGGGCCGGAGCCCGACGCGGTCGGCCCCAGGGGCCCGATGTCCGGGGCGAGCTCTGGATCAAGGGGCCCAACGTCGTGCGCGGCTACTGGAACCGTCCCGAGGAGACCGCCAAGACGTTCACACACGGGTGGCTCCACACCGGTGACGTGGCGCGGCTCGACGAGGACGACTTCATCTACATCGTCGACCGCGCCAAGGACATGATCATCCGCGGCGGTGAGAACGTGTACTCGGTGCAGGTCGAGGCCGTGCTCTTCGAGCACCCGGCCGTGGCCGACTGCGCCGTGATCGGCGTGCCCCATCCCACCCTGGGCGAGGAGGTGGGGGCGGTCATCGTGCTCCGCCCCGGCGCCAAGGTCACGGCGGACGAGCTCCAGCTCCACGTGAAGGCCCGACTCGCCGGCTTCATGGTGCCGACACACATCTGGTTCCGCTCCGAGCCCCTGCCGCGGAACCCCCAGGGCAAGGCGCTCAAGCGGGATCTCCGGGACGAGCTCGTCCCGGCCTCCGACTGACGACCGGGCACATCATCTCACCCGAGGTTTCGGGTGAGCGGGGGGCGTCCCCCTCAGCGGTTGGGCTGGGGTGTGACCCGCAGGTACGGCTTCAGGGCCTTCCAGCCCTTCGGGAAGCGACCCTTGGCGTCGTCGTCGCTGAGCGCCGGCACGATGATCACGTCGTCGCCGTCGGTCCAGTTGACCGGCGTGGCCACCGAGTAGTCGGCGGTGAGCTGCAGCGAGTCGAGCACGCGGATGATCTCGTCGACGTTGCGGCCCGTCGAGGCCGGGTACGTCAGCGTCAGCTTGACCTTCTTGTCCGGGCCGATGATGAAGACCGAGCGCACCGTCAGCGTGTTGTCCGCGTTGGGGTGGATCATGTCGTAGAGATCCGCCACCTTGCGGTCCTCGTCACCGATGAGCGGGAAGGCCAGGGCGGAACCCTGGGTCTCCTGAATGTCGCCGGCCCATCCCTTGTGGGACTCGACGGAGTCGACCGAGAGGCCGATCAGCTTGGCGTTGCGCTTGTCGAATTCGGGCTTGGCCTTGGAGAAAGCGCCCAGCTCGGTGGTGCAGACCGGCGTGAAGTCCTTCGGGTGCGAGAAGAGGATCCCCCAGCTGTCACCCAGCCACTCGTGGAAGTTGATGGTGCCTTCGGTCGTGTCCGCCGTGAAGTCGGGAGCGGTGTCCCCGAGTCGTACTGCCATTGTGCTCCTCCTGGAAAATGGTGAGGGTCCGTAGATGCGGACTGTGACTCTACCGGGTGCTCCGCCAATTGTCGACACGATTGGTCATATTTCCCCGTTGCCGGGCGCTTGGGCGGAAAAGGCCCCTTCACCAGGGATCGAGCGGAAACGGAGTGAACGGACACCCCCGTCCGCCGTGCGAGAATGCCTCCATGAGCCCCGATCCCGCGGCAGAGGCGTCCCCGTCCGGCCCATACCGGCCCTACCGGGAGGACGGCCTCGTCGTCGAGCACGACGGGCCGGTGACGGTGGTCACCGTCAACCGCCCGGAACGCCGCAACGCCGTCGACAGCGTCTGCGCCGACCAGCTGCGGGAGACCTTCCTCGCCTTCGACCGGGATGACGCGCGTGCGGTGGCCGTGTTGACCGGGGCCGAGGGGACGTTCTGCGCCGGCGCCGACCTCAAGGCGGTGGCCGAAGGCGACCGCCGCCCCATCCCCGATCACGGCCCGGGACCCATGGGTCCGACCAGACTGACCCTCGGAAAGCCCGTGATCGCCGCCGTCGAAGGCTACGCCGTGGCCGGGGGCATTGAGCTCGCGCTGTGGTGCGACCTCCGCATCGCGGCCGAGGACGCGGTCTTCGGGGTCTTCTGTCGGCGCTTCGGGGTGCCGTTGTGCGACCTGGGCACCGTCCGCCTGCCGCGCCTCATCGGTCATGGCCGGGCCATGGATCTCATCCTCACCGGGCGGGCCGTGTCGGCCCCGGAGGCGTTGGCCATGGGACTGGTCACCCGCGTCGTGGCACCCGGGCAGGCGCGCAATGCCGCGGTCGCCCTGGCACACCAATTGGCGGCACTGCCCCAGACCTGCATGCGCTCGGACCGCATGAGCGCGCTCGAGCAGTGGGGGCTGACCGAAGAGGAAGCCGCCCTCGGCGAGGCGCGTCGTGGCCGTGAGGTGGTGCGCAGTGGGGAGACGCTCGAGGGAGCCCGGCGCTTCGCAGGAGGTGCCGGCCGCAGTGGCACTCCACTCGACTGACGACGCGACCGACGGCCGACGACCTCCGGCCCGGCCCACCGTCGCCGCCTTCGACTTCGACGGCACGCTGGCCCACGGCGGCAGCGTGTTCCCGTTCCTCGTCGCCCTCCGGGGCGTGTGGCCCGTCCTGCACGCCGCCCTGCGCCTGTCCCCCTCCCTCCTGCGGGCGGCGATCACAGGTGGCACGGCGGCCGACGAGGTGAAGGAGAAGCTGTTCACCCGGCTGCTCGGTGGTCTGGCGGTGACGGAGGTCGACCGCAGCTCGGCCGCCTTCGCGCGCCGCCACCTGGAGCGCCATGTACGCGAAGACGTGCTCCGCCGGCTGGACTGGCACCGACGTCAGGGGCACTACACCGTCATCGTCTCGGCGTCACCCGAGTGCTACGTCAGCCCCGCGGGCGAAGAGCTCGGCGTCGACGGCGTGGTGGCGACCCGGCTCGCCGTCGGCGGCGGCGGGCTCCTCACCGGTGGCTACGAGGGGAAGAACTGCCGCGGCGCCGAGAAGTACGCCCGCCTGATCGGCCATCTCCGCTCCCGCGGCCTGCTGTCGAACACGGGCGGCGAACAGCCGGTGTTGTGGGCCTACGGCAACAGCCGCGGTGATCTGCGCCTGCTCAACGCGGCGGACCACGGTGTGGACGCCGGACGCCTGGGACATCTCGGACGCCTGCGCCGCTTCCCGCGGCTCTCCGAGGTGACTGCCTCAACCCGGCGTGACGGCGATGCCGACGGCGTGGCCTGAGTAGCCCGGCACCGCCGTGGTGACGTCGCCGAAGTAGGGCGCGTCGCCGTACGCGAAGGACTGCCCGCTGGCGTTGACGGCATCGAATCCCTGCCCGGTGAAGTCCGAGACGAGGCCCGTCATGGGGCTCTTCAGCGTGGCGAGGCCCGGAGACGCCGAGGAGAGGGCGACGGTGGGCGCGTCACCGAAGTCGTAAGGGGTGCCGTTGGCCCCCAGTATCCAGTAGCCGCCCCCGTCGGGCGTCGGGGCCACTCCGACCAGCGCCGTGCTGGGCGGCGCGCCGCCCAGCGAACCGAAGAATCCGGCGTCACCGAACGCGAAGACGCCGCCGTCGGAGGCGATGAGCCAGTACCCGCCCCCGTCGCGGCGTCGGCACCATGCCGATCACCGGCTTGTTGAGCCTGATGCTGCCGGTGCTGCCGTAGAACTGCGCGTCGCCGTAGGCGAAGATGCCGCCATCGGAGGCCACCAGCCAGTAGCCGCCGCCGTCGGGGGTCACCGCCATGCCCACCATCGGCTTGTTCAGACGGATGCTGCCGGTGCTGCCGTGGAACTGCGCGTCGCCGAAGCTGAACACGCCGCCGTCAGTGGCCACCTCCCAGTACCCCGCGGCGTCGTGCGTCGAGGCCATGGCGACCACCGGCTGGTTGAGGCGCATGCCGCCGGTGCTCCCGAAGAACTGCGCGTTGCCGAAGCTGAAGATGCCGCCGTCGGACGCGTTGATCCAGTAGCCACCCACGCCGCCGCTGCGCAAGGCTCCGGCCAGGTCGGTGCCGCCCGGCAGGCTCTGCAGCGTCGCCGGACCGTAGAAGTGGCTCACGATCTGCTGATAGGTCCAGGTCCCGTCGCCGTTGTCCTGACCGATGGCGTACCCCAGCGCGCCCCATTGGCCCATCCCGATCCCGTGCCCCCACCCCTGCCCCGAAATGAAGGCGTTCGTCCCGTCTGTCGACGTCACGGTGAACAGGTCCGACTTCAGGCCGAGATCGACGTAGAACTCGGTACCGGGAATGGTCAGGCCTGTGGGATCGCCCGTCCCGTCGAGCGTGATGGAGGCGACCCGCCCGAACGTGTTCTCGTTGTCCGGGCGGCCGGGATCGAAGGTGGCCCCGCCAAAGCCCGTGAAGGTACCCAGCTGGGGCCAGGCATTCGCTATGGCGGTGTAGCTGACCGAGGTCGACCAGGTGTGGTTGGGGTTGCAGGCCCCGCTGACGCAGACGCCGTCGCCGTCGTCGGGCACTGCGGTGAAGGGTGATTCCTCGTTCGCGCTCGACGTGTACCCACCAGTGGACGCCGAGTATTCCGTCGTGGCGACCTGACCGCCCGGCATGACCATGACCTGTCCGGCAGTGTCGTTGGCCGCCGCGATGCTCGTGACCGTCTCGTACTGCGTGCCCCGGTAGGTCTGGCACGTCAGGTCACACGTGTCGGCATAGCCGCCGTACCCGCCGAGGTTGGCCAGGACGTAGGAGCGCACGGCCACCGCCTGCGCCTCGAGCTCCTGGAAGCCCCAGTTCATGCCCTGCGGCCCGGCACCACCGAGGCTGGCCCAGCTCGACGGCGACTCGCCGGGCACGGTGTCGGCCACGTACTGCTCGAGGGGCAACGTGTTGACCGACCTGGCCTGCCCCAGCGAGTTGTAGACCCCGGTCAGGGTGCCATGGACCGTTGGGCTCCCGCTGGCGACGCACAAGGTGAGCAATCCGCCGACGGGGCTGGCCGTCGGGCTGGGCTGGTTCGTCGCGAGCGATGACCACGGGCCGGAGCAGCCGGGGCCGCTGTCGACCTCCCACGTCCCGCCGGTCTGGTGAAAGCGGACCGCCGCCACGCCGCTCGCCGGCGTCCCCGGTGCCGCCACCGCGCCCCGGACGCCGCCACAATCACGTCGAGTCCGTCGTTCTCCGTCATGTCGATCCGCACGTTGGTGGCGTCACCCGGCAGCGCGTGCGCCTCGGAGGAGTCGGTCAGCGCGGGAACCGACGCCCGGTCCGGCGCGTTGATGTCCGCCGCCGTCGCCGCGGCGGAACTGAGGAGCGCGGCAGGCATTGCACACGCGAGCGAGACGAAGAGCACACCCAATGCCTTGGAACGGCGCAGGCGCGGCGGGCAACGGCGCGCGACAGGGGTGTCGACCAACACGATGACACAAGGTTACCGGCGCGGCCTGGGACATTTGGTGCATGGCGGTCGCAATCGGGGTGGGCGACGCGCCGGTACACTGCACGGCCGTGCGGGTCGACCAGGTCATTCCGTCCCTCGCCAGCCGCGACGCCATCGGCGTGCACACGCTGCACCTGCGCGACGGCCTGCGCGCCGCCGGCATCGACTCGGACATCTTCTACGGGAGCTACACCCTCGACGTGCAAGACGAAGGGCGACCCGTGATCGAGCTGGGCCGCGCCGCCCGCGACCGCTGGCTGCTGTACCAGGCCTCAATCGGAAGCCCCGTTTTCGACATCCTGGCGGCGCGGACCGAGCCGAAGTTGGTGAACTACCACAACATCACGCCGGCGGACCTGCTCCGCGACTGGGAGCCCGCGGTCGCCTACGAGGTCGCATTGGGTCGCACGCAGCTGGCACGCCTGGCGCCGCAGAGCCGCTTCGCCGTGGCCGACTCCGCCTTCAACGAATCAGAGCTGCAGGCGCTCGGATACGAGGGGACCGCCGTCGTCCCGCTGCTCATCGACATGCGGTCCAAGAGCGACGAGCCCGATCGCCAGCTGACCCAGTTCCTGCACCAGCGCAAGGAGCGCGACGGCGGGGCGGACCTGCTCTACGTCGGGAAGATCTCCCCCCACAAGGCGCCGCACGATCTGGTCAAGATGCTCGACGTGCTGCGGCGCACGGACGACCCCGCGGCGCGGCTGCATCTCGTCGGCTCACCGCTCGGGGAGACCTACGAGCCCGCCCTACGGGCCTTCATCGCTGAGCTCGGCCTGTCGCATGCCGTCACGCTGGCCGGCTCGGTCAGCGGCGCCGAGCTCGAGTCGTATTTCAGGGCGGCCGACGTGTTCGTCATGGCCTCGGACCACGAGGGCTTCTGCGTGCCCCTGGCCGAAGCCATGGGCCACGGCGTCCCCATCGTCGCCTACGGGGTCACCGCCGTGCCCGAGACGGTCGGGGGCGCCGGACTGGTCCTGCCCGACAAGTCACCCGTGCCGTTCGCCGCCGCCGTCGGGCGTGTACTGCGCGACGCCAGGCTGCGCGCAGTGCTCGCCGCCGCCGGGCGGACCCGGGCGGCCGACTTCGACCTCGGGGCGTCGACGGGCCGCTTCGTCGGGCTGGTGCAGGAGGCCGTGGGCGCGCGCTGATCCGGCGGCCCGGCCGCCTCAGGCCCCCGTCGAGAGGCTCGTCAGCAAGTCGGCGGCCCGATCCCCAGCCTCGGACAGCCCGAGCGCGGCGATCCGCTTCGCGGCCGCGCCGGCCAGGGCGGCCCGCACCTCCCCGTCCCGCGCGGCGCGGGCAACAGCGTCCGCCAGTGCGTACGGGTCTTGCGCGTCGACCAGGATGCCCCCGTCGCCCACCACCTCGGGCAGCGCGCCGGCGTCGTTGGCCACGACCGGCAGGCCCGATGCCATCGCCTCGAGGACCGGCACCCCGAAGCCCTCGTGGCGCGACGTCACCACCAGGACGTCGGAGCCGTGCAGACGCGCCAGGAGCGCGTCGTCACCGACCGCTCCCGTGAACGTCACGGCGTCGCGGAGACCCATCTCGTCGACGAAGCGATGCAGGGCGGTGGTGTAGGACGGGACGACCGGACGACCGACCACGCAGAGCGTCCCATCCGGATCATGGTGGGCCCGGGTGATCAGGAGCGCCATGACGGCCAGCTCGATCGCCTTGTTCGGTGCCAGCCGGCCGACCGTCAGCCAGCGGGCGCCGGTCCGTCCCGGCGGGCGATCCGGCGGCGCGGTCGCCGCACCCGCGGGCAGCATGGCGGCGGGAGGGACCACGGCCGTCCGGGCGAACCCGGCGGCGCGGAGCTCCGCTTCGTTGAAGTTCGACACCGCCAGTCCCAAGGCGGCGCGCGGTGCCAGCGCGCGCAGCTGGGTCTGCGCCAGGAGCTGATGGCGCGCCATGCCGTTGTCCCAGGGCGCGTAGTACTCGGGTGGCGTCACGTTGTGGTAGTTGACGACCAACGTCTCGGTGCGCGCGCCCAGCCAGGGGCCGAGGGCGGACGCGGTGGCGCACTGGTAGACGAGCACGTCCCCCGCGGCGGCGTCTTCGGGGTAGTGGGTGAAGCGTCGGGTCTCGGCGACGGTCGCCGGATCATCCAGCTCGACGTAGATGTGGGAGGCGACGCCGCGGGCCACCAGTGCGTCGCGCAGCCGCAGGGTGTGTCGCCCCACCGCATCGGCGCGGTGGAGCATCGGGACGAACTGGTGGATTCCCTTCACGTCGGCGAGGTCGTCCGCGACGCGAGCGGAACCAGCAGGTCGACGAAGCGGTCGGCCGCCGTGTCCAGGTCGAGCGCCGCCACCCGCCGGCGGCCCGCAGCGACGAGCTCCCGGCGGCGGGCGGAGTCCCCTAACAAGGCGGCGATCCCCTGGGCCAGCGCGTAGGGATCCTTGTCGGACACGAGGACCCCGGCGCCGCCCAGCACCTCGGGCACCGCACCCTGGTCGAAGGCCACCACCGGCAGCCCCGACGCCATCGCCTCCACGACGGGCACGCAGAAACCCTCGTGCTCCGATGTCACGACCAACACGTCCGCCTCGGCATAGGCGGTCGCAACGGTGGCGTCGCTGGCGTGCCCCGCGAACTCCACCGCGCCGTGCAGCCCGAGCTCGGCCACGTAGCGCCGGAGAGCGGTGGCGTAGGCATCGGTGGCCGGCTTGCCGATCACGCGCAGCGTCGCATCGCTGTCGCCGGCGGCACGGGCCACGGCCAGGGCGGCGACGGTGCTTTCCAGTGCCTTGTTGGGTGAGACCCGCCCGACGGCGAGCCAGCGGGCCCCGCTCCGCGGCGCTGCCGCGCCCGACCGGTCCTCGCCGGTCCGACCGGTCGTCGTCTCGAGCGCCGCCGACGGCGACACGACGGCCGTGCGGGCAAATCCCGCCGCGGCGAGGTGCGCCTCGTTGAAGGCGGAGTCGGCCACGGCCACCGCGGTGCGCGGCGCCAGCAGGCGCAGGTCGCCCTGGGCCCGTAACTGCCCCAGCGCCAGGTGGTTGTCCCACGGCGCCATGAGCTCGGGTGGGGTCACGTTGTGGTAATTCACGACCAGCGTCTCGGAGCGGCCGGCCAACCAGGGTGCCATGGCGGACGCCGTGGCGAACTGGTAGACGACGACGTCGCCTGTCTCGGCTCGTGCGCCATAGGTGAGGACGGGCAGCGTCTCGCCGGCGGTCTCGTCGTCCACCGTGTCCACGAAGATCTCCGATCGGAAGCCCCGGCGCCGGGTGGCGTCGCGGAGCCGCAGGGTGTGCCGCCCGACGGCGTCGCCACGGTGCAGGACGGGGACGAAGTGGTGGATCCCGCTCACGGGGGCGCGACGGCCGAGAGCACAATGCGGTGGTCCGGGGCGTCCTCGGGCATCGGCGCCACCTCCACGAAGCCGGATCGCCGCAGCAGCAGCTCCCACGTCGCCTCGTGGAGCGGACGTCCGGCGATGAGGTCCTGCGCGACGGCATCCCGCGCCTGCGTCGCCCCGACCGCCTCCGAGACGACGACGAGCGGTGCGCCACGCCGCAGGACCCGGCGGCCCTGTGCCAGCAACGGGAGCAACGCGTGCAGGGGCAACCGGTCGACCACCCCGCTCAGCACGAGGCCGCCCGCCGAGCCGTCGGCCTGCGACGCCAGATACTCCGACGCCTCGGCGATGGTCACGGCGCAGCCGTGCTCCAGGGCATGGAGGGCCACCGCACCACGCGGTTCGACGCCGTGGCTCTCGGCACCGCGGTCGCGCAGCGCGTGCAGCAGTGCGCCCTCACCACAGTCGGCGTGGATGATCACACCGCCGGGCGTGCAGGCCATGACGGAGGCCGCCAGCGGGCCGGCGAGCGGGCCGAGCTCCCGCGCCGGGACGAGCCACGCCGCGCCATCCACCGGTCGGTCCTCCGTGGCCAGCCTCGCCTCGAGCGTCTCGACGCGCGCCGACAGGAAGCGGAACGCCTCGACCACGTGGCCCATCGCCTCTTCGAGATCCGTCTTGTCGCCGTCCGCCGCGCGTGCGGGTGCACCCCGGCGCGGGCGAATACGGTCCAGCAGTCCGGGCCGCCGTGCTGCGCCGCGGCCTTCCTCCAACGCGTCCGAGAGCGCCGACGCGCCCGGATGGTACGGCCCGTAGCGGTCACCGAGATGCGTGAACGCGGCCTGGAAGTTCCAGCCGTCGCTCCCCTGAGGCGACAATCGCGTGAAGGCGGCGCGCAGCGCCTCGGCCGCCCGGGCCCGGTCCTCCTCGGTGGGTCTCTCGGAGCCTCCCAGTTCACCCGGCTGATCGGCAGCGTCCGTTGGGGGAACGCCGGCGGACATGGCGTCCGATGCTACCGGCGATGCCTCGAAGAATCTGCATCCTGAGGTTTTCGGGGGCGTCACGAAGGACTACCTTCGGACGTTTGGCGGGAGGGGAAGAAAGTGAGTCGGAACAACGTGATCCATGCGCGCACCTTGGCGTCCCGCGGCATCCTCGCGGGCATCGCCGTCGTCGGAGCCAGCATCGCCGTCGTGGCGGCGACGCCGCAGACCGTGTCCGGCGCGCCGGCTCCCCTGACTCTGAGCGAGACCTGGAACAGCGGCATGGGGACGTTCCTGAACGACGCGCCATGCGGGGTCGCCGAAGCCTCGCCGGTGGAATTCGACGACGGCGGTACCCCTGCCGTGGAGGTCGGTGACCGTCAGGGTGACCTCTACGGCCTGAGCCTGCAGACTGGCGCGGCGCTGCCGGGCTGGGGCGCGGGGACCGGTGCCAACGTCGGATCGGGGCAGGGGTGCTTGACCAGCCCCTCCGGGGGAACCCCCGCCACCGGCATCAATGGCGCGCAGATCCCGGGGAGCCCTCCGGTCGACTCGACGGCCTCGGTCGGCAACGGCGACCTGTACTTCGGCGCCGGGAACGCGGCCGCACCGGTGGACGGCGGCTACTACGCGTACACGTCGGGGGGGACGGAGGCCTGGAACCAGGTGGTCGACAACCCGTCCACCGACAGTGCACCCGACGGCGGAGTGCAGGCATCGCTGCCTCTCGCCGAAGACGGGTCGTTGGTGGAGGGCGGATCCCTCGGCCAGACGACCTACGCCCTCAACAGTGGGAACGGCGCGCCGGCGACCGGCTGGCCCCAGTTCTCCGCCGACAGCGTCTTCTCCACCGCCGCGGCAGGCGACTTCTACGGGACGGGCTCGGACGACTTCGCCGTCGGGGGCGCGTCCTCCGCCGGATTCGCGCTCGGGACGCACTACTCCGACGGTGGCCACGTCCGGGTCTACAACGACCACGGTGGCCTGATCTGCAGCGCCAACACGGACGAGGAGGTCGACTCGTCGCCCGCCGTCGGCCCGATACTGTCCGGCGGCGCGTATGGGATCGCCACCGGGACGGGGACCTTCTACCCGGGGGCGAACGACGAGAACACGGTCAAGGTCTACGACACCAAGTGCAACCAGGTGTGGAGCGATACCCTCAACGGGTCGACCGGCGGCAGCCCCGCGCTGGCCGACGTGACCGGTGACGGCCAACTCGCCGTCGTCGAGGGCACGGGCGGCGGCGGGGTGTACGCGCTCGACGCCGGCAACGGCCAGACCATCTGGCACACGCAGGTGCCCGGTCAGGTCCTCGGCTCGGTCACGACGGCCGACTTCGACGGCAGCGGCGCCCAGGACGTGATCGTGCCGACCACCCAGGGCCTCTTCATCCTCGACGGACCCACCGGTTTGCAAGTGGCCCACGTCGACGACGGGACCGACAGCGGCGGCGTGGTGCCCACCGGCGCCACCTACGGCTTCCAGAACGCGGCGCTGGTCACCCCCGATCCCAACGGGTCCATCGGCATCACGGTCGCGGGCTATTTCCAGGTGAACGGCGGCAACTACGTGCAGGGCATCGTGCAGCACTTCGAGGTGGAGGGTTCGTCGTCGGCCAACGCCGACCAGGGTGGCGGGTGGCCCCAGTTCCACCACGACGCCTCGCTGAGCGGATTCGTCGGGGGCGGCAACGCGCGGGGGGTGTGCGACCGGCCCGCTGCCGCGCAGAGCGGCTACCTGACCGTGGCCTCCGACGGCGGGATCTTCGCCTTCGGGCAGGACTTCTGCGGGAGCACGGGCAGCATCAGCCTCAACAAACCGGTGGTCGGCATGGCGGCGGTCCCGGGACAAGGGGGCTACTGGCTGGTCGCGTCGGACGGAGGCGTGTTCTCCTACGGCAACGCCGGGTTCTACGGCTCGACCGGCTCCCTCACGCTCAACGCGCCCGTTGTGGGCATGGC
Source organism: uncultured Acidimicrobiaceae bacterium (assembly GCA_963843365.1). GTDB lineage: Bacteria > Actinomycetota > Acidimicrobiia > Acidimicrobiales > RAAP-2 > Bog-473. The sequence goes on along the minus strand of CAWJKG010000003.1, from coordinate 491,974 downwards.
GGCCACCCCTGACGGGAGAGGGTACTGGCTGGTGGCCTCCGACGGCGGGATCTTCTCCTACGGCGATGCCCAGTTCTACGGGTCGGCCGCGTCGGTGCCCGGGCAGGACATCGTCGGCATGGCAGCCACCCCCGACGGGGCCGGCTACTGGGAGGTGAGCACGACCGGCCGGGTGTTCGCCTACGGGGACGCCACACCGGCCGGCGACATCCCCTCCCTCGGTCTCCACCTCAACGGGTCCATCGTGGGCATCACGCCCGACCCGGTGACGGGGGGCTACTGGCTGGTCGGCTCCGACGGCGGCATCTTCTCCTTCGGGGCGCCCTTCTTCGGCTCCACCGGCTCCATCCACTTGAACCAGCCCGTCGTCGCGATGCAGTCCACCAGCGACGGACAGGGCTACTGGTTCGTCGCCTCCGACGGTGGCATCTTCAGTTACGGCGACGCCCCCTTCCGCGGCTCCATGGGTGGCCAGCATCTGAACAAGCCGATGGTCGGCATGGACGGCTTCTAGGCCCACGGTCGCGCGTGCGGGCACCACGGGCGCGCACCGCACCTGGCCTAGAGTGACGCCCCATGTTCCGGCGACGCCACACCGAGGGCGGGACCTCCGGTTCGCCGATCCCCGCTCCACCAGCGCTCCGTCCCCGCGGCCCGCTGCTTCCCTCCTACCCGCCCCACGACTACCTCGGCCAGCTCGACCCACGCTTCCAGGCCGCGGTCTCGAAGCGGCGCGAGGGCGCCGACCTCAGCGACCTCGTCTGGTACCACGCCTTCGAGCTTCCCGACGGCACGCGTCCTGCCGGGCGTCTGGGACCTGCGCGGCCACGAGTCCGCGTATCTCGGGGGCGTGGATCTCGCCGGCAAGCGGGTGCTGGAGCTCGGGCCCGCCACGGGCTACCTGACCTTCTACATGGAGCGCATGGGCGCAGAGGTCGTGGCGTTCGAGGCCGGGTTCGACGTGCCCATCGACACGCTCCCGGTCAAGGGCGAGGACCAGTACCAGGAGCGTCTGCGCGTGATGCAGGAGACCATCGACCGCAACCACGACGGCTGGTGGTACCTCCACCGCACCCTGGGCTCGTCGGCCAAGTTCGTGCAGGGGAACATCTACGACATGCCGGCGGATCTCGGCACGTTCGACGTCACCGTGGTCGGCGCCATCCTGCTGCACCTGCGCGAGCCCTGGGGTGCCCTCTCGCAGGCGGCGCGGCGGACGACGGAGACCATGATCGTCACCGAGCCGCTGCAGGACGACCTGGACCCGCCGGAGACCAACATCATGCGCTTCTCCCCCTCGGCCGAGCACCACCTGACCAACTGGTGGTCGATCTACCCCGGGGCCGTCGTCTCCATGCTGGCCCGCCTCGGCTTCGGCCAGACCGAGACCACCATGCACGCCCAGCGGCACCACCTGGCCCACGACATCGGGAGCGACGCCATCGACCAGCCGCATGTACACCGTGGTCGGGCGCCCCGTCTTCTGAACCGGTCACGCCGGGGCGTTCAGAACAGGCCCGGGCGTCCCCCTCCCCCGCTCCACGACCGTGCCGAGGAACTCGTCGTATCGCCGCACCAGCACCGGCCAGCGGAAATGCCGGTCGACGAAGACCCGCCCGCGCCTCCCCAGCTCGCGGCGCGCAGCTCGGCATCGGACACGAGCCGGTCGAGCACCGCCTCGAACTCGGGGTAGGAGGAGAACCACAGTCCCCCACCCGAGCGCTCGCAGTGCTCCCGGGTCGGCCCGCACGACGCCGTTGACCAGGACGGGCAGCTGCTCCACCCAGGCCTCGATCACCACGAGCGAGAACGACTCGAGCGCGGACGGCGAGACGGCCACCAGCGGCGTCGCGCATGATGTCCCACTTGTCGGGCTCGCTCACCGGGCCCGTCACCACGATGTCGGGATGCGGCGGCAGCTCGTAGGAGACCGGGCCGACCAGCGCCAGGGCCAAGCGGCCCGGGATGCCGCTCCTTGTACGTGGCGAAGTAGGAGGCGAGCATCTTGGAGCCCTTGTGCTCGTCCACGCGGCCCACGCTGACGATGTACGGCCGGTCCCCGAGCCCGGCCAGCTCGCCGCCGGGCGCGCCCGGCCGCCTCGGACTCCCCCACACCGAGGCCGAGCACGATCTGGGGGCGCTCGGCCACCTGGTACATCCGCTCGACGAGCGTGCGCTCCGACGCCGTGTAGAAGCAGAAGGCGTCCGCGTCCCCGAAGGTGCCGCGGAACACCGGCAGGTAGAGCGCCGGCTCGTCGTGCGCCGCCGGGTGGAACACCGCCGGCACCCGCACCTTGCCGATCGTCGCCACCGTCGGGTGGTAGAGGTACGGGGAGAAGGCGACGACGTCGGCGTCCGACGCGACCACGGCGTCGACCAGCTGCGGAGAGACCGGACCGTTGTAGTCGACCCAGCGCTCCCCCTGCTCCCGCGTCGCCAGGCGGGGGGCCAGCCGGACGGTCCCGTCGAGGCCGTAGAAGTCGGGCAGGCGGCCGTGCGCCGACGGGTGGCGGTGCACCGTGCACCCCGTTGATCTCCGTGGTCCCCGGGTCCAGGACGTCGGCCCAGGTGATGGCGTCGAGCGCGCAGGTCGTGTGGACCTCGGCCTCCCAGTCGGTCAGGGCGCGCAGGTGCTCGGCCAGCTGGCGCACCGCCGTCTCGGCGCCGCCCATGATCTGCGGCCCGTAGCGCGGCGTGACGAAGGCCACCTTCCGGCTCACGGCGCTCCACCACGGCGGCGCACGGCGTCGACGATGCGGGCGGCCGCCGCGTCCCCCGACAGCTCGGCCGCCCGACGCCTCCCCGGCGGCGGTCAGCGTGGCCCGCAGGCGCTCGTCGGTGCAGGCGCGGTGGAGCGGCGGCCGCGATGTAGGACGGGATCGGCGGCGGCCAGCACCAGGGCGGCGTCGGCCACGGTGTCGGCCACGGCACCGGCGCCGCGGGTCACGACGGGGACTCCGGCCACCATCGCCTCGACCAGCGGGACCCCGAACCCCTCGTGGGCCGAGAGCGAGAGATAGACGTCGGCGGCGCCGAAGTAGGCGGCCAGCGCCGCGTCCGACACCTCGCCGGGCAGGCGCACCGCGGCGGACAGGCCGAGGTCGTGGACGAAGTCCTGCAGCGCCTTGGTGTACTCGAAGCTCGACGTGCCGCCCGACGAGATGCAGTCGGGCCTGCCCGTCGTAGAGGCGGCGGTAGGCCCACAGCGCCTTGACGAGCTCGTGCTGCGCCTTGGAGGGCACGATCCGGCCCGACGAACAGGATGTCGGCGCCGCCGCCGGCCCGGAGCCGGGCCAGCTCCGCCGCCACCCGGGCGTCGGGCGGGCGCGGTGACGCGCCCGTAGTCGGCCAGCACGGGCACGACCGCGGTGCGCCGGCAGCCCGCCCGGCGCAGCTCCCGCTCGCTGAACGGCTCTTGGCCAGCCCGAGCAGCGCCTGCGGGCGCCAGCAGGGCCAGCTCGTCGGCCGCCGCCGCCGCCCGGCGCACGCTGCTGGGCTCCCAGCCGGCGAAGTACTCGGGCCCGGTGAAGTTGTGGAAGTCCAGGATCAGCGGGAGCCCGTGCTCGGCCAGGTAGCCCGCCACGGCCGAGGACGTCGTGAACTGGTAGATGGCCACGTCGCCCGGGGCGGCGTGCTCGGGGTACATCCAGTGCTTGAAGGCCAGCGGCGGCCAGGTCGTCGTGGATCGCCTCGGCGAAGATCTCCGAGCGCCACCCGGCGGCGCGCAGTGCGTCGCTGCAGCTTCAGCGTGTGGGTCCCGGTTGCGTCGTGCGGGTTGAGGGTGGCGATGAACTGGTGCACGGCCACCGGCCCCCCGGCGGCGGCGCTCACCGTTCCGCCGGCGCGTACGGCGCGGTGATGGCGGAGCGGACCGCCGTGACGAGGAAGTCCTGCCCCGCCGGGCCGGACGAGCGCCACGGCCTCGTATCCGCTCTGCTCCAGGAGGCGGCACCACGCCTCGGGCCGCAGGGGCCGTCCGGCCGCCAGGTCGGCCTCGGGCGGCGCGTCCGCCGACTCCCAGGCCGCACGGCTCACCGAATGCACGACCAGCGTCCCGCCCGGTGCCAGACGGGTCCCGATGGCGGCGAGCAACTGGCTGCGTTCGGCGGCCGCCATGCCCTCCACGGTGCCGCTCAGCACGATCGCCCCCAGGCCGGCCGCGGCGACGGCGCGCAGGTGGTCGGCCACCGGCTTCGCCGCGCAGGTCGAGCGCCCCGAGCTCCGCCGCGTCGATGATGCGGGGACGCGGGTCGACGCCGTAGGCATCGCCGCCGGCCGCCACGATGCGTCGCACGAGCCAGCCGTCGCCGCAGGCCGCGTGCAGGACGCGGCCGGGCGCCTTGGCCACCGCGGCGACGGCAGGCTCGACCCACCAGGCGTCCGGGCCTGCCGAAGGCCGGGGAACTCGACGACGCCGGCGGCCGGCACGCGTTGGCCCTCCACCTGCCGCTCCAGCTCCTGCAGGCGGTCGTCCACGATGTGCAGGGCCCGGCTGACGGCGGACGCCGACTGGCTCATCTGGTGGGTGAGCCAACCGACGTACCAGAGGAGCAGCGAGCGCATGCCCTTCTTGACGACGGCACCGGCGGCCCGCTCCGACTCGACGGGCACCACGGGGTCGATGAACGTGGCGGCGTCGACCATCCGCAGCGCGTCGCCCAGGTCGCCGCCGCGGCCGGCGACCGGCGAATGGGCCAGGAACAGCTCGTCGAGCTCGCGCTCGAGCTTGGGCGGCAGGTCGCCCGAGGCGCGGCGGACCCGGACCTCTTCGGCGATCTCGGCCATGACCTGCTCGACGTAGGCCTGCGGATCCGCCGGCAGCGTCGTCGTCCGCGTGTCGCTCATGGTGCGAGTCTGGCGCAGCCCGGCTAGGCCAGCGCGGCAGACGAGTCGACGTCGCTCTCCGACGAGATCAGCGCGGCGTGCACGTCCATGCGCAACATCCCCGTCGTCTTGCCGGGGTTCATCACCTCGAACGTCCCTGCGTTCTCCTGCCAGTCGTAGAGGATGCCGTCCCGGCTCTGGATCCCCATGGAGAAATTGAACGTGCCGTCGAGCAGGGGCATCTTGACGATGCCGAAGTGCATCACGCTGACTCCGCGCGGGGCGTCGATCGCCATGCCGATGATGGACGTGTCGGTGCGCATCACCATGGCGTTGTCGATGTCCCGGATCTCGAGCGAGAACACCACGTCCGCGTCGGGTGCAGCGCCTCGAACTCCACGCGGATGGTGAGGTCGTCACCGGTGCTCATGTACGGCACGGTGTTGTCGCCCGAGTAGACCCGGTGCACCGAGCGGAACCGCACCGGTCGCTCGGCGTCGGCGGCAGCGGGTCCGGTGCCGACGGCCGCCGGCGTCGCCGGCACGGCGACCAGCGTGGGGTCGGCCACCGCCATGCCCGCACCCTCCGCCATCAGGCCCTCGCGGAAGATGCGGGTGGCCTCGCCCGGCTCGCCCTCCCCCACCAGGCGGCCGTGGCTGAGCACCACGCCCCGGTCACAGATGCTGCGCACCGTGTCGGCGCGCGTGGGTGACCAGGAGGATGGTCCGGCCCTCCTTCTGGAACTCCTTCACCCGGCCGATGCACTTGCGCTGGAAGCGCTCGTCGCCCACGGCCAGGACCTCGTCGATCACCAGGACGTCGGGGTCCATGTTCACGGCGACGGCGAACCCCAGCCGCACGTACATGCCCGAGGAGTAGAACTTCACGGGGCCGTCGATGAACTCCTCCAGCTCCGAGAAGTCGACGATGGCGTCGAAGACCTTGTCGACCTCACGCTTGGTCATCCCCAGCAACGACCCGTTGAGGTAGATGTTCTCGCGGCCGGTCAGGTCCTGCTGGAAGCCCGCGCCCAGCTCCAGGAGGCCCGCCAGCTTCCCCCGCACGGCCACCTCTCCCCGGGTGGGCTGCAGCACGCCGCAGATGCACTTGAGCAGGGTCGACTTGCCCGAGCCGTTGCGGCCCAGGATGCCCACGGTCTCCCCCTCGCGCACGGTCAGCGACACGCCGTCGAGAGCCCAGAAGTCCTCGGTGGACTTGCGCCGGCCCCCGTGGATGAGACGCTCCTTGACCGTCTTGTACTGGCCGTGGGCCAGCCGGAAGCGCTTGGAGACGTCGCGGACATCGACGGCGAAGTCGGTCACGGCTCAGAGCTCCTCGGCAAAGTTCCCCTCGAGGCGGCCGAAGGTGGCCAGCGCGACGAGGAACAGGGCGACCGCAATGGCGAGCACGCCCAGGTCGAGACCGACGTACCACATCATGCCCTTGGTCGGCAGCACATGGAACGTCTGCAGCTTCCCGTTCACGACCGCATAGGTGGTCGGGTGCGCATAAATGCAGCGCTGGAAGGACAGGACCAACGGCACCATGGGATTCAAGAAATAGATCCAGGTCAGACCTTTGGGGCCCAGCTTCTCCGCGATGTTCTGCTGGTAGGCGTACACGATCGGGCAAGCCCAGAACCAGGCGGTGAGAATGACCTCAATCAGGTGCTGGGTGTCACGCAGGTACACGTTGATCGACGACAGGAGCACTGCGAGCGCCGAGGCGAGGATGATGCCCGTCACGAGCGCCAACAGCAGGACGGGCAGGTAGGCCAGATCGGGCGCCGTGCCCAGGACGACCATGAAGATGACCATGACGATCGTCTGGAAGAAGAAGAAGACACAGGCCGATCCGACCGCGGCCAGCGCGAGGATCTCGCGTGGGAAGGAGACCTTCTTGACGATGCCGGCGTTGTTCACCACGACGCCGGTCCCGGTCAGCACGCCCAGGGAGAACAGATTCCAGATCAGGAGCCCGGCGAAGAGGAAGATCACGAAATTCGGCATCTTGTTGCCGAGGACGATCTGGAACACGAAGAAATAGATGGCGAGCGTCATGGCGGGCGCTGCCATCGACCACACCAGGCCGAGGACCGAGTTCTTGTACTTGACCTTGATTTCGGTGCGGACCAGGTAGATGAGGAGCTCGCGCGACAACCAGATCTCGTGCAGCCGCTTGCGCACGCTGATGGTGGGCGTGACCACGCGGGTGACCGATCCGCGCTTGGCCACGGACCTGCTCACGCCGGCTGCCTCCGCCGCCACGGGTGAGCTGTCCGCCACCCGCACCTCGGTGTCCCCCTGGAGCCTCCGGTCTTCGTCCGACGAGGAGGCCGGGACGTCGACGGCCACGCCTATTTGTTCCCCGCCGCCGCCGTGGCCGTCGAGCGGTCGATGACCTTGTCGATGAAGCCGTACTCGCAGGCTTCGTCGGCGGTGAACCAGCGGTCGCGGTCCGAGTCCGTCTCAATCCGCTCGAGGGGCTGCCCCGTGTGGAAGGCGATGCGCTCGGCCATCATGCGCTTCAGGTAGATGATCTGCTCGGCCTGAATGGCGATGTCGGCAGCCTGTCCCTGCATCGCCCCCGACGGCTGGTGCATCAAGATGCGCGAGTGCGGGAGGGCGTAGCGCTTCCCCGGCGCTCCCGCACAGAGCAGGAACTGGCCCATGCTGGCGGCCAGCCCGACGCAGATGGTCGAGACGTCCGGCTGGACGTACTGCATGGTGTCGTAGATGGCCAGGCCGTCCGTGACCGACCCACCCGGGGAGTTGATGTAGAGGGAGATGTCCTTCTCCGGGTTCTCGGCCTCCAGGAGCACGAGTTGCGCGCAGACCAGGTTGGCGGTGGCCTGGTCGATTGCGCTGCCGATGAAGACGATGCGCTCCTGCAGGAGTTGCTGGAAGACCCGGCCGCTGGACTCGAGATCGGCCCCGGCGGCCGTGATGCGGGGGGTTTCGGATGCGTTGACCATGGCTGCGAGGCTAGTGGGCGCAGGGGGCACCCGGAGGCACATGGCCGTACACTCCCAGTTCACCCGCATGGCGGGACCGCTGCGGGCGTGGCGGAATTGGCAGACGCGCCGGGTTTAGGTCCCGGTCCCCGCAAGGGGGTGGAGGTTCGAGTCCTCTCGCCCGCACCCCGGCCCACGGCACCGCACCCGGTAACTTGCGACGCGTGCCACACCTCGTCGCCGCTCCGGACAAGTTCCGGGGCACGGCCACCGCCGCCGAGGTGGCGGCGGCCGTGGCCGGCGCGGCCCGGGCCGCCGGCTGGACCACCGACGAGGTGCCCATGTCCGACGGGGGCGAGGGCCTGCTCCTCGTCGTGGGAGGCGCACCCCGGACGACGCGCTGTCGCCGGGCCCCTCGGCGTCCCGGTCGAGGCCGAGTGGCGCCTGTTGGAGCCCACCGGCGACGGTCCTCTGACGGCGGTCATCGAGATGTCCCGCGCCGCCGGTCGGGCCCTGCTGCCCACGCCGCGCCGCGACGACCCCGTGCAGGCCACCACGGCCGGGGTGGGGCAGCTGCTCCTGGCCGCGCGCGACGCCGGAGCACGGCGCATCGTCATCGGCTGCGGCGGGTCCGCGACCACCGACGGCGGGGTCGGCGCCTACGAGGCCGTCGGGTCGCCGGCGGCGCTGCACGGCACGGAGCTGGTGGTCGCCTGCGACGTCACCACCCTCTTCGCTGACGCCGCCGCCGTCTTCGGCCCCCAGAAGGGCGCGTCACCGGCGCAGGTCGTCGCGCTCCGCGAACGCCTCGTCGCGGTGGCGGCTCGCTACCGGCGCGAGACGGGCATCGACGTCAGCGCCGTCGCCGGGGCCGGCGCCGCGGGCGGTCTGGCCGGTGGTCTGCTCGCCCTGGGCGCGCGCATTGAGCCGGGCTTCGACTTCGTGGCGACCCTGCTCGGCCTGAGCGAGCGGCTCCAGCGGGCCGATCTCGCCGTGACCGGCGAGGGCCATCTCGATCCCCCGTCGTTCCACGGCAAGGTCCCGGGCGGCGTCCTCGAGCTGGCGCGGGCCCGCGACCGCGGCGGACCGCTGCCCGTCCTGTGCATCGCGGGCGGGGTGGATCCGTCGGTGCTGGCAGCGCCGCCGGACGGTCTGGAGGTGGTCAGCCTCACGGCGCGGTTCGGCCGCGCCCGGGCCCGTGCCGACACCGTCGCACTGATCGGCCTGGTCACAGCCGAGGCGCTCGCCCGGTTTTGCCCCTGAACGGCCGATCGGCCACACTGCCTGGCGCGTTGCGGCGGCCATCGGCCCCACCGCCAGGCTCTTCCCGTCCGGAAAGGCCGGCTGGACGCATCGACCGACACAGGGAGGCATCACCATGGGACTGCTCGACGGCAAGGTGGCGGTCGTCACCGGCGCGGGACGGGGCATCGGGCGCGAGGAGGCGCTGGTGCTCGCCGGCGAGGGTGCCCGCGTCATCGTCAACGACGTCGGCGCCGGGCTGCACGGCGAGGGGTCCACGGACCCGCACCCGGCCGAGGAGGTGGTCGCCCTCATCAAGGAGCAGGGCGGCGACGCAGCCGTCAACGGCGACGACATCAGCTCCTGGGCCGGCGGCAAGAGCGTCGTCGACCAGGCGATCGACACCTTCGGCTCGCTCGACATCCTCGTGAACAACGCCGGGATCCTGCGGGACAAGATGTCCTTCAACATGGACGAGTCCGACTGGGACGACGTCATCCGGGTCCACCTCAAGGGTCACTTCGCCGCCACCCATCACGCGGCGGTCTACTGGCGCAACCGGGCCAAGGCGGGCGAGGACGTCACCGGGCGCATCATCAACACGTCGTCGGAGGCGGGCCTGTACGGCAACGCGGGTCAGGCGAACTACGCCGCGGCCAAGGCGGGTATCGCCGCCCTCACCTGGGTGGAGGCGCGCGAGCTCGGCCGTTACGGCGTGACGGCCAACGCCATTGCGCCGCGCGCCCGGACCCGCATGACCGAGACGCTCTTCGGTGGCGACGGCATGAACGCGGACGAGGGTGCCTTCGACGCCTGGGACCCCAAGAACATCGCCAACGTGGTGGCCTTCCTGGCGGCGCCCGCATCGGCCGACATCACCGGGCAGATCCTCGTGGTGTTCGGCGGCAACATCTACGCCATGAGCGCGTTCGCCGCGGCCGGCCGGGTCACACGGGACGCGGCGTGGACGCCGGAGGAATTGGTCGCCGCCAAGGGCGAGCTCTTCAAGGGCATCAGCTCCGGGGTGCCGCCCTTCAGCTTCCTGTAGGCCGGACCGGCCCTGCCCACGGGGGCCGTGGCGATACGGGCCGCGGCTGCTACCTTGCCCTGCGATGCAGACGGCTCCCGCCCGGTCGTCGCCCCACGACTCGTGAGCGACACCGCTCCCGTGCTGGCGCACGAGCGGGCGGCACCGGCGGCGCAGCGGGCGCGCCACGCCCGCACGGTGCGAGAACATCCGTGGCTGGTCACCGCAGGCGTGGCCGTCGTCTATCTCGCCTTGTCGATCCTGGCCAACCGGCAGGCGTGGGCGGACGGTATCGCGCACACCATCCAGACCTCCGGGGGCAACGACGTCCCCGAGGAGATCTGGTTCCTCGCCCAGACCCCCTGGGTGCTGCTCCACGGCCACAACCCGCTGGTCGACAATTGGCTGAACACGCCGGGCGGCATCGATCTGATGGACAACACCACCATGCCCCTGCTGGGGATGGTGGGTTTCCCCATCACCCTCCTCTTCGGCCCCATCGCCACCTTCAACGTGATGATCGACCTGTCGATCTTCGCCTCGGCACTGAGCTTCTTCGTCATGGCCCGGCGCTTCGTGCGCTGGTGGCCGGCGGCGTTCGTCGGGGGCTTGGCCTACGGCTTCTCCTCCTTCACCGCGGCGACGGGAAACGGCCACATCTTCTTGTTGTTCCAAGCGGTCCCGCCGCTGGTGATCCTCTTCGTCGACCGCTTCCTCCGGTCCGAGCGGGCCTCTCCCCTGTGGTCGGGCGGCGCCGTCGGGCTGTGCTTCGTCGCCCAGTTCTACGTCTCGACCGAGGCGTTCGCATCGCTGGCCGTCATGACCGGCATCGCGGCTGTCCTCGGTCTCGGCTTCGTGCGGTGGAATCACGCCTCGGTCGACTGGAGGCGCCTGGCGACCTTCGCCGGCTGCGCCGTGGCCGTGGTCGTGCTCTGCACCGGCTACGCCGCCTGGCTGGCGGTCGCGGGCCCGCACCACATCACGGGCTCGGCGCAGTCCGCCGCCACGACCGAGTCGCTCACGGTCGACCCCTTGGGCTTCATTGTGCCGACGCTCGACCAGCACTTCACGCTGGGGCACGCACAGCTCGGCGACTCGCTCGTCGCCGCCCGTGACGCGAACTGGCACATCGTCTTCGACGCCCCGATCGAGAACGGCTCGTACATCGGGATACCGCTCGTCCTCGCACTCGTGATCGGCAGCATTCTGTTGCGGCGCAGACGCATCGCGCTCTTCTGTACGGCCATGGGAGCGATCGCCCTCATCATGTCGATGGGCTCTCATCTGCACGTCGACGGGCACCGCACGGGCATCCCGCTGCCCTTCATCGTCATTGGGCACCTCCCACTGCTCAGTAGCAGCGTGGCGTCGCGCTGGATCACGTACTTCTGGCTCTTCGCCGCGTTACTGCTCGCCCTCTTGCTCGATGCCGTCGACGCGGCGATCGTGGCGGACGGCCGGTTGGGCCGCCGGACCGCGGCGGCGCTGACCGGCCTGCTGTCGTTGGTGATCCTGCTGCCGCTCCTCCCCGCCTGGCCCTACCAGGCGGCTCCGGCCTCGGTCCCGGCCTGGTTCACCGGCGCGGCCCGGTCCCTGCCAGCCGGGTCCACCGCGCTGATCTATCCCCTTGCCAGCTCCTCGGACGACGCCGCCATGCTGTGGCAGGCCATGGCGAACATGCAGTTCCGCCAGCCCGGTGGCTTCGCCGTCATTCCGGGTCCCGACGGTGCCAACACGTTCAACGGCGACCCATCCCCGCTGCAGGGCGCTCTGGCGCAGTGTGAAGGCGGTGCGACCGCGGTCACGGACTTTCCGGCCGCCGACGTACGGGCCCAGCTGCGCGCCTGGCATACCCAGACGGTGGCGGTCGTCCCGTCTGCCCCAGGGGCGGCCTGCGCCCGCGCCTTGTTCGAAGGCGCCCTCGGACCTCCGCAACGGTCGGGAGGTGTGCTCGTGTGGCCGCACATCGCCGCCACCTGAGCAGCGCCATTTTCGTCATCCCGGTGCGTGCGGCGACGAGTAACCTTCGACCCCTATGAACGAGATCGACGGCCTCTACGCGTCCCCACGCAAGATCGAAAACGCTGCCCAATGCCACTTTTACCATGCGATGGACATTCCGGGTTACGGGCCTGCGCCGCACCCCCTCTGGGATCTCCGTGGCAGTGAGCCCGACTATCTGGGCCACGTCGGCTTGCAGGGGAAGCGTGTCCTCGAGATCGGTCCGGCGACCGGGTACCTGAGCTTCTACATGGAGTCGTGTGGTGCAGAGGTCGTTTCGGTGGAATTGTCGCCCGACCTGGGCTGGGATGTCGTGCCGGACTCGCAAACCGACTTGGCCGTGTGGGCGGAGGAGCGGCGCGCCGGAATGGAAGGGCTGCGCAACGCGTACTGGTTCATTCACGAGCGTGTGCACAGCGCGGCACGAGTGCACTACGGAAACGTCTATGACCTCCCCGATGCGCTGGGTCATTTCGACTTCGCGCTTCTCGGGTCCGTGCTGCTGCATGTGCGAGACCCGCTCGGCGTCGTGCAGAACTGCGCCCGCCTGGCCGATGCACTGGTGATCACCGAGCCCCACAACCCGCACATCCCCAACGACCGTCCCGTCATGGAATGGTTCGCCCAACCTGGCTCACCGACTCCGGACATCTGGTGGCGCTTCAGCCCCAACATGATTCAGAGGTTCGTCGAGGCCATGGGGCGGACGGAGCACGTCACGACCTTCTACCAGACCACGGCCATCGTCGACGGCGCACCCTCACCGGCGCCCATGTTCACCGTGGTCGCCTGGCGCCCGGGTCAGCCCAGCCCGATTGCGGCGGAGGCGGCCCATACGCCTGCGTAGGGATCGTCGCCCGGCGCGGCGCGGCGATGTGCGGCAACATGGCGGCATGGCACACGCCCGCAAATTCCGCTTCGCCGCGCAGCTGAGCAAGGCGCCGGACGGCTCGGCCCGGTCCTGGGCCGCGCAGGCCCGCAAGGCTGAGGACCTGGGCTACTCCGCCCTCCTCATGCCCGATCACTTCGGGGACCAGCTGGCACCCGTGCCCGCCCTGGCCGCCGTGGCGGCGGCCACGACGACGCTGCGCATGGGGTCGCTGGTCTTCGGCAACGACTACCGCCACCCCTTCGTCTTGGCCAAGGAGGCGGCCACGCTCGACGTCCTCAGCGACGGGCGCTTCGAAATGAGCCTCGGTGCCGGCTGGATGCGCACCGACTACGACGAGGCCGGGCTGCGCTACGACCACCCGGCGGTGCGGGTGTCCCGTTTCGAGGAGGCGGTGAAGGTCGTCCAGGGCCTGCTGCGCACGGACGGTCCGTTCAACTTCCACGGCGAGCACTACGAGGTCCTGGGCCACACCCTGACCCCGCGCCCCGTGCAGCAGCCGGGCCCGCCGCTCATCATCGGCGGTGGCGGGAAGCGGGTGCTCTCGTTCGCGGCGCAACAGGCGGACATCGTCAGCATCAACGTCAACCTCCGGGAGGGCACCGGCGGCGCCGAGACGGCAGCCGATGCCACCCCCGCGCGCACCCGGACCAAGGTCGGATGGGTGAAGGAGGCGGCGGGCGACCGCTTCGCCGAACTCGAGCTCAATTCCCTCATCGGCTTCGTCCTCGTGACCGACGACGCCCAGGGGCTGGCGGCGCAGATGGCCCCGGCGTTCGGGATCGAGGCCGCCGATGCCCTACACGTGCCGCTGGCGCTGGTGGGGACGCTCGACGAGATGGCCGAGGAGCTGGAATGGCGCCGGGCCGAGTACGGGATCTCCTACTGGTCGATCGAGTCCGACGCGTGGGAGACCCTGGCGCCGGTGGTGGGCAAGCTGGCCGGGACATGAGCGTCCCCAGCGGGCGTGGGTGGGAGGCCGTCGGCACCCACCGGACGCTCTGCGGCGAGCGCGTCTTCACCATTGATGCCCCGCCGCGTGGCGCCGAACATCACGAGCCGCTGCTGATCCTCCACGGCTTCCCGTCGTCCTCGTTCGACTACGCCGCCGTGCTGGACGGACTGCGGGCGGGACGAAGGGTCCTGCTCCTCGACATGCTCGGCTTCGGGCTCTCCGCCAAGCCCGACCGCGCCTATTCCATGGCGCTGCAGGCCGATATCGCCGCCGCCTTCGTCGCCGCGCTCGGGGTGGAGCGGCTGGCGTTGCTCACGCACGACATGGGTGACACGGTCGGGGGCGAGCTTCTGGCCCGGCGCGCCGAGGGAGCCTGGCCGGTGCAGCTGACGCGGCGCATCCTCACCAACGGGAGCATCTACATCGCACAGGCCCACCTCACCGACGGGCAGCAGATGTTGCTCGGGCTGCCCGACGAGCTCCTCCCGCCCGGTGTGCCGATCGACGCCGCCTCCATCACCCGGAGCCTGCGCGACACCTTCAGCCCGCTGACCCCGCCCATCCCCGCCGGCTGGCACGAGGACCCCGTCCCCGAGGCGGCGGCGCAGGTCGTCCATGACGAGGGTCAGCGCCTGCTGCCCCGGCTGATCCGCTACATAGAGGAGCGCCGCGCCAACGAGCGGCGCTTCACGGGTGCCATCGAGACCGACCCCTCGCCGCTGCACGTCGTCTGGGGCCTGGACGACCCGATCGCCGTGCCCTCCATGGTGGACACGCTGCTCGGCGCCCGGCCCGACGCCACGGTGGTCCGCCTCGAGGGTGTCGGGCACTACCCGATGGTGGAGGAGCCGGCCCGTTTCCTCGACGCGGTGCTGCCCGCGCTCGGGTAGCGGCGGGCGACACACAGACGATTCCCGGGAGGGCTGCCTAACCTGGCGGCGTGCCGGGCCGCCGCCGACCCTCGAACCGCTACGAGCTGCTCACCTGCGCCTGGTCCGGCCACGTGCTGGCCGGCCTCACCGCCGCCACGGTCACGCCCGCCGACGCGCTGGTGGTGCGCCAGGACGGGGACGTGCGCTGGCACCGCTGTCTGCGCTGCGACGACTGGGTCCCGTTGGCGGTGCCCGAGGCTCCCGGGCGGCCGCACGTCGAGACCCGGGACGAGATCGAGCTCCCCTTGCGCGGCTCCGCGCTGCGCGACCGCTACGTCCTGCGCCTCATCGCCCTCGACCGGGCCATCCACGTCGTCGTCCTCGGCGCGCTGGCCATCGCGCTCTTCACCTTCGCCGCCCACGACCAGGCCCTCCACCACGACTACCAGAACATCATGAACGACCTGGCCGGCGGGACACCCGGCGCGTCGCAGGCACGCGGCGTCCTGGGCTACTTCGGCCGCGCCTTCAAGTACTCGCCCACCCACCTGCGCATCCTCGGGCTGGTCCTGCTGGCGTTCGCTGCACTGGAGGCGACAGAAATGGTCGGCCTCTGGTTCAACAAGCGGTGGGCCGAGTATCTCACCTTCATCGCCACCACGGCACTCGTACCCTTCGAGGTGTACGAGCTCATCAACGGCCTCAGTGTGTTCAAACTCGTGGCCCTCGTCATCAACCTCGCCGTCGTCATCTACCTGCTCCTGGCCAAGCGGCTCTTCGGTCTGCGAGGGGGCCGCGCCGCCGAGCACGCCCGGCGCGAGCGCACGAGCGGCTGGGGCGCCCTCGAGCGGGCGACTCCCGGCGCGCCGCCCGGCGTCACGCCGGCGCCATCACCGAGCGCTGTTGATCCGTCGTGATGAAGAGGATGTTGCGCCGGCGCAGCTCCCCAACGAGCTCCGCCCTCGCGCGCTCGCTGCCGCGGGACCGGTTCATTCAGCCGCGAGCATGCGCTGCAGATCGAGCTCCAGCTCCTCCATCAGCCCGGCCAGCAGGCGGAGGGCGCGCCGGCGCGCCGTCGGCCGCCAGGAGCCGCTGAGCGTCGTAGGCGTTGAGGGGGGCGGCGGCACAGAGCTGCCAGGACGCCACCTCCGCGTCGCCTCCCCCGTCGAGGGCGAAGCCGGGTGCCAGGGCAGGGGCGCCACCGTGTTCGGCCAGCACGGCCCGGGCGCGGCGCACCCGTTGCTCGGCCGCGCCGACCAACGGCCCGGCGTCCCCCTGCGGCGGGGCCGATCCGGGCTCGGAGACCAGCGCCACGGGATACGGGTCGTCCGGGAGCCACTCGTCCACCGTGACGACGCTCTCGCCTTCGATCTCGAGGACCCAGCGCCCGTCGGGCAACTCGGCTGCCTGCGTGATGACGCCGCGGGTGCCGAGGGAGCTGCGCACGTCGCCTCCGCCGACCTCCGAGCCGCGCTCGATCAGCACAATACCGAAGCGGGCGTCGCCGGCCAGGCAGTCGCGCAGCAGCTCCTGGTACCGCGGTTCGAAGACGTGCAGCGGCATGGAGGCGTGCGGAAAGAGCACGGCCGACAGCGGAAACATCGGCAGACGCGCCCCGGGCATCTCCCACCTTGGCACGGCCGGAGCGGCATCCGCACGACCATGGTGCGCCTGGACGCGAGAAGGACCGGCCACGCGGGGCCGGTCCTCACTCGTCTCTGATGCTTCTTGTAGTGCTTCGTTCTTGCTGTACGCAGCCCGTGGCTCCAGCCTGCGGCGCAGTGGGTGCGGGGGCCGCCTTGTCGGCCGGCCGGCACACGCACCGGCGCGAACGCGGCCACATGCATACGCCGGACTTCACGCCACGCGGGCTGCTCGAAGGCGCCACCGAAACCGACATCGGTGACGCAACCTCAACCCGGCGGATCTGCCTCCTCGGTCGAGCCTGTCGATGCCATCGGCAGCTCCTTTCCACTCGGGGCAACGGCGGGTGCTCCGTGTGCCGCTCGCTTGGTTCAAGTATCCACCTCGGCCGACGTCGTGTGAACCCCACGCGAACTGGGGATACGCGAAGGCCCAGGTCGGACGCCGCACTGTCACGCAAACTTCACACCGGTGTGATCCGACCGCCCGACACCCTCCCCCGGGCCACGGGCACACGGTCCCCTACGCTCTGGCCATGGCCCTGCCCCCACCCAAGGAGAACAGCACTGCGATCGTCACCGGGGCCTCCTCGGGCATCGGCGCGGAGATCGCACGCGAGCTGGCCCGGCGCGGTCACGGCGTGACCCTGGTGGCCCGGCGCGAGGACCGCCTGACGGCACTGGCCGGCGAGCTCGGCCGCGCGCACGGTGTGCGCACCGAAGTCGTGGCGGCCGACCTCACGGACGCGGACTCGCGCGCCGGCCTCCCGGTGCAGCTCGAGGCGCGCGGCCTGACACCCGACATCCTCGTCAACAACGCGGGCTTCACCACCATGGGCGCCGTCGCCGGAGCGGACCGCGCCGCCGAGCTCGCGCTCGTGCGCACGAACGTCGAAGCGGTTGTCGATCTCTGCACACTGTTCGTGCCGGGTATGGTGACGCGACGCCGGGGCGCCGTGTTGAACACCGCCTCCACGGCCGCCTTCCAGCCGTTGCCGGGACAGGCCGCCTACGGCGCGTCGAAGTCGTTCGTGCTGTCGTACGGGCGGGCACTCGGCGCCGAGCTGCGCGACACCGGCGTGCAGGTCACGACGCTGTGCCCCGGTCCCGTCGAGACCGGGTTCGCCGAGACGGCGGGCATGACCGACGAGGAGGCGAGCGAGACGCTCCCCAAGTTCATGTGGATCCCGGCGGCCGACGTGGCGCGGGCGGCGGTCGACGGGCTTGCCGCCGGGCGCGCGGTGGTGATTCCCGGAGCGGCCAACCGCGTCGGCGCCGGCCTGGCCCACCTGGCGCCCAAGGCGCTCCTGCTGCCGCTGATGGCGAGGAGCCACCCCGCGCTCAAACCCGACCGCGCCCGCTGACATCCTGACTCCCGCGGGCCCGGCGGGCGCGCGCGGTGCAGGGGGCGCGTGACCGCCGCCAACGTCAGCGACGTCGCTGTCCGGCCACGCGCCTCCGACCGAGAAACGCCCGGAGTGGACACTCCTTGCGGCCCCGGTAACCTCGTCGCACGGACACGCCACCACTGTGGGGCGCACGACACGACACTGGGGGCTTATGCCACAGCTGGTCTCGGAGCTCGATCTTCCCTTCCTCGACATCATCGGACTGGAACGGCGCGAGGCGATCGACGCCATTGCAGCGGCCCGCGCCGTGCACTGGCTGGCCCGCTCCGAGTTGGGCTACTCCGTCATGCGGCTGCAGGATGTCACGGCCATTCTCCGCGATCAGCGTTTCCACTCCGCGCTGTCCATGATCGAGCGGTCGCCCGAGC
Source organism: uncultured Acidimicrobiaceae bacterium (assembly GCA_963843365.1). Classification (GTDB taxonomy): domain Bacteria; phylum Actinomycetota; class Acidimicrobiia; order Acidimicrobiales; family RAAP-2; genus Bog-473. Next base: position 473,791 of record CAWJKG010000003.1, on the reverse strand, counting down.
TCCAGGGCTCGATTCCGGGCGACCGGCGGGGCGAGTCGATCCTCACCATGGAGGGCGGCGCACGCGCGCCTGCGGCGGCTGGTGGCGCCGGCCTTCACGCCCGCCTCGGCCAACCGGCTCCGCCCCACCATGCGGCGGGTGGTGGGCGAGCTCGTCGACCGCATCGCGGCCCAGCGCGAAAGCGAGCTGGTGGCGGACGTGTGCGAGCCCTATCCGATCCCCATCATCTGCGAGCTGCTGGGCGCGCCCCCCGAGGACTGGAAGCTGTTCTCGGGGTGGGCGACCGACATCTTCCGCATCTTCAACAACAACCTCGCCGAGGATCTCCCCCTCATTGCGCGGGCGGGCGAGGAGCTCACCGCCTACGTCAGCGACATGATCACGGCGCGCCGGGCCGATCCCCGCGACGACCTGCTGAGCGACCTCATCGCCGTTGAAGAAGAGGGTGACCGGCTCTCGACCGACGAAATGGCCATGCTGGCCCAGGCGGTCCTGATGGCGGGCACCGACACCACCCGCAACCAGCTCGCCTGTTCGGTGGCGCTCTTCACCGAGCACCCCGACCAGTGGGCGCTCCTGGCCGAACGACCCGAGCTGGCCGGGCGCGCCGTCGAGGAATCGATGCGCTACCTCGGGGCGGTGCGGGGCACGGCCCGCTTCGCCGCCGAGGACGTCGTGTACCGCGACGTGCTGTTCCCCCAGGGCACGCTGGTGGCCACCTCCCTCGCCGGGGCGAATCGCGACCCCGAGGCGTTCGACGATCCCGACGTGTTCGACATCACCCGCGAGCGCACCACGGCCCAGATGACGTTCGGCGCGGGGATCCACTTCTGCATGGGCGCCGCGCTGGCACGGGCCGAACTGCAGGAGGCGCTGCCGCTCCTGGCCCGCCGCATGCCTCACCTGGAGCGCCGCGGCGACGTGGAGTGGAAGCCCTCGAGCTTCGGCATCTGGGGCCCGGCGCGGCTGCCGCTGCGCTTCGGGCCCGCCACCTCCGCACCGGCCTGAGCGGCGTCAGTCCCGCATCCCGGCGCCCGCCGGCACGCGTGCGGCCTCCGGGTCCGGCTCCCGAGCGCTCCCGGAGGGACGGCGGGCGCGCCGGGCCTCGTCGACCAGGGCGCGCTGCTGTGGTGGCGGAGGGTCGGTCCCTCCGTAGGCGCTGGCCTCCACCGACCCGGCCAGCCGGGTCCATGTCGACGCGGCCGGCCCGGAGAGGGCGTCGAGCCGCGCCGCGTATTCACGCAGGGTCTCGTCCGGCCGGCGCGGCCGTCCGGCCCGCCGCCCGAAACGCTCGGCCCGGCGCACGACCTGCTCCGCCCACGTCGTGGGGCGGGATCGACGCCACCGGACCACGACCACGCCCAGCGCGGCCAGCGCCAGGACGACCACGACGGGGACCGGGGGGACGCGACGCAGGGCGGAGCCGACGTCGTGCAGGGCGGTTGCGCCGGGGCTCGGGGCTGTCGCCGGCACGGACGCGGTGGGGTCGAAATCCTCCCAGCCGTAGCCGGGGAACCACACCTGGACCCAGGCGTGGGCGTCATCGGCATGCACCTGGTACAGGTCGGTGATCGGGTTGTAGCCGCCGGGCACGTACCCGACCGCCTCGCGGGCGGGAATGCCGAGTGAGCGCAGCATCACGGCCAGCGAGGTGGAGATCTGCTCGCAGAAACCGACCCGGTTGCCGAAGAGGAACTCGTCCACGGTGTCCGCCCCGGCGGGCAGCGGCGGGATGTTCTCGGAATAGTGGGTGTGGGCGCCGATCCAGCGGATGAGGGACTGCACCTCGTCGTAGGTGTTGGTGTCATGGGCCGTGACCGCCTGCGCCAGCGCCAGGACGCGCGGGTAGGCGTGCGGGAGCTGCACCTCCTGCGCCAACTGCCCCGGGGGGAGCGCGAAGGGACTCTCGTCCGCCCGCAGCTGGGCCGGGGTGGCGGTGCTCACCTGCGAGTCGACCGTGTAGATGGACCCCGCGCCGAGGCCGAGCGGTGAGACGATGGTGCCGTCACTGTCCACGTAGATCTTGCCCGAGGGGAACCACAGTTCCTCCGCGCTCTCCGCGTGGAAGACGAGGTTGGCCGTAGGACTGGCGATGTAGAACGTCTGGAGCACGCTCTGCCCGAAGGGGACCGCGCCGAGCGAGAGCGGCAGGTCGAAGGGCGAGCTCTCCCGCAGCGGGCGCCGCGGCACCGGCTGTGACTCCGTCCAGCTCTGTCCCTGCCAGGTGTCGAAGGTCTCCCCCACCCAGTAGGACGGGCGCTGCGCGCGGACCTGCATGACGAGGGCGTTGCTCAGGCTTCCCCGCAGCGCGGTGTTGAGGGCGTCGGCGAAGCCGAGATACCCCCCGACGCGGATCCGGCTGGTTGGGCTCCCGGGTCGCGAGAGCTCCGCGGCGACACCGGAGTCGCCGGCGAGGGCGCCGGGGACACCCACCGAGCCGCCGGCGCCGGACTGCGACTCGAACGAGACACGGGAGGAGACCACCGGCGCCGGCAGAGCCAGGAAGACACCGGCGGCGGCGGTCGAGGTGGCCGCCACGGCCAGCACGAGGCCGGTCGTGGACAGACGCCCGCCGCCACTGGCCGAGATCCACATTTCGGTCAGGCCCCACAGGCCGCAGCAGGCCCAGGCCACGACGTAGAGCCCGAAGCGCAGGTCGATGGCCAGCGCACCCCCGACGGCCATCAAGCCGGCGGACGCGGCCAGGGTGAAGAGCAGGTCACGGCGGGTGGGCACGTGGAAGGAGTGCAGGACGAGCACGGTCACCAGCAGCACCGTGAGCGGGTGGATGACGGTGGTGATGCCGTCCGCCGGCGAGCTGACCGCGTGGAAGAACCAGACGCAGGCGGCGATGGCTCCGGCCGCGACGAGGACCTTGACCCATGCCGGGGGCCTGGCCCGGGTGGCGTACGAGAACGCCGTGCCGGCGGAGACCAGTGCCATGGCGGCGATGGCCGGCAGCCAGGCGATCTCCTGCAGCGACGCGCAGGCGGCGATGGCCACCGCCACCGCACCCAGGCAGGCGAGGCGCAGCCGGACGGAGTCCTCGGGCAGTCCCGGCTGGTTGGCCCGACGCACCGCGTCGACCAACCTCATGGGTCACCGTCCCGTCCCGCCACGGCCCGCGCCAGGCGGCGGCCCGCGCTGCGCCGATCGGCCACCTCCCCGACGGTAGGCCCCGTCGCCTCGGTCGTGGCGAGGAGGACCGGGGTGCCGCTTTCGAGCAGTGCCACGACCGAGCCCAGAGCACGCTCCGCCATGCGCTCGGCCGCCTCCGGATTCCGCGGGAGCTCCACCGTGACCGTCACCGGTTCGGCCGCCGGGCGCTCAAGCTCTCGCACCATCAGCCGCCCGGCATGCGCCGTCGAGCGCCAGTGGACGAGCCGCCGGGCGTCGCCGGGAACGTAGGGACGGGCGCCGCGCGGCAGTCCCTCCTCGGCGCGGGGCCGGTCGAACAGATCGCCGGTCCCCTCGTCCGGTCGTCGCCGCACCGGGCGCGCCGGACCGCAACGCGGCGACACGTGCAGCGCCGACGGCAGGGGGAGCCGCACCCGCTTGGTCCACCACTGGAGCGCGAACGGAGCCGCCGACGCGACGTCGAGCTCGATCCACCCGTGGACACCGCGCCGCTCCGGCAGCACGGTGACCAGGTCGTCGGCCGGCCCACCCCGCCCGCGCGGCCCGACGAAGACCTCGGGTCCCGGCGGCTCGACCGGCCGGACCCGGAGGCGGCTCCCGCTGGCGACGGACAGCGGCACCGCGAGGCCGGCCACCGCGTCACCCGGCGCGCCGCGGACGGCGACGCGGGCCCGTGTCACGGCGAAGAGCGGGCCCACCAGCCCGATCAAGAGCACGCCGAAGACGAGGTCGCCCAGGACCTGGACCCAGCCGGAGCCCGCGTTGTGCGCCACCAGCCACCAGAGGCCCACGATGCACACGCTCGCGACAATCGGGCGCCGCGGGCGGGCCGGGCGCGCCCAGTGCCTCACGGTCTCGGTGCGGGAGTGGCGTCGAGAAGGCGTCGGATCACCGCGGCCGACTCGTCCGGGCCGGCGTCGGCTTCGACGGTGAGGATGCGGTGGGACAGGCAGGCCACGGCGACCGCCTTGACGTCGTCGGGCACCACGAACGCCCGCCCGTCGAGCACGGCGTGTGCCTGGGCGGCGCGGACGAGCCAGATGGCCGCACGCGGGCTGGCGCCGAGCACCACGCCGGGTGCCGTCCGGCTGTTGCGGCAGAGCTCGACCGCATACGTCGCCACCGACTCGTGCACCGCGACGTCCTCGGTCGCCTGCTGGGCGCGCCGCCACTCCGCGGGCGTGCACACGGGCCCGAGCTCGGCCAGCGCATAGATCCCGCCGCCGTGGAGGGCGAGCCGGACCTCCTGCGCCTCGTCGGGGTACCCGATCGCCGTCGCCATGGCGAAGCGATCGAGCTGGCTCTCGACCAGCGGGAAGGTGCCCCGCTGCGAGTGCGGGTTCTGGGTGGCGATCACGAGATGCGGTCGGGGCAGCGGCCACGACTGTCCGTCCACGCTGACCTGACGCTCCTCCATGGTCTCGAGGAGCGCCGACTGCGTCCGGGGTGGCGTCCGGTTCAGCTCGTCCACCAGCACGACGTGGGCGAACACGGGACCGGGCCGGAAGTCCCAGCTCCCGGTGTCGGGCATGAAGACGGACACACCGGTGATGTCGGAGGGCAGCAGGTCGGGGTGACCCTGCACGCGCGCCAGCTCGGCACCAAGCGACACCGCCAGCGTGCGGGCCAGCACCGTCTTGCCCACACCCGGCACGTCCTCGACGAGGAGGTGGCCACCCGAGAGCCGCGGCCACGGCCGCGGCGCGCAGCGCGTCCGTGCTGCCCAACACGACCCGCTCGAGGTTGCCCAGCAGTGCCCGGCCGAGGGCCACGGCGTGGTCCAGCTCCCGGACGCGCTCGTCCACGACGCTCATCGGGACACCGCCGTGCCGTGGGCCATGCCCGCCAAGACTACGGGGGTGGCGCTGCCCACCGGTCGCGACGGTCGCCCGACGCGGCAATTGTCGAAGTGTTGTGCGGGCGCGCTGCCTGGTGCCCGGGCTACGGCAGGGTGGCCGTCGCCTCCCCCACGAGCTTCTCCTCGCCCTCACCGTTGGACAGCGTCACGGCCATGTCCACCAGCTTCTTGCCGTCCTCTTCGCGCGTGGCGGTCACGACGATCTTCGACGAGAGCACCTCGTCTGGCCAGGTCTGCCGAGCGAAGCGGACCTGGTACCGCGTGATGTTGCCGACACCGACATAGTCGGTCAACGCCGAACCGAGCAGGCCCATGGAGAACATGCCGTGCCCGAAGACACTCGGCTGGCCCGCCTGCTGCGCCGCCACCTCGTCGTGGTGCATCGGGTTGAAGTCCCCCGACGCCCCCGCATACTTCACGAGGTCGGTGCGCGTCAGCGTGTGCGTGATCACCGGCGCCTCGTCCCCCACGTGCACGTCCTCGAAGGACAGCTTCTTCTCACCCATCGTTGCGAGCTCCTCTCGAAATCCGTCCGGGCCTACGACCGGTGGATCAGGTTCATCCGCGCCGTCACCACAGGCTCGCCCGTCGAGTCGTCGCGCCACGCGGTCTCCGAGACGATGAACGTCATCGTCCGCCCCTTGGACTCCTTCTGGTACGCGTCCGAAATGACGCCCTCGCCGATCAGCACGTCGCCGACCTCGATCGGCCGGTGGTACACGAACTCCTGCTCGCCGTGGAGGATCAGTCCCCCCTTGGCCATCAGCGGGCCCAGGACGGTCGGGAGCGGATTGTTCGTCGGCCCGTCCTTCGGCTGGTCCTCGGCGAACTTGCCCGAGAACTCCATGGCGAAGGGCCAGGTCGGGGGCGCGGGGATGTTGCCGAAGCCGGCCTGCCTCGCCGCGCCGGGATCGTGGTAGATGGGGCTCGTGCTGAGAACGGCGTCCGCGAAGTGCTGCACCGGGCCTCGCTCCACGACCACCTTCGACGTGCCGGTCGGCTGCCCGATGATCCCCTTGAGCAGGTCCTCGATTGCTGGCGCACCGTCTGCCACTGTCGTCCTCCCCTTCCGTCTCAGCTGTCGGCCGTCGATGCCGCATGTATGCGATCCCCGCCGGGCAAGGGCCCCCGGCCGTTGCAGCGCCAAAGGTAGCGGGACCGTCCCGCCGGCACCCAATCGGCGGCGCCCGGCGGCGAAGCCCGCCGGATCGCTACCATCGGCCGCCGTGCCGGACTTCTTCGAGGTGGTCCACAGCCAACGGGCAGCCCGTTCGTTCCTTCCCGACGACGTCGACGACGCCACCGTGGTGCGGGTGCTCACGGCGGCCACCCATGCGCCCAGCGCCGAGAACAGCCAGCCCTTCGTGTTCGTGGTGGTCCGCGATGCCGCGCTGCGGGCCGCCATCGGCGCGCTCACGGCACGCATCTGGGAGGGCGGCGCCAAGGCGCTGGAGGAGCAGCGTCTCTCCCCCGCCTTCCTGCGCGAGGTCGAGGAGGGCGCCACCGGCGGCGTCGCCGCCGCTCCCGTGCTGGTGGTGGTGTGCGGTGACACGCGCCTGACCTTCCAAAATGCCATGGACGCCTCTATCTTCCCGGCCGTGCAGAACCTGTTGCTGGCCGCCCATGCACTGGGCCTCGGATCGACGCTGACGACGCTCCCGGTCCTCGGCGGCAGCGAGCTCTCCGAGCTGTTGGGCCTCCCGCCCGAGGTGGTGCCCGTGGCCGTGGCCCCGCTCGGCTACCTGCCCAAACCGCTGGGCCCGCCCCGGCGCCAGCCGCTGCACCAGAAGGCCCACCTCGACCGCTACGGCACGCCGTTCCCTCCGGGCTGAGCACGGCCGCGCCCCCGGCGGTGCCCCACGGCAGGACCTGACACCGACGTCAGGTCCAGGGGTAAGGTCGAGCAGGTGCAAGAGCATCACTACTACGTCGACATCGAGGCCAGCGTGGACGAGCTGTGGCAGCTCTTCTGGGCCCGCATCCCCCACACCGAGACCGGCGACGTCACCATCGACATCCTCTATCCCGGCGACGCGGTCGGCGAGGGCCTGATCCGGCACTGCACCTTCCGTGTGCCGCGCTACCTGCTGACCGGGGGCAAGGGGCAGTCCTGGGAGTGGCTCACCGAGGTGCAGCCGAACGTCTCGTGGAAGTACAACGCCGTCGGCCGCCCGCTGCTCTCCGAAGCGGAGGGGCACACCCGCCTGGAGGACATCGGCAACGGGACGACGCGGGTCCACTTCTCCGAGACGTACCACGCCTTCAATCCGCTGCTGCGGGCGCTCCTCGAGAAGCGTGTGCACGCCTTCATTTCGAAGGACAACGACCGGCTCATCAAAGAGTCGCTCACCAAGGGCGTGGGGTACCTGCGCGCGGCGAAAGCCAAGGCCGCGGCCAAGGCCGCGGCGGAGGCGCCCGATGCCGGCGCGGCGCCGGCGGCCGGCGCGCCCGGCTCGGCGTGACGGTCGTCGATCTCTGGGTCAACGCGCTCAGCGGCAAGGCGGCCGCCGCCTTCATGGGCCAGAGCGGGAACGAGGGCATCCCCGAGTTCCTCGGGGGCGACCTCTCCTCCTCGTCCACCCTGCAGCACCTTCTGGTCACCATGGATGCCTGCGGCGTCGACATCGGCGTCGTCGCCGCCGGCATCGCGTCGGAGGAGACGGGCCCGCTGCTCAGTGCTGTGGCGGCCCATCCCGACCGCTTGCGCGTGGCGCTGACGGTGGACCGGGCCGAGCGACCGGTGCAGCAGGTGACGAGGTTGCGCGCCCTGGCCGAACACCCTGCCGTCGTCCTCGTCCGGGTCACGCCACTGGTGCAGCAGTACCCGCTCAACGACAAGCTGTACTACCCCGTCTACACCGCCTGCGCCGAGCTGGGCCTGCCCGTGTCGATCAACGTCGGCATCCCGGGCCCGCGGGTGCGTTCGGCCTGCCAGCACCCCACGCTCCTGGAGGACGTGCTGATCGACTTCAAGGGGCTGACGGTCATCGGCGCCCACATGGGCCACCCCTACGAGGGGCTGCTGATGCAGTACATGCTGAAGTGGCCGGACCTCTACCTCTCCAACTCCGCCTACCTGGCCAAGTACATGGACCCGGCGCTGGTCGCGTTCATGGACTCCTCCCGCGGCCGGGGCCGCGTCCTCTACGCGTCGGATCATCCCTTCCTGCCGATGGAGCGGGCGGTGGCCGCCGCCCGGGATCTGCCCCTCTCCGAACCGGCGGCCCAGGCCTTTCTCGGCGGCACGGCCACCCGCCTCCTCTCCCTCGGCTGACCCAGGGACGCAGGCGGGTACGGTGCCGACAGTGGACCTCGGTCGCGTCGGCGTGTGGTGGAGCGGTTCCTGGCGTGACCCCGGCGATCCGTCGCGCAGTGTGGCGGCGGAGCTGGAGTCGCTCGGCTACGGCGCGCTCTGGTCGTCGGGCCGCTTCGACCCGGGGCTGTCGCCCCACTTCGGTCGGCTCCTCGAGGCCACGACCCACGTGCCGGTGGCCAGTGGCATCGTGAGCATCTGGACCGGAGCGCCCGAGGAGGTGGGGCCCGCCGTCGCCGCGCTCGAGGACCGCTTCCCCGGCCGCTTCCTGCTGGGTGTCGGCACCAGCCACGGGCCGATCGTGGCCGACTACCGCCGGCCCTATTCCAAAATGGTGTCCTACCTCGACGCCCTCGACGCGTTGGCTGTCCCGGTGACCCCCGCACGGCGCGTCCTGGCGGCGCTCGGGCCGCGCATGCTCGAGCTGGCGGCAGCACGAGCAGCGGGGGCCCATCCTTACTTCGTCCCGGTCGAGCACACGGCCCGGGCCCGGGGCATTCTCGGGCAAGGCCCGCTGCTCGCTCCCGAGGTCGCCGTCGTGCTCGAGACCGATCCCACCAGCGCCCGCGCACTGGCCCGGCGCTACGCCGCCACCTACCTCGGTCTGCCCAACTACACCGAGAACCTGCGGAGGTTCGGGTTCGGCGACGCGGACCTCGACGGCGGCGGGAGCGACCGCCTCATCGACGCCGTCATCCCCTGGGGTGCCGTCGACACGCTGGCGGCCGCCGTACAGGCGCACCACGATGCCGGCGCAGACCACGTCTGCCTCCAGGTCGTCGCCGAGGGCCAGGACTTCCCCCTCGACGACTACCGCGTGCTGGCCCAGGCCCTCTTCGCCGGCTGAAGGCCCCGTCGGCGCCGCGCCGGACGGCTCAGCCCGCGCCGCGCCGGGCCAGTGCGGCGCCGAGCGCCCGGAACGCACGCCCGCGGTGGGACACGGCGTCCTTCTCCTCCGGGCGCATCTCGGCGAAGGTGCGCCCGCCCCCGTCGTCCGGCACGAAGACGGGGTCGTAGCCGAAGCCGTTGGTCCCGCGGCCGGCGGCGGCGATGGTCCCGGGGAGCACCCCCTCGGCCCACACCTCCGAGCCGTCGGGGAAGGCCACGAGCGCCACCGTCCGGAAGCGGGCCCGGCGTGCTCCCCCGCCGTCGGCGAGTGCCGCCAGCTCGCGGAGCAATCTGGCGACGTTGTCGGCGTAGGTGGCGGCCTCGCCCGCATAGCGGGCCGAAAAGACGCCGGGCGCTCCTCCCAGGGCGTCCACCTCCAGGCCGGTGTCATCGGCCACTGCGGCCGTCCCGGTCGCGGCGACGAGCGCGCGCGCCTTCAGGCGCGCGTTGCCCAGCAGGGTGTCGGCGTCCTCCACCACCTCGGGCACCGAGTCCGGGCGGGGCAGCAACTCCACGGGCACGGCGGCGGTGAGCACCGCCACGATCTCCTTGACCTTGTCGGGATTGGCCGACGCCAGCACCAGCCGCAGCGGATCGCCGGTGCCCGTCCCGCTCACCGGCGCGACGGCGCCTCGGCCAGCACGGCCGCCTGCAGCCCGGTCAGTTCCTTGATGCCGCCCTCGGCCAGGCCGAGCAGCGAGTCCAGCTCTCCCCGCGTGAACGCCATGCCCTCAGCCGTGCCCTGGACCTCGACGAAGCGTCCCGCACCCGTCATGACCACGTTCATGTCGACCTCGGCTCGCGAGTCCTCCGCGTAGGGGAGGTCCAGCATCGGGACCCCCTCGACGATGCCGACGGAGACGGCGGCGACGGAATCCGTCAGCGGATGCGCGCGGATCGTCCCGGCCTGCACCAGTCGGGTGCAGGCGTCGTGGAGGGCGACGTAGGCGCCGCAGATGGATGCGGTGCGAGTACCTCCGTCGGCCTGGAGCGCGTCGCAGTCGACGGTGATCTGCACCTCGCCCAGCACGACGAGGTCGCACACGGCCCGCAGGGAACGCGCGATCAGCCGCTGGATCTCCTGGGTCCGCCCGGACTGCTTGCCCTTGGCCGCCTCCCGGGAGGCTCGTTCCGGCGTCGAGCCCGGAAGCATGGAGTACTCGGCCGTCACCCAGCCGCGTCCGGTGCCCCGCATCCACGGCGGCACCCGCTCCTCGACCGAGGCGGTGCACAGGACCTTGGTCTGCCCGAACGTCACCAGCACCGACCCCGGCGCCATGACCGTGTAGTCGCGATCGAAGCGCACCGGCCGCAGCTCGTCGACGGCGCGTCCGTCCTGCCGCGCCGTACGGCCCTCCCCACTCACCTCTTGTCCTCCCACTGCACTCCTCCCATTCCCGGTCGTGGCCGCGCCACCGCCGACACCGTAGGCCACTCAGTCGCCGTGCCCTATTTTGAGGCAGAAGCAACAGCACGCGGGTTGTGCCGAGCTGGATCTCTCCCTTCTGCCGTCCGCTTTCCCTCGGCTCTATCCCTGTTGCCACTCCACAATGAACATGCGAGGATCCGGATCTCGTCGACGTTCAGGGGGTCATGGTGGCAACCAACAAAGAAATCATTGCATCCGCTTACGCCAGCTTCGCAAACGGTGACATACCCGGCGTCTTAGCCGTGATGGATCCCAAGATCGAATGGACCGAGGCCGAGGGATTCCCGATCTATAGCGGCACTTTGGTGGGTCCCCAGGCCATCGTTGACGGAGTCTTCATGCGTGTCGGCGAGATTGGCGACAACTTCGCCGTAGTGCCCAACCAATTCATCGCCGAGGACGACACTGTGGTGACCCTCGGCACCTACTCGTGGAACCACAAGGTCACGGGCGAGCCGGCCCAAGTGAAGATGATCCACGTGTGGACCTTTGCCGACGGCAAGGTCACTCGGTACGAGCAGTATGTCGACACCGCCAGGGTGCGAGACCTCATCGCCTGAACCTGATCGGGCGAGCGCCCGCGGCTCTCGCACCTGGTTCTCTCCGATGCTTCGAAGGGTGCCCCCATTCGTTGGGGGGCTCCGAATTGCGGGGTTAGGCAACCCGCTGATCCGTCAGGTAATCGCGGTTGCACAGCGGTGATTACGACGACAGGATCGTGCAGTCTCCGGTCCGACGGAGCGAACTTCCAAGAGGAGGGTCAATGGCAGTTTTCAATGGTGTGTTCCCTATCCTTCCGGGCAAAGAACAAGAAGCCAGGGATTTTGCTGCCGCGTGCATAGGGGAACGCCGGAAGGGTTTCGAGGAGCAGCTGACCTCGGGGGGAATCACCCGGGAGACATGGGCCCTCCAGGAGACTCCGATGGGGAGCTTCATGGTCGTGTGGTTCGAGGCCTCCGACATCGAGAAAGCGTTCACGCATCTCGCCACCACCGACAACGAGTTCACGACCTGGTTCCGTGGGCGAGTCAAGGATCTCACCGGCGTCGACCTGGGCGCTCCGCCCGAAGGCCCGCTGCCGGACCTGCTGATCGACCACACCCCCTGAAGAACGCCCGGTGGGGCACCACCGGATGCGAGACGTCCATCTGAATCGACCGGTCGTGATGAGGCATCAGATGTCGCGGGACACAGGGTGGCAACTGTAAGAACTTGACGAGCGGCCGAAGGGGATCGGCCAGCCAGCCCGTCCCGGCGAGGGATTGCTGAAGGCACCATGCCTAGACTCGGCATGACTTAATGGATTGCGTAATTTATGAATCCATAGATACCATGTATCCATGCCCTTTTCCACGCTGGGTCAGCCTGTCTATGTCGCCAAGGCCGAGCTGTTCCGGGCCCTGGGCCATCCGGCCCGGATCCGCGTCCTCGAACTGCTGGCCGACGGCGAGCAGTCCGTCAGCACGCTGCTGGCCGACATCGGTCTCGAGCCATCCAGCCTTTCCCAGCATCTGGCCGTACTGAAGCGGATCGGACTGGTCGAATCGAGCCGCAAAGGGAACGTGGTCACTTACCGACTGGCAGACACCTCGGTCGAGCAATTCCTGGCTGCAGCGAGGACCGTGTTGGCTGCCACGCTCGGGAAGGCTCGCCTTGCTCTTGAGGAACTAGAGGGAATCTGATGCTCCAGAGCGTGGCCGGCGCGTGGCGCCCAGCCGCACAACTCCTGCCGGGTAGGTCCGACTACAGGGGACTACGTCGCTCGTGGCGGGGCGATTTGCTGGCCGGACTCACTGTGGGCGTCGTGGCCCTCCCTCTCGCTCTGGGCTTCGGTGTCGCTTCGGGGGTTGGCGCAACCGCCGGGATCGTGACAGCGATCGTGGCGGGCATCGTGGCGGCTGTATTCGGCGGATCGTCGGTCCAAGTGTCCGGACCGACGGGGGCCATGGCCGTCGTGCTCGTGCCCATCGTGGCCCACGAAGGCGTGGGTGCCGTTGCGAGCGTTGCCATCATTGCCGGCTTGCTCGTCCTGATCATGGGTCTGGCTGGGTTGGGTCGGCTCATCCAGTTCGTGCCGTGGCCCGTACTCGAGGGCTTCACCGTCGGGATCGCCGTGACCATCGCACTCCAACAAGTCCCCCTGCTGTTCGGCGAAGCCAAGGGGACGGGGTCGACCGTGCTTGCGTCGGCCTGGCAAGCCGTCACTCGTGCATCGTGGGGCACAGCCTCGGCCACCCTGCTCCTCGGCGCCCTGGTCGTCGCCGTCATGGCTGTCTGGCCCAGGGTCACGAAGCGGGTTCCGTCCTCGATCGTGGCCGTCGTGGCGGTGACCCTCCTCTCCGTGCTGCTCCAACTCTCCGTCCCGACCATCGGTGCGCTGCCCCACCACTTGCCCGCGCCGAGGATTCCCGATCTGGGACCATCCGCCATTGGCCACCTGGCCGGACCGGCTGTCGCCGTTGCCATTCTGGCGGCCATCGAGAGCCTGCTGTCGGCCCGGGTCGGCGACGCCATGACGGGCTCGACCCGCACCTCGGACACACGGGAGATGCTCGGTCAGGGGTTGGCCAACGTGGCCACAGGGCTCTTCGGAGGTATGCCGGCCACGGGGGCAATCGCCCGAACGGCGGTCAACGTGCGAGCCGGAGCCCGGACCAGGGTCGCGGCGATCACGCATTCGCTCGTCATCATCTCGGTCATCCTGCTTGCCTCGAGTGTCGTCTCCCGGATCCCCTTGGCGGTACTCGGCGGTGTTCTCGTCATGACGGCCCTCAAGATGGTCGATCACGCCCGGGTGCTGTTGGTCGTTCGAGCCCATGCCTCTGAAGCGGTTGTCTTCGTCATCACGGCGGGCGTGACGGTCGCATTGAACCTGGTGACCGCCATTGAGGTGGGCCTGGTCGTCGCCGGGATCCTCACGTTGCGGTCGATCGCCTCTGGATCCGGGGCCACTCAGGAGGACCTCGCCGAGCATCATGATGGTCCCGTCGACGCCACGGCGCTCCTCTCCGACCACATCGCCGTGTTCCGACTGGACGGAGCCCTTTTCTTCGGTGCGGCTCCCCGATTCCTCGAGCGGTTCCGTCAGGTCGAAGGGGTGCAGGTCGTCATCCTGCGGCTGAAGGGCCTGACCTTCATCGACGCTTCCGGGGCCGACGCCCTCTCCCGGATCATTGACGAGCTGGACCGGCGTGGGATCACGGTCCTCATCAAGGGCGCCCGAGCCGAACACGGGCGCATCCTCACGACGGCAGGTGTCCTTGCTGAACTCGACGGCAAGGGGCACCTCTTCGACGACCTCGACGCCGCCATTGCCCATGCCCGACGCCACGTCGACCGGCACGGAACCGCGGATGAGATCGGAGCCGCATAGGACCTCCCAATCGTCGAATGGTTGGCCCCTTTCGCCGGAGGGGGGCTAGTCCGGCTTCGACAGGCGGCTGTCGCGGATCGCTTGGGAGATCCCCGGTGGAATGGGACGGCATCCACAGGCCTTGGCGTGCGCAACATGCCAATCAATTCGTTCTTCGAGGCTTGCGCCGTGAGGCAACCGATGCTCTGTATGCCATTGCTTGTTCACGCCGCAACCCGCCACGAACCAACGAACACATTCCGAACCTACTGGTTCAGCGGTAGCCGCCCACCTACGCCAGGACGGGGCGCTATCTGCGGCACATGGGGGATACGGTGACCGCCGTGGATCTCCCAGAGCTACTGGTCGAGGACGCTGGCGAATGGCGAAGATGGTTGAGCGACCATCACGCCGATTCCCTCGGTGTCTGGCTGGTACTGGCCAAAAAGGGAACGGTCGATCCGACAACCCTCTCGTACGACGAGGCGCTTGCCGAGGCGATCTGCTTCGGCTGGATCGATGGTCAATTAGGGCGTCGTGACACCGCTACGTTCCGACGACGGTTCACGCCTCGAAAAGCTCGCAGCCCGTGGTCTCGACGCAACGCTGCCATCGCTGAGAGGCTGATCGCCACCGGCCGAATGCATCGAGCCGGCGAACACGAGGTGCAGCAGGCGAAAGAGGACGGTCGATGGGAGGCCGCCTACGCCGGGCAAGCCAGCATTGAGGTGCCGGAGGATCTTCACGCCGCCCTGAGTGCCAATCCCCGCGCGACGGCGATGTTTGAGACGCTCACCAGTGCCAATCGGTACGCCATCCTCTACAGGATCGGAAACGCCAAGAAACCCGAAGCCCGCTCTCGACGCATCGGCCAGTTTGTCGAGATGTTGGCCCGAGGTGAGACCATCCACCCCCAGGCTCCATCATCACCCGAGTAGTTCGTTGCTCTTGGATCGATCCGATCGCTCTTTGAGCATCCGCTGGCGATCTTGGGCCCCGAGGCGAGCGGGTCTTGTCGTGTCCACGAAATCGACCAGAGCAGCGACGAACTTTTCCGGTGCCTCAATCTGAGGGAAGTGGCCAACGCCCTCGATGATGACCAGTCGGCTCCCGGGAATGGCTTGGTGCGCAGCATGCGCGTGACTCACGGGGATGATGTCGTCGCGCTCCCCCCAGATGATCAACGTCGGCATAGAGGAAGCGAGATAGAGACGATCCATCGCACTCACCGTCTGGCCACCGGGGTCGATGACAGATCTGATGGTCCGGGCGAACGCCTGTCGGTTCTCCGCCTCGGCCAGCGACGCGTAAGCGCTCCACATCTCGGTGATCCGACCCAGACGGATACCGCGATCGTTGATCGACCGCATCAGCCTGTCCCCCCAGTCGCGAACGATCCCCGGAAAGATCAGAGGCATCAGATACTCGCTCCCCGGCAGCGTCATGAATCGAAGGATCCAGTTCACTTCTCGTCCCAGGCCGCCGCTGTCCACGAGTACGAGACGATCGCAGAGCTCAGGATGCTGGTAGGCGAGCTGCATGGCGACCCCGCCGCCGAACGACTGGCCGACGACAGTGGCCCTCTCGATGTCAAGGACTTCGAGAAGATCACGGATCCCGCTGGCGAACGCACCCAGCGAATAATCCCCTACCGGCTTTTCGGACAGACCGTGACCCATGAAGTCCGGCGCGATCACGGTGAAGCGACCGGTCAGGAGGGGGATCACGTCCCGCCAGGTCCGAGAACTGCCGGCGATACCGTGGAGAAGGAGGAGTGCGGGCCCTCTCCCCTCCATGCGATACGCCATGTCGTGACCGTGGATCGACACGTGCCGGATCGGGGTTTCCACAGGGACATCATCCCTCAACGGCGCGAGCAGCGTTACCGGGACAGAAGCACTCCACGCAAACTCCTAAAGACCCTGCCTGTGTGCGCCAGCGAGAGAGCTCGACTGTCCCAGTTCGCCGAAAAGCGGGTGCCACCAGGAGGGCACTCATGAGCTGGGCCTACACGGCTTCGATACCCTGGCCGATCAGGACCACACCAAAGATGAGGAACAGAACCGACATGACCGTCGCATTGTTCTGCGTCAGCCAGCCTTTCCATCCCTCCAGGACTCTGGGCGATCGATCTCCGAGAAATACGGTCATCATGATCGGGGCCGCAACACCTGAGACGGCGATCAAGACATAGATGCAGATCACGCCCATCTGCTGTCCGAGCGGAATCGCCGCAGATGCGACGGTGGCTGCGGCAGCGAGGCCCACGACCACGTTCTTTGGATTGACGGAACCCAGCACCAGGCCTGCCCCCAAGGAGCGTCCGGGACTAAATCCGGCTATCCCGTCCATCCACTTTGGCATTGCCCCCTCTTCACCATCTCGAGGCCGACTGCGAAACTTTCGGACGGCTGCCGCCAGAAGATACGTACCGAGGGCCAGTTTCAGAACCGCCACCCAGGTCAAGTGCCCAGAACCCGGAGAGAGGTCGACTGCCTCTGCGATGGCAACCAAGCCAACGAGCACTGCGACGACACCGGCAAAGAACCCGACGAGGAAGCATGACGCATTGACCAGGGGTCTCTTGGTGAAGAGCAAGAGGATGACGGGAATGACGTTGATCGGCGAGATGGCCACTACCAGCGCAAGGGGAAGAATCTCCCCAACAACGACCTTCACCCATGGCTCCTCTCAGATCCGTGCAGGCGAAGCTAGTTGGGGTTTGGTGAGCGGAGAACTTTGCGCAATGGCGGGTCCATGGTCAAGACGATCCTCGGCGGCGAAGTGGTCGCGTTCGTCGCCGTCCTCGGGATGGGTAGCGCCGCCGGGGATACCCTTCAAGCGTGACGAGCGAGCCCAGGTCCGACAATTGAGACCAATGTCGACGAAGCCGGTGCAGGATCAGATGGTCGGCAACTACTGCTGGGGCTGCGGAGCAGACAACCCCGCGGGACTCCATCTAAAGAGCTACTGGGATGGCGAGATCGCTGTTGCCGAGTGGATTCCGAGCGACGAATACGCGGCTGGGCCACAGCATTTCCTAAATGGGGGGATCATCGCCACGCTCCTCGACTGCCATGGCGTCTGCACGGCTATTGCGAGTGCGTACCAACGAGAGGCCCGAGACATCGGGACAGTCCCCGAAATCTGGTACGCCACGACATCCATGTCGGTCGATTATCAGCGGCCGGTGCCCATCAAGTCCACTCTCAAGCTCAGGGGCCGAGTCGTCGCATACGAAGATCGAATCACGACAGTGGAGTGTGTGCTCAATTCCGACGCGAAGGACCGTGCCGCTGCATCTGTCCGCTCCATTCGCGTGCCAGACGACTGGCGCCACGGCAACAAAGGCTGATCGCCGCTACGGCACGGCCGCCATGGGACTGGCCCGTTCAGACGGTGCCCGAACGGAAGACGAACCCGTTCGCGACGATCGCCTGACCATTGCAACCATGGAACGCGGGACCTGACCCGCCGACGAGATCCGAAGCCGAGTGCGTGCCCGGGGTGTCCCTAAGTATTTCCAAACGCCGGGGCGGCGCGGCATGTCAGAGTTACAGGCATGCCTGGGGGAATGAGGGTGGTGGCAGCGGTGGCCCTCGTGGTGGCGGTGGGCTTGCTCGCCGGATTGGCACCGGAGATGCCCGCGACGGCAGCGCCCGCCGCGGGCACGTCACCGCCCATGCCGGGAAGCGGACCGGCGAGCAAGTACGACTGCGCTCTGAGCATCCGACCCGCCGACGCCGACTACACCGGCATCGACGGCACCGCGTCGGAGATCGGCTGGGAGGGCAACCACCAGGGAGTCGTCACCTGCCTCGGCGGGGACTTCTACATCCAGGACACCCTCATCAAGAACGATGCCATCGGTTTCGGCACGAACTACGGCTTCGGCATCTACGACGGCGGCCCGACCACCTGGACCGATGCCGACGGCTACCTCCCGGCTCAAATCACATCGTTCCATCGGGACGGTGCCAAAGTCTCCATCACCGAGTTCTGCGACAAGGTGGTACTCGGTGGCGATGCCTTCGTCGCCGTCTACAGCCGGGTTGCCGTGACGAACCCGACAGACCATGTGATCGAAGCCGACCCCGCGCCTTCGCCCGGATTGGTGCCGCTCGACGCCCCGCCCGATGCGGTGGACCCCCACACCTCGGTCGTTCACGACTACGTGATCGCCTCGGACCGCTTCGGGGCAACCTACCCCTGGCCGAGCGCGGCCGCGCTGGCCGGCGCCGGCACATTCGACCAGCACTTCGCGCACATGGCCAACTTCTGGAACGACCAGCTGGCCGCCATCGTCGGGATCAGTGTCCCCGATCGGTCTCTCGACGACGCCTACCGCAGCGGGTTCATCTACACCCAGATCGCCCGGAGTGGCGACGACCTGGACGACGGGGTCAACGGCTACGAGGCCGAGTTCAACCACGACGTCATCGGCATCTTGTCCAACCTCTTCGACCAGGGCTACTTCACCGACGCCAACGCGCTCCTCCTCGAGGCGCGCAACGCCATGGAAGCACCGGGCGAGGGCTTTTACAACGACGGGGTCTGGACGTATTCGGTGCCCTGGGCCATCTACCTCATGAAGACCGGAGACCTGGCGTTCGTAAAGCAGAACTTCGATTCGGAGGGACCCCTCGGCTCTGCGCAGCCGAGCATCGAGGACACCGCCCACGCGATCGCCTCCGGGAGGACCAGCCCCACGGGGATCATGGCGGCGACGAACGACATCGACACGCAGGGCTACTGGACGACCGACGACTACTCGGCCCTCATCGGCCTGGCCGCGTACCGCTACCTGGCGCAGCGCGTGGGGAACACCAGCGAAGCGGCCTGGGCGACCGCGCAGTACGCCAGCCTGCTCTTCGCCACCAACAAGGCGCTGGACGCGACCATCGCCCGCTACCACCTCGACTACGTCCCCTGCTCGATCTTCCGACCCAACACAGCCAACCGGTGCAAGGACCCCAAGGACGCCAACTGGATGTCCCCGCTCGGCGCCTGGGCCTGGGACGCGTCGCTCTTCGGAGAGACGGTCAACGGCCCGGCCGTGACCATGATCGATGCCACCTACGACTACGGCTTCGCCCGCCTCAAGGGAAAGCTGCCGCCCGATACCTTCGGCGGATTTCCCGGTGACTATTACTCGACGGGTTACAACGCCGGCTACGGGACGGCTGGCCTCGCCAGCCAGCATCACCGGGACCAGGGGATTTTGAGCTACCAGTTCATGATCGCGAACAGCCAAAGCGGCCCATACTCGTGGTGGGAGAGTTCATCTGCTCCCTCGACCCAAACCCCGTGGCTGGGACGGCACCCGACGACCGGGCAGGGCGCCTCCCCACACGCCTGGGGAATGTCGCAGGCGAACGGCGTGCTCCTGGCCTCGCTCGTGGCTGTGCGCACCGACGGCGCCCTCGTCGTCGGCCGGGGGATCCCGTCCCGGTGGCTCGGCAATGACCGGCCCATCTCGGTCACGAACTTCCAGACAACCGATGGTCGGAGGCTGAGCCTCAGGCTTTCTTCGAAAGGCCGGTCAGTATCGCTCACGCTGCGCGGCCAGCCACCTTCAGGCCCAGTGCTCTTCCAGCTGCCGCAGTTCATCGACAACATCGAGACCACCTCGGCCGGCCGGATCGACCAAGGGAGCGGGACCGTGAGGTTGTCGCCGGCCACGAGGAGCGTGACCGTCGAACTCCGCGCAGCGCCCGGGGGTTGACGGCGAAATGCCTCCTCGGCCGCTCACAATCCGGCACTATGTGCAGATGCCGGGTGACGGCTTGACAATGTTCCGATCGGGAGGGGACATCGCCCCCGGAATGTCTCTCGGACGACGCGTCGTGGTCACTGGCATGGCCGGAGCCGGCAAGAGCACCTTCTCGCGGGCGCTGTCGGCGAAGACAGGCCTCCCCGTCATCCATCTCGACGTCCACTTCTGGAAACCGGGTTGGGTGGAGCCTGCAGAAGACGAGTGGCGCCAAAAGCAGCGCGAACTGGTCGCCAGGGACAAGTGGATTCTCGACGGTAACTACCACGCCACACTCGACCTTCGGCTCGAGCGCGGGACACGGCGGTGTTCCTCGATACTCCATGGTGGGTCTGTGCATGGCGAGCACTCGTCCGCGGGGTCCGCGGGCGTCCGGTTGACTTCCAGCTGCCCGACGGTTGCGACGAGCCAGCTTTGCGCCGGTGCCGGGAAGAATGGTCGCTGTCCCGGCGCATCTGGCGAGACCACCGATCTGAGCGCGAACTGGAGCTCGGAATCCTGTCGCGCCACGCGAGCCATGTCGCGTCGTACGTCCTCAGCTCCAAGCGTGCGGCCCATGACTTCCTGAGTACATGAGTGCCGCAATCGATCGATCAGATGGAGGCCTAGTCCCCCGGGAGAGGGCCACTGTTCGGCAGAACGAGGCGAGGGCTACTCCGCCTACCGAACACCACAGTGGGCTACGTTCTCTCGGTGGTTGAGGAAATGGCTGGGGCGGTGCGTTTCGACCAAGCCAATGCCGTGCAGCGCGGTATGCGGCTTCTGGCGGGAACGCGGCCAATGGCGTGGCTGTTCGCACGGGTGCTGCACCACCTCGATGGTCCGGTGATGCGACGCAGCGGCGGGCGTCACTCCCTCTCGGCCGCCCTGACCGGGCTACCCATCGTCGAGCTCACGACCGTCGGTGCCCGTTCCGGCGAATCACGGACCTTGCCCCTCGTCGGTGTGCCCGATGGTGATCGGCTCGTGCTCATTGCTTCGAACTACGGCAAGCAGCAGAATCCGGCCTGGTACTACAACCTCAAAGCCAATCCGCGGTGCAGCACCGTCTTTCGCGGTCAGCGTCACGAGATGGAGGCCTATGAGGCCGAGGGCCAGGAACGCGAGCGCCTATGGGAGTTGGACGTGTCGGTGTACCCGCCCCGCAACCACTACGCACAGCGAGCTGGAAACCGCCGCATCCCGGTGATGGTCTTGCAGCCGGCACCCAAGCGAGACCGGCGAACGAGCCCGATGACGCCTGAGGCGTAGAGAGAGACCTGGAAAGTGTCGTCCAAACGGTCTGGCCGAACCCTGTCGAGTGGGTTGGACGTGTCCCTGTCGCGGCAAGGTGGGCAGAGAGTGGCGACTGCGCCGGAGTTGCATCACCCCGCTCCGGTGCCCGTTGCGAGCCGGCGATCGATCTCGGCTCCCATGATCATGCAGTCGGTGGCTGGGTGGTCGTAGCGACACAGCAATGCACCAGAGAGGTACGCGCGGGCCTGAACCAGCTTGGCGATCTCCTCGTCGAGTACCTCGAGTCGTCGCCTGGCTATGGCTTTCCATTCACTGACATCGGCAGCGTCGAGGATCGCGGCGATGTCGACTAACGCGAGCCCTGCGTCTTGGAGCATGCCTATGAACACAAGTTTTCGAAGGGTCGTCGGGCGGTACCGGCGCTGTCCGGACGCTCGGGTATCGGCAACG
Source organism: uncultured Acidimicrobiaceae bacterium (assembly GCA_963843365.1). Classification (GTDB taxonomy): domain Bacteria; phylum Actinomycetota; class Acidimicrobiia; order Acidimicrobiales; family RAAP-2; genus Bog-473. The sequence goes on along the minus strand of CAWJKG010000003.1, from coordinate 452,354 downwards.
AGCAGGTTCAGGCGCTCGTAGTAGCGAATTGTGGAGGTGGCGACGCCCGCTCGTTGAGCGACCTCTCCGATCGTCAGTAGGGGCTCTGACATGCTCCCACTTGACTTGAAGTCGGGTTCAACTGTCAAGGTGGACGTGTGAACGGACCGCACGCACCGCCCAATCACCACGCCGACTACCCCGGCTTTCGAGGTGTCGCCGGTCTCGTCGCCGCCCTGAGCATGACATTCGGCCGCAAAGGCGATGCGGAGATTGCCGTGCGACTGAGCGGCATGAGTTCGATCGACAGTGTTGTCGACATCGGGTGTGGCCCCGGGGTGGCGGTCCGCTATGCGGCCCGACTGGGTGCAACGGTCACCGGAGTCGACCCGGCTCCCGTCATGCTACGGACGGCACGCCTTCTCACGCGGAGATCGGCGAGGGTGCGATATGTGAAGGGCACTGCCGAAGACGTTCCCCTTTCGGATGGTTCTGTCTCGGTCGTGTGGTCGATCGCGACCGTGCACCATTGGTCGGACATCGACGCCGGACTACGAGAAGTCCACCGTGTGCTGCGCCCCGGAGGCCATCTGGTGGCCATGGAGCGGTCGGTGCATCCAGGTGCTCGCGGGCATGGAAGCCATGGCTGGACCGAGGAGCAAGCCACCGCCTTTGCGGATCGATGCCGCGAACACGGTTTTATCGACGTTCGCCTCGAGCGAGAAGCAATCAGGCGTCGATCAACGATCAGCGTGGTGGCCAGCACGTCGTAATGCTGCGGGGCTGATTCGTTGTCGTGGCCACCGGTGCCCCGATATTCTCTCAACGGCGCCGGGACAGATATCAGTTGCCGTGGGCGACGGCCTCCGGGTAGGAGTGGCTCGAGATCTCCAACGCGGCGTCGACGTCCCGATAGGTCTTGAACTCAATGACGTTGCCGCTCGGATCGGCGATCTTGGCCTTGGTCTGCTCGGTGGGCTCCCCCGCGTCATCCGTCGACACCGGGACGAGCCAGACCACACCGCGCGACGCCAAGCGGGAGATGATGGCGTCGAAGTCGTCCCGCCCGAGCGTCACGCCGAAATGACGGGAGGTGCGGGCGGTCTCCGCCGGGACCTCGTCGGGGCGGTGCTGCAGCGTGATCTGCATGCCGAAGAACCAGACGTCGACGAAGTCGGCCCGGGCCCGGGCCGACTGGCACCCGAGCGTGTGCACGTAGAAGTCCCCCGCTTCCTGGAGGTCGCGCACCGGGACGGAGAGATGGAGGATCGGTTGCACGGCGCCAGCCTAGGACCGGTGGACTCAGGCGCGGCCGGACGCAAAGAGCACGCAGCGGGACATCGACAGGGGCTTGTGGCGCTCGCTCAATGAGGCCGCGAAGGCCCGGCACGACGAGAGGGTGGACCCGGTGGCGGGCTGTGCCAACGGTGCCCCGGGTTGCAGCGTCCAGACCCAGGCTCGCTGCTCGAAGACGGGCGCCACGCCCAGCGCGGCGGTGAAGAATCCCGAGGCGTAGACGGGGTCGCGGCTGGCCCCGGCGATCACGACCTGGTCGACCTGCCACGAGCGCACGGCGCCCCGCACCGTGGCCAGCTCGGCCGGCGTGCCGGACGGCAGCGCCTGCCCGTCGATGGTCAGGGCGGTCAGGATCCGGCGAGCCGACCCGGGGGCTCCCGTTCCCACCGGGCCGCCGGTCGCGTCCGGCGTCTTGAGCGCGGCCCCGGCCAGGCGGAAGCGCATCCCCTGCATGGCCTGCCACAGCATCGGCTGGGTCGAGCCCGTGACGGCGAAGGGAACCGTCAGCAGCACGTGGTCAGTCGGAGTCGAGCTCGCCACGGCGCGTAGGTAGGGCGGGGTGTGCACGCGCACCACCCGCAGCGGTGCGCTGAACGTCACGAAGACCGGGACGAGGGCGACCACGGCGACGGCGACAGTGGCCGCACCGGTGACGGCAGCCCGGTGCCGCGACAGGAACGAGCGCGGGCTCCGGAAGGTGCCATGGAAGGCATCCAGGCCGACCGCGAGCAGGAAGCCGAGGAACAACGTCACCAATGGGACGAACTGATCGGGCAGGATCTCCTTCAGCACCGGCCACGAGAACAGCTCGAACCAGGGTAGCCACGGGTGTCCGAGCCATGCCGGCCCGCCGAGGAGGTAGGCGCCCAGAGCCAGCCAGAACGTCACCGCGGCCAGGAGCAGCAGCAACCACGTGAGCGCGCGGCGGCGGCCGGCGACCACGGCGGCCACGGTGACCAGCGCCACCCCCCAGCCCACGTAGTCGGCCGGCGGGCCGTTGCGGCCCAGGTAACCGCTGAAGCGGATGTAGCCGACCGCGCGCGCGCGCCGTACGCGCCCGACACCAGCAGGCCCGAGAGCGGGACGCCTGAGATCGGGGCCAGCGCGAAGAGCATCCCGGTCACCGACTGCGGCCCGGCCAGCCCGTACCAGGTGGGGTAGGCCAGGACCACCACCGAGACGCCCGCGCCCAGAGCCAGCGCGGGCAGGGCGTGCCCGGCGCGCCCTCGCACCTGGCGCCACCCGACCACCACGACCGCCGCCATCCCGACCGCGCCGAGCAGCAGGCACATCACGAGGATCTCGGGCGACACGAAGAACTGGACCACCAGCAAGGCCGCCAGGAGCAGGCCGTCGCGACGGACCGAGTGCTCCTGCCTGATCACGATCTCGTACAGGGTGGTGATCAGGAAGGGTGGAATGACGAGCACGGTGACGGACACGTGGCCGAAGGTGAGCGACGTCACGATGGCGGCGGAGTAGCCGAACATCAGGGCGGCCGGGACCGCACCCCACTTCCACGTCACCAGGGGCCGCACCGCGGCGAAGCAGGCCCACGCGCTCAGCGCGGGGGCGAGCGTGAGCGCCACGTTTGTCGCGGTCACGGGACCGTAGGCCCACGTGACCGGCGCCAGGACGGCACCGACCAACGGGCCCGACGTGTTGGAGAGCAGGTTGGCCCCCTGCGGCACGTTGACGGCCCCGGAGAAGAGGAGGGAATGGAGGTGACTGATGGCCCAGGCGGGCCAGGCCATGAACCAGACCTCCTGCGCCGGGTCGCCGCAGCCGCAGGTGAGCGCGGACGCGGGGTGGCCCGACCACACGTGCCACCACAGAATGACGGCGGGCACGGTGAAGCAGGCCAGGGCCACGAGGTGGAAACCGACGCTCCTGAGGAACCGGCGGGTGGCGCTGCGCCGCTCCGGCGACGAAGAGGGGTCGTCTGCCTCCGTATCCGGGGGCGCAGCCTCCTCCTCCGTCGGACCGGGAGGGATGTCGTGCACCGGGTGCATCGACACCTCCATCCCACTCGTCATCGGCGCCGAGCGTACTGCCGGGCCCCACTCGCCGGCATCCACCACCACGCTGCGTTCCTATGATCGACGGCCGTGCCCGACAGCCGCCGCTGCATCGTCATCGGCGCCGGGCTACTAGGACTGTCGAGCGCGTGGGCGCTCAGCCGGCGCGGGTGGCGGGTGACCGTCCTGGAAGCGGCGGACCGGCCCGGCCACACTCGCGCCGGGTCGAAGGGCGACGCGCGCATCTTCCGCCTGGGCTACCCCGATCCGGCCTACGTCGACATGGCAGTCCTCGCCCTCGCCCGCTGGCGCGAGCTCGAGGCGGCCTCCGGTCGGGACCTGCTCCACGTCACCGGGCAACTCACCTTCGGTGACGAGCCGACGCTGCGTGCCATCGCCGGCGCCCTGGCGTCCGCCGGTGTGCCCGCGGAGGAACTGGCGGCCGCGCATGTGGCGCGGCGCTTTCCGGGGATCGCCCCGACGGGGAGCGTGCTCGTCGAACCGCACTCGGGCGTGCTGGGCGCGGACGAGTGCCTCGGCGCGCTCATGGGGGACGGCGCCTTCGACGTGCGGACGGGCAGCAGGGTGACGTCACTGCACCAATCGCCCGGGTCCGTGTCGGTCCGCCAGGCGGACGGCACGTCGTTGCGCGCCGAGATCGTCGTCGACTGTGCCGGTCCGGCCGCACTCGGCCTGCTCGGCACAGCCACCGCGCGTGCCGGAGCCGCTTCGCTGCCCCAGGTGGCCTACTTCGTGCCGCGCGACCCCGGGCGCGTCCCACCCGTCTTCATCGAATGGGGAGACGCCATGCTCTACGGCCTACCGGTGGCCGGCCGCGGGCCCCACGCGGGGACCTACAAGGTGTCGCACCACACACCGGGTCCTGCGCTGCCCCCCTTCGATCCGTCCGACCCCGCTCCCCTCGGCGGAGACGACGCCGCCTTATTGGGCCACCTCACCGACGCGGTGGCGCGGCTGGTGCCCTCGCTCGACCCGGTCCCCGTGGACACGGAGCGTTGCGTCTACGACAACTCGACCGACACCGATTTCGTGCTGGACCGGGTCGGCCGGATCGTCATCGGGTGTGGCACCAGCGGCCATGCCTTCAAGTTCGGTCCCCTCCTCGGCGAGCTGCTGGCCGACCTGGCCGAGGAGCGGCGGCCGGCCGTCGACCTGGGCCGTTTCCGACTCGGACGCTCCCCGGCCTCAGGAAGCGCGTCGGCGCCGGCCTCCCGGTAGGTTGCGCGGGTGCCCCGTTACGTCGCCCTGCTCCGCAGCGTCAACGTGGCCGGCCATGGCCGCATCGCGATGGACGAGCTGCGCGCCGCCTTCGACGCGCTCGGCTACACCGATGTGAGCACGTACATCCAGACCGGGAACGTCCTCTTCACCGCGAGTTCCAAGAGCGAGCCCACCCTCGCCAACGCCATTGAGCAACGTCTGGCCGAGGACTTCGGCGACGCACCTGCCGTCCTGCTCCGCAGTGTGCCCGAGCTCGTGCGCGTCGGCCGGTCCAGCCCGTACGCCAAAGCGGGGGCCGACCCGGGAAGGCACCATGTCACCTTCCTGGCCACTGCGCCGTCGGCGGCCGCCCTGGACGCATTGACGCTCCCGCCGAGCGGGCGTGACGAGCTGGTCGTCAAGGGCAAGGAGGTCTATGTCCACACGCCCGACGGGTATGCCCACACCAAGTACACCGGCACCTTCCTGGAACGCCGGCTCGGCGTCGTGAGTACCACGAGGAACTGGAACACCGTCACCAAGCTCTGTGCGCTGGTGACGCCCTGAGCCACCACGTCGCGTCGGCCGCCATCGCCGGCGCCGGCACGGGGGTCAGGCGGGGGGCGACTCCCAAGTCGCCGGAATGGGCCTGCACACTGGCGGAGCCTCGAAGGCCTCCAACGGCTTCTCCCCCTCGGCCTGGGCGAACGGGCGCAGCTCGGGGCGCGGGCGCGGGCGCCACTCGGAGGCGCCGGTCGGGCCTTCGGCCTCCGGGACGCCCTCGGCGACCCGGCGCTCTTCGACCGTGACGGCACCGGGGGCGCCGATACCCGCGGTCAGCGCAGTGTCGCCCATCCCCCACCTTCGACACGGCGGTGCGGCGACTTGAGCACTCTCTCCCCGGCGCGTGCTGCGGCCCGCGTCGGCAACCTACATGGCATAGACGCTGCGGATCACCTCGGAAATGGTGGTGGTGTCCTCAATGACCAGGTTGAGCGCCTCGGTGCGCAACGACCGCATGCCCTGCTTCTGGGCCTGGCGTCGCAGCTCGTCCTGCGTGGCCCAGCCGACGATGAGGCGCTTGATCTCCGGCGTCATCTGCAGCAGCTCGTAGACGCCGATGCGGTCGAGGTAGCCGGTGTGGCCGCAGTAGTTGCAGCCGGCCCCGTGGACGAACTCCGTCTTGGCCGGGCCGCCGCTCTCCTCGTAGAAGACCAGCTCCTCCCGGGTCGGCGTGTAGGACGTCTTGCAGGACGGGCAGATGCGGCGCACGAGACGCTGGCCGACGACGGCCAGCACGGACGAGGCGATCAGGAACGACTCGATGCCCATGTCGAGGAAGCGGTGCAGAGCCGAGACCGAGTCGTTGCCGTGCAGTGAGGACAGCACGAAGTGCCCGGTCAGTGCCGACTGCACGGCGATGCGGGCGGTCTCGACGTCGCGGATCTCACCGACGAGGATCACGTCGGGGTCCTGGCGCAGAATCGACTTCAACCCGCTGGCGAACGTCAGTCCGGCCTGCTCGTTGGTCTGGATCTGGTTGATCTTGGGGAAGACGAACTCGACCGGGTCCTCGATCGTCATGACGTTGCGGGAGCGGTCGCTCACCTCGGACAGGGTGGCGTAGAGCGTGGTCGTCTTGCCGCTTCCCGTCGGGCCGGCGCACAGCACCATGCCGAAGGGCGACCGCACCAGCTTTGAGTAGGTCTCGTGGGTATCGGTCGGCATGCCCAGGTCGTGGAGGCGGAGCACCGAGCGGTTCTTGTCCAGGATCCGCATGACGACACTTCTCGCCCCAAATGGTGGCGACGGTGGCCACGCGGACGTCGGTGTCCTTGCCGTCGATGGTGGTGGTGAACTGGCCGTCCTGCGAGCGGCGCTTCTCGACGATGTTGATCTCCGCCATGATCTTGATGCGGCTGACCAGGCCGACGCCCATGGCGGACGGGAGCTCGAGGACGTCCTTGAGGGCGCCGTCGATGCGGAAGCGGACGTAGATGACGTCCTGCGACGGCTCGATGTGCACGTCGGAGGCGCGGTCGCGCACGGCCTGGGTCAAGATGCTGTCGACCACCTGGACGACCGGCGCGTTCTCGGAGACGAGCGCCGGGCCCGTCTTCGACGACGGGGCGCTTGCGCGTGGTCTCCACCGCCTCGAAGGCCTGCACCAGCTTGCCCACGCTGTCGATGGCCTGGTAGCTGCGGTCGATGGCCCACCGGATGTCGCTCATGGGCGCCAGCGACAGACGCACGGAGTGCCCGCTGGTGTCGGTCAGCAGGAAGCGCAGGTCGTCGCTCGGCTGGGCCACCGCCACGTGCAGGAGCGCGTCGTCGTCGACGCGGATCGGGATGGCCAGGTGCTCGCGGGCGACGTCCGCCGGCACGAGCGCCAGCGCCGTCGGCTCCGGCGTGTCACGGCGCAGGTCGGTCACCGGCATGCCGAAGTAGTCCGCCAGGGCGTCGGCCAGGCCCCGCTCGTCGAGGGCGCCCATGTCGACCAGGACCTCGCCGAGTCGCTTGCCGGAGTTCGCCTGCGCCTCGAGCGCGGCGTTGACCTGACTCTCGGTCACGATGCCCCGCGCGACGAGCACCGTGCCCAGACGCGGCTTCGTCGGGCTCGCCTTCACCGGCGGTGCCTCGAACGCCACGACCGGCTTGTCGGCTTCGGTCCCCGTGAAGGGCGCCAGTTCCGTCGCCTCGTCACGCTCCAGCGTGAGGGTGTCGCCGGTGGGCTCCGCGGAGTGGTCTTCCTTGCGTCGGATTCTCATAGTGGTCGCGTCGGGCCCGAGCCAGCGGCTCGTGTCGCCGGTTCCGGCCGCTCTCCTTGTGTCTCCATTGTCGGCGTGATCGCCGCCGCGCTTGAGCGCATGAAGGAGGGCTGCAGAACACCGATCGGGACAGCCGAACCGCTCGTCCAGCTGGGACTTTCCTGAGTGGCGCACTGGAGCGGCAGGTGCACGCTGGCGGCCTACCGCCAGGCCGCAGACGGCGTCAGAAGTAGATGATCTCCTTGGCCCGCTCGGTGACCTCGTCGAGGTCGCCGGTCCAGGCGCCGGTCGACAGGTACTTCCATCCCCCGTCGGCGGACACCACCACGATGGAGGCTTCCTCGCCTTCGGGCAGGGACGCCGCGCACTTGACGGCGCCGGCCAGGGCCGCCCCCGTCGAGATGCCGGCGAAGATCCCCACCTCGGTCAGGCGCCGCGTCCACTCGATCGACTCCCGCGGCCGCACCACGGTCTTGCGGTCCAACAGCTCGGCGCCGCCGAGGTTCTCGAAGATGGGCGGGATGTAGCCGTCGTCGAGGTTGCGCAGCCCGTCGACCATCTCCCCCGCCGGCGGCTCCACGGCCCAGATCTGCACGGCCTCGCCGAGCTTCTCGCGCAGGAAACGCCCGACCCCGAGCAGGGTGCCCGACGTGCCGAGGCCCGCCACGAAGTGCGTGATGCCGGGGCAGTCCCGCAGGATCTCGGGGCCTGTCCCCTCGTAGTGCGCCTTCGGGTTGGCCGGGTTGCCGTACTGGTAGAGGAAGACCCATTCGGGGTGCTCCTCGGCCAGGACCCGGGCCATGCGCACCGCGCCGTTGGACCCCTCGCTGCCGGGCGACTCGATGATCTCCGCCCCCCACAGCTCCAGGAGCTGGCGGCGCTCCACCGACACGTTGGTCGGCATGACGACCTTGAGGGTGTAGCCCTTGACCTTGCACACCATGGCGAGGCCGATGCCGGTGTTGCCCGAGGTCGGCTCCATGAGGACCTGGTCGGGCTTGCCCGGCACCAGCACCCCGGACCGCTCGGCGTCCTCGACGAGCGAGAGGGCCACGCGGTCCTTCACCGAGCCGCCGGGGTTCTGGCCCTCGAGCTTCATGAAGATGCGGGCGGCGGGGTTCGGGCTGAGCGCGCTGATGTCGATCATCGGCGTGTTGCCGATGAGGTCGAGGACCGAGGAGTACAGCGTCATGGCAGACCGGACCCGGAGGCCTCAGCCCCCGGCCACGGCCGGCAGGATCGACACCTCGGCCCCGTCGTTGACCGGCGTGTCGAGGCCCTGCAGGTACCGCACGTCGTCGTCGTCGACGTAGATGTTCACGAACTTGTGCAGGGCACCGTCCTCGGTCAGGACCTGGCCCGCCATGCCCGGGTACTCGGCGACGAGCTTGGAGAGGACCTCGCCGATGGTGGCCCCGTCCACGCTGACGACGGAGGCGCCGCCGGCGTGGCTGCGCAGGACGGTCGGTAGGCGGACTTCGACGGCCACGGGGCCTCCTCGCTGAGTGTCGGATGGCGGGCCGGTCCACCCCTGGAGAGGCGGCCCGGCCGATTGTTGACTGATTCGGTAACGATTCTACAAGGAGCCCGGCCGGGCGCCCTACCCCGGGCCCTCCGGCCCGGGGACCTCGAGCCCGGGCACCTCCACCGGCTCCTCGGTGATGACCCCCGTCCCGGATCAGGTAGCTGCGCACGACGGGCTGGGTGTCCCGCAGCGAGACGAGCACGTAGTGCCAGCCCGGATCGGTCGCCTGGGCCACGTCGGTCGGCGAGGGATAGGCGTCGGTGTGGGTGTGGGAGTGGAAGACGCCCATGATGTCGGCCCCGAGCCTCCTGGGCGGCCCGGTCGACCCGCAGCATCTCCTTGGGGTCGATCTCGTAGACCATGGCCGAGGCCGCGGCGTTGGCGGTGACGAAGAGGTGGGTCGCCTCGTCGCCCCCGTAGGGCCCGACCAGGAGGCCGCACGCCTCGTCGGGCAGACCGGCCAGGCAGTGGGCGACCATCTCCATGTAGAGGGCGCGGGTCAGGCGGAGCACCGCACGAAGGGTACCCTCGTACCCCTCATGGCCAGGGCGAAGAAGCAGATCGCCAAGCGGGCGGCCGCCCGCGAGGACCGCAGTGGCGACCGCACCGTCGCCACCAACCGGCGCGCCCGGCGCGAGTACGAGTTCCTCGAGACGTTCGAGGCCGGCATCGTGCTCCAGGGCTCCGAGGTCAAGTCGCTCCGCGAGGGCAAGGCCCAGCTCAGCGAGGCCTACGCCCGGGTCGACGACGGCGAGCTCTGGCTCTTCCAGCTGCACATCCCGCCCTGGCAGTTCGCCACCGGTGTCGGCGCCCACGACCCCGACCGCAAGCGCAAGCTCCTGGTCCACCGGGCCCAGATCGACGAGCTGATGGGCAAGACCCAGCAGCAGTCGCTGACCCTCATTCCGGCCTCGCTGTACTTCAAGGACGGCAAGGCCAAGGTCCAGCTGGCCCTGGCCAAGGGCCGCCGCCTCTACGACAAGCGCAACGTGATCATGGCCAGGGACGCCGAGCGGGAGGCCGCCCGGGCCTCCAAGGAGATGGGCCGCTGGAACGGCGAGTAGCCGACGGTCCGAAGCCGGCCGTCGGCGGCGCGGCCCCACCCCGTAGAATGGTGCGGCCTGATCACAGTGATCTGGAGTCCCAGACATGGGGGTGATTGGTTTCGACTTCGGTCGTCAAGGTAGGAGAAGCGAGCCGTGGTCTCCGGAACCACGTTAAAGAGCCGGAACCAAAAACAAACGCCGAGCCTCAGCTCGCGATCGCTGCTTAAGTAGCGACGTCCAGCCGGTCCCCGCCCTACGGATCGGATCTTGGGCGTCATTCAGTAGGGCTTACTCAGTGGCTCACACCAACTGAACACTGAGGACACTTTCGTTGGTTACGGGGTGGCACTGCCGCCGGCAGAAGTGCCACCCCCGACAACCTGATGCCGGCTGCGCTCGGAGAAGGCCTATTGCGGCTCCGGAGGACGCGGGTTCGATTCCCGCCACCTCCACGAGAGATACGGGCGCGACAGCGCCGGTACCGGGTTGTACCGGTACCGGCGTCCCCTGTCGCAACGTGCTCGTCCGAACGGATCTCGCCGCTCAAGCCAGCGGAACGTCGCACTCCTTCAGATCGACGTGACCGAGGCTCTCGACCACCTTGAGCGTGCCGTTCTCGGAATGGGCGATGTACATGTTCATCCGGACGTGGTGCTGCCCGGGCACCATCTCGGCCGGCCCTCCCGGACCCTGCGTGATGCGGGCGTGATCGAGGGCGGCGATGATGTCGTGCTGCTGGAGCGAGCCCGCTTCGTTCACCGCGCTCTCCCACATCTTCAGCGCCCGGTAGGACACTCGATCGCCTCGCCGGTATGCAGCCCCATACGGGCCGCGAAAGGGAGGTCGTCGTCGTCACGCAGCGCCCGCTGAGTTTCGATCGCGGCCGTGACCTCATCGACAGCCGATGCGAAGGCGGCGCAGAAGACGTCGCCGGCGGCCTCGCCGGCGGCAGCGGCAGCGGCATCGGCAGCGGACAACTCCGCTGCGGGGTCGACGTCCGCAGCTCAGTGCGGTTGGCGCCACATCGGGACGAGAGCCGGGCAGCCTGCCGGTAGGCCGAACGCAGGTATCGGCTCGAAACCGTGCCGCCGATAAAAGGGCTCATTTCGGGGGTTCGAATTTTCGAGGTAGGCGGCCACCCCATCGCGGTCACACCGCTCAGCCATCGCTTCCATCACCGCCGATCCACCGCCTCGGCCTTCCCGGTCGGGCCTAGTGCCCAACACCTCGAGGTAATAGTGCGGCTCCCGGGGGTGGGCCTTGTGCATGGCGTTGTTCAACTGCAAGCCGCGCTTGTTCAGAAAACCGGAGCGTAAGGAAGACGGAAAGACGCGTACCAGGTCTATCGGTCGCAAGTCCCATCTGTCGACACCGTGCCACAACCCGACCGTCCATCCGTCGTCGGTGAGGTGGACCTCATGATCGGAAGCACGCGTGGCCACGCGCATCAGACCGCGGAAAACCAGGCGTAGTCGTCGCTCCACGTCCGCCTCCTTGCCGAGGATCCAGCACGCGATCGGATCGGTGGCCATGGCCGCCGCCAACACGTCTCCGGCAGGTTTGATATCACCGCGGGTCGCCTTGCGGACGAGCGGGGTCATCTTTCGGGCATTCCTTCCTGTTGAGATTCGTCTCGGGAGTGGCGAGGTTGTAGACGAAGATACAGGAGCTTCTCCAGAAGCCTAGGATCGCTGCTATTCACTGGGCTCGATCGACTCACTGCAGTCGAGGGAGGCAGCAGAAGTCATGGAAAGTCTCGATCATTACGTCGTGATCTCGGCTGATGGCCACGCCGGTGCGTCCATGGACGCATATCGCGAATACCTCGACCCTTCGTTTCGCGACGACTTCGACGACTGGCGGAAGGCGTACTCGAATCCTTTCGCCGACCTACAGGACACCGAATCTCTCGAGTATCGGCGCAACTTCGATGATGCGCTGCGCCAGAAAGACCTCGAGGGCGACGGCGTCGTGGCAGAAGTCTTGTTTCCCAACACGATTCCGCCCTTCTATCCCTCGGGCATTATCTTCAACCCGCCTGCGCCGAAAGATGCCGAAGATTTGCGCTTCCGCTGGGCCGGGATCAGCGCCCACAACCGATGGCTGGCCGACTTCTGCTCCCAGCGCCCCGGCCGTCGTGCCGGGATCGCCCAGATCTTTCTCGATGACGTCGAGCGGGCCGTCGAAGAGGTGCGCTGGATTGCCCAACAACCCGGCCTCTTCGGCGGGATCATGCTCCCGAACCCCCCGGTCGACGCAACGACAGCGCAGCTGCACTCACCGGTGTACGAGCCCCTCTGGGAGGTGTGCGAGGACTTAGGTGTCGTGGTCAACAGCCACGGCGGAGGTGGCGGCCCGACGACCTACGGCGATATCGACACTTCGCTTGTGATGATGTTCCTCGAGTTTGGCTGGTACTGCCAACGACCACTCGTGCGGCTGATCTTCAGCGGCGTGTTCGAACGCCACCCCGATCTCACGTTCGTGCTGACCGAGACCGGTAACTCATGGGTGCCAGGTGCCCTCAGCGAGCTGGACTTCATGTACGACCGCATAGTCAATGCGAGGCCAGGCGCGGTCGAAGGCATCTTTGGCGGCATGATCCGCGACAGCATGCGGCTGCGACCCAGCGAGTACTGGGCGCGCCAGTGCTATATAGGTGCCAGCTTTCTCAGCCGGAGAGATTGCCGGACGCGGCATGCCACCGGGATAGATCGGCTCATGTGGGGATCCGACTACCCACACACCGAAGGGACTTTCCCTTACACCCGATTCGTGCTCCGTCACGTCTTCCACGACGTCGATGCCGATGAGGTCTCTCTCATGCTGGGTTTGAACGCGGCACGGGCATACCGCTTTGACCTGACCCAGCTTCAGCCGATCGCCGACAGCATCGGGCCGACGGTATCGGACCTCGCGCGAGGTGGACTCCGAAGAGCTGCCTGCGGACGCCACGACCATCGCCCTGCCGGTTTCATGAGTCCACCCCGTGGCAGCTCGACGACACGCGCAGAGGTGCCCCCGGAGCGCTGAGCCAGGCGGGCCAGAACAAGCCGTTGGCCACGGCCCAAAATGCCATCCCACTGAGCCTGTCGTTATGCTTCAGGGTGGACCGTCGAATCTCCTTCGATCAAGTGATCTTGAGGTGCTCCACGAGCCCGAGGGTCCCCGCCGGCTGGCCCCAATTGGAGAAGGTCCCATAGCCCGCGAGCGTGGTCAGCGCTCCGACGCTCCCGCCGCCAGAGGTAATGAGGAAAGTGCCACTGGCCGATCCGTTCGGGGACACCGTGCCGTAAGCCCTGATGGCCACCGTGCCGGTCTGACCCTGGAAGGTGCAGGTGCAGTTGTCGAAGGCGGTGAACGACTCCGATCCGTTCGGGTACGTCGTCACCGCGACCGCCTCTCCGGTGGAGCCGAGCGGCTGCGTCGGGTCGTAGGTCTCCGATCCGGTCAACCCGCTCCCGCCGAGGACGATGTTGTTCACCTCAGCCGCCAACGCGTCTCCTGATTCGGTCGTCCCGATGGGCAGCGAAACCTGGCTCGGTCCCTCCTGGACGTGCGTCCCGTAGTAGGTCCCCAGGCTCCACTTGCTCACGGAAACGTGCTCGGGGATGCAGGTGCTCGGGGTGCAGGTCTCCGGGGGCGAGGTCCTGGGCCAGAGCCTCGGGCGCTGGGTTCGGCTGGAGCACGTTGAATCCACACTGTCCGAGACCGAACCCGCCCACCGCGCTGGGGGCGGCGCCGCCATCACCGAATTGCACGCCGGCAGTTCCACCCTCGGAGTTGCCGAAGCAGTTCATGTTCCCATTGATGATGTTGCTCCCGATCTCCATCGCGTCAGGGTCGCCCATGGTGTTGTTGTTCCATGTGGCGCTGCCACCGATCTGGTCGCGCAGCGACCCGAGCCAGCACGAGGTCAGACCGCTGATGTTGAAGTTGCCGCCGATCGTGGCGTCCTCGAAGTCGGTGTAGACAGGGGTAAAGGCAAGGTTCGGGTCTTGTGACCACGGCGCCGGCGGGAGCGGCCCGGTCTGGGGGATGGTCACCGCCGAGCAATTCTCCGCTGCGGCACCACCGCCGCCGCCGGCCAGGTTGACGCTGCCCCCGATGGACGCCGAGTGGACCACGACGCCCTGGGCTCCGTACCCCGTGAGATTGCCGTTGATGCGGTCGTAGGAGATAGCGGGCGGGTTCGAACACGAGATGTTCGGCGAGCAACCGAAGAGGAGGACGGCCCCCGTGCCAACGTTGACGTTGCCGCCGACCACGACAGTCGCCGGCACGGCAGGGCCGCTCGCCGGGTCACCGGGCGTCACGGCGTCGAGCAAAGCGCCCGGCGCGATGTCGAGGTCGCCTCTGATGGTGATGTTGCCCGCGGGCATGTAGCAGGTCCCCGTGATGAGCACGGAGCCGTAGGTACCCTCGGGGACGATGCCGCCGTTGGCTCCGTTGCAGGTGTAGGTGTTGCCGAAGAACGGAGGCGGATACGGATGATGCCCGAAACGCCCTCCGAGGTTGTTGCCGAACGAGAGGCCACCGAAGGGGCGCGCCGCGCCGGCCGCCGTCGCTCCGCTCACCGAGAGTGCGCCGACGGCCGCGAGTGCGAGCACTGGAGCGAACAGCACACGAGTAAACCGACGAATACGCATTCGGAACCCCCCTGGGGATCGCCTGACGCGCCTAGCGCCAGAGCGGATGTTTCTCCACCGACGGTTGTGTCGGCCATAGGCAAAAGGTCACAAAATCTCGGAAAACACCGATATGACACAAAATTGCAGTCAGTGGCGGTCGTCGCCGGCGAGAGACGCATACTGTATTTTCCCTATTCAGACGCCATGAATTGCCCTGAACCTCGGCATACGCAGTCGCGCCCGAGTCTGTTCGAATCCCGCCACCTCAGATCGTTCGATGTCTCGTCACTCATGGGATTCGGGGCTCTGGCCTGAGGGCGAGGTGTCCAGATTCCTGGACACTCCTCAAGACAGCCTCGAAAATTTTCGATCCATTGCGTTGTGCGGATCGAGATACGTCCATGAGACGTCGAGGCAGGCCATTTCGACGCTGGATTGGCCCGACAACGGCGGTGGCCATGCCCTTGGTCACCTTCGGATGGTCGACATCTGCCTCTGCGATGCCAGGCGGGCCTCCGGTCACGGTCGTCGTGACGTCGACTGCCAACCCGTCGACGTTCGATCAGGACGTCACCTACACGGCCACGCTGACGACGTCGGATTCGGGCAACCTCGACGCCCCCGACACGATTGCATTTCAGGACAACGGCGGCGACATCTCCGGGTGTGGATCTCAACCGCTGGCAAGTACCCTCACGGCCGGAACGTATGTCGCCACCTGTGACGAGCCTGCCTCCAACATGTCGGTCGGGTCCCACAACATCACCGCTTCGTTCTCTGGCGACACCGTGTACGACCAAGGATCGGGCTCACTGAGCCAGACCGTCGGTCAGGCACCGACCGTCACCGCCATCACCGCTCCCTCCCCCGGATCGACCGTGATGTACGGCAACGAAGGGCAGAACCCCGTCGATTTCACGGTGTCTGCTCCAAACGTGTTCGGCAACTCCCCATCGGGCAGTGTCAATTTGTTCGACGGCGTCCCGGGTCCGGATACCTATCTGTGCACGGCATTCCTCGGTGGAAACGGACCCGGTCAATCGAGCGGAAACTGTTACCTCAACAGCTCGCAGATAGACGCTGGCCTGTATTCGCTGACCGCAACGTACAGCGGTGACATCAACTTTGCGGGCTCCTCTTCGCTTCCCCAGGATCTTTCCGTCGTACAAGTCACCAGCCAGATGCAACTCTTCCCCGTGCCGGGATACGCCTTCTACGGTGCGGAAAACGGCAACTTCTTCATTACCGGTGTGGGAGGAGGGAACGGTGGAAACCCGACCGGATTCTTCAGCGTCACGGCGAACGGGGTGAATCTTGTGGCCCCCGGCTCCTGTTCGGCAGGAAACGGTGGGGGCAATCCTTGCTTCATCGACTCGGCGACGGCCCTCCCGGCCTCCACGACGCCCTACGAGGTGACGGCGATTTACCCAGGTGACACCAACTTCACCGCAGCATCGGCGACGGTCCCTCTCTCCGTGTTTCCAGCCACGACCTCGACGAACTTGTCGGTGTCGTCGCCCACGGCGGCCTTCGGCAATGAGAGCTCCGTGCACGTCTCGGCGACGGTCACGTCAGGGACATCGGGATCGCCTACCGGATCGATCTCCGTGCAAAACGACGGCACCACGGCCTGCACGATCACCCTGGCGGGAAGTGGCCCCGATACGGCCACCGGAACCTGCTCACTGAGTGATACCGGGCTCTCCCTCGGCTCACATTCGCTCACGGCCAGCTATCTCGGCGACGGCAACTACCAGAGTTCCGTCTCGGCCGCGCGCTCCCTCGTCATCACGAGTCAGACCGATCACGGCTACTGGCTCGTCGGAGCCGACGGCGGGATCTTCACCTTCGGCTCAGCTCAATTCCACGGCTCGACCGGCTCCCTGAAGTTGCAACGTCCGGTTGTCGGGATCACTCCGACGTCGGACCGACAGGGCTATTGGCTGGAGGCGGCCGACGGAGGCGTCTTCGCCTTCGGTGATGCCGGCTACTACGGCTCCATCCCGGCGTTGGGGTTCGCCCCCGCCGGAAGCATCGGATCCGCTCCGAAGCTCGGCGCACCGATTGTGGGAATGGTCCCATCCGTCGATGGGGGCGGCTACTTCATGGTCAGCTCTGACGGCGGTGTCTTCGCCTTCGGTGATGCGCACTTCGCCGGATCGTGTCCGGGTATCGGCGGATGCCAGGGGTCAGCGGTGGCGGTGATACCGGATGCCTCCGGTCGTGGCTATTGGATCGCCACGAACAGCGGCAACGTCTACGCGTTTGGCGACGCTCCCTACCTCGGTGCGCCCGGCATCCAGAGTTCCCCCGTGACCGCGGCCGTCCGGACTCCGGACGGAGGAGGATATTGGATTTTGCTGGCCGACGGCACCGTGTACAACTATGGCGACGCCGAATACCTCGGCGGTGCGAGCGGCCTTGGAGGCTTCAATCCCGCCGCTGCGATCTACGCCACCGCTGATGGGGGTGGCTACTGGCTGGTGACGGCGAGTGGAGCGGTCGACTCCTATGGGGACGCGCCCAACGATGGCGGTACGGCTGCCTCCCATTTGAATGCCCCCGTCGTTGCCGCGACGGGTTGGTGACCGGGGCCCCGCATACGCCTCGATCAGCTCCATAGCTCCCTGACGGAGCCGCGGTTGCGCCGCGAGGGCGTGCGGACGCTCCCGAGGCCCCTGATCCTCGGGGCTCGCATGCTTAAATGCGCGCAGTGGGTGAGGACCGGGGCTTCTCCAGGCGGCAAATCCTCCGAGGGGCGGCCGGCGTTGGCGCGGCGGCCATCGGAGGGGTGGAAGCGGTCACAGCGGCCGGGGCCGGAGGTTCGGCCGCCGCTCCGTCCACGGCGCACCTCCACCTGCCGCCTCGCTCGCAATGGCGCCACCCCGGGTCGCTGCCCGATCCGAGCCTGCCTGAAGGGACGGACACGCTCCCGGAGATAGAGCACATCGTCGTCGTCATGCAGGAGAACCATTCGTTCGACAACTACCTGGGGATGCTCGGCCGCGGCGACGGGTTCACGCTGGATCGAAAAGGCCGGCCGACCAACACCAACCCCTACCCGGGCGGGGGCTACGTACGCGCGTTCCACGAAACCACGACGTACCAGGCCGGCAGCGTGACCCAGAGCTGGAACGCCAGCCACCTGCAGTTCGCGAACGGCCGCAACGACGGGTTCATCGGCCCCGAGAGCAGCAGCGACTGGTCAATGGCGTACTACACGGGCGAGGAGATCCCCTTCTACTACTCGCTGGCCAAGACCTTCCCGCTGTGCGACCGCTACTTCTGCTCCGTCCTGGCGCAGACCTACCCGAACCGCCGGTTCCTCCTCGCCGGGACAGCTTTCGGTCTCATCGCCACCGACACCTCGTCCATCGGAGAGATCCCGCCCAACGGGACGATCTTCGACCGGTTGGACGCGCACGACATCAGCTGGGCGAGCTACGCCACCGACGTGTCGACTCTGTACGTGATCTCGGACATCGTCAAGAAGAATCCGGGCCGGATCAAGACCATCGATCAGTTCCATGCCGACGCCAAGGCGGGCACCCTGCCGGCAGTGTCCTATGTGGACCCGAACATCCTGACCGGTACGGAAGAGAGCCCTCAGGACATCTCCCTGGGCGAGTATTTCGTCTCGACCGTGGTCAGCTCGCTGCTCGACAGTCCCGCGTGGGACCGGAGCCTCCTGGTGTGGACCTACGACGAGCACGGCGGCTACTACGACCACGTCCCGCCGCCACCCGCCATCCCGCCCGACGACATTGCGCCGGTCCTGTCCGCAACCGACCAGCCCGGGTCCTACGACCGTTACGGCTTCCGCGTCCCTACCGTCGTGGTCTCCCCGTACGGCAAGAGGAGCTTCGTGTCCCACACCGTGTACGACCACACGTCCGTGCTCAAGACGATCGAGCGCAAGTGGAACCTGCCTGCCATGACCTACCGCGATGCCAACGCCAACGACCTGTTCGACTGCCTCGATCTGCACGGGCACCCCTTCCGCGACCCGCCGACCCTGGCCGCGCCGGGAAATCCCACCGGCGTCTCCCAGTCCACCCCGCCGCCAGCGAACGCGCAGCCGCCCAGCTCGGCCTTCGTCAAGACGCCCGGGCCCACCGTCTGAGCGACGTGGGACACTGTCGGCCATGCCGACGTTGCACCACGTCAACCTGGGTGTCCCTCCCGACCTGGCCGATGCCGAGGCCGACTTCCTCGTCGGCGTCCTCGGCTACCGGCGACTGGAGCCGCCGCAGGCGGCCGCGGGCTTCGGCGCGCGCTGGTTCGAGGCCGACGACGGGACGCAGGTGCACCTCAGCCTCGACCCCGCGCACACCCCCGCCGCAATGGCACACACGGCCCTGCACGTGGGCGACGACGCCGACTCCATCGCCACGCGCCTCAGCGAGGCCGGCGCTTCGTTCAAGGCGGCTGAGTTCGACGGGGTGCGGATCCTGCTCTGCAAGGACCCGGCCGGCAACCGTTGGGAGCTGCGCAGCTGACCGACGCCAGCAGGTGACCACCACGGCCATCTCCAAGCTGAACCTCGACGTCACCGCGCAGCAGGGGCAGCCGGCCGCCGTCGCCCAGACCTGGCTGCACTCGGTCAACGGCTGAGTCGCCTGCGTCAGACAGGCGCAGCGGGCGAGCTCAGGGGGCGGCGGGGGCCCGGGGGTCGGCTCCAGCGCGGGCGCAGGCACGGTCATGGCGGGCGCCTCCGTGCCGCCGTCGACTTCGAAGACCTTCCCGGTGACCCAGGACGAGGCGTCGGAGGCCAGGTAAAGGACGGCGCACGCGATGTCCTCGGGCTCGCCCGGCCGGCCCATCGGCGTGCCGTCGAGGAACTGCTGCCGCAGGCCGTCGTCGGTGAGCACGATGTCGAGGGAGCGGGTGGCGACGCCACCTACGTCGATGGCGTTGACCCGCACCCGCGGGGCCAGCTCGGGCGCGATGTTGCGGGTCATCCGGTCGAGCGCGGCCTTGGCGGCGCCGTAAGCAACGAACATCGTCTGCGTCATGGAGGCCGAACGCGACGAGATGTTGACCACGGCGCCGGAGCCCACCGTGTCGACCATCTGCCGGGCCGCCAGCTTGGTCAGCGTCAAGGGTGCCGTCACGTTGAAGGCGAAGGTGCGGGCCATGAAGCCCTCGCTCGTGTCCAGCGCCGCCCGGGGCATGGCCCCGCCGGCGTTGTTGACCAGGATGTCCAGGCGGCCGAACTCCCCGACCGTGGCGGCCACCAGCGCCTCGCACGCGGCCGCGTCGGTCACGTCGGTCGGCACGACGAGAGCCCGCCGCCCGAGCGCACGCACGTGGCCGGCCACCTCCTCGAGGTCGGCCGCCGTGCGCGCCGCCAGCACGACGTCGGCGCCGGCCTCGGCGAAGCCGATGGCGATGCCGCGGCCGATCCCCAGCCCGGCGCCGGTGACGATGGCCACCTTGCCGGTGAGGGAGAAGCGATCGAGGATCATGCCGGGGCGGAAGACGCCGGTGCCCGCCGGTCCCGGTGCAAGCCCGGCGCGGCGCGGCCGGCCACCAGAGGCATCTCCAGATAGGTCTGCAGGCCGGGCGCCGCCTGGCACACGTAGGGGATGGCATTGACGCAGTGCATTGCCGTGGCGACGACGCCCGGGTTCCGCACGAGACCCTCCTCGACCGTCTTGGGATGCAGCTTCTTGAAGGTGGTGAGGCAGTTGGGATCCCCGGTGATCTCGACCTCGAAGCGCTCGCCCTCCTCGCCGAAGGTCCAGGCCGGGTGGAGATGTTCCTCCCCCATCAGCCAGTTGACCGTCGCGGTCACCACCGGCCGGCCGTCGACGGTGGCCTCCCAGGTGAAGCGCTGGGCCGCCACCGTCCCCGGCTCAATGGGCCCGATCGGCGAGTCGATCGGTTCGGTGGCCACCGCCATCTCATGGCGGGTCGAGAGCTGCGGGTCGACGTCGAAACCCATTTCGTCGGCGACCATGAACAGCGACTGGCGGAACCCACCCCCGAGGGCGTCGATCATGACGCTGGCCCGGGCTTCTCCAGGCGTCTTGCCGAAGAGCATCCAGTCGCGGACGACGTCGGGGGCGCCGTAGGTGCGGATGTCGGAGTACTCCTCCGCCCGAACGTGGGTGACCGAGCCGGAGAGGGCGGAGATCATCAGCGGGAAGCGCTCCGTGATCCCGCCCGGGTTGATGCCGGTGCCGTGCAGGGTCACGCCGGCCTTCTTGGCGATGGCGTCGAACTTCTGCCGCTCGTCGGGCGGCGGGTAGAACCAGCCCAGCGGGCTCACCACGTTCTTGCCCGACTCGAGGATGGCCGCCACCACGCCCGGATCGGCGAAGATCGGGCTGTAGAGCACGCAGTCGGCCTCGCGGGCGAGGAGCGCGTCGACGTCGCCCGTGGCGGTGACGCCCAGGTCCGCCCGCCCGAGCAGCGCGCCGAGGTCCATGCCCTCCTTGTCGGGGCTGTGCACCCAGGCGCCGGCCAATTCGAGCTCGGGATGGGCCAGGACGCCCTCCATGGCGGCGCGGCCCACGCCCCCGGTGGCCCACTGGATCACGCGATAGCTCACGGGCCTCGTCCCCCTCTGCTCGTCGGAATCGAAGTGGCCCGAATGATGCCACCTTGGCGAGGGAGGGGTACCGAAGCCGATGTGCGGCCCGTCAGCCTCCCGGCGTGTGGTGTGCCACCAGCTCGATCCAGGTGATGCTCGACGGCGGCCCCTCGATGCCCCCCTCGGCCAGCGCCGCGCCGAGGCGGCCCTCCATGAACCTCTCCTGGTGCTCGGGCGTATCCCAGATTTCGGTGACCACCAGGTGCCCGTCCTCGTTCAGCCCGGCGGCGTGGACCTGGAGCCCGTCGGGCCAGTCGCCCGACCCCGTGGCAGGGTCGATGCCGAGGGCAGCGTTGACGGCGTCGTACTCCTTCGTGGTGACACCTTCGAACTCGAGGATCAGTTGTGACGGCATGTCATTCCTCCTTGGATCGGGTGGAGCCGGATGTGGTGAGTCTGTTCCTTCAATCTCTGTTTTAGCTGGGATTTACGAGTGTCTCCCCGAGAGCGCATCCCGATAAGGGGACATGTCGATTCCCGGGTACCGGGCCGCCACGCCCTCGAGCGTCTCCTCGCACCAGTACGGGTCGCCGGGCCGGGGGAATCCGAACAGATCGCGCTGACGCACGTCGCACTGCGGCATGAAGCGGGCCCAGCGCTCGGGCGACTGCTTCGGCCAGGCCATCTTGCCGCCCCAGGTCGTCCCCCGGACCTGGAAATCGACGAGGAGCGAAAAGCGTGCGTGGCCGGTGCCGGTCATGTTCGACCCCCGGTGCAGGATGTCGGTCCGGTAGACGAGGAGGCTTCCAGCCGGGCCGGTGCAGGCCACCTCGACCTCGGCCAGCGACCCGAAGGGCAAATAGAGCGGCGTGTAGGGCACGTCCTTGCCGTCCTCGTAAGGGACGATGCGGGTCGGGCCGTCCTCGTCGGTGACATCGGACAGGTACACGAAGGTCGTCAGCTGCTGGTAGCGGGGCTCGGCACGTGGCACCACCAGGCTGTGGCTCCCGTAGTCCCGGTGCAGCGGTTGGTCGTAGTCGACGGCGCCGGCGTACTTGGCCCAGAGCTCCACCTTGTAGAGATGGAGCTCGGTCGTCCGGAGGTAGCGCTCGGCGGCGTCGACGAGGTCGGGGTGCACGGCCAGGCCGTTGAGATCCCACGAGCGGTACGGGAACTCCTCCACTCCGGCGAACTGGCCCGCCCCGTAGCGGGCGAAGGCACCGGGGTCGGCGAAGTAGTCCGACGGGCGCGGGAAGTGGAGCCACAGGGCTTCCTGCGCGGCCGCCAGCTCGGTCTGGCTCAGGAAGCCCTCCATCAATGCGAAGCCGCGCTCGCGCACCTCGGCGAGGGTGGCATCGGAGACCCGCATCGCCCTCGCACCTTAGGCCAGCCTCCCCCGTGGCCCCCGGGGCGGCGCGCCTACGCTCACGCCATGCGCGCCGTGATGTTCGACATGGTCGACCCGGAGTTCCCGGCCTCGCTGGTGGACATCCCCGAGCCGGAGCTGCCGGGCCCGTCGTGGGCCCGGGTGGCGGTGACCACGGGCGGCATCTGCGGCAGCGACCTGCACCTGTTCGCCCACAACACGGGCCCGTCCCCCACGTTGGTGACCATGGGGACGTTTCCCTTCGTCCTCGGCCACGAGACGGCGGGGCGAGTCGTCGAGGCGGGACCCAACTGCGCGGTGGCGGTCGGGACCAGAGTCGTGATCGATCCCTGCATCCCCTGCCTCCCCCGCGGGATCGACCCACCGTGCGCCAACTGCGCCCGGGGGTGGACCTCCTCGTGCCTCAACCTGGACAGCCGCGTGATCAGCTCGGGCCGGTCGCTGGGCTTCACCCAGGACTTGGGCGGGGGCTGGGCGGACAGCGTGCTGGCCCACGACTCCATGCTCCACCCGATGCCCGACGCCATCGTCGATCGCGGCGCCAGCCTCTACGAGCCGGTCTCGATCGCCTGCCACGGCCTGCTGCGCGCCATGCCGGTCGACGGCGAACCGGTCCTCATTGTGGGCGCGGGCATCATCGGGCTGGCGTCGCTCGCCGCGCTCAAGGGGCTGTTCCCGCAGTGCCCGGTGACCGTGCTCGCTCGGCACCCGCACCAGGCCCGGGCGGCCACGGCCTGCGGGGCCGACCACGTGGTGCTGAGCGATGCCGAGAACGGCCACTGGGAGGAACTGGCCTCGCTCACGGGGTCACGAGTCGTGGGCTCCAAGCGCCACCAGATGCTGATGGGCGGCTTCCCTTACGTCGTGGAGGCGGTCGGCTCGCCCGGTTCGGTGACCGAGGCGCTCCGGGCGGTCGCCCACCGGGGCACCGTGCTGCTCCTGGGAGCGGCGGGGATCAGCGAGGTCGACCTCACGCCGATCTGGTACAAGGAGGCAGCCCTGGTAGGCTCCATCGACCATACGGTCGACGCCCACGCCACGCCGGGTCTGGCCGGCGGGGCCGGGCGCCACTCCGTGGACCGGGCGCTCGACGTGCTGGCGGCGGGACTTCTGCCCGACTCCGTCGTCGTGACCCACGAGTTCGGCCTGGAGGACTACCGGGAGGCCATCGGGGCGGCCATCGACCGGAACAGCTCACAGGCGATCAAGGTGGTCTTCCGGCCCTGACCGGCACTAGAACACTTCGGCCCTGGCGCCGCCACGCCCGTTCCTGCAGCATGAGGCCAGAAATGGGTCTTTGGACCCAGTGAGTACGGCGGCCAGGGAGCGTTCTACTCGTGATGCAGCGCAGGGATCGCAGGGATACAGCCAACATGGCGGGACAGCCGGCGACCATCGACGGCGCCACCCTGTTCCTCTGTCGTCAGGGGCGCCGGTGGGTGGTCGTGGTGGAGTCACCCTGCTTCAACGGCGCCGTGGCGTTCGACCACCCGGGCCGCGACCCGCACGAGGCCCGCTTCGCCCTGCTGACGAGTGCCCGCCAGGCCTGTCCCGATGCCACCATCATGAGCACCGACGGCGCCCTGACCTCGGAGGACTACGAGTGGCGGGTCGACGTGCGGGGCGTGCAGGCCCACCCGGGCGACCTGGGACTCGCGCTGCTCGGCGCTTTCGGGGCCGAGCAGGCCGAGCACGCCGAGGTGGCAGCGTCGGCCGCACCCCGACCGGGACTCGGCCGACGCTGCCACCTCGGCCTCAGCCCCACTGTCTCGGGCCGACCGCTCGTCTTCTGACCGACTGACAGGGACGCCTCTCCCCGGTCGACGCAGGTTTCAGGCGGAGCCTGAGGCCACAGGCAACATTTATCGGCGTCATATCTTCCTCTGACCTGGCGTACAGACCTGCCGTATCCAATGGATCTCGTGGAGAACCCGGGACGTCCGGGTTCAGACGGAGGACCGGACACGATGAACGAGGACCAAAACGACACGACGGGCGAGGGACCGGTGAGCAACCCGGCTCCCGAAGCCCAGCCGACCGCTGCCACTCCCGAGGCCACGGGCCAGGCCGCCATCCCCCTGCCGGCGGCATCCGCCCCCGAGGCTTCGCCGGAACTGCCCCTCCCGCAGCAGCCCGACACGCCACCGATGGGCATGGCCCATCAGCCGGTACCTCCCACGGGCTCGACCCCGCCCCAGGGGACCTACGCCATGGGCGCCCTCGCCGGCAACCCGATGCTGGGCGACGCTCCGGGCTCCTCGTTCGGCGGTCCGCCGCCCACAGACCCCGGCGTTCCCCACTGGGCGGCTACCCCTCCCGCTTCAGTTGGGGCGCCGGCGGACCGCAGCAATCACCGCGTCCGGAACGGCCTCCTCGCCGGCGCCGCTGCGCTGGCCGTCCTCGGTGCCGGCATCGGCATCGGGCACGCCACCGCGAGCAGCAACGGCGGCAGCACCCAGGCCTTCAGCCCCGCCTCGGGCGGCTCCCGCCTGCCTTCGAACCCGGGCGGGTCGAACTCGTCGGGTGGATCCGGTTCTTCGAACAGCCCGTTCGGCAACGGCTCGTCCCCCTTCGGGAACGGTGGCTCCTTCGGGGGCGGCACCGGCAACACCGGGAGCGGTGGCTCCAACTCCTCGAACGCCTCCGGTCCGAGTGACGTCAACGCCATCGCCTCCAAGATCGACCCGGGCCTGGTCGACATCAACACCTCGCTGGGCTACCAGCAGGAGCAGGCGGCGGGGACGGGCATCGTGCTGTCCTCCAACGGTGTGATCCTGACGAACAATCACGTCATCGACGGGGCGACCAGCATCAGCGTCACGGACATCGGCAACGGGAAGACCTACACGGCGAGTGTCGTCGGCTACGACCGCACCAAGGACATTGCTGTCCTGCAGCTCCACAACGCCTCGGGCCTGCAGACGGCCACCCTCGGCAACTCCTCGAACGCCTCCGTGGGCGAGCAGGTCGTGGGCGTGGGGAACGCCGGCGGCACCGGAGGCACGCCCAGCGCCGCCGGGGGGACGATCACCGCGCTCAACCAGTCGATCACGGCCAGTGACGACGGTGACGGCACATCAGAGCAGCTCAGCGGGCTGATCGAGACCAACGCCGACATTCAGCCCGGGGACTCGGGCGGCGCCCTGGTCAACACCTCGGGCGACGTGCTCGGGATCGACACGGCGGCCTCGGCCGGCTTCTCCTTCCAGTCCAACGACCAGTCGTCCGGGAACCAGGGCTACGCCATCCCGATCAACACGGCGCTTTCCCTCGCCCGCGCCATCGAGGCCGGACAGGGCTCCTCCACCGTGCACATCGGGGAGACGGCCTTCCTGGGCGTGGAGATCAACGCCAGCGGCAACTCGGGCGCCAGTGGGAACAGCGGCAACAGCAGCGGCTTCGGTGGCTTCTTCGGGGGGAACTCTGGCAACACCGGGTCCACTGCATCGGGCGCCTCGGTCGCCAGCGTCGTCACCAACGGTCCCGCCCAGGAGGCGGGTCTCGCCGAGGGCGACGTCATCACCTCGCTGGGTGGCAAGTCCGTGAGCAGCGCCAACGACCTCACGACCGCCATCAGCCAGTACCATCCGGGGGACAAGGTGAGCATCGGCTGGACCGACGGATCGGGCCAGACGCACACCGCCACCGTCCAGCTCTCCTCGGGCCCGCCGCAATAGGCACACGATCGGAGGGTCGGCGACCGGAACGGAAGACCGGTCGTCGGCCCCCGAATTTCCGAAAGACCCCGAGCACGCCGCTCGGGGTCTTTCTCGTTCAGTCGTGAAAGACCCTCGGTACGCTGATCACCGTCGCCAGCGCCGACGCCACCAGCACCATGATCAGGCCCGCTCCGGACCCGGCGCTGCCATGCGTCGAGGGCTTCTGACCGATCTCCTGCTGCACCCTGACGATGAAGTACACGGCGAATCCCAACGCGGTCGATGACGCCAGCGCGGCAGAAGACCCGCACTGACCAGTCGTCTGACCCCATGGAGACCGCCGTCAGGGCCACGACGGCCACGCCGCAGATGAACGTGGCATAGCCGTTGATCCCGAGCAGCCGCGAAATCCCGGTATCGAGGCCGTTCAGGGTTGCACTGGCCCGAAACACGGGTCCGTACGACACGTTTGCGTGCACCCACGTCGTCGCCGAACCGGCCATCAAGGCAACCCCGCTCGCCATCAACAAGAGATGGCTCAGCGTCACGGCCGAGGGATCCTGCCGTGCTGCCCGGCGCAGGCGCTTCCGCTTTGCGTCTGGTGTGGCCTGACCGTAGGGATTGGCGGAGAGGTACCTGGAGGTCCCTTCCGAGGATGCCGGTGGCGACGGTTCGCTCCCGGGGAAGTCGCCGCTCTTGGTCCATCCAGACCCCACCGTCCAGGACCGCTCACCCGTCCAGGCCTCGCCATCCCAGTAGAACTGCTGATTCGGATTCGTCCGCGCCGGATACCACCCAGGGCCCTTCGGGTTGGATCCGGCGGGTCCCGAACCGCCCTCCTCCGTCCCCACGGGTTGCGAGTTCCCGGGTTCCTCGTCGACCATCCTTCTTACCTCCGACGTGCCTGTCGGCTCCAGCAGGTAGCTTGGCCTGCGTGAGCGTCGAGAGCGTGGATCCCGAAGCCGGATTGACCGACGACGAACTGACCGCCCTGGCACTCGCCGCCGATCCCGATGCGCCGATCGCAGAGGGGGCGGTCCCCATCGGAGCCCATCTGGCCCAGTTCGGCTCAGGCCTGCCGCTCTGGTACGCCCCACCGGCGGCGGGTCGTGGCGGCCGTCGGTGGAAGCTACCCATTGTGATCGCCGTGGTCAGTGCGTTCCTGTTGATCGACGCGATGGGGCTGTGCAATACCTACGGGATCCTCGGTTTCGCCTGACCGATCTCCGCTTCCGCCGCAGGTCCGAGGGCCTCTTGGTTCGTGGACCGAGTGCTACGGCCTCCCGGCCTCCACCCAGGCCTTCACCCGAGCGTCGCTGATGCGGCGCGCCGTCGCCATGTTCGCCCACGCGCGAAAACGGGCCTTTTCGTCGGCACTCAGCTCGGAGTAGAGCGTCTTCTCGGCCTGCGCTGGCCGTGAGCGCTGAAGCCGAGAGTCGCTTCCGACGCGCCCCTTCTCCATGTAAGGCCCGAGCGCGTTCCGGAGCTTGGCGGCATTGCCCGCACTGAGATCGATCTCGTAGGACCTGCCATCGAGGGAAAATCGCACGGTCTCGTCGGCATCCCCGCCGTCGATGTCGTCGGTCAGCTTCACGATCACTGTCTTCGCCATGACCGAATCGTTGCAGAGCCCCCGCACGATCACAACGGCCTGATATTCCTTCCCACCCTGGAGACTGCCCGGTGCGGTGGTGCCCCTCGGGCGGCCCGGGTCCGAATCAGGGGCCGGTCGTCCCGGCGATCAGAATGGGGGGATGGCAGCGCGTCGAAACCGAAGGGCCACGGAGCAGGCGCGTGATTCCAGCCCCATGCGAGGGCGCGGCTCGCACTGGCGTGCCGACGGTGCGCCCAAGACGGCGTACGCCACCCAGCACGACGCCCTCACCGCTGCGCTGATCCGCCGGCAGGAATCCGGGGCCCAGCTGAACGTCTACCGCTGTGACATCTGTGCCGCCTGGCACATGGGCAATGCACCGAACTGACGATCCGGCGTCGCCACTTTCGGAGGCATTCAACCTGAACCAGAAGGAGAGGGTTGTGGGCTGGATCAATCGCTGGGAACCGGTCGCCACCGGCGCGCAAAATCACTACGGATGCACAACTCTGTGGCGTCCCGGTGTTGATCTGTTCGCTCCACACGCGGAAACGCCGAGATTATGGGCGAACAGCACCTCAAGATGCCCCTACTGGGGTTTCAGCGTGCCTAGGCAGGGAGTAGGGTTTGCCCAGGTGGATGAGGCGGCGGCGGTGCAACTCACTGGAGTTGATCTTGGCGAATTGGCGACGAATGGAGAGTTGGGGCTTTGCCCCCGGCCATCGGGTTTGTTTCGCCGCGCCCGCGCCCTCGGCACCCCACCCCATGATGGCCGCCAGGTGGCCGCGGATCGCGCCCCAGGTGCTGGCCTCCTCGAGACGCGGGGAAGTCTTCCCTCGCCAGGGGATGCGTAACCACTCATGGCACCGCGACACCCGTCTCTCCACCCCGTTGCCGCGGCACGGCGCGCCACCCGGCAACGTGTCGAAGGTATCGAGGATGGGGGCTTCACCCTCATAGAGCTGATGATCGTTGTCGTGATCCTGCCGATCGTCGTCGGGGGGATCGCGGCCGCTCTTCTCTCGGTGTTCGGATTGCAGGACCAAACGACCAGCAGAATCGGCGACTCGAACGACGCACTTGTTGGATCCGTGAACTTCAATCGGGACGTCCAAAGCGCAGAGGAGATCACGACGCAGGCTTCGCCCGTGGCGTGTCCCAACACCAATGAGGGACAGGAGACCCAGCTGATGGGTCTTGAATGGGGCGGCAACACGTCGGCTCCCGGTGGGTTCGACAACGTGGTCTCCTACGTGAGCATCCCGGTGGTGAACGCCCAGACCGATCAAACCACCTACACCATGCTGCGGCAGATCTGCTCGTATACGTCCGGGAACGCGCTGACGCTCACCAACACGTTCACGGTCTCGCATGATGTCGGAACTCCCGTCGTGACGATCACGGGTGCGAACAATGCTGACATCACCGCCCAGTTCGCCACCTGGCACGCAACGCAGGGGGTCACGGGAGTGACCTTCAAGATCACCGAGCCGGGCAGCGGTTTCAGCTACTCGCTGGTCGGACTCCCCGGCCAATCCACATCCCAAAGCTCCGCGACGAGCTTCAACACCCCCAGCGGGCCCGGGTGCGGATTCTCGACGAGCACGGGCACGGTGCCAAGCCAACTCTGCTTCGCGGACTTCACCGGCTACAGCTTCGCCAGCGCCAACCACGCACTCGGTAAGTGCCAGACGTTCTCGCGTCCCATCGCCAACACTCCGTACACGCTGACGTTCTGCCTCAGCGTGAGCGCCAACAACGTCGCCCCAGCCTCCATCCCCACCTATTACAACCCCAGTGGGTACAACAGCGAAGCGTTCCTGGGCAACAACGGGTTCTTCACAGGGATCCCCGGAGATCCCGCGCTGTATCAAAACGTCAATGGCGCCTTGACCACCGCCTATATGACCAACATCCAGGTCCTGGACGCTGCCGGGCAACCGGCGACCGGGTGGACCCTCGTCACAGGCGACGCCGAGTCGACCGATAGCAACGAGTGGATGGTGTTCCAAAACCAGTCCAGTCTCAACTGGACGGTCCTCAACAACAGCGCTGGCAACCCCTTCGGCAATGCCTGCTACGACGGTGGCGACGACGTCGGGGGCGGTGCAAGCAACCAGAACATCGGGTTCCTCGCCTACACGAGCCAAACCCCACCCACCACGAGTCCCCTCGCGACCGGCCTCAAGGCTTCACTCCCCCTCACGGGGTACTCCTTCCCCAACACGGGGACCAATTCCGTGCTGTGTGAATCCGATCAGCAGCTCAACAAGACCGGCACCTTGATGCTCGAATCGCAGGAGCCCACCGGCACATCCGCCGCGCAGTCGGTTGCGGTCACCATGAAGGGGGCCGGATTTGAGGCTCTGTTCCTGGGAGTACTGCTGTGAGGTGGCAACGGGCAACGGAAGAGCCGACGGGTCCGGCGGAGAAGACCAGAGGCGAACGGGGCGACACCCTCATAGAGGTTCTCCTCGCAGTCGTCGTCCTGGGTATTGCCGGCGTGGCGCTGCTCACGGCCTTCGCGACGGCCATCACTGCATCCTCCCAGCACCGACACCTGGCCACCTTGGACGCTTCGGTGCGAGCGGCCTCGGACCAGGTCATCTCCCAGGTGCAGCAAGCTGAGAACAACGCGTTCGGCTCCTGTCCCACCACCTTCGTGCCGAACTGGCAACTCTCCGGATCGTTCACCGTCACCAGCCACTCCGTCTGGTACTGGAATGGTTCGAACTTCGCCAGCGGGAACCCCTGCACAAATTATGGGCCCCAGCTATGGACGATGACCATCGGATCGGGCACCTACAGCACCTCCGTCAGCACCGTGATCTACGACCCCCAGGCTCCCCTCGTGTCGGGCGGATCGACGCCCTCGAAGTTGGTCTTCCTGCAGCCGCAGGGGACGGGAACCGGCACTGTCAACGCGGAGGTCACCCCCCAACCGATCGTGGCGGTGGAGGACACAAACGGCAACATCGTCTACAGCGACGCTGTCCTCGGTGACGCTGACCTCGGCCGGGGGCCATCTGGCCTCGAGTTGCTCGGGCGTCGAAAACGAGGGTGTCATCACATTCGGTGGTTGCAGCTTCAGCGCCACGGGGTCCTACACCCTGACCGCCACTGACTCGAACACCCATGTCACGGCCGCCACGGGCGCGACCTATTCCATCACGGCAGCGCCCGCCGCCCAGATCGCATTCACCACGTCACCGCTCTCCGGCGTCGCATCTTCCACCGCCAACCTTGGTCAGATCACGATCCAGGAGCAAGACGCCTTCGGCAACCCCGACCCCGGGGCTCTCACGGTCAATCTCTTGTCATCGTCTGGAAGCGGGGTCTTCGCCCTGACTGCGGGTGGCGCTCCGGTTACTTCAGTCTCGATTCCCACCGGACAATCGTCAGTCTCCTTCTACTACGGCGACACGACCGCGGGGTCACCCACACTCTCGGCCGCGGCGAGTGGGCTCAAGACGGGCACGCAGACCGAGACCGTCACCGGTGGGACGCCGACGCACGTCGTCATCACCCCGACGCCGACCTCGACGGGCGTGTCGACCACGACATCCGTCAAGTTGGCCCTGCAGCTGCAGGATCAGTTCAACAACAACACCACCAGCACCGGCACGACGGCGCTGACTCTGAGCTCGAGCT
This sequence comes from uncultured Acidimicrobiaceae bacterium, assembly GCA_963843365.1. Lineage (GTDB taxonomy): Bacteria > Actinomycetota > Acidimicrobiia > Acidimicrobiales > RAAP-2 > Bog-473. Next base: position 421,041 of record CAWJKG010000003.1, on the reverse strand, counting down.
CCGCCAAGGGCTTCTTCGCCACGACCACGGGCCACACGGGAACGCTTGGCGCCACCGCCACGGTGAACATCACCAACGGCAACGGGACGGCCACCGAGTACTACGGCGACGAAGCGGTGGGGACTCCGGCCATCACGGCCAAGAACGGTGCCGCCACGTGGGGCACGACCACGCTGACGATGACCGTCGGAGCGCCGGCAAACATCGCGATCACCTCGGGGTCCGCGCAGTCCGCAACCGTCAACACCGGCTTCACGAATGCACTGGTGGCCACGGTCACGGACTCCTTGGGGAACGTCGTCCCGGGCGCAGCAGTGACATTCAGCGGGCCCACATCGGGTGCCAGCGTGGTCTTCGCCATCGGTGGCAACTGCACGTCGAACCCGCAGACCTACTCCTGCGTCGTCACCACCGGAGCGAACGGCCAGGCTGCCTCTTCCGCCATGACGGCATCCACGACGAGCGGAGGCCCTTACAACATTTCGGCGTCGGCGCCAGGGACGAACACGGTCAACTTCACGGCGACAAACACTCCGGGAAGCGCCGCTCAGGTGGCCATCACCCCCACCCCGACCTCGGCCGGCGCCTCGACCACGACCAACATCAAGCTGGGCCTCCAGGTCCAGGACAAGTTCGGCAACAACACGACCAGCACAGGCACCACGACGCTGACGCTGAGCACCTCGTCGACCAAGGGCTTCTTCGCCAACGCCAACGGTGGGACCGGCACGCTCGGTGGGACAGCGACGGTGACCATCACCAACGGCAACGGGACGGCCACCGAGTACTACGGGGACGAGACGGCCGGGACACCGACCATCACGGCCAAGAACGGTGCCGCCACCTGGGGCAGCGCCTCGGTGACGATCACCGCCCAGACGACCGGTGACACCATGACGATCGTCCAGGGCAACAACCAGAGTGCCGCGGTCGGTGCGGCGTTCGGGACCGCACTCGAGGTCCAAGACGTCGACCAGTTCGGCAACCCGGTCGCCGGAGTCAACGTGACCTTCGCCGCCCCGGCCACGGGCGCCTCGGGGACATTCGGCACCTGTTCGGGTGGCAACGGCGGGCACACCTACCAGTGCGTCGTGGCGACCAATGCCGCCGGCCAGGCCACCGCCGCGACCTTCACGGCCAACACCAAGTCCGGCGCCGCCTACAGCGTGACCACGGCCGCCACCGGCGTGGCGGCCCCGCCGACGTTCAGCGAGACCAACAACCCCGGGGCGCCATCGCAGGTCGTGATCACCCCCACCCCGACCTCGGCCGGCGCCTCGACCACGACCAACATCAAGCTGGGCCTCCAGCTCGAGGACCAGTACGGCAACAACGCCACGAGCACCGGCACCACGACGCTGACACTCAGCACCTCGTCGGCCAAGGGCTTCTTCGCCACGACCAACGGTGGGACCGGGACGCTCGGCGCCTCCACCACGGTCACCTTCACCAACGGCGTCGGCACGGCCACCGAGTACTACGGGGACGAGACGGCGGCCTCACCGACCATTACCGCCTCGAACGGTGCTGCCAGCTGGGGCACCACTTCGGTGACGATCAACGGCGGGTCCGCAGCCCTCGTCGTCATCACCCCCACACCGACCTCGGCCGGTGCGTCGGCCACAACCAACGTGGCCCTCGGACTCCAGCTCGTCGACCAGTTCGGCAACAAGACGACCAGCACGGGCACCACGACGCTGACGCTGAGCACCTCGTCGACCAAGGGCTTCTTCGCCAACGCCAACGGTGGGACCGGCACGCTCGGTGGGACAGCGACGGTGAACATCACCAACGGCAACGGGACGGCCACCGAGTACTACGGGGACGAGACGGCCGGGACACCGACCATCACGGCCAAGAACGGTGCCGCCACCTGGGGCACCACATCAGTGACGATCACGGCCAAGACGACCGGTGACACCATGACGATCGTCCAGGGCAACAACCAGAGTGCCGCGGTCGGTGCGGCGTTCGGGACCGCGCTCGAGGTCCAAGACGTCGACCAGTTCGGCAACCCGGTCGCCGGAGTCAACGTGACCTTCGCCGCCCCGGCCACAGGCGCCTCGGGGACCTTCGGCACCTGTTCGGGTGGCAACCCCCAGAGCTACCAGTGCGTCGTGGCGACCAATGCCGCCGGGCAGGCCACCGCCGCGACCTTCACGGCCAACACCAAGTCCGGCGCCGCCTACAGCGTGACCACGGCCGCCACCGGCGTGGCGGCCCCGCCGACGTTCAGCGAGACCAACAACGCGGGCCCAGCCACCCAGGTCCTCGTCACGCCGGTTCCGGCGTCGGCCAGCGCCTCGGGCACCACCAACATGGCCCTCGGACTCCAGCTCGAGGACCAGTACGGCAACAACACGACCAGCACGGGCACCACGACGCTGACGCTGAGCACCTCGTCGACCAAGGGCTTCTTCGCCAACGCCAACGGTGGGACCGGCACGCTCGGTGGGACAGCGACGGTGAACATCACCAACGGGGTGGGGGCGGCCACCGAGTTCTACGGGGACGAGACGGCCGGGACACCGACCATCACGGCCAAGAACGGTGCCGCCACCTGGGGCAGCGCCTCGGTGACGATCACGGCCAAGACGACCGGTGACACCATGACGATCGTCCAGGGCAACAACCTGAGTGCCGCGGTCGGTGCGGCGTTCGGGACCGCGCTCGAGGTCCAAGACGTCGACCAGTTCGGCAACCCGGTCGCCGGAGTCAACGTGACCTTCGCCGCCCCGGCCACAGGCGCCTCGGGGACCTTCGGCACCTGTTCGGGTGGCAACCCCCAGAGCTACCAGTGCGTCGTGGCGACCAATGCCGCCGGGCAGGCCACCGCCTCGACCTTCACGGCCAACACCAAGTCCGGCGCCGCCTACAGCGTGACCACGGCCGCCACCGGCGTGGCGGCCCCGCCGACGTTCAGCGAGACCAACAACGCGGGCCCAGCCACCCAGGTCCTCGTCACGCCGACGCCGGCATCGACCAACGTCTCGGCCACCACCAACGTGGCCCTCGGACTCCAGCTCGAGGACCAGTACGGCAACAACGCCACGAGCACGGGCACGACCACGCTCACGCTGAGCACCTCGTCGACCAAGGGCTTCTTCGCCACGACCAACGGTGGGACCGGGACGCTCGGCGCCTCCACCACGGTCACCTTCACCAACGGCGTCGGCACGGCCACCGAGTACTACGGGGACGAGACGGCGGCCTCACCGACCATTACCGCCTCGAACGGTGCCGCCACCTGGGGCACCACTTCGGTGACGCTGACCGCTACCGCGGCCAGCCAGGTGGCGATCACGCCGACGCCGGCGTCGACCAACGTTTCGGCCACAACCAACGTGGCCCTCGGGCTCCAGCTCGTCGACCAGTTCGGCAACAAGACGACCAGCACGGGCACCACGACGCTGACGCTGAGCACCTCGTCGACCAAGGGATTCTTCGCCACCACCAACAACCACACCGGTGGAACCACCACGGCCACCGTCACCTTCACCAACGGCATCGGCACGGCCACCGAGTACTACGGGGACGAGACGGCGGCCTCACCGACCATCACGGCCAAGAACGGTGCCGCCACCTGGGGCACCACTTCGGTGACAATCACGGCCGGGGCGGCCAGCCAGGTGGCGATCACGCCGACGCCGGCGTCGACCAGCGTCTCGGCCAGCACCAATGTGGCCCTCGGACTCCAGCTGCAGGACCAGTTCGGCAACAACGCCACGAGCACCGGCACCACGACGCTGACACTCAGCACCTCGTCGGCCAAGGGCTTCTTCGCCACGACCAACGGTGGGACCGGGACGCTCGGCGCCTCCACCACGGTCACCTTCACCAACGGCGTCGGCACGGCCACCGAGTACTACGGGGACGAGACGGCGGCCTCACCGACCATCACGGCCAAGAACGGTGCCGCCACCTGGGGCACCACCTCGGTGACGCTGACCGCCACCGCGACCAGCCAGGTGGCGATTACGCCGGTTCCGGCGTCGGCCAGCGCCTCGGCCACCACCAACATGGCCCTCGGACTCCAGCTCGAGGACCAGTACGGCAACAACACGACCAGCACGGGCACCACGACGCTGACGCTGAGCACCTCGTCGACCAAGGGCTTCTTCGCCAACGCCAACGGTGGGACCGGCACGCTCGGTGGGACAGCGACGGTGAACATCACCAACGGGGTGGGGGCGGCCACCGAGTTCTACGGGGACGAGAAGGCGGCCTCACCGACCATCACGGCCAAGAACGGTGCCGCCACCTGGGGCAGCGCCTCAGTGACGATCACCGCCCAGACGACCGGTGACACCATGACGATCGTCCAGGGCAACAACCAGAGTGCCGCGGTCGGTGCGGCGTTCGGGACCGCACTCGAGGTCCAAGACGTCGACCAGTTCGGCAACCCGGTCGCCGGAGTCAACGTGACCTTCGCCGCCCCGGCCACGGGCGCCTCGGGGACCTTCGGCACCTGTTCGGGTGGCAACCCCCAGAGCTACCAGTGCGTCGTGGCGACCAATGCCGCCGGGCAGGCCACCGCCGCGACCTTCACGGCCAACACCAGGTCCGGCGCCGCCTACAGCGTGACCACGGCCGCCACCGGCGTCGCGGCCCCCCCGACGTTCAGCGAGACCAACAACGCGGGCCCAGCCACCCAGGTCCTCGTCACGCCGACGCCGGCATCGACCAACGTCTCGGCCACCACCAACGTGGCCCTCGGACTCCAGCTCGAGGACCAGTACGGCAACAACGCCACGAGCACGGGCACGACCACGCTCACGCTGAGCACCTCGTCGGCCAAGGGCTTCTTCGCCACGACCAACGGTGGGACCGGGACGCTCGGCGCCTCCACCACGGTCACCTTCACCAACGGCGTCGGCACGGCCACCGAGTACTACGGGGACGAGACGGCGGCCTCACCGACCATCACGGCCAAGAACGGTGCCGCCACCTGGGGCACCACTTCGGTGACGCTGACCGCTACCGCGGCCAGCCAGGTGGCGATCACGCCGACGCCGGCGTCGACCAACGTTTCGGCCACAACCAACGTGGCCCTCGGACTCCAGCTCGTCGACCAGTTCGGCAACAACGTCACGAGCACGGGCACCACGACGCTGACGCTGAGCACCTCGTCGACCAAGGGATTCTTCGCCACCACCAACAACCACACCGGTGGAACCACCACGGCCACCGTCACCTTCACCAACGGCATCGGCACGGCCACCGAGTACTACGGGGACGAGACGGCGGCCTCACCGACCATCACGGCCAAGAACGGTGCCGCCACCTGGGGCACCACTTCGGTGACAATCACGGCCGGGGCGGCCAGCCAGGTGGCGATCACGCCGACGCCGGCGTCGACCAGCGTCTCGGCCAGCACCAATGTGGCCCTCGGACTCCAGCTGCAGGACCAGTTCGGCAACAACGCCACGAGCACCGGTACCACCACACTCACGCTGAGCACCTCGTCGGCCAAGGGCTTCTTCGCCAACGCCAACAACCACGTTGGTGGGACCACCACGGCCACGGTCACCTTCACCAACGGCGTCGGCACGGCCACCGAGTACTACGGGGACGAGACGGCGGCCACCCCGACCATCACGGCCAAGAACGGTGCCGCCACCTGGGGCACCGCCTCGGTGACGCTGACCGCCACCGCGACCAGCCAGGTGGTCATTACACCCACACCGACTTCGGCCGTTACGTCGACCACGACCAACATCAAGCTGGGTCTCCAGCTCGAGGACCAGTTCGGCAACAACACGACCAGCACCGGCACCACCACGCTCACGCTGAGCACCTCGTCGACCAAGGGCTTCTTTGCCACGACCAACGGTGGGACCGGGACGCTCGGTGGGACAGGGACGCTGACCATCACCAACGGCAACGGGACGGCCACCGAGTACTACGGAGACGAGACGGCGGCCTCACCGACCATCACGGCCAAGAACGGTGCCGCCACCTGGGGCACCACCTCGGTGACGATTGTCCCGCCGGTCAGCGTGAGCCAGGCAAAGAGCGCGAACAGCGGCGGCATAACGACGCCCACCAGCCAATCGGTCACGCTCAACTCGTCCCCAACAGCAGGCACGACTCTCGTGGTGCTCGTCTACACGGACGACACCTTCGGCACTCCCGCGACTCCGACGATCTCCGGAAGCGCAACCACGGGTAGCACGGCAACGCTCGTCACCACAGCGACTCCCGGCAGCAGCAACGCTGAGTGGGCCTTCTGGGTGAAGGCAAGCGGAGCGGGCGCGACCGTCACCGCTTCATTCGGAACCAATAGCCAGAGCGATATCGAAGTCGACGTCCTGGCCCTGGCCGGAAACAACACCACCGCGCCGATTGCCAATAGCGACACCGACACGGGCACAAGTAAAACGCCAACCGTCATCCTTCCGAGTGCTCCGGCCGCCGGTGACCTGGAGGTCGGCTTCATCGGAACCGGCGCGAACTCTGGCACCTTCGGTACTACCCCAACGGGTTGGAACCTCGTCTCAACGACAAATGGAACCAGCGGCGGCGGGTATGGCGTCGGCTCCTACTACACCGGCACCGCCACGGGTACCAGCCAGACCTTCAGCATCCCGAACACTGTTGCATGGGCGACCATCGGCCTGGACATCGCGGTGAACTGATGCGATGCCTCTTGATGTCCTCCGCCCGGGCCATGAGCCTCTGGTCACACGGCCACCCGTACGTTTCGATGTTGTGCGATGGTGCACGATGAAGCGTCTCTCGCTGATCAAGACCTGCGCGGTCGGGAGGGCGGGGACGTTCGGCCCGCCCTCCGAGGACCAAGATGAGGCCGGCGCCATCCTCATCCTCGCGATGATTTTTCTGGTCGTCGTGAGCCTCGTCGTGCTCGCCTTGCTCAATTGGGTCGGCACCAGTCTCACGGCAACCGCCAGTTTCAGCAACGAACGATCCGTCGAGTATGCGGCGACCGACGCGGTCAATCTGGCAATACAGAACACCCGCTACACCTTCTCGACCCAGCTCGAGAATGCGAGCCCACCACAGGCGTGCTGGTACGACAGCAACGGCAATCCACAGCAGCCTCAGGCAATCGATGGGATCAGCGTCGACGTCTGGTGCTCCATGGTGTGGCAACCTTTCAGTCAGAACAGCCGGATCATCACCTACTCCGCCTGCCCGACGACTGAGACCACTGATCCGGGCACGTGCGGCAATGCGCCGCTGCTTCAGGCCAGCGTGACATTCGATGATTTCGCGCCTGGACTCGGGGTGCCGCCGGCCCACCCGGTGCAATGCAGCCAAACCGGCCTCTGCGGTCAGAGCATGACTCAAAACAGCTGGCAGTGGAATCCCACGGTACCGTCGGTCAGCTCCATTTCGCCAACCTCGGGAAGCATCAACGGCGGCACCACCGTCACGATCCAGGGCAGTGGCTTCGTCGCGGGTTCATCAGTCAACTTTATTCAGGAAACCGGGGGTAGTGGGTCGCCTGCGAATACGCCGACCACTGACCAATATGGCGCCGGAAATGTGATCACCATCCAGGCCTCGCAGGTGACATTCGTAGGGTGTAGCGGACCTGGCGGAACGAATTGCACGCTCACCGTCCCCGCCCCAGCTGTGATGACAGGCACCGACTACTTCGTGACGATTACCACGACGGGCGGAACGAGTTCATACCTCTCGTCGCATCACGCATACGTGGACTTTCAGTACAGCTTTGCGAGCGTCGTTCCCTCGGTCTCGGCCATCTCGGGTGCATTGGTACCCAACCAGACCTATATCGGAGGATCGATCACCGGCGGGAGCACGATCACGATTACGGGCAGCGGGTTCTACAACGCGTCGAACTTTGCCGCCCAGGTCTGGTTCTGGTCGGGAACCAACAAGTTCCAGGCGACCAACGTGATCATTTCGTCGAACAGCACCATGACGGCGAACTCACCTTCCGTCACGACAACCGGAAACTATTACGTTCAAGTCGTGACATTCGGTGGACAAAGCGCCAATCCCAACAGTGCGGCTATCTTCAATTACGGCGTCCAGGTTCCATTCATCATCGGGCTGAGCCCCACGAGTGGCGGGCGTGGCACGAATGCCACCATCACCATCACTGGTGGCAACTTTCTGACGGGCTCGACAGTCGGGTTCTGCCTGGACACCAACGGGACATACGCTTCGAACTGCGTTACCAATGGGACAGGCCAGATCAGTGCCACGTCGACTGTCGTCAACGGATCGTCGATTACGGTCGTTCCTCCGACTTCCCTCGCTGTAGGCAGCAAATATTTTCCCGTCATCACACTCCCCTCTCCCTACACGCCAGCAAACGGTTATCCGGCCTCCCAGCCCTACAACGAACCCGCCGACATCTACTCCGTCACCTCCTGACCGAGGCCGAGACCATGGCGGGCAAGCCCAACTCAGAGGGAATTCCCAATTCCAAGCGGCAGACAGCCCCAGGTTTGTCCAAGCGTTGTGACGACCATTTCCTGTCGCACCGTTCAGTACCGGGCCAAACGTTCCGATATTCCGAACAGGCGGCCGCGGCTTCTGGTGGGCGGACACCTGCCCCATTGGGGCTAAATTTGGCGGTGAGTGGTGGCGGACCACTCGGGAGTTCATCATGCACATTTGGCGAACGAAAGGCCCTCGGGCAGGGTGTTCGGGGTGTCCTGTTGCACCCCTGCCGGTTCTTCGCGGCTGCGCGGGCAACCTCAGAACTGGATCGTCCGCACCCAGCAGGCAAGAGGTGGCGTGATGGCGCTCAGTAGAAAGGAACGTAGGGAGCGTCGGCTAGCCCAAGAAGACGTCGCGCCCACTGAGAGCGGCTCGCCGCGCTACTCCCCCACGGCTGCGCTCCTCAACGGACAGGGCACCCTGGAACTCCAGGCACTATTGCTGCGGCGTGACCTCGTCACGCAGGAACAGCTCGATGCAGCTCTCACATCAGAGCCGCACTCGGCCGCCGACCTCGGAGACGCGCTCATCCGCATGCGGGCCTTGGACGAGCACGACCTCGTCGCAGCCCGAGCGGAGCTCTACGGCATGGCAGTTGCCGACCTTGGCCGTACAAGCCCCGAGCCCGAAGCTCTGGCCCTCGTACCGGACGCGATGGCTCGTGAGCATTTCGTCATCCCGATAACGCTGGACGAATCCGGACTCCACGTGGCGATGGCAGATCAGCCTTCGCCTGAGCTCATTGCGCTTCTCTCGCAGACGAGCGGTACCACGGTCCTGCCGATGTTGGCGCCGCCTGCGGACATCCGCCGAGCCATCGACAACAACTACCGAGCCATCGGCGGCCTCGACCATCTCGTAGAGGCATTCGAGGCGGTCGAGGTCACGCGGCGGCGAGTTGTCGAATCATCGACCACCACTCCTGAAGTCGTGGATGACGATGCTCCTGTCGTCCAGGTGGTGGGCCGCATCCTCACGCAAGCGATGCGTGATCGGGCATCGGACGTGCACATTGAGCCATCCGAACTCGGCATTCGGGTCCGCTATCGGATCGACGGCGCTCTCAAGCAAGTCTTGACCCTGCCCTCTTCGATGGGCGTCGGGCTTATCAGCCGAATCAAGATCATGGCCGGCATGAACATAGTCGAGCGACGCAGACCTCAAGATGGCCAACTCCGTACAGAGATAGACGGGCGAGAGGTTGACGTTCGAGTGGCAACGCTCGCCACGATCTGGGGCGAGAAGTGCGTCATGAGGCTTCTTGACCGAACGCGCTCCGTCCTTCGCCTCAGCGAGCTCGGCATGCCCGACGAGGCCGCCGAGACCTACACCAACTTCGTCCGGGCACCCTTTGGCATGGTCCTGTGTGCGGGACCGACCGGCAGCGGGAAGACCACGACCCTCTACGCCACCTTGACCGAGATCAGCGATCTCACCCGGAACGTGATGACGATCGAAGACCCCGTCGAGTACGTCTTCCCTTCCATCAATCAGATCCAAACGAACGAGCAGGCGGGACTGACATTCGCAACGGGTCTCCGCTCCATCCTGCGACAGGACCCCGACGTGATTCTGGTCGGAGAGATCCGAGACGTCGAGACTGCCCGTATCGCGGTGCAATCTGCGCTCACCGGGCATTTCGTCCTCTCCTCCCTGCATGCGACGGACTCGGTTTCCGCTCTCCACCGGTTTCTGGACATGGGAATCGAATCATTCCTGGTCGCATCTTCCGTGATTGGGATCGTCGGCCAGCGACTGGTTCGACGGATCTGCCCTTCCTGCAAAGCCGCGTACACACTGACCGACGCCGAACGTGCCTTTTACGAGGAGAGCGGCGGACCCGAAAAGACCGAGTTCGTGCGCGGTCAAGGTTGCAACTTCTGCAGCGGCACGGGCTATCAGGAGCGGATAGGGGTCTACGAGCTGCTCCGGGTGACGCCGGAGATCAAAAGGCTGGTTGTGGGATGGGCCACTCAGGATGAGTTGCGAAGACTCGCTGAGCGGCAGGGCATGCGCTCGCTGCGCCAGGAGGCGATCGATTTGGTCGCTCAGGACGTGACGACGGTGTCCGAAGTCATCAGAAGCATCTACGCGTTGTGAGAATGAGGAGAATGCGATGAGCACGATGGAGAGTTACCGCTATAACGCACTCGATGACAGCGGGAACAAGGTAAGTGGAACCGAGAAGGCCGCGTCTGCAAGTGCGGCACACCTCATGCTTATTCAACGTGGCCTGCACCCCATCGAAGTGAAGGAACACAAGAGCATCCTCAAGTTCGAAATCACAAAGAAGCGAGTAGCGCGCAAGGAGATCATGCACTTTTCGCGCCAGCTCAGCGTCTTCGTGGAGGCAGGCATCCCAATTATGGAAGCACTCGAACTGATCTCCGAAGAGACCACGGACAAACTGCTCAAGAAGGTTCTGCTCGATATGGTGAGCGAGCTTCAAGCGGGAGACACGTTCGCTTCCGCCGCGGGATCTCACCCCGAAGCCTTCCCTCGCTACTACGTTGCCGTCTTGGAGTCCGCCGAACTCACAGGAACCCTCGACACCGTCCTCTTGGAGCTAGCGACTTACCTCGAAACCGACATCGAAGCACGATCTGCAGTGACATCGGCCCTGATCTACCCTGCCGTGGTTGCGGTAATGGCCGTCGGCACAGTCATCATCCTGGCCACCTTCGTGCTTCCCAAGTTCCGGACCTTCTTCTCCTCACTCAATGCAAAACTACCGCTGCCAACGCGCATGCTGCTGAGCATTTCAGGGTTCATCAGTACCTGGTGGTGGGCCATCGGTGGCATCATCCTGATCATCGTTGTGGGCTCCATAGCATTGAGACGTTCACGCGGCGGGCGTGCTTGGTTGGATTCCGTCTTTCTGAAGCTTCCCGTTGCTGGGAGCCTTCTCCAAGCTGCGATTGTCGAGCGCGTATGTCGAGTATTGGCCTCGCTCGTCACGGCAGGCGTCGACCTTCCGCGAGCGATGAGCGTTACAGCGGAAGCATCAAACAATGCGGTCTACAGCAACGGCCTCAACCATGTCCGAGGGCAGATGATGGAGGGCGCAGGACTGGCGCAGCCACTCGCAGACACTGGGCTCTTCCCGGCTGCAGCGCGTCAAATGTTCCGCGTCGGTGAAGAAACAGGGACGCTCGACAAACAACTGACAACGGCGGCCGCCTTCTACCACCGCGAACTCGAGATCAAGGTCAAGCACTTCACCAGCTTGTTCGAGCCAGCCATCATCATTTTCATGGGTCTGATTGTCGGCTTCGTGGCGATCGCCTTGGTCTCCGCCATGTACGGCATCTACCGTCAAGTCAACATCGGCTGACCTTCCGAACGAGCCTGTTCCGAGCGACGCCGGAGTGCCATCCTCGGGAGCCCGCACCGTGCTCCCGAGTTCTTGGCGTGCGTTCCCCGGAGTCAATCCTATTTTTGCTAAAGACCAAAGTTTCTGCGGCCGATAATTGGCTATCGCTCTCTGGTGGGCGATAGTTGTAACAAGAGTTGCACAACTGAACCAAACATCCTGGTCAGTGGGCATTTTGACCCTTGAAGAGAAGGTCGGCGGCGGGTTACCATAAACCCCTCGTCAGGAAAGGCATCGTGACGAAACAGGGGCGTCCGTTCGGACTTCCCTTCACTAAAGAGCCGGGCAAGGCAAGCCCGACTGAGAAAGGCGGTACACCGCGTGTTTGAGCGTCACCAAGAAATTATGAAGCGTAGAAGCTCGGGCGAAGCCAGCGAACACGGTTTCACCCTGATCGAACTGCTCATCGTCATTGTGGTTCTCGGCATCCTCGCCGCGATCGTGGTCTTCTCCCTCACGGGAGTGTCCGGTCAGAGTAAGGCGGCTGCGTGCACGACCGACGGCAAGACGGTGGAAGTTGCGGTCGACGCCTACGAGGCGGCAAACGGGACCGTCCTGCCGACTGGCTTCGACATCGACAGCCTGACTGGGACGTACCTGCACTCGGCTCCCGTGACGACCAATGGCTACACGCTGAGCGTTGACAACAGCGGGACCGTCTCCGTCGACACCGGCAACGGTGCCGTCCCCTACGATGGCGCCAGCGGCTGCAAGAGCCTGGGCTAGTAGACCTAGAAATCAAATGCTAAGACGGAAGCGCCCGGCCCCGAGGGCCGGGCGCTTCCGTCTTACACACCGACGGTTTTCTCTGTGAACGACACCAAAGAGGGGGCACAGTGAGTTCCACCTATAGCGAACGAATCGACCCCTGGCTCCAGGTCCTGTGGGACCAACAGGGTTCGGATCTGCTGCTCGTCAGCCGATCGAAGCCGAGGGTCAGGGTCGACGGAGGCCTGCGCCCCCTCGAGAACGAATCAGTTCTCACGGGAGCCGAGATTTCCGAACTCGTGCACGGCATGCTGTCACCAGACCAAGAGGCCGTCCTCAAAGAGCATATGGACGTCGACTTCTCCCTGACGTGGAAGGACAAGGCCCGGTTGCGCGGAAGCGCGTTTTACCAGAGGGGCGAGTTGGCGCTGGCGCTTCGTATGATCCCGTCCGCCATCCCGAGCTTCGAGGAGCTGGGACTGCCACCGATCGCCGAATGGTTGGCCAGGCTCCCACGCGGTCTCGTCCTACTCACAGGACCCACGGGGTCCGGCAAGTCGACCACGCTCGCTTCCATTATTGCGCGCATCAACGAGACACGGGCACTGCATATTCTCACTATCGAAGATCCCGTCGAGTACGTGCACGACCACAAACTCTCTGCCATCAACCAACGCGAGATCGGCTTGGACAGCCCGTCCTTCGAGCGGGCGCTACGGTCCGCTTTGCGAGAAGATCCCGACGTGCTCCTGGTGGGTGAGATGCGCGACCTCGAATCGATCCAGCTTGCGCTAACGCTCGCCGAGACGGGCCACCTTGTCTTTTCGACCTTGCACACCAACGACGCCGCCCAGGCGGTCGATCGAATTATCGACGTGTTCCCGGCCTTCCGACAGGAGCAGATTCGCGTGCAGCTGGCGGCCTCCCTCGGCGCGGTGATCGCCCAGAGGCTGGTGCCGCAGATCGGCGGAGGGATGGTCGCTGCCTTCGAGATCTTGGTGGCGAATAACCCGGTTCGAAACCTCATTCGAGAGGGTAAGACCAACCAATTGCTCAACGTGATCACGACGAATCAACAAGAAGGCATGTGCACGTTGGAGGCGAGCTTGGCCAGCTTGGTTCAGACGGACGTCGTCACCTACGAAGACGCCATGGCCACCTCGGCGCATCCCAAGGAGCTCGAGCGCTTGCTCAGTCACCGGAGCGCCGTGCTCTCGACAGCGTGACCGCGGATCGCCGCGCACAGCGTGGTCCCACCCTGCCGTATTCGGTCGTGGCCGGGGTCACGCCCTGCCGAGGAGGGTGGCTGGTCGCAGGCGCCAAGCTTCAAGGCACGATTTTCGCTCCGGAGGACCCCGTTCGGATGGACACATTCGTCGATGTCGTCGACATGCGCCCTGGGTATGCGGTCGTGGCGCTCAACGCCCCCGTTGGTGGCCTCGAGCGGGCGGCGGTCGGAGGTCGGACCTGTGACCGGGAAGCACGAGCCCTGCTCGGCCGCCGAGGATCGGCGGTCAAGAGCGCGCCAATCGCAGTCGACTCACCGGACGGGACAGACCTACTGCCAGACCAACTCGATGCCATCAGCCGCACCCTGCTCCCCCGCTACCAGGAGGTCGCCCGCGAGATGGCGCCCTTCCGGCAGCGAACCATCTACGAGGTCAACGCAGATCTCAGCTTCTTCCAGCTCAACGAGGATGTCCCGATGCGATGGTCGAAGTATTCGGAGAAGGGGATCAGTGAGCGGCGCTCCCTCTTGGAGACGAAGTTGCCCGGGTCGATGAGGATTATCGATGCCGAGGTGATCGGGGCGTCTCAGTCCCACCTTCTCGATGTGGCGGCGATTCTCTGGACGGCCAGAAGGATCTTCGCCAAGGCCGCAGTCCGCATCCCCAGAGAGCCCGAGTGGGACGAGCAGGGACTGCGGATGGAACTGGTCCGTTAGACCTCTCCCACGAGGGGATCGTCGTCAGACGGAGTAGTGGGTGAATGGCTGCAGCAGCTCGGGACCCGCGAAGACCGCGACGGCACATCCGGCCGCAAGGAACACGCCGAAGGGAATCCGGCTCTGACGCTCCATGTGCTTGGTGGCGATGAGCACAATTCCTACCACCGCCCCGATCAGGTTGGCGGCGAAGAAGCCCAAGAGGACGTAGCCAACGCCCAACCAGCCCAACGAGAGGCCGAGCACCAGGGCAAGACGCACGTCACCAAAGCCCAGGAGCCGCGGACTCGCGAGATTCAGCGCGTAAAAGACGGTGAACCACGCTCCGGCGCAGAGGAGTCCGACGACATAGCCGTGCCATTTCCCAGTCTCTGCCGCAGACAGAAGCAAGAGCGCGGCGACGAGGAAGGTGAGCACGTAGACGATCTTCTTGGGCAGAATCATGAGCTCAACATCGATGCAGGAGAGCGCCAAGAGCCCCGCGAACAGGACGAGAAAGGCAGGAAGATCCCACTGTCGCCCAAACCGTGCCGCGGTACCGGCAAAGAGCGCTCCACAAGCAAGCTCAACGAGCGGATAGCGCATCGAGATCGGCGCCCGGCAGTCATGACAGCGGCCTCTGAGCACGAGCCACGAGACCACCGGAATGTTGTCCCTCTGCCGAATCGGCGAACCGCACGCGGGACACGAGGATCGAGGGCTGACGATTGACTCGTTCCTGGGCACCCGGTAGATCACGACGTTCAAGAAGGATCCGACGAGGAGACCCAACACGGCACACAAGCCGATGAGCAACCCAAGCATGCCGACGTCGTTAAGAGGCCGGAGTGCGCATCATCAGCCAGAACGATAGTGGTGGTTGTGCCTGTCAGGTTGGACCCATGGCCGAACGATCGGCGTCGACCACTGCACACGTCGCACGTCTCCTGCGATGCGCCCCGCTGAAGGACCACGACGGCTGCAACCAAGCGCGGTCTGCTGACTGTGCAGGTTCAGACCGGCGGGCCTCGCTTTGAGTTGAGTGACATCACGCTCTCTGGAGAGGGATTCCGATAATCTTTGCCGGGCTGAGTCGGGACGTGCGGTCACCACGACCTGCCACTCATATCGAACATGGCGAACCCTTCTTCAGTCTCCGAAACCGACCCCGCACCGGGCGGCACATCCTGGTTCACGCGTCCCCTGGCGACATGGGCATGCGTAGTGGGCTGGTGCATCGCGACCGGAGCCTTCGTCGCTTGCGTCCTTGTACCCGGCGGGCCCGCCGTTGGCGATGCGTTCGAGTTCATCTACCCCTCGTGGGCGTTCTCCCACGGGCAGCTTGTCTGCATGTACCCACCGCATACCGAGAACATCCCCACATTTGTCGCCCCCGTCTACCCTCTCATTGTAGGAAGTGTCGGCTTTATTACCCGCGTCGCCAGCAGCGCGCCTTTCCCGTCCGGGACGGCCCTGGGGCACAACTGCGGGAGGGCAGTGGTCGCCATGATCCACTGGTCGCAGCGAGGCGGCGCAGTGGAACCCACGCTCCGAACTGGATACCTAACGTGGCTTTTCCTCATGGTCGGGATGATCATGTTGTTGCGGGCATCGGGACGAGGGCGCTCCGGTTGGGAACCCACTGCTCTGATCATCGTGGCTTGTCTGCCACCCGTCTGGCTGTGCGTAGAGATGTACGCCCATCCGCAGGACATCGTCGCCATGGGTTTCTCCCTGGCGGCAATGGCATGCGCCCTCCGTAGGAGATGGGTCGCCGCCGGCGTTCTCATCGCCCTCGCTTTCCTCACCCAGCAGTACGCCCTTCTCGTCGCCATCCCGCTCTTCTTCGTCGCTCTTGCATCTCGCAGATTTCGATTCGCGACAGCTGCTGTCGCGACCACGGTGGTGATCGCGCTCCCGCTGTGGGTGCTGACGTCGGGCGCTGCGACTCGCCCGATCTTCGCGGGTTCAGGTGCGAACGGTGGCATCGGTGGAACCGTGATATGGGAGTTCCACGTTCGAATGGGTGCTGCCCTGGTTTTGGGGTCACGTCTTCCGCCACTCCTTCTTGCACTCGCTCTGGCGTGGTACGTGGTCCGACGTCTTGGGTCCTCGGCCCTGCAGCCGGCTGTCCTTATCTCGCTCGTAGCCGTCTGCTTGAGTTTCCGGCTGGTGTTCGAGGACAACATCTTCTCCTACTACTACATGGCGATCGCAGTCGCCCTGGTCATTCTGGACGTCGTCCGAGGCCGCATCCGAGAGACCCTGGTGGCCTGGGTTGCCATGGTGCTGCTCGTCTATACCGAACCGGTCGTCTATGTGTGGCGCCAAACCTGGGATCAGGATGCCAGGCGATGGATCCCGATCGTCATCATGGTCGTGGGTCTCTTGCTGATCCTTCGTGATGCACGACGACACTCGCTGGGCCGAACAACGGCGATGTGGGCGGCGACGGTCGTGACGGCGGGGGTCATGTGGCCCGTCTCGAGCGATCCAATCCACTTCCAACCTGTGACCTGGTTCTGGCAGGTCGTGGTCGTCGGTATCGGGGTCGCCCTAGCTGCGGGGCCGCTCGTCGCCCTGATTCGGCAGCACACGCATTCCGACACTGCGGATCCCAACGGACATGGAATCGGCGCTGACGCAGACCCCGCGGGGGCAACGGGCAGGGTTGAAACCTCGGCCACCTAGCGCAACGAGATCACAATTCGGCCTCCGGATGATGGCGAAGGGCTCACTGAGCGCCGATACCTCAGCTAGGAATCTGAAGAGGGGGAAGGCCGCCTGCTCCTGACGGAGCGGCCTCTCCGCAAAGGAGTAGCGAAGCCGTGAAGCTCGCTGACATGTACGACGGCCAGGACACGCGCACGTTCGAGCAACGGCGCGCCGAGGTTGTAGAGATCGTCCGCTCGGCTGCCGATTTCGCCGGCGCTGATAGCGGCTTGCGAGCTCTCTTTCTCGCCATGAGCATGGCCGACAACGAGAAAGAATTTGATCAGGTTTTCGACCTGCTCACGCACTCGCTGAGCGAGAACACGGCCCGCTTCCTGCAGAGGGCCTGAACCAGACGAGCTTCCAGGACTCCAGCGGCAGACGCAATACTGATTCACGTCACAGTGTTTCCTAAGCCACCGCCGCGGTTTCGTAGCGATCACAGCATGTTCCAGCGCCTGACGCCGAAGGATCAGGTTTTCGGCGAGGAGGCGCCTTTGGGACCATGGACAGGCTACGGGGCCAGCACGTCAGCTTCCGTGTCCGCGAACGAACGGTGGAGCTATCGGAAACACACGGTGCGGCACCACACACGCCGTCGCACATCAGCGATTGGTGACGCACAGCCTCCATGTACATCCGGCGGTATGTGCCCGTTGAGCCAGCCTTCGATCTATACATCGCTCAACCGGAGGTTCTCTTCCGCGAACGTTCGCCAATGCGCCGGCAGCAGGGGGTCTGAGAGTAGCGCTTCGGTATCAGCGCGGGCCAGATCACGCTCACCGACGTACCAGGCCGCTACCGAACGCTCAAAGCGCAGACCCCAACGGTAGAGCGGCGTCTCGACAAATAAGATGTCATCGGGCTCGGGAATGTTGACGCCTCTGCTGGCAAAGAGATGGGCTGCTGGCCAGGCCTCTCGGTTCCGCCACCCGTACGCGAGGTAGAAGAGTGGCTCGGCACGCGTTGGGCGCATCGACCACGCGCGGAGCAGCGCATCCACCGCCGCTGGCCAGTTGCGATCGAATTGGAGCATGCCCACCTGAAATTGAGCGTAAAACGTCTCCTCATCCCACGCCTCCTTTGAATCCATCACCGCCCGGTCGGAGTAACACCGCAACGCATCTTCCATGCGGCCCAGGTCCCGATACGTCTGAGCGAGGTAGAAGAGAGTCCTAGGATCCTTCGGTCTGCGCTCGTGCTCGGCCTCGAGTAGCCGACGGTCCCTCTCGTACTTGTCTTCTTCGGACCACCCGTCGGCGTGATCGCGGATGCGGGCCGCCGAGAGTTCGCCCGCCCGGGGCCTGCCACCTGTCATGAGGACTTCATGTGTCACACCCTCGAACTTCCAGTGATGCCGACCTCTTACAATGTGCGGCATCGGCATCTCGGTCTCGCCACCGATCTCCTGAAGCAGGACTATCTCGAGATTCCTGAGCGGTGAGAGCAGCGCGTGGAGGTCGCCTTCAATCTCCAGCTCCATGTCGGCGTCGAGGAGAAGCAACCAATCCGATCCCTCCACATATGCCAGTTCCATCAGCTCCGTCCGGTTTTGACCGAAATTGACAAAAGGTCGATATTCCCGACGTCCAGGGACCCCTTCCATCGCCCTATCGATGAGCGCACAGGTGTCGTCGGTGGAACCAGTGTCGACGATCAGCCATGAGTCGATATGTGATCGAACGGAGGCAAGGCAACGTTCGATCACAGCTGACTCGTTCTTCACCATCATTACAAGACAGATGGTCGGTTGAGGCGAGTCCTTCACTTTATGACCTTCTGATTTCTACGCATTTCCTTCGTCGGGTTGAGGGGTTGCCCGTGGGAACTCCCGGCGGCTGTTGTTAGGTGTGACCGCGAGGACTGTTTGTCAATCTTCATCATTCCAAAGAAGGACGCCAGGGCGCACTAACCAGCCTGATGCAGTTCATGGAGCCCTCTCAGGTGAAGATCGGCAGATTTCTGCATCCTCCGGAGCCCTAGTTGGATATGCCTGGGGGATACACCAGCCTCACCCAATTTCCCATCAAAAAGTGCTCAAGCGCACACCCTGACGCGTCGAAACTCCATTGGGATGATTCAATTTGGCGAAATCCCCGCAGTACCGTCGGTGCGTGCCGCAGCACGCCCATTCACATTCGTGACACACACGATCAGAGGATAGGAACATGAGACCAAGTTCAACGGAGGCGGTCGACGCGGGAGCGGCGTCGCTGGCGGACTCGCGTGATCACATTTCGAAAGGGCGCCGATTCGCGAAGCTGCTCCTCGTTCCGGCGATGCTCGGTATTGCTGTCTTAGCCGTTGCGTGCAACGGCAGCACACCCAGCCCCTCGTCAACAGCGAGCTCCGATATCACCCAGGGACTCAAGGCGGAGAACGCGGGACAGAACCAGGAGGCTGTGAAGGACTTCGAGGCCGCCACGACCGCCGATCCTGCCGACGCCATCGGCTACTACGACCTTGGCGTCGTTCTCCAAGAGAAGCTCAATAACGCATCGTCAGCAATCGCGGCGTACAACAAGGCGATTTTGGCCAAGCCAAACTACAAGCCAGCGATGTTCAACCTGGCAACGCTCGAGGCTTCAAGTGATCCCCAGGGCGCCATAACCCTCTACAACCAACTTCTGACTCTGAATCCTAATGACGCCAACGTCAACTTCAACCTCGGTCTGCTCCTGATCGCCCAGAATCAAGCTACGCCGGGACATGCCGCTTTGAAGAAGGCCATCTCGATCAATCCTGCGCTCGCGAAGCGGGTTCCGGCAGGGATCACGCCTTAAGCTCTTCTCCGACTCAGTCAGAGAATCGACCAGCCGCGAATCTCGGTAATGCCATGAGTGCCGCCACCGACGGTTTCACCGTGTTCGATATCGAGCCCCCACAGCTGTTGATCTCAATCCAGAACGTCGCGTCCGATCCACGGGAGAGCTGCCTGCTGCAAATGGACCCGGCCACACAACGTAGAGAATGGATAGACGTCGGTGTCGGCCAGCTTTTGGCGAGCGGACTCGGGATATTCGCCGATGACGAGCACATCTTCCACGTGTGCATCGCCAACTCTGACTTCAGTACATGGCTGTCGGTTCTTGACCGACAGACGCTCGAAGTGCTGCACGTGCAGGCCTTGCCAGAGGTCGTGGACGGACACTCCATCGTCCGCCACTGCGATGAGCTCATCGTCGTTTCAACGGGAACCGATGAGATCATCGGTTACGAGCTTGACGGCGTTCGGACGCGCAGCTCGCGGATCGTCTGGAGCCCCACAGACTCGAAAGACGATACGCATCACGTGAACTCCTTGACCCTTGCCGACGGAGACCTGCTCTGCTCGGCATTCGGCCCCAAGGAAGAGGATTCATGGGCCACGGTGAAGAACGGCTACGTGCGCAATCTCACCAAGGACTCAGTTGCTCTAGACGGCCTGCGGCAACCCCACTCCGCGAGCTGGTTCGCGGGACAGCTCTTCGTCTGCAATTCGCTCGAGGGTACGGTGAACACAGCCGATGGTGTCTTGGCCTACATGTACGGATATTCGCGAGGCTTGACGTTCAGTAGCGACGGGACGATGTATGCGGGGACGAGCCTGAGTCGCCGTCCACGTGAGACGACGACTGATGCGGTTTTTCGGAATCCCGGTGACCCCGGCGACCTTCACGGACAGTGCGCGGTTGTCCAGATGGCTCCGGGCGGTGGGCATCGACTCGAGATGGGGGTGGCACCCTTTGGAAACGAGATCTACGACATTGTCGTCCTCTAGACCATGTCGACGGAAGTGGCCGAGCTCCTGGTCGATCCGCGTACCTGTTGGCGTGCCTTGTGGCCGCCCCTTCGCCGGTCGCAGCCTGGTCACCGGACGGAGATTGAGTCGTGGTGCGCTACCGACCCTCTGGCAGCTCATGCATGTATGTGGATCCGACTCCCGCGATAGGACGGCTCATGGTGTTTGAACTGGGTGAGACCTTGCAGTTCGCCGGTACTGACAGCGTGGTGCAAGGGATCGAGGAACGCAACGGGCAGGCCGCTTATCTCATCGCCAATGGCCAAAGTCGCCTACCCATGTGGATCCCAGGAAACATCCTCGAGTCGCATCAAGCACCAGGTAGGCCTGATACACAGTTCCACAGTCGTTCACCAAGCGTGCTCGTGGTGGACGAGTTCTTCAGAGATCCCGACGAGATACGCGCCATTGCACTCACTCAGCACTACGAATCGGATCTCCGCTTCTACAAGGGCTATCGGACGCACGATCGGTTTCTGTGGCCTCACCTGCGGGAAGAGTTTGGCCGCCTGCTCGGCAAGCCGGTTACCGAGTGGCTGGGCCACCGGGCCAACGGAGTCTTTCAGCAAACGAGCTGCAATGATCCCCTCGTCTGGCACCATGACTCACAGGGCTACGCAGCCGCGGTGTATCTGACCCCGGGAGGGTCAGCCAGTACGGGCACAAGCTTCTGGCAAGACAGGACACACGGTTGCAGACGTCGCCCGACCCATGCGCTCGAAGCGAACCGTCTGGGCAATTCGGAAGCTGTCAAGGCAGCGGAAGCCGTGGTCTACGACCCATACAACTTCGAGCACCCGGAGAACTGGGAGCTGATCGAATCCGTCGCGGGAATCTACAACCGCCTCGTCATTTGGGATGCCAGCCTGATTCACTCGGCGACCTCCTACTCGGAGTTCTCCGAAGAAGAACCCGAATCGACCCGACTTGTGCAGCTCTTCTTCTTCGACGCTGACTAATCCACGGTCGCGCGCAGTTGATCAGATTCCGAGGATCCCGCCCTGGCGAGGCCCGTCTTTGATCGCGATGAGATTCGCACAGACGTAGGAGATCTTGTGTTGTTCGTGCCACTCGCTCGGAAAGTACGTAATAAGCCGGCTCACCTGGAACCGGCAGCTGATTTCAGGCGCGAACCGTGCGTAATCCCGATCCGTGAAGTACCAGAATGAGTTCTCGTTGTAGAAGCTGACATGACGCGGGTCCTGAAACGCCCCTCTGCCGTCTGAGCTCGGTGTCAGGATGAGCAACATCCCTCCATGGTCGATGAGGCGGTACAGCTCGTTGAAAAGAGCGATCTTGTCCGGGACGATCTCCAGGAAGTCCACCGCCTGGATGACGCCCACGCTCGAATCAGGAAGGTCAATGCCCTGACTCAGGTCTCCCACGATGTCAACATTCGGCCCCGGGTTCACGTCGACGCCCAAATAGCCGACCGGCTTCCGATCGACAGCACCCAAGTACAGGGACTTGAGCCCCCGGCGATGCGCCCAGGCCTGTGCGTTTGGTTCGACGTAGCGGTCGTACAGAGCGACCGTCTCCTTTTGAATCCGTGCGTTGATCTCCTTCTCGCGCTGCGTGTTCGCCGCGTGCATGCGCTGTAGGTAGAGGCACTCCTCGATCAGATAGAAATCGGTAAGCTGGTACAGGCGGCACATGAGATCCTGGTCGTCTAAGACGTCCCTCGTCGCGTCGTAGCCGCCTGTTAATTCGTAGATCGTTTTGCGGAATGCTCGGACGTGGTTCGGTGCAAACCAGATGAAGCTGACGTTGTGCGGTGATGCCTCCAGCGAGTTGCACTGCAGTACGGAGCGCCCATCGACCTCGGTGTCCTCGTAGATCCAGCCATTGCGCTCATCGAATCTGCTGTCGTCCCTCAATCCGTCTTCGCTCATCTGGGCAAAGTGGCTGAACACGAATCCGACCTCGGGCTTGGAGTCGAACGCATCCACGATCAGCTCGAGAGCATCGGACCTCAGCTCGTCGTCATGGTCTAACTCAACCAAGAACTCCCCAAGGGCCAAGGAGCATGCGTGCCGTTTGGCCGCCCCCACGCCCGTGAGGTCGTCCTGCAGGACCAGGCGCAGCCGAGCGTCTTCGAGCGGCGGCCGCCACCGTGCCCCTTGGTTCAGGACAACGATCCACTCCCAGTCCTCGAAGGTCTGAGCGACCAGGCTGCGCATACAATCGTCGAGGTACCGAGTTTGATGACTTGGTGTGAAGACGCTCACGCGGGGTCGGCGTGGCTGGCCCGCTGCTTTAACGGCTCGGGCACCGACTGCGGTTTTCGGAGTCACGGAGTGTTTTGTACCAGTTCGGCATTGTCAGCTCGTGGACCGTCGGGTGCCGTTACTCTCTGCCACGCCGCCCAATGGAAAGGCGCCTTTTCCTCTTCGGGTCGGTCCTTGGTGTAGTAGTAGAGCGCTAAGGAGTACCTCTTTCGGTCTGGCGGACAGTCGATGGTCTCCGGGACGCCGTGGAATGCGTCATCCGTGATTGTGAACGCCACCAGCCGATTGAGGTCTGGGTTCACTGTCACTGTCGGGCTGGCCAGGTCCTTGGACCAGAGTTCGAGTTGCCCATGCCAGGCGGGGTCCCAATCCCGATTGAAGAAGATGAGTGCATTGACTCGACGGTGCATTCCCGAGTTGGGGTGGAGGTTGAAGTCCGCGTGGACCTGGAGGCGTCCACCCGGGAGACTGACATGGACCCCACCTCCGACGTAGGACTGGTCGGGCTGGAGGTCCTCGATGCCCGTCAGGGCCGACATGAAGCGCAAAGCTGGTTCGGTGTTCATGAAACGCAGCACTTCCGCCGTCCTCGGTGGAATTCGATCAAGATCCTCCATCGTTCGCTTCAGTACTTGGTCAGGGTGATCGTCTCGGTACCAATCGTCGACGTCACAGACCTCAAGCTCCGAGGCGACCTCCTCTGCTAGCCGAGGGACGAGGAAATCGTCGAGCGCGATATGGGGAAAAGGCTGCGCCTCCTCGTAGCGGGCATGCAGGTCATTCGGATCATGAATTCCGTTGATCATCCCCATCTCCCGGTCTGAATTGCCATCAAACCTTATGTCGGGAGGTATCGGGTGTCGGTGTAGCGATATCGGATGGCCGCAAGGGTGTTTGAAGGTGCGAGGAGCAGTGCACTTCGACAAAAAATGGGGGCTCGTTCCGATCGAAGGTGCAGAGAACCTCGCTCAGAACTCCCAAGCGAAGTCTGGGACGCGAGCCCTGCAGTGAGATGACCCAATCGGTGGATATGGCGCGGAAACTTGAGTCCACTATTGACAATGAAGCCACAACAATTGGTACTGAATTAGAGCCGGGTTCGAGCGAAGGACTTGAGAATCGTCCTCTTCACCAGGTGATTTGGACTCCGTGGCGCGAGTTTTCACGTTGTAGTCCGGTGGAGAACTGGGTGCGAAACGGTTGACGTAGTCGGGAACCCATGGTTGCCTTCCCTGAGATCGTATTGGCGAAGTGAGTGGTTTGGCGACTACTCGCTCTGATCGACATAGGTGTTCAGGAGATTGCGGCTCCATTCTGTCGGTGAACCAGTAACACACCACCGCGGGAGTCCAATTTCCGATGGCATCGCACGTCCCCATGGCAAGGACGGAAAGGCGGGAGAAACGGCATGACGAAGCGGCAGAAGGAGCGGAAGGGCGGACGGTACACACCGCCTAAGCGCAACAAGCTGATTGCAGGGGCCGTCGGCGTGACAGCTCTGGTTGCGTCGGGTGGTCAGCTGCTTGGCGTCAGCGAATCCACTCCCGCATCGGCAGCACCCTGTTTCGTCAACTGTGGACCGCAGGGCCCTCCGGGCCCCCAAGGAGCGCAGGGTGCAACCGGCGCCCAGGGTGCGACTGGCGCCCAGGGTGCAAGAGGTGCTCAAGGTGCGACTGGGCCACAAGGAGCAGTCGGACCGCAAGGACCTTCCGGACCTCAAGGAGCTCAGGGTGCCAAGGGTGCTCAGGGTGCCAACGGATCGACGGGCGCACAAGGGGCCACAGGAGCACAAGGAGTCGCCGGAGCTCAGGGCGCCAAGGGCGCTCAGGGTGCCAACGGATCGACGGGCGCCCAGGGTGCCACAGGAGCGCAAGGAGTCGCCGGAGCTCAGGGTGCCAACGGATCGACGGGTGCGACAGGTGCCCAGGGTGCCAACGGATCGACGGGTGCGACAGGTGCCCAGGGTGCCAACGGATCGACGGGCGCCCAGGGTGCCAACGGATCGACGGGCGCCCAGGGTGCCAACGGATCGACGGGCGCCCAGGGTGCCACCGGTCCGCAGGGCGCAGTCGGGCCCCAAGGACCTGCAGGTCCTCAGGGTTCAGCGGGTGCTCAGGGTTCGGCGGGCGCGACTGGTGCCCAGGGTTACCAGGGCGCCGCGGGAACGAACGGGACTGACGGCGTCACGGGTGCGACCGGTGCCCAGGGCTACCAGGGTGTTGCCGGAACGAACGGGACTGACGGTGCGACTGGTGCCACGGGTGCGACTGGCGCCCAGGGCTACCAGGGTGCGACTGGCGCCCAGGGCTACCAGGGTGCCGCGGGCGCGAACGGGACTGACGGCACGAACGGGACTGACGGTGCGACCGGCGCCACGGGCGCGACCGGTGCCCAGGGCTACCAGGGTGCCGCGGGAACGAACGGAACCGACGGTGCGGCGGGTGCGACTGGTGCCACGGGAGCCGTAGGTGCCCAAGGCCCGGCTGGTCCTCAGGGCTACCAGGGTGCAACCGGTGCCCAGGGCTACCAGGGTGCGGCGGGCACGAACGGGACTGACGGTGCGACTGGCGCCACGGGTGCCACCGGTGCCCAGGGCTACCAGGGTGCGGCGGGCACGAACGGGACTGACGGTGCGACTGGCGCTACGGGTGCCACGGGTGCCACCGGTGCCCAGGGCTACCAGGGTGCGGCGGGAACAAACGGGACCGACGGTGCGACTGGTGCCACGGGTGCCACCGGTGCCCAGGGCTACCAGGGTGCGGCGGGAACAAACGGGACCGACGGTGCGACTGGCGCCACGGGTGCCACCGGTGCCCAGGGCTACCAGGGTGCGGCGGGAACGAACGGGACTGACGGGGCGACTGGCGCCACGGGTGCGACTGGTGCGACTGGTGCCACGGGAGCCGTTGGTGCCCAAGGCCCGGCCGGTCCTCAGGGCTACCAGGGTGCAACCGGTGCCCAGGGCTACCAGGGTGCTGCCGGAACGAACGGGACTGACGGTGCCACGGGTGCTACTGGCGCCACTGGTGCGACCGGTGCCCAGGGCTACCAGGGCGCCGCGGGAACGAACGGGACTGACGGTGCGACTGGTGCCGCGGGAACGAACGGGACCGACGGTGCCACGGGTGCGACTGGTGCCACGGGAGCCGTAGGTGCCCAAGGCCCGGCTGGTCCTCAGGGCTACCAGGGTGCAACCGGTGCCCAGGGCTACCAGGGTGCGGCGGGCACGAACGGGACTGACGGTGCGACTGGCGCGACTGGCGCCCAGGGCTACCAGGGTGCGGCAGGAACGAACGGGACCGACGGTGCGACTGGCGCCACTGGCGCGACTGGTGCCCAGGGCTACCAGGGTGCTGCCGGAACGAACGGGACTGACGGTGCCACGGGTGCGACTGGTGCCACGGGTGCCACCGGTGCTCAGGGCTACCAGGGTGCGGCGGGAACGAACGGGACTGACGGTGCGACTGGCGCCACGGGTGCCGTTGGTGCCCAAGGCCCGGCCGGTCCTCAGGGCTACCAGGGTGCCACCGGTGCTCAGGGCTACCAGGGTGCTGCCGGAACGAACGGGACTGACGGTGCCACGGGTGCGACTGGCGCCACGGGTGCGACCGGCGCCACGGGTGCGACCGGTGCCCAGGGCTACCAAGGTGCTGCCGGAACGAACGGGACTGACGGTGCCACGGGTGCGACTGGTGCCACGGGTGCGACTGGCGCCACGGGTGCGACTGGCGCCCAGGGCTACCAGGGTGCTGCCGGAACGAACGGGACCGACGGTGCCACGGGTGCGACTGGCGCCACGGGTGCCGTTGGTGCCCAAGGCCCGGCCGGTCCTCAGGGTGCCACTGGCGCCCAGGGCGCAACTGGCGCACAAGGCTCCTCGGGAGCTCAGGGCGCGAATGGCCAAAACGGAGCGAACGGAGCTAACGGCCAGAACGGAGCGAACGGAGCGAACGGGGCGAACGGCGCGAACGGCGCGAACGGGGCAAATGGAGCTCAAGGTGCCACGGGAGCTCAAGGCGCCACGGGAGTTCAAGGCGCCACGGGAGCTCAAGGTGCCGCGGGCGCGAACGGGACTGACGGTGCGACTGGTGCCACGGGTGCGACTGGTGCCACGGGTGCCACGGGTGCCACGGGTGCGACTGGCGCCACGGGTGCGACCGGTGCCCAGGGCTACCAGGGTGCGGCGGGAACGAACGGGACTGACGGTGCGACTGGCGCCACGGGTGCGACTGGTGCCACGGGAGCCGTAGGTGCCCAAGGCCCGGCCGGTCCTCAGGGCTACCAGGGTGCCACCGGTGCCCAGGGCTACCAGGGTGCGGCGGGCACGAACGGGACTGACGGTGCCACGGGTGCCACGGGTGCGACTGGCGCCACTGGTGCGACCGGTGCGACCGGTGCCCAGGGCTACCAGGGTGCTGCCGGAACGAACGGGACCGACGGTGCGACTGGTGCCACGGGTGCCACGGGTGCGACTGGCGCCACGGGTGCCACGGGTGCGACCGGTGCCCAGGGCTACCAGGGCGCCGCGGGAACGAACGGGACTGACGGTGCGACTGGTGCCACGGGTGCCACGGGTGCCACGGGAGCCGTAGGTGCCCAAGGCCCGGCCGGTCCTCAGGGCTACCAGGGTGCCACCGGTGCCCAGGGCTACCAGGGTGCGGCGGGCACGAACGGGACTGACGGTGCCACGGGTGCGACTGGCGCCACGGGTGCGACCGGTGCCCAGGGCTACCAGGGTGCTGCCGGAACGAACGGGACCGACGGTGCGACTGGCGCCACGGGTGCGACTGGCGCCACGGGTGCCACGGGTGCGACTGGTGCCCAGGGCTACCAGGGTGCGGCGGGAACGAACGGGACTGACGGTGCGACTGGCGCCACGGGTGCGACTGGTGCCACGGGAGCCGTAGGTGCCCAAGGCCCGGCCGGTCCTCAGGGCTACCAGGGTGCCACCGGTGCCCAGGGCTACCAGGGTGCTGCGGGAACGAACGGGACCGACGGTGCGACTGGCGCCACGGGTGCCACCGGTGCCCAGGGCTACCAGGGTGCTGCCGGAACGAACGGGACTGACGGTGCCACGGGTGCGACTGGCGCCACGGGTGCGACCGGTGCCCAGGGCTACCAGGGTGCTGCCGGAACGAATGGGACCGACGGTGCGACTGGTGCCACGGGTGCCACGGGTGCGACTGGCGCCACGGGTGCGACCGGCGCCCAGGGCTACCAGGGTGCGGCGGGAACGAACGGGACCGACGGTGCGACTGGCGCCACGGGTGCGACTGGTGCAACGGGAGCCGTAGGTGCCCAAGGCCCGGCCGGTCCTCAGGGTTACCAGGGTGCCACCGGTGCCCAGGGCTACCAGGGTGCGGCGGGCACGAACGGGACTGACGGTGCCACGGGTGCGACTGGCGCCACGGGTGCGACCGGTGCCCAGGGCTACCAGGGTGCTGCCGGAACGAACGGGACCGACGGTGCGACTGGCGCCACGGGTGCGACTGGCGCCACGGGTGCCACGGGTGCGACTGGTGCCCAGGGCTACCAGGGTGCGGCGGGAACGAACGGGACTGACGGTGCGACTGGCGCCACGGGTGCGACTGGTGCCACGGGAGCCGTAGGTGCCCAAGGCCCGGCCGGTCCTCAGGGTTACCAGGGTGCCACCGGTGCCCAGGGCTACCAGGGTGCGGCGGGCACGAACGGGACTGACGGTGCCACGGGTGCGACTGGCGCCACGGGTGCGACCGGTGCCCAGGGCTACCAGGGTGCTGCCGGAACGAACGGGACCGACGGTGCGACTGGCGCCACGGGTGCCACGGGTGCGACTGGCGCCACGGGTGCGACCGGTGCCCAGGGCTACCAGGGTGCGGCGGGAACGAACGGGACTGACGGTGCGACTGGCGCCACGGGTGCGACTGGTGCCACGGGAGCCGTAGGTGCCCAAGGCCCGGCCGGTCCTCAGGGCTACCAGGGTGCCACCGGTGCCCAGGGCTACCAGGGTGCGGCGGGCACGAACGGGACTGACGGTGCCACGGGTGCCACGGGTGCGACTGGCGCCACTGGTGCCACCGGTGCCCAGGGCTACCAGGGTGCTGCCGGAACGAACGGGACCGACGGTGCGACTGGTGCCACGGGTGCGACTGGTGCCCAGGGCTACCAGGGTGCGGCGGGAACGAACGGGACTGACGGTGCGACTGGCGCCACGGGTGCGACTGGTGCCACGGGAGCCGTAGGTGCCCAAGGCCCGGCCGGTCCTCAGGGTTACCAGGGTGCCACCGGTGCCCAGGGCTACCAGGGTGCTGCCGGAACGAACGGGACTGACGGTGCCACGGGTGCGACTGGCGCCCAGGGCTACCAGGGTGCTGCCGGAACGAACGGGACTAACGGTGCCACGGGTGCCACCGGTGCCCAGGGCTACCAGGGTGCGGCCGGAACGAACGGGACTAACGGTGCCACGGGTGCCACCGGTGCCCAGGGCTACCAGGGTGCGGCCGGAACGAACGGGACTAACGGCGCCACGGGTGCAACCGGCGCCACTGGTGCGACCGGTGCCACAGGCGCTCAGGGTGCAGTCGGTGCTCAAGGCCCAGCAGGCCCGGCCGGTGCAACGGGTGCCCAGGGTGCAACCGGTGCCCAGGGGGCAACCGGCGCCCAGGGGGCAACCGGCGCACAGGGAACAGCAGGAGCGAATGGTTCTCAAGGTGTTCAAGGGCCCGTAGGACCCCAAGGGTCAACAGGATCGCAAGGCTCTCAGGGTGCTACTGGTGCACAGGGTGGCGTCGGCGCACAGGGTGGCGTCGGTTCGACCGGTGGCTTGGGTCCGCAAGGGGCTCAGGGTTCCCCAGGTGTTCAAGGGCCCGCTGGCGCTCAAGGGCCTGCAGGTACCACCGGTGCCCAAGGAGCTGCCGGTACCACCGGTGCCCAGGGTGCTGCTGGTACTGCGGGAGCTCAGGGTGCTACCGGCCCGAACTTCATGTACGGCAACAGCGGCGGAGGACTGACTACCTTCAACCAATCAGCTCAGTACGTCGGCATCGGAGCCAACAGCACGACCGAAGCCGGTATCCCGCAGATCGTCGACACGACGATGACGTCCGGCCACATCTACGTGAGCCTTGCGGGTTCCTACTTCGCCAGCGGTCGCTCGGCGACGATCCAGCTGCGGGTGAACGGTGGCAACGTCGGAACGGCGATGACGGAAAACACCACGGGTGGAGGAACGGTGAGCGAGGCGATCTCGGCCTTCGGCATCACACCGGGTGCAACTGTCGATGTCGCAGTCACACAGGGCTCCTCTACCAGCTCAAGTATCTCGGGCGTCAGCTGGAGCATCGGGCCGTAGGGGTCACGCTTCTGCCTAAAGCCGTAGGGGTCACGCTTCTGCCTAAAGGAGTAAGGCTTGAAAGGGAGGTCCGCGAGGACCTCCCTTTCGGCTCTCCCAGGGCTCACTCTCGCTGCGTTGTTGTTCCACCATCGTTTCCATCGTCTCGGGGCCTCAGAACTGCCACCCGACGCCGAAGCGGCCAGCTGCGTGCCACTGGACAAGCCCGCCTCCATCCTCCGGCCTCGACTGTGACAGCCTGCGAGCGCCATCCGTCCGTGTCGGCCGGGCTGGTGGCGCCGATGACCCGCTTCGTCCACCCGGTCCCATCCATGCACCGAGATCGAGACTCTTGGCCTGCCTACTCGCCGGTGGCTTCCTGTCAATGTCCGAGAACGAGATCGTCCGTGCCGGCGCCATTCCTGCGAGGATGAGCATGGTGGAAATCGATGGCGATGAGTCGGTTCCGGAGACACAGCCCGAGCGCAACGACGGTGTCCTCGAGGAGTTCGACGGCTTCCACCGCTGGGCAAAGGAGTCGGCCATCGGCGCCGTGGGCACCGGCATCGCCCGGGGCCTCCAGGCCGTCTTCGCTCCTCCCGCTCAGGAAGTGGTGATCGTCGCCGAAGTGCCGGGGGAGCCGCCTGACGCCGACAGCCGGATACGCGTGATCCTCGACCCCGACGACCCGACGAAGTCGGTCGCCGTCGTGCCGCCGACCCCGGCCGATCCTCCGCCCTCCTAGGCCGGCCGGCGCACGTCACGCTGGCGAGCACGGCCGTTTTCGTCCCGTCGGGCCTCGACCTCTCCTTGAGGGTCGGAGCGGCGCCCCGAGCGAACGTTGACAGCGGAGCGCCTTGTACGTACCATCCGAGGTATCGGACAGCATGTCCGATTGTTCAGAGGAGCTGTCCAACCATGAGCACCCTGGCCGATGTGGCCCCTGTCGACCTCTCGGATTCCCGGTCCTACGTGGCCGGCGTCCCCCACGCCTACTTCGCCCACCTCCGGCGGCACGATCCCGTGCACTGGCAGGAGGAGGCCGGCGGTCCGGGATTCTGGGCCGTGACCCGCTACGACGACTGCATCACCGTCAACCGGGACTGGGAGCGCTTCAGCTCCGCCGCCAAGGGCACCATGCCCTTCGAGCTCGAGCCCGACGAGATCGCCCAGCAGAGCCTCATGATGCTCAACATGGACCCCCCGCTGCACACCCGCTACCGGCGACTGGTCAACAAGGGATTCACCCCCCGCATGGTGCGCGACCTCGAGGAGAGCATCCACCGCGCCACCGATGCCATCATCGACGAGGTGATCGAGCAGGGTCAGGCCGACTTCGTGACCCAGATCTCCGCCGAGCTCCCCCTGCAGGTCATCGCCGAGCTCCTCGGGGTGCCTCAGGAGGACCGCCACCGCATGTTCGAGTGGTCCAATCGCATGGTGGGCAACGAGGACCCCGAGTACCAGGACCAGGCCGAGCTGGCCCTGACCTCGGCCATGGAGCTCTACGCCTACGCCGCCGAGCTGTTCGCCCAGAAGCGCATCAACCCTCACGAAGACCTCATGAGCGCGCTCACCACCGTCGAGGTCGAGGGGGAACGCCTCAGCGACATGGAGCTCGAGCTGTTCTTCCTCATGCTCACCGTCGCCGGCAACGAGACGACCCGCAACCTCATGTCCGGCGGCCTGCACGCCTTCTTCCAGAACCCCGAGCAGTGGCAGCGCCTCCTGGCCGACCGCAGCCTGCTGCCCACCGCCGTCGACGAAATGCTGCGCTACGTCAGCCCGGTCATGAACTTCCGCCGCACCGCCATGGTGGACGCCGAGCTCAGCGGGACGAAGATCGCCGCCGGCGACAAGGTCCTGTTCTTCCACGCCTCGGCCAACCGGGACGAGGACGTGTTCGCGGATCCCGACGTGTTCGACGTCGGACGGGACCCCAACCCGCACATGGCTTTCGGCGGGGGCGGCCCCCATTTCTGCCTCGGGACCAACCTCGCCCGCATGGAGATCCGAGTCATGTACGAACACTTGTTGGACCGGATGCCCGACATCCGCCAGGACGGCGACGTGCAGCGCCTCCAGTCCCAGTTCATCAACGGCGTCAAGCACATCCCCGTGGCCTTCACCCCGGCCGCGCGCATCGGCGCCTGAGCCGCGCGCCCAAGGAGGCGGAGCGAGCAGTGGCCCGGCGCGCCCCCGATGCGCTCAAGGATGTCATCCGCGACTTCCGGCGCGACCAGCTCGTCGACACGGCGCGCCGCCTCTTCGGCGAGCGGGGCACCACGGACGTGTCGATGGACGAGATCGCGGCGGAAGCCGGCGTCGCCCGCTCGACCGTCTACGTCTACTTCGCCAACCGGGACGAGCTCCTGCGCGCCTGCGTCCAGTCCATGTACGACCGCCTGCAGGACACCATCGCCCTGGTGGCCGACGACGGGGCCCCGCCCGTGGCGCGGTTGCGTCGCCTGATCCTCGGCGCCCTCGAACGCGTCGACGAGAGTCCCGCCTTCTTCCGACTCGCCATGGCCACGCAGTCGACGACCACCGCCGCCGGGTCGGAGGCGGTGGGCGGGGCGCTGATGATGATCGGGCTCGACATGATCCGCGTGCTCGAGGACCTGGTCGTCGCCGGCATCGCCAGCGGCGACTTCCGGGCGGACGTGGACCCTGACCGGGCCGTCGTGCTGATGGGCCAGCAGATCTACGGTGCCCTCTCGGTCCGTGCCGGTGAGCCCGAGCCCATCTCGGCCGCACAGGCGGCCGACGAGATGTGTCTGTTCGTGTGCCGAGGACTGGGGGCCTGACCGTGCAATTCGACCTGTGGATGCCGACCGCGAGTCCCATGACCTCCGCCGCGCTCCTCGACGCCGTCGCGACGGGGGCCGAAGAGCGCGGCGTCGGGACCATCTGGGTGGGCGAGCACGTCGTGCTCTTCGAGGACTACGACAGCAGCTACCCGTACGCGGAGGACGGCAAGATCCCCGCCCCGCCCGGCACCGGGTTGCTCGAGCCGATGGTGACGCTGACCTACCTGGCGGCGCGCACGTCCACGGTGCGCCTGGGGACCGCCATGCTGCTCCTCCCCCAGCGCAACCCCGTCTACACCGCCAAGGAGGTCAGCACGCTCGACTGGCTCTCGGGCGGACGGGTGGACCTGGGCATCGGTGTGGGCTGGCTCAAGGAGGAGTTCGACGTCCTCAACGTGCCCTGGCCGCAACGGGGCCGGCGGACCGACGAGTACCTCGAGGTGCTGCGCACGCTCTGGGTGGACGACACGTCTTCCTTCCACGGCGAGGTCTACGACCTTCCCGCCTGCCAGATGTACCCCAAGCCCGTGCAGCAGCCGCCACCCGTCCACGTCGGCGGCGAGACGCCGGCCGCCCTGCGCCGGGTGGCCCGCTACGGGCAGGGCTGGCACACCTTCAACCGCTCTCCCGAGGAGCTGGCGGTGGGCCTGGCCGCCCTGGACGAGGAACTCGACAAGGTCGGGCGCAGCCGGGCCGAGGTGCGCATCACGGTCTGCCCGTATTTCAACCAGCTCACGCCCGAATGGGTCGAGGGCTACGCCGAGGCGGGTGCCGATGCGGTGGCGGCGCTCTTCTTCGCCTTTACGCCCGACGACGTCGCCCGCGCCTTCGACGATCTCGAACCCTGCCGTGAGGCGGCCGCCCGCGCCGGCGGCTGAACCCTCCACCCGAGCCCGCGGGGCGCCGCGTCCCACGAGCGACACGAGGTGCGCTGTGTGCTCGGGGCGGACCACACCCGCTGCCTCGCGTCGCCCGTCGGCTTCGCACTGTGACGGTAAGTCCGCTCCGGCCCGTTCGGAATCGTCCCCAGGAATGATCCGCCCCTCCGGGTTTCATTCCTGGGGATGAGCACCGGTCCGGCCCCCACCAGGGAGGCTGGAGAGGTGAGACCGGGGTGGATCCCGAACGGAGGCCCTGTTCAGGCGGCACTACCATGGTCGTCCCGCGCGGGAACGAAGGATCCGATGGCTCCCAGCTCACGTCACCTGTACCCCGAGTGGCTCCGGCCCCGGGGCGTGCACGAGGTCGCGACGACAGATGCCCTGGGCGCCGACCACGCCGACGGCTCCTGGCGCCTGTGGCAGTGGCTGCGCGCCTTCGACCGCCGCCATGCCACCCTGGTCGACCTGGCGCTGGCGCTGGCGCTGTTCGTCCTCTTCTCGGGCTGGGTCTTCGATCAGACGGCGTCGCGCCCGAGCCTGTGGTTCGTCGCCGCCCTCACCCTGCCGCTTGCCTTCCGGCGCCGGGCCCCCATGACGGTCTTCCTGGTCCTCGCCGCCGTCGCCTTCGTGCAGTGGCTCGTGGCCGTCCCCGGGTGGGCCGACCTGGCGCTGCTGGTCGCGCTCTACACCGTGGCGCTCGAGTCGGAGTGGTGGCTCGTGGCCGTGGCCGCGGCGGTCCTCGAGGCCGGCGTGGTGATGGCCACGGTGCGCTGGGAGCCGACCGGTAACAACGTCCAGTCCTTCGTCTTCCTGACCGGTCTCGTCTTCACGGCGCTGCTGGCGGGCGTCGTGGTGCGGGCCCTGCGCAGCCAGCTGGACTGGCTGGCCGAGCGGGCGGCGCGCCTTGAGCTCGAGCGCGACCAGCAGGCGACGCTGGCGGCCGTGACCGAGCGGGCCCGGATCGCGCGTGGAGATGCACGACGTCGTCTCGCACAACATCCAGGTGATGGTCACACTGGCCGACGCCGCCTCCCTGGCTCAGGCGTCCGACCCGGCCCGGGCGGCGGAAGCCGTCCACGAGGTCTCGAGCACCGGCCGCCAGGCGCTGACCGACATGCGGCGGATGCTCGGCGTGCTCCGGGACGAGCCCGCGCCCGGCGGTCCCGCCGGCCCTGCCCCGGCGGGCGGTCCCGCCCGGCCCGCGCTGGCGCCCCAGCCGGGCCTGCGGGAGATCGACGCGCTGGCCGAACGGGTGCGCGGCACCGGCCTGGACGTCTCGGTCCGCCGCGTGGGCGCGCCCTTCGAGCTGTCCGAGGCGGCGGGACTGACCGTCTACCGCGTGGTGCAGGAGGGGTTGACCAACGCGCTGAAGCACGCCGAAGGGGCGACCGCAGTGGAGGTGGAGCTGCGCTTCGCCGACCCCGACGTCGCCGTGCGCGTGTGCGACGACGGCCGGACACGGGTGGCGGTGCCGGCGCCCGGCTCGCCGACGGCGGGTGGCGGCCACGGCCTGGCCGGCATGGCGGAGCGCACCGCCGGCTTCGGGGGGACGCTGCGCGCCGGGCCCCGCCCGACGGGCGGGTGGGAGGTCGCGACGACGCTGCGCGACTGCAAGGCTCCTGCGCCGGCATGACCGTCCGCGTCGTGCTGGCGGACGATCAGGCCCTCCTGCGCAAGGGCTTCCGCATGATCCTCGAGGCCGAAGAGGACATGGAGATCGTCGGGGAGGCGCCCGACGGTGCCGACGCCGTGCGCCTCGTCGAGCTGTACCGCCCTGACGTGGTCCTCATGGACGTGCGCATGCCGGTCCTCGACGGCATAGAGGCCACCCGGGCCATCACCGGCTCGGCCGCCGGC
The DNA here is from genome assembly GCA_963843365.1 of uncultured Acidimicrobiaceae bacterium. Classification (GTDB taxonomy): domain Bacteria; phylum Actinomycetota; class Acidimicrobiia; order Acidimicrobiales; family RAAP-2; genus Bog-473. Next base: position 385,019 of record CAWJKG010000003.1, on the reverse strand, counting down.
GACGACACCCGCGTGCTGATCCTGACCACCTTCGACCTCGACGAGTACGCCTTCAGTGCGTTGCGGGCGGGCGCCAGCGGATTCCTCCTCAAGGACGTCCCGCCGGCGGAGCTCGTGGGGGCCATCCGGACCGTGGCCCGGGGGGACGCCGTGGTGTCGCCCCGCATCACCCGGCGGCTCCTCGAGGAGTACGCCCACACCCTGCCCGACCTCGCCGGCGACGACGCCGGGCCCGGCGCCGAAGGGGTCGCCGAGGATCCGGGGCTGGCCAGCCTGACCGAGCGCGAGCGCGAGGTCCTGCTCGCCGTGGCCGACGGCCTCTCCAACGCCGAGATCGCCGACCGGCTCTACGTCTCCGAGGCCACGGTCAAGTCGCACGTCGGCCGTCTGCTCGCCAAGCTCGGCCTGCGCGACCGCGTGCAGGCGGTGGTCTTCGCTTTCCAGTCCGGCCTCGTACAGCCCTAGACCTGGACGCCGCCCCCGCACCCATAGGCTCGATCCGTGGCGACTGAACCGGCGGCGGCCCCTCCCGGGTCGGCGCCCTCCCCCGCTTCCCCTGATACCGCCTTCGGCACGTTCAGCGAGTCCGGCCCATGGACCATTGAGCCCGATGCGCTGGACTGGCGACGCGGCCTGGCCGGCGTGCGCGGCCGCCTGCACGCCTCGCTCCCCCGGCTGACCGCCCGGCGCTCGCTGCCTCCGGCGCGCCGCCTCGGGACCACGCTGCGCGCCCTGGGCCCCGCGCTCGGCGCTCTGGTACGTCGGGGAGCGCCGCCGTGGAGGCTCCGAGTCGATCGCCGGCATCTCGCGGCGGTTGCGGGTGGCGGCCGAACGGCTGGGCCCGACGTACATCAAGCTGGGCCAGATCGTCGCCTCGGGGGACGGCGTGTTCCCGCCGGAGCTGGTGGCCGAGTTCAAGTGGTGCCGCGACCAGGTGACGCCCGAGCCGTGGCCGGTGGTGGAGCGGGTCCTGACCGAAGAGCTGGGCGGCCCGCTCTCCACCGCCTTCGCCTCGGTGGCGCGCACGCCGCTGGCCGCCGCCTCCATCGCCCAGGTGCACGCCGCCACGCTGTGCGACGGCACACCGGTCGTGGTGAAGGTGCAGCGCCCGACGGTGTCGGGCCGGGTGCGCCAGGACCTCGCCGTCATGGCCTGGCTGGCGCCGCTGCTGGTGGGCCGGATCCCCGTCGCCGCGCTGGCCAACCCGCCCGCGCTGGTGGACCTGTTCGCCGAGACGATCGTGGAGGAGCTCGACTTCCGGCTGGAGGCCGAGAGCATGCTCGATGTCGCCGCCACCTTCGCCGCACTCGACCAGCGCGCCTTCGTCGTGCCCCGGCCCCACCCGACCCTGGTGACCCGGCGCATGCTCGTGATGGAACGGCTCGACGGCTTCCACTTCGGCGACGTGGAGGGAATGCGGGCCGCCGGCATCGACACCGAGGCCGTCGTCCGGGCCGGCATGATCGGCTTCTTGGAGGGCGCGCTCTTCTACGGCATCTTCCACGGCGACCTGCACGGCGGGAACCTCTTCGTCCTCCCGTCGGGCAAGACGGCGCTGCTCGACTTCGGCATCACGGGCCGCCTGGACGAGGCCAAGCGCCTCGCTTTGCTGGCCCTCGTGGTCGGCGCCTCCAACGCCGACATCCCGACCCAGGTCGCCGCCCTGCGCGACCTCGGCGCGTTCCCGGCCGAGCTCGACGTGGAGCACGTCATCGACGTGCTCGGGCTGGAACGGCCGGCGATCGACCCCACCGCCCTCACCGCCGACGAGCTGGTGGCCGAGATGCAGCACTCCATCAAGACGCTGCTCGGGATCGGGGCCCGGCTTCCCAAGGAGCTCATGCTCTTCGTCAAGAACCTGATGTTCCTCGACGGCGCCATCGCCACGCTCGCCCCGGACCTGGACCTGTTCGCCGAGATCGAGGCCATCGCGCTCCTCTTCGCGGCCAAGCACGGGGAGCGCATCGTGGCCCAGCTCGGGCTCGAGCAGGCCGAGGACTGGGCCCCGGACATGACGGGGATCAAGGCGGGCTTCGGGCTGGACGAGTCGACCGAGGGCCTCACCCACCGCGAGATCCAGGCCCGGCGGGCCCAGGTGCGCGAGAAGTTCGACGGACCGGGTCGTCCGGGTCGCCCGGGTCGTCCGGGGCGGCGGGGTGGTTCCGGCCGCCTGGGCCGGCGGCGCCCCACGCCCGGGTAGCCCGGGGCCCCGGCTGGCGGTCCGGCGGGGGGCACCGCTCGATGCAAGGCTGCGGGCATGGCAACGATCCGCGCGCTGCGCAACGACGACTGGGACGGCTGGGCCCCCCTGTGGGCCGGCTATCTGGACTTCTACCGGGCCCAGCTGGACGACCTGACCACCCAGGGCACCTTCGGGCGCCTGTGCGCCGGCGACGAGGGCATGTTCGGCCTGCTGGCCCTGGACGACGCCGGGCAGGCCATCGGGATGGCCAACTGCGTCGTGCATGCCACGACCTGGTCCCGGCAGCCCAAGTGCTACCTGGAGGACCTGTACGTGGACCCAAGGGCCCGGGGGGAGGACGTGGGCCGCGCCCTGCTCCAGGCGGTCAAGGCCGCCGGCACGGAACGGGGAGCCGACACCCTCTACTGGCACACCCAGCAGTACAACGGCCGGGCCCGCTCCCTCTACGACCAGGTGGGTCGCCCCACCTCGTTCGTCGTCTACGAGATGTAGCCGAGAGGCGCCTGTCACAGGAGATCCATAGGGTGTCACCCATGCTCCACCGCCTCTTTGTGATCCCGGCCCCGTCGCGGGCCGGCCGGTAGGGTTCGAGCCGACCTCTCATGTCGCCTCGTCGTCGCACCGCGACCTCCAACTTCGGCGTCGGACGCCGCGAGTCACACGTGGCAGACGCCTTCTACGCCCGCTTCGAAGCGCCCGAGCTGAGCGCCGACGAGCAGGTGAACCCGCATGAGCCCGGTGTCTCCTGCCTTCTCGGCGACGCTCGTCGTATGGAGGCCCTGGCCGACGACTCGGTGGCGCTGGTCGTCACCTCACCCCCCTACTTCGCCGGCAAGCAGTACGAGGAGGAGCTCGACCGCGAGGGCGTGCCCGGCTCCTACATCGAGTACCTATCACTTCTGCGCGACGTCTTCTCGGAGTGCAAGCGCGTACTCGAGCCGGGCGGCCGCATGGCGGTCAACGTGGCCAACCTCGGGCGTAAGCCCTACCGCAGCCTGGCCGCCGATGTCATGACCATCCTGCAGGACGATCTGCACCTCCTCCCCCGGGGCGAGATCGTCTGGCAGAAGGGCGAGGGGGCCAGCGGCTCTTGCGCCTGGGGCTCTTTTCGCTCGGCGGCCAACCCGGTGCTGCGCGACGTAACCGAACGGGTCATCGTGGCCAGCAAGGGACGGTTCGGTCGAGCGCGCAGCCCCAAGGACCGCCGACGCGAGGGCCTCCCCCACGAGAGCAGCGTGGGGGCCGACGACTTCATGGCGCTCACCCTCGATGTCTGGGACATCCCGCCCGAGAGCGCGGTGCGCGTGCGGCACCCCGCCCCCTTCCCGATCGAGCTCCCGCAACGGCTCATGGAGCTCTACACCTACCGCGGCGACCTCGTGGTCGATCCTTTTGCCGGATCCGGCTCGACCCTCGTGGCGGCCTTGCGGTGTGGACGCGATGCCGTGGGCTACGACCTCGATCCTTCCTACGTCGAGCTCTCCCGCGCCCGCCTGGCAGACGAGACCCTGGCGGACAGCGGGCGCGCCGCCAGTGACGGTGCCTCGGCCTCCATGGTGGCCCGTGGCGCGCTCGAGGGAGCCGGGTTCACCGACGTCCGGCCCAACCGCCGCCTGCGTGGGCTCGGCCTCGCCGTCGACTTCACCGGGACGGATGAACATGGCCGTACCTGGTACTTCGACGTCGCCGGGCCGAACTCCGCCTACCGAGGCGGCATGGCCCGCTCGGAGACGGTCTGGCGGGCCCTCGGCCGCGCGCACGTGCTTGCCGCAGGTGGGCGTGCGCCCTTCGTTGTGCTCACCACCCAGTTGCCGAGACCGGGCACCGAAGCGGACCGCGCCCTGCGGGCGCCGGGTCCAGGAGGAATCTTCGACGCCGTGGACCTCTTGTCGGCCGACGCCCGGGCTCGGCTGAAGGTCTACGCCCGCGGACGCTCCGGCTCTCCACGGGTCGGCTTCTGGTCGGCCACCGACGTGGCGCCCGGCGCCGTCTGACCGTGGGCACTCGCTAACCGTGGGCACTCGCTAACCGTGGGCACTCGCTAACCGTGGGCACTGTCGTGGCCTGCGCGGTTGTACGCGACGATCCCCCTCGCGTGTTCGTCGCCCAGGACCTCGACACGTTGAACTGGGTACTGGCGTGCCAGCTGGTGGCCAAGACACCAGGGCGCGACCTCCCGCCGGGCGAGCGCGCCGCCTTGCGCCAGGCCCTGCGCGAAGAGCGATGGGGTGACGCCGTATTCGCGTTCATCGCTCGTACGGGCACTGCGGTCGACGTCTACGAGAGCACCGAGTTGCATGTCGCCGCCGAAGCGGCGGTGGGGCCGCTTGAGCTCCAACTCACGCCCCTCTTCGCCGGGTAGCGCGGCACGATCCCGAGGTTCTCGGCGGAGAACCGGTAGCTTGCTGCTGGACTCCTACGACAGCCTTCCATCCTCCGGGGGCGCCATTGACGGACCAATCGGTCTCGCAGAGTTGCTCAATGAATCTTCCTCGCCCGGAGACGAAGGCATTTGCACCCCGATCCCTCCGACGGCTGAGCTAAAGCGGCTCGATGACAGCCCGACAATTGATGGTGCGGTTCCCTCGAAGGGTCACTGCGACCATGCTTGCCCTGGCCGCCGGCTTGGTGAGCCTGGGATTGGGCGCCTACCAACTGAGCCTGCCCCATGTGTTGGCGGGCGTCTCGGGCTGGGACGAGGGGTACGACGAGGGTGTCTACGTCGGTGCCGCCATCCGCCTCGCCCACGGCGTACTCCCCTACCGGGACTTCGTTCTGGTGCACCCACCCGGCTTCATTCTGCTCTTTTCGCCAATCGCGCTGCTCGGCAATGTCATGGGCTCCCAGCACACACTCGAGGTGGCGCGCTGCATCACAGTGCTGATCATGGCACTGAACGCCGTACTGGCGGGACTGATCGTGCGCCCTTTCGGGCGCGTCGCCACCGCGACGGCATCGTTCGCACTCGCTCTGTGGCCGCTCTCTGTCGCAGTCCAGCGCACCGTCGAACTCGAGCCCTTCCTCGTTCTCTTCTGCCTTCTCGGGACGCTCTTGCTCTTCGACGGCGGCGAGCTCGCCTCCTGGCGACGTGTCCTCCTCGGCGGCCTGGCCTTCGGGTTCGCAGTGGAGATCAAGGTCTGGGCAGTGCTCCCGATCATCGCTCTCGCCCTCGTCTGCCTGCCGAAATGGCGGTCCCGCGGACTTCCTCTCGCTGTGGGGATCGCTGCGGGAGCAGTCGTTCCGGGCCTGCCTTTCTTTCTCGTCGCCCCACGCGCGTTCGTGCACGATGTGATCGTCGACCAACTCAGCCGGAACGGAAACGTTGCCGCTGCCGTCACGCTCCAGACGCGCCTGCTCGTGCTCAGTGGGGTCGGAAGGCTGCCGCTGATCGGTCCTCGGACCGGGCTGGCGATCGCACTGTGGTCGTTGTTCGGATTGGTCGTCGTGTTCGTCTACGTCGTCGGACGCCGCGACATCACGCGATTGGAGTGGTTCGCGCTGGTCGCCGCAATCGTCACTTTCGTGGGAATGATGGAGGACCCCGCCCTCTACGAGTTCTATTCCTATTTTCCGGCTGCGTTCGTTGCCATGCTCGCCGGATTGAGTCTGGGCCGGGCGCGGCGCGTTGCTCGCGGTAGGAAGCGGCACCAAACACGCAAGACGGGGCCGTTCTCCGCGGGTGGCGCCGGTGCTGGCCACCGTCGCTGCGCTCGGGGTCGTGGGGCTTCTCATTCAGCAAGAGGTCACATATGCGGAGGCATACCTGGTGCTCTACTCCGATCCCAGCGCCACGCTCTCGTCGACCATTCCAGCCGGAGCATGCGTCCTCTCGGATATCCCGGCGGAGCTTCTGGTTGCGAACCGGTTCACGCCCGTCCGCCGGGGTTGCCCGGCAGAGATCGACCCGTTCGGGACCTACCTCTCTGAGGACAACGGCGGCATGCCCACCTCGCGCCACCCCCCTACTCCGTGGCATTTGCCGAACGGTGGTTTTCCTCTTTGCAGAGTGCCGACTACGTCGTCCTCGGCACCCCTTTCAGTGACTACTTTCCCTGGGGAGACGCCACCATTCGATGGTTCAACCAGAACTACACCTTGATTGCCCACGTTGTGCACGTCTATCCCCGCCCCACCCCGATGGTCCTGGGGATAGTGGCGAGTCGCTCGATCTACGGGTTGAACGCAAACCTGTACGTCTACAAGAACATGTCCGGGTTCCGTAACTAGCTTCGCTTCGGGTGCGTGGCCGATTCTGAAGGAGCGGCGCGAGCCTGAGGACGGACGTATGGGTCACGATGCCGTCCGTCCCCAGGACGGCGCGCCGGGGGCTGCCGGCCACGCCATCTGTGGGCAGGACGTGGCCCGACCAGCGATGACGTCATCGCAGGCTGACGAGGCATCGCTCGCGGGACGGCCCCGTTGGGATCGCACCAAGCCGCTGGTGGCAGGATGCCTCCATGCCCAGCGACCGGACCACGGTGACCGAGCTCGGCACCGGGCTGGGCATGTTGGGGCTGTCCGGCATCGACGAAGCTTTGCAGTCGCATACTCCCGTCATGCGCAGCATGTCGCCGGAGATGTGGGAACGCCTGCAACGATTGCGGGCCGGCGGAGCTTACGACGCCGAGTTCCATGCGGCCTGGGCCAACGGCCAGGTCTTCCTCAGGGCCGGTGACGGACTACGAGGACGTCTGCCGCAGGTGGTCGAGTGGAAGGGAACTGGGCGTGCCCCGGGTGACGAGGTGGCGCCCATCGATCTGAGGGTCGATCACGTGTACCTGGTCAGTTGCAAGTACCTCTCCAAGATCCTCTTCAATGTCTCCCCGACCAGTGTCTTCGACTCGTTGCTCTTCGGGGGCTCTGGCCGCAGCGCCCGTGAGATACGGCCAAGCGGAGGTGACTGGTACGCCGAAGTGGCCCCGGCCGAGTACGAAGCGCTCTACCGGTCCGTCCGCGTCGCTATTCCCCAGGCCGACACGCCGACACGCCGCTCTACTGCCGCTCCGGCTCCCCGACCGGGCCTCCCGCCTTCAGCCGTTGCGCTGCCGGGCCTCGCCGACAATCCCGAAGGGGAGGATCCTGCCGAGATCACCCGAGGCCATGTGGTGCCGCCCGCCCTCCATGATCTGCCGCTCCGCGCCATCGACCTCACCGTGGCTCAGCGGGAGGCGCTGGGCAACTGGCTCCGCGCCGGCTGGCCTCCGGGTGCCAAGGAGCTCTACTCCGCGCTGTCGGGCGCAGTGGCGCGGGAATCCACGCACCGCTGGGAATCAGCCATGGACGAGCGAGGAGGCAGTGCTGAAACCTTGCTCTGGCGCCTCCTCCGCATCGGGAGCGCGCCCTACTTCGTACTGGGCTCCTCGGCCGACCGCTCGCTCCGGCTCCGTGTCGCGACATCCTGGGACTGGCGCCAGCAGTTCCAGATGGTCACCATGACAATGGAGAGCCAAGCAGGTGGCCAACCCCGCGTCGGGTGGGAGGCTGTCGTCCGCGACCGGGTCTCACACGAGGTGCGCTCCGTTGCGGGCCATATCGAGGTCCGCTGGAGCCACGGCCGTTTCGGCGGTCTCCCCGAGGCCAAGGGATATCTCGACACGCCGCATCACCTCGTTCCCGGGTACTTCACCCTGCAATGAGTCCGTTCGAGCCGGGAACCTTCGCGCCACCACTGCAGGTCCCGCGTCTGACGTCGCCACCCGTGGTCCTCCGTCCCTACGCCTTCTCGGATCTGGAGATGGTGCGTCAGGCAGCCGGCGACCCGCTCATCCCCTCCATCTCGTCGGTACCGCGCACCTTCACCGACGAGGCCGGCCACGCCTTCATCGCACGGCAACATGCCCGCAGCGCGGAGGGCGACGGCTACTCCTTCGTGATCGCGAACGAGGGCGCTCCGACGGTTGGGCTCGGGTCGATCGGGCTCTGGCTCCAGGAGATCGAGAGCGGCCGCGCCTCCATCGGCTACTGGCTCGTCGCCGGCGCCCGCGGCGATGGCCTGGCCGCCTGCGCCCTCCGGGGCGTGGTCGAGTTCGCCTTCGGCACGCTGGCCATCCCCCGCCTCCACCTCTTCGTCGAGCCGTGGAACGTCGCCTCGGCCCGCACCGCCACCGCGGCCGGGTTCAGCCGCGAGGCGACCCTCCGAGGGTGGGAACGCATCGACGGTGCGCAACACGACTGCGAGTGCTTCGCATTGCTCCACTCGGAATGGAACACTCCAGGCTGACGTGGCGAACGGGCCTCTGCCACGCGGTGACGTTCGAGGGATTGGTGCCCGGGCCGCCCGAAGACCGATCATGACAGTGCGAGACGTGGGGAGGAGACGCTGATGCTGGTGCTCGTCGAGGTGGAGGACCGGGTGGCCACGGTCACCCTCAATCGTCCGGAGTCGCGCAACGCCATATCAGCCGAGCTGCACGCACAACTCGACGAAGCGGTCACGGGTCTCGACGTACGAGAGGACGTCGGCTGCATCGTCCTCACGGGTGCCGATCCCGCCTTCTGTGCCGGGATGGACCTCAAGTCACTGGCCACGGAGCTGCGCGAGGTGCAGAAGGAGCGACAGCGAGGGCCGGCGCAGCGGTCGGGCATGATGCCGCCTCACGACACGCCTGTGATCGGGGCCATCAACGGGCCGACCGTGACGGGAGGGCTGGAGCTGGCCATGTGCTGCGATTTCCTGATCGCCTCGGAGCGAGCCCGCTTCGCGGACACGCACGCGCGGGTTGGGGTGATGCCGGGGGGTGGCATGACCATCCGACTGCCCCAGCTCGTCGGCCTCGATCGCGCCCGCCGCATGAGCCTGACGGGCGACTACATCGACGCGGAGACGGCCCGGGACTGGGGCCTCGTGGTCGAGGTCGTTCCCCACGAGGCGTTGCTGCCGCGGGCGCGCGAAGTGGCCGCAACCGTCGCGTCCATCCCGTCGGAGTACCTCACCGAGCTCCGGCACGGCTACGACAGGATCGGCGCGCTCAGCGGGCCCGAGGCGTTCAAGGCCGAGGCCCGGTGGTCGCGGGACTGGATGGCGGAGCGCTTCGACCAGTCGCGGCTCACCACCGAGCGCGAGAAGATCGTCGCGCGGGGCCGTCAACAGACCACAGAGCTCGGCGGCGCCACCTCGTGAAGGTGTACGCCGGGATGGACCCGCGGCTGAGTCTGCGCGATGCCGTCGCCCACGCTCAGCGGGTGGAGCGACTGGGCTACGACGGGCTCCACGTGGCCGAGACCGTGCACGATTCCACGGCGGTGGCGCTGCTCGTCGCAGAGCACACCGAGCGGATCACCATCCGCACGAGCGTGACCCTGGCCTTTGCCCGGAGTCCCACCCTTCTCGCCTACGCCGCCTGGGACCTGGCCAAGCTCAGCGGCGGTCGTTTCGAACTCGGGCTGGGGACACAGATCCGCCAGAACATCGAGGATCGCTACGCAGTGCCCTTCGGCGACGACCCCATCGGCCGGCTGGGCGACTACGTCGGCGCGGTCCGAGCGGCCTTTGCCTCCTTCGCCTCGGGGGCGGCGCCTGACTACCAGAGCCCCCACTACCGGCTGACCCGCATGCAGCCCTATTTCAACCCGGGCCCGGATGCGGAAACCCGTGCCCCGAAGATCTACCTCGGTGGCGTCCAGCACAAGGCCTGCGCGCTCGCCGGTCGGGTGGCCGACGGCTTCGTCAGCCACCCGACCAACTCCAACCCGCGCTACCTGCGGGAGACGTGCCTTCCCGCCCTGGCCGAAGGGGCTCGGTCCATCGGACGGGACCTGGCCGCTTCGGGGTTCGAGGTCGTCATCGGGACGTCCGTCATCACCGGGGCCACGGCGGCGGCCGTGGACGTGGAACGGGAACGCCAGCGCCGGCTCCTGGCCTTCTTGTACTCGACGCCCGCCTACGCCCCCACCCTCGAGCTCTACGGCTGGACCGAGGTGGGACCAAGCCTGCGCGACCTCATCCGCCACGACCGCTGGGACGACCTGGCGGACGTCCTCTCCGACGAGGTGCTCGACACGCTGGTTCCCTGCGGGACGTTCGCCGAGCTTCCGGGCCTGCTGCACGACCGCTTCGAGGGCCTGGGCCAGGGCATCGTCGTGTCACCTCCGTCCGGGACGGACGACGACGATGCCTTCGGACCGGTGGTGGAGTCGCTGCGGTCGGCGTGAGCGGTCCGGCTCAGCGCGGCATGGGGAAGATGAGGTCCTCAGCCGCCATGGCGTCGACGGCCGCCTGTCGCTCCTCCGCCCCCAGCGGCCGGTAGCGCTCGGCCGAGGCCAACACGCGGGGCAGGAGGGCGATGTCGCCCGGGGTGCAGAACGCGTGCACGCCGGGGGTCGACAGGGCGAAGTGGATGCCCCGATCGAGCTCGTCGTCGCCGGCCTGCGGCTCGTACCACGAGTCGGCCCAGCGGGCCGCGGTGGCGTCACTCCCGGCCACGGCGTCGGCCAGCGGCCTGCCGTCCGCCCACGGCCTGCGCGTGGCCGCCTTGATCACCATGACCCCCACGTCCCGTGCGGCACACAGCGCGAGGAGCTCCTCCGCCGGCTCCCGGTACTCGGGACGCGCCCACAGCGCGGGGTAGACCGGGAACATCACGGTGTCGAGGTCGAAGCGTCGCAATGCCTCCAGATGGGCCTGCGGCACCTCCATGTCGTGGCCCGTGATCCCGGCGAACCGGGTATGCCCGGCATCACGGAGCGCGAGGATCCGCTCGAGGGCCGGCGAGCGCCGGTCGAGTTCGGCCAGCGAGGTCACCGCATGCGCCTGATAGAGGTCCAGGACCTCGGCATGAAGCAGGCGCCGCGTGGCGTCGAACTGATCGGTCACTCCTTCGGGGTTGGCCCGGAGCGTCTTGCCCGCGACGAAGAGCTCCTCGCGGTGCGCGGCCAGGTTCGGTCCCACCACCGACTCGGCTGCCCCGTACTGGGGGGCGATGTCGAGGTGGTTCACCCCGTGTGCGAGCGCCAGACGCAACCAGTCCCCCGCCTCGTCCACTGAGGCAGCCCAGCATGCCGCGCCGCCGAGTACGGCGACGCTGCTCTCGTGGCCCGTGCGACCCAGGCGGCGTCGCTCCATCCGCCGCTATCCCTTGAGCTGCAACACGCTGAACACCGCTCCGACGTTGTCGGCGAGAACGGCGAACCGGCCGGGCTCAATGTCCGTCGGGCCCATGAAGAGGCTCGCCCCGAGCTCCTGGGCCTTGGCCACGGTGGCGTCCGTGTCGGCGACGGCGAAGTAGACACCCCAGTAGGGGGGCACATCCGCCGGCATGTCGGGCGGCTTCAACATCATGCCGCCGACCGATCGTCCGGCCAGCTTCCACTCGGTGTAGGCAGGCGGGCCACCGGGAGGCCCCTGGTCTTCACCGTCCCAGCCGAACACGGCCTTGTAGAAGGCCTTCGACGCACTGAGGTCGGTCGTCATCAGCTCGCTCCAGCAGTACGTGCCCGGCTCGTTGGCCACCTGGGCCCCTGTGTGCTGGTTGGGCTGCCACAACCCGAGGACCGCACCCATGGGGTCGGCGAACACGGCCATCCGGCCCGCGTCCATCACGTCCATCGGGCCGGCGAACACCGTGCCGCCGTTGGCGGCCGCCTTGGCCGTCGTGGCGTCGGCGTCGTCGACGTTGACGTAGGTCATCCAGACCGTCGGCATGTCGGGATTCATTTTGGGGCCGAGACCGGCCACCGTCTTCCCGCCCAGGTCGCACACGGAGTAGCCGCCTGCCTCGGGTGGTCCCTCGGGGCAATTCCAACCGAAGAGCGCCCCGTAGAACTCCCTCGATTTCGCAAGATCGGTGCTGCCCAGGTCGACCCACGAAGGGACCCCATCGTCATAGCGCTCGAACTCCACGCTGCCTCCTCACGTTCTGCATGCCCCGACGGCTTCGACGGTACCCGATCGATGTCGCGCTCGCACCGGCCGGGAGTGAGAAGATCACTGAAATGTCACGGAACCCGGGGGGCGCATGAGCCCCAACCCGATCGGCAACAGGGTCGAGCAGCTGGCCCAATCCCTGGCCGAGCACATCGTGCCGTTGATCGTCGACGCCATCAACATCGACGCCATTTTGGACAAGGTCGACGTCGAGAAGATCGTGGAACGGGTCGATATCGAGAGGATCGTCGAGCAGGTCGATGTGGACAAGATCATCGACCGGGTCGACATCCAGAAGATCATCGACCGGGTCGACATCCAGGAGGTCATTGAGCGGGTCGACATCAATGCGATCATCAACCAGATCGACATCGACTCCCTGGTGGAGCAGACCGAGCTGGGCTCGATCATCGCCCGCTCGACCACGGGGATCCTGACCGAGGTCCTCGACGTGATACGGGCCCAGGGTGTGGGGCTGGACGACTTCATCTTCCGCTGGGGCAACCGCCTCGTCGGACGGGGCAAGAGGATCAAGGACTGGCCGGTGGGCCCGCCGCTCCTGGTCGAGGCGAAGACGGGGCCGACGGCATGACGACCGTCCCGGTACCCTCTGCTGCGCTCACCGTCGGGCGCCAGGGCAATTACGCGGGTGCCGTGAGCCGCCTCGCTGCGTTCGCCGCCGACGTGGGGGCATCGTGGGGCCTGTACACCCTCGGCGTCGCGCTGCTCAATGCCGCCTTCAAGCTGATCACCGGGCACGGGTTCGCATTGAGCAACCACCAGCTCGTCGCGTTCATCGTGTTGAGCGTCTGGGAGTTCCTCTACTTCGCCTACCAGTGGGCGGTGAGCGGCAAGACGCTCGGCATGGCCATCCTCGGGCTGCAGGTGGTGACCGTGCAGGGTGGCCCCATCAACGTGCGGCAGGCCACGCTGCGCACGATCGGACTCGGCTTCACCTTGTTCATCACCCTCGGGATCGGTTTCCTCGGCATCGTCTTCCAGCGCAACCGACGGGCGTTGAACGACTACTTCGCGGGAACTGCCGTGGTGTACGACTGGGACGCCCGCGCCGCCCGTCTGCGCTGGATCGCCCGCAAGGAGGCCACGTCCCCGGCGGCGAGCGCACACGCGCTCGCCGCGCCGAAGAGGCCGGCCGAATAGCCACTCTCCTCCCGCGTGGGCCGGCGCACTCTACGATGCCGCGGATGTCCTTCACCGAGATCACCCGACCCCACCCGCAGGTCGCCGTCGTCACCCTCAACCGGCCCGAGCGCATGAACGCGATGGCGTTCGACGTCATGATCCCCTTCCGGGACGCTTTGCGCGAGATCGGCGCCGACAACACCGTGCGGATCGTGGTGATCACCGGTGCGGGCCGGGGCTTCTGCTCGGGGGCGGACCACGAGAACCCCGGCACCATGCCCAACATGGACGGGTTGACGCTCCCGACCATCGCGTTGCGGTCCATGGAGCTCCTCGACGACGTCATTTCGACCATCCGCCGGCTGCACCAGCCTGTGATCGCCGCCGTCAACGGCGCGGCCATCGGTGGCGGGTTCTGCCTCGCCCTGGCCGCCGACGTCAGGATCGCGGCAGAGGAGGCCTACTTCCGGGCCGCAGGCATCAACAACGGCCTGACGGCGGCCGAGCTCGGGTTGAGCTTCCTCCTCCCCCGGTCCGTCGGACACTCGAGGGCCGCCGAGATCATGCTCACCGGTCGGGACGTCCCGGCCGACGAGGCGGAACGGATCGGCCTGGTCTCCCGAGTGGTGCCGAACGAAGAGCTGCTGCCAGCGTGCTTCGAGCTGGCCGACAGGATCAACGGATGGGGCCGCCCCGGGGTCGAACTGACCAAGCGCCAACTCTGGAACAGTCTTGACGCCAGCAGCCTGCAGTCCCACATGGACGCAGAAGGGACCTCGCAGCTCTTCGTCCGTATCACGACGCGCAACTTCGAGGAATCCGTTGCGGCCCGCAAGGAGGGGCGGCGGCCCGACTTCAAGGACTGAACGCGCCCCGTTCAGGGGGTGTTGACCAGGGAGCCGGCAGCCATCTGGAGGTAGTCTCGCAACTCGGCCGCGTCGCCGGGTGCGACCCGGTCATCGGCCCCGAGCTCGTCCAAGGCCACCAGCATGTGGCGCAACCAGGCGTCGCGCTCCGCCGGCCCGATGACGAAGGGGGCATGGCGCATCCGGAGCCGGGGGTGGCCCCGCTCCTCCCCGTAGGTCGAGGGACCGCCCCAGTACTGCATCAGGAACAGTGCGAGGTGGCGCGAGGAGTCGGCCAGGTCGTCGGGATACAACGGTCGCAGCAGGGGATCGCCGGCAACTCCCAGATAAAAGCGGTCGACCAGGTCCACGAAGAACGATTCCCCGCCGACCCGCTCGTACAATGTTTCCACGGGGTCGAGAGTAGAGGCTTTAGACTGTCGCCCGATTCGCGGCCGTAGTTCAATGGTAGAACCTCAGCCTTCCAAGCTGATGATGCCAGTTCGATCCTGGTCGGCCGCTCTCTTCAGATGTCCAGGCCACAACGGGTGCGACCGACTGTCCGGTTGATGTGTCCTCGTTTTCATCCCGTAAATGTCGCGTGGGCGCATCCACTGGCGATCGGTTTCAGGATCGAGTGATGGCGACTCGCTCAGGGGCCTTTGGCGTTTGCTCCGGCCACGGGATCCGCACCTCGAGGATGCCGTCACGGTAGGACGCCTTGACCTCTTTGGTCTCAACCCCCTTCGGCAGCGTCAGATCCCGGGAAAAGGTGCCGTAGTGAAATTCGGACCGATACCCGCCATCCTTGTCCTCCTTACGCTCCTCACGCCGGCCTTCGATGTGCAAGATGCCATCAGTCACCGAGATCTCGACATCCTTTTCGGGATCGACGCCGGGCAGTTCAGCCCGTATCACGAGAGAATCGGCCTCGTGCACTTCCTCGACCTTCATCCACTGCTCGCCGTCAGGGACGAGATCGAGGAACCTCTTCCACCGATCCGGCAGCTCCAACGAGAACGGCTCCCAACGAGTCATTGTCTTCGCCATTGTCTTCCTCCTTGTTGTCGAAATCAGGAGTCCAGAGCTTCAACGGATGTCTGTCGGGATCCTCTCCGGTCGACCGGAGTCATGACCACTCACCGTTCAATCGGTTCGGGTCCGGATACATGGCCCGCTGGGTGTCCCGGTAAAGCTTGAGCGCGGCCTCGACTTGGGCCACCCAATCCCCGGGACTGGACCTGCCCGGTTCCGGATGAGCGGCCAGCATCAGCTCAAGCGGAATCAACGCCCCGTCTTGCTGGAACATCACCATTGGGCCAAACGGGCCGGCCGCCTGGAGCACGAGATGGGCGAGATGGGAGCGGCCCTCCCGCCATTCGCGGTTCTGGTCGCTGCCCAGACGCTGCTCGAGACTGGCCCAACGCAGCCGCTCAATGGAGCCGTGGGCGAGAAGGTTGGTCCAAGCCCAGGCCGGCACCGCTTCCTTACGGGCCTCAAGAGCTTCAACGAGGCCGCCTTCGAGAAAGGCTCCGGCGTCTTGGACCAGGTCCGCGCAGGCACGACGAAGCGCTTCGCGCTGACGACGCTGCCACATTGTCACCGTTGTCCCTTTGCCTGCAGTGCGTCGACATCTGGCGAAGCCTTCATCGCTTTGAAGCTACGCCCGACATCACGAAATGTTGAGAGGCCGAATGTCCTTCATGGGTAGGACGAAGGTCCCGATGGTGGTCATTCGTGTCCGGAGGTGGATGGCGGGCTGACATTCGACCACTCCGGCGTTCCCCCCGCTTGTCTCACAAGTTCGTGGGTAGTGGCACACCGCTGGCACAGCTTGAATCTCCAGAGCACACCCTTGTACCTGCCTCATTGCTTCGACCCTCCCGTGTGCGCCGCTGAAGCTCTCGATGCTCTTTCGCCGTCATCGGGAGGTCGCGCTGCGACAGCACCTGGGGTCCCATCGGACAAGGGATTCTGCGAACCCCTACTTGGGAGTGCAGCCAGAACGACTATGCCGGCCGCGGCAACGACAATGGTGGCGACCACCAGCCCGAGATCCATTCCTGACACAAAACCTCGTCGTGCAGCTTCAGCCAGTGCCATCCCGGCTTTTCCCGGAACATGGGTGGCGACGGCCAGGGCGCCGCCGAGTGACCCGAGAATCAGCTTCTCGATGTTCGGCGGGATGTGTTGATGTGCCAGCAGCGGGGTCATGAATTCCTGATAGCGCATGTTGAGGGCTGTGCCGAGGACGGCCACCCCCAGTGCGCCGCCCAGCTGCATGGAGGTGTCACTCGTCGCGGAGCCCACTCCCGCATCGGCTATCGGCAGAGATCCCATGATTGACTCGACGCATGGGGCGAGCCCGAGACCCACCCCGAGGCCGATGAGCGCGATCGACGGTACGGCTGCGGCGTAGGTGCTGTCGACGGTGGTTCGTGAGAGCAGTCCGAGTCCACCCGCAACCAGGAGAAGGCCGCCACCGACCACCAGCTTGGTGCCGAAGCGCCGAGCGACGACCACGGAAGTGGGCGCGGCGACCAAGACGATCAGCGCGATGGGGCCGATCGCCAACCCGGTCTTGAGTGGGCTGAAGCCAAGCGCGAATTGCAGGTACTGGGTGAGCAAAAAGAACATGCCCAGGAGGGCAAAGAGGAGCAGCGCCAGTGATGCGATGGCGGCGCTATACCGACGATTTTTGAAGAACTCCAGCGGAAGCATCGGGTGTGTGGTATTTCGTTCCCACAGGACGAAGCAGGTGAGAACGATGACCGATGCAGCCAGCGCTCCGACAATGAGCGGAGAGGTCCATGTGCGGCTCGGTGCCTCGATGATCGCCCATAACAACAGGCTCACCCCCATGACGGAGAGAACCGCACCCAGCGGATCGGCTCGCCGCGGATGCGGACTCTTCGAGTTGGGGATGAAGAGGGCGGTCGCAACGAGGCCGATGGCGGCGATCGGAACGTTGATCAGAAATACAGAACCCCACCAGAAGTGGACCAGGAGAAGTCCGCCGAGCATTGGGCCGATGGCTACCCCGAGGCCAGCCGTTCCGGACCATATTCCGATCGCCCTCGATCGATCTCGATCTCCGGTGAAGACGTTCGTGAGGATCGACAACGTGGAGGGCATCAGGGCAGCTGCGCCCAGTCCCATGAGCGCTCGTGCTGCTGTGAGCCGGTCAGGAGTGCCTGACCAGGCCGCACAGGCAGACCCGCAGCCAAAGACGACGAGTCCGGCCATGAACACCCACTTCCGACCGAGTCGATCGCCAAGCGCTCCGAATGTCAGCAGCAACCCGGCAAAGAAGACTGCGAAGGCGTCCACCACCCATTGCAGTTGCGTTGAGGTGGCCTGCAAACCCCGGACGATTGACGGCAGGGCAACATTGAGGATCGTCGTGTCGAGGCTGATGAGCAACAAGGTGACGCACAGAACGGCAAGCGTCGCCCGGCGTCTCGCCCCAGACATCCCAGTGTTCTGGGCCTCTGGTTGTGTGGCCGAGACGAGGACCATCACGACGATCGGTCTGCTGACCAGAGTGATCCGGGCTCTTCCGAAGGATGATCGGCGCCAAGCTCGATCAGGTCCCGGGGTGATCCGCCACACTCAAGGAGCACTGAACTCATCGGACGAGAGACCCGCGATCTGGTGACGAAGTACCGTACGGCGGGCGAAAATGAAACCCATCGACCTCTCCTTCGGCAAGGTCGACGAGCAGGTCAGCCGCGATCACAGCGCCCTGCCCACCCGATTGTGGAAGCGCACCTCGTACACCACTCCAGCCTGTCTCGGGCCCACGGGAACGAATAGAGACATAGGTCCTCCGTTGCAGACCTGGTGTTGTGACGTAAGTCCCTTGTGCACCCGGAGCTCGAGGCGCATCAATTGCCGTTACGGAACACGGTGGGTTCCTACCCACTGCAACGAGAGGGACATGCGATGAAGATCGAACTGACCGACGAGCAGGTGGCGGACCTGGGTGAGCTCTTGAGAGAAGTGCTCGGGGACCTCAGCTCAGAGATCGCGGACACGGACAACCCCACCTACCGGGATGGGTTGCGCACCCGGCGGGCCTCGCTCGAGGGAGTGCTGACGCAGCTCGGGTAGGAAATCGGCATCGGCATTCGACCTGCTTGATGGGTGATCCTTTGACGCTCACCCGATGCGTACGCTGGGCGATGGGTGTGGCATTCGGTTCGGTCGCGCTGCAGCTCGAGACTGAGACTCTCGGCGCATCCGGCGCGGGATCAGGTCCACTCCGCAGCAAGAGGACCGCCGCATGGTGATACCACCTTCAGGCGCATGGTGGTACCACCTTCAGGCGCATGGTGGTACCACCTTCAGGCGTGCTGGGAGACCCATTCCGAGCGACCCGGTCTCGGCCTGTCCCAACCGGCCAGCGAATGTCTGCCGCTCAGCACGCTGTTTGATGCCCAGCAACATCTTGCGCTCCATAACCAGGCTCCCAGGCTCCATGACGTATTTGTAGAGCGCCCGGGACAGCTTGGACGTCGCGGGTATGGAGATCCTGTTTCGGCTGACGAGGCGGGTCCTATCCCCGTCGGGTATGAGACAGAAGGCCCAGACCCAGCTGCCATCGTCCGACCGAAGCACGAGCGCAGCGTCTTCGTCCGCTACCGCAACGCGAAGAACGGGCCCGTTCTTGCCGAGTCGTTGTGCGTAACCGACCTCAATGTCCTGGAACTGCGGAAGGATCACGTCAGCGCTGTGCATGTGCAAGCCGAAGAGGTTCTCGATCCAGTCGTAGGTGTAGAGACCGCCCCGACCTGATCCCATCTGGGCCAACCACGGCCAAATACCACTGCACGGGGCATCGATCGACACGGCGCGGGTTGAAACCAGATCAGCGTCGTCCAGTAGATCGTCACCGGGAAGGGTCCTTGTCTTCTCCTGTTCCAAGGCACCCCAGGTGAGACACCAGTCCCGCCAGGAGGGGTAAGAGAGGATCTCTAGTCCGGCGGCAAGCGCGAGGGTTCCGGCAACGATGCCGCCACCTCGCATCGCTCTTCGCGCAGCAGGTAGCTCCTTCAAGAGAAGACCCCCGACACCGCTGCCGCCTTACGCCTGATCGTCATTCGACAAGCGTGCGGAGTCCCGGTCGCCATCACAAGGGGACCAATGTCCCCATCCCACAGGACCTTTGAACTCGGGCTACTGAAGGACGCTCCTGCAACCATGAGCTGGTGACTGCTCCGGATGATCCCGATCGAGGATTCGAGTCGCGTGGCGTAGGAACCAGCCAACGATCATTGCTCGTCCAGGCCTCCATCTGTGTCGGACGCACCGCTGAACTGCTTCTCAGGAGGCGACTTCATCTTCGACGCGCTCGGATCGGGTCTTTTGCCACGTTGCCCGATGGGCGGACCTTCACGGTGTTCCGCGAGTCCATCTGCGACGGCGACTCTGGATCGGAAGAGGTCACCTTGGCAGTCTGGTTTCATCTTTGGGGGATTCCTGTCGGAAGCCGGGTGCGGCGGTTCCTGTTCGAGCGCCTCTGCCTCGTCAACACATTCCTGTTCGCCGGGTTCGCCGGTTATCGCGTCAAACTCTGGATGGTCGATCCGGATTCGGCCGACTACGCCGGGCTGTACTCGTGGCACTCCGCCGCGGAGGCAGAGATCTATGCCCGCTACATCGTCGGAATTCTGAAACCCCTCTCCAGGGCCGGATCCGTTGGCTACGAGATCATTCCTGACGTTGGACTGGACCACTGGTTTTCGTCCCATGGCGCGCAATCTCTCCCCGAGTGACGCGGTACGAGATCGAGCGCCACAACGGCAGGCGTTGAGGATCTCCGTCGTATGTAGGCACCCCTCGAGGAGGCGTCACGGAGTGGGCCTTCTGCACTGACATCGATGCGATGTCAGCAGGGCTTCGCGAGCAATCCCCTCAGTGACGCCCCGGCGGCGCAGAGCTTCGCCTTTGATCTTCGGTCCCAGTCCCCCGTAGGACGACTGCTCGGTGCGACTTTACGTCGTCGTGCACCTGCTCCGCGCTCGGGCCACGGCTCAAGCGGCTCGGCCACCAGACGCGGTCGCCCAGTTCCAAATTGAGTGCCGTGACGAGCACCGATCGCACGACGACGGTGTCCAGCAGAACGCCGAAGGCGACGGCGAAACCGACCTCCGTAAACGTCGTGAGCGGCAGAGTCGAAAGCACTGCGAACGTCCCGGCGAGGACGAACCCGGCGGCCGTGATCACCCCGCCCGTAGCCCCGAGCGCCGTGATGGCGCCGAAGAGGGTCCCGCTCCGCTTCGACTCCTCACGGACGCGACTCATCAAGAAGATGTTGTAGTCAATGCCAAGTGCTACCAAGAAGACAAAGATGTACAGAGGCATAGCCGCGTCTTCCCCAGCAAATCCGAACAGATGCGTGAAGATGAAGGAACTCACACCAAGGGTGGCCAGAAGCGAGAGCACAACCGTCGCCATCAAGAGCAAAGGAGCGATAAGCGCGCGAAGGAGTAAGGCAAGAATCGCAAATACGACCACCAGCACGATCGGGATGATCAGGTTGCGGTCATGCGTCGCCGCGCGCTCAACATCGAGATTGACGGCGGTGGCACCGCCCACAAGCGCGGCCAGCTGCGGCGTGCGTTGGTACTCGGTGCGCAGATGGTCAATCACGTTGGAAGCGGCCCTACTATCGGGCGGGGAAGCGAGCGTTCCCTGGTAGTAGGCCTCGCCATGACGGACCAAAGGCGGAGTAACCGA
Source organism: uncultured Acidimicrobiaceae bacterium (assembly GCA_963843365.1). Classification (GTDB taxonomy): domain Bacteria; phylum Actinomycetota; class Acidimicrobiia; order Acidimicrobiales; family RAAP-2; genus Bog-473. Next base: position 364,225 of record CAWJKG010000003.1, on the reverse strand, counting down.
GGCAATCCCAGCAGTATGCGCCAGAATGTGGCCGACAGTCGACGCGCCAACAGCGGGCGCAATCACGATGACGGGCGAGCCAACCCCGGCAGGGAAGTGCCCGGCGACGACCTGCTCGCCCAGGACGGCATCGGGGTGACCCCGGTAGGCCTGGGCGTTGGTCAGGCCGTCGGCGTGCAAGCTTGTGATACCAAGCGCCATGACTCCGAGAAGGAGGGCGGTCAGGATCCAGACCGGCCGGGGTCGCCGTGCGATCCAGCGGCCCATGCGTGCCCACGGACCACCCAGCGTCGGTTCCGCGGATCCCTCTCGAGGGACGAAGGGCCAGAACATCCGGAGACCGAAGATCACGAGGAGCGCCGGCAGCAAGGTCAACATGGCGAGAAGGGCGACGGCAACACCGATGGCGGCCACGGGACCGAGACTCCTTGTCGAATTGGTCTCGGCGAAGGACAGGCACAGGAGTCCGAGGATGACCGTGCTGGCGCTGGCGATCACCGCTGGCCCCGCTCGGGTGAGTGCCACTCTCATCGCCACGTGCCGATCCTCAGTGTGGCGTAGCTCCTCGCGATAGCGAGCGACGAGCAGCAGTGCATAATCAGTTCCCGCTCCGAAGACGAGCACGGTGAGGATCCCGACACTCAGTGCGTTGACCGTGAGGCCGCCATGCGCCGCGAGCAGGTAGATGATGCCCTCGGCGACCACGAGTGCCACACCGGCCGACGCAACCGGAAGCAGCCACAGCATTGGGCTCCGATAACAGACCAAGAGAATCACGATGACGATGAGAACTGTGCCGAGCAATAGCACCCCGTCGATTCCGTTGAAGACCTTGGCGGACGCTGCCGCGTAGCCGGCGGGCCCGGTGACGTAGGTCTGCAAGCCTGGATCCCCACGGGTCAGGGCTGTCATTCGGTTGACCACACCTGACGCGAGCTTCCACCCGTTGGGGCCCAGGTCGAGCGGGACTACCACCAGAGCGGCCTTTCCATCGGCTGAGAATTCTGGTCCCGAGACCGGACCGTCTTGGTGCCCAAGCCGGCTCAGACGCCGGGCGTCGGTCGCAATCACTGTCTTGTCCGGAGCGGTGATCCCGCCCGTGCGCTCGAATACCACGACCGCCTGCATGAGGTTCGGCGACTGAAAAGCAGCCATGCCATCGAGGACCTTGGTCGACTCAGCACTTCCCGGCAGCCAGGCCTGGGTGTCGTTGCGCTCCGCACCCGAGAGGCGCGCAGCCAGCGGCACCATGATCACGATCACAGCCAGCCAGAAGACGACGACCAGATACTTTGTCCGTGGACTCACGATAAAGCGGGTGCCGAACGACAGCATGCTCATGCTGACTCCCCCATCTGTATCTGCGCGGCCTTGGGTGTCACGAGGAACCATTGGGGATGCGACGGTCATTCGGCAGCGATGGCGGCCAGCACGTCGAGTCGGGCGGCTCGGCGCGCTGGCCAGCTGGCAGCAACCAGGCCTAGCAGGGCGGCGATCATCACGAAGACGAGCAGGCTCGGGATTGGCACAACTACATCGGTGATCCCCTGCTTCTTGAGCGACGACGACAGCGCGACACCGAGACCCGTACCGACGACGACCCCGATCAGCGCTCCGAAGATGGCCAGAATCAGCGATTCGGCGCGGATCATCGACCGTACCTGCCGTCGGCGCATGCCCACGGCTCTCAGGGGACCACCGGAACGTCTCTCGGAGGAGACTCCAGCACGGGCGATTCGGCCACCCGACGCCCCACTCTCCTCGTGAAGAGTCGGAGAGATTCTTCCATGCAGTCATTGTGCGCGCATAGGCGTGATCTCGGGTAGGGAAGATAGTCCTCTGACAGCTGATTGAGGGGCGAACAGCTTCAGGGCGCACGTGTTCGAGAGAACCTCACACGCAAGGACTCTGTCGGAACCGCTCGGCTCGTACCGGCTAATAGGACCTTCATCCCTAGCCGAGCCAGCTTCGGATGGCCAGTATGTGACCGAGAACCATCAGATGCGGAGGTGGAAGATGACCGACTCCAAAAGGGGGTTTCACGGAAAATACCTGAGCCTTACAACCTACAAGCGCGACGGGACCGCGGTTGCGACACCAGTCTGGTTCGTCGAACAAGGCGGACGACTCTTGGTCCAGACGGACGTCGGATCTGGAAAGGTGAAACGCATCCGGGCGAACCCTGAGGTGAGCCTGGCACCATGCAGTGGGATGGGCCACCTGCGCGGAGAACAGACGAAAGGTCATGCTGAAATCATGGACGCCAGCGAGTCGGCTCAGATCGAACGCCTCGTGAAGCGCAAGTACCATTGGGACATGCTGCTCATCGGACCGCTGCGATGGGCGCAGAAGGCTTTGCATGTCGGCAAGGATCGGGGGCCGACCGTGTGCTTGGCGATAACTCCGGATGTGTTCAACTGAGTCACTATGCGTCTGGGGACCGTGTGCGTACCAGGTCGGTTAGCGACGGGCGACTGACCAGGCGACTCCTTGTACTTCCTTTCGTACTTATCTTGTTCGGGCTCGTTTCGGCGGGATGCGGCACGAATACGGCTCCGCAGGTCGGGCCGTTTACACTTGGCACCACTCATCGGGACTTGACCTACTGCAACGCGCAGACCCTCGATCTCTACATTCCAGGTAACTCTGCCACTCGGCCGCTGCCAACCGCGATGTTCGTTCACGGTGGAGGTCTGTCCCAGGGTGACAAGTCGAACCTTCCTCAGGTGTTCCTCGATGCACTGGCATCCAATGGCTATGCGGTCGCAAGCGTCAACTACCGGCTCGCCCCCTCTTCGCATTTTCCCGCCCAGATCGAAGACGTCAAATGTGCCATTCGCTACCTACGGGCCAAGGCCGACACATATGGCTTGGACAAGAAGGAGATCTTCGCGTTCGGAACGAGCGCTGGAGGACAACTGGTTGCACTCGCTGCCCTCACCGGGTCGCATGCAGCGTGGAATGATGGTGCCTACAGGTCGGAGTCAAGCACCCTGACCGCCGCCGCAGACATCTTCGGCCCAGCCAACCTCACCGAGCGAGGTTCGGGTTACCAACCATCAGACCTACAGAACGTCTTCGGTAGCCTCCAACGATGGAAACTCGTTCAGGCCAGCCCGACACATTACGTTGCCCCGAACGCGCCCCCCATGCTTGTCATTCAAGGTGCTGACGACACCACCGTCCTCAAAGCGCAATCGATCGAGCTCTATAGGGATCTCAAAGCCGCAGGGGATACGACCCAACTTGTCTTGGTCCGGAACATGGGCCACATGTTCGTCCAGGTTGGGTCGAAGCCAATCGAGCCGGATGTCCAAGAGATCACGCAAGACCTGGTCAGCTTCTTCGATAGCCACAAGGGAGGGTCGGGTCGATAGTCCCCATCGGTGTGCCACTCCCGCGGGCAGCTTTACCTCAAGAACTTGCCAACGTGCGGTAGTGGCGGCGCCAGATCAGTTTGTAGACCCGTGTCCAGCGGGGAACGGAGCGCAGGATCGGTATGAAGGGTAAGAAGATCAGGCCGACGGACAACGCCATCATGATGACCCACACCTCCAGGTCCCCATTTGAAGACGAGTTCATTGGCGGCACCTGGTACCACATGGTGTACAGCCACAACCAGGCCTGACCGGGGTAGTTTCCGGTCTCGTTCATCATGCCCCACTGGTCCCCCTGCAGATGCTGGGCACCGGCGCGGTCCGCCAGGTAGTTGCCGTCAGCCAGGAACAGCAAGGGCTTCGTGTAGTTCGTGTCGTAGAACTGCCCCGAGTCGAGCAGGGTGCCGTCAAGACCGCCGGCCTGGGCCATGGCCGTCAGCGAGCCGACGATGATACCGACAGGGCCATAGGGTCCAGGCGGGACATGCAACCGGCCTTTGGCATCGGTTGCGTTGGCCGCCGCCTTCTCGTACGCGGTCGTCCACGCGCCCTGCTGGGACGAGGAAGCCGTCTGGTACACGGTGACGGCCTTCTGCGTCGCCGGCTGATTCGGGAGCGTCCGGAGCGGGCCGAGAACGAAGTCCTGGGCCGTATCCACCGGCTGATGGATGCCGAACCACTGGGCCGGCTCGAAGAACCCCATGTGCTGGGAGGCGTCCGCGGTGTTGTTGTAGGGCGGGCCGTAGGTGGCAGTGCCGCTGGACCCATCTAGTTCGGTCACCGCCGTCTGTGCGAAGTCGACCGGGTTCACGGTGGACCAGGACTTGAGCGTCACTGCTGGTTCGTCGGGTGAGGAAAAGGCAACCGCCAGAAGTACGATGAGTATCGCCACCGCGAGGAAGGCAACGAAGGCCTCCTTGAGGATGTCGTAGGGAATCGAAGAGCCTTTCCATTCGTTGACATCGCGATCGGGGTTGAAGTGGCGCCGGCCGGCCATCACTCGGCTCATGTCGGATCCTGTTCTGCTACCTCGGCACCGACACCCGCGGCCTCCCCGGCCAGGTCGAACGGAGGAACGATGCCCCGACGGCGCACGAGAAGAATGTGAAGGCCGGCGATGAGGGTGATTCCGATGGGCAAGAGGACGATGTGCCACATCAGCATCTGCCCGAAGTTCAGCACGTTCCAGAATGCACCCGCCCCGGTCGCATTGATCCCGTCCTTGGCCTGGGTCGAGATCCATTGCGAGTCGAAGTTCTGCTGCGTGAGGTAGCCGGTGAAGGCGGCACCCACGGACACGAGAAAGGAGATGACTCCAGTGGCCCAGGTGAGCCGTCGGTTGCCTCGCCACGCCGCCATGAAGAACTTGCCCCAGAGGTGAATCACCATGAAGAAGAACATGGCTTCAACGCTCCACAGATGCAGCGAATTGATGAAGTGACCCGTCGACGAAACGTGCCACCAGCTCGGCCCCATGATGGCCAGGACGCAGCCGGTGATGATGACCCAGGCCAAGCTGACAACGGTCAACACACCGAACACGTAGATCCAAGAGGCCATGAAGGCGGGCTGGCGGTCCGGGAGAAGACGATCCGGCGGAAACGAGGATACGGCCGCGCGGCGCACTCGAGCCGTCCACTGGCGTGACTCCCGCGACGACGATCTCTCACGTGATTCGATATCGATAGTCATTGCCTTCGACCCTTCTGTCCTGGGAACGGAAGGAGAATCGCCAAGACGAAGACGACCACCATGAGGACGATGACAACGAAGTTCGCCACCGACAACTGAATGAATCCCCAGTGGATGTAGCGCCCTGATCCATTCAGATTGATTAGTGCGCCCAGGATGGCTCCAAGCATCATGAGTACACTGTGAAGCCCGACCGTCGCAGCCAGCTAGGGACTTACGTCCTAATCACCGAGGAAGATCGTCTTTGCTGGCCTGGGTACCGGGGAGTCCCACCAGACACATCGAAGCGCGCACAGAGGACCTTGGTGGCTCAGAACAGGACCTTGGTCCCTGCGCGCTCTCGCTCAGCGGGTGACACACTCGCCCTGTGCTTATCGGATCGCCACACGCAAGGAGAACTCACCTACGTCGCGTGTAGCCGGATGCATCCAAGCAGCCGGGAGCGCACACCGTCGGTGTCTCGAATGAGAAGGGAGCCACGACATGGTCGGCATTTCTGCCAACAGGCTGGCAGGCGCAAGCGTTACCGAGCAGGAACTCTTCGACTCGCTGCTGGCCCATGAGCGCGACGAGCGGGAAGTTATCAGCGCCTACGAGGTCCTGGCCAGCGAAGCCTCGTCCGAGACGGTGCGCTATCTCGTCGGGCTCATCCTCGAGGACGAGCGCCGCCACCATCGAATCTTGGACGAGCTCGCCAATACCATCCGCGCCCAGGCCACGTTCGAGGAGCGTGGCGCCCGCCTGCCCTATCTCGACGTGCAGCGAGACCGAGATCGTTCCCTCTTGGAGCAGACACGACGCTTTCTCGCGATCGAGCGAAAAGATCGTGCCGAGCTCAAGCGCTTGGAGCGTCGCACGAGGGACGTGGGCGGCGAGTTCGACGCATTCATAGTGAAGCTGATGGGCGCCGACACCGAGCGTCATATCGCCATCCTTCGCTTCATCGAACATCTGATTCGCCGCGGTGGTGGTTCCTAGGAATCAGGTGATATCAGGAAGACCTCGGAGAGAACACCCGAACCGGTCTCTCCGAGGCACCAATGTCACGCTCCAGTCAACTGCTGGCCACGGTGTCGGAAGAGCGATGCTCAGACAGGGAGGGCCGAACCGACACCTTTGGATGATCCGAGGCCTTGCCCCCTGAGGAACGTCGCCAGGTCACTTCCATTGCGGCCCCTCCCAGGTCGGACTGGCCGACCGACCACTCTCCCCCGGTGGCACGAACCACCGAGTCCCCGATGGCGAGGCCGAGTCCTGATCCGCCTCCCACCTCCGTGGCCCGGTGGAAGCGGTCGAAGAGCTTGGGCCGCTCCTCTGGGGGAATTCCCGGGCCGCTGTCTTCGACGCGCAGACTTACCCTGTTGCCGTTCACTCGCACCACCAGCCGAACGATCCCGCTCCGTCCCGCATAGCGACACGCGTTGTCGACAAGCACGGCAACAAGCCGGTCGATCCATTCCGGCGGGGCGTTGATCCAGGGCGGAGAAGCGCTCTCGTCCAAGAGAATGAGGCTGATCCCACCTCGCCGCGCGACCGCTGCAAAGCGATCGGCGCACGCCGCCAATGCCGCAGCGACGTCGACGGGCTCATTGCTCGGTGGCGGCGGCTCCGAATCGAACCGCGCCAGCCAGAGCAGATCCTCAACGATCCGTCGAAGCCGGAGGCTCTCCTGGCCGATGTTGGTCAATGTCGATCGGTAGTCCTCTTCGGTCCGTCTGGTCTTCAGCGAGAGAGTGACCTCCGCCTCGATGACACTCAAAGGGGTTCGCAGCTCGTGAGACGCGTCAGCCGTGAACTCCAGCTGACGCCGACGCGCCAAATCCACGGGGGCTGCTGCCTTGAGTCCGATCAAGAGCGTGCCCAAGAACACGGCTAACAGGAGAACCGGGCCGGCGATGAGTTCGAGCGCATGGAGCTCGGATTCGGCGTGATCCACCCCGGAAGTGCTCTGGGCGGCCACGAACCATGTGCCGTTCACCTGTCTTGCTTGGAGCCGGAATCCCTGCGATCCCAGCTGGGCCGAGGTCGACTGGTGCGACGGCGACCAGTCCGACAGCGGCAGCCCAGGAGCATTGGGGGTGAGCGCTCTGATCTCCCCGCCTTCGTTCACCTGCCACACGAACACCGGGGCGTCGTCAACATCATGATCGTTGTCATAGTCGGCTACGGACGCAGCATGCCCGGGGTGTCCCGCGACATGTTCCAGCCTGTCTTGCAAACGCGCATCAATCTGACCGATCTGATGGTCTTGTGATACGACGTTGAACCCGAGCACCACACAGACATACATGGCACCGATAATCGCTGTGGCCACGAGAGCGACACGCACCGCATGTCCCACATAGGGGCGGCGCCACCGTGCCGGAAGGTTCATGCCGTCACCAGTCGGTAGCCCTGCGCCCTCACCGCCTCGATCTTGGCCCCACTGGTCGCGATCTTGGCCCGTAACCGTGCGAGGTGGACGTCCAGCGTGTTGGAGCCGAGGGAGTCGGCCTCCTCATCCCACGCCGCCAGCGCGAGCGCACGGCGCGTCACGACGGCAGGAGACCGCTGAATCAGGACCTCGAGCAGCAGGAGCTCCGTGGCCGTCAGACGCCGCTCGACGCCCCCGACCGTTACCCTTCGGGTGACGGAGTCGAACTCCAACGTTCCCACCTTCACCTTCAGGGGTTGCAGCGCCTCGCCGCGGCGTCGGAGCGCCCGGACCCTCGCCAGGAGCTCGGAGAAGTCGAAGGGCTTGACGAGGTAGTCGTCCGCTCCCTCATCGAGGCCTGTGACCCGGTCCTGAGCGGTGTCGCGCGCAGTCAGGATCAGGATTGGAAGCGCCGATCCCCGCCGGCGCAGATGTTGCACCACCTCCAGGCCGGTGATCTTGGGCATACGCCAGTCGAGGATGGCCATCTCGTAGTCGTACGTGTCCAGGAAGCGCAATGCCTGTTCACCGTCGGGAACGGCGTCGACCGTGTAACCGCCCTCCCTGAGGCCCCGTTCAAGGACGTCGCGTAGCCCGACATCGTCCTCTGCCACGAGCACCCTCATGGTGCATGTCTAGTTGCGAATGATGACGGGAGGATGAAGGCGTCTCTTTCACGGAATTCTTAGAAAACTCCTAGTCGATCGTCATCTTGCCGTAAGTCTGCCCCCGTACGGTGGTTTCCGTGCCGCATCCCACCTTCGAACAATCCGCGGCCCATGGGCGCACTCAGGCGCAGGCTCGGGTTCGTCGACTGACGAGGGCGGCCGTCCTGGCGGCGACGGGCGCCACCGTGGCCTTGGGGGTCATGGTGGCCAAGGAACACCCGGGTGCCACCGCGTCCACCACTTCCGCTCAGGCAGCGAACTCAGCCGCCACCACCTCCACCTCGACAACCACTACGACACTGCCCCCCACGACCGCAACCTCGACACCGTCAGGTGCTTCGTCCTCGGGATCCACGACTGCGACCGCACCGCCGACATCCATCGCCACCACCACCACTACGACCTCGCCACCGACGACGACCAGGTCCCGCCCGGTCGTCACCTCGGGCGGCACATCACGATGACCAAGACCGCAGAGCCCGGCACATCGGTATGCGACGACACCGCGACCCGGTCCTTCCGAGCCATCGGCACGACCGTCACGGTTGCCGTGACGAAGCCGAATCTGATCGACCACGCCGAAGAGATCCTGCGTATCGAGGTCGAGAACCTCGACCGTGCGTGCAGCCGATTCCGACCCGACTCCGAACTTGCGGTTTTGGAGTCGAACGCAGGGCGGCCTACCGTTGTGTCACCCCTCTTGTTCGAAGCTCTCGTCGTGGCCTATTCGGTCGCAGAGAAGACACGCGGAGCAGTGGACCCGACGGTCGGGAGTGCGTTGTGTTCCCTGGGCTACGACCGAGACTTTGACGAAATCGAAGACCGACCGCTTCGTCACCGGAAGTTGACTGCGGCGCCCGGATTTCGACATCTGCACCTCAACCGCAAGGACCGCACAGCCCGAATTCCCAAGGGTGTCACCCTCGACCTCGGATCGTCGGCCAAGGCGTTCTTGGCGGATCGAGCTGCGAACACAATCGCCTCGCAGCTTCGAGCGGGCGCCCTGGTCAGCCTCGGCGGCGATGTCGCTGTGGCGGGCCGGCATCCCGGTGAAGGGTGGCCCGTCGGCATAGCAGTCGACTCCGCCGCACCCGAGGAAGAGCTGCAGCAGGTCGTCGCGATTCGTCGCGGCGGCCTTGCCAGCTCGAGCACGGAGACCCGCGCCTGGGTCATGGGGAACGAACCGGTCCATCACATCGTCGATCCGACGACGGGTCGCCCGGCATCGCCTTATTGGCGTCTCGTCTCGGCATCGGGTGACAGTTGCGTGGATGCCAACGCACTGACAACAGCAGCCATCGTCTGGGGCGAGTCAGCTCTCATTCGGTTGCGATCCTTCAACCAGGCGGTGCGGCTGCTCAGGCACAATGACCAGGTCGTCACATTGGGGGGTTGGCCCAGGGACGAGGAGCGGTGAACTCCACCTACTTGTGGTACGCCACGCGCAGCACCGGGATCGTGGCGTTGGTGCTCCTCACGTTGACGATGGTTCTCGGAATTGCCACAACCACGCGGATTCGCGCTCGCAGATGGCCCGGTTTCGCGCAACAGGAGCTCCACCGTCGCATCTCGATACTCGCCGTCGTCTTTCTCGGCGTGCACGTGCTCACGAGCGTCCTCGACACCTATGTCCACATCGGGTGGCTGGCCCTCGTCGTTCCGTTCAGCTCTCCGTATAGCCGATTCTGGGTGGGTCTGGGCACCATCGCGCTGGACCTCATGATGGCCGTCTTCCTCTCCAGCTTGATGCGGCCCCACCTCCGACCCGGTACCTGGCGAGGCATCCATTGGCTCGCCTACGGGTCCTGGCCTATTGCCTTGATACACACGTTCGGAATGGGAACGGACGCACGACAGCACTGGGCGCTGGCCTTGGGGGCGTCGTGCGTCGTGTCGGTTGGTGCTGCGGTGCTCTGGCGGCTGCTGGACCAGCGCAAGCGAGAGGATGCGCTCCCCACCCTGAGAACCAGCGCTGTACCGCTCAGTCGCCACGTGTCGCAATCACACGGGGTGCACGGAGGTGTACGGCGATGACACAGAGCATGACACCCGCGCCCACCCTCGAGGACGCGCATGAACTGCTCCGTTACCCGCGCGACCTCGTCAGGCATATCGAAGCGCTGGGCCCGCTCCAGATTCCACTCCGAAACAGCGATGGATGGCACCGGGGTGTCGAGCGACACCTCGAGGCATCGGGCTTGGCCGGTCGGGGCGGAGGCGCCTTTCCGGCATCCACCAAGCTCGCCCTGGCTCGCTCGGGTGGTCACGGCGCGACGTTGATCGTCAACGGCATGGAAGGGGAACCGGCGAGCGACAAGGACAAGTTACTGCTGACCCGGGTACCTCATCTGGTGCTGGACGGAGCCCAATACCTTGCTGCACTCTGCCATGCCGATCGGATCGTGATCTGCGTTCCCCTCGGGCGCAACGCGGTGGCTGCCGCAGTGAACCACGCCATTGCCGAGCGGAGCAGGCATCGCTACGCGCCACTGCGAGAGGATCTCGTTCGGCCCCCGGACAGGTTCATCGGCGGTGAGGAGTCTGCTCTCGCCAACTGGATGGCCACCGGCTCCTTGATGCCGATGTTCAGACCCGACAAAGGGGTCCCGCTTCGCATCGAACGCCGTCCAGCACTCGTCCACAACACAGAGACGCTGGCACACGTCGCCCTCATTGCCCGATACGGCGCTGGCCCCTTTCGGTCCCGTGGAATGCCGGACGCACCAGGCACCTGTCTGGTGACGATCGGTGGCAACGTGCAGCACCCCGGAGTCGTCGAAGTCGACCAGGGCACCCCCATCTGGGAGATCGCCACACGGGGCCAACCGAGCGGAACCGTGCAGGCGCTCCTCGTTGGAGGCTACGGCGGGAAGTGGATCGGTCCCGAACACTTTGGCGTGCCCTACGCACCCGCTCCCCTGCGTGCCATCGGTGCCACGGCGGGAGTGGGCGTGATCGTGGTTCTCGAAGAAGGAACATGTGGCGTCTCCGAATCCGCCCGCATTGCCCAGTACCTGGCAACGCAAGGTGCGGGTCAGTGTGGCCCATGTGCCTACGGCCTACCCGCCATTGCCGACGATCTGGCCCTGCTCGCCAGGGGTCAAGGTGGCGATGCCGGGCTCCGCCGCCTCACGCGTCGTCTTGATCAGGTTGCGGGACGAGGCGCTTGCCGGCACCCCGATGGCGCCGTCGGCTTGGTGCGCAGTGCCCTCGCAGTCTTCGCCGCTGATATTGCAGCACACGTCAAGGGTGCACCGTGTCCCTCTTGGCGCAAGGCCACCTCACTGCGCTTTCCCCGGCCATACCAATTCTGACATGAAGGCTCTCCGCATCACCATCGATCCCATCGCGTGCGACGCCTACGGCTACTGCGCGGAGATCTTGCCCGAGTGCATCTCGCTCGACGAGTGGGGCTACCCCATTGTGGAGAAGAACACACCCATCTCTCGCGAGCTCCTCGCACTGGCCAGACGAGCCGCCCGCGACTGTCCAAGGCGAGCGATCACCGTCGAAGTGGTAGATGACGGCCAACCGGTCCGGAGGCTGGTCCGTACCGGTACACGACGGATCTGACCCGAGCGGGCTCTTCGCCTCCGTGGTCTTCAGGGACCTTTGGCGCCGTCCGTCGGGACGCACCAGGAGGGATCGGGGCAGGGCGAAGTGGTCCTCACGTCGCTCCGTGGAGCCAACCAGTCCTGTGGCCAGGGACGGTCCGAGCCTTCCAAGCCGATGATGCCAGCTCGATCTGGTCGGCCGCGCTCATGTGGGGGACGGCGCCCCCCTCGCATCTCCCGGACAGAGGTGCTAGCACCGCGTCATGGCCGGACCGTTTTTCTCTGCCGAGCCCGGGTCTCCCCGACCTCGACACGACTTCGATGCCAGTTACGAGACCGGGACCCCGCCGTGGGACATCGGGCGCCCCCAAGCAGCCTTTCAACGCCTGGCTGCGTCCGGCGGCTTGGCAGGAACGGTGCTCGACGTGGGCTGCGGCACGGGTGAGCACGCGCTGCTCGCAGCCTCGCTCGGGTACGACGCCGTCGGAGTGGACATCGCGGCCGGTGCCATCGCGCGTGCAGAAGCGAAGGCAGCCGAGCGCAACCTGCGTGCGGAGTTCCTCACCGGGGACGCCCGTCAGCTCCACCAGATCGGCCGTGCGTTCGACACCGTGCTCGACTGCGGGCTCTTCCACATCTTCGACGACGACGACCGTCCGCGGTTCGTGGAAAGCCTCGCGTCGGTGGTCCCGGTCGGTGGCCGCTACCACATGCTGTGTTTCAGCGAGCGACAGCCGGGCGACTGGGGGCCGCGCCGCATCACCCGGGAGCAAATTCGCGCCAGCTTCGCCTCGGGCTGGGACATCGACTCCATTGAGCCCGCCGTCATTGAGATCACCATCGACCCGGACGGAGCTCAGGCGTGGCAGGTGGGAGCGACCCGGCGCTGAGCCCGCCACCGCTGTCGAGCCGGCCGGAGCGGATTGGGACTACTCGTCCTCGTCGGACAACGCCTCGGGATCATCGAGCAGCACGCCCGCCTCCGCCGCTTCGGTCTCGTCGAGCGGAGACTGATCCTCCTCCTGCTCGTCGTCGAAGTCGACTTCGTTGTCCAGCGGAGCAAGGTCGGCGGCGTCGTCGGGTTCCAGCGGCTCGGGGTCCTCCATGATCGGGATGTCATCAGGGGACTTCGCCATCATCACCACTCTCCTCGGTCGCTCCATCGGTCTTCGTCTGGATCGCACCCGTCATTCTGGTCGACGCACGACCTCCGCCCGAACCCGAAGATCTGGCAGCCGGCATCGGAAGCGAGCCGGGCACCCATTCTCGATTCCCCGGACCGGGCCCCGCCGAATCGCTTCAGGCCGGACGGGCCGAATCCGATAATTCCCTCGTGACCGTGGGCTCGCTGGAATCGGGCCGGAACCTGTCGGAGCAGGAGGACGCGCCTGTGCAGGGGGGCCGCACGTCCGGGCTCCTCGCCGCTGCCGTTGTCGGTGCCGTCGGCTCCGGCCTCCTGGCGCTGGCGAGCGATCTTCCCGCCTCGCCGCTGGGTCCGCACGCCGCTGGCGCCTGGCCCTTCGCGGCCTCGGGACGCGCACCCGGCTGGGAGGGACTGGGACTCCCCCGCTGGACCTCACCGGCGAACAGCGGTCCCGGCGTCGGTTGGGGACACCTGCTCGTGGTGGCGGCGGCGGTGGTCGGGCTGACGTTGCTCGCCGTGGCCTGGATCGGACTCTGGCGCATGCTGCGCGCCGAGCAGAGGCCGGCCGGACCTCGGTGGTGGTGGGTCGCTGCCGCCTGGACCGTTCCCTTGTTGTTCGCCGCCCCCTTGGCAAGCCAGGACGTCTGGGTCTACGTGGCACAGGGCAAGCTGGTGGCGTCGGGCTTCGGCAGCACCGCCCCCGTGCACCTCCTCGGGCCCCACTCGGTCTGGGTCGCGGCCGTCGACCCGAAATATCTCACCGGGCCCTCCATCTACGGCCCCGGCGCGGACGACCTCTCCGCATTGCTCGTGAGGATGTCGGGTGGCCACCCCTGGATCGCCGTCGAGGGGTGGCGGCTCGTGATTGTGGCGAGCCTGGTGCTGTGCGCCTGGGGCGTGGGCCGCGCGGCGACGGTGAGGGGCATCAACCCGGCCGCTGCCGTGGTGGCCGGGGTGGCCAATCCTGCCGTCCTCCTTGTCTTCGTCGGCGGCATCCACAACGACGCGGTGATGATCAGTCTCGTGGTGGCGGGCGTCGCCCTGGCGCTCGCGGGACGTCCGTGGTGGGCCCTGTCCCTGGCCGCCCTGGGACTCACGGTCAAGGCGCCGGCCGCCCTCGCCGTGCTCGCCATCGCCTGGTGGTGCTGGCAGGGGTCGTGGCGCCGCCGTGCCGCCTACGTGACCGGCGGGTTCGCCCTCAGCCTGCTCGCACTGGTTGTCTGCGGGGTGCCGAGCGGCGGGGACGGCTTCAGCTGGCTGCGGTCCGCTTCGAAGGCGACGGTTGCCAGTTCGTTCTCCCTCCTCAATCTCGCCGGATCCTCGTCATCGAGCCTCGGCAACATCGTGCAGTTGGGGGGCATCGCCCTCGCCGTCGCCATCGTCGTGGTGCTGGCACGTCGGGCCAGCTGGGTCGGCGCTCTGGCGCTCGCCTTCGGCGTGATGGCCGTCTGCGCCACAAACCCGCAGCCCTGGTACGTGTTGTGGGCGCTCCCGTTGCTCGCGTGTGTCGGGTGTGACCCACGAATGCGCGACGCCGGCATCTGCGTGTTGTGCGCCATGGCCACCTGGAGTGTCCTGCCGCTCGGCAACCTCGTCTGGTTCGCCGGGATCGCCGCGCTGACATGGATCCTGGCCCGCTGGGAACACCAGCGCCAGACCGGCGCGACATCGGCGCCGGAGACCGCGGGATTCGACCGCGCCAGCACCTGATCCCGGGCCGACCCCCACCCGGTCCTCGGATGCTTCCTATGATCGGCGCCATTCGAAATGGGGGAACCATGAGGACCGAGACCGAGGCAGCCTTCACAGAACTGCTCGACACCATCGGCGCCACGCACGCGCGCATGGTGGAGCAGCTCGCCGACGACCCCGACACGCTGCTCGAGGCGCACAAGTGGGTGCTCTCGATCCTGCAGGTGGCAAGCGAGGTCAACCTCTGGGCCGACAAGGCTCGGCCTCGCTTCGTCGAGATCGTGGGCCCGTACAAGAAATGGGGCGGCGACAACGCGGATGCCTTCTACTGCTATGCGCCGATCGATCCCAGCCGGACGTATCGGGTCCGACTCGAACCGGGTGACGCCGTCTACATGTCGCTGACCGTCTATGGCGGCCCCGACGACGGGCGCTACTCCACGCGGATCGCGGGGTCAGCCAACAGCCACGGGGTGCAGCGGGACGCCAACGGGGCCATCCACATCGTCATTTCGCCAACTGATCCCGGCGAGCCCGGTGTCCTCTGGATCCGGTCGGAGCCCGATGCGGTGGCCGCCATCACCCGTGACTACCTCGACGATCCGCGCCGGGGTCGGCGTGCCGTGTGGCACATCGAGGCGGACGACCCGCCCGAGGCCTACCGCCAGGACGACGCCGACCTGGCCCGGCGCATCCGGGCGGCCACGACCTGGATCCGCGAGCAGTCGAGCATCGTGCCCATCCCGCTCGGCACACCCAACGCCATCGATCCGCCCTACCCGGTGCCCACGGAGACGTTCGGCTGGGCGGCGGGTGACGCCGCCTATGCCATGGGCGCCTTCGAGCTGAGCGACGACGAGGCTCTGGTCATCCGGGGCCGCTCGCCCGAGTGCGTCTTCTGGAACATGTGCCTGTGGAATCGCCTTCTGCACACCTATAACTACGACTACGAGCGGGTGACGATCAACGGTGCCGAGGTGCAGTACGAACCCGACGGCTCTTGGATCATCGTCGTCTCGGCCCAGCGCCCGTCCCATCCCAACTGGGTCTCGACCGCGGGGCATCGATCGGGGCGCATCTGGTTCCGTTGGTTCCTCCCCGCGGCGACGCCCGAGCAACCACAGGTGGAGGTCCTGCCGGTGCGGACCGTATGAGCGCCCGTCCGGCCGCCGTCACCATCGACGACCTGGCACAGCCGCGGTACACCGAGGAGGTGCGCGCCATCCTCGATTTCATGGACGAGGCCGGGACGCAGCTCACGCTCGAACCGGCGGCACTGATGGCGGCGGCGCGGCGCGAGACCGGATTGGAGGACTTCGGCCCGGACGACTTCGTCGACCGGCTCGGAGTGCTCTGCCGGGCCATGCGCGAAGAGGGCGGCTTCAACGGGGCCGGGATCATGCAGCAGCACGTCTTCATCCTCGGCCTGCTCAAGAACCGCCTGCTCGTCGAGGATCTCGTCCGTCGCCACCCCGAAATCCTCCAGGAGCGGATCGTCGCGCCGATCGTGATCTGTGGCCTCCCCCGGACCGGCACCACGCACCTGCACAACCTCATGTCCGCCGACCCCGCGCTCCGCTCGCTCCCCTACTGGGAGAGCCTGGAGCCGGTCCTGCCCCAGGGCGAGGTGCCGCCCCCGGGCGCCCCCGACCCCCGGCTGGAGCGCACCGAGATGGCCCTCGGTTTTCTCCATGCGGCATTGCCCTACTTCAACCGCATGCACGAGATGACGGTCGAGCACACCCATGAGGAGATACAGCTGCTCGCCATCGATTTCTCCACCATGCTCTTCGAAACGACGGCGCCCATGCCGTCGTGGCGCGACGCCTACCTGGGACGCGACCAGCGACCGACGTACGCCTACCTCCACAAGGTGCTCCAGGTGCTGCAGTGGTTGCGCGGCGGCACCCGCTGGGTCCTGAAGACGCCGCAGCACCTCGAGCAGTTCCCTGCCCTGGTCGACACCTTCCCGGACGCCACCTTCGTGGTGACCCACCGGGATCCGGTCTCGGTCACGGCCTCAATGGTGATGATGATCGCGTACACGGCGCGGCTCACCCGGGACCGGGTCGATGTCGTGGGCATGGGGAGCTACTGGGCCGACCGCCTCGAACGCATGCTGCGCCGCTGTGCCGACGAGCGCGATGCCCTGCCGGCGGACCAGACCATCGACGTGCACTTCGACGAATTCATGGCCAACGACCTCGCCATGGTCGCACGGGTCTACGACCTGGCCGGCCAGCCCCTGGACAGCCGCGCCACCGAGTCGATGACGTCCTTCATGGCCGCGCACCCCCGCGGCCGCCACGGAGGCGTGCACTACGACCTGGCCGAGTTCGGGCTCGATCGGGCCGAGCGCCGGCGAGCACTGGCCTTCTACACCGATCGCTTCGGGGTCACGCCCGAATCCTGACCCGCGTCACCGCACGACGGAGCGGCGCGCCACGTGTATGGCCACCAGCGCCAGGAAGGCTGAGCCCACGACGAGGCAGGCGATGCCTTTCGTGATGAGCATCACGGTTGCCAAGGAGGCGGGACAGGTCGCCAGCAGGACATGGGCCACCCAGCGAGGCCACATCCGGCGGTGCTGCAGGACAGCGCTGTCGGCGCGCCGGGCTGCCGTGGGTCGCTGGCCTCGCCCGGGTCGGCGCGGCTGGTCATGTGTGTCACTCCATCGGGCGTGAGCCGATCCCGCGCGGCTCGCGTCCCGCCAGCACCCAGCCGACGAGCGTGGCCATGAGGGGCATGGCGATCACAATGAAGAACAGGCTGCTCCACGGGACGTGATCGATGATGTCCGACACGCCGCCTTCCCTCGCATTCGAGCGGAACCATCCGAAGAGCCCCACGTACGCCGCCAGGGTGCCAAGGAGTGCACCCAGCAAGGCCAGGGCGCCCGCGGTCACAGCGGTGAGGCTGCGCCTTGTGCGCGAGCTCGCGCCGGTGGCGGTGAGCGTGCGCAGGTCATTTGCCGTCTCGCTCCGGATCAGTCCCACGCTCATGGCCAGGACACCGAGCGCCAGGGCGATGCCGAACACGGTCGCCCAGTTGACGATCTCGGCCGACGTGGGCGCGTCGTTCTTCGACTCCGTGCTCAGGTCGCCGGCGCTCGCCAGCGCGTTGGCGCTGCGCAGCTGCGCCTGGGTGATGGGGGCCCCGGCGAGGAGCGTCCACCCCCCTAGGGTGTTCTGGTTGGCGATGTGCAGCCGGCGTAGCGCGCTCTCAGTGATCACCGTGTTCGGCGACGACGTCCCGATGGGCAGCCGGCTCTCCTCCAGAATCACGGGGTGGGCGACGCACTGGTTGGGCGTGCACTGGTTCTCGTTCCCACCAGGGCCCTGACCGCCGCCGCCGCCCTTGTCATCAGCTCCGAACGTCAATTGCACCCCCGAGCCGGCCAGTCCTGGTCTGGCGCTCAGGATGTCGACGTCGGAGGGAATGGACGAGGGATTGATGCCGTACGCCCGCAGGAGGGCCGGCGTGGCCACATAGATCGGGCCGTTCCACTGGCGCCCTTGACCGCTCGGGTTCTGCAGACCCACCGACGGATTGTCGAGCTCCACCACGTTGTGCGCGCCCACCGCGGCGGCGATGGCATGCACTGTCGCCAATTGCGCGGACACAGTGGGTGGCGTGGGTGCCGACTGCGGCCCAGTCCCCGGGTTGAAGAGCTCGGTCCCCGCCGGCGGCGGGCTGTAGACGTTGAGCGTGTTCGCCGTCATGTTCGGTCCGACGAAGTCGAAGACGTTGGAATAGCGGGCGACGGCGACCGCGCAGATGATGACGGCGATCATGACGCCGAGGCTGATGGCCGAGAGGGCAGAGCCGGAGCGGGCCCGGTAGCGCGCCATGTCGCGCAGCGGCAGGCGGACGGCGATCGGCGATCTCCCGCCGATCCGGGCCAGCAGGACCAGGAAGAACGGTGAGACGAGGATGATGCCGACGATCAAGGCGATCAGTCCCGGCACGAGCCATATGACCCCGCCCCCGTTCCCCGCCGCGCCCGAGAGCGAGAACATGACGAATCCGAGGGCGAGAGCGATCACACCGGGGACCAGGGAGCGGTGGATCTGGCGGGGCGGCGCCGGCCTCCCTGCCAGCGCGCTGACGACCGGAACCCGCGTGATGGCGCGGGCCGGGTAGCCGGCGGCGAAGAACGTGGCGAGCACCGCCAGCACCAGGGCGGGCACGACCACGTTCCAGGGCAACGCGAAGGTGGCGATCACGTGGTGCGCGCTCTGCTCGTTGTGGGGCCGGTACAGGAGCCAGAGCACCAGACCGAGGGCGAACCCCAGGGCCGCGCCCACGACGCCCACAATGACGCCGTTGGCCTCAAGGACGAGCCGGACGTTGCGGTCCGTCGCCCCCATCGATTCGAGCATGCCGAGGGAGCGCATGCGCCGCTGGGCCAGCACCGTGAAGCCACCGATCGACACCAGGGCGATGAGCAGCATGCCGACGGTGGCCAGTGCCAACACGATGGTGGCCGGGTTGACGACGTTGCTGTTGTTGCTCGAGCCCGCAGTGGTGACGTACGAGGGGAGGTCCTTGCTGGCCGACGCTGATGCGTCGAAGAGGACACTCACCTGGGACGGATTCGCCACCTGTCCGGGCGGGACCAGCGCGAACTCGTCCAGCAGGCTCTGGGGGTTCTGCACCATTCCGACCACGGTCCTGCCCCCCTGGGGCCATGCGTCACCGACCGAGAGGTTGAGTTCTGAAGCGAGCCCGGGGGTGACGGCAATCTGGCCGGATCCCTTCGGGTAGTGACCGGAGAGCAGCTGGAGCATCGGGCCTCCGTAAGGCCCGTGCGGATCCTGGGAGCGGAGCTGGTACGTCTGGCTGGAGCCGGGAACATTGAACGTCTCGTTCTCAACGACCTGGACCCGGCCGAAGCGGTGCTCCAGCGTGGCGATCTGCGCCTGCACCTCGGGGAGTGTGGGAGCAGCCGCCCCTTTGCTCGACGGCGTGGACAGATCGAAGGTGGCGAGGTCGTGGGCCGTGCCGAACCCGGCGTTGGGCGGGGGTGGAGTGTTGACCGCGACGGCGGACCCGACCACGACCGCGGCCACGGCGACGACGATGAGGAGCAGGATGAGGAGCTGCTGGCGCCACTCCCGCCGGAAGAGGCGCCAGGCCCAGCGGACCATCGCCCGGCGGGCCGGGATGCCGCCCGTACCCGGGGGAACGGGGGCCGAGCCCGTGGCCGGCCTCTCGAGGACGCCGACGCTCATCGGTTGCGGACGTCGGCGAGGAACGTCTCGGCGCTCTCGACCGGCAGGGTCTGGTCGACGATGCGCCCGTCACGCAGGAAGATGACGCGGTCAGCCCACGAGGCCAGTTGCGCGTCGTGGGTCACCACCACGGCGGCCAGGCCGCGATGGCACGCCGCCAGGATCAGCCGCATCACGCTCTCGGCGTTGGTCGAATCGAGCGCGCCGGAGGGCTCGTCGGCCAGCAGGAGTTGGCGACCCCCGACCACGGCGCGGGCGATGGCGACGCGCTGGCGCTCGCCGCCGGAGAGCTGATCCGGATAGCGGGAGGCCCGATCGGCCAGACCGAACTCCTCGAGCGACTCGAGGGCGGTCGCCTGCGCCTTGCGGGCGCCGATGCCGTCGAGCTCGAGCGGCAGCGACACGTTCTCGAGCGCGCTGAGGCCCGCCAGCAGGTTGTAGTCCTGGAAGACATACCCGATGGATTGCCGGCGCAGCTGCGCCCTGCCGTTGCGCGACAGTGAGGTCAGCCGGCGGCCGCCGATGGAGACTTCGCCCGAGGTCGGATCCTCCAGGCTGCCGGCGATGGTCAACAGCGTGCTCTTCCCGGAGCCGCTGGCGCCCATGACCGCCACCAGGGTCCCGGACTCCACCGAGAGATCGACGTGCTGCAGGGCGTGGACCTCCGTGGCACCGTCTCCGTAGACCTTGGAGATGTCGCGTAGTTCGAGGTAGCTCATTCGGGTGCTCCCACCTTGCGCCGGGCCTTGGGGAGGGGGAACGACGGGGAGGCCGGCGCTGCTTCTCCTGCCGCCGCTCGCTTCAGACGGCCATCGGCCGTGTCCAGCCACCGGATGAGGGAGTCGAGCCGAAAGAGCTCCGCATCGACCACCAGCGCGAAGTTGAGGTCGAGTCGCGCCTCGTCCTCCTTGAGCCGCGTCCACTGCTGCATCAGTTCCACGAGGTAGCGCCGGTGCAGCTGGACCACCTCGTGGACGTCGACGCCGGGCAACCCCAGGGCGACGAGCACCTTGATCACCAGTTCGTCCCGCGGCGGGGACGAGAAGTCCGGGGGCGTCCGCAGCCACTCCGCCAGCTCCTCCGCCCCCTCGCTGGTGATGTGGAATCCCTTCTGCGGGCTGTCGTCGTCCGAATCGTCAGACTCGACCAGGCCGTCGCGCTCCAGGCGTTGCAGGGTCGTATAGACCTGCCCCACGTTGAGCGGCCAAACCTCTCCGGTCCGCGCTTCGAATTCCTGCCGGAGTTGCAGGCCGTACTTGGGACCCTCGCTGAGCAGGGCCAACAGGGCGTGCCGGATACTCATGTGTGGCTCATTCGCAGTAGCATACTGAGTATCCTACTCCCAGACCGCGGGGAATCAAGGGGTCAGCCCACGAATTCTCGGGTCGGGCGTGCGTTAGGTGGCCGGAGCCCAGGCGCGCACCCAGTCGACCTGGGTGGTGGCGGGGAGTTCGGTCACGCCCGGCGTGAAGGCGTCGGTGCCCGTGCCGAGCGCCTGGGTCAGCGCAATGAAGAAAGGCTGATCGAACGGTTCGCTCCCCGTCGTCGGATGGTCGACCAGGCACGGCGTGCCGTTGTAGAGGACGGTGATCGATGTCGGCGTCCAGTCCACGCCGTACGTGTTGAAGGCGTCCTGATTGATGAGGCAGTCGTAGGCGGTGGCGTTGGGGTCCGTCGAGGACTGGGAGTAGTGGACGTAGGGCACATCGAGACCGGGGACGCTGCTGTAGAACTCGGCGAAATCGATCTCGCCCGAGGCCGGCCAGGCGCCGTACGTCAGGTTCTGGGGATAGAGCCAGAACGTCTCCTGGAGTCCCGAGACGACGGAAGGCGGGAGCTTGGCGTGCACCTCGTAGGCGCCGTACGTCTGGTCGAAGAGGCCATAGGTCGACACCATGCCCGCCTCTTCGCTCGCCGTGAAGCTGTTGCTGCCGTCCTGGCACGTGAACGGGGCGACCTGGCGGACCGAGAGGTTCAGGTACCCGCCCGAGACCGAAATGGTGTCCGGGCTGTCCACGTAGCACGCGGTGGCACCGTTGACGTAGCCGCTGCCGGCGGTGACCTGGGGCACCCACGTGTTCGTGTCGAGCGACGCGCCGTTGAACTCGTCGTCGAAGGTGCAGGTCCACGCGCCGGAGAGGCCGAGTGGCGTGGTCCCCTGACAGTCCGACGCCACGGAGCCTCCTGTCGAGGAGGACGACGATGCGGACGCCGGTTGTCGCCCGTAGACCCTCTCGGGGGCGGCGGATGCTCCCGGCGCGCCCTGGGCGCCCGTCGTCGGTGCGGGTGTCGGGGCCGAACCGGGTGCCACCCCTCCCGTGGCGCCCGCTCTCCCCGACCGTTGCGCGATCCCCGCCGACGGGGTCGACGTCGGCGCGCCGGGGGCGACGGTCGCTGGCGTGAGGCCGGGTGGGGGCGGACGGCTGACGGATGTGGTCGTGAGAGAGGGCGCAGACGGCGCGTCGGCGAGGCGGGAGGAGGGGGCGAACAATCCCGAATCGGGCGCCGCCGCGGTGCCGAGCGCGAGCAACACCGCCGCTCCCGCGCCGTACATGCACGCGTGCCAGACGCTCCGCCGCGCTCCCACCAGGCTGCGCATCGCAATTCCCCTCTACATTCCGCCCTGCAGTGTGTTGCGGGGAGGATGATGCCCGAGGCGATACGGCATTTCGCACTACGCGATGACAATTGGCCCAACAGACGGACACTGCCACCGCGCTGCAACCGTCGGACGGGGATGCGACCGGCGTTGCGGGCGCGGCGGACGGGGTTTCAGGAGGTTTTCTTGCGTGTCGGTGGCGGCGCGGACGGTGTGCCGGAGGGCCGGCGAAAGCACCTCTCCCGTCTACAGGGCGGCGAGCACTTCCTCGGCGGAGCTCACGTTGAGGCCCGGCCCGGGCTCGACGGCGAGCCAGGTGACCACGCCGTCGTCGATGATGGCGGCGAAGCGCTGCACGCGCGACCCCAGGCCGAAACCGCTGCCGTCCATGACGAGGCCGAGCGCGTCGGCAAGCTCCCCGTTGCCGTCGGCGAGCATGACGACGGTGTCGCCCACGTTCTGGTCCTGCCCCCACGCTCCCATGACGAAGGGGTCGTTGACCGAGACGCAGACGACCTTGTCGGCGCCCTTGTCGCGGAGCTCCTGGGCCCGCATGACGAATCCGGGCAGGTGGTGGTCCGAGCAGGTCGGGGTGAAGGCTCCCGGAACGCCGAAGAGGACCACCTTGCCGCTCCCCAGGACCTCGGACGAGGTCGTCGCCTCCGGTCCCTTGTCGCCGAATGTGAAGACCTTCACGTCGGGCACCCGGTCACCGGTTGCGATCGTCATTGCTGCCTCCTGATTGGGTCGTCTGCTCGTGGTGGCCCAGGTTGCCATACGGGGTCCGGGAGACCCCAATCGCCACAGGCCTCAACCCGCCGCCCTCAAACGGTCACGAAGTTGTAACCTGCGCCGCGACAGAGCCGTACGCAGTGGGGATCGAGACCGTGGGGGGTTTCGCGATGACGCAGTCATTTGATCGCCGGTCGTTCATGGCCGGAGGGCTCGCACTGGGCGCCGGGGCCGCCATGCTCGGAGCCCTGGAGGGCGAAGCGGGTGCAGCCCAGACCAACGGGCCCGGATTGAACGGGATCTCCTCAGCAAAGCCGGTGCAGGGCGGTTCGCTCACCATGGGCATCGACACCGAAGAGGGCGGGTTCGATCCCGCGACGGCGCGCTGGGACGAGGGGGGCTTCCTCTACGGCCGCACCGTCTTCGACCCTCTTGCCATCGTGAACGCGGCGGGTGGCGTGGAGCCGTACCTGGCGCAGTCCATCACCTCGAACGAGGACTTCACCGCCTTCACCATCACCCTCCGGCCCAACATCGTGTTCCACGACGGCACGCCGCTCGACGCCGCCGCGCTGCACCTCAACATTGAGAACACGGCCAGCGGCGTCCTGACCGGACCCGCCTTCGCCGATTTCAGCAGCGCCACCGTGACCGGGCCGCTGTCGGTCACCATCAAGCTCAAAGCCCCGTGGGCGCCGTTCCCCTACTACCTGGCCCAGGCGCAGACGGGCTACATCGCCGCGCCGTCCATGCTCAACAGCGCCGACGGCGGCACGTCGAACCCGATCGGCACGGGACCCTTCGTCTTCCAGGATTGGGTCCCCAACAGCCACATGACCGCCACCAGGAATCCGCACTACTGGCGCAAGGGGTACCCGTACCTGAACTCCATCACCTACAAGCCGATCATCAACGACGGCTCGCGCGCCGACGCGCTCGAGACGGGCGAAATCGACATCATGCACTCCAACTCACCCAACAATCTGCTGCAGTTCCGGGGCAACAAGAAGTACGCCTACTACGACAACAGCGGGCAGATCGTGGGGCAGCCCACCGTGCAGTGCATCATGTTGAACACCTCCAAGGCCCCGTTCAACAACAAGACGCTGCGCCAGGCCATGGCGATGTGCATCAACCAGGCCCAGTTCAGCAAGGTCATCGACAAGGGCATCGACGCTCCCATGAACGGGCTCTTCCTCCCCGGGAGCGAGTACTACACCAAGACCGCCTACCCGAAGTACAACCCCACGCAAGCCGCCAAGCTGGTCAAGCAGGTGCAGCAACAAACCGGCAGCCAGCCGGCCTTCACGCTCAATTCCGACGAGCGACCCGGAGACACTGGCGGCCGCCCAGTTCCTGCAGCAGGCCTGGCAGACGGCCGGCATGAAGGTGACCATCACCATCCTGGCCCAGGCGACGATCATCAACGACGCGCTGGCCGGCACCTACGAGGCCACGCTGTGGCGCCAGTTCGGCGCCGTCGACCCCGACCTCAACTACGTGTGGTGGAGCACGACGACCGTCAACCCGCCACTGCCGTTGAACATGGCCCGCAACAACGACCCCCGCATTCAGACTGCGTTGACGGCGGGGAGAGAGACGAACGAAAAGGCGGATCGGATCAAGGCATACCAGGAGATCAACCAGTACCTGGCCCAGGACATCCCCTACCTCTGGCTCGCCCGCGACACGTGGGCCTCGCGGCCAACCCAAAGGTGCAGAACTTCGCCAACCCGACCACGCTGCAGGGCTCCAAGGCCGTCGCCTACGACGAGGGCGTGCTCTGGCCCGCACAGATCTGGATCAAGAGTTAGCGATACGCCTAGCGCATCTCCACGTCGTCGAGGTACTCCTCGCGCCAGTGGGTGAAGCGCTCCTCCGGGAGTCGCAGGCAATAGGTCGGACGGAGCGCCTCCACGAAGCCGCGCTCGTGGCTCACGGCGACGATGGTGCCGGGCCACGCCCCGAGCATGGTCCCGACGGCGGCGATGGACGAGGGGTCGAGGTTGTTGGTCGGCTCGTCGAGCAGGAGGAGGTTGGCCTCCCCCGCCGACAGCATGGCCAGGCCGAGTTTGGCCCGCTCCCCTCCCGAGAGGGTGCCCGGTAGCTGGTCCGCCGCCTTCGACGGCAGCCCGAACGACCCCAGCAGGGCGCGGCGGTCCCGCTCCGCCTTGAGCACGGCGTCGCTCACGTTGTCGAGCGCGCTCCGCCCGGGGTCGATCTGCTCGTGCTCCTGCGCGAAGTAGCCGAGCTCGACGTTCGCCCCCAACTCGATCACGCCGTTGGAGGGTTCCTGCACCCCCGCCAGGCACCGCAGCAACGACGACTTCCCGGCGCCGTTGCGGCCGATGATCACTATGTGGTCTCCCCGGCCGGCGTGGAACGTCACCTGCGAGAGCACCTCGTTGCTCCCGTAGCGGATCCCCAGCTTGGCCACGTCGAGAGGGATGCCCCCCGAGCGCGGTGGCGTGGGGAGCGAGAACTTGCTGGCCCGGTCCCGCTTCTCGACCTGGGTCCGACCCGCCTCCATGCGCTCGACCCGACGGTCCAGCTGCTTGGCCTTGCGGGCCCGCTTCTCGGTGCTCGCACGCATGGAGTCGGCCAGGGACGAGAGGCGCTTGATCTCGCGCCCCTCGAGCTCCGAGGCGCGCTCGCGCTGTGACTGGTCGGCCTCGCGCAGCGCCTCGAACTTGGAGTAGTTCCCCTTCCACTCGGTCAGGTGCTGGTTCGCGATGTGCAGCACCTTGGTGATCGACTGATCGAGCAGGCGCAGGTCGTGGCTCACGACGAGGAGCGCGCCGTTGAAGCGGGCCAGCTCGTCGAGCAGCCACCCCTTGGCGGAACGGTCGAGGTGGTTGGTGGGCTCGTCGAGGATCATCAGCTCGGGCTCCTGGAAGAGCACGCGCATGAGGTCGACGCGACGGCGTTGGCCACCCGAGAGCGAGTCGATGTCCTCCAGGAGCAGCTCCTGCCGGAGACCGAGCCCGTCGGCCAAACGGGCCATCACCGATTCCGCCTCGTAGCCGCCGTTCGACTGGAACTGCTCCTGCAGGTCCGTGAACAGCTCGATGTTCTCCTCGCTGGGGTCGTCCGCCATGGCGACGCGGGCGGTGCCGAGCGCGTCGTCGAGGACGTCGAGGCCGCGGGCCGAGAGGATGTGCGAGAACCCGGTCGGTTCGAGCCCGAGACCGCCCGGCACCGGCGCCTGCGGCAGGTACCCGAACGACCCGAGGAGGCGGACGTTGCCCCGGTGGCGCAGCTGGGGCGACGTCTCCCCCACCAGCACCGAGATGAAGGACGACTTCCCGGTCCCGTTGCGCCCCACCAGGCCCACCTTCTCGCCGGCGCCCACCACGAAGGAGGCGTCCGAGAGCAGCGTCCGGTCCCCGATTTCGATGGTGAGGGCTGATCCGACGATCACGACCCCATTGTACGAGCGGGAACGCCCGGTCGATACACTCCGCGAATGCCTGCTCTCGACCGCAAATGGTGGACCCTGATCGCCGTCTGCACGGCGACCTTCATGCTCCTTCTCGACATCACGGTCGTGAACGTGGCGCTGCCCGACATCCAGCAGTCGCTGCACGCGAGCTTCTCGGACCTGCAGTGGGTCGTGGACGCCTATTCGCTGACGCTGGCCGCCTTCCTGCTGACCGCCGGGGTGGCGGGCGACATCTACGGGCGGCGGAAGATCTTCGCCGTCGGGTTGGTCGTCTTCTCATTGGCCTCGCTGGTCTGTGGTCTCTCGACGACGCCCCTCATGCTCAATCTGGCCCGTGCGGTCCAGGGTGTGGGGGGCGCCATCATGTTCGCCACCTCGCTGGCGCTGATCGCCGCCGCGTTCACCGGGCGCGACCGCGGGACGGCCTTCGGCATCTACGGCGCGGTGATCGGCGGCGCCGTCGCCATCGGGCCGCTGATCGGTGGCGCCATCACGAGCGGCATCGGCTGGCGGTGGATCTTCTTCGTGAACGTGCCCATCGGCGCCATCGCGGTGCTCATCACCTTCACCCAGATCGCCAAGTCGGAGGACCTGCGGGCGCGCAAGATCGACTGGGTGGGATTCGTCACCTTCTCGGTGAGCCTCTTCCTGCTCGTGTTCGCTCTCGTGCGGGGCAACGACTTCGGCTGGGGCAGCTCGACGACCATCGGGCTGCTGGCCGGTGCGGCCGTCCTCATGGTGGCCTTCTTCGTCAACGAGCGCTACGCGGCAGACCCGATGTTGGACCTCGGCCTGTTCAAGATCCCGGCCTTCGTGGGGCTCTCGACGGTGGCCTTCTGCCTGGCCGCGTCGATCTTCGCCATGTTCTTGTACCTGACCCTCTACATCCAGGACAACCTGGGCTACGGACCGCTGGCCGCCGGCATCCGCTTCCTGCCCATGACCCTGGTCATCTTCTTCACCTCCTTCTTCGCCGGGCGCCTGACGGTGCGCGTGCAGTCGCGGTTCCTGTTGGGCATCGGGATGCTCTTCGTCACCGGCGGGCTCCTCCTCATGGCGCACGACCCATCCGAACTCGACCTGGACCGTGCTGCTGCCCGGCTTCATCGTGTCCGGCTTCGGGGTCGGGATCGTCAACCCGGTCCTGGCCTCGGGCGCCGTCTCCGTCGTCCAGCCCCAGCGCAGCGGCATGGCCTCCGGCGCCAACAACACGTTCCGCCAGGTCGGCATCGCCACCGGCATCGCCGTGCTCGGCGCGGTGTTCCAGAGCCAGATCGTGGCGCACACCACCGCCGCGCTGGCCAAGTCGCCCTACGGCCCCGAGATCCTGCACCGCGGCGGCGCGCACCTCCAGGGCGCCATGTCGTCCGGCGAGGTGCGCCAGGCGGCGGCGTCCATCCCCCTCGCCGGTGCCCGCAACGCGCTGCTGCAGGCCTACCACGCTGGGTTCTCCACCACGCTGAACCACCTCATGGATCATCGGGGCGGTGGTGGCGCTCGTGGGCGCCGTCGTGCGGGTTCGCGCTGGTGCGCCAGCGCGACTTCGTCGTCCCGACCGGGGCGCCCACCGGGCCGGCGGCGCGGCACGGGTCCAGCGGGCCGACGGCGGGGCCGGGTCCGTCGGACGAGGCCGTCCCCGCCGTCCATGCTTGAGCCGTTCACGCTCGAGGGGACGTTCGTCCGGCTCGAGCCGCTGAGCGAGGCGCACATCCCCGCGCTGGTGGAGGCGGCCGGGCTCGACCGGAGCTCCTACCAGTGGACCTACACGCCCGAGGGCCCGGAGCAGATGACCGACTACGTGCGCGACGCGCTGGCCAAGGTGGCGTCGGGGGCGCACGTCGCCTTCGCCACGGTCCGCCGGGCCGGCGGGCCGGACGGCTCCGACCTGGTCGTCGGTGCCACCCGCTTCTGCGAGATCGCCTACTGGCAGTGGCCGCCCGGGGCGACCCACCAGCGCCACGGCGTGCCCGACGTGGTGGACATCGGCTTCACCTGGCTGGCCGGACCGGCCCAGCGCACGCCGGTGAACACCGAGGCGAAGCTGCTCATGATGACGCACGCCTTCGAGGTCTGGGAGGTCCACCGGGTGGCGCTCCAGACCGACGTGCGCAACAAGCGGTCGTGGGCCGCCATTGAGCGGATCGGGGGCCAGCTCGACGGGATCATGCGGGCGGACCGACCCGGGTCCGACGACACCGTGCGGACGTCGGCCCGCTTCTCCATCGTGGCCGACGAGTGGCCGGACGTGAAGGAGCGCCTCGACGGCGCGGCTCGCGCCGGCCGCAGGAGGGGTCCGCGTTCAGGCCCGACTGAGCGAGGCCGAGATCTTGCGCAGGTGCAATGCGTGCACTGCGGCCTCGGCCTCGTCCTTGGGCCGTACCGCCGCCACCGCCTTGCCCGTGCGGTGGATCTGCCAGGCCAGCTTGTCGGCCCGCTCCACCGTGTGGCCGAAGATCTCGACGAAGGCCTGAATCACCGTCTGGAAGGTCGTCACGTCGTCGTTCCACACAATGACGGCCCAGAGGTCCTCGAACTCGAAGAACGCGTCGATGTCCTCGTCCGCCACGACGGTCGTGCTGGGTTCGAGTGTCCGTGGCATGGATCTCCGGGAGCGGTTCGAAGCGCGGGACGCGCCTGAATTGGGACCATGCGAGTCTAGTCACGCGGGGTAGCGTGCGGAGATGCGAGCAACCGTCCTGGAAGGTCCACGCACCGTCAAGGTCGAAAACGTCCCCGACCCGGCCCTGCCCGGCCCCGAAGGTGTCATCGTCACCGTCGAACGCACGGCCATCTGCGGTTCGGACCTGCACCTGTACCACGACGCGCCCACCGGCAGCGGCATCCGGCTCGGCCACGAGGCCATCGGCACCGTCGCCGAAGCGGGGCCGCACGTGCGCAGCCTCAAGACAGGCGACCGCGTGCTGGTCTCGGGGGTGATCGGCTGCGGCGTGTGCACCGCCTGCCTGGCGGGCCAGCCCAACGTGTGCCTCGCCGACAAGAACGCGGCGTTCGGGACGACGCCCGATCTGCCCGGCGGGCAGGCCGAGGCCATGGCGGTGCCCTTCGCCGACCTCTTCGCCCTCCCCATCCCGGAAGGCGTGGCCGACGAGGAGGCCGTGCTGCTCACCGACATCCTCCCCACCGGGTACCTCGGCGCGCTCCGGGCGAACATCCAACCCGGCTCCACCGTGGTGGTGGTCGGGCTCGGCCCGGTCGGCATCATGGCGTTGCGGTGCGCGTCGCTCTTCGGTCCGGCGCGCATCCTCGCCGTGGACATGGTGCCCGAACGGCTGGCCCGGGCGGAGCGGCTCGGCGCCGAGCCCATCGATGCCCGCAAGGGTCCCGGTTCGTTCCAGGTCCTGGAGGCCACGGGCGGGCGCGGCGCGGCGAGCGTGATCGAGGCCGTCGGAGCCGACGCGTCGATCGTGGATGCCGTGTCCTGTGCCGCCCCGGGAGGCACCATTTCGGTGGTCGGGGTGAACCTGACGATGGACCTTCCCTTTCCCATGGCGCTGGTGCTGCTGAAGAGCCTCACGCTCCGCGCCGTCTTCGCCCCCATTCCCGGGACGTGGCGCTTCCTCGTGCCGCTCCTGCAGTCGGGCCGTCTCAGCGGCCTCGGAGACACGTTCACCCACCGGATGGCCCTCGAACAGGCCCCCGAGGCCTACGAGTTGTTCGACTCGCGGGCCGACGGCGTCTTGAAGGTCTTGTTGACGCCGAATCCCTGAGCCCCCTCCGGCTCGTCCGGCGTGCGGTTGAGCACAATCGGGAACCGGGCCATGCCGAGCGCGGGGCGCACCATGAACCAGGGCGCCGGCGGCGGCACGATGATCGACGTCAGCGCGTCGACGATGGGCTCGTAGTTGACACGCCACCCCTGGAAGTGCCGCCAGGCGTCGTCCGCCGTCCGCTCGGCGGGGAAATTGACGGATTCGAGCCGCCGGAATCCTTCGTCGAACTCCTGGCGCGACAGGCGCACGCTGGCCGTCGGGAGCGGATCGTCGTCGTAGGGGATGCGGAGGGCACGGGCCATGGAACGCAGGCAGTTGATTCCCATGGAGAGACAGAGACGCGCCTGACGGGGCGTCTGCGCCGGGCTCACCGCGTGATAGAGCGCGGCCGAATCCATCATGGCGACCAGGCCGACCAGCCAGCTCCGGGTCGACACCGGCGAGCGGAACCAGATCAGGCCCGGATAGTTGGCGTGGCTCTCCGACACCGCGGCGGCCCAACGCTCCCAGTCCGAATAGAGCGGCGGGAGCTCGTCCATGGTGTCCAGCCAGTGGTGCCGAGCCAGGATCTCCGGGCCCCAGGCCGGGTTGCCCGCCCGCGCCTCCAACAGTGTCACCTCCGTCTCGCGGGTGGAGAACTGGGTGTAGAGCGTCGGCAGGTAGGCGATCTCGAGCGCGACGACCAGGAGGCCGATGCCGGCGGCCACGACCTCGACCACCCGGGGGCCGGCCTGGCCCGAGGACACGATGCCGAGCGTGAACACCGACGACCCCGAGATCCCGAGCGCGGTGGCGAAGTCCACCCCGGCGGCCTGCCACTCGATCAGCCCGATGCCGAGGACGATGCAGCAGAGCCAGATCACGAACAGGAGGACCATCGCCGCCGGGCCGACGAAGGACAGGACCCGATCGCGCGCCTCGTAGTTCGGGAGCTTCGGGGCGAGGCGCCGGGCCGAGCCACCGAGGGCCCGCGCCAGCATGCGCATGGCCGGCGAGGACGTGACCCGGGGTACCACCAGTGCGGTGAACACACTCCACGCGGTCAGGCAGACGATGGCGATGCCCGCGACCAGCGCGACCGTGCGGGCGACCGACTCCACGGCGCCATCCTGCCAGATGCCCGGGCGACATCGCCCGGGGAGGCGTCAGCGCGCGGCGCGCCTCGCTGCGGCCGGCCCGCCGGCCACCAGTGCCGCGGGCACCTCCACGGGGCGCGCGCGCAGCAACTCCCCCAACCCCTTGGCCTGTGTGTCGAGGCGGAGGTTCGAGGCGACGCCCCACCCGAGGATCCCGTGCACGACGAAGTTCACGGCACGGAGGTTCGGCAGGGGGTGGCGGCTCACGGGATAGGGCCCGGCCTCGGGCAGCAGGGTCTTGAAGAGCGCGACGGAGAACTCGCGCTGGAGCCAGTCCGCCACGGCGGCATCGTCGGCCCACAGCCCTACGTTGGCATCGCCGCCCTTGTCCCCCGACCGGGCGCCGACGAGCACCCCGAGCGGGACCACCACGGACCCGTCGGTGACCCCGTCCGTGTCGGCGACGGTCTCCTCCCGGGCGTCGCGGCCACCGGCCTCGTCCGTGGCCGCTGAGTCTGCCTCCCCCTCGGTGGCGAGCCGGTCGCCCGGCGCCGCGAGAGGCGTGGCCGCCACCGGCTGTCCGTCACACTCGATACGCGCCGTCACCGCCGCCGCGCTGACCGTCGTCGGCCAGTAGCGGGCGACCCCCTGCGCGCCCGACGGCGCCGAGGTGAAGAACGTGCCCGGATAGCTGGAGAGGCTGGTCTCCACCACGGCGCCCGAGAAGGCCCGGCCGACCGCCCGCTCGTCGTCGCCGCGCACGGCCAGGCGCAGGTACGCCATACCGCCGCCGGTCAGGTCGCCCGAGAGGTCCTCGGCCGTCTCGGCGAAGGCGTCCCGGCCTCCCGGCACCCCCGCCCACACCGCTGCCGCGGCGAAGCGGGCCTTGTCGGCCACCTGCGCACCCGTCAGCGCCAGGGTCATGGCGTTGCGCCAGCCGGCGTCGAGGTTCGCCGTCACCTTCAGGGTCGCCGGCGGCGCCTCGCCCCGCACCGCGCCGATGTGCACCCGGTCGGGTCCCTCCTGCGTCAGCTCGATGGTGTCGAAGCGCGCCACCGCGTCGGGGCTCAGGTAGCGCGGGCCGGCGATCTCGTAGAGGAGCTGCGCGGTCACCGTCCCGACCGTGACCATGCCACCGGTACCGGGGTGCTTGGTGATCACCGACGAGCCGTCGGCGTGCAGCTCCGCCAGGGGGAATCCGATGCGCTCCCGTCCGGCCACCGGCACCTCCTCGAAGAAGGCGTAGTTCCCGCCGCAACACTGGGCACCGCATTCAATGACGTGACCGGCTACCACCGCGCCGGCGATGGCGTCGAGCTCCCCGTCGGCCCAGCCGAACCGGTGCAACGCCGGGCCCACCACGAGGGCGGCATCCGTGACACGCCCGGTCACCACCACCTGCGCACCGGCGGACAGCGCGTCGGCGATCGGGCGCGCCCGGAGATACGCATTGGCCGTGACCACCGGGGCGCCGGCGGGGAGGACCTCACCGGTGTCGAGGTTGACGAACTTCTCCCCCTGCTCCTGCAGGCGCGCCAGCTGCGGCGTGATGTCGTCGCCCGAGACCGAGGCCACGTGCACGTCGAGGCCTTGGCGCCGGGCCAGTTCCCGTACGGCGGTGGCCAGCGCCTCGGGCTGCAGCCCCCCGGCGTTGGAGACCACGGTGATGCCCCGCTCCACGCAGGTCGGGAGCACCTCCTCGAGCTCGCGCAGGAACGTGCGGGCGTAGCCGCCGCCGCGCTCTCGCGTCTTGTGGAGGATGTACATGGTCAGCTCGGCCAGCCAGTCCCCGGTCAGGACGTCGAGCGGGCCTCCGTCGACCATGTCGCGGGCGGCCCCGGCGCGGTCGCCGAAGAACCCGCTGCAGTTGCCGATGCGCAGCACCTCGGGCCGGCCGCCGGCCCGATCCGTTGCCGGCGCCGACGCCGTCACCGCGGCTCCACCGTCACCAGCAGGTCGTGCACGTCGACCTGCTGGCCGGGTGCGCAGTGGATCGCGGCCACCACGCCGGCTCCATTGGCGCGCAGAGTGTGCTCCATCTTCATCGCTTCGAGGACGACGAGCCCCTGGTCCTCCGCCACGACATCGCCGACGCCGACGAGCAGCTTCATCACCGCTCCCGGCAGCGGGGCGCGACACTCACCCGCCACGCCCCCCCGCTCGTCGAGGTCGTCCTCGCCCCGCAGCACGAAACTCGATTGGCCTTCGGGCCCGTTGACCTCGACCGACTGGGAGCAGAGCCGGACCCGGTAGCGACGCCGCAGCCCGTCGCCGGTGGTCAGGTCGATGCTGCCGCCGTCCACCCGCGCCGTGCCGACGGGACGCCACCGGTCCTCCACCCGCACCTCGGCCGGCTCTCCCAGCAGGTTGGCGCGCACCGCGAGTGTCCCCACCACGTCCGTGAGCTCATCGGTGTGCAGCGGACGGCCCACGTTGCGCCAGCCGGCCACCGCGACCGGGACCAGGCTCCGGGCCGACCGGGCGCCGGTGAGACAGAAGGCCGCCGCGGCGGCATGGCGCCGGCGCGTTTCGTCGGAGAGCACCGCGTCGCGCAGATCGGACCGACCGTCGAGGTAGTGCACGTCCACACCCCCGTCACGGAAGACGGCGTCGTCGAGCACCGCCGCCAGCAACGCCCGGTTTGTCTCCAGGCCGTCGAGCTCGAGGTCCCGCAGCGCGCCCGACAGCCGCGCCACGGCGGTGGTGCGGTCCGGACCGTGCGCCATCAGCTTTGCCACCAGCGAGTCGTAGGTGGCGCTGACGACGCTCCCGGACTCGACGGCGCGGTCGGTCCGCAGCCCGGGGCCGTCCGGCCAGCGCACGTGCGTCGCCACGCCCGGCGTCGGCCGGTAGTCCTCCCGCGGCCGCTCGGCGCACAGGCGCACTTCGACCGCGTGCCCCGTCGCGCCCACGTCGGATTGGCCCAGGGGCAGGGGACGGCCGTCCGCCACCGCCAGCTGCAGGCCCACGAGATCGAGCCCGGTGACGAGCTCGGTCACCCCGTGCTCCACCTGCAGCCGCGTGTTCATCTCGAGGAAGAAGAACTCGCCGCCGTCGACGAGGTACTCGACAGTGCCGACGCCGACGTACCCCACCGTCTCCGCCACGGCGACGGCCGCGGCCCACATCTGCCGGCGCACGGCCTCGGGCACCTGCGTCGCCGGCGCTTCCTCGACCACCTTCTGGTGCCGGCGCTGCACGGAGCACTCCCGGTCGAGCAGATGGAGCACGGTGCCATGGCTGTCCCCGACCACCTGCACCTCGATGTGCCGGGGGGAGGCGAGATACCGCTCCAAGAAGACCTCGTCGGATCCGAACGCCGTGGCAGCTTCGCGTCGCGCCGCCGCCACGCCATCGACCAACTCCCCGGCCGCGGCAACGAGGCGCATCCCACGGCCGCCCCCGCCCGCGGACGCCTTCACCAGCAACGGGTACCCGATGTCGCCGGCGGCGGCCCGCAGGGTCGCCTCGTCGATGCCCGGGGGGACGACGGCACTGGGCAGCACCGGCACCCCGGCCGCCGCGACGAGCTCCTTGGCCCGGGCTTTGTGTCCCATGACCCGCATCGCCTCGGGTGACGGGCCGACCCAGACCAGGCCCATCGAGGCGCATGCCTCGGGCAGAGCTGGGTTCTCGGACAGGAACCCGTAGCCCGGGTGGAGCGCGTCGGCGCCTGCCAGTACAGCCGCTTCGACCAGCGCCGCCGAAGACAGGTAGGTCTCGGCCAGGGACGTGCCCGGGAGGTGCACCGCCACATCGGCCTCCGCCACGTACGGGCTGTCGGCATCGTCCGCGGCGAAGACGGCGACCGCCTCCAGGCCGGCGTCGTGCGCGCCGCGGATCAGGCGGCGGGCGATTTCGCCCCGGTTGGCCACGAGGAGGCGGCGCAGCATCAGTGCCGGACCACCCCGAAGACGGCGGTGCCGCGCACGGCAGCCGAGTGGACGGTCGACAGCGCGATCGCCAGGACGGTGCGCGTGTCCCGCGGGTCGATGATCCCGTCGTCCCACAGGCGCCCGGTGGCGTACTGCGCCGTCGACTCCTCCTCAATCTGACTCTCGGTCGCCTGGCGCAGCTCCTCGTCGGCGGCCTCGTCGAAGGGGCGCCCCGCCGCGGCCGCTGCGTTGCGGCGGACGATCGAGAGGACGCCCGCCAGCTGCTTCGGGCCCATGACGGCAATGCGGTGATTGGGCCACGTGAAGACGAACCGCGGGTCGTAGGCGCGGCCGGCCATGGCGTAGTTGCCCGCGCCATAGCTGGCGCCCACCATCAGTGTCAGGTGGGGCACCGTCGAGTTCGACACG
The DNA here is from genome assembly GCA_963843365.1 of uncultured Acidimicrobiaceae bacterium. Lineage (GTDB taxonomy): Bacteria > Actinomycetota > Acidimicrobiia > Acidimicrobiales > RAAP-2 > Bog-473. Next base: position 328,567 of record CAWJKG010000003.1, on the reverse strand, counting down.
GCGTTGATCAGCTTGGCGCCGTCCTTGATGATGCCGCCCTGCTCGTAGCGCGTCCCCACCATGAAGCCCGTGATGTTCTGCACGAACAGGATCGGCGTGTCGGTGCGGTTGCAGAGCGCGATGAATTGGGCGCCCTTCTGCGCCTCCGCGGAGAAGAGGATGCCGTTGTTCGCCACCACGCCGACGGGATACCCGCCGATGGAGGCCCATCCGCACACGAGCTGGGCGCCGTACGCCGTCTTGAATTCTTCGAAGCGCGAGCCGTCGACGACGCGTGCGACGATCTCACGCACGTCGAACGGCACGCGGACGTCCACCGACGCGATTCCCAGCAGTTCCTCGGCGGCGTAGAGCGGCTCGTCGGCGCGTTCGCACGGCGGAGGACCGAGACGCGTCCAGTGCAGGTGGGACACGATCCCCCGCGCCATCCGGATCGCCTCGGGCTCGTCGCGGGCGAGGTAGTCGCACAGGCCCGAGATCTCGGCGTGCATCCGCGCCCCACCGAGCTCCTCCTCGTCGGCCTCCTCGCCGATCGCCATCTTCACGAGGGGCGGCCCACCGAGAAAGACCCGGGCCCGGTCCTCCACCATCACCGTGTAGTCGCTCATGCCCGGGAGATAGGCGCCACCCGCGGTCGACGAACCGAAGACGACGCAGACGGTGGGGATCCCCTGCGCCGACAGCTGGGTGAGCCGGCGGAACTGCTCGCCCCCCGGCACGAAGACGTCGGCCTGGCGCGGCAGGTCCGCCCCGCCGGACTCGACCAGGAGCAGGAGCGGGAGGCGGTTCTCCTCCGCCACGTCCATGGCGCGCAGGAGCTTGCGGATCGTCGTCGGGCTCGTCGTGCCGCCGCGCACGGTCGGATCGTTGGCGATGACGAGGCACTGGGTGTGTGCCACCTCGGCCAGCGCCACCACGACGCCGCCCCCGACCGGGTCGCCGGTGTGCAGGCCGGCGAGCGGGCAGAGCTCGAGCACCGGCGTGCCCGGATCGACGAGTGCCTCGAGGCGCTCGCGCACCAGCATCTTGCCGCGGGACCGGTGGCGCTCGACGTACTGCGCCCCGCCCCCGGCGAGGAGATGCTCGTGCAGTGCACCGACCTCGTCGACGAGCGCGCGCATGGCGGCGGCGTTCTCCGTGAACTCGTCGCCGCTGACGTCGAGGCGCGACCGCAGCGGCGTGCTCATGCCGTGGTGTCCCAGGCCGGACGGCGCTTCTCGAGGAAGGCGGCCATCCCCTCCGCGGCCTCGTCCCCGGCGAACAGCGCGGCCGACGTGGCCGCAGCCGCGTCCAGCCCGTCCGCCCAGTCTTGTGCGGGCAACGACCGGAGCAGCGCCTTGGTGACCCGCACCGCGCCGGGCGCAGCCTGTCGGAGCGCGTCGGTCCGGGCCGTGACCCAGGCGTCGAGGGCGTCACTCGTCTCCGTCCCGTCCTCGTCGGCGACGACAGCGGAGAGCAACCCGGCCGCGGCGGCCGCGTCGCGCGCTGAACCGCTCGCCGGTGAGCGCGGCGCGGGCGAGAAAGCGGCGCTCGACCACGCGCAGTGCCGGCACCAGAATCATGGCCGGCGCCACACCCACGCGCACCTCCGTGAAGGCGAACGTGCTCGACGCCGCCGCGACCGCCATATCGGCCGCGGCGATGAGGCCGATGCCGCCCGCCCGGGCGTGGCCGTTGACCCGCGCAATGACCGGTACCGGGCTCTCGACGATGGACGTGAGGATGCCCGGCATGACGTTCGGCGCCGCCGTGCCGCGCTCGGACAGGTCGGCTCCGGAGCAGAACACGGTCCCCGTGGCGGTCAGGACGACGGCCCGCGCCTGCGGGTCGGCCGTCGCGTCATGCAACGCCTGCTCCAACTGCGCCAGGAGAGCCTTCGAGAGCGCGTTGCGATTGCCGGGTGAATCGAGCGTCAGGGTACGGATGCCGTCGTGATCCTCCACGCCGACCAACACGTCCGTCACGGGTGCGCAGTGTAGGGGGCGCCCGCCGGCGGGCCGAAAAACGGCCGGTGGTATCGTGCGCCGGTGATCGAGAGCGACGAGCACCAGCTGTTCCGCAAGACGCTCCGCGACCTCTTCGAGCGGGAGATCGAGCCCCACGTGGACGAGTGGGAAGCGGCCCGCACGTTCCCGGCCCACGACCTGTTCCCGAAGCTCGCCGCCGTGGGCCTGCTCGGTCTCGAATACGACGAGGCCTACGGCGGCATGGGTGCGGACCACACCTACACGCTCATCGCGGGCGAGGAGATGGGGCGCATCAGCTGCGGTGGCGTCCCCATGGCGATGGCGGTGCAGATGTCGATGGCGACGCCCACGCTGGCCCGGTACGGCTCGCACGAGCTCAAGGAGCGGTACTTGGCGCCGGCCATCCGCGGCGAGGTCGTCACGTCCATCGCGGTCACGGAGCCCGATGCCGGCAGCGACGTGGCCGGCATCCGCACGCGGGCCGTGCGCGACGGTGACGAGTGGGTCATCAACGGCGCCAAGCTGTACATCACGAACGGAACGCAGGCCGACTGGCTCTGCCTGCTGGCGCGCACCTCGGACGACCCCGGCTCCCGCGGCATGTCGCTCATCGTGGTGCCGACCGACATCCCCGGGGTGGCGGTGTCGCGCAAACTCGAGAAGCTCGGCATGTGGTCGAGCGACACCGCCGAGCTGTCCTTCACCGACGTGCGTGTGCCGGTCGCCAACACCATCGGCGAAGTCGGGCGGGGGTTCCAACAGCAGATGGTGCAGTTCCAGGCCGAGCGACTCATGACCTTCTACAAGCAGGTCGGCTCCATCGGCTCGCGTTGGAGAGGACGAAGCACTACCTGCGCGAGCGGCGCGCCTTCGGTGCACCGCTGCTGGCCAACCAGCACCTGCAATTCGTGCTGGCCGAGCTGTCGGCGCGCCACGATGTCCTGCGGCAGTATGCCCGCACGACCGCCGACGCGGTGCTGCGGGGCGAGGACGCCACGCGCTTCGCCACCATCGGCAAGTTGCTGGGCTCCCGCCTGCAGCGGGAGGTGGCGGACTACGCCGTACAGTTCCACGGCGGTATGGGCTACATGGACGAGAACTGGACGTCGCGCTACTTCCGCGACACCCGTCTCGACTCCATCGGCGCGGGCGCCGACGAGGTGATGTTGCGCATTCTGGCGCGCTTGGACGGCTACACGGCCGACTGACGCCGGGCCCGGCCAGGGCAGACTGCGGCGGGGCTAGGTGTGCCGGAAGACCGCCTGGCCGCCGCCGCTGGCGATGAGCCGTCGCTCCTCGGACCAGACGCGACCGGTCCACGAGAGCAGGCCCCCGTGGGCGACGGGCGAATGGGAGTCGAGGAGCAGCCACTCCGAGGAGACGCCCGGGTACTGGAACGACGCGTAGAGGTCCAAGCTCGGCGCGATGTACGGCGGCTCGAGATACATGTGCGGCCGCGAGCCCGCCGGCCAGCTGCCCACGTCGAGCACAATGAGCGAGCGTGCCGCATCCACCCAGGGGTCGCTGAAGCGCGCCGTGGGCTGCGCCCGGACCCACGTGCGCCACGTCGGTGGGAGCGGGCCCGGCGGCGGCCACTCGTCGGCCCACGTGAGCGGCCGCTGGTCGAAGTTGTCCCAGAACGGCATGTGGGGCCGGTCCACGTCGGGGGCCCGCTCGGCCCACGTCGCCACCCCTTCCGGGCCGGGCACGTCCGGGGGTTCGACGTCCTCGTGCTCGAGCCCTTCGACGTCGCCGACGGACCACACCATGGCGTCGAGGACGGGGCGGCTCTCCTGGGTGAGGGCGACCCGCTGGGCCAGCACGGTCCGCCCGGTGCGCAGCGGCGTCACCTCGAGTTCCACCGCTGCGAACGACGCGACAGAGAGGTAATGGCAGAAGAAACTGGCCGGCCGCGCGGCACTACTCCGTGCCGCGGCGGCTCCGGCGGCCCGCAGTGCCAGGGCGGCGACGTAGCCGCCGCAGGGGCCCCAGATCTCCCAGTCGCCGTGCACCATGGCCCGGAACCGGCCGTCCCCGATCGGCTCGACCGCCGTCTGCACCTCTATGTCACCCACCGGACCGCATCTCCTCCCAACGCGCCCTCGCCAACTCGGTCACCACGATCTCCTCACCCCGGTCGCCCTTCGTCGTCAGGCAGCGCGTGAAGCCGAGATGCTCCATCACCCGCCCCGAGGCGGCGTTCTCCGGCTCGTAGATGCTGACGATGCGGTCCAGGCCGCCGCGGGTGAACCCGAAGTCGACCGCCGCGGCACCGGCCTCGGTGGCCAGACCGCGACCTCGCCACGGCTCGGACAAGCGCCATCCCACTTCGACGGCCGGGAGGATCGCCGGGAGGAAATGCGGCACGGCGAGTCCCGCCCAGCCGATCATCGCCCCGCTGGCCCGGTCGATGAGTGCCTCGATCCCGAAGCCGTCGCTGTCGTAGCGCGCCACCACCCGCTGCAGGAACTCGGCCGTGTGCTCCCTCGACATCCCCGACCGGAGCGGATACCACCAGAACGACTCCTCGGCGTGGATCGGTGCCAGCTCGTCGAGATCGTCGGCGCTGAAGGGACGCAGGACCAGCCGGGGCGTCGTCAACGTGGGAATGCCGGGACGGGGGTGCTCCACAGCTGTCGCTCCGTCGCCCGGTCTTTCGTGCGGCCCGGTCAGCCCAGCGGGAGCCCGGGGGCGTCCGCCAGCGAGGCGTCGTGGCCCGGTCGGGCCGCCGGCGCGTAGAGCTGGTCCGGCCGGAACGAGCGCACGGCACGGTCGCCCGCCCGGCCTCCGACCACCTCGACCCACACCTCCCCCGTCTCGCCGTTGGTGATGTGGGCCACGAACTGCCAGGAGGCACCCCGCAGACGCGTCCCGGCCACCTGCACGGGGTCGCCCGGACGGAGTCCGGCCCAGCGAGTCGAGCGCCGCAGGTCAGCCACGCGGACGGGCGGGGGGTCCGGGGGCCATCCCTTCCTTTCTACCCGCTCGGGAGGATGTGCCGGCACGTCACGGCCCGGCCGTATCCTGACCGCATGGCGCTCGACCTCCCGCGCACCCTGAGCCCGTCAAAGGTGGTCGCCTTCACGAACTGCCCGCTCGCCTTCCGCTATGCGCAGATCGAGCGGCGGCCCGAGCCAGCGTCCCCCCACGCCGTGAAGGGGACGCTGGTGCACGCCGCCCTCGAAGGGCTCTTCTGGCACCACGCCCCGGGGGCACGCACGCCGCAGGCGGCGCAGGCCGAGCTCAGCCGGTGCTGGGAGGAGCTGCAGCACGACGAGGACTACCTCGAGCTCGCCCTCGGAGAGGACGCCGCGACCGCATTCGTGGCCGACGCCCGCCAGCTGGTGGACAACTACTTCCTCCTGGAGGACCCGAACGCGGCGCGGGCGGTCGGGATCGAGCTCGGCGTCGAGACCGCGGTCGACGGCATGCGCCTGCGCGGCGTCATCGACCGTCTCGACGTGGCCGACGACGGCAGCCTGATCGTCGTCGACTACAAGACGGGTCGGGCGCCTTCGGAGCGCTTCGAGCGCGGCAGCATGGGCGGGGTCCAGACGTACGCACTGTTGTGCGAGAGCCTCCTCGGGCGGGCCCCGGCCGAGGTCCGCCTGCTCTACCTGCGTCAACCCGTCGCCATCACGTCGGCCGCCTCGGAGCAGACCATCCGCGGCCAACGGCGGCGGGCCGTGGCGGTGTGGTCGGCCATTGCGCGGGCGTGTGACACCGAGGACTTCCGTCCCCACGTGGGCCCCCTCTGCAATCACTGCAGCTTCAAGACCACCTGCCCGGCCTTCGCCGCGTGACCACCCTGCAGACCCAGATGGGCGCCGTCGACGAGGCGGTCGACGCCGCCTTCGAACCCCTCCGGGGCCGACCCGAGATCGACCGCGCCGCGGCCGTGGTCTCCAACCTCGCCGACTACGGGCTCATCTGGGTGGTGCTGGCGGGGCTCAAGGCGCGCCGGCGCGGCCCCGACCGCCGCCGCGCCGTCGTGGCGTTGGCGGCAGCGGGCTTCTCCTCCCTGCTCGTGAGCCGCGTCGTCAAGGCGGCGGTCGAACGGCAACGGCCCGACGAACATCTCGACGCCAGCGTGCGCACGCCGACCAGCAGCAGCTTCCCGAGCGGCCACACCCTCGCCGCGTTCTGCACGGCATTCGTCCTGGGGGAATCGGACGCGGGCACCGCCGCCAACGTGGGTTTCGCCGCCGCAGTGGCGGCCAGTCGCGTGCACCTGCGGGCGCACCATCCCACCGACGTGATCGGCGGCGCCGTCATCGGATCGGTGCTCGGGCTCGGGCTGCGCCCGATCGTCGACGTGGTGACCCCCGGCCGCAAGGGCCGCCGTGGCCGCCGCCGTGTCACCCGGGGAATGCGCCAGTCCGAGGTCGTGTTGAAGAACTTATGACGTCCTTTTCCGTGACCTGGGATTATCGCTGCCCCTTCGCCCGCAATGCCCACGAGCATCTGGCCGTCGGCCTGGCCGCCGGCGCCGAATGGGACGTGACCTTTCTGCCGTTCTCGCTGAGCCAGGCCCACGTCCCCGAGGGCGGTGTGCCCGTGTGGGACGACCCCGCCAAGGCCAGGGACCTGCTCGCACTGGCCGCCGGCGTCGTCGTACGCGACCAGTACCCGGACCTCTTCCTCGATGCCCACGTGGCGCTGTTCGCCGCCCGGCACGACGAAGGGCTCGACTTGCGCACGCCCGAAATCATCAGCTCGGTGCTCGAGCGCGTGGGCGTGCCGGGCGACAAGGTGCTCGCAGAGGTGGCGACCGGTGCCCCGGTGCAACAGATCCGCCAGGCCCACGAGCATGCCGTCGGAACGCTCGAGGTCTTCGGCGTCCCGACCTTCATTGTGGGTGACCGCGCCGTCTTCGTCCGGCTGATGAGCCGGCCCGAGGGTGACGCCGGGCTGGCGCAACGGACCATTCAGGGTGTCGTCGACCTCTTCGAGAGCCAGCCCGACCTCAACGAGTTCAAGCACACGTCACTGTCGCGCTGACCGGACGGCGCCGATCGGTGACGCCGGCCCGCCGGATCAGGACCGGGCGATATCGCTCAGCAGCCGGAAGCCGCGTGCACGCTCCTCCTCGTCGCCGACCACGGCCGCCACGAAGTCCGTTGCGCCGGCGTCGGCCAAGGTGGTGATGGAGGCGGCGACCGACTCCTCGTCGCCGACGAACGCGATGTCCGCTGCTGCGGCAGCCCCCTCCTTGTCCAGCATCGCCCTGTAGGACGGCAGGTTCGGGTAGATGGAGAACACCTCGTTGACGCGTGCCTTGGCCGCGTCGACGTCGTGCGTGACCGCGATCGGGAGGGACACGACGACCCGGGGCGCCGGCCGCCCGGCGGACTCGGCCGCCCCGGTGATGGTCGGGGCGATGTGGTCGCGGATGGTCCCGGTGCCGGTCATCCAGGTGACGGTGCCGTCGGCCATCCGGCCCGCCAACTTCAGCATGGTGTCGGCGAGAGCGGCCACCAGTACGGGCGGCGGCTCCACGCCGGTGATGTCGAGCGGCGCGAAGGCATTCGTGGTCACGCGCTCGCCCGCCGACTGCACGGTCTCGCCACGCAGCAGGGGCATCAAGGAGTTCAGGTACTCGCGCATGTAGGCGGCCGGGCGTTCGAAGCTGATCCCCCACATGCTCTCGACCACGATCTGGTGCGACAGCCCGATGCCGAGGAGGAGCCGGTTGTCCGTGGCCATCTGCACGGTCAACGCCTGCTGGGCCAGCATCATCGGGTGACGGGGGTACACCGGCACCACGCCCGTGCCCAGCCCGATGCCGGGTACCCGGGAGCCGGCCACGGCCAGGAGGGTCGAGCGCGTCAGGTCCGAAGATCTGGGACGCGAAGGCGTGGTCGAGCCCGGCGTCGTGGCAGCGCTGCAGCTGAGCGATGACCTCACCGAGCGGCTTGTCCGTCTCGATCATGCTCCCGATCCGCAGCGGCTTGGCCATGTCCCTGGTGCTCCTCGCGTAGTCTGCCGGTTGTGTCAGACCCACTTTCTAGGCGAATCCCCGCACGGGGGCGAGCGATCTGAGCACCCACCCGATCGGCTTCGTCGGTGGCGGTCAATTGGCCCGCATGGCCGCCGAGGCGGCCTCCGCACTCGGCCTCTCCATCGCCGTCCTGGCCGAGCAGGCCGACGACGCCGCCTGCGGCGTGGCGGCCGAGGTCGTCCTCGGATCGCCCTTCGTGGAGGCCGACCTGCGCGCGCTGGCAAACCGTTGCGACGTGATCACCTTCGACCACGAGCAGGTCGATCTGGAGCTGGTGGACCGGCTCGCCGCGGAAGGGGTGGTGCTCCGGCCCGGCGCGGCAACGCTCGAACTCGCGGTCGACAAGGCCCACATGCGGCGTGTCCTCGACGAGGCCGGCGTGCCGGTTCCCGCCTACGCCGTCGTGGACGAGGGACCGGGCGCGCTCGACGCAGTCACCGGCTTCGCCGCCGGGCACGGGTGGCCCGTCATGGTCAAGGCGGCCCGCGGCGGCTACGACGGGAAGGGCGTCTGGCCGGTCGCCGACCCCGCCGCTGCCGCTGCCGTACTCACCGGCGTCGCCGGACAGGTCGTCGTCGAAGAACTGCTCCCGCTGCAGGCCGAACTGGCCGTCATGGTCGCCCGCCGCCCCTCGGGCGCGGCGGTCGCCTGGCCGGCCGTCGAGACGGCCCAGGTGGGCGGTGTGTGCAGGGAGGTGCTCGTGCCCGGACGACTGCACGCCGACGTGCTCGAGGCCGCCTCGGCCCTCGGTCAGAAGGTGGCCGAAATCGCCGACGGCGTCGGCGTCATGGCCATTGAGCTGTTCTTCTCAGAGGGCCGCCTGCTGGTCAACGAGGTGGCCACCCGCCCGCACAACTCGGGCCACTGGACGATGGAGGGCGCCGTGACGTCCCAGTTCGAGAACCACGTGCGGGCCGTGCTGGACCTGCCCCTCGGGTCCACCGCCCCCCAGCACCCCCAGGTGGCCAGCGTGAACGTCTTCGGCGGCCCGGACGGGGCCGACCCCCGCCGCCTTCTCGGCCGCGCCCTGGCCGTGGAGGGCGCCCACGTCCACCTCTATGGCAAAGACGCCCGGCCTGGACGCAAACTGGGGCACGTGACGGTCTGTGGGGACGACCCCGATGCGGTGCGTGACAGGGCGTGGTCGGCGGCGCGCGCGCTCGGCACCCCCGTGCCCGACGGCATCGACCTGCCCGACCGGGTGGCCCGGTGACCGGCGGCGCCCCCTCGCCCCTGGTCGCCGTCGTCATGGGGAGCTCGTCGGACCTACCCGTGCTCCAGGGTGCGGTCGACGTGCTCGACGAGTTCGGCGTGGCCCGCGAGGTGCGCGTGGTGTCCGCCCACCGCACGCCGCAGGACATGCTCGCCTACGGGCAGGAAGCAGCGGGCCGCGGCCTCCGAGTGCTCGTCGCCGGCGCCGGTGGGGCCGCGCATCTGCCCGGCATGCTGGCCTCGGTGACCACACTGCCGGTCATCGGGGTGCCGGTGGCCCTGTCCCAGCTCGACGGGCTCGACAGCCTGCTCTCCATCGTCCAGATGCCGAAGGGCGTCCCGGTGGCCACCGTGGCGGTCAACGGGGGGCGCAACGCCGGCCTGCTGGCCGTGCGCATCCTGGCCCAGACGGACGCGGACCTGACCGCCCGCATGGCCGCCTTCCAGGAGCAGATCGCCTCCGACGCCCGCGGCCAGGACGCCGCGGTGGCCGGCGCGGCGGCGAGCGAACCGGGCGCACCCGGTGACTGAACCGAACCTGGCCCAGCGCCTCGGGTACGACGGCGACGCCAAGCTGGTCATCGTCAACGCGGACGATCTCGGCTCGTGCCACTCCGCCAACGTGGGCGTCTTCGAGTGTCTCGCCACCGGCACGGTCACGAGCGCCACGCTCATGGTGCCCTGTCCCTGGGCCCGCGAGGCGAGCAGCCGCTACAGGGGTGAGGACATCGGTGTGCACCTGACGGTCAACGCCGAGTACGAGCTCTACCGCTGGGGTCCCATCACGCACGCACCCTCGCTCCTCGGGGGCGACGGTGGCTTCCCGCGCACCGTGGAGGACGTCTGGGACCACGCCGACCTCGACGAGGTGCGGCGCGAGTGCCGGGCGCAGATCGAACGGGCCATCCTCTGGGGCTTCGACGTGAGCCACCTCGATGCGCACATGGGGACACTCCAGATGCGTCCCGAGTTCTTCGACGTCTACCTCGAGCTGGCGCTGGAATTCGGGTTGCCGCTGCGCATGGTGAGCGCGGCCATGGAGCGCTTCCTCGGCTTCCCGGCGCGCACGGTGGCCGCCGAGGAGGGCGCCGTCTTCCCCGACCACTTCCGCCTGGTGCCCGGCGTCGGTTCTCGCCTGACGTTCGAACGGGACATCGCCACGCTCCGGCCCGGTGTGACCGAGCTCCACCTCCACCCGGCGGTCGACAGCGCCGAGCTCCGCTCGCTGGCCACCGACGACTGGGAGGCCAGGGTCGACGACCACCGCATCATCTGCGACGAGACGTGGGTCCGGCGCTCGCTCGACGAGGCCGGCGCGATCCTGATCGGGTACCGGCCCTTCCGCGACCTGGCCCGGGCCGGAGGCTGATGGACGCCTCGACGACGACCACCATCCGCGGCGTTTCGATCCTCTCGAGACAGCGCAGGCGCAAGGCCGACGTCTTCGACATCACGTTGTCGCCGGACGGGATCGCGATCCGGCGACCGGGGCGGGCCGAACAGCACATGGGCTGGGGGCGGATCACGCAGTGGGAGATCCAGGAACGGCCGGGCTGCGTCGTGCTGACCCTGCGCGGCATCGGCTCGGTCACGCCGCTCCTGGTCAAGGGATGGGCCCTCGAGGACCTCGAGACGGTCATGCGCGAGGTGACGGGACCGCCCGACGACTGGGAGCCGCCACCGCCCTCGGCGGGAACGGCAACGGCACTGCTGACTGTCGAGACGCCCGCCGTACGGCCCGAGCAGCCCGAGCAGCCCGAGCAGCCCGAGCAGCCCGCGGTGGACGTGCAAGACGTCGAGCCCGTCGAGCCCGTGCAGTCGCGCGCCAGCCGGCGTCACGCGGCCCAGCGGCCGCGGCGCGGGGTGGGGAGGGTGTTGGTCACCATCGTGCTGCTCGGCGCGCTGGCGACCGCCGTCGTGGTCGTGCTGCTGCAGAGCGCCGGCCTGATCGACTGGAGCTTCCTCGGCCCGGTGGCTTAGCCGGCGGTGCGGACCCCGGCGAAGAGATCGTTCTCGGCGACGTCGAGCGGTCCGACCCGGCTCTGGGCCAAGCGGAACTCGTCGACGGGGTGGATGCCCTCCATGACCTCGGGCGGCAATCCGAACCAGAACTTCGACGTCGGGTCGACCTGCGTCGCATGGGCTTTGAGCGCGTCGGCGCGCACGTGGGTGAAGCCGGTGACGTCGATCGTCGTCGTGAACGGCTCCGTCCTCGTCATGCGCGTGAGCCACTTGTCGTCGAACGGTGACTCCATGCCGAGCTCCACGAACTTCTCGTGGATCCGGCGGAAGCGCTCCCCCGACCAGACCGAGTAGTAGAGCTTGGAGGGGGCGAACGGCGGTCCGGCCTCCGGGAACCGGTCCGGATCACCGGCGGAGTCGAACGCCAGGACGGAGATCTCGTGGACCCGGAGATGGTCGGGATGCGGGTACTCGGTCTGATCGTCGCCGTACGTGATGATCACCTGGGGCCGCGCCCGGCGGATGGCCGCCACGAGGCGCTCGACCGCCTCGTCGAGGGAGGCCTGGGCGAAGGAGTCGGGGCGGGCGTTGGCCTCCGTGTCGGGCATGCCCGAGTCGCGGTAGCCGAGCAGGACGGTGTCGTCGTAGCCGATGATCTCCGTGGACGCCTTGAGCTCGGCCATCCGGACCCGGCCGATGTCGGCTCGCACCTCGGGGGTGTCCATGGCCGGGTTGAGGATGTCGCCCTCCTCGCCCCCCGTGCAGCAGACGAGCACCGTCTGCACGCCTTCGGCGTGGTAGCGGGCCACCGTGGGCGCCCCCTTGGAGGCCTCGTCGTCGGGGTGCGCGTGGACGCTGAGCAGGCACAGGCGATCGGGCACGGGGTGACCTTAGCGGCGGGCCTGGCCAGGGCCGCCCGGTGTCCCCCCCTCCCCCGCTGGGCCTTATGCTCGGAGTCCATGGCAGGCATGTTCAGTCGGATCCGCGACATCTTCCGGTCCAAGGCCAACAAGGCGCTGGACAAGATGGAGGACCCGCGCGACACCCTGGACCTCTCCTACGAGAAGCAGCTCGAGCAGCTGCAGAAGGTGCGCCGGGGCGTGGCGGACGTGGCGACGGCGCGCAAGCGGATCGAGCTGCAGGCCCAGGGGTTGCAGAAGCAGGCCGACAAGTTGCAGGCGCAGGCCAAGGCGGCGCTGGGTCAGGGCAACGAGGACCTGGCGCGCGAGGCGCTGTCGCGGCGGGCGGCCCTGGGCGAGCAGCTGGCCGAGCTGAAGACGCAACACGATCAGATCAGCGAGCAGGAGCAGAAGCTCGTGCAGACCTCACAGGAGCTGCAGATCCGGGTCGAGCGCTTCCGCACCCAGAAGGAGACGATGAAGGCGTCGTACACGGCGGCCGAGGCGCAGACCAAGGTGGGCGAGGCGGTCTCGGGTATCTCGGACTCGACCCGCAGCGCCGGCGCGACCATGCAACGGGCCCAGGACAAGATCGCCAGCATGCAGGCCGCGTGCCGGCGCCATCGACGAACTGCTCGCCTCGGGAGCGCTCGACGACCTGACGCATCCGGTCGACGACATTCAGAAGGAGCTCGACAAGGTGTCGGCCACCTCGCAGGTGGACAACGAGCTGGCGGCCTTGAAGGCCGAGTTGGGGACAGGTGGCGCCGACGGCGACGCCGCGGCGCTGCCGTCGGCGGAACAGGCGGGAACGGGAACAGGAACCGGGGCCGGAGCAGGAGGTGAGGGCGGCTGATGGCCATCTCACGGAACATCAAGTCGGACCGGGGTCTGACCTACCGCATGCTGATGACGGGGTTCTTCCTCGTCCTCCTCTACGGATTGGTCGTCGGCATTCTGATCGCGGTCGGCCTCTCGTACGCCTTCGTGCTGGTGATCGCGTTGGTCCTGATCTTCTGCCAGTACTGGTTCAGCGCCAAGATCGCCATGTACGCCATGCACGCCAAGGAGGTGACACCCGAGCAGGCACCCGAGCTGCACGGCGTGGTCGACCGCCTGTGCGCGCTGGCCGACATGCCCAAGCCGCGGGTGGCCATCGCCACGACCGACATCCCCAACGCCTTCGCCACGGGACGGAGCCCCAAGTCCTCCGTCGTCTGCGTCACCTCGGGACTGCTGCGCCGTCTCGACGAGCCCGAGGTCGAGGCGGTGCTGTCACACGAGCTCTCCCACGTGGCGCACCGCGACGTGGCCGTGATGACGATCGCCAGCGGGCTCGGGATGATCGCCGGGCTGCTGACCCGTGTCCTCTTCTACTCCGACATCTTCGGGGGCGGCGGGCGGGGCGGGAACAACAACCAGAACCAGGCGGGGATCGAGATGCTCGTGCTGCTGGTCTCGGTCGTCGTCTACTTCGTGAGCTTCCTGCTGACCATGGCCCTGTCGCGTTACCGGGAGCTGGCCGCGGACCGCTCGGGCGCGCTGCTCATCGGCCGGCCCTCGCTGCTGGCCTCGGCGCTGGTCAAGATCACCGGGGAGATGGGGCGCATCCCGACCAAGGACCTGCGGGCCGCCGAGCCGTTCAACGCCTTCTTCTTCACGCCCGCCGTCGCCAACGGGGCCGCGCAGGGTCAGGGCGGCGGCTTCAGCTTCGGCAATCTGTTCCGGACGCACCCGACGCTCGAGAAGCGACTGGCTCAGCTGGACTCGCTGGAGCGCCAGCTCGGCCAGGCCGGGCCGGCCGCCGACTAGCGGCTGCACCCGCAGGTGGGCCTCTTCGACACCATCCTCGGCCGCTCCAAGCCGGTCCGGGCCAACCTCGACGCGCTGTTCGCCCTGCCCACGGCGGCGCTGACGCTCCAGAGCGCGGGCGGACTGGTGAGCTCGGGGCACGCCGGCGTCTGCTGGAAATCGCCCCCGGGCCAGGCGGCGGCCGACGCCCAGAAGGAGATCGCCGAGCTGGTGGGCGACGGCTTCGGGTACGCCCAGGACAAATTCGACTATGGCTGGCTGCTCCTCGACGACACCGACCTCGAGGAGCTGGTGACCAAGATCCACATGGCGAACTCCACGCTGCAGGACAACGGCTGGGGCCCGCAGCTGCTCTGCTCGGCCTTCGGCTTCGTGCGGGGTGCGGACGCGGCCGAGGACGCCCGGCCGTTCCGCCTGATCTACCTCTTCAAGCGCGGGACCTTCTACCCCTTCGCTCCTGTCGATGCAGAGAAGGAACGCCGGGACACCGAGCTGGAGCTGCGCATCCGGACCATGGTGGGGGCCGACCTGCCGGTGGAGCCCGACCTGGCCCGCTGGTTCCCCTTGTGGGACATGCCGGTGGCCTGACACCGTGTCACCTGGAGTTCGCGGACGTGCCTGACCCGGCCCCCGCGGCGTGCAGACTGCTGGGTGAGGACGGGCCCGGCACCGAGGAGGCACACGGACGTGGCAGAGACGCTTGACCGGAGGATCGCGCTGGAGGGTGCGGTCAACTTTCGCGACCTGGGCGGGTACGACGCGGGGAGTGGGCAGCGCACGCGCTGGCGCACGCTCTTCCGCGCCGACGGCCTGGGCGAGCTGACCGAGACCGACCTCGCCGTGCTGCGCCAGCTCGGCATCCGCACGGTCATCGACCTGCGTTCGGGCACGGAGTTGGAACGGGGGCGCTTCGACGTCGAGGCCCATCCCGTCGCGTTCCACCACTTCCCGTTCATCGACGAGCTCCCCGACGCCCAGGACTTCGACCGCCGGCCGGGGCTCCTCGGCACCCAGTACCTCGAGATCGTGCGTGACGCCGGCAGCCAGATCCTCGGCGCGCTCGAGGTGCTGGCCGCACCCGACGCGTTGCCGGCCGTCTTCCACTGCACCGCGGGCAAGGATCGCACCGGGGTCCTGTCGGCCGTCGTCCTCTCCCTCCTGGGCGTGGACGAGCCGACGGTGGTGGCCGACTACGCGTTGAGCGGCGAGGCGATGCTGCGCCTGCGGGCCAAACTCATTGTGAAGTACCCCGACGCGCGGGAGACGCTCGAGAACATCGACGAGGTCTTCTCGGCCGAACCGGCGCAGATGGAGCAGCTGCTCGACCACGTGCAGGCGACCTACGGCTCGGTGGAGGCCTACGTGTCCGGCCTCGGTGCCGGACCGGAGCTGGTCGAATGCCTGCGGGCGGCGCTCCTGGAGCCGGCGGCCTAACCGGCTCCGCCGTCCCCCTCGTCCCGATCGTCGGGGCGCAGGCGGTCCACGACACCGGCCAGGGCGAGATCGAGGAGTGTGATGCCGCCGGAGTCGTGCGTCGTCAGAGCGAGGTGCACGGTGTTCCAGCGGATGTCGATGTCGGGATGATGATTGGCCGCCTCGGCGGCAGCACCGACCGCGTTGACGAAGGCGAGGGCGGCGGCGAAGTCGTGCAGCCTGACCGTGGTCCGGAGTTCGTCGCCCTCACGCGTCCAGCGCAGCTGCTGTTCCTCCAGCTGGGTGTCGACCTCGTCCCGGGTGAGCACGGCCTCCCTCACGGGTGGGTCATCTCCTCGGGCCGCACGGCGGCGTCGAATTCCTCCCCCGTCATGAGCTCCAGTTCGAGCGCGGCCTCGCGCAGGGTCTTGCGTTCCTTGTGCGCCTTCTTCGCCACCTTCGCCGCGTTGTCGTAGCCGATGATCGGGTTCAGCGCCGTCACCAGCATGAGCGAGTTGCGGAGATGCTGATCGATCTGCTCGTAGTCCGGCTGCAGCCCCTCCACGCAGAACTCGCGGAAGCCCCGACAGGCGTCCGTCATCAATTCGATCGACTGCAGGAGGTTGTACGCGATCACCGGCTTGCAGACGTTGAGCTCCAGGTTGCCCCGGCTGCCGGCGGTCGCCACCGCCATGTCGTTCCCGATCACCTGAATCCCGACCATGATCATGGCCTCGCTCTGCGTCGGGTTGACCTTGCCGGGCATGATGGACGAACCCGGCTCGTTCTCCGGCAGCGCCAGCTCTCCCAGCCCGCTGCGCGGCCCCGAACCCAGCCAGCGCAGGTCGTCGGCGATCTTCATCAAGGAAACGGCGAGGGTGCGCAGCGCGCCGTGGGTGAAGACCAGCGCGTCATGCGCGGCCAGGGCGGCGAACTTGTTCGGCGCAGTGACGAACGGCAGCCCGGTGACGTCCGCGATCACCCGCGCCACCCGGTCGCCGAACTCGGGGTGCGTGTTGAGGCCGGTGCCGACCGCCGTGCCGCCGGCGGCCAGCTCGTACACGCCCGGCAGGGTCTGCTCGATGCGCTCGATGTCGGCCGTCAGCTGCGCCACGTACCCCGAGAACTCCTGCCCCAGCGTCAGCGGCACCGCATCCATGAGGTGGGTGCGGCCGATTTTGGTGACGTCCTTGAACTCGACCGCCCGCGCCTGCAGCGCGTCGCGCAGAGCGGCGACCGAGGGCACCAGGCGGAAGACGATCTCCTCCGCCGCCGCGATGTGCATGGCGGTGGGGAACGTGTCGTTCGAGGACTGCGACATGTTGACGTGGTCGTTGGGGTGCACCGGCGTCTTCGAGCCCATGACCCCGCCGCTGAGCTCGATGGCCCGGTTGGAGATGACCTCGTTGGCGTTCATGTTGGTCTGCGTGCCGCTCCCGGTCTGCCAGATCCGCAGCGGGAACTGCTCGTCGAGGTCGCCCTTGGCCACCTCTCCCGCCGCCTGCTCAATGAGGCCGGCCAACGTCCCGTCCAGCTTGCCCAGGTCCCGGTTCACCGCGGCCGAGGCACCCTTGAGGATCCCGAACGCCCTGATCAGCGGCGTGGGCATCGTCTCGACGCCGATGTCGAAGTGATGCAGGGAGCGCTGGGTCTGCGCACCCCAGTAGCGGTCGGCGGGGACCTCGATCTCCCCCATGCTGTCGCTTTCGATTCGGGTGGTCGTCACGGGCGCCAGCTTAGGACCGGCGCTGCGGGCCCCCCGCTGCGGAGCCGGGGGCGAGGACCTCGCCGAGCTCGCCGCTCTGCGGTCGCAGGAAGCGCTCCTGGTCCGCCTCGCCGTCGAGCAGACGGATGGCGGCTTCCCGGGTCGGCACGCCGAGCTTGCGCAGAATGGACGACACGTGGCTGCGGACCGTGGTCGGCGAGACGAAGAGGCGTTCGGAGATCTCGGCCGTGCCCGCACCCTTGCGCATCAGCTCCAGTACGTCCCACTCGCGCCCGGTGAGCCGGGCCGCCTGGCCGTCGGGGACGGCAACCCTGCGGTGCTCGCGGTCACGGAACTCGTCGACGAGCCGCGCCACGAGCGTGCCGGGCAGCATGGCCTCCCCCGCCAGCACACGCTGCAGCGCGTCGCCGATGGTGGCCTCGTCCATTCCCTTGAGGAGATACCCGGACGCACCCGCGCGCAGCGCGTCGAAGAGGTCCTCGTCCTGCCGCGACACGGTGAGCATGACGACCGAGGTGTCCGGCAGCGCGCTGGTGATATGGGTGGCGGCGGCGATGCCGTTGCCGGGCATGTTGATGTCGAGCAGGCACACGTCCGGTCGTTCGCGCCTGGCCCCCTCGACGGCGCCGACGGCGTCCGCCGCCTCGACGCAGACGTGGAAGTCTCCCGTGCGCTCCAGCGCGTTGCGCACGAGCGCACGCGTCCGGGCGTGGTCGTCGGCCAGCAGGACGGTGATGGGTGCGCTCACCGGAACGCCACCGCCACCCGGGTGCCCCGCTCGGGCAGGGAGTCGACGCTGAGCACGGCGCCGACCGAGGCCGCCCGCTCCTGCATGCTCTGGAGGCCGAAGCCGCCGCTGGCCTCCTCGCGCTCGGGATCGAAACCGCACCCGTCGTCCTCGATGACCAGGCGCAGCTGGTCGTCACGCTCGAGGCTGACCCGGACGTGGCCCGAAGCCCCGTGGCAGGCGGCGTTGGTGATGGCCTCGCGCACAATGCGCAGCAGGTTCTCGGTCACCTCGCCCGGCACCTCGACGTCGTCCGCCAACTCCAGGTCCCAGGCGACCCCGAGCCGGGACCCCAGGTCCTCCACGGTCTGCGAAATGGCGGCATGGAGCGACTGGGGCTGGGCGACCGAGAGGACCGTGATGGCACGCCGGGCCTCGTCCAGGGCGCGGTCGGCGGCACCGGCCAGGGCGCGGGCATCGGGCGACGTGCTCGCGTTCGCTGCCGCGCCCCGGGTCTTGCTGGCGATGAAGGCGAGCTCGTGGGCCAGCCCGTCGTGCAGCTCGCGGGCGATGCGGCGGCGCTCCTCCACCGTCGCCTGCTCCTCCAGGCGGCGGTGGGCGGACCAGTTGGCCAGGGCCAGCTCGAGGAAGTGGCCCAGGGCGGTGCAGCGGTCGACGCACTCCTGCGGAATGGAGTCGCCCCGGGTGGCGATGGCGAGGACGCCGTGCAGCTCGCCGTCCGGACAGACAGGCACCCAGGCCCCGTACGTGATGCCGGTGGCCCGGAACACCGCCTGCAACTCGGGCTTGAGCTGGCTGTGGTCGAGCGCCGCCGCGAACGGCCGCCGCGTCTGGACCGCCTCGCGCAGCCCGGGATGGTTCTCGACGGGCCAGGTCCCCGTGACCTGCGTCCCGGGCTCGTCGAACTGGGCATCGACCAGGACCATGCCGCCCTCCACCCGGAAGTAGGCCGAGCGCAGAATCTCGGAGCCGGGCGGCGACGCGATGCCCAGCGCGAGCTTGGCGCCCAATGCCGTGATCTGCGGCGGCTCCGACAGCTGCACGAGCTGGCGGACGGCGGCGTTCAGTGCCTCCTCCTGCCGGAGCAGCCGCTCCGTGCGCACGTTCGAGTCGGTCAGGCGCCGGCGCAAAATGTGGATGGCCAGCGACAGCATGGCGGCGAAGGCGCCCGAGAGGAGCACCCGGCGCCAGGTGGCGATGTTCGGGCGGGCCCGCGGTGGCGAGCGTCGTGGCCAGAATGGCCGCGAGGAGGAACACCACGGCGACGGCCGATTCCCACCGCTTGCCGTAGAGCGCCACCCCCACCACCGGCATGAAGAGCAGCACGCCGAGCCCGCTGCTCATGCCGCC
The DNA here is from genome assembly GCA_963843365.1 of uncultured Acidimicrobiaceae bacterium. Taxonomy (GTDB): domain Bacteria; phylum Actinomycetota; class Acidimicrobiia; order Acidimicrobiales; family RAAP-2; genus Bog-473. The sequence goes on along the minus strand of CAWJKG010000003.1, from coordinate 309,477 downwards.
CGACGACAGCATGAGACAGGCCGCCGAGGTCATGTAGAGGGCGGCACCGACGATGAAGGTCCGTGGCGGCATCCCCCTGCGGACCACGATCAGGGTGAGGATCACCAGCAGCAGAATCGTGCTGACGAGATAGGCCGTCGGATTGGTCGGTCCCGGGGGCCAGCCCACGCTCAACTGCCCCGCCACGGCCACCGCCGCGAAGGGCAGGTAGCTGCTGAAGCGCTCGCGCAGGTTGGGAGGTGGCATCTCTCACCGTATCGGCGCAATTTCGGCCCGGACTGAGGGCCTTTCCTTGCGAAGAACCCCCCCTGGACCAGGGACGCAGCAGAAGAGCGCCGGACCTGTGGACAACCTCGCGCCGGGGACGCCAGCGACGGAATCCGTCACGCGTCCAATTGCCTCAACGTTCCTTAAGCGGGGTGCGGGCGCCTCCGAACTCCCATTGGATCACGCAATACCGAACCGCCCGGCTGGGCGAGAGAGAGGCAGATGTCGTGGAGGCAGTGACAGTCAGGACGAGCCGGTGGTCACGCCGGATGAAGGTGGTTTCCGCCGTGCTCGGGAGCGTGGCCGTGGCCGCCGGCGCGTACGCGGCCACGAACTGGGTCGTGGGCCTCAACAGCGGCTCGTCCGGTGAGGGCCAGTCCGCCTCCATCGCCAACGTGAGCATCACCGCCGTGGCTTCGCCGGCCGCGGGCAACCTCCTCTACCCCGGCGGCTCGGGAGACGTCGTGGTGACGATCGCCAACACCAACCCGTACCCGGTGACCATCACGGCGGTGAACCTGCCGACCAGCTCCACCCAGGCCGGCGGGTTCACGACCAACGCACTCACCACGGCGCAGACCGGGTGCAGCACCTCGACGAGCGCCGTCTCGTGGAACTACGCCACCGGCACGAGCGGGAGCTCGCACACGTTGACCACGCCCTTGGTGGTGGGGGCCAGCGGCGCCGCCAACAACCCGCTCGTGGTGACGCTCACCAACGACGCCCTCATGGCGTCCACCTCGCCGGCGGCCTGTGCCAACACCTACTTCTCCATGCCGTCCCTCACCGGCATCACCGCCACCGGTGGCGCCGCCACTTCGACCACGACCCCGGCCACGGACGCCTGGACCAGCTGATCGCCCCCTTTGCCTCGAGGGGACCGACCGACAGCGACGAGGAGAGCCCACGCATGCGCCGTGGCGCTCTTCTCGTCGCTGTCGTGATCTCCACCGCCCTGAGCCTGCTCGCCTCGGCCGGCCAGGCAGGGGCCACCACCAACTGGACGGTGAAACTGGCCACGTCGAGTTCGGGGGAGGCCCACGCCCAGACGCTGCCCTCGGCCCCGTCGGCGACGTCCGCCTGCGCCAGCCCGGCCACGGGGAAGAAGGTCACCGTCACCTGGTCCGCCATCTCCCACGCCACGGGCTACGGCGTCTACCAGTCGACCACGTCGGCCACCGGGACCTACACCCTGCAGACGACGGTGACCACGACCACGTGGACCAGCGCCGTGTTGGCCACCGGCAACTACTGGTACGAGGTGGTGGCCAACGTCGGGTCGAACTGGGCCAGCGCCAAGTCGTCCGCGACGGCGCAGCGCACCATCAGCAGCTCGACCTGCTCGTAGGGGTACCCGTCGGTGACACCTCCGGGCGGCTAGCCCGAAGGATGGTCGTCGGGACAGGCGCCCGGCGGGTTGTTGAAGTCGGGGTCGGTGCGTCCACGACCCCTGGGACCAGTCCCCGCGCGCGGGGGCCAGCTGGAACACGGACGTCATGTCGGCCAGGAGGGCGGCGGCGTAGCGGGCGCTGCCTTCGGGGCACAGGTGGACGTTGTCGAGCTTGCGCACGCGGATCCACTGCGCTGTTGGGCGCGTGCGGTTCGCCTTCGGGCGGGAGCCAGGCCGAGATACTTCCCGTTCAGCATGATGGAGTCCGCCAGCGGGAAGTACATGACCCGGCCCGGGGAAGTAGCGCGGTCATCTTCTTCGGCGATGTGCGTTCCAGGCCATGACGCCGGCCTGGCGCTCCTTGTTGTAGCTCGCCTGGTCGGCCGGGTTGGCCGCGGGAATCGTCGCCCGACTGGGGGAACTCGGTGAAGATCACCCCCTCGACGCCGTTGCCGGGCGCCAGCATGGTGGCGACGGCCCGGCGCAGCAGGTCGGTGTACTGCACCGGCTGGTGCAGCGCGTTGGGGGTCGGTCGGCCCGTACTGGTCCCAGCTCCACGAGGCCACGATCAGCTGGGCCCGCGTCTGGCGGATGAGCGTCGGGGATCGAGGTGGCCCAGCTCGGGCGCCGTCGTCAGCCCGAACCCGTCGATGGTCCGGGTGGCGACGGTCGCCTCACCGGTGGCCTGCAACGACGGCGGTGATGCCGTAGGAGGCATCGTGCATGACCGAGTCGCCGAGGACCATGACCCGCAGCGGGTCGGCGGCTGACGGCGGCGGGGCCAGCCGGATCGGCTGCTGGCCGGCGTAGCCGCCGGCGCCCGGCACGGCCTGCAGCGTACCGGATGACGCAGGTGCGTGGTACCGACCACGGTGGACGGGTCCGCCACGGCCGGGATGGTGGCGACCACGATGAGCACCGCGGTCACGACGCCGGCCACCGGCGCCAGCCCACCCGCGGCGCCGCGCAGCGTGGCCAGGCGGATCGGCCGCTCGACCAGGTAGTAGCTCGCCGTCGACAGCGCCGAGCGTGACGGCGATCCGGAGCGAGGTCAGCGGCCACGCCGACAGGCCGGTCCGGGACCCGTTCAGGTAGACGATCACCGGCCAGTGCCACAGGTAGATGCCGTAGGAGATGGTGCCGATGAAGTGCAGCGGCCCCCACGCCAGGGCGCGGGAGAAGCGCCCGGGCTCGATCAGGCGGGCATCGGCCACGACGAGGGCCGCCAGCGCGGCACAGAGCAGGAACCCGCCCTCGAACATGAAGTTCGTGGGCAGGCCGCCCGAGCGTGCCGGCACGGACCCAGAACACGCCGAGGGCCACGGCCGCGGCCGGGCGCCACCACGTGCAGGACGCGGCGCGCCCGCAGCGTTCGGCTGGGGGCGCGACGGCGGCCAGGAAGGCGATGGTCGCGCCCGCCATGAGGTCGAAGAGCCGGGTGTCGGTGCCGTAGTAGACGCGGGTGGGATCCGACTCCGGGGTGGAAGAGGACCGCCATGAGCACCGAGGACACGCACGCCGAGGGTGACGGTCACGATCGACGCCGATGCGGCGCCAGCCGCAGCCGCCCGAAGCGCACGAAGCACCAGGAGCACGAGCGGCCAGACCAGGTAGAACTGCTCCTCGATCGCCAGCGACCACGTGTGCTGCAACGGCGACGGGGTCGAGAACTGGGCGAAGTAGGACTGGTGCGCGAAAATCGCGTGCCAGTTGTTGACGTAGAGCAACGTCGCGATCGCTTCGCCGCGCAGGCCGGAGAGGTCGACGAGCCCGTTGGCCCCGGGACCGCCGAAGAGCGCGTTGCACACCAGATACAGCGCGAGCGCGACCACCACGAGGAACAGGGCCGGCAACAGGCGCTTGGCCCGGCGACCCCAGAAGGCGGCCAGGTTGATGCGCCCCGTACCGACCCACTCCTCCAACAGGAGCGTCGTGATGAGGAACCCCGAGAGCACGAAGAAGAGGTCGACCCCGAGGTAGCCGCCCGACGCCCAGCCGAGCTGCAGGTGGTACGCCACCACGCCGATGACCGCCAGACCCCGCAGCCCGTTGAGGGCCGGGAGATGGTGGCCGGTGACGGCGGTTTCTCCGACGAGGTCTCGGTCGTGTCGACCAACGTGGCGTCCGTCACACCGACTCCAGCCGGCAGCAGTCCCCGGCACCCGCATCGGTGGCCTGCAAGAACCGACCTTTCACGCGCGAGGCAGATTAGGGGTCGACCAGGGTCACCACCCGCCGGGCCCATCTGCCAGTGTCGACGCCGTCGCCGGAGCCGGCGCTGCTCAGGCCCGCTCCCACCAACCCCCGCTGTCGCGGGCCAGGCCGGCCTGGGCGAGCCGTTGCAGGCGCGCCGCACAGCTCGGCCAGGCCGAGGCCCGTGACCCGGGTCAAGTTCGTCGAGGGAGGCGGGGTCGGCGCCGAGCGCCTCGTAGACCACGCGTCGCGTCTGCCGGCGCCGGCCGCCGCGGGCGGCCGCGCCGGGGTCGCTCCGGGCGGCTCCCGGCGGGCGGGCAACCTGGACCGAGGCGCCGGCGAGAGAGAGGGCGACAAGGATGTCGCCGGTCGAGCAGACCGGGAAGGCCCCGTCAGCCAGGAGCGCGTTGGTGCCCTCCGACGTCGGCGCTCCGGATGGATCCGGGCACCGCCCCGACGGGGATGCCCCCGGTCCATGGCCGCCTCGACCGTATGGCGGGAGCCTCCGTGGTGACGGCTCTCGACCACGACCACGACGTCGCTCAACGCGGCGAGCAGGCGATTGCGGACGGGGAAGCGCCACTTCTCGGTCGGCACTCCGGCCGGTGACTCCGACACGATGACGCCCGAGCGCGGCCGACCCGCCCCCACAAGCGCTCGTGGCGGCGCGGGTAGGGGTCGGTCGAGCCCGCCGGCCACGACGGCGACCGGCGGCGCGCCCGCCCCGCAGGCGCCTTCGTGCGCCGCACCGTCGATGCCCAGAGCGCCAGGCCCGAGACCACGCTCACCCCCGCCGCCGCCAGATCGGCGCCGAACTGCGCCGCCACACCGATGCCGTAGCGGGTGGGGGCACGGGTGCCCACCAGCGCCACCGTGAAGGCGCCTCGTCGAGCGCCGTCGGGTCGCCGAGGCAGAAGAGGACCGCCGGCGCCTGCGGGTCATCGGCGAGGCGTTCGCGGGTACGGCGGCGTTGCCCGGCCACGAGCACCGCGATGCCGAGGGCCGTGTGGCGCCGCCAGACCCGCCGACGTCGCGTCCGGACGCGCCCGTTCCCACAGTTGCGCCGCTCCACGCCGCTTCGGGCGGGTCCGTCGCCAGGCAGCGCGCGCAGGCGTGGCGGGACCGGTGGACGGGAGCGCCGCCAGCGCAGCGGCATAGGCCTCCGGTCGGGCAGCCCCGGCGGGTCGTCCGCGCTCATGCCACCACCGCGGCGCGGCCCGCCCGCAGGGACAGTGCCTCGGATGCGTGCTCGAACGAGACCGACCTCGGCGCCCGCCAGTGCGGCGACCGTCCGGGCGACCCGCGTGACCTTGTGCAGTCCGCGGGCACTCAGGCCGCCCGATCGGAGCTTGGCGGCGAGAAGCTCGCCGGCCTCAGCGGTCAGTGCGACTCGTCGCTCCGATCGGCCACAGCCGGGCACGTGCGTGCGGCCACGCGGCGGGCGACCGCCGCCGACGATTCGCCCGGTTGTCCGGAGAGCAGCTCGTCGGGGTCCGGCCGGCTCAGCGGCACCACCAGGTCGAAGCGATCGAGGAGGGGCGCGGAGATGCGTCGGCGGTAGCGGGCGCGGGTGGCGGCGCTGCAGGCGCAGGCCCCCTCGTACACGCCCTCTCCGCACGGGCAGGGGTTCATGGCGGCGACGAGAAGGAACGCCGCCGGGAAGGCCACGGTGCCACCGGCGCGGCTCACGCGGATCATCCCCTCCTCGAGCGGCTGGCGCAACGCCTCGAGCGCGGCCACCGGGAACTCGCCCAACTCGTCGAGGAAGAGGACGCCGTGGGTCGCCAGGCTCACCTCGCCGGGACGCAGGGACCAACTGCCGCCCCCGATCAAGGACACGATGGAGGCGTGATGGTGCGGGCGCGCGGAACGGGGGCCGCTCGACCAGAGCGCCATCGGGCAGGGCACAGTCGGCCGCCGAGTGGATGCGCGTCACGGTCAGGGCTTCGGTGGGCGTCAGCGGCGGGAGCAGGCCGACCAGGCGCTCGGCCAGCATCGTCTTGCCCGATCCGGGTGGGCCGACCATCAGGAGGTGGTGGCGCCCGGCCGCCGCCACCTCGACGCGCGCGCCGACCCAAGGCCTGGCCACGGACGTCGGACAGGTCCGGGCTGGCATGGGCTTCCGGTACAGCCCGCGGGGCGGTGGTCGGGGCGGCGGGCCAGTCCGCCTGCCCACGCAGAATGGCCACCAGCTGAGCGAGCGTGGCCGCGCCCAGCGCCGCAGGCCCGCGCACCAACGCTGCCTCCCGGACGTCGCCGAGCGGCACGACCAGGCCGCGCGGGCCGGCACACTCGGCGAGGGCGAGCATCCCCGGGACGTGGCGGAGGGAGCCGTTGAGGCCCAGTTCGCCGCAGAAGGTCAGACCCTGCGCGCTGTCGGGTCGCAACTCGCCGCCGGCGACCAGGAGGCCGACGGCGATGGCGAGATCGAGCCCGGCGCCGCCCTTCCGCACGCCCGACGGGGCCAGGTTGACCGTGAGACGACGCAGGGGCCACGACAGCCCGCTCGAGAGGATGGCGGCGCGCACCCTGTCGCGAGACTCGCGCACCGCGGCGTCGGGCAGTCCCACGATGGTGAACCCCGGCAGGCCATTGGAGACGTGGACCTCGACGGACACCGGGCTTCCGACGGCTCCGGTCAGCGTGGCGGAGGCGACGACGGCGTGCTGCACGGGGATGAACGGTCGGAGATGTCGCCCGTGTTCGGACGGGATTCACTCGAATCGGATCGGGACGAATCGCATCGGAACGGGGCGGATCGGATCGGGACGGATCGGGACGGTTGGGCCGGCTTCGGGCGGTCCACCAGTGCTGCCCTGGTCACGAGCCCGTGAAAACCGCCGCCGCGCCGGCCACACCCCCTAGGCTCGTTCCAATGGGGCAGGGCGACGTACCGACGTCACGGGGCGGTCCCCTCCGTCGTCGCAAGGAGAAGCGGCAGCTCGAGCATCTCGCCGCCGCCTTGCCGCGCGACGGAGCGCCGCGCACCTCTGCCGCGCACGTGAAGCTCATCGGTGACGAGCCGGCGGCGGAAGCGCCGGTCGTCGAACGTGAAGAGCCCGAGACGATGGCGACGTGCGCGCCGCCGCAACGGCCCAGCGGCTTCCACGTGCGGCCCGTTCCGATCGATCAGCCTGTCGGAGACTGACCGTCGAAAGAACTGATGCCCCCGGAGGCGGGGTCGATCAGTTCGAAATGACCGCCGCCCGGGCGTAGACGAGCGTCGTCAGCCTGCCCGTCGAGCGATCCGAGAGCTCCACCTGCATGGGTGCGTCCGGCTCGTCGCCGAGCGGGGTGCACCGTGACTGCACGGGTCCCTCCCCCGTCTGGGCCAGGTAGCGCAGATCGAGCTCGGTCACCACGGCCGTCTTCTGCAGCCGGGTCGACGCCAACTCCTCGGCCGCCGCCTCCGCGAAGAGCGCCACCATGGCGCCCTGCAGCGTGCCGGCGGGGTTCCGGAGTTCGGGCGTCACCGGCATCTCGAGCGCGCCCGCCGCGGCGTCGAGGACGACAATGCCGGCTTCCTCCCGGAGCGGGCGGCCGAGGGTGCGCGAGCCGTCGAACATGGCGGACATGCGCGCCGTCGACGCAGGGGGCTTCACCGGGTCGGTGGCGCGGCGCTCGACGCGGGCGAACCCGATGGCACCCGTCGCCACGGGCTCGCCCGCGTCGGTCACGAGATCCACGGCGGCGGTGGCCGAACGTCGACCGCGTCGCAGAATGGTGCTGCGGGTGGAGACGGAAGTGGGAGCAGGCGACGGACGCATGCGCACCGACATGTCCGAGGTCAGCATCCAGGCGTCCGGGTCGTCGTCGAGCACGACGCCCGTGGCGACGTCGATCATGAAGGCGATGATGCTCGCCCGGAGTGCGCCGCCCCGCAGCAGCTCGGGCCGGGGCTGCAGCGTCAGGCGGAACTCGCCGTCGACGATCTCGGCCACGACCCCGAGACGGGCGGGGATGGAGAAATTGTCGTCGAGAAGGTCGGTCACCGCGCACCTGAGCCAGACATGGCCCCGGGACGCTACCGGCCCCACGGCCGCCGTCACCAGTTACCCAGTTCACCGATCTCCGTTGCTTGCCTCCCCCGCCGTCGGTCCGGGCCGGTTTCCTGGCAAGGTGTCGTCAATGGACCCGATCGACGTCACCGCATTCGAGGCGCTGGTCGCCGACGCACTCGAGGCGATCCCCGAGGAGCTGCGCGCCGGCATGGAGAATGTCGCCATCATCGTCGACGACGAGAGCCCGCCCGGCCACCTCTACGGCCTGTACGAGGGGACCCCGCTCACCAAGCGCGGCGTCTACGCCGGGGCCAATCCCGATCGGATCACGCTGTTCCTCGCCACCATCTGCCGGTCGGCCGGCACACCCGAGGACCTGGCGCGGCGGGTACGGGTGACGCTGCTGCACGAGGTGGGCCACCACTTCGGCCTGGGCGAGGCGCGGCTGCGCGAGCTCGGGTGGGCCTGAGCGCGCCGGCCGCGCGCGGCGCCCGTCCTGTCCTCAGGAATCCTGAGGCGGCAACTCCTTGTTGGGTGGGCGGGCCGGCGTGGCCACCGGCGGCGACGACCCGTTCGTCGTGGCCTCACCCAGGTTCTCGTTGCGCAACGTCGAGAGCAGGACCTCGGCCGCGCCCATGAGGCTCGTCGCCTCGTAGGGCACCACGATCTTGGCGTTCTCCGACGACGCGATGTCCTGAAGTGCCTTGAGCTGCAGGACGGCCAGGGTGTGCGGGTTGATGACAGCCGTGTCGATGGAGGTCAAGCGGGATGCCTCGCCCTCGCCGCGGAGCTCGAGGGCCTTCTTCTCTCCCTCGGCCTGCAGCTCCAGCACCTTCATCTGTGCCTCCGCGCGCAGGATGGCCGACTGCTTGGCCCCCTCGGCCTCCAGCACGGCCGCCTGCTTGCGTCCGCCGGCGGAGTTCACGGCGGCCTGCTGCTCGCCCTCCGACTTCAGAATGGCGGCGCGCTTGTGCTGTTCGGCTTCCTTCTGCTCGGACATCGCCTGCACGACGTTCAGCGGCGGCGTGATGTCCAGGATCTCAATGCGGTTCAGACGCACCCCCCACTTGGCGGTGGCGTCGGCCATGTGGTCCTGCATGCGGCTGTTGATCGTCTCACGCTCGGAGAGCGCCTGGTCCAACGACAGTTCCCCGAAGACCGCACGCAGAGCCGTGCGGGAGAGTTGGTCGACGGCGAGCTGGTAGTCGTTGATCTCGAAGAGAGCGGACTTCACGTCGATCACCTGGCAGAAGATGGTGGCGCTCACCTGGAGCGACACGTTGTCCTTCGTGATCACGGCCTGCTGGTCCCCCGTCATCGGGAACTCACGCACGTCGACCTTCTCCATCCTGTCGATGAAGGGCACCAGAATGCGCATGCCCGGCTGGTCGACCGACTTGAACTCGCCCAGGCGCTTGACGACGCCGACGCTCCCCTGCTGGACGATCTTGACGAAACGCGAGAGGAAGAGGGCGCCCAGCCCGACTCCCGCCAGGACTGCGACGATGACGATACCGAGCACTTCTCCGGCCGATGCGAACATGCGGCTCCTCTTTTCTAGCTGTCGATGGCGTAGACGACGAGCAGACCTCGCTCGACGTCGGCGACGACGACGTCGGTCCCGATCGGAATGGTGGCCTCGGGGTCGAGAGGAATGGCGAGCCACTCCTCGCCACGGGCCCGGATCCTCCCGGGGTGGTGTGCGCCTTCGATGGCCTTGGTCACCAAAGCCGTGTCTCCGACCATGCCTTGGACGCCATTGAGCACGAAAGCAGTCTATTAGCGCCCGATGTAGAGCGGCTCCCGCTTCTCGGCGAAGGCGGCCAGCGCCTCCTGGGTGTCCTGGGTCGAGAAGTTCAAGGCCTGGCAACGGGCCTCGTCCTCGACGGCCTGCTCCATGGAGGCCATCGACGAGGCGTGGAGCAGGGTCTTGCTCAGGGACAGGGCGAGCGGCGGGCCGCCGGCCAGCGTCGTGGCCCATCCGTCCACGAAGGCGTCGAGCTCGTCCGCGGGCAGGACCCGGTTGACGAGGCCGATGGCCGCCGCCTCCTCTCCGCTCCACATGCCGCCGAAGAGCGCGATCTCCTTGGCCCGGGCCAGTCCGACCAGCCGCGGCAGCAGCCACGACGCGCCGTTGTCGAGCGCCAGGCCCCGCTTGGCGAAGATCATGGAGAGCTTGGCACGGTCGCTGCAGACGACGAGATCGCACCCCAGCGCGAGCGACAGGCCGGCGCCGACGGCGAAGCCGTCCACCTTGGCGATGGTCGGCTTGGACACGTGGTGCAGCGCCAGGGCGACGTCGCCGAGGCGGCGCATGCGCGACAGCCCCGAGCGGGAGGGGTCCGTGGCCGGGCCGTTGGGGTCCGACAGATCAGCGCCCGAGCAGAAGGCGCCCCCCGCACCGGTCAGCACCATGACCCGGTCGTCGGGGTTGTCCTCGATCTCCTCGAAGATGGTACGCAGCTCGGTGAGCATCATGCCGTTGGCGGCGTTCTTGCGCTCGGGACGGTTCATCGTGACGGTCACGACACCGTCCTTGCGCTCGACAATGAGTGTCTCCATGACCAGCGACCCTAGGCCGCGTCGCCTCAGAACGCACCTTCGACGACTTCGAGCGACCCGTCGAGCACGCCGGCCACGTCGAACCTGATCTCTGCCCAACGCCGTTCCTGCTGGCGCAGATAGGCGCCGGCCAGGCGCCGCAGCCTGCGCTGTTTGGGCCGGGTCACCGCCTCGAGGGGATGGCCGTGGGCGGAACCCGTGCGCGCCTTGACCTCGCAGACGACCAAGGTGGTGCCACGGGCGCAGATGAGGTCGATCTCGCCCGCCGGGCAGCGCCAGTTCCGCTCCAGCACGGCGTACCCGAGCGCCCGGTAGTGCGCTGCCGCCAGCCGCTCGCCGAAGCCACCGAGTGCTTCGTTGCGCCGATCGCCCTTCCCCACCAATGGGGAACGGTCGGCCGACTGTTCAGCGCGTCACAGCTCCTGTTCGGGCAGCCGTTCGATGTTCACGTCGCGGAAGGTGACGACGCGGACCTCGGGCACGAAGCGCGCCGGGCGGTACATGTCCCACACCCAGGCGTCGCGGATCTCGAGCTCGATGCACGCCGGCGTCGTGTCCGACCGCACGGTCAGCGAGACCTCGTTGGCCAGATAGAACCGCCGCTCGGTCTCGATCACATAGGTGAAGACCGGCAGGACGGCCCGGTACTCCTGGACGAGCCCGAGCTCTATCTCGGATTCGTAGCGCTCGAGGTCTTCCTCGCTCACGCTGCGCCCGGCCTACACGTCCGCGTCCTCCTCGGCCGCGTCATCCACGGCGTCGACCGTGCTGGCCTCGTCCTCCACGGCGTCCACGACCTCGACATCGTCCACACCCTCGACGGCCTCGACGTCCTCGGCCTCGTCCAGCTCGACCTCGTCCTCCACGACGAGCTCGGCCGCGGCCTTGCCCCGGGGGATCCGGCGCTCCTTGATTTTGGCCGCCTTCCCGTGCCGGTCGCGCAGGTAGTACAGCTTGGCGCGGCGGACATCGCCCAGCGTCGTGACCTCGATTTTGGCGATGGTGGGCGAGTGGACCGGGAAAGTCCGTTCCACGCCGACGCCGAAGCTGACCTTGCGCACGGTGAACGTCTCCTGCACGCCGCCGCCCTGGCGCCGCATGACCGCGCCCTGGAAGACCTGCACCCGCTCCCGGTTGCCCTCCACGACCCGGACGTGGACCTTGACGGTGTCGCCGGGGCGGAACTCGGGGATGTCGCCGCGCAGGCTGTCGCGGTCGATCGTTTCGGTGGGGTGCATGAGAGGCGTCCTTCGGTCACAGCGGCTCAGTGCCGGGCTGAACATCGTAGCCGTGGGCGGCCAGGGCCTGCACGTCGCTGGCGCTGAGCGCAGATGCCCTGACCAGGCGCGCAATCAGGTCGGGGCGGCGCGCCGCCGTCCGCAGCAGCGCCTGGGAACGCCGCCAGGCGGCCACCGCCCCGTGATCCCCCGAACGGAGCACTTCGGGGACCGTCCAGCCCCGGAAGTCCGCCGGCCGGGTGTACTGGGGGTACTCGAGCAACCCCTCGGCGAAGCTCTCGTCCCGGGCGGACTCCTCGTTGCCCAGCACGTCGGGGAGCAGCCGCGCCACCGCCTCCACCACGACCAGTGCCGCGAGCTCCCCACCCGCCAGGACGTAGTCCCCCACCGAGAGCTCACCGTCGACCAAGTGGTCGGCCACACGCTGGTCGATCCCCTCGTAGCGGCCGCACAGCAGCGAGAACCCGCCTCCTCCGTCCTCGGCCGCCTGGGCCAGCTCCGTTGCGACACGCTGGTCGAACGTCCGCCCGCTGGGAGCGAGCAGGAACAGGGGACGCGGCGCGTCGGGCACCGACTCCACGGAACGGAAGATCGGTTCGGGGCCCAGCACCATGCCGGCCCCGCCACCGAACGGGCTGTCGTCGACCGAGCGGTGCGTGTCCAACGCACCGTCGCGCAGGTCGTGCACCCGCACGTCGAGCGCGCCCGCCGCGGTGGCACGACCGAGGATGGAGGTCCCGCAGTAGGCGGCCACCGCCTCGGGGAAGATCGTGAAGACGTCGATCCTCACCGCGCACGCATCACAGGTCGAGCAGACCGTCTGGGATGTCGACGTCGACGGTCCGTGCCGCTGCGTCGTGGGCGGTGATGAAGCGGGCCGGGATCAGCGCGCCCGACTCCAGCACCAACAGGTCGCTGGCCGGGTTGGCCTCGACCCAGGCGATGACGCCCAACGCGGTCCCGTCGGCGTCCCGGACGGTGGCGCCGACGAGTTGGTGCACCCACAACACGTCGGCCACGTCGTCGAGCGGTTCGGCCTCGAGCTCCACGCCCCGCAGGCTGTCGGCGGCACTCCGGTCGAGGATGCCCTCGAACTCCACAATGAAGCGGTCGGGACCGAAGGGCTTCGAGGAGACGACGGTCAGTGCGCCGCGGACCGACTGCAACTCGGACCCTGCTTCGATGCGCCGGGTCTGGTCCGTCCAGAGTTGGACGACCACCTCGCCGCGCAGACCGTGGGCCTTGGTGACCCGGCCGACTTTGAGCAGATCAGTCGTCGACGATGTCGACGCTGGCCTGCACGCCGTCCTTGGCGCCGGCGACGTTGACGAGCGTCCGGATCGCCTGTGCGGTGCGCCCGCGACGCCCGATGACGCGGCCCATGTCGTCGGGAGCGACGTGCAGGTTGAGGCGAAGGCCGCCCCGCCGCTCCTCGGTGTCGATGACCACGGAGTCGGGGTCGTTCGACAGCGAGCGGGCGAGATACGTCAGCACCGCCAGGGCCGTGCCGCCCTCGGAGTCGCCCAGCTCGTTGCCCGCACCGACGTCGTCCTCGACGTCGTCGTCGTCATCGTCGTCGATGGCCTCGGACTGGTTGATGTCGCCGGCTTCGTAGAGGTCCGTCACGTGGCCCTCGCTGCAGCGAACTCATCCCAGGCCCCGGAGGTCTTGAGGATGCGCTCGACGCGCTCGGTGGGCTTCGCCCCGTTGACCAGCCACTTCACCGCCTTGGCATTATCGATGTTGATGACCGCGTCCGGCTCCGCCGTCGACGAGCCCCGGGGCGCGTAGGTGCCGACGATCTCGAGAAAACGGCCGTCACGCGGCGACCGGCTGTCGGCGGCGACCACCCGGTAGGTCGGCTGCTTCTTCTTACCCATCCGCACGAGGCGGAGCTTGACTGCCACGGACTGCATCCTCCAATGATTTGGACGTCTTGGCCGTCCATTCTGGCAGATGGCGGAGCTATCGGCCTTTCGGAGGCGTGACCCGGCCACCTTTCTTCTTCTTCTTGGTGCCCTTGTTCACGTTGATCACGGGTTGGGCGGGGCCCGGCGCGGGCAGCCCGGGGAACCCGGGGGGCAGGTCGTCGCCGCCCTCCATGAGCTGGGAGAGCATGTCGAAATCGGCCCCGGGAGGGGCCGCCGGCAGGCCGGCCGCCCCCTGCTGCGCCAGCTTGCGGGCGGCCCGCCCGCTCATGCCCGCCATGTTGGGCATGCCGGGGAGGTTGGGCATGGTGCCCGAAGCCATCCCCTTCATCATCTTCTGCATCTCCTTGAACTGCTTCAGGAGCGTGTTGACATCCTGAATGGAGGTGCCCGAGCCCCGGGCCACGCGGCTCCGGCGGGAGCCGTCCAGCAGCCCCGTGTCGTTGCGTTCGGCGGGGGTCATGGAGCACACGATCGCCTCGACCTTGGCCACCTCGCCGTCGTCGATCTGGCCGGCCGCCTGGCGCATCTCCTTGGACATGCCCGGCATCAGGCGCATGAGGCCACCCAGCGAGCCCATCTTCTTGACCTGGCGGAGCTGGGACAGGAAGTCCTCCAGGGTGAACTGGCCCTGCATGAGGCGGCTGGCGCTCTTGGTCACCTCGTCGGTGTCCATGGTGCGCTCGGCCTGCTCAATAAGGCTCAGGACGTCCCCCATCCCGAGGATGCGGTCGGCCATGCGGTCCGGGTGGAACAGATCGAAGTCGGACAGGCGCTCGCCGGTGCTGGCGAACGCGATCGGCCTGCCCACGACACCCTTGACGGAGAGCGCGGCACCGCCCCGGGCGTCCCCGTCGAGCTTCGTGAGGATCACGCCGCTGAGCTCCAGCGTGTCGTGGAACGCCTTGGCCGTGGCCACCGCGTCCTGCCCGATCATGGCGTCGACGACCAGGAACGTGTAGTGCGGTTGCGTGGCGTCCGAGATGTCCCGGATCTGCGCCATCATCTCGGCGTCGACGGTCAGGCGGCCGGCGGTGTCGATGATGCAGATGTCACGGCCCAGCCGGCGGGCCTCTTCGAGCCCCGCCCTGGCGCACGACACCGGGTCGGTGGCCTCGCTGTAGACCGTGACCCCGGCCTGCTCGCCCAGGACGCGCAGCTGTTCCACGGCGGCCGGCCGCTGCAGGTCCGCCCCGACCAGCAGCGGGTTGCGCCCCTGCTGCTTCCACCAGAGCGCGAGCTTGGCCGAGTTGGTGGTCTTGCCGGAGCCCTGGAGGCCCGCCATGAGCACCACGGTCGGAGGCCGCGAGGCGTAGGTGAGATTGAGCGTCTCCCCACCGAGGACGTTGACCAGCTCCTCGTGCACCGCCCGGACGACCTGTTGCCCCGGGGTCAGGCTCTTGGAGAGGGCCTCGGTGCTCACCCGCAGTCGGATGCCGTCGCAGAACCGGCGCGCCACGCTCAGCTCGACGTCCGCCTCCAGCAGGGCGGTGCGGATCTCCTTGAGCGCCTCGTCCAGGTCCTCGTCGCTGATACGCCCCTTGCCGCGCAGGCGGGTCGAGATCCGCTCCAGGCGATCGGACAGGGCGTCGAACATGGTCACTCACGTTAGTGGCGCCGACTGCCTCCGCCGCCTCCGGCTCCGCCCCTGCCGGCGCCGCGCGCGCGTGAGGCTGCCCCGGCAGCGGTCGGGTCAACGGCTACCGTCGCGCCCCATGCATCTCCCCACCTCGCACCGGCGGACGATCGCCGTCCTGGTCCTGGCCGGAGCCGGCATGGTCGGGCTCGCCGCCTGCAGCTCGTCGCCCTCCGACTCCGGCTCGTCCAATGCGGCCAAGACCGCGCAGACGACGGGCAGCGGCGGCGCCACCACGACCGCACCCAACGCCAGCCCGCTGCACGCCATCCTCCCGATCCCGGCTGCCGACCTCTCCCCGACCGGCACCGCGGGCCAGGCCCCGACGGTGAAGGTGCCCTCGGGCGCGGCCCCCTCCAGCCTCGAGAGCGCCGACCTGATCGTCGGCTCCGGGAAGGCAGCGGCGCCCGGGGACCAGGTGACGGTGCAATACGTGCTGGCGACCTATTCCGCCGGCAAGGTGATCCAGTCCTCGTGGACGAGCCAGCCCTTCACCTTCACCCTCGGCGAGGGTCAGGTCATACCCGGCTGGGACAAGGGTGTCGTGGGCATGAAGGTCGGCGGCCGGCGCGAGCTGATCATCCCGCCCAGCCTGGGCTACGGCGCCACGCCCCCGCAGGGTGCCGCAGGCATCGCGGCGAACGACACCCTCGTCTTCGTCATCGACCTCCTCAACGTCACCTAGGGAGCGGCCGGTGGAGGTCTCGTCGCACATCGAGGCGTTGCGGGCCGAGGGGCCACGGATGGCGGCCGCTGCCGCGTCGGCCGATCCCGACGGTCCCGTGCCCTCCTGCCCCGAATGGACCGTGCGCGATCTGGTCCGGCACATGGGTGGCATCCACCGCTGGGCCATGCACTACGTCACCACCGGGCGGGCAGACGTCTGGGCGGTCGACCTCGACGAGGTGGTCGGGACGTGGCCGGCGGACGCCGAGTTGGCGGACTGGCTCGCACACGGCTGCGCCGATCTCGTGGCCGCGCTGACGGAGGCTCCCGACGATCTGCAGTGCTGGACCTTCCTGCCGGCGCCCTCGCCGCGGGCGATGTGGGCGCGCCGCCAGGCACACGAGACGGCCATCCACCGGGTCGACGCGGAGCTCGCCGGCGGCTCGCCGGTGACCCCGTTCACCTCCGACTTCGCGGCCGACGGCATCGACGAGCTGCTGTCGCTCTTCGTGCCGCGTCGCGGCACGAAGCTGCACGCCGACCCGCCGACCACCCTGGAGGTGCGCTGCGCCGACAGCGACGCCGCGTGGCTGTTGCACCTCGACACCGATGGCGTGCGCACGACGCACGCTGCGGGCGGCGACCCCGGTGCGGCCTGCACCGTGCGCGGCAGGTCGGACGACCTCTATCGCCGCGCTGTGGAACCGCGCCGGCACCGAGGACCTCGTCTTCACGGGCGACCGCACCGTGCTCGCGCTCTTCGGCGAGAGCGTGCAGATCACCTGGTCCTGAAGCGGGCCGCCGCCGTCACGCCGAGGGGACGCTGGGCCGCCGGCGCCGGCCGACCAGGAGGTAGGCCAGGGAGCCCGTCGTGTTCAGCGTGGCCCAGATCCGCCACATGCGCTTCGGCCCCCGCACGGCCGAGGCCGGGCGCCGCCGCAGGTCGCGCAGGGTGAACCGAGCCAGGAGCACGTGGACGACCAGGACCGCGAGCAACACGCCTTTCTGCCGGGCGTCCAGGTCAAACGGGCCACCCCGCGCGGGCGCCGCAGGTGCGTCCGTCGGTGCCGATCCGAGGCCGGGGGCGACCCCGTTCGTCGTCGCGCCACCCTCGTCCCCGGTCGTCTGGCCCGCCCGGTCTTCCCGCTCGGTCATGCGATCACTCCCTCACTCTCCCGGCTCACTCTCCCGGCCCACTCTCCCCCGGCTCACTCTCCCCGGCTGACTCTCCCGGCCGGTGCAGACCCGGCATGGTCGACTCAGTCCGCCGACAGCAGTGCGTCGACGAACGCCTCGGAGTCGAAATCCACCAGGTCGTCCGGGCCCTCGCCCAGCCCCACCAGCTTGACCGGGACGAACAGCTCGCGCTCGACCGCGATGACGATGCCACCCTTGGCGGTGCCGTCGAGCTTCGTGAGCACAATTCCCGTCACGTCGACCGCGTCGGCGAACTGCCTGGCCTGGGTCAGCCCGTTCTGGCCCGTGGTGGCGTCGAGGACGAGCAGCACCTCCGTCACGTTTCCCGGGTCGCGGTCGGCGACACGGCGGATCTTCTTCAGCTCCTCGACCAGGTTCAGCTTGGTGTGCAGGCGCCCGGCGGTGTCGGCCAGGACGAGATCGTTCTTCCGGGCGGCCGCGCGCTGCACGGCGTCGAAGACGATGGCACTGGGGTCGGAGCCCTCGGCGCCCCGGACGATCTCGGCCCCCGTCCGCTCCGCCCACATGGCGAGCTGATCCGCCGCGGCGGCGCGGAAGGTGTCGCCGGCGGCCAGGAGGACGGAGTGGCCCGCCGCAGCCTGGCGGCGGGCCAGCTTGCCGATGGTGGTGGTCTTCCCCACGCCGTTGACCCCCACGAAGAGCCAGACGTCGGGATTCCCCTCCCGGCCGTCGAAGCGGAGCTCCCGCGAGCCGACGGAGTCGAGCAGCTGGCGGATCGAGGCGCCCAGGGCCGCGAGCAGGTCATCCCCCCCACTGATCTCCTTGGTCTGCACCTTCGCCCGCAGCTCGTCGAGAAGCGCCCCCGTCGTGCTCACGCCGACGTCGGCCCTGATGAGCGCCTCCTCCAGCGACTCCCAGGTCGCCTCGTCGATCCGACCGGCCCGCAGGGCCGCCACGGCCCCGCTGAACAGACCGCGCACGCCGCCGAGACGACTGCGGTACGAGGGTGGCGCCCCGGGCGTTTCCGGCTCGGCCTCGAGCGTGGGCTCGACGGCGGGTGCGCTCGGTGCCGGTGTCGGCCTGGGCGCCGCCGCGGTGGTGTCGGGCGCCGCCGGCGCCGGCCTCGTCGCCTGCGGCGGGCGGCCGGGTGGCGCGGAGGGTGGTGC
Source organism: uncultured Acidimicrobiaceae bacterium (assembly GCA_963843365.1). GTDB lineage: Bacteria > Actinomycetota > Acidimicrobiia > Acidimicrobiales > RAAP-2 > Bog-473. The sequence continues at coordinate 291,272 of CAWJKG010000003.1, read as the reverse complement.
GGTCGGCGCGCCCCCGCCGCGCCGACGCGACCGGGACAACGCGATCCCACCGAGGGCGAGGGCCAGGACGGCCACCACCACCAGAATGATGATCAGGGTGCCGATCACGGGTTCTGCTCCTCGACGTCGAGCGGGAGGTCGATGTCGTCGTCCGGTGCCGGCGGGGGCGCGTCAGCCTCCGCGCGCGCCGCAGCCGCCTGGGCCGCCGCGACCGCAGCCGCCTCCTCCGCGTACGTCGCTTCGTCGCCGCCGTCGGCGTCGCCGTACTCCTCGGCGTCGGCCCGGGTGGCCCGGCGTGTGCGCGTCACCGCCGCCACGCCGGCCACCACGCAGATGATCGCCACCACGACGAAGACGTAGGCGAGGGTGCCCGTCACGCGGGCTCGCGTTCCTTTTCGACCTTCTGGCTGACCACCTGGGAGGAGCCGCCCGGCGCCATCGTCACGCCGTACAGCGCGTCGCCCGTCTCCATGGTTCGCTTCTGGTGGCTCACGATGAGCAGCTGCGCCTCGCTGCGGAACTCGTGCACCAAGGCCAGGAAGCGGCTCAGGTTGACGTCGTCGAGCGCCGCCTCGACCTCGTCCATCATGTAGAAGGGAGACGGGCGGCTGCGGAAGACCGCGAACAGGAAGGCCAACGCCGCCATGGAGCGCTCGCCGCCGGACAGCAGCGAGACCCGGCGCACGTTGCGTCCGGCCGGGCGCACCTCGATGTCGACCCCGGTGTTGAGCAGGTCGTCCGGCTCCAGGAGGATCATGCGGCCCGTCCCGCCCGGGAAGAGCATGGCGATGAGCGTCGAGAAGTGCTCGTTGACGTCGGCTGCCGCGGCCGCGAACGACGTCATGATCTCGTGGTCGAGCGTCCGCACGACCTCGTGCAGCTCGCGCCGGGCGCCGCGCACGTCGTCGACCTGCGCCTCCAGCTCCTTGTGGCGCTCCTCGAGGGTCGAGAGCTCCTCGAGGGCGAGCGGGTTGACCGGTCCGAGGGCGGCCAGCTTGCGTTCGAGCTCCTCCGCGTGGTGCGCGAGCGTCGTGCCCTCGGGCGCCTCGGGCTCGGGCAGGCCCGTCAACTCCTCCGGCGTGGCGCCGAGGTCGCGGGCGATGTGCTCGTGCAACGCCTCCAGGCGCAGATCGACCTCGTTGGACTCGAGGTCCAGCGTGCGGGTGCGGGTGCGCACCGCCTCGAGGCGCTGCTCGGTCGTGTGGCGGTCCTGGCGCAGCCGCTCGAGCTTCTCGCCGCCGGCCCGCACGGCATCGACCTGGTCCTGGTAGTCGTGGCGCAGCGACTCGAAGACACCGTCGAGCCGCTCGTGCTCGCGTTGGACCACGACCTCCAGCCGGGCCAGCGCCGCGCCCTCGGCCTCCAGCCGGCGCCGGCGCGACGCCGCCGTGGCCCGCTCCTCGGCGTGGCCCTGCAGGCGTCGCTCCACCTCGGCCTGGCGCTCGGCGAGGACCCGCCGCCGCTCGGCCACGCCGGCCACCCGCACGTCCAGCTCCTGGCGGCGGCCCTGCAGGTCCAGACGCCGCGCCTCCAGCGCCTCCCAGGCCTCGAGGGCCTCCTGCAGCTCGGGCAGTGACCCCGCCAGCTGCGCCTGCTCGGCGGTGACCGCGGCCAGCCGCTGGTGCGCCGCCTCGACCGCGTTGCGGGCCTCCTCGAGCTCGCCCGCCACCCGGCGCTGCTCCTCGGCGGCGCGCTCCCGCTCGACCCGACCCGCCTCGCAGGCCGCGGCATGGCGGTCGTTGGCCCGCTCGGCCGCCGTGCGGGCGTCACGGCAACGGCCCAGCACAATCCGGCTGTCGGCCAGATGCGCCCGGGCCAGCTCGGCGGCGGCGGCGGCGTCCTCGGCCCGCCGGCGCGCCTCCTCGACCGAGGCGGCCGTGACGACGCTGGTGCTCGAGCGCACGCGCCACCCGGTGGCGGCGAAGCGGTCTCCCTCGGGGGTGACCACCACGAGGTCGTCGCGGGCGAGCGAGAGGTCGATGGCTTCCTCCCAGCCGTCGACCCGCACGGCCCGCCCGACCAGGGTGTCGAGGACCGACTCGGCGACCGAGCCGCCGTGGCGCACCCGCACGTGGCGGCGGACCGGCTCGGCGCTGCTCCCCGGAGGGAGGTGGTTCGCCGCCTCCGCCGCGGTCGCCGACGAGGAGCGTGGGGTCAGGATGGCCCCCGTCACGCCGCCCTCGCGCAACGTGGCCAGCGCGGCCTGCGCCGAGCGGCGCCCGTCCACCACCACGGAGGCCAGCCCGGCCCCGATGGCACCCTCGAAGGCGGCGTCCCACCCCTCGTCGATCTCGACCAGGTCGACCAGCGAGCCGACCACGCCGTCGACATCGCGCAAGAGCTCGCGCCCGCCCGCGCCCTGCAGGTCCGCCAGCGCACGCTCCAGCGCCTCGGCGCGCGCCGCCGTGCGGTGGCGCGCCTGCTCCGCCTCGTCGGCCGCCACCTGCGCGGCCTCGGCCTGCTGCACCGCCGCCTCGAGTTCGGCGCCCCGCGTCGCCAGCTCGGCCTCGAAGCCCGCCGTGGCCGCGGCGAGCTCGTCGCCCTGCGCGGCCAGCAGATCGGCGCGCACCGCCGCCCCCGCGGTGCGCTCCCCCAGCCTGTCGACCCGGACCACGAGGGCGTCGAGATCTTCCTGTTCGCGCACCGCGGCGCGGGCGACCGACTCCGTGCGGGCCCGCACCCGGGCCAACGCCTGGTCCGGCGCGTCCTCGCCCAGCACACCCGACCAGCGCGCCCGCAACGCGGCGAACTCGTCACCCAACGCGGCCAGTGCGTCCGTCAGCTCCGCGCGTTCGGGGGCCCCGCCCGCCTCCTCCTCGGCCTCGGCGGCGACCAGCTCGCTGGCCAGGCGGGCCGCCTCGGCCTCGAGGGTCGAGACCACGTCGACGTCGGCGGCGGCGTCGAGGGCGGCCACCACGCCCCGGCCCCGTTCGCGCAGGACGCCGGTGAGGCCGCGGGCCCGCTCGACCAGCCCCTGCACCCGGCCCAGCGCATTGGCCAGGTCCTCCTCGCGGCGTGACGAGAGCTCGGCGGTGGTCGAGGTGGCCTCTGCGTCGAGCCGGTCGAGCGCCGCGTGCAGCTCCGCTTCCTCGTCGCGGCACACGGCCAGGTGCCGGGCCGCCGCCGCCCGGCGGGCTGTCAGCTCCGATTGCTCGGCCCCGGCGAGATACCGCCGCACCGCCAGCAACTCGGTGGCCACGCTGTCGTGCGAGCGGGCCGCCGCCGCCTGCCGCTCCAGCGGTCTGATCTGGCGCCTCACCTCGCGCACCAGGTCGCCCAGGCGCTCCAGGTTCTCGGCCGTGCCGGCCAGCCGGCGCTCGGCCCGCTCCCGGCGGCGCCGGTGCTTCAGGACGCCGGCCGCCTCCTCAATGATGGCCCGCCGGTCCTCGGGCCGGGCGTTCAGCACGGTGTCGAGCTGGCCCTGGCCGATGATCATGTGCTGCTGGCGCCCCACGCCCGAGTCGCTCAGCAGCTCCTGGATGTCGAGCAGCCGGCAGGGTGCCCCGTTGATGGCGTACTCGCTGTCCCCGGTGCGGAAGAGCGTCCGGGTGATGGTGACCTCGGACAGGTCGATGGGCAGCTTGCCCGACGAGTTGTCGATGGTGAGCGAGACCTCGGCCCGGCCCAGCTGCGGGCGCGAGGACGTCCCCGCGAAAATGACGTCCTCCATTTTCGCCGAGCGCAACGAGCGGGGGCCCTGCGCGCCGAGCACCCAGGTCACGGCGTCCACCACGTTGGACTTCCCGCTCCCGTTGGGCCCCACGACCACGGTGATCCCGGGCTCGAATTCGAGCACCGTCGGGTCGGCGAAGGACTTGAAACCCTTCATGCTGAGCGACTTCAGGAACATCGGGGCGACCCTACCGGAGCCCTGCGGGCGCGGGCGGGCGCAGACGGCCGGTCACACCTGGCAGTGCTCGCAGAAGAAGGTCGAGCGGCCACCCGCCTTCACCCGCACGATGGTGTTGCGGCAGCGCCGGCACGGCTCCCCCTCGCGGTCGTAGACCTGGTGCGAGCCCTGGAAGTCCCCGAGCTCACCGAAGAGGTCGCGGTACTGCTCGTCGGCCAGGGAGGAACCCCGGTGCTTGATGGCGTCGGCCAACGTCTCCACGATGGCGCGGTAGAGGCGGCGTACCTCGGTCGCCGTCAGCGAGTCCGCCGGCCGGTCGTAGCGCAGGCCGGCCTGGTAGAGCATCTCGTCGGAGTAGAGGTTCCCGATCCCGGCGGTGAAGCTCTGGTCCATGAGGAGGGCCTTGATGCCGCCGTGGTGCTGGTGCAGCAGGGCCCCGAAGCGGTCCCAGCTCATGAGGTCCTCGATCGGGTCGAAGCCGAGGTGGGCCAGCTCGGGCACCGCCTTGCGGATGGCGGCGCCGTCGCCGCCGGCCGTGCCCGAGACGGGGCTCATCGGCGTCCCGTCCGCCTTGAGGGGCGGGGTGGAGACGAACAGCTCGCCGAAGGTGCGCGGGTCGACGTAGCGCAGCTCGCCGCCCTGCGTGAACGTGATCACGACGTGGGTGTGCTTGGGCTTGGGGTCCTTGGCCGACTTGACCCGCAGCAGCTGCCCGCTCATGCCGAGATGCACGACCAGCGTGTCCCCGCTGTCCAACGTCAGCAGCAGGTACTTGCCGAGCCGGCCGACCGACTTGATGGTGCGCCCCTCCAGGAGGGCCCGGAAGTGCTTCGCCGAGGCGTGGCGACGCACCGAGCGCCCGTTGGCCACGGACACCGTCTTGATCTTCCGCCCCACCACCTCGCGGGCGAGATCCTGGCGCAGCGTCTCGACTTCGGGCAGCTCAGGCACTGGTGAGGCCTTCCCAGGCCGCACGGGCGGCCTCCTGTTCGGCGTCCTTCTTCGAGCGGCCTTCGCCCGACCCCCAACGCGTCCCGCCCAAGAAGACCTCGGCCCGGTAGACCCGGTCGTGGTCCGGCCCCGAGCCGACGACGACGTAGCGGGGCGTGCCCTCGCCGTCGCGCACGGCCTTCTCCTGCAGGCGGCTCTTGTGGTCGAAGTCGTCGGGCTCCTCGCCGGCGCGCTCGATGGCCTCGCCCAGCTCGCGCAGGACGAGCTGGCGGGCCGCCTCCCAGCCGGCGTCCAGGTAGATGGCGCCGAGGATGGCCTCGAAGGCGTCGGCCAGGATGGAGGCCTTGGCCCGGCCGCCTGACCCTTCTTCCCCCCGGCCCAACAGGAGGACCTCACCGACCCCCAGCCGGGCCGCCACCTGCGCCAGCACGCGGGCGTTGACCACGGCGGAGCGGACCTTGGCCAGCTTGCCCTCGGCGAACTCGGGGAAGCGCTCGAAGGTGTAGCCGGCGACGACGAGGCCCAGGACGGCGTCGCCCAGGAACTCGAGCCGCTCGTTGGAGGGCGCGCCACCCTCCTGCTCGCCGCACCAGCTGCGATGGGCGAGGGCGTGCTGCAGGAGGCTCAGGTCGGCGAAGGAGTGGCCAAGTCGCTCGGCCAGGACGGCCGCACCCTCAGCTCCGGCGTCAACCCGCCTCGAGCTTGGCGTAGACGTAGTCAACTGCATCCCGGACCGTGCGCAGATCCTCGAGGTCCTCATCGTTGATGCGGAAACCCACCGTGCGTTCGCCCAGCTCCTCTTCCAGGGCTTCGACCAGCTCAATCAGGGCCAGCGAGTCGGCGTCGAGGTCCTCCACGAAGGAAGCGCCCTCGGTGATCGACGACGGGTCCGTCTCGAGGATGTCGGCCAGCTGGTCCCTGATCAGCTCGAAGACCCCGTTGCGGTCGAGAGGTCCCTGATTGGTGTGGGTTTCTGCCGGCACGGGCCACAGTGTACGTCCCGCCGGGCCGCAACTGCCCGTTTAGGGGTGTTGTGCTGGGCTTTCAGGCCGATCCGGCGCTGCGGACGGCCGCGGCCACGTGGTCCGCCAGGCCCCTGGTGGCGCACTCGTGGGCCACCAGGACGGCGTTCATCATCGCCGTGGCGTTGGACGAGCCGTGGCTGATGACGCAGACCCCGTCGGTGCCGAGGAGCATGGCACCGCCCGTGTTCTCGGGCTCGAATTCGGCCGCCACCGGGAGGAGGTGCGGCAGCAGCACCGCCGCCGCCTCGGTGGTCGCCTCGTCGGTCCCGAAGACGCCCAGCAACGTCTCGAAGAGGAAGCGCAGCGAGCCCTCCAGCGCCTTGAGGGCCACGTTGCCGGTGAACCCGTCGGTCACGATGACGTCGGCCGGGGAGGGCAACAGGTCGCGGCCCTCCAGGTTCCCGACGAACTCGAAGCCGCCACCGGACCCGCCCCCGGCGCTCGCCGCCTTGGCCGCCTCCACCAGCAGGCCGTGGGTCTCCTTCACCAGCGGTGTGCCCTTCGTCGGCTCCTCGCCGATGGAGAGCAGTCCCACGGAGGGGGCCTCGGTGCCGAAGCGGGCCGTGACGTAGGCGGCGGCCATCTGGGCGAACTGCACCAGCATGGCCGGAGTGCATTCGGCGTTGGCCCCGGCGTCGACCAGGACGGCGGGCGTGCGTCCGAGCCGGGGCAGCGGCGTGGCGATGCAGGGCCGCACCACGCCCGGGAGCCGGCCCATGCGCAGCAGCGCCGAGGCCATGGTCGCTCCCGTGTTGCCGGCCGACACCATGGCGGCCGCCTTCCCGTCGCGCACGAGCTCGGCGGCCCGTACCAGGGACGAGTCCTTCTTGCGACGGACGCCGCCGGCCGGATCCTCGTCCATGCCGATGACCTCGGTGCAGGGCACCAGCTCCAGGCCCTGGGTGTCCCCCACCAACTCGGGCGGCCCGACCAGCACGATCCCGATGCCGTGCCGCTCGGCAGCACGGCGGGCTCCTTCGACGATTTCGCCCGGGGCCAGGTCGCCGCCCATGGCGTCCACGGCGACCGGGAGCGTGGCCAGCGTCTCCGCGCTGGGACGCTGGCCCCGGCGACTCAAATCAGTCGACCTCGACCGCTTGGCGTCCCTTGTACCAGCCGCAGCTGGGGCAGACCACGTGGGGGGTCTTGGAGGCCTGGCAGTGCGGGCAGACGCTCCGGGCGGGGCGGCCCAGTCGCCACGCCCCCGCCTGGTGGCTGCGGCCCTTGGCCTTCGACTTCTTCTTCTTGGGGACGGCCATGACGGGACTCCAACGATCGATTCGGGCGCAGAAGCGCTCTCGGACGGTACCGGAACGGGGTGGACCGGCTACCGGAGCACGTCGAGATTAGCCCACCGTGGGTCGCGGGGGACAACGCAGCCGCAGTCGCCCTCGTTGCGATTGCTGCCGCACTGGGGGCACAGGCCGGCGCAGTCCTCCCGGCACAAGGGCGCCATGGGCAGTTCGAGCACGACGGCGTCACGGGCCAGGGGCCCGAGGTCGATGGTGTCGTCGACGATCGGATACAGCTCCTCGTCGGACACCCCCGCCAGCGGCGCGTCGGCGAAACGCTCGTGCACGGGGATGCGCAGCTCGCCCGACACCGGTTCGGCGCACCGCCGGCAGATGCCGGTCCACGGTGCGGTGACCGTGCCGGCGACGTCGATGCCACCCTCGAAGGGCATCAGCGTGACGTCCACCTCTATGGCGGCGCCGGCCGGCACCACGCTGCGCCCGGGGTCGATCCCGACCTCGTCGATCGGACCGGCCTGGGCCACCTCGCCCCGCCGCACCTCGTGCAGGGGCTGTCCCGGCGAACGGCGCAGCCGCGCCACGTGGACCACGAACGGATCGGCGGCCACCTTCAGGACCGATCCTGGTCGAAGAAGCCGTCCTCCTCCGCGCCCGCTGCATCGACGACCGGCGTCGTGTCCACCGACGGCGCCGCCAGCCTGGCCCGCCCGGCCTGGACCGTCCTGGTGAGGCGGTCCAGCACGATCTCCATGCCGGCCAACTTGGTGTCCACGAAGTCCTCCGCCTGGTGGCGCAGCGTCCGCGCTTCCTCGTTGGCGTCGTCGAGGATGCGCTGGGCCACCGAGTTGGCCTGACGCACGATCTCGGTGCGCTGGACCATGTGCTCCGCCTGCGCGCGCACGTCGTCCATGAGCGCCTCCGCCTCGCGGTTGCGCTCCGCCATGAACTCCTCCCGCTCGCGCAGCAGCCAGCGGGCCTGGCGGAGCTCGTCGGGCAGGCATTCGATGGCCGACTGGACCAGCGACGTCACCTCGTCGCGCGACACCATGACCGACGAGGACAGCGGCATCGACTTGGCCACGGCCATGAGGTCGAGCAACTGGTTGAGGATCGACTCGATGCCGACGTCCTCCACGGGTGGCTCGTCGTCGACGTCGAGGAACTGGTCGCTCACTCTTCACCCCCCGGCGGGCCGTCGGCGTACTTGGCCTTGAGCTGCTCGGCCACCACCTTGGGCACGAACGCGGAGACGTCGCCGCCGAAACGCGCCACCTCACGCACGAGCTTGGACGCCACGAACGACCACTCGGGGCTGGTCGGGATGAAGATCGTCTCGACGCCGGAGAGGTGGTTGTTCATCTGGGCCATCTGCATTTCCGCCTCGAAGTCGGACACGGCCCGCAGCCCCCGCACAATGGCGGAGGCCCCGACGTCGCGGGCCACGTTGACCAGCAGGGTCGAGACCGAGACGATCCGCACCGACGGCAGGTGGGCCACGACCTCCTCCAGCATCGCCTGGCGCTCCTCCAGGTCGAACAGCGCCGTGCTCTTCTGGGGGTTGCGCAGGGCGGCGACCACCACCTCGTCGAAGAGTTTGCTGGCCCGCTCGACGATTTCGAGATGTCCGTTGTGGAACGGGTCGAACGACCCTGGGAAGAGACCGACGTTCACGAGCCGTCTCCGGTGCGATGAGCCACGGTGACGAGCGTACCGCCGTACCGCCGCTCTCTCGCGATCACCCAGGCCTCGGGGAGGTCGATGGGAGCCGACGATTCCATGACGACCGCGTCGGCCCGCAACGCGCCCAGAAGCGCCGCCCAATCCGTGAAGTCGTAGGGAGGGTCGCACAGGGCGAGGTCGAACGGTCCCGCCGTCGCGGTGTGCAGCCACGCGGGGAGCGCGGCCCGCACGAACGTCGCCGGCTCGCCCCCGAGCCCGACCGCCTGCAAATTCTGGCGGACGGCGGCCAACGCGTCGGGATCGAGGTCGACGAAGGTCGACGACGCCGCCCCCCGGGAGAGCGCCTCGACCCCCAGCGCGCCACTGCCGGAGAACAGGTCGACCACCGTCAGGCCCTCCACACCGCCCTGGGAGCCGAGGATGTCGAAGATGGCCTCGCGCACCCGGTCGGACGTCGGCCGGACCGATGCCGGCAGCTTGGCCGGGAGCCGGCGGCCGCGGCTCCGGCCTGCGATGACCCGCATCGGCACCACCCTACGGCGGCCCGGACCCCCGGAGGACCGGATCGGAGGACCGGTCTCAGCTCCTGAACGGGTGTCAGCTCTTGAAGAGGTACTCCCCTTCGTCCTCGCTCAGGAGCAACCTGACCTCGTCGGCCAGGTCGGGATGCGTCGTCAGCTGCGGATCGGCGTCCACCATCGCCTCGGCGACGTGGCGCGCCTCGTCGAGCAGAGCCATGTCGCCGGCATCGCTGAGCGAGGCCAGCCGCAGGTCGCTCTGCCCCTTCTGGCGGGCGCCGAGCAGCGTGCCCTCCCCGCGCACGCGCAGGTCGGCCTCGGCCAGGACGAAGCCGTCCGTCGACCCCGCCACCGCCGTCAGCCGCTCGTTGCCCTCCTCGCCCCCGAGGAGGTAGCACCAGCTGGCGGTGCCGCCCCGGCCCACCCGGCCCCGCAGCTGGTGCAGCTGGGCGATCCCGAAGCGGTCGGCGCTCTCCACGACCATGACGGTGGCCTCCGGCACATCGACGCCGACCTCGATCACCGTGGTCGCCACCAGCACCTGCAGCTCGCCGGTGCGGAAGCGGTCCATCACGTCCTCGCGGGCGGCCGCCGCCATTTGGCCGTGCAGGAGCCCCACCCGCAGCCCCGCCAGCTCGCCGGCGGTCAGCCGCTCGAACTCCTCGCTGGCCGACTTCGCCTCGACCCGCAAGGAGTCGCTCACCAGCGGGCAGACGACGAAGGCGCGGTGCCCCGCCGCCACCTCGGTCCGCACCCGCTCCCAGGCCGGCCGCTCCACTTCGGGGCCGGAGCCGGGGAGCCAGGCGGTGGTGACGGGCTGGCGGCCCGGAGGGAGCTCGTCGAGGGTGGTGAGGTCGAGATCGCCGAAGATCACCATGGCGGCGGTACGCGGGATCGGAGTGGCGGTCATCACCAGCAGATCCGGGTCCCCGTCGCTGCCCTTGGCCCGCAGCGTCGCCCGCTGCTCGACCCCGAAGCGGTGCTGCTCGTCGATGACGACCGCGCCGAGCGACCCGAACGTCACCTCCTCGGTCAACAGCGCGTGCGTCCCCACCACCATGCCGACCGCGCCCGAGGCCAGGCCCTCCAGCACCGCCGTGCGGGCCTTGCCCTTGACGCGACTGGTCAGGAGCTCCACCCGCACGTCGCCCCCCGCCATGCCACCTGGTCCCTCCAGCGAGCCCAGGAGCGCGCGCACGGCGGCGAAGTGCTGCTCGGCCAGGACCTCGGTCGGCACCATCAGCGCGCCCTGGTGCCCGCTCTGCACGGCGGCGAGCAACGCGGCCAGCGCCACCACGGTCTTGCCCGAGCCGACGTCGCCCTGCAGGAGCCGGTGCATCGGGAACGGCCCGGCCATGTCCGCCACGATCACGGCGAGGGCCCGGCGCTGGGCCATGGTGAGCTCGTAGGGCAGTCCGGCCAGGAAGCGCGCCACCAGCGTGTCGTGCACGCCCCCGGTGATCTCCCGCGGCGACACGGCGTGGTGCAGCGCGCGGGCGTTGACCTCGAAGGCCCGGCGCCGCAGTACGAGCGCCAGCTGCAGCCGGAAGAGCTCGTCGAAGACCAGCCGGCGGCGCGCCGGCCCGACCACCTGCAGCGACTCCGGCCCGTGAATGGCCCGGAAGGCCTCGGTGCGGTCCCACAGGTCGATAGAGGCGCGGTACTCGGGCGGCAGCGGGTCGGCGAACTCGCGGGCGCGCTCGAGCGCCTCGGCCACGAACTCCCCCAGCTCCCACGAGGTGAGCCCGACCTTGGCCGAGGCGGGGTAGACGGGCAGAATGCGCAGCGTGCGCCGCCCCGGCGTGACGCCCGCCACGACGTCGACCACGGGGTTGGCCATCTGCCGCGTCCCCCGGTACTCGGTGACCTTCCCGAAGAAGATCGCCTCGGTGCCGGCCTCCAGCTGCTTGGCCCGCCAGGGCTGGTTGAAGAAGACGATCTTGAGGCGGCCCGTGTCGTCGCGCACGACCACGTCGACCACGGCGCGTCCCGTCCGGGCGCGGCGGGCCTGGGCCGACTGCACGGTGGCCAGTACCGCCGCCTCGTCGCCCACCTGCAGGTCCGACACGTCGGACTGGCGGGTGCGGTCGATGTAGCGGCGCGGGTAGGTCGTGAGGAGATCGAGAACGGACTCGACGCCCAACTCGGCCAGCCGTCCGGCCTTGCGCTCCGACACCGAGGCCAGCACCGAGACCGGCCGCTGGCTCAGGTCGCTGAGGGTGCGGCCGCTACTCAATCCCCAACAGGTACGGGTAGAGGGGCTGGCCGCCCTGGTGCACCTCGACGGCGACTTCGGGGTGCTCCTCGGTGAGCCACTCCTCAATCCGTCTCGTGTCGGCGACGCGGGCACCCTCGCCTTCGATGAGCGTCACCAGCTCGTGCGTCGGCTGGAGCAGACGACTCAGCAGCAGCCGGGTGCAGACCACGATGTTGTCGGAGACCGCCACCACCCCGTCGCGCGAGACCCCGATGAAGTCACCCTCGTGGACCTCGCCGGCGTCGGTCGTGCTGTCCCGCACCGCCCGCGTGACCTCCCCCGGCACGACCCGGGCCGCCGACTCGGACATGGACGCGGACGTTGGCGTCCGCCTCCGCCGCGGGGTCGTAGGCCAGCAGGGCCGCGAAGCCCTCGACGATCGACCCGGTCGGCACCACCCGCACCGTCTTGCCGCACAGCGCGTCGACCTGGTCGGCCACCGGCCTGATGTTCTTGTTGTTGGGCAGGATCACCACCTGGTCCGAGCCCACCGATTCGACCGCCTTGACGAGATCGGCCGTCGCCGGGTTCATCGTCTGGCCGCCCACGACGAGGTGGTGCACGCCGAGGGAGCGGAAGATGCGCCCGATGCCGTCGCCCGAGACCACCGCCACCACGCTGGTCGTCGGGGGTGGTCCGGTCCCCTCGGTGCTCGGACCCGCACCCGGTGCTCCCACGCTCTCGCGGACCCAGCGCTCCTCCTCGACCTGTTCGTCGAGGTCGGTCACCCGGATGCGGTGTGGCTGCCCGGCGTCCACCCCGGCCTCGATGGCGGCACCGATGTCGTTGGTGTGGATGTGGCAATTCCAGATGCCGTCGCCCCCGACCACCACGATGGAGTCGCCGACGCCGGCCCAGACCTCCTTGAAGGCCTCAATGGAGTCGTCGGGCGCGTTCAGCAGGTACATGACCTCGTAGCGCAGGTCGCCGAGGGCGTGCTCCCCGTCGACGGTCTCGTGACCCGGCCCGCCGTCGCCCCTCACGCCGTTGAGCCCGCTGAGGTCCGGGGCCTCCACGCCGGACGGCTCGGGCAGCGGCCGGCCGTCGAGCACGAGGAGGAAGGCGTCGAGCAGGAGGAGGTAGCCGGCGCCGCCGGCATCGACGACGCCGGCCTGGGCCAGCACGGGCAACATCTCGGGGGTGCGGGCCAGGGCGTCGGCGGCCTCACCACGGGCGCGCTCCACCACGCCGACCAGGTCCGACCCCTGGGCGGCACCGGTGGCGGCGGCCGCGGCCACCGTGAGGATCGTCCCCTCCACCGGGCGCACCACGGCCCGGCGAGCCAGCTCGGAGGCGTGGCCGATGGCGTCGACGAGGACGTCGGGGCCCACCCCCTCGTCCCCGGCCCCCGCCATGCGCTCGCCCATGCCCCGCAGCAGCTGGGAGAGGATGACGCCCGAGTTGCCGTGGGCGCCCATGAGGGAGCCATGGCCGATGGCCTTGCAGACTTCGGGCAGCCCCGCCCCGGCGTCGACCCCCTGCAGCTCGCTGACCACGGCCTCGAGGGTGAGGGCCATGTTCGTGCCCGTGTCGCCGTCGGGCACCGGGTAGACGTTGAGGCGGTTGATGTCGGCCTGGTGGAGCCGGAGGGCGTCGCGGTAGCCGCCCATCACGGCGCGGAGATCGTCGGCGTCCAACGTCGCCGAAGAGGTCATGGCAGGGGATGCTAACCTTTGGCCCGTTCGTGAAGGCCTGCGTGGTCCGTCGACCGCGGCCTCCCCCAGGAAGGTTCTCCCATGGCAGCAGTGTGCGACATCTGTGGCAAGAAGCCGTCGTTCGGCATGAACGTGAGCCACTCCCACCGGCGCACCAAGCGGCGTTGGAACCCCAACGTGCAGCGGGTGCGGGCCGTCGTCGACGGCGCGCCGAAGCGGCTGCACGTGTGCACCTCGTGCATCCGGGCCGGCAAGGTGACCAAGCCGCTGCGCCGGACCCACCAGCCCAGCGCCGCCAGCTGACGGCGTTCGGGGCTCGCTCGGTCAGCCCCTGATCAACTCGAAGCGGGCGCGCCCTCCGGGCCGACCTGTTCGGGCCGGGGCATCGGCAGTTCGACCCAGTTGCCGCCGCTCCACTGCCGCCGGGCCGTCCAGGCCGATCCGTCCCAGTAACTCTGCTCGCCGGCGCCCACGGCGCCCGACTTGTACCACCCGGGAGCCTGCTCCACGGGCGCGCTGCTGTGCAGAGAGGCACCTGCCGGATCGTGGTCAGACGGTGGAGGGGGGACCCAGGATGGGACGCCACCTCCCCTGACCGCAAACCCTCCTCCGGGCATCGGTCGGCCACGCGGCTGCTGCAGTGCCGGCCATTCCGAGAAGGCGAAGAGAAAGAACATGACCATCACGAAGGCAGTGGTCAAGAACATCAACGCGTCGAGGAGCCAGAGCTGGTTCAGAACCGAGTACACGCTCTCGTTGTTGCGGTTCCAGATTCCGATCGTCCCTCCCCCGATGATCCCGACGAGCCACGGGGAATAGGGCACGAACGTCCACCAACCCGAGAACCCCGCTTTGGTGATTACCTGAAAGAACGCGAACGGCGAGAGGACGAGCGCCCCCAGCACGAAAACGACAATCAAGGCACCAAGCATCGCCAAAACCTCCGCCCCCGCCTCTGCCAGGAAGGCGCTGCGCGAGAGTACGGCACGGTCGGCTGCCCGCCAAACGATGCCGCCCCAAGGCCTGCACAATTCAGCCCAAGCGGTGCTGCCAGCCCAGGCGATCCAGAGGAGCGTCGCCCAGGAGCCGCAGAGCCGGGTCAGGCAGCACGGTGCCGACCCGGAGAGGGAGCCGGAGTCCCACCCGCTCGGACGCGCTGACGAGCTCGTCTTCCTGCTCGGCGGCCACGGCGAGCACCAGCTCGTAGTCCTCCCCGCCGCCGAGGGCCTCGTCGAGCGTGGCGCCGGTGGCGGCCGGCACCTCGTCGAGCCGGAACCCGACGGCTGATGCGTCGGCGAGGCGGTGCAGGTCGAGCGCCAGCCCGTCGGAGACGTCGATCATGGCGTGGGCCCCGGCGATCCGGGCCAGCGCGCCCTCCCGCAGGCGCGCCACGGGCCGCCGGTAGGCGGCGACCGCCGTTCCACGCTGGTCGCCGGCGCGCAACTGCCGCAGTCCCGCCGCCGACCCGCCGCAAGGGCCGGTGACAAGCACCACGTCGCCCGGCCGCGCCCCGGATCGACCGACCGGCGGAGGGCCGCCCGCTTCGACCGTGCCCAGGACGGTCACGGCGACCGTCAGTCCGGCCGCCTCCGACACGTCGCCCCCGATGACGGGGCAGCCCGACGCCGCCGACGCCTCGGCCACACCCTCCATGACGCCCACCGCCAGCGCACCCTCGCCCGAGCCGCCGGGCACGCAGAGGGCCACGAGCGCACCCAGGGGCGTTGCGCCCATGGCGGCGAGGTCGCTGAGGGCGCCCATCAGCGCCTTCCAGCCCACGTCGCCGGGGCTGCACAGCGAAAGGTCGACGTGCACGCCCTCCACCACGCTGTCCACGGAGGCCAGCAGAGGCCCGCCTGCCGGGAACTCCAGGGAGGCGGCGTCGTCACGCAGGCCGAAAGCCTCGATTCCGTTTCCGACGATGCCTCGGATATTCTCTAGGACCTCGTCTTCCCCGACGGGACGTGTCATGTGCCGAGGTTTGGGGGATCCCACGTCACATGCCTAGCATTGGACCCCACCGAAACAGGCCGGACGAAGGAGCAGATCCCCCCGACATGCCGCCAACAACGAACGCGAAACTCCTCGCATGGGTCGACGAAATGGCGACCCTCACCACGCCGGACCGCATCGAGTGGTGCGACGGCTCGGCCGACGAGTACGACCGGCTCTGCCAGGGGCTCGTCGACGCCGGCACGTTCACCCGGCTGTCGGACGCCAAGCGGCCGAACAGCTACTGGTCGCACTCGGACCCCGGCGACGTGGCGCGCGTGGAAGACCGCACGTTCATCTGTTCGGCCAAGGAGATCGACGCCGGCCCGACCAACAACTGGCGTGACCCGGCCGAGATGCGCGAGCACCTGCAAGGTCTCTTCAGGGGCTGCATGAAGGGGCGCACCATGTACGTGGTGCCCTTCTCCATGGGGCCCCTCGGCTCCGATATCGCCCACATCGGGGTGCAGCTGACCGACTCCGCCTACGTCGCCGTCTCCATGCGCATCATGACCCGGATGGGGACCGGGGCCCTGGAGGTGCTCGGCGACGGCGACTTCGTCCCTTGCCTGCACTCGGTCGGCGCCCCGCTCGAGCCTGGCGAACAGGACGTCGCCTGGCCCTGCAATGCGGAGAACAAGTACATCGTGCACTTCCCCGAGACGCGGGAGATCACCTCGTTCGGCTCGGGCTACGGCGGCAACGCGCTGCTGGGAAAGAAGTGCTTCGCCCTGCGCATCGCCTCGGTCATGGCACGTGACGCCGGCTGGATGGCCGAGCACATGCTCATCCTGAAGCTGACGTCGCCCGAAGGCGAGACCCGCTACGTCACCGGGGCCTTCCCCTCCGCCTGTGGCAAGACCAACCTGGCCATGCTCATCCCGTCCATCGAAGGGTGGAAGGTCGAGACGGTGGGCGACGACATCTGCTGGATGAAGTTCGGCGCCGACGGCCGTCTGTACGCCATCAACCCCGAGGCCGGGTTCTTCGGCGTGGCGCCGGGCACCAACACGCACACGAACCCCAACGCCATCCTCACGCTCGACGGCAACTGCATCTTCACCAACACGGCGCTCACCGACGACGGCGACATCTGGTGGGAGGGCATGACCGACCAGCCGCCGGCGCACCTCACCGACTGGAAGGGCAACGACTGGACGCCCGAGTCGGGCACGACCGCTGCCCACCCCAATGCCCGCTTCACGGCGCCGGCGAGCCAAGATCCGGCGATCGCCCCCGAGTGGGAAGACCCGCAAGGCGTGCCCATCAGCGCCATCCTCTTCGGGGGCCGGCGCGCCTCGGTGGTGCCACTCGTCTTCCAATCCCACGACTGGGAGCACGGCGTGTTCCTCGGCTCCATCATGGCGTCCGAGACGACGGCCGCCCAGGCCGGTGCCGTCGGGAACCTGCGCCGCGACCCCTTCGCCATGCTGCCGTTCTGCGGCTACAACATGGCGGACTACTTCGCGCATTGGCTGCGCATCGGCGTGGAAGCACCCGACCGCAACGCCCTGCCGAAGATCTTCTACGTCAACTGGTTCCGCAAGGACGCCGACGGGAAGTTCCTGTGGCCCGGCTACGGCGAGAACTCCCGCGTGCTCGAGTGGATCTTCAACCGCGTCGCCGACAAGGCGCCCGCGGTCGAGACGCCGATCGGCTCGGTGCCGACACCCGACGCCATCGACACGACCGGTCTCGATATTTCCCGAGAGCAGATGGCGGAGCTGCTGCGTGTGGACACGGAGGGCTGGCGGGCCGAGGTGCCCCTGATTCAGGAGTACTACGCGCAGTTCGGCGACCGTCTGCCGCCGGCGCTGTCCGACCAGGCCGAGACGCTGGCCGACCGCCTGGGCTGACAGGCCCGGGTTACCCCGCTTCGCCCACTTCCCCGAGGTTGCGATAGTCCCGCTGCACAATGCGCGGCGCATGCGCGGCGCGGCGCCCCGAGACATAGGTCAGCCCGCCCAGCGCGGCCAGGACGGCCATGGTGGCGTCGCCCTGCGGCAGCGTGAAGACGATGATCAGCGGGATCAGCGAGCCCACCACCCAGACCAGCTGCTGGCGCATGCCGAAGCGGGCGAAGGCCCTGCCCTGTGCCGAGAGGGGGATGTAGCGCTGGGTCATCGCGTCGAACGACGGCTGGGCCACGGAACCGCACAGGCCGACGATGAAGGCGAGGACCACCTGCGCCACCAGGGTGCCCCAGACGGCGCAGCCGCCCGCCGTGATGGCGATGAGCCAGAGGGAGCAGAGCAGCAGCTGCTGCTCGGTCATGCGTTTCCGCAGCCGTCCCACGAGTACGAGGCCGACGATGGCGCCGGCGCCACTCCCCGCCAGGACCAATCCGTACCAGTACAGGCCGACGCCGTGCATGCGCCGGAGCCCGAAGGCGAGCATGAACGTCATGAACCCCGTGAGGCCGCGGACGATGCACATGGCGCTCAGCCCGAGCATGACCTCGGGATTGGCGAAGGGCTGCAGGCGAAGCAGATCCTGCTCGCGCGCGAGGGCGTCACCCTCATGGCCGTAGTCGCGCACCTTGGTGGCCTCGTCGGTCCAGAGTCGCTCGGCCCGGCGCCCCGACAACACCGGCAACCGGGCCCCGGCCACTGTGGCACCGACGAACACGATCGTGGCGAAGACGAGCACACCCGGAGAGCCTGCAACCTTGTACAGGATGACCGCCGGAACGGACGCCACGAAGCCGGCCAGGGTGCCGAGGAGCGTCAGCCGGGCGTTGAGCGTGGCGTAGCCGGCCTGCTCCGCCTCCGAGTCAGTGCCCTCGAGCGCGGCCATCTCCGGCACCAGCGCGCCCTTTGTCACGACATAGAGCTTCTGACACACCAGGACGAGGAAGGCCAGCGGGAACAGCAGCAGGCTGTGCAGATGCGTGGCCATCAGCGGGCACAGGACGACCTGCCCGACAGCGGACAGCACGACCATGAGGCGCCGCGCCCCGCGACTGCGGTCGATGAGAGGTCCGAGCAGCGGCGACACGATGGCGAACGGGGCCAGGGTGAAAAGGAGGTACAGGAGGATCTTGTGATCCGCAGCGTCCGGGGAGATGGAGAAGAAGAGGGAGCCCGCAAGCGAGATGGTGACGACGGTGGCCCCGCCGAGCATGGCGCACTGGACGAGCGACAGGCGACCGATGGGATGGGACTGATCGAACAGGTCCTTCTGGGCCTGCCGCGCCATGTCCTTGAACTGCTCGACCTTTGAGGACATCGCCACCAGGCCAATGTACGGTGTGCTGTGACCGTCCACGCGTACGTGCTGGTGCAGACCGACGTGGGCAAGGCCGCCCAGGTGGCACAGCAGCTCAGTGGCATCGCGGGTGTGGTCGTCGCCGACGGTGTCACGGGACCGTACGACGTGATCGCCCGGGCCGAGGCGGCCTCCATGGATGATCTCGGTCGCATGGTCGTGCGGGACATGCAGCAGATCCCCGGCATCACCAGGACCATCACGTGCCCCGTGGTCACGATCTGATCTCGCCGGGCTGCAGTCGGCCGCGGCGGCCCGTCGCAATGCACGTTCCGTCCTGACGCAGCCGTCGCCGACGCGTCGAGTCGGCCCTCACACCGCGGTTGCCACGCGGCCATCGCTCTCAGGATGGAGCCGGGCGCCGCGCCGAGTGCTCGAAGCCCCTGTGGGCGCGGTGATCTGAGGGATTCTGCGGGAGATTCACGCGTGGTCGACGTTCAACGGGGGTGCGCTGGGTAACGGCAGGGGGCAATGCCAGCCGAACTCCCCACCGGAGCGGAACCCCACAAGGAGCACCCGCCTTGTCCTCAGTCGTGCGCACGCGCCCGGTCGCGTCCCTCCCCTTCGTCCTCATCGCGGTCACGATCGTCGTGGCGGCGCAGCTGGTCACGACGGCACCGGTGACATCGCAGCCGCCGCTGCACGCCCACCCTTCGGCGCAGCAGATCGAGCGGACCGCACTCGAGGAAGCGGCGGTCGCCATGACGAAGACCATCGAGCGACCCATCACTCCACCGCCGTCGGCACCACCACCGGTGCCGGTGCCGGCACCGGCACCGGCGCCGGCACCGGCGACGACCACGACGACGACCCCGACGACGACACCGCCCGCTCCGGCCCCTGCGGTCGTTGCCGCCACCCCGGCGCCTGCGCCGGCGCCGGGCGACCCGGCAGCCGTCCCGCCCGTCGGCCAGGCCACCGCCTGGGGTTGCGCAGCCGCCCTCGCGTACCTGCAGGCCTATGCCGCCAAGGGCTTCACGCTGGAGTGTCCCGGCTACGCCGAGGGCCGGGAGGCCATGACCTGCGTGAACCAGGCCGGCGTCTGCCCCGGCACGTCGGTGATCGCGATCGCCGACCCCTGCCCGCAGGCCTACATGAACGAAGCTTCCAACTCCTTCGTGGTCCTCGGGACCTCTGACGCGCCGATCGACCCCTTCGGAGCGTGCCCGTGACCTGACCGCCGGGACCCGGACGCACCGCGTCGCCCCGACGCGGCCGAGCCGGGGTCAGCTCAGGGCGCCCGATGCACGGAGCTTCGTCACCGTCTCCTCGTCCACGCCCCACTCGGCCAGCCCCGACACGGTGTCGGCTCCGGGGGCCGATGGCGGCTTGGACACCGCGGACGGCGTCTTGGAGAAGCGTGGGGCCGGGGCGGGCTGCACGGTGCCATCGACCTCAATGAAGGTGCGGCGCGCCACATTGTGCGGGTGCGCGTGCGCCTCCCAGGGCGACAGCACCGGTGCCACGCAGGCGTCGGTGCCGTCGAACACGGAGCACCACTCGTCCCTTGTCTTGGTCCTGAAAATGGCGGCGAAGCGCTCCTTCATGGCCGGCCAGTCCGCCCGCGACTGTTGGTCGGGCAGCGACTCGTCGCCGGCCAGGCCCAGGCCCTCGAGCAACGCGGCATAGAACTGCCGCTCGATCCCGCCCACCGCCATCCACTGGCCGTCCGCCGTCTCGTAGACCTCGTAGAACGGCGCGCCCGTATCGAGCATGTTGGCCCCGCGTTGCTCGTTCCACATGCCCCCGAGATGAAAGGCGTGGATCATGGTCATGAGGGAGGCCGCGCCGTCGACCATGGCGGCGTCGACAACCTGCCCCTCGCCCGAACGCGCCGCCTCGAGCAGGGCGGCGACCATGCCGAACGCCAACAACATGCCGCCGCCGCCAAAGTCGCCCACGAGGTTGAGCGGCGGCACGGGGGCGCTGTCGGCCCGCCCCAGTGACCAGAGCGCTCCCCCGATGGCGATGTAGTCGATGTCGTGTCCGGCCCGCGGTGCCAACGGCCCTTCCTGTCCCCAGCCGGTCATGCGCCCGTAGACAAGACGGCGGTTGCGTGCGAAGCAGGCATCGGGCCCGACGCCGAGCCGCTCGGCCACGCCGGGCCGGAAGCCCTCGATCAACCCGTCGGACTCGGCGACGAGGCCCAGGACCAGTTCCACCGCGTCCGGGTTCTTCAGGTCGATGCCCACCGAGGGCCGGGATCGGTTCAGAAGATCCCAGTACCGTCCGGCGCCGGAGGACTCGCTCTCCGCGGCCCGCTCGACCGCGCCCGGCGCCGCCCGCTCCAGGCGGAGCACCTGCGCGCCGGCATCGGCCAGCATCATGCACGTATAGGGAGCCGGCCCGATGCCCGCCAGCTCAATGATCTTGATCCCACTCAGCGGTCCACTGCGCTCGGCCATCGCAGGATCGTGACCCGCGCCGCCGCTGACGGTCAAGCCCACCCGCTGTGCGCCAAGCTGGGGACGTGCCTTCTGCCCGCGCCCCCGGACGGGTCACCATCATCGGTGATCACACCGACTACAACGAGGGGCTCTCACTGCCCATGGCCATCGACCTGGCCACCGAGGTCTCCTTTACGCCGAAGCCCGACAGCTTTCTCTTCGGCATCGATTCGGACCAGTTCCCTGGACCTCCGCTCGAGGTGATGCTGGGCGACACCGGTCCGGTCCGCGCCGACGCCGCACTGGCGGCCGAGCTGTTGCGTCTGCAGCGGCCGCCGACCGGCGGAGTGGCCCGGGTCACCAGCACCCTTCCGCTCGGTGCGGGGCTGTCCTCGAGCGTGGCGTTCTCGGTGGCGCTGCTGCTCGCGCTCGGCCACGACGCCGAGCCGGTCTCGCTCGCCCGCGACTGCCAGGAGGCCGAGCGCAACGCTGGCTCCCACGTGGGCCTTCTCGATCCTTTGGTCATCGCCGGCGCCACCGAAGGGCACGCGCTCCACATCGACTTCTCCACCCTCGAGACCCGGCCCGTCGCCGTGCCCGAGGACGCGGCCTTCGTCGTCGTGCACAGCGAGGCACCGCGGCTGCTCACCGAGACCCCGTACGCCACCCGTCGCGCCGAGTGCGAGCGGGCGGCGCACATCGTCGGCCGGCCTCTCGGCCTGTGTGAACTCGGTGACCTGAGCGCGTTGCATGACCCCGTCCTGCGACGCCGGGCCCGCCATGTCGTGACCGAGTGCTCGCGGGTGACCGAGGCCGAGCGGCTGCTGGCTCGCGGCAACCTCACCGGGCTCGGCGCCGTCATGACGGAAGGGCAGCACAGCCTGGCCGGCGACTACAAGGTCTCGGTCGCGGCCGTCGACGAGTTGGTCGACCACCTCCTGGGCCAGCCGGGGGTGCTCGGCGCCCGCATGACCGGTGGCGGCTTCGGAGGGTGCGTGCTGGCGCTGTGCCGACCCGACTCGCCGGCACTCGACCCCGAGACGCACGCGCCGCGGCGGAGTTGGCGGGTCAGCCCGGCTGGCGGCGCAACTCGGCTTGGGACGTAGCGATCAAGGCGTCCAGCACCCCCACGGCCCGACCGCTGTCGATGGACTCCCGGGCCAGCACCAGACCCTGCGGGAGGTCGTCGACCTTGCCCGCCACCACGAGGGCGGCGGCCGCGTTGAGCAACCCGATGTCGCGTCGGGCTCCCTGCTCCCCTTCGAGCACGGCGCGAATGACGCCGGCGTTGAACGCGGCGTCGCCGCCACGCAGTTCGGCCATGGTCGCCGGGGCCAGACCCAGGTCCCCCGGGTCCACTCGCCATTCGGTGATCTCGTGGTCACCGGTGCCGTCTCCCCTCACCTCGAGGACCTGGGCCGGCGACGTCACGCTCAACTCGTCGAGCCCGTCGTCGGCGTGCACGATCAACGTGTGCCGGCTTCCGGTGGCCCCGAAGACGCCGGCCATGATCGGGGCCAGGGCCGGGTCGCTGACTCCCACGAGCTGCCGTCGGGTCCGGGCCGGGTTGATGAGTGGGCCCAAGAAGTTGAAGACGGTCGGCACGCCCAACTCCTTGCGGACGGGTCCGACGTAGCGCATCGCGGGGTGAAAGCGCTGGGCGAAGCAGAAGCCCATGCCGGCCTTGCTCACGCAACGGGCCACTCCCTCGGGTCCGAGCTCAATCGCCACCCCGAGCGCTTCGAGCACGTCCGCCGTCCCGACCGACGACGAGGCAGCGCGGTTGCCGTGCTTGCACACGGGAACGCCGCAGCCAGCCGTGATGAACGCGGCCAGGGTGGTGACGTTGATGCTCGAGAGACGATCCCCGCCGGTCCCGACGAGATCGACCGCAGTCGCCGCGTCCGCGTCCGCCAACGGGCACGGGACGGCGGCGTCGACCATCGCCCGCGCCAAGCCGGTCACTTCTTCGGCCGTCTCGCCCTTGGCGTGCAGCAGGGCCAGGAACGCGCCCACCTGGGCCGGCGTGGCCTCGCCCGCCACGACCGTCTTCAGGACGTCCTCCGCCTCCTGTGCGTCGAGTGATTCCCGCCGGCTCAGGCGCGCCAGGGCTTCGGGCCAGGTCAGTCCCACCACAGGTCCCGGTCCAGCACCCCGCGGGCGATCAGTCCGAGCTGCACCTGGGAGGTGCCCTCCACGATGGTGAGCTGCTTCGCGTCCCGATACCACTGCTCCGTCGGGTGGTCCTCCATGTAGCCCGCTGCGCCCAGAAGCTGGACCGCCAGTGAGGAGGCGCGCACGGCCAGCTCCGTGGCGTGGTACTTGGCCATGGAGAGGTACGGGACGAATTCCTTGGTGAACTTTCCCTCGTCCGCCAGGACGGCGGCCCGATAGGTCAACAACCGGGCCGCCTCGATCTCCACCGCGCACTTGGCGATCTCCCACTGGATCCCCTGGAAGTCCGCAATGGTCTGGCCGAAGGCGGCCCGCTGTTGCACGTAGTCCGTGGCGTACATGAGCGCACCCTCCGCCAACCCGATGCCTCGTGCCGCCACAATCGGGCGCATGGCATTCAGGCCCAGCATGGCCAAGCGGAAGCCGCCGACCTCGCCGATCACGTTCTCCGCCGGGACGTGCACGTCCGTCAGGAGAAGCTCGCCGGTGTCGACTCCGCGCACGCCCATTTTGTGGTCGGTCCTCCCGACCTCGACGCCGTCCCACGCACGCTCGACGATGAAGGCCGTGATGGAGTCGTGCGCCCGGCTGGAGGGGTCGCTGGTCTTGGCGAAGACGGTGTACCAATCCGCCTCCCGCACCCCCGACATCCAGCACTTGGTGCCGTGCAACACCCAGCCGCCGGCGCTGCCCCCGTCGGGCACCCCTCGAGTCCGCATCCCCATGACATCGCTGCCCGCCTGTGGCTCCGAGAGCCCGAAGGCGGCGCGTTGGGTTCCCTCGCTGATGCCGGGCAGGTAGCGACGCTTCTGCTCCTCCGTGCCGGCGATCATGACCGGGCCCGTGGGCAGACGGGTCAGCAGGAGCATCAGCGCGGCCGAATTGGAGTACTTGGCCACCTCCTCAATGGCGACGGCGAGGCCGAGGATGCCTGCGCCCGATCCGCCGTATTCCTCGGGGATGCACAGACCGAGAAGGCCGGCGTCGCGGAAGGCCTCGAAGAGGTCCACCGGGTAGGTGCCCTCCTTGTCGATGGCTCGGGCCCGCGGCTTGACCCTGTCCTGGGCGAGGCGTCGGACCGAGTCGCGCAGCTCGAGGATCTCGTCGGGGAGTTCGAAATGCACCGGTGAAGGGTATCGGACCTCCCGGCCAGGTACTTTCTGATCCTTGACCCCCGATGATCCGGCATCCCCCGGCCCACCCACGGCCGCCACGGACCACCCCAAGTCGCGGGCCGACCTCCAGGCCGAGCTTCGCTCGACCCGGAAGAAGGAGCAGAGGCGCAAGCACCGCTGGCGTCGACGGGCGCTCTATGCGTTGTCATTCGTCATTGTGCTGGCGGCCGTCGGTGTCGGAGGTCTCTACGTCTACGCGAACTACCGCTACAACCAGATAAAGAAGATCCACGCCAAGCATCTCGTGGCGGCGCCGGCAGCACCGGGACAGCCGTTCAATCTCCTGCTCGTGGGATCGGATTCGCGCGCGTTCGTCTCGAATTCCACCCAGGTCAAGGCCTTCGGGGACGAGGCCAACGCAGGCGGCCAGCGCAGCGACGTCACCATGGTGGCGCGCTTCGACCCAACCGCGAAGACCGTGACGGTCCTCTCCATCCCCGCGATCTGTGGGTCGACATACCGGGCAACGACAGCGGCATCTCCGGGATGAACCGCATCAATGCCGCCTACGACAGCGGTCCCGACCTGCTGATTCACACGATCGAAAAGGACCTGGGGATACCCATCAATCACTACGTCTCCGTCGACTTCCCGGGTTTCTCGGGCATGGTCGACGCGCTGGGCGGCGTCACCATGGACTTCCCGACGGCGGTCAAGGACCAGTACACGGGACTCGACGTCACCACCACCGGCTGCCAGGTGGTGAACGGGACCACCGCGCTGGAGCTCGTGCGCAGCCGGCATCTCTACTACAAGAATTCCGACGGCGAGTGGGAGTACGACGGCCTCTCGGACTTCAGCCGGATTCAGCGTCAGGACGCGTTCTTCCGGGCCGTGCTGGCCAAGATCAACGCGTCCATCACCAATCCGCTCGCCATCAACTCCTTCATCGGTGCCGCGGTGGGGAATCTGACCATCGACGACACACTGAGCCAGGGGGACCTCCTCCACATCGCGGACGTGTTCCGTGGTCTGCCGGCATCACACCTGGTGACGGAGACGCTGCCCACGCTCGCCTACACCACCTCGGGTGGAGCCGACGCGCTCGAGGAGGCCCAGCCCTACGCCCAGAACGTGATCAACGCCTTCAACCAGATCGGGACCAGCACGACGACCACCACGACGACGGTGCCCGAGGGCAGCAAGACGACGACCACCACGACCGTGCCGACCGAGGCCCACAGCCTGGTGGGCGTCGACGTCCTCAACGCGTCGACGGTGAGCGGCATCGCGCACACCACCGCGGCAAGCCTGACCGCGCAAGGCTTCGGGGTGAACGAGATCGGCGACGCGTCCACCCAGCTGACCGTGGGCGGACCGTCCGAAATCCTCTACGGACCCTCGGGCACGGAAGCGGCACACACCTTGGCCGCCGTCCTGAGCGGGCCGGTGACCCTCGTGGCCGATCCCAGCCTGAGCACTCCGACGGTCCAGCTGCTCATCGCCGGCTCGCAACTCACCGTGACGGGATCGTCCACCGGCACGACGACGCCCACGGCGCCGACCACCACGACCACGACCACGATCCCCTCCAGCGTGTACGCCAACAAGCAGCCGGAACCGTGGAATCCCTCACCGTGCACTCTGGGTCAGTCCACCCAGGCGGCCCCGACCACGACGACCACGAGGGCCGCCAAGAAGAGGTAGCGGGACGGGTCGCTCAGGCGGACTTGCGGCGCTGGCGCACGATCCGCCGCCGTTCCCGCTCGGTCGTGCCGCCCCAGATCCCCTCACGCTCGCGGTGGGCCAGGGCGTGTTCCAAGCACGCTTGGCGGACCGGGCAGACGGCGCAAACAGCCTTGGCCTCGGCCGCGTCGGCCTCGTCCTCGGTCACGGGATAGAACGCCTCGACGTCGAGGCCCCGGCAGGCAGCTTGCTTGCGCCACGTGGTGGCGATCATGAGAGACACTTCCTCAATAACGGTTGAAAAGGCGGATACTTGATTCACCCTGTTCGGACGCCCTTTTCGTCGATCGACTCAACGCGGTGGCACCGAATTCGGCGAACGAAGAGTATGGCGCACGTCCTGCGCGCCTGTAAAGACTTGCGCAAGGAATTGTCCCTGGTCAGCCCATTGGAAGGGCCTTTGTTGTGCCGAGCAGGTCCCCGAGCAGCGCCTCCCGCACCTCTGGTCTCAACTCCGTCCGGGCCTCGTAGGCGGGATGGGTCGCCACCAGGGCCACCTCCCGGGCCTCGGCGAAAGCGGCGACCTGGGGCTGGGTGAACCCGAAGCGGACGTAGTGGACGGCCGGCGTGACCGCCTCGCGCGTGAGGGCGGCCGCGTGTGCGGCCTCGGGCACGCTCGGGACCACGTCGCCGTCGAGGGCAAGGCCGAGTCGGCCTTCGATCCCCACCAGGCGGGGCAGCCACTCCCGCAGGGCCTCGTCCGAGGTCAGCTCGATGAAGACCGTCGCCGAGAGCTCTCCGGGAGCGGGAAGCAGCCGGTTGTAGATGTCCAGCTCGACCTGCATGGCCTCGTCGCTGATGATCTTCTCGGCCCGGGCCATCTCCTGGACCTGGAACCGCACCGTGTCCACACTCTCGAAGACCAGGGTCATGATGGGCCCGAGCGCCACTCTGCGGTGACGCTTGCGCGCGATCACCCGGGCCCGGTAGTCCTCGCGCACCCGCTCGTAGGCCCGCAGATCCAGCACGTCGTCGAGCGTCAGTCCCGTGGCGGCGGGCTGGCTCACCTGCCCGCACCCTCCCGGCCGCCGACGCCATAGGCCCGGGCCATCAGCTGCATGGGATGCACCGGCTGGGTCCCCGTCTCCTGCAGGATCGACCCGTTGGCCAGGTGGCAGTCGCCGCACACGGTCTCGTTTCCCGCGGCCTCGATCTCACGACCCAGCGGCGCGGCCACCTTGCGGGCCAGCTCGTAGTTCTCCGCCCGATACCCCCAGGTCCCGTCGATGCCCGAGCAGCGCTGTACGAGGGAGCACTTCACGCCCGCTGCCTTGAGAAGGTCCCGGCTGCGCAGCCCCGCATTCTGCGCCTGCAGGTGGCAGGGGACGTGGTACGTCACGGTATCGGGCACCGACCCGTCCGCACGGCCCGGGAACTCGTCACGCAGCGTGAAGGGGTCCTCGGCGTCCCGCTGGCGCCGCATCAGGTACTCGGCCGGGTCGAACGTATGGGCGGCCACCAGGTCCGCGTCAGGGCCCTTGGCGTAGATCGGGTAGTCGCGCTTGACCACGTAGGCGCAGGTCGGCTGCGCCACGATCACGTCCCGACCCGACCGGACCTCCGCCGCCAACGCCGCCACGTTGCGGCGCGCCGCCTGGGCGAACTCGTCGACATGCCCCGAATGCAGCCACGGCGCGCCGCAGCACTTCGTCCCTTCGGGCAGGCTGCACGCGACCCCGTTGTGCTCGTAGACCTCGACGATGGCGCGGCCGACATCGGGCTCCATGTACTCCACGAAACAGGTGGGGAACACCGAGACGGCGCCCCCGGCCTTCGACGGGGCGAACCCACCCTTCCGCCTCTTGAACCAGGTCGTGAACCGCTGCTTGGCGTACGGGGGCAGGAGTCGCTGTGAGGCCAGGCCGGCGGTCTTCTCCATCAGCCGGCGCGCCAGCGAGCCCGGTGTGCCGGTCGCCCAATTGACGACCGGCGCCGCCGCCACCGAGACCCTCCCGAGCGCATCGGTCCGGCCCAGGAACTGATCGGTCAGGCGTTCTTTGACCGGCACCAGCTGCTTCTGGCGCACTGCGTGGACCCTGCTCATCAGGCGCGGGAAGTCCAGCTCCCATTCGTGCGGTGGCACGTAGGGACACTTCACGTAGCAGAGCTTGCACTGGTAACACTCGTCGACGACCTGCCGGTGCTCGCCGTCGCTCAGAGCCGCCACGTCTCCGTCCCTGGCGTCGATGAAGTCGAACAGGGTGGGGAACGACGGGCACAGGTTGAAACACAGCCGGCACCCGTGGCACAGGTCGAAGACGCGGTCGAGCTCCTCCCGGAGCGCCGCCGGGTCGAAGTACTCGGGGTCGGTGGGGTCGTATGTGGCGGTCATAGGGCCGCCCGTCCTATGCGACCGACTCGAGCCCTTGCGTGAAACGACCGGCGTGCGACTTCTCGGCCTTGGCCAACGTCTCGAGCCACTCGGCGATCTCGTCGAAACCCTCGTCGCGGGCCGTCTTGGCGAACCCGGGGTACATCTCGGTGTACTCGTAGGTCTCGCCCTCGATCGCCGACTTGAGGTTGTCCTCCGTGGCACCCACCGGGACGCCGGTGACAGGGTCACCGACCTCCTTGAGGAAGTCGAAGTGCCCGAACGCATGGCCGGTCTCGCCCTCGGCGACGGAACGGAAGAGCGCCGCCACGTCGGGGTAGCCCTCGACGTCCGCCTTCTGGGCGAAGTAGAGGTAGCGGCGGTTGGCCTGGCTCTCGCCGGCGAACGCTTCCTTCAGGTTGGCCTCGGTCTTGGAGCCCTTCAGTGCTGGCATGGTGGATCGGTGCCCTTTCTCTCGTGATCGGTTGTGGGTGCTACTTCTCGTCCCGCGGGGAGCCCTTGCAGTCGTCGCACAGGCCGCGGAAGACGACCTCCGCGCTGTCCACCTCGAAACCCAGCCGGGCCCGCCGGGACACGCGGAGCAGCGGGAACTCCGTGGCCACGTCGCGGACCTTGCCACAGGAGCGGCAGACGAGGTGATGGTGCGTCGTCTCGACGTTGGGGTCGAAGCGAGCGGAGCCCGTCCCGACGTCGAGCACGGTGATCGCCCCCAGATCGGCCAGATCGTTCAGCGTCTGGTAGACGGTCTTCAGCGACACGTTGGGCATCTCCCGGCGCACCCTCTCGTGCACCCGCTCGGCCGAGGGATGGGTGACATCGCCCTCCAGAGCCTTGAAGATGCACTGGCGCTGCGCCGTGATCTTGCGTCCGTTGGCACGGAAGAGATCGGTCAACGCCTCGGGTGACTGCACGCCGGCCACCCTAGCGGGATCCGGAAGATTCTGACAATGATTGTCAGAATCTTCTTCGGCCGGGGTGCGCGCCGTCGTGCGTCACGCGGGGCGGAAGGCCTCGAGATCGCGCATGGTGAACAGGGCGTGCAGGGTGATGCCTTCGGCCGCGGCCACGTCGGAGCCGCCGCCCTCGCGATCGATGACGCACAGCGCATGCTCGACCACCGCCCCTTCGGTACGGAGGTCCTGGGCCGAGAGCACGATCTGCCCGCCCGTCGTGACGACGTCCTCGATGATGAGGAGCCTCCGGCCCGCCACCGCGCCGCCCTCGCAGATCTGCTCCGTGCCGTACTTCTTCGGCTGCTTGCGCACGAAGAAGGCGGGAAGCCCCGTCACGGCCGAAAGCATCGTCGCCAGGGGAACGCCACCGAGCTCGAGCCCGGCCAGGGCCTCCGTGTCCGGCGGGACGAGCGGCACCAGTGCCTCCACGATGTCGCGGAGGAGAACGGGGTCCGACTCGAACCTGTACTTGTCGAAGTAGTGGTCCGCCGTCCGGCCGGAACGCAGCACGAAGGAGCCGGTCAGGTGGGAGGCGGCGAAGACGCGGGCGGCCAACGTCACGTTGCCATTCTGGCCCGCGCCGTGGTGGCGCGAGGCGCCTCCTAGCGGGCACTCCCCCCGTCGATGCGGGCGTGGCCCAGACGGAAGCGGAGGTGGGCCCGGCAGAGCGTGGTCGTGCCCAGCGCCCAATTGAGGTTGATGTTGGGGCGGCCCAGCATGTGACAGTCGACGCAGAGCGAGCCAGGAAGCCCTTGCACCTCGGTGATCAGAGCCGAGAGCTCGAAGAACTCGTCCATCCCGAGACGCCCCCGGTCGCACAGGCCCCACAGCTCGGAGAGGCGGAGCTCGTCGGTGAGCGCCCGCTCGGCCTCAGGGCCGATGAACAGCAGCGCGCTCCCCTCATGGTCCTCGTCGGCGTCGTCCGACCACACGCCCTGCGACCAGTACCTCGGGTACTCCTCGTCCGCGATGAGGCTGCGCCAGAGCTCCTCGGGGTCGGAGCCCGGCTCCAGCTCGGCGTCGAGTGCGCCGTCGTCCCAGCTCTCGTCGAAGTGCTCCATGGTTCCCCGCACGGCGCCGTGTCCGGTCTGCGCCATCCTTCCTGCGCACTAAATCGGCATGTCAGGGGGTGGGCTGAAGCGAAATCAAGCCCGATGGAGGTCGACCGACCATCCACGCACGACCCGGCGCCCAGCCGGACACGCCACGATGGCCCATTCCCCGGGCGTCCAGGCGAACATGGCGTCCTGGCCATAGCGGGCCCCGAGGGCAGCCACCTCGGATTCGCGGGCACCCCGCACGGCGACCCCCTCGTCCCGATCCCCGGTGACGGGGTCCACCCCTCTGGCGGCCAGCACCTGGAGTCCGGGGGCGACCAACTCAGCCTCGAGCGCGGCCTGGCGCACCCGGTTGACCTCGGGCCCGGGCCGCTCCCATCCCGGGTTCCAGGCGGTCAGGACGTGGACGGGCACCTCGTCGGGCCAGGGCCACCCGCCCGGATCGGGCGCAGGGGCAGGCCGCACGCGCAGCGTGCCACCGCCAGGCCAGGCGATCTCGACCTCCATCCGCGCGTAGGCGGCCCAGGCATCCTCGGGCGACTGCGACACCGTCGGACCATACGTCGGGCGAGGAGCGGGGAGGTGCGTGCCGGTCCTGGTCCGCGCTGGCGGCCGTCATACGCGCCGGTCGCCCACGAGTGCACCGGACGACGAGACCGAGCACCGCGTGCCCGCCGGACGACGCGTCGGGACGGCGTGCGCCGTCCGGAAAGGCCGCCCGCGTGATGGTCCTGCACGGCTGCGGGTGCCCCGACGGCAGCCGACGTGGCCCGGTCGGGTATCGCGGAGGATGTGGCAGGCTGGCCCCGTGCACCCCTTCCGCCGCCGCGACGCGTTGCGTCGCCTCGCCGACGAGGAGTTCGACGTGCTGGTGATCGGCGGCGGCATCACCGGGGTTGGCGTCGCGCTCGACGCGGCCAGCCGCGGTCTGCGAACGGCGCTCGTGGAGAAGGGCGACTTCGCATCGGGGACCTCGTCGAAGTCGTCGAAGATGGTCCACGGGGGCATCCGTTACCTGCAGCAACGCGAGTTCCGACTCGTCTACGAGAATCTGGCCGAGCGACAACGACTCCTGGACAACGCGCCCCATCTGGTCAGCCCGCTCCCATTCCTCATCCCCCTCTTCGGCCGCGAGGGTGTGGTCTCCAAGACGGTGGCGCGCTCCTACGCGACGGCGCTGTGGATGTACGACCTCACCGGCGGCTGGCGTATCGGCCAGCGCCACCGGGGGGTGACCAAGGACGAGGCCCTGCGGCACCTCCCCACGCTCGCCACGGATCACCTCGTGGCCGGGTTCCTCTACTTCGACGCCCGGGCGGACGACGCCCGCCTCACCCTGGCTGTCGCCCGCACGGCAGCGATCGAGTTCGGCGCTGCGGTGGCCAACTACACCACCGTCGTGCGCCTCACGACCGGCTCCGACGGGAAGGTCGACGGTGCGGTCGTCCGTCCCGCGCTCGAGGACGCCGGCTCGGAGTTCCCGATCCGGGCCCGGACGGTGGTCAACGCCTCGGGCGTGTGGGCCGACGCGGTGCGCACCCTCGACGAGGGCCGGGACCCCCATGCCATCCGACCGGCCAAGGGCATCCACGTGACCGTCCCCGCGGCGCGGCTGCCGTGCGACATCGCCGCGGTGATTCCGGTCCCCAAGGACAAACGCTCGATCTTCGTCGTGTCATGGCCGGAGGCCGATCTCGTCTACCTCGGCACCACCGACACCGACTACACGGGCCCGCTCGACGACCCGGCCTGCACCCCCGAGGACGTCGACTACCTGTTGGACGCCGCCAATGCGCTGACGACGTCGAACCTCACCCGGGCCGACGTGACCGGCGTCTGGGCCGGCCTGCGCCCGCTCCTGGCGCCGCCCGCGAAGGGCGGGCACGTCTCCGCGCGCACGGCCGACCTGTCGCGCCGCCACACGGTCCGCACGTCGAGCCACGGCGTGGTCACCGTCACCGGCGGCAAGCTGACGACCTACAGGAAGATGGCCCAGGACACGGTCGACGCCGTCGTCTCCCGCCTCGGCGAATCACCGCACCGGCGGCGCTGCGTGACCAAGGCCCTTCCGCTCCTGGGCGCGACCACCAAGACGCACGATCCCGTCACGCTGGCCCAGCCGCATGCCCGACTCCTGGGGCGCTACGGAACCGCCTCGGGCGACGTGCTCGCCCTGGCCGAGAGCCGCCCCGAACTGCTCGATCCCGTGGTGGAGGGTTTGCCCTACACCGGGGCCGAAGTGCTGTACGCGGTGCGCGAGGAGATGGCGGGGACGCTCGACGACGTGCTGGCGCGGCGCACACGGGCCAAGATCCAACGGGCGCAGGACGCGATGGACTCCGCCGCGGCCGTGGCCTCCCTCATCGCCCCCGACATGGGGTGGAGCGAGGAGCAGACGCGCGAACAGGTGGCGCGCTTCACTGCGACGTGCCAGAAGGAATTGCTCACGGCGGGGCTCGACCTCACGTGACGCGACCCACACCCGTCACACCCATCGATGCAGCAGCAGCGGATGTGGTCGATCGCCTCGGCGCACGGGTGGTCGAGGTACCCGATGCGCTGGTGGCGCGACTGGCTGCCAGCGGGGCCGAAGTCGTGCAGGACGACGAGGCGCGGGCGCAGGCCGGGCGTGATTGGTGGCCCCTCGCCATCGGGTGGGCCGCCGAGGGGGCCGTGCCGCAACGCCCGGCGGTGGTGGTCCGGCCCTCCTCGACCGAGGAGGTCGCGGCAGTCCTGGCGGCCTGCAATGACGCCACGGTGCCCGTCACTGCGGCCGCGGGCCGGAGCGGGGTCTGTGGAGGGTCGATCCCGGTGCACGGCGGGGTCGCCCTGGACCTCACTCGGCTGGAGGGGCTGCGGGAGGTCGACGAGGTCTCCCTCACCGCCGACGTGCGCGCCGGCACCTTCGGTCCGGATCTGGAGGCTGCGCTGGGAGAGGTGGGTGACGGCTACACCCTGGGTCATTGGCCGCAGTCCATGGACCTCTCGACCGTCGGCGGCTGGCTCGCCTGCCGCGGGGCCGGGCAGTACTCGACGCGCTACGGGAAGATCGAGGACATGGTGATCGGCCTCGAAGTGGTGCTGGCCGACGGCCGCATCGTGCATACCGAGGGGAAGGGCCCGCGCGCCGCCACCGGGCCGAATCTCTCCCAGCTCTTCGTCGGCAGTGAAGGGACACTGGGGGTCATCACGGAGGCCCGGCTGCGCATCCACCCGTTGCCACCGGCGCAGGAGCGCCGAGCCTTCGGATTCGCCAGCTTCGGCGAGGGCCTCGAGGCCTGCCGCACGATCCTGCGGCGCGGCGCGACCCCCGCCGTGCTGCGGCTGTACGACAGGACGGAGTCGGAACGGAACTTCGAACACGGCGACACCAACGTGTTGATCGTCCTCGACGAGGCGGATCCCGACATACTCGCCGGCACACTCCGCATCGTCGACGCAGCGTGCGGGCCGGCGGCCGGTGCCCAGCCCCTCGACGTCGGTCTCGTCGAGCGTTGGTTGGGGCACCGCAACGATGTCTCCGCCCTGGCGCCGCTGTGGCGCGCCGGCATCGTGGTCGACACCGCCGAGGTCTCCGGCCCGTGGTCCGCCCTCCCGGGACTCTTCGACGAGGTCGTCGGCGCGCTCAAGTCCATCGACGGCACGCTCGCCGCGTCGGCCCACCAGTCCCACGCCTATCCGGACGGGGCCTGCCTGTATTTCACCTTCGGCGGGCGGGGGCCCGAGGACGACCCCGCATGGCGGGAGCGCTACTACCGGCAGGCGTGGGACACCGTCACCGACGCCACGCTGGCCCACGGGGCCGCCATCAGTCACCACCATGGCATCGGGCTCAACCGCTCCCGGTTCCTCCCCCGCGCGCTGGGCTCGGGGTTCGAGGTCCTCGGCGGGCTCAAGGCCACGTTCGACCCCAAGGGCATTTTGAACCCCGGAAAGTTCGGCCTCACCTCGCCCTTCGGACCGGCGCCCTGGGCATGAGCGCCGCCGCGGGGAGCATTCTGGTGGTCGACGTCGGGACCTCGGGGGTGCGCGCCGCCGTCGTGCGACCGGACGCCACCGTCGCGCACGAGCATCGCGTCCCGCTCCTCCCCGACTCGCCCGCACCGGGCCTGGTCGAATTCGACGCGGCGCGCATGGCCGATGCCGTCCTGGACGTGGCCCGAGCCGTGCTCGAGGACGCTGGCCCCGTGGCCGCGGTGGGGATCGCCAACCAACGGGCTTCGACCATTGTCTGGGAGCGCGCCACGGGCCGGCCGCTGGCTCCGGGCATCGGGTGGCAGGATCTGCGCACGGTCGGGACCTGCCTGGTGCTGCAGGCGGACGGCATCCGGCTGGCGCCGAACGCATCGGCCACGAAGGTGATGGCCATCCTCGACGAGGTCGACCCCGAGCGCATGCGGGCGGAGCGGGGAGAGCTCTGCTTCGGCACGGTCGACACCTGGGTGGCCTGGACCCTGGCCGGCGGGGCCGCGCCCGGGCCGGATGCGCTGCACGTCACCGACGCCACCAATGCCGCCGTCACCGCCCTCGTCGACGGGGCCGTCGAATGGGATCAGGAGCTCCTGGCGACCTTGCGCATCCCGTTGCCGATGATGCCGACTGTCGTCGACTCCTCCGGCATGCTGGGCCACGCCGCGGCCCTGGACGGCGCGCCGCCCATCTGCGGCATGGCGGGAGATCAGCAGGCCTCGCTCGTGGGTCAGGGCTGCACCACGCCCGGCCTGGCCAAGGCCACCTTCGGGACAGGGGCCATGCTCGACCAGTGCGTGGGTCCCGGCACAGCACCCGGCGCCATGGGCCGGGGCGAGGGCGGCACGTTCCCCATCGTCGCCTTTCGGGTCGAAGGGCAGCCGACCTGGGGCACGGAGGCGGTCATGCTCTCGGCCGGCACGTGCGTCGAATGGCTCCGCGACGACCTCGGGATCATCACGACGGCGCAGGAGTCGGCCGCGGTGGCGGCCCGCTGCGAGAGCGCGGGCGACGTCTGGTTCGTGCCGGCGCTGCTCGGGCTGGGCGCACCGGTCTGGGACTTCGGGGCGCGGGGCACGCTCGTCGGCCTCACCCGCGGTTCGGGGCGCCCCGAGATCGTACGGGCCGTCCTCGAAGGAGTGGCACACCGGGGCGCCGACCTGGTCGAGGCGAGCGAACGTGACAGTGGGTTCCCGATCGGGACGTTGCGCATCGACGGCGGCATGACGGAGAACGACGTCTTCGTGCAGGCACTGGCGGACGCCATCGGGCGCCCCGTGGAGATCTCTCCCGTACTGGAGGCAACCACGCTGGGGGTGGGCCTGCTGGCGGGGCTGGCCATCGGCACCTACGCCACCACGACCGAGCTGGCCGGGACGTTCTCACCCCGCAAGACGGTGGAGCCCCGCGGCAGCGACGCGGAACGTGTCGCGGCGCGCCAGCGCTGGCTCGCCGCCCGGGCCAAAGCCGAGGGCACCATTCCGGAGCTCTCGGGCATCTCCTTCTGAGGAAGCTTCCGCCACCCCAGAAGGAGATCTCGCCACCCGAGCGACCCCCTTCCCAGCGATGTGTCCTGTTGGCAAGCTACGCCGAGCGGAGGGGGCTCCGTTAGGGCCGAGTGGCCCTATTTCCTCTTCGGGCGGGACCTGATCGCCGGTCGGGGTGCCGCGCCGGGCGGTGCATGGCTACGGCGTGTGGGCGAGCGCGTCCTTCCAGCTGCACCCCGCCTGCAGGAGCGGCCGGAATCCCATCAATTGCCTCGGTTTTCCGATCGCCATGACCGCGCGCAGCCGATCGGCGCGGCCGAACAGCGCGAGGAACTTGCCTTCCTGGAGCGATCCGTCGGCGATATGGATCTCGTCGCTGCCGCGTGGGCTCCCCAACACCTGGAGACGGATCCCGTACTGGTCCGACCAGAAGTACGGGATGGGGGTGAAGGCCGGCGCGTCCGGCCGCCCGGCCAGCAGGCTGCGGGCCGCCGCCACGCCGGCCTCGGCCGCGACCTGCCAGTGCTCGATCCGGATGAGCTCCTCGCCGTCCGCATGCCGCCACAGCCAACGCGCCACGTCTCCTGCCGCGACGACGCCGTCGGCGGCGAAGAGCCGGTCGTCACAGACCACGCCGTTCTCGACGGTCAGGGCGGAGTCGGTGAGCCAGTCGGTCGCGGGCACGACGCCGATGCCCACCACCACCACCTCGGCGTGGAAGGTCTCCCCGCCGTCGAGCTCCACGACGAGCGCCCCGGTCCCGCCGCCGGGTCCCGCCGTCTCCGCGTCACCGGCCGCGGCCCGGCGGACGCTCTGCACGCCGACCCCGGTACGCAGGTCGACGCCGTGGGCGGCATGGAGCGACGCGAAGTGCGACCCGATGGCGGTCCCCAGCACGTTGCGCAGCGGGACGTCGAGCGCCTCCAGGACGGTGACCCGGCACCCCAGGGCGGCGCACGTCGAAGCGACCTCGGCCCCGATGAAGCCGGCGCCGATGACCACGACGCGCGCGGCCTCCTCCGCCGTCACGGCGGCGCGCAGGGCCAGGGAGTCGTCGAGGGTCCGCAGCACGAACAGTCCGTCCCGCTGGCCCAGCCCTTCCGTTCCCGGCAGCGGCCGGGGCTTGGCGCCGGTCGCCACGACGATGGCGTCGCCCTGCAGCATGGTGCCGTCGTCGAGCTCGACTTTCCTCGCCTCGGCGTCGAGCCCGACCGCCCTGCGACCGAGAACCTCGTGCACCCGGTGTTCGCTCGATCGTCGCTTGTCCGCCAGCACCGCCTTCTCCGGCGGCCACGTCCCGGCCAGCACCTGCTTCGAGAGCGGCGGCCGGTCGTAGGGCAGGTGGCGCTCCTCGCCGACGAGGGAGATGGCGCCCTCGTACCCCTCCGCCCGGAGGGTCTCCACCGTGCGCCAACCGGCCAGCGACGCGCCCACGACGATGACTCTGCTCTCCGCCGTCAGCACCCCGGCGGCACTCATGACCCGAACATCGCCATCCACTCCTGCACCGAACGCGGGCGGAACACATAGTTCCAGCGGCGCGTCTCGCCCATGCTCTGCGACGGGTCCGCCGAGTAGAGGTGGCCGGGAAAGAGGATCGCCTCGTCGGGAACGCGGGCGAGCCGGGTGTGGATCGACTCGTACATGGCCAACGGATCGGCGCCGGGGAGGTCCGTGCGGCCGCAGCCCTCGAGGAAGAGCGTGTCACCGGCGACGAGCCGCCCGTCGACGAGGAAGCACTGGCTCCCGGGCGTGTGCCCGGGCGTGTGGATCATCTCGATGTCGACCTGCCCGACCCGCACCACGTCGCCGCTGTGGTGCGCGATCAGGTCGCCCTCGCCGACTCCCGTCGTGCGCTCGACCCAGGGGACCTCCTCGGACTGGACGTGGATCGGCACCTGCACCTTCTGCAGGAGCGTGCTGATCCCCTCGAGCGACCAGCCCCCCATCTGCCCGCCCAGGTGATCCGGGTGGAAGTGGGTCCCGAGGACGCCGGTGAGCCGCATGTCGTCTGCGGCCACAATGTCGAGCAGGTCCTGCACCGCGTAGGCGGGGTCGACGGCCACCGCCTCGCCCGTCTCGCGGTCGCCGATGAGGTAGACGAAGTTGACCATCTGGCGGGCCATCACGTCGCCCCGCGCGAAATCACGGCCCGAGAGCAACTGCCGGAAGTACAGACGATCGTGGGCGGCGTCAGGCATCGTCGTCCCCCCCCCGTCGCGGAGTCGGCCCCGACGTTGCCGGCGAGTGCGTCGAGCCGGGGCACGAGCTCCTCGACCTGGGCCTGGGTCCGCCGCAGGCGCTGGTCGAGCTCGTCGATCAGCGCGGTGGCCCGTTCGAGCCGGCCGACGAGCACGTCGACATCCACCTCGCGCTGCTCGAAGAAGCTCACGATGGAATCGAGCTCACGGCTCGCCTCCGTGAAGCTCAGCTGTTCCACCGGAACGGACTCGTCCGGATCCGTCATGCACGTCCTCCTGCTTCTGTCGCCTCGCCCTGGTCGTCGCCCGGGGATCCCGCTGCGTGCACCCGGCTGCGTACCGTACCGTCGGCGAAGCGGGTCACGATCTCCTCCCCGTCGGCCAGTGTCCCCGCGCTGCGCACCAGCCGTCCCGCCGCCGTCAAGGTCAGGCTGTAGCCCCGCTCGAGCTGCCGGTCGACGTCGTAGGCGGCCAGCAGCCGGCGCCACGACCGGACGCGCTCGTCCTGGCGCTGGACGTGGCCGAGGCCGAGCGGGCCGAGCCGCGCCGCGTGGGCGCGCAGGCGCCCGGCGTGGGCGGCCAGCCGGTCGGGAGCGGCCCGCCCCAGGGACGAACCCCTCCGGGCGAGCCCGGCCCGGTGCACGCGCAGCTGCTGGCGGGCGGCGGCGGTCAGGCGGCCGCGGGCCTGGGCGTCACGGGTCTGCGCGTCGGCGAGATAGCTGGGGACGCGGTGGGCCAGGCGCGCCGCGGGACCCGCCACGTGGTCCGTCCACCACAGACGCGGCCGCGGCCACGATCTGCTGCCCGCACTCGGTGGGGGTGATGCAGACGCGCGCCGCCACGATGTCGGTGACCGTCTCGTCCCCCGTGTGCCCGATGCCGGTGAAGACCGGCTTGGTCGCCACGGCGACGGCGCGCGCGACGACCTCCGACTCGAAGGCGGCCAGGTCCGCCCGCGCACCCCCGCCGCGGACGAGCGCAATCACGTCGCAGTCGCTGCGGCTGAGCGCGGTCACGGCGCGGGCGATGGAGGCGGGTGCAGCCGGGCCCTGCACGCGGACGGGCACGTGCGAGACGCGGAAGGCGAACCCCGAACCGGTGAGCTGGCCGAGGAAGTCCCGACAGCCCTCGGTGCCGGGACTGGCGACGAGCCCGATGTGGAGCGGGAGCGCCGGCTGGGGCAGGGCGGCATTGCGCCGCAGCAGCCCCTCTGCGTCGAGCGCCTGGAGGAGCTGCGCCCGCTGGGCGGCGAGCTGGCCCAGCAGGGCGGTGACGTCGACCTCGGCCAGGATCAGGCTGATCTGTCCGTTGGCCCGGTAGAGATCGAGCGCGCCCCGCAGGACCACCACCATGCCCTCGGTGAGCTCGATGCCCTGCTTGGCCAGACCGTGCCGGAGCGGGGCCCACGTCGTGCGCCAGCACTTGACGTTGAGGGTGGGCACGCCGCCGCGCGGGCGATCGCGCCGACCACCCCCGTCGTCGGGGTCGACGAGGCTCAGGTAGAGATGGCCGGAGCGGTGATCCGAGACGCTCTGGACTTCGCCGCTGACCCAGAGGTGCCGGTTGCGGGGAAGGGCCTGGTTGAGCGCGCCCTCCACCCGGTCGTAGAGGGCGCCGATGGAGTGGACACCCCGGCGGTCCCCTCTTGCCTCGTCAACCTGGTCGTCCCCGCCGGAACCGGTCCGGAGATCCGGGGCGGCCACCGTCGGCGGAGCCTCGGGATCGAAGAGCTGACGGGGGCCGCCGGACATCGGGGACACCCTACCGACGTGGTGTCTGGTCACCCTCACGGTCCGGGCGGTGGCACTATTGCGGGTGACGGTGAGTCGGCCAGGTGGCCGCGGCACGGGTCGCACTGCGAGACCGTGTCGAGGAAGGTCGGGACTCCGCAGAGCAGGGTGCTGGCTAACGGCCAGTCGGGGTGACCCGCAGGACAGTGCCACAGAAAGGAAACCGCCGATGGCGGGCCTCCGGGCTCGCACAGGCAAGGGTGAAAAGGTGCGGTAAGAGCGCACCAGCACCGGGGGTGACCCCGGTGGCTCGGTAAACCCCACCCGGAGCAAGGCCAAGCGTGGGAGACGGGTTGCTCGCCCGGCCCTCGAGAGAGGGCGCTCCCCAGGTAGGCCGCTCAGATGGATGGCCACCCAGGCCTTCCGCCTCTCATCGGGGCGGGGGGCCGGACAGAATCCCGCCTACAGGCCGGCTCACCGTCAACCTGGGCATCCGGGCGGGGGTTGGGGCTTCTGACAGGGCACGGGGCCGACACCGGGCTGACAGGCGGTTGAGAAGGCAGCTGTGAGGGCGGCTGAGAGGCGTGCCTGCCCCGGGCCTGGACCGGAGGACCCTGGGGGCAGGCCGGCGGCGCTGAACGCATGGTTCGCATTCACAGACATGAATTCATGTATCAGCCTCCCCAACGTTCGCTCGTCTCTCTGTGGCGGTAGCTCCATCCCGCCATCCCAGAGCAGCGTCTTCGGTTTGTCGCCGGGGCCGCGGCCGGCCCCACCTTCGGTGCATCGCAACGGAGGTTGGGCCGCGCCCGTTGTTCGTCCGTTGCGTCAGATCAACCCGGTCGGCTCTAGTGCGCGCCGCGCCCGTGTCGGCATGATGTCAGCGGAGGGGCGGCACACTTTGGCGAGCCGCCCCTCCTCCATTTCACGGGTCGCCCTCCTGACCTCGAAGACGTCCAGAACCAGCTGGCACTCGTCGTCCTTCGTGGCACCCACGTCCGTAACCGGGGATCATGCTCCACGTCGCGATGCGATGGCTGTGATCAAATCTGCGACCCCGTCGATTCGCTACAGACGAGATGCGGCCTGGGCCGACCCGGCTATTTCTCCCACTTCACGTTTTTGCCAATGACTCTCGCAGGGTTGCCCGCCACGATGGCCCGATCCGGCACATCCTTCGTCACGATGCTGCCGGCGCCCACCACAGCGCCCGACCCGATGGTCACCCCCGACAGAATGAAGGCGCCCGCACCGACCCAGACCCCGTCGCCGATAGCGACCGGCGCCGGCGAGGGACGGGGGACTCCGTCAACGGTGAGCTGATGTCCGTTCCCATCGAGGATGTTCGTGTTCCACGATATGGCGCAGTCCCTCCCGATGGAGATGTGCTCCAAACAGGTCACTGTCGAGTTGCAGTTGATGTAGGAGTGATCGCCGATTTCGAGGTGACCACCCTCTCCCACGCACACCCGGGTGCCGCGGATGACTTCGACCTCGCCTCGAATCGACAAGCGAGCTCCGCGCTCGAGGACGATCCAGCTGGGCGCC
Organism: uncultured Acidimicrobiaceae bacterium; assembly: GCA_963843365.1. Classification (GTDB taxonomy): domain Bacteria; phylum Actinomycetota; class Acidimicrobiia; order Acidimicrobiales; family RAAP-2; genus Bog-473. Next base: position 250,123 of record CAWJKG010000003.1, on the reverse strand, counting down.
GGCGCCATGCGGTGCCCACCGACGATGAGCCGGGATCCCGGATCGAATTCGATTCGAGCCCCGCGCTCGACCCGCACGCGACTTCCTCGGCCGACAATGCACCAGCCGCGGTGACGGAGGCTGAGATAGGCGGAGCGGACGAGCGACACGCTGCGCACCATCCTCACCAACACCCAATCTGACACTGCTCAGTCGAGCAGCCGCGTGCAAGGACTGATACGCAAAGAGAGCACAAAATTGGCATTGGTCCGGCGAGAGGCGGCCAGAGACGACCTCGTCGCTCATGCCGATGACGCAGCGCCCGGACGATCTGCTTGCTCGGTCCGTGGTCACGGGCGATCAGTCAGAGGCGAAGGCTCCGCGACGGTCCGGACCCATCGGTCGGTGCACCCTCTCGAACATCTCGGACATCTCGAACATCTCGAACCTCTCGACCCTCTCGACCCTCTCGACCCTCTCGACCCTCTCGACCCTCTCGACCCTCAGAGGGTCGCAGTCGGCGGCCCAGGACGGCACCCACCGTGGCGAAAGCGAGACCTGCGACCGCCCCGATGACCCAGAGGCCGAGGACCGCCCGCTGCGGCACCCCCTGATGTACGACAAACAATCGCCGAAAGAGATCGGCCAACATCAGAACAGCCAGTGCGAACGCGGCGGCAACGAGCGCATAAAGGGCTGCCATGCGGGGCCGGCGGAATGCGGCCAACGCACCCCCCCACAAGAAGGCGCCGCAGACCAAGGCGGCTGGAACCAACCACAGTTCGTTGGAAGCATCGATCATCGGGCGCCCGTGCCAGTTCTCCTCGACGACAAGAACCGGGACGGCGATGACGAGCATCGAGCACACCGGCCACGCGAGGTCGGTCAAGCCACGTCTCTTCGTCCCTATCGCTCCGCCGGCCGACCGACCCCCGATGTCGCCCATGAAGACACTGTCATTCTCGCTCACCGACCAATTATCGACGTTCTGGCGAGTGCGAAGGCGTCGCCCGGATGCCAGCGTCGAGTCCTCCTCCAGGACTTCCTACTTCGGGACTTTGATCGGTCGCGGGGGGGCGGAGCTCCCGGCGAAGTTTCCGTCACCTCCGTACGTGGCGGAGGCGAGGTAGGGAGAGCCGCTGAACACGAGCGCCGACGAGACAGTGCACGTCGCCAGGCCTCCGGAAAGTGCCACGGCATCGCCGCCATCACAGTTGACAGTGGATGCACCTCCTGCAGCGGTGATCGTGAACGTGACCGTCCCGGTGGCACCCCCGGGCACGGCGGGAACTCCCGCCACGGCGGCCGTGATCTTCGCCGGCTCTCCGGGGCCGGCCGGCTGCAAGACGCTCAGCCGGGTTCTCGATGCTCCCTTGCTCACATTCTCGGTGAAGGTCCCGCTCCCGGGGTTAAAGCTCCCATTGCCCTGATAGGCCACGGTCACCGTGTAAGGACCCGAAGCCGCGAACAATGCGCCCGCCCCGATGCTGCACGTCGTCCTCCCGGACGTCTTGTTGACGATGGCGTTCTCGGCCCGGCACGGGACATTTGCGCCGCCGGCGTCCGTCACGGTCCACGTGACCGTTCCGGTCGGGTGACCTGCTCCAGGTGCCGCCGCGGCCACCACGGCGGTCAGCGCCACCCCCTTCCCAGTCAGGGTGGGGTTGGGCCGGGAGCTGATCGTGATCCCGACAGGAGCGGGTGCGACGAGTTCGGAGATGGGTGCAGCGCCCGCGCTGCTGAACACGCTCGAGCCGTTGAAAGTGGCCTGGACCGATACGGGTGATTGCGCGATGGCCAGTCCCGGCAGGGCGCACGTGGCGACGCCGTTGCTCAACGGCTCCGTGTCACCACCCGCACACACGAGCGGAGGAAGCCGCCCGACCCCCGATGTCGGTGCCGGGTCCGCCAACGCGAACGTGACCGATCCCGTTGGCGTGCCCGCGCCGGAGCTGGTTGGAGTGACCTTCGCGGAGAGAGTGATGGGCTGTCCAACCACAGCCGGCGAGGCAGAGGCCGAAATGGCCACGGTGGCGGTCGAAGTTCCCCCACTTGAAACGGAACCATCGAACGAGGAACCGGCATCTTGTGCCCTGACAGCCATGTCCGAGTTCGAGTCCGTGTAGCCGTTGGTCCATTGCGCCCAGCTCACGGTGCTGCCCTGGTACATGGAGTCGAACACGAGCGGACCGTTGTAGGTGTTGTCGGAAAAGACGACGTTCTGGCTGTTGACCAGGGCCAGCGGAATGGCGTATCCCGAGTAGGGCGCAATCGTGCCCCATTCCGAATACACGCCGACGAACCCACACCCGTTGGCGGCCGTGCAGTCCGACCCGATGTTCGCCGGTGTGAGGTTGATGGTGTTGTCGGTGACCAGGATGTTCTGGCTCTTCCAGCGGCAGTTGTCGTAGTAGTCGGGATTCTGACTTGGCGTCGCCGAGGCGGTGTCGTGAGCCGTGCACGAGCTGAGGTTGTAGGTGCTCGGGGCCACCAGCGTGCAGTAGTCCGTCGAGGAATTGTCCGACTGGGTCCCACAGAAGCGATCGGCATCGTCGTAGATGTCGATCCCGCCCCAGTTGTCCGTCAGGACGTTGCCAGAGATCACCGACTGTGCTCCGTATGGGCCTGACACCCGTGAGTCGCTGCCGGAATTGTTGACCTCGATCGCCCCGGTCCCCGGATTGTTCGGCCCGGCGACCCATGCGTTGTCGACGAACGTGTTGTCAGTGATGGAGACGTTGTAGGAGATCTCGTACTGGATCCCCACATCCCAGTTGTGACTGAAGTAGTTGTCGCTGATGTTGAACCCCGTGTTGTTCGTGTCCATCCACAGGCCCACCGACTCGTTGTCGTGGATGTAGTTCCCGGTGACGGTCGCGCCCAGGTCGTTCCAGAACTTTGCCCCACCGGTGCATCCGCAGGTACCCGTGCCGTCGGTGTCGTAGTTGCGGGTGTCGTTGTAGCTGATCTCATTGTTGGTGATAGTCAGGTTGGTCACCGGGACCGAATCCGAACCCGAATACGTCTGAAATCCGTATTGGCCGTTCTCCGTCAAGCAGTCGTCGTTGAGCACACCGTTCGAATCGACGATCACTCCAGCGCCGTCGGGATTGTTCTCGATGGTCGAGTTCTCGACCGTCCAGCCCTCGCTCAAGTTCTCGTTGACCACCCCTTCTTGCTGGGGGGCGGTGAAGTTCTCGATCGTCAGATACTCGATGGTCACCGCGGTGCCCGATCCGGCTATGGCGTAGTCGTTCTTGTCCTGGCCGTTGATGATCGCCCCCGGTGCTCCTATGAACGTGTCGCTGTTCGATGCGTCGATCTGGCCGAACTCACCTGATCCCAAGGTGTGCGTACCCGGTGCGAACCAATAGGTCGTGCTCGCGGGCAGTGTTTCAGCGAACAAGGAGCTGTCGTCGCCGGCCGCAACAGTGACCGAACCCGCAGGAGCCGACGAAGGGCCGGTGAGCAGCGATGCGTTGCCGCAGACCGTGACCGGCGAAGACGGTGCAGTGGACACCGCCGGGGCCATTCCGAGTGAGCTCGTTGGTGCCGTGCCGAGCACATCGAACATGCACAAGCCACCAATGACAGCGAGAGCCGCGACGCCGACGCCAAATGGTCTGATCCGATCCATCAGCTCTCCTCGCTGCCCACGCCGAAAACTCGACTGCCTTTCGGCGAGGGTTCCTCATCGGAACGTTTCGCCAAAGTACGTTCAAGACTAGGGGTAATTGTCTTTGCCCACCCTGTCAGACTCGTGGCGTTCGCGGAGTTGTCACCGTGAGGAAACCGCTTTGCGTCAAGACGAACGATTCATGGGGAAGGCTGGATTCGGAATGACCGATTCCCCGTCGATCAGTCACGGGCCGCTCGATGATCGGCCACGGGGAGCCTGATGATGAGTCCCGAGTTTCTCGATGATTCGTCACCGGCTCCTCGATGATCGATCACGCGGCGATCGATGATGCGCGTTCGCAGCGAAATATCGCCGAGACAACCGAACATTCCGAGGGCGCTTCCGATCACTCGGGGACGCCGGAGTTGTTGTCCACGAATTGTGGTGGACGGGTTCGTACGGTCCTGTTCGCCTTCAGCCTTCAGCCTTCAGCCTTCAGCCTTCAGCCTTCAGCCTTCAGCCTTCCCGCATCGAGACGGAGGGCGGGGCAGGCTTCACGTCGCCATGCCGACAATGGGAGTGAAATGCGGACCGTCAGAACCGGAGAACACGGCGTCACCGAAAGTGAAGATCCCGCCGTCAGAGGCAATCAGCAAGTACCCGCCGCCGTCCGGCGTCGCCGCGATGCCCACGATCGGTGCGTTGAGCTGCACGCCACCGATTGACCCGAAGAACTGGGCGTCCCCGAAACTGAAGATCCCGCCGTCAGAGGCGACGAGCCAGTACCCGCCGCCGTCCGGCGTCGCGGCGATGCCCACGATGGGTTCATTGAGGTGCGAACCCCCGGTCGATCCGAAGAACTGGGCGTCCCCGAAACTGAAGATCCCGCCGTCGGAGGCGATGAGCCAGTACCCGCCGCCGTCCGGCGTCGCCGCCATTCCTACGATCGGCTCGTTGAGGTGCAGGCCGCCGGTCGACCCGAAGAACTGGGCATCACCGAAACTGAAGATCCCACCATCTGCAGCAACCAGCCAGTACCCGCCGCCGTCCGGCGTCGCCGCGATGCCCACGATCGGTTCGTTGAGATGCAGGCCGCCGGTCGACCCGAAGAACTGGGCGTCCCCGAAACTGAAGATCCCGCCGTCGGAGGCAACCAACCAATAGCCGCCGTCGTCGGAGGTCGCGACGATATGGGTGATCGGCGCATTCAATCCGCCGGTGTTCACGCCCCCCAAGTCCGGCACGTCGCCCACCGCATCGACCCCACCATCTGAGTGGGCTATCCAATAGCCGTCAACTTGAGTGGCTCCCGGCGCCTGCGTCACAGATGCGGTACTCCCCGGCGTCGTGGTCGTTGTCGTGGTCGTTGGGTGCGTCGTGGTCGTTGTCGTGGTCGTTGGGTGCGTCGTGGTGTTTCGTGGTCGTTGGGTGCGTCGTGGTCGTTGTCGTTGGGTGCGTCGTGGTCGTTGTCGTTGGGTGCGTCGTGGTGGTGGTCGGTGGCACTGTGGTGGTGGTCGTGGTCGGTGGCACCGTGGTGCTCGTAGTCGTAGTCGTAGTCGTACTCGTAGTTGTGGTCGTGGTAGTCGTTGGAGTGGTGACGGAACCATTGAACGTTGATCCCGCGTCCTGGCCATTGACAGCCATGTCCGAGTTCGAGTCCGTGTAGCCGTTGGTCCATTGCGCCCAGCTCACGGTGCTGCCCTGGTACATGGAGTCGAACACGAGCGGACCGTTGTAGGTGTTGTCGGAAAAGACGACGTTCTGGCTGTTGACCAGGGCCAGCGGAATGGCGTATCCCGAGTAGGGCGCAATCGTGCCCCATTCCGAATACACGCCGACGAACCCACACCCGTTGGCGGCCGTGCAGTCCGACCCGATGTTCGCCGGTGTGAGGTTGATGGTGTTGTCGGTGACCAGGATGTTCTGGCTCTTCCAGCGGCAGTTGTCGTAGTAGTCGGGATTCTGACTTGGCGTCGCCGAGGCGGTGTCGTGAGCCGTGCACGAGCTGAGGTTGTAGGTGCTCGGGGCCACCAGCGTGCAGTAGTCCGTCGAGGAATTGTCCGACTGGGTCCCACAGAAGCGATCGGCATCGTCGTAGATGTCGATCCCGCCCCAGTTGTCCGTCAGGACGTTGCCAGAGATCACCGACTGTGCTCCGTATGGGCCTGACACCCGTGAGTCGCTGCCGGAATTGTTGACCTCGATCGCCCCGGTCCCCGGATTGTTCGGCCCGGCGACCCATGCGTTGTCGACGAACGTGTTGTCAGTGATGGAGACGTTGTAGGAGATCTCGTACTGGATCCCCACATCCCAGTTGTGACTGAAGTAGTTGTCGCTGATGTTGAACCCCGTGTTGTTCGTGTCCATCCACAGGCCCACCGACTCGTTGTCGTGGATGTAGTTCCCGGTGACGGTCGCGCCCAGGTCGTTCCAGAACTTTGCCCCACCGGTGCATCCGCAGGTACCCGTGCCGTCGGTGTCGTAGTTGCGGGTGTCGTTGTAGCTGATCTCATTGTTGGTGATAGTCAGGTTGGTCACCGGGACCGAATCCGAACCCGAATACGTCTGAAATCCGTATTGGCCGTTCTCCGTCAAGCAGTCGTCGTTGAGCACACCGTTCGAATCGACGATCACTCCAGCGCCGTCGGGATTGTTCTCGATGGTCGAGTTCTCGACCGTCCAGCCCTCGCTCAAGTTCTCGTTGACCACCCCTTCTTGCTGGGGGGCGGTGAAGTTCTCGATCGTCAGATACTCGATGGTCACCGCGGTGCCCGATCCGGCTATGGCGTAGTCGTTCTTGTCCTGGCCGTTGATGATCGCCCCCGGTGCTCCTATGAACGTGTCGCTGTTCGATGCGTCGATCTGGCCGAACTCACCTGATCCCAAGGTGTGCGTACCCGGTGCGAACCAATAGGTCGTGCTCGCGGGCAGTGTTTCAGCGAACAAGGAGCTGTCGTCGCCGGCCGCAACAGTGACCGAACCCGCAGGAGCCGACGAAGGGCCGGTGAGCAGCGATGCGTTGCCGCAGACCGTGACCGGCGGTGATGAGGGAGCGGAGGACCCAGACGCCGGTTCAGTCTTGAAAAGGGACGGAGTCCCCAGACCGACCAGCGTCAACGTTCCGGCCAGCAGGGTGATCGCCAGGCCGTGCCTGAGCAGGACCCTCGACTTGCGTCGGTGCGGTTGTCCGAGCACGACCAATGGAGAGCGGCCTTCTACTTCCATGAGTAGTCCTCCGGTCCAGTTGACCTGCCGGTGCTCACGTTCAAATCTCCGAGAGCACACTGTGCACGATCAAATGCACCATTCGGGAATGACGACGCGCGCACAAATACCCTATCCACGATCTCAATAAACCGAAAGGGAGATGTGATTTCTCATTTTGTGCAAGGAGCGTATTTTGCCGAACTCGGCCGAATACCTCCCCCCACACCGATGGGCCTGTCGCAGCCGGTTCATGGTTGTTAATCGACAGGTGGTCAAACAGTCTTGATGCTGTCTGTTCGTAGGCGGAGTTCGGTTGTCTGGCCTTGTGAGCGGCATCGGCTGATTGATGAGCGCGTCCTATGCGTCATAGAGGACATGTCCTTCATATATCGGGACACTGTCCCTATAGTCAGAAAGACGAATTCCATGCATCAGCGGACCATCACGGTTCTCAACTGGGTGTCGGACGTCTTCGTCCCGCACTGAGAAACGTGACCTCTTGATCACCACGTGAGCGAGGACAGAGTGACAACCGTCCGAATCGGAATCATCGGTGCTGGCATCATCGGGCTGTCGGTAGCACGTCGCCTGCAGCAGACGATGAAGGCCGAGGTCACGGTCATGGACAAGGAGTCCACGGTCGGCACCCATCAGACTGGCCACAACAGCAACGTGGTTCATTCTGGTGTCTACTACCGGCCCGGGTCACTCAAGGCCGAACTCTGTCGACGCGGAGGACAGCTTCTCCGTCATTATTGTGCTGACCGACAGCTTCCCTACGAGGAGGTCGGCAAAGTCATCGTCGCCCTCAGCGACGAGGAGATCCCTGGCCTGCTCGACCTGGCCGGTCGAGCCAAGGCGAACGGGATTCCAGGATCACGGTTGCTCGACGCAGCGCAGCTCCGTGACCGCGAACCCCATGTCCAGGGGCTCCGTGCGTTGTTGATCCCGGGAACCGCGGTGGTCGATTTCCGAGAGATTGCCCAACAGCTTGCCGACGATATTCGCGACGGGGGTGCCGAACTCGTCCTTGGCCACCCTGTCGTGGACATTGACAGAGGTCCATCGGAGGTACGTATCTCCACAGACTGCTACGAACGCAGCTTCGACCACCTGGTGATTTGCGCTGGACTTCAATCATCGATCCTGGCCCGCCTCCTTGGTGCCTCTCCACAACCTGAGATCATCCCTTTTCGAGGCGAATACTACGAGTTGACGTCCGAGCACTCGCACCTCATCCGGGGTTTGGTGTATCCGGTTCCGGACCCTCGCTTTCCCTTTCTCGGCGTCCACTTCACAAGAGGACTCAATGGCCACGTCCACGTCGGTCCGAACGCCGTCCTCGCGATGTCTCAGGAGGGCTACCGGTGGAGCACAGTGCACATCCGAGACGTATCTCGCATGTGTCGGTACCCAGGCACCCGCAGACTGGCGCGCCAGCACTGGCGCATGGGGGCGCAGGAGATCCTCGGCTCTGTCAGTAAATCGATCTTCCTTCGCCGAGCCCGTGCCTACGTGCCGGACCTCGTTCGGACCGATCTGGTTCGTGCTGGAGCAGGAGTTCGCGCGCAAGCGCTCACTCGAGACGGAGCGCTTGTCGATGACTTCCTCATCGAACACCACCCACACGTCACCCTCGTGCGCAACGCCCCGTCTCCGGCGGCGACAGCCTCCCTAGCGATCGCCGAACACATTGTTGCCGAAATGACCGAACACGGGGTTCACGGACGAAGGGGAGACTGCTGACACCCACTAATCTCGGCCACGCGGTTCATCACTTTCCTGGTCTTTGGTTGTCAGCCCCACGGTCCCCAAACCGCATTCGCAGGTTGTCTCTGTTTTATGGATACATCTTCCACGTATCACGGGGCCGGCCAGTCCACTCTCTCCATGTGCGTTCGCTGTCGAATCGAGCAGAAGGACCCCTTAGGACGAACTCATGGAGGATGTGAGCAGCGAAGTCGCGGCGTACAACTCGAGTCGCCCAGCTCTTGCCGACGGTGAAGGGACTCTGAGATTGTTGACGGGCGAAGAGGCCATACGCCGCCTCGCAGGACGCTTTGTTGAGCACTCGGACGACCGTGCCGAACCGATGAGAATCCTAGAAGCCGGGTGCGGACGCGAATGGGAACTCGATCTCGGATCGATTGACTACGAGCTCACTGGAGTCGACCTCGACGCCCATGCACTTGAACACCGCCGGTCGGTCATCCGCGACCTTGACGTTGGCATCGTCGGCACGATTTGTGATCGCACCATTGTCCAGCCTGGATACTACGACATCGTCTACTCGGCATATGTTCTCGAACACATTGACGGGGCACAGGTCGCGCTCGACAATTTCACTAAATGGGTACGTCCAGGCGGACTTATTGTCATGCTTCTCCCGAACCGGGACTCGGTATACGGCTGGCTCGCCCGTCACACTCCGCACAGAGTGCACGTCTGGATCTACCGATATCTATTCGGAAACCGAAATGCAGGTAAGCCTGGATTCAGCCCATACCCGACCTACCATGACCCAGAGCTGGCTCCGAACGCCCTCCTGGCCTTCTGTCGGGAGCGCGACTTCTGTGTCCTCGAATTTTTCGCAGTAAACACGTTCCTGGGAGATCCCGGACCCAAATCGTCCATCATCCGGCTTGGCATGAAGACTATCGGTCGGTTTTCGCGCGGCCGCTTGTCGCCGGAAAAGGCAAACATCGGCATCGTCATGCGCACGCCTCAGAAGTAGATCGATCCCCACCCTCATCAGCCGGCGTGGAGGTTCACTTCTCCGTTTCCGCGTAACGCGAGATGTTCACTTGCTGTTGCATTCTCGGATTTGGCGAACGTCAACAAAGGCGGCATCAAGAGCGACATGGCAACAGCCAAGTCCAAGAGATACGTCGATGGCTGCCCCAGACCCGTTTCGGTGAAGGATGCGACCGCACAATACACAATCAAAAACAACGCGACAGCCCTTCCAGGACCGCGCGGACTGATGAGGGCGGCCACGAGCAAGCTGAGCAATACCACCGCGTCCAAGACGTCACCGGCAAGTCCCTGATCCTGATATGTCGACAACCAACTGGAATCGATGGAGATACCGTTGAATCCGTCGTTTGACATCCCGTACCCGAGAAGGGTGTTGACCTCAGTGCGCGGCTGAGCCAGAACCGCTGACCAGCTCGCAGTACGTCCTGTCAGCTGTGTCAGCGCCTGAGAGTTTTGACCCCTGGCGAACCATCCGGTCACGAGCGGGGCAAAGCTGAACGCGCCAACCGCCACAACGACTACCACTACGAGGGTTGCCCGTCGTACTCTCTTCCGACTTAGGAAGAGACTCAATCCGCCCACCAGAATGCCCGCCAGCATCGCCACAAGTGCCGTTCGGGTGTGCGTGAGGATGAGGACAACCAAACCGACGGCAATCACGGCGCCAGAGGACTTCGACGAGATGCCGGCAAGCCAGAGCACAACGGTCATCCCTACGAGCACCGCTGCGTAGTGCGCCACCTGCGTTGGTTGAATCGGCCAAACGATTCCGCCCAGACGTCCGCCTGTGGCGTTGGCGAAGGCTTTCGTCGGCGAAATCACCAATCCGAGGAGCACGGTTCCAATGACGACCATGATCGCCCGGCGCTGATATTTCAGAATCATGAAATCGCGTCGTCCCCACCAAGGCGTCGTGAGCCAAAGCACTCCGACGAACACCGCAAATCTGAACCAGCGAATCACTGATCCGTGACCGAAGTACCCGCGGAAGCTCATGATTGCAGCCAGAAGACACATCACGCTGAAGAGAACAAGCAAGACATTGGGTCTCACCAGGAGCTTCTTGTTGATGCTGATTGCCAGCAGGAGCGCGATCCCCAACGCCGTTTCGGGAAGCACCGCACCTACCTGATGGGGTAGGGGAAGCAAATTCGTTGCTCCCTTGGTGTACGTGAGGACGTTGAAGAACAAAAGTCCCCACGCCCAACCGATCCTCCTACGGACCGATCGCTCTGTGGGCCCAGACAGGAGTCCCCAGTCGCGAGCCAATTCGGGAGACAACTCAGGCGCAAACATGGTCTCGGAAGCGAACGTCGCCGTGCGGGTCATGCGGGAATGACGCCCTCGGCCACCGGCAATCCCACGAGAGGCGCGTCCGGTCGGAGTAGGCCGATGGACTCGTCGTCGCTGTCCGCGCCGATCAACACTGCGGATCGGATCGTGAGGCCGGCAGCACGGAGCAGCACCGCTGTGGAGCTGACGCGTTGGGCGCTCGAGCGGCCAGCCGTTACCGATACGACCGCCTGTTTTGCCCAGCTGAGATGCCATGCTCCCTTGGCGGCTTCAATGCTCGTCAATACCAAGACAACATTGGCTCCGTCGGACGTCGCCGCCCACGGCGGGTCGACTAGCTCATTCATGTCGTCGGGAGACGGCGTGAACACGTGTATGCGACCGCCCGACCCATCGGACAAGTCGAGACGATCGGACCAGACATGTTCAATACCTCGAGCGAGAAGCCCTTCGTCGGTAAGATCCGCCACCAGTACCGATTCCCCTTCATCGGCCAACCGCTTGCCCAGAGCCGCCAGAGCCGCCGCCGGAACGGCCACGTCGTCTATCGCGACAACGAGCAGTGTCTTGCGACCCGACTGGCGCACGCCGTGTCGACGCAGGTACCCAGCGAATGCGGCTATTTCTCCCTGAGATTCCTGTGCGGACCTGCGAACCCAGCGCTCCCGGCGACGACGGGGCACGCGCACCGCTTTCAGGCTCAACTCGACCGGAGCACCGAGCAGCGACGCCACCTCATCCCGACGCCGGAGCCGATCCGAGAGGACTGCCTGGACAATCACAAATGACACGCCGATCACCAAGCCGCCGATGAGGCCAGCCATTCCGTCGAGTCCGAAAAGTTTGGCGGTCGAGGCAGGCACAAGAGTACCCGGCGTCACGACGCTACTCCCCTTGATCACCCCAATCGTCGAGATTTGATTCTGCTGCACACTCTGTTCAAGGGCCGCAAGCTGGCTTGTATCTGACGACTGCTCACCGGCGAGAGTGGTCAGTTGGTTGCCTTGTGACGATGAGCCAGCATTGTTGATGGAAGCACTCAGCTGGCTGATCTTCTGCTCCAGCGTGCTGATTTGATCTTCAAGTGCCTTGTTGGCGTTTGACGTCTGCTGCTGAAGCCTCGCAGATCGAAATCCAAGGAACGCCTTTGCCAAGGCGTTCGCCCTTCGCTCCGCTTCTGCCTTGGTGGGACCAGCCACGCTCAGAATGAGCACGTTGTTGCTCTCCGGGACGCCAGGCGCCTTGCCAAGCAAAGTTGAAGGGTTCAGGGAAGGCTCACCCAGGAGTTCAGCCGCCCGGTGGCCGACAGCGGTGGTTTGCAGCAGCGCGATGTCGTTGGCCATGCCCGTTGCAGGATCAGTCCCGGCAGCCTGCGCGAGGTACAGCGTGGCATTCGCGTTGTAACTGCGAGGAACGACCGCGTGGTAGCCGAGGCCAATCACGAGACCAAGAGCTGCGAGGCTCAGCCATACCTTGCGCCGACGACGAAGGGCCCTCAGGACAAACCGAAGGCTCACGAGCCGGCCGACGAGGACAACAGGCGGTTGCGCCTCTGCGGGAGACTTGGACGCTACCGAGCTCGACTCAGGCTCGGATGCCACTCCCTCCACGTCCGGAAAGGCTGGTCCCTCTCGCATAGTCGTCACCGCACGTCCGCGTTTCCGGCCCAAGGCTCCAGGGCTCTCGACCGCAGGAACCGCGTGACCTGTTCGTTCGTATTCGGAAGCGAGCCAAGCGTCCGATCGGCACTCATCGGATTGGTGACGAAAAGACCTTCGACGGAAAGCCCCTCTTGTCCGACCGCGATGAGGATCCGGGACAGCTGCTCCTCGTCCACAAATCCCGCCGAGAGCGCCAGAAAGACCATCCCGCGAGCCATGAAGGCTGGCAGCGTGGGTTGATCACGGCTGAGCACGATTGAAACGATCGTCAGCGCGCTCTCGGCCTCTTCGACTGGATCCGAGCCCTTGAACAACTGAAGATTGGGACGTGCCATCTCACTGCGGGCCGTGAGTAGGTCGCACGCGTCACTAAGTCCACGTGACCCGGAGTCATCCGAGGTGAGCACCAAGGAGGTAGGGATTCCGGAAGTTGCCGAAGCCACGGCAAAGTGAGCGACTGCAGCCATGCTGGCGCCGTCCTCTGCAAGCGTGATAACCGTCAGTTCACGCCGTCCCAACTCAGGCACATCCAAATAGCTCAGGACCTTACGGACGTTCCAGACCTCCGTCTCCGAGGGTTGGTGCTCGCGCAGAAGGGTCAACCAATCAGATGATCGGCCGAGGCTATCCGCCGTTGAGGAAAGCACCACGGGAACGCCGGCGGCTGACGCGATCTCGTCGTGGGTCGTGAGGTGTGAATTCCGTTGTCGGATGAGGATGTACGCGCGACCGAGAAGCAGCCCGAGAATCGCACCACCGAAGATCGGGAGTAGTCGACTGAGCAATGAGGGGCCGGTTGCCGAAGAGGCATGCTGGATCACCTCGGTGCCTCCATTATTCGCGGCATTATTCAGCTCTGCGGCCGCGATCTGGCTGTTCACGCTCTGCAACTGCAAGGAGGCATTGGATTGTGCCGTGGTCAACGAGCCCAGCAGCTGCGTATCAGCTTGCGCCATCGCTGAATTCGGATTCGATTGAATTGCGGCTTCTTGAACTTTGATCTCTTGGTCGTACTTGTTGACTTGCTTGGTCAATTCGGCAGCTTGCCCCTCGAGTCCCGCGAGGGCACTCGATCCATTTGCAACTTCCGCGGACGTGACGAACGCGACGAGGCTGTTGGCAACGGCGTCAGCCAACGACTTTGCAGCAACGGGAGACGAGCCGGTTGCCGAAATCTGGACGAGATTTGTCGCGATGGGTGTAGCAGTAACCCGGCGTTCTGCCGTCTGGAGCGAAACATGGGGAGTGACCTTCGATGCCGCTGTTGTCAGCACTGCGGCGCTATCTGCTATCTCGCTGTCGGTGACGTTGCTGTTTACAGGTCCCCCGCTGGAACTCCCTGAGGAGCTGGTACCCGAAGGTGTCGGCAAGAGCACCAGCGCCGCCGACGTGTACGACGGCGGACGCAAGAGCATGACGACTGCCGGCACTACTGCGCCCACCAAAACGAAGGCCGCAAGGATCGAGCGTCGCCGACGCAAGAGCCAGAGCATACGCCCCACATTCAACGCTTGCTCAGAGCAATTGAGCGCCCTCCTCGGCGTCGCGATCCCAGGCCACGGAGCCCCGTTGAGGGAGTCATTGGTGCGGCTTCTGATACACCGGGCGCAGCCCCTGAACGGGTTTGAAGCGGGCGATCTGCACATCGCTGGCGGAACACAACTTGCTATCTCCGACCGGGCTGCGAGAAGGATCTCTGGGTCGCGAGCTGCTCATCGCCAATCGTTGCCGTCTGAACTGGGTTCTGTTCGGCAGGTTCCTTCATGTCAGCGGCCGACTCTCGTCCGCCAGTCTTGGAGGAAAAATTTGGTCTGCGCGAGATACGTAGCGAATTGGGCGCGATTATGAAGATCGAGTTTGCGATAGAGGCGGCTCACGTAGTTGCGGACGGTCTTCTCACCAAGTTTGAGTTGTCGAGCGATCTCCGCATTATTGGCACCCTGCGCCATGATGCGCAGAACGTCCGATTCCCGTCGCGTCAAATGGGCTGAAGGGTCATCGGTCATTACCCATCGGGCTGCTTCGCTACACAGAATCTGATCGCCCAGATGTATGGACACAACGGCTGCCCTGGTTGCTTCTGGGGAAGTGTCCTTGAGGAGAACGCCCGAAGCTCCTGCGAGCATGGCAACCCGGACGTGCCAATCGGGGCTGGATGTCAAAACAAGTGTTCTTGTGGCTGGGCGCTCCGATGCAATCAGTGTCACGACCTCGATGCAATTTGCTCGAGTCAGCTCCAAATCGATGAGCACCACGTCCACGGATTTGGCGGCGCAGAGGCCCAGCACATCCGACTCTCCATCGGAGACCCCGACGACATTGAGACACTCATCCTCGCCGAGCAGCCGAGCCAGCCCATAGGCAAAGAGCTGTTGGGCCGCGACAACGACCACGGAAATCCTTGAGCCCGACAACGATGAACCGCCTCGGGAGTCATTTCCTTCTGGGAGAGGATGGAGGTTGCTGTTGAGCACTGAGTGAGCGTCCCGGTTCGAGTGTGGTCAGTCCGAACGGCCTGATTGCGACCTTTGACATATAGAGATCCGGGACGGGCAGAAGATACGGCAACCCGGGATAGTTCCCTCCGCGAGGGGGGTCAGTCCCGCTGGGGCCGAGGCCTGGGCCTATGACCCGCCCGGCCTGAAATCGACGGACCAGGACCATCACCCTGAGCAGGGAGATTGTCCTGTGTTCTGTATTCGTGTGCCCCCGCTGCGCTCTGTGTCCGGTGGGCGGTCCTCGTGGTTCGCCCTTCGAACCACCCATGACTTGCACGCGCTCCAGCGAGGACCCTGCTCGCACAGACCAAGGCCGGTAACGAGCATGGCTGCCACGATGCTCAAGGCTCGATGGCCCCGTCGCGGTAGCACTGCCAGCCGTGCCACGGTGACGATGGCGGACCAATGCGTGGCTTCCGCATCGAATTTTGCGGTCGGGATCGTCGTGGCCCGAATCAGCGGACCTTCCGGCCTTGGCGCCTTCGCCCTTGCTTACACGGTCTGGATCCTGCTGGCAACGCTCCATCGATCGATGATCACCGATCCAATGGCGATTATGGGGGACATGCGAGGGGATGACAAAGATGAATACGTCCGGCGCGGATTCGCCGCGAATGTGACCCTCGACGTCATGGCGGCAGGCATCATCGCCGCCGTCGGTTCGGCGCTGCTCGTCGTCGGGCAGCACACATTTGGAATCGGGCTCCTCTCGGTTGCTCCATGGGTCATCGTGCTCGATCTGCAGGACTATTGGCGATGGATCGGATTCATGCGAGGACAGCCCAGGAAGTCGCTGGTCAACGACCTCCTGTTCAATGCGGTCCAGGCTTCCGCATTCGTCGCTATCTTCTTGGCGGGACTGCACTCGGTCTTTGCCGTCGTCGCAGCCTGGGGTATGGGAGCGGCAGTCGCCGCTCTCTATGGTCTCCGACAATTCTCTGTGCGACCCTCCGTCCGCGGGGGATCGGAGTTTCTCTGGTCTCGTTGGCACACCAGTCAGTGGTTGGCCAGCGAGCGTGCTGCCAGCTGGGGGGCGGGTCAGCTCTATCTGATCCTCGCCGGCGTCATTTTGGGCCCTGCCGCTCTGGGCGGACTGAAAGCGGCGCAGGGTCTCGTGGCGGGGCCGACAACGGTGGTTGTCAATGCCAGCGGGAGCTTCGGACTGCCCGAGGCGACCAGGCAACTCGCCGAGCGCGGCTGGACAGGCATGGCCAAGGTATCCCGGTTCGTCACCGGGGTGGGCGTTGCAGCCTCTGTTGCCTGCGGAGCCGTCGTCTTCTTGGCGGCGCCCCTGCTCTTGAAAGTGCTGTACGGCCCTGAATTTGTGAAGTATGCACCCTGCGCACGATTGTTCGCGGTGTCCGTCGTGCTCGCCGCCCTCGGCGTCGGACCAATCATTACTCTGACGGCGACGCGACGGGTCCGGCCGCTTTTCGTGCTCCAGCTCGCAAAGCTCGCCTTCAGCGTCGCAGCAGTGAGTGTCCTGGCCGCGGTTTATGGCGTCACTGGGGCAGCGATTGCCTACGTGCTCAGCGTCGCCCTCGCTGTCGCCGCCATTTTGGTGCTGCAATCCTGGACTCGCAGATCGATCGAGGGAACGCAAACACAATCCCGCTCAGCGACAGCGGCCTTCCGCAGCAGGTTGGCGAAGAACACGAGACTCCTCCTCGCGTTGTCTCCGGACGCTCAAGGCTTGCGCTCCCCGAGCGAGTCATCCGAACAACCTCCGTAAACTCTTCTCATGGGCGCCGGCGCTCCGCAGCTTGCCGGTAAACATTCAGCGTGGCGTCGGCCGTCGCGGCCCAGGTAAATGCCTGAGCACGACGGAGACCCAGAGTGCGAAGTCTCGATACGTCAGAGCCGGCAGCCTCAAGGATCGATCTGGCGATCGCGCTTGGATCGTGCGGGTCAGTGAGAATAGCCGCTCCACCGGCAATCTCAGGCATCGAGCTGAGATTGGATGTCACAACCGGACAGGCGCATGCCATCGCCTCGAGGATCGGCAATCCAAAAGTCTCATTGAACGAGGGATAGACGAGGAGATCGGCCGCTCGGTAGAATTGTGCCGTCTCCTCGTTCGGTACGCCACCAGCAAAAACTACGTCTCCCGCAATTCCGAGTTCATCAGCCAGTTGATGGAGCTCGTCTGAATACTTCTGATCCCGTTCTGCGCCGAGGATCACGAGCTGACGACCGGCGAGCTCCTCATGGATCAGCTTCCAGGCTCGCAACACACCATCCGCGTTCTTATAGCGCCATAGGGATGATACGAACAACGCAAATGGGCGTGAAATTCCGAACCTTGCTACATGGGCGCGAGCAGCATCACGATCACCTGGCTTGAAGATGTCGTGGTCGACCGCTTCATAGATGAGACTGACTTTTTCGGGGTCGACCTGGAGATATTCATCGATCTCTGCTCGCAGGCTGTTGGAGTTGACGATGACCGCGTCTGCAATGCCGACAGAGCGTTGATAGTTGAGACGTCGATACGTGCGAGGTCCGATGCCAACCGTCTCTGGAACCGTGAATGCGTGCATCGTTTTCATGTGGATGACCAGTGAGCGGGTGGACTTGATCGTGGGCGCGATGGCCGTACTCAGCAAGTCGATGTGGCGAAGAGGCAGGCGGAACGGTGTGACGAGATGTTCGCTCGCCGTCCGCAAAATTCGATGCTCATTGGACCACGGGAACGTGAGGTGTCGGACCGAATCTCCATCTTCTGGAAAGTAGTGGCGCGCCGAAGGACTCAGCATGAGGTGGAGCTCTTCACCTGGGAGAAGCCGGTTGGCCATTTCGGGCACGAGCCGCGTCCAGCACCAATGCGCCCCAGACGGCTGACTGGGGTCGTCCGTGAGCAGATTCATGGCCATACGCAGATGGGTCTGCGTCCGCGAACTCCCGAGGGATCTCGAATCGTCCGACTCAGGGGAGCGGGTGGCACCACCCGTGTGCAGGACCATCAGAGAACCGTCGCCTGGTACTTCACGTTCTATGAGAGCGAGTCATGGTCGTGCAGATACCGAGCAATGGACTTGTGAGGGAATCGGGGTAGCCGGTTCCCCGATTTCATCCGTGGAACTTGAGGGTGGTGCCGTGCGCGTCCGAGCCGGTGCCGCTGGTTTTCGCCAGCCCGATCAGCGCCCAAGCCGGCAACTTGGAGCCGAAGCTTGGTGAGTACCAACCCAGGATGGGTTCGGTCTCACCCCGATGGAGGGACCATGACAAGCCCACGGGCAGGACGAGCGTGGCACCGAACGAGGACGACCCATCTGACCAGGTCAGTTCCGCATTCCGGCCGACCATCCGGACGTCGATCGTCGGGCCGAAATGGAAGGCAAGTCGGAGACTGTGCTCTCCCATCGTCTCGATGCGATCGACGATCTCGATCTGTCGAAGCTCACTCTCGAGGCGCACCGTCCGGCGATGAAGAACGGGTGGCTTGAGCGACAGGTAGCCGTCGTGCTCCGCCGACCAGGCGACAACTTCACCATCCTCCCCACCCGCCAGCCCCCTCAGCGTGGTCCGAGCCTGCCGGCTCCAGAGAAAGGGTCCACCCGAGGTCGACTGATCACAGCCGCCAACCTCAAGGGTGTTATGCGCCACGGTCGATCGAAAATAGCTCCGCCAATGCGGTTCGCCGTGATAGCAGTACGTACCCGGATCGGCCAGGATGTCCACCCCGTTGTGACGCACCTCGACCGCCAGGGCATCGGCGTGGGCGTGGGCCGCGATGGACAGAAATCCATGAGGGCCTGCGTCACATCTGCACCAGATCTCGTCGCCGTCGGACGGGCTGCTCCGCAGCACCGTGAGGCCGGCGTCCTCATAGTGACTCGGACGTGGGCCCAGAACCCCAGCAGGCCGACGCGTGGTCATTGATCCCAGAACGATGCTCGTCATCGTCGGCTGAACGTTGGGCCACCACCGGGGAGTCTCGAACAGCGATTGGCCGATCGCGAGGAGTCCCGACCAGTGGTCGGAAGTAGGAGGATCGAGAACCAGCGCCCGTCCTTCGTCTCCGTCGCCATAACGCGGCGTTCTCATCGCGACGTCCATCGTCGCTGCGATGACGTCGAACATGCAGTACAGCCGATCCCAGAACTCGTGCGATAAAGGTCGACCGGCCCAGCTCGCTTCCGCCGCCGCAACCACCGCTAGCTCGGCGACAAAGCCGTGATAGTCGAAGGCCATTTCTCGATTGACACCGCTGGCAAAGGTATTGGCTCGGAGCTCCTGCTCAAGAACTCTCGCCGCTTCCTCGGACCAGCGGGCACTCTCGTCGAAAAAGTCAAACCCAACAGCACCCACCAGTAACCCGGCGGCTTCAGCGATGACGTGATTGTTGGCAGATGACCCCCGGCTCCGAAATGACGCGAGATAGTGCTGATGCCACCAGATTTGAGCACGCGCCACATCGTTGCGCTCGAAGAGCTCACTCGCTCCCGTCCACCCGTCGAGGAGCCGTCTCACCCAGACCCAGCCGATGAGCCGCAACCCGGCCTCGATTCCGCTGGTCCAGTGAACGCCGGAAAGAAACGGGTTCTGCGCCCACCACGAGCGAAGATGAGACGCGGCACGGAGCGCGTAGCGTTCGTCGTGGGAAAGGCTAAAAGCTGCCGCCAACACGGTGACATGGTGCATACGTGACAGTTCCCAGATCTGCTTCACGTTGCCGGTGACGTCTTCCGATCGGTGGTCTACCCTGAAGCAATATTCGACCTGAGGTGCGCGTTTCTCGGTCACCGGGTCGAAGAACCAGTCTGGATCCTCCATGTCTCGGCGCACTGCTCCAAGGAGCTGCCACTCCCCAGCCAAGATACGGTCTGCTGCCTCTATGACACTGCGACGGACATTGTCCGGAATTGCTTGCAGTACATGTTCGGTGGGCAGTGCACGAAAGGCCTCCTCCCGGACCGGCTGCCACGCAGCGCCGATGCGACGTGCAGAGAACCCCGCCCCTGGATCACGGGGATTGTGAGGCAAGATCTGTTGGGATGCCCATCGTCTGCGTCGCACCTGCTCCGAAACGCGCCATCGCATTTCTGATGCAGACATTTTCGACAGCCGGCGTAGACGCCATTCGAGTCCGGCGGTATTCATGATGGCGGAATGCGCCCGACCTTCGGAGACTTGCGTCGAACGATCATCTCTACTGAGGAATATGGCTCGCGACGTTCGGACTCGCGATGGCAAGGGTGGCACGCGTGGTCGCTGCCAACGAGTTCAGAGAAATCGGCATCGCCCCCCCCGTCCGCACTGCGGCCAGAAATCCCTTGATTTCCGTTGACTGCCCCTTGTCGGGTGGCCCGAGGTGCCGACGGACTCGAGACCGCGTGCCCGCCCACACCGTGGTTCGTTTGAAATTGTCCAGCCGAGCCGTGCGTCCACCACTCGACGCCTCAAAGGTCTCCTTTGGGAACCGCCTGTGGGCACTCGTGAGATACGTGATAGTCGCGAGCGAACCGTCGCCATATCGAAGGCTCATCTGAACCTCGTCCGAGCCGCCAGCACTCATCGGCAGCACCTCGACCGGGTCACCGCCGATCCACCAACTCACCGTGTCCACGAAGTGGCCGCCTTCTCCGACGAATCGCGAGCCTTCGCTCTCGTTGTCCAGGTACCAACTGTCGGACCCGAGTCGCCCAGCATTCACGAGATAGCGGGCGGTGGTCGGTTCTGAGGACCTGCCACAACGTGCGCGCATATCCACGAGCAAAGGGGAGAATCGACGATTGAATCCAACCATCACCCTGTCGTTGCCCGTATCGTCCACGGTCTCGAGTATCCGGTCAAGCTCTTCAAGCGTGAGCGCCAGTGGCTTTTCTACGAATACTGCCTTTCCTGCTTCGAGCGCACGACAGGTGAGATCAGCATGTGAACTATGCCTGGTGACGATGAAGACTGCATCGATACTGGAGTCCTCAAGCACTTGATCGACGCTGGTGCAAGCATTTCGAAAGTTGAACTTCTTCTGTGCATTCACCGCAGAGAGCGAACGTCGCGTGGCGACACTCTCCAGCATCACCCCAGGATCCTTGGCGAGATGCGGAAGCAACATTGACGACGCGTAGTTTCCGGCACCAATGAACCCAATCCCCAAGACATCGCCCGGGTTGCTCTTCCGACTGTCACGAATTGGCTTCGTTGATGCACCGCCGAAGTTATGGCGGGAACTTACCGAATTCGTTGATTGCTTCGCGACCGATTCCCGGAGACCAGATTCCACTGGCACCTCGTACTCGAAGAGAAACCCAACGCCACGCAGCACTCCGTTACTAAGCTGTTCATACACGTTCGGAGCATCTTCCAGCGGAAACGTTCCTGCTATGAGGGGTTCCGGATCGATCTCCTTTCTTGCTACGGAGTTGACGAAACACTGGAGGTTCCGCCGCTCCGTCCATCGAACGTAGCCCGCCGGGTAGTCGACCCCGTCGAGTTCGTATCGATGATCGTAACGTCCGGGTCCGTAAGAACGAGAGAATCGAAGTTCAAGTTCCTTCTCGTAGTAGGCATTCCAGGGAAGGTCAAGCTTGCATTTTCCGATATCGACAATCGTCGCACGGTCTCGCGCGAGGCGAGCCGCCAGCTCAACGGGTTGGTTCGAAGAACCTCCTGCGACGAGAAACACCCGGTCAGCTCCGATACCTCCGGATGCTTTCGACAATGCCTGCTCAACTGCGGCACAGCCTTCGTTGTCCGGTGCCGTGCAGAGCAGCGCACCGGCCTTTTCGGCCAACCGACACCTGTCATGATCGGGATCGAGACCGACCACTTGAACTCCGGAAGCAACAAGGAGCTGCACGACCAGCTGTCCGACAAGACCTAAGCCGATCACGCATGCCGTGTCCCCGATCTGGACATTGCCCTGACGCACACCCTGTAGTGCGATGGAGCCCACGGTGGCGAACGCGGCCAGCTGGGGCGAGACGCCGTCCGGGACCGCAACGCAGAGGTTCGTCGGAACCCAGTTGAGTTCAGCGTGGAGAGCGAACTCGTTGCCGGCACACGCTACAAGCTGTCCCACCGAAAACTCCTCAGCTCCAGCCCCAATCTCTTGCACCACGCCGGCGAGCGAGTAGCCCAGGGGCGAATAGGAGTCGAGGCGGTTCATCGCCTTCTTGTAGGTGGTGATTGCGCCCTGCTGCTGAACGTTCTCGATGACCTTCTTCACCTGGTCGGGACGCGCTTTCGCCTTTCCCACCAGCGACATCTTCGACTCCCCCACCTTCATCAGCTCAGTCCCGGTGGAAATCAGCGAAAAGAGCGAACGAACGAGTAGGCCTCCGGGTGCACACGCAGGGGGAGGCGCGTCAATAACCTCGAGAACTCCCGAGCGGTAATTCTGCGCAACCTGTCTCACCTGTCCCCTACCTTCCCTCCGGCCACCCGACTCATAGCCCCACACCTGCTCGACGGGTCTGGCGGTACCACGTCTCAAGGGTCAGTAACTGCCAGATCTGCTTGGAGCGATCCTCTCGACCCGCCCGGTGCTCCTCGACGAGAGCTGTAACGGCCGGACGATGGAGGAATCCGGTATCGAGAAGTTCTCCTCCCAGTAGGGAGTCGTCGATCAATTCTCTGAGGTCGTTGGATACCCATGCCCTCAGCGGAGCCGAGAAAGATGCCTTTGGACGATGGATGATCTCATTCGGCAACCACGCTTCGGCGGCGCGCTTCAATGCGACCTTGCCGGTCTTCCCAGAAACCTTGTCCTTACTCGGCAGCGAGAATGCTGCTCGGAAGACCTCTGGATCCACAAATGGCACGCGCACTTCTGTTGAGGCAGCCATGCTGGCCCTGTCCGTATACGTGAGGTTCAGTCCCGGCAGGAACATACGGCAGTCGGTCAAGCACATGCGATTCACCGAGTCGGACAGTTGATTGTCTTCATAAATTTGAGCGTGTTGTTCAACGACATCTTCAATGTCTTTCTGAAGTTCAGGACTGAGGAAGGCCGCCAGCTCACCAGGACCGTACAAGCTGTAACTCCTTCGAAATGCCTCCTCTTCCGGCAGATCCGCGAATGTGACAAACCGCTTGGCCCATCGTGAATAACGCAGACCTCGTCCCGCTGCGGTAAGGGGCAGGCGCTTCACAACGCTCCCCGTCGTACGGTGAACGAAGCCCGGCAAATCTCGGTAGCGCCCGGCCAGCACGCACGCGACGTGCTTCCGATAGCCCCCGAAAAACTCATCCGCGCCCATTCCCGAAAGAAGAACCTTGACGCCCGCGAGACGCGCCGCCTCGGACATGAGAAGGGTGTTGATGGCGGCCGGATCACCGATGGGCTCGTCAAGGATCTCGACCATCCTCGGAAGCAACTCCACTACATCTGGTTGAATCTCGATCTCGTGCAGATCGATGTCGTGACGTTGCGCGATCTTTCGGGCGTAAACCGCATCGTCCGGCATCGCTTCAAGCCGATTGTCCTGAGCCCGGAATGTAATGGTGTAGGCGTCAATCCCGGGATTGGCCTGCTTTGCCAGCACCGTCACGATGCTCGAGTCGAGACCACCGGACAAAAAGCTCGATACTGGAACGTCGGCGACCAGATGAGCCCTCACCGAGTCTTCCACGATTGCCCTGAGGTCGCAGCTCGTCTCTTGAGCCGCAGACGCCTCCTGGACGATGTCCCAGTATCGCCCGACCCGGTGAGTGCCGTCCGGGCGAAACTCCGCCCAAGTGCCAGGTTGAAGCTTCTCCACCCCATCTACCGAGCACATCTGATCGGGGACCCAGTAGTAGAGCATGGACGCCACGAGTGCCGAGTGACGCATACGTAACTCAGATCCGTATGTATTCACCAGCGCTTTGAGCTCTGAAGCGAACACGACACCGTCTTTACGGCGAATGAAATGCAGTGGCTTGATTCCGAACTGATCGCGAGCGAGGAACAGAGACCCTGATGACTGATCGAGCACCGCGAAGGCAAACATCCCACGAAACCGCCGAAGGCACTCGGGTCCCCAACGCATCCATGCTTCGAGGACAACTTCGGTGTCGGACGATGTCAAGAAGCGGGAACCGTTCGCGATGAGCTCGGATCTGATCTGTCTGAAATTGTAGAGTTCGCCGTTGTAGCAGAGGACAAACTGGTCCTTGACTAATGGTTGCTGTCCATGCTGCACATCGATTATCGACAGGCGGCGATGAGCGAAGTGCGCGTCGATTCGACCATCGGTATAGGAGTACGTGCCCTCTTCGTCGGGCCCCCGATGTCCGAGGTCGCGCCCCATGTTCTCTGTCGTTGATCGCCCATCAACTTGCTGATAGGCACCGGCGATACCGCACACTGGTCAGCTCCCCACCGCCGCCGGCTGGCGCCCCCGGGAGCCCTGTGTCAGCTGTTCGTACACTGCGACATAGCGAGGAGCCTGGTGTTTCCAGGCCAGCGCGTGTTCGACCCGAGCGCGTCCAGCCAGACCCATCGTGAACCGGCGCGGCTCGTCATCGATCAAGTCGACCAGCAGCCGCGCAAACTCTCCCACGTCGTTGGGAGAAGCGTAGACCGCGGCGTCGCCGGCCGAGACACGAGTCTCACGCAAATCAAACGCGACGACGGGAAGGGCGAAAGCCATGTATTCCATTGTCTTGTTCATCGTCGAGACGTCATTTAGCGGGTTCTTTGGGTCGGGGGATATCCCGACATCAGCGGTTGACAGGATGGCGGAGACCTCGGCGTCCGGAATTCGGCCAGTGAAGGAGACGTAGTCGGTGAGATCGAGCCGACGACTTTGCTCGACCAAATCCTCGAAGCAGTCCCCGGACCCGATGAGAGTGAAGCTGATGTCGTGACGCCCGAGCCGGTGTACCACGTGGTCGGCTACATCGAGCACAAGGTCAACGCCATCTTGGGGGCCCATGACGCCCAGGTATGCGGCAAGGTGAGAGCGTGAACGTCGCAGCTCTGGCTCCGCCACAGTCTTGCTGAGTCGAGTCAGATCCGGACCCGTACGCACAACGGTCACTCTCGTTTGAGCAATACCGTCGCGTTCGACAGCGATCCGGCGGTAGGACTCGTTGGTCGCGATCACGTGATCCGCCGTTCGCATGGTGCGACGTTCCATCATTCGAAGCGTCCGGTAGACCAATCTGTTCCCGTCCGGAAAGCGAGACTGATACAGCTCGGGACAGAGATCGTGGTGATCGAAGACGAACAAAGATCGGTGGACCAGTCGGAACAGGATTCCAATTGGCCAGAACAGGTCCGGCGGATTGCAGCTCTGGACAACGTTGAAACGACCTCGGCGACTCGCCCGGATACTCAGCAGGAGGGTGGCCAGAAACGAGTAGCAGTATTCGATGATGAAAGACGCGCTCGATCCGCCGGGCGCATACGGTCGGTACTTGAACAACTCCACTCCCTGCAGCGTGGCGTAGGTCGGATCCCCGGGTGCCTTGGGGCAGACCACGGCGACTTCATACCCGGCGTCCACGAGTGACTGGCATTCCAACCAGACGCGACGATCGAACGGCACCGAGAGGTTCTGCACGAGGATGAGAATCCTCTTCTTTCGGCCGACATTCGCGAAGCGTTCTGGAGATCCGCCATCGGTGTTCGATGCGCGTTCGCTTATTGAAAGTGTCGTGTCCTTGTGGTTCTGGGTCACCAGGCAAATCCCTCATAACAATCCAACGCTTCAAGCTCTGGTCCGAGACGCCCGTCAAGATCGAGAACCCGCAACGGTGGAGACGCGAGCAGCGCCTCTACAACGCGTCTTGTCGAATGCGACACGATTGCGATGTCGGCTCCAGCAATTGCTTCTTCGGGGCTCTCGGTAAGAATCCGTTTGAGGTGCGGAAGCTTCGACTCCACATACTGGCGATTGGATCCCACCAACGACGTCGGATTCAAGACTGGATCGTGAATGCGCACGTCGTATCCCTTGCCGAGTAGCGTCTCCGCAAGGTCGACATATGGACTTTCGCGCAGATCATCGCTGTCCGGCTTGAAGCTGAGACCGAGCATGGCAACCCGGTTCCCAGGACCGGCCACGATACGGTCGACCGCCTCTTCGATTGACAACCTGTTGCTTGCGAGAACGCCCGACAGCAACGGAATGTCGACGCTCTCGGCGTGTGCGAGATGTAGAAGCGAACGAAGATCCTTCGGGAGGCAGGAGCCGCCGAAGGCAAATCCAGGCCGCAGGTACTTGGGGGACACATTGAGGAGGGTGTCCTGACAGAAGAGTTCCATGACTTCTCGGCTGTCAACACCGAGACGGCTGAAGATTCGTCCCATGTCGTTGGCAAAGGAGATCTTTGTTGCGTGATACGCGTTGCTGGCATACTTCAGCGCCTCAGCGGTCCGTGGATGCACAACCCGGATGGGAGATTCGAGAAATCCGAAAAGCCGAGAAATTGCGTCGATCGCGCGTAGATCAGTTGCGCCGATGACGGTGTAGGGAGGGGCAAAGAAGTCCGCCACCCCAGTGCCCTCGCGAAGAAACTCTGGACACATCGCAACGCCGATTTCCGGTCCGCCATCGCGAATGGATGCCTGCAGTACGGCATTGACATCCTCGACCGTGCCGGGCGGAACCGTGCTACGAATCACGACCGTGTGAAACGGCCGCGAGGAAATGGGACCGGCGAGCAACTCCACAAGATCTTCGACGACCCGGTAGACATAGGCGAGATTGGTTTCACCGCTCGACGCCGACGGAGTACCGACACATAACAGAGAGACGTCGGCGTTCTCAAGTGCGTCTTCGGGTCGGACGCTTGCGTGGAGCTTTTCAGAAGCGACCGCTTGGGCGACCAACGGCTGGAGACCAGGCTCCACGATGGGACTCGTCCCACTTGATACGGCTGCAACCTTCAGCTCGTCGGGGTCAACACCCCAGACGTCATGGCCGTTTGCTCCAAGGCACGCAGCGGACACCGTGCCGACGTAGCCGAGACCGAAGACTGCGACTTTCATGCCGATTCAAGTGGTGATGCGGGACCGAGCCCGTCGGAACATGGCGCCATACCTCAAGACGAGCGTCAAACAGGCTGCCAGATACACCACCAGCCAGTTTGGTGGACTGGTAATGGCTCCCTTTACCGACGTTCCTCATTGAGGAGCTGCAGTGAATGTCAGGATACTTGGCGGCGGCGGCCACTCGAGGGGTCGGTCGGCGTCCCTGGGGAGCTCTCGAGCGACCAACCAGCGCGCCGTGCCATCGCCACGGCAGCAAGCTGTGAGCTCACCCCCAGCTTCTGGAGAATCGCCTTGATCTGGGTACGAACGGTGGAGATGGACACGAAGGCCGCTTTTGCGATGTCTTCTGCGCAGTTACCTTCAATGAGCTCAGCCAAGACACCCTGTTCACGCTCTGTGAGCGTGGAAAAGAGCTCAAGGCGTTCCTGTCTGCGCTCATCACTGGGTGTCATTGTCAATGTGGCCAAGTAGCGCGGGGTCGTCTGCGCCAGAAACCTGCTCCGAAGGACGGTCGTAATGGCCCGAAAGAGATGATCAAAGGGATCCCGCTTGTCGATGAGAGCGGACGTTCCAGCCTGCGACCATGCGTTGGCCCGGTCGCTGTTATCCGCCGCGTCGATGACGCACACGTGGACATCCGCTTGCCGAAAGCCGTCGATGAGGGCGGATCCAGACGGAATGTCGAGAGATCGGGCATCGAGTACGACCAAGTCTGGCCGCCAATCAATTCCGCCATCGATCTCCCCCAGCGTCGCGACAACGTTCATGGTGGCGAAGCCATATGTCTCGAGCGCGCTCGCTAATGCGTCCGCCAACAGATCGCTGCCGGCAACCAGGATCCGAGCCGGGATGCCTGCCGCATCCGGCCGCGCCTGAGTGGAGGTGGTCATGGTTTCTGCCCACCAGATACCGAACTGCCACTGTTGGTGACCGTGCTGATTGTGGTGATTGTCACTATCGCTCTACCGCCCTGTCGAGCGGGGTCAGTGACACTGCCCCCCAACACGGACCACGCCAATTTGGTCCGTACATCATCACGCCGACCCGCGCGAGCCGATGATATCGACGGCCCTCCGGAGGGTCAACTGGCGTGTAACGAGGAATGGCCGACCGTTTCGAAAAGGGGACACATCTTCGGCACGCCTTGCACGGATGCGCGCATTCCGCGGGGGTTGGCCGCCTGAGAGATCGTGCGGCGCCCCTTCGTTCCGCAGCTCTTGAGCGCGATCGGCATTTGTTGTTTCTCTATTGTCAGAAATCCCACTCGCCGTTTGTTGTCCGTGCGTTGTCTTTCCGAGTTGCCTGCCGCTTGTCGGATGCACTGGGCGCTCCCTCCCAGAAGTCGCTCCACGCGGCGTCGCCACCCGTGCGGCCTTGGCATTCTGGATGTCCCTCCGACCCCTCACCGTCGCGCGTCCTCATTGAATTTCCTGCCTTCAGACGCCTTGACCTCTCATACGAAGCAAAGGACATACAAGACCGGGAGGACGACCCAAACAGAGATCTCCGGTCGACCACGTATCACCGATCGATCATTGCCCTCGGACACAAGGCACACAATCCGACCATCCCCTTCCGGCTTGTCGCAGATGAATCCCGGGAACTGGGTCTCCAGGGGAGTAGTAGACGAATGCAACCATTGGCGAATCACGACAAATCTGCGTTCGGGCCGTTGTAGCAGTGTCGTCCGAACTGAGCACGAGCTGGCGGGCTCCCTCCGTTGAGGAACTCTCGGAACACCTTCCGGTCGAGACTTTTGACGATGCCGCAGAGGCAGACTTCTTTCCGATTCCTTCGCACGTAGGCCAGGCTGCCGACCAAAGGGTCACCGATCGCGCCCCAGCGGATGAAAATGGGAAAGGGCGGCTGAAGGTCCGACTCTTGACCGTCGATGTCATTGCTGCTGGAGCCGCCTGGCTCGTTCTGGGCACCGTTGCTATGCCCGCCGTCACGCCTGCTCGCGAATGGAGCGGATTCGTTGGCGCCGTGATTGTCACTATTGTCACAATGAAGGTGCTGAAGTTGTACCGCTCACGACTCTGCGTGCAGCGAGGACAGGAGGTCGCCAGGATTCTCATCGCGGCGGCTTCGGGGGCTGTCGCTCTCGAGCTGATCCGCGGTGATGGGAGCCATGCCGACGCTCGGGCCTTTGTTGCGGCGGGAGCATGCGTCCTCGCCCTTCTCGCGCTTCGCGTCATGTTCGGCCACTGGCTGCGCTCGGAACGGGCAATGGGTCGCCACCAACGAGGTCTCATTGTGATCGGGACCAACGATGACGCCGTTGCCGTCTGCACCATGCTCAACACGCAGCCCGAGCTGGGTTATGAGGTGCGCGGCGTGATCGGAGCAACCCGGCGCCGTGCGGAGTGGGAGAATCTCAGCACCGGACGCACGCTCTTTGATCTTCCGGGAATAGCCCGGCAGACCCATGCCACAGGCGTTCTGGTCGTCGCCAATGCGCTCACTGCGTCAGAAGTTCGCGATGCCATTGAAATCGGTGCGGCACAGGGCCTCCATGTGCAGGTCTGGCCCGGCTTCCGGGGACTCCGATCACGCCGAGTCCGCTGGTCTCCGGTGAGCGGCGAACCGTTTCTCTACGTTGAGCCGGAACGACACCCAAAATGGCAGCTCATAGGCAAGCGGGTTCTCGATGTAATAGGAGCAGCCTGTGGGTTGCTCATCGCTGCGCCCCTCGTCCTCCTGGCCGGAGTAGCGATTCGCCTTGAGGACCATGGTCCTGCCTTCTACCGCCAATCGCGGATCGGCCTCGGGGGTCGAACCTTCCAGGTCTACAAGCTGCGCACGATGGCGCCCGATTCGGAACACCGGGACGACCTCGAAGCGATCAACGAACGGACTGACGGCCCACTTTTCAAGGCGACACACGATCCACGAGTGACGAGGGTGGGGGCAGTTGTGCGGGCGCTGAGCATTGATGAACTCCCTCAGTTCCTTAACGTCCTTATGGGAACGATGAGCTTGGTTGGACCGCGTCCTGCCATTCCCCACGAAGTAGACCGATTCGACACGGAGTTGCTCCGTCGTCATGACGTAAAACCCGGAATCACCGGGCTCTGGCAGCTCGAGGCGCGAGACAACCCCTCGTTCCATGCGTATCGCAGACTGGACCTTTTGTATGTCGACAACTGGTCCATCGGTCTCGATCTGTACATCCTTCTCGCAACAGTGCCAATGGTGATCGCCCAGATCTTGAGCAGCTACCGACGGGAGCGGGAACCCACACCGGCGGCTTTTGAGGCGTAGCCGACCATCCAAGCCGGATCTTGAGCGGGCGCATGGCTTCGTGCGCCCGTCGATTTCGCGTGCGCCGACCTCTCGAATTTTCACAGGGCTCTACACGAGATCCCCAATTTCGGTGACCACCGATTCCTCAATAGAGGGGATGACGGGTCCCTGCTTCTTCGGGACTATTGCCTGTGACATGACCGATGAGGGTTGGGGCTCATCGGCTGACAGGAACTGATGGCCGGAAGGCCCTCAGCGACGAGATGGAGCGACTCGTGTTGGCGATCAATGAAGTTATGGCGGACCCACGGAGTGACACTGAATCAACGCGGGCATCGACGCCCGCAGCAGACGATGCCGATCTCGTCCTCATTGTGGCCCAGGCCCGCGAGGGCGTGGCGACCGCATGGGAGGCGCTTGTCTCTCGCTTTGGTGGACTAGTGGCAGCGATAGCTAGACGTTGCCGATTGAGTGATGCGGACGTTGCCGAGGTGTGTCAGACGACATGGCTGCGACTTGTCGAGAACCTCGATCGGATCGAACAGCCGGAACGACTCGGAGCCTGGCTGGCAACCACTTCACGCCGCGAGAGTCTGAGAATCGCCACTCGGCAGGTCGCCGTCTCTGCCAACGACCTTGTGGACTCCATCGCCGACGAGAAGGCTGTACCACTTGACGCGGCCCTGCTTCGCGACGAGCAAGTGAGGACACTTCGCCTGGCGGCGGAGCAATTATCGCCTCGCTGCAAACGCCTTCTTGGCCTCTTGATGGGTGATGACGATCTTCCCTACAAAGAGATCGCCGAACAGCTGAGCATGCCGATCGGCAGCATTGGGCCGACCAGGGGTCGGTGTCTCGATCACCTGCGGGAGATACTCTCCGAAATGGAAGCGCCAGTCGGGGTGTAGGCGCGGCACCGATCTAGCTGCTACGCAGCGTCTCTGCGTCCACCCACCGGCCCCCGACACCTTCGACTTCGGGATACGCCTTTCGGACCTCGGCAAGCAGATCCGGAACGAACAGAAGGACGTCGGTCGGGCCGCCATTTCTCAGTGACTCCGGGCTCACGATGGGAATGTCCGTACCCGGCATACGAAGCCCATGTTTTGCTGTGGATGTGTCAACAATTGCCGGGAGATGTCGTCGATCCACGCGAGCCCGACACAGGAGCGCGACGGCACGCGAAGCAGCGCCATAGCCAATGACGCTTCTTCCATCGTGTTGTTCGACGGCGAGCCAATCCCGGATGCCTTTAGCGTGAGCCTCCGCCTCCTCATGGAGGCGTCGGACCGCAACCGGATCCCGAATTCTCCCGCACACCTCTTCCGACAGGAGCGCGCCGAGCGATCCATCGACCGCAACGCTTGTATCCGACTCCCGAACGGCTGCCAGGAGAATGGTTCCACCGTAGAGATCGAAACGCCATGCGGTCTGTGCGCGGAAACCATTGGCCTCGAGCATCCCCACGAGTGCACTCGTCGAGTAATAGGCGAAATGTCCATGACGCAGCGCATTCCACTGACCCAACCGAACAATCGTCTCCAGGGAGTGATACTGCAGCAACAGGGCGCCCCCTGGCGCTGTTCCGGCGACCCGCTCGGCTAAGGCAGTCGCCTGATCCGGGTCATGCATCATACCGAAGGAGTCGATCACGAGATCTGCGATCTTTTGTTCGCCTACGGGCTGCAGACCGCGTTCAGCCAACGGTCCCAGCCATGAGCCTCCATGGGGACTCGCGAACTCGAGGACACTGCTTCGCCCCGAGAGCCATCCTGTCAGTTCGAGGCGCTCGATGGCGTCGACGGATTGGGCGACCAGAGCTTCGGGCTCAACCCCTAGCGGCTCTTCAGCGGCAATGGGTTCGCCCAGGAGCTGGGCCAGACCGCAGGCGGAGCACAACCACATCTGGAGCGGGTAGGTCGGATCTGGCTCATCCGTGTCGGCTCTCGGAAAATAGTCACACGTGGGCTGATTACCCAAATCAAGGACCAGGCTGCCGGACTGCCCAGCACACCAGCGACAAATGTGCCTACGCACCGTTGCCTATTCCCCACTCAGAGACCGAGCCAGCGGTCACGCCGGGTCTCGAGGCCTCTGGTGACACGCCGTACAGAGTGACCTCACAGATACGTGATACCCCTCCTGCTTCCCTGTCCAGACTATCCCCGATGGATATCCACGAAGGCCACGCCTCGGCTGTTCCTTTCCGGACCCCGGCCCTCGTATCAATACCGAGGTCTACACCTCTTCTCACCTGTTCGCATTCGGTCGAAATGGAGAGGTATGTCGCCCCAATGTGCCTGCCGCCTCTGCGGTGAGCTCCTCACCCAGACCTTCGTTGATCTGGGCATGTCACCCCTTTGCGAGAGCTACGTCTCAGAGGATTGCCTCGACCAGGCCGAGACCTTCTACCCGCTTCACGTCCGCCAATGTCCGTCTTGCCTTCTCGTACAGCTGCCCGCGTATGTGTCGGGCGAGGAGATCTTCTCCGACTATGCGTACTTTTCGTCCTACTCGGACTCATGGGTCGCCCATGCCAAGCACTATGCCCAATCGATGGTGGACCGGCTCGGCCTGACCGAGGACAACCTCGTTGTCGAGGTAGCAAGCAACGATGGGTACCTTCTCCAGCATTTCCTGGCGCTAGGGATTCCCGTCCTCGGGATTGAGCCGGCACGGAATGTCGCCGAGGTCGCACAGCAATTAGGGATTGAGTCCGTTGTGGAATTTCTGGGTTCGGCGACCGGTACGAATATTGCAGCGGGGTACGGCAAGGCAGATCTCGTAGTCGCAAACAACGTTTTCCCCCACGTCCCTGACATCCGAGATTTCGCTGCGGGACTGCGGGCGCTGGTCAAGGACACGGGCATCGTTACTCTGGAGTTTCCACATCTTCTTCGCTTGATACAGCAGCGCCAATTCGACACCATCTACCACGAGCACTACTCGTACCTCTCCCTCTTGACGGCATCAAGGGCACTCGCCACGGCGGGACTGCGTATCGTCGATGTGGAGGAGCTCGACACCCACGGCGGATCACTCCGGGTGTATGCCCGTCCTCAGGAGCACCCAGGAGAGCCGACCGAACGAGTGAAATCCCTTCTTGACGAAGAGGATCTCGCTGGGATGCACACCGTTGCGGGGCACGCCGGATTCGCGAGCGAAGTGCTGAAGATCAAGTCTGACTTGCTCGCGTTTCTCATTGATGCGGCAAAGGAGGGCCGCACTGTGGCGGGATACGGAGCTCCCGGCAAGGGGAATACTCTTCTCAACCACTGCGGGATCCGGGAGGATCTGCTCCAGTACACGGTTGACCGCAGCCCGGTAAAACAGGGGAAGTATCTCCCCGGGACACACATCCCGATTTATGGGCCGGATCGTCTGACTGA
Organism: uncultured Acidimicrobiaceae bacterium; assembly: GCA_963843365.1. GTDB lineage: Bacteria > Actinomycetota > Acidimicrobiia > Acidimicrobiales > RAAP-2 > Bog-473. The sequence goes on along the minus strand of CAWJKG010000003.1, from coordinate 216,545 downwards.
GACACACCCGGATTACGTGCTGATCCTGCCGTGGAATCTCCGTGAGGAACTCACAGCTCAGTTGGATTATGTCCGATCGTGGGGAGGGCGCCTGGTCTTTCCCATCCCGGAGCTCGAGATTGTCTGAGTGAGGTGACGAAATGAAGGTAGTTCTGTTCTGTGGCGGGCTCGGCATGAGAATGCGTGACGGCGTCACGACGGGACCCAAGCCAATGGCTCTCGTCGGTGAACGCCCACTGGTGTGGCACGTCATGCGCTATTACGCCCACTTTGGACACACTGACTTCGTACTGTGTCTTGGCTATGGCGCTTCTGCCGTGAAGGACTTCTTCCTTACCTACGACGAGACCCGCTCCAACGATTTCGTTCTGGAGCGAGGCACCCACGAGCCTCAATTGTTCCGGACGGATATCTCCGATTGGCGGATCACGTTGGTCGACACGGGCTTGAATTCCCCGATCGGAGAAAGGCTTCGTCGTGTCCGCCGGTTTGTCCAGGAGGAGCCCATGTTCATGGCGAACTACGCCGATGTACTCACGGACGCTCCGCTGCCAGACATGATCGACCGGTTCTCCTCGAGCAGCGCTATCGCCAGCCTCCTGGCGGTCCCACCCCAGTCCTCTCATCACGCCGTCGATATCGCCGATGACGGAATGATCACGGGAGTCACGCCGATGCGGGATCTGCGCCATTGGGAGAATGGTGGCTACTTTCTCTTCCGTCCCGAAATCTTCGACGAACTCAACGAAGACGAAGATCTCGTTGAGGACGCCCTCGTCCGCCTTGTCCGGCGAGGGCGCGTGATGGCTTACCCGTACAAGGGCTATTGGTCGCCGGCTGACACCGTAAAGGAGCGGGCGCAATTGGATGAGCGCTACCACCGTGCCGATTGTCCCTGGATGATCTGGGATCCCGAGCGATCGGGCCTCCCCCGCCAGAGTCCCGACACTTCCGTCGATGCCCTCCCTCCTCGTCCCGCCTCTGTCTCATCTGCGGTGCGGAACACCTGAACCGGAGCCATGCTTCCTCTCGGTATCCAACTACCCGCAGACAAGCCTCTGGCCGTGCTGGCGATCGGTGCGCACCCCGACGACATCGAGATTGGCGCGGGTGGAACCCTGCTGACATTGGCTGAACGACATTCAGGATTACATGCTCGCTATCTGGTCCTCACGGGTACCGATGAGAGGCACGCCGAGGCACGCCACGCCGCCGCCGCCTTTCTCCCCTGTGCCGACCTGACCATCGACCTCCACCAACTCCCGGAAGGTCGCCTTCCCGCCTTTTGGAATCGCGTCAAGGACATCCTCGAAGACGTGGCCCACTCGTGGACTCCGGACGTGATCCTTGCGCCGTCAAGTCATGACGCCCATCAGGATCACCGGACAATCGGCGAAATTCTCCCGACCGTTTTCCGAGACCAGCTTTGTCTGTCCTATGAAATTCCCAAGTGGGACGGCGATCTCGGTCGCCCGTCGGTCTACATCCCTTTGGCAACCGACGTCGTGCATCGAAAGGTGGAACTGCTGCACAAGTGTTTTCCGTCGCAAGCCAGCCGCGATTGGTGGGACGACGAAGTCTTTCTCGGTTTGTCCCGGCTGCGAGGAATGGAGAGTCGGACACCATACTCAGAGGCCTTCCATTGCGCGAAAACCGTCATCCGGCCGTGAATCCTCCGTCGATCACTGCGCCGCCCCGGATGGTGCGCGCGGATCTCGGCAGTGGGGACGGTTCGGCGTCATGATCGTGTACGTCGACCCCAACGTCCCGAATTCGCTGCTGCGACAGTATGTTTACGAGGGGCACCTCGTGATTCTCACCGGATTGCCCTCAGTCACGGAGTTGGTCGACCACACTCGTGAGCAGCTTGCCGCCCTCTTTCACCCCCACGATCCGGAACATGCGCATGAGCACATCGACAAGGCTCACATGGCACAACGTCTCGGCTCGTGGAAACCTCGGTACATTCACTCTTCAACATCGAAGGAGCTTGTACGCAAGGTAATTCGAGATGCCGGGTTCAGCGCAGAGGGCACCCACTACGACGTCCCGAAGCCCCGCACCTCTTTTCCCGTTGGTCACTTGACTACCGGTATCGCTTACGCATTTCCTTGGCATCGCGACGTCTGGTACAGCGCACCAGCCCAGCAAATCAACTGGTGGCTACCCGTCCTCAATGTCCGCGAAGACAACGCGATGCGATTTGACCCGGAAGCCTTCGATCGCTTCGTCGTAAATAGTTCCAATCAGTTCGACTACTACCAAATCAACGCCGCCCGCATGCACACCGCATCGCAGATCGCAACTGAAGAGCAGGCCCGGCCGGCGGCGCTCGAATACACCCCGCCACACGAGCTCATTCTGGTGCCGCCACCTGGAGCTGTCATGCTGTTCTCTGGCGCCCAGCTCCATGCGTCGATCCCGAACACATCGGGCGGAGCCCGGTTCAGCGTCGACTTCCGTACCGTCGATGTGGCCGATCTAAACAAAGGCCGAGGTGCCTCACTGGTAGACGTCGCATGCACTGGCACTGCCATTCGCGATTTTCGGAGGGTCGCCGATGACGCGGCTTTTGACGAGGACACGATCGCAAAACTCTTCGGAGCCCCCCCGCCAGGATCCATGTTGGTCTTCGCACCTCCCTCAAGAGAGCTTCCCGAGCGATCACACGCCAGCTGAACCTCTGAAGCGGCTGTGAACTGGGCTGAAATCACAACAACTCAACAATGGATGGCGACGATTTTCGCCCCCTCGCGACCCCTGCATCGCATAGCAGCCTCTCCATGTCTTTGGCGCTTGCCGCGCTTGACGCGGTATCAGGAAAGCGAGACCGCGCTCCAATGGAAGCGGACAAATGGCGACTCGCTCGACCTCGAGATGATCGCGGAGGTGGCATGAAGGTCCTTGTTGCAGGAGATCGCGGCTACATAGGGGCAGTGCTCGTCCCGTTCCTGCGTACAGCCGGACACACCGTTGACGGACTCGACCTCGGACTCTATGAGGGCTGTGATCTCGGTCCAGCACCAGAGGACGTCAGTTCACGCCCAAGGATCGACCTCAGGAACGTCGAGCCTCGACACTGTATCGGCTACGACGCGGTCATCTGTCTGGCTGCGCTGTCAAACGACCCGGTCGGTCACCTGAATCCCGCCGCGACGTACTCGATCAACCTAGACGGCACTGTTCGTCTTGGTCAGGCCGCCAAGAAGGCGGGCGTCGAGCGATTTCTGTTTGCATCCTCTTGCAGTCTGTACGGGTCAGCGGGCTCAGAGGCGGTAGCCGAGGACGCTGTTCTTTCCCCCGTCACACCCTATGGTGAGACGAAAGCCATGGCCGAGCAACAGCTCTCTCGGCTGGCTGATGATTCGTTCAGTCCTACGTATCTTCGCAATGCAACGGCGTACGGATTCTCACCTCGCCTACGCCTCGATATCGTCGTGAACAACCTGACTGCGGTCGCCATGACGACCGGCGAGGTTTGCCTGGAGAGCGACGGCTCACCCTGGCGTCCGCTCGTGCACGTCGAAGACATCTGTCGATCCTTCCTGGCCATGCTCGAATCTCCGCGGGAACGGATCCATGATGAGGCCTTCAACGTGGGACGGGCCGAAGACAACGTGCAGGTCCGTGACATTGCCGAACTCGTGCGCGCCGCCGTCCCCGGTTCCGTGGTTAGTTTTGCCAGCGCGGCTGGACCCGATCAGCGGAACTACCGTGTGGACTTTTCGAAGTTGTCGACGGTCTTTCCGCAGTTGCAGCTTCGTTGGAGTGTGCCAGCGGGGGTGGATGAACTCGTGAGTGCCTACTCCGAACATGGCTTCAGCCATCAGGACTTCGTCTCTTCGAGCTATGTTCGACTTCGCCGAATCCAAGAGCTGCAGTCAGCGGGCATCATCGACGACATGATGCGCCTCCAACCCAGCGTGACGCCGGCGGCGTTGAGCTCCTGACCATGGGTCGGGGTACCCATGCGCAAACGCTTCGGACTTGATAGTCCCGAACCGGCGGCAGAAGGGCCGAGGATAGGGTTCTTCGGTCTGTTGGGATCCGGCAATCTCGGGAACGACGGGTCCTTCGAGGCCGTCCTCACCCGTGTCCGCGCGAGCTATCCACACGCCATAGTCGACGCAATGTGTATGGGTCCGGATCGGATGAGAGCGCAATACGGCGTTTCCGCGATTCCCCTCAACTGGTCCACCATGCGTGAGACTCGCTCGACCCGCCTGGGCGCACGGGCCTTCTGGGCCCTAGGAAAGTTCCTCGACGTCTGGCGAACATTCTCTTGGGTAAGGCGCCATGATCTTGTCGTCATTGCTGGCGCAGGCGTACTCGAGAACTCGCTCCCCATGCGAGCCACTGGAGTGCCCTATGCCATGTTCTTGCTGTCCGCATCGGGAAGGCTCTCGCGCACCAAAGTTGCGCTGCTCTCGGTTGGCGCCAGCACCATCAAGCCACGACCGACCCGCTGGTTACGGAACGGAGCGGCACACCTCGCCCATTACCGGTCCTACCGAGACAGAGTGTCCTGGGATGTCATGCAGCAGGCGGGCAGCTTCGCGAGGCACGACCCCGTCTACACCGACCTCGCCTTTTCGTTGCCCTCGCCCCAACCGACAGGCGACGATCCAAGGCTGGTCGGAGTCGGGGTCATGTCATACTTTGGCGCCGGAGACGGCCGACGCGACGGTCGGAAGCTCTATCGGGACTACATCGACGCAATGACGCAGTTCATTTGCTGGTTGGTGGACCATGGCTACAGAGTTCGGATGCTCTCCGGAGACGACTCGAAGGACTATTCCGCTATCGCTTCGGTCATGTCGGAAATAGGAGTGCGTCGACCATCGCTGCCGCCCGGAGTGATCGCCACACACCCTGTTTCGTCATTAGGTGAACTCTTCGAAGAGATCGGGCCGGTCGGGTTCGTGATCGGAACCCGTTACCACAACGTCATCTCGGGTTTGCGACTGTCGAAGCCGACGATCTCGGTGGGGTATTCGTTGAAGCACGACCTTCTGATGAGCGATATGGGCGTGCCGGAGTTCGCCCTCTCGGCTCGATCGGTGAGTGCGCTCGATTTGATAGAGCGGTTTGTCGAGTTGAACAGTCGATCGAACGAAGTGAAAACGATCCTCCGGAGACACCTGCGGTGCAGGCAGCGCGAAGCAGAGAGCCAGTTCGAGGACCTGGCCATCCTGATGACTTCCGGTGATGCATCCCAGGACTCTCGAGACATCGCGTCGTCCACGGTCGCGCAGAGCGCAGCACTATGACAGTGACCCGGGACGCGCACGATCGTCCTACGGCGGCAGATGGGCAGAGCACGTGAACGTTCGGCCAGCAGACAACATCGAGGACGTACTCTTGTTCGAGCCCAGCCCCATCGTCGACGAACGAGGATTCTTTTGCCGCACCTTCGATGCTGCCATCGCGCGCTCCGCCGGAATAGATCCGAACGGTTTTGCTCAAGACAGTATCTCCCGGTCCGTCCGCGGTGTGGTGCGCGGCCTGCACGTCCGAAGCGGGGCGGGAGAGACAAAGCTTGTGCGGTGCTCGGCTGGAGCGGTCTACGACGTGGTCGTGGACCTACGCCGAGACTCGCCAACATACCGGAACTGGCAGAGTTTCGAATTGGAGGGCGACAGCCAAGTGTCCCTCTACATTCCCAGGGGATGCGCCCATGGATTTCAGGCACTGACAGATACTGCCGATGTTTCCTATCGTATCGACCGGCCTCACGATCCCGCAGAAGACGTTGCCATTCGATTCGACGCTCCAGAATTGGCCATTCCGTGGCCTATCTCCGTTGGCATCCTGTCTCCGCGCGACCGAGATGCCCTCTCCCTTGAAGCTGCCATAGTCGCCCTCCGATGACGGCCTCAACGACAGCACGTATCACCGCTGGGGGCTCCTCCTTCTTACTCACCGGCTCTGGTTGGAGCTGCAAATCGACCAAAAGGCATATGACAATGACCGGCAGCGTTTCGCCCCCGCCTGTCCCGGCAGTCGGATACTACTGTCGTACAGACACTGCACAGGCAAGCCCGATCGGCAACTGCTCCGGCATGTTCGGACCGTTACACATGGGATGGCCTCAATGAGCTCGGCACCTCGGTTGAGTATCGGGCTTCCCGTCTACAACGGGGATCGATATCTGATGAAATCCCTCGACGCGCTGCTCGGACAGAGTTATGAGGACTTCGAGCTGATCATTTCTGACAACGCCTCAAGTGACGAGACCTCGGAGATCTGCCGAGACTATGAAAGCCGCGATCCACGGATTCGGTATCACCGCCAGCCATGCAACATCGGATCGTCGCCGAATCACAACTATGTCGTCGAGGTGGCCCGTGGAGAGTTTTTCAAGTGGGCATCCTATGACGACCTCTATGCCAGAGACCTTCTCGGCCGTTGTGTGGAAACGCTCGATGAGCACCCAGGGTCTGTTCTTGCCCACTCCTGGTCTGCGTCCATTGACGAGGCAGACGTTGTCTTCGCTGCGCCGCGGTATCCGCTCGCAACTGATGCAGCCACAGCCCCCGAGCGGTTTCGCAGCTATCTCTCCGGAAGCGGTGGCGACGACATCTACGCGGTCATCCGGACGAACATACTCCGACGCGTCCTGCCTCAGGACAGCTACCACCATGCAGAACATCCGGTCGTAGCTGCGCTTTGCCTGCACGGGCCATTTATCCAAATTCCGGAGTGGCTCTACTTCCGTCGAGACCACCCACAGCAAGCCGAGCGTGCGTGCACAACAATGCGCTCCCGTTGCGCGAACATGGATCCTCGGCGGGCGGATCCGATACGGCACCCGAAGGCCCGGCTCTATGCCGAGTATCTCTGGGGGTACGTGAGGGCTATCCGTCGGGCACCGCTCACATCAGCAGAACGAAGCGAGTGCTACAAGTACCTTGCTTTGTGGCTTGCGAGTCGCGCAAGAAGGAACCGCATCGAAGAGAGCGTGGACATCGCTGCAGGGATTCCGACGAATCTGAAGGTGGAAAAGGTCGTTGCTGGCCCAAGCTCTGATCTGGGATCGCCCTCGGCCGGTCCGTCGTGGCGCTCCGGCCAGGTTGCCGGGGCGTAGCACCGCTCTCGCTCCGACGGGACATTGGCAAAGCCAGCTCCGGGCCACGTGCCGCCACGACTCGTGACTGACGTGAGCGGTCGTACGTGACCCGGCTCGCGCCAACTTATCGGTTCGTTCCACCTCTTCGTTCAAGGCTCCCCCGAGTGGAGCGATGAGGGCGATTCGACGCCGTGGCCACTCGGCACAGCCAGCCATCCGCAAGAGCGAAACTGACCTCGGTGGACTCATGCCACGAGGAATTCATTCGCCGATCGCCTCTCTGACACACAATTCGTTGAATGTCACCTGCCGATGCGAACACACTGCAGCAGTGACCGAAACGGCGGTGAGCGGGACGAAATCTCAGCCGGAGTACCACGACGGAAGAATCACCTGCTTCCAGCGGAAAACCAAGCCGCAGTGGGACTTCTCGATCCATGCGTCCGAGGATGCGGACCTGTTCGTGCACGAGTCCCGTGGACGTGGCGGCTTCGCGGGACCCCGCTTGAGCTCGGTCAGACAGGAATGCAAGAGCCACGCGAGCTGCTCCGTCGTGATGATCCGCTCGAAGGACAGCCGACGCCCTTCGAGCGAGTCAGCGGCTGTCGACCTTACCGACGGCGCGGAACCAGTCCAGCGTCGAGGCCAGACCCTCATCGAGACTGATCGGGCTGTAGCCCAGTCGCTTGTACGTCTTCGAGTCCTCCAGCTTGCGCCGGTCCGGTCGCGCCTTCGCCGCTTTCTCCGCGATGGCGACCAGGGTCGGCCCGAACACTTTGGCCAGCTCAGGATCGTCCGAGGGCTCGATGTCGACCACCTCGTGGTCGACACCCGCCAGCTGGCCCATGCGGTTGCACGCGTTGGCGATGCTGACCACGTCCTCAGGCCGGCCGTCGAGCATGTAGCGCTCACCGGAGACGCCCTTGTCGAGCGCCAGGATGCAGCCCCGGGCGATGTCCTCGCCGTAGACCCAACTGACCGGAAACTTCAGGTAGCGCTCGATGCGCCCGCGGGCGGCGGAGAGCAGCACACGGTTGAAGCTCGTCGTCCCCAGGGCATTGCTCACCACGGGAGACGGCCCGAAGATGGCCCCGGGGTGCGTGCTCACCACATCTCGACCCTTCTCGGCCCGCGCCATGGCATCGAGAAAGGCTGCCATTTTTGTGATGGTGTAGGGATCCGAGCTCGGCTCTTTGGTCACCGGGGCGTCCTCGCGGTCGAGCCCTCCCGCAGTGTCGAAGAAGGTGCCGGTGCTCACAGCCACCACTCGACCCAGATCGACGGCCTCGGCAGCGTCCAGGACGTTCTTGGTCCCGTTGATGTTGACGGCCTCGAAGTCGGCCAGGTTCTGGCTGGCCCCACCGAGCAGCGCCGCACAGTGGATGGCGGAATCCGCCCCACGAGCCGCGCGCAGGACGGCGTCGGCGTCGGTGACGTCACCCGTCACGATCTCGACCCCGAAGGCAGCCAGCGGCGCCGTGTCCGCCGTCTCCCGGGCCAGCGCTCGGACGTGGTCTCCCCGATCGGTGAGGAGCTTGCAGATGTTGGCGCCAGCCAGGCCGGTGGCGCCGGTCACCAGGACCGTCTGGCTCATGCCGTTTCCTGCAGCAGCGATTCGTCCGGCTTGGCGCTGTCGACCTGGTCCGGGCTGTAGGGGATCACGGGCTCACCCGTCCCGTACAGGTCCAGGGTGTGGAGGAAGCGGTGCAACCCCATGGCATTGGCACAAGCGAACCCCAACTCGACGATCTGGGCCGACGTGAAGTGCTCGCCCAGCTTGCGGTAGGTCTCGTCGTCTATGGCGTGGTGGTCGGCCGACAGGAGGTCCAGGAACTCCACCGCCAGGCGCTCCTGCTCGGTCAGGTCGCCGCCGTGGCCGGGCGCGATGAGGCACGCGACGTCCTCGTCCGAGATCGAGTCGTGCTTCCTCGACTGGCTGCAGGGCTGGCACTCACCGAGCTGGGCACTGCGGATGCGCAGCAGCTCCGTGATGCGCCCGCCGAGCAGGGTATTCTTCCCATACCCCTGCCGCGCCATGTTGACCATCATGATCTGCGACGTTTTGTAGGCGAAGATCTGCAGCGGTATCGGTGTGGCGTACGTCCCCGCGGCCACCCCCTCCTCGATGATGCTGCGAACCTCCGGCGTCATCTCCTCAAACGGAATCGGTTCGATCCTCGGCATGGAAACCCCCGTCCTCCCCCGGGCCTGTCCCCGGGCGATCTCGTTCCTGTGGTGTCGTGCCTACTGTAACGTCGCCCTGTGCCCCTCGATCCCACCGCAGTGCTCTTGACAGACCGCGTCGCAGTCGTTAGTGGTGGCGGCTCCGGTATCGGCAGAGGCATCGCCAACGGGTTCGCCGCCTTCGGTGCGAAGGTGGCGATCTGGGAGAAGAACCCCGAGACGTGTGCCGCCGCGGCGGCGGAGGTCAGTGGCCTGTCGATCCCGACAGACGTCCGCGACTCAGCCGAGGTCGACCGCGCCCTCGCGCAGACGGTCACCGAGCTCGGCCCGGTCAGCATCCTCGTCAACAACGCAGGCGGGGTGTTCTCGTCGCCGCTGCTCGAGACGACGGAGAACGGCTGGGACGCGCTCTACCGCGCCAACCTGAAGCACGTGATCCTGTGCACACAACGGGTGGCCCGCGTGATGGTCGAGCGCAAGATCGGCGGCAGCATCATGAGCGTGACGTCCATTGAGGGCGTGCGCGCCGCCCCGGGCTATGCCGCCTACGCCGCGGCGAAGGCCGGCGTCATCAACTACACCAAGACGGCAGCCCTGGAGCTGGCCCCCTACGGCATCCGGGTCAACGCGCTGGCGCCCGACATCACCATGACCGAGGGCATCGCAGCCATCGCACCGGACACCAACGGTCGCTTCGGCCTCACCGTGCCCATGGGCAGGGCCGGGCACGTGGACGAGATGGCGGGTGCCGCCATCTTCCTGGCCAGCGAGATGTCGAGCTACATCACGGGCCAGACGATCCACGTCGACGGCGGGACGCAGGCCGCGAGCGGCTGGTACCACCACGCGGAGAGCGGCGAGTACGTCCTGGGCCCCTCGTCTTGACTCGTCGGCTCCGCCGCTGACTCAACCGTCACCGAGCCCGACGTGGGCTCCCATTCCGCCGTCCACGGCGATCATCTGCCCCGTGATGTAACGGGACTCGTCTGAGGCGAGGAAGACCACCACATCGGCGATGTCCTCGGGCTGACCCACCGAGCGCGTCAGCACGGCCCTGCCGAGGTTCTCCACCATCTTCTCCTCCAGATGCGCCCTCACGGCGTCCGTGATGATGAGACCGGGGAGGATGGTGTTCACCCGGATGCCCTGCTTCCCGTGGCTCGTCGCCACGTACATCGACAGCGCGTTCACCCCGGCCTTGGAGACGCCGTACGCCGTCCGGGTGCGATCCCCCTTGAGTGATGCACCGGATGACATGTTGATGATGGAGCCTCCCCCGGCGTGCACCATCTCTGGGACCGCGTGCTTGCACGTCAGCATCTGGCTCTGGAGATTGACCTCCAGAGTTCGCTGCCACACCTCGAGGGACAGGTCGGTCACCGCGGTGTCGCGGGTGAGGAAGTCCGAGTCGGTGAGCGCCGCGTTGTTGTGCAACACGTGCAGGCCACCGAAGTGCGACGCGGCGGCCGCCACGGTGGCCACGACCTGGTCCTCGTCGGACAGATCGGCCTGAAAAGCCAGGGCGCTGTCCTCCGCTCCCAGTGATCCCCTCCGAGACCCGTTCGGCGGCGGACTGGTCGATGTCGACCACCAGGACCGAGGCATCCTCGCGTGCGAGCGCCCGCGCGGTGGCCCCGCCGATACCTCCACCACCGCCTGTCACGATCGCGACCTTGTCCGTGAGACGTCCCATGCCGATCTTCCCTCCGTTGTCCTGTCGGTCCGGTGCGACCCTAGGGCCGCGCCAGGATCACCCCGTCATAGGGAGCCAACCGGAGGTCACCCCCGACGGTCTCGAGATCGCGGGCGCGATCGGTGCCGATCTCTATGGTGCCGGTGAGTCCTGGCAAGACGATCTCCTCGGGCGACATGTTGAGCGCCACCGTGTGGTTCGACCCCCTCGACCAGGCCCACGCCTGCTGCGGGGTGTCCAGCGACGACGTGGCGCCGAGGCTGAACCCGGGGTGGCCTCGCCGAAACACGATGACATCGCGGCAGAGCGTGAGGAGCGAGTTCGGATCCTGCCGCTGCGCCGCCACGTTTGCCTGGGCCAGGTCACCGAGTGGCAGCCACGGCCGCGCGCCGTCGGTGAATCCGCCCCCGGGGCGGTCGCTCCACTGCATGGGCGTGCGGCCGGCGTCGCGGCCCTCGTAGTAGGGGTAGAAGCGCACACCAAGAGGATCGCGCAGGTCCTCCGGGGCGAGCTGCACGTTGGCCATGCCGATTTCGTCCCCTTGGTAGAGGACCGGGGTACCGCGGAGGCTGAGCAACATGAGGAGCGCCAGTCGTACCTTGGCGGGATCGTCCCCGGCCCAGCGAGTGGGGAAGCGGAACATGTCGTGGTTGGAGCCAGTCCATGCCGGCCATGCACCCTGCGGCAACGCGGCCTCGGTCTCCTCCACGACGGCCCGCATGGACGGCGCCTCGAAGGGCGCGCTGATGAAGTTGAAATTGAAGGCGAGCCCGAGCTCGTCCGAACCGTCACCGTAGAACTCCGCCAGCTTGTCCACCGGGACGGGCGTCTCACCGATCAAGAGCCTCGGTTCCTCATAGCCGTCTGCCAGCCTCCGCCAGCGCCTGATCACCTCGTGGACTTCGGGGCGGTTGGCGTTGTACACGCTGCGCTGGCCGAACATCTGTGTCTCGAAGTCGTCGTCTTCCGTCGCCGGAGGGTTGTCGCGGAGCAGCGCGTCTTTGATGATCACGTTGCACACGTCGATGCGGAACCCCGCCACCCCCCGGTCGGACCAGAAGCGGAAGATGTCGTCGAACGTGGCGCGCACGTCTTCGTTCCACCAGTTCAGATCCGGCTGCTCCTGGAGGTGGTTGTGGAAGTAGTACTGGCCCGTGGTGCCGTCGAGCGTCCATCCCGACCCGCCGAAACTGCTCACCCAATTGTTCGGCGGCTCCCCATCCGCCTTGCCGTCGGCCCAGACGTACCAGTCCCGCCGCGCCGCGGTGCGCGAGGATCGGCTGTCCACGAACCAGGGATGGTTCTCGCTGGTGTGGTTGGGCACGATGTCCATCAGGATGTGGATGCCCCGACCGGACGCCTCGGTCACCAGGCGATCGAAGTCCTCCAGGGTGCCGAACTCGGGCGCGACGGCGCAGAAGTCGGAGACGTCGTAGCCCCAGTCGGCGTTGGGCGACATCGTGACCGGCGACAACCAGATCCCGTCGACACCGAGCCAGGCCAGGTGATCGAGATGCCCGATGATGCCCGGAATATCGCCGACACCGTCCGCGTTGCTGTCGGCGAAGGAGCGCGGGTAGATCTGGTAAAGGACCCCGGCCTTCCACCATGGGTCGTCGGTCATGGCGCTCACCCGTCGGCGGGACGGGACACCTTGGCGCGCCAGGGCGCGAGGTCGAGCATGGGATAGCGGGCGGCCACACCGTCCAGGGTCTGTGCCGTCCAGTAGGGATGCCCGGGTGCCGGGAACCCGAGGACGGTGAGCTGGCGCTCGCTCGCACGCTGCACGAACTGATACCACGAGAGGTCCTCGCCGGCATTGGGCAACGCGTGGGACCCCAGCCAGTCCGTCGCGGCCGGCTTGTACGAGACGTGCAGCATGAAGCGCGCCGTCCGGGGCGCCCTCATGCGCACGCCGCGGTGGTAGACGTCGGGACGGTAGGCCAGGATCGATCCCGCCGGCCCCGAGGCGGGAACCTCGGCTTCGTACAGGCCGGCGTACTCCGCCGGGCTCAGATAGGTCCGCTCCACCGGCAGGTCGGGAGTCAGCCGGCGGGAGACCATGCGAGTCGCCCCCGTGTCTTCGGTGACATCGCTCAAGTAGACGAAGAGCTCCAGCTGTTGGTAGCCGGGCTCGTGGCGGGGCACGACGAGGGTGTGGTTCCCGTAGTCGACGTGGAGCAGTTGTTCGTCGCTCAGCGCACCCTCCCCGTACTTGGCGCTCAGCATCGCCTGGTAGAGACGGAGATCGCCGAGGCCCAGGAGCTGCTCGGCGAGGTCAATGATCAGGTCGTGCACGACGATGTCGTTGAGGACGGCGTCATCGAAGGGGAACCGCGGCATTACACGGTGCGAATCGATCCGGAAGGGCTCGTTGCGCGCCGGATCCGTGCCGTCGGCGAACTCCTCGGCCGTCGGGAACAAACCGGGCAGAATCTCGCGGGCGGCGGTGATCGTCTCGGACGGCAGCAGGTTGCGCACCACGCACCAGCCGTCCTGCTCCCACTGCTCCTGGTCGGCGTCGCCGAGCACGCTCGTCACCGCCCGACGACCCGAGTCGATCCGCCCACACCTGACCTTGTCACGATGCCCGCAGCCCCTCCGTCCCCGTCGCCAACGGCCCGGAAGCTTGCCATACGACCGCGCCGACCCCAGCGAGCGACCGTCCATGCGGAGCGCCGGGCCGATCGTCCGGCAGCCGCAATTGTCCCTGGTACGAGCCATACATGCAGGCGGAGCCCCTCAAGGTGGGCCTCGGAACGTCCGACAATTCCCTGTGGACATCCCGACGGTGAGCCTCTTCGGCGAAGTGCCGGCGGTCGCGACGCGCCCCTTCGCGCAGGCCCCGCAACGGCACCGCCGGGCCAAGATCCTCGGCGCCTGCGCCTTGACCGTGCTCGTCGGCATGGGCTCCTACGCCGCGACCTACCGCGCCCTGGACCTCATCTCCGTGCCGGCGCCCGCCAACGGGCCCGTCGGGACGGCGCCTTCGGGCGGAGCCAGCACGGCCACGACTCCGGCGCCCGTGACGCCGGTACAGACGCAACCCTGAGAGACCGTCTGGTCAGACGCCCGTCGGCTGCGCCGACGCGGACTGCCACTGCTGCAAGGTGACCACGAATCGGGAACCGCCGTCTTCGTGCTGCGGTGACTCGGCGCGCACGGATCCACCCATCGCCGTGGCCAACTCGGCCACGATGGCGAGGCCCAGGCCCGATCCCATCAGGCGGTTTGGTCCCCGGTCGGCGCGATAGAACCGCTCGAACACGCGCTGCAGGTCACTGGCGAGAATGCCGGGACCGTCGTCGTCCACGGTGATGCTGCACGAACCTGATGTCGGGTCATAGGCCAGCCCCACTGTGACGGTGGAGCGCGCGAAGGTCATGGCATTCTCCAGCAGGTTCGCCAGCAGCTGCGCCAGCCGGTCGGGGTCGGCCACGACGGGCGGTGCCGGCATGGGAACGGGCGGCATGCCGTCGTAGCCCGGCACCCGCAGCACGATGGCGAGCCCGCTTCTTGCCGCCGCGGGACGGAACCCCTCCGTTGTCGTCGTGACGACCTCGGCCGCGTCGGTGGGGCGGAGCGCGATCGACATCTGCCTGGCTTCGAGCTTGGTCAGGTCGAGCAGGTCCCCCACGAGCCGTTCGAGCCGCCGCGACTCGGCGATGATCACGTCGGCCGCCTGTGCGCTGTCCTCTGTCGCCCCGTCGTGAATCGCCTCGGCGAATCCACGGATTGAGGTCAGGGGCGTGCGCAAGTCGTGCGAGACCGACAGCAGTAGTTGGCGCTCCCGGGCGCGCCCGTCCTCCAGACTCTGCGCCATGTCGTTGATGGAGCCGGCCAGCGAGGCGAACTCGGGGTAGTCGCCGTGCCGCACGGGGACGCGGCTCGCCAGTTCACCCGCCGCGATGCGGCTGGTGGCCGCCACAGCCTCCTCGAGGGGCCGGGCCATGCGGCGCGACATCTGCCACGCCACCAGGGCGGCCACGACCAACGCTACGCCCCCTGCGATGATGAAGTAGCCCCAGCTCGGTCCCAGACCGCCGACATCGCGGGTGAGGAGAATGGCGAACGTGCCCTCGAACGCCACGTGCCGACGCTCCCGCAGCCGCGTGAGTTCCTGCTCGGAGAGTGTCACGGGGGCCACCGCGTACACCGTGTTCCCGTTGCGCCCCGAGGTGGTCTGCCCCGATTGCACCGCACTTACGTCGATGTCCTGTTCGGTCAGCCCGTCCGGCAGCGGCGTGACGACGTTGCCGCGCCGAGTGATCTGGATCACGTCGGCGTCCTCGAGCTTGAGCGTTGTGCGCACGACGGCCAGTACGTGGAGGGACTCCGACCCGATCTGCGAAGAGGTGAGGGAGTTGACCTCGGAGACCAACTGCTGCTGCGCCTGGTTGCGTGCGGCTTTGCGCGTGAGGATCAGGCTGCCCGCCCCGGCGATGACCAGCACCAGGGCGACCAGACCCACCATCACCAGCATCAGGCGGCGTCGCATCGGTCAGCCGAACCGGTAGCCGACGCCCCAGACCGTGGCCAGCGGGAGATCGGTTCCGAGCTTCTTGCGTAGCTGGGCCACATGCACGTCGACCGTCCGCTCGTCGCCGTACCAGTCGGTCCCCCAGACTCCGTCGAGAAGCTGTTGGCGCGACAAGGCGAGTCCGACGTTGTTGGCGAGGAAGGCGAGCAGGTCGAACTCGCGGGTCGTCAGCGCGACGGCTTCACCGGAAAGGCGCGCCTCCCGGCGGCGCAGGTCAACCTCGAGATCTCCCAGGGTGATCACGTCCTGCGGCGCAGGGCCCTCCCTGGTCCGACGCAGGATGGCCCGAACGCGGGCGACAAGCTCGCGCGGCGAGAACGGCTTGACCAGATAGTCGTCCGCCCCCAGCTCCAACCCCAGAATGCGATCCACCTCGTCGTCGCGCGCCGTGAGGAAGAGGACGGGCACCGTGCTCCGGGTGCGGATCTCGCGGCACACGTCGAAGCCGTCGCGAGCGCCAGGGAGGCCGACGTCGAGGATGACGATGCACGCATCCTCCCGTGACAGCATCTCAAGGCCTCTTTCGCCATCGCCGGCCAGGAGCACCCGGAAGCCTTCCCGCCGGAGATAGAGGTCAACCAGATCCGCGATGTGCGGATCGTCCTCGACCACCACCACCGTCCCGCTCTCCGCGCTCACGGACCTAGCCTCCCATTTCCCGCACCCGGAATTGCCCCAATGAGGGATTCCCTTACAGAACCCTCACGATTGGCCAACACCGGGTTCACCATGGGCGCGCACCATGGACTGGACCGCTTCCCGCGACACCTGGGGCACGGGCGAGAGGAGTCCGCATGTCGCACCTGACCATCCGCTGCATCCGCGCCGGCGCCGTCCTGTTGGCCCTGGGGATCACGCTCGGCAACGCGGCGGGCGCCGACGCCACCGCCGCCCCGACGAGCAGCACCCGCCCCACGAGCCTCTCGGGCATCAAGGCAACAGCGAACACCGAGATCGGCGATCGGGTGAACGATCTCAACGCCGCGATCGCCAAGGTGCGCGCCAGCACGGGACTCGGTGCGAGCGAGGCGGGTCTGACCAGCTACCTCGGCACCGACATCTCGCCGCTGCAGCAACTCAACACGACCATTCAGGGCGACGCCACGGTGCGGCAGGCGGCCCACGACTTCGGGACGATCTTCCGTGACTACCGCGTCTACGTCCTCGTGCTCCCGGCGGCGCGCATGGCCGCGGACGCCGACCGCGCCACGACGACGGTCATCCCCCATCTCACGGCGGTGGCCGCGAAGGCGCAAGCTCGGGTGACGCCAGAGAACCAAGCCGCACTGCAGCCCCTGATCGACGACCTCAATGGCCAGATCACCAGCGCGACGAGTGCCTCGGCCGATCTGGCTGCCACTGTGCTCGCCTTCACGCCAGCACAGTGGAATGCCGACCACGCCCTGCTGGCCGCCTCGAGAACGTCGAGTCAGGCGGCCGAGCGCGCCCTGGCCAAGGGCCGCGCCGACGTCACGCAGATCGCACAGGAGATCGGGGCTGGGCGTGCGACGACGACGGGCTGACCCCCGGGGACGCCTCCGCCTGCTCAGCCGAAGAGCCGGGCGAGGAATTCGTCCACCGTGCCGCTGACCCGTCGGCGCAGATCCGCATCGTCCGGTGCGGCGGCAACGAGGCCGGCCGCCTCGTTGAGGAAGCCCAGCAGCAGGGCGGCGGCCACCTCCGGATCGCCCGGAACGGCGACGCCCTCCTCTCCCGCCCGGGCGAAAACCTCCGCCAGAAGTGGCGCGCAGGCCACCGCGTCAAGCGCCCGGCACGCCTCGATCCCCAGCACCGCCGGGGCGTCGGCGAGGATGCGCGCCATCGTGGGATCGGCACAGGCATCCATGTAGGCACGGCAGCCGCGGCGCAGCTGGTCCCGCACACCGGAACCCTCGCGGGCGGCGGCGACGACGAGGCCCACCAACTCACCCTCGAGCTGCTCCACCACGGTGGCCGCCAGGTCGGTCTTGGAAGCGAAGTGGTGATACAGAGCACCACGCGTCACGCCGGCCCTCTCCGCGATCTCGTCGCGGCCGGTGGCGGCGAAGCCCTTCTCGGCGAAGAGTCCACGCGCCGCCGCGAGCAGAGCGCCCCGGGTGCGGGCGGACCGGGCGACCTGGGTCTCCCGCGGCCTCCTCACGACTTCCGTGCCGCTCATCCCTCGCCTCTTCCCCGGCCATTTACATGCGGGCCGCACGCATGTTACCTTCAGAAGGACCGAGGAGGGGCCATGACCGTCGGGACCGAGACGAGCACCCCGAGCACCCGGGAAGCCGACGTCTGCGTCGTCGGGGCCGGGCTGGCCGGACTCACCGCAGCCCGGCGCCTGAGCCAGGCGGGACGTTCGGTGGCGGTTCTCGAAGCGAGGGACCGCGTGGGCGGGCGGGTCTGGACGAAGACCAGCCGCGCCGGGGTGCCGGTCGACATGGGGGGCTGCTTCGTCGGTCCGCACCACGACCGGATGCGCGCCCTGGCCAAGGAGATGGGCGTCCGGACGTTCAAGACGTTTGTCGACGGTGACAACGTGCTGGCCACGGGCGGCAAGGTGCGGCGCTACCGCGGCGACATCCCCCGCATCAGCCCGGTGGCCCTCCTCAGCGCGGGTCAGGCCATCGCCCGGCTGAACGCCATGGCCAAGAAGGTGCCCGTCGACGCGCCGTGGGACGCGCCCAGGGCGGCCGAATGGGATGCGCAGTCCGTGCGGTCCTGGCTCAGTGCCGCCCGCGTGCCGACGAGGCTCGCCCGCGACCTGGTCGAGGCGACGGTGCGCGCCTGCTTCGCCTGCGACCTCTCCGAGGTCTCGCTCCTCAACTGGCTCTTCCTCACTCGGTCGGCCGGTGGGATCGAGTCGCTGATGAACATCGCCGGCGGGTACCAGGACTCGCAATTCGAGGGCGGCGCCGACCGCATCCCGAGGTCCATGGCGGCCGAGCTCGGCGGGGCGGTCGTGCTGGAATCGCCCGTGACCGCCGTGGAGATGAGGGGGGACGGGGTGACGGTGCACGCGGCGCGGTGCGTGGTGGCGGCTCGGCGCGTGGTGCTGGCGCTCCCGCGGGCCTTGGCCGCCGGCATCAGGTTCGACCCCGTGCTGCCGGCCGACCACGCTCTGCTGATCCACCAGGTTCCGGCCGGGACCGAATTGAAGATGGTCGCGCTCTATGACGAGCCCTTCTGGCGGCGCGACGGGATCTCCGGGGCCACCGTGGCCACCGACGACGACATCGAGGTCACGCTCGACACCTGCCAACCCGATCACGGCCAGGGCGTCATCGCCGGCTACTCGGCGGGGCCGCGCGCACGCGCCCTGGCCGCACTCGAGGAGAGCGCCCGCCGCGACGCGTTCGTCCGCATGCTCACTTTGCGACTCGGACCACGGGCGGCCTCTCCCGTCGAGGTCCTCGAGCAGAACTGGGCGGAGGAGGCCTGGACCCGGGGCTGCTCCATGGGCCACTTCCCCACCGGCGTGCTCACCCAGTACGGCCGCCGCCTGCGCGAACCCGTCGGGCGGCTGCACTGGGCCGGCACGGAGACGGCGTCGACTTCCTACGGGGCCATGGACGGCGCCGTGCGCTCGGGCGAGCGTGTGTGCGAGGAGATCCTGCAGTCGCCGTCCTGACCTGAGGGCTACGGAACCAGGCTCTCGGGCCGCGGGCCCGGGCCTGCACCGACGCCCAGCTTCTCGCGGAAGAAGGCGAGTGTCTGGTCGAGGGCAGCGCGCGTGGGGGTGCCCTCCTCGTCGACGAGGTGCTCGGTCAGGACGGAGTGCGCCTGCTTCGGATGCCCGTACGGGTTGCCCGGTGCCGAGTCGATCTCCACGGCGATGAACGCGTCGCCCAGCTCACGGCGCAGCGTCTCGAAGCGCGCCTCGAAGCAGAACGGGTCGTTGGTGAAGCGCAACCCGAGCACGCAGGCACCGGCCGCGGTCCGCTCCTTGACCCGGGCCAGGTCGCCGTCCGAGATCCCGATGTCCGCCTTGAACTTCTTGGAGATGGGGAAAGGCTGCGAGGGTTGGCTCAGCACCGGTGCCAGCACGATGTCGTCGACCATCATCCCGAGTGCGAAGCCGCCCGTGAAGCACATGCCCACCACGCCGACACCGGGACCCCCACAGCGCTCGTACTCGGCCGCGGCCAGCTTGCGGAGCCACCCCGTGATCGGGCTCGTCCGCTTCAGGGCGAAGGCCGAGAACTCGCGGGAAACGCACGCGGGCCCCAGCGACTGCAGCGTGTAGCCGACTGTGGCGGGGCGCCCCGGGTCGCCGAAGAGTACCGGCAGCACCGCGGTACAGCCGGCGGCCGCCACCCGCCGCCCGAACTGGGCGACGAGGGGCGTGAGTCCCGGCATCTCGCTGATGACGATGACCGCCGGCCCGCTCCCGATCCGGAAGATGTCGCGCCGTTTGCCGTCGGCCTCGAAGGATTCCTTGGCGAAATCCTTGAGTTCCGCCTCCCACCTGCCCGCTTCGCCCTTGGCCATGGCGGGACCGTAGCATCGGCCGTCGTGGCCGGACCGATGCGTTCCCTCGACCCGCGCCTGCCCGTCCTGGTCGGGCTCGGCGTCGCCCACGAGCCGGCGCCCGTGGTCGATCTCATGACGGAGGCAGTCGTGGCCGCCGCCGACGACGCCGGCGCATCGGGACTCCTGACCGACCTCGACTGCATCGTGGTGCCGCAGGGCAGCTGGTCGCTCACCGACCCCGCCCGCACGGTGGCACGGCGCATCGGCGCCGCCCGAGCGCGGACGCTCCTGTGCCAAATAGGAGTGTCGCAGCAGGAGGTCATCAATTACGCGTTGGCGGCTGTGGCGGCCGGACAGGTCGATTCGGTCGTCGTCGTGGGTGGCGAGGCGCGGGCGTGGGAGCGCGACGGGGGTGTCGAAACCGACGACCAGGACCGGCCACCCGACGACGTGCTCACCCGGCCACCGGACTTCGTCGCCCCCGTCGAGATCACCGCCGGCATGGTCTGGCCGCCGGTGCAGCAGTACGCGCTCATTGAGAACGCGCTCGCGCACACCCTGCACCTCTCGCCGGAACGGCAACGCGTGGACGTGGCTGCGCTGTGGGCGCGTTTCAACGCCGTGGCGGTGCACAATCCCGAGGCGGCATTCCCGCAGGCCCGCGACGAATCGGACCTTGCTGTCGCCGGACCGCACAACCGGCCGCTCGCCTTCCCTTACAACCGGTGGCACTCCAGCCAGTGGACCGTCAACCAGTCCTCCGCGCTGCTGATCTGCTCGGCTGGGCGCGCCCGGTCAGCCGGCGTCGCGCCCGAACGCTGGCTGTTCCCCCATGTCGCCCTGCACTCGTCACAGGCGGTCACGCTGACGGCGCGACGCCATCTGGAGGAGTGGCCGGCCATGGGCGTCCTGGGCCGCGCCGCAGCCCGCCACCTGGGACAGCCCCTCAGCGCACTTCCGTTCGCCGAGGTGTACTCGTGCTTCCCCGCTGCCGTGCGGGTGCAACAGCGCGAGCTCGGGCTCGACCCCGCCGGCACCCCCACCCTCGGTGGCGGCATGGCCTTCGCCGGCGGGCCGTTCAACCATTTCGTCCTGCAGTCACTGTGCGGTCTGGGGCGGCGCCTGCGCGACGAGCCGGAGACGCGGGGCCTCCTGACGACGGTCTCGGGCATGTTGTCCAAGCCGGGGCTCGCGGTCTGGTCCGCCAGCCCGGTGCCGGCGGGCACCGCGCCGCTGCTCGCCGACCTCGCGACCGAGGGCCTCGCGGCCACTGAGGTGGTACCGGTGGTCGAGATCCCGCCCCGCCAGCCGACCGCGGCCACGGTGGCCTCGTTCACCGTCACCTATGGCGGCACCGAGGGATACGATCCGGTCCGGACGGCCATCGTGGCGGACCTCCCGGACGGGACGCGCACGGCGGCCACCTCCGACGATGCGGCGACCGCCATGCTCGCGGTGGACGAAGGCCTGATCGGGCGCACGGTCTCGGTGCGGGACGCGACGTTCGGCCTATGAGCGCGGACGCGGTCCGGAGCCGGCCCCGCCTCGTCGACCCGGACCTGGCCGCCCGCGTCCCGGGGCTGCGGCGAGTCGGCGCGGTCGCGGTGCTCCTTGCCGCGGCGAGCGCGGCGGCGATCGTGGTCCAGGCCGTCGCGCTGGCGTCCGTCGTCGAACGTTCACTGCTGCACCACGCCGCGCTCCGCACCGTGGTCCCGGCCATCGTCGTGCTGGGCGTGGCGATCCTCGCCCGCGCCGCGCTGCACAGCGTCGCTGATCTCTCGGGCCTGCGCGCCGCCGACCGCGTGGTGGCGACGCTCCGCCGGGAGCTCCTGGAGCACGCATTGGTGCTGGGACCGGGTTGGCTCGGCGGGGAGCGCCCGGGCGAGCTTTCGCTGACGGCCACCCGGGGACTGCGCTCCCTCCACACGTACTACTCGCGCTACCTCCCTCAGGCCGCCGCGGCGGCGACGATCCCTGTGATTCTCCTGATCTGGATCGGCTTCCAGGACTGGTTGTCGTTCGCAGTGGTCATCGCGCTGGTGTTGGCGGTGCCGGTCACCATGATCGGATTCGGTCGGGAGGCGACCAAGCGGTCGGCACGCCAATGGCGCCGGCTCGGCTCGTTGGCCGGCCGCGTGCTGCAACTCATTGAGGGGTTGCCCACGCTGCGCGCCTTCGGCCGCGAGGCACAGGGTCGCCGAGAGGTCGAGGCGGCCACCGAGGGCGTGCGCACCGCCACCATGCGCACGCTGCGCGTCGCGTTCTTGTCCGCGCTCTCCATGGACATGATCGCCGGCTTCGGGGTCGGCCTCGTGGCCATGGTGCTCGGGCTGCGCCTGCTGTGGGGCGAGCTCGACCTGCAGACTGCCATGGCGGTCCTCCTGGTGGCCCCCGAGATCTTCATTCCGCTGCGCCGCGCCGGGGCCGAGTTCCATGCCAGCACCGAGGGCCAGGCCGCGGCGGCGCGCGTGGTCGAAGTGCTCCAGACGCCGGGACCTCCGGCGACGGCGCGCCCACCCGAACGCGGCAGGACGGACATCGCCGGCGACGGCGGGTTGACTCTCGTCGGGCTCGGGGTGCGCTACGAGCACCGCGCCGGCGCCGCGCTGACTGACGTCACCCTGCGCGCCCCGGCCGGGACGCGCGTGGCGCTGACCGGTCCCTCGGGGGCGGGGAAGTCGACGGTCCTCGCCGCGCTGCTGCGCTTCGTCGAGCCCGATGCGGGCATCATGACCTTCGACGGGCGGCCCAGCGAGAGCGAGCCGGTCGCGGCGTGGCGAGCGCACTTCTCGTGGCTGCCCCAGCGGCCCCACCTCTTCAACGCGACCCTGGCCGAGAACCTGCGCCTCGGCGCACCCGATGCGGTCGACGACGACCTGCAGCGGGTGCTCGGCGCCGTCGGGCTGACCGACCTGCTGACCAACCTGCCGGCGGGGCTCCAGACCCTCGTCGGCCACGAGGGGCTGACCCTCAGCTCCGGCGAGCGCCAGCGGGTGGCGCTGGCCCGAGCCCTGCTCCGGCCCGCACCGGTGCTGTTGTTCGACGAGCCCACGGCCGCCCTCGACCCGCCGACCGTGAGCCGCCTCGCCCCCGCGATAGAGCCCTGGCTCGCCGGACGCACCGTGATCGTGGCCGCGCACGAGCCGGTCCTCCTCCCCCACTTCGACGCGGTCGTCGTGCTCCCGGTGCCGGCCCACCTCGCGCTGGGGGTCTCGTCATGAGCCGGGCGCCGGCGTCGCCGGGTCCGCTGCGACGCATGCTGTCCGAGCCCGGCACGCCCTACGGGCGGCTGGCGCTGGCCGGGCTGCTGGGTCTCGCCGCGGCGGCGGCGACCATCGGCCTGTTGGCCGGCTCGGGCTACGTGGTCGGCCGCGCCGCGTGCGGCCTGGCCTCTCGGCCCTG
The DNA here is from genome assembly GCA_963843365.1 of uncultured Acidimicrobiaceae bacterium. Classification (GTDB taxonomy): domain Bacteria; phylum Actinomycetota; class Acidimicrobiia; order Acidimicrobiales; family RAAP-2; genus Bog-473. The sequence goes on along the minus strand of CAWJKG010000003.1, from coordinate 193,199 downwards.
GTGGGCATCCTGGCCGCGGTCGAGGTGCTGGCCTTCCTGCGGGGTCCCCTGCGCTATGCGGAACGGCTCGTCGGCCACGATGCCGCGTTGCGTGCGTGACGCGGTGGCGCCTGTGGCTCTACGACTGCCTCGCACCCCGGGTGCCCGCCGCTCTCGCGGGGTGGCGCAGCGGCGACCTGCTGGCGCGCGCCATCGACGACGTGGATGCACTCCAGGACCTCTACCTGCGCACGCTGCTCCCGGTGGCGATCGCAGTCGGGGCCGCGGTCATCGGCACGGTCGCCGTCGGCGTCATCCTGCCATGGGCCGCACTGGCGCTCGGACTCCCTCTCCTGGTCGCACTGACCGTGCCCGCCTTCGTCACCTGGCACCGCGGTGCGGACGAGGAGGTGGCCGCAATCGCCGGCACGGTGTCGTCTCACGTGGTCGACGCGCTGGCCGGGGCGCCCGAACTCCTCGCCTTCGGGGCCGACGTACGCCTGCTCCACGACGTGGAGGAGCTGGGGACCCGTGCGGACGCGTTGGAGGCCCGTCACGCCCGGCTCGGGACTGCGACCGCGCTGCTCATCCAGGTCTGCCTGGCTGTCGCCGTGACCACGGTCCTCGCCTGCGGCGTCGCCGCGGTCCACGCCCATCACCTCGGCCAGGTCATGGTGGCGGTGCTCCCCTTGGCCGCCCTGGCCACGTTCGAGACGGTGCCCGGCGTGCCGGTGGCGGTGGCCCGCTCGCTCGAGGTGCGGGCGGCCGCCCGGCGGCTCTTCGCGCTGGAGGCCGTGCCCGTCCCCGTCGAGGACCCGCCCGCTCCGGAGGCGGTGCCCGCCGGCGTCCCCGAGGTCGTCTTCGCCGGCGCTGCGCTCCGCTACGACCCGGGCCTGCCCCGTGCGCTCGATGGCGTCGACCTGCGTCTCCCGGCGGGTGGGCGGGTCGCCGTCACGGGTTCGAGCGGTGCCGGGAAGTCGAGCCTCGTCACCGCGCTGCTGCGCTTCTGGCCACTCGAGGACGGATTGCTGTCACTGGGCGGTGTCGAGGTCAGCCGTCTCGACCAGGCCGACGTGCGCGCCGCCTGCGCCCTGGCCGACCAGCGGGCGCAGCTGTTCGCCGGCACCGTGCGTTCCAACCTGACGCTCGGCCGGCCCGACGCCAGCGACGAGGACCTGACGGCCGCTCTGCGCGCGGCGTGCTCGACGTGTGGGTGGCGTCGCTGCCTCAGGGACTCGACACCCCGGTCGGCGAGGACGGTGTGGCGCTGTCCGGCGGCGAGCGCCGACGTCTCGCCGTGGCCCGTGCCCTCGTGTCGCCCGGCGACGTCCTGGTGCTCGACGAGCCCACCAGCGGTCTCGACCCGACCCTCGCCGATGAGGTCATCGCCGGCGTGCTGGGCGCCGCCGGGGGGCGGAGCGTCCTCGTCGTCACCCATCGCGCCGAGGAAGCAGCCCGTTGCGACGTCACGGTCACCTTGGAAGCCGGACGGGAGATCCCCCCACCGCCTTCCTGATCGGACCACCTGCCCACACGGGGATTGGACAGCCGGCGGCTCGTTGTCCTTCCGTTGTGATGGACACGCACGAAACGTGCGCCTGCACCCGCATGCGGCCTCCAGGATCGAGGCTCCGGGGCGGGCGGCGCACCAGGATCCCGCCCGTAGTGGATCCGGTGCATCTTCACATCGGAGCGCAAGTCCCCAGCGCCCCTTGGATTCTCCCCACTGACAGAGAGGGGACGGGAGTGACGACAGGCTCCTCGGCAAACGCCGGTGGGGTGGGAGACGGGGAGCCGGGTGGTCCTGCAGAACGCGAGCGGCAGCAGGCTGCGCTCGACCTGGCCGCGCTGGTAGCCCTCGAGGAACCGGCCCGCGACGGACGGGTGGCGCGGGGACAGAGAACCCGTCGCAACGTTGCCGAGGCACTCATGGAATTGCTGCGCGCCGGCGATCCCGATCCCACGGCGAAGGCGGTGGCCCGGAGAGCCGGCGTCTCGCTGCGCCTCGTCTTCCACCACTTCGCCGACATGGACGACCTCTACCAGTTCGTGGCCACGCTGCTCCTGCGGCGACAGTGGGCCGACATGCCCCAACTCTCCCCCAAGCTCTCGCTGTCGACGCGGATTGAGCGCACCGTCGCCCATCGGGCCGCCCTCTTCGAGGAGACGTCCGCCATCCGGCGCGCGCTGGTGCGCCGCGCCCGATGTCGGACGCGGTCCGCCAGGCGCTGGCGGCGGCGGACGACTTGTTCCTGCACGACCTGCAGGCCACGTTCGCCGCCGAGCTGGCGGCGCTGCCGGCGACCACCCGCGCCGACCATCTGGGGGCGATGGACGTCGGGACGTCCTGGGAGGCATGGGATCGCCTCCGCACGACGTCGGACATCCCGGTGCGCGGGGCGCGGCGGGTCATGACGCTGCTCCTTGTCAAGCTCTGCACGGGCGTCGCAGACGAGGAGCGGCCGGCGCCGTAGTCAGCCGTCGGGCCGGTCGCCCAGGCGCCGCCGCACCTCGGCCACGTCGGGCGCCGGGTACCCCAGCAGCCCGGGCCGCCACCCCAGCTCGACCTTCTGCGCGCCCGGTCCGTCCTCGGTCCAGACGTGACAGGTGTTCGTCAGGAACGAGAAATCGCCCATGGGGTGTTGCCCGTCCCCCTTCTCCACCTGCCAGGCCGCCGACGACGTGACGCCCTGCACGACGACGGGACCCAGGGCGCGGGCCAGGAACTCCAGGTGGCTGCAGCCGCGCTGGCGCCCGAAGCGCTCCTGGACGGCGCCGGAGTAGCCGCGCGCCACCGAGAGGCCGACGAGGTCGCGGAAGTGCGGCTCTATCTGCGTGCACTCGGCGTGCGGGAACGTCTGCATGTCGGCGGCGGCGTCGACGATCGTCATGTCGGCCCGCCGGACCACCAATCCCAGCTCCATGAAGTGCAGGTGACGCGGCGAGGAACCGCCGCCGGCCCAGGGGCGATCGTCGTGCAAGGTGCCCACGACCGCGAAGTAGGCATCGCGTGGGAACACCTCCATGGTGATGGTGCGGCGGTGCACCGGTTCCTCGGCCGAGCCCGGAGGTGGCCGCAGCTCGGCGAGGGTGGGGTGGTCGGCCGGCACTGGGGTGATTGTGGCGCTCAGACCGGCCCGGACGCCACAGCGACCTCGTTGAAGCCATGGAGGATGGGCCTGTCGCGCTGCCACCCGATGCGGGTCACCGACGCCGTGCGCAGGTGGAGCCGCCAGTAGAGGTCGACGGTGCCCAGTGCCCAGGCGACGGCGGCCTTGATCGGGCTGACGTGACTCACCACCACCAGATCGCCATCGGCGCGGCGGGCCCCGGCACCCCCGGTGGCGAAGAGCTCCTCGCAGGCGGCGGCGACACGACGGTCCACCTCGGCCAGTGTCTCGCCCCCCGGCGGCCGGAAGTCCCGGTCACCCTGCCAGCGCCGCCACACCTCGGCGGGGACGTCCCCGAGGGGCTCGCCCTCGAACTCGCCGTAGTCGACCTCGACCCAGCGGTCGTCCACCGCGACGGGCAGGTCTAGGGCGAGGAGCTCCGCCGTGTCCCGGGCCCGACGCAGCGGGCTGGTGCGCAGCTCGGCCACCGGGCCGCGCAGCAGGACCCGCGCCCGCGCCGCCTGGGCCCGCCCCTCCTCGGTCAGGGCGGCGTCTGTCCGGCCGAGCAGCAGACCCTGCGCGTTGGCCTCCGACTCACCGTGACGCACGAGGATCAGCACATCAGGTGGGGACGAGCATGCGGCCGCACTGCTCGCAGGTCGCCACCTCACCGGGCGGCAGGGCCCGGATCTTCTCGACCTCCCCCGACGACAGTTCCAGGTGGCATCCGTCGCAGCGGGTGCCGATCAGGCGCGCCGCGCCCGTTCCCTTGAGGCGGGTCCGCAGCGTCTCGTAGCGATCCGACAACGCCGTGGGCAGCAGCGCGGCCTCGGCGGCCCGACCCCCGATGGCCTCCGCCAACGCCGCATCGATCTCCGCCTGTCCCTCGCTCACCCGCAGGCGCAGCGCCGCCGCCTGCTCCTCGAGCGGTGCCGCGCGGCACGCAGCGCCGCCAACTCGGCATCGATGGGGTCCTGCTCGAGCATGGACACCAGCTCGAGCTCCTCGAGCTCGGCCCGGCGCTCCGTGAGGTGTCGCACCTCGTCGCTCATGGCCTGCAGGTCGCGGCTCGACGAGCCGGTGGCGGCGTACATCCGTTGTTCAATGACGCCGCGCCGCTCGCTGATGCCGGCGATCTGCTCCTCGAGCTCCTTCTGGGTCGCGCTCAGCACAGCGCGCCGGGCCTCGGCGTCGGCCCGCTCCTCCCCGAGCGCGGCGAGCTGCCGTTCCACCCCGGCGAGCCCCGTCGACTCGGCCAACCCCTCGCGCCGGTGTTGGAGCTGCGTGATCGCGGTGTCGAAGTCCTGGACCGCCAGCAGGTGCTCCAGGTCGTCGTTCACGTCATCGCCTCGTAGGCGGCGCGCGCCAGGGGCAGCGCGTCGATCAACGCGGGGTCGGCCATACGCAGCGCCTCGTCCCACGTGCACCAGCGGGCGTCAGGGCTCTCGTCGGGAGGCGGCATGGGGACGGCGTCAGCGCCGAGCAGCAGATAGCGAAGGTCGAGGTGCGTGTGCCCGAGGGCGGCCTCGTGCACATCGAGGTGGATGAGACTCGGGCCCGTGGCGGGATGCGCCACCTTCAGTCCGAGCTCTTCGGTCGCCTCGCGCACCGCCGCGTCCTCCGGCCGCTCGCCCGAATCGATGTGACCGCCCGGCTGCATCCAGATGCCGAGCCGTTTGTGACGGTGCAGTACCGTGCCGCGCCGCCCCACGACGATGCCCGAGGCCGTCACGTGGGTCGGCCCGGCATGCTCGTCGCAGGGTGCAGTGAGGAGGTGCAGCTCGGACAGGAAGCGCTGCTGGGCCGCCACCTCCCGTGGCGACGCCGCCGCGTGGCCCTCCACCAGGACCCGCAGGTCCTCGGCAGTGGCCGGGCTCCCCATGAGGCGCATGACTAGCACAGCTCGCCGGTGAGCACGGTGGTCGCGTGTCCGGCGATGCGGACCCGGTCGCCCTCCGGCCGCACGAAGAGCGTCGCGCCGCGGCCGCGAGAGCTGAAGGGCCACGAGGGCGTCGACCCCCAGCTCGGCCGCCCAATAGGGCCCGGCGGAACACTGGGCCGACCCCGTGGCAGGGTCCTCGTCGATCCCCACGTTGGGGCCGAAGACACGCAGCACGTAGTCGGCCTCGGCCTCGGCCTCCGGCGATGCGGCCGCGGTCAGGAGCAGCGCTCGTGATCCGGCCGCCCCGATGGCCCCGAAGTCGGGCTCGTAGGTGCGGACCGCATCGGCTGAGGAGAGGACCACGAACGTGAAGAAGTCCGTGTGGCCGCTGGCCACGACCGCACCGGGCCATTGGTCCCGCAGGGACGCCGGCAGAGGGGACGGGATCATCGGGTCGGCAGGGAAATCGAGCTCGATCCTCGCCCCGCCGAAATCCGCCCGCAGCGGGCCGCTCCGCGTGTGGAAGGTCAGCGCCGCCGTCCCGTCGACGGTGCCGCGCTCACGCAGCACGTGCGCCGAGGCCAGGGTGGCATGGCCGCAGAGGTCGATCTCGACTACCGGCGAGAACCAGCGGAGACCGAACACGACGGGATCGTCCGAGGGCGTGACATAGGCCGTCTCGGAGATACCGAGCTCGAAGGCGATGGACTGCATGCGATCGTCGTCGATGGGCTCGCGCAGCAGGCAGACGGCGGCCGGGTTGCCGCCGAACGCAGCGTCGCTGAAGGCGTCGACCCAGGTGATCGGGATCGTCATCGTTCCCACGATGCTAAGCGGGCCAGCGCGTCCTGCAGGACGTCGGGACGCTTGCAGAAAGCCCAGCGGACCAGCGTCCGCCCCGCCCCGGGATCGGCCGGGTCATAGAAGACCGAGCTCGGGATGGCGACGACCCCGCAACGTCCGGGGAGGGCGAGGCAGTACTCCTCGGCGCTGATCCCCGGCGCCACCGGCGCGATGTCGGTCGTGGCGAAGTAGGTGGCGGCGGGGCGGAACACCTCGTACCCCAGCGACTCCAGCCCGTCGCAGAGGAGGTCCCGGCCGGCCCGCAGCTCGAGGGCCAGCCGTCCCATGGCGTCCGGTGCGAAACCCAGCCCGCGGGCGACGGCGAGCTGGAACGGCGCCGGGCTCGTATAGGTCAGGAATTGCTTCGCCGCCCGCACCGCTGCGACCAGCGGCGCGGCGCCGCTCACCCAGCCCACCTTCCATCCGGTGAACGAGAACGTCTTGCCACCGGAGGAGATGGTCAAGGTGCGTCCACCCATGCCGGGCAGGGTGGCCAAGGGGATGTGCGCGCCGTCGAAGACCAGGTGCTCGTACACCTCGTCCGTCACCGCCAGGAGGTCGTGGGCGCAGCACAGGGCGGCGACCTGTCCCAGCTCCTCCGCCGTGAACACCTTGCCGGTCGGGTTGTGCGGCGAGTTCAGCAAGACCAACCGGGTGCGCGGGCCGACGGCCGCGATCAGCTCGTCGGGATCGAAGCGCCAATCGGGCGCGTGGAGCCGCACCGGGCGCGGCACGGCGCCGGCCAGCGCCACCGCGGCGGAGTAGGAGTCGTAGGTCGGCTCGAACAGCACGACCTCGTCGCCGGGCTCGCACAGGGCCAGCAGCGTCGCCGCGATCGCCTCGGTGGCGCCGACCGTGACCAGCACCTCGGTCTCGGGATCCGGGGTCAGGCCGTACCAGGCCCGTTGATGCGCCGCCACGGCGCGGCGCAGTTCGGCGACGCCGTTCCCGGGCGGGTACTGGTTGCGACCGGCGCGGATGGCCGCCACGGCCACCTCGCGCAGCTCCTCGGGACCGTCCGTGTCGGGAAACCCCTGCCCGAGATTGACCGATCCGGTGGCCGCGGCCAATTCGGACATGGTGGCGAAGATCGTCGTGGTGAAGGGCTGCAGTCGCCGGGCCAAGTACGCCTCCCCGCCTGCCACCGCGCCGATGGTACCGGCTCGGCTCGCCTATCGTCTGTGCGGACCGTGCTCAGCATCGCCAACTACAACATGCACTGCGGGATGGACGGGTGGGGCCGGCCCTACGACTACGTCGCCGCCATCGCCGGGCTGAATGCCGACGTCATCGTCCTCGAAGAGGCCTGGACGACCGCGGGAGATGCCGGCGGCGGCCAGTCGGCGGAGGCGGCCCGGTCGCTCGGCTACCAGATCGCCGCGCACACGCTGGGGACGGGCCGGCGCATCCGCCCGCAGCCCGAGGCGCCCCCCACGTGGCGGGCCCGCCCGGTCTGGCACAACGCCAACAAGCCCCTGTACATGGACGGCGTCCGCCCCGAGTCCGCCCGCGTCCGCGCCATGGCGCGCTGGCAACATGCCGAACCGGGCTCCCTGGGCATCGCCGTGTTGGTGCGACCCGAGCTGCCGATCGAGGCGACGAGGTTGCTCCCCATGCGGACGCTGCGGACCGACCGCGTGACCCGGGCCGCCCTCGTGGTCGACATCACCGTCGAGGGCCGGCCGATCTCGGTGGCCGGCACGCACATGTCCCACCTGCACATGGGCTCGTACCGCAACTGGGCCGAGCTGCGGCACCAGCTGCAGACCGAGGCCAGGCCCGACGCCGTGCTGGCGGGCGACATGAACAGCTGGGGACCGCTCGTCAGCCGTTTCATGCCGGGATGGCATCGGGCCGTGATCGGCCCCACCTGGCCCACCTGGCGCCCGCACAGCCAGATCGACCACATTCTCGTCCGGGGTGCCCTGCGCCCCGTGGCGGGAGGCGTGTTCCCGCACGCGGGCTCGGACCACCGCCCGCTACGGGCTGAATTGGAAGTGGGCTGACCGCCGACTTCTGCGGCGCGGCCCTTCCGGCGGAGGGGACCGTTCTTCCCCCGATGACGACGACGCTCCAGAGTCCGGAACTCCACGCATGGTCGGACGAGGAGCTGGCGGCCCGCATGGACGAGGCGCTGCGGCTGAAGACGTCCGCCGAGGGGACCTTCGCCGTCTGCCTGGCAGAGTCCAGTCGCCGCGAGATGTTCCGCGCCGAGGGTGCGACGTCGCCCGAGGCCTGGGTGGCCGAGCGCTTCGGTATGTCGGTGGCGTCTGCCCGCGCCCTGTCCCGGGTCGCCGAAAGGACCCGGGACCTCCCCCATCTGGTGGGATCCCTGTGCCGGGGCGACATCTCCTTCGACAAGGTGCGGGCGGTGGTCGCGGTGGCCACCCCCGGGACCGACGAGGAGCTGTGCGAGCTGGCGGCGGCGCACACGGTTCGTGAGCTGGCCGATGTCGCCCGGACGGCCACCGACAGAGCCCGATCTGCGTCGGCTCCCTTGCGGTCGGAGCACGAACGCCGCTTTCTGCGCTTCAACGACCAGCACCGCACGATGTCGCTGCAGCTGCCGGCCGAGGCCTACGCGCAGACCCGGGCCTGCGTCGACTCCTGGGCCGCCACGGTCCCCTCCGACGGGGAGACCCCGCTCGACCAGCGGCGCTGCGACGGATTCCTCGGGATGGTGGGCTCGGCCACCCCGCAGGGCTCCACGGCCACCCCGTTCTTCGTCGTCGCCCACGTCCCCCTCGACACGCTGGTCGAGGGCGGCGAGCCGGGCGTCCTGGCCGCCGAGCTCGAGCACGACGGCCTGATCGACGTCGAGACGGTCACGCGGCTCTCGTGCGACGCCACCATGGTCGTGGCCGTGGACGATGATGCGGGACACACCATGTACGAGGGCCGGGCCCGGCGCTTCCCCTCGGGAGCGCAACGCAGAGAGGTCATCCGCCGCGATCGACACTGCCGCTTCCCGGGCTGTTCGCACGTCACGTTCACGAACGTGCACCACATTGTGCCGTGGAAACCGGGCGGCAGGACGGACCTCCCGAACCTGGTGCTCCTGTGTCGTCATCATCACGGCGTGGTGCACCGAAAGGGCTGGTCCCTGTCGGGCGACGCCAACGAGGAGCTCACCATCGTCGGTCCGACGGGCCGAGTCATGGTCTCGCGCCCGTCGCCCCTCTGGACCCGGGTGACCGCGGTCCGTCCGGAGCCCGAGTCGGACGGGGCGCCGGGGCCCTGACTATGGGTGCGGTTCGTCGGCCAACGCCGTGACCGCCTCGTTCACGCTGGGGAAGAAGTTGTGCTCGCCGATGCGCTGCGCCAGGCCGGCGCGCCGCAGGATGTCGTGGACGTGCCCGCCCGCCCGCGCCACGCCGAAGGTGACATGGGCGCGGTCGCAGGCATCGAGCACGTGGTCCAGGGCGCGGGCGCCGGTGAAGTCCACGTCGGACATCCCGAGCGCGTCCAGGACGAGGACCCGCGCCCCGGGGCGCGGGTGAAGGCCGCCGCGACCTCTTCGCGGAAGCGCACCGCATTGGCGTACCAGAGCGGCGTGGCGAAGAGCAGGACGAGGACCCCGGGCATCTGGGCCGCCGTGGGGTCCGCTGACAGGGGGGCCCAGCTGGTCGTGCCCGGAAGGCGCCCGAGCACGTGGAGCGTCGGGCGGGCGCTCAGTCTGATCCGGTCAAGGATGGCGAGCCCTACCGCGACGCCGATGCCCTGCTCCACCCCGATGAGCACCACGGTGAGCAACGTCACCGCAGTCAGCCCGAACTCGAAGAGGTCGAAGTGGGCGATGGCGCGGAGGTCGTCCGGTTTGAAGAGGCGGATGGCGACGTAGATGAGCACGGCGGCCAACGTGGCCAGTGGCACGTCTTCGAGGATGTTGGCCACGGGGATCAGCAGGACGACGATCGAGCGCGGCACCCAACGCGCCGGCCTGAGTGCGGCCACCCACGGTGGCGACGGCACCGGTGCGCGGCGGGCTGGCGTCGACCGGGAACGCGCCCACGAGGCCGGCGAGCACGCTGCCGGCACCCACACCGAGGAAGTCCCGCCCGGCGTCGGCGTCGTACCCACCCTGATCGGCGAACGCGCGCGTGGTGGCTGCGGTCTGCGTCACGACGACCAGCGCGACCACGGCCGCCAGGGGCGCCAGGCTGCTGATGGTGGACCACGACAACCCGGTCAGTCCGAAATGCGGGGCACCGCTCTGGATGGTGCCGAGCACTGCCACCCCGTGCGCCTGGAGGCCCAGCGCCGCCACGAGCGCGGTCGAACCGATCAGGCCGATCAGGCCGCCCGGGATGCGGCGATCGAGGCGGGCGCTGGCGAACATGACCGCCAACACGCCGAGTCCGATGGCCACCGTCCACCCGTTGACGTCGCCGAAGTGGGTGAACACCCACGCCACCCGGTGCGAGTTCGACCCCGTGGTCGGGGGCAGCCCGAGGAAGTCGGGGAGCTGGTGGATGACGATGATGACCGCCACGCCGGACAGGAAGCCCGTCACGATGGGGGTCGAGAGGAACTCGGCGACCCAGCCGAGACGCAGGATGCTCACGAGCATGACCAGGATCCCGACCATCACGGCCAGGATCGCCACCAACTCCACATAGCGGGACGAGCCCGTGACGGCGAGTGTCGCCACTCCCGTGGCGAACAGCGGCGCGATGGTCGAATCGGCCCCGACGGAAAGCTGCGGGTTGGACCCCAGAAACGCGAAGAGCGCCGTGCCGGCCACGAAGGCGTAGAACCCGGTGATCGGCGGCATCCCGGCCAGCCTGGATGTGGCCAACTGCTCCGGGACGGCGATGACCAGGAGCATGAGCCCACCGACCAGGTCCCCGCTCACCCAGGACCGCTGGTACCCGCGCAACGAGGAGAAGACACGGGGGCGGGGCACGGACGCCATTGTCGCCCACGGAGGTGTCCGCCGGACTGACCCGGCGACGTGATCGAGCCGATTGAATAGTCTCGGAGGGGCGGCCGTCATGTCCATCTCCCCGCCGCTTCGCCGCCCCGAGGAGGCCAGTACCGATGAGCGACTATCCCTACGCCGACCGCTTCGCTGTCAACCGTGTCCTGCCCGAAGAGGGAATGAGCCGGGAAGCCGTGCTGTCGGAGTTGCGCACCATGGCCACCGAGGAGGACGCCTTCTGGGAGACCGGCAAGTGCTCCGGGACCATGTACTGCGGCGACCACGACCACTACCACTTCATGAATGAGGCATTCGGGCTGTTCGCGCACGTGAACGTGCTGCAGCGGGACATGTGTCCGAGCGCCACGAAGTTCGAGGCCGAGATCATCTCCATGACGCTCGACCTGCACCACGCGGACGCGGCGCTGGCCGCCGGTGACGACCCCTGCGGCCTTGTCACCACGGGGGGTACCGGCAGCATTCTGCACGCCATCCTGGCCTACCGCGAGCACGCCGCCCAGACGCGCGGGGTGACGCGGCCCAACGTGATCAAGCCGGAGACCGCACACCCCGCGTTCGACAAGGCCTGCCATCTCTTCGGCGTCGAGCTGCGGCGCGCGCCCATCGATCCGGTGACGACGCAGGTGGACGTGGACTGGGTGCGCGACCACGTCGATGATCAGACCGTCGCCCTGATCGGGTCGGCGTGCAACTACGGCTACGGCACCGTCGACCCCATCGGCGACCTGTCGGACCTGGCGCTCGAGCGGGGGGTCGGGCTCCACGTCGACGGGTGCCTCGGCGGCTTCATCCTGCCCTTCGGCCAAGAGCTCGGCTACGACATTCCCGCCTTCGACTACTCGGTGCCGGGCGTGACGTCCATATCCGCCGACACGCACAAGTACGGCTACGCCTTCAAGGGCTCGTCGGTCCTCAGCTTCCGTTCCAAGGCCTTGCGCAACGCGCAGTACTTCTACCTGACGGACTGGAGCGGTGGGAAGTACACGTCGCCCGGTATGGAGGGATCGCGATCGGGCGGGTTGATCGCGGCCACCTGGGCCGCCATGGTGCAGCTCGGCCACTCGGGCTACCTGGGCTACGCGCGGGAGATCTTCGCCACCTCGGTCGCCATGCAGGAGGCGGTGACGTCGCACCCCGAGCTCCGGCTGGTCGGGCGGCCGACGTTCCTCTTCTCCTTCACCTCCGACGAGTTCGACATCTACCACGTGAACGACTTCATGCGGACGAGGGGGTGGCGGTTCAACGGGCAGCAGTACCCCAACGCACTGCACATGGCGGTGACGAGGCCGCAGACCCAACCCGAGGTGGTGCCCGAGTTCGCGGCGGACCTCGCCGACGCAGTGGCGTACGCCAAGGAGCACGCGGACGAGGCGCCCCGCTCGGGTGCCATCTACGGCGGGGTGGCCGGCGGCATGACCGAGGAGGCGGACGAGTTCATCCGCGCCGTCATGGCGGACATGCTCGACGGGCAGTCCACCATTCCGCCCTCGTGACCATCGCTCTCGTCGACGGGTGTCTCGCCGCCCAGGCGACGTTGCTGGCCGCGCTTCCCGCCATCACCGACGATGTGGCGCGCCAACCGAGCCTGTTGCCCGCGTGGACCGTCGGGCACCTGTTGACGCACATCGCCCGCAACGCCGACAGCCTGGTCTGGCGACTGGAGGGCGCGGCCCGCGGCGAGCTGCGCGACCAGTACCCGGGAGGCTTGGCGCAACGGGCCGAGGCGATCGAGGCCGGGGCCGGTCGGTCGGCGGCCGAACTGGTGCAGGACGTGACGCGCACCGCCGACGCCGTGGCCCGTGTGCTGACCGACCTCCCTCCCGCCGCCTGGGACGCCCCGTCGCGGACCTCCCGCGGTGTGGTGGAGAACTCGAGGGACGCCGTGCTGTCGCGCTGGAGAGAGGTCGTGGTGCACCACCGGGATCTCGGCCTGGGGCCGGTCCCGTTCCCGCCCGCGCTGGTGGAGGCCTGGCTGCCGCGCGAGCTCCCCCGTCTGGCGGAACGGAGTGACCCCGCCGCGCTGTTGGCCTGGGTCATCGGTCGCGGCGAGCCGCCGCAGCTCGCCCCCTGGTGATCAGGTGGAGACGAACGCGTTGCCCGACCGGTCGACCGCCACGCAGTAGGAGACCGCCGGGCACGAAATGCTCGTGAGGGCGCGACCGTTGTCGATCAGGGTGCCGGCGCTCCACGTCGCACCGTTCCAGGCGAAGACCCGCCCGATGGAGTCGACGGCGCGGCAGAACGTGGTGGTCGGGCAGGACACGGACGTGAGCCCCGACGCGTTGGTGCCGGTGAGGGGCGGCTCGGATGCGATGGTGGCGGGCGGGGTGAAGCTCGACCCGTTCCAGGTGAGGACGGCGCCGTTGCTGTCCACCATGACGCAGAAGGTCGTGGTGGCGCAGGAGACGGAGTTCAGCTGGCCCTGGCTGTCGATGTCACCCGGTTGGGTCCAGGTCGAGCCGTCGAAGATCGAGGGGCCGCCCTCGGCCGCGACGCAGAACGACGGGGAGACGCAGGAGATCTGGTTGGCGGCCCCCCAGGCGCCGAGGTTGCCGGACCAGCCGTTGCCGTCATAGGCGAAGGAGTTCCCCTCGCCGTCGATCGTCACGCAGAAGGTGGGCCCGGTGCAGTCGATGGCGGTGATGCCCTGGGCGGCGGAGATCGTGGCGGGCGGCTCCCAGTTGGAACCGGAGAGGAAGGCCACCTGGTTCAGGTTGGGGGCGGCGGCGCAGAAGTTGCCTGCTCCGCATGACATGTATGCGTTCCCCTGAGGTGACGGGGAGGGCACCGGGGCGCCGAGAGGGCTGATCTTGTCGAGGAACAGCCGATACGTCTGCCCGGTGGTCGAGCCCATGATGCATGATGCGGGTGCGGTGCAGGTGACCACCGACAGGTCGGCGCCGGCCGCGACATGGATGGCGCTGGACCAGGAGCCGGCCGGACCGGTCGTCGTGGTCGTTGGGGGGCGTGTGGTCGTGGTGGTCCCGCCGGCCGATCCCGCTCCCTTTGCGCATCCGGCCACGAGGAGCGACAGTGCGACCACGGCCAGCACCGCCAGCCCTGGACCCGCCCGGCGCGGCACTAGGAGCGGGCGGGCAGGCCGTTGGCCTCGAGGGCGCGGTGGCGCGACCACGTATCGAGCACGATGAGCGTCTTGGTGCCCGTGACGCGGCCGCGACGACGGAGCTGCTCAATCACCTGGCCGAGGCGCTCGACGTCGGGCACCTGCAGCCAGACCAGCGCGTCGGGATCGCCGGCGGTGGTGAACACCGCCTGCACCTCGGAGAGCTGCATCGCCGTCTCCTTGATCTCCTGCAGGTCGGCGGTGCCGGCGAAACGCACCTCGGTGAAGGCCTGGATCGGGCGCCCGGCCTTGCGATGGTCGACGACGACGGTGTAGCCGGCGATCACGCCCGTGCGCTCCAGCCGCTCGATGCGCCGGGTGACGGCTGAGGCGGACAAGGACACCTGCTCGCCGATGTCGGCCATCGTCCGGCGGGCGTTGTGCGAGAGCAATTCAATGATGTGGTGATCGATCGGATCGAGGTCCTCAGTTCCCATGCCAGAAGCCTAACGAAACGGGGTGCTCGTGCACGTTCAGTGCACCAGAGGGCCTTGCACTTGCTGCTCCGTTGCGTGCGGGGCAATGAGCGTGCTCATATCTCCCGCTGGTGCACGGCCACGGCATAGCTGCCCCCTGGCGAGAATGGCTCCTTGGCCCAGGTGGACCAGCGCTCCCGGAGCACGAGGCCCGAACCGGCGGCCAGCCTGTCGTGCTGGCGGGGCCCGAAGCCACCCGGTCGAAGCGAATAGCCCGAGATCAGGACACCCCCCGGCCGCAGCCAGCGGGCGGCATTGGCGATGACCTGGCCCTCTGAACCGGGCGGCACGAAGATCAGCACGTTGCCGGCCATCACCACCACGTCGAAGGTCCGCCCGAAGTCGAGGCCGGGGTTGGTCAGGTCACCCTGCACCCAGGTCAATTCCGGCGCTTTGACCCGGGCGGCCCGGAGCATGGCGTCGTCGAGGTCGACGCCAACGACGGTGTGGCCACGCCGGCTCAACTCGATGGCCACCCGGCCGGTGCCACAGCCGGCATCGAGGACGGATGCGGGTTGATACGAGGCCACGAGCGCGGCTTCGCCGTGCATGTCCATACCGGAGGCCGCCAGGTCGTCGAAGCGCCGGTCGTAGTCCGCCCCCCGCGGGACGTCGCTGGTCTCCCAGGGGCCCGACACCTACGGAATGGAGACGCCCCCGGGCACGGTGGTGATCGTCGCCCCGGCCGGCAGGGCGAACAGCGCGGCCGGTGGCTTGGACGAGTACTTGGTCAACTTGAACGAACTCGACGACGAGGAGGAACCTGAGTACGAGAGGATCCCCTGCTTCGTCACGCAGTACTTGGTGGACTTACCGTGCGCCGCCACGGAGATGCAGGTCGAGGGCTGTCCTGCGAAGGTGGCCGACGACGACGACACCTTGATGCCCAGTGCGCGGGCCACGGCGGCGTCCTTGGCCTCGGAGAGCGTGGCGAGGGCCACGGTCGGGCTGAACAAATCCTCGAGGGACAGCAGAGGATTGGATCCCTTGGACGCCACGCACGACGTGGTGCTCTTCGCCGTCGTGCTGGTCGTGGCGCCGGAATTGCCCGAGTTGCCGGAGTTGCCCGAAATTGGCGGCGTTCCCGGAATTGCCGGAGTTGCCCGAACTCGCGCCCCCCGCGGTTCCGCAGTAGTAGGTCGTCTTGCCGGTATTGATGACGCTGCCCGACGCGCTCGAGAAATTCGACTTGGGCGGGGCCTGGGCGATGGTGATGGTGGTCTGGGTGCCCGTCCCGTCGGACGAGGTGTACTGCGCGTAATACGTCAACTTCTTCGCCTTGCCGATGGTATTGGTCAGGGCGTTGAGATTGGGAGCCGACTTGCCCGATGCCGGCACCGCCGGAAGGACCAGGAGCGCCCCCAGCGCCGTCGCCACCGCCGTCGCCGTCGCCGTCGCCACGAGAGCCATTCGCACGCGCATGGCAAGAACGGTAGCCCGGGAACACCCGACGGGGGGTGCACCACCGGATCGGCCGGCCATGGGCGCTCAGTAGGGTGGCCGGCGTGTGCCTCCTCGTCGCGGCGTCGCGAGTCGTGGCCGGTGAGCCCCTCCTCGTCGGCGCCAACCGCGACGAGATTCTGGACCGCCCATCGACCGCGGTGACCGTGCTCGAGAGCGGTCCGCCCCGAGTGGTGGGTGGCCGGGACGAGCTCTCGGGCGGCACCTGGCTGGCCGTCAACGAGCACGGCGTCTGCGCCGGCCTGACCAACCAACCCTTGGGCGATGCGAAGGATCCGTCCAAGCGGTCCAGGGGCGAGCTGCCGTTGGCGCTGGCGCGCCACCGGAGCGCCGCCGACGCCGTCGCCTCGCTCCTCGAGGACTACCGCCCGGCCGACTACAACGGCTCATGGCTCCTCGTCGGGGACCGGACGGACCTGTTCTTCGTCGACTTCACGGGCACCGCTGTGGGCATGGCGATCGCCCTGCCCCCGGGGATCCACGTCCTGGAGAACCGCGCCCTGGGCGAGACTTCGCCCAAGGTCGACCTGGTGCGGGCCGCGCTCGACCCCACGCCACCCGAAGGCGACCGGGTAGCCGACGCGTTCCGCCGGGTCCTGGCCGATCATCGGAACCCCGAGGGTGAGGCGCGTCCTCACGCGGCCAATTGCGTGCACCTCGAGACGTTCGGCACGCGGTCGTCGTGCATCGTGCGGGTCCCCTCCGGCCACGAGGCGCCGCGCCTCTGGGTCGCCGACGGCCCCCCGTGTGTGACCGCCTACGAGGAGGTCACCGCGCTGTGGACGCGCCCTGTTGCCTGAGCGGGATCAGTCGCGGACGAGGGGCTTGTACCGCAGGCGGTGCGGCTGGTCGGCGTCGACACCGAGCCGCTTGTGACGGTCGGCTTCGTAGTCGCTGAAGTTTCCTTCCCACCAGCGGGCCTCGGACTCCCCCTCGAACGCCAGGACATGGGTGGCGATGCGGTCGAGGAACCATCGGTCGTGACTGATGACGACCGCGCAACCCGGGAAGGCGAGCAAAGCGTCTTCCAGCGCGCGCAGGGTGTCGACGTCGAGGTCGTTGGTCGGCTCGTCCAGCAGCAGGACGTTGCCACCGCTGCGGAGCACCTTGGCCAACAGGACCCGGTTGCGCTCGCCCCCCGACAGCTGGCCGACCTTCTTCTGCTGGTCGCTTCCCTTGAAGCCGAACCCCGCCACGTAGGCCCGGCCGTGGAGCTCGCGGCCGCCGACGACGATGCGGTCCACGCCGCCGGTGATCTCCTCGTAGACCGTGGCATCGGGTGCGAGCGAGGCGCGGGACTGGTCCACGTACGCCAGCTCGACCGAGGCGCCGATGGCGAGGCTCCCCGCATCAGGCTTCTCTTCGCCGACGATCATCCGGAACAGAGTGGTCTTGCCGGCCCCGTTGGGCCCGATGACGCCCACGATGCCCCCCGGGGGAAGGGTGAACGAAAGGTCGTCCATGAGGAGGTGGTCCCCGAACCCCTTGACGACGCCGACCGCCTCCACCACCTGGTCCCCCAGCCGCGGGCCCGGAGGGATGGTCAGCTCGACCTTGTCGGCACGCCGCTCGGCCGACTCGGCCTCCGTCACCAACTCGTTGTACGCGGTGATGCGCGCCTTGCCTTTGCTCTGCCGCGCCCGCGGCGACATCCGGATCCACTCGAGCTCGCGCTCGAGCGAGGCCTGGCGTGAGCGGTCGGCCTTCTCTTCGGCCGCCAGCCGCGCCTGCTTCTGCTCGAGCCAGGAGGAGTAATTGCCCTCCCACGGGATGCCCGCTCCACGATCGAGCTCGAGGATCCAGCCCGCCACATTGTCGAGGAAGTACCGGTCGTGGGTCACGGCGACCACCGTGCCGGGGTACACCTGCAGCGTCCGTTCCAGCCAGGCCACGGATTCGGCGTCGAGGTGGTTGGTGGGCTCGTCCAGAAGGAGGAGGTCGGGCTTGGACAGCAACAGCCGGCACAGCGCCACGCGCCGGCGCTCTCCTCCCGAGAGCGTGCCGATGTCGGCGTCACCGGGCGGGAGACGCAGCGCATCCATGGCGATCTCAAACGTGCGGTCCAGCTCCCAAGCGCCGGCGGCGTCGATCTTGGTCTGCAGGTCGGCCTGCTCGGCCAGCAGAGCGTCGATATCCGCGTCAGCCTCGCCGAAGGCGGCGCACACCTCGTTGTACCGGTCCACCAACCGCTTGGCCTCCCCGACTCCGTCCGCCACGTTTCCCGCGACGTCCTTGGACTCGTCGAGCACCGGCTCCTGGGCCAGGTAGCCCACTGTGAATCCCGGCGTCAGCCGCGCCTCCCCCGAGAAGCCGTCGTCCTCGCCCGCCATGATCCGCAACAACGAAGACTTGCCCGATCCGTTCGAGCCGATGACGCCGATCTTCGCTCCGGGGTAGAAGGATAGGTTGATTCCCTTGAGCACCTCGCGATCGGGCGGGTAGAAGCGCGAGAGGCCGCGGATGGTGTAGATGAATTGGGGAGCCACGCCGACCAGTGTGCCCGATGCCGGACGGGTCCCGGCGCGGCGGCGTCAGCCGGCCGTCGACCAGCGGATGCGGCTGACCCTGGGCTCCCGCACCATGCCCGTCTCCACGAACCAGCGGGCGGAGGCTTCCAGCGCCTGGACGGCTGGCCGAGGCTCGTAACCCAGCTCCTCACGGGCCCGGGTGATATCGAAGGACATCCGCGAGGTGGACATCCGCGCCGCCTCGAGCGGCACAGAGGGGTGTCGGCGCAAGAGACGCCCCTCGACCAGCTCCGAGACGGCGGCCACGGCCAGGGCGAGCGAGTTCGGCACCTTACCGTACGGCGCGGGCAGGCCCGTGAGGAGCGCGAGTTCGGCGAGCAGCTGCTCGAGCGTCAGGTTCTCGCCACCGAGGATGTAGCTCCGACCGGTCCGCCCCTTCTCGAGCACTCGGACCTGGCCGGCGGCCAGATCATCGACATGGGCGACGTTCAGCACCGTGTCCACGAATGCGGGCATGCGCCCGTTGAGGAAGTCGAGGATCAGCTTCCCGGTCGGCGTGGGCGCACGGTCGCCCGGTCCAACGGGGAATGTCGGCAGGACCAGCGAGGCGGGAAGGCCTTCGGCGATGGCCCGCAGCACCTCGTGCTCGGCGACGTACTTGGACCGCTTGTAGGAACCGTAGAGATGCCGGATGTCCGGAAAGGAGTGCTCGTCGGCCGAGCGGGAGCCGGAGACGTGCTCGAGCCCGAGAGTGCCGACCGTGCTCGTATAGACGAGCCGCTCCACATCTGCTTCCACCGCGGCGCCGAGGATGTTCCTCGTCCCCTCGACATTGATGGTGTAGAAGGTTTCGGGATCACGCGCCCAGAAGCGATACAGCGCGGCCACGTGGAAGACGGCTCTGCAGCCGCTGATGGCGCTGCTCACGCTGTCCCGGCTGCGGAGGTCGCCGACGACCTGCTTGACGCCGAGACCATCGAGGTTTGCCGTGTCGGCGCCGGGCTCGACCAGCGCGACCACCTCCTGCTCGCGAGCCAAGAGCTGTCGCGTCACCGCCGACCCAATGAAGCCGCTGGCACCCGTGACGAGGACGCGATCCCCGGGGGCCAGGTTCACAGCCGGGTTCGGTGCAATGCACCCTTGGCCATCGTCTTGCCGAACTCGAAGATCAGGCTGGACCCACGCTGCGCGCGCTGGCCAGTACGTCCTCGAGTGCGTCGGCGAAAAGCTCGACCTCGTCCTCACCCGCGATGAGCGGCGGGAGGAGCTTGACGACGTTCATGTTGTCCGCCGCCACCTGGGTCAGGATGCGGTGGCGGTGGAACAGCGGGGTCACCACCATCTGAGAGAACAGGGCCGGGCGGAGCGCCTCGACCATCTTGAACCGGCGGCGCAGACCCGGGGTCGACGGCTCCCCGAAGACCAGGCCGATCATGAGGCCCTTCCCCCGCACCTCGTGGAGGAATTCGTACTGCTCGACCAGCGGCTCCAGCGCCTTGGTGAAGGCCTTGCCGGTGCGCTGGACGCGGTCGAGGATGTCCTCGTCGTCGAACGCGGTCAACGTGGCCAGCCCCGCCACCATCGCCAGCTGGTTCGTGCTGAACGTCGACGAGTGCACCACCGCCTTCTCCATGGAGCTGTAGACGGCGTCCGAGACCGGAGCGGTGGACAGCATGGCTCCCACAGGGACGAATCCTCCGGACAACGCCTTCGAGACCGTGATGATGTCCGGGGTGATCCCGAACTGCTCGTGGCAGAAGAACGTGCCCGAGCGTCCGAGACCGGCTTGCACCTCGTCCAGGACCAGGAGCGCCTTGTGGCGGTGGCACAACGACTGCGCCTCCTGCCAGAACTCGTCCGGCGCGACGTTCACACCCTTGCCCTGGATCGGTTCGACGATGAACGCGGCCACGTCACCACGCCGGAGCTCGCGGGATAGGGCGCCCGCATCCCCGAAGGGGATCATGTCGCAGCCTGGAAGGAGGGGCCCGAAACCCTGCCGGAATTCCCTGCCGCCATTCAGGGCCAGCGCGCCGGTGGTCAGGCCGTGAAAGGCATGGTCGCAATAGAGGATGCGCGTCCGCTTCGTGGCGGCCCGGGCGAACTTGATGGCGCTCTCCACGGCCTCGGCACCAGAGTTCGTGAAGAAGACCCGTTCGATCGCCGAGTGCGACCGCGCCACCAGCTCTTCGGCAAGCACGCCCGAGAGAAGGGAGCAGTCCATCTGCACCAGGTTGGGGAGGTCCGCCTGCAGGGCGTCCTGGAGCGCACGAACGATCGTTGGATGGCTACGGCCCAGCGCGAAGACGCCGAAGCCGGAGAGGAAGTCGAGATAGCGATCCCCCTTGTCGTCGATCAGGTAACACCCCTCGCCCTTCTCGTAGAAGCGGTCGAACTCGATCTGGCCGAGGACCTTCGGCAGCTGGGGGTTGATGTATTTCGAGTGGAGGGTGAAGTTCTCACCCCGACGCTCGTCCAACACCTTGTGCAGATCAAAGGGCATGCAGGGGCTCCGGGAATTCTCTCGACTCGTGGCGACAGGTTACTTGGCGTCCTCCCGCGCCCGTCCGCACAATTCGCCGCGGAGCGGTTTCATGCGAAGATCACCCACACCAACATTTGATCGGACGGAAAGGGCACCACAATGGCCGTCGGCTCCCCCAACATCGTGCTCGTCATGTCGGATCAGCATCGGGCCGACATGATGGGCTGCGCGGGAGACGCGAGCGTGCGCACTCCATCCCTCGACGCGCTGGCCGCAGAAGGGGTCCGCTACTCGCGTGTGTCGTGCCAGGGCCCGCTGTGCATGCCCGCCCGCGCCTCGTTCATGACAGAGCGTTACGTGCGCGACCACGGCGTCTACACGAACTCCTCCGAGATCCCCGCCGACAGCCCGACGTATGCGTGGGCCCTGCGGGAGGCCGGCTACCACACCATGCTGCTGGGAAAGGCCCATCTGTACCTCGACGAAGGGCTCACCGTTCCTCACATGGACGACATGGCTGGCCGTCTCGAAGCCCTGGGCTTCGCCGAGGTCTTCGAGACGGGTGACAAGTTCCCGGGGAAGATCCCGACGAAGTACACCGACTACTTGGCCGGACGCGGCCTGCTTGACGCCTATCGGCGGCACATCGCAGACCGCAGCTACCAGGGCGAGAACGAGGACGGTCAGAACGCAACGAAATGCGTGCCGATGTGGGACTCCACGCCCACGCCCCTCCCATTGGAGTCGTACGTCGACGCGTGGCACGGCCGCCAGGCCGTGGAGTGGATCGAGGGGTACGACCGCACGGAACCGTTCTTCCTCTTCGTCGGTTTCCCGGGACCGCACGACCCCTGGGACGCGCCCGAGGAAGCGGTCCTGCGCTACCGCGGCGTCGAGATCTCCATGCCCTCCTCGACCCGACGTCCCGAGACCGGGGGTACGGGTAGGTACGGCAGCCTGCTCAACGCGTTCCTCTGGCTGTCCGACTCCGAGTCGATGAGCGACGACGCCATCCGGGGCATGCGGACCGCCTACGCCGCAGATATCTCGGTCATCGACCGGGCCGTCGGCGACATCGTCGACGCGCTGGCGCGCACCGGACGGCTCGACACCACATGGATCATCTACACCAGCGATCACGGGGAAATGGGTGGCAACCACGGGATGATGTCCAAGTGCGTGTTGTACGAACCGGCCGTACGTGTCCCGCTGCTGGTGCGCCCTCCCGGTGGTTGCGCGCCGCACGTGGTCGAGTCACTCGTGGAACACCTCGACGTCCCCGCCACGCTGCGCGAGATCGCGGGAGCCCCCGCAGTACCGGAATCGGAGGGACATTCGCTCATGGCGAGTGTGCGCGACCCCGCCGCCGCGCCGGACCGCGCACGTGCGGTCAGCGAGAACTGGGGCTTCGCGGCGTTCGAGACGGAGCGCTACAAGCTGGTCGTCGACGAGGATGCCCTGGCGCCGTGCCAGCTTTTCGACCTGTCCGAGGACGCGCCGGAGGACCACAACCTCCTCGGCGATCCGTCGGTGGCACCGGTGGTGGAAGAGCTCATGGAGACCCACGTCCGTCCCTTCTTCGAGACCCCGCCGGCCCGCCCGATCCCGAGCTTCTTCACGGGCGGCTACGACACCTGAGCCATCGCGGCCACGCTCAGCGTCCCTCCGGGTGACCCGTGGGCTCGGGTGGTTCGGTCGTGCTGGACGTGGCTGAGGGCGTCGAACCCTTCTCGAACAAGCGCAGTCCGAGAGACGGGTAGAGCAAGACCGAGAGCATCCCCGCGGCGACGAGGGCTGCTGCGTTCTGGGGCTTCATGCGATGCTCGCTGACACCGATGGACGTGATGACCACAATGACGGGCAGTCCGGTCGCCGACAGCACGGCCAGCGTGCGTGTCTCTACCTTGGTCAGGACGCCACGAAAGAAGGCCCACGTGGGCAGCGTCCGGGTGAACAGGAAGATGGCCGTGAACATCGGAACGAGCAACAGGACCTTGGGCATATGGATCAGCGCGTGGAGGTCGAACTTGATGCCGCTGTCGATGAAGAAGATCGGGATGAGGAACCCGAAGCCGATCGCCTCGAGCTTGCTGGTGATCGGGGCGCTGTCCTCCCCCTTGATGAAGAGGCGAACAACGACTCCTGCAGCGAACGCCCCCAGAAGGACGTCCAGGCTCAGTTTCTCGGCCAAGTAGACGAGGAGCACGACGAGCAGCACCGATATCCGCACCGGCAGCTGCGCCGTCGAGTGGAGGTGCTTGCGCATCAGAGCGATGAAACGCGGCGGGTGCACCTCCGTGGCGAGCATTGCCGCGACCACGGCGATGGCGACGAAGAGGAACAGCAGGAGGAAGGTCGCCACCGCATCGCGGTTGGTGAGCAGCACGGCGACAGCCACAATCGGGCCGAACTCACCGATGGCGCCCACCGACAAGATGGACGGCCCGACCGCGGTCCGCAGCACCCCGGCGTCATGCAGGATGGGGAGGAGTGTGCCCAGCGCCGTGGTCGTGAGGCAGAGCGCCACGACGGTGTGGTCGAGAACGAGTCCCGTTTCGTGCAGGACGACGCCGACCGCGAGCGCCAGGACCAAGGACACTCCCCATGAGCCTGCGGCCCGGCCCAGATGGCCCTGACGCATGGTCGACAGGTCGAGCTCGGTCCCGGCCAGGAACATCAGATAGGTGAGCCCGAAGTCGGCGAGCGCGTCCACAATGCTGTTCGGGTGGGCCAAGTTCAGCACGTAAGGGCCGAGCAAAATGCCGAAGATGATCTGGATCACGACCTCGGGGATGGCGATGAACCGCCGCGACCACTCGGCAACGATTGGCGCGAGCACCGCCGCCAGCCGATGAGGACGAGCGTGGGGATGGCGTCATCGATCATGCCGCTCGCCCTCCGACCGCCTGCCGTGGCACGCCGCGCCACCTCCCGGGATCCACGCTACGCGCCACGACCCGGCGCAGGCGTGATTTCCGGAGGTTTGACGCCCCTGCACCTGTGCGGAAGCATGGCCCGACCAACCAGGGCCGGGGGTCTGCACGTGAGGATGTCGTCAGTGGTTCGCACGCGGTCGGAGGGTGACTCGTGACCTCCGCCTTCGTCAACCCGTCCTGGATGCCGCATTCGGTCGGCGAGGCCGCCCGGGCGGGCGACGCCACTGTCGACGACCTACTCTCGGGTCGGGCGTGGTCCCACCTCCTCGACAGCCTGCGCCAGGCCTCCGAGACGGTCCTCAAGGACGAAGTGCCCCGCAATGCCGCCGACATGGCAGCGGGGTTCAGGCATCTGCTGGTCCTCCTCGGAATCGGGCTGGACAGCGCGCTGCGAGAGGACTCGGGCTCCGTGTTGGCGGTCAAGCCGTCAGGCGTCGACAGCATCTACAAGTGGGGCATGGACTGTCCCGATTGCATTTATGCCGGCGCTCCCCTGCGCGGCGGCGAGAGCTATCGCCTCTGGGGTAACCGCGGCTCGGCCCGATATGTCGGACTCCAGTCGATGGCGGGCATGGCCTCTTCGGCGAACGTCCTGTTGGACGAGCTCGATCTCGGGCCCAACGGCGAAGTCGACCTCATCCTCTCGGCCGAACCCCAGGAGGGAAACTGGCTGGCCATTGCCGAGAACGCCACGACCCTCGTCATCCGGCACTTCTTCTACGACTGGGACAACGAGGTGGCGTCGTCACTCTCCATTGAGCGGATCGGGCCCCGCAGCGAGAAAGCGATCCGACCCACCGAGGACCCGCGGGCTGTGGTGGCCCGACAGCTGATCGCCCTGGGCGATTTCGTCGTCGCCAACCTCGACTTCTTCCTCCAGTTCTCCCGACCCGAGACCCCGAACACATTCCTCCCTCCCCTCGACGGGACGGCGATGGGTGCGGCGGCCGAGAATCGGCCGGTCATCGGGTCCTGGGAGCTCGGCCCCGACGAGGCGCTCCTGATCGAGGTCTCGCCCCCACAGGGCCTGTACTGGAGCTACTCCCTGGGGAACCCGTGGTGGGAAACCATCGACTACGGCTCGCATCAGAGCAGCCTCAATGGACACCAGGCAACGGTGGACGACGATGGTGTCCTGCGCGCCGTGATCGCCCACGAAGACCCAGGTGTGGCCAACTGGCTCGACACGGCCGGGCACAGCGCCGGCCCCATCATTCTGCGTTGCGTCCGCACCGAGTCGGCCCCGGTGCCCACCACGCGGGTGCTCCCGTTCTCCGAGATCGCGGAATCGCTGCCGTCGACGACGCGCAAGGTGACTCCAGAGGAGCGCGCCACCATAATGGCGGCGCGGCGCCTCGCCGTGAGCAAGCGATTTTGCCGGTGAGCCCGGCGAACGGACGCGCCGCATCCGAGAGAAAGGGGGTGGACGCAGGTGGATCTTGGATTCGCTGACGCCACGGCCGTGGTGACCGGCGGGAGCAAGGGTATGGGGCGGGCCGTGGCAGAGGTCCTGGCCGAGGACGGGGCCCGCGTCGCAGTCATGGCGCGTGGCCGCGACGCTCTCGACGACACGGTGGCGGCGCTGCGTTCTCTCGGCAGTCCCGATGCGGTGGGCATCAGCGTCGACATGACCGACCCCGCGTCCATCGCCGCCGGCTTCGCCGAGGTCGGTCAACGGTGGGGGTCACTGAACGTTCTCGTGCACACGATCGGGCCGGGGGCTGGGCGGTTCGAGGACCTGGACGACGCCGACTGGGACCAGGCCTTCGCGCTGGGCACCATGTCCGCCGTGCGGAGCGTGCGAGAGGCCGTGCCCCTCCTGCGTGCGGCCGAGTGGGCCCGCGTGGCGATCTTCTCGGCCCATTCGATTCAGCGTCAGAGCCCCATTCTGGTTGCATACACCGCGTCGAAGGCGGCGGTGACGAGCGTGGCCAAGAATCTTTCGAAGGCACTCGCACCCGATGGGATCCTCGTCAACGCGGTCTGCCCGGGCACCATCGTGACGGCAAGCTTCACGGAGAATCTGCGGGAGGTCTTCGCTGGCGAGGGCTTGGATCCGACGGATCCGCACGACGTCATGCGCTGGATAGAGCAGACGTTCCACCAACCGGCCGACCTGGGCCGCGCCGGGTTGCCGGACGAGGTCGCAAGTCTGACGGCCTATCTCGTCTCCCGTCGGAACGGTTACGTGACCGGGGCCTGTGTCAACGTCGACGGAGGGTCTGACTTCGTCTGATCATCTCCAGGTGTGAATCGCGCCCGGTGCAGTCCCTCGGGATCGCTTCGCATCTCCTGGACGGCCTCCAGCGTCTTGCTCTTCTCTCCGCGGGGTACCAACCACGCGATGCCCCTATTCCCCTTCTCGCCCGACTCCGTCTGCCAAGCTCTTGTGGGTGGCAACCGCAGCCGAATCCGAGAACAAGGACATCCCCGGGATCGATCGCCTGCTCGCCTTGACCGACGGTGTGGTCGCCATTGCGCTGACGCTCCTGGTCCTGCAGCTCCAAGTGCCCGTCACGGAGGCGCTCAAGGACAACCCCGACTCGGCGAGAGCACTCTGGCACGCGCTCAACCCCGACGGCTCCGAGCTCACGAGCTATCTGGTCTCGTTCCTCGTGATCGCCCAGTTCTGGATGGTCCACCATCGCGTGCTCCGCGGTATGCGCGGACACAGCGAGGGGCTGGCCTGGCGCAACTTCGGGTTCCTGCTGGCGCTGACCTTGATGCCGTTCACGTCGGACCTGATCGGCCGTTACGGCACCAACCCCCTCGCCATCACCATGTTCGGAGTGAACCTGGTCGCCATCAGCCTTTCCACCCAATGGATCTACCTCTACGCGGCATCCCACAACTTGGTGCGCGACGCTGCCCGGTCGGCAGAGGACGAGCGGACGGCCCGGGTCCGCGTGGTGCTCGTGATCGGCATCGTCGCGGTGTCCGTCGTGCTGGCCTGGACGCTCCCGGTGCTGGCCAAGTTCACGTGGCTGCTCTTCCTCTTCGTCCCGGTCATGGCGATCCGGCTCTCCCGCGTGCACCACGAACCACGCCGGGGCACGAAGACGGGATCGGAGGAGCCGAGTGCTCCCGGCCACCGGTAGCCTCGACGGGGCTGGTGCAGCCGATTAGCGCCCGCGGCCGAGTTCCTCTAGCAATGACGTGATGGCGATCCTCCCCAACGGCGAGCAGACCCACCTGCACAACGAGGTCATCGAGCGGGGCGACCACCTCTTCGAACAACTCGGTACCCGTGACGTGCCGTCCCCGGAAGGGCACCTCGTGATCGAGATGGACCTCCGGCCCGAGGTGGCGAACGTGCGCGGCGCGCTGCAGGGCGGACTGATCGCCGTCCTCGTCGACGTCTGCGCCGGGAGGCTCGCCTACGCCACCTGCGACCACGAGCACGGGTACAGCACGGCGACCTCGGATCTCACCATTCACTTCCTTTCGCCTGTCGCCGTCGGACCGGCGAGGGCCGATGCCTGGATCGTCCGGCAAGGACGTTCGAACCTCGTCCTGCAAGTCGAGGTGACGGACGTCGGTCGCGAGAACAAGCTGGCCGCCGTCTCTACCATCGCGTTCACGGTGTTGCCTCCCCGACCGTGACCGGCGGGACGTCGTGGCCGGGTACGCCGCGCTGTCGCGCCAACGGCCAACGCTCGTGCGCTAGAACGAGTGGCCGCACTCTTCCACCAATCGAGCCAAGAGAGAAGGCATCTGATCATGACGTTCGTCCCATACGACCGACCGGTACGAGCAGCTGTCATCGGACTCGGTCGTATCTTCGACCTCAACATCCGCGCCTATGCGGACAATCCCGACGTCGAAGTGGTGGCCCTGGTCGACCCCGACCCGGAGCGCCGTGCCCAACGGCAGGCCGCCTGGCCCGGAGCGCAGACGTTCGCCTCGGCCGCCGAACTGGCGTCCAGCGGCCTCGAGGTCGACGCGGCCGAGGTCCTGTTGCCGGCACCCCTCCACACCGAAGGCGTCGTCGAGATGCTCGGCTACGGCTGGCATCTCAACCTGCAGAAGCCCATGTGCAACGATCTTTCCGACGCCCAGTTCATGCTCAACGCGGCCCGGGATAACGATCGGGTCCTACGGGTCATGGAGAACTACATCTTCTATGAGCCGTTGCGCAGGCTCAAAGAGACTGTCGAATCAGGCGAGATCGGGACAGTGCGCGGCTACCACATGAAAATGGTGGGCAGCGGCCGCGGTGGCTGGGACGTGCCCATGTCGAGTTACGAATGGCAGTTCCAGCAGATGCAACGAGGCCGTGGAATCCTTGTCTTCGACGACGGTTGGCACAAGCTCGCGACCGCGCTCTGGCTCTTCGGTCCGCTCAAGGAAGTCCGGGCCTGGGTGGGCCGCACCGAGGTCATGCCGACCATTGCGGTGGACGCGCCGACGACCATCACCTGGGAGCACCAAAACGGCGTGCGCGGAGTGTGGGACATCACGCTGGCGCCCGACATGTACCTGCGCTCGGACTACTACACGAACGACGAGCGATGGGAAGTCACCGGAAGCCGCGGCTACACGCGTGTCAACCGCTGCACGGGCCGTGGTATCCAGCAACCGAGCTTGGAGACCTACGTCGAGGGCGAGATTCACGCCTACCACGCCCTCGATGACGACTGGGGCAGCAGCTTCCGGGATTCGGGTCGCCACTGGTTGCGCTGGTTGCGGACCGGCGAGGGCCCACTCATGTGGAGCGCCGAAGAGGCTGTCGACGTGTTGCGCTTCGCCCTGGCCGTCTATGCCAGCAGCGCCGCTGGTGGAACGGGGGTCGACCCCGCCTCCATCACCGAGGACTGACGCGCCACACCCCTCCCGTCGTACGCTGTCAGAAACGGAGGAGGTTGGTCGGTGACGGTCGGCGAGCTGCAGGGCATCGTCAGATTCGCATTCCGCCCGGGCGGCCCCGGGGAGTTCAAGCTCCTGGCTGCAGCGACGGTAAGCGTATGAGCGGCCCGCGACTTCCGGGCGGGGTCGTGCACAAGCTTCCTGCCGATCTGCGCAGCACCCTGCTCGCCAATCCGACGGCGCTCCATGCCTGGCGAGACATCACTCCGCTGGCGCGCAACGAATTTATCTGTTGGGTCGAGGACGCCAAGCAGCAGAAGACCCGCGAGCGCCGCATTCGCCGCACCAAAGAGGAACTCGAAGAGGGGATGCGCCGACCATGCTGCTGGCCGGGGTGTGCCCACCGCGTGCGCAACGGCCGAGCCGGGTCGGCGCCGGGCTCGACCTCCTAGAGATCGCCCGTTCGGGGGACCCACCGAGGTCAATCGCGACCAATCGCTGCATCGAGACTGGGAGCACGGAGGTCCGATCGGCCCGGACCGTCGCGACCGCGGAGCAGACGCGGGATGGCCGACGACCCTTCGAAGTTGCCCCAATGCCCTGACAATTCCTTCATGATCGCGATCTGAGCACCTGTCGCAGGTGTGATCGCACTGTGCAGCCATGGTCGAGACGAAGCGACATGGTGGCGAGGGAGTGCGGACGAGCGGGAATTGTCGAGGCATCTGAAGACTCGATGCAGGCGGGCCGTAATAGAGGTGGGGCCGAATGGATCGACCCAGATGAAAGGACGACTCGACCGCGAGGTGGGCACGCACAGTTAACGAGATCCCGCCGTGGCCAGCCGGACTACCGAACGGAGGACGGAACAATGGACATGCAAAAGCGAGTCAAGATCCTGGTCGCCAGCGCCTGCGTGGTAGGCGTGATAGGTGTCGGCGGGGCCGCGTTCACCGCTACCGGTGTCACTGACAACGCTCCGGCGGCGGCGTTTATCGGCGGCACCGTATCCCAATCGATAACGGGAGCCACGCTGTCGAACATCGGATACGGCTTCGCCGACGTCGCCAACACCGAACTGAACAGCGTGACGCTCACCTTCGCGGACGCCACCGATGGCGCGACCCCCACAGTGTCCGTCAGTCCCCCGGACGGTTCTGTGACCTGGAGCTGTGAGGCTGTCGGAGCGACCACACCGGATGTCTCCACGTGCACAGCGTCGGGCACCCCGGCCTATCAGACCGGTGTGACCGGCATTGCCGTCACCGTACCGAGTAGCGGCTGAGCACCTCGGTCATCTGGCCGCTCTCTATGACCTCCACCCCGCGCAGACGACTTACCGTGCGGCGCGGCGTCGGCCTGGTGTTGGCCTGTGTCCTCGCACTCGCCGCAGCGGCATTCGCCACCGGGCGGATTGGCTACGTCGTGACCAACGGCGCCAGCATGGAACCGCTCTACAGCACGGGCGATCTGGTCGTGGTTGCACGGGCCGACCAATATCATGCCGGCGAGATCGTCGCCTACCACGGCGGGACGGACGGGCACTTGGTCATCCTGCATCGCATCATCGGTGGCCGTGCCAACGGATTCGTCGTCAAGGGCGATGACAACCGATCCGTCGACCCCACCCATCCTCGTGCCAGTCAGATCATCGGACGGGCCGTGCTGCACATCCCCGGGATTGGCGGTGTGGTGGGCTCACCGATCACCCGCGTTGTGCTGCTCTTCGCCCTGCTCGCGTTGATCGTCGCGTGTGTCAAGAATCCCGTCCCCAAACGCAGAGCTGCGCACGCCAGCCGGCGGACCCGCGATCGCCGGACCACCGCCTGGAAATTGCTGCTCGGGCTGGACGTGCTCCTGCTCGCCGGCCTGGGCCTCAGCTTCGGTCATAGTTCTGCTACCGCGAACACCCCGGCATACACCCAGACCGGGATCCTGACGTACCAGGCCCATCCCCCCGCCAGCGCCACCTACCCGACCGGCCAGATCGTCACCGGCGACCCTGTGTTCATGAGACTCCTCAGCGCCCTGGCGGTGTCGTTCTACTACTCAACCAACGCCCCGCCTGCCGGCGTGCACGGAACTGTCAAAGTCGACGCGGCATTGTCGAACGCGATGGGCTGGCACAGCACCCTGCCGATGGTTGCTCCCACCCCTCTCGATGCAGGCCGCGCCGACCTGACAGGAACTCTCGACTTGAGCCGAATCCAGTCCTTGGCCACCAGCGTGGCCGATCAGACCGGCCTCGGCGCCATGCCGATCAAAGTTGCCGTGACCGCTTCGGCTGTCGTTGCTGTCGGCTCGGCGAAGCCGGTTACCTACACCTCTCAGCTCCCGCTCCAGCTCACCACTCTCGAGCTGTCTATGGCGGGTGCCAAAGTGAGTCCTTCGGCGCACGGGCTGGCCGTCGTGTCCACCTCCCCGCTGACTCCAACCGCATCAAGGGCGCACCACTCCGACGCCGCGTACCGCGACATCAGACTTGGTCTCCTTGCTCTTGTCCTCCTCGCCATTGCCGCCACCGCAGTGGTCTGGCCCGCCGCCGCCGACAGCGAGTCCGAAGCCGTCCCGCATCCGCCGAGCGTGGTGGTCGAGCGAACGGAGATCGAACAGAGTGATCGCTCTCGGCTCCCGTCGAATCACCCCAGTGAGCGCGTTCCGATTCGGTCGATGTCGACGTAGTTTCCTCGCCCGCGTGCGTCGTCACACGGTCGTCATCCGGCATCGGGATCTTTTGGCGCCCGAACCAGTCACGCTCGCGTCCGGGCTCTACGGCCACGGACTGGCGCTCGTGCGGAGGTAGCCGGATGACTGGGAGTCACGCGTGGGCCGTGAACAACGCCTTGAGGGCCGCAGGCGTCAAACTCCGGCCGAGGCCAGGGTGGTCGTCGCCGAAGCCGTCATGAATTTCGTCCCAACCCTCTAGCACTCTCCATATGAGAGTGCTAAAATGGCGCCGTTACCGCAGGTGAGCGGCGCAAGAGAGCAAATATTTCACGACTGAGGAGGTTTTGGCCATGGCTCTTGTGCGAAGTGACCCGTACCGGGACGTTGATCGTCTCTTCCAGCAACTCTGGAACGCCCAGCAGAGTGGGCCCCGTCCGATGGCCATGCCGATGGACGCCTATCGCAAGGACGATTCCTTCCTTCTCCAACTCGACCTGCCGGGCGTCACGCCCGACTCCATCGACCTGACGGTGGAGGACAACGTGTTGACCATCTCTGCGGAGCGTCCGGCACCCGCCAAGGGCCAAGGCGTCGAGTCGGTAATCGCCGAGCGAACCTTCGGGACCTTCACCCGACAGGTCGTCCTAGGCAAAACCCTCGATTCGGAGCGCATAGAGGCCAGCTACGAAGGTGGCGTGCTCACGGTTGCGATTCCTGTGGCCGAGCAAGCCAAACCGCGACGTATTGAGGTCGCCGTGGGCTCGGACCATAAGCAGTTGGCGACGTCTGCCGCATAGCCGTCCCTCTCTGCCCCCGGGGACGTACTCGGTCCCCGGGGGCAGCTCTTCACGCAACGAACGCCCCCACGCGCCATACCCGGCGCGTCCGTCTCGATCTACTGCCATGACATATCTCGACCCGAACTCACTGCTGCCCCAGTACGAGACTGACAGCGACGAACTGCGAGCGTGCTGGCCTGGTCTTGTGGCTGTCGCCAGAACAAGCTGGTCGGCAACGCACCATGTGTTCCACGAACTCTCACCGTTGCCCGGTGGCTTCTTCCTGGCTGGTGTCGGAGAAGCGGCCCAAGGATCGGATCTCCGCGAAGAGGTCCTGGCTCATCTCGTGGCCGGGGAGGACCTGAAGGAAGCCGTGCGGATCGCTCTCCGAAGCGATGCCACCTGCACTCTGGGCTCTTCGGCGTGTTACGTCCATTTCGACCCGCTCGAGGCCACGATGCGAATCGAGGGCGCTGGGCCACACGTCTCGGCGATCCATTTCACCTCTGGTTCGGCAAGCCTGCTTCGAACGGCTACGCATTTCGAGGGTGGGACTCCCGTAACGCTCGCACTGCGTCCAGGGGAAGCACTTGCTCTCATCGCGCATCCGCGAGCGTGGGAGAAGCACCTGCTCTCAGCGGTCCACCACGCACTGCCCGAGGACGCAGTGACCTTGACTGAAGCCGACGTCCAGGATCTCGGTGCAGTGCTTGACGATGTTGCCGGCCCTTCAGCAAGGCTCTTGCTCTATCGACAAGACGCAGCTGGTACCTCAAATGGAGGCGGACGCAAAGACTCCTTGCTGCCGGCCGGCGAGATGGACCCGTACTGGACGCCCGACGATCTCAGTTTTCTGGATCGAATGGCCTGCGCCCTGGCGTGACTGAAGACCCAGGGGTCGGGTAGCCGTCGTGATGATCGTCTTGCGGGACGGTACTCAACCCTGTGGGCGCTGAGGGACTCGAACCCCCGGCCTGCTGCTTGTAAGGCAGCTGCTCTAACCAACTGAGCTAAGCGCCCCGGTGCGGCCATTCTGACCCATCACCCCGGCGCCGGCGCGCCGCCGTCAGGGCAGCTGCTCCGCCAGCGTGGTGCTCCACGGGCGGGCAAGTGCCCGCAACTCGGCGCAGCGCTCCTCCCCCAACACCGCATACGGTGCGGTCGCCAGCGCGTCGGTCCCCTCTTCGAGTGCCTGGCGTTCGGCCTGTCCCAGTGGGGTGAAGCGCAGCTCGTCGCCCTGCTCCAGCCAGCCCCGCAGCCGCAGCGCGTCGACCGCGCCGTCCCAGGCCTCCTGGGACCAGCCCCGGGTCGAGCGCAGGATGCGCTCCGGCACTTCGCCCGCGGCGGCGTGCGTGATCAGCGCTTCCAGACCCGACAGCCGGCGCACGACGAGCTGGGCGATATGACCGTCGCCGCGGTACTCGCGGCAGGATCGACTGCGCATGCCACAGCACCAGGTGCGGCGCCGAGGGCCAGGCGACGTCGGCGTGGGCTGCCGCCAAGGGCCTTCCCTCCATGTGTCGCGCCGCCTCTTCGGCCGCGAGGCGCGCCAACTCGGCCGCCCGCTGCATCTCCTCCGACGCCAACACCTCCTCGCCCAGGAGGCGCCGGTAGGCGGCGTCGACCGCCGTGAACCGCGCCCTCACGAGCGCCACGGGCGTGGCCACCTCCCACACGGCGGGGATCACTGCATGCACCAGCTCGGGGTTGAAGTTGAAGAAGGTCGAGACGACCACCTCGCCGGTGACCGCACCCATTGGCGCCGCGGCGAGGCGAAGTACCCCGCCTGCCCGGTGATGCCCAGCCGGGCGTAGGCCTCGGCCGCCTCCGGCGCGAAGTAGAGGATCCCGTGGAGCGGCTCCAATGTCCGCCACGTCTTGCGCGCCCGCAGCGACTCGGCGGCATCGGTGGCGTCTCCGGTCTCGTCGATCACAATCCCTCCTCTGCGGCCAATTGCTCCACCAACCGACGCGAGGCGGCAACGATGGGTCGCCGGCTGGCGTCGTCGCGTCTGACCAGGTCCCTCTCCTGGCGTTCGCCCTCGGCGGCCCCCACCTCGCGGCAGATCAGCAATCCTGCCAGGTAGTCCCAGCTGTAGAGCGTGCTCACCCCGACCACCATGTAGGCGTCCAACACACCCTCGGCCACGGCGCAACACTCCAACGAGGCCGCACCCAGGGCCCGGAACTGCGCCCAGCCGGGGTAATGCCCGGGGAACCCCGAGATCCCCACAATGGCCCGGCCGAGCTCCTCGCACCCCGACGGCGCAATGGACCGGCCGTCCTTCTCCGCCCCGGCCCCGCGGACCGCGGCGTAGCGCTCGCCGGTTGCCTGGTTGGTGACCACGCCCAGGCGAGGACCCTCGGCGTCGAGCACGCAGATGCTGGTGGAGTAGAAGGGCACACCGCGATGGGCGTTGGTCGACCCGTCGATCGGGTCGATGACGGCGAGCAGCCCCGAGGACCCGTCTCCGGTGACCCCTGACTCCTCGGAGAGCACGGCCAGCCCGGCGCCGTGCAATATCGGCAGGGCTGCCGCGTCGGCGGCCAGGTCGAGCCGGTACTGCCCGGGCTTCCCTCCGCTGGGACCCCAGTCCTCGAGGTCGTCGAGCGCGGCCCGCACAGCGCGGACCGCTTCATCGAGCACTTCCACGAGCCGAACGTCGTCCACGGGTGACGAACCCTATCGGCCGCGGTCAGCCCCACCGGGCCTGGCCGCAGGTCCGTCCACGGCCATTAGGCTTTCCCAGCTGTGGCTGCCATTGACGTCGCCGGGTACGTCGCCGACTTGAAGGATCATTCCGTCGACCACGGATTCCACGTGCACGACGAGCGGCACTTCGTCGAGACCTACTCCCTCCGACAGGTCTGGGAGGTCGACCTGCACCCGGAAGAGGGGTGCGGTGGGCCCCTCGACCTGCATCTCGCCCTCGACGTCGACCCCCGGGTCCTGCTCTCGTTCGAGGACGCGGTGGTGCTCTTGTCGGAGGACGAGGAGCCACCCGACGAGTTTCACTTCCCCCTGACGTTCACCTGGGCGCTCCCACCGCTGCCGAGCGGGCCCGACCTCCTCCGCCTCGCCATCGACTTGGCCGGTGTGGGCGGCATCGAGCTCCCACTCGAGGTCTCCGCCATCGACTCCTTCGCCAACGCGACGGACGGCTCGGAGCGCCGGTTGAGCATCGTGGCCCGGCATCCGGTGTCCCTGGCCCGCGTGCTGAGTGGCGAGGAACTGCTCTGCGACGTCTTCGACCGGGCCCTCGCCGTGAGCCGGTTCCTGCTCGAGTCCGCCGAGCGCTGGCTCGGCTGACGTGCGGCGCCGCGCGCGCCCGGCCGCCGTCCGAGGCGTGGCGCTGCTCGCGCTCACGCTCGTGTCCGCCCTTGCCCTGAGTGCCTGCAGCACGCAGGAAGGGCAGGCGCTCGCGCAGCAGGCCTGCGTCCACGTGCACCGGTCCGTCGCCGACTACCTCCAGGCCCAACGCCCCGGGACGGCGGCGGCCACTGCCGCCCAGTTGCAGAAGCGGGCGGATCAGGAGCTCCGGGCGGCGCTTCCGTTGGCCGCCGCCGCCAACTCCGACGACGGTTCCTGGAATGCGCTCATGACGACCATCTCGGAGGGAGCCACCGTCGACGAGGGCCACCTCGTCCCGTCCCTGCGTGCCCAGTGCGTCGTGGCCGATGCCAACGCCAACGTCAATCCGCAGTCACCCGGCAGCGACACCACAACGCCCCAGAACGTCAACCCGGAACCGGCCGCACCGGTCGGCTAGGGGCCTGCCGTCCCGGTCATCTGCGCCCGCCCGGCCGCCACGATGGCCGGCATGATCTTCGGGGCCAGGTACTGACCACCCGCCACCGTGAAGTGGACGCCGTCCGTCTGTCGGATGGCCACCCCGTGAATGGCACTCGTGAACTTCCCGCCGGGACAGGTCGGACCGAAGAGGTCGACGGCCGAGTCGGTCGTGGGATGCTCGGCGGCGACTTGCCGCACCAGCTTGTTGTAGACGGCCAACCGTGCGGGGTTGTCCTCCGGCCAGGGTGACCCGTCCGGCTGCTCCCCCTCGTCGGTGCACGGCGCCGTCAGGAACACCATGTGGGCCCCCGTCGCCGTCACCACATCCGAAGCCTCTTCGAGCTGGCTCTTGACGTACGCGGCGTAGGCCGGGGAGAGAATGTTCGTCCAGGCACCCTGGTATTCACGGTCGACCACCTCCCAGCGACCGGCGAGAAGGACGACCACGTTCGGCTTGTCTATTCCCATCTCGGCCTGCCATTGGGTCGGCCAGGGTGCGTTGGCCGCGGGACCCCCCTGCGCCACCCCGGGTCCCCCACACGCCATGGGCGTCTCGTCGCGTGTGCCCATCAGCTCGACTTCCGGTCCGTCCACGACACCGCAGCCGAGTATCCCCTTGTCCGTCAGGGTGTAGTCATAGGCGCTCTGCTCGGCGGGAAGCCCGAGCCCGAGGCCAAGGGTGAGGGCCACCGAGTCGCCGAAGAGGAGCACCCTGACCGGTGGACCGCCGGTCGTGACGGGCGGGCCGGAGGTCGTGACGGGTGGGCCGCCCGTCGTGACGGGTGTGGTGGTCGTGCTGGTGGTCGTCGACGACGCCGTGTTCGCGGTGCCGCCCGACAACGCGGGGCTGGCGACGGCCGATGTCGTCGTGGTCGCCGCGATCACGGCTGCCAGCACCGCGGCCACGCCGGCGGGTACGACCAGCCAGGCCCTCCACTGGCTCACGAAGGTGCCCATGCGGATCGGGCGCTCGACGAGATGGAAGGACACGACCGAGACGGCGAAGGTCACCAGGACGCGCAACCCGAACAGCTCGTAGCCATAGAGGCCCGTGCGTGAGTGGTCGAGCCAGATGAAGATCGGCCAGTGCCAGATGTAGAGCCCGTAGGAAATGCGCCCCACGTAACGCACCGGTGCCGCGAGAGCAGCCAGGGAACGATGCTGCGCGGGGCCGCGACGGCGGCGAGGATGACGGCCGCCACGGAGAGTCCTATGAGGAAGAAGCCGCCCGAGTAGGGGAAGGTGGACGTCGAGGTGGTCAGGACCCACAGCGCCACGGCGCCGGCCGCCCCGATGATTCCGAGCACCCCGCAGAGGATCCGGCCGCCCGCGCGTGGGCCGCCATAACTCACCCCGGACCAGACGACCCTCCTCGTGGCTGCGCTGGGTGAGCAGGACGAGCCCCACGGCCAGGGCGCAGCCGATGAAGAGGCACTGGGAGCGGGTATCGGTCCCGAGATAGGCCCGGTTGGTGTTCAGGCCACCGTCGTACACGTGGTACATCCACAGGGCA
Source organism: uncultured Acidimicrobiaceae bacterium (assembly GCA_963843365.1). Taxonomy (GTDB): domain Bacteria; phylum Actinomycetota; class Acidimicrobiia; order Acidimicrobiales; family RAAP-2; genus Bog-473. The sequence continues at coordinate 155,936 of CAWJKG010000003.1, read as the reverse complement.
GACCCGACTGCGGCGGCACAGCACAGGGCGAGCAAGGCCCGCAGGCTGCGGGTGAAGCGCAGCACGCCCAGGACCACCAGCGGCCAGATCACGTAGAACTGCTCCTCCACGGCGAGCGACCACGTGTGCAACAACGGCGACGAGGCGGACGTCTCGTTGAAGTAGTTGGAGTTGACCAGAATGAAGTGCCAGTTGCTCACGTACAGGAGCGTGGCCAGCGCATCGAGGCGGAGCGCGCCGTAGGTGCCCTTGGGGACGATCACCGCCGCGAAGAAGGCCACGAACAGCAGCATCAGGAACAGCGCCGGCAGCAAGCGGCGTGCCCGGCGAGCCCAGAACGCCCCGAGCTTGATCGTCAGGGACTGGCGCCACTCTCCGATGAGCAGCGAGGTGATGAGGAAGCCGGACAGGACGAAGAAGGCGTCCACGCCCATGAACCCCCCGTCCATGTGGGGGATCCCGCCGTGGAACATCATGACGGCGAGGACGGCGCAGGCCCGCATGCCGTCGAGCGCGGGGAGATAGGCGAGACGAGTGTGCGAGATCGCGCTCTCGTCGTCCTGCATCGGGCCCCATCTCCTCGGTCGCTCGGGCCGCACCGCACTCTGGGGTGGCCGGGGACCCGCATTCTCGCAGAACCGGCCCGCGCCCTCCGGGCGGCCGGCGATCGCTACGGTGTGCTCCCCTGAGCCCGACCCGACCGCTGGCCCTTCGTCCTCCGCCTCCCCCGCCCCGCCGCACCGGCGGCCGCCACCACCGTTTCCTCGTCTTTGTGCTGGTGCTGGCGGTCCTGGGCGCCGCTTCGTCGTGGTGCGACAGATCCGCCGGTCTTCGCTCAGCCCCCTCCGCGCCCGTATCATCGCCGTGGCCCAGGGCCAGGTGGGGTACCAGACCGACCCGTCGGACACCTACTGCAACAAGTTCAGTGCCTACTGGAAGGCCGGGATCGACGACTGCGGCAACGACAATCTGGACGAGGAATGGTGCGCCGACTTCGCCGCCTGGGTGTGGAAGCAGGCCGGGGTCGAGGTCGACTACCAGTTGGCTCCCGGTTTTCTCAACGGCAACTCGGCCAGCTTCTACGTCTGGGGCGCCGACCACGGGACCTGGCACCCGGTCGGGATCGGGCTACACCCCCCAGCCGGGCGACGTCGCGGTCTACGGGCTGGACACGTCAGCGGTCACCGCGGTCCACGTGGCCGTCGTCATGGCCGCCACGGGCAACGATGCCGCGCCCGACGTCGTCAACGGCGACGGCGATCGCACGGGCTACAGCGTGGTCGAGGTCGGGAACAACCAGGCTTTTGCCGACGTGAAGGGCAAGGGCGCCCCGTTGTCGGGCTACGTCTCCCCGTCGCCCACCGCAGCGGCAGGCTGATCCCCGTTCGATCGCCCGCCGCTGCAGCCGGCGGCCGGGCTCTCGCCGGCGGACCCTTCTACGTCTCGGGGGTGTACCCGGCCGGCAGGGCGATCGACTTGACCTCGAGGAAGCCCTCCAGGCCTTCGGGACCGAACTCACGACCCACGCCCGACTCCTTGAACCCGCCGAACGGCGTGGAGAAGTCGATCGGCACCGGCGCGTTGAGCATGTAGGTGCCGGTACGCACCTGACGCGCCACGCCCAGCCCACGGTCGTTGTCACCCGTCCAGACGGAGCCGCACAGGCCGTAGTTGGAGTCGTTGGCGATCTCGACGGCGTTGTCGTCCCCGTCGTAGGGGATGACGACCAGCACGGGGCCGAAGATCTCCTCCTGGGCGATCTTCATTTTGTTGTCGACGTCGGAGAACACGGTCGGCTCGACGTACCAGCCCTTCGAGAAGTCGGAGCCCGTCGGGCGGCCGCCGCCGAGCGCAACGGTGGCGCCCTCTTCGCGCCCGCTGTCGAGATACCCCTCGATCCGGCTCCGCTGCCGCTCTGCCACCACGGGGCCGACCTCGGTGGCCGGGTCCATGGGGTCGCCCACCTTCATGGCCGAACGCCCGACACGACGGCGTCGACCACTTCGGCGTAGCGCGACCGCGGCGCCAGGATGCGCGTCTGCGCGATGCAGGCCTGCCCGTTGTTCATGATCGAGTTGGGCAGCAGCGTGGGGATCGTCGTCGCCAGGTCGGCGTCGTCCAGAATGATCGCCGCCGACTTGCCGCCGAGCTCCAGCGTGCACCGCTTCAGACGCTCGCCGCAGAGGCCGCCGATGCGCTTGCCGCCGACGCCGGACCCGGTGAAGGAGATCTTGTCGACGCCCGGGTGCTTCACGAGGTGCTCGCTGACCTCCCGGCCGGCCGGCACCACGGAGAGGACGCCCTTGGGCAGGCCGGCGTCGGCGAAGATCTCGGCGAGCCGGAACGCGTCGAACGGCGTCTCCGGGGCGGGCTTGTACACCACCGTGCAACCGGCGGCCAGCGAGGGTGCGAGCTTGGCCGCCGCAATGAACAGGGGCACGTTCCACGGGGCGATGGCCCCGACGACGCCGACGGGCTCCTTGGTCACCAGCACCTGCGGGTTCAGGACGCCGGCCCGCACCTCGTCGAAGGCGTACGTCTTGGCCAGGTCGGCGTAGTAGTTGAAGATCATGAAGGGAGCCATCACCTGGCCCAGTGCGGAGAACGAGATCGGCGAGCCCATCTCCTGCGTGATGGTGGCGGCCAGGTCGTCGGTCTCGGCCATGATCTGCGCCGCCACCTTGGCCAGGACCTCGGCCCGCTCGGCCGGTGTCATGCGCGGCCAGGGCCCGTGGTCGAACGCGGTCCTGGCGGCGGCCACGGCCTTGTCGATGTCGCCCTCGGTGCCGTCCGGCACCCGGCCCACGACCTCTTCGGTCGTCGGTGAGATCACCGAGATGGTGTCGGTCCCTTCCGGGGCCACCCAGTCGCCGCCGATGAACAAGCGGTCGTAGTCCCGAATCGCCATGCGTCCCTCCCAGGGATCTCAGGGGGCGGACCCCCACCGCCGGACGGGCCGGCCAGCGCCTCCAGGGTAGCGGCGCCCGGCCGGGCCACGACAGTCCCGCCCCCGGAACAGGTCCCGGCCGTCCGTCGGGGTCAGCCCGCCTCGGAGTCCCTCTCGATATGGGCGAGGATGCCGCCATCGGGTTCCACCCAGCCCTTTCCGGCGGCGTACGCGGACATGCCGGCGAAACCTTCCTCCCAGCGCTCGTCGACCGCGGACCCGGCCAGGGTCCGCACAGCGCCGGGGTCGACGACGACGTGGGCGCCGTCGGCGGCGAGGCGCCCCAGGCCCGAGTCCCGGACGACCTGCCCCAGGTCGCCCTCACCCTTCAGCGCGGCGGCGAAGCGTGTGAACTCGTCAGGGTCGTGGAGCCCGACGGCGCCGGTGGAGAGGTCGATCACGATGCGCACGCGGCGCGACGCTATCGGGCCGCCCCGCCCACTCCACGGCGGTGCCGCGTGATCGGTAGAGTGCCGCCCCATGCCCGACATCAGTCTTCGTGATCCCGACGAGGTGGCATCCATCCTCTCGCGCTGGTTGGCCACCAAGGCCGCCGACGGGACCGGGCCCGAGGTCTTCGACGTCCAGGCCCCCGGCTCGAACGGTTTCTCCAACGAGACGATCCTGTGCCGCACCCGCACCGCCGGCGGGGAAGAGAAGCGCCTGGTCGTGCGCGTCGCCCCGACGAAGCACCTGCTCTTCTTGGACGCCGAGTTCTCGACGCAGTACCGGGCCATGCGCGCCCTGGCCGACAGCGGCTCGGACGTCCCCCTCCCCCGCCTCGGGTGGTACGAGGAGGATCCCCAGTACTTCGGTGTCCCCTTCTTCTCCATGGACCATGTCGAGGGCCTGGTGCCCTCCGACAACATCCCCTACACGATCGAGGGGTGGGTGATCGAGGCCACGCCCGAGCAGCAGGAGCGCATGTGGTGGAGCGGTATCGACGCGCTGGCCTCCGTCCACCGCACCGACTGGCGGGCCGCCGGGCTGGACTGGCTCAGCATGTCGAGCCGGGGCGCGCCCGGCATGGACCAGCAGCTCTCCTACTACCGGTCCTTCCTCGACTGGGCCACCAGGGGCGAGAAGGTCCCGATACTCGAGTCGGTCTGGCAGTGGCTCGTCGACCACAAGCCCGCCGAGGACGGCGACGTCGTCGTGAGTTGGGGCGACAGCCGCATCGGCAACATCATCTGGGACGACTTCAACGCCGCCGCCGTCGTGGACTGGGAGATGGCCTCGCTGGCCCAACCCGAGATGGATCTCGGCTGGTGGCTCTACTTCGACCGGCAATTCGCCGAGGGGCTCGGCATGCCCCGGCCGGCGGGCTTCGGGTCCCACGAGGACACCATCGAGCGCTATTCGGAGCTGATGGGCCGGCCCATGCGCGACATCTTCTACTACGAGATCTTCTCGGGATTCCGGTTCGCCGTGGTCATGTACCGGCTCTCGGACCTCGTGTTCGACCGGGAGGACATTGAGGGCGACGCCGGCATGGCGGTCGACAACATCGCCACGCAGTTCCTGGCCAAACTGCTCGACCTGGAGCCGCCGACCTCGGGCTGACCGTCCGGCCTCGGGGCCTCCGGCCTCCCGGGTCAGCTGTCCGAAATCGGGTCGCCCGTGGGGCCGACGGCCACTCCCGCCGCCACCAGGCGCTGCCCGAGCCAGTGGGTGCCCTGCTCCCCCTGCTCGCGCATGGCCTCGGGCCAGCCCTCGAGGATCGTGTGTAGCTCGTCGACGGTGGGGATCCTGGCGATGACGTGCACCGTGATCCTGTTCTCGTAGCCCTCCGGGTCGGACACGTGGATGCCGCCGAAGGGGTCTTCGCGCGACACGGGGCGCCGGCTCGCGCAGGACGTAGAGCTCCCCGGTGTCCTCCACGTAGTTGAGCTCGTGCTGGACGCCGTCCTTCCCCAGCCACTCCGAGCCGAGCTCGAGCTCGGCCGAGGCCCGCCGGCGGGGGTCCGCTTCGTAGAACTCGTCGATGTCCATCGGCGGCACACTATCGCCGACCAGGGTCATTGCAGCGCTCCGGAGAATCCCGGAGGGCGGGCACGGTGGTGGGAGCGATCGGGGGAGGTCCCGGGGCGACGCTCCCGCCGTGCCCACCACCACACGACCACACGTCGCACTCATCGACCAGATGGCAGCGGAGTGGAGGTCGCTCGGTCGCTCCCGCGCGGCCGTGCGCTCCCTCCGGGCTGTCGCCGCACACGACGCGGGGCTCTCCCTTCTCGTCGTCGGGACCGCCGACCTTCCTCCGCCCTGTCCCACGCCCTGCGATCTCGTCGAGCACATGCGCCGAGCCAAGGGCCGCCGCCAACGCGAAGAGGCCGCCCGGCTGGTCAGGGTCATGCTGCGCGAGGCCGATCGCGAGCCGTTGCTCCACCGCATGCTGGTGCAGGCCCTGATCCCGGGTCTGGTGACCGTGGCCGGGAAGCTGCAGTGGGGGCGCGGCGGGGAGTGGCGTGACGGAGAGGAATTCTTCGGCGAGCTCCTCTCGACGGCCTGCCTCGTCCTGCACGAGTGGGCAGGGCAGGACCGGCCCTACGCGGTGCTCGATCTGCTCTCGGCGATCCGCTGTCGCCTGCGACGCCAGCTCTTCCGGACCAAGGACCTGGTCGGCCGCACCGTGCCCCTCGGTGCCGAGTTCGGCAACGTGGGTTCCCGCACCAGCCGGCCCGAAACCGACCTCGAGGAGCTGGCGCGGATTCTCGTCGACCTGCAGCAGGAGGGCATGCGGGCCGACGAGGTCCAGGTCCTGTACGCGCAGCACGTACTCGGCTATTCGATCGCGGAGCTGGCCGCGCTCACCGGTCGGGACCGGCGCGCGCTCTACGCGCGGCGCGACCGCGGGCAGCGCCGGCTGTGCGCCTGACCGCCGAGTGCGGGAGGCGTGACGCGTGCGTATCGTGGGCCGGTGTTTGGCGGTGAGCACGATGCGACAGACGGTCTGCGCGCGCGGGTCGCTCGCGGCCGCCCCAACTGGTGGGTCATCCTCGCCGTCACCCTCGGCCTGATGGCGCTGCTCGTGGCGACCGCGGGCGGCAATCCCCCCGCACCACGGCGGGGGACACACGCGGCCGAGGCTTCCGCCCACGTCTCCCCGCCCACGCCGCACCGGGGTGCGACGGCGCCGCCCGTGACCACCACCACCTACCGCCGCCGCGACGACGACCACGACCACGGCTGCGACATCACCCGGCGCGGCAGAGATCACGGCCTCGCGCGGCGTCACGGTGACACCGGACACGGGGAACCCGACGCCGTCCACGGCGCCGAGCATGACCACGACCACGGTGCCCCCTCCGACCACGACGACCAGTTCGACCCCGGTGGCCGCGGTGCCCGCCGACCGCACGGAGACCCAGGGCTATCTCAACCCTCCGCTCCAGTCATTCAGCAAGTTCGGTTTCACGGGCACCGGGGCCATGGAGGTCTCGGTCGTCTGGTCCGGGAGCACGTACCTCTCCTTGGAGGTGACCTGCCCGAGCGGAGACCAGAGTGGGGGTGGGACCTCGGCCATGGCCGCCTCCCTGCCCGACGCCAGTGGAAGTTGCCTGGCCACCGTCAGCGAGCCCACGACCGAGTCGGCCTCGCTGACCTTCACCATCACCATCGGCCCCGCCGGTGGCTAGCGCGCCCCGGCGCGGCCGGTCCGCAGCGGGCCCTCGACATTCTGGGCGCGGCCTGCGCCGCCCTGCTGGCCTTCACGGCCGTGCCGGCCGTCCTCCTCCTGGTGGTGGGCAACCCGCTGGCGGGCGGCCTCGGACATGCATGGCGTCCGCTTCCCCGTGATCTCCTGTGCGTGCTCGTCCTGGCCGCCTGGGTCGCCTGGGTGGCCTGTTGCGCCCAGCTCGTGCGGGCCGTCGTCGGCCGCGTGCGCAGTGGTGACGTGGCCACGCGCCAGGGCTCCTCGGTGCTCGACCGGGTGGCCGCCCGCATCGCGTTCGGGGTCCTCGCTCTGGCCAGCGTCGGGACGCCCCTGTCGCTGGCCGCATCCGCCGGTGCCGAGCGCGCCGGCCGTCGCCGGCGTGGCGACAGCCCTCTCCGCCCCGGCTCCCCCGGCTCGGACTCCGGCACGTTCGCACGTGGTGGCTCCCGAGTATGCGGTGCAACCGGGCGACACGCTGTGGGGCATCGCCGAGGAGCTGCTCGGCGACGGAGGCGATTGGACGACCCTGGCGGCCCTCAACTTCGGCCGCGACGTCGGCGACGGCGCGCGCTTCGTGGACCCCGACCAGTTGCGGGCCGGGTGGCACCTCCGGCTCCCCGACGACGCCCGCCGGGCCGGCGACGAAAGCGCCGGACAGCCGGGACAGCCGGGACAGCCGGGACAGCCGGAACATCTGCCCGAATTGATCGCCCTCGGCCTGGGTTCCGTGGCCTGCGCCGCGCTCGCCCGCCGCGCCCGGCGGCAGCGCCGATTGGGCGACCGCTTCGAGGGCGACCCTCTCCCGGTCCGGGCGACCTCGGCCGCGGCGGTGGACGCGGCCGCGTTGCTGGAGCGGTTCGCCGATGTCCCGTCGCTCCGCTCCTTCGAGGCCGCCAACTGTCTTCTCGGCCAAGAGCTCCGGACCCGGACGGCGACGCCACGCGTGCGGGCTGTGTGTGTGTCGCCCTCCGGTGTCACCTTCCACCTCGCGGAGACGGTGCGGGAGCAACCTCCCCGTGGGTTCGAGGCTGCACGGGACGGGGCGGCGTGGCACATCGGTCACCAGGCACTCGGCGAACACGACCCGGCGCTGCCCCACCTCCCGCTGGTCTTTCCCGTCGGTGACGATGCCGAGGGAACCTGGCTCATCTCCCTCGGACCAGGAGACGTGTTGCCGCTGCTCGGGGAGGCGGCTCCAGCCTTGTGGCGCGCCGCCCGCAGTGCCGTCACGTCGTGGGCCTGGGCGGACACGATCCACGTGACCGAGGATCCCCACGACCCGGCGCTGCACGCCGAGGCCGACCCCGCCCGGTTCATGCCGCGCCACGTGCTCTTCGTCGGGGACCCGACTGCGCTCCCGCCACGCGTCGCGGCCCACTGCACGGTGGTCACGATGCAGCCGGTGGTGGCGACCGACCTGACCGTCCTGGTCGACCGCCACGGCGCCACGCTGCATCCGATGGGTCTCGTCGTCCGCCCGCATCTCCAATCGGCCGAGACCGCAGCCGCGGTGGAGGAGCTCGTGGCGGCGCCCGCCCGATCGGACCCGCAGCACGACTCGACGCCGCCCCGCGACACGGGTCGGGCCATGCGGGGGCCGCACGCGCTCTCGCCGGGAACCGTCGACGTCCGCCTGCTCACCATGACGCCCCGGCTGGAGGGACTCCAGGAGGACCTGCCCGCGAACAGAGCCCGTCGGGCGGTGGAGCTCGTGGCCTACCTGGCGCTCCATCACCCGGACGTCATCACGAGCGATCGACTGCGGACCCGGGTGCTCGGCTCGTCCGACGCCGATGCCGCGGCCAAGACCCTCTTCAACACCGCGTACGCCGCCCGGCGCGCCATGGGCGCGGACGCCGAGGGCGAGGCGCTCTTTCCGGCCGGGACACGCCACGGGCTCTACCAGCTCTCCCCACAGGTGACCGTCGACGTCCAGCGCGCGCTGGCCCTGTGCCGCGGAGGCGAAGGCGCAGTCGGACCCCGCGGCGGCGATCGCCTATTTCCGGGCCGCGCTGTCCCTCGTCGAGGGCGAGCCGTTGGCCAACGCCCTGGCGGGCTACGCCTGGTGGGAGGCGGAAGGGCACGGCGGCCGCGTCGCGGCCGGGCTCGTCGACGCGGCCTGCGCCATGGCCACGCTGGCATCGAAGGCCGGCCACTTCGAGCTCGCCCGCTGGGGCCTCGAGCAGGCCCGCCTCGTCGAGCCCTACAGCGAGGCCCTCTCGCGATCGGCCATGGAAGTGGCTGCGCTCGAAGGCGATGCCGATCGGCTCCGCCTGGAATGGCGGGACTGCCAACGGCGGATCGACGCGCTCGACCCGGGTGCGACGCCGTCGGCCCGGACGGAGTCCCTCTACGGCGAGCTTTCCCGGCGCGTCCTCGTCGGTCTGGCTCCGGCGGGCGGCCCGGACGGCCCTCCCACGCCGGAGCCCTCGACTTAGATTCCCATCGCCTCGGCGTGCTGGAGCACGACGTCCTCCAAGCGGGCCACCCGACTCCCCTTGACGAGCGCGACGTCGGTCGGACCAAGCGTGCGCAGGAGCGCCACCGCGTCGTCCACCGTCGTGACATGCGTCGCGCCATAGAGCTCGGTCTGGTAGCCGACCACCTCGATCCCGAGCTCCGCCGCCAGGCGGGCCGCCCGTTCGTGCTCCGCTTCGGTCTCGGAGCCCAACTCCGCCATCAGCCCCAGCAGTGCCACCTTGCGCCGGCCGGGCACAGCCGCCACCGACCGCAGTGCCGCCTCGGTCGAGGCCGGATTGGCGTTGTAGCAGTCGACCACCAGCAGGGGGCCGCCGGCGACCCGTCGCACCTCCATGCGCAGCGGTGACCCTGTCGCCGCGCGCCAACGCGTCCACTATGCCCTCGAGGGGCGAGCCGCACCACAACGCCGCGGCGGCGGCGGCCAGCGCGTTGGGGACCTGTTGGATCCCGTGGACGGCGAGCCGGACCTCACCCGCGCCCCACGGGCTCGACAGGGTGAACCGCGGGCGCAGGTCGTCGTCGAGGATCACCCGCTCGGCGCGCACGTCCGCCGCGGCCTCCACGGCGTAGCTCAGGATCGGGCAGGGGCTCACCACCGCCATGCGGGCAACGAGCGGGTCATCGAAGTTCAGCACGGCGAGACCGGTCGACGGCAGCGCGGTGACCAGCTCGCTCTTCGCCCGGGCGACGCCCTCGAGATCACCGAAGAACTCGACGTGCGCCATGGCGACGCTCGTGACGATGCCGACGTCGGGCCGGCCGATGGCGGCCAGCCGCGCGATATGACCCGCGCCACGGGCCCCCATCTCGAGAACGACCCACTCGACGTCATCGGGCGAATTGAGCAGCGTGAGCGGCAGTCCCAGCTCGTTGTTGAAGGATCGCTCGCTGGCGGACACCCGGAAGGACGACCCCAGGCAACTCCGGAGCAGGTCCTTGGTCGTCGTCTTCCCCACCGATCCCGTGACGCCGACCACCCCTCCACCGACGCGCTGGCGCGCCAGTTGCCCCAGCCGGAGCAACGACGCGGCGGTGTCAGCGACGACGATCGCGGTGGCGCCCATGGGCTCGCGCTGCGTGAGGTAGGCGGGCGCGCCGTGCTCGAGCGCGGCGCCGATGAAGTCATGCCCGTCGCGCTCGGCGACGATCGGCACGTAGAGCTGACCGGGGACCGCCGTCCTGGTGTCGATGCTCACCCCGCTGACGTCGACATCGGGACCGGCTTGGTCCGCGCCCAGCCAGGCCGTGAGCTCAGAAGTGGAGAATCGCACGCATCACGCTCTGAGCCGATTGTATAGCCTCGGTCGATGCCTGGTCCGGGAGTGCTCGCTGTCGTCTACGGAGGTCCGTCCGCCGAACACGAGGTGTCGTGTATCTCGGCGCGTCGGATCGTCGTCACTGCGCTGCACGGCGGGTTCACGGTCAAGGTCATCGGACTGACCCACGACAAGCAGTGGGTCGACGCCAACCGGGTCCTACACGACGTGGCCGACGTGGATGCACTCGTCTCCCCCGACGACCTCATCCGCCAGGATCCCGCGACGGAACTTCCCCACCTCGGCCACGCACTGCCTCCCGACACGGTCGTGTTCCCGGCATTGCACGGGCCCTTCGGCGAAGACGGCGTGCTGCAGGGGCACCTCGAGACGCTGGGTCTGCCCTACGTGGGCGCGGGTGTGCTCGCGTCCGCCATCTGCATGGACAAGGGCATCGCCAAGTCGATCCTGCGGGACCACGGCCTCCCCGTCGCGGCGTGGCGCCTGGTCACCCGCGCCGCGTGGTCGGTGGAGGCGATGGAGGAGGCGGTCGAGTCGTTGGGTCTGCCGATCTTCGTCAAGCCCGCCAATCTGGGGTCCTCCATCGGGGTCACGAAGGCAGCCGACGCGGCGGCGCTGGGCGATGCCGTCCTCTCCGCCTTCGAGTTCGACGACCACGTGATCCTCGAGGAGTTCGTGGCCGGTCGCGAGCTCGAGCTCGCGTTGCTGGGGAACGAGGACGTGCGGGTGTCCCGTGCCGGCGAGATCATCGCCAGCCGGGAGTTCTACGACTACGACGACAAGTACGTCCTGGGAGTGGCCGAAACCGTGGCGCCAACCGACTTGCGGGACGATCAGCTGGTGCGGGCGCAGGACCTCACCGTTGCGGCCTACCGGGCGCTGCGCGTGGAGGGACTGGCTCGCATCGACGTCTTCCTGCGCGCCGACGACGAGATCGTCATCAATGAGGTCAACACCATGCCCGGGTTCACCCCCATCTCCATGTTCCCCATGCTGTGGGAGGCCGAGGGGGTGCCATTCCAGTCGGTCGTCGAGGAGCTGGTGCAGCTGGCCCGGTCCCGGTCGATCCGGCGCGGTGCGCTCCGCACCCACCGCGTCCTTTAGACGGGTGCACCCCGCTCCGGCCGGCGGCGGGGACGGGCGGCGCGACGCGCCGCCTCCCGTTCCCTCATGCCCGGGAGGATCCGCAACACGTAGTACGCGCTGAGCGCAGCGGCCACGAGGATGATGACGAGCGGAACGGGATCGAACCGGTCCTGGACCGAGACGGACGCCAGCAGGGACAGGACGGCGAAGACGGCGATGCCGAGCGGACCGAGGAGGCGGAGCCCCCGGACGCGGAAGGGTCGGGGCAGGTCTGCGGCGCGGGATCGCAGGCGCACGGTGCACAGGCCGGCAACGGCGTAGATCATCCCCTCGAGCGCGGCCCCCACCGCCACGAGCACCTGCCACCCGTGCGTGACCGCCACCACGAGCGCGACCACGGCCGAGACCACACCCAGGGCCACCACCGGCACCCAGGGGACGGCGCGCGCGTTCAGCTGCGCCAGTTGACGCGGCAGCGAACCCTCGCGGGCGGTGCCGTAGATGAAGCGCGAGGCGGTGATGAAGCCTCCGTTGAAGGTGTTGAGCGCGGTCACCGCGGTGACGCCCGCCATGACCCAGAGACCGGCGTGGCCGAGCGCGGCGATGCCGAGGTAGAGCTGGGGGTAGGCCGACGTCAGCTCGTGGTGGGAGAGCGTGTGGCTCATGGCGACGGTGGCCACGGCACACACGACGCAGAGGATCCCGATGGCGATGAGCATGCCCCGGTTGATGGAGGAGGGTTTGCGCACCTCCTCCGCGTTCGTGGTCACCCATTCGAAGGCGCTATAGAGGAACACGCCGAGCGCGACCGCCTGGAGGAAGTCGGTGGGATGATGCCCGTGCAGGGGCTGAAAAGGCGTGTGCAGGGACTGCCCGCTGCGCACCAGCGCCAGGATGCCGACGACGAGCGTCGCGGTGATGACGATGCTGGTGGCCAGGTCCTGCAGCAGGCCGGCGACGGTGATCCCCCGCAGGTTCGTCACCACCGCGATGCACAGGAGCCCGACGATCCAGAGGCCCGCGACCCAGGCGGGCTCCCCGAACGTGTGCGCCAACGCGCTGCCGACGATGAACGCGTCGGACGCGATCACGAGCACGATCGTCGTGAGATAGGTGAAGGTGATGGTCAAGGCCACACGGTCGTCCATGGACCGCTTCATGTAGAGCCGGATGGCGGCCGCCGTCGGGAACATCCCGTTCAGCTCGCCGAAGAAGCCGTAGGCGAGGAGGGCGAGGCCTCCCGCCACGACGATGGGGATCCAGGCGGAGTCACCCGCCACGTAGACCACGAGCCCCGCCGCAGCCAGATACTCCAGCGCGGCGAACGCCAGGCCGGTCGACGTGGTGACGACGGTGCGCAGTCCCATGGCCCGGCGCAGCGTGGCCCGGGAAGAGAGAGTGGACGCGGGGTCCGTCATCGGTCGGGCGGCGTCAGGAATCGAGGAAGGCCACCATGGAGATGGCGTCGATCCGCATGACGTCCTGCTGGGAACCCAGCAGGGTGATCTCGCCCGACATGTACTTCTCCGACGGGTTCAGGTCGCCCCAGAACATGTCACAGAAGTCCTCGCTGCTCCCGGTGACGACGACGTCGGGCTCGCCCTCGTGGCCGACAGAGAGCTCGGAGAGCTGCTGGCCCTGCACGCGCATGGTGTAGCCCTCCTCGGTATCGATCGTGGCGAAGTGGATGACGCGATCCCAGCCGCGGACCATGTTGGTCAGGCGCGGGTTGTCGTTGCTGCGCGTCCGCCACTCCGCATACGCCTCGAAGATCTCCTCAGTCGAGGCCAACGGGATCCCCCTTCAGTGCCGCCAGCACCTCGTCGGCCGCCCGCAGGCCCGCCGAGAGCGCGCCGTCGAGATAGCCGCACCACTGCGTCGCCGTCTCCGTGCCGGCCCAGTGCAGCGGCCCCACGGGCTCGCGGAGGGCGGGGCCGAGCGCGGTCAGCGCGCCGGGCGTGGTGACGGCCACGGGCCCGCCGCGGGTGAAGGGCTCGGCCGGCCAGTGCTGCTCCACGATCTCGACGGGGGTGCGGGCGCGGGGGCCGAACGCCCGCGCCAGGTCGTCGAGCACGGCGGCCTGGCGGGCAGCCGCGCCCGCCGCCTCCATGCGGCGGCAGTCGTCGCCGGCGACGAAACCGACGATGGCCCCGTGCGAGGCGTCCTCGGGCGAGTTGTCGAACGCGCTCTCCAAGACGGAGCCCGGCGCGACGATCTGCCCGTTGAGGCCGTCGGCGCGCCAGAACGGCTCGTCGTAGACGGCGTGCACCTTGGTGACCGCGCCCATCGGCATGCGCTGGCAGAGCTGGTCGCGGCGGCCCGGCAGGGGCGGCGTGTAGGCGAGCCGGGCGCAGAGGGCCGGGGCCAGCGCGAAGACGGCGCGGCGGGCCCGCACCCGGATCGGGTGGTGGGCCGCGGCGGGGTCGGCGGGGTCCGAGCCCGGCGGGACCAGGCGGCCCCGGACGGTGACGCCGTCGGGCCCGTGCGCGACCGAGTCGACCGGCGCGCCCAGCAGGACCCTCCCCTCGAGCTCCGTCGCCATGCCCTCGGCCAGTTGCTGGGAACCGCCGGCGAACCGCCGCTCCTGCGCACCCCCGGTCGTGCGGGCCAGGTTGGTGATGCCGCCGCCGGCGTGCAGGTAGAAGAGGACGAAGAGCAGCGACAGCTCGGCCGACCCGGTGCCGAAGATCGCCCGCACGGCGACCTCGAGGATGGCCCGGGCGGACGACGACGTCAGGTGGGTGTCGAGGTGGGTGGCGAGCGTCTGCGCATCGAGCGCGGCGGCGTCGGGCGCGTCCCACGGCGCGTCCAGGGGCACCTCGAAGGCGGCGAGGTCCAGGTCGAGCATGCAGGCGATGCCATCGGCGGCGCCGGCGGGGTCCGACGTCGGGATCAGGCCGACGTAGAGGTCCCGCCCGCCGTCACGCAGCTCGACACCCTGTCCCTGGGTGTGGGTGGGGAACGTGGCCACACCCAGCTCGGCCGCCAGCGCGGCCAGGTGGTCCTGGGTCGGCCCCATCCACTGCCCACCCCGGTCGACGACGTACCCGGCCTCGGTCACCTCGGTGAACGAACGCCCGCCGACCCGGTGGCGGGCTTCGAGGACCAGCACGTCCACGCCCGCACGGGCCAGGTGGCGGGCGGCCGCCAACCCCGAATAGCCGGCCCCGACGACCACCACCTCGCACTCACGGTCATGCCCGGCCAACGGCCCCGTCCTCCCGATGCGGCATCGTGCGCCGCGGCAGGCCACGATAGGCGCAGGTCCGACGGGTGCTGCGCGCACCCCTTCTGTACCGTGCGGAGTGTGGTGATGACGTTCGAGGGCTTGGAGGCCGACACCTGGGATTCCCTTCCCGGGGCCAACCGCCTGACCGCGACCCAGCGCGAGGCCATCGAGTCGGACAAGCCCCTGCTCTGCGTCGTGGCGGGTGCGGGAGCCGGCAAGACCCGGGTGCTCACGCTGCGGGTGGCCCGCCGTGTGCGCGACGGGTCGATCGAGCCCGACCGCACCCTGGTCACGACCTTCAGCCGCAAGGCGGCCGACGAGCTGCGCACCCGGCTCTACTCCCTCGGGGTCTCCGGGGTGAAGGCCGGCACCTTCCACCGCACCGCACTCGGCCTGCTGCGCGAGCACCGGGAGCTGCGCGGCCGGCCCCTGCCCCAACTCCTCCCCGACCGGCGGCGCCTGCTGGCCGAGGTGACGACCGGGGACGCCCGGCGCACCCGCGCCCTCGACGGCGAGATCGGCTGGGCCAAGGCACGCCTCGTCTCCCCTGCGCAGTACGAGGCCGAGGCACGGCGCCACCGCCGCCGCAGCGGGATGAGCGCGGAGCAGGTGGCAGAGGCGTTCTCCCGCTACGAGGCCGAGCGGACGCGCCGACGCCTGCTCGACTTCGACGACCTGATCGTGTCCTGTGCGGACGCGCTGGCGGGTGACAGCGAGTTCGCCGAATCCATCCGATGGCGCACCCGTCATCTCTTCGTGGACGAGATGCAGGACGTCAACCCGGCCCAGTTCCGCCTCCTGACGGCCATGCTGGCCGACGAGCCCGATCTCTTCGTCGTGGGCGACCCCAACCAGTCCGTGTACGGGTTCAACGGCGCCGACCCGACGCTGCTGGACCGCCTGCCGGACATCTTGCGCGGGACGGCCGTGATCCGGCTCGACGAGAACCACCGCTGCACGCCGCAGGTGGTCGCGGTCGCCACCGCCGTCCTGCAGGAGGGTGGTGCGTTCGGATCGGGCGGCGAGGTGGTGTTGCCGCGCACGACGCGGGTGGACGGGCCGGTCCCCAAGGTGGTCTCGCACGCCACCGTCGAGGACGAGGCGGCCTGGGCCGCCGACCGGGTGAAGATGTCGCGCACCCCGGGACGGCCGTGGTCCAGCATCGCGGTGCTGACGAGGACCAACGCGCAGTTGGCGCCGGTGCAGGCCGCACTCGACGCGGCGCGGATACCGAACCAGATCGCCGGGGCCGACCTCGGCCCGGCGTCGGACCTGCGCGGCGACTCCGGGCGCCGAGGCGGCGAGGAGGAGCGGGAGGACCAGGGTCGCCCGGAGGCGGCCGTCGACCGCGACCGCGTCGTGCTGACCACCTTCCACCGGGCCAAGGGCCTGCAGTGGCCCACGGTCATTGTGCTCGGGCTCGGGGCCGGACTGATGCCCATCGCCTCGGCGCAGACCCCCGCGGCCATCGACGAGGAGCGGCGGTTGCTCTACGTGGCGCTCACTCGGTCGGAAGACGAGCTGTGGTGCAGCTGGTTCGAGCGGGACGGCGGCACTGCCGGCGGCCCGGGGCGCGGCACGACCGCGGCCCCAGCCCGTGGCTGGCCGCGATCGAACGGACCATCACCGAGCTCGAGAAGGAAGCTGCGCCGACCGAAGCCACGGAGGTGTCACAGCGCGTGGCCGAACTGCGGCGCCGGCTGGCGGAAGGCACCGAGGCCGCCGACGACCGCCGCTGAGGCCCGGTAAGGTCGAGCCGCCCGATCGATGGGGGTGGCATGTCGGAACTCCTGGAGCAGCTGCACAAGGTGGTCGGCGAGACCAACGTCCTCGCGGGTGCATCCGTGCACGCCGACTACACGCACGACGAGGCACTGACGACGACGCCGGTTACTCCGCTGGCCGTCGTCCTGCCCAACTCGACCAGCGAAGTGTCCGAAGTCCTGCAGCTGGCCAACGAGCACAGCGTCCCGGTGGTGGCGCGGGGCAGCGGCACCGGGCTCTCCGGTGCCGCGGTGCCGGTGGCCGACGGCATCCTGCTCGCCTTCGATCGCATGCGGCGGATTGTGGAGATCGACACGGAGAATCAGGTGGCCGTGGTGGAGCCCGGTGTGACGCTCGAGCAGCTCAACGGCGAGCTGGCCCCGCTCGGCTTGATCTACCCCGTCTCGCCCGGCGAACAGAGCGGCTCGCTCGGGGGGAACGTGGCGACCAATGCCGGCGGCATGCGCGCCGTGCGCTACGGGGTGACGCGCCAGCACGTGCTCGGCCTCGAGGTGGTGCTGGCCGACGGCACGGTCCTGCGGACCGGCGGCAAGTACGTCAAGTGCTCGAGCGGCTACGACCTCACCCAACTGCTGATCGGCTCCGAGGGCACCTTGGCCATCACCACCGAGGTCACCGTCAAGCTGCAGCCCCGCTTCACGGCGTCCTCCACCGTCCTGGCCCCGTTCGCCACCCTGTCGGAGGTGGCCCGGGCCGTGCCGCACATCGTGCACAGCGGCATCAACCCGTCGATCCTCGAATACGTGGACGTGCTGGTGATGGGCGGGATCACGCAGGCGGCCGGCCTCGATCTCGGGGTGCCCGACGAGGTCAAGGCACGCACCCTGGCTTACCTGGTGGTCGTCCTGGAGGGCATGGACGCTGACCGGGTGGACGAGGACGTGGAGCGGCTCGGCACCCTGCTCGAAGAGCTCGGGTCGCTCGAGGTGTACGTGTTGCCCCCGGCCTCGGGAGCGGAGCTCATCACCGCCCGCGAGCGGGCGTTCTTCGTCGGGAAGGCCGCCGGCTGCGACGACCTGATCGATGCCGTCATTCCACGGGCGACCATTCCCGACTATCTGGCCCAGGTCGCCGTGCTGGCGCAGGAGCACGGAGCGCTCGTCACGGGTTGCGGTCACATCGGCGACGGCAACGTGCACATCACGGTGTTCCAGCCCGACGACGACAAGCGCCACTCCCTCATGCGCGCCAGCTTCGAGCTCGCCCTGCGCGTGGGTGGCGCCATCTCGGGCGAACACGGCATCGGGACGGCCAAGCTGCCGTACTTCCTCGAGCTGGAGGATCCGACCGCGCTGGAGCTGATGCGCTCCATCAAACGGGTCTTCGATCCCGGCGGCATCCTCGGTCCGGATCGCCTGCTCGGGGTCGCGGGCGACGGGGCAGGCGCATGAACGGCGCCCGCTCCCTGCTCTCGACCCTGGTGGACGCCGGGGTCGACGTCTGCTTCGCCAACCCGGGCACGTCGGAGATGCACTTCGTCGCCGCGCTCGACGACGTGCCGGCCATGCGCGGTGTCCTCTGCCTGTTCGAAGGCGTCGCCACCGGCGCCGCCGACGGGTACGGGCGCATCGCCGGGCGGCCGGCGACGACGCTGCTGCACCTCGGGCCGGGCCTGGGCAACGGATTGGCCAACCTGCACAACGCCCGGCGCGCCCGGACACCGATCGTCAACATTGTGGGCGACCATGCGACCTACCACGCCCGCTACGACGCACCCCTGGAGTCGGACATCGCATCGATCGCTCGCCCGGTGTCGGGCTGGTACCGCGCCACGGCACGGGCCGACGACGTCGCCTCCGACGCGGTCGACGCCGTGGCCGCCGCCTGCGGGCCACCCGGCTGCGTGGCCACCCTCGTCCTGCCGGCGGACGCCTCCTGGTCGGAATCCGCCACCGGCCCGCGCCCGCCCCGACCCCGGGGCCGCGCCAGCGTCGTACCGGACGACACCGTCGACGAAGTGGCCAAGGCGCTGCGCGGTGGTGAGCGGGCCGCGCTCCTTCTCGGCGGGCGGGCGCTGCGGGCGGAGGGGCTACGAGCGGCCAGCCGTGTGGCCACGGCGACCGGGGCCGCGCTCCTCGGAGAGACCTTCCCCGCCAACCTCGAGCGCGGCGCCGGCGTCCCGGCGGTCGAACGGCTGGCCTACCTGGCGGAGATGGCCCAGGCCCAGCTGGACGGGGTCCGCCACCTGGTCCTGGTCGACGCCGCGTCGCCGGTGTCGTTCTTCGCCTATCCCGACAAGGCCAGCGACCTGGTGCCGGCCGGCTGCACGGTGCACGCCCTGGCGCGCCCGGGGGACGACGCGGCGGGTGCGCTCGGGGCGCTGGCGGAGGCGGTCGGCGCGTCGCGAGACGATGCGGTCCCTGCGCCCGGGGGCGGCCCGACCCTCCGACGGGGGCCGTCACGGCCGAGACGCTGGCGGCGGCCGTGGGAGCCACCCTGCCCGAGGGTGCCGTCGTCGTCGACGAGGGGAACACGTCGGGCCTCTTCGTCCCTGCGGCCACGGCGGGCGCGCCGCGCCATGATTGGCTGACGCTCACGGGCGGTGCCATCGGGATCGGCCTGCCCATGGCGACCGGGGCCGCGGTGGCGGCACCGGACCGGCCCGTTCTCTGCCTGCAGGCCGACGGCAGCGCCATGTACACGCTGCAGGCGCTCTGGACCCAGGCGCGTGAGGGCTCCAACGTGACGACCGTGCTCCTCTCCAACCGCAGCTACGCCATTTTGAACATGGAACTGCACCGGGTGGGGGCCGATGCCGGTGGAGAGCGGGCCCGCCGGCTGCTCGACCTCACCGGCCCCGAGATCGACTTCTGCGACCTCGCCCGGGGCATGGGCGTGCCCGCCCGGCGCGTCGAGAACGCCGAGGACCTGGTAACAGCCCTGGCGACGGGCTTCTCCGAACCGGGCCCGGCGCTCGTCGAGGTGCTGCTCTGACGCAGCGCGTCGTGCCTACGTCCCGCAACGGCGGGACAACGGTCCAATGCCCTGACAACAAACGTGACCGGCCTGGGGAATAGGTTCCAACGGCTCTATAGCGGCCGGAAGGCCCCTGTCACAGTGATCTTCGAAGAGGGCGTGCTCGTGAGAGCCGACCCGGGGACGGTCTTTACCGAGGAGGCGCAGATGCAGATGGAGATGGACAGCCATCCGGCCTCCGACTCGCGTGGCATGGACGCCTCGCTGGAGCGCCTCCGGCGCGATCTCCTCAACACGCCACCCGTGGCGGCGCCCGAACCGGAGTCCGTGGACGAGGTGGCCGACGTCATCGACTACGCCTCGGTGGAGTTCGAGGTGGAGCGGATGCGCAAGCGGCTCGCCGTCTGGGAGATCTTCATGGCCTACATGCGCGACGGGGCGACCAGCTGGTCCCAGCTGCAGGCGGCGTTGACCGCGGAGGACTTCGACAAGATCATGGCCATCTGCGACGGGGTTCCGTTGCGCGACCTGCTGCTCGACCTGCGGTAGGACTGTTCGAAGAAGCGAGACCCGAACCGATTGTTCTGATGCCTGGCTGAGCAGCGGGCGGCTGCTCTTGGCGACGGCCAGGCGTCAGGGAGCACCGGTGACGGAGGTGCGTGGCTCAGCGGCGGCCGCTCTTGGCGAAGGCCACGCACCTTCGGGTCGGTCCCCGGCGGCTACCAACCGGTGGCAGCGATGATGGCCCCGTTGAGTGGCGTCCCGGCCATGGAGCCGTCGGCGGGAGCATCGCCGTAGTTGTCGACCGCCCCGCCGGCACCGGCCACCCAGTAGCCCCCGCCGTCGGAGGTGGCGAAGATCGCAGTGGCGGGATTCAACCCGCCGAACTGACCCAGGGGCTCGCCGAACGAGCCGGCATCGCCGTAGGCCGACACGGTGCCGTTCGAGAACAGGATCCAGTAGCCCTTCCCGTCCGGCGTGCGCACCGCCGACGTGACCGGCACGCCCTGCGGGCCGGGGGCGCCGAAGTAGGGGGCATCGCCGAAGGTGTAGACGTACCCGCTCTGCGTCACGAGCCAGTAGCCGTTGCCACTGGCGTCGGGCATGACCGCGACCGCGGCGCCGTTGCACCCGCCGATCCCCGGGCAGCTGCCGGCGAACAGTGCATCCCCGAAGGCGAACACGCCGCCGTCGGAGGCCACCATGAAATAGCCGCCCCCGTCGGCGGAGGGCACCATGCCGACGATGGGCGCGTCGAGGGAGTTCGGCAACCCTGACCCGGCAGGATGCAGCCCGAGACCCGGCACAGAGCCGTAGTAACCCGAGTCGCCGAAGGCGAAGACGCCGCCGTCGGAGGCGTCGAGCCAGTAGCCGCCGCGGTCCGCCGTGGGCACGATGCCGACGACGGGCCGCTGGAGTTGCAGCGACCCCGTCGATCCGTAGAACTGGGCCGATCCGAACGTGAAGATCCCCCCGTCGGAACCGACGAGCCAGTACCCGTCAGTCGTCGTCGCCGCCGCGGTGACGGGAGCCGGCGCGGGTGGGGGCGCGGGCGCGACATAGGTGAACCGATCGGCGCCGGAGGTCGCACTGGTACCCCCGGGCGTCGTCACGGTGATGTCGACCGTTCCCGCCGTGTGGGCCGGCGCCTGCGCGATGACCTCCCCGTCGGGGACGTCGGGGTAGAAGGAGACGGGGACACCGCCGATGTCGACCGCGGACACGCCCGTCACGAAATTCCCGTCCACTGTCACGTAGGTGCCGCCGGCCGTGCTCCCCTGGTCCGGGGTCACCGCGGTGACCTGGGGACGCGGAGATCCGTAGAAGACGGGGAACGAGTCCGAGCCGGGGTTGAACGCACCCGGGTAGGAGATGATCGCTCCGTCCTGCTCCCCCATGTACACGGGAAAGAGGTCCGCCGCGGTGGGCGCCGACCCTCCGGCCTTCAGGTCGGAGAAACTCGTCGAGCCGTAGTCGGCCAGGGCGGCCACGGACCCGTCCACCGTCGGGGCCTCTTCGATCCACTCGGCAGTGAACCCGGGGGTGCTGTAGGAGAACTGCTGCGAGAAGCTCCACTTCTGTGTGATGTCGTCGAGATCGATGCTCCACAGATCCGGGGAGACCTCGAGGATCGCAGCGGACATGACGTCACCGGGCTCAACAGGGGCAGGGCCCGACTGATTGCCGATCGTCTCCGGCGCGCCGGGCAGCAGCTCGACCCAGGCCTGGTATTGCGTCCCCCCGTAGTCGGGGCCGCTGGCCTGTACCGTCCCCGTCTGGATCAGCGATGAGGTGTCAACGCCGTCGATACCCACCCAGGAGGCGGACAGCACGTCGGTGGGAGACGCCGCCACACCGGGGACCGTCCAGTCCCCCGCGACGGAAGTGATCAGCGTGGATTGCGCGACGTCGATCTGGCCGGACCAGTTGCTCGCGATGGTGACCTGCCCTTCAGTCACGTCGTGCGCACGCTGGCCGCCGACCTGCTCGAGGGGTTGGCTGTGCGGCTGCGCCGGACCGGAGGGGGCGAGGTCGGGCATTTGGTGCGCCTCCGCAGGCGGTGTCAACGTCGACGGCGGCGCCACGGTCGGCGCCGCTGTGTCGTGCGGAGCCGTTGCCGCGGCCGGACCGCTGCCGACGACGCCGATCAGTGCCGCAATGACGACGAGCGAGCCGGCGACTCCGGCCAGTCGCGGACAAACCCGGTGTGACGTCTCGTGCACGTGAGCTCCTCCGCTGGCCGGTCGGGCGTGACGGCGCACTGTAGGCGGTGCCCGACACGTTGACAACGAAGCGGAGACGAGTTGGTGCCTGGGACAACCAGGAAATTCGCGTTTGTCACCTGAACGTCACGCGCGGAAAGGCGGCGAGGCGCCATGCGTCAGGAATCGGCGAAGTCCACCACCACGGGCGCATGGTCCGACGGCTTCTGTCCTTTGCGCGCGTCCCGATCGCGGAAGGCGCCCGTGGCGCGCTGCACGAGATCCTCGCTCACGAGGACGAGATCGATGCGGAGGCCGCGTCCCTGGTGGAAATCGCCGGCGCGGTAGTCCCACCACGTGAACGTGCCCGGGTCGTTGAAGCGGCGGAACACGTCGTCGAGGCCCCACGCCTCGACATTCTGGAGTGCCTTGCGTTCCGGCTCGCTGACATGCGTCGCTCCCACGAACGCGGCCGGGTCCCAGACGTCGCCGTCGTCGGGCGCCACGTTGAAATCACCGCAGACCGCCACCGAGGAGCCGGGCGGACACGTCTCGTCGAGGGTGGTCCGGAGGCGGGCCAACCAGTCCAACTTCACCTGGTAGAACTCGTTGTCGAGGGCGCGGCCGTTGGGAACGTAGACCGAGAAGACACGAGTCCCTCCGCATTCCGCCGAGACGATCCGGCGCCCGTACTGGTCGTCCGGCGTCCCGAAACCACGCGTCACGCCGGCCAGCCCGACCCGGCTGATGATGGCGACCCCGTTCCAGCGCCCGTCGCCGTTATGGGCGGACTCGTAGCCCAGCTCGGCAAAGGTCTCCTCGGGGAACTTGTCGTCCGCCTGCTTGGTCTCCTGCATGCAGAGCACATCGGGCTGTTGCTGCGCGAGCCATTCAGTGACCCGCGGCAGTCGGGCCGTCAGCGAGTTCACGTTCCACGTTGCCAGGCGCATCAGTTCGCTCCCCCGTCGACGATGACAAACAGAAGGTCGGCTTCGGAGGCGGTCTGCCCGTCCACCGACGCCCGACCGTGACCCTTGCCCGCCCTGGCCGACAACCGATCCATCGTCACCTCGAGCTCGAGGGTCTCACCCGGCACGACCTGCCGGCGGAAGCGCGCCCGCTCGATCCCGCCGAAGAGCGGCAGCTTGCCGGCATAGCGCGGGTCGAGCAGCACGGCGATCCCCCCCAGTTGGGCCATCGACTCGACCATCAGGACCCCCGGAAGCGTCGGCCGGCCCGGGAAGTGCCCCGCAAAGAAGGGCTCGTCGCCGGTCAGTTCCCATGCGCCGCGGGCGGAGACGCCGGGATCGACCGCAGTGAGCCGACTCACGAACAGGAAGGGCGGTCGATGGGGAAGGATGTCGCCCGGTCGCGGCAGCTCGGTCACTGGCGTCTCCGCGACCTCACTGGTCGCCCGTCTTGCGCGATTTCCTGGCCGGCGCCTTCTTCGCCGGCGCCTTCTTCGCCGGTGTCTTCTTCGCCGGCGCCTTCTTGGCCGGTGCCTTCTTGGTGGGCATCTTCTTGGCCTTGGCCGCCTTCTTCGCCGCCTCCTTCTGCACCTTCTTGACCGGGGCAGCGGTCTTCTTCGTCGCCTTCTTGGCCGGTGCGGCGGCCTGTTTGGCGGCGGCCTTGTGGGCCGCCGGCGCGGCCTTGGCCGCGGGCGCACGCGTGGTGGCCGGCGCGGCCTTCTGCGCCACCGGTGTGGCCGGGGGGACCGCCAACTCGGCCACCCGGCGCGGAGGATCGAGCCCGGCGAGCACGAACGGCCGCACCTCCCCCTTCTGCAGCACCTGCCGCGCCTTCGTCGGGGGCGGCGTGCCCATGGCGGTCAAGGGGATGTAGCAGTGCAGGGCCCCCCCGCCGGGCAGGGGGACGTCGACCATGGCCCCGTGCGAGGTGAAGGACACCACCTCGCCCTCAACGGTGGTGCCGACCGGGAACGCGGCGACGAAGTTGATGAACGTCAGCGGTTCGTTGACGGCCGGCGGCGGTGTCGTCCGCTTGTGCTGCCGCCCCGCGTCGGAGCGCGACTGCGAGTCGCCCTTGCCGTCGGCGTTCTTGCGGGAGGGCGCCTCCTTCTTCTCCTTGGCCCGCTTCTGGGGCGCCGCCTTCTTGGTCGCCGCCTCCTTCTTGGCGGCGCCGCGCGACTTCTGCGGTTTCGGGGGATGCAGCGCCTCCTCCACCGCTTCGTCGATGGCGCTCGAGAACACCGGGTTCACCTTGGCCCGGCCGGGCGGGGGCGCCGTGGGGGTGAGCGGCCACGAAGTGTCGACGGGGGGCGTCTGCTTGACGGCGCTCTTGCGGGCCTTCGACGACTTCTTGGCCGCCTTCTTGGCCGCCTTCGCCAGCTCGGCGGCCTTGGCGGGTGCCGAATCGGGGTCCTTCTTGGCCTTGGCCTCGGCGGTGGCGGCCCGGCTCTTGGGGCCGCGGATGGGCAGCCGGGGAGTGAAGATCCAGCCGACGCCCGGAACCGGCTTGCCTCCGATCAGCCGCCCGTCGGCGAACAGCCAGGGGTGTTCCCCGTGGAATTCCTGGAAGGAGTCGTTGGACAGCACGGTGGCGCCCGTGCGCTCAGCGATCCGGAGCACGAAGGCGTCGCCACGCCCGATGGCTCCGGCAGGGGGCGAGATGATTTCACCGTTGAGCATCGCGGCGCGTACCTCTTCGCGCTCGGCCTCCGAGACCCGATGCTCGAACGTGGCGTCGACCACGACGATGATGCTGGCGTCCGGGTCCTCGGAGGCGTACGCGCGCACCGCCTCGTCGAGTTGCTCGAGGCTGGGGAGCGTTCGCCCTTCGGTGGCCAGGTTCGACCCGTCCACCACGACGTGGTGCGTCTCAGCCAATGGCGCGTCGCAACAGATCGGCCTGCTCCAGTTGGTGCAGGGCAGCGCTGCCGATCGCCGGGCTGGCCGACTCGGGTCGGCTCACATGACGGAGGCGCAGGCGCTCGGGCAGGCAGGCGTGCAAACGCGCGTGCACGAAGGACCAGGCGCCCATGTTCTCGGGTTCCTCCTGCAACCACACCACTTCCGACGCATCGCGGTAGCGCTCGAAGACGGCGGTCAGCAGGGCCACGGGCCAAGGGTAGATCTGCTCGACCCGGACCACGGCCACCGCGGCGGCCTCGGCCGGCTCGAGCTCGGCTTGCCGCTGCCGCGCCTCGTGGGCGACCTTCCCGCTGCACAGGACGATGCGTCGCACCGTCGCAGGATCCTCTATGGACGGGTCGTCGATCACGTGCTGGAACGATCCCGATTCGAGTTCGGCGAAGGTCGACCGCGAGGCGCGGGCCCGGAGCATCGACTTGGGCGTCACCACGATGAGCGGCCTCTTCGGGCTGGACAACGCCTGCGACCGCAGGAGATGGAAGTACTGGGCCGACGTCGAGGGCACCGTCACCCGGAGGTTGCCCCGGGCGGACAACGAGAGGAACCGCTCGAAGCGCGCCGACGAGTGCTCCGGGCCCTGACCCTCGTAGCCGTGGGGCAGCAACAGGACGAGGCCGGCGAACTGCCCCCACTTGTTCTCCGCCGCCACCATGAAGTTGTCGATGATGATCTGGGCGCCGTTGGCGAAGTCGCCGAACTGCGCCTCCCAGGCCACCAGCGCCTCGGGCGCCTCGACCGAGTAGCCGTATTCGAACCCGACGGCGGCGTACTCGGAGAGCAGGGAGTCGCGCACGGTGAAGTTGCCCATGGCCCCGGCCGGCTCCAGGGCGTCCGCCCCGATGCGGTGGAGCCCGTCCCTGATGTGGGACAGGGGGACGTACTCCTCACCGTTGGAGTAGTCGACCAGGACGGCGTGCCGGTGGCTGAACGTGCCCCGGCGCGTGTCCTGGCCCGTGAGGCGCACGTTGACGCCCTGGTACATGAGCGAACCGATGGCGAGCGCCTCGCCGAGGGCCCAGTCGACCTGCCCGCTCGCGACGAGCTCGTCGCGCTGCGACGAACTGGCGCTCCAGCTTCGGGTGGATCGTGAAGCCGTCGGGCACGGAGCGCACCACGGAGGAGAGCGCCCGCAGCACGTCCGGCGCCACACCCGTCTCGGCGGAGGGCTCGTCCCCCGGCCCCAGGTCGGGCACCGGGAGCTGGGTCGGCGCCAGTGAGGGCTCGCCGCGGACCTCGTCGAGGACGACCTGGAGGCTGGCGTTGAAATCGTCGAGCGCCGACTCCGCTTCCTCGAGGGTGATGTCACCCCGCCGCACCAGCGACTCGGTGTAGAGCTTGCGTACCGAGCGCTTCGCCTCAATGCGTTGGTACATGAGCGGCTGGGTGTAGCTGGGGTCGTCACCCTCGTTGTGTCCGTGCTTGCGGTAGCAGACCAGGTCGATGACGACGTCCTTGTGGAAGGTCTGCCGGAAGGTGAAGGCGAGGCGGGCGGCCCGCACACAGGCCTCGGGGTCGTCGCCGTTGACGTGGAAGATCGGCGCCTGCACCATTTTGGCCACGTCGGTCGGGTACACGGAGGTCCGGGCCGATGCCGGCGCCGTGGTGAAGCCCAGCTGGTTGTTGATGACGACGTGCACCGTGCCGCCGGTCCGGTAGCCGGAGAGGCCCGAGAGGTTGAGGGTCTCGGCCACGACGCCCTGGCCGGCGAAGGCAGCGTCGCCGTGCACCAGGACGGACATGCAGGGGAACCCGTCGATGCCCTCCGAGGCGGCCAGAGGGGTCCCGTCGGTCGGGGGCGAGATCCTGTCCTGCTTGGCCCGCGTCATGCCCTCGACCACCGGGTCCACCGCCTCGAGGTGCGAGGGGTTGGACGCCAACGTGATGGGGAGCTCCTCGCCCGCGCTGCCGTGGAAGACGCCGCGGGCTCCCTTGTGGTACTTGACGTCGCCCGAGCCCTGGACCGACTCGGGATCGAGGTTGCCCTCGAATTCCTCGAAGATCTCCCGGTAGGACTTGCCCACGATGTTGGCCAGCACGTTGAGACGGCCACGGTGGGCCATTCCCATGACGACCTCCGCCACCCCCGCGCCGGCGGCCGTGTCGAGCAGGGCGTCGAGGAGGACGATGGTCGACTCCGCGCCTTCCAGTCCGAAGCGCTTCTGCCCGACGTAGCGCGTGTGGAGGAAGCGCTCGAACACCTCGGCCGCGTTCAGCCGGCCCAGGATGTGTCGCTGCTCATCCACGTTGAGCGTGGCGGGCTGGCCCTCGACGTGCTGCTGGATCCAGCGCTTCTGTTCGGGATCCTGAATGTGCATGTACTCGATGGCCAGCGTGCGGCAGTAGGCGTCGCGCAGGACATGGAGGATCTCGTCGAGGGTGGCGATCTCGCGTCCGGCCAATCCGTCGGCGACGAACTGGCGGGGCAGGTCCCAGATGGTGAGCCCGTAGGTCAGTGGATCGAGCTCGGGGTGGATGTGCGGCGGTTCGGCGTCGAGCGGATCGAGGTGGGCGATCAGGTGCCCGCGCACCCGGTACATGTTGATCAGGGTCTGCACGTGCACCTGCTTCACCAGGCGCTGGTGCGCTCCTTCCTCGCTGCCGGCGCCGGCATTGCTGTCCACCTGCCAGCGGACCGGTTCGTAGGGCACTCCCATCGACTCGAAGAGGTCGTCGTAGAACCCGTCGGCTCCGGTGATGAGTTCGGCCACCCGGCCGAGGAACAGGCCCGACTCGGCGCCCTGAATGATGCGATGGTCGTAGGTCGAGGTGAGCGTGACCACCTTGCCTAGGCCCAGCTGCGCCAGCACCCGCGGGTCGGCCGCCTCGAAGCCCGCCGGATACCCGAGGGCGCCGACGCCGATGATGGCACCCTGCCCCGGCATGAGGCGGGGAACCGACTGCACCGTCCCGAGAGTCCCCGGGTTCGTCAGGGACACGGTCGTGCCGGCGAAGTCGTCGGGACCGATCTTGTTCGTGTGGATCTTTCGGATGAGGTCCTCGTAGGCCACGACGAAGGAGCGGAAATCGAGCGCATCCGCCTCCTTGATGCAGGGCACCAAGAGCGTGCGGGTCCCGTCGCTCTTCTCCTGATCGACCGCCAGGCCGAGGCCGACATGCTTGTGGTGGATCACCCCCGGCTTGCCGGTCCCGTCGGCATCGGGCACGAAGGCGGCGTTCAGGGCCGGGACGTCGCGCAGGGCGCGGACGACCGCATAGCCGATGATGTGGGTGAAGCTGACCTTGGCCCCCGTGGTCCGGGCCAGCTGATTGTTCAGGATCAGCCGATTGACCTCGAGGAGCCGCGCCGGCACCGAACGGACGCTCGTCGCAGTGGGAACGGCCAGGCTGGCCTCCATGTTGGCCACAATGCGCGAGGCCGCCCCGCGCAGTGGCACCGCCTCCTCCTTCCCGACCGGCGCGGCCGGCGCCGGCGCGGTCCCCGGAGGGGCCACGGTGGGCGCGGGGGCCCCGGGCGAGGCGGCTACGGGGGGAGCTGCAGTGGCGGTTGCAACAGCCCTGCCGGGCGCAGCCGGCGCCGGAACCACAGCCGGCGACACCGGCGCGGGGGCGGGCACGGGTGCAGGCCGGTAGTCGGCGAAGAACTCGCGCCAACTGTCGCTGACCGAGTCGGGATCGGCCAGGAAGCGGTCGTACATGTCGTCGACCAGCCAGGCGTTGGGGCCGAACGAGCCCCCTGCACTGCCGAACTGGGTCATGGGTCAACCCTACCGGCGCCGATCGGGTCTTATGGGCAGTCCAGCTAGCGTCTGCCCTGCCCATGAGCTATCCGGCCGACCTCCATTTCACGACGCGGTCGGCCTCCGCTCCCCGCGCCGGCACGGTCGTGTTCGTGCACGGCTCGCTCGACCGGGGTGACAGCTTCCGCCTGGCGATGCGCCGGCTGCCCGAGTTCGACGGCGTGGCCTACGACCGGCGGGGCTACCAAGGTTCCCGTGACAGCGGGGTCGTCGATCTCAGCGGGCACATCGAGGACCTGCTCGCCATCGCCGAGACTGCGCACGCCGCGGGTGGTGACCCCGTGATGGCGGTCGGGCACAGTCTCGGCGGGAACGTCGTCCTCGGCGCCGCCCTGGCCTCCCCGAAAGCCTTCGCCAGCATCGGCGCCTACGAGCCACCAATGCCCTGGCTCGGCTTCCGCCGGCAGGGAGGGGTGCCGTGGCCTCCGCTGTCCGACGATCCCGGCGAGGAGGCCGAGCGCTTCTTCAACCGCATGGTTGGCGAGGGCGCCTGGGAGCGCCTGACCGAGGGCGGCCGGGCCGAACGACGAGCCGACGGCCCTGCGTTGGTGTCCGACCTGCGCAGCATGCGGGGCGAAGGGCCGCCATTCGACGTCACCGCGCTGACCGTCCCCTCGGTCTTCGGCCGGGGCGGACCTTCTTCGGCGCCGCACCATCGCCGCACCGTCGAATGGCTCGGCGCCAACGTGCCGGGCGCGCAGGTCTACGAGATCGCCAACGCGCAGCACGGCGCCCACCTCTCGCATCCGGACCACTTCGCCGCCATGGTCCGGCTGATTGCGGAACGGGCGGGAAAACCCGCCGACTGATCAGGCCGAGGAGAACGGGGGCAGGCCGCCGTCGCTCACCGCGTCCTGCGTGGCGTGGTGCGGATGCTTGAGACGCCGCGAGAGCATCTCGTCGTACTCGACACCCCTGCCCTCGCTCTTCACGCCCGTGATCAACGGCGAGTTGGACAGGAACACCGCACCCATGAACATGACCAGGAGCGAGAGTGCCTCGAGCGGGCCATACGGGCCCGACGTACGCAGGGAATCGCCGAAGAGCGCGATGCCCATGCAGATGCTGACGAGTGGATCGACGAGCACGAGCGTCGACTGCGAGGCCGCCAACGGCCCGGCGTGGAACGCGTTCTGGGTCAGAAAGAGCCCGAGCAGGCCGAACGCGATGACGCCGTAGGTCTCCCAATGCTCGACCAGCGTGACCCAGTCGTTGGCTGCGTAGTCGCTCACGACTTTGATCAAGGCGGCGGTGAACGCATACGAGATCGCAGCGGCGCTCCCGAACATGGCGGCCTTCCACCAGCGCGGGCCCCAGCGCGTGGCCATGACGGTGAGGGCGATGGCCGCACAGGCGCTGCCGCCGACGACGATCCAGCCCAGGTTGGTCGGCACCTCGTTCCCGCCTCCCGGGGCGGCGAACAACAGGAAGCCGGAGAGACCGAAGGCGATGGCGCCCGCCCCGACCCACTCGCGTACGGAGATGGAGAAGCGGAAGTACGTCCCGAGGATGGCGACGAGGAACAGCAGCTCCATGGTGAGGATCGGCTGCACCACCGACAGGCGGCCGATGTGGAGGGCGAACGCCTGCAAGAGGAATGCGCAGATCATGAACCCGAACCCCAGCAACCACACCCCGCGACGGATGGCGTGCGCCATCAGACTCAGGCGCATGGTCGACTCCTCAGGGGCGTCTTCAACGCCCATGCGTTGGAACACGCTGGTCAGCGCGTTGGACAGGGCCGCAGCTACTGCAAGGACATAGACCATCGCCTCAGGCCCGAATTTAACTGTTCGTGTCACGGATCATGCAGGAGACTCTCAGCTGGCGCTCAGGTTCTATCTGGCGCGTCAGGTCGCCCGGGCGCGCAGGATTCATGTGCAAACAGCCACTGCACAACGGATCGGGACCCTCCCCTTCCTGTTTCTGCAGGATTCCCCTGGCGATTGACAGAAAAAAATGTGGCAATTGCGTTACATTTACGGCGATCCTCCGACATTGACAGTGGACGTTGCAGTCCATCTGCTGCCGGAAGGTGCAGGACATCGACCGCCACCGGGGCGACCGACGAGCAAGGGAGCACAATGGGACTCAAGGGGTACGTGAAGCGGTCCGCGTTCGCGGCCATGGCTGCGGCGGCGCTATCGGTGTCGATCATCGCTGTGGCACCGTCGACGAGTGGCGCGGCAACCAAGGCGTCGTCGTCCGGTGGCACGGCCACCATGGCGCTCGACGAGAACCTGGCCGGGTTCAACATCAACACTTCAGCCGCTTCGGAGTTCGTCCTCCAAGAGATCATGAACATGGTGTGGCCGCAGGCCTTCATCGTGAACAACAAGCTCCAGCCGGTCATGAACAACCAGCTGCTCGAGAGCGCGAGCGTGACCAGCACCAGCCCGGAGCAGGTCGTCACCTACAAGATCAACCCGAAGGCCGTGTGGTCCGACGGCACCCCGATCACCGCCGACGACTTCATCTACAACTGGCAGGCCCAGAGCGCGAACACGAGCTACACCGATGTCGGCGGGCAGCCTTATGACGACGCCACGACCGCCGGCTACAACCAGATCGCCTCCGTCGTCGGGTCCGACCCCTCCGGCGGCGCGGCGTGCGCCCCCGGCAGCACGGCCGACCGCAACGCGGGGTTGTGCCCCAACGGACGCACCGTGACCGTGACCTTCAAGCCGTCCTTCGCAGACTGGCGCAGCATCTACACGAACATCGTCCCGGCGCACATCGCGGGGACCGTCGGCTGGAACACCGGCTTCGCCGGCCCGGCCCAGACGATCTCGGGCAGCTGGTACACGATCAGCAGCTACAACTCGAACCAGTCCCTGGTCCTGACCCGGAACCCCTCCTACTGGGGCACCCCCGGCAAGCTGAACAAGATCGTCTTCCAGTTCTTCTCCGATGACAGCCAGCTGGTACCGGCGCTGCAGAACAAGGAGATCAACATCTTCAACCCGGCGACCGTGAACCTCTCGATAGTCCAGACGGCGAACCAGGTGCCGGACACGACGAAGGTGACGCTGCCCGGGCTCGAGTTCGAGCACTTCGACTTCAACCAGGCCGACCCGTACCTGGCCAAGCTGCAGGTCCGTGAGGCGATCGCGCACGGCGTGAACCGCCAGTCGATCATCACCCGCACCGTCGGCGAAATCGAGAAGGGCATCACGCCGCTCGGCAGCCGGATGCTGGTCTCGACCCAGAAGGGCTACAAGGGAACGTCCTACGCCTTCAGCACGTCGCAGTCGATCAACCTCATGAAGGAGGCCGGCTTCAAGAAGGCTTCGGACGGCTACTTCCAGCCCAACTACGGCCCGCAGAAGGGCAAGGACCTGACCTTCACCATTCAGTCCACGACAGGGAACAGCATCCGCTCCCAGACGGAGCAGCTCTTCCAGGCCCAGATGAAGGCGATCGGTATCAAGATCAACATCCAGAACTACGACGCCAACACGTTCTTCGGGACGAACCTCCCGAACGGCACGTTCCAGATCGCGGAGTTCGCCTGGGTCACGACCCCGTTCGTCTCCGGGAACCAGCCCATCTACTGCTCGTACACCAACAGCAGCGGGTGCGACGAGAACTGGAACCACGCGGCCAACGCGGACGTGGACAAGCTCATGGCCTCGGGCTCCTCGGCCCCCAGCCAGTCCCAGGAGATCGAGGACTACAACAAGGCCGACGCCGTCCTGTGGCAGAACATGGTGACGCTCCCGCTGTACCAGAAGCCGCAGTTCTGGGCCTGGTCCAACAACCTCAAGGGCGTCCTGCCCAACACCTCGAGCGTCGGCGTCACCTGGAACGCCGAGGACTGGTCCATCAGCTCGTAGCGAGTCGCTGAACGTGAGGGAGGGGTTGGCTGCAGTGGGCCGGCCCCTCCCTCAACGTTTCCGATCCCCCACCTAGACTCCCCCCATGTTCGCCTACGTCATTAGGCGCTTCCTGATCAGCATCGTCATCCTCCTCTTCGCGTCGATCCTGGTCTTCGTTCTCGTCAGCACCGCCGGCGACCCACTGGCGCTCCTGCGCGCCAACCCGCACACGCCGCATTCGACGATCCTGGCCCGGGAGAAACTGCTGCATCTGAACGACCCCCTGTGGCAGCGCTACTGGATCTGGTTCTCCAACGCCATCCACGGGAACCTGGGCAACACCACCAGGGGGCAGCCCGTCGCCCCGCAGCTGTGGTCGCACCTCTTCGTGACGCTCCGCATGGTGATCGTCGCCACCATCATCGCCATCCTCATCGCGGTGATCCTCGGCGTCTGGGCCGCGGTGCGCCAGAACAAGCTGGCCGACCACGTCATCACGGTGACCAACTTCGTGCTCCTGGCGACTCCGGTCTTCGTGCTGGGACTGGCCCTCAAGGAGTTCGTGGCGATCCCGATCAACCAGCACGCCGGCTCCACCATCTTCTACACCGACGGCGAGCAGAGCCCCACCCTGACCGGATCATTCTTCAGCCGGCTGCCCGACTACGCCGGTCACACGGTGCTACCGGCGCTCACCCTCATTCTGGTCACCTACACGTCCTGGGCCATCTACCAGCGCTCCTCCATGATCGAGACTCTCGACGCGGACCACGTCCGCCTGGCCCGGGCGAAGGGCTTGAGCCGGCGCCGGGTGTTGGTGCGTCACGTCCTGCGCAACGCGCTCATTCCGCTCACGACGGTGGTCGCGCTCGACTTCGCCGCGGTGCTCGGTGGCGCCATCCTGACCGAGTACATCTTCGGTTGGCAGGGGCTCGGCCAGTGGTACATCACCGGCGTCACCACGCTCGACGTCAACATCATGCTGGCCTACCTCCTCCTGACGGCGACCTTCGTCATTTTGTTCAACCTGATCGCCGACATCCTCTACGGGGTGCTCGACCCGAGGATCCGCTATGCCTGAGGAAGTACGCGAGAACTTCGTCATCGACACCCCGGAGAGCGTCGCCACCACCGAGGCGGGGATGCACACGCTGGCTGCCCCCGGCGCCGGACTCGGGCTGTCCGGCTCGGACACCTACGGGCTGAGCGGCGAGGCCAAGGGCCAGTTCCGCATTGTCGTGGGTCGCTTCGTCCATCAGCGCCTCGCCATGCTCGGGCTGTCCGTGTTCCTGCTCCTCGCCATCGGCTCGGTGCTCGTGGGGCACTTCTGGCAGTTCAACTACACGGACATCACCAACAACCTCAACGACCCGCCGTCGTGGACGAACCCGTTCGGCACCAACTCCATCGGCAACGACATGTTCGCCCAGGTCATGGCCGGGGTGGAGAAGGACATTGAGATCGCCCTCACCGTGGCGGCCATCGCGGTGCTGATCGGCGTGACCATCGGCGCCATCGCCGGCTTCTACCGGGGGTGGGTGGACTCACTCCTCATGCGCTTCGTCGACCTGGTGCTCGTGGTGCCGATCCTCGCCATTCTCATCCTCCTCTCGTCCAAGCTGGCGAAGCAGTCCAGCAACTGGTTCGGACTGGCGCTCATCATCGGTCTGCTCTCCTGGACCTACGTGGCCCGGCTGGTCAGGGCCGATTTCCTGTCCCTGCGCGAGCGCGATTTCGTCGAGGCCTCGCGCGCGCTCGGAGCCACGAACCGCCGCATCATCGTGAAGCACATGCTGCCCAACGCCATCGGGCCCATCATCGTCAATGCAACCCTGACGGTCGCGCTCAGCATCATTCTCGAATCGACGCTCTCGTTCCTCGGGCTGGGCGTGCAACCGCCCAACGTCTCGCTCGGGCTGCTGGTCAGTCAAGGCCAGGACTCCGCCACGACCGAATGGTGGCTGTTCGTGTTCCCGGTCGCCTTCCTCATCATCCTCATCCTCTCGATCTTCCTCATCGGCGACGGTCTGCGCGAGGCCTTCGACCCCAAGAAGAGCCGGGTCAGGGCCTGATGGCCGAACCGGTTCTGCAGGTCGAGCAGTTGGAGGTCGACTTCCCGACGAAAGACGGCGTGGTCCACGCCGTGCGCGGCATCGACCTGTCGCTCGTGCCCGGCGAGGTCCTGGGCATCGTCGGCGAATCGGGGTCCGGCAAGTCGGTCACCGCGCTGGCGACCATGGGCCTGCTGCCCAAGGGCGCGCGGGTCCGCGGATCCATTCGCTTCGACGGCACCGATCTCCTGACGCTGAAGGAGAGGCAGCTGACCCGTGTGCGGGGCACTGGCATCTCCATGATCTTCCAGGACCCGATGACCGCGCTCAATCCCGTCTACACCATCGGATGGCAGATCGTGGAGGCGATCCTCGCTCACCAGGACATCTCCAAGGAGGAGGCGGCGGCCCGTGCCGTCGACCTGCTGGCCAAGGTGGGCATCCCCAACCCCGCCGAGCGGATCGACAACTTCCCACACGAGTTCTCGGGCGGCATGCGCCAGCGGGCTGTCATCGCCATCGCCATGGCCAATGATCCCGAGGTGATCCTGGCCGACGAGCCCACCACCGCGCTCGACGTGACGGTGCAGGCCCAGGTGCTGGACTCACTGAAGACGGCCATGACCGAGACGGGCGCCGCGCTGCTGCTCATCACCCACGACCTCGGCGTCATTGCCGGCCTGGCCGACCGGGTCCTGGTCATGTACGCCGGACGGGCGGTCGAGATCGGCACCGCCGAGGACGTCTTCTACCGACCGTCCATGCCCTACACCTTGGGCTTGCTCGGGTCCTTGCCGCGCCTCGACGGCGACGGGTCGGCACGGCTCCGGCAGATCCCGGGCTCCCCCCCTCCATGCTCGGCGACCGCACCGGCTGCCCCTTCGCCCCACGCTGCCCGCTCGCCACCGACGTCTGTCGCGAGACCGAGCCCGCCCTGACGGTGGTGCCCTCGGTGACCTCGGCCACAGGCGAGCACCGCGCCGCCTGCCACTACGCCGACGCGGTGGGCCGGGGCGACCACGGACAGGTCTTCTCGGACGGCGTCATCGACAACGTGATCGCATGACCGATCTGCACGACACCACCGCGGCCGGAACCGGCGGCGCGGCGCCGGCGCTGAACACGTCGCTCCTGGAGGTCACCGACCTGGTCAAGGAATTCCCGCTCCGCGGGGGCACGTTCGTGCGCCGCAAGGTCGGCGCCGTGCACGCGGTCTCGGGCGTCTCGTTCACCATCGCCCCCGGCGAGACGCTGGGCCTCGTCGGTGAATCCGGATGCGGGAAGTCGACGACGGGCCGTTCCGTGCTGCAACTGACCCGGCCGACTTCGGGGTCGGTCAAGTTCAACGGGACGGAGCTGACCGAGCTGGGTACGGCGGAGTTGCGGAAGATACGCCGGGACATTCAGGTGGTGTTCCAGGACCCGTTCGCCTCACTCGATCCGCGGCTCCCTATCGGTCAGGCCATCGCCGAGCCCCTGCAGATCCACGGGACGCACGACCGGTCGGCCATCAAGGTGCGGGTGGGCGAGATGCTCAAGCTGGTCGGGCTCGAGCCGTACCACGCCAACCGGTATCCCAACGAGTTCTCCGGCGGGCAGCGCCAGCGCGTCGGCATCGCCCGCGCCCTCGTGCTGCAGCCCAAGCTCCTGGTCCTCGACGAGCCCGTCTCCGCCCTCGACGTCTCCATTCAGGCGGGCGTCGTCAACCTGCTCGACGACCTGCAGCAGGAACTCGGCGTCGCCTTCCTCTTCATCGCGCACGACCTGTCCGTGGTCCGGCACATATCGGACCGGGTCGCCGTGATGTACCTCGGCAAGATCGTCGAGATCGGCGATCGCTCGAACGTCTACGAGCGTCCGGCGCACCCCTACACCCAGGCGTTGCTGTCGGCCGTGCCGATCCCCGACCCGAGGGCCGAGCGGGCCCGCAAGCACATCGTCCTCGAAGGAGACGTGCCCAGCCCCCAGTCACCGCCCTCGGGCTGCCGCTTCCGCACCCGTTGCTGGAAGGCCCAGGAGATCTGCGCCACCGAAGAGCCAGCCCTGGTCGACAGGGGCCAGGGTCACCCCGTCGCCTGCCACTTCGCCGAGGTCAGCGCCGTCGTCTGACCTGATCACGTGGCCCAACCCGCACCACGGGAGGTCCCGTACGAAGGCCCAACTCCGACGGTGGATCGACGTCGGCCCGTACCCCCGCAGGGCCAGCTGGTGCACGGGCGACGGATAGCCCTTGTTGCGCTCGAAGGCGTAGGCCGGGAAGTGGTCGGCCTCCCGTCGCATCAGGCGGTCCCGGACCACCTTGGCCAAGACGGAGGCCGCCGCAACGGACGCGCACTTGGCGTCGGCGTCGACGATCGGCCGCACGGCGCCGTCGAACGGATCATCGGCATGGCGCAGCAGGTCCACCGGTCCGTCGATGAGGACCGCCTGGGGTGAACGGTCGAGGCCGTCCAGGGCGCGTCGGGCGGCGACCCGGAGCGCCTCGGTCATCCCCCACTCGTCGCACTCGGCCGGCGAGGCATGCCCGACCGACCAGTCCTGGCACCAGGCTCCCACCGCGTCGAAGATCTCCTCGCGGCGTGCCTCGCTCAGCATTTTGGAATCTCGCAGCCAGGACGGCATCGACCGCAGCTGGACCCGGGGGCGGACCACGGCGACGCCGACGGTCAGCGGACCCGCCCACGCACCGCGACCGACCTCGTCGAGGCCGGCGACCCCCTCGTAGCCCTGCGCCCGCAAGCGCCGCTCCTCCTTGAGATCCGGAGTGCAGACCGTCATCGGGCCACGCGCGCGCCCGCCTCGTACGATGGGGGTGTGAGCACCGAAGGGGGGGAGCCAGCGAGCGCACAGGCGCGGACGCCGTTGGCGCCGGGAACGAAGGTCGACGTGCGCAACCGATTCCAGGGCACGTGGGTCCGCGGCTTCG
This sequence comes from uncultured Acidimicrobiaceae bacterium, assembly GCA_963843365.1. Lineage (GTDB taxonomy): Bacteria > Actinomycetota > Acidimicrobiia > Acidimicrobiales > RAAP-2 > Bog-473. Next base: position 118,414 of record CAWJKG010000003.1, on the reverse strand, counting down.
AGATCGCCGAGGTCACCGACGAGGGTTACCGGATCCGCCGCATGTCGGACGGGAGCATCCTGGGCGAACTCTTCTCACGCGACGACGTCCGCCGGGAGAGGTCCCGCCAGGGCTTCTGGTGGCACTGATCCCTCAGGCCTGCTGCGCCTTCAGCACACCCTCGATGTAATCGTCGATCGGGATGGCCGACAGCGTGAGCGTCTTCAGGGTCCCGCGGGAGCCGAGGACCAGCGAGACCCGCGCCATGGTGGTCTCGTCGGGGGCGTCGAGCACCGTGCAGAAGTCGTACTGACCGAGCAGCGCCCACTGCGCCACCACCCGCACGCCCATGGCCTCCACCTCGGCGTTGACGGCCTTCAAGCGATCGGGATTCTCGGTGAGCGTCGCTGCACCGTCCGGCCCCACCGTGGAGAGCATGAGGAAGGTTGCCATGGGTGCACGCTACCGCAGGCGGCGGGCCGCTCCAGGGTCCGCTCAGCGGAGGTCGCCCCGGACCACCTTCCCCAGGGCGTTGCGCGGCAGAGCGTCGATCCGCCGGATTTCGCGGGGGCACTTGAAGGGCGCCAGCTCGGAAGCCGCCCGCTGCCGCAGGACGTCGGGGTCGACCTCGCCCACCACGTAGGCCACCACGGTCTCACCCCACTCGGCCGACGGCACGCCGACGACGGCCACCTCGAGCACACCGGGATGGCGGGACAGGACGGCCTCGACTTCGGCCGGGTACACGTTGTGGCCCCCCGTGATGATGAGCTCGGTGCGGCGTCCCCGGATGGTCACGTAGCCGTCGGCCGCCACCGAGACGAGATCCCCCGTGGCGAACCAGTCGGTGCGGGCGAACGCGTCCCGGCCCCAGTAGCCCCGGCAGACGGACGGGCCACGCACCACCAGCTCGCCGACGCCGCTCTCGTCGGCACCGTCGAGTGCCGCCTCCACGTCCGGGAGCGGTTGGCCCACCGAACCGGGCCGGCGTTCTCCGCGCAGGGGGTTGGAGAGCGTCAACAGGGTCTCGGTCATGCCGTAGCGCTCCAGGACGGGCACGCCCTCCTCGGCCAGCCGGTGCCAGAGGTCCGGCGCGAGGGGCGCCGAGCCCGAGACGCACAGACGCAGCGGCGCCAGCGCCGATGCCCGCCCCGTCAGGGCGAGGCGGTGATACATGGTGGGGACCCCGAAGAACATGGTCGCGGCGGGACCGCCCGCATGATCGCCTCCTCCTCGAAGCGGTCGAAGACGACAGCGGCGCCGCCCGCGGCCAAGGTGCCGAACAGCCCCGCACACAATCCGTGCACGTGGAACAGCGGCAGGCAGAGCAGCAGACGATCGTCCGGCGTCCACTCCCACGCCGTCTGCAGCGCCGCCACACCGGCCAGGAGGGACGCGTGGGTGTGCACGGCTCCTTTCGGCTTCCCCGTCGTTCCCGACGTGTAGACGATCAGCGCGTCGTCTTCGGGGCGGGGCTCCGCGATCCCCGCCGCCGTCGCGCCCGCGCCGGCCTCCTCCAGTTGGTCGACGTGCACCACGCGTGGTCCCTCGGCGCTCCCGCGGGTGCGTTCCCGGTCGAAGATCGCCAGCACCGGGCGGGCGTCACGGACCACGTGCTCCATCTCCGCACTCGTGGAGGAGGTGCTCAGGGGCACCAGCACGGCCCCGCAGCGGATGACGGCGAGGAGGGCCGCGATGGAACCGGCCGTCGCCCGCGCGCACCACAGGACGCGATCGCCCGGACCGACTCCCCACCCGGCCAGGGCGCCGGCCAGCGTGCCCGTGCGGGCATGCAGCGCGGCGGCTGTCACCGGCTCTGCGCTGCCCCCGTCGAACAGCACCGGTGCGTCGGGACGGGCCGTCCACTGGGTGGACCAGACGGCCGGGAGCGTCTCGCCGGGCACCGAGGGGCGTCGACCGGGCCACTGACCGGCGCCGATGAGCGCCTTCACCACCGGCAATCGCAGGTCATAGTCTGGCGGTCATGACCGCCCGCCGGATAGCCATCGTTCCGCACACGCATTGGGACCGGGAATGGTACAAGTCCTACCAGGACTTCCGCCTTGCCCTGGTGGACCTGATCGACACGCTGATCCCCCTCCTCGAAGGCGATGCCAGCTATCCGCACTTCATGCTCGACGGGCAGATGGCCGTGGTGGACGACTATCTCGAGGTCCGCCCGGAGGCCGAGGGCAGACTGCGGGCTCTCGCGGCAGCAGGGCGCGTCAGCATGGGTCCCTGGTACATCCTCATGGACGAGTTCCTCGCATCGGGTGAGACCATCGTGCGGAACCTCCAGATGGGACTGGGCCGCGGCGCCGCCTTCGGCGGCGTCATGGAGCTCGGCTACCTGCCGGACATGTTCGGCCACATCGCCCAGATGCCCCAGATCCTCCGGTTGGCCGGCTTCCACGACGCCGTCGTCTGGCGAGGCGTTCCCTCCGAGGTGACCAAGAACGCCTTCCTCTGGGAGTCGCCCGACGGCTCCTCCGTCCGGGCCGAGTACCTCCCGGTCGGGTACGGCAACGGTGCGGCGCTGCCCGATGACGCCAAGGCGCTCATCCGTCGGACCAGCGACAACGTGGCGGAGGTGGCCGACTTCCTCACCGGTGACCTCCTGTGCATGAACGGCTCCGACCACTTGATGCCGCAGCCCTGGCTCGGGCGGGTGGTGGCCGAGGCGAACGACCTGCAGGACGACTTCGACTTCGCGGTGACGTCGCTCCCCCGCTACCTGGCCCACGCGCCCCGCGACGGCCTGACCCGCGTCACCGGTGAGCTCCGCTCCGGAGCCCGGGCCAACATGCTCATGGGCGTCACCTCGAACCGGGTCGACGTCAAGCGCCGGGGGGCGCTGGCCGAGCGCGAGCTGGAGCGCCGGGCGGAACCGCTCGCTGCGCTGTTCCAGGCTCCGGAGGACTATCCGGATCGCCTGCTGGAACTGGCCTGGCTCGAGATGGTGCGCAACTCGGCCCACGACTCCATCTGCGCCTGCTCCGTGGACGACGTGGTCGACGCCGTCCTCCACCGCTACGCCGAGGCCCGCGCCATCGGTGCCGGGCTGGCGGATCGCGCCGTGAAGGCGTTCGCCCGCTCGCTGGCGGCGCCCGGACCGACGGTGCTCAATCCGTCGCAGCGGTCCCGCGCCGGCCTCGTGGAGCTGGTCGTGCGGGCCGACGGACCGGCTCCCGCCGACGTGCAGGTCCTGTCCGAACGATCCGGCCTCCCCGGTTCGATGGTGCTCGATGCCGACACCGTGCGGACGGTGCTGGGGATGATGCAGGGGCCCCGCATCAGCGACGAGGCCTGGATCCACGAGGTCCGGATAGCGGACACCGACGAGGGGTTCGACATCACCATCGCCGTCGGCACCGAGGAGAAAGTCGGCGTGCCCATCGCAGAGGCGAAGCAGGATGTCTTTACGAGGCTCGGCGCACAACCCGACGCAGTGATCCGGGTGTCCATGGACCAGCCCTCGACACGCAAGATCGTGGCCCGGACAGCGGAGGTCCCCGGGTACGGCTGGAGCGCCTTCGAGGCGTCTCCTCTGGCCCACCCGGTCGAGGTGCACGAGACAGACGGTCAGGTGGCCGTCAGCAACGGGCTGGTGCGCATTGAGGTCGACGGAGCCGACGGCACCTTTGCCTTGGACGGCACGCCCGGGTACGGCCGGCTGGTGGACGGGGGCGACCTCGGCGACTCGTACAACTACTCGCCGCCGCGGCAGGACTCGTTGGTGGACACCCCGCAGGCGGTCACCGTGCGCATCGACGAGCGCGGCCCCGTGCGGGCGCGGGTACGCATCACGAGCACGTACGACTGGCCCGACCACGTGGACGGCTCCTCGCAGGCGCGGGTCGGCGGACACCAGGTCGATGTGCACACCGACCTGGAGGTCCGGGCCGATGAGGGCACCGTCCGCGTCGTGACCACGTTCGTCAACCCGAGCGGTGACCACCGGCTCCGCGTCCATCTGCCGTTGCCGGAGCCGGCGCGCCAGTCCCAGGCCGAGAGCGCATTCGCAGTGGTCACGCGGGGACTGACGGCCGAGGGACGGCCGGACGAGGTCGGGCTGCCCACGGCGCCGGCCAACCGCTTCGTCACGGCCGGCCGGCTCACGGTTGTCCACGAGGGTGTGTGCGAGTACGAACTGGTCGACATCGAGGACGACGCCGCCCACGCCATTGCGCTCACGATCCTCCGCTCGACCGGCATGCTGTCACGCCTCGGCATGGCCTACCGGCCTTTCCCGGCCGGGCCGCTCACCCCGGTCGAAGGGCTCCAGATGCGCGGCAAGCAGGTCGAGCTGCGCTACGCCCTGGCCCTCGACTGCGAGGACCCTTACCGGCTGGCCGACGACGTGCTGCTCCCGTTGGAGACGGTCAGCAGCCTCGGAGGTGGCCCGCGTCCAGCGAGCGGCACCGAGATGACGGTGCATGGCGCGGAGGTCAGCGCGCTGCACCGCGTGGCGGGAGTCCTCGAGGTACGGGTCTTCAACCCGACTGCACGGACAGCGGTGGTCTCGTTCCCCGGTCGCGCCGGATGGCGGGTCGACCTGCGGGGCTACCCCGAAACGCACTTCGAAGGGTCGTTCGAGCTACGACCCTTCGGCATCGCCACCGTCAGGTTGCGCGACGTCTGAGCCGGGGGTCCGGTTGGTCGTCAGCAGGCGCTCCCCCACACCGCGCAGCTCCTCGAGATCACGGAGCACCTCGGAGAGCCTTTCCCACCGCACGTTGCGCCGGCGGTCTGCGGCGGCGCTGGTGCCGTCGGCTTCCTGTCCCGCCCGGCCGCACCACCACAGCTGCACTCGGCCCAGGTCCTTCAGGAGGCGGGGGCGGAGGGCCTGCGCGGTGAATTCGCCCGGTGCCTCCCGCATCAGGGCGGAGTGGAACTCGTCGGACATCAGCACGGTCCCCGGGTTGCCGATGTTGACGATCCGGTGCGCGAGGTTGACCGTCGGCCCGAAGTAGTCACCGTCGCGCAGGAGGACCGGCCCACAGGCCAGACCGACCCGCACGTCCGAGAGCAGATCGTCGTCGGCGTAGGCGTCGGCCAGGCTCAGCCCGATCCGCGCCGCGTCCGCCACGCTGTCGACCACGAACATCACTTCGTCGCCGATCATCTTGACCACCCGGCCGCGGGCGCTGGTCACGATGTCGTGGGAGAGCTCCTCGAACCGCCGCACCACGGCCGCCAGCTCCTCGTCGCTGAGGTGTTGGCTCAGGAGGGTGAAGCCGACCATGTCGGCGAAGCCGACTGCGAGCACGGGACTCTGACCGGGCGCCAGACCATGGCTGCGCAGCATCATGCTGCGCTGAATGCCCGCCGCGAGCTGGCGCCGCCAGACGAACTCCAACAGCTTCGCCATGGCGGGGATCGTGACGTCGGCCACTCCGGCGAAGGCCTCGGCGGAGAGCACCGGATCGACCTCCGCGCTGACCATGTCGCCGGGGACGAGCTCGGCCTCGGCGATCCGGGCCATGGACGAGCCGATGACCCTTGCCATCTGGACGGCCGTCTCGGCATCGGCCGCCCCGAGGGCCTGCAAGCCTTGGAAGAGCCGTACCGCCTCGAGATCGAGGTCCGTGAACGCCCGGTCGTCGTCGTCGACTCCCGGGAAACCGAGGGCGCGCCAGAAGCGCTCGAGCATGTCGACACTGACACCGGTGAGCTCGGCGACCTCAACCCTCGTGTAGCGCCGACGCGACGGAACCAGCAGCCGGTCCGCCGCGAAGAGGTCGATCACCCCGTCCGCCACGGCGCGGTCGATCTCCTCCTCGGTGGCCCCGTGCATCAGGAGGGTCTCTTTGACGTGCTCCAACGCCGCTTCGCGGCGGGCGTCGTCGTCGGCGTCAGGCAGCATGTCGTAGCTGTGGAAGAGCCCGCTCATGTCTGGAGCCCCCGCAGCAGAGTCTCGTCCCATTCAGGCCTCGACGGCCGCCGCATCAGGTTGAGGAGCGCGTCGGCGGGCGAGCAGCGCCCCTCCACGATTGCCTGCACCTGCTCCGCGATCGGCATCTCGACGCCGTGCGCCCGCGCCAGCCCGACCAGAGGTCCCGCGCTCTTGACCCCTTCCGCCACCATGTGCATGCCGCCGACGATGTCTTCGAGTGTGTGTCCCTGCCCCAGGGCAAAGCCCACCGTCCTGTTGCGACTCTGTGGGCTGGCGCAGGTCGCCACCAGGTCCCCGACGCCGGCGAGGCCCCCGAACGTGAGGACCTTCCCCCCAGGGCCACGCCCAGGCGTCCCAGCTCGGCCAGGCCGCGCGTGATGAGGACGGCCCGGGTGTTGTCCCCGAGGCCCAACCCGTCGCCGATGCCTGCCGCGATGGCCATCACGTTCTTCGTGGCGCCGGCGATCTCGCAGCCGACGACGTCGGTGCCCCTGTAGGTACGGAACGTGCGCGTGTGCACGAGCGCCTGCACGCGACTGGCGAGTGCGTCGTCCGACAGCGCCACCACACACGCGGCGGGATGTCCCTGAGCCACCTCGAGCGCCAGGTTGGGACCGGTCAGGACTCCGGCCGGCACCCCAGGCAGCACCTCCGCCACCACCTGGGACATCCGCAGGTTCGTGCCCATCTCAATCCCCTTGGACAGGCTCACGACGGCCTCGACGCCGCCCGCCAGCGGTTGCATGTCGGTGAGGACGCCGCGGAACCCGTGGGAGGGGACGGCCATGAGGACGATGGTGACGCCGTCGAGCGCCTCGGCGAGGGACGACGTCACGGACAACCCCTCCGGGAGCTCGACGTCGGGAAGGTACCGCTCGTTGCGGCGTGTCCGAGCCATCGACTCCGCCAGTTCCGGTGCGCGCGCCCAGAGTGTCGCCGGTCGGGTGGCGCCGACGATGGTGCCGACCGCGGTGCCCCAGGATCCCGCGCCGATCACCGCCACCCGGTCCTCCATGCCGCCAAAGCCTAGGACGGCATGGCGAGGACTCCGGCCCCGACCCCTACACTGTCCCGGTGTCGAGGGCCACCGTGCCGGCAACGCAGCATGCGGAGCGGCCGGCCGACGTCGAACTCGGCCCCGAGGTCGTGCTGATCCCGGTCAAGGCCTTCCGACAGGCCAAGCGCAGGCTGGGCTCCTCCCTCTCCGATCCCGATCGCATCAGCCTGGTGCGCGCCATGGCGACCCAGGTGGTCGCCGCGTGCGCGCCGTTGCCCGTGGCGGTGGTCTGCGACGACCAGGAGGTTGCGCAATGGGCGTCAGCGTTGGGCGCCACCGTCATGTGGGAGCCGGGACAGGGGCTCAACGGTGCGGTACGGGCCGGAGTCGACCGCTTGGCCGAGACCGGCGCCCGCTGGGTCACGGTGGCACACGGGGACCTCCCGCGCGCCCACGGGCTCGGGCGCGCTGGCCCCGTTCGACGGGGTCACCCTCGTTCCTGACCGTCGCGACGACGGCACCAACGTGCTCCGGCTCCCGGCCGGAACAGATTTCCGATTCGCCTACGGTCCGGGCTCGTTCCGGGCCCACCGGGCGGAGGCGACCCGTCTGGGCCTCCCCGTCCGCGTCCTGCGCCACCCTGACCTGGCCTACGACGTCGACTGGCCCGCCGACGTCGAGGAACTCAGGAGCATGTCCTCACCGACGCCCTAGCGCGGAGCCGGGGGCCCGAAGGCCCCCGGTCTCGCGGTTCCAATTGGAACGAAGCGCTCAGCGCCGGCGCGCCGCCTTGCGGGCGGGTGCGCGACGCACAGCCTTCTTGGCCGGAGCCCGCTTCTTGGTGGCCTTGCGTGCCGGAGCCCGCTTCGCCGCCCTCTTCGCAGGAGCCCGCTTCTTGGCGGCCTTGCGCACTGTGCGCTTGGCTGCCTTCTTGGCCGGAGCCCGCTTCTTGGTGGCCTTGCGTGCCGGAGCCCGCTTCGCCGCCCTCTTCGCAGGAGCCCGCTTCTTGGCGGCCTTGCGCACTGTGCGCTTGGCTGCCTTCTTGGCCGGAGCCCGCTTCTTGGCAGCCTTGCGTGCCGGAGCCCGCTTCACGGACTTGCGTGCCGGAGCCCGCTTCACGGCCTTCTTCGCCGTGGTCCTCTTGGCTGCCTTCTTTGCGGGGGCCCGCTTCTTCGCGGCCTTTCTGGCCGGGGCCCTTCTTTTTGCGGCTACTGCCACAGGTGCACCTCCCTAGGAGCATGGTCACTGAATAGAGGTGAAGCCTGCGCCACGTCGAGACCGACTACGTCTCGCCGTACGCATTGCCGCACCGGTTTCACTTGCAACTGCGTCGGCGGACGTAGCAGCGGTGGCGTTCTGAACGCCCTCACCTCACGCCTCCCCGACTTGATTCCCCGAATCGCAACGTCACGATGACGCCATGGCACCGCGGAACAGCGCGCGAAAACGAAGCCGACTGTTTTCGTTTTGCGCGCCACACTCCGTTGTGTCGCAGCACGTGTCATACCCTCCCTCACACTTCGGGTAGACACCATTCTTCTGTTATCAACATGCTCAGGTCAAGCATTCTTTATTCGCGGTGTCATTTTGCTCTCGTTGACCGTCCTCAATTCACTCGCATTGGCATGCACAATTGACGTGCTTCCTGCGCTCGCGCGTTCGACTCACCGTGTGGTTGTCGCCACATTGCGTGATATGTCCCATGGATTTTCTTGTTCCCCAACGCAAACATCGCGTGCGTGGAACGTGACACACACATGCAAGTCGACGGCGGTGATCCGAGTCTCATTTCGACCGCCGCACTGCGTCGCGCGCACCGTGTGGCACGCCGTGGCATGTATGTCGGAACGAGTGCAAAAGGATGGGTCTGGGCCGGCCCGCAGAACGCGACGCTCGTCCTCGGCCCACCCCGGTCCGGAAAGACATCTTCCCTGGTCATCCCTAATATTTTGCTCAGTGACGGTCCGGTCGTCTCGACGTCGACGAAGCCGGACGTCATGCAGGCCACCGCTCCGTCGCGCAGCGAGCACGGATGGTCCTTTCTCTACGATCCGAGTGGCGAGGTGCGCTGCCCACCCGGCGTCGAGCGAGTCGGCTGGTCGCCTCTCAGCACGGCTGCGCAGTGGGACGCCGCGGTCGTCACCGCCGACGCGATGGTCGGTGCCAGCCGTCTGAGCGGGCTGCGCAGCGGTGAGCAGCACTGGACGGAACGGGCGGGCGCGCTGCTCTCGACGCTCCTCCACGCCGCTGCGGTGGAGGAGCTCACCATGCGAGACGTCCTGAGATGGATCGATCGCCACGACGGGGCGCCGGCGCTGGAAATTCTCGCCTCACGTGCCTGGGAGGACCACCCGGCCACCGATCTGCTCACCGGCATCGTCGCCACGGATTCCCGTGAGCAGTCAGGTATCTGGTCCACTGCGTCGGGTGTTCTGGCCGCGTATCGCACGGAGGGTGCACTGGCCTCCACCCGTGCCGCACCTCTCGACATGGAGGCCTTCTGCGAGGGACCCAATACGCTCTACATCTGCTCGACCGGGCGTCGACAGCGCCAATTCGCACCGCTCGTCGTGGCGGTGCTGGGGGACGTGCGCGATGCCGCCTACGCTCGTGCACACGAGGGTGACGGCGGCCCTCCCACACTCCTCGCCCTCGACGAGGTGGCGAACATCGCGCCCATCCCGGACCTCCCCGCAATGATCAGCGAGGGCGCCGGGCAGGGACTTCTCGTCCTGGCGTGTCTGCAGGACCTTTCCCAGGCCCGTGTGCGCTGGGGGCAGGCCGCCGACGGCTTTCTCTCCCTTTTCGGCACCACCGTGGTCCTGCGCGGCATCGCCGACACGTCGACGCTGCATGATCTGCGCGCGCTGGCGGGTGAGACAGATGTCCCCCACACGACGCTCAGCCGCTCGGTCGACCGGTGGGGACGCATCCGCCCCTCGACGTCGGTCGGCACGACCCGCCAGCACCGGCTCCCGGTCGACGCCGCAGCCCGCGGGGCGCCGGGGCGCGCGCTCGTCCTCGGCGCGGACAAGGAGATCCGCGAGGTCGTGCTGACCCCGGCGCACGCCTCCTGGCCGTGGCGAGGCCTCGTGGCTCCGGGCCGCCAACTCGCCCGGGGCCTCCCCGCCGGCCGCGGCCGCTGAGTCAGCGCCCGCGGCCGCGCTCCACCGTCATCGGCTCGCGCCACCCCAACCGGGCCCGGGCGGCGGCCAGCGCCCGGTCGGTCCGGAGGTGGTCGGCCAGACGGTCCGCCGGCAGGGTGGCCAGGCTCTGCGACGCAGGCACCACGCCGAGCGGCTCGGGCGCCTTTGCCAGACCCCACCTCTGCCGGTAGGCATCGAGCGTGCGGGCGGCCCCGAGCCACACCGCATGGTCGTCGGGATCGACGGGTCGTGGCCCGAGGGCACGCAGATGATGGTTGGCGGGGACCACGGCGCGGCGTTGCTGCAGTGGCTCCGCCACCCCGGGAGGTCCGGACGGGACCCATTGGACGACGAGGCGCTCCAGAGTCGCCGCGCTGGCGCCGGCCTGCGCGGCGGTGGCGAACGCCCGCACGACGTCACGACGATGCGCTCCTCCGTGCGCCGGAAGCGAAATGACACCGGCGAAGCGGTGCTCGTCGAGCCGCTCCCGCTGCCGGTTGCGATGACCCGGCTCCCACTCCAGCTGGGCGCCGATGGCGCGCGCCCGTCGGCGCCATTGCGACGAGAGTTCGTCGAACGACGCCCCCGCAGATTTGGCTGGCCGCGTCGCCGCCCAGGCCACGTGCCTGCCCCGGCCCGACCGCCCGCCGCGTTCGTACAGATGGCGCCGGATGTCCGCCCCTCGGCTCGAGAACTCGGCGCGCAGCTCCGGCCCGACCCCCGCCACCTCCGCCGACCGACCCGGTCTCCCGTGCCAGCCCACACCCAACACTGCGGTCAACCCGTCCCGCAACTGCGCTTCGTAGACGGCCGAGGCGGCCAGGCGATGGGCGTCGATCCCACGACGGTCGCAGGCTCCCCAGCGACCGTCGATGCCATGGACCAGGTTGGCGAGCACCACATGGCTGTGGAGATGGGGATCCCCGTTGCGGCTGGCGCCGTGCGTGAACAGCCCCGCCACCGCGCCGCTGGTCGGGACGACGACACGGGTGGGGCCGGTGCGCCGGGCGGCGCTCAACCCGTGCTGTTCGAGATAGCCGAGTGCGCCGTGCACGGCGGACTGGTGAGCAGCCACGACTGCACGCGCCGCGTCGGCGTCGCTCAGTGCGAAGACCACACTGACCGACTTGGGTGCACTGAACGTGAGATCGAGCGCCGCCACGGCGGTCCGGCCCGATCCGAGAAGGGCGCCGGAGAGGGGCTGGCGCCCCTGCAGGAGACGTCGGAATTCGTCCTCCTGGACACGGCCCTCGAGCCCGAGGCCCGCCGCGGCCTTCCCCGTCCAACGGCCCGATCCGTCGAGGGGGAGCTCCCGCCCGAGGTCGGACAGGTAGTACCCGGCTCCGTCAGGCCGGATCGGGTGGATCCCGAGCATGGCGACCTCCCGTCACCTCGAGCGCCGGCGCGCCCGGAGGTGAACGGTCGGACGGCTACGGGATGCGGCGCAGCTCCACCACGGGGATCACCCGCGTCGTCGCCTTCTCGTAGTCGCCGAAGCCGGGCTGCTCCGCGACCTGCGCGGCGTAGAGGCGGTCCCGCTCCGGGCCCGCGGTGATCGGCACCGCGGTGGCGCGGAACTGCTCGTCGCCGAACTCGACACCGACCTCGGGGTTGGCCAGCAGATTGTGGTACCAGTCCGGGCTCGTCGGCGCCCCCGCCTTGGAGGCGAAGACGTAGAGCCGGTCGCCCTGGACCAGCGGCACCAGCGGGTTGACGTGGGTCTCGCCGGACTTGGCTCCGGTGGTCGTCAACAGCACCATGGGGGCACCGGCGAACCCACCGCCGACCTTGCCGTGATTCGACCGGAATTCCTCGATCACCGCACGGTTGAAATCACTCATGTCGCTCATGGGGTGACGTTATCCGCCACATAGCGCGCCCGGACGCGGCGGGCTGCCTCCGCGGCCAGGCCCGTCAGGTCAGGCGGGCTGACGACCCGGACGGCCGGCCCCAACTGCAGCAGCAGCCGTTCGAACCAGGCCATGCCGGAGACGTCGAGCACGACGTCTGTCACGCTGCCGTCGGCCTCGCGCCGCACCGCCCGCACCGGCACGGACTCAGGCACCCACTGCGCGCCCGGACCGAGTTGCAGGTGGACCTCGACGGCCCCGGGCCCCGGCACGAACATCTCCTCGAGCGGCCGCGCCCGCGTGTCCGCCGGTTCTGAGGTCTGCGCACTCGGCCGCACCGCGCCGATGCGGTCCACCCGGAACCGGCGCATGTCCCCCGCCCGATGGCAGTAGGCGTCGAGATACCAGTGGCCGTCGATGGTCGCCACCTGGAGCGGCTCCACCACACGGGTCGTCAGCTCGTCCCGGGAGCCCGACACGTAGTCGATCTCGACGGCCTGCTGCGACTCGACCGCGTCACGGATCGCCCCGAGGGACGCCGGCGCATCGACGTCGAGCCCGACCGCCTCGCGTGAGCCCAACGCGTCGTCGAGCTTGGCCAGGGCCCGGCGCAAGGCGTCATCCTCCGAGCCCGGCACGGTGAGCAACAACCGCGCCGATGCGGCGACGGCGAATCCCTCGGCCGGTGTCAGGCGGCGGGGCCGCGCGTACTCCGCCGGCAGGAAGGCCCGGACGGAGTCCTCCGACACCTCGATCTCCATGAGCGTGTCCGGCGTGTAGGGAGGAATACCGCAGCAGGCAGCCAGCTCCAGCTCGGCGACGAGCTCCTTCTCGTCCATGCCGAAGCGTGCCGCGGCCTCGGCGATGGGCGCCTCTCCGACCTGAGCCAACCAGCCCACCAAGGCCAACAGGCGGCGGAGGCGGCGGCTCGTCTCGCGCCCCGGGGCGCCGCGGACCGCCGCCGGTGCCTCAGCGTCCGAACCTGCCGGTTCGGGATAGCGCGCGTCGACCGGGAATGACGTCACCGGCGCCGCCACTGCGTCCAGCCAGGCGACGAGCTCGTCCCGGAACGAGGCCGGCTCCGTCACGACGACGTGGTCGAGCAGCCCGAGCACCCAGGAACGGATTGACGCGAACGACGAGACACCCAGGACCAGTTCGACCGAGCCGTCGTCGAGCCGGCGCGCCACCTTGTCCTCGCCCACCTCGTCGACCACCCGGCGCGCTTCGAGCGCGTCGACGCGCACCCGCATGTCCACGCGGTGCTCGCCGTCGACTTCCCACGGCTCGTCAGGCAGCGCAGCCGTCACGTCCACCGTGACTTCGGGAGGGACATCGGCGTCGCCGGCTTCCCCGCGTGCCACCTCTCCCTCAATACGATCCACCCGGAAGGTCCGGACGGCCTCCCGATCGAGATCCCACGCCACCAGGTACCAATGGCCGAAGCGGAACCACAGCCCCACGGGCGCAACCGAGCGGCCCTCCGCCCGATAGGAGAAGGACGCGGTGGCATGCGTGCGCACGGCCTCGAAGAGCTCGATCAGCGCGGCCGGCGGGACCAACGACGCGACGGGACGCACGTCCCCCAGGCCCGCCGCGCCCAGCTTCAGCAGCGCATCGCGACCACTAGGATCGCCCAAGTGGACGCCGGCGACGGCGAGTTGGAGCGCAACCTGTTCGTCGGGCTCGAGGGCGAGGTCCGGGAGAAAGAACGACTCCCGTTCGATCTGATAGCCGTACTGCTCGTGGCCGGGCAGACGCTGCGTCAGGACCGGGATGCCCTCGTCGCGCAACAGGCGCTTGTCCCGCTCGAACGCTTGCCGCCGGGCGGACTGCTCCGTCGGGTAGCCGGGGACCTGGTTCGCGATGGCGTCGAGGGTCAACGGCTGGCGCGGTATCGAGCAGCACCAGCACCAGATCGGTGACGCGCTCCAGCCGGTCGAGCTTCGCGGGGGCCTCCATCGCCCAGAGCCTACGGCGACGGCCGACCGGTGACGGCAGCCACCCACCCCTTCGCCTGGCATCTCCACCTCGTGTGGTTCCTGTCCCTCCTGGGTCTCGTTGCCGGCTATCTCCGGGCCACCCGCAAGCCCGGCGCAACCGCCACGGGACGCCAGCAGACTTTCTTCTTCGGCGGCGTCCTCCTGCTCGCCGTCGCGCTCACGTGGCCCCTGAGCGACCTGGCCGGCCACTGGCTCCTGGTGGCGCTGGTGCTCCAGCGGCTGATGCTGACCCTCGCCGCGCCGCCGTTGCTCGTGCTCGGGACACCCCGACCGATCATCGCCCGCCTGACCCGTCCGGCCGCGGTCGACGCCGTCCTGCGGGTGGCCGTCCGGCCGCTCCCCGCGGTCGCCATCGTCACCCTGGTCGCCGTCGGGACGCTGACGGTCGGCGCAGTGAGCCTTGCCGCGCAGTCCCTCGTCGCCCGTGCCGTCATTGAGCTGGTCGTGTTGGCGTCGGGTTTCGTGCTCTGGGCGCCCGTCCTGACGGAACTGCCCGGCGCACCACGGCTCTCGGCATTGGGGCGCGGCGGCTATCTCATTGTGCAGTCGATCGTGCCGAGCTTCCTCTCCATCGTCTGGATCTTCGCTCGGCACCCCCTCTACCCGACGTTCACCCACACGGGCACCGTGGCGGGCATGACGCCGTTGCTCGATCAGGAGCTGGCGGGCTTCGTGGCCAAGCTCAGCACCATCGCCGTGCTGTGGACCGTGGCCTTCGTGGTCATGACGCGGGCCCAGGCGGCGGAGACCTCCGGCCGCGACTCCGAGCCGCTGATCTGGTCCGACGTGGAACGCGAGATCGAGCGCGCCGATCGGCGCGACCGTCGCCAGGGCCCACCGGGATCCCCCTGAGGGTGGCGCGCCGGGGGTCGTCGGGGGCACAATGGCGTCATGAGCGCAACGATGGTCTGCCGTGTCCGCGGCAAGGCGGACACGCCGGGACGAGCGACGACGCCGTCTCGGACAGAACTTTCTCTCGCCTGACGTCGCCGACAGGCTGGTAGAGCAGGCGACATTCCGGGCGTCCGATCTCGTCGTCGAGATCGGCGCGGGCCGAGGGGCGTGGACCTTCGCGCTGGCGCGCCGCGGCGTCGAGGTCATCGCGCTCGAGCGCGATCCGCACTGGGCGGCGCGGCTCCGTCGTGAAGTGGAACGGCGACGCGTGCCGCACGTGCGCGTGGTCTGCTGCGACGCGCTGCGCTACCGGATGCCCCGCGGTCCGTTCCGGGTCGCGGGTTCCCTCCCGTTCGGCGCCACCACCGCGCTGTTGCGCCATCTCCTCAACGACGTGGACGGCGGTCTCCGGCGCGCCGACCTGGTCGTCCAGTGGGAGGTGGCGCAGAAACGCGCCGCCGTCCCGCCGACCAGCCTGCTCTCGACCGCCTGGGCCCCTTGGTGGACGTTCGAGCTGGGGGGTCGGGTCCCGGCGAGCGCATTCCGGCCCGTGCCCTCCGTCGATGCCGCCGTCCTGCGCATTGTGCGGCGTGACCCACCTCTCCTGCCCGAGCGCATGGCCACCGCCTATGCCGGCTTTGTGCGCACCCAATGGAAGTAGCGTTTCCTCCTCATATGGAGGAGGCGTGGTCCGTGCCCGACGTCTATCTCCTGACGGACGGGCGCGGCGGCGAGGTGGCCGTCCCGCACCTCACCCTCACCTTCTTCGACACGGGCCTCGCACTGGCGAAGGCGGACGGCGAACCGGTCTGGGACAGCGACTGGTCACGCCTGGCGGAGCTCTCGCCCGTGGAGCGCTCGGTGCTGCCCGACGGCCGCTGCGGCGTCGTGATCGCGGTCGTCGAGCGCGCGGGCCGGCACCGGCACCGCTTCGTGCTGGCGACGGACGACGCCATCGCCACGGAGACTGCCGTCAGGGAGAGGGCGACGGCGCACGGGGTGCGGACCAGATCGAGCCGGCGCGCCGTTTCACGCCTGGCGACCGTCGGCGTGGTGCTGGCTCTGCTGGCGACGTTGACCGTGCTCCTGCTCTCGGCCGCGCACGTCATCCGCTTCTGAGCGGGACCGGCCGCGGCCCACGATCAGGCCAGTGAGGCACCCCGCAGGTCGTCGAGGGACAGCTCGGCGGTCTGGTTCCCGCCGCACTGGGGGCAGTGCTCCACGTGACGCCACGACCGCAGCAGCCGGGTGCCTTCGGGGTTGAGCAACACCACGAACGACTCGGAGATCGGATCGATCTCGAGCCCGTAGTAGGCCCGCCAGGCCGTGGTGGCGGCGTGGGCGTCGAGGGCCAGACCCTTCAGGACACGCCGGAAGCGCATTCTGTCGGTGTCGAAGATCCAGGTGCTGTGACACGACTCGAGGACGAACAACGCGTCGTCTGTGGGGGGGACCACATCGCTGATCATGCCCGATCCTTTCCCGGGTTCGGCGTCGAATGCGCCTCAGCCTCGTTACGAAATTGTGACAATTGCCATATTCCCTGCTGAACCCCTATTGAGGACCGGCATCGTGCTTGCGACCGACCACCTGTTCCCTCTTGGTGGAGAGCTGGCGGAGGATGCCGCAGAGGGCGATGCGGCTGTCCGCCGGATCCACGACCTGGTCGACCAGACCCCGCTCCGCGGCAGGCCAGGGGTTCAGGTACGCCCTTTCGTACACCTGCTCACGATCGGCCCGTTCTCCCGGATTTAGCCCCCGGTGCAGAATCTGGACGGCACCCGAAGCCCCCATCACCGCCACCTCGGCCCCCGGCCAGGCCAGGCAGATGTCGTTCCCGATGCCGCGGGAATCCATGACGATGTAGGCGCCCCCGAATGCCTTGCGCAGAATGAGGCAGATCCTGGGCACGGTCGCCTGGGCGTAGGCGAAGGCCAGTTCGGCGCCGTGACGGATCATGCCGCGCCACTCCAGGTCCTTCCCGGGCAGGAAGCCCGGCGTGTCGACGAGGCTGATGATGGGCAGGTTGAAGGCGTCGCAGAGGCGGACGAACCGTGCGCCCTTCTGCGAGGCGGCGATGTCGAGGGTGCCCGCCAGAATGCGGGGCTGGTTGGCCACGAATCCCACCGGCATACCCCCGAGACGGGCGAAGGCGGTCACCAGCTGCCCGGCCCACCTGGGCCAGAGCTCGCGGAACTCGCCGTCGTCGCACAGCGAGCGCAGGACGTCGCGGACGTCGTAGCCGGCCGCTTTGCGATCGGGGATGACCGTCCGCAGCTCGGGCGTGGGGCGCAGGACCGAGTCGCTGACGGGCGCCAGAGGCGGGACCTCGTCGGTGTTGGAGGGCAGGTACTCGAGGATTTCCGCCACGGTGCCGTCCACATCGTCGGACTGCACCGCGCACAGGCCACTGGACGTGGCGTGCACCGCGGCCCCGCCCAGCTGGCTTATGCCCACTTCAATGCCGGTGAACTCCGCCACCATCTGCGGCCCCGAGACGAACGCAACGGCATCTGAGCTCATCACGACGAGATCGGAGAGGCCGAGCAGCAGGGCCGGGCCCGACACCACCGGGCCCGTGGCGGCGGTGATCACCGGCACCTGCCCGCTGCAGCGCGCCAGGGCGGCGGCGGCACGGCCCCATCCGTGCAAGGCGGAGACCCCGTCCAGCACGTCGGCGCCGCTCGAGGCCACGTGGAAGACGAAGGGGATACCGAGGTCGCAGGCCTGGTCGGCCGCCTCGGCCAGCCGCACCCCGTCCGCGTAGGTGATGGCGCCGCGCCGCAGGGTGCCCAGCGACCGGGCCACGACGGCGTGGCGCCCGCCGATCCTGCCGACCTCCGACGTGATGGCGCCGACGATTCCCTTGCCGACCTTGGGCGCCTCTTCCAGTCGGGTCACCACGACCGAATGTAGACGACGAGCGGGCGCCGTCTTTCGGTCGGGACACCCCTTGGACCGGGCCGGGACGGGATCCCCCGGCACAGGGAGTTAGCGGTGATCGACCTCGGCCCGGCGCCAGGGGCCCGAGCGGCCGCCGGACTTCTCCCACAGGGCCAGGTGCTCCACGGTCATGGTGCGGTCCGCCGACTTGCACATGTCGTACACCGTCAAGGCGGCGACGGCACAGGCCGTCATGGCCTCCATTTCGACGCCCGTGCGGTCGACTGTCTCGACCTGGGCCTCGACCTCCACATAGTCGTCGCCGATGGAGAAGTTGACCCCGATGGAGCCGACCAGCACGGGGTGGCACATCGGGATCAGCTCGGCCGTCCGCTTGGCGGCCTGAATCCCGGCGATGCGCGCCGCTGCGAGCACGTCCCCCTTGGTGATGGCGTTGTTGGCCACCTTGGTGGTCGTCTCGGGGAGCATCGAGACCCGGCAGCGGGCCAGCGCCCGGCGGTGGGTGGGCTCGCGGGGTGTGACATCCACCATGCGGGCGCCCCCCAGCGGATCGAGGTTGGCCAGCATGCGGTCGGACACGGCTGTGGAGTCTACGACCTGTGCCGCGCGCGGTCCGATTCCGCCGGGACGCTCCGACGGGTAGACTTGGCAGTCTCAGGCAGTGAGTGCCAACCATGAGCGCCAACCAGCGGCCCGGAGGAGTCCCTTGCCCACCTACGAATACGCGTGCACGGCGTGCGGGCACCGCCTCGAGGCGGTCCAGCGCTTCACGGACGACCCCCTGACCGAATGCCCCGAGTGCGGGGCCGAGCTGCGCAAGGTGTACGGGGCCGTAGGCATCGTGCTGAAGGGCAGCGGCTTCTACAAGACGGACTCGCGTGCTGCCGCGGGCAACGGATCGGGTCAGAAGGGTGCCGAGAAGCCAGGCGGCGCCGAGACCTCCACCGGCGACTCGTCCTCGAAGAAGGAGTCCACGTCCGACTCGGGCGCGACGGGCACCACGAAGTCCGAGAAGAGCTCCTCGAGCAAGGAGTCCACGCCGGCCTCGAGCACGGCCGGCTGAGCCCCCGTTCTGGGCCTCAGTCCCCGCTGAGCGCCATGTCGGCGATGGCGATCGTCTGACCGGCGGCCGCACCCGGTAGCCAGCGCAGGTCGCCGCCGATCTCGACGACCGACAGCAGCATGCGCTGGAGCGTCGACGCGATCGTCACCTCCCGCACCGGTCGGCCCAGCGCGCCGCCCTCGATCAGCAGGCCCTCAGCGCCGACCGAGAAGTCACCGCTCACCGTGTTCACCCCGGAGTGGATGCCGGAGATCGACTGCACGTAGAGGCCGTCGCCGACCGAGGCCAGGATCTCGTCGTGGCTCTTCGTCCCCGGAGTGAGGACCAGGGCGCGGCACCCGGCCCCCGGGGTGCCGGCGAAACCGCCCCGAACGGCGGAACCCGTCGAGACCGTTCCCGCCCGGCGGGCCGAGACCGTGTCGTAGACGAACATGCGCAGCGTCCCCTCCGAAATGAGGAGGTTGCGCCGGCTGGCCAGACCCTCGCCGTCGGAGGGCGAGGCGCCGTACGCCCTGGCGTCCGTGGGGTCGTCGACGAGGGTGAACCCCGCGGGGGCGATCGCCTCGCCGATCCGCCCGGCGAAGAAGGAGCGGCCCTTGACCACCGCCTCGCCGGACAGCGCCGAAGCCATGACTCCCAGCAGGGTGGAAACGACGCGGGGATCGAAGACCACGGTGCAGTGGGTCGAGGGCACCTTCTGTGCGCCGAGCATCCGGGTCGCCCGGAGAACGGCATCCTCCATGGCCTCGTCGGGCACCAGCTCAGCGGGGCCCCGCCCGACGCTGAACCCTCCCCCGGTCTGGGTCTCGGCGCCCTCGCCCACGATGGCGTCGACCGACAGGGACGCACTCGTCCGTCGGCGCGAGGACGAGATGCCTGTGGTGGAGGCCAGGCCCACCTCGACGCGGCTGTCGGAGTAGTCGGCCGACGAGACCTGGCGGACCCGGGGGTCGGCGGCCCGGGTGGCCCGTTCCAGCTCGACAGCCAGCGCGACCTTCTTCTCCATCGGCGTGCGGGCCACGCCGTCGTCCCACAGGTCGAGGTCGACGGCGGGCACCCCGTCGGGCGCGGCCAGGACCACGTCGGGGTCCGGGGTGGCGAAGCGGGCGTTGTCGCGGGCATCGGCCAGCGTGGCGGCGATGACGTCGGGCTCGAGCGAGCCGGCCCAGGCGAAGCCGACCTGGCTCCCGGCACCGTCGGCGTCCCCGATGACGACACGGATGCCGACGCCCGACGAGTCGGCGGAGACGAGCGACTCCACCTCGCCCTCGTACGACGCCACCTCGGTCTCGGTGCCCCGGGTGACATAGACCTCCATTCCCTCCCCGGGAAGGGCCCGGTCGACGACGGAATGGGCCAGCGCCAGGAGGTCGTCGCTCACGCCGTCCCCCCGAGCGTCACGCCGGTGATCCGCAGGGTCGCCTGGCCGCACCCGACCGGGACGCTCTGTCCCGCCTTGCCGCAGGTGCCCGGCGTCATGTCGAAGTCCGTGGCCACCGCGTCGATGCGGCGCAGGACCTCGGGGCCGTTGCCGATGAGGTTGGCGTCGCGGAGCGGTTCGGTGATGCGCCCGCCCTCAATGAGATAGGCCTCGGTCGTGCCGAACACGAAGTCACCCGTGGCCGTGTTGACCTGCCCTCCGCCGAGCTTCTTCACGTACACACCCGTCGGCGTCTGGGCGACGATCTCGTCGGGATCCTCGCTGCCGGCGAGAAGGTAGGTGTTCGTCATCCGCACCATCGGGAGGTGCTGGTAGCTCTGGCGGCGCCCGTTGCCCGAGGACAGCCGCCCCTCTTTGCGCGCCCGCAGCCAGTCCCACATGTAATCCGTGAGGACGCCGTTCTCGATCAGCACGTTCCGGGCGGGCAGGCACCCCTCGTCGTCGACGGCGAAGTTCCCCCACTCGCCGAGCACGGTCCCGTCGTCGACCAACGTCACGAGCGGGCTGGCCACGAGCTGGCCCACCTGGCCGGTGTAGACCGAGGAGTCCTTGACGATGTGGTCGGCCTCGAGCCCGTGGCCGCACGCCTCGTGAAAGAGGATGCCGCCGCTCCCGCCGGCCAGGACGATCGGCACCTCCCCCGACGGGGCCGGGCGGGCCGTCAGCTTGGCCAGTGCCCGCGCCGCCGCCACCTCGGCGATGTCCTCCACCTTGTGGCGTTCGAAGATCTCGTACCCCTCGGTGCGGGCCAGCGACTCGTACCCGGTCTGCATTCCGGTGTCGCCGTTCGCCACACAGGTCACGTTGAAGCGGGTGCGGATCTGCTCGTCCTGGGCCAGGAGGCCGTCCGAGTTGGCGATGAGGATGCGGCGGCGGCTGTCGCCGCATCCCACCTGGACCTGGGTGATGGCACCGCCGGCGGCGCGGGCCGCCTCATCGGCCCGGGTCAGCAGTTCCAGCTTGCGCGCCTTGTCCACCGTGTCCGGTGCGGTCCGGTCGCCCCGCCCGTGCGCGGCCAACGGACCGAGCGCCACGGTGCGCACGGCGTCCCCGCCCTGCTTGGCCACGGCAGCAGCCGCCCTGGCCGCCGCCACCAGGCCCGCCTCGCTGAGGTCGGCCGTGTGGGCGAAGCCCGTCGTCTCCCCGTCGACGACCCGGATCCCGGCGCCGCGCGACCGGCCGGACGAGAGCTCCTCGACGCGACGATCGTCGAGCAGCGCGCCGGCGGTGACGGCGTCCTCGGCGAAGACCTCCGCCATGTCGCCACCGCCGACCAGGGCGGTGGACAGCACGCGTTCGAGCACGTCAGGGTCAATGAGGGCGGTGTCGGTCACGGCGGTATCGTAATCGTCGTGCCTGCCGATCCATCCCAGCCGCGCACCGCAGCGGGGCACGGACCGCACGCCGGGCTGAGCGCCCAAGTCGAACTCACCGTCGGCGACGAGGACACGGCGGAACGGTTCCGCTCGGGGGACGTGCCGGTGCTCGCCACCCCCCGCCTGATCGCCGTGTGCGAGGAGGCGACCTGCCGGGCCACCGACGGGCACCTCACCGATGCGCAGTCGAGCGTCGCCACCCGCGTCCAATTCGACCATGTGGCGCCCGTGGCGGTGGGCTCGGTCGTGCTGGCCGAGGCCACGCTGGTCAAGGTCGAAGGACGGCGCCTCGTCTTCACGGTGTCCGCCGCCCGGCTCGAGGGCGAGGGAGGCGGCCTCGTCGGAGCCGGCCGCGTGACCCGCGTCGTCGTCGACCGGTCCGCCTTTCTCGCCAAAGCGGGCGCCGCGGGCGCATCCTGAGCGCGACCCCGCTCGCCACCGACGGGCGGCACCTGCTGGACGGCGCCGGACCCGTGGTGGCCGCGTTCCCCACGTTCGGCCTCTTCTGGGGCAGCTGGGCCGTGATGCTCTTCGACATCCAGCGCGCCTTCTCGCTCAACGACGCGCAGCTCGGCCTCTTGCTCGCGGTGGCCATCGCGGTGGCGGGTGTCTCGAGCGCGGTGATGGGGCATTTCTGCGACAGGGTGGGTGCGCGCCGCCTGCTGTGGATCGCCCTCTTCGCCTGGTCGGCCCTCCTGTGCCTGCTGGCCCTCACCACGCAGACCTGGTCCTTCGGCGTCGTGCTCGTGCTGGTGGAGGTGGCGGGCGGCTCCATCGACACGGCGATGAATGCGGAAGCATCACACCGGCTGGTGACCAGCCCCAAGACCCTGGTGCGCCTGCACGCGCTGTTCAACAGCGGGGCGCTCGTCGGCGCGGCCGTCGCCGGCCTCGTCATCCACGCCGGCATCTCGTGGCGCTTCCTGTGGCCCGGGGTCGCGCTGGTCGCGCTCGCTGTCGGCATCTGGGCCCTCGTCACCGACCCGGGGTCCGCCTTGGTCCCCGCCGACCCCGCGCCCGCCGGCACGACCCGACACCCGCTCCGGCGGCTCCGCCGTGACGGCCTCCTCCTGCTGCTGGCCGTCTTCGCCCTGGCCGAGATCACCGAGGGCGGGGTCGACACGTGGGGCGTGCTCTACCTGCGCAACCATCTGGCCGCCGGCGTCCTCCTCGGCGCCGGGGCCTACGTGGTGGGCCAGCTGGTCGCCGCCACGACGCGCGGTGCGGGCGGGCACCTGCTCGGCCGTCTCTCGACGCGGCGAGCCCTCATCACCGGGGGCTGCGTGGCCGGTGCCGGCATTCTGCTCGAGTCGCTCACCTCGGTCTCCGGGCTGGCCGCCCTCGGGCTGGCGCTGGGCGCGGGCGGCGCCTCGCTGTTCTGGCCGCTGGTGATGAGCACCGTCAGCCGGCTGGCCACCCAGGTCGTCAGCGCGGTGGGTGCCTTCACGGCGGCCGGCTATGTGGGTTGGGTCGCCGGTGCTCCCGTCGTCGGTTGGATCTCGGAACACCTGGGGCCGGCCCGCGGCCTGCAGGTCCTGGCCGTGGCCTCGTTCGGCGTCGCCGTGTTGACGGTCTTGAGCCCCCGGCGCAGGGAGGGCGCGCAGGCCAGCGAGTAACCTGGCGCCAACGCCATGATCCTGCCCAGCATCGAGACGCCGGCCGACCTCAAGACCCTCGACCAGGAACAACTCACGGAGCTCTGCGAGGAGATCCGGACGTTCATCGTCGACACGGTCACCACGACGGGGGGGCACCTCGGCTCCAACCTGGGCGCGGTCGAACTGACGCTGGCGCTGCACCGGGTCTTCGACTCCCCGCGCGACGTCATCCTGTGGGACACCGGCCATCAGGCCTACGTGCACAAGCTGCTGACCGGCCGCCGCTACGGCTTCAAGACCCTCAAGCAGGCGGGCGGGATGTCGGGCTACCCCAACCGGGCCGAGTCGGAGCACGACTGGATCGAGAACAGCCACGCCTCGACCGCGCTCTCCTACGCACACGGGATCGCCAGCGGATTCGAGCTGCGCGGCATCGACGGGGAGCGCAAGGTGGTGGCCGTCGTCGGAGACGGTGCACTGACCGGAGGCATGGCCTACGAGGCGCTGAACAACCTCGGGCACTCGCGGCGGCGGGTGGTGGTCGTGCTCAACGACAACGGCCGCTCCTATGCGCCGACCGTCTCTCAGCTCTCACAGAGCCTGACGGCCCTCCGCCTCAATCCGACCTACACGGCGGCACGCGAGCGCCTGCGCATGCGCTTGCGCGAACTGCCGGCACTCGGCGAGCTGGCCTACTCCGGCGTGCACTCGGTGACGAGCGCACTGCGCGACATGGTGGCGCCCCACACCTTCTTCGAGGCGCTGGGCGTGCGCTACGCCGGGCCGATCGACGGCCACGACATCGAGCACATGGAGCAGGCCTTCGCTCACGCGGCGGAATGGGACGGGCCGATCGTGGTCCACGTGCTCACTCAGAAGGGCCGCGGCTACGCCCCCGCCGAGGAGGACGACGTGCAGCGGCTGCACGACGTCAAGGCCACCAAGCCGGTAGCCCTCGAGAACACGGTGGGCAATTCGGCCGGCCGCGCCGTCGGCGGCTCCGCCAGCTCCGACGGGGGCGGCCTCGCCTCGCCGGGCTCGGTACCCGAGAGCCCGCCCGAGGACTCCCCCCAGCGCGCCGCCACCTACACCGACGCCTTCACCCGGGCGCTGCTGGCGGCGGCGGAGCACGATCCGCGCGTTGTGGCGCTCACGGCGGCCATGCCCGGTCCGACGGGGCTCCTGGCCTTCCAGGCCCGGTTCCCCGACCGCTTCTTCGACGTCGGGATCGCCGAGCAGCACGCGGCCACGGCGGCGGCCGGCATGGCGATGGCCGGCCTGCGGCCCGTCGTGGCGGTCTACTCGACGTTCTGGTCGCGCTCGTTCGACCAGGCCAACCTCGACGTGGGCCTCCACGGCTGCCCCGTCGTGTTCGTGCTCGACCGGGCCGGCATCACCGGCGACGACGGGCCGAGCCACCACGGCATCCTCGACCTTGCGTTGGCGCTGTCCATCCCGGGCATGACGGTGTTCGCGCCGTCGTCGGCCGAAGAGGTCGAGCCGATGCTGCGCACCGCGCTCGAGCTGCCCGGGCCTTCGACCATCCGCGTGCCGAAGACGGCCCCACGCCACGTGGACCCGCACGACGTGGGGCACGGCCTCGGGGCCCGCCAACTGCGCGCCGGTGACGGATCGGTCTGCCTGCTCGGAGTGGGCAAGACGGTGGAGGCCTGCCTGCGCGCGGCGGACACGCTGGCCGCGGAAGGGGTCGACGCGACGGTGTGGGACGCACGGGTCATATCGCCCCCGGACCCCGCCATGCTCGAGGACGCGGCACACCACCGGCTGGTGGTGACGGCCGAGGACGGCGTCCGCCACGGCGGCGCCGGGGCGTTCCTCCTCGACGCCATGGCGGCGCAGGCCGAATCGGCGGGCCTGCCCAGCGCCGGCGACGCGGATGCTCGGCGTGCCGCGGCAGTTCCTCGCACAGGGGAAAGCGGACGACATTTTGGCCAGCATCGGCCTGGACGGCGCCGGCATCGCCGAGAGCATCCGGCAGGTCAGGCTGGGCGTGCCCGTCGAGCCGCGGCCCGACTGAGCCGGCTCGGATCTCAGGCCAGGTTGGCGCCGTTCTGGCGCACGAAGTCGTTGACCACGTAGTACGCCTCGATCGACTCGCCGGCGTCGCCCCAGAACCCCTCCTGAATGTCGTGGGCCATGCGGCCCTGGCCGACGAAGTGGTTGTTGACGTCGGTGATCTCGAGCTCGCCGCGACCGGAGGGGACGAGATCGCCGATGATGTCGAAGACGCCGGCCTCGTAGCAGTAGATCCCGGTGACGCAGTAGTCCGAGCCCGGACGCTCGGGCTTCTCGTCGATGTGGCTGACGCGGCCGTCGGCCCCGAAGACGGGCACGCCGAGGTGGCGCAGGTGCTCGGGCTCCGTCACCTTGGAGAGGAGGATGCGCGCGCCCACCGGGTCGGCCCGGAAGGCGTCGACCATGGGGCGGATCGACCGCTCGACGATGTTGTCGGCCAGCATCACGAGCACCGGACCGCCCTCCGCGAAGTGCGCGGCCAGCCCCAGGGCCTCGGCGATGCCGCCCGCCTTCTCCTGGTACGCGTAGGAGAGCTGATTGATGCCGTACTCACGTCCGTTGCCGAGCAGGCGGAGGAACTCCCCGGCGTGGGTCCCCCCCGTCACGAGCATGATCTCGTCGATCCCGGCGGCGACCACCGCCTCAATGGACCAGGCGATCATCGGCCGGTCGTAGATCGGCAGGAGGTGCTTGTTGGTGATGCGGGTCAGGGGGTACAGGCGCGAGCCGGTCCCGCCGGCGAGGATGACGCCCTTCATGACCGGGACCGCGCCGCCGGGGCCGTTGGCATGGCCGCTGTTCTAGTCGAAGGTGAGGACGCCACGCGCCACCCGTCCGGCGTGCATCTCGTCGACCACCTCACCGAAGCGCTCGAGCGGACGCGTGAGCGACACCAGCTCGTCGAGCATGAGCATCCCGGATTTGTAGAAGTCGACCATGAGCGGGATGTCGTGGTGGGGCCGGGCCGAGCCGTAGCGGTTGCCGAGCAACCCCCGGTCCACATAGGCCAGGGCGTTGACATCCACCGCCACCTCCGTGCCGCGGGGCGGGATGCCGATGGCCACCGCGTTGCCGGCCCAGTCCAGGCAGTCCAGTGCGCTCTTCAGCACGGCCGGGTGGCCCACACAGTCGAAGGCCCAGGTGACCCCGCCGAGCGGGAAGAGGGCGCCGGCCGCCGACTTGCGGTCGGCCGGGACGAGCTCGCGCACCGCCGCCGCCGCGTCGCCCGCGCTGGCGTCGACGAAGTGGGTGGCCCCGAACTGGCGGCCGAGCGTCTCCTTGGCCGCGACGGTGTCGACGGCCACGATCCTGGTCGCGCCGGCGATGCGCAGGCCCTGAATGACGTTGAGGCCGACGCCTCCGACGCCGAAGACGGCCGCCGTGTCCCCCGGCTTCACCTTGGCCCGGTTGAGGACGGCACCGACGCCGGTGAGCACGCCGCAGCCGATGAGGCACGCCGACGAGAGCGGGACGTCCTTGGGGATGGGGACGGCCTGCACCTCGCTGACGATGGTGACCTCGGAGAAGACCGACGCGGCCGCGAAGTTCGACGCCGGTTCCCCCTTGTAGGTGAAGGGCGTCGAGATGTTGCCCGAGGGAGCTCTTGCACCACGTGGGGTGACCCGTTGCACAGGCGCGGCAGGCGCCGCAGGCGGCCAACGTTGCGATGACGACGTGGTCACCGGGCTTCACGGAACGCACGGCGTCACCGACCGCCTCGACGATGCCGGCGCCTTCGTGGCCGAGGACCGCGGGCGCCGGGAACGGGATGGTCCCGTTGATCACCGACAGGTCCGAATGGCACACCCCGGCCGCCTGTATCCGCACCTGCACCTCGGTCGGGCCGGGTCCACGCACCTCGAGCGCGTCGGTGACCTCGACGCCTTCCCCCGTGTAGACGATGCCTCGCATTGTGTACTCCTCTCGTTTCCTACGACTGGCCGGTGACCACGCTGTCCACGCCGTCGGCGTAGCGCTGGCGGAGCTCTCGTTTCAGGACCTTCCCACTGGCGTTCACCGGGAGCGCGTCCACCAGGACGACGCCGCGTGGGACTTTGTAGTTGGCCATGGCGGCCCGGGACCAACTCAGGATCGACCGCCCGACCTCGACGGGGTCGCCGGCAGCGGCCTCGGACATGGGGACGACAAAGGCACAGCCGACCTCGCCCATGCGCTCGTCCGGCACGCCCACGACCGCCACCTGGGCCACGGCCTCGTGGCCGCGCAGAATGGCTTCGATCTCGGCCGGGTAGGCGTTGAAGCCGCCCACCACGAACATGTCCTTGACGCGGTCGGTGATGGTGACGTTGCCCGCCGCATCGAGCACGCCGACGTCGCCCGTGTGCAACCAGCCCTCGGCGTCGATCGCCGCCGCGGTCGCCGCCTCGTCGCCCCAGTAGCCGGTCATGACCGTGTAGCCCCGCACCACGATCTCCCCGGGCTCCCCCGGTGCGACCTCGCTCCCGTCGACCACCGCCCGCACCTCGAGGCCGGGAATGGCCCGGCCCGAGGTCGCGGAGACGACTTCAGGGGGGTCGCTGCGCCGGCACATGGTCACGGTGCCGCACGACTCCGTGAGGCCGTAGGCCGTGAGGACGGTGTCGAAGCCGAGCTCGTCCCGCATGGCCTGCACCAGCTCCACCGGCACCACGGCGGCCCCGGTGACACCGAGCCGGAGGGACGAGAGGTCGTGCTCACCACGCCGGGGATCCGACAGCAGGGTCTGGTACAGGGTCGGCGGGCCGGGCAGCACGCTGATGCGCTCGCTCCCGATGCGCGCCATGACCGCGGACGGGTCGAAGACCGGTTCGGGGACCACGGTGGCGCCGGCCATGAGACAGGCCAGGATCCCCGCCTTGTAGCCGAACGTGTGGAAGAACGGATTCACGACGAGGTAGCGGTCGCCGGCCGTGAGCCCGACGATCGACGACCACGTCCCGAACGTCCGCAACGACTGCGCGTGGGTCGCGGCGGCACCCTTGGGGTGGCCGGTGGTGCCCGAGGTGAAGATGAGATCCGAGACGTCGCCGGGCTGCACGGCGGCGGCCCGGGCCTCCGACGCGGCGGGGTCGACGTCGTCGCCGGCACGGAGGAATTCGGCCAGGCCGACCATGGGCAGCGCACCGGGTGCGTCGGTGCCCGCGCCGGCTGTGTCGTCTGCGTCGTCGCGCAGGAGGACGATGCGGCCGAGGTCGCCGGTGTCCTGGCCGTCCAGGAGCGAGGGATAGTCCACCCCCAGGAAGCCGCGCACCGTGACGAGCGTGGCGGCTCCGGCGTTGCGGATGATGTACGCCGCCTCCCCGCCCTTGAACCGCGTGTTCAGCGGGACCAGCACCGCGCCGGCGCGCAGGACACCGAGGGCGGCGAGCATCCACTCGGCGCAGTTGGGCGCCCAGATGGCGATCCGGTCACCCGCGCCGACGCCGGCCGCCAGGAAGCCCCGGGCGTAGCGGTCGACCTCTCGGGCCAGTTGCGCATAGGTCAGCCGGAGCGCTCCCTCGACCAGCGCCTCGGTGTCGCCGTGGCGGCGACCTGCATCCTCGACCAGGCGCGGCACGGTGCCCCAGATGAGGTCCGCCCGCGGGTCCTCCTGCTCCACCGGAGCGCCACCGATGCCGCCGGTCACGGATGCTGGCTGCTGACGGAGATGACCTCTCCGGACAGGTAGGACGAGTAGTCGCTGGCCAGGAACACGATCACGTTGGCCACCTCCCACGTCTCGGCGCCACGGCCGAAGAGCTCACGGCGGCGGAGCACGGCCAGGTCCTCGTCGGGAATGGCGCGGTTCAAGAACGGGTGCTCGGCCAGGCTGGGCGACACGGCGTTGACCCGGACACCGGCCGGGGCCGCTTCGGCCGCCGCGCAGCGGGTCAGGGCCATCACCCCGGCCTTGGCCGCGGCGTAGTGCGCCTGACCGGGCTGGGCCCGCCAGCCGAGCACCGACGCGTTGTTGACGATCACCCCCGCACCCTGCGGCAGCATCCGTGTGAGCGCCGCCCGGGTGCAGCGGAAGGTGCCGGTCAGGGTGATGTCGAGCACGGTCGACCATTGCTCGTCCGTCATGTCGACCAACGGCACGGTGCCCCCCAGCCCGGCGTTGTGCACCGCCACGTCGATGCGCCCGTAGCGCTGCAGCGCGCCGTCGTAGAGCGCGCCCACTTGGTCCTCGTCGCGCACGTCGCAGGGCATCGCATGCACCCGCTCCTGGCCGTCCGCCCCGAGGTCGCCGGCCAGCTGCTCCGCTGTCTCGCCGAGGCGCCGCACGTGCGCGTCGGACAGCAACACCGAGGCGCCTTCCTCCAGGCAGCGCCGGGCCGTCGCCGACCCGATGCCCGTGCCGGCCGCCGCGGTGACGAGGACGACCTTGCCGTCGAGCAGCCCGTGGCCACCGGGGGGCGGCGGGGGCGGCGGGGGCTCGAACGACGCATTGAGATCGGTGCTCACGCCACCCCTTTGGGCTCGGGCGGCAGGCCCAGTACCCGCTCGCCGATGATGTTGCGCTGAATCTGGTTGGACCCACCGTAAATGGTCTCCGAGCGGGCGAAGAGGAAGGACCGCTGGATCTCGCCGAGCCCGTACCCACCGTTCTCGGGCAGGGCTTCGCCACCCAACACGGTGGCCGCCGGCCCCAGGACCTCCATGGCCAACTCGCCCAGCCGGCGATGCCAGCTGCCCCAGTACAGCTTGGCGATGGAAGCTTCGGGCGGCGCCACGGGACCGTCCACGCCGGCGAGGCTGCGCAGCGTGTTGTAGCGCATGATGGTCAGCTCAATGTGGGCCTGGGCCAGCTTCTGGCGCACGAGCGGGCGGCGGGCGGCACCGTTCTCCTCGGCCAGGGCCACCAACCGGTCGAGCTCGCGGCGGAAGCCGAGCTGGAAACCGAGCAGCGCCACGCCCCGCTCGAAGGCCAGGGTGGCCAGAGCGACCCGCCAGCCGTCACCGACCCCACCCACCACGTTGTCGACCTGCGTGCGGGCGCCGTCGAAGAACACCTCGTTGAACTCGCTCGTCCGGGTCAGCTGCGTGATGGGCCGCACCTCCACCCCGGGCTGGTCCATGGGCACCAACAGATAGGACAGTCCCTTGTGGCGCGCGGAATCCGGATCGGTCCGGCACACCACGAAGCACCAGTCCGCCAGGTGGGCCAGCGAGGTCCAGACCTTCTGCCCGGTCAGGACCCACTGGTCGCCGTCGCGGACGGCCCTGGTCTGCACGTTGGCCAGGTCGCTGCCCGCGTCGGGCTCGGAGTATCCCTGGCACCAGAGCTCGGCGCCCTCCCGGATGGGCGGGAGGAAGCGTGCCTGCTGCTCCGGAGTGCCGTAGTGGATGAGGGTGGGGCCGAGCAGGCCCTCACCCATGACGTTCACCCGTCCCGGGGCCGCCGCCCGCGCGTACTCCTCGTTGAAGATGACCTGCTCGGTCATGCTGGCGCCGCGGCCACCGAACTCGACCGGCCAGCCGAGGCAGGTCCAGCCTCCCCCCGCCAGCACCTTCTCCCAGCGCCGGCGGACCTCGAACCCGAAGGTCTCGTCCCCCGAGCCGCCCCGGCCTCCGAGCTCCGCGTACTCCCCGACCAGGTGCTCCTCCAGGAAGGCTCTCACCTCCCGGCGGAACGCAACGTCCTCGGGGCGGTCGCGCAGATCCATCGCCGGGGAGCGTAGCCAAGCCGGCGCGCCCGACCTGACGGGTCGTCAGATTGACCCCGGCCCACGGACGGTGGTGGGCAGGCCGGCGTCCCGGCCTGGAATACTGGCCGCAGCCACGGGGCGTGACCACCACGACACGAGCGGAGTGGCAGAGGGGAGGTAGACATGGCCTACTCCCAGGGCCGGATCGTGCACGATGCCGACGCCCACATCATGGAGACGCCCACCTGGCTCCGTGACCACGCCGAGGCGGCCTACCGGGACCGGCTGTCCGTCCTGCGCTACCCCGGCGGGAACGAGCTGCGACAGACCGGCGATCCGGCGGACCAGCAACGTGACCTCGTGGCCGCCTTCGATGCGCTCCGGGCCCGCCACGCCTCCCCCGAGTACCGGGCCGACGAGGAAGCCCAGATCATGGCGCGCAAGAACTTTGCCGCCACGGGCTCCTTCATCGCCGAGGACCGCTCCCGCGCCCTCGACCTCCTGGGGTTCTCGAGCCAGCTGGTGTTCAACACCTTCCACAACGGGCGCCTGCACGACATGGAGCACGCCGACGCCGACCTGGCCTATGCGGCGGCCCGCGCCCACAACCGCGGCATGCTCGAATTCTGCTCGGTCGACCCGCGCCTGTTGCCGTCGCTGTACATCCCGCTGGCCGACCCCGAGCGGGCCGTCGCCGCCACCGAGGATGCGCTGGTCCAGGGCGCGGCGGCGCTGCTGATCGCCTCGGGCTGCCCCCCGCACTTCTCGCCCAGCCACACCGACCTGTTCGGCGTGTGGGCGAGAGCGGCCGAAGCAGGCATCCCGGTGGTGTTCCACGTCGGAGGCACGGGGACGCTGATCGACCCCCACTACTTCGTCAACGGCAAGCCCGTGCCGCCCGACTTCCACGGGGGCGAGGAGAACTTCCGTTCGGTCGACTACATGGGCATCCCGGTCCCCCCGGCGCAGACACTCGCCACGCTGATCTTCGACGGCGTGCTCGACGCGTTCCCCGACCTGCGCATCGGGGTCATTGAGCAGGGCGCCGTCTGGGTGCCCTCCTGGCTGCGCCAGATGGAGTCGGCCTTCGAGGCCTTCCACCGCCACGAGGAACGCCTGCAGGCGCTGTCGCTCCGGCCGAGCGAGTACGTGCACCGGCAGTGCCGGTTCACCCCCTACCCGACCGAGGACGTCGGCTGGATTGTGGAGCAGGCCGGAGCCGATCTGGTGCTCTTCTCCTCCGACTACCCCCACGTGGAAGGCGGGCGCAAGCCGCTGGAGCGCTTCGAGGCCTCGCTCGGTGACGCAGGGGACGATGTGCGCCGGCAGTTCTACGCCGACAACTTCCTCTACCTCATGGGCAGCGCGGCGGCCGCCCTGGCCGCGTAGGCCCGCGTGTTCGCCCGCAAACGGCGAGCGGACGAGACCACCTCGTTCGAGGCCGGCAAGACCGACGAGGAGTGGAAGGCGCAACTCTCCCCGGCGCGGTACGCCGTCCTGCGCCGGGCGGGCACCGAGCCCCCGTGGTCGGGCGATCTCCTCCACGTCGATGGTGCGGGCGTGTTCCACTGTGCGGGCTGCGGCGCCGCGCTCTTCGACACCGACGCCAAGTTCGAATCGGGGACGGGCTGGCCCAGCTTCGACCGGGCCTGCGCCGCCGGCACGGTCCTGGAGCGCAGGGAGCGCGGCTTCCCGATGTCCCGCACCGAGATCCTCTGCGCCGCGGTGCGGCGGTCATCTGGGCCATGTCTTCCCCGACGGCCCGACCGACACCGGGCAGCGTTATTGCGTGAACTCGCTCGCCCTGACCTACACGCCCGCCGGCGAGGACCCCGGTACCGAGGAGGCCCCCGCCGGCGACTGAATGTCAGCGCGACGGTGCCCGACCGCCCTGTGCGGCGCGCCGGGCCGTCGCCCAGGCGACGCCGGCACCGGCCAGGATGCACACTGCCGCGCTCGCCGCCGGGACCGGCTCCCGCACCACGTGCGCGCCGGCCGCCGCGACATGGACGGCCACGCCGGGCCATCCCGACGTGGTGATGAGCCAGGGCACCATCTCAGGCGTCCACCGCCACGGCCTCGGTTCCCTCGGCGCCGGGGCTCTCCGGCGCGGCCACGCCCCGCCGTTCCACCTTGTGGACGTCGACGGTGGCGAAGCGCATGCTGGCACCCACCTCGTCGGCGGTGATCTCCACCTTGGAGCGGTGCTCGCCCTCCTCGGTCTCCCAGGTGCGGTGCTCCAACCGCCCGGTGACGACGACCCGCATGCCCTTGGTCAGGCTCAACGCGACGTTCTCGGCCAGATCGCGCCAGCAGATCACGTCGAAGTACGAGGTGGACTCCTGCCACTCCTGGGTCGTGCGGTCCTGCCAGCGCCGGTTCACGGCGACGCCGAGCTGAGCCGTCGCCTGCCCCTCGCGCGTGTAGCGGATTTCGGGTTCTCGGGTCAGATTCCCGGTGATCGTCGTGGTGTTGGCCATCTGCTTCCTCGCTTTCGTCGGACGCCCCCGATCCGAGGGCGTGGACAGCGTGGTGGCCACTCCTTGCCGCGAACCTTGCCGCGAACCTTGCCGCCCGGAGCAGTCCGGGAACGTGGGGTTCCGGGTCCCGCTAGGACTTGGGCTTCATGCCGAGGCAGCGGAGAATGAACGCACCGAAGCGCCCGGGCGGCTTCTCCGGCCCATGGTGGTCGGCCGAGTGCCCGTAGCGCGACCCGTAGCCGGCACCGGAACTGCCGACCAGGCCCGGGGCCGGCAAGGAATTCGGCTCCTCGTACTTCGGCGCCTTGGCCAGTCGCCGCTTCTGCTTCCTGGGTTTGTCGCCTGCGCTCCCCATACGCTCAGTCTGGCCCAGGCGGGCCGCCGCTGCGCATCATGCGGCCGCCGATGACGTAGAGGATCCCGCCGATGACGAGCGAGCCCACAATGATGTAGCGGATCACTGCCGTCTCGGCCGACGTGGGCGCACCGTTCGAGCTGATCTCGGCGAAGCCACCGCCGATCACCAGTGCGCAGAAGGCAATGACGCCGCAGACGAGCGAGCCCTTGCGCGCGTTGTTGCAGAAGAACCGGGATCGCGAGACGTCCGGCCTGGACCCGTTCGAAGCGCGGCGGGACGGCTCAATCACAGCTCGCCCGATGCCGCGACTCCGAAGCTCTGCCCTGGTGGTCCGACACAGAGGTGCAACGTAGTGCAGTCACCGTCGGCGGGCGCCCTGGGCGCAACCCGATGGCACCCCGATCAACCCCCTGCGGGGCTAGGTTGCGCCGAGTGGGGGACGAAGTCGGGGGCCTCGTGACGGAGGCGCCGGTGCGCGAACGCGGCGAGCACTCGGCCCCCGCCCGGGTCGAGCGGAGCAGCCCGTGGCAGTTCTGGCTGTCGCCTCCGGGTCAACCCCGTTGGGCGCGCCCGGTCCTGCTCGTGGTGGCCGGACTGGCGTTCTTCTCCTACAGCTGGGAAAGCGGCAGTGCCCAGCTCGAGACGTTCTACGGCGCGGCGGTGCGCAGCATGGCGCAGAGCTGGCACAACTTCTTCTTCGGCGCCTTCGATCCGTGGGGCACGGTCTCGGTGGACAAGCTGCCGGGTGCGCTCTGGGTGCAGGCCCTCTCGGTCCGCCTCTTCGGCTTCCACATCTGGGCCATCGTCTTGCCACAGGCCATTGAGGGTGCGCTGACCGTCCTGGTCCTCTACCGGGCCGTGCGAAGGGTCGCAGGTGCGGGCGGCGGCCTGGTCGCGGCGGCCGCGCTCGCCACGACGCCGGTCACCATTCTGCTGAACCGCGGCAACATTTCGGACACGCTCCTGATTCTGCTGCTGGTGTTGGCGGCGGACGCGACCACCGCTGCGCTGCTGACCGGCCGTCTGCGGTCGCTCATGCTCGCGGCCGTCTGGGTCGGGCTTGCCTTCCAGGCCAAGATGCTCGAGGCCTGGGTCGTCCTGCCGGCGCTCTTCCTCGTGTACATCCTGGCGGCGCCCGTGGCGAGCCTGGAGCGCCGGGTCGGACACGTCGCCCTGGCCGGCCTCGCCGTCGTCGCCGTGTCCTTGAGCTTCATGTCCGTGGTCTCCCTGGTCCCGTCGCAGGACCGCCCCTATGTCGACGGGAGCTGCAACAACTCGATCTTCAGCCAGGTGTTCCTCTACAACGGCGCCGGTCGCCTCACTGGCGACCTGCTCGACCAGCCGGGCTGCAGCCGGCCACCGGTCGGGCGGGTCACGTCGACGAGCGGGGGGGCACCGACTCGCTCGCTGCCGCGCGGACCCGGACGATTCCTCGACGGCTCGCTCGGCCGGGAAGCAGCCTGGCTGTTCGTGCCGTCCCTGGTCGCGCTGGGCGGCATTCTGATGGCGCGCCGCCGCGAGCCCCGCACCGACCCCTGGCGGGCGGCGGCGCTGCTCTGGGGGGTGTGGCAGATCCTCACCTGGAGTTTCATTTCGTCCTCGCACTTCCTCAACGGGTACTACCTGGCGGCGCTGGCACCTCCGCTGGCGGCGCTCTGCGGGCTCGGGTTCGCCCTGGCCTGGAGGCTGCGGGCGCGCACCTGGGTCGTGCCGGTTCTGGTGATGGCCACCACCGCCGCCGGTGTGGGCTACGCCCTCTGGCTCGTGCCCGACCGGGCCGGCGTGCGTCCCTGGATCATCGCGACGAGTGCACTCACGGCCGCCGGAGCCATTGGGCTCCTCGCCCTGTCGCTGCGCCGGGGCCGCCGCCCGTGGGAGCGGTCGACCGGGCTCGCCCTGGCGCTGGCGGCACTGCTCCTGGGTGGAGTCTGGGCCTCGGCCACCGTGGTCGGCGACGAGCTCGGCCCCTTCGACTCGCCCTACCAACCGGCGCCGGCGACCGCGGCGGCGCAGGCGGGGTGGCACCGGACGGTCGCCGGCTGGGCCGCGGCGGCGGCCAGGGCGGCGCGGTTCCCCATGGCGGCGAGCGTCGTGGCCAACGAGTCCTCGGCGCAGGCGAGCGGCGCCGTGCTGGCGACCGGCCACGAGTACCTCCCCGTGGGCGGGTTCTCGGGCCAGGTGCCGGCGACTCCGTTGCGGACGTTCATCGGCGACGTGCGCCATCGCCACGTGGGCTACGTGCTGGTCGGGACCGATCCGCTCACCCGCAATCCCGACATGCGGTGGGTGCGGGCGCACTGCAGCGCCCAAGCGGGTGTCGCGGCAACGGTGCGCACGGATGCCGGGGTGTTCCGCCTGTACCTCTGTCGCCCTTCGGATGCGGGCGGGTGACTGCGCCGCCCCGGGCCCTCAGACGTCGAGGAAGCGCCGGATCGCGATGGCCGAGCCGATGGAGCCGATGGCCATGCCGACGACGACGACGACGACGTTCGTCAGCAGCACCTCGGAGCCGGACATGTGCATGGCGGTGAAGATGTTGCTCGACGTCTTCCCGCCACCCTCATGGTTGATGAAGAGGTAGACGAAGTAGACGACGACCGCAGCCAGCAGCGAGCCGAACAGCCCCTGCAGGAGGCCCTCGGACATGAACGGCACCCGGATGAACCAGTTGGTGGCCCCGACCAGCTTCATCACGGAGACCTCGCGGCGCCGGGCGAAGATGGCCATGCGGATGGTGTTCAGGATCAGGACGGCGGCGGACACGATGAGCACGATGGCGATGGCCAGACAGACCCACTTGGACACGTTGATCACCGTCTCCTCGTTGTGGATGGTCTGCTGCGGCTCGGTCACGGACAGGACGCCTGCGGTGCCGCTGAAGGTGTGCACCACCTGGGCGGCGTCGGTGAGCGCAACCGGGGTGCACCAATAGGAGGTGGGCATCTCGGACTCGGTGGTGGCCTGGAACACGTCCGAGGGGAGCAGCCGCCGGGCCTCGGAGAAGTTCCGCGCCTTGTTCCAGTAGGCGCACGGCTGCTGCACGTAATTCAGCTGGGACAGCTCGGTGCCCACCGCCGAGATCTCCTGGGCGTTGGCGTTGGGCTCCATCCAGACCGTGACCTGGGTACCCCGCTCGAGGGTCCCGGTGGCGTTGGCCGACCCCTGGCGCAACAGGAGCGCGGCCCCCACGAGCGACAGCGACACGGCGACCGTGAGCACGGCGGCGATCGTCATGAGGCGGTTCCGCCACAGGTTCGACGCCGTCTCGCGCACGACATAGTCGACAGAGACAGGCATCAGCGCACACCCACGGGCATCACCTAGACGGCCTCTTGGCCCGAGCCGTCGAAGCCGTACACGCCACGCGCCTGGTCGCGCACCATTCTCCCGTTGCTCAGCTCGATGACGCGCCGGCGCATTTTGTCCACCAGGACCTCGTCGTGCGTCGCCACCACGACCGTCGTGCCCGTGCGGTTGATGCGGTCCAGCAACTGCATGATGCCCTGGCTCGTCTGGGGGTCGAGATTCCCGGTGGGCTCGTCGGCCAGGAGGATCAACGGCCGGTTCACGAAGGCCCGCGCCACCGCGACCCGCTGCTGCTCGCCGCCCGAGAGCTCGCTGGGCAGGTTGTCCCGCTTGTTGGACAAGCCGACCAGGTCCAGGACCTGGGGCACCTGGTTCGCCACCACGTGGCGGGGCCTCCCGATGACCTCGAGCGCGAAGGCCACGTTCTCGAAGACCGACTTGTTGGGCAGGAGGCGGAAGTCCTGGAAGACGCAGCCGATGTTGCGGCGCAGGTACGGCACCCGCCATTTCGGCAGCTCGACGATGTTGCGGCCCGCCTCGAGGATCTGGCCGGTGTCGGGGAGCTCCTCGCGCAGCAGAAGCCGGATGAAGGTGGTCTTGCCGGAACCGGACGCGCCGACGAGGAAGACGAACTCGCCCTTCTCGATCTCAACGGTGATGTCGCGCAGCGCGACCGTCGATCCCTTGTAGGTCTTGGTGACGTTTTCGAATCGGATCATCGGCAGGAGAGATGTCGCCCCGACCGGCGCAGGTGGGGCACTCCCCAATCCTAACGACTCCGCATTGCGGTTTCGGGTCAGCGACTCCGGCGCAGGTCACAGGGTTCTGGCGTGCGACGGGCGCGGTGAAGTTGCCGCGTCCCTCGGACCGAGCGCCGGCGGAGCGACGACGCGGCGGCGTGGCCCGGCCCGGCGGACCGCCCGGCATCCTGCGCGCCCATGCGCGCACGCCTTCGGGCGAGGGCCATCCGGTCGCTGCCCTCCTGCTGCACGCACACCGATGCCCCGTGCCGAGTGACGACAGAGATCGGCGGCCGGTGGGCGGCCGGATCACCTCGTCGGACGACATCGCTCCAGGTCACGGATGCTGTCGATCGGGTCGGGCGTCTGGCCGGCCGCCAGGGGACTGCCCCCGGCCGGAGCGCGTCGCAACCTCGGCGTGGGTCGTGGCGCCGGGGGGAGTGACAGGCGAGACGCACCTCCGTGCGCACACCGACCGGGGTCGCGACCACCCCTCCGCGCGCCGTTGCGTCGCCTCGGCACGGTGCGGCGCCGCGCGGTCCAGTCCCGCCCCGCGAGCCGAAAAACGATGGGGCGACACCGCGCGCCGAGACGCCGAGGTGCTGTGGCGCCGACACGCGGCGGCGGCGCGGGTGCCGTGACGCCGAGGTGCCGTGGCGCCGAGACCGCGGCGACGCGGCTGCCGTGACGCCGAAACAGCGGCGCCGAGGTGCCGTGGCGCCGATGCGCGGTGACGACGCGCGTCAGGCGTTGCCTTCGCGCTGACGCCGCAGCTCGGCTTCCATGAACGCGTCGAGATCTCCGTCGAGCACCGCGTCGACGTTCCCCGTCTCGTAGTTCGTGCGCAAGTCCTTCACGAGTTGGTAGGGCGCCATCACGTACGAGCGAATCTGGTTGCCCCACGCGTTGTCGACGCGCTCACCGCTCAGCGCGTCGAGCTCGGCGCGACGCTCCATCCGGGCGCGCTCGGCGAGCTTGGCCCCCAGGATCTGCAGCGCCTTGGCCTTGTTCTGGTGCTGGCTGCGCTCGTTCTGACACGACACCACGAGCCCGGTCGGCAGGTGGGTCAGGCGCACCGCGGAGTCGGTTTTGTTGACGTGCTGGCCCCCCGCTCCCGAGGATCGGTATGT
Source organism: uncultured Acidimicrobiaceae bacterium (assembly GCA_963843365.1). GTDB lineage: Bacteria > Actinomycetota > Acidimicrobiia > Acidimicrobiales > RAAP-2 > Bog-473. The sequence goes on along the minus strand of CAWJKG010000003.1, from coordinate 79,589 downwards.
GTCGATACGCAGGTCTTTCTCGTCGATATCGACCTCGGAGGACACGTCTTCGAGGAAGGGCGTCACGTCCATGGAGGCGAAGCTGGTCTGGCGGCGGTGCTGGGAGTCGAACGGTGACATGCGGACGAGCCGGTGCACGCCGCGCTCGGTCGCCAGCAACCCGTAGGCGAACCTGCCGTGGACGATGAAGGTGGCGGAGAGCAACCCGGCCTCCTGCCCCTCGGTCGCCTCGTCGACCTCGACGGTGAAGCCGCGCCGCTCGGCCCAACGCTGGTACATGCGCAGGAGCATCTCCGTCCAGTCCTGCGCATCCGTCCCCCCGGCGCCGGCGTGGACCTCGCACACGGCGTCGAACTCGTCGTACTCGCCGGAGAACAACGACTGCAGCTCCAATGCTCCCAGCCGCGTCCCCAGGCTGTCGACCATCTCGACGAGCTCTGCGTCGAGCGTGGCGTCGCCGGTGCCCTCGGCGGTCGACTCCTGCGTGAGCTCCAGGAGCGCCTCCGCGTCCTCGAGCGCACTCCGCAACGTGTCGAGCTGCTCCAGATCGGCGGAGACGCGTCCGAGCTCCTTGGTCACGGCGCGAGCGTTGTCGGCGTCGTCCCAGAGATCGGGTCGCGCCACGTCGGACTCGAGCTCCGCCCGCCGAACCTCGAGCTTCTCGCGGCCCAGGTAGCGCTCCGCCTCGGCCAACCGCTCTCCGAGCGCTCCGATCTCAGCTGTGAAGTCGCGGGGGAGATCGGTCGCGGGGCCGTCAGGCGGCGCCATGGCACAACTTGAACTTCTTGCCGCTCCCGCACCAACAGGGCTCGTTGCGACCGATCTTCTCGTGCTGCTCCTTCACGATGGGCACGAGTGCATCAGGGTCCGGTGCATTGGGCCGCTTTATCTGCGCCTTGCCCGCCCGGCCGTTGGTTCCGGCCTCCTCGGGTCGGGGCAGCACCGCCGTCTGGGCGGCCACGTTGGCTCCCTGGTCCGCCTGCAGCGCCGATGCCAGCGCCCCCGTCTCGGCCACCGGATCCTCGGCGGCGGCGTAGACCGCCCTGTCCAGGTCCGGCTCGGCGGCCGGTTGCTGGACCGCCTCGACATGCAGGATGTAGCGGAGATAGTCGTTGTCGATGACTTCCATGAGCTGGCCGAACATGGAGTAGCCCTCTTGCTGCCACGCGTTGAGAGGATCGGCCTGCACGGTCCACCGCAGGTGGATGCCGTCCTTGAGGTTGTCCATCTCCGCCAGGTGATCGCGCCAACGGGCATCCATGATCTGCAGGTAGACGTCGCGCTCGATCTGGCGCATGGTGTCTGCGCCGCCCGGCATCGCTTCGCTGTGCTTTTCGTAGTAGTCGAGGGCCTCTTCGACGATGGACTCGACCAGGTCCTCCGTGGTCGCCGCCTGTTCCAGGTCGGTGACGGTGAACTTGCTCGGGTAATACTGCGCCAGGGAGTCGACGAGGCCCTTCAGGTCCCAGTCCTCCTCGAACTCGGTCGGGCAGTGCTCAGCCACCAGCTTCTCCGCCGCGCCGGCCAGGAGATCCTCGGTGTGCTCTTCGAGGTCGTCGCCGTCGATGATCTGCAGCCGGCGTTCGTAGATGACCTTGCGCTGCTGATCCATCACCTCGTCGTACTTCAGCGCGTCCTTGCGCATCTCCGCGTTGCGGGCCTCCACCGTGTTCTGGGCCCGCTCAATGGCCTTGGCCACGGTCTTGGACTCGATCGGCACGTCTTCGGGGAGGGTCCGCCCCATCACCCAGCTCATGGCGCCGGTGGCGAACAGGCGGAGCAGCTCGTCGTCCAGGCTCAGATAGAAGCGGCTCTCCCCTGGGTCGCCCTGGCGGCCCGACCGGCCCCGCAGCTGGTTGTCGATGCGCCGGCTCTCGTGGCGCTCGCTGCCCAGCACGTAGAGGCCCCCGAGCTTGCGCACCTCCTCGCCCTCGGCGCGGCAGCGCGCCTCCACGGCGGACTGGCGCTTCGCCAACTCGGCCTGGCCCTCCTCCGTCTCCAAGTCGACGCCCTCTGCGGCCAGCTCGTGCTGTGCGAGCAGCTCCGCGTTGCCACCCAGGATGATGTCGACGCCGCGGCCCGCCATGTTGGTGGCCACCGTGACGGCGCCGCGCCGGCCCGCCTGGGCGACGATCTCGGCCTCACGGAAGTGCTGCTTGGCGTTGAGCACGTTGTGCGGGACGCCCCGCTTCTCCAGCAACCGCGACAGCAGCTCAGACTTGGCCACCGAAGCCGTCCCGACCAGTATCGGCTGACCCAGGTCGTTCCGCTCGACAATGTCGTCGACCACGGCGTTGAACTTGGCCTCCTCCGACTTGAAGACGAGATCTGCCTCGTCGAGGCGCAGCATCTCCTTGTTGGTGGGGATGGGCACGACCGGCAGCCCATAGGTCGCCGCGAATTCACCGGCCTCGGTCTCCGCCGTACCGGTCATGCCGGACAACTTGTCGTACAGCCGGAAGTAGTTCTGCAGCGTGACCGTGGCCCAGGTGTGGTTCTCCTCCTTGATGGCCACGCGCTCCTTCGCCTCGACGGCCTGGTGGAGACCGTCGGACCACCGGCGGCCTTCGAGTGTGCGCCCCGTGAACTCGTCCACGATCTTCACCTCGCCACCCTGGACGAGGTAGTCCTTGTCCCGCTTGTACAGGTCCTTGGCCGTCAGCGCCTTGGTCAGCTGATGGACGTAGTTGACCGAGACGGCGTCATAGATGTTCTCGACACCAACGGCCTGCTCCACCTTCTCGATGCCCGACTCGAGGGGGACGACGGTCTTCTTCTCCTCGTCCACCTCGTAGTCCACGTCACGGGTCAGGGTGCGGGCGATGGAGGCGAACTGGTAGTAGAGCTGCGCCGCCTCGTCCGCCGGCCCCGAGATGATCAGGGGGGTCCGGGCCTCGTCGATGAGAATGGAGTCGACCTCGTCGACGATGGCGAAGGCGTGCTCGCGCTGGGCCATGAGGTCCCGGCTCCGGGTCATGTTGTCGCGGAGGTAGTCAAAGCCGAACTCGTTGTTCGTGCCGTAGGTGATGTCCGAGGCATACGCCGCCCGCTTGAGGACGGGATCGTCGATGTCGGCCCCGATGCGGCCGACCGTCAGTCCCAGCCACCGGTGCACCCGGCCCATCCACTCCGAGTCACGGGTGGCCAGGTACTCGTTGACCGTCACCATGTGCACGCCGCGGCCGTCGAGGGCGTTGAGGTAGGCCGGCAGCGTCGACACCAGCGTCTTGCCCTCGCCGGTCTTCATTTCGGCGATCCAGCCGAAGTGCAGGGCCATGCCTCCCATGAGCTGCACGTCGAAGTGGCGCTGGCCCAGAACCCGCCACGCCGCCTCCCGGACGACCGCAAAGGATTCGATGAGGAGGTCGTCGAGGGTCTCGCCCTGATCGAGGCGCTCTTTGAATTCGACCGTCTTGTGCTGCAGGGCCTCGTCACTCAGGCCCTGCAGCTCGGGCTCGAGCGCGCTGACCAGTGGAACGAGCTCGGCGAGCCTCCTGACCTTCTTGCCCTCGCCGGCGCGCAGGACCTTCGTGAACACACTCATGGCAAGAGGAGCCTACCGGCCACGACAGGCATGGAGCCGCCGCCGGGTGGAAGGGCTGCGTGCGGCTGACCTGGTCTTTGACCCCACACTCGCCTGCCGCGAGGATGGCGCACCGGTCCCGGCGGCCGCGCGGCGAACCGCCCGGCCCAACGGCACCATGGAGGTGCGTGTCACCTCGTCTCCGCCCGCCCCCGACAGCCGGGGACGCAGCGGGCAGGGCTTACCTCTAAGCCGCACCATGCTCAGCGACCACAAGTCGCCTTACGTGGGTCGTTTCGCCTGCGACTGGCCTCGACTTTCAACCACAGACCCGCACGCAGCCCACTGCATCGTACGCCAGCCGACCGGCCTATTGCCCCGGGACGTTCGAGCCCGACGAGCCCGACGCGCTGCCCGTGCTGGCGGGACTGGCTCCTTCGAGCACTGTGACGTCGGAGATCTTCCACACGCCGTTCACCTGCTTGAGGTTGGCAATCAGGCGCACGACGTCGGCCTGGGGCGAGCTGATCTTGTTGTTGACGTAGGTCTGGTCGACGACGGCGTAGACCGAGGCGGTCCCCGCGCCCTGGTTCTCCGCCTGGACAGCGAGGTACCGGATCTGTCCACGCGACTCGGCCAAGGCCTGTTCGAGCGCCTTGCGGATCGAGGCGTTGAAGAACTGCTGCGCCTGGGTCGCGAAGGCCCCGGTCGCCATGCCGGTGACGGCATTGAAGTCCGAGTCGACCGTCTTCGCGTTGAAGTTGAAGAAGTCGGTCAGGAACGCCCGCGACGCGCTGGTGACGGCGGGGTCCTGCACCAGCCCGCCGTCGCTCCTGGTCGTGTAGAGGATCCCGAACACCAGGGTGCCCGCGATCCCGAGTGCGGCCAGGAGGCTGACCAGCCGGAAGGCGCGCCGCGACGGGACGCCGCGCTCATTCTCGTCCCGCTGGCCACGCCTCTCCCGACGTGATCGCTCCCGGTGGGCCGTCGGGGTCTCGTCGTCCGCCGGGGTTGCGCCGATGACCTTCACCCCGTTCTCCGTCGTTTCTCCTGTCATCGTCATGTCTTTCCGTTCTCCCTCCATATCTCTCTGCTCCGGCCCTCCGGACGGCGGGCCCGTCCATCGTTCAGGCCCGGCGCCGGCTGCGACGGCGCGACGGGCGTGCTCCCCAGGCCAGGAAGAGGGCTGGGACGACCAGCCCACCCAATCCCAGGAGGAGGCCTCGCTGATTCGCGGGCACCCGGTACGACGCGCTGGTCACCGGCCCGGACGGCGTGGCCGAGGCCACCTCGACATTCGCTTCCTGCGCCGACGGCGCGACCACGTGCCCTCCGGCCGCCGGCGCGAAACCCGGCTGGGTGGCCGGGCCCACACCGTTGCCGAACGCCGTCACGCAGCCCGCGCCGGGAAGGGTGTCGGGGATGGTGTTGGCGGTGCTGTAGGACTGCGCCTGTTCGTCGAGGATCGGCGGGAAGAGGAGGCGCGTCCGCAGGAAGGTCTGGTTCGTGTCCGATCCGCTCGACGTGGTGGGCTTGGCCACTCCCTGCACGGCGATGTTCTCCACCGCGCCGAAGAAGTACGTGTTGTACGCCAGTCCTTGCGACAAGTTCGTCAAGTTCGTTGGTTGGGCGATGTTGGAGAGGATGCCCGCAGTGTCGTGCAGGAAGCAGCCCAGGTTGGCCGACTGGGAGGTGAGCAGGTTGTCGACCGTGCTGAAGGCGGAGGATCCCGAGGTGAGCAGCGTGTGGAGGCCGGACTTCTGCTGCGCCAGCACCTGGACCAGCGCCGCAGTGTTGGCCAGGTCCTGACGAAGCTGGGGGGCGACGGCGGTGATGGCATCGAGCGAGGGTGGCGCATTGGCGAGCAGCTCGGTGAACTGCTGCTGATAGGCGACGAACTCCTTGGAGAACGTCGTCCCCGCGCTGATCAACGTGCGCAGGTTCCCTGCTTGCCCGGCCAACGAGGTCGCCAACTCCCCGATGAGCTTGTTCAGATCGCCCCCCGGAATTGCCTGCAGCAGGCGGGTGGCCGAAGCGACGACCGCACCGACGTTCGCGGGCACCTGGTTCGGCGCCGCGGGCACGTCGGCCCCGCTGCCCAGTGCGGGAACCGACCCGCCGTGTGAGGGGACGAGGTTCACCACCTGTTCGCCGAGGTCGTTGGCGATCTGGACGGATGACTGGACGTCGTCGGGTACGGCGATGCCCGGATTGATGCGCATGGTCACCTTGGTGGCCGTCTTGGTCAGCGCGGTCGACGTGACCGTTCCGACGGGTACGCCGTTCAACTCGACCTCGAAACCGGAATAGAGGCCGGAGGCGTCGGCGAATTGCGTGGTGAGCATGGTCGGGCTCTGCAACGGATTCCCGAGCAGGTTCACGACTCCGTAAACGACCAGGGCGAAGCTGACGAGGAAGAAGACGATCAGGTTCACAATGAGGCGCCGGCTGATCACGAGGAGCCCCCTCCCGAGCTGGGCGCGCAGGTGAAGGCAGGGGTGCTGTCCTCCCCCAGGCCGGGAACGCCGCAGACGATGATGTTCTCGTAGAGCTGGACGTAGCCGTTCTGCACTGCCTGGGGCAGCGCGGCGTCGGCGGCGGGGATCTCGGCCAGGAGCGCGGCGAGACCCGATTGATGTTGCGCCAGCTGGCTGCTGACCGCCTGCAGTGTCTGGAGCTGGGTCACGATCTGGGGGTAGTAGTTCTCCAGCAGGCTGCGCCCCTGGGAGGACACGTCATCAAGCGACTGCAGCAACGTCTCGAACTGCGACGAGTTCTTGGCAAGGATGGCCACCGTCTGCGACAGGTTGTCGAGCGCGGTAGCGGTGGCGCCGCTGTTGGGGGCGAGCGTTGCGGTCAGGCTGTTGAGACCATTGACCGCCTGCGTGATGTCGTTGGTGTGCTGCGCATACCCATTGGCAACAGTGGTGAGATCGCTCAGGAAAGCCTTGAGCGACGCTTCCTGTCCCGTGAATCCCTCGCCGCCCGCCTGAATGATCTGCTCGAGCTCCGTCGTGGAGATCGCTCCGAAGACCTGCGAGCCGGCCGCCACGAACTGTTCGACGTCGGGCACGAGCGAGGTGTGGGAGATGCGTGCTCCGTCGGGCAACTGCGGGGCTGATGCGGCCGCAGCACCCGTTTCCTTCTTGGGAACCGTGAGCTGGACGAACTGATCGCCGAGGATCGTCGTGCGATTGATGGCGGCGCTGACATCGGCCGGGATCCGCACCCCGTTGTCGAACACCAGCGTCACCTTCGCCTCGTCACCATCGAGCGCAATGGAGCGCACCGAGCCAACCGGGACGTCGGCCAGCTGCACCTGGGCCCCGTCGGCGAGGTCGCCCACGTCGCCGAAGACCGCCGTCGCCGTGCGTTGGGTCCCTCCACCGGACACAGAGCACCCGGTGAGCGCCGCGACCAGGGCGAGCAGGAGCGGCACCACCAGCAGGCGGCGCCCCGACTGCGGCCGACGTGCGCGCACACCCATCAGAACCACCCGGCCACTTCGTGCGCCCAGACCGACAAGAGACCTCGGCCCGTCCGCGTGTGATGACTGCGTGGGTGCTGGGACAACGGAGGCAGGAGTGCGGCAGCGGGAGCAGTGAGCGTCGGCTCGACGGTGGTGGTCGACGGCGAGGCCACCGCGACCGTCGCCGTGGAGCGGCTCGCGGCGCCGGTGACCTGGTTGGACAAGAGTCCACCCAGACCGGAGCCGGAGGAGCCCGAGCCCCCAGACGCAGTGGAGCCCGATCCGGAACCGCCCGAACAGCCGAGGACAGCCCCGAGGAGGCCACACGGGGCCGTCGTGGTCGTGGTGGTCGGCGGGGTCGTCGTGGTCGTGGTGGTCGACGGGGTCTTCTGGGCCGGAGCCGGTGAAGCCGGTGTCGATGGCGCGGACTTGGACCCCTGCTCTGCGTTGGCGATCTGGGTCAGCCCTTGCTGCAGGAGCGACCGCGCGGTGGCGGAGTCGCCGCCTCCGCTCAGCGTGTTCAAAATGGTGGGAATGTCGTTGAGCAAGGGATCGAAGAAGCCCGACGACGGATTGCCGCACTGGCTCAATGTTGCGATGACCGCCGCCGAGAGCCCGCTCGAGTGGTTGGCCACGATGCGCCGGCAAATCCCGGCGAGTCGGTCACGCAGAAGCCCCGCGATGTAGGCGCCCGTCACGCCCGGCGCGGTGGCCAGGTTCAGATTGAGCCAGTTGTAGTTCGGGTCGTAGGCCCGTTTGGCGCCCTGGAAGAGGTTGTTCCCGTTCTGCAGGATCTCGTCGACGGAGGAAAGATTGCGGTCGAGGGTGCGTCCCACGGTTGTGACCGTGCCGACGTCCGCCTCCAGCGGCTGCAGGTTCGGCACCAGCAAGGTGACCAGGCCTGAGCTCGCCCCTGCCAGCTGTGTGATGGCATCACTGAGCTGGCCCGAGTGCTGGGCCACCGTGGTCGACACCGTGTCGTACTGCTCGACCAATTGTTCGATCTGGCCGGTGTCGGTGTCGAGCGTGCCGGTCAGTTGGGCCAGGGTGCCGTTGAGCTGACCCAGGTCGTTCCCCTTGTTCGCGAGGAGTTGCACCGTCCCCGCGGCCGACGCGATCAGCTTGTTCAGGTTCGTCCCCTGGCCATCGAGATCCGTGGCCAGGTTGCGCACGAGGTTCCCCACGGCGTGTGGATTGATGGCGTCGAGCGTCTTCTGGAGTTCCTTCAAGAACTCGTCCGTCGAGACGGGGACCGCCGTGTGATCCTGCGGGATGGTGGCGCCGGACGCCAGGGCCGGCCCTCCCGTGTAGCCGGGGTTCAGGTCGACGTCAGGGGATCCCAACAGCTGCGGTGCCACGAGCGATGCGAAGGCCGAGGACGGAATCCGGGTTCCCTGGTCCACTGCCAAGGTCACGTCGACCTTGTCCCCGATGTTGCGCACTCCGGTGACGGTGCCGACCTTGACTCCCAGGACGTCCACGGCGGCGCCGGGGAAGAGCCCCGGGGCACTCGCGTAGACCACGTTGATCGGGTACGTCGCCGTTCCCTTGGTCACCTCGACGCCGACGACGACAGCGGCGACCAGGACCGCGCCGGCCACGACGAAGCGAACGGCTTTCGAGGTCAGGAACCCGCGGAGCCAGGTCATCATCCTGACCCCTGCAGCAATGGGCCGATCAGTTGGGACAGCCCGCCCAGGCCCGAATTCGGGCCCGTCAGGCCGCCCCCGGTGGCCGGAGAGGTGGTCGAGGAGCCTGCGGGCGCTGTCGTCGGGGTCGACGCCGGGGAGGAGGAACTCGATGTGGAAGAGCCGGCCGGCGCCGAATTGGCGTTGGAGCCCTCACCCGGCAACGGGCCTGTCTGATCGTCGCAGGCCGTCGGGTCCGGCCCCAGCACCTGGTTGAGCACCTCGTCGAAGGCCCCACAAGGGCCGATGACGCCGAAAGAGTTGGTGAGCGACGCCGGGTTGACGAAGATGTTGCCCCACGCCACGGGCGTGGAACCGCTGTAGGCGATGGACTGGAAACCCTTGAGCGCACTGCCGAGGTAGCTCACGCCCTCGGCCAGGTCGTCCTGGTGCTGGCCGACGACGGTCAGATCGGCGTGCAAGCTCTGCAGAAGCGAGTTCAGAGCGGGGGAATCCTTGCTCACGAGGCTGTTCGTCTGGCTCGCCATAGAGTCGACGTTCGTGATCAGGTTGGAGAGATCCTGGTTGTTGTCCGCCAGTCCGGTGGAAACGGTGTCGAGGTTGTTGACGACGGAGAGCAGCTGCTGGTCCCTGCCGGCGAGCGTCGACGACAGCGTGTTGGCCGAATCGATCAACTGCGAGACCTGGCCGGAACGCTGATCGACGGTCGTGGTGAGGGCGCCGAGGCCGGAGATGATCTGCGCCACCTGCGTCTGCTTGTCCTTGGTGATGTCGGCCAGCGACGTCACCAAGCTGTTGAGCGCCTTGGCGTTGGACTTCGAGAGCAAAGAGTGCGCCGTGTTCTGCAGCTGGTAGAACTCCGTCGGCACGGAGGTGTCGGTGATGAGCGCCTGCGGCTTGAGGGGATCGTCCCATCCGCTGACCGGCTTCAGCGTCACATCGACGACACCGAGGAGCGTCTCGACTTCAATGGCCGCGGTCGTCGTGTGCGGCAGCACGACCGATCGATTCACCGAGAGTTGGGCGTCGACAGCGTTTCCGTGGACCTGCACCGAGGTGACGGATCCCACGTTGACTCCGGCCTCCATCACTTCCGTGCCCTTGGCGATGCCTGCGGCGTTGGCGAACCGCGCCTCGATGGTGTAGCCCGAGCTGAAGAAGCTTCGATTGAGCAGGAGAATGCCCAGGACGCAGGCGGACATGACAAGCACCCCGGCGATGCCGAGGACCTTCGGGTTGCGTTCGGTGAAGGCCTTCACTTGGCGCCTCCCGAGGTGGCGCCGCTGACCGCCTGCAGATTCAGCCCGAGACTCGAGGCGGCCAAGGGGTCGCCTTGGGCGGAAGCCGAATTGTCTCGCTGTTCGAGCTGTTGTTCGAAGCACTCGAAGGATTCGGCGTGGTGACGCCCGAGAGCGGCGCCGGGAGTGGCGGACTGCCGAAGGGACCGGAACCGGACGGCGGATTACCGGGCTGATAGTAGGGACAGACCGACTGGCCGGCGAGACAGGTGTAGACGGTTTCGACCGCGAACCATTGCCCCCACTGGGAGATCTGGATGTACGGCGCCAGGCCCGCACCCAGCGTCGAGAGGCTGTTCGCCAGGTTCTGCTGGTTGTTCTGGACGTCGGCCGCCACGGTCTGCAGGTTGTCGATGGCGCTCGTGATGGTGTCGTGGTTGTTGCCGATCAGCCCGGCGAGGTCGGTGGCGACCGAGGACAGGTTGCCGACGACGCCGTCGAGCAGCGAGTTCTTCGAGGCCAAGGCCGACGACACGGTCTGCAGGTTGGTGACCAGCGAATCGATGTCGCCGGAGCGTGAAGCCAGTGCGGTCAGCACCTGGTCCAGATTCCCGATGACCTGGCCGACCTGCGAATCGAGCGCGTGCACCGTCGAGGACACCGCCGCGCCGCTGTTGAGCAGCTGGTTGATTTCGGCCGTGTCGCCCTCGAGCGCCCCGGACACGTTCTCGACGAACTCGTTCGCCTGCTGCGGATTGATCGAGGAGAGAACGGGTCCCAGCGAGTTCAAGAACTCGTCCACGCTGGCATCGGTCACGTCGTGCGTGAGCGGGATGGTGGACCCGGGCGCCAAGATGGGTCCGCCACGGCCGGGGAAGAGCTCGATCTCCTTTTGCCCGATCACGTTGTGCCAGCGCATTCCGATATCCGTCGAGCGGCGCAGCGTGACGGTGTTGTTGATGCTCAGCGTGATGAGCGTGTGCCCACGCTGCACGCCGATGCTGGAGACCTGCCCGACGGGCACGCCGGCGACATTGACGGTGTCCCCGCTGGCAAGACCCGTCACATCGCTCAACTCCGCGTCAACGGTGTGGCGGCTGCTGAAGAGCGAGATATTCCCTATCTTCACGGCCAGCCCGACGAGGAGGATCACGCAGACCAGCGCGAAGACGGCAAACTTGAACGCTGACTTCGGGAGGTGCCCCACCAGGCGCATCACAGCCCTCCGAGGACCTGGGTGATGATGCTCCCGAGGTTGGTCGATGTGGACGGAGCGGGCTGGCCGACGATGCCGTAGGCCTGGTTGGCCGCGGCGGCCGCCGCGCTGCCGGCACCCGACGTCGTGGACGCCGACGGTTGCACAGCCGGCGTCGCGGTCGGGGTCGAGCTGCCCTGCAGGGCGTTGAACGTTGCGAACTCGGAGGAGCAGTTGAAGGCGGACGTGCTGCCGGCCAACGCCTGCTGTATCGGTTGCAGGAACGACATCCCGCCGGTCGGCGGCGCAATCAGATTGCAGACGAGGCTGTTGACGTCGCTGAACAGAATGAAGGTGTTGAAGTAGGCGTAGGTGCTGCCATCGGGCAGCTTGTTGAGCCCGGACGCGCCCTGGGCGATCTTCTGGAAGTAGTGGTACGCCCCGTCGATCACTTGACCGAGGGACGCCTGCTGCGCCAGGAGGACCCGGGACACGTTGTCGCCCGACTCCAGAATGGTGGCGATGTCCGGGTGATAGGTCGAGAGCAACGCAGCGAGGCGGTTGGAGAACGGGATGAGGGTGTTGAGCAGGTTCTCGTAGTCAGCCTCCTCGGCGTTGAACGACGGAAGACCAGCGTTGATCTGCGCGTTGAGGTCGTTGAGGTCGCCCGCCGCCGGGGCAACCGCCTGGGTGAATTTGGCAAAGGACTGCAGCGCCAGGATCTGTGCATTCAGCGTCCGGTCGAGGAGCCCGGCGAGCTGGGTCCCGGCGCCGATTGAGGCCGCAATCTTCGGACCTTCGCCCTGCGAAGCCTGTGCCAGCTCGCTCAGCACGGTCGAGAGATCGGTCGTGTCGATCTTGTTCAGCAGAGGCGTCGCCGCCGCGAAGAGGTCGCCCAGCTCGTCGCTGCTGTCGGCCCGGGCGAACGAACCACCGGCGGGTAGGTAGGGCCCCGTGTCGGAATTCCCGTCGGGTGTCGAAATGGCGACCTGCTCCGCGCCGAACAAGTTGACCGGCTCCACCGTCGCCGTGGCGCTGCTCGGGACCTTGAAGGACGGGGTGATGAGGACGGTGATCCGGGCCAGGTTGTCGCTGAGCGCGATGGTGGAGACGCGACCCACCTGGACGCCGCGGAACACCACGGCCGAGTCCGGGCTGCAGCCCCTCTCCGGCCCGGGGAACGTCCCGCTCAGCGCGTAGTCACCCGCGAAGTCACCGTTGGCCAGCCGGACCAGGGTGACGGTGCCGAACACGAGGCCGAAGAGCACGACGAGGCTTACGACGACCCGCAGGAGCCGCCTCATCCGACCAACCTCGCCGTGGCGTTCACGCCGCCGAAGAGGATCAATGACATGAACAGGTTGACGACGACGACGAGGATGATCGAGAGCCGGATCGCCCGCCCGGCCGCCACGCCCACGCCGGCCGGCCCACCGGTGGCGTTGTAGCCGTAGTAGCAGTGGACGAACGTGACCAGGACGGCGAAGACCATCGCCTTCAGGAAGGAGTAGAAGATGTCGAGCGGCGGCAAGTAGAGCCGGAAGTAATGGGTGTACGTACCCGCCGACAGCCCGAAGAACTTCGTGACCACCAGTTCGGAGGCGAGGTAGCTGGCGAAGAGGGCAGCCAGGTAGAGAGGGATCATCGTGATGAGAGCCGCCCACACGCGGGTGCCCACCAGGTAGACGACGCTGTTCACCCCCATGACCTCGAGCGCGTCGATTTCGTCGCTGATGCGCATCGCACCGAGCTGCGCCGTGAAGCCGGCCCCCACCTGCGCCGCCAGTGCCACGCCGGCCACGAGTGGGGTGATCTCTCGAGTGTTGGCCAGCGACGTGATGACGCCGGTGAAAGCCTCGGCCCCGATCTGCTGCAGGCCGTTGAACCCCTCGAGCCCCACCTCGGTGCCGGTGAAGAAGGAGATGGAGACCACGACGAAGAACATGCCGCCACCGACGACCAACGCGCCCGAGCCCAGGGAGATGTCGGACATCAGGACGAGAATCTCCTTGGGATAGCGCAACGCCCGCGGCAAGCGCGCGCACGATCCGGACATAGAACTTCAACTGTTCGTACAGCGCGTCGAAGACGCCGAGTGCTGCGTCAGCGGAGCCGACGGCCTTCCTTCCGATGGCCTGCCCCGCCGAGACGCGTCCGGGGGACGCTCCCGGGCGGGGGCATCGATCGCCATCAGATGCCCTTCTGCGGAATGAAGTTGAAGTAGAAGACGGTCAGCAAGAAGTTCACGAAGAACGAGAGGATGAACGTCACCACGACGGCCTGGTTGACCGCGTCGCCCACGCCCTTGGGGCCGCTCTTGCAGTAGAGGCCCTTGTAGCAGGCCACCATCGCGGCGATGAAGCCGAAGATGCCCGCCTTCACGAGGGCGATGACGAGGTCGGCCATCTGGCTGAGTTCCCCGAAGGTGGCGAAGAAGCTGCTCGTGGTGATGTGGATGGCGTGGGTACCGAACCACAGGCCGCCGGCGATGCCGGCCACACTGACGACGGCGTCGAGCAGGACGGCCACGACCGTGGCCGCCAGGAGGCGGGGCAGGACGAGGCGGTGGAGCGGATTGACGCCCATGACCTCCATCGCACTGATTTCGTCCCGGATTCGACGTGACCCGAGATCGGCACACATGGCGGACCCACCGGCACCGGCGATGAGGAGGGCCGTGGCAACGGGTGCCTGCTCGCGGACGACCGCCAGCACCATGGCCGCGCCCAGCTGCGACTGCGCGCCGATCTGCTGCAGGAGCGAGCCGACCTCGAGGGCGATGACCATCCCGAAGGGAATGGAGAGAAGGATCAAGGGCAGTGTCGTGACCCGGGCCAGGAACCAGCACTGGTCGAAGAACTCCGAGACGGGAACGCCCTTGAGCGGCGCCTGCCGCAGCGCCTCGAAAGCGGTGGCGAACATGTTGCCCGTCTCCCGAACAGCTGAGGCGATCTTGCCGTCGTCCGCTGCCGGGCGGCTGGGCTTCGGCAGTACGCCGGTTGCAGCCGGACGGCCGCTCGGGGACCCCACCCGACGGGCGATCTCGTCGCGACTCATTGGCGAGGTGCCGGGTCGATCGGGACCGACACCCGTCCTGTCACCCGTCTCAGCCAATGTCTTCCCCCCTTCCGAGGCCTCCTCTGGCACGTGAACGGGTCAGACATCCCGCTCCCCCGTTCCTTCCTTCGGGAGAAAAACGGAAGGCGGCGCCGAACCTTGCGGCATGCGTGCCCGACACGGGGTCCGTCGGCGACCGGCCGGCCGGGCCCTCGCCGGCCATTTCCTCTTCCCGTGCAGGACAAATTGTCAACTCTGTTGTGCGTGTTTACCCAACCCCCGTTCAGGAAATAGAGGATTGCGGGGCTTTCAAAAGCCCGGAAATCACGGCAATAATGTGACGCAGCTCCTTGGTGGGAGGACGAACGGGGGGAGGGACGGGATCAGTTGGCACTCCGCGAAGAAGAGCTCACCGGCCTCTGTGACGACGTCGACCTGGACCGCGACCGCGCGCTCGTCGAGCGGTGCCAGGCCGGCGATTCCGCTGCATTCGGAAACCTGTACGCGCGGTACTACGAGCGGCTGCTCCGCTTCTGCCTCCGCCGACTGAACGACCGCCACGAGGCCGAGGACGCGGCGCAGGAGGCGTTCGCCCGGGCCTGGAAGGCGTTGCCCCGGTTCGCCGGTGAACGCCGCTTCTATCCATGGCTCACGGTCATCGCCGGGAACATCTGCACCGACATGCTGCGCCGTCGGTCACGCAGTACGCCGACCGACGACTTGGAGCTCACGGCACAACACCCCGTCGGCGTGGTCGGCGAGGACACCTCCGAGGAGCTCGTCCTGGCAGCCGTCGACGGCGAACTGGTCAACCGCGCGCTCGACCGCCTGTCGACGCGCCACCGCCACGTGCTGGCCATGCGAGAGGGCTCCGGGTGGACCTACCAGCAGATCGCAGACCACGAGGGCGTCGAGATCGGGACCATCGAGACGCTGCTGTGGCGAGCCCGCCAAGCACTCGAAGCGCGAGTTCGCCGTCGTCTCCGAGTCGAAGGAGGCCTTGGCCGGCTTCCTCATCGCCACCGGCGCGCTCATCCGCCGCACCGTCTTCCGTGCCGCGCACCGCGGCGCCAGCGTGCACCACAGCAGTGGCGGCAGCGGCTCCGGGGCGATGCGCAACGCGGTGGCCGGCGTCGCCGTCACCGGGGCTGCCGTCGCCGCCGCCTTCATTGCGCCGCACGCGCTCTCGAGTGGCCCGAGCGGGGCCGCGTCGGCCCCCGGCTCTGCGCTGGCGGCACCGCCACTGGTGCTGGGTGCCGACCGATCACGGAGCGGGGCCGCCGGCGGCGGGTCGGTCGCCCAGGCACTCGCCGCTGGTGGAGTCAACGGGCTGGGCGGTGGCGGCGGGACCACGGTGACCGCCGACGGGACATCGGCGGGCAGCGGCGGCCGGCACCACGGGCGCCAAAGGCACGGGCGGCGCCAGCTCGCTCCTCGGCGGTCGGCGGTGCGCTGGGCGGCGCTTCGAGCGGGGCGAACACAGGCCTCGCCGGCGGCCTCAACCAGGCCGGCGGGGGGACTGAACAACACCGTGAACGGCGCCAGCGGTGGAGTGAGCCAGACGGTCAGCCGGCGCGACGGGCGGCATCAGCCAGACCGTGAGCGGCGTGACAGGCGGCGTCACCAAGACGCTGGGCGGCGTGACGAGTGGGCTGAGCCAGACGGTCGGCGGCGTGACCAGTGGACTGGGCCAGACTGTGAGCGGGGTCGCCAGCGGCGTCACCAGTGGCGTCACCGGGTCCTCTGGGCTCAGTGGCACGGTCGGGAGCGTGACCGGCGGCGTGAGCAGCGGCGTCAACGGGTTGACGCAGTCCGTCGGGCTGGGCAGCGTGCTCCCGGGCACGACGGGCTCTGGAACGTCGGGATCGTCGGGCTCCTCATCGAGCACTGCGACCACGACCACGACGACCAACCCCGTGCAGGGCATCGTCGGCGGGGCCACCAAGACGGTGGGCGGCCTGCTCGGGGGCTGACGGCCGCGTCGTCCCGGCACGCGTGCGCAAGCCCGGGCGCCGGGTATGGGTTCTCCTCATATGGACAACCCGCAGGAAGGCACCGGGCAGGCCTGGATCGCGCCCGGAGAGCCGATCATCTCGCTGCGCGGGGTCACCAAGTCGTTCGGTTCGCACACCGTGCTCGAGGACATCACCTTCGACGTCCCCAAGGGCAGGATCACGGCCATCCTCGGCCCGTCGGGCACCGGGAAGTCGGTGCTGCTCAAGAACATCCTCGGGCTGCTCCGGCCCGAGCGCGGCGAGATCTGGGTCGACGGCGACCAGATCGTCGGACTGCGCGAGAAGCGCCTCTACGAGGTGCGCAAGAAGTTCGGCGTCCTCTTCCAGGACGGCGCGCTGTTCGGCTCCATGAACCTCTACGACAACATCGCCTTCCCGCTGCGCGAGCACACGCGCAAGAACGAGGCGGCGATCCGCGAGCTGGTCCACCGCAACGCCGAGCTGGTCGGGCTCATGGACCACCTGAAGAAGCTCCCAGGCGAGGTGTCGGGCGGCATGAAGAAGCGGGCCGGCCTGGCGCGGGCCATGGTGACCGAGCCCGAGATCGTGCTCTTCGACGAGCCGGACTCCGGGTCTCGACCCGGTCCGGGTCGCCTACCTCGACGAGCTCGTCGTCACCGCCCAGAAGGAGACGGGAGCGACGTTCTTCATCATCACCCACAACATCCAGTCGGTCATGCGGACGGCGGAGTACATGGGCGTGCTGTTCCGATCGAACCTGGTCAAGTTCGCCAGCAAGCCGGACATGCTGGCGACCGACAACCCGATCATCCAGCAGTTCCTGGCCGGCCGCCCCGAAGGTCCGATCGGCATGGACGAGATGGCGGACGCCGGCGGAGACGCCAGCCGCTACATCGAGGGCGACACCGCGGCGCTCGCCTTCGGGCCCCTCGCCCGTCCCGGCGAACCCGCCCTGGTCGGCGCGTGCGCCCAGCGACCAGCCGGTCCCGCCTGACGACTGAGCCGCCCGGACGAGAAACGCCGCCGATCCCGGGCGGTGCGCTCCCGGAACCGGCGGCGTTCCCGATCAGGTGCGGCTCAGTCGCCGGCGGCAGCTCCGCACACGGTCTCGACCATGAGAGCCGCTCACCACGTAGGGGTCCATGTTGGCGTTCGGCCGACGGTCCTCGAGCCACCCCTTCTTGTTCTTGGCCACTGCCCACGGGATGCGGATGGATGCGCCGCGGTCGGAGGTGCCGTAGCTGAACTGGGTGAAGTGCGCCGTCTCGTGGGCGCCCGTCAGGCGGCTCTCGATGCCGATGCCGTAGTTCGTGACGTGCTCTTCGACCCGCTTCCCGAGGGCCTCGCAGCCGGCGATGATGGCATCCCATCCGCCGTCCTCGCGCATGGCCTTGGTGGAGAAGTTCGTGTGCGCACCGGCGCCGTTCCAGTCCCCGAGCACCGGCTTGGGCTCCAGCGTGGCGAACACGTCGAAGTCCTCGGCGATGCGGAAGAGCAACCAGCGCGCCGTCCACAGCTGATCGCCGATGAGCGGCGGCGGGAGGACGCCGATCTGGAACTCCCACTGGCCCATCATCACCTCGGCGTTGGTGCCCTCGATCGCCAGGCCGGCCTTCAGGCAGGCGGCCGTGTGGCGCTCGACGATCTCGCGGCCGGGCATCTTGTCGCCGCCCGACCCCGCAGTAGTACGGGCCCTGGGGGGCCGGGAACCCGGCCTCGGGCCAACCCAGGGGGCGGCCGTACTGGAAGAAGGTGTACTCCTGCTCGATCCCGAACCAGGGCTCCTGGTCGGCGTACTTCTCCGCCATCTCGGCGCACTTCCGCCGGGTGTTCGTGCTGTGCGGCGTCATGTCGGGGTGCAGCACCTCGCACATGACGAGCTTGTCGCCCTCCGCCCGCAGCGGGTCGGGGCACACGAACACGGGCTGCAGAACGCAGTCCGAGTCGCTCCCCTCGGCCTGGTTCGTGCTCGAGCCGTCGAAGCCCCAGATCCCGGGCTCCTTGCCGCCCTCGACGATCCTGGTCTTGCTGCGGAGGAGCGGGGTGGGCTCCGTCCCGTCGATCCAGATGTACTCGGCCTGGTAGCTCATGAGTTCTCCTGTGTTCCCCTTCTTCTCCGTGGTCAAGGTGCTGGGACGGGGCATCCCGGCCGCTTGCGGACACGACACCCCACACCAGATTGCGGTTGTCAGTCTCGTCGGACCCTATTTCACCGCCGTATCGGTTATGTGAACCGACGATGAAATCCTGCTGAGGGCCGGTGTGCACCGGCCGGCTCGGATCGTCGCGGGGCCGACGCCGCGCATCGCCACCGGGCCGACGGATCTGCCGCCCTGCCGGGCGCCGGAACGCGTCGGAGGGCCGGATCTTCGATCCGGCCCTCCGAGTGCCTCTCGGCACTCTGGCCGCCCTCTGGCGGGGCGGCCTCAGTTCATGCGGCGGTCGAGGCCGCGCCGGCGCCTCAGCAGGTGGCGCTGTTCCCGACGCAGTTGTTGGCGTTGCTGAACAGTCCGGAGATGCCTCCGCCCAGCGCAGCGATGGCCACCACCGCGACGACGGCGATCAGACCCACGAGCAGTGCGTACTCCACCATGGAGGCGCCCCGCTCGGTGCGAGCCCGGTCGAACATCGCCCCGTGCGCAGTCCTCACTGCGACGAACGCATTCATGAAGTAATCCGAACATTTGAACTGCTCCCCTCTTTTGCCCCTGAGATGATTTCGGCACTACGCCGATACCAGTTAAAGCTTCGGACACCTGGACGCCAAGGTAAATAGGACTTTCAGACCTATTGGCGACCGCTTGCGTTTCGTCCGATGTCTGCGTGCTTTGATTTCATCCGAACAACGGTCCGAAAACGACGGAGGGCTGGGTCCGCCGAAGCCGACCCAGCCCAACCGCCATCCCATGGGGAAGGGGGAATATTCCCTTAGGGAATTCGTTGCGTCGTTGCGGCGTGTGGCGCCGACGCCTAGCAGGAGGCGCTGTTCCCGACGCAGTTGTTGGCGTTGCTGAACAGGCCCTTGATGCCACCGCCCAGGGCGGCGATTGCCACCACGGCCACGACGGCGATCAGGCCGACGAGCAGTGCGTACTCCACCATGGAGGCGCCCCGCTCGGTGCGAGCCCGCTCGAGCATGTCACTGTGAAAGCCACGCACTGCGAAGAATGCGTTCAAGAAAAGCTCAGTCATTCGGTCCTTCCCCTCTTCTCGCCCCAATCTCTCCGGACGGTCGTCCGAATCGCATTGGAACACCCAGCACATTGTCGTCACCGTCATGGCTGATACTCCATAGGCTTATCGGACCATTTGACCTGCGCTGGTGTTCGCGCTCGCGTTGTTACTCGATGGTGACGAGACCCATGACCACGGCACGCACCAGCGCGTGGGTGCGGTTCGTCACATCGAGCTTCTGGAAGATGGCGGCCAAGTGGTTCTTGGTCGTCTTCGGGCTGATGTAGAGCCGCTGCGATATCTCACCGTTGGTCGCGCCCTCAGCCAGTAGCTGCAGCACTTCGAGCTCCCGCTGTGTCAACGACCAGGGGCCCCACTGGCGATCGTCCTCACGCCGCTGGGCAGACGTCTCCGGTCGACGCAGGTCGTCGTCCACGACCCGAAGATGGTCCCGGATCGGCGTTGCTCGTGCTCCCCGCGTGCTCTCGCCCCGGTGCACGGTCGTGCAGACCGACGGGCCGGAAACCGACACCTGGGTGTAGAACGTCCATTCAGGCCCGCCCCAGGCCTCTTGGTCCGGCGCCGGCTGCGCGCTCGGCCACAGGATCGAGGCTGTGTTTGCCATTCCTCCCCCTCATTCCGTCCGGATTCTTGCGTCCGGAACGGCTCCACCCCGCCACACTGCGGCGGAAACTCCCAGGTCATTGTACGCTTTTCGCCTCAAGCGACAGTCGCATCATTGTTGCCACGGGGGTGCAGCCCCGGGGAACACACAATTCTCCGCGGAGGCCGCCGTGGTCGGCTCAGCCGGAATGGAAGGCATGCTTGATCGGCCCGACGATCGGACCGAGCACGATGATCATGATCGCCGGCAGAAAGCACAGCGCGAGCGGGAAGAGGATTTTGACGGGGACTTTGGCGGCCTTCTCCCGGGCCCGCTGTCGCCGCTTGTCCCTCATCTCGTCCGCTTGCGCCTGGAGCACGCGACCGATCGGCAGCCCCAGTGCGTCCGCCTGCGAGAGCACCACGGCAAACGTGACAAGGTCGTCGATGTCGGTCCGCAGCTTCATGTTCTCGAGCGCATCGTGCCGTGACAGCCCGAGCTCCATCTCCCGCAACGTCAAGCGAAGCTCGTGGCACACCGGCGACTCGAATCGGGCGCAGGACACTTGCATCGCTTGCTCCAGACCCAGTCCCGCCGCCACGGAGATGCACATGAGATCCAACAGGTCGGGCAGGTCGTTCTGGACTGTCAGGCGCCGCACCTTGATGCGGTTGCGCAACCACCAGCTCGGGGCCAAACCACCGAGCATGGGCAGGATGAAGAGACAGAGCAGGCCGATCTTGACGCTGACGGCTCCACTCACCAAGGCGATCAGACCCAGGCCGAAGCCGAGCATGGCCGAGCCGACCTGGACCGCCACGAACTCCTCCGCACGGATCGTTCCGGTCAGCCCCGCCTTGAGGAGATCGGCATGCACACGGTCGACCTCGCTGGAGGGGTAGAGCCGTGTCAGCACGTTCTTGAAGCCTCTGGCGGACGGCCCGAAGATCCGGCTCAACAGTGGCGTTTGCACCCGCTCGATGACGGGGGTCGACTCCGGCGAAGAGCTCTGCGTCGGCGCCCAGCGAACGGATGAACTCAAGGCGGGTGGAGACCTTGTGGGAGCGCCACGCGGCCATGCCGACGCCGCACAGCCCGATCGCCATCAACGTGATACCCACCAGAGGAACGATGTACGTCGCGCTCACGGATGCCCCCCTTGAATCAGATTTTGATGTTGACCATGCGGCGCACGATCCAGAAACCGAGGGCCATCAGTCCCGCCGTCCCGATGAGCACGATGAGACCGGCGCCGTGCAGCATCGGCTCGAGGTAACCCGGATCCTTCATTTCGAGCGCGCACACCAGGAAGAGGGGGATGGCGAAGAGGACATAGCCGGACATGCGCCCCTCGGCGGACAGGGTCTGCACCTCCCGCCGCACCTCTTGGCGGGTCCGCATGAAGTCGGCCAGGGTGTGGAGGATGGGTGCCAGTCGTCCGCCGGTCGACTGCTGAATCCGCACCGCCTCGACCGCCCAGGTCAGGTCCTCGACGCCTGAACGCTCGGCCATGTTCTCGAGTGCCACCACGAGGTCGGAGCCGACGGCCACCTCCGCCATGACCCGATCGAGCTCGGCCGAAAGAGGTGGCTTGGCGTCCCGGCGGTACATGTCGATGGAGCGCTGGAACGTCTGGCCGCCCTCGACCGAGGCAGACATCAGGGCCAATGCGTCCGGCAGTTGCTCCTGAATCTGCTTGATCCGCTTCGCCGCACGTCGCGACGGCAGGTACCAGGCGATCCCGGCGACCAAGGCGATCGCGATCACGGACCCGATCGGCGACTTCGTGATCACCCCGATAACCACAGCCAGGGCAAAGGCAATGCCGGAGCTGATGACCAGGTACTCGCCGGACCGCAGCGGAATGGCCGCCCGCTCGAGCCGCCGTTCCAACGCACCATGCGTGTCGATCCGCCCGAAGATGCCCGCGATACGCACCGTGAGCGCCGAGAGCTCGCCGTGCTCCGGGGACTCGGACACGACTTCGACAGGGACCTCGGCCTGCCCCATGGTGTCGTCGAGGATTTGGGCCAGCGTGCGCTGCTTCGATCTCAGACGCGCGATCATGCCGACAACGACCAGGGCAATGCCCGCGCCCACCAGGACCGCTGCCACGAGCGCGGCGCTCTTCGTGTCCACTGCAGTCGACAGCATCATGGGTCACTTCCCCCCGTCGCGCCGGCGGGCCAGCATCTCGTACAGCTCTTCAGAAGGAGGCTCCACGACCCGTCCGGGTCGGGCCGGTCGGTGATGCCTCCCCGACGATCGGGATCCTGAGCCGGACAGTCCGTCGTTCTCAACGCGGAACAAATGGGCGGGAACCTCCACGCCATTCAGTGCCAGCTCGTCGAGAATCTTCGGACGCAAGCCGGTCGGAACCAAACGGCCCATCCCTTCGTCCATGTCCACTCGGTGAAAGATGTCCTGCATCAGGACGGTTTCACCCTCCATTCCCTGGATCTCCGTGATGGAGTGCACGACGCGAGGCCCCGCCGGGGTGCGCCTCAGCTGCACGAGGCAGCCGATCGCCATGACGATCTGCTCTCGGATGGCCCGCTGCGGGAGCTCCACGCCTCCCATCATGACCATGGTCTCGAGGCGCCCGAGAAGCTCGCGGGGGGTATTGGCGTGCACCGTCGTCATGGATCCGGCATGACCGGTGTTCATCGCCTGAAGCATGTCCAATGTCTCGGCACCGCGACACTCTCCGACGATGATGCGGTCGGGGCGCATGCGGAGTGAGTTGCGGACGAGGTCGCGGATGCGTACCTCGCCCGTTCCTTCGGCATTGGATGGACGCGTCTCGAGGGTGACCACGTGCTCACCTTGAATCTGCAACTCGGCTGATTCCTCAATGGTGATCAACCGCTCTCCGTCCGGGATGTAATTGGAGAGCACGTTCAACATGGTCGTCTTTCCGGTACCGGTTCCACCGACGACGATCATGCTGATTTTGCCCCGGACGAGGGCTTCAAGGAACACGGCAGCATCCATGGTGAGCGAGCCGAGCTTGATGAGATCCTCCATGAGGAAAGCCCGTTCCGGGAATTTCCTGATGGTGAGCACGGGCCCGTGCAACGCGAGCGGCGGGACGATGGCGTTGATACGTGATCCGTCAGCCAATCGGGCGTCCACCATTGGTGAGGACTCGTCGACGCGGCGTCCTACCCCGTGCACCATTCGATCGATGATGCGTCGGTACTGATGCGGCGAGTTGAAGACGATCTCGCTTCGCTCCAGCTTTCCCTTGCGCTCGATCCAGATCTCGTCGAACTTGTTGCACATGACCTCGGAGATGGTGCCGTCGGCAAGGAGCGCCTCAAGAGGCCCGTAGCCGAGCGAATCCTCCAACATCTCCTCCACGAAGCGTTGACGCTCGATGGGCGAGATGCCGATGTCCTCGCGTTCGAGGATCTCGTTGACCGTGGACCGGACTTTCTCCCGCAATTCGTCCGGCGAGAGGTCGGCCGCCTTCGGGGCGATCTCGGCCAGGACCTTGGCCTGGACCTTCTGCTTCGACTGCTTCCAGGCGGTGTCCAGAGCCGACCGATCGGAGGTGCGCCGCATCGGGTGTCCCTTGGCGCCGGGAGGCAACGGGTTGCTCGTCACTCTCCTCTCGATGCCACCGGGGGGCCCGGGATCCGCACTGCGCTGCGATCCCTCTTCCGCCGGCTGCCCCGAGGAAGGGGTCGACCCCGTGCCATCGGCAGCAGCGAGCTTCTCTGACAGATTCATTTCGATCAGACCTTCTCGAGCTCGGGTGCCTTCTCCGTGCGACCCTTTCTCTTCCGGCGCCAGAACCCACGGTTCCCCTCAATCGCGGCGGGGCCCGATCCCGTCTCGAGTGTCGGGGTCTCGTCTGAGAGGAACTGGTGCATGCCCCCGGCCAGCTTCTTTCCGATGTCGGAATTGGCCGCCGAAACAAGCGCCGGCTGCCCCTTGTTGATCGACTTCATCACTTCCCGCGAATACGGGAGAACCGAGACGATCCTGTTGTCCAGCACCTCCTGCACATCGTTGATGTCGATGCCGATGTCGTCCTCGACCTTGTTGAGCACCACCCCGATGCTCTGACTGTTGATCCGAAGCTTCTCGAGCGTGCTCAGGAACACCCGCATGTTGCGGATGCTGGGCAGATCGAGTGTCACCATGCACAGGACCCTGGTCGAGTGGTCAAAGGCCGCCAGCACGATTTCGGACAGCTGAGCCGGAGTGTCGACCACGATGTAGTCGAAGTGCCTGCGCAGTGCACCCATCACCTTGTAGACGTCCTTCGGAGCGATCATGTCGGCGTCCGCGGGGCTGAAGGGCGCCGCCAGAACGGAGAACCCGAGCTCATGGTCTTCCAGGTATTCCTCGACGTGCTCGTCGAGGTCGTCGTCGTCGACCGGCTCCCTCGACAGCAGATCTGAAATTGTGAAGCGAGGGCGCAGATGAAGCGCCGTTGAGACTTCACCGAACTGCAGGTCGAGATCGACCAGACAGACGCGCTGACCGGTCTGCGCCGCCAGGTAACAGGCCAGGTTGGTGGCGTAGAACGTCTTGCCACACCCGCCGCTGGAGGACGCCACTGTGAACACCTCTGCGAACTGCGGCCGGTCGACGACCACGCCGTGCGCGACGACGGGGAGCGTCGGCCCGTCGACCGCAGACGCATCGGCGATGTCGAAGGCGCGCTTGAGAGCGGCGGCGAGCTGGCGCTTGCTGGTGGGGTACTCGACGAGATCCACCGCACCGGTTCGCACAATGTCGCCCAGGTTCGCCTTCGGCTTCGGGCCGAGCGCGAGGACGATGGCGGGCACCGCTCCGGCCGCCCGCAACGAGGCCAGGCGGGCCATGCCCGCATGGCTGTCGAAGACCGGGCCGGCGACCAGCACGTCGAACGGGCCCTGCTCGCGGACTTCGTCCACCACGTCGCCGACGTTCGCGCTCGTCGCGACGTCGTATCCCGGTCCGAGCGAAGCCTGAATCGCCCGGCTGAGCGCGGGCGACCGGCTAATGACGAGAATTCGGCGGCTGATCATGGCGCCGTCGTCGTCTGGTCGGTGCCGATGCACTGTCCGACCGGCGGGGGTGAGACGTCCTTCTGCGTCTGCACCACCGAAACCGCTTCATTCTGCGAAAGGAACTCCATGGTCCTGGCGTTGCTCGGGCTCATCGCCAACAGGAGCGTCTCGGTGGGCGGCACCGTACGCCCCGCTGCACTGGGATGGCTCGAGAAGGTCGGCGCCGTGCTCTGCACGTCGAGGACCTGGATATCGGCCATGGCCAGCTCGGTACAGGGGACTGGGAGCGAGGCGCTCCCTGTCGGCGCGCCGGGAGCCGTCGACAGCGATTTGATGTTCGCATACACGTCCACATGCGCGCCCGGCTGCAAATAGCCGGCGAGCGCCGCCGTCCCGCTCAAGGCGACCGTCACCGCATTCATGCCCGTCGGGAGCGAAATCGCCGAGGTGCTCGCCGTGAGCTGAGCCGAGCTGATGGCGTGTCCCTTGGGAATGGACTGGGTCAGGACCTCATCATTCAGGCCCGACAGCGAACTGAGGTCGGCCGGGGAATACGACTTGGTCGGAATCAGCTCAATGGCGACCAACCCGCTGGACACCATCTCCTGGCCCGTGGTACCCGCCGGGATGTTGCTCTTGGCGACGACCGCCGATGTGCTGACGGGCGCCTGTGCGGAGCCGCCGGACCCCGCCTTCTTGCTCGCGCCCTCGACACTGGCAAACGCGATGGCGCTGCCGGCAATGAACAGGATCACCCCGATCATCACCAGTATCAGTGTCTGCTTCTTCACAGAGCCTTCCCCCTCTCAACCAGCGGACAACAGGCGCTTTTCAACAAGCCACCTGTCGCGTGCTCCGTTGGAGGGTACGACGGGAACCCATGAACGTACATAGGTCCTTCTGACCATTCTGCAACGCAGCGCCCCAGGTGAAGCCCATGAATGGTCCATATGTCCTATGTACCCGCGTCGACCTCCGTTCCAGAATCGACACGCACGTATCACCGCGACCCGTATCCACAAAATCGTTCAGATATTGGTGCCGTCGCCCGAGATACTGAGGAGGGGATACGCCTTGGGACCGAGCTGGTGGAAGAAGCCGAAGGAACCGAGGCGCCCGCGTGAGGAGCGCGGCGCGGAAATGGTGGAGTTCGCCTTCGTGGTGGTGCTCCTCATCGCGCTCCTGTACGGCATCATCTCCTATGGCCTGATTCTGGCCGCCCAGTCCACCATCACCCAGGCCGCAGCGGACGGGGCGAGAGCGGGGATCGTGGCGTCGCCGACAGCAATCGCGACGGCGGAGGCCCAGGCGGCCAACGACGTGGGGTGGATGGGCAAGGGCACGTGCTACCAACCCGATGTCCCGGCGGGGACGTCGGGGGCAGCCATCTCGTGCACCGCAACAAAGGGCAACTGCCCATCCAACTCCAACAATCAATGCCTGACCGTAACGGTCTCCTACAACTACAACGCCAGCCCGCTCTTCCCACTTCTGCCCGGCATGGGTGTCATTACACCGTCGAAGATCACTTCGAGCAACACCCTGCAGATGTCGAACCCGAGTTCCTGAATGTCCAGAGAGCAGGCGGCGCGACGCATCCGACCGGGTCGGTCGAAAGACGAGCAGGGGGCGACCCTGGTCCTGGTGGCCATCAGCATGGTCCTGCTCCTCTGGGGCGGCGCGTTCGGGGTCGACATCGGCCTCACCGTCGTCGGTGGTCGTCAGACGCAGGCGATCTCCGATACGGCGGCGCTCGACATGGCGCGGTACATCAACATCGCCGACTGGACCACGACGCTCAACAGCCAGATCCTCACCACGGGCTACCTGACCGGGAAGCTCGCCTATGCCGACAGCGACAACAGTGCGAACGCCACACTCACGGAGACGCCCGGCGTGTGGCAGAGCGGCAGCTACAACGCGCAGGGCGTCTGGCAGAGCGGCACCTTCACTCCGCAGGGTGCGAAGATCGGGAACAACACGGTCAATTGCTATTACCACAACCCGCCGTGGCCCAACCTCTGCAACGCGGTCAAGGTGTCGGCCTCGCAGTCGGTGCCGCAGATCTTCGTGGGTGGGCACTCATCGGTGACCCGGACCTCCATTGCCGCGGTCACCCCGGAAGCAGGGTTCTCGGTCGGTTCGTATCTGGCCACAGTCGACTCGCAGCAGTCGACCGTCCTCAATGCCCTGTTGGGCACCTTGGGAGGCTCTGCCACCGTCACGGCGGTCGGCTACGAAGGGCTCGCCAACACCTATGTCTCGATCAACCAACTCATTACCGCCTCAGGCGGGCTCCTGACGACATCCAACGTGATGACCACGTCCCTGCTCGGATCCCAATGGCTGGCCATCTGGAGCAATGCGGTGGCGAACCAGGTGGCGCAGCTCAACTGTGGTGCCACGCCCACGCCATTCCCCTGCTCCGCCAGTACCGCTCTGAGTGCGCTCGGTTCGACGGCGTCGACATCGGCCGAGCTCTGCCAACTCGTGTCCATCAACGGCTCAACCTGTTCGAGCGGGAACCTGTCCACTGCTGCGCTGTCGACCAGCCTGAACGTGCTGCAATCACTCACCACCGAGGCCGAGGTGGCCAACGGCACCAACGCCATCGACCTTGGTTCGTCGCTCGGCCTGCCGCTCGTCAGTGATGCCCAACTGACCCTCGGCTTGACGGCCGGCCAGGTACCGCAGGTGGCCTACGGCCCCGCTGGGACGACGGCGTCGACGGCACAAATCAGCACAGACCTAAAGCTCACCGTGCTGGGTGTGAGCGGGGTCGTCGACATTCCGCTCACGGGCGCACAAGCCACCGCAACGCTCCTCGGAGTGACCTGTGCCAACAACGCCTTGAAGACCGCCAACATCCAACCGGCAGCCACCACAGCGACCGGCACCGTGACGGTGGGCGGAGTCAGCCTGTCCACTCTCAGCGTGTCGGGCTACAGCGGGAGCCAGTTCGGTTACGGACCGTCCGTCGTTCCCCCAACTGCCTCTACGGCCGCCGCCGACAGCAACCCGATTGTGGCCGGCTCGAACAGCCCGGCGTTGTCCTACTCCCCCGCCATTTCAGCTTCGAGCCCTGTCTACGGGCTCCTCACCTCGAACCTGCCGCCGGTCTTGGGCCCAATCCTCCAGGCTGTTGGCACTTCGGTCGGCGGCGCGTCCGTGGCCGATCTCAGCACCAACTGCGGCGCAGTCTCGCTGGTGCAATGAGCACAACGCTCACGTTCGTGGCCGGCACCATGCTCGGCATTGCGGTGGGGTCCGCTCTCGTGCCCCTGACCCAGCGCGCATTGGCCGGCTCGGTGGCTCGCGCCGCAGCGGTGGACTCGGACGCAGCGCCGTGGGAGATCGCGCCCCCGCAGGTCACCTGGCGTCAGTGGGCCGTTCTCGCCGTTGCGTCGGGCCTGTTACCGGCGTACGTGATACACCAGGTCGGCTGGTCGCCCAATGCGCTGCCGCCCTTGTTGCTGCTCATGGGGCTCATTCAGCTCGCCTATTGCGATCTCACTCGTCGGCTCTTGCCCAAGACCCTCGTCTACGCACTGAGCGGCGTGGTCGTCGCCAGCGGGGTGCTGGTCGCGCTGTGCACCAGCGAGTGGGACCGGCTGTTGACGGCGGTCCTCGGAGGCGTGATCGCCTTCGCCCTCTTCTTCTGCATCAACGTCATGAACCCTCGCTGGATGGCCTTCGGTGACGTCCGGCTGTCGCTCGTGTTCGGATTCGGCCTGGCTTGGGTGAGCCCGATGGCGCTGTTCCAGGCGTTTCTCTACGCCAATCTCCTGGCGCTCCTCGTCGGCGTCGTCCTCATTGCCGCCCACCGCGCTGACCGACGATCGGCGCTCCCCTTCGGCCTCTACATGGCGTCGGGCGCTGCGCTGGTCCTCCTCCTCTGGAGTTAGGCCAGGCCTACCGCCGTGTGAGCGTCAGACGATCCGGGCGTTGTGCGCCTCGTCGCCCTTGCGGCCGGCGCCGATGGTGAATTGGACCTTCGCCCCTGGAGCGATGCCGCTGCGGGTATCCCCCTCGACCTGCGAGTGATGCAGGAAGAGATCGTCACCGCCCTCGTATTCGACGAACCCGAAGCCACGCGCGCTGTTGAAGAACTTGATCGTGCCGGTGCACGTCCGATCCTGGCGGGAGCCGCCGTCTCCAGCGGAAGGAGCGGGCAGTGGCACGGAGAAAGGCGCCAGCAATCCCGGCTCGAGCCCGAGCGCACGCTGTACGCCACGGACGTCCTTGTGCTGTTCGGGGGTCACCAGGGACACGACGGTCCCGGTGCGTCCCGCCCGCCCCGTCCGACCGGAACGGTGCACATAGTCGACATGATCGGTCGGCGGGTCGAAATGAACCACGCAAGGAAGCGCGTCGACATGGATCCCCCGCGCCACGACGTCCGTCGCCACCAAGGCATCGGCCTTTCCCCTGGCGAACGAGTCAAGGGCCCGTTCCCGCTGGCCCTGTGTGCGGTTGCCGTGCATGGGGACGGCGCGCACCCCTCGCGCCTGAAGTTGCCGGACGACGCGATCAGCCCCGCGCTTGGTACGGCAGAACACGAACGCCTGGCCGTGATGCGCGATCAACTCTGCGGTGATCGCCACGCGTTCGTCCCGATCCACCTTCCAGAAGTGATGCGCGACGTCGCCTTTCGCCTCGTCGGTCGTCTCCACGGAGACACGGATCGGTCCATGCTGATAGTTACGGACGATCGACTCCACCTCACGTCCGATGGTGGCGGAGAAGAGCAGGACCTGGCGGTTTGGGGCCGTTTGGTCCAGGAGGCGTCGGACCGCCGGGAGGAATCCCATGTCGGCCATGCGGTCGGCCTCGTCCAGCACCACGGTCGCCACGTCGTCGAGCCGGACATCGCCGCGCTCAATGAGGTCCTCGAGACGGCCTGGGCAGGCCACCACGATGTTGACCCCCTTGTGCAGAGCGCGCACCTGGTCGCGGTACCCGGTCCCCCCGAAAACGGAGACCACGCGCTTGCTGTCGTGCCCGAGCAGCGCCGCAATCACTTCGTGGACCTGCGACGCGAGCTCGCGGGTCGGCACCAGGACCAGCGCACGTGGGCGACGGGGGCGCGAGTGTGTGGCGTTGACCGCAAGCGGGATCCCGAAGGCGAGCGTCTTGCCCGACCCCGTCGGCGCCATGCCGCAGATGTCCTTCCCGGCCAGGGCGGGAGGAATGGTCTCCAACTGAATGGTGAGTGGTTCGGTGATCCCCTGACGCGTCAACCGTTCCGCGTACGGCGCGGGGACGCCAAGGTCTGAGAAGGAAGAAATGACAAGACTCCGTTCGAGAAAATGTGGCCAACTCGATCAGATGTCTCGAACGGGCCCGCCGGGCGAACGCCCGAGCCGAGATAATGGTAGCAGACGCCGGAAAGGATCAGTTCGCGGCCTGCAATGGCGAGCCTGGTGCAACGAGAGGCCAGGGTGCGCAACGCTCTGCGATCAGCGCCAGATCGAGCAGCAGTGGCTCGCGGTGATGACCTGCCAGCACTTGCAAGCCGACAGGCAACCCGTCGACCAATCCGCACGGGATGCTCATGGCGGGACTGCCGTTGAGATTGGATGGCGCCGTCAGCGCCGCCTGGTTCATGATGGCCCGAGCGAAACCGACCTCCTCGATGAGGTCTCGGCCGGGCAGGGTCGACGGGGGTGGGCCCTCCGCCTGAAAGGCCACGTCCGGATGAGTCGAACAGAAGACGAAGTCGGCCGCATCGAACAGGTCTGCCATCGCTCCGTTGAGCTCCCGCCGGTAGCGCTCGATCGATGCGGCCCGCTCGAGGGTGTAGTGCTTCCTCGCGTGCTCGAGGCCGGCGGCCATTTCGGGCGACAGCTCCTCGATTCGGTCGGGGTACGTCTCACCGAGGTCGGCCACGAAGGGTGGCTGGTTAGCCATCGCCCACGCGCCCCGGAGGGGAGGGAGCGTGGGCGTCACCGTGACGAGGCGTAGGCCGGCATCCCGGGCCAGGGCTTCGGCGCCGGCCGCCACCGTCGCGGCCACTTCGTCCCGCACCTGGGCTATTCCGAGGTCGACCAGAATCACCGCCGTCTTGCCGGAGAGGTCGCATGTCCCAAGCCCGGCCTCCCAGCCATCCACCCGCGGCAGGCTCAGCGGGTCACGCCGGTCGAATCCGTTGCAGACGTCGAAGTAGCGGGCTGTGTCGCGCACCGACCGGCTCAGACAACCCAGGACCGTGGTCATGGGTTCGATGGTCCCGTCCGGCCCCTTCGGAATGCGGCCGTAGGTCGCCTTCAGGCCGAAGAGGCCGCTGAATGCGGCCGGCCCCCTGATGGACCCGCCACCGTCGCTTCCCGTGGCGATCGGGAGGAGGCCTCCAGCCACAGCGGCTGCCGAGCCGCCCGATGAACCGCCGGGGGTACGCTGCGGATTCCAGGGATTGCGCGTCGTCCCGTGGAGTTCGGTGGAGGTGCAGTTGATCCCACCGAACTCGGGTGCCGTCGTTTGGGCAGCCAAGACTGCTCCAGCGGCGCGCAACCGACTGAGGGACGTGTCGTCGTGATCGGCCACCCGTTGGCAGAAGATCATGGACGCCTGGGTGTACGGCCAACCCTCGACCTTCTCGAGCTCTTTGATGCCGAAGGGCACTCCCCCGAAGGGAAGGACCAGGTCGGCAGTGCGTGCCGATTCCCTCGCCCGATCGAGGTCGAAATAGCTGAACGCGTTGAGAGGTGACGATTCGATGGCGGCGATGGAGGCGTCCAACGCCTCGAGGGGTGACACAGCGCCGGCCCGGAAGGCCTCGACCAGGCTGCACGCATCCCCCGACCACGGCATGTCCACCCGCGGAGAGTACCCGCGACCCTGCTCGCTCAGCAGGACCTTCCTCGGTAGCGTGCAGGCATGAGGACCTCGGATCTCACGACCCCCGCGCTCCTCGTCGACGGAAGCGTTCTGCAGGCCAACATCCGCACGATGGCAGAAGCTTTGCCCGGACGACGGCTCCGGCCGCACGTCAAGGCGCACAAGTGCTCGGCCCTGGCCCGGTGGCAGGTCTCAGCCGGCCATCCCGCCTTCACGTGTGCCACAGTCCGCGAAATGGAAGGGATGGCGAGGGCGGGATTGGGCGAGGACCTCCTGCTGGCCAACGAAGTCGCGGACGCGACCCGCCTGGGCCCGCTGGTCGAGGCCGGTGCTCGCGTCACCTTGGCCGTGGACTCAGACGCCACCGTCGCTGCGGCGGCGCGGGCCGGAGTCCCCGAAGTGCTCATCGACGTGAACGTGGGGCTCCCTCGGTGCGGTTGCCTGCCCGAGGAAGCGGGCCGGCTGGCCGATTGCGCCCGTTCCGCCGGTCTCCACGTGCGCGGCGTCATGGGATACGAGGGACACATCGTGGGACTGGAGGACCGGAATGCGCGAAGCACCATCCTCGAGGAGTCGATGGAACGGCTCATGGTGGCCGCCCGCCAGGTAGGCGGCGACGTGATCTCCGCCGGCGGGACGGGGACCTACGACCTCAACACCTGGGCCACGGAGATTCAGGCCGGCTCCTACGCGCTCATGGACACCGCGTACGGCAAGCTCGGACTGCCGTTCGACCCCGCCCTGACCGTGCTGTCCACCGTGATCTCCGTCTCGGAGGGCTGGGTCGTGGCCGACTGCGGACTCAAGGCCTTGGGCATGGATCATGGCAACCCCTCGATCGAGGGGGCCGAAGTCTGGTTCTGCTCGGACGAGCACGTGACGTTCGCCCCGGACACACCGCTTCCACGTCGGGGACCGTGTGCAGGTGTTTCCGGCGCACGTCGACCCCACCGTCGCGTACCACGAATTCCTCTTCGTGGTCGACGGCGACGAGGTGGTCGAGCGCTGGGACGTCGACCTGCGCGGCTGGTGACCGGGGACCCGTCTCAAGAGGTGGCCCCGGCAGGACGTCGGAGCCCCATTAGGGTCTTTCCCGACAGAGGAGGGTTTCATGGCAGACACCACGTTCACGATCGGAGCCGTCGCCGCGTGCAGTGATGGGCCCTGTGGCGCGGTGAGCAGAGTGGTCGTCGACCCCGTCGCTCGCGAGCTCACGCATCTGGTCATCGAGCCCGAGCACCGGAGCGGTCTGGGCCGCTTGGTCCCGCTCGACATGGTCGACGCGGACGGCGACGGTGTTCGCCTGCGCTGCACCCAGGCAGAGTTCGACGCGCTCCCCTCGGCCGAGGAGACCGACTTCCTTCCCGGCGGCAGCGGCTATGACGCCTACTCCGCGCACGAGGCCTACTACTGGCCGTATTTCGGGTTGGAGGGCGGGGCCGACCCGAGGTTGGCCCTGGCCAGTGCGATCGAGACGCGCGACACACTCCCAGCGGGAGAGATCGGCATTCGCCGTGGCGAAACCGTGCACGCGAGCGACGGCGAAATCGGCAAGGTCGAAGGATTGGTCATTGACTCGACCAAGGGTCATGTCAGCCATGTCCTCCTCCAAGAGGGCCACCTCTGGGGTCGCAAGCAGGTGGCGATCCCGATCAGCGCGGTGGAGACGATCGACGGGGGCATCTCCGTGGCGCTGACCAAACACGAGATTGAGGCACTGCCGGCGGTCGGTGTCACCGAGCACCATCGATGACCGCGTTACCATTCGAAT
Source organism: uncultured Acidimicrobiaceae bacterium (assembly GCA_963843365.1). Classification (GTDB taxonomy): domain Bacteria; phylum Actinomycetota; class Acidimicrobiia; order Acidimicrobiales; family RAAP-2; genus Bog-473. The sequence continues at coordinate 46,090 of CAWJKG010000003.1, read as the reverse complement.
CGGCGCGTCAGGCCTCCGCCTTCGACTGACCCTCCGAGGGAGCGTCGGGGAAGTCCCGCAGACGGCGCATCGGCGAGAAGAGCAGCCACAGTCCTGCCAAGGCCTGCCCCAGTGCACCGACCCAGAGGGTGGCCCGTAGTCCGACGAGGGCGCCGAGCGCACCTCCGACCAGGGCTCCGATGGGAAGGACGCCCCAAACTACGAAGCGCATCGTGGCGTTCATGCGCCCGAGAAGCCTGTCGGGACACAGCCGCTGGCGGAAGCTGACCTGGTTGACGTTGTAGACGACAGCGGAGAAGCCCACGAGCAGAACGCCGAACCCGAACAGGAGCAGACGCGCGCCCGGCGCTGTCAACGGGATCAACAGCGCCCCTGCGCTGACGAAGATCCCGAGAATGGTCGCCCGCGCCCCCCCGACACGGCGCGCGATCGGTCCGGCCGCGAACGCTCCCAGCACTCCCCCGATCCCACCCATGGCGAACAGGAGGCCGATGATCCCGGCCGACGCGTGAACCTCGCGGACGAGGAAGACGATCTCGACCGCCGCGGCGATCCCGCTGAAGAGGTTGGCGGTGGCCGTCGTCGCTGCGATCGCCCGCAAGAGCACGTTCCCGAAGACGAAACGCAGGCCTTCGGCAATGCCGTGAAGCAACCGTGGGTGCCCGCCTTCCGGCAAGGGAGGACTCGGCTCCGGAGTGCGAATGGAGCCGACGGCAACAGCGGACACGAGAAAACTCGCCGAGTCGACTGCCACGGCGGCAGCGCTCCCGAGAGCTTGCACGAGCCCTCCGGCGACACTGGGGCCGGCCACCGCCGCCACCTGCGCGCTGCCCGTCAGTTTCGCGTTGCCCTCCACCAGGTGGGCGCGCCCGACCAGCGACGGCAGATAGGACTGGTACGCGACATCGAAGAACACGGTGAGGATCCCGCTCGCCAGCGTGACGACGAACAGCTGCACGAGCGTCAAGCCCCCCACGGCAAACGCGATCGGTATGGAGCCCAGAGCCAGCACCCGTCCGACGTCGGCCCCGATCATGACCCGGCGCCGGCGCAGCCGATCCACCCAGACGCCGGCCGGAAGGCCGACGATCAGAAACGCGGCTGTCGACGCTGCGGTGAGCAACCCCATCTCGAAGGTGGTGGCGTGCAGGGTGCCCACGGCCAGCAACGGAATGGCGAGAAGGCTGACCTGCGAGCCCAGCTCGCTGACCGTCTCACCGCCCCACAGGAGCCGGAAGTCCCGATGGCGTAGGAGGGCTCCTTTGGCCACCGGCGGACCCTAACGCGACCGACGCGATCCACCGGGCACGGCACCACCGGGTGCACCGAGTCCCGGCTCCCGCCTGCGCGCTGGGGTAGACCGGCGGGGTGCGAGGCCGATCGATCGTCATGGGCATTGCCGTGGTCGCGACATGTGGATGGTGCGCGTTGGTCAGCGGCGACCACCGGAAGACGCCGGCGGCGGAGATCACGTGGCTGGTGACCCTGGTCGCAGTGGTCCTCTTCGACGTGGCCCTGTGGCGCGGGCGGAAGGGCGCGCGGTGGGGCATCCAACTCCCCCCGACATCGGAACCTTGGCCGCGCCAGGGCCGGGGTGGGGCTCGGAACGCCTGCCGTGGCGTCGCACCGTGGTTGGTGCTGGTCGCCGTGGCGCTGGGCTGGGATGTCCTCGGCATCGACAGCGGTCCGCACCAGTACCACTTGACGATCAGCGCACTGGCCCAGGCGTATAGGCCTTTGAACGCCGCGCTCCTCCTGGTGTGGATCCTCGTCGGCACCGGCTACGAGGCTGCCCGGGTCCGTGCGCCGACCCGCCACGACGGGATTCCGCCGAAGAACGCCGACCGGGTCACGCCTCCGGGCGGTGCCCTCGCCGCAACGATGGGCTCGGTCGGCCCGGCGCACACTGGTAGCGCTGGGCTCCTGCTGCCGCAGAGTCCTCCCGTCGGTATCGCATTCTGGGTGGCCGTGCCGATCTTCGCCGTCATGATCGATTTCGCCGCCCGTCGATCTCGCGGGCGCTACGCCACCGCGGAGGAGTTCGTCCGCTTCATCTCCACGGCGAGGCTCGCCAACCTGGCTCTGATCGCAGCGTGGGTCTTTGCCGGCTACCACCTCTTCGCCCGCTGAGCTCCGAGCAAGGTCGGCCAAGCAATGCCGCGCTACTGCTGAACGAGATCCACCACCGGCATGATGGCGGGCGGTTGCGCCAACTCGATCCCGAGTTCCTCCATGACCGGCCCGAGATACTTCAAGAAGTCGTCAAACGCCTCCTGGCTCTCCCAGACGTCGAAGACCTGGAGCTGCCCGTCTTCGCCGAAGCATGAGTGCAGCTTCATCGGGCCCTCCGGCGCCCCCGCTTCCTCAAGGCGATCGCGTCCTTTGGCGTGCTGCTCACGAGTCATGTTCTTTGTGACGATGTAGACGGCAATCACGTCTCGGCCTCCTCGTTGTACGGGATTCTGGTCATTGCCCGATGGATACGCTGCCAATCAGGGCTGTTGCATGGTCTTCACAATCAAGATCTCGTGCGGGTCGTGGAACACCGGAGTCGCCTCCATCACAATGCCGAGCTCGGCCGCTGCTGGACCCATACGTTCCTCTCCAAATGCCTGCCACGCCTGTTGGGACTCCCACACGTCGATCCCGTGACAGTCGTCTCCCTCCCACCACACCACGTGGGAGATGCCGCCCGTAGGAGGCGAATCCACCCATCCGACCTTGGACTTCAGTTCGTCGTATTGATCCCGGCTGAGTTTGGGAAACACGAGCTCAAGGACGATTGCCATCTCGGCACCCCTTTCAATCGTCGATGATGGAATTCAGGCCACGAATGCGGCACCGACCTCCGCCGTGTCTTCGCTGCCGCGGTAATAGACAATCCTTCCGTCTTGGAAGCGAAAGTAGTGGTGCAGATGGTGGGACATTTTCTTGCCGGTCTGTCGGTTCGTCGCGGTGCAGCGCACGAGGGTCAAGACCTCGTCATCCGTTGCCGCGTAGGTGACCGGCGTGAACTCCTGCACCTCCATGGTCGACCCGAAGGCCTGGAAGAACTCGCTGACGCCAGCCGGCCCGCGATGTGGTCCGTACCAGGGTGCCCCCGTCCCGCTCGCCTCGGTGGCCCAGTCCACATCGTCTGTGACACAGCCGAGGATCGCATCGAGGTCCCCCCTTCCGAACGCGTCATAAACCATTTCGATCGTCTTGATGTTCACGTCTGCGCTCATGCGATGCCTCCGATCGGCGGGCGTTTCGACCGCCCGCGTACACCCTCATTTCGTCCGCCGGACACAGGTGGATCACCTCTTTCTGTAATCCGTGCGGGCCCCGGAGGCGAACTACAGACGACCGACCCTGAGCCAGGGGTCGCGACCACTGAGCCTGAGATGAACCTGGGAACCACAGAGGGGCTGCGTCCGACGGCCAGCGTGACATCGTGTTCGCCCGGCCAGGCGTTTCAACCCTCGTTTGGCCAGGAATGTCTTACTACGATGCGCGAGATGGAGTCCTCGTCAACGCGACCAGGTGCTCGCAGATCGACGGCAGAGGCGGATCGAGTTCTCGCTGCTCGGCTGATGGCCGGCGACAGCAGCGCTCTCGCGAGCGCCCACGATCAATACGTCGGCCTCGCGCTCGGTATCGCACGTCGCGTGCTCCGCGACCCAGTCCTCGCAGAAGACGTCACGCAGGAGGTGTTCACGTATCTGTGGATGCATCCGGACCGTTATGACCCTTCCCGTGGAACCCTGAGGTCGTGGGTCGGCCTGCTGGCGCAGCGACGCAGCATTGACCGGGTGCGCAAGGAGCAGCGACGCACGGAGACCGAATCGCGACTTGACACAGCTCGGGTGACGAGCGACAACGCAGAGGATCGTGTGGTCTCACTTTGGATTTGCGAACGCGTACAGAGAGCCTTGGCCTCGCTGCCCGCCGAGCAGCGCGAGATCCTGATTCGCGCCTACTACGGTGGTCGAACATATCGAGAGGTGGCGGCGGACCTGTCGCTCCCAGAAGGCACGGTGAAGTCGCGCGTCCGGCTCGCACTTCGCCATCTGAATCAGATGCTGGGAAGCGAATTTGCTGAGAACGGAGCGGCATGGACCTGACCGACGGCGAATTGCTGCAACTCTGGATCGACGCCGCAGCGACGGAGACAAATGTGGCGCCCGCCGGTAGCGCCATGGTCGATGCTGTCTTGGATCTCGGGGCTCGCAGTGGTCGTGCCGACCGTCATCCCGATTGGTCACGGCCTGATCCCAGCGGCATCAGCCCACTCGATGCGTTCATCGAGACCGCGGCGGAGTTCGGCGCGTTGCTCGATACCCTGGAGCCGGGCGATTGGACACGACGGACCCGGGTGGATCACGCAACGGTCCGCGACGTCGTAGAACACCTTGTCGGCATGGAGCGATACATTCTCGGCCAGCTCGGCCGGGGCGCCATCGTCGAGGCCGACCGACGCGAGGATCACTGGCCGGCCACTCGAACCGCCGCGATCGATGTGGCCCATCTCTCTGATGCCGATGTGGCGCGGCAATGGTGGCAGGAGATACTCGCCGAGGTGCATGCGTGCGCCGGGTTGGATCCCGGGCAGCTGGTGCGCTACCACCACCTCGCCGGAGGCGTTCGCGCGTTACTCGTGTCGCGCACCTTCGAACTGTGGGCCCACGGCGACGATGTCCGCCAGGCGATCGGAAAGCCTCTCAGCCTGCTCGACGATGCTCGACTGACGTTGATGGTTTCCGAGCTCATGGATGCGCTCCCGGCGGGCATGGCGTTGACCGGTCAGGACCTACCCGGTCGCAGTGCACGGTTCGTGCTCGAAGGACCCGGTGGCGGCACCTTCGACGCCGCCCTTTCCTTCGGCCAGTCACCAGCGGCCACGCCTGATGTGGTGATCACGACAAACACGATCGACTTGTGCAGATTGGCGGCGAACCGGCTCACGCCCGAGGATCTCCCTGTCGACATTTCGGGGGACCGTTCACTCCTACGACCTGTCCTTCTGGCTGCGGGTGCGTTCGCCGCTGATTGAAGATGCGCCCGCGTGCGTGCGACCGGGGCCGGTCTGCGGCGGTCATCGACCTGATCGATCCCGCCGGCCGGGTGATCAGCATCGGGGCAACGACGCCATGACTTCGATCCGTGAAGCGGTGGCGCCTCCACGATCCCGAGTCGACCGCGGTCCAGCCGAGGTAGCGTCCGGGTCCCTTCACTGAAGACGCCCCGGAGCCCGTCGCCTGTCGACTACGCAGGGGGCGAAGCCGGGCCTTTGCCTGGCTGAGGACAAGGCCGAAGTGTGGCTCAGCGAACCGGTTCTCAGCGTCTTTTTCCAGGGCCTTCCCGATGATCTTCCCGGTCGTGGCGTTTCGATTCCCTCAGGGTCCCTCACGATCCCTCCGATGCCCGCACGGTAAAGACGCGTCGGAGAGAGCCCTTGAAAGGTGTCCACCAATGGCTATTCAGGTCCGATCGACTCGATCTCGAAGTGCGCACCGAGTGGTACTCGCTCTCGCAGGGCTCCCGGGGCATGGGACCGATCTGCGGCGCCGAATAACCGCCGACCGGACCACCATGATTGGGACCTTGGTCCCCTGTCGCTTTGGCGGAGCGCTGTCAAGACTGTACTCATGGCTGAAACGATGACTTCGGCGACCCTTGATGGTCATCTGCATGCGATCACAGGTGCTCAGAGTGATTACGACTCCCTCTTCGACCTGGTTGGGGATCGTAGGTTTGTCCTCATCGGTGAGGCCTCTCACGGAACTCATGATTTCTATGCCGAGCGAGCCCGCATGACACGTCATCTCATCGACGCATGTGGATTCAATGCCGTTGCGGTGGAGGCGGATTGGCCCGACGCCTACCGGGTCAACCGCTACGTCATGGGGCTCTCAGATGACTCGGACGCCGACAAAGCACTCTCGGACTTCCAGCGCTTCCCGGCGTGGATGTGGCGGAATCGGGACGTCCTCACCTTCGTTGAATGGCTGCGCGCCCGCAACGACACACAAGAAGATCCGGCGATCAAGGCACGATTCTACGGGTTGGATCTCTACAGTCTCCGGGCCTCGATGGAAGCAGTTGTGAGATATCTCGACCACGTTGATCCGGATGAGGCCGTTCGGGCGCGGGCTCGCTACTCGTGTTTCGACCATGTGGGTGGCGAAGGCCAGGCCTATGGCTATGCCCTGGCCTATTCGGACGCGATCCCCTGCGAGAACGAAGTCGTCACGCAGCTCATCGAACTCCGCCGAAGAGCGGAAGGATACCTGAGGCGGGACGGCTGGGTCGCCGACGACGAGTTCTTCTTTGCCGAGCAGAACGCGCTGCTGGTCCGTGATGCTGAGGAGTACTACCAGCAAATGTACCGGGCGGATGTGTCCTCGTGGAACCTCCGCGACCGACACATGGCGGCGACGCTCAATTCGCTTGCTGAACACCTCGATCACCAGTTTGGCCGTGCGAAGATCGTGGTATGGGAACACAATTCGCACGTCGGGGACGCGCGTTCCACTGAGATGGGGGCTCGTGGTGAGCTCAATGTCGGCCAGCTGGTCCGACAGCGATTCGGTAACGACTGCTTTCTGATCGGGTGCACCACGTATGACGGCGCGGTGACAGCTTCGACGGAGTGGGGCGGTCCAGCTGAACGCAAACGAGTGCGTCCCGCGAGGACCGATAGCCATGAATCGTTTCTCCACGATGCCAAAGCGCGCCGTTTCTGGTTGGATTTGGCCGCTCCCGCAGTGCATGACGCGATGATCGTCCCTCGGCTGGAACGAGCCATCGGGGTCATCTATCGACCAACGTCCGAACGCAGGAGTCACTACTTCCACGCCCTTCTCGGTGAGCAGTTCGATGCAGTGATCCACCTCGATCACACCCGGGCCGTCGAGCCCCTTGAGCGCACGTCACTCTGGGACGCAGGGGAACCTCCGGAGACCTATCCCACCGGTCTTTGACGACGGGTACCGAGGTCTGTTCTCTGGGAAAGGCCGCCATCAGGCCGGCCCACGTACCCCTGGTTCGATTGTCAACCAGCCGCGTGTGCAGCGGCCGATAAGTGCGAAAGGAACCAGTTGCTCGCCTGCCGAGACACCTCTTCCAAGGCTCCAGGCTCCTCGAAGAGGTGGGTCGCGCCGGGCACAACTGCGAGCTGGCTTTCACAACGCATCCGCTTCTGCGCCTGACGGTTGAGCTCGAGCACCACCTCGTCGCGGCTACCCACGATCAGCAACGTCGGCGCTCGCACCTGGCTGAGCTTCGGATCGGCCAGATCGGGACGTCCGCCTCGAGAAACGACCGCGGCAATCGAAGAGCCGGGCTCGGCGGCGGCCCACAGGGCAGCACCGGCGCCGGTGCTCGCACCGAAATAGCCGATGGGTGATCCTTTTGCTTCGGGTTGCGCCTCGAGCCATTGGGTGACGGTGCCGAGCCGATCGGCCAAGAGCTCGATGTCGAAGACGGCCGTTCGGTCGGACTCCTCGTCGGGGGTGAGCAGATCGAAGAGGAGGGTTCCGAGCCCGACTGAGTTCAACGCGGACGCGACGAAGCGGTTACGCGGACTGTGGCGACTGCTCCCGCTGCCATGAGCGAAGACAACCAGCCCAGAGCACACCTCTGGAACCGTGAAATGACCAACAAGGCGGACAGCCCCGCTCTGCACGACCACGTCTTCGTCTCGAATCGGCGGGTCGGCGGCGTCCGCGGTCACCCGTGGAGGAACCTCCCGCGTGGCTGCCCGCGCCAGCAGCTCCACCACCTCTTCGTCCGCGGTCTGCGAGAAGTTCCGGTAGAACTGGCCCACGGCGAAGAACGGCTCGGGCGTCGCAAGGCACACCAGCTCGTCGGCCATCTCCGCGAGCGAGGCGAGCGAAGACCGCGGAGCGACAGGTACGGCCAAAATCACCCGAGCCGCTCCATGGGCCCGCGCGACCTGACAGGCAGCCCGGGCCGTCGACCCGGTGGCGATGCCGTCATCGACCACCACTGCAGTCCGGCCGACGAGGGAGATGCGAGGACGCTCACCACGAAAGACCGCGGCCCGTCGCTCGAGCTCAGCTCGTTCCGATCGCTCCACCGCAGCCACCTCGTCCTCACGGACCCTGGCCATGGCGAGCACCTCGTCGTTGAGGACTCTCACCCCATCTTCACCGATCGCACCCATACCGAGTTCAGGCTGATAAGGCACCCCGAGCTTGCGCACGACGATCACGTCGAGCGGTGCGTTCAGCTCTCGCGCAACCTCGAAGGCCACGGGCACTCCACCCCTAGGCAGCCCGAGCACGGCCACGTCCTCGTCACCGAGGTGCCGCTTCAGCTGTTCGGCCAACTGTCGGCCGGCATCTGCCCTGTCGCGAAACATGACCACGGGCTCAGTATTCACCGACGCCGACCTCGGCCGCTAGGGACGATGGTCCTCCTTCCGAGAAGCGAGCAACGCATGCGCGGGCTGACACCTCGCATATGTAGGTTGAGCAGGTCGAGGAACCGTCTGCCTCGCAGCGACGAAATGGGCAATTGGTCCCTCTGGAAGTCGCGATGCATTGAGCGCATACTGATGGTGCAGGATCCAAGAGGATCCGCAAGGAGGCGCTTATGCGATATCTACATGAAGAGCCATCCTAAAGGCGGATGGACGGGGATTGATTGGGAGAGATCCCGATAGGTCCAGGAGAAAGAAAGGGCAAGCGGCTCGAAGCAAGAGCGTTGCAACACTGAGGATAAGGACGTCCTCACTGGTAGCCATTTTCCCGAGCAGTCCGCCTTCGGAATACAGAGTCAGAAAAGCGCCCGATCCCCGCTACTGCGTGGGACGGGCGTTTTCGCGTTCGTGCGGTCCCATCTTGCTCCAGCGGTTTCGACACCGGCGTCTTCTGCCGGCGTCGTTCGCGCTCTCTAGGATCATCGCCCGTCAGCGGCCGGTGTGGCCTGGCGCCCGGCAGGGTCGCGAGAGGACCTTCGTCCCCTTCCGCCCAGGGTTGTTTGTGGCCAGACTTGAGATGAAGAAGTCAGGAAATGCAGTCAAGTCGTTGGGGAGGCTTTCGCGTGCAAGCTGGAGTCGGAGACAAGATCGTCGTCAGGGGCCACCATACGGGACAGCCCAGCCGCGAGGCAGTCATCCTCCTGGTCGAGGGTGAGAACGGAGCGCCTCCCTACCGGGTCCGATGGAGCGATGACGGACACGAAGGATTCTTCTTCCCAGGATCCGATGCAGTCATCGAACACCACTCAAAGCGGCCATGACCGATATGGCCCTTGGAGGGAGATCACACTTCGTGCCCAGGTGCGTGCCAAAAACGGGCGGATGAGCCGGCCAGTCGACGGGACGGTGGTGTACCAGCCCGCCGGACGTGCATATCCGAGCGGCGGCCCCCCGCGCACTTCGACCCCGGACGCCCATGCGCCCTCCGCGGGCTCGGTTGACTCCGAGCAACCGCTGTTCGGCGGCGACCCGCACGAGTGGAAATGGTCGCGGCCTAGGACGCATCCGCAACGCAATACGCGAAGTTGGGTTTCCCGATGAAGCAGAGCATCCGGCTTGGCACCATCGACGGGATAGAGATCGGCGTCAACTGGAGCGTGATCCTGATCCTCGCTCTGTTCGCGTGGGAGCTCGCCGACTACGTGCTCCCGGCACGCTCGGGGCACGCGAGCGCCGCCGACTGGATTGCGGGCGTGATCGGTGCGGCAGTGCTGCTCCTCTCCCTGCTGGCCCACGAGCTGTCGCACTCGCTCGTGGCGCTTCACTACGGCGTCCGGGTGCGCTCCATCACCCTGTTCGTCTTCGGCGGCATCTCCCAGCTCGAGGGTGAGGCGCACACCCCCAGAGCCGATTTCCGCATCGCCGCGGCCGGCCCCGCGATGAGTCTCGCACTGGCGGGACTCTTCGGCGCGATGGAGGCAGCCTTCGTCGCGGCCGCCGGTCACGGAATCATCGGCACCCTACTGTCTTGGCTCTGGGAGATTAACTTGCTCCTCGCCGTCTTCAATCTGATCCCAGCCGCCCCGCTCGACGGCGGGCGCATTTTGCGGGCCGCTTTGTGGCGCCACTGGGGCGACCATGGACGGGCGTCCGTGGCGTCGGCCCGGGCCGGCCGCGTCTTCGCCAGCCTCCTTATCGTGTTCGGGTTTCTGGGCTTCTTGTCGACCGGCAGCCCATTCGCCTTGTGGCCGGCACTGATCGGGCTCTTCGTCTACTCGGGAGCCCGCTCCGAGGAGCAGTACGCACAGGTGCAAAGCGCTCTGGCCAACCTGACGGTGGAACAGGTCATGACACCACAACCCGCACCAGTGCCGATGCGCACCCCAGTGGGGGACATCGCCTCCTACCTGTGGCAGTACCGCGGCGAGGCTGTGGCGGTGTCCGACGACAGCGGCCAGCTGACTGGAGTGGTGACTGCGCAGGCGGTGAGCGCGGTGCCGCCCGATCGGCGTGCCTCCACCACGCTGGCCGACATCGCCTTCCCGCTTGACTCGATCGCCATGGGGCACCCTGACGAGCAAATGACCGCACTACTCGAGCGGATGGCGGCGAGGGGGGGTCATCCGGCTCTCGTCGTGGACTCGGACAACCACCTCAGCGGCATCGTGACCAACTCCGATCTCCAGCGGGCCGTCGATTACGGCCGGGGCCGCCCACAGCACCGCTGACCCCAGCCGGCGGGTCCGCTCGTTGGCCAGGGCCGGTCAGACGGCAACGGCGGAAGGAGCAGGGTGAAGCTCGAATGTCATCTATAGATCGACAGCGCTGCGGCGTTGACGACGCGCGCCGCTATAGCGGACACGCTTCCCCTCCGGCCGAGCGGCTTACCCCTGGAAGGCTGGGGACTACCCGTGACGGCAGGCATCCGAGCAGTCCACAACCTGCGACAATCAGGCTCTCGCGGTCTCTTTCATTTCCTTCGCCAGCTCATCGGCTGTTGCATCGACTACATGCTTCAAGGTCTTTGTCGCGTGAGTGACGGCCTTGTCGAACGCCTTGTCCAGCGTTGGTTCTCCGACCACGATCAGACCCGCCTCACTGGCGCTGAGAGCGGTGGCCGCTTCATGAAGTTCGTCGTACGGCAACCATGCAGAGTCGCCCCCGAGCAAATCTGGGATCACATGCACCATAGGTCGGGCCATCCGCTTGACGATGTGCGGCTTGCCGTTCTCCTTGTCGACGACAGCCGCGTCGAACGTACCGACAAGATCGTCCTTGTGGAGCTGCTCCATGGCGTCAAGATCAGCTTTAGCCAAATCGACGCTTTCGTAGACAGCGACGTACAAGGCAAGATCCTTTTCCTTAGCCATAATGACCTCCGGCTTCAGTGTCAGCGGCCGAAACGACCGCTAGAGCCTCTCATGCCACCGTACGCTGCCCAGTCGCTGCTGACAAGGGACGAAAGTCCATTTTGCTGGGCTTGAATGGAGGTATGCATGAGTTCGAAACACCAACGTTGATTAGGTCGGGGTAGCCTCGATGGGAACGCTGAAACGGCACGGCCCACGTCGTCCGAATGCGATCTTTGACCGATCAGAGGAGTTCGATGTCAGTCCCAGTGCCGGAGCACCTGAATAACCATCACCGCGACACTCTCTTGCAGATCTTTCAGCACCCCACGAGTCACAACATTGAGTGGCCAGCGGTGTTGTCGTTGTTGGAATCCGTGGGATCAACCGAGCGGCGACGCGACGGAAAGTTCGTCGTGACGGTTGGAGGCGAGACCGAAGTCATATCTCCTCCGAAGCACAAGAACATTGATGTCCAACAGGTGGTTGATCTGCGCCGAATGTTGACCAGTGCTGGATACAGGGCCGTCGTGGACGAACTCGAAGCCAAGGGCCAGGAGGTCTGACCATGGTGGAGCACGTCGAAGCTGTACGGGGTAAGAACGTGGTCGCAGTGATCGACTTCCACGAAAGCACGATCTACCCAACCGATGCTATGCCCGGTCAACTGCCCGAGCACATAGTCTCCGCCGATCCGCACGGTCGTCACCACAAGGTTCACCACCACGCTGGAGACCCCAAGGGCGCCTATGACAAGGACAATACGGCCTACTGGCCCGAGTTGACCGATGCTCTGGCCGCGGCTGGAGCGATCCTGCTGTTGGGACACGGCCGGGGCAAGGCAAACGCATCCCACCACTGGGTGGCATACGTCGAAAAACATCGCCCGGATGTCGCCGCCAAGATCCTGGCTGAAGTGCGCCTTGACATCGATCATCTCGAAGACAGGCAGGTGCTCGGGCTCGCTCAATATTACTTCGGAGGACCGCCCATGCGCGACTTCGGAGATGGTCGTTGGGGAGAGCCATCTGGGGCGAAGTCTTGACGCAAAGACTCGCGCAGGCCAAGCGGGCGCGGTAGGACGAATCCTCGGGACCCGGGACAACTCGCCGGCCGTTGTCGCGCACCGCGTCGGTGCCGTCTTGACCGTGCCACCATCTCCCCTCAGGCCGACTTTGGAGACCAGGGTCCAAGAACCTCGTCGGGATTGAGGAGTCTTCCGTTCAGCCCCGCCGTACCGGTGGAGACTGTCGCCGGGGATCTTGAGGCACGGCACCGTTGGCGGCAACGGCGACCGACTCAGGCCGTGATTAGGGTGTTCCACCCTTCGGCAAGGTGGCCCCGGTTTCTTCTTCGCTATCGGCTTGACGGGCGTCGTTCGGTTCCGTGGTCTTCCATACCTCCACAATCACCACCTGGATCGAGGCGGCGGCTGGCACGGCCAATAGGATCGCGACGAAGCCGCCGAAGGGGCCCCCGATCCAGCTCCCGATGTCGGCGCCGACGAGGACCGCGAGGAACACGACCAATGGATTGATCTTTACCGTGCGGCTCATCACCACGGGATTCAAGAGATGGTTCTCCACGAACGTGTAGGCGAGAAAGACAATGGCGGTGATCACGCCCGCACTCAAGGAATGGGCCAGGGCAAAGAGCACCGTCGGAATGCCGGCTAGCGCCCCGCCGATCGTCGGAAGAAAGTCGACCAGGGCCACCCATAGTCCAAAGAGGAGGGGGTAGGGAACTCCGAGAACTGCGAGGGTCACGAAGACCACGAAACCCGCGATCAAGGACGTGAGGAAGTCTCCCAGCACAAACCCCGAGATGGACCTGCTCACCTTCCCACCGATCTCGGTGTACCTGGCGGCTCGGTCGGGACTCATGATGTTCAGAAGGCCGGCCCGGATCTTCGGTGCTTCAACCAGGAGCAAGATCACGAAGGCGAAGGTGGCCGCCAACTCTCCGACGATCGTAACGGCGCCCTTTCCCAGGGAGAGGGCTGGTTTGCCCAGCCCCTCCGCGAAGCCAACGATCTTGGGTGAATTCTTGTTCACCCAGGCCTGGACGTGGTACTTGCGGACGAGATGCCCGATCCAGCCCCTTCCGTGCTGCGCCTTGTCAACGTACGCCGGCAAGGAGTTGGCGAAATGCGTGAGGGCGTTCACCAAGGGATAGCCGAACGCGAAGGCCAGCCCGATGAAAATAAGCAACGACCACAGGCCGACGATGGCGACGGCAACACCGCGGCGTCGTATCTTCCAGCGCTGCAGTGCCACGACTTGAGGGTTCATGAAGAGCGCCACGAACGAACCGACCACGACGAGTAACACGATGTCCCGGAGTCGGTAGAGAAGCTGGCCCAGGAGATAGACGGCGACGACCACTCCGACGAAGACGAGGATGGTGCGCAAAGGGACGGTCCTGACGTCGGCCCAACCCTGAATCCGCGCCCATCTGGATGCCGAGCTCTCGCCCGGCCGGCCCGATTGCTCAGCCGACATGATCGGTTCGGTCCCGGCCGGAGTCTGCGGCAGACCGCTCGCGAACGTCGCCCTCGAGGCCCACGACCGGGATATCCGCCCGGATGCACCCGTCTTCGCTTCTCGGTCGTCCGATCACCTCGGCTCGCCTCCTAAGACAGATTCGCCCTCCAGCAGGCTAACTTCACCCTCATCTCATCTGCATGATCGTCAGCGCAGTCCACCACCAACCGGGACCTCGACGGAGAATGGAGGGAAGCCGGCTTGCATGCGCAAAGGCCTGATGACGCGCCAGAGCCCCGTCCCCCGCCCGGCTCGCTCCCGGAACCGGGCCATCCGGCCAGAGTGAATCGGCTGGCTGGCGGACAGCCTGGCCCACCGGCGTCCGGTGGCGGCCCCCCTCTGGGCAGTGACCGGCGGGCCAGGTCCCTTCTCGTCCGCGTCGTGACACTTGCCCTGTGCGGCCTCGCGATCTATGTGGTCCTGCCAAGTCTGGTCAAGGTGATCGATGCATGGCCTCGATTAGCCGCGGCGAGGCCGATCTGGATCCTCGGTGCGCTCATCGCCGAGATTGTGAGCTTCACCTTTGCATTCACCTTGCAACGCCTTGTCCTGCGAACGAAGGGTTGGTTTGCCGTGGTGACGTCGGCACTCGCGGGCAACGCACTCACCAACGTGCTCCCCGCCGGTGACGCAGCTGGTGCGAGTCTGCAGTTCCGGATGCTGGCCACAGCCGGAGTCGATACCGACACTGCCGCCGGGGGCCTCGCTGCCGCGTCACTGCTCGGCATTGGAGGCCTGCTGTCGCTTCCGCTCTTCACGCTGCCTGCAGTGCTGGGCTCGACCCGGGTGCAGCCGGGACTCCTTCACACTGCGCTGATCGGGCTTGCAGGCTTCGTCCTGTTCGCCATCTTCGGCACTGTCGTGCTCGCGACCGAGCGACCGCTCAGGACATTCGGTCTTGCAGCTCAATGGCTGTGGAACAAGCTTCGTCGCCCGAAGACACCCCTCAAGGGGTTGGACACCCGCCTCCTTCAGCAACGCAACGAGATCCGTCAGGCACTCGGTCGTCAGTGGCGCCGGGCTGTCATCTGCGTCGCGGGGCGGCTCGGATTCGACTACCTCTGTTTGCTCTGCGTCCTGCGAGCCATTGGAAGCTCCGCCAGTCCATCACTCGTGCTGCTGTCATACGCGACGGCCGGAGTCATCGCACTCATTCCGATCACACCCGGAGGACTCGGGATCGTGGAGGCAGGCCTGAGTGGCATGCTGGTGCTGGCAGGGGTCAGTGCCGCCGATGCGGTGATCGCGACGCTCGGCTATCGATTGGCTTCGTACTGGCTCCCACTTCCCGCCGGCTTCGTCGCCTATACCCTGTTCCGCCGCCGATACGGTCCCGTCAAATTGTCGGGTTGACCGACCAGCACCACGACGTAGAAGCCTCCTCACGGAGGCTCCGCACGCGAGACTGGTCGGTATGGCGACCGATGGCCGGCGGAAGCGTGTCAATTCGCCGGCGAAGAACCATTCCCACCTCGGCGCGCCACCGTTCGGAGCACGGATCGCAGCGGGTGGGGCGCCGGCGGTCACCGGTGCAACGCTCCGGGTTCGCATCGGACGCAGGCGATCCGGCGCGGCACCAGCGTTCCAAAGGACACCGTTGAAAGTCTCTACGCTGCTGAGCCTTGGCCGAATCGTCGGTGGTCGATCCAGCGGCATCGTGACCGTCGAGTCCGGGAGAGACACATGACCCTTGCCCCAGACCCCCCTGAGCCCTCCAGGGCCGCTCGAGGGCTTCACGACCTGCGGCGCCGCGTGATGACGGACGCTCATGCGCTGGACGACTCCGTCTATGAAGCGGTCGCACGGACGTCGACGCCGGCCCTGGACGGGCCCTTCACCTGGATCTCGAACGCAGCGAATTACGGACAGCTGTGGGCGGCGATCGCCGCCGTGCTGGCGTTGACTGGCGGCCCCCGTGGTCGACGCGCGGCCGCGCGCGCCCTTCTCGCTCTGGGCGTCACGTCGATTACAGCGAATTTGGCCCTGAAGCAGGCGCTCCCCAGGAGGCGACCCGAACGCTCCACCGTCAATCCAACCCGGGCGGCGCGCATGCCGGCATCGAGCTCCTTCCCTTCGGGGCACACGGCGTCGGCATTCGCCTTTGCCACCGCAGTGACGGCCGATTACCCCCTCTTGTCGGCACCCCTCTTCGGTCTGGCCACCGCGGTCGGCTACAGCCGCGTCCACACGGGTGTGCATTATCCGAGCGATGTAATCGCCGGCGGGATAGTCGGCTGCTCGCTCGCCACCGTGGTCTGCGACGCTACCCTCCGAATCGGCCCCCTACGTCGGGAGGCCTGACAGCCCGGGACTCAGAGGCTCCGCCCGATCAGTCCCGCCCGTTGTTGAAGATGTTCAAGAAGAACAGGAACACGTTGAGGGCGTCCAAGAAGATCGACGCCGCCAACAGCGGAGCCGAGTCGATATCGCGGATCCTCCTCAGCCTCTGAAAGTCGAACGCGGTCAGACCCGCAAAGATCACTAAACCGGCGATCGAGTAGATGAGAGCACCGCTCGGGATCTGGACGAAGATCAGGACGACGCCGAACAGGATGAGGACGAGGAGGGCCCAGAAGCAGCCCCGAGCGAGCACCGACAGGTCACGACGGGTGGCGTAGCCCGCGGTGCCGAGACCGAGCATGAACAGTGCCGTCGCTCCACCTGCCTGCCAGAGAGCCTCGGGATTGGTGCTCGCGTAGTACTGCAGGGTGGGCGCAGTCGCCAGCCCGATGAGCAGCCCAAAGAGGAAGAGCAGACCTACAGCGGACGAGCCCGAACGCCGCACGACGAACCGCATGGCGATCAGGCACCCGAGCGCGACGAGATACAACACGAATCCCATCCCGTAGGACAGCGAGCGGCCCAGATAGGCCCCGAGAGCGAACAGTCCAGCCGTCGCCGCGACAAGCCCCATCGTCTGACCGAACAGGGTCTGGGTGTCTCCACGCGAAGAAGCGAACTCGCTTCCGGTCTCGTACTCAGGTGTCCACTCGTTCACAGAAGCCGCTTCGACCTGTCCCGCGGTCCGCTACGCCGCGTCACCGTGGCGACGAGTCATCGCGCACCACCACCACCGGACAACGAGCATGGGCCACGCAGTGTTCGGTCACCGAACCAAGGAGCATTCCCGCCAACTCGCCTTCACCGTGACACCCCACGACAAGCAGGTCTGCCCCTTCGGCCGCCTCGAGCAGATGCTGCGCGGGGTGGCCCTCCTCGACGATTGCCTCGATCCGGATACTCGGGTGCCTTTCTCGAACCGGGTTGAGAGCATCCTCAATCATCACCTCGCAGTCGTACCGCGGGTCGTACTCCGTCGCGCCCGGCGCCCATCCATAGGTGGCCGGCCACTCCCACGTCATCAGAGCTTCGAGCGTGGCGCCCGACAACTCGGCCTGGGTGGCCGCCCACTCGGCGGCGGCGATCGACGAAGGGGCGCCATCGACACCGACCACGATCCGATGAGGCTGCTCGGCCGCAGGCGCCGTCGCAGCCTTCGTGTTCCGACTCGTCCCCTGAGCCTCTCGTTGACCGCTCTCTGTTGCGCTCACGACGACGACTGGGCAATGGGCCTGATGCACGCACCTGCGGCTGACGGATCCGAGAACGAGGCTCGCGAAGCCGCCGCGACCACGCGTCCCCACCACGAGAAGATCTGCACCTTCGCTTTCCTCGATCAGGACGGGTGCGGGCGCACCGTCGAAAACCCTGGTCGCGATCGTCGCTCCCGGTGCAACGGTCCTCGCCTGCTCGGACGTTTCGTCGATATCCTTTTGTCGCTCCCTGTCCACATGCGAATCGGCTGGGGCATGGCTCTCACTCGAGGCGGTGACAATCTCAAGGGCAGATCCCGTCAGCCGAGCCTGAGCTGCCGCCCACTCCACGGCACGCCTGGCTCCCTCCGAGCCATCGATGCCCACAACGATCCGGTGGGTCTGGACGGTCTTCGCCGCGTTGACAGTGCGACCCCTGGCCTGGGCGGCTTCGCCGCTCACGGCCGGCTCGGATCCTTCGCACGCCGGTCAATGCCAACCACTCCTCGATTATTGGGGCCACGGGATCCGGAGGGTAGGGACGATGGTCCCGATACCTCTCTTGGCAGCCAGAATGCGCGGAGCCGCTGGTCTCGCCCGATGTCCCGTTGTCACCGCTTCGCCGCACCATCAACCTCTCACCGGGCCTGCACCTCTGACCGGTCAGTGAACGCGCTATCGACACCTGGGATGACATTTCGACAGGACCTGTTGCTGAGCCTCCGTGCTCACTGGGGCCGCTCCCGCACGACCTCAGTCGGGCTCTTGTCGTCGCGGAGTCCGAGAAAGCGGGGTTGCCGGAGCCGAGCGTCGCTCGTCCATTCGGCAAACCCGATCTGAGCGACGAGTTCGGGCCGCGTCCAATGCGCGCCGCGCGGAATCCGTTGCGCATCGACGAACGCCGGCTCGGTCGTTTCCAGCTCGCGCAGCCGGATACCGAGCTCGTGAAGTGCCGCCTTGGTGTAGCCCGTGCCAACCTTCCCGGCGTAACGGAGGGCGGTGCCGTGCTCGTAGTAGCCGACGAGCAGGGCACCAAAGTCTGTGCGGCTGCCCCCGGGATCGGTGTAACCGCCGACGACGAACTCCTGCTCCCACACGCACTTCAGCTTCAACCAGTCCTTGGAGCGGCCGGCAACGTACGGCGCGTCGGCACGCTTTGCGATGAGTCCTTCCCAGCCCGATCGGCAAGCCTGGGCGAACCGACGTTCTGAATCGCCGCTCCAGGCCTCGGTGAGTTGCAGTGCTGAGCTCGGCCGGATCGACCTCGCCAGCCAAGCGCGGCGCTCGACGAGTGGCCGGTCGATGAGTTCCAGGCCGTCGACCTCCAGGACGTCGAAGACGCAGTAGACGACCGGGTACTCGGCCACCTGCTCTGGAGAGGGCCCGGTCACCCCGAGGCGCTGCTGCAGCCGGGTGAAGGACGTCTGGTCACCGTCGTACGTCACCACCTCCCCGTCAAGCAGGAGGTCCCGGACGGGTTGGGACGCCACGGCGGCGCGGACCTCGGGGTAGGTCGACGTGAGATCCTTACCAGTGCGCGACTCGAGTCGCACCTCACTGCCCACTTTTCGTGCGACGCAGCGCTCCCCGTCGAGCTTTCGCTCCAACAGCCAGTCGTCCCCGAAGTCGCGACGGTCGGTCAGCGTCGCCAGCATGAGCGGGATCACCATGTCAATATCGTTTCACGTCGAGGTCAAGGCACCGGCGTCGATCCGCCCGTGAACTGGGCGTCTACTGATGGACGTGAACGGAGTCGAAGCCTCGGCCGAGCCGCAGGGCGTCGGAGACGACGTCGGCCATGCCGAATCCAGGCTCCACCAGTCTCTGGCCAAAATGCCCGACGCGCATCCTGCGCTTCATGAGCGAGCGATAGAGGCCGGCGGCCCGGATGTCGCCGGCCAACTGCGCGCCGATCACCCGGTCGTCGCGCACATAGACGGAGCGCAGGCTTCCCTGGCTCTGCCAGCGCAGCACCTCGTCGGGTCCGTCGATCGTGCCCATGGCGACGATCGGGACCCCGAGGTGCTTGAGGCTGTTCATGGCCTCTGCCCCCTCATAGCGAATGTCACGCCCCAGCAGGTTCGCGGCGGCAATCGGCGCCTGCGCGACCGCGTTGGGGAAGATGGCGTGGACGTAGCGCTCTCCGGACAACCAGTCGGCCGCCTCGGCCACGTCACCCGCCGCCACGATCCCTGGTACCGATGTCGTGAGCCGGTCATCGACGTGGATCCCCCAGTCCGTCGCGATCCCAGAATTGTTGACGAACTCGATGTGCGGCTTCACCCCGGTCGCGGCGCACACCAGGTCGGCCGACAGGATGGTGCCGTCCGCCAGCCGGACGCCCGTCACCGAAGGGCTCCCGACGAACGCGTCGGCCTGCACGCCCAGCCGGAGCGTCACACCACGCCGCACCAGGGCCTCTTCGGCCACCGTCGACGAGACGGGGTCCAACACCCGCGGCATGATCCAGTTCCGCCGGCCGACCACGGTCACGTCGACCCCGAGATCGGCGAGCAGCAGCGAGAGTTCGACTCCGATGAACCCATTGCCCACGATCAGGGCGCTTCTCGCCTCACCGCTCCGGACACGGCCGACGAGCTCGTCTGCCGTCCGCAGCGACTTGAAGTCCAGGACCCCAGGCAGGTCGGCCCCCTCCAGGGGCGCATGGAGCCGACTTCCCGACGCCACGACCAGTCCCTCGTACCCGACGCGCTGCCCGTCGGCCAGCACGACCTCGTGGTTGTCGGCGTCGATACCCGTGACCTGCGCCTGGCGGCGCTCGTCGATGCCCAGGCGGGTCGCCACGTCCAGACCCTTCCAGTACAGCGTGGAATCGCGACCGGTCAGGTAGTGATCCGCCAAGGCCGGAGGCGAGTACGGCGCGAACGGCTCAGCCGAGAGGGCGACGACCGTCCCGCTCGGGTCGAGCCTGCGCAGGGTTTCGGCGGCGGTGATGCCCGCCGGGCCGGTGCCGATGACGACGGCTCGCATCAGCGCACTTCGGTCAGGACCCGGTGCACCGAGCCCAGCACGTGCATCGACAACAGGTCGACCGCTTCCGTGATGGCCGAGCCGGCGAGGAGCGCCTCGACAGACGGCTCCGACAGGGGCACGGCCTCGTCATAGGGCACCACCGTGACGGAGCTGAAGGACGGACCGCCCAATTCCTCGACGTAGCCGAGCACACGCGCCAGGTCGTCCTTCGACCGGGTCCGGTTGACCACCATGTGCACGGTCCCGATCCCGAGGTCGTTGGCCAAGGCGGCCGACTCGACGCCGACCTTGACGGCGTTGAACGTCGGTTCGACGACCACCACCACCGAGTCGAACCCGCGGGCCAGGGCGCGACCGAAGTGCTCCACGCCGGCGTGGGTGTCCATCACCACAACGTCGTCGTGATGCAGGTGCATGCCGGCGACGGCACTCGAGATCAGCGCTGTCTCGGGGCACAGGCATCCTGCGCCGGCCTCCCGCACACCACCCATGACGACCAGGCGGACTCCATCGGGCGCCGCGACGGACAGCCGGTCGATGAGGTCGGACGTGTCGGGATTGAGGACGAGCATGCCACCTGCGCCCTCTCCTGGCCGAGCACCCGTCTTCTCCTCCACGTAGTCGGCGTTCTCCGCCACCGGGACGATTGAGATCGACTCGGTCAAGCCCATGCCGAGGGTGGCCGCCAGATTGCGTTGCTCGTCGGCATCGACGGCAACCACCCGGCGCCCACCCCGAGCCAGCTGACGCGCCATGAGCGCGCTCAGTGTCGACTTGCCGACACCACCCTTGCCGACGACGACGATCCTGGTGCCGCCTCCGTCTCCGTGTGCATGGTGGGAGTGGGAGTGCCCTCCGGCCTCTCCGTGCCCTCCGCAGGTCTCGCACATGGCACTCAGACCCGGGCGCCGCTGTCGACGGGAACGGTGTGCGCCGGCTCGCTGTCGTCGATCCCCAACGCTTCGGGCTCCACGAACGGAAGCCCCAGTCCCTGGCGCTTGGTCTCGATGTGACGGCGGATGAAGAGAGCGGCTTTGGCCGGGTCGGGCTCGACGACGAATTTGGCCCCCACGACGTCGTCGAGGCCATTGGCCAGCAGGTCGACCACGTGCGGGCTCCCGAAAACCGGTGGCTGGACGCCGAGGACGGTGGTGACGCCCGACGCGACCACATAGGCCCCGATGGCAACTGCCTTCTCGGAGTACCACTCAGGCGCCGCTCCGGCCACGGGCAACTGATCGATGTCGACACCGAGATAGTCGGCCAGCGCCGCCACCAGCACCATGATCCGGCTGTTGTCGACGCAGCTGCCCACATGCAGGACCGGCGGGATGCCCAGGCTCTCGCACACGGCACGCAGGCCGGGTCCGGCCATGGCAGCCGCTTCGGGGACCATCTGGCCCGCCTTTCCGTTGGCCACCGCCGCGCAGCCGGTTACCAGCACCAGGATGTCGTTCTCAATGAGACGCCGCGTGAGCTCGATGTGCTCGAGATCCAACGGAAGCTTGGGATTGTTGCACCCGACGACCGCCACGGCTCCCCGGATGGAGCCGGCGGCGATGGCGTCGACCAGAGGCTTCGGGGTGCCGCCCAGAGCGCCGAGAATGGCCTCGATGGAGAAGCCCCCCATCATCTTCACGGGTTGTCCCGGGATCCGGACTCGCTCGTGGTTGCGGTCCGGGTACGCCTCGATCGCCATGCGCACGATTTGCTTGGCGGTTTCGGCTCCGTGCTCGGGTTCGAAGGAGACGTGCGTGGCACCGCTGAACTTGGCCTTGTCCGCCGTCGTGATGATCTTCGTGTGGTAGCACTTCGCCACGTCGACGATGGACGGCATGATGCACTGGTAATCGACCACCATGGCCTCGAGCGCTCCGGTGATCAGCACGAGTTCCTGCATCAGGTGGTTGCCGGCCATGGGCACACCGCGACGCATGAGCATCTCGTTGCCGGTGCAGCACAGCCCCACCACGTTGATCCCCTTGGCGCCGACCGATCGGGCCAGATCGACCAGCTCGGGATCCTCAGCTGCTGCGCAGATCACGTCCGAGAGCAGAGGGTTGTGGCCGTGCATGGCGATGTTGACCTGGTCGGTCTTGAGCACACCCAGGTTGACTTCGGACATCACGGGCTTCGGCGTGCCGAACATCACGTCCGAGAGCTCCGTTGCGATCATCGAACCACCCCACCCGTCGGCCAACCCGGTGCGCAGCGCGTGCAGGAGGGTGTTCACGTAGTCGTTGTCCACGCCCATGTGGGTCCGGTGGAGCATCTCGACGTTCTCGCGGTCGATGCCACGCGGCGTGATGCCCACCGACGCCCACTTCTCCTGGCGGACATCGGGCACCCGCCCGATGAAGGACAGCGACCCGCGTCGGGTCCCATAGTCCTCCTCGAGCACGTCAGCCAGATCGCACGCCACCTCTTCGACGGTGTGGTCCTCTGTCACCACCCCGATCTCAGCCGCGATGCGACGCAACTTCTCCTCGTCGGTGATGCGGTAGCCGCTCGTCTCGCCTCGAGCCAGGTGACCGAACGCCTCGAGGATGTCCCGGCCGTGATCGGAATGCGACGAGGATCCGGCCGCGATCGTCCGTCCCAGGTTTCGGGCCACGATCACATCGGCGTCCGCGCCGCACACACCCTTCTGGGGACCCTCGCCGAACGGGTCGATCCGGCACGGTCCCATGGCGCAATTGCGACAGCTCAGCCCGAGCGCGCAATACCCGCACTGTGGCTGTTGGGCCTCGAGGCGATCCCACACTGTGGTGATGTGCTCGTCCTTGGCCCGGCTGATCATGACCCGGGCGTCCTCGGGGACTGTCAGGCTTGTCGCCCGACCGTTCGTTGTGGTTCCGCTCATTGTGGTCCTCCCTCGTTCTCGACGTCGGCCGCGGCGTCAACTGCGACATGGCCGTTCCCTGACACGCGGCTGACACGGTCCGCTGCCGCATTCATGGCGGCCACCTCCGCGGCTCCCCAGGCATGCCACTGAGCGAGGGGGTCGCCCGTCGGCACCGTGGCGGCGGCACCGGTTGCTGCGAGTACAACTCCGGTCTCGCGGACGCGGCCGGCCGCCACGAGATCGTTCAACTCTCCGAAGACGAGCGCATCGACCTTGCACACCTCGACGCACGCTGGCTGGTCACCCCGGCTGACGCGATCCACACATCCGTCGCACTTGACGGCGACGGCCACCTCTGGGCTCGGCCCTTCGGGCATTGGATGAAAGGTGAGCACGTCGAACGGGCAGACCACGGCGCACATCGCGCACCCGATGCACTTCTTCTCGTCGATCAGGACGAGGCCATGCTCGTCATCCCGATAGATGGCAGCAGTGGGACATACCTGCAAGCACGGGGCGGGATCGCAGTGCCGACACCGGTTCGGGAAAGCGAAGGTCGGCACGGGTCCCGCCTGCACATGGACGCGTTTACGGGGCATGGGCTGCTCGAGGAACGCAAGGCTTTGGTCCTTGCTGGCCGAATGCTCGACTGCACAGGCCAACTCACACTGGAGGCAACCAAGACACCGTTCAGGATTGATGAACACGGTATTCATGTGTATGCCACCTTCCCAGCGATCCTGCGCTCTCTCCAGGTTCATGCCTCCCAGGGCATCTTTAATAGGTAGGAAGGTCCCATGAGATGCAGGCAAGAGGTCCCGACATCGGGGACCATCGATTCGCTCGGTTCAATAGTGGGGGGTGATTCGACCCGGACACCCACGACCGTCACGGTCGATCGCTCGGGCCATCTTCGGCTGGCGCCACAACCCTGGGATGGAGGACTGGTGCATCGCCATGTTCGGGCCCGAACACCGAACAACCTCTACGACACCTCGCGTAGACCTCTGGGGGCTTTGTGACCTATTGGGGTTGCCACTTCAGGCCTCTGACCAGACCTTCCGTGGAGGTGAAGGGACTCGAACCCTCGGCCTCTACATTGCGAACGTAGCGCTCTACCAGCTGAGCTACACCCCCGGCACGGCCCAGAATAGTCGGGGCCCGGCATCCCTCCGCAGGGCCTGATCCGACTGGCTGACGGGGCCGGATCTGGTCAGCGAGCTGCGGCCCGGGGCACCTCGAATTCGTCGGCATCCCACGCGCCCGGGTGGCCCGCCAGAGCCGGATCCTCAACCGGTGGTGATTCCTGCCGGCAAAGCCGTGCCCTGCGCCGCGCCTGCTCCGCCTCGAGCTCCTTGGCGTAGGCGATCAATCCGACCAGCGCGAACGCGGCCAGGCCAGTGAGCCCGGTGAAGATCCAGGCCAGGTGCATGCCGGGGAACAGACCGATAAGGCCGGTGGAGATCGCCACCCCCGTCAGGCACCGCAGCAACATGGTGCAACGTCGGCGCGCCTGTTCGCGGCGCATCGCCGGCAGCGCCGTCGTGACCTCTGGGAGGCACGTCGGCTCCGGACGATCGAGCACCCCGACGCGCTCGTAGTGAGAACCGTCGTCGGCGTTGACGTCTGCGGCCGCGGCATCCTCCGTCGGCCGAAGCAGCACCAACTTGGGTCGCGAAGAGTCGACCTGGACTTCTGCTGCTTCCGCCGAGTTGCCGCCGGGCACTGCGGTGTGCAACCTGTAGGCCGGTGCGACGGTCTTGGGCCCGGCGTGCTCCAGAAGCTGCAATTGATGATGGAAGTGGTCGATCGACCCGACCCCCTGGCGTTCACCAAATCGCCGCCACGCGCTCGGAGCCAGTACCGCCACCCAGAGAAGCACTACGAGGACCAGCAGGATCACAACCGTCACTCCCCGACGACCTACCTTCGCTCTGGGCAAAAACCCTAGTGAACGAGCCTTTACATGTGGTGGATGGTGGGGAAATGCCACAGCGCCGACCTCGTCGGCACTTCTCCTCTGGTTTCGGTTGTACCCTCAGCGGCCTCTTGAATCAAGGCCTTCGGTGGATGCCCAGTTCACCGGGCCGAGGCGACCTTCAGGCAGCGCGACTCCACCAGCGACCATCACTGCAGCCCACCGTGACCTCGACGCCGAAGCACATGGAGACGCGTGCCGATGTGACAACCTCACGGAGCGGACCCGCCGCGACCAGTTCGCCGCCCGAGACCAGTCCTCCGTGGGTGAAGCCGGGAGGGATCTCCTCGCAGTGATGGGTGACTAGGACGATGGGCGGGCTGCCGGGGTCGGCTGCAAGTGAGGTCAGACGGACCAGCAAGCGCTCACGGGCACCGAGATCGAGGCCGGCGAAGGGCTCGTCGAGCAGCAGGAGGTCCGGATCGCTCATGAGCGCGCGGGCGAGAAGCACTTGCTGGCGCTCACCCTCTGAGATCACGCCGAAGGGGCGGTTGCCGACCGCGCGCACACCGCCAAGGGCCAGAAGTTCGTCCGCCTTGCTCCAGTCTTCAGGGGTGTACCGGTTCCACCACGTCTCGAGAGCGCCATGGCGACCGCTGACCACGACATCGCGGGCGACGAGATCCGCCCGTAGCTGCCGGGTGACGGCGCCGCTGACCAGAGCGACGCGTGGGCGCAGGCTTCGGACGTCGACCGAGCCGAGTCGGGCTCCGAGGATCTCCACCGTGCCCGCTGTCGGCCACAAGCGGGCACCCGCCACCTGGAGCAGGGTGGTCTTGCCAGAGCCGTTCGGTCCGAGGATGACCCAGCGGTCACCGGTCTCGACGCGCCAATCGACGCCACGGAGCACCGGCAGCCCCTCGCGCTTTACGGTGACGCCTCGGAGGTCGATGGCGGCAGCAGGCGGTTCGGACCCCGTCACCCTCCGGCGCTGCTGGGCCCGGCTGCCAGCCGCCGGTTGATGCGCCCGATGAGACCGGAGCAGCACTGCGCCCAGGTCCGTTCTCCCGCCAGCCAGAGCCAGAGCTCGCGCCCGTACCCGGTCACGATCTGGCCGAGTTCCTCCTCCCGCAGGCCGGCAGAGTCGAGAGTGCGCCAGCGGCTCCAGAACCAGGCTGCGATGCCGTCCTCTTCCTCGCCAATCACGGCGTCGAGCTCCTGGCCGTCGAGAATGGCGTCCAGCCACCGTTCGGCCCGCGCCGTGGGCTCGTCGGGAACGTGCAGAACCGGCAGCGCAGAGACGGTCAATGTCGGATGTAGACGGGCTGGCGGTCAGAGTTTTCATAGGCCCGCACATGCTCGTCGAAGTCGATGAAGAGCGGCGCGTCCGGATCGAGTTTGCGCTGCAACGTCCTTCCGGCGATCTTCTTGTCCAGTGCGTCCAGGCGGAGCAAAGCGGCTGGATCATCCAGTCCGCGCACGTCCAGCTTGCCGCGCGCCGCCTGGAAGGCAAGCCGCCCACGTTCGGTGCGGATGATGACGCTCGTCCAGCCGTTCATGGAGCCGACGCTTCCCACGGAGATGTCCGCCGAGCGACCCAGGAAGTCCGCACACTCGTCACAGCCCTTCAGCGCAGCGCCGTGAAAATCCTTGACCGGTTCGTCCACGGCCAGTTCACCGTCGCGGTATTCGACGATCATGCGGCCGCGGATCACGTCCATCTTCGACACCCGGTCGAGATCGACGCCGCGCTTGTCCCGCAGCTCCCGCAACGTCAGCGCCTCGTAATCGAAATTCTTGGTGCACATCAGCGCAATCGTGAGGACCACCGCGTCCACGCGATGCACTCCGGTGGGCCAGCGCCTCGCCTGCATGGCCCGGAGGCCCTGTATCTCGCAAGGGGTGCCCACAACGGCGATCCGGGGCCTGGCCGGCAAGGAGTAACGCGACAGGTCGAGCTGAGCCAGCGCCATGGTCTGGTTGTAGAAGCTGCCCGACGCAGCGTTGATCTCTGCGGGCGTGGTCGCGATGGTCGCCACGCCCTTCCATTGCTCGTCAGGATCGCTGCTCGGCTTGGAGACCAACGCCCCGTCGATCTCACCAGCAGAGAGGAGGCCGACGAGGAGCGCGCTGACGGCGCCTCCGTCCTGCGCGTCATCGATGAGCGCGCCCGCTCGCACCGCGTACGACTCGACGACCGCGCCCAGGCCCTCGGCCGGTGGCCCCCCGCTGATCTTCCAATACGTGTCCGACGAATCCGACCGCACCTGCGCCGGCTGTACCTCGGCATCTTCACCCGATACCGGCGCAGAGGGCGGCCAGAGCGCCTCGTAACGCAGACCACCCCGGGGGCAGAAGTCCCAACACAGAGAGCAGCCGGTGCACATCTTGACCAGCTCCGGCAGGTCGGTGTCCTCGTCGATCCCGATGGAATTGGAAGGGCACACCGCGACACAGGTGCCGCACTGAATGCACCGGTCGGCGTGAATGACGCCGGCCTCCAATTCCCAGAACCACACCTTCCCGGGCGGTTCGGTGATCCCGTTCATCTGCTCGCGGATCCGGTAGCGCTTCACGAGGTCACCGCCTTGGCCGCCCCCGCCAGGATGGACCGGAGCTCCTCGGAGCTCTGACGCCGCGACCACAGATGGAAGCTCTCACCGGGCCGACGCTCCTCGCGGTAGCAGACCACCAGGCGCGAGAGTGCGTCAGGCACGCGCTCGACCGGCATGGCGCCCTCCACCCAGTCGATGAACGCGGCATCCGGTCCGAGCGAACCACCCAGCCCGATGTCGACCGCTTCCTCAATGTGCTCATCGATGTGTGCGATATCCCCACGAAACCCGATGTCGGCGATCTGGGGCTGGGCGCACGAGGCCGAGCAGCCGGAGAAGTGCATCCGGATGACCCCGGCGTCGCCGGTGGGCCCTTGCCCGGCCTCCGCCGACGCGAACTGGGCGTCGAGCGCACGCGCCCACTTGACGGCGCGTTCCTTGGTCTCGACGACCGCGAAGCGGCAGAACTCCGATCCCGTGCATGCGACCACGCCACGCTCGAACGGTCCCGGAAAGGGTGAATACGTCTCCATGAGGGGTTCCGCGAGCAGATCGTCGAGTCGGTCCTCCGGAACGCCCGACAGAATGAAATTCTGGTCGATACCGATGCGTACCCCGCCATCGCCGTACGTCTCGGCCAATCGGGCCAGTTCAACCAGGTCGATTCCGTGCATGCGACCGACCGGGACCGAGCACCCCACATAGACCAGACCGGGCTGCTTCTGTGGGTGCACACCGACATGGTCGCCGCGGAAGGCACTCGTCAGCTCCCGACCGGCCTGTTCCAACGCGAACGCCGTGCGCTCGTCGAGAGCTGAGCGGAACCCCTCCGGACCCAGCTCTTCCGCCAGGTAGCGCATGCGAGCCAGGCCACGGTTCTCCCGATTGCCCAGTTCTCCGAAGAGCTGGGCCACTCCCCGGCAGAGTTCGACGGCCTGATCAGGCCGAATAAAGACGTCGACGTCAGAGGCCATGCGCTCGCCGTCCGAGAGACCGCCGCCGATGAGCACGTTGAAGCCGACCGTGCCATCCGGATGCTCGGCCGGCCACAGACCGATGTCGTTGATTTCGACGCGGGCACAGTCCTCCGTGCAGCCCGTGACCGCGATCTTGAACTTGCGCGGCAGGTTGGCGTACTCCCGGTTGCCGGTGAAGAACGCCGAGATGGCCTCAGCCACCGGGTAAGCGGGCACGACCTCTCTCTGATCGATGCCCGAGACCGGGCAGGAACACACATTGCGCGCCGAATCACCGCACGCCTGGACTGTGGTCAGGCCGACATCCCAGAAGCGCTGCCAAATGCGGGGGACGTCGGCAATTCGAATCCAGTGAAGTTGAATGTCCTGCCTCGTGGTGAGATCGGCGTATCGATTGCCGAAAACCGGGCTCTCATCGGGCCCCTCGGCGAACGCATCGGCCGCGATGCCGATCTCACGAACCTGGGCCGCGGTGAGCACACCCCCCGGGACCTTGATCCGCATCATGAAGGCATCACCGCCCTGGCGTTGGGGGTACATCCCCACCCACTTCAGGCGTTCCGCCTCTCCAGGCACATCGTTGATGGAGCTGGCGCCCTTCTTCGAGTAGGTCTCAATGACCGCCTGGGCCACCTCGAACGGATGACGGGACAGCTTGATCTGCTCAACGGGATTGAGCTCGCCGATGTTGCGATAGGGCCTGATGAACTTGAGCCCGCGATCACGACGTCCGCGGAACTCCATCCCATAGGGATTGTCGAGGTCGCGGGGCACTAGACGTGCAGGCCGCACTCGGACTTGTCCGCACCTGCCCATCTGCCCGCCCGCCGCGTCCTCGCCCTCGGCTACCGGACGCGTCGTCGGAGCACATCCGATGGAGCGGTATCCCTGGGCAACGAGTGGGTGCGCGGGCAGGTCGTGGTCGGCGAGATAGGACGCAATGTCATCTGCGGTCCAGGTCGCCAATGGGTTGACCTTGACCAGCCCGAAGCCGGCGTCCCAGCTTACGATCGGCGCCTCGGCGCGGGTGGGGCCGTCCGTACGCTTGAGGGAGGTCAACCAGGCCCGCTTGCCGGCGAGCGCACGGCGAAGAGGCTCCACCTTGCGGAACTGGCAGCACTGGTCGGAGCCGCACGGGTACGCAGCGGCCTCTGGCCCCGGCTTCGTCACGGTGAGATTGAGTCCGTAACGAGCACGCATATCCTCGACGAAGGTCAGCGTCTCGGGAAAGTGTGCCTCCGTGTCCAAGAAGACGACTTCAACGTCCGGTGCCACCTTCGTCACCAGATCGATGAGCACGACGTCCTCGAACGAGGCGGCCAGGACCAGCGCATCGCCGAAGTTCTTGATCGCCCACCTGATGACTGCGCTGGCCGGAGCCGACTCGAAGTCGCGGTTGGCCACGGCGAGCTCCTCGCTGGTCAACTGCTGGTCGCTCACGCTGATCTCGGCCACAGAATCCTCACCTTCCCCGCAGGACGTCGGGGCCGTTCCGAGGGCGCGCCGCCGGAGCTTGACGCCCGTCCGAATGCAGGCTCTAGTATACATGACCAAAATGGTCATGATTTGAGAGGCTCCATGGACTCCGCCACCGCCTTCCGCTCCTCCGAGGAGGAACCCGCAGCCGACGCCCGCGCGGCCGGGCCCGGTGGGTCGGTGACCAGCCTCGTCAGGCCGGTTGAGCGACCCCTCGGACACCTCGACCTCCTGGAGTCGCTGGCCATCTTCATCATCCGCGAGGTGGCCGCAGAGTCGGAGCGTCCTGTCCTTCTCTTCAGCGGGGGGAAGGATTCGGCCGTCCTGTTGCATTTGGCCGCCAAGGCGTTCAAGCCCGGGAAGATCCCGTTCCCGGTGCTCCACGTGGACACGGGCCACAATTTCGCGGAGGTGCTCGACTACCGGGACGCGCAAGTGGAGGCCGAAGGTGCCCGCCTCATCGTCGCGCGCGTGCAGGACTCCATCGACCAGGGACGGGTGGCGGACCCCGGGCCCGTCGCCTCCCGCAACAGGCTGCAGACGACAACGCTGCTCGACGCCATCAACCTCCACGGGTTCGACGCCGCGTTCGGCGGCGCGCGGCGAGACGAGGACAAGGCCAGGGCCAAGGAGCGGGTTCTCTCCTTCCGCGACTCGTTTGGACAGTGGGACCCCAAGGCCCAGCGTCCTGAACTCTGGCAGCTGTACCAAGGCAGTGTCCGGCCTGGTGAGCACCTGCGCGCGTTCCCGCTGTCGGATTGGACCGAGCTCGACATCTGGCAGTACATCTGGCGAGAGCACATCGAGCTGCCCTCCATCTACTACGCGCACGAACGTGAGGTCCTCGAGCGTGACGGCATGCTCCTGGCGATCAGCGAGTGGGTAGTCCCGGAGCGCGGGGAAGAAGCGCGCAAGGAGACGGTCCGCTTCCGCACCGTCGGCGACGCCACGTGCACGGGGGCCGTCCGGTCCTCGGCCGAGACGGTCGAGGAGATCATCCGTGAGGTCTCGGCGTCGAGGATCTCCGAACGCGGGGCGACCCGTGCTGACGATCGATTTTCCGAGACCTCCATGGAAGATCGCAAGCGCGAGGGGTACTTCTAGACCCATGACCACGTTGCCCGGCTCGCCGCCGGCCGGCGGTCCCGAGCTTGGCGTCGACACAATGGATCTCCTCCGCTTCGCCACGATCGGGTCGGTGGACGACGGGAAGAGCACACTCATCGGTCGCCTTCTGTTCGATACGCGTCAGCTGTTCGACGACCAGCTGACAGCCATCGAAACAGCGTCGGAGCGGCGCGGACTTGGGGAGGTCGACCTCTCCTTTGTCACTGACGGTCTCCGCGCCGAGCGCGAGCAGGGCATCACCATCGATGTGGCCTACCGGTACGCCGCCACGCCGCACCGCAAATTCGTCATCGCCGACTGTCCCGGACACATCCAGTACACCCGGAACATGGCCACCGGTGCATCGACGGCCGACCTCGCCCTGGTTCTGGTCGACGCCACATCCGGCCTGCGTGAGCAGTCCCGTCGCCACATCTGCATCGCGGCACTTCTCGGAGTCGATCAGCTCGTCGTCTGCGCCAACAAGATGGATCTCGTCGACTGGGACAGATCCGCCTACCAACGCATCGCCGACGAAATGGATGCATTGGCCCACCGGCTCGGAATCTCGTCGTGCACCGTGATCCCTATTGCAGCCCTGCACGGTGACAACGTGGTCGTGCGTTCGGAGGCCGCACCGTGGTACGACGGCCCGACCGTGCTCGATGCGCTCGAGTCGGCGCGCGCCGGTGGGTGGGCAGCCCAACACGGCGTCAGTCGAGGAAGCGGCGCCCGACTGCCCGTGCAATGGGTGCTCCGCCAACCCGGAGGCGGCCGCAATTATGCCGGCATGGTCAACGGCGGAGCCTTTCGCGTCGGCGACCCGGTCGTCGTGCTCCCGCAGGGCGCACAGTCGACCATCCGGGCCATCGAGACGGCGGACGGGGCCCTCCAAAGGGCCGAAATCGGCCTTTCCGTTTCGGTTCGACTGGCCGACGACATCGATGTCTCAAGGGGCGACCTCATCGCCGCCGCCGAGGGGGCGCCTCTCGTCACCGACACCTTCGAGGCCACCGTGTGCTGGTTCCAGGACCGACCCCTCGCAGCGGGGGACCGCCTCCGCATCAAGCACACCACCCGGGTCACCCCTGTCGTCGTGGAATCGGTGACCGGCATTTTCGACGTCAACAGCCTGAGGGTGGTCGACGCCACAGAACTGCGGGAAAACGACATCGGTGTCGTGCGGTTGCGCACGGCCACTCCGCTGGCTGTCGATCCCTACGAAGCCGACCGCATCACCGGCAGCTTCGTGCTCATCGACGATCTCACGTTTGCCACCATCGCTGCCGGCATGGTCGGACCTCCGCTGCTCCATGACTGAGCCCCTGGCTCCTTCACCCTTCTATCCCGTATCGCTCGAGGTCTCGGGCCGTCCCTGTCTTGTCGTGGGGGGCGGCACGGTGGCCGCCCGGAAGGCCCGCACCCTGCTCGAGTGCGGAGCCGTGGTGGCCGTCATCGCACCGGCGCTGAGTGAGGAGATGGAGGCTCTGGCGTCATTGCTGCGCACCGTCGAGCGCCGGGAGTATGCGGTGGGCGACGCCTCGGACTTTCGTCTCGTGGTGACCGCGACGGGCGTTCCCGAGGTTGACGGGACCGTGTATGCGGATGCCGAGGCCGCAGGCGTCTGGGTCAATAGCGCCGACGATCCCGAGCACTCCTCGTTTATTTTGCCTGCCGTCCATCGGGACGGGGCAGTCACCGTGGCCGTGTCCACCGGCGGGCTGAGCCCCGCGCTGGCCTCATGGCTGCGAACGCGGTTGGCGGTCGAGTGCGGAGACGGTCTGGGGGTTCTCGCCGAGCTTCTCGGCGAGGCACGGGAGCGGCTGAAGGAGGCCGGGAGACGCAGTGACTCGGTGGACTGGGCGGCCCTCCTCGATGGTCCTCTTCTCGGGCTGGTTCGGACAGGCGATATCGACAACGCGCGGGCAACCGTGACAGCCGCCACCGAGGTGTAAACACCCACCACCAGGTGTTAACACCTCGACTCGCCGTATGTGGCCGCGTAGGACCGCGTCCCTGGAAGCCGGAGAGGGGACAGCGCGTTCACGGAACGACCTGCAACCCCGTCAGCAGCACCCGTCAGCCGACAACGACGAGTCAATTGTGATCACCGCCGCGCCAAGTGGTCCTTTTGTCCCTTACGAGCCTCCTTGCGACAACGCATATTTCATGAAAGCACGACGCACGCGTGACGGTGCACGGAGACGGTCGGTCCAGACACGCCCGCCCTGAAACCGCAGCATCCGAACTGCAGACGTCTGCCTGATTGATCGCTGCAGCCGGACCACATGCACCTGAGGGGGCGTACATGAGACTGTCGATTGCTCGAGTGTCAGCGGGTGACCACACGCGGAGCGAAACGCTGGAGCACGCGGGGAGCCCATGGGTTGCACACGGCGCCGGCCGGCGTCGCACGGCACTTCTGGTCGCGGTCGTCCTCGTCATCGGCTCCATCGGGATTCTGCTCGGGTCCCCGAAGCCCGCGGGCGCGACGACGCAGTTCACGTCCGGCCAGGTCTTTGCGTCCGTGGGGAACTCCGCGGTCAACGTCTACAGCCAGGGCACGGGAGATCCGCTGCTCGAGACCCTCAACGACGGCCAGTCCGAGCCCTACACGGCCGGCAGCGCATTCGACTCCTCCGGCAATCTCTACGTGACCGACGACTACGCGGGTGACGTCAGCGAGTACGCGCCCGACGGCACACTGGACGGCGTCTTCGCCAGCGGCCTCCAGAACCCGCTCTCGCTCGCCTTCGACAGCAAGGGCAACCTCTACGTTGGCCAGCAGGCCACGCCCTACATCGCGGAGTTCTCCAAGACCGGCCAGTTCATTCAGAACATCGGGCCATTGGCCACCGAGCTCACCGGCGACGACTGGATCGCGCTCGCTCCGGACGACTGCACCGTCTATTACACGACCGAGGGCTCCGACATCCTGCGCTACAACATGTGCACCAACCAGCAGCTCCCCAACTTCAACCTGCAGTCGTTCCCTACCGGCGATCCCTCGACGGGCCTGCCAGTGCAAGCGTTCGAACTCCAGATACTGCCCGACGGCGACGTGCTGGTCTCGGATTCGAATGCGGACATCCTTCTCGACCAGAACGGCAACGTGGTGCAGACCTACACCTGCGCCTCGCTGCCGGGCTGCCAGGGCTCCTTGTTCGCCATCAGCCTCGACCCCGACGGGCTCTCGTTCTGGACTGGTGACTCGACCTCTGGCGACATCTGGAAGGTGGACACCGCCTCGGGCTCGGTGCTGCAGCAGATCGACACCCACTCGGGCGCGTTGTACGGCCTCTCCGTCGACGACCAGATCGAGGTGGGTGCGCCCGCGACCACTCCGACGACCGCACCCTCCACGCTGACCGTGCAGCCGGTGACCGGCAACTTCTCGACGCCGACGCCGGTCTCGGCGGTGCTCACGAATCCCAGCACGGGCACACCGATCGTCGACGAGCCGGTCACCTTCACGTTGAACGGATCAGAGACCTGCACGGCGAACACCGACTCCACAGGCACAGCAACGTGCGACATCACGGCCAGCGAGCCGTCGAGCAGCTACACGCTCACCGCGTCCTTCCCCGGTGACACGACGACGTCGACTCCCATCGGGTCGAACAGCTCGACAAGCACCTTCACCGTGAACCCCGACACGAGTGGCCTCACCTACACCGGTGCCACCACGGCCGTCAACGGCCAACCGACCACCCTTTCGGGAACGCTGACCACGGACGCTCCGACGTCAGACACACCGCTGCCCGCCAAGGTCGTCACCTTCACCATCGGCTCCGGCACGACCGAACAGTCCTGCAGCGGCACCACGGCCCTCGACGGGACCGTGAGCTGCACCATCCCCACGGTGGACCAGACGCAAACGGCAGAGACCGTGACGTCGACCTTCGCGGGCGATTCGTACGACACGCCGGTCACGGTGACGACCCCGATCACGGTCACCGAGCCCACGACGCTGACCGTCAACGCGGCGACCAGCAACTACTCGGACTCCGTGACGGTCTCCGGTGTGCTCACCGACACCAACACGAATGCGCCGATTTCGGGCGAGCCCGTGACCTTCCAGCTCGACAACTCCGAGACCTGCACGGGCACCACGGACGCCACCGGGACCGCTTCGTGCTCCATCACCCCCGGTGAACCGGCTGCGACTTACCAGCTGACCGGTACCTTCTCGGGCGACTCGACGCTGCCCCTGCAGCTCATCCCGTCGGGCGGCTCGGCCAGCTTCATCGTGACGCTGGACACGACGAACCTCACCTACACCGGAGGGACCGTGGCACAGAACGGACAGCCGCTGACCGTCTCGGGCGTTCTGACCAATGACGCCAACAGCCCGGTGAGCGGCCAGACGGTGACCTTCACCTTGGGGAGTGGGTCGACGACGCAGACCTGCACCGCCGTCACCACGGCAACCGGAGCGGCGTCGTGTGTGATCAACGTCACGGGACAGCCGCAAGGCCCCATTCCCGTGCAGGACACCTACGCCGGGAAC
The DNA here is from genome assembly GCA_963843365.1 of uncultured Acidimicrobiaceae bacterium. Classification (GTDB taxonomy): domain Bacteria; phylum Actinomycetota; class Acidimicrobiia; order Acidimicrobiales; family RAAP-2; genus Bog-473. Next base: position 10,355 of record CAWJKG010000003.1, on the reverse strand, counting down.
ACCGACTACCAGACCTCGACCGCCACCTCGACGGTCAACCTGCCCGAAGGCACCACGCTCACCGTGAGCCCCGGCACTGGCACCTACAACACGCCGGGCACGGTGTCCGGCACGCTGGTCAACAGCTACACGGGCGTCCCGGTGCCCGGGGAGCCCGTCACCCTGACGGTGAACGGCACACAGTCGTGCACGGCCACGACGAATGCAAGCGGCGTCGCGTCCTGCACCGTGACCCCGACGGAGCCCGGTGGCAGCTACAAGATCACGGGGTCGTTCGGCGGTGACACCTCATCGACGCCCGTCCTGCTCTCCAGCACAGGGACGAGCACCTTCGTGGAGAACAAGGCGCCAACCACCATCACCTACACCGGCAGCACGTCGATCACGAGCGGGAAGTCCCCGGTCCTCTCGGCGACGCTGACCGGGAACGGGGCGCCTCTGCCCGGGCAGACGGTGACCTTCACGGTGGGGACGGGGAGTTCCGCCCAGAAGTGCAGTGGCACGACCAACTCGGCCGGCGTCGTGAGCTGCACCATCTGCATGTTCAACCAGAGCGCGAGCCCGCTGCCCGTCACCGTGACCTACGGCGGCAACACCGACTACTCGAGCACAAGCACCTCCCAGTCGATCACGGTGACGACGCCGACATCGCTCTCGGTGAGCGCCGTGACGGGGCCGATCGGATCGCCCACGACCGTGAGCGGCACACTGACGAATCAGGTGACGGGCCAGGGGATCAGCGGGCAGACCGTGACGCTGACGCTCAACGGGACCCAGTCCTGCACCGCCACGACGAACTCGTCCGGCAAGGCGTCGTGCTCCATCACGCCGAACCAGTCGTCGGGTACGTACCCCGTCACCGGCACGTTCGCCGGGAACACCACCACGTCGCCCCAGCTGCTCTCGAGTAGTGGCCACAACAACTTCGTGGTGACCCCGGCCAACACGACCGTCACCTACACGGGGGCGACGACGGCCACCAACGGCTCGTCGGTGACCCTGTCCTCCACGCTGACGAGCAACGGCACTCCGCTGAGCGGCCAGAGCCTCACCCTGACGCTGGGGACCGGCAGGACCAGCCAGGCCTGCACGGCAACGACGAACTCGTCCGGCATGGCCTCGTGCTCCATCGCATCGGTGAGTCAGGTCGCCGGGTCCGTGACGGTCACGGTCAGCTACGCCGGGAACGGGTACTACCAGTCGGCCAGCACCTCGAGCTCCGTCAAGATCTCCAACTGCGGCGGGGGCGGCGGCGGGGGCGGCGGCGGGGGCGGCGGCGGGAGCGGCGGCGGGGGCGGCGGCGGGTACACCGAGCCGCCACCGGTCGGCGGTGGGCGGGGTTGCGGCTGAACGACCTCCGGGCCGCCGCACCGGGCCACAGATGAGCGCTGAAGGAACGGGGCCCTTGCGGGGGTCCCGTTCCTTTGTTCAAGGCTGCGCGAGCATCAGGACGGTTCCGGCCACCAAGAGCACGAGCACCGTCACCGCCGCCCGGGCCATGGTGGCAGCCTCGTGATCGAGTGGATCGCGGGAGGGTGCGGCGCCGGCGTCGCCGCTCGCGAGGGCGGCCAGGACCCGCTGTTCGGCCGGCCACAGCACCCCCTCCCCGATGAGGGCGATGGCGGCGAAGATGGCGAGTCCCCCCAACACCCACCCCTGACCGAGTGCGTAGGCCCCCTGGCTCATGGCGACCAGCGCGAAGCCGAACACCGGGATGCCGTACACGATCCGCCCGGCCCAGTTGACCCCCGGGCGGAAGTAGCGCAACAGGGTCTCGGGCAGGGGCAGGGTCGAGCCCAGGAGACGGCGGAGCCGGTTCGCCGTGGCGGCGGCCGTCGCCGCCGTGACGAGCCCCACCACCACGCAGGCCACGTGGAGCAGCAGCACGATGTCGAAGGCGGCGCCGTCGGGCTGATGGTGCATGGCCGACATGTTCTCCCATGCCGGCGGGAGCCGGGTGACGGTTGCGCGACGGTGGCGTTTTGGCGGGGGGCGGAACCTGTACCGTAGAGGTGGAGGAATGAGGATGAGGTCAAATTCGATGTCTACAGGCCGGGGTGCGCCCGAGAGAGTGGACCGATGAACCAGTTGCGCCTCGATCCGTTGTCGGGCCGTTGGGTCGTGGTGAGCCCGGGCCGCTCCGAGCGGCCGTACTCCTTCGTCACCCGCACGCCGTGGGTGCCGGACGGTCTCGACCGCCCCTGCCCGTTCTGCCCGGGCAACGAGGAGGACACCCCGCCCGCCCTCGAGACCTACGGACCCACCGGCCATTGGCTCGTCCGGGTCGTGCCGAACCTCTATCCGGCCTTCGAAGGCGACGAGCCCTTCGTGGTGGCCAACCGCGGCCCGGTCTTCACCCAGGCCTCCGCCGGCGGCATCCATGAGATCCTCATCTTCTCCCCCGAACACGAGGCCACCCTGGGCCAGCTGAGCCGGGAGCAGGTCGAGCTCGTGATGGCGGCGCTGCGCGACCGCCTCGAGGAGCACGCCTCGCAGCCCAACCTCCGCTACACACAGGCCATCGTCAACTCCGGCCGCGAAGCCGGAGCGTCGGTCGAGCATCCGCACGGCCAACTGCTCGGGATGTCGTTCATTCCACCGCGAGCTGGCCGAGGAGCAGGCCCGCTTCGCGCGGTTCGTCGGTTCCTGCCTCCTCTGCACCACCATCGAGGCGGAGGAGGACTCGACCCAGCGGGTGATCTACGCCGACGACCGGGTCGTCGTCGTCTGCCCCTTCTGGAGCGCGGTGCCCTACGAGATGCTCGTCATCCCACGGGAGCACAACCCCCACCTCCACCGCAGCCCGACGGAGGACCTGGTGGCCGTGGGCGAGGCCATCCGCCGTTCACTGCAGCGGCTGGCCGAGTCCGTAGGCGACGTCGCCTACAACATCGTCTTCCACTCCGCCCCGTACCGGGTGGGCGAGCCCTATCACTGGCACGCCCACATTTGGCCGAAGGCCACGACGACGGCCGGCTTCGAACTCGGGACCGGCGTGGCGATCAACGTGATCTCGCCCGAGGAGGCGGCGGAGACACTCAAGGTCTCCGCGCTGGCGGTCTAAGTCGAGGCTGGATCGTCCCGCACGGAGCGGGCCAGCTCCAGGAAGGACACCAGCCGCCGCACCAGATCTCTGTCGGGACCGACCAGCCCCCCGATGCCCGCCGTGCCCAGGTAGCCAGCCACGAAGGCGCGACGGTTGCGCATCTCCCAGGCGTGGCCGAGCGCCGCCAGCCCGAGCCTCCCGGTGGGGTCCCGCTCGGCTGCGGCCACCGTGCTGGCTTGGTGCAGAGACCAGAGCAGGTCGGCCACGTCGCCCAGCGGCGACCGGCGGGTGACGCTCGCGCCCGGGGCAACGACACCTCCCGGGGAGCAATCGCTCACCACCCAGCCCTGGTCCGTGCGGGCGGTCCGACCGAGATGGAAGTCGCCGTGGGTGCGGATGACCGGAAGGCGGGCCTCCGACTCACGCAGCCACTTCACCAGGTCGGTGACTCCCGGCGCCTCGAGCAGCGTGGCGTCCGACTCGCCGATGGCCCGCTCGGCCTCGTCGACCCAGTCGACCACCGGTGCATGCTCCCGCCCGAAGGCCCTGTCGAGCGCGAGGTGCATGCGTGCGGTCATGGTGCCGAGCGCCCTCGCCTCGGCCCCGAAGTCGGCGCCGGCCGCCTCGGGGGATCCCCTCGAGGCGTAGAAGTCACGGAGCGAGGTCAGTGCCAGCGCCCACCCGGCCGAGCGGTCGGCGAGCGGCTCCTGCACCACGCCGAGATCCCGCCCCTCCCGCACCCAACGCACGAGCGGTGCCGCGACATGGTTGAAGCCGGACTCCTCCAGCGCCACCATGAGGTCGACGTCGGGCCGGGGCGAGTCGCTCGGCCAGGGGAAGACCGTGAGATCCCCGCGGTCTCCGCAGTCGAGCGCCGTGGCGTCGTCGTCGTCGCGGAGGACGGCGACGGGCCCGGGCCGGGTCTCGACACCGCGCACGCTGGCCAACAGCAGGCCGGCGAACTGCGCGTCACGCAGCGCGTCCGCGCAGACCGCCAGCCCGTCCTCGTCGTCGAGCAGCCCCAGTGCCGCCTCTTCGCCCGCTCGCAGGAAATGCGGTTCGTCGGCGACGCCGCGCAGTCCGACCACCACGTGGGCACGGCGGTCGCCGATCCGGGCTTCGAGGTCGATCAGGCCCGGACGGCCAGCCCGCAGCACCTCGTAGCGCGCAATGTCGATGCGTCCCTCCGGCGCGATCCGGCGCAATCCGAGCCACGCCCCCACCAGCGTGCGCAGAGCCTGGTCGCGCTCCGGGGTCATTCCGGAGGCCTCTCCTCCAGCGCCAGGTCGAACCAGAGGAATCCGTACGGCGGCAAGGTCACGGTGTAGGGCTCCTCGGTGATCATCGGGAAGGGCACCCGCCCCAGCACCTCGTAGGGCGTCGCTCCCGCCCATTTGGCCAAGGCCAGCTCGGCCGGCTGGGCGAAGCGGCTGAGGTTGTGCACGCACAGGACCGCCTGATGCCTGTGCACCACCTCGTCGTCCTCACTCTCGTTCCCGGCCGGCACGGTGCGGGCCAGCACGGTGGAATGCCCCCAGTCGAGGGCGCCGCCGGCTGCCGGGCTCACCGAGGGGCCCGTCGAGGTGGAACCGGTCAGGATGTCGGCCACCTCGCCCGACCGCATGTAGGCGAGGATGGAGGGGTTGGCACAGGGCAGCACCTCCATGGCGCCCACGCCCATGACCGGGAGGGCGCGCCGCTCGGTCAGCATGCGGCGCAGCCAGTGGAGGAACGATCCCTGGGTGCGGAGCTGGGCCTCGACGTTGAGCGCGCTGAACCCGTACACGGGATCCATGAGAGGCGGAAGGTAGAGCTGGGCGAAATCGGCCTGTGAGAACCCACCGTTGCGGTCGGGCGACCACTGCATCGGTGTGCGCACGGAGTCCCTGTCACCGAGGTAGATGTTGTCACCCATCAGCAGCTCGTCGCCGTAGTAGATGACCGGGCTGCCCGGAAGGGACAGGATCAGGGCGTACAGCAACTCGGCCGTACGCCGGTCGTTGTCGAGGAGCGGTGCGAGGCGGCGTCCGATGCCCATGTGGCGCTTCATCCGCGGGTCCTTGGCGTACTCCGACATGAGGTAGTCCCGCTCCTCGTCGCTCACCTGCTCCAGGGTGAGCTCGTCGTGGTTGCGCAGGAAGATGGCCCACTGACAGGCGTCGTCGATGACGGGCGTCTGGGCCAGGATCTCGGTGATCGGATAACGCTGCTCCCGCCGGACGGCCATGAACAGCCGCGGCATGAGGGGGAAGTGGAAGCACAGGTGACATTCGTCGCCGTCGCCGAAGTAGTCGGCGACGTCACTGGGCCAGCCGTTGGCCTCCGCCAGCAGAATCCGGCCCGGGTAGTCGGCGTCGATCTGCTTGCGGATGCGCTTGATGAACGAGTGCGTCTCGGGCAAGTGCTCGCCCGAGGTCCCGTCCCGCTGGTAGAGGTAGGGGACGGCGTCGAGCCGGAAACCGTCGAAGCCGAGATCGAGCCAGAAACGGACGAGGTCGATCATGGTGTCGGCGACCTCGGGGTTGTCGTAGTTCAGATCGGGCTGGTGGTGGTAGAAGCGGTGCCAGTAGTACTGCTGCCGCGTGTCGTCCCACGTCCAATTCGAGCGCTCCACGTCCGTGAACACCACGCGTGCATCCGGCCATTTCTGGTCGTCGTCGTTCCAGACGTACCAGTCGGCCTTGGCGTTGTCCCGCGACGAACGCGACTCCACGAACCAGGGATGCTCGTCGCTGGTGTGGTTCATCACGAGGTCGGCGATCACGCGGATGCCGCGGCGATGGGCGTCTTCGAGGAAGGCCACCAGATCGCTGATGCTGCCGTAGTCCGGATGCACGTTGAAGAAGTCGCTGATGTCGTACCCGCCGTCGCGGAAGGGCGAGGGGTAGAAGGGCAGCATCCAGATGCAATCCACCCCCAACCACTCCATGTAGTCGAGCTTTTCGCGCAAGCCGCGCAGGTCTCCGGTGCCGTCGTTGTTGGCGTCGTGATAGCCCCGGATGAGCACCTCGTAGAAGACGGCGTGCTGGAACCAGCGGACCGACGGGTCGAACGCGCCCTCGCCGTGGCTGACGGGTATGGGTGGCGAGCTCACGACCTCACCGCCCGACGAAGGTCGCCTTGCCGGCGCCGTGCTCCCGGAAGGAGGTGAGGCCACGGGCCGCGTCCTCCGTGCCGGCGACGGCGAGGAATGCCTCCTGCTCGAGCGCCAGCCCCTCGGCCAGGCTCGTCTGTAGTCCCCCGTCGATCGCCGCCTTGGCCAGCCCCTGGGCGACCACCGCGCCGGACGCGAGCTCCGCCGCCCAGGCCAGTGCGGCGTCGAGGACGTCGTCGGGCGCAACGACACGATCCACCAACCCGATCGCCAAGGCCTCGTCGGCCGGGACCTGGCGCCCGGTGAAGATCAACTCCTTGGCGCGCGAGGACCCGATGAGCCGCGGCAGGCGCTGGGTGCCCCCGCCGCCGGGGACGACGCCGAGCAGCACTTCGGGCAGCCCGAGGCGGGCATCGTCGGCGCAGATGCGGAAATCGCAGGCCAAGGCCAGTTCGAGCCCGCCGCCGAGGGCGTAGCCGTTGACGGCGGCGATGGTGGCGCGGGGAACCGAGGCCACGGCACCGAGCGCGGCGGCGAAGCTGGCGCCCACGGCGCCCGCCCCGCTGTCACCCAGCTCGACGATGTCCGCCCCGGCGGCGAAAATCCGCCGCCCGCCCCACAGGACGACGGCGCCCGGGGGCTCATGGTGCAGGGCGGCCGCGGCGTCGTGGACCTGCGCCAGTACGGCTGCGGAGAGGGCGTTCGCCTTCGGCCGGTCCAGCCGGACGAGGGCGACGTCGTCGGGACGCCGCTCGACCGTGACGAAGGTCTCAGGCATGGCCGCACCGTACCGGAAGCCACGCGTCGTGGCTCATCCGCCCAGCAGGCCTTCCGCGGCCTCGTACGGATCGAGCTCGCCGGCCGCGAGGGCCTTCACCGCGGTGTTGAACTCCTCGCCCGCCACCAGCTCGTCGACCCGGACCTCGGTGCGCGCCAGCAACACCCGGCGCAATTCCTGGGCCACCCTGTCGGCCCGCCGCACCGCCAGCTGGCCCGAGCCGGTCAGGTGGTCGCGGTGACGGGCCACCGCCTCCCACAGCTCGGCGACCCCTTCAGCGGCAGTGGCCGTGGTCTCGACGATCTGCGGTCGCCAGGCACCCGGGCGGGCCAGGTCGAGCATCTGCTCCAGGTCGCGCCGCGCCTCTCGGACCCCGGGCCGGTCCGCCTTGTTGATGACGAACACGTCGGCCACCTCGAGCAGCCCGGCCTTGCTCGCCTGCATGGAGTCACCCCAACCGGGCGTCACGACCACGACCGTCGTGTCGGCGGCGGAGGCGATGTCCACCTCCATCTGGCCGACGCCGACGGTCTCGACGATGACCAGGCCGAGCCCCGCCGCACCGAGCAGACGGATGGCGTCGGGCACGGCCAGGGAGAGTCCGCCGAGGTGTCCCCGGGTGGCCATCGACCGGATGAAGACGGTCGGGTCCAGTGCGTGCTGGCCCATGCGGACCCGGTCGCCGAGGATGGCGCCGCCGCTGAACGGTGACGTCGGATCAACGGCCAGCACGGCGACCTGGTCGATGGCGGCGCCCGCCGGCCACCCCCCGCGGACGGCGGTGATGAGCCCGTCGGTCAGCGTGGACTTGCCCGCGCCGGGGGCACCGGTCAGTCCGACCGAGTACGGGACGTCGGATCGGTAGGCGATGTGCGCCACCGCCGTCGCGGTCACGCCGCCGCGCTCGACGTACGAGAGCAGGCGGGCCAGCGCGACGCGGTCACCGTCACGGGCGCGGTCGAGCAGCGCGTCCGGATCGACCGGTAGCGCGCTCACCGGCGGGTCACCCGGGCGCCCAGGGAGCGCAGCGCTCCGGCGAGGTCCTCGTAGCCGCGGTCGATGTGGTGCCCGCCGCTCACGACGGTCTCGCCTTCCGCCACCAGTCCGGCCAGCACCAGCGCCACCCCCGCCCGGATGTCCGGGGCGCGGACCGGGGCACCCGACAGGCGGGGCACCCCGCGCACGACCGCGTGGTGGCCTTCAGTCCGGATGTCGGCGCCCATCCGCCGCAATTCCTCCACGTAGCGGAACCGCCCGGAGAACAGGTTCTCGGTGAGGATCCCGACGCCGTCGGACACCGTGAGCATGGCGACGAGCAGGGGGCTGTAGTCGGTCGCCACGCCGGGATACGGGAGCGTGGCCACGTCGGCCGCCGCCAGGCGCTCGGGAGCGCTCGCCCGCAGGCCCGAGGGGCTCATCTCGGTGTGGACGCCCATCTGCTGCACCTTGCGCAACAGCATCTCCATGTGCTCGGGCCGGGCGTCGGCGATGGTGACCTCGCCGCCCGCCATGCCCACGGCCGCCACGTACGTCGCCGCGACCACCCGATCGGGAATCACCGCATGGCGGGTGGGCCGGAGCGACTCCACGCCCTCGACCTCAATCCGCGAGGTCCCGGCACCGCGCACGACGGCACCCATGTCGCAGAGCATGGAGGCCAGGTCGGCGACCTCGGGCTCCTTCGCCGCGTTCTCAATGACCGTCGTGCCCTTGGCGAGGACGGCCGCCATCAAGAGGTTGTCCGTCGCCGTATGGCTCGGGTACTCCAGGACGATCCGCGTGCCCACCAGGCGTCCGCCCGGCACCGTCCCCCGCACCTCGCCGTGGGAGGACTCGAAATGGGCGCCCATGGCGCCGAGGCCGCTGAGGTGGAAGTCGATGGGACGCTCACCGAAGTCGTCGCCGCCCGGCAGGGGCACCCGCACCGACCCGCAGCGGGCCAGGAGGAGTCCGAGGACGACGACGGAGGCCCGCATCTTCTCGAAAAGCTCGTACGGCCCCGACGGTGCCAACTCCGCCTCCGGCGGGGTGGTGACGCGCACATCCCCGTTGTCGAGGCGCTCGACCCGGGCCCCCATGGCCCGCAGCACCTCGGCCATGGTGTCCACGTCCGAGATCCGCGGGACGTTGGAGAGCACGGTGCACCCCTCGGCGAGCAGGCAGGCTGCCATCAGCTTGAGGGCCGAATTCTTGGCCCCGCCTGCGGTGACGGTGCCCCGCAACGGGCCGCCGGCCTCGACGACGATCTCATCCACGGCCTCAAGTATCGCCGCTGGAGCACGCCCGGACGGGCAGCCGAGGATCGTCCACCCACTATGGTCAGGACTCGTGGTGACGTCGCGCCAGGCCCCGGACCGGAACCTCGCCATGGATCTGGTACGGGTCACCGAGGCGGCCGCGATGGCAGCCAGCCGCTGGATGGGCAGGGGCGACAAGCTCGGCGCCGACCGCGCCGCGGTCGAGGCCATGCGGACCGTCCTCTCCAGCGTCCCGATGGACGGCGTGGTGGTCATCGGCGAGGGCGAGAAGGACAACGCGCCCATGCTCTTCAACGGCGAGAGGATCGGCGACGGCACTCCCCCGCAGACCGACATCGCCGTGGACCCGATCGACGGCACCACGCTGACGGCCCAGGGCCGCGGCGGTGCCCTCGCCGTCATCGCCGTGGCCGAGCGTGGTGCCATGTTCGACCCCGGTCCTTGCGTCTACATGGAGAAGCTCGCCGTGGGACCCCGGGCCAAGGGCGCCTGCGACATCCGACGCACGCCAACGGAGAACCTCAATGCCCTGGCCGAGGCGCTCGGCCGACCGGTGCGTGACCTGACCGCCGTGATACTGGACCGCCCCCGCCACGAGGCGCTGGTCAACGAGGTGCGGTCCACGGGTGCGCGCATCCGGCTGATCTCCGACGGCGACGTGGCGGGTGCCATCGCCACCGGGTGGCCGGGCGCGGGCACCGACATCCTCTTCGGCATCGGCGGCACCCCCGAGGGCGTCCTCGCCGCGGCCGCCCTGAAGTGCATGGGCGCGGAGATCCAGGGCCGGCTCTACCCGCGCAACGAGCAGGAGCGGGCTGCCGCGGCCGAAGCCGGCTACGCGCTCGACGCCGTCCTGACGACGGACGACCTGGTCCAGGGGAACAACTGCTTCTTCGCCGCCACCGGCATCACCGACGGGGAGCTGCTGCAGGGCGTGCAATACCACGAGTTCGGGGCCACCACGCAATCGCTCGTCATGCGCTCGAAGTCCGGGACCCTGCGCAAGATCGACGCCAGCCACGCCTTGGCCAAGCTGGCGGAGTTCAGCTCCATCTCGTTCGGCTGACTTCCGGCCGGACGACCAGCCGATCCGATCGACGGTGTGGAGCTAAGCGGCGCCGTCGCTGGCCACGGCGAGCCGCAGCTCGGCCGCGGGCGAGGGCGCCCTCCGCCTCGGCC
>CAWJKG010000002.1:0-1397310 GCA_963843365.1 uncultured Acidimicrobiaceae bacterium | reverse complement strand
CAGTGCTGCGCTCTCACCGACTGCGCTATCGCCCCCGATGTCCTCGGCAGAGGAGGACTGAGGCTACACCACCGCTCCGTTCCCGCCGTCCGGCCGCCAGCCGATCGGTCTCATCCGTTGGCCAACGTCGAGGCGACCAGCGACGCCAGCGCGTCCGCCCCGGTCCCGTCGATGGCGAGGTGGGTACCGTCGGCCCCGAACCATTGCGGGTTCTGTGCCGCCAGCGTGGCCCAGTCGGCCACGACGACGTTCGGGTAGCGGGTGGCGCCGCTGGCGAGGACGGCGTTGTTCGGGTCCTGCCAGGGGCGGTCGACGTGCACGTTGACGAAGACGACACGGGACGCGCCACCGAGGATCGACATCATTGAGTCGAAGTCAGCGTCCGTGATGGGCCCGTTGGTTCCCAGTCCGACGATGACGGCGCCGCCCAGTTGGCCCTCCGCCTTCAATGACTGCAGGATCGTCTCGCCTTCCGACCACTGCCGGCTCACGGCGGCGTCCACATTGACTCCCGGGATCGACGTCTTCAGCGGGTCCTCGTAGTCGAGCATCACGGAGTCCCCGATTGCCGTCACCTGTCCGGCGTTGAAGCCGGGTCCGGGGGGGTGCGTGGTCGAGGTGGTCGTCGTCGACGCCGTGGACGTCGTCGTCCCCGTCGCCCTGGTCTGCGACGACGCAGTGAGGTGATGCGCCGGCCTCGACGTGGCCGACGTCTCGAGCACGAGGAACACCCCAGCGGCGGCGAGCAGCGCGACGACCGCCGCCGCAAGGACGATGATCTTCCCGGAAAAGAGCCGCCGACTCCGGGTCGACGCGTGACGGGCCATGCCGCACAGTTTCGCCGCTCGGACATGCCATCTGCCGTCGCATCCGGCTCAACCGTGGATGCGGTCCCGATTCAACGAGGGAATTCTCGGTCCTCCGGCCAGAGTCGCACGCCGATGGACTGGCTTGCCGTGGCCAGGAGATCCCCGTCCTGCGACCACAAGAATGCGATGCCTTGGCCGTAACCACCCACGATGGCGTGCATGTGGATGTCGCAGAGCACCCACTCGGTCTGCTTGAGCTGGACCATGCGCAAGGTGTTGTCGAGGCTGCGGCCCATGGCGCGCCGGCCGAGCGGCTGCGAGACGGCTCCGGACACGTAGTCACCGATGATGGCCAAGGTGGCGGCCGAAGGGGTCAGGTGGCCGGGCACACGGGCCCACAACGTGGAGTTCGGGCTCCCGGGGGTCCCGTCCATCTCCTCGAAGGATCGCCCGCGGGCCGTCCTGACCTCGACACTGTCCATGATGGTGTTGCGGAAGAACTCGGGGAGGTACCGCGGAGGACACTGATCGGGAGGAGGGACCTCGGGCGGCCGGACCCAGATACCGCCAAAGGCCAGCTCGTCCTGGCCCAGAGCGGCGTTGACGGTGAGGATCTCGCGGCTGCCGACGTTGCCGATCGCCCGCCCCTGTGTCACGTGTCCGCCCACGGCAGCCAGCGTGACGTCCCAGTCCAGCTCCGCGTCCGTGAGCGCGTAGGACAGGTAGTGCGCCGTCGCCCAGACCGTCGGGCGACCCGATGCTGCTTCGAGTGCCACGAGGGCCGCGCCGAGCGCGCACCCACCGAAGAGAAAGTTGCCCGGGGTCGTGAGCTGCGGTGTGACGTGCATGCGCCAGTGCAGGTCGTCGCCCACCGGCTCCATACCCAGGAAGGTTCGTGCATCCACGGGGCCGCACCCTAGCCGGGCGAGGTTCGGCTCCCGGCCTACGATGGTGCTCCCGACGGGCAGCGGAGATCCACTTCGCTCTCGACTGCTGCGGGGGTGTAGCTCAGCTGGAAGAGCGGCGGCTTTGCAAGCCGTAGGCCGAGGGTTCGAGTCCCTTCACCTCCACCGATGACGCGCACGGGCAATGCCACGCAACTCTCGACCAACCTCCCTTCCTTCGCGGCCGAGGACCCGGGAGACTGGACCCCGCTCGTCGACGTTCGCGAGGGCGGCCGACGCCGGCGGGTTCGATCGACTCGTGCTCTCGGATCACGTCGTCTTCGGCGAGCACATGGATGCGTATGCCGATCCGTCACTCGGCGGATCGAAGAATGGCCGGCAACCGACCGGGCCCGACGGGGTGTGGCTCGAGCCCCTGGTGACCATCGCCTATCTCGCCGGAGTGGCACCACGGGTTCGGTTCGGGACCAACATCCTGCTCGCTGCGCTGCGGCGTCCCGTCGTATTGGCGAAGATGGCGTCGAGCATCGACGTCCTGTCGGGGGGCCGCCTCGACCTTGGCGTGGGTGTCGGATGGCAACGAGAGGAGTACGAGGCGGCGGGCCTGTCGTTCGAAGGGCGCGGCCGGTTGCTCAACCACACGCTCGAGGTCTGCCAGGCCCTGTGGCGCAATCCCGTTGCCGGCTATCGCTCGGTCGAGTTGTCGTTCGACGGCATGCACCAGATGCCCAAGCCGTCTGATCCCCGAGGTGTTCCGATCTGGGTCAGTGGAACGGTCAACAAGGGATCCATGGATCGGCTGGCCAAGTTCGGGACGGGCTGGATCCCCTGGGGCCCCGACGCGGGCGAACCGGAGGCCGGCATCCAGCGCATGCGGGAGGCGATGGCGGCGCGGTCGCGGGACCCTGCCGACATTCAGGTCGTCGGCACCCTCCGTGCCGTGCGGCAGCCCGACGGTCTGCTCGACCTCACGCGGTCATTCGCCGATGTCGAGCGCCTCCGCGGCGCCGGTGTCACGGATTTCAGATTGGCGGTGGCGCCACCGCCTGCGTTCGACGAGTCGGTGGACTACTTCACCGAGATCGTGGCGCGGTTTCGCGCCATCACGGGGTAGGCGCGTTCGGTGTCTCGGCCGTCGACACGGAGCCGGTGAACTGACGGTGGATGCACCTGACAGCTCCCACTGGCGCTGGCGTGAGGGTGCATGCGTGGACGACGCGACTGCGTCCTCTCTGCGCGCGCTCTCGGTCGGCTACGCCGCTGCTGCGGACGAGCGCAATGCGGCGGAGTTCGCCCACCTCTTCACCGAAGATGCCGTGCTTGTCGTCTACGACGGCGGCAGCTCTCGTGAGCGACGCGGACGGGGGAACATCGCAGCCATCCCGGCTCTCCTTGCTCGATTCGATCGGACCCGTCATGTGTTGGCGCAGGACCGCTACCGGCGTGTCGGCGACGGACTGATCGCCGGTGAGGTGCTCTGTACGGCCCACCACCTGCGCGAGGGCTCCGACACCGTGATGCACATTCGCTATCACGACGAGTACACGGCGGAGCCGGACGGGGCGTGGCGCATCCGACGCAGAGACGTCGTGGTGGAATGGACAGAGCTCCGTTCCGTCTCGACCCCGGATGGCGGCCGATCCACGGAGGCCGGCTGACGAGGGCGCCCTTTCGGTTACGGGGCCGGCTGGGGTCGTGTCCGCCGCCAGAACCAGTTCCACAGGGTGATCAGTGCGAGCGCGGCGAAGGGCAGGAAGAGCCCGAGGGTCGGGCCCATGTAGCGGACGATCGACAGCACGGCGACGGTCATGGCGAGCATGTACGCCCCCACCATGATGACGAAGGCGGCCAGCCATCTTCGGAGACCTCCCATGCGCCAAGCCAGGACAAGACCCGCGACCATGAGGATCAGATACGGCACCTGGACCACCGCGATCACCGACTCGTGGGTCAGAGAGTTCGTCCCGTAGAACGACTGCCCGATCTTGATGGCGATGAGCTCAATGACCGCGAGCGGGTGCGACTGCAACTGGTCGAACATGTAGTGGGCGATCTTGCCCATCGACGTGAGGTTCTTCTGGTCGTGGACGATCCGTTGCTCCAGCGCCAGGACATCGGGCGGGAGATGGAGGGTGCCGCGCTCGTCCTTCGGGTGGAAGTCGACGGTCAACCCGTTCAGGACGCCGGGCACACCGGCGTCCGACAGGAGCACCGTCTTGTTCGTCTCGGCCTTGACCCACGCTTCCCACGGCGTCAGTGTCACCAGGTACGCCACCAGGAGCACGCCCGACAATGCGAGCACCCCCCAGCGCCGTCCTGGTGGCGGCACGGCTGCGGGCACGGCGTCGGACTCGGCCTCCTTCCGCAACTGCCGGCTCCTGAGCCAGAGCGCCAGCGCGTAGGGGAGGATGAGAAAGACGGCCTGGGGCCTTATCAGGGCATCAACACCGATGAGGACGCCGACGACGGCCATGCGGCGCCAGCTCGGCAGACCGCGGATGCAGCCGTCCACGAAGATCAGCGCCGTCAGGTAGAACACCAGCGTGAAGGGGACCTCCGAGAACCGGTAGGGCGCCATCTCGAGCTCAATGGGATATGTGATCCACAGGATCCCGGTCAGGACACCGATCTTCAGGCCGAACATGGCGCGGCCGACCCGGTAGATGAGCACGCCGGCCGCGGCCAGGATCAACACCGTGGCCACGTTGACCATGCCCTCGCGGCCCACGTGCAGGATGTCGGCGATGGAGTACTCGAAGGCGAGGAGCAGCGGGTAGCCGGGTGGATCGTGCAGCTCAATGTGGCCGTGGACTCCCAGGTACCCCTTGCCGGCGAGCAAGCTGGTAGCCGGCGGGCGGTAGTAGCTCAGATAGTCGTTGTAACCGGCGGTTGGACGGAACGAGCTCGGTGCCTCCGCCATCACGGCGCCGATGACCAGGCAGCCGAAGGCGAACAGGCTCAGTTCGATCATCCGCGGATGGCGCGCCAACCACAGGAGCGCCGCGTGGAACCTTCCTGTTTGGGTGTCTGCCCCCTCGGTGTGCGTCTGCTCTACCTGCAGGACCGACCTCCGCCCGGACGCCACTTCATCGTGCAGAACGTTACTTGAGGCGTCCGGGGGTGAAGTGATTGGTGGGGACGCCGGGTCCGGCGTGTCAGGGAGTCGCCGGTTCAGCGCCAGCCCACGCGCCGCAACACGTGTGCGGTACAGCGCGCGGAGCGAGCGCGCCCGAAGGTGCACTCCGCCTCTCGGACGCACTCGCAACCGATCGCCTGGCCATGGCAGGCCGGACACCGCTCCATGCAGCAGCCGGGGTGATGGATGCCGCCGAGCGGGGTGCCGCAGTCACGGCATTCCTCCGGCTCGTAGCGGTGCCGGGGCCGGAGCTCCTGGCCCCACGGGATCGTGGCATAGGCCTTGCCGTTGATGATCACGGGGTCGGTGAGACAGCTGATCCCCTCGGTCATCTCGCCGCCACAGTGCAAACAAATGGCCATGACCCTCCTTTGCGTGACCGTGTCGCCGATCTTCTCAGGCCCCTGTGACAGCGGCGCGGATGTCTCCGCGCCCGTCCGTGCAACTGCCCTACGCTGCCGCCATGACGAGTGCGAAGAGCGAAGAGGGAACAACGGCCCGGTCCGGGCTGCTGTCGGGCAAGGTGTGCGTGGTGTCGGGCGTCGGACCCGGACTGGGACGGCAGGCGGCGAAGGCCCTGGCCGCGCACGGGGCGGACCTCGTGCTGGCGGCGCGCCGGCAGTCGACGCTGGACGAAGTGCTGGCGGAGGTCTCCGCGGCAGGCGCGCCGCGCCATCACCGTGCCGACCGACATCACCGACCCGGATGCCTGCGCCCGCCTGATGGCGGCCGGGGCGGAGGAGTTCGGCGGCATCGACGTGTTGGTGAACAACGCGTTCCGCTTCGACGCCTTCCAGAGCTTCGAGGACGTCGATCTGGCGCAGTGGCGGAAGATCATGGACACCAACCTGTTCGGGTCGCTGCAGATGACCCGGGCGGCGCTGCCCGCCATGCGCGCCCGTGGCGGTGGATCGGTCGTGATGGTCGCCTCCATGGTGACCCGGCAGCCCCAGCCGGCACAGGGGGGCTATGCCATTTCGAAGGGCGCCCTGCTCACGGCGACGCGGGTGCTCGCCTACGAGCTCGGGCCGTCGAAGGTGCGGGTGAACGCCGTCGTGCCCGGGTGGATGGCCGGGCCGTCGGTCGACATCTACGTCGAAATGACCTCGACGGGCAGGGGCGTCCCGGCGCAGGTCGTGGTGGACGAGCTCGAACGCACGCGTGCCCCTGGGCCGGATCCCGAGCGACGCCGATGTCGCCGGCTCGATCGTCTACCTCGCCTCCGACCTGTCGTCCGCCATGACGGGCCAGGCTCTCGACACCAACGGCGGCGAGATCTTCGCCTGAGCGGGAACACGGTGAGGGCCTACGGCCCTTCGCCCCCGCTGGCGGTGCACGAACGCGGGTCCCAGGGCTGGAGGGCCTCGACGGTCGGCGTCGGGGCCTGGAACGCGCCCGAGTTCCCCGTGTTGCCGCTGCCGCCCGATGTGGTCGTCGTGGTGCTGGGCGCCGTCACCCCGGTTGCCGCCGTGGTCGACGTCGTCGGCGCGGCGGGCGGCGGGTTGACCGAGAAGTCGGTCCCGGTGACGACGGTGACCTGCGAGCCCGCTTTCACCTGGGTCGGATCCATCGCCATGATGACCGCACCGGTCATGGAATTGGCCACGGTCTGCGCCGCCGCCAGGTCGGCCGCAGTCTTGGCGGCGTAGTACACCACCGTCTCGGCCTCCCGGCCGACCGGCGGGCTGTCGCCGATCGTCCCGATGTGGAACCCGAGGGCCTGGAGGCTCTGCGACGTCGTGGTCGCCTGGTTGGAGACGCCCGATCCGTTCAGCACCGACACCGTGACGTCCGAGGGCGCCGGCAGGGCCCCGCCCGAGTACGTGTCCTCGTTGGCCGACTTGAGACCCAGGAATTGGTCGACCGCGTTGTGGTCCTGGGGCTGCGCCGGGAACTCGATGTCGCCGTAGCTGCCGCCCTGGTACACGTAGTTCCCGAACTGGTCCACCGAGACCGGCACGGTCAGCTGGGGCGCGGTGCCCGCGTCGACGTTGTGGTACCCGAGGACCAGGTTGATCATGTCGGAAGCGGAGAATCCCGAATCGACCGTCAGCTGTCCGACCACGCCGGACACGAGCTGTTGATCGGTCAGTGGGTTGCTCAGCCCCTTCGCCTTGACGGCCGACGCCAGCACGCGCAGGAACTCGTGATCGCGGCGGATGCGCGCAATGTCACTCTGGGCCTCCTGGGGCCAGTAGGTCGGATCGTCCGTGGTCACCCCGGGCCCCTTGTACTGGACGTGCCGCGCCCGCACGACCTGGAGGGCCTGGGTCCCGTTGAGGGAGAGACAACCGGTGGTCTGGATGTTGAGGCCCGAATAGGCGTCGTACACCGGCTCGGGGAAGTACATCTTGATGCCCCCCAGGGCCTGGACCACGTTGATGAAGCTGTCGAAGTTCAATTCGACGAAATGCTGAATGGGGATGCCGAAGTCCTTCTCGATGGCGGCGATCAGCTGATCCGGTCCCTGGTAGAGCGCGGCGTCGATCTTGTTGGCGCCGCCTGAGCGGGCGTTGGGGACGAAGAGGTCTCGCGGGATGGAGAGGATCGACAACGAGTGATTCGTGGGGTTCAGGTGGAGGATCATCACCACGTCGCTGTTCACACCGTTGACGCCCTGTGAGCACAGCCCGTAGGCGGGGTTCTGGACCTTGAGTGCGCACCGGTCGGTCGACCCGATCATGAGGATGTTCTCCGTCCCGACGTCATCGCCTTTCACGGGCGCCGAGGTGAGGTTCTTCAGGTTGATGTGGTGGATCTCGCGGTTGAGATACCAGCCGTAGCCGGCCACCGCGCCGACCAGGAGCACGAACACCAACGCGAGGGAGCCACCGATCCACGCGAGCGTGCGCTTCCGGGACCGGCGGGGGGAGGCATGCGCCGGACCGCTCCGCCCGCTCCGCCGGCGCCGTCCCGGGGCGTTCGCCTCGTCGATCTGGCGCCCGAGCTCGTGCAGGCCCTTCTCGACCGGGTTGTCCGTGTCCTCGGCGGCCTGGTCCGGTGCGGCGGGTCCGGCCTTGATCTGGGCACCGAGATCCTGGAGGCCCTTGTGGACGGGGTCGTTCTCGGACTTGGAAGGGCTCATCGCGCAGTGTGTGCAGCTCCAGGACGTTCGACCGGGAACCCCGTCGACGCCCGTACCCCCGAGATGGCTCCGGTGACGGGCCGCCGGAACGAGACGAGAGCCTAGCGAGTGCCGCTCTGGCCGAGCGGTCACCAGGGCGTGGAGCGATCCGGCTTGCGGGCGTCCGGGGCCCACCGACCGAGCGGGCGGGGTGGGAGGATGGTCCTGGATCGATGGGTGCGACGAGTGCAGGCCTGCTGCTGTACCGCACGTCCCCGGGAGGCGTGGTCGAGGTCCTGATCGCCCACCCCGGCGGACCGTTCTGGGCGCGCAAGGACGCCGCGGCGTGGTCGGTGCCCAAAGGCGAGCATGTTCCCGGCGAAGATCCCCTCGCTGCCGCCTATCGCGAGTTCGAAGAGGAGGTGGGGCTTCCGGTCCCGGCCGGCCAGGCCGTCTTCCTCGGGGAGCGGCGCCAACCCGGCGGGAAGCGCGTCAGCGTGTGGGCGCTCGAGGCGGATCTCGACATCTCGGAGTCGTCCAGCAACACCTTCACCCTCGAGTGGCCCCGGGGCTCCGGCCGGATCCAGGAATTCCCCGAGGTCGATCGGGTTGCCTGGGTCTCCCTGGACGAGGCCGGACGCAAGCTCGTCCGGGGCCAGGTCCCGTTCCTGGCTGCCTTGTCAGATTCGCTCGCGGACCCGCCCGGTCGGCCATCCACCACGCCGGGCCCCGCCTGATCGAACATTGACCCTCGTGCCCGGTGGCGGACACCGCCACCCGGGGCGCGACCGCCATTTCGACAATTCGTGTGGTGACCTATAACTGGGGACCAGGTGAACGACCGACCTTCTGAGGCAGCGAACGTGAACCGAGCGCTATCGGAGGCAGCCATGGAAGAGGACGGCGGGGCCCCGCCTGCCCGTCGACCCCCCCGGGTCTTCGTGCGCGCCTTCATCTTCATCATGCTGGCCGCCGCGGCCCAGGCCAGCGCCGCCCTCCCACCCGGCCCGAGCAATCCAGGCCTGTACTGGCTCAGCCTGGCCATCTTCGTGGCCTGCGCGGCGTCCATCTTCCTGCCCTTTGGCCGGTTCCCCCGTTGGGCCATTCTGGTCCCGACCCTGGCCTACCTGGTGTCGGTCACGCTGCTGTTGATCTCGGGCGGAACCGACCCCAGCGTCCAGAGCACGGCCGGCGGCCTCACGGCGCTGGTCCTCCTGCCCGTCCTCGCCATGGCGCTCTACTACCCCGGCCTCTACACGCTCGTCGTCGTCGTGGCCGCCATGCTGAGCCTCTGGGTTGTCGGCGTGGCGGTCCAGAGCAGCGCAGCCACCGATGTCCGTCGGCTCTTTCTCTGGGCCGCGGTCGCCGCTGTGGTCGCGGTGACGGTGCACCACCTTCGCCGCAGCCTCGAGGGCAAGGTACGCGATTCGGCGGAGCTGGCCCGGCTCGGCCGGCTGATGAACGGCGCCACGCAATCGCTCACGTCGTTGCGTGAACCCAGGGACGTCATCGCCCAGGGCACGCTGGCCATGTTCGAGGTGGCCGGAAGCGGGTTCGTCGGCGCGTCCTACGTACGCGTGTGTCTGATGGCGTGGTCACGCAAGAAGCGGTGGCGGACGGCCGGGGCACCATCCCGACCAGCTATCTCCTCAAGGACGACCCGTACGTCCGCGCGGTGGTCGACAACGGCGAACCACTGGTGACCCGGCTGGATCGCACCGCCATGGGCCCGACGCTGCGGTCGGTCACCGATCACACCGACGCGACCCGGGCCGCGCTCATTCCCGTCATGGTCAATGACCAGCTGCACGGCATCTTCGAGATCGACAGCGGGGAGGCCGCCTTCTCGGAGGACGTGCTGGCGCGCTGTCACGCCATGGGCAACGTGGTGGAACTGGCCCTCGGAAACGCGTTGGCCCATCAAGAACTCGAGCTACAGGCCAACACGGACCCGCTCACCGGGCTTTCGAATCGGCGGGGACTCGGGATCTATCTCGAAGGGGATCGCCGCGCGCAGCCCATGGGGATTCTCGTCCTGGACATCGACGACCTCAAGTCCATCAACGACGCCCACGGGCACGACGTCGGGGACAAGATCCTCGTCGCGGTCGCGCGCGCTGCCGCCGGCGTCTTGCGCGCCGGTGATCTTCTGGCCCGCACCGGAGGCGACGAGTTTCTGGCCGTGGTCGCCGACGCTGACGAGTCGATCGCCCGCCGCGTGGCCGATCGCATGACCGACGCCATCGCGCGCGTCAAAGTGCAAGGTGTCGGGGCCTCGGTCAGCGTGGGCTTCGCCTGCTGCGGCAAGAATGGTGACGTCGACCGGACCCGGCAGCAGGCGGACGAGGCCATGTACGAGGCCAAGTACGTCGCACGCCGGCAGCACACCCGGCACCCCCGGGTGACCGGCCGGTCCTGATCGTCCGAGCCCCGGTATGACCGACCGCAGCGACACGGCCGGGACGCGCCACCCGGTTGCGACCATCGGGCAGTGGATCGGGCCTCCCGAGCGGCCCCTCATGTCCTGGGTCACCGCCCCCGCCGAGGGGTGGTCGGACGCAGGCGTGGTGATCGCCCCCCCGCTCGGATACGAGTACTGGAGCGCGCACCGGACATTGCGCAGCTTGGCCGAGCGCCTGGCCGGCAACGGGCATCGGGTCCTTCGATTCGACTACGACGGCACGGGGGATTCGGACGGCGATCAGTGGGATCCCTCCCGGGTGCAGGCGTGGCAGCACGGGATCGATCACGCCACTGCTGCGTTGCGTGGGTGGGGGGTGGGGAGGATCGTCCTCATCGGGCTGCGCCTCGGGGGAACGTTCGCCCTGCTGCGTGGTGCGTCGGCGGGTGCCGATGCCGTCGTCGCCTGGGCGCCGGTGGTCCGAGGGCGACGCTACGTGAGCGAACTCCAGCTCCTGGGCCTGCAGGTCCCGGACGAGCTCGTTTCCCCCGCACGTGCGGGAGCGGTCGTGCAGGCGGGATCGGTCTTCTCCGCGGAGACCTTGGCCGATGTGAACGCCATCAACCTGGCCACGATCGCCGAACGTCCCGCGGCGCGGGTGCTCGTCGTGGACCGCGACGACAAACCGGCCAGCACGCCGCTCCTCGATCGGCTCCGCGCCCTCGACGTGGAAGCGGACCACATCGTCCGCGCCGGGACCGAGCTCGTGCTCGACCGCCCTACCGAGTACGCCGCCGTCCCTGACGCCCTGGTGGACGACATCTGTCGGTGGATCGGGCCGGCGGCGGTCGATCCCCGGGCGGAGGGCGCGCCGCCGCGCCGCACGGCGGCGACCGTCCACTGGGGGGAGCGGCCCGTCGAGGAGGAGGTGGTCGAGCTCGGGTCACAGGGCCTTGTCGGCGTGCTGAGCCGGCCCTCCGGGCCCCCGCGTGGCACGGTGGTCTGGCTGAACTCGGGCTCCGAGCACCACGTGGGCCCCGGTCGGGCCTGGGTGGAGTACGCGCGGGAGCTGGCCCTCTCGGGGTTCGCCTCGTTGCGGGTGGACTTCTCCGGCTGGGGTGAGAGCCCCGACCGCGGCCACGCTCCCGGGCGACCGTACGACCAACACGGCGTCAGTGAGGTGGGCGAGGTGGTGGACGCGCTCCGCGGGCGGGGGCACGAACGGATCGTCGTGGCGGGGCTGTGCGCCGGCGCCTGGGTCGGCCTGCGCGCCGCCCTGCGGGTCGACCTCGACGGCGTGATCGCCATCAACCCGCAGCTCTACTGGCAGCCGGGCGACCCCGTGGAGGCGGACATCGTGGCCGAGACCCGGGTCCGTCGTGGGCCTGAGATCCGGCGCAACAAGCGGCTCGGATCGCTCGGATTGTTCGACGCGTTCGACGCGCTGGGCCGCCGCCCGCCCGCCGCCCGTTGGTTGGACGACTTGGTCGGGCGGCGGACGCGGGTGCTGGCGGTGTTCGCCGAGGGCGACGACGGTCTGGAGTACCTGCAGGACCGGACCGGACGGGCCTGGCGGCGGGCGCTCGGGAGCGGGCGGATCGATTCGGTCACAGTGGCGGGGATCGACCATCCCATGCACCGGCACTGGGAGCGCGGATCGATGGTCGGCGCGCTGCGCTCGTGGTTGGACGCGTTGTGGCCCGTCGTTGCGTGAGGGGCGGCCGCGCTGGTTGCTAGCTTCTTGCGGGAGCGCCAGTGACGAAAGTGGGACGGGCGACGTGACGCAGGCCGGTGCGGTGGAGGTCGGGACGTTGCCCCGCGTCGTTGTGGTGTACGACGCCGCGTCCATCACGCCCATGGTGCTCGCCGAAGCGGCCAGTGGGATCTGCCGGTGCGTCTGGGTGGTCGACGGCAGCGACCCGGTCATGGCGCCCCTGTTGCGACTCCTGCGTCGGCTGGGCGACGTGATCGACATGACGGGGTTGGATGACGCGGCCATCGCGGAGGCCGTGGCGCCGCACGCGCCCGCGGGCATTCTGACGTTCGCGGAGGCGCGGATGCCCCTGACTGCGGCCCTGGCGGCACGCCTCTCTCTCACCTACCACTCGCCGGCGACCGCGGAACGTCTGGCCGACAAGTACCTGCAGCGGCTCGCCCTGCGCGAGGCGGGCCTGCCCGGTCCGCCCGTGTGGGAAGCGCCGTTCCCGGGTCCCGACCGGGACGGCTTCGAGCGTGCGCTGGCCGCACTGGGCGAACGGGTCGTCTATCCGGTCGTCGTGAAGCCGCGCCGTGGCACCAGCAGCGTGGCCACGGCGCGGGCCGAGGACAGCGGGGAGCTGCTCCAGCTCGTGAGGGAGTTCGGCGCCCTCGAGGGCGGTCTCGTGGTCGAGGGATATCTCGAGGGGCGAGAGTCCGACGGGGCCTTCGCCGACGACATCGCGGTCGAGCTCCTGGCGCAGCGGGGCCGGGTCTGGCATCTCGCCACCACGGGAAAGTTCAGCCATGCGCCACCGTTCCGCAGCCGTGGCTGCTTCCTGCCCAGTCATGTCGATGCTGCGACAGCAGGGGAGCTCTATGCCACGGCGGAGGCCGCTCTCCGCGCGCTCGGGATCACCGATGGCATCGCCAATGTCGATCTGAAGCTGACACCCGACGGGCCCCGCGTCGTCGAGGTCAACGGCCGTCTCGGCGGCAACGTGGACGTTCTCATGGAGCTCGCCGGGGGACCGTCCATCCTGCCCCTGGTCTTCCGGCTCGCGTTGGGTGAGGACATGGCGGCCGATCCGTCCGTGGCGCGGGTCGTCGAGGGGAGCTGGACGCGCGTCGGCTACTTCGCGTGGGTGCAGACGCCGATGTCGGCGACCAGGCTGCGTGGAGTCGAGGGACTGGAGGATGTGGCTGCGTTGCCGCACGTGACCAGCGTTGTGCGCAATCAGCGGCAGGGTGACGCGCTCGACTGGGCGGTCGGCGGCCGCTCGAACGTCTGCGCGGTCTTCGGATCGGTGGAGAATGTCGCCGACCTGGCCGCGGCGCGCGACCAGATCGATGCGACCATCACCCTTGCCTATGACGAGGCGGTAGCCCAGCCGGCGACGTGATCGCGCGTCGTCCGGCGCCGCGCCCGGCCGTCAGGGCGAGACGACGATGGGACTCGAGTACAGCCCGTTGAGGGCCCGGACGCGTCCCGTCGGTGGGGCGTCTCCGTCGGACCGCAGCGCAATGGTCCGCTCTCCGTCCGGCGCCAGGTGGAACCAGGAGTCCCCGAGTGCGCAGCCGGGAACGTCGAGGGCGACCCACTGCGCGAACCGGCGCGTGCGCACCGTGATCTCCCAGCCGTCTCCGACCGCAGCGGCGTGCGCCTCCAGTCCGAGGTCGGGTTCGCGCGCGCGCCCCTGTCCGCTCGGAAGGTGGTAGTCCTCGCGCAGCCCATCGGTCGTCTCCAGCGTGACCCGGACGACGTCGTAGGCCGGCGGCCCGAAGCGGTACGCGTTGGTCAGGTCGCGGAAGCCCCCCAGCAGGGTGGCGGCGTTCCAGTGCTGCTCCGACCGTGGGCCGACCACGATCGCGCGCTCGGCCTCCTCCACCGGCGCTCCACCGGGGTTGTAGAGCACGAGTCGCAGCTTCCCTTCGAGTACTGCCGGCCCGTCGTTGTGCACGTTGACCCGGAGACCGGCCAGCCCCTCGTCGGTCAGGGAGACGGCCACCGGCGCCAGCACCCGCCGCAGCGCGTACCAGGCCGACTTCGGCGTGGCCTCGGAATCAAGCAGTCCCCACCCCGCACCAGGGCAGATGTCCTGCCAGCTGAGGATCAATGCGCCGGCACACCGGGACCCGGCCTGGCGCCACTCGGCCATGACGGTCGACATGAGGTACGCAACGACGGCCCGGCCGTAGTCGAGGTAATGCTCGGGGTCCGTGTAGCGGACGCGGAACGGATCGACCGCGAACACCCGGCGCACGTAGTCGTCGCGGACATCCTCGAAGTCCCACGAGGTCCCGGTGTCGCGGGCCACCCCGGCTTTCCAGGTGGGATGGTGGCCGGCCAGGTACGCCCCCCCGAAGCTCCGCTCCACTTCGGCCTGCTCGGGCACGTTGCCGAAGGAGAGGCATTCGGCGGCGAAGCGCACTCCCGCTGCCCTGGCGTCGGTGACCGGACGGAGGTAGGCGCCGACACCGAAGTAGTGCGCGATCCCCTGACCGGGTTCGAAGGGCAGATCGCCACCCGTCGGCGATGACACGACGTAGGGCACGTCGGGCACGAGGGCCTCGGCGAGGGCCGGGATCGTCTCTTCGAGCAGCGGGCTGTGCCAGCGGTCACTCGGCAGGCCGAACATCGCCGCCTGCTGGTGCGTCTCGCTGCTGCCGCAGACGACGGCCAACGACGGGCGTCCTTGGAGCCGCTCGAGCTGGTGCGCCACCTCCGCGCGCACGCTCTCCACGAAGTCCGGCTCCTCGGGAGGGTCGAAACCGGCCAGCATGCAGTCCTGCCAGACGAGGATCCCGAGCTCGTCGCAGATGTCCCAGAACAGCGCGTCCTCGTAGGCCATGTAGCCGCCGATGCGGATCATGTTCATGCCGGCGTCGACCACCAGTTGCAGGGAGCGACGGAGCTGGCCCTCCGAGCAGCTCAGGGTCACCACGTCGGGGGGCACCCACAGCGCGCCGCGGCAGAAGAGCGGCACGCCGTTCACGGACAGGGTGAAGGCGCCATCGTTGCGGTCGGCCTCCACTGTGCGGAAACCCACCGATCCCAGGTCCACCGCGAGTCCGTCGACGGTCAGTCCCATGGCGTACAGCGCTTGGGGACCGTGCGTGTGGGGCCACCAGCGTGCGACGTCCGGGATACGCACTGCGGCGTCGACGACACCGATTCCGTCCTTCTCGACGGCAGTGACGCTCTGATGGACGTCGCCGACATGGACCTCGACCATCGTCCCGGCGCGCACCCCCTGCAGCCCCAGCTGAAGGTCGACCACGCCGTCCGGTCCTTCGCAGCGCGCCCGGACGCGGCGTGTGGCGACGCGGACGCCGGCACCGGCCCGTTGCAAGCGGACCGGTCGCCACGGCCCCACCGGCGCGCCCGACGGCGCCCACCCCTGGACACGTCCGAGGAGTGTCGTGCGGAACCAGCGCTGATTCTGGGAGCGCAGCAGCAGGCTCCGCCACCGGGGTCGAGGTCGGCGCTGGGCCAGCAAGGGCGTCAGGGCGGCAAAGCGCAGCAGCAGCACGTTGTGCTCCTGCAGCCGGTCGAGCCGCACCTGGTGTTCCAGCCACATGTTCTCGGAGTGGACGACGTGTTCGCCGTTGAGCCACGCGTCCGCCACCGTGGCCAGACCCCCGAGCTGGAGCAGCCAGGGACCGTCCCCCCCGCCGTCGGGAGCGTCGAACCGGCACCGGAACCACCATTCGCTGCCGTCGAGGAGGGCCTCGTCGTCGTTGCCCCAACGCCACTGCCCGAGAGCGCGGAGAGCCCCGGCGGCGGTGCCCGGCACGGTCGCCGGTATCCATGCGTGCTCGTCGCGCTGGACGTCGTCCGCATCGGCTCCGGCATCGGGTGCATTCGAGCGGCATTCCCACACTGATCCGGCGAGGAGATCCGGAGACGCCGCGCCCTCCGGTGCCGGTCCCATATGGCCATTTCAGCACACCACCGATTGCAGGCTGAACCGTATTTCGGGTTAAAGCCGACCCCCCGGTCGGCCGACATATGGGGTGCGGGCAAAGGCCGGCGCGTAGATTTTGGGGGATCGGCGTTCCACGTGTGGACGTCCGCCTCCGGCAGAGCCGGACGACGACGGTATGTTCTTGCCCACAGGGGAAAGCCCCGGTCGGCGGAGACGGACGGCGGCGCTGCCCGCGTTGCGACGGCGGCAGCGGGAAGTAGAACCTCTTGTGGAGGAAACAGAAGCGATGAACATGGGAACGGCCATCCGCGTGGGAGCGGATGTCGTAGCGGTCAAGCAGGTGGCGGAGAGCGTCGACACGTTCGGCGCCCGGTACCTCCGTCGCGTCTACACGGAGCACGAGATTGCGTCCTCGACGGGCGCCCCCGCCGTGCGCGCCGCCAGCCTGGCCGCGCGTTTTGCCGCCAAGGAGGCAACGATCAAGGTCCTCCGGCCATCGGGTCATCAGCCCGACTGGCGGTCCATGGAGGTGCGTCGCCACGCCGAGGGTTGGTGCACCATGGCACTCACCGGGCACGCGGCCGCACTGGCGGAAGAGGCGGGTGTCGCCGAACTCGCGGTCAGCCTGACCCACGAGGGCGACGTCGCCGCGGCGGTCGTCGTCGCGCTCTGCCAGGCGACCGCGGACCCTGTCGCGCAAGCCGGGATGGCGATGGTCCCGGATGATTCCGGAAAGGACGACTGATGGACGAGACGATCCGCACCATTCTGGCCGAGCACGGCCATCTGCCCGTCGAGGTGGAGAAGCTGAGCGACAACGACGATCTGTACCAGGCGGGGATGACCTCGCACGCCAGCGTCAACGTCATGCTGGCGCTCGAGGACGAGTTCGACATTGAGTTTCCCGAAGCGATGCTGCGGAAGAGCACCTTCGAGTCCGTCGCCGCCATCCGGGTGGCGCTCGGCGAGCTCACCAACGCGTAGGAGCGAGAAGTGGGCCTGACAGTGGTCGATGCGCCCGTGACCGATCTGCCGGGCCGCGCCGCGCGCATCGGCGTCGAGGTCGCTGGGCCCGCGGCGGACGACGTCGACCGTGCGGCCCGATTTCCCGCCGAGGCCATCGACGCGCTGCGTGCGGAGTCGCTCCTCTCGGTCCTGATCCCCACCGACCTCGGCGGACTGGGGTGCTCGGTCGGGGAAGTGGCCGACGTCGTGTTCGAGCTCGGGAAGCACTGCGCTTCCACGGCCATGGTCTACGCCATGCATCAGATCCAGGTGGCCAGCCTGGTCCGCCACGGCAGGACGCCCTTCTTCCGTGACTACCTGGTCGACGTGGTGGGCGGCCAGCTGCTGCTCGCCTCGGCGACCACCGAGCTGGGCGTGGGTGGCGACGTCCGCTCCAGCGTCTGCACGGTGGAACGCACCGACGCCGGTGGTATCCGCCTCGAGAAGATGGCCCCGGTCATCTCGTACGGCGCCCACGCCGACGGCATCCTCGCCACTGCCCGCCGGTCGCCCGAGAGTCCGCCCAACGATCAGGTGCTGGTGCTCTGCCGCGCCCCGGGGCTGACCTTGGAACCCATCAGCGGGTGGGACACCCTCGGCTTCCGTGGGACCTGCAGCCTCGGCTACCGGCTGGTGGCGGAGGGACAGCCTGAGCTCATCCTCGACGACCTCTACAGCGACATCTCGAGCCAGACCATGTTGCCGGTGTCCCACATCCTCTGGAGCTCCGTCTGGCTCGGGTTGGCCACCGCGGCCGCCGATCGGGCGCGCCGCTTCGTGCGCAGCGAGGCGCGCAAGAAGCCCGGTGTCACGCCGCCGTCCGCCCTCCGACTGGCCGAGCTGATCGTCCAGCTCCAGCGGATGGAGGAGCTCGTGCGCGGCACGGCCCGCCGCTACGACGACATGAGCGACGACGCCGACAGTCTCGGCAGCATGGGTTTCGCCGTCGCCATGAACTCGCTGAAGGTCTCCACGTCGACGCTCGTGGTCGACATCGTCAACCGGGCCATGGGCATCTGCGGTATGGCCGGGTACCGCGAGGACTCTCCCTACAGCCTCGGGCGCATCCTGCGCGACGCGCACGGCGCGGCCGTCATGGTCAACAACGATCGGATCAACGGCAACACGGCGCAGATGTTGTTGATCTACAAGGACGAGTAGCTGTGGCCGTAGCGGTACACGAGGAACCGACGTTCCGGGAGCAGCTCGTCGCGGCGGGCGTCCTCGTACCGACCGGAAGCGACGGCATCTACGGGCGGTCGTCGGCCTACGAGCAGATCGTGGCAGGCATCGAGCGCCTGGTGGATGCGACCGCGGCGTCGGAGGGTACGGCGAGCTACCGCTTCCCACCCGTGATGCCGCGCGCGGTCCTGGAGGAGACGGGCTACCTCTCCTCGTTTCCGGACATGATCGGGTCGGTCTCGGTCTTCACGGGAGACAACGCGGACCACAAGAAGCTGATGGATGTCGCGCAGGCGGGTGGGCCCTGGACGGATCTGCTCGAAGCGGCCGACGTCAGCCTGTGTCCCGCCGTGTGCCACCCGCTCTACCCGACGTTGACCGGCACCCTGCCCGCGGGCGGGAGCCGGTACGACGTCTCGGGCTGGTGCTTTCGGCGCGAGCCGAGCCTCGACCCGGCCCGCATGCAGTCGTTCCGCCAGCACGACCTCGTGTACGTCGGCGGCGCGGCGCAGGCCAGCGCGCACCGGGACCGGTGGCTGCAGCTGGGCGCCGAGATCCTCGACTCGCTCGGTCTCGCCGTCGAGACGGTGGTGGCGAACGATCCCTTCTTCGGGAGGGTCGGGCGCATTCTGGCCGAGAACCAGAGGTCGGAGACGCTGAAGTTCGAGATCGTGACCCCGGTCAACTCGGTGGAGCACCCCACGGCCATCGCCTCGGCCAACTGCCATCTCGACCACTTCGGTGAGCCCTTCGGGATCCGCACCGACGACGGCGAAGTGGCCCACTCGTGCTGTTTCGGATTCGGGTTGGACCGCATCACGCTGGCCCTGCTGCGGACCCACGGGCTCGACCCGGAGCGCTGGCCGAAGGCCACCCGGGACCGACTCTGGCCGTGACCCCGGGGACAGGGCTCCGGCTGCTGGCCGTCGATGCCGCAAGCTATCGCCCGCATGCGCTCCACGGCAGTGAGAGGACCTGGGCCGAGACCAATTGCTACGTCGACCTGTGGATCGAGGTGCTGCACGCGCTCGGCCTCGAACCCCTGGCCGCGGCCGCCTTCACCCTCAGCACCGACTTCGAGGGCGACCAGTGGACGTTCTTCAAGTTCCCGCCCGAGGACCTCCGCCTGCTGTTCGGCCTCGAGGTCGCCGAGTTCAACGCCTGGCGGCCGCTCCTCGACCATGTCGAGGAGCAGCTCGAGCTGGGTCGGCTCCTCATCATGGACGCCGACGCCTGGTTCCTTCCCGACACACAGGGCGTGTCCTATCAACTGGCCCACGTCAAGACGGCCATGGTGCCCAACGACATCGACCGCGGAGGCCGCCGTCTCGGCTATTTCCATAACGCGGGCTATTTCGAGCTCGAGGGCGACGACTTCGACGGGATCTTCCGGCTCGGCCACTCAGCCGATCCCATCGCGCTCCCGCCGTACGTCGAGACCGTCCGCCTCGACCGGATGCGGACCGATCCGGATGATCTCGTGAGGGGGTCGATCGCCCTCACCCGGGCCCACCTGGCCCGCCGTCCCCTCGACGACCCGATGCGCCGCTTCGAACAACGGCTCGAGCGCGACGCCGACTGGCTCGGCAGCCAGGACATCGAGACCTTCCATCTGTACGCGTTCGGGACGTGCCGCCAGTGCGGTGCCAGCGCCGAGCTGGCGGCGTCGTTCGTGGACTGGCTCAACGAGCACGATCCGGACGCCGGGGGGGCCGACGATCTGCGGCGTGCCGCCTCCGCGTTCCGCACAGTCGCCACCACGGCCAAGGCGCTCCAATTCAGCCTGGCCCGCCGCTCCCGCGGCCGCAGCGTCGACCTGCACGGATCGTTCGAGGAGATGAGCGGCGCCTACCGCACGGCGATGGACGTGCTGGTCGCACGCTACGGCGACTGAGCTCGCCGCCGCGCCGTCACTTCTTGGACTTCGACCGGTTCTCTTTCACCGCGGCACGGATCAACGCCTTGAAGGCCGTCTTGTTCACCTTGTCGCCCTCGTGGAAGTCGATGGCCCGCCGCACGTTCCCCTCGAGGCTCGAGTTGAAGAGGCCGGCCGGATCCGGAAGCGCCGCGCCCTTGGCGAAGGTGAGTTTCACCACGCTCTTGTAGGTCTCGCCCGTGCAGACCATGCCGTCGACGTACCACGTGGGGACGCCGCGCCACTTCCACTCCTCGACGACGTCGGGGGCGGCTTCCTTGATGAGGCCGCGGAATGTGGCGAGCATGGTGCCCCGCCAGTCGTCGAGCTCCTCAATGCGGGCGTCGATGAGCTGCGAGGGGGACTTCTCCTTCGGCGATCCGCTCGTGGCCATGCCTGCTCCCGTTCTCGACCCTGCCCGGCCGCGCCGGATACCCCCGCCGAATCTTCGAGTCGGGCTGCCCGGATTTGAACCGGGGACCTCTGCGTCCCGAACGCAGCGCGCTAACCAAGCTGCGCCACAGCCCGTCCGCTCCCCGGGGGGAGCAACGAGCAAGACTACCGCGGCGTCGGCGGGCCCTCCCCCGTGCCGTTGGCCGAGACGTCGCCGTCGGCGGGCTGCTCGTGCCCCGCGCCCGGTTCGGGCGGACCCGCCCCCCCGCCGGCGAAGGTGGCCACCACCTGGGCCACCCGCCGCTTGTCCATCTCCACGACCCGCATGTCCCACTCACCCACGCGGATGGCCTCGCCCTCGGACGGGATGTGCCCGAAGCGCTCGAAGAGGAGGCCGCCGAGGGTGACGTACTCGCCGTCGGGGATCTCGATGCCGATGCGCTCGCGCACGTCGTCGACGTTGGTCTGCCCGTCGATGAGCCAGCGGGTGGCGTCGACCCGGACGATGTCGACCTCGTCGCCCTCGTCGAACTCGTCGTGCAGGTCGCCCACCAACGGTTCCAGGAGGTCCTTGACCGTCAGCAGCCCGGCGACGCCCCCGTACTCGTCCACGACCACGGCCACGGCGCGCCGGTGCTTGCGCATGTCCGCCAGCGCCTCCAGGACGCCGAGCGACTCGGGGAGCAGGTGGGGTTGGCGCACCTTGCGGGAGATCTCCAGGGGGCTGGGATCGGTGGCGTCGCGCGGCTCGGCGCCCGCGCCGCGCGAGCCCGGGCGGTTGGTGCGGAAGATGTCGTTCACGAACAGGATCCCGATGAGGTCGTCGAGGTCGTCGTGGACCACCGGGAAACAGCTGTGCCCCGACGTCCGTACCGCCTGTGCGACGTCCTCCGCCTGCACGGGAATGGTGAGGTAGGTCACGTCGACGCGCGGGGTCATCACCTCGCGCACGTCCATCTTGCGCAGGTCCGCCAGGGCCTCGGTGATGAACCGCTCCTGCTCGGACGCCTCAGCTTCGAGCGTCTGGCTCTGGCGCTCCGCCTCTCCGGGCTCGTCGGCGCCCACCGCCCGGCGCCACAGTCGTCGCGATCGATGGGCCACCGGCGCGCCCGTCAGGGCCGCGACACCGGTCCCGCCTGCAGCGGGGGTCTGTCGCTCACCAGCACGGGTACCGGCGTGAAGGAGTCGTCCGCGAACGTGCCGCCCTTGAGCAGCGCGGCGACGGCGCGTCGGAGGCGCAACGGGTCCAGCGGCTTGACCAGGTAGCCCTCGGCGTCGGAACGCCGGGCCAGGAAGACGTCGGGCCGACGATCGAGCAGCATCAGCACCGCCACGTGATCGAGTGCGTCATAGGACTCCTGCAGGCGCAGCTCCAAGCAGACGGCCATGCCGCCCATGTTGCCCATCTGCATGTCGACGATGAGCAGGTCCGGCGATTCCTCCGCCACGAAGGACACCACCTCGGGGCCCGAGGTGACGGCGCGCACCTCCACGTCGGGTCCGCTGATGACCGCTTCGACCTCCTTGCGGAGGGTCGGGGCGTCGCTGGCGACCAATATGGTCTGCACCGCGGGGACACTATCGGACCCGTCCGCGCCGCCGAAAACCAAGGTCCTGTCGGCGCCCTCGTCGGCGACCGGTCAGGAGAAGAGCCGGTCCGCCGCCCGCTGCAACCCGAGCAGCTCGTGCACGTCCTGCCCGAAGAGGGGGATGCGACCGACGGGGGCGGGCGCCACCTGCGCGGCCAGGCCGGCGAAGGCGTGCTCCTCTTCGGCCGCCCGCGCGTCGAGCGCGGCCAGGTTGGCCTCCAGCGCGTCCAACGCCGGCGCGCGCTCCCCCACGCCGGCGGCAGCGCCTCCGTCGTCGCCCGTGCCGCCGAAGGAGGGCGCAATGCGGTTGACCACGAGCGCGGCCACGGCCACGTCGCGCTCGGCCAGCTTCTCGGCGAAGAACCCGGCCTCGGTGACGGCGTCGGGTCTGGCCGAGGTCACGAGCACGTAGGCCGTCGCCGGGTCGGCCAGCAGGTCGTGCACCGCGCTGGCCCGGCTGCGGAACCCGTCCTCCATCCCCTCGAACGCCTGGAAGAAGCCCACCGCGTCCTGCACGATCTCGGCGCCGGCCACCTTGGCGATGGTGCGCAGCACCGCCTGGGTTGCCACCCCCACCGCCCGCAGGGACATCCGCGTGGGCACGAGCAGGGCCCGGAAGAGCCGGTTCTCGAGGAAGCGGGTCAGCCGCCGGGGCGCGTCGAGCAGGTCGAGCGCGTTGCGCGTGGGCGGCGTGTCGACCACCACGATGTCGAACTCCTCGGAGTGGACCAGCTCGTAGAGCTTCTCCATGGCCATGTACTCCTGGGTGCCTGAGAGCGCGCCGGCGAGATTCTGGTAGAGCCGGTTGCCCAGGATCGACGCCGCCTGCTCCGGGGTGCGCGGCGTAGCGCTGCACGAGGTCGTCGAAGGTGCCCTTGGAGTCGAGCATCAGCGCGTGCAGGTGGCCGGGCCAGTCGCCCTGCACCTCCGAGGGCGTGTTGGGCAGCGACTCCACGCCGAGGGCGTCGGCCAGCCGGCGCGCCGGGTCGACGGTCACCACGCACGCCCGGCGCCCCGCCCTCGCCGCCGCCAGGGCGAAGGTGGCCGACACCGTCGTCTTGCCGACGCCGCCGGAGCCGCAGCACACCACCACGGAGCGCTCGGCCACGAGGTCCGGCAGCGTGGCCGGCGCGGCCCCGGGTGGACGCTGCCCCGTGCCCGGGTCGTGGATTCCGCTCGTGGCGGTCACGCCGCCCCCTCTGGCACCAGCGTGCCCACCGCCTGGGCCAGGGCATCGGCCAGGATCTGGGTCTGCTCGGGCCCGATGGAGGCGGCGTCGAGCGCCGGCACCAGCAGGTGGGGCAGGGGCAGGTCGTGGCGGAGGCGCTCGATCTGCTCGGTCGAGACGGCGTGGCGGGCCAGCCGGAAGGTGCGGGCCTCTTCGAGCGCCTCCAGGTGGTCGGGCGGCACGGTCAGGCCGGCCGCCGCCGCCACCTCCGCCGCCGGCCGCTCGAGGCCCACGGGCTCGGGGTCGCAGGCGTTGACGATGACCGGACCCAGCTGGACGCCTGCCTTGTCCTCGAGGGTGTAGGCCGACTCGATCGTCTCGGAGACCGGCAATTCCTCGGGCAGCGTCACGAGGAGGACCCGGCAGCGGTCCGGATCGCTCAGCAGGTCCACGACCTCCTGGGCCTGGGTGCGCAGCGGTCCGCCCCGGGCGGCGCCGACCAGTCCGCTGGCCGAGGTCAGGAAGGTGATGGCGTGGCCGGTCGCCGGGGCGTCCACCAGGATCAGGTCGGCGGCCCGGTCCCGCTCCAGCTGTTTGACCTTGCCCAGCACCAGGACGTCACGGATGCCGGGAATGGCGGTCGAGACGACGTCCAGGATGCCCGAGTGGGCCAGGCGCTTCGACACCCGTTTGAGGCCGTGATCCTCGAGATACTCCACCAGCGCGTCGTCGGGAGTGAGGCGCCGCGCCCGGATCGGGGCTGCCGCCGGGCGCGGCGCTCCGGGCGGAGCCCCGGGTGCCAGGAGGACCTCCTCGTACCCCAGGTCCCCGTGGCGGCCGAAGGCGGCCGTGATCCCGGACTTGCCCTCGAGCTCGACGATCAGCACCGAAGCGCCTGCTCCGGCGGCCATCTTGGCCAGGGCCGCGCTCATGGTGGTCTTGCCCACTCCGCCCTTGCCGGCGACGACGATGACGTGGCTCTGTGCGCAGAAGGTCCCCACGTCCATGCGGGGCCGAGCGTACTTGCCGGGCCTCGTCCGCAGATCCATCGCCGGCCAAAGATCCTGGTCACGCCCCTTGAACGCGCGAACCCCCTGGCGGTAGCTTGACCGCATCGGGGGGATCCGATTGCCCTATCGGGGGGTTTTGATGCACCAGGGACAAGACGTCTGGCAATTGAAGGCGGCGTGTCGGGGGCCGCAGGCTGCGGTCTTCTTCCCGCCTTCGCATGCGGAACGCAAGGAGGAGAAGGCCTCGCGCGAGCAGCGGGCCAAGACCATCTGCGACCAGTGCCGCGTCCGGGGTGATTGTCTGGACTACGCCATCCGGATCCGTGAGCCGCACGGTATCTGGGGCGGCATGAACGAGCTCGAGCGCAAGCTCATGCTCGACCGCCGGGCCAGCTGACGCCGCCGCCGGCGCCTCGCCGGCCTGCCCGACGCCTCACTGCGGTGGCGTGATCTGCAGGACCGCGTCGGCCGCCACGACGCCCTTGCTCTCGCACACGGCGTCGGGCTTGTCGCCGTCGACGGCGCAGATCCCGGCCGTGATCTCGTTGGCCGCCGTGACGACGGCCTGTGTCAGCGGACTGGCCGGCGTGTCGAGGTTGCCGGCGATCTGGCTCTGGGAGAGCCCCGCCAGGACGCCCGGCGCGAAGCCGGCGCCGCTGAGCACGTAGCGGTTCGCCACATCGAGGAGCGCGAAGTTGGTGGCGCTCCCCCCGTAGCTGGCGATGGCCGCGGCCTGGCGGGCGTTGGGCACCTCGAGGGGGAGGTAGCGCCCGCCTGTGGGGTCCAACGAGCTGTAGCGCTCGACGGACTCGAACACGAGGTACTTGCTCGTGTACCGGACGTTCCAGAAGGTGAAGGTCGAGAGATCGGCGAAGGCGGTGGTCGCGCTCGACTGCATGGTGCCGATCTGGGAGAAGGAGCCGAACCGCGAGAGCGCCAGTACCAGCGGCCAGCGCTGGACCGCTGGATACGGCGCGAATTCGGCGCCGTAGAAGAACACGACCGGCAGCGGCGGCCCCTCGCCGACCGCGGCCTGCCACAGCGGCATGGTGCCGCTCGTGGGCTGCGGTGGCTGGACCGGGTTCGCCGGCGAGCTGACCCCGACCGCGTCGTAGACCGAGGCCGGGACGGACGTGACGGTGGAGACGAGCGAGGACGGCGCCGGGTTGAAGGTCTCGACCGTGGAGGTGATGCTCGGCCCGGCGTTGTCCCGCACCAAGATGAGCGCGCCGAGCAGGCAGATGGCGACGATGATGAGCCCGAGAGCGACATAGCGCCGCGGAATGTGGCGCAGGGTGGGCGCCGGCACCGGCGCCGGCTCAGTGGTCGGTTGGCTCATGGACCGGGTCAGGTTAGCGAAGGGCTGCCCCCGTTCCGGGGGCGCCGCCTCCTGCTGCCGGTACCCTCTCCGGCGTGCCTCCATCGGCTTCTCCCGCGTCACCCACCCCGGAGGCCGCCTCGGGACCGGCTCCCGTGGAGATCCGTCCGGCCGCCACGGTCATGCTGGTGCGCGACGCGCCGGCGCCGTCGGGCGGGACCACCCTCGAGGTGCTCATGGTGCGGCGGAACCTGCGTTCGGACTTCGTCGGCGGCGCCTATGTGTTCCCCGGCGGCGCCGTCGATCCCCTCGACGGCGGGGCGGAGGCGGAGGCCCTGTGCGCCGGGCGCACTGATGCGGGGGCCAGCGCGCTCCTGGGTTTCGCCTCGGGCGGCCTGGCCTATTGGGTCGCCGTCGTCCGCGAGACCTTCGAGGAGGCCGGCCTGTTGCTGGCCCGGCGCGACGGCGGCCCCGCGCTGCTGGCGGGCGACCCCGCAGAGGAGGCGCGCTTCGCGGCCGCGCGCGTCGCGGTCAACGACGGCTCGCGCCGCTTCCTCGACCTGTGCCGCGAAGAGAGGCTGCGCCTCTCGGTCGGCGACATCCATTACTTCGCCCACTGGCTCACCCCCCGTGGCGCGCCGCGCCGCTACGACACGCGCTTCTTCGTGGCGGCGGCCCCGCCGGGCCAGATCGCCGCGCACGACGCCGGGGAGACGATCGCCGACGTCTGGATCTCACCCCACGACGCCCTGGCCCGCCACCGCGCCGGCGAGATCGAAATCATCTTTCCCACCATCCGCAACCTCCAGGTGATCGGGCGGTTCGCCACCAGCGCCGCCCTGCTGGCGGCCGCCGAAGAGGCGTCGAGCGCGGTCCCGGCCATCGAGCCGCGGGTCGTGCCGGACGGCAACGGCATGCGCATCGTGCTGCCCGGGGATCCCGGCTACGAGCGCGGCGCCGTCCCCGACCCCGCCGGGGACGGCTCACGGGGCGACTTCAACGAGGCCGTGCGCGAGGTCTCCATGCGGGCCAACCGCGAGGGGCCTGAGTCCGCTCCCGGGCCCCGCCCCACCGCCGGCGGGTCCGACCAGCCGTGATCCCGGCGGTGCCGGACTTCGGCACCGGGGCCGCACCCGAGCCCGGCCGGGTCGACGAGGTGGCACCCGGCGTGCGCCGGCTGACCGCCCCGAATCCCGGTCTGATGACCGGCCCGGGCACCAACACCTATCTCGTCGGCGAAGTCGAGCCCGTCGTCATCGATCCCGGTCCGGCCGACGAGGCCCACACGGACGCCATCGTGGCGGCGGCCGCCCCGTTCGGCCCCATCCGCACCATCCTCGTCACCCACACCCACGTCGATCACGCGCCCGGCGCCGCCCTGCTGGCGGGGATCACGGGTGCCACCGTGGTGGGCTACGGCCCGGCCGAGGACTTCGCGCCCGACGTGCGGGCCGCCGAAGGGTGGACGCTCGCCTGCCCGGGGCGCCGCGCCGCGGGCACCCTGACACTGCGGGCGCTGCACACTCCGGGCCACGCCTCCGACCACCTGTGCTGGCTCCTCGAAGAGCACGCGCTTCTCTTCACGGGCGACCACGTCATGCACGGGTCGACGGTGGTGATCCGTCCCCCCGACGGCGACCTGCACCAGTACCTGGCGAGCCTGGTTCGGGTGCGCGACGCCACGCCCGCCATCCGCCGGCTGGCGCCGGGGCACGGGCGCCTGATGGACCATGTGCCCCAGGTCATCGACGCCCTGGTGGCCCACCGGCACGGGCGCCACGCAGTGGTTGCCGCCGCGCTGCGCGCCACCGACGGGGCGACGGTGGAGGAGCTGCTGCCCCAGGTCTACGGCGACGTGACCGAGCGCCAGCTCCCGGTCGCCCGGTTCTCGCTGTGGGCGCATCTGCGGGCGCTGGGTCAGGAAGGGGCTGCCCGTCCGGTGGACGCAGCGAGCGGGGAGGACACCATCGAGACCCGCTGGGTCGCGGCGGCCTGACGCCAGCCGGGCGTCCGGGAGACGACCCTCAACCGGCGGCCACCCTCAACCGGCGGCGACCTCTCCGTCGGCCACGGCGGCTTCGACCCGCTCCAGGAGCCGGGCCGAGCAGCCCTGCACGTCGATGAGCGGGGCCACCTCCTCCGCCACGACGCGCGCCATCTCCTTGAACACGGCGCCCAGCTCGCTGTCGTCGCCCGCCAGGGCGACGGGCGCACCTGCGTCACCGCCGGCCGCCAGCTCGGGGTGCAGCGGGATGGTCCCGATCAGGGGCACCCCGAGGTCGCGGGCCAGGCGAGTGCCCCCGCCCGAGCCGAAGAGGGCGTAGGTCGTGCCGTGCTCGCACGTGAAGTCGCTCATGTTCTCGATCACCCCGGCCACGCGCAGGTAGCCCCGGCGGGCCATGTCGGCCGCCCGCGCCGCCACCTTCTGCGCCGCCACGGGCGGCGTGGTGACGACGAGGAGCTCCGTGCGCGGCAGCAGACGGGCCAGACCCATCTGCACGTCCCCCGTCCCCGGTGGGAGATCGATGAGGAGGTAGTCCAGGTCGCCCCAATGCGCGTCCTGGAGGAACTGCTGGACCGCCCGTGTGAGGACGAGCCCGCGCCACATGATCGCCTGCTCCTCGTCGGCCAGGAAGCCCATGGAGAGCACCCGCACGGCGCCGGACCCGACGGCCCGCTCGAGCGGCACCATCTTCCCCGCCCGGGCCTCGACGTCGCCCTCCATGCCCAACAGGCGAGGGACGGAGAAACCCCAGATGTCGGCGTCGAGGACTCCGACGACCAGCCCTCTCGAGGCCAGCGCGACGGCCAGGTTGACCGTCACCGACGACTTGCCGACGCCGCCCTTGCCCGAGGCGATGGCCAGCACCCGGGTCGTCGAGGCGATCGCGGTCTCCGGCGCGTCCTCACGTGCCTTCCAGCGCGCCCGTGCCATGACCGCCGCCCGCTCGTCGGCGTCCATGCTCGCCACCTGTACGTCGACGGTGCGCACCCAGTCGAGCGAGCGCACGTGCGTCACCACGTCGCGCTCGATCTGGGCCCGCAACGGGCAGGCGGCGATGGTCAGCGCGACATCCACGGTGACGGCACCGCCGTCGACCCTGACGGCGCGGACCATGCCGAGGTCCACGATGGTGTCCCCCAGTTCGGGGTCGACCACCGCCCGCAGGCGGTCCCGGACCTCCTCTTCGTGGGTCTCCCGCGCCGGCCCCCCCGAGGCAGGCGCCGGAGCGGCGGGCGTGCTCATGACGGGAATTGTACCTGCGTGGCGGCGAATTCCGACCCTGACCGCCCGGGGTGCTGGGGTCTGTCCGCCGCCGGTAACATGGACTCCGTCCGTGGGCGCACCCTGCACCCCGGCTCCGTTCGCCAGTACGGCGCAGGAGGAGGATCCAGTGACGACGATGTCCACTTCCGTCAACATCGGGAAGAAGCCGGCACCGGTGACGCTCAGCGACGGCGCCGTGGCGAAGGTGGCCGAGCTGCTGGCCCAGGAGGAGGGCGAGGAGCTGGCCCTCCGTGTGGCGGTGAAGCCGGGAGGGTGCTCGGGCTACAGCTACGAGATGTTCTTCGACACCGAGGTCATGGCCGACGACGTGGTGCGTGAGTTCGGGTCTGTCCGGGTCGTGGTCGACTCGGCCAGCGCCGAGCTCCTGACCGGCTCGACCCTCGAGTACAGCGACGGTCTGCAGGGCGCCGGCTTCAACATCATCAACCCGAACGCCACCCGCACCTGCGGCTGCGGTTCCTCCTTCAGCTGAGTCCCGGGCTCACCGCCTCCTGAGCGGAACCGGCAGCAACCCCGCGCCGCCCGGGCGTCCGGCACGCGCCCGCATCGGTCGCGTTCACGCTCAACGGCAGTCCCGTCGCGGTCGAAGACGGCATCACCCTCTTGGACGCGCTGCGCGAGGAGCTGGCATGCAGGTCGGTCAAGGACGGCTGTAGCCCGCAGGGGCAGTGCGGGTGCTGCACCGTCTGGGTCGACGGGACCCCACGCGTGGCCTGCGTCACCCCCGTCCGGCGGATCGCGGGCCGCCGCGTCACGACGGTGGAGGGCGCGCCGTCGGCGGTGCGTGATCGCTGGGCTGCGGCATTCGTGCAGCACGGAGCGAGCCAGTGTGGCTTCTGCACCCCCGGCATCCTCCTGCGGTTGGCCGCGCTCGAAGAAGGAGCGGCGGGCGGGCCACCCACCCGGCGGGATATTGAGGCGGCCCTGCGCGTGCACCTCTGCCGCTGCACCGGCTGGCAGTCGATCGTCGAGGCGGCCTGCAGCGCGCTGGGCCTCGGCGATGCGCCGCCCCCGGCCGCGGGAGATCCCCGGAACCCGGTGTTGGCCGCGTGGCGTGCCCAGGTCGAGGGACAGGCTTTCCAGACTTCGGGATCCGACGTGGTTCTCGGTGCCGGCGGCTTCGCCGACGACTCGGCTCCGGCCGGGGCACGCGTCCAACTCGGGGCCGAGGGTGTGCTCGCCCCCGACCTCCGCACCGCCCGGGCCGCGAGCGGGCGCGTCCAGGGGCGCAACAGCACGGTGCCGTTGACGCATCCGGTGGCGGCGCCCGCCGGCGCGTGGGCCCTCACGCTGCAGACCTCGTGGCTCGAGCCGGCCTACGTCGAGCCCGACGCCAGCTGGGCCCGGCCCGGCCGGCCCCCCGCCTCGCCGCTCGCCAACGGCGGCGCCTTCGGGGGCAAGCGGCACAGCCCGGTCCCGGCCCACGCCCGCGCACTGGCCGACGCCACGGGCGACGCCGTCCGTGTGCTCTGGCGGCGTGAGGACGTCGTGCGGCGCGGCCCCAAGCGGCCGCCCCTGGCCCTCGCCCTCCGATCCGACGGCACCGGGGTCGCCCGCGTGGGTCGCACGGAGGGATCAGCCGACCTCGCACCCCTGGTCCGCCGCGTGCAGGAGTACTGCCCGGGGGTGGAGGTCGAGATGGTCGACGTCGCCGGGCCGCCCGTGTCCCCCGACCTGCGTGCCGCGGGCTGGGCCGAGGTGCTGGCGGTCCGGGCCGCGCTGCAGTCCCTCGGCCGTACTCCCGGCTCCGGCGCGGCGGAGGTCACCGTGCCGGCGGCCGGCACCGCACGCGTCGCCGTGCAGGCGGAGGCGGGTACCCGCGGCACGGTCGAAGTCGATTTGTGGGCGGGCCAGATTCTCTGCGCCACCACCCTGCGTTCGTACGCGCTGGGCGCGGTGCACCAGGCGCTGGGCATGGTGTGGAGCGAGGGGATCGCGGTCGACGCCGACGGCGAGCCGGTGGACCTCACCATCCGGTCTTTCGGCATTCTGGCGGCCCGCGACATGCCCGAGGTCACGGTGCGGTTGCACGAGGACGATGCGTGGCCGGTCAACGGGTCCGATGCGGTCTTCGTGGCCACGCTGGCTGCGGCGTGGCTCGCCGAAGGGGTGCCGGCCCGCTGGCCCACGCGGCGCGACGCCGTGCGAAGCCCGTTGCGCCACGTGGCACCATCGGAGGGCTGAGAGGAGCGCGCATGAGCCCTGCTGTTGGTCCCTATTCCCCGGTCCGTCGCGTGGGCGACTGGGTCGTCACGTCGGGTCAGGTCGGTCTCGCCACCGACCCTGCCGGCGCGGCGCGCCTGGTCGAGGGCGGCACTGTGGCCGAGCTGCGGCAGGCGTTGCAGAACGTGGCCGAAGTGCTCGCCATTGAGGGGGCGACGCTGGCCGACGTCGTCAAGACCACCGTATTCCTGCTCGACATGTCCGAGTTCGCCGCGGTGAACGAGGTGTGGGTGGAGTTCTTCACCGAGGATCGACCGACCCGCTCGGCCGTCGCCGTCGCGGCCCTGCCGATCGGTGCCCGGATCGAGGTCGAAGCCTGGGCCTACGTGCCCGTCGTCTGAACCGAGGGGGACGGCGACGCGTCGCGCCCCCGTTGCGCGGGGCCACCCCCGGGTGCCAGGCGACCTGCCCGAAGCGGTAGCCGACCGAACGCACGGTCTGAATCAGGTGTGCGTGCTCCTCGCCGAGCTTGGCCCGCAGGCGCCGGATGTGCACGTCCACGGTGCGCGCCCCGCCGTAGTACTCGTAGCCCCACACACGGCTCAGCAGCGTCTCACGGGTGAAGACCTTGGCCGGGTGCCCGGCCAGGAAGCGCAGCAGTTCGTACTCCATGTAGGTCAGGTCGAGGACGCGTCCGGCCACGGCGGCCTGGTAGGTCTCGAGGTTCAGCATGAGCGGCCCGTACTCAATGATGTCGGGCCGCATGCTCTGGCCGGTCCGCCAGAAGAGGTGCTGCAGCCGTGCCACCAGCTCGTCGGGTCGGGCGGGCAGGACGCAGAAGTCGTCGTAGAGGTCGTCGCGGAGCAGCAGCTCGCCGACCTGGTCGACTCCGATGGCGAGGAGGAGCGGGGTCATCGGGACCTCGCGGAGGCGTACGTGCCGGCAGAAGGCGATGGCCGCCGGCATGTCGTCGCTGGTGACGACGAGCGCACCGGCGTAGCCCGTAATGCGGCCGTCAGGGCCCGAGGCAGCCACCGTCGTCCGGCCCGGTCACGCTCTGATGTCCGAGGCCCGCGGTCTGCAGCGCCAGCGTCACCTCGGCGGGCAGGTCGGTGGGAAAGCAGAGCAGGGGGTCCATCGTCAGTCGGCCTCAGAGAAGCGGCAGGTAACGATCCAGCTCGAATTGGGTGACCTGGGCCTGGTAGGCGTCCCATTCCTCCCGCTTGTTGCGGATGAACCACTCGAAGACGTGGTCCCCGAGCGTGTCGGCCAGGAGCTCGGAGCCCTCCATTTCGTTGACGGCGTCGTGCAGGCTCGAGGGCAGCCGCTCTATCCCCTTCTTCGCCAGCTCCTTGGGAGTGAGGGTGAACAAATTGTCGTCGGCTTCGGGCGGGAGCGGATAGTCCTCCGTGAGCCCGCGCAACCCGGCCGCCAGGATCACGGCGAACGCCAGGTACGGGTTGCAGGCACTGTCAGGCGCTCGGTACTCGAGCCGGGTTGATTCGGGCTTTCCCATCTTCACCACGGGTACGCGCACGAGAGCCGAGCGGTTGTTGCGCGCCCAGCTCACGTGGACCGGCGCTTCGTAGCCACCGATGAGACGCTTGTAGGAGTTCACCCACTGGTTGGTGACCGCGGTGATCTCGCGGGCGTGGTGCAGCAGCCCCGCGATGAAGTGGCGCGCCACCTCCGAGAGCCCGTACTCGTCCGTCTCGTCGACGAACGCGTTGCGCTCTCCCTCCCAGAGAGAGATGTGGGTGTGCATGCCCGAGCCCTGCACGCCCGCCAAGGGCTTGGGCATGAAGGAGGCGAACACACCTTCCTGGCGTGCCATCTCCTTGATCACCATGCGGGTGGTCATGACGGTGTCGGCCATGGTCAGCGCGTCCGTGTAGCGCAAGTCGATCTCGTGCTGGCTGCGTGCGTCCTCGTGCTGGGTGTGCTCGACCGGG
The DNA here is from genome assembly GCA_963843365.1 of uncultured Acidimicrobiaceae bacterium. GTDB lineage: Bacteria > Actinomycetota > Acidimicrobiia > Acidimicrobiales > RAAP-2 > Bog-473. Next base: position 1,364,387 of record CAWJKG010000002.1, on the reverse strand, counting down.
ATACCCATCTCCTCGAGCATCAGCACGGAGCGGCGGCGAAGGTCGCTGGTCAGGTCGGCCACCGAGAGATCGAAGTAGGAGCCGGCGTCCAGGGTGACCGGGCCCCGCTCCGGATCGGCGTCGTCGAAGTAGAAGTACTCGACCTCGGGCGACGAGAAGAAGGTGTAGCCGGCTGCCCGGGCGCGCTCGAGCGTCCGGCGCAGGGCGTAACGGGGGTCGCCCTCGAAGGGGGACCCGTTGAGGTTGGCGATGTCGCAGAAGACGCGTGCCACCTGCGCGTCGTCGTGGTGCCAGGGCAGGAGTTGAAAGGTGGTCGGATCGGGGCGGGCCAGGACGTCGGCCTCCTGCACGCGGCTGAATCCGTCGATGGCCGATCCGTCGAAGGTCATCCCCTCGTCGAGCGCGTTCTCCAGTTCGGCGGAGGTGATGTTGAACCCTTTGGGGGTTCCCAAGACGTCGGTGAACCACAACTGGACGAATCGGATACCCCGCTCCTCGGCGGTCCGGAGCACGTAATCCCGCTGGCTTTGCACCGCACCAGCTTCGCATGCCCGGAACCACGGCTCTTCCAGGTGGCCGGCTCGCGGGACCAGCGGGAGAGGCGGGGTGCGCCGGTAATCTGGACCGATGCCCCATCTGCGCCTGGCCGCCGCGCAGCTCAACACCGTCGTGGGTGACCTCTCTGGCAACGTCGAGCGGATACTCGGGGCCCTGGCGAAGTCCGAGGCGGCCGGGGCCGACATCTGTGTCGTGCCCGAACTCGCCATCCCCGGGTACCCCCCCGAGGACCTCCTCCTGAAGCCCGGATTCGTGGCGGACAACGTGCGGGCGCTCGAAAAGGTCGCCGCCGCCACCGGCCACTGCGCCGTGGTGGTCGGATTCGTGGGGGCCGCACCGGGCGGGGTCGGCCTCGCCAACGCGGCCGCCGTCTGTGCCGAGGGGCGGGTCATCGGCGTCTACCGCAAGCGCTTCCTGCCGAACTACGGCGTCTTCGATGAGCAGCGCTGGTTCGTGCCGAGCGACGAACCGCCGGCACTGTTCGGGGTGGCCGGCGCTTGGGTCGGCGTCTCCATCTGTGAGGACGTGTGGTTCGACGACGGCCCTGTCGCCCAGGAGGGCCGCGCCGGCGCCGACGTCGTGGTGAATTTGAACGCATCCCCGTACAACCGGGGCCGACGGAACGAGCGCCTCGCCATGCTTTCCGGCCGTGTGGCCGAAGCGGGGTGCGCCATTGCCTACGTCAACCAGGTGGGCGGTCAGGACGAACTGGTCTTCGACGGCGACTCCCTCATTGTGGGGCCGGACGGGACCTTGCTCGGATCGGGTGCGCAGTTCGCCGAGGACCTCGTCGTCGTCGATCTGTCGGTCGGCGCGCATCCACCCCGAGCGGTCAGCGAGCTCCTGCCCCGCCTGGTGGCGACGGAAGCCCGGCGAGCCCACCGCCCGCCGCTGGCGTCGGCGACACCTCGGCCCCCCCTGAGCGACAAGGCGGAGGTGTACGCCGCGCTCGTCCTCGGGACGCGCGACTATCTCCGCAAGAACGGGTTCTCCGAGGCCGTGATCGGCTTGTCGGGCGGGATCGACTCCTCTCTGGTCGCGGCCATCGCGGTGGACGCACTGGGCGCGTCGCGGGTGCACGGCATCTCCATGCCATCGCGCTATTCCAGTGAGGGCTCGCGCGACGACGCCAGTGCACTGGCCGAGCGACTCGGCATCGATCTCAAGACGGTGGCCATCGAGGAGGCCCACGTTGCCTTCGCCTCCATGCTGGCGCCACTGCTCGGGCGCGAGCCCTTCGGGCTGACCGACGAAAACCTGCAGTCGCGCCTGCGCGGCGTGCTGCTCATGGCGGTGTCGAACGCCAAGGGATGGATCGTCCTCACCACGGGCAACAAGAGCGAGATGGCGACCGGGTACTCCACGCTCTACGGGGACTCCGCCGGAGGCTTCGCGGTGATCAAGGATGTCCCCAAGACCCTCGTGTACGAACTGTGCCGCTATCGCAACACCCAGGCCGTGCTCGAGGGGCTGCCGGGGCCGATCCCCGACAGCGTGCTGGACAAGCCCCCTTCGGCCGAGCTGCGTCCCGACCAGCGCGACGATCAGTCGCTCCCGCCCTACGAGGAGCTCGATCCAGTGCTGCAGGGCTACGTGGAGGGCGACCGCACCGCAGCGGACCTCGTGGCCGAGGGATTCGATCCCGCCGTGGTCGACCGGGTGGTGCGCCTCGTCGACGGCGCCGAGTACAAGCGGCGGCAGATGCCCCCGGGCGTGCGGATCACGACCAAGGCTTTCGGCAAGGACCGGCGCATGCCCATCACGAACCGCTACCTGTCCTCGGCCCTCGAGGAGTCCGGCGGTGGTTGAGGCGGCGGATGCGACGCACTGGCGGAGCATCGACGAGTTGGCCCGCATGGTGGGTGCGTACTGCTGGGCGGAGAAGCGGATCTTCGAGTGCACCGGCTCCTGGGCGACGGGCGCCGGCGCTGGTGCGGCCGGCGCCCTCCCCCCCGAAGCGCGGGTGTGGTGCGCCGCGGTCTCCCGGCGCCACGGCCTGCTGGCCGCCCGCTGGGCCGAGCGGCTCCCGGTGCGGGCGGGCGTCGACCGTGCCGCGCTGGTGCAGCCGACTCCTGGCGGGCTGCACCATGCGCTCCAGGCCCTCGACGCCGCCCCCGATCTGGCGGCGCTCGTCGGGACCGTGCTTCCCCTCCTGCGGGACGCCTACGCGGCCCATCTGCGGTCGCCCAACCCCGTGAGTGAGGCTCCGGTCCTCGAGGTCCTGGCGGACGCACTGAGGGACCTGGCGGCTGAGGTCGGGGATGGCGCCGCGCTCGTGGAGGGCACGCCAACCGGCTGACGAGGGGCGCCGCGCCCGGCCACCCGATCCAACGGGGATGGGCGGATCCGCATTTGCCCTGCTGTCCCCGCATCTTGACAACGCCATTACACTGTCTTGGCAGCCAACGTACGCCCGAAACGGTCGGCGGCTGCGTTTTCAGCGAGCGCGACAGCCCGGCCAGGTTCCCCTGCCGTGGTCATGGGACGGAAGGTTTGGCGAAGATTTTGGCCAAGGAACGAATTCGAGCGCGACGACGAGGATCTCGTCCGCCTCTACCTCACAGATATCGGTCAGTACCCGCTGCTGACCAAGGACGACGAGGTCCGGCTGGCCCAGGCCATCGAGGCCGGCCGTGAGGCCGAGGCCGAGGTGGCCAAGGCGCCCAAGGGGCTGACCACGGCGAAGAAGCGGGAGCTTCGGCGCTCGGTCATGGAGGGCGAGCAGGCCCAGCAGACCTTCGTGCAGTCGAACCTGCGTCTCGTCGTGTCGATCGCCAAGAAGTACCAGGCGTCCGGTCTGCCGCTGTTGGACCTCATTCAGGAGGGCAACCTCGGGCTCATGCACGCGGTCGAGAAGTTCGACTGGCGCAAGGGTTTCAAGTTCTCCACCTACGCCACGTGGTGGATCCGTCAGGCGATCACCCGTGGCATCGCCAACACGGGCCGGACCATTCGCCTTCCCGTCCATGCCGGCGACACGTTGGCCCGCGTGCAGAAGGCCCAGGCTCGCCTGGAGCTGAAGCTCGGACGGCCGGCCACCTTGGCCGAACTGGGTATCGAGGTCGAGATGCCCGAGGACAAGCTCGTCGAGGCCCTGCGCTTCCGGGCCGAGCCGCTCTCGCTGTCGGAGCCGTTGCGTGAGGACGGCGACGCCGAGCTGGGGGACGTGGTCGAGGATCGCTCCGCCGAGTCGCCCTTCGAGGTGGCCGCCGTGTCGCTGTTGCCTGACGAGATCGGCCGGCTCCTGTCACCGCTCGACGAGCGCGAGCGGGAGATCCTGCGCCTGCGCTTCGGACTGGACCGTGGCGAGCCGCGCACGCTGGAGGAGGTGGGGGAGCACTTCAATCTCACCCGGGAGCGCATCCGCCAGATCGAGGCCCGAGCCATGTCGAAGCTCCGTCACCCGTCCTCGGACACCGGGGCCCGCGATTTGCTCACCGTCTAGGGACGCGTAGGCTCTCGGACATGAAGAAGCTGCTGATTCTCGCCGTGCTGGTCGCCCTCGGCGTGCTCGCCGCCCGCCGCCTGCGCGAAGCCTAGAAATCCCTTCCCGACGCCCGCTCAGGCGACGCGCCCGGCCGGCCTGGCCGCGGCGTGACGTCCCCGTAGCCCGCGCCGCCACAAAATGAGTGCCGCGCCGGCAACGGCCAGGCTCGTGGTCAGCACCGGCGTGGTCCGGCCGACGCGGTCGCGCATGCGGATGGGCTTCGTGAAGTTCCGCACCTCCCAGCCGCGCTCACGCGCGATCTTGGCCAGCGCGCGGTCCGGGTTGACCGCAACCGGGCGGCCGACCGCCTCGAGCATCGGCAGATCGGTTCCCGAGTCGGAGTAGGCGCTGCTGGCAGCGAGGTCGAGGCCGGTGCGCGCCGCCATCTCCCGCATCGCAGTGGCTTTCGATTCGCCGTAGGCGTAGAAGGCCATCCGGCCGGTGTAGCACCCCAGTTCGTCGACCTCGCCCCGTGAGCAGATGGCCCCGTCCACGCCGAGCAGGTCGGCGAGGGGCAGGACGATCTCCTCGGGCGACGCGGAGACGAGGTAGACGCGGTGCCCGGCGGCGCGGTGCAGCTCCATGAGTTCGAGCGCCTCGGCGTACATGATCGGCTCCATCGTCTGGAGCATGGTCTCGCGCACGATCTGGCGCACCTGGGCCCGGTCCCACCCCTTGGTCAACGCCAGCATCGACTCGCGCACCCGGACCAGCCGCTCCTCGTCCGCGCCGAAGTAGAGATAGATGAGTTGCGACATGGCCGCCCGCGCCACCATCCGCCGGTTGATCAGCCCTCCCTTGAGGAACGGCCGCCCGAACGCGGCGATGGAGGCCCGGTCTATGACCGTCTTGTCCAAGTCGAAGAAGGCCGCCTCCATACTCTTAATGCTACGGGCGACGGGACCTGCATCTTGAGCGGCCGTGACAACTCGAAGACGAGTGCGTGAACGTTTGGTGCCCGTGAACTGGGGTGGAGCGGGGGTTGCCGGATGGTTGCGGCTGCCTTCTGCCCGGGGCGTCAGAGCTGTTGTTCGGCGATGAACAGCGCGTGCACGGCATCCTCGGCGTCTGCCGTCACCAATACGAGCACCTCGTCGCCGGACTGCAGGGTCGTGTCCCCTCGGGGCACGATGAGTCGGTCGGCCCGGACCACTGCCACGACGACGCCATCGCGCGGGAAGGCGAGGTCGGCGATCGCCTTGTCGTTCGCGGGCGAGTCCTCGGCCAGGGTGATCTCGACCAGGTGGGCCACGCCGCCCTTGAACTGGAGCAGCCTGACCAGCGAGCCGACCGATACCGCTTCCTCCACGAGGGCGGTGAGGAGCTGTGGCGTCGATACCGAGACGTCCACACCCCAGCTCTCGTTGAAGAGCCATTGATTCTTGGGGTGGTTGACCCGCGCCACGACCCGCGGCACGGCGAACTCCTGCTTGGCCAGGAGCGAGATGACGAGATTGTCCTCGTCGTCACCCGTCGCCGCCACGACCACGTCGACCGTGGCCAGGCCGGCACGGTCGAGGGAGGAGACCTCACAGGCATCGGCCGCAATCCACGTGATGTCGAGGCTCGGCCGCAGGCGCTCCACCAGTTCGGGATCCTGTTCCAGGACCAGGACGTCGTGGCCGTTGGCATGCAGGTCCGACGCGATGGCGGTGCCGACGCTGCCCGCTCCCGCGATGGCGACCTTCATTGTGCGCCTTCCTGCCTCGTGCCCTTGGTGCGCGCCAGCAGCTCGTCGAACTCGCGCAGGGCGTCGTCGATCACCGCGATGTGCAGGACGTCACCCTCCTGGCCCACCAGGTCGCGTGCATCGAGCCGCGGCACCCCCGCGCGTGTGACCGAGACGAGGCTGAGGCGGCCGGGTTGCTCCATCTCGGAGAGTGGGCGCCCGGCCCAGTCCTCCGGCAACGATCGATCCACCAGGGTGAGCCGCCCGGTGGCGTCGGACCAGTCGCCGACGTCCTCCTTGGGCAGCAGCCGCCGGCGAACCTGGTCGATGGTCCACGTGACGGTGGCCACCGTCGGGATGCCGAGGCGCTGATAGATCTCGGCGCGGCGGGGGTCGTAAATGCGGGCGACAACGTTGGGGATCTTGTAGGTCTCCCGCGCAATGCGCACCGTGAGGATGTTCGTGTTGTCTCCGCTGGTGACCGCGGCCAGCGCGTCGGCTTCGAGGGCGCCCGCCTGCTCGAGGTGGTCGCGGTCGAACCCCGAACCCACGATGCACGGGCCGTCCCACTCCTTGAGGCGGCGGAAGGCCTTGGCCGATTTGTCCAGAACCGCCACCGAGTGCCCCTCTGCGCTCAGGGACAGGGCGAGACCCGAGCCGACGCGGCCACACCCGACGACGATGACGTGCACGCCACAGTGCAACACGCCGGGTCCAGTCATGCAAAAAGCTCACGTTGGGCTGACCCGATTGCTTCTACTCTGTGGCCGTGGCGATCCCATCCACGGCGACCCCGCCTCCGGTCCCCCTGCCCGGCGTTGCGGCGGAGTCCATTCCCGAGACCCGTCGCTACCGCTTGAAGAACAAGCTGCTGGGACCACCTCTCGTCACCGAGCAGCTGGCCACGGAGCGCCTCAGCAAGACGATCGCCCTCGGCGTCCTGTCGCCCGACTGCATCTCCTCCTCGGCCTACGGCACCGAGGAGATGCTGACCCAGCTCGTCCCCTTCGTGGGCCTCGCCGCCTTCACCCTGGTGGTGCCCATCACACTGGCGATCCTCGGCGTCCTCTTCTTCGTCACCCTCTCGTACCTGGAGGTGATCCAGCTCTACACCAAGGCCGGCGGCTCCTATGTGGTGGCCCGGGACAACTTCGGGCCGAAGGTGGCGCAGATCGCCGCCGTGGCCCTCCTCATCGACTACACGGTGACGGTGGCGGTGCAGACCTCGGCGGGCACCGCCGCGCTGACCAGCGCCGTGCCCGCCCTGCGCGGCACGACATCGACCGTCGCCATCACCGTAGGTGTGGTCCTGCTGCTCCTCTACGGCAACCTGCGTGGCATACGCGAGGCGGGGAGTTATTTCGCCATTCCCACCTACTTCTTCATCTTCAGCCTGGTGTCAGTGATCATCGTCGGCCTCGTGCGGGAGGTCTTGGGCACGCTGCACCAGATCCCGCTGCCGCCCGCCAGCGAGGTCTACGGAGGCAAGATCGGCACGCCCGGCGAGGGCTGGCTCATGGGGCTCGCCTTCATCTCGCTGCTGCGCTCCTTCGCCAACGGTGGTTCGTCGCTCACGGGTCTCGAAGCCATCTCCAACGGTGTGAGCAGTTTCCAGAAGCCGGAGGCGAAGAACGCGCGCCAGACACTGGTGGTGATGAGCACGACGTTGGGCTTCCTCGTGCTCGGGGTGACGCTCCTGGCCAAGTGGACCCATGCCGTGCCCTACGCGGGCGGATCGCCGACGGTGGTCTCCCAGGAGGTCAAGGCTGTCTTCGGGTCCAGCCCGGCCGGGCACCTCGCCTTCTACGTGGTGCAGCTGGCGACCATGCTGATCCTCTACACCGGTGGCAACACCAGCTTCAACGGCTTTCCCTATCTGGCCAGCTTCGTGGCGGGCGACCGTTTCCTTCCGCGCCAACTCACCCGGCGCGGCCACCGGCTGGCCTTCTCCAACGGCATCCTCGTGCTGGCGGGGGTCGCCCTGGCGCTGGTGCTGGTGTACAAGGCGCAGGTCAACGATCTCGTGGCGCTCTACGCCATCGGCGTGTTCACCGGGTTCTTCATGGCCGGCTCGGGCATGGTCAAGCACCACCTGACGACCCGGCGAGCGCACTGGCGCCGCAGCGTGGTCATCAACGGCTTTTCGGCCTTCCTCTCCTTCACCGTCGTGCTCATCTTCGCCGTCGCGAAGTTCAAGGAGGGCGCCTGGCTCATCTTCGTGGTGGGGCCGCTCCTCTACATCGGCCTCATCCGGCTCCACCGGCAGTACGTCACGGAGGCCGACATGCTCGAGACGGGGGTGGCAGAGGCAAGCGAGGAACCGATCCTGCGCCGCCACGTCGTCGTCGTGTTCGTCGACCGCCTCGACATGGCGACGGTGCGGGCCCTGCAGTACGCGCGGACGCTGGCGCCTGATGACCTGCGCGCCGTGCACTTCGACATCGACACCAAGGCGGCCCGCGAGCTCGAAGCTGAGTGGGGCCGGCTCGGCCTGGGCCGGCTGCCGCTCGACATCATCGAGGTGCCCGATCGCCGGCTGGGGCGCGCGGCCATCGAGCTGGTGGCGGACGCCACTCTGGACGGCGACACGGAATGCACCGTGCTGCTGCCTCGCCGCAGCTACGCCCGGGTCTGGCAGCGCTTCCTGCACGACCGCACCGCGGACAGGATCGCGGCCGTGCTGGGTCAGGTGCCGCACGTGAGCGCCACCATCGTGCCCTTCGCCGTGAGCGGCCAGTTCGGCGAACGGGTGCGTTCCTACGGCCGCTCCGTCCAACGGGCCCGGCTCGGGGGCGCCGGCGACAGAGCCCCGGTCGACGCCGAGGCGCGCAGCGGGGTGGACAGGTCGGGCCGCCGGGACGGACCCAAGCGCCCCGGCGCGGTGCTGGCCGCCGACCAGACGCTGGCCCAGCGCGCCGGAGCCACGACGCCGATCGCCTCGGTGGTGCCACGCCAGCGCATCCGGGTGGCGGGGCGGGTCAAGTCCGTGCGGGTCCAACCCCGGGCGGGGACGTCCAACCTCGAGTGTGTCCTCAGCGACGGCACCGGTGGCCTGCTCCTGGTGTTCCAGGGGCGGCCCAAGATCGCCGGCATCGAGCCCGGCGCCCGCTTGGTGGCCGAGGGAATGGTGGGGACGTGGGGCCGCCGGTCGGCCATGCTCAACCCCTCCTTCGAGCTCGTGCAGGGTGCCTCGAGCGACCCGGCCGAGGCGTGATGCGCCCGGCGCCCCGGATCCATCTGAAATTGCCCATGCGGTCGGTAGTCGCTAACGTCCCCCCCGGCCCGGCGTCGGGTGCGGCCTCACCGGCGCGCCGTCGGCCTGGGGCAATGACATCGAATGCAATGGTGCTGAGCGCTGCCGTACCGCACGGAGGAGGGCGCCTCCATCCCCGCCCCGGCAGACGGACAGGAACAGAAAGGGCACACCGGGAATGATCAGAACGCTCGCAGCCGAAGGCGGCTACCAGGCTTTCCGCCTCGGCGGGGTCGACAAGACGTGGCTCTACATCTGCCTGGTCGCGGGCATCGTCGGCATCGTCGCCGGCCTGCTGCTGGCCCGCAACGTGCTCGCCTTCGACCAGGGCACCGCCAAAATGAAGGAGATCGCGCAGGCGGTCCAGGAGGGGGCCCAGGCGTTCCTGGCCCGCCAGTTCCGGGCCATCGCCATGATCATCATCCCGCTGGCGATCCTGATCTTCTTCACGGCCACCAAGGTGGTCAAGCCTGACGGTGGCGTCGCCCTGACCTTCCAGCAGGACGGCATCTACCGCGTGATCTGCTTCCTTTTCGGCGCGGCCTTCTCGGGCCTCACGGGGTTCATCGGCATGAGCATCGCCGTGCGCGGCAACGTGCGGACCGCCGCCGCCGCCTCCAAGGGCGGCGGCATGAAGGAAGCCCTCGCGGTCGCCTTCCGCACCGGCGCCGTGACCGGGATGCTCTGCGTCGGCCTGGGCCTCGTCGGCGCCACGGCCATCGTGCTCATCTTCCAGAACTCCGCCACGGCGGTGCTGATCGGCTTCGCCTTCGGCGCCTCGCTGCTGGCGCTCTTCATGCGGGTCGGCGGCGGCATCTTCACCAAGGCGGCGGACGTGGGAGCGGACCTCGTCGGCAAGGTCGAGGCGGGTATCCCCGAGGACGACCCCCGCAATGCGGCGACGATCGCCGACAACGTGGGCGACAACGTGGGCGACTGCGCCGGCATGGCCGCCGACCTCTTCGAGTCCTACGAGATCACCATCATCTCGTCGCTCATCCTCGGCTACTCGGCCTTCACCTCCATCCACAAGAACCCGACGCCCGCCGTCCTGTTCCCCCTGATCGTCCCTGCCATCGGGATCTTCGCCTCGGTCATCGGGGTGCTGGCGGTCCGGGCCCGCAAGAGCGACCGCAATGCGCTGCCCGCCATCAACCGCGGGTTCTGGTTGGCGGCCGTCCTCACGGTGATCGGTGCCTTCCTCGTGGCGCAGTTCTACGTGCACGACCTCAAGGTCTTCTGGGCGGTGCTCACGGGCGTCATCCTCTCGCTCGTCGCCAGCCAGATCACCGAGCAGTTCACCTCGACCGAGCGCGGTCCTGTCAAGGAGATCGCCGCGTCAGCCCGTACCGGCCCGGCGACGACCGTGCTCTCTGGTTTCTCCATCGGCCTGGAGTCGTCGGTGTGGGCCATCGTCGCCATCGCCATCGCGATCGGCGTGGCCATCGGGCTGGGCGACGGCAACATTGAGCTGACCTTCTACCTGATCGCCCTGATCGGCATCGGCCTGTTGGCCACGACGGGCATGGTGGTCTCCGAAGACAGCTTCGGGCCCGTCTCGGACAATGCCGCGGGGATCGCCGAAATGTCGGGCGAGTTCACCGGCGAGGCCGAGCGGGTCATGGTGAGCCTCGACGCCGTCGGCAACACGACCAAGGCCATCACCAAAGGTGTCGCCATCGGCTCGGCCGTGATTGCCGCGGTGGCGCTCTTCTCCGCCTTCATCGAGACGATCAACTCGCAGCTGAATCTCCACCTGCGGGCCAATGAGCTGTTGGTGTCACCGTTCACGCAGATCAACGTGTCCAACCCGAAGACGTTCATCGGGCTGCTGATCGGCGGGTCGATCGGCTTCCTGTTCTCGTCGCTGGCCATCCGGGCAGTCGGACGCTCGGCCGGGACCGTCGTCCTCGAGGTGCGCCGCCAATTCCGCGAGCACCCCGGGATCATGGACTACACGGAGAAGCCCGAGTACGGGCGGGTGATCAGCATCTGCACGGCGGCCGCGCAGCGCGAGCTGGCGACGCCCGCACTCCTGGCCATCCTGTCCCCGGTCATCATCGGCTTCGGCATCAACTACTTCGCTCTCGGCGCCTTCCTGGCCGGCACCATCCTCACCGGGCAGCTGCTGGCCAACACGCTGTCGAACTCGGGAGGTGCGTGGGACAACGCCAAGAAGTACATCGAGGACGGCAACGAGGGCGGCAAGGGCTCAGAAGCGCACAAGGCCGCCGTGATCGGCGACACGGTGGGCGACCCCTTCAAGGACACGGCCGGCCCGGCGCTCAACCCGATGATCAAGGTCATGAACCTGGTGTCGTTGCTGATCCTCCCCGCGGTCATCACGTTGCGCAACAACACGGGTGCCCGGTTGGGCATCGCCGCCGCCGCGCTGGTCGTGCTCCTGATTGCGCTGGCCTTCTCCAAGCGGGGCACCGAGGCGATGGACTCCGATGACACTGCCGATTCGACGCCGGTGCAGCCAGCTGCCGCGGCAGCCGATTGACCTGGTCAGACGCATAACGCATCGGTGTGCCGTCACCTCGAGCGTTCGCCCTGCTCTTGACAGCGGGGTGGCGGACCCGCACTCTGACGTGATCATGCCCACCCCGTCCCCCTCTCAATCGCTGCCCCGCGTGGTGTGCCATGGGTAAGGCGCTCGTCATTGTGGAGTCGCCGGCCAAGGCGCGCACCATCGGCGGCATGCTCGGCCCCGACTTCATTGTGGAGTCGTCGATCGGCCACATCCGCGACCTGCCCCGCGGCGCGGACGAGGTCCCGGCCGCCTACAAGGGCGAGTCCTGGGCCAGGCTCGGGGTGGACGTGGACAACGGGTTCAAGCCGCTCTACGTGGTGTCGTCACCCAAGAAGTCGGTGGTGGCGAACCTGAAGAAGCTGTTGAAGAACGCCGACGAGCTCTACCTCGCCACGGACGAAGACCGCGAGGGCGAGTCGATCGCGTGGCATCTCTCCGAGGTGCTGTCGCCGACCGTGCCGGTGAAGCGCATGGTCTTCCACGAGATCACGCCGGCGGCCATTGCGCGCGCGGTGGACGAATGGCGCGAGCTCGATCGCCGTCTGGTGGACGCCCAGGAGGCGCGCCGCATCCTCGACCGCCTGTACGGCTACGAGGTGTCTCCTGTGTTGTGGCGCAAGGTGATGCCGCGCCTGTCGGCCGGACGGGTGCAGAGCGTGGCGACCCGCATGGTGGTCGAACGCGAGCGTGCGCGCATGCGCTTCCGGTCGGCGACCTGGTGGGGCGTCGAAGGGACCTTCACCAACGCGGCGGCACCGACCGGGTTCGGTGCGGCGCTGGTCGGGCTGGGCGGGGCGACGATCGCCACCGGAAAGGACTTCGACGAGCACGGAGAGCGGACGGGGAAGAGCGACGTCCGGCTGCTCGGGGAGGAAGAGGCGACGTCGGTCGCCGCCGCGCTGGTCGGCCGCTCCTTCACTGTCAGCAGCGTCACCGAGCGACCCTTCCGGCGCTCGCCCGCAGCGCCCTTCATGACGTCGACGCTGCAGCAGGAGGCGGGACGCAAGCTGCGCTTCAGCGCGCAGCGGGCCATGCAGGTGGCCCAGCGCCTGTACGAACAGGGCTTCATCACCTACATGCGCACCGACTCCACGACGCTTTCGGACCAGGCGCTGACAGCGGCCCGTTCCCAGGCCCGCGAGATGTACGGCGACGCCTATGTCCCGGATGCGCCGCGCCGCTACGAGCGCAAGGTCAAGAACGCCCAGGAGGCGCACGAGGCGATCAGGCCTTCGGGCGAGACCTTCCGGACACCCGACCAGGCCGGGCGCGAGCTGTCGGGCGACGAGCTCCGCCTGTACGAGCTGATCTGGAAGCGCACGGTCGCCTCCCAGATGAACGACGCCACGGGCACGAGCGCCCAGATCCGCCTGACGGCTCCGGTGCCCGAGGGGCCCGCCCAGGGTCAGGAGGCGGAGTTCTCGGCCAGCGGACGCGTCATCGCGTTCCCGGGGTTCCTCCGGGCCTACGTCGAGGGCGAGGACGACCCCGACGCGGAATTGGCCGATCGCGAGGTCGTGCTCCCAGCGCTGGCGGTGGGCGACGTGGTGGAAGGGAGCGCCTTCGAGCCCGGTTCGCACACCACCCAACCGCCGGCCCGCTACACGGAGGCCTCGCTCGTCAAGGCCATGGAGGAGCTCGGGGTCGGGCGACCCTCCACCTACGCCAGCGTCATCGCCACCATCCTCGACCGGGGCTACGTGTGGAAGAAGGGGACGGCGCTGGTCCCGAGCTTCACCGCCTTCGCCGTGGTCGGGCTGCTCGAGCGCTACTTCGCCGACCTGGTCGACTACGGATTCACTGCCTCCATGGAGGACGATCTCGACGAGATCGCCGCCGGGCGCGAGGAAGCGCTGCCGTGGCTGACCCGCTTCTACTTCGGCAACGCAGTGCCGGGCGCCAGCAACGGGCACGGGGACGAGGTGGAGGCGGTCGGCCTGAAGGCGTCGGTGGCGGCGCACCTGAGCGGCATTGACGCGCGCGAGATCAACTCCATCCCGCTCGGCGACGGCAGCGACGGGGAGCCGATCGTGGCCCGCGTGGGCCGCTACGGGCCCTACCTCCAGCACGGCGAGGAGCGCGCCTCCATCCCCGACGACATGGCGCCCGACGAGCTGACGATCGAGCGGGCCGAGGAGATCCTGGCCGCGCCGTCCAATGACCGGGTGCTCGGCACCCACCCCGAGAGCGGGCTCGACGTGCAGGTCAAGGCGGGGCGCTTCGGCCCCTACGTCCAGGTGGGCGAGGTCGTCGAGGGTGGCGAGAAGCCGCGCACCGCATCCCTCTTCTCGTCCATGGAGCCCGCCAGCCTGACGCTGGAGCAGGCGCTGCAGTTGTTGCAGATCCCGCGCATCGTCGGGACCGACCCCGAGACCGGCGAGGACGTCGTCGCCCACAACGGGCGGTTCGGGCCCTACCTCAAGCGGGGCACCGACACCCGCAGCCTCGGCAGCGAGGAGCAGCTGTTGACGGTCACGCTCCCCGAGGCGCAGGCCTTGTTCGCACAGCCCAAGCAGCGCCGCGGCCGGGCTGCGGCCGCCCCGTTCCGCGAGCTGGGCACCGACCCCAGCACCAACCTGCCGGTGGTGGTCAAGGACGGCCGCTTCGGCCCCTACGTGACCGACGGCACCACCAACGCGAGCTTGCGTAAGGGTGACGAGGTGGAGTCGATCGACATCGAGCGCGCGTCCGAGCTGCTGGGTGAGCGCCGGGCCGCCGGGCCGTCGACACGGAAGAAGAAGGCGGCGAAGAAGACGGCGCCCGCCAAGAAGAAGGCCGCCGCGAAGAAAGCGACGGCGAAGAAGTCGGCCAAGAAGAGCGGGGCGGCGAAGAAGGCGGCGGGCGCCAAGAAGGCGGCCGCGTCGTTGGATGCGGACGGCCCCGCCGCAATGAAGGCAGCACCGACCGAACCCTTCTGACATGCCGCCCCGGGGCCGCCTCATCGCGCTCGAGGGCATCGACGGCTGCGGCAAGTCCACGCAAGCCCGGGCCCTGGCCGAGACCCTCGAGGCGACCTTGACCTTCGAGCCGGGCGCCACTGCGATCGGGTCCCGGCTGCGCGAGCTCCTCCTCGCCCCGGACGCCTCCCCGCCGTCGCCCCGGACCGAGGCGCTGTTGATGGCGGCCGACCGGGCGGAGCACGTGGCCCTTGTCCTGGAGCCTGCCCTCGCCGCCGGGGCATGGGTGGTCAGCGACCGCTACACCGCGTCGACCATCGCCTACCAGGGGTACGGACAGGGCCTCGACGTCGCGGAGGTGGGCGAGCTCGTCGCCTGGGCGACCGCCGGGTTGGCGGCCGACCTGTCCGTCCTCGTCGACGTGCCGGTCGAAGTGGCCGCGGCGCGGCTCGCCGCCCTCGGCCCGAGCAAGGCCGACCGGCTGGAGCGCCTCGGGCCGGACTTTGCCGCCAGGGTGCGCCAGGGATTCCTCGCCCAGGCAGCGTCGGACCCGGAGCACTGGATCGTCGTGGACGGGACGGCGGAGGTGGCGGCGCTGGCGGCCCGTATCGTGGCGTTCGTGCGCGAACGACTGGGCGATGCGCCCGCGGGGCGCCGGTGAGCGCGGAGAGACCGAATCCCTCGCTGTTCGCCGGTGTGGTGTCCCAGGACGCCGCCGTCACGGCCTTGCGCGCCGCCGCGGCCAACCCGGTCCACGCCTATCTCTTCCGGGGGGCACCCGGGAACGGCGGGCTGGCGGCGGCCCACGGGTTCGCCGCCGCGCTCCTGTGCCCGGAAGGCGGCTGTGGCGAGTGCGCCACCTGCCGGGCGGCGCTCGCCGGCACCGATCCGGATCTCCACATCGTCCGGCGCAGCGGGGCCTCGGTCTCGAAGGAGACCCTGCGCCAGGTCGTCACGCTGGCCCAGCGCCGCCCGCTGCACGCGGCACGCCAGGTCATCGTCATCCTCGACGTGCATCTCGTGCTGGACCGGGCACCCGTCCTCCTCAAGACCCTCGAGGAGCCACCGGGCGACACGGTCTTCGTGCTCCTCGCCGACGACGTCACGCCCGACCTGGTGACCATCGCCAGCCGTTCCATTGAGGTGGCGTTCCCGCCGGTGCCCCGCGAAGAACTCGTACGGTGGCTCACGGAATCGGGCGTGGCGGCGGACATGGCGGCGGTGGTGGCCGACAGCGCCGGCGGCAACCCGGAGCGGGCCCGGATCATGGTCGACGACCCCGACGTGGCGGCCCGCGTGGCGCTGTGGTCCTCGGTGCCGGGGGAGCTCACCGTCTCCGGCATGACTGCGGCCGGCATGACGCGGCGCGTGCTCGAGTCGGCCGACCGCGCCGTCGAGCCCCTGCGAGAGGCCCACGCCCGCGAAGTCGAGGCCCTGACCGCGGCGGCCAAGGAGATGGGCGAGCGCGGCCTGCCCGGCCGCAAGGAGATCGTCGAGCAGCACCAACGCGAGGAGCGCCGCTTCCGTACCGACGCCCTGCGGGCGGGTCTCGGGGTCCTGGCGCGCGCCTACCGGGGTCGCGTGGTGCAGGCGGCGCAACAGCCCGTCCCCGTGGGTGATCAGGACGTCCGCAGCGCCGCGGAGGCGGTCGGGCTGATCACGGAGACGGCGGAGGCGTTGCCGCGCAATCCGAACGAGACGCTCTTGGTCCAGTCCCTCTTCGTGCGCTTGGCCGCCCTGGCCGCATAGTCCCCGGGCGGCTCACGGCCCCGGGGACGGCGTCTCGGGTGCAACCCCCATGCAGGGGCAGGGTCGTCGCAGTAGTGTCCGGCGCGGGATCTCCCGAATCGCGAGAGGGGTGCATGCATGCTGGCGGTGACATTCGCCGACCTGTGGTTCCGGGCCCGACAATTCCTCATTGCCGTCGTCGGCGTGGGGCTGGTCCTCGCCCTCGCACTCGGCCTGAGTGGCCTGGCGGACGGCTTCCACGCCGAGGTGGAGTCGACGGTCGACGCTGTCGGCGCGACCTCCTGGGTCATGGCACCCTCGGCGGAGGGGCGCCTGACTGCGTTCGCCGCTTTCCCCGCCGCCGCCGCCGATGTCGTCGCGGTGAGCCCGGCGTCCACCGAGCCTCGCCCGTGCTGTTCGCGCCCGAACAGGTGGTCCTCGTGCATGGCTCGACGGCACCGCAGACCGTCAACCTCATGGGGGTGCAGCCCGGTGGGTTGGGGGATCCTCGGGTTGTGTCCGGTCACGGGCTCTCGGGTGTCGACCAGGCGGTGGTCGATTCCAAGGTGCACGCCTCGGTCGGTTCCACGCTCGAGCTCGGTGGCCGTCCCTACGAGGTGGTGGGAATCGTCGACGGCCGGACAATGGACGGTGGGATCCCCATTGTCTACATGCCTCTGTCCACGGTCCAGCGGGCGGTCACGGGCGGACGGCCACTGATCACTGCGGTCGCCACGACGGGCACTCCGACCCGGGTGCCGGCTGGCCTGGTCGTGTTGACACCGTCGGCGGTGGTCACCGACACGGTGACGGCGCTGGGAAGCGCCGTGTCCTCCATCGACAACACGCGCTCGCTGATGTGGGTCATTGCGGCGGCCATTGTGGCGTCCATGCTCTACGTCGCCGCGTTGGAACGGAAGCGCGACTTCGCAGTTCTGAAGGCCCTCGGATCGTCGTCTGGCGCACTGTTCCTCAGCCTGGTCCTCGAGGCCGTGGTGGTGACGCTCCTCGCCGCCGTCCTGGCCGAGATCCTCTCGCTCTTCATGGCGCCGCTGTTCGCCCAGCCGATCGACATCACGCCGGATGCCCGCATCGTCCTGCCGCTCATTGCGGTGGTGGTCGGAGTCATCGCCAGCATCTCGGCGCTGCGCCGTGTCACCGGAGCCGACCCAGCGACGGCCTTCGGATGAACGGCGACCTGGTGGTGCAGGAACTGACGGTCGCCTTCGACTCGGGCGGCTACGTGATCAAGCCGCTCGACGGGCTGAGCTTCAGGGCCTTCGACGGCGAGCTCGTGGTGCTCCTCGGTCCGTCGGGCTGCGGCAAGACGACCCTCCTCTCGTGTCTGGCCGGGTTGCTCACCCCGAGCAGCGGGAGGATCGAGTTCGGGTCCACCACCGTCAACGAGCTGCGGGGCCCGGAATTGTCCGAGTACCGCCGGCACACCGTCGGCGTCGTCTTCCAGGCCTTCAACCTCATCCCCAGCCTCAGCGCCCGCGGCAACGTTGTCGTCCCGATGCGCCTCGGGGGCTCGACCGGGAAGGCCGCCAGGTCGCGCGCCGACGAATTGCTGGCCCGCGTGGGACTGGACGAGCGCGGGCATCATCGCCCCGCCCAGCTGTCCGGTGGGCAACAGCAGCGGGTCGCCATTGCGCGGGCGCTCGTGCATGATCCACCCCTCCTGCTCGCCGACGAGCCCACCGCCCACCTCGACCACATTCAGGTCGAAGGAATTTTGCGTCTGATGCGGGAGTTGGCCAGTCCCGGCCGCGTGGTCGTGGTCTCGACGCACGACGACAGGGTGACCCAACTGGCCGACCGCGTCATCGAACTCGCCCCCAATTTCTCAGACGCCGACCGGCCACCCGAGGAGGTCCGTCTCGCCGCAGGAGAGGTACTGTTCCGGCAGGGAGAACGTGGTGAGCTGATCTACCACGTCGAGTCCGGATTGCTCGAGGTGTACCGTGAACTGTTTGACGGTGGCGTCGAAGTGCTGGCCACGACCGCACCGGGCAACTACGTCGGGGAGCTCGGTCCGATTTTGAACCTGCCCCGGAGCGCGTCCGTGCGGGCGATCGAAGACACCGTGGTGACCGGCTACACCGTCCGGACCTTTCGCAAGGATCATCCGCACCACGTCGCCGGCCAATCTGCTGGGTCGTGAAGCGACGCTGCTCATGATCGTGTGAGAGGTGGGCATGGCGGGCGGTGAACAGGGACGGTTGGAGATCCGGGTGCTCGGCCCGATCGAGGTCGCCTGGGACGGGCTCGTCGTCGACATCGGCGGAGTGAAGGCCCGGGCTCTCGTGGCCCGACTTCTCGTCGATCGTCACCTCATTGTGTCCGTGGACCGGCTGGTCGACTCGCTCTGGAACGAGCACGAGGGCCCTGGCGCCGAGATCGCGTTGCGCTCGACGGTCTCGCGACTGCGCAAGCGCCTGCGCACCGCTGGCGCGCCCGGCGACCTGATCAGGACACGGGCCCCCGGCTACGCATTGGAAGTCGCGGCCGACGTCACCGACGCCTATCGACTGGAGCACCTGCTGGCGGAAGGTCGGGCGGAACTCGCCCGCCTCCGTCCGAGGGACTGCGTGCGCCTGCTGATTGAGGCCGAAGGGCTGTGGCGCGGATCGGCCTACAGCGAGGTCCGACACGAGCCCTTTGCGCGGGCTGAGGCGGTCCGGCTGGAGGAGATGTTGCTGTCGGCCACGGAAACACGCCTCGACGCGGAGCTGACGCTCGGGCACCACGAGGCGGTGATCGGAGAGTTGGAGGCGCTCACCAGCACCTACCCCCTGCGCGAGCGCCTGTGGACCCAACGCATGTTGGCGCTCTACCGCTCGGGTCGCCAGGCGGAGGCGCTGCGGGTGTTCCAGGATCTCCGGTCGATCCTGGTCGCGGAATTGGGGATAGAGCCGGGGCACGACGTCACCTGGATGGAGCACGCCGTCCTGGCGCAGGACCCCGTGCTCGACTTCCCGGTCCCGGTCGCACGCGGCGGGGAATCGGTCGCTGTTTCGCCGCCGCCGAACGCGCGGTCCGGCTATCAGGTCAGGGTGCCCGCCTTCCCCAACGACGGTCCGCTGGTGGGACGAGACCAAGAGGTCGGACGCATCCAGGCATGGTGGAGCTCGGTCGGCCGGGGCGCGGGACGCCTCCTCCTGGTCGACGGTGAGCCCGGGATCGGCAAGACCCGGTTGGTGGCGGAGGTGGCACGGGCTGTCGAACGCGACGGTCCCCTGGTTCTGTGGGGTCGATGCGATGAGGATCCCGTCGCACCGTTCCAGCCTTTCGCCGAAGCGCTGGGGCGCTACTTCCAGTCGGTGTCTGCTGATCGGATTTCGCTCATGCCCGATTGGCAACTCACCGAGCTGTCGCGCCTGGTCTTGCGCCTGCGCGAGTACGTGCCCGCGTACGACGACGAAGGCGGCGATGCACAGGGAGTGCGGTTCCAGTTCTTCGAAGCAGTGACGGAAACGTTCAACCAGCTGTCCTCCGAAGCGCCCGTCCTCCTGGTGATCGACGACCTGCACGCGGCCGACCAACCCACCCTGCTGCTGCTGCGCCACCTGCTGCGGGGCGCTGACGACGGTCGATTGGGCGTCATCGGGCTGTTCACCGACACCGAGGTCTCGGCGACGCACCGCTTGCGCTCGACAGTGGCCGAGGTCCGCGCAGTGAACCCGGTCGCGACCCTCCACCTGCGGGGGCTGGACACAGCAGCGGTGGAAGAGCTGGTGCGGGCCTCTCCCGATGCTCCGGCGGATGTGGTCCCCGACCTCTGCCGCCTGACCGACGGCAATCCCCTCTTCCTCGACGAGCTGCTCAGGCAGTTCAGATACCGCCAGTCGGAGGAGGGCGAAGTGGGGGATGCCCCGGTCCCTCCCAGTCTGAGCCCGACCGAAGCGATCCGGGAGCTGGTCGCACGGCGTGTCTCTCGCCTGCCCGAGGACGTGATCTACCTGCTCCAGGCGGCGGCGGTGGCGGGGCCCGAATGCGAGCCCGCCATTGTGGCCGAGGCCGCTGCGTTGACCACCGAACAACAACTCGATGCGATCGACAGGGCCGAGGAGTCGAGGCTGCTGCGCCGCGTCGGCCAGGACATCCGTGATCGGTATGTGTTCACGCACGCGCTCGTACGTGAGGCCATCTACAGCGAGCTCTTGCGGGGCCGGCGCGTGCGCTACCACCACGCCATCGCCATCGCGACCGAGAAGGCGCACGCCGACGAGCTCGACACCTACGTCAACGAACTGGCGCACCACTTTTACATGGGGGCCACGTTGGCAGACGCGGACAAGGCGGCCCGATACTGTCGCGCCGCCGGAGAGCGCGCGCTCCGCCTGCTCGCCTTCGAGGAGGCGGTGGTGCACTTCACCCGCAGTCTCGAGGTGGCCGAGCAATTCGGGTCCCCGGATGAAGTGGCCCACGCGTCGCTGCTTCTCCGGACGGCGCAAGAATCGGCCGTGCAGCGGGGCATCCCGCCGGGCTAGTTCAGCTGTCGCGAGTGGCCGCGTCCGTCTGGGTCACGCCTGGCGGGGGATTCTCCAGCTCCTCGTACGCGGCCAGGCGGTCGTCGGCTTCACGAATGCGCCGGCTCATTCCGGTCAGCAACGCGTTGCGGAAGCCGGGGATGTCCATCATGGTCTCGAACTCCCGCGGCCCGACGATCAGGACGTCCAGATCCGTCGTCGCGTGCACGCTGGCACTGCGGGGCGCGGCCTCAATCGCCGCCAGCTCGCCGAAGTAGTTGCCGGCATGGAGGATGTTCACGACGCGACCGGCCCGCGTCACCGTGGCCGTGCCCTCGAGGATCACGAACAGCTCGCGTCCGAGCCGACCCTCCCGCAGAATGACCTCACCGGCTTGGATCCGGAGCCGCTCGGCGATCCGGGCCATCTGGAGGAGCTGCTCGTCGGTGCAGGCCGCGAACCACGGCACGCCCTGGAGGCCCCCGAGTCCCGCCTCCTCCTCGCCTCCCACGCCGTCGGTGGCCATGCGCCCTCCCTGCAGGGTCCGCGCGTCGCCGCGCCCGCGCCTCAGGGTAGGCGCTCGTCGCCGTGTGCCGCAGGAGGAGCGCAGGGCCGCAGCCGCCCCCCTGAAGGCTCAGGCCTCCTGTGCGTCGAGCAGCTCGGCCAGACGGGCCTCAACGGCCCGCAGCCGGCTGGCCATGCGGCGAAACAGGGCGCCACGGAAGCCGGGGATGTCGGACATGGCGGAGAGCTCTCGGGGGCCGATGATGAGCACGTCGAGGTCGGTGAGGGCGGTCACGGTCGCGTTGCGCGGCGCAGGATCCATGGCGGCCAGCTCGCCGAAGAATTCGCCCGGCCCCAGCGTCTTGACCGGCCGGTCCCTCTGGGTCACGCCGACGGTGCCCGAGAGGATCAGGAAGAACTCCCGGCCGATCCGGCCCTCGCGGGCCAGGACCTCACCTTCGCCCACCTGGACCCGTTCGGCCAGGCGGGCCACCTCCAGGAGCTGGGTGTGCGTGCAGTGCCGGAGCAGGTCGACGCCCTGCAGACGCTCGACCGTTTCCTCCGTTCCCATGGTGGCTACCACGAGCCTGCCCCCTCTACGTCGATCTCCGGTCCTTGTCCGGTCGTCTTCATTCAGCCGGAGGCAGTGTGCGCCCCGGTGCTTGCAGGGCCATTGCAGGGACGTTGCAGCCTCAACCCCCTGTTCACAGGTCCGGCCGGGTGACCCGGCCGGGCGTCTACCATGTTGGGCCGGTTCCGGATCGGGAGGCGCGGGCGTGCTTCGTGCTCCGGTCGTGGGATGTGCCTGGGTAGCTCAGTCGGTAGAGCAGCGCACTCGTAATGCGCAGGTCAGGAGTTCGAATCTCCTCTCAGGCTCCAGTTCGCTGTGTTGTTCCGGTAGAGCCTGGACAGCTCTCGCCACTGAAAAGGGTCATCGACCAGTCGGGGATATTCGGCGAATTCCCGCGCGTGTGACTCCGGGCCCCTTCTGCCCTCTCAGAGCTTGACTGGCATCGACCGCTCGAGGTCGGTTGGCGCTGTCCGCGACAGGACGGTGACCCCCAGGGCCATGACGCAAAAGGCCACTCCCGCGACGATCTTTTGGGCCACGCTCACCGTGAATCGTTCGTCGAAGATCCAGACGCTCAAGACAATGGCGACGGCAGGGTCGACGACCACGATCAGCGGTTGGGACACGCTCAACGGGCCAACCTGCAAGGCCGCCTGCTGGAGCACGGAACCGACGATTGCGGAGACAATCAACGCGTAGAGCGGCCAATGCTCCAACGTGCCTATCGGGCCTGACGCCACGAACACGTCGGTGGTCGCCTTGATGAAGGCGGCCATCAAGGCCCAAGTGATGGAGGCTGCGGTGGCGTAGAGCGCGGCCCGGCGCACGGGTGATCCCCACCGCGCCATGATCGCCAACACGGCGACGATGCCGCCGAAGACAGCCAGCGCGAAAGCCCAGTCGGCGGCGTCGGGCTGCAGGTGGCCGCCATGAGGCTCGGCTGCGGTCAGGAATACCGCCAGCGCCGCGCAGGTGATCAATGCGCCGGCCCATGCCATTCTGGCGATGTGTTGGTGGATCCAGAACCGCCGCAGGAGTAGGGCGAAGACCAACTCGGTCACGAGGAGGGGTTGGACGATCGAGAGCTGCCCGCTGTGGAGGGCGACCGCTTGGAAGACGAATCCGCCCGCCGCCGCCGCCCAACCGATGAGCCAGAGGGGTTGACGGATGAGGAAGGCGACGACGTCCTTACCACGGTGCGTCTTGGGCACGCCCACACTGGCTGCATGCTGGGTCATGAGGTGCACTGCGTTTGCCAGGGCAGCGGCCAGGGCGAAGATGATGGTGACGGTCACATCAGGACTTCTCTTCGAGCCCTACGTCTGAACCCACCGGTGGATTCTGGGCGTTGGAGCAGTGCCGGTCCAGTGCAGCTCACTCACGCCGCCCCGCGCGTGCTCGCCGAGACTGCGCTCGGCGACTACCTTGTGCCGACCGCAACGAGGAGATACGTCGACATCGGGTCGCAGCCCGTTGCCACTGCAAAAGGGGAACGCCGTGAGAATGAAAGTCGGCATGGTGCTGCTCGCCCTTTCCACGCTTGTGTTTGGAGTTGGTGTTCTCGGCGCCGCCAGCGGTGCCGACGCGGTCACGTGGACGCCCGTGGCGCCCTCTATACCGGGAGGCGTCGCCTCGATCTTGAGCGGCGTCTCCTGCCCTGCCACCGGGAGTTGCGTGGCCGTCGGATCAGCCGAGCTCCAGTCCGGCTTTGCCGCATTGGTCGAGTCGTTGTCGGGTTCGACGTGGACGCCCACTGAGCTCACCCAGAGTCTGGCCGCTCCGCAGCTCAGCGGCGTTTGGTGTGCCTCAATCACCTCATGCATTGCCGTCGGCTCGTACGGCTCGATCTCGCCACCGACCAACGGACTGATCGAGACGCTTGCCGGCGGGACATGGACAGCAGATTCGGCGGTACCGGTTCCGGTCGGTGCCACATCGGCTCAGTTGAACACCATCTCATGCGTCACGATCACGTCATGCGTTGCCGCCGGCTCCTACACGGACAGTGGCGGCACCGATACCCACGCACTCTTCGAGACGCTGAGCGGCGGCGTCTGGACCTCCGCGACGAGCACAGATCCGGGCGGGTCGACGAACATAGAGATCAACAGCATCCAATGCTTCTCGTTGACATCGTGTCAAGCCGTGGGCGGATGGGGGACGGACACAAGCGGAAACGGCCTTCTGGAGACGCTGTCTGGGTCGACGTGGACCGCCTCAACCATTCAAAGCAACGTCTACCTGCGCTCGCTGTGGTGCTCCTCTTCCACGTCATGCATCGCTGTGGGCTACACGAACGCCAGCGTGAGTGTGGCGGAGACACTGTCGGGAACCACCTGGACCCCCGCAACCCTGCCGGGCCTGAGCGACGGCGGCACGGACAACGGGGCCGTCGCAATCTCGTGTACGGATCTGACCTCGTGCGTCGTCATCGGTGGGTGGCGACCGCCGGTACCGAACTCATCCAATCCCCTGACTCTGCTTCGGACGCTGTCGGGCGGGGTGTGGACGCCCACCGAAGTGGGCGCGCCGGGCGGGTATGTCTTTCCCGAGGCCATCGCGTGCCCAACCAGCACGAGTTGTGTGGGCGTCGGACAGAGCGAGGGTTCGCCTCCCGTGGCAGAGTCCGTGCTCGAAGCGCCGGCTCCGGTGTTGCCGCCAGCGCCGGCACCGCCTCCGGCACCTGCGCACGGCTACTGGCTGGTGGGATCTGACGGCGGCATCTTCACCTTTGGCTCGGCACAGTTCTACGGCTCGACGGGGAGTCTCAGGCTCCAGCGACCGGTGGTGGGCATCGTGCCGACGGCCGATCGAGGCGGCTATTGGCTCGACGCCTCCGACGGTGGGGTCTTCAGCTACGGCGACACCCAGTTCTACGGCTCCATACCCGGGCTCGGACTGCATCCGGCTGGCTCGGGCCTGCCGAACAGCCTGAACGCCCCCATTGTGGGCATGGTGCCCTCCAACGACGACAACGGCTACTTCATGGTGGCTTCTGACGGTGGCGTCTTCGCCTTCGGTGACGCCCGCTTCGCCGGTTCATGCCCAGGGATCGGAGGGTGCTCGGGCAAGGCGGTGGCCGTCATGCCCGACCACAGCGGCAACGGTTACTGGCTGGTGACGTCCACGGGCAGCGTCTACACCTTCGGCGACGCCCCATACTTCGGCGCACCGGGCCACGGCACGGTGACCTCGGCCGTGGCCACCCCCGACGGGCAGGGGTACTGGGTCCTGCTCAGTGACGGGGAGGCCTTCGCCTATGGCGACGCCGCCACCGACGGCTCCCCGGCCTCCTCGAACTTCAACGCCTTCGACCCGGCCTCGGCCATCTTCGCCACCTCCGATGGCGGCGGCTACTGGGTGTCCTCGGCCGCGGGAGCCGTCTTCAACTACGGGGACGCCCCCGCTGACGGAGACATGTCGGGGACGCACCTCAACGGGTCGATCATCGCTGCGACGGGGTTCTAGAAGGGTAAGGGGACGCATCTTCCGGCAAAAATGAAGAGAACGCGAACGCCGGATGACACTTTTCTCGGTTCCCTGGCCCAGCCGGACCGGCGGGGCTACCGTCGATCCAATGATCGAGTCGGACTGTCCCCAGGACTGCGGCGGTGTGTTGCGGTTCGATCTGGCGACGCGGATCCACGGCACCAAGACGAGGTGCGACTCCAAGGGTCCGACCAAGCCCACGTGTCGGGCCTGGTGGTGGTGGGATGCGAGCTACGAGTCCTGGCTGCCCATGTCGGCGCAGGGGGCGTTGGCCGACCGCCGGCTGCAAGAACGTCGGGAAGACTGAGCCCTCGGGAACCGGGCCAACGCCCCGGCCTCGACGCTCGGCACCCAACGGGCGTTCCGGTGTTTCCTCAGCCTCCGGCGCCATCGGCCCGATACCGAGAGCGGATGGAATCGGCTGACTCGGAGAACGGCACCGCGGAACCAGCACGCTGGCGGCACTTGTGAGGCAGTGGATGAGGCGGATGATCAGACTGGGAGCGCTCGGTGTTCCGGTCTGGGCGATCGGGATCGCGGGGATGGTGCCGGAGCTCCCAGACGCCGCCGCAGCGGCCTCCGCCCACGTCGCCGTGGCGCCGAGCGGGAGTTCCGCCTTCGTGCCGCCGAATTGCGGCGACGGGACCCCCGCCTACAACTACGAGGGCAGTGGGGACGCGGCGGATCCTCAGGTCGTCGAGTCGGGCGGGACCTACTACGCCTTCACGACCGGGAACGCGCTCGGCAACAACATCGCAGCCCTGGTCTCGAGCTCGCCCAATTCGGGCTACGGGCCCTACACGGGGCGCTGCTACGGGTCGACCGCCCTGTCGAGCCCGTCACCGTGGGAGCAGGCGAACACCCAGACCTCGCCGGGCGTGTTCTTTTACGACGGCCACTGGGTGATGTTCTACGACGCCGCGCAGTCCGGCCATGCGTCGGACACGGGCTTCGACTGTCTCGCCGTCGCCACGGCGCCGTCGATCTCGCCGACGAGCGTGCAATTCAGCGACGTGTCGAACGGCCCCATCGAGTGCCAGGCCACCGGTTCGATCGATCCCCAGCCCTTCGTGGACCCGAGCACGGGTATCGCCTACGTCGTCTGGAAGCAGAACGACGGCGGGTCGTCGGCCGCGGCCTCCATCTGGGCCCAGCAGCTCAACGCCACGGGGACGGGGTTCGCCCCCGGGTCGTCACCGGCCATGCTGCTCTACAACAACACCGTGTCCTATCCGTGGGAGGTCACCGTCGAGGACCCGTCCATGGTGGCCGCGGGCGGCGGCTTCTCCCTGGCCTTCTCGGCCGGCGTGTACACGAGCTCCGGGTACTCGGAGGGCATCGCGACCTGCAGCGGGCCCCTCGGTCCGTGCGGCCCGCAGAGCCAGATCCTCACGACGTACGGGTCTGCGTTGGGGCCGGGGGGCGGCGCGCTCTTCTCCGACGCCAGCGGATCGTGGTGGCTGGCCTACGCGGCCTGGGAGGGCGGTTCAGGGGGGTGCACGAACTACGACTGCGGCGCGGCCCGGCGGCTCTTCGTGGCCCCGATCACCCTGCCCGACGTGAATGGGGAAGTGCCCTGCTCGGCGCCCGCGTCACCCACCGGATACGACATGGTGGCGTCCGACGGCGGAATCTTCGACTACGGGAACCTTCCGTTCTGCGGATCCGAGGGCGGCCGGCCGCTCAACAAGCCGGTGGTCGGTATGGCGCTCACCCATGACGGCGGGGGCTACTGGGAGGTCGCCAGCGATGGTGGCATCTTCACGTATGGCGACGCCTCCTTTCTCGGCTCGGCCGGCTCGCTCGCGCTGAACAAACCGATCGTCGGCATGGCGGTCACGCCGGACGGCGGGGGCTACTGGTTGGTCGCGAGCGACGGCGGGATCTTCAGCTACGGCGATGCGAAGTTCTACGGCTCGACCGGTGGCACGCGTCTGAACCAGCCGATTGTGGGGATGACCGCGACCCACGATGGCGGTGGGTACTGGCTGGTGGCGAGTGACGGCGGGATCTTCTCGTACGGCGACGCGACCTTCCACGGCTCGACGGGCTCCATCCGCCTCAACCAGCCGGTGGTCGGCATGGCGGCGACCGCTGACGGCGGAGGGTATTGGCTCGTTGCATCGGACGGCGGCATCTTCAACTACGGCGACGCCCCGTTCTACGGCTCGGCAGGCTCATTGCCGCTCAACAAGCCGGTGGTCGGGATGGCGCCCACCTCCGACGGTGCGGGCTACTGGTTGGTGGCAACCGACGGCGGCATCTTCAATTACGGCAACGCGGTGTTCTTCGGCTCGACGGGATCGATCGTGCTGAACAAGCCCGTCGTCGGGATGGCCGCGGTCTGACGACGAAGCCGTCCGCGCGCCGGACGGGCTGAGGCACCCGACGGCTGCCGTGCCCCGATCCGCGGCGCGTCGGCCGGGATTGGCGCGGCAGCGCCCAGGCGTTTCCCAGCCGGCATGCTGCGTCGTCCGCTCCGCCCGCACAGGGCGAGAAGTGGCGGTCCACCTGCGATGACGCTGCTCCGCCGGCCCGGGTCCCGCCCCGAGCCCCCCGGGCGGGCTCCCGGCAGTTCACCTGGACGTCACACGGCTGAGTTGGCGTTGTTGTGTGCCTTTTGCGAAACGGCCGTTTAGGACGCAAGCTTGCGGCCTGAACGGGCGTCGGCGAGCCCGGAGGCACTGCTGCAGCACTGCGGGGAACGGAGAGCAAATCATGGCAACGGCGCGACTCATGGCAACGGCGCGACGCAGCGAACGCTTCGGTCGAGGTGTCCGTTCCGCGCTGCGCCGACGCGCCTCGTTCGTCGGCTGCGCCCTGTCCGTGCCGCTCATCCTCACGGGCCTGGTCGTCGCGCCGGTCGCGCCGCATGCGGGCGCGACCGAGACACCGGTGATCGCCGAGACCTTCGAGAACGCGAACGTCGCCGCGCCGTCGTCGTGGGTCGAGCCGGCTGCACCGAGCCCGTACACGAACGGCGCCTGTCTCACGGCGGGTACCGCGACGAGCCAGCAGCCGATTCCGGACTGTGCCGCGACCGCCGTGGACTCTCCGGGCAGCGGCGTCCTGCGCCTGACCCAAGCCGTCACCGGCCAAGAGGGTGGCGCCATGACGAGCTCGAGCGTGCCCGCTTCGAACGGCATCGACGCCACCTTCGACAGTTACCAATGGGGCGGCGGCGGCGCCGACGGTATCGGCTTCGTCGTCACAGCGGAGAATCCCGCCGACCCCGCCGCACCCGCGAACATCGGCCAGCCCGGGGGGGCGCTGGGCTACGCATCGGGGCAGGCGCCGGGTGCCCAGGGGTTGGCGGACGGCTACCTCGGGATCGGTCTGGACGTCTACGGCAACTACTCCAACACGCCCTCGGACGGCACCGGCTGTACGGACCCCGCGTGGGCCGACGCGCTGATCCCGGGTCAGGTCGTGGTGCGGGGGCCGGGCAACGGGAACACCGGCTACTGCCCCTTGGAGAGCTCGAGGGACGTCGACGGCGGGACCCAGACCCTCGCAGGGAGCACCCGCGCCGGCTCCCTGGTGCCGGTGGAGGTGGTGATCAACACCACTCCGGGCGCCGTGAGCATGACGACCCCGGCGTTCACGGCCGACAGCGTCCCGGCCGGCGACTACGGCGTGGCGTGGACCCCGATCGGGGGCTCGCCCGAGTTCTACACGGGCGCTCTGCCCAGTACGACCAAGGGCATCCCGGGCGGGTTGTATCCCGACAGCTGGATCAACCCCGCCACCGGGATCCCGTATCAGCTCGGATTCGGGTGGGTCGGGTCGACGGGCAGCGTCACCGACTACCACGAGGTTTCGAACGTCGTCGTGAGCACGCTGCAGCCGGTGCCGGTCTTGACGGCGGCCATCAGCGACGACCACAGCGGACAGCTGCACGTTCCCGGCACGGTCAATTACACGGTGACCGGTGGTGTGTCTCCCACCGGTGGAGATGAGGCCGATCCCATCACCATGAGCACGACGCTGCCGAGCGGCGTCACGCCGGGAACGGCGACCGGGACCGGCTGGACGTGCGGCGCAGCCGGGCAGGTCGTCACCTGCACCACCCCGCCACCCGTCACCGCCGGGACCACGCTCCCGCCGGTGACGCTGCCGGCGACCGTGACCGCGGCCGCCTCCACCAGCCCGGGTGCTCTCGGCACTTCCGTCACGGTGTCCTCGAACGACGGCACACCCGCGACCGCGACCGACGCCGGGACGGGGACGAGCACCCCGGCCACCCTGCAGAACGTCACTCTGACGACATCCGCACCGAGCGCGGCGGCGGGCATCGGGACCGTCGCCCTCGACGGCAACGGCGCGCTGCCCACGGTGAGCCAGCAGTCGGGGACGAGCTCCGCCACCGCAGCCCCCAACGCGGCGGTCGCCTCCACGAAGATGGGCGCCATCAAGATCGGCGCCATCAAGATCGGCGCCATCAAAATGGGTGCGATCAAGATCGGCGCCATCAAGATCGGCGCCATCGCCCTCGGCGGCCAGAGCCAGGACATCGCCACCCTGTCGAGCACCCTTCTCTCCAACGTGGGAGTGACGTACCCCGACGGATGCGCCGGGTCGGCCTGTACCGACTGGAACGGGATCCTGGCGGGCTCCAAGTACGCGGGGTTCCCGCTGCAGACGGTCAGTCTCCAGGACGTCCTCACCACCACCGGCTCGGATGCGCCGGACAACTCCAACCCCGCGGCGCGCCTCAACTCGCTTCCCCTGTCCGACATCGACATCAACGGTTCGACGCTGGGCTCACTGCCGGTCGCGGCCTTCGCGCTGGGAGGGACATCCATCGACGACGTTCCGCTCACCAGCGCGGACGTCGGGAACCCCACCCAGACGCTGACCGACTGGTGTGCCGATCTGGGCAGCGTGGGCTGGCCCTGCAGTGACTTCGGGATCACCAGCGGCACCGACACCGCCGATGCGGCGAACGTCACCGTGCTCTCGCTGGGAATCGCCGGCGTCCCCCTGGCTTCCATTCCGCTCGACAGCGTCCCGCTGCAAGCGGCCACTGTCGACGCGTCCCCTGTGGCTGACCTGCCGCTCGCCGGCACGAGCCTCGGCGACACGGGTCTCGGCACCATCAAGATCGGCGCCATCAAGATCGGCGCCATCAAAATGGGCGCCATCGCCATCGACGAGGTGAAGATGGGCGCCATCAAAATGGGCGCCATCCCGCTCGAGGATCTCGACCTCAGCGGCCTCAACCTCGGCACCCTGAAGATCGGGGCCATCCCCCTCCAGGGCACCAAAATGGGCGCCATCAAGATCGGGGCCATCCCGCTCCAGGGCTTGAAGATGGGGGCCATCAAGATCGGCGCCATCAAAATGGGCGCCATCCCCCTGGGCGGCATCCTGCTGAGCTCGCTGTCGAATCTCAGCAGCATCGTCGACTGCTCGCTGATGCCCGACAACTGCACCGGTGCGGGGGACACCCTCGCCGACGCCGAAGCCGACGGCGCCATTCAACCCGGCGCCACCCTGGCGCTGTTGCAGGCCGGCATCACGGAACCCAATGCGGCATGGGATGCCACCACCCTGTCCGATGTGGACGGGTCCGACTCGAGTGACGCCGGCGCCGACCAGACGACGTTGGAGGATCTGGTCGCCCTCGCCAATGCCAACCCTGCGTTCGCGCAGGCCTTCTCGGCGGCCGTCCTCTCGGATGTCTCCGGGTCGGATCCCACCACGACGGTGGCGGACATCGAGGCGGCACTCAGCGGGACGACGGACGGGACCACACTGGCCGACCTCCTCGGCACCGAGGAGGTCGACTCGGGCACGACGATCGGACAGCTGATCGACGAGATCGCCACGGATGACCCGTCCGCGTTCAACGGTCTGTTTCTCGGGGACCTCCTGGCCGGGCTCGTTCCCGAATCGACCTACCCCTGGCAGGACGTCAATCTGGCCACCCCGGGCCTGGCCGCCTCCTCGAGCGGCGGCGGTGTGCTGACCCTGACGGCCACTACGACCGTCGCCAACGGGCCCGTCGCACTGACCGACGTCCTGACGGTGCCCGCCGGGTTCTCACTCGTGCCGGGCTCGGCCCAATTCGACGGCCAGCCCTCGGCGGACCCGAGTGTGTCGGGCGACACGCTGACCGCCAATCCCGGCGACTCCAGTGGCACCGGGGCGGACACCTACTCGGTCGAGGTCAGGCCCAACGAGGTCCTGGGGGCCCAGACGCTGAGCGTCACGGCCTCCCTCGCGACCGGCGGGAGCATGTCGGCGAACGCGTCAGTCAACGTCACCGACCCCTTCGCCGGCAACGGTGCCGCCACGACCCCGTCCACCCTGCAGCCCGACTCGCTGAACGTGTCGTTCCTCACGGCGCCCAACGTCTCGGCCTACTGGGACATCAACGTGCCCGCCGGCGACTCGCTGTCCCTCGACCTGTCCGACCTGCCCGCCGACTACGACATGGTCCTGTACGGCCCACCCACCACCGAGCTCTCCAGCAATCCGACGCAGGTGACGGCCGGTGTCACGGACACCCCTCCGGCTGACCAGTCCTCCTCGGGTCAGCAGGACGCACCGGCTCCGGGGACCCTCCCGCTCCTCAGCACGCTCCCCGTCGAGGCCATTTCGGCCAACCGCGGACTGACGCCCGAGCAGATCACGACACCCGCCCTCACCGGCGGGACCTACCTGGTGCAGGTCACCGGGTTCAACGGGGCGTACAGCACGGCGGCCCCCTACGCGCTGCGCTCGGAGCTGATCCCGACGGCTGCCTCGCCCTCGTGCGCGGTCCCCACGACCTATGCCAACGACGCCCTGACGCAGCACGTGGCCGTGCCCGCTTCCGGGCAGCCCCTGACGGAGACGTGGAGCGCCTCGGGTGGATGGTCCGTGCAGGCCCCGCCCTCCAACGTGAACACAGTCTTCCTGGTCGACCCCGACCGCCTCTATGACGCCTACGGCCAGTCCCAGGGCACGGCCGGCCATCCCGGTGTCAACGAGGTCATGCAGAAGCTGACCACGACCGCCTCGAGCGGGGCCGGCGGCCTGGTCGGCGCCATCGTCCCGGTCGAGGGAGACCCGCAGACGGCGGCGGACTACACCGCCTGGGACGCCAACCCGTGCTCCGTGGCGGCGGCGAACAAAGTGGTGAGTGACATCAGCGCCACGGTGCGCAGCCTCGAGACCGCCTACCCGAGCATTGCCAACGTGGTCGTCGTCGGCGCGGACGACGAGATCCCGATGGGGCGTCTGCCCGACATGACCGTTTCGGACAACGAGGCCGACTATGCCGCCAGCACCCTGCCCGGCATCAACGATCAGCTGTCGTCGGCGCTGAGCCAGGGGTACTACCTGAGCGACGACCCCTACGTCTCCCCGGACCCGCTGGGAGTGGGTGGTCAGACGCTCTACACGCCGTCACTGGCCATCGGCCGCCTCGTCGAGACGCCCACGCAGATCGACAACGCGCTGGACGCGCTACGTGTCGAGCGGCGGGCAGATCAACGCAACCTCGGGGCTTTCGACCGGCTACGACTTCCTGACTCAGGGCGCGAACGCCATCGCCGCGTCGCTGACGGGCACGCTGGGCGCGGCCAACGTGTCGAAACTGATCAGCGACACGTGGACGAACTCCGACCTCCTGAACGCGGTCGACGGGGGGACCCCGACGAACCCCTCCAACGCGCCCGTGATCGACTCCCTCAACGCGCACTTCGACTTCGGCCGCCTCCTGTCGGCCAACGGCGATACCACCGGGGACCCCAGCCAGATTTTGGCCACGACCGACGTGCGCGCGGCGGATGCCAACAACGAGATCACGCAGGAACGGCTTCTCTTCTCCCTCGGGTGCCACTCGGGGCTCGAGATCCCGACCAACGAGATCTCCAACGACGTACCCGGTGGCGTGGACTCCTGGGCCTCGACGTTCGCGGACGAAGGCGCCATCTGGGTCGGCAACACCGGCTACGGCTACGCCAACGACCAGTACATCTCCTACTCGGCCAAGCTCATGGGCCTCCTGGCGCAGAACCTGAACGGCGCAGTGTCCATCGGCGACGCGCTGTCGCAGGCGAAGCAGCTCTATGCGGCGCAGACAGGGGCGCTCGATCCCTACGACATGAAGGCGGACATGGAGTCCACCTATTACGGCATGCCCAACTACACGCTGAAGGGACTGACCAACCCGGCCGCCAACTCGGCCGCGGCGACCCCGCAGCTGTCCCTCGGGCAAGATCCGGCCACCGGCCTGCAGACGGCGTCGATCACCCTCAACCAGACCGTCGGCTCGCTTCCCAACCAGCTGGGCACGGTCACGCCGCCGGAGGGTGGCACGTACTACGAGGTCAACGACTCCACCTTGGAGCAGACCACGGCCGGGTTCCCCATTGAGCCGCTCAGCAGCATCGACGTCACGTTGCCCGGGTCGGTGGCCCACGGCGCGTTGATCACCGGGCTGAGCTCGACCGACAAGGGCGACTTCACGCCGTCGATCGCAGAGGCGGACAGCGACACCACCGACAACGAGAACCAGATCTCCCAGTACGAGACGTCCTTCCCTGCCACGTTGCAGCGGGTGGCGACCTACCAGCTCTTCAACGGCACCGGCGCGCCCGTGACCCACCAGGCGGTCGACCTCATCACGGGCCAGTTCGTCCCCGATCCGGACAACCCGGGCACGGGGAACCAGAGGCTCTACACCGACGTCTCCTCCAATGTGGAGTACACGCCGCCCTCCGACACGAACTTCACACCGCCGACGATCAACGAGGCGACCGGGGTGGTCAGCGGGCCCACGGCCGCCTTCAACGTCGTGACCACGCCCGCCCCGGGCGGCGCCGCGGTCAAGGAAGTACT
Source organism: uncultured Acidimicrobiaceae bacterium (assembly GCA_963843365.1). GTDB lineage: Bacteria > Actinomycetota > Acidimicrobiia > Acidimicrobiales > RAAP-2 > Bog-473. Next base: position 1,330,391 of record CAWJKG010000002.1, on the reverse strand, counting down.
CGTCCTCTTCACGGACACCGACGACCCCGGCGCCTGGACCCCCGTCACCCTGACGCAAAACGCGACCGGGGTGTGGTCCGGCGGCGCTCCGGCTCCGGCCAGCGGCAAGGTCTCCTACATCGTGCAGGCGGTCGACGGGAACGGCAACGTCGCCATGGACTCCAACAAGGGCGTCGAGTTCAACCAGGTCCAGGAGAGCCAGGTGCAGAGCACCGGGCTCGGCGGGCTGAACGCGTCGCTGAGCGGGACCCAGGCCGCCGACGGGTTCTTCAGCGGCCCCGTGGACGTGACCTTCACCGGAGCCCCGGGTGCCACCGTCACCTACCAGGTCGACGGGGGCGCGTCGCAGACAGTCGCCCTCGGCGGCGGCGGCCAGGGGTCGTTCACGCTGACAGGCGACGGGACCCACGTCGTCACGGCATCGGACCCGGGCAACCAGATCACCCAGGTGGTGAAGGTCGACACCACGGCACCGGTGATCTCGAGCTCCGTCAGCGCGCCGCATACGGGGAACGGCTGGACGAGCGGAGGCACCTCGCTGACCATCAGCGCGGCCGACGCCGGATCGGGGGTGGCCTCGCTCACCTACACCATCGCCGGCGGCTCCACGACGCCTACCCCCGTGACCGGCTCCATCACGCCGCCCTCGGGAAGCACCACGTATGACGTCACCGCGACCGACTTCGTCGGCAACACCAGCACGGCCGCCATCACGACCCAGGTCGACGCCACGGCGCCCAGCGTCATGTGCTCGCCGGCGGTGGCTCCCACGACGTGGTTCGACAGCGACCAGAGCGTGATCTGCACCGGCACGGACACGCAGTCGGGCGTCGTCGGCGGGACCGTCACGCTGCACACTTCCGTGCCGAACGGGACCGCCAACGCCGACGCGTCGACAAACGCGGGGCAGCTCTGCGACAACGCGGGCAACTGCACCCAGATCCCCGCCGTCACGGGTTTCATGATCGACAAGTCCCCACCCGTGATCAGCTGCCCGTCGGCGGACTCCGACTGGCACACGGGAACCGTGTCGTTCACATGCACGGCGAGCGATACCGGCTCCGGTCTGGCCAATCCGGCCCAGTCGACCGTCACGCTCACCGCCTCCGTTCCTCCGGGGACGAGCAACCCGAACATCTCGACCAACTCGGTGTCGGTGTGCGATCAGGCTGGGAACTGCGCCACGGCGGGACCCATCACCGGCGTCATGATCGACAACACGGTTCCGGCGGTCAGCTGCCCGGCCGCCGACTCCAGCTGGCACACCGGCGCCGTCACGTTCACGTGTACGGCGAGCGATGCCGTGTCGGGCCTGGCGAACCCCGCCCAGGCCAACATCACGCTGACCGCGTCCATCGGCGCCGGCACCACCAACCCGAACGCGTCGACCAATTCCGTGTCCGTCTGCAGCGGCGCGGGGGGTTGCGCCACGGCGGGACCCATCACGGGCGTCAAGATCGACAACCAGAAGCCGAGTGTCACCTGCCCGTCGGCAGACTCCAACTGGCACACCGGCACGGTGACCTTCGTGTGCACCGCCAGTGACTCCGGTTCGGGCCTCGCCAATGCGACCCAGTCCACGGTCACGCTGACGGCATCCATTGGCGCGGGGGCCACCAACCCGAACGCCTCGACGAATTCAGTCTCGGTCTGCGACAACCTGGGCAACTGCGCCACGGCCGGGCCCATCACCGGCGTCGAGATCGACAACCAGAAGCCGGCCGTCTCCTGCCCGTCGGCTGATGCCAACTGGCACACCGGCACGGTGACCTTCGTGTGCACGGCGAGTGACTCTGGTTCGGGCCTCGCCAATGCGACCCAGTCCACGGTCACGCTGACGGCGTCCATCGCCGCGGGTGCCACCAACGCGACCGTCTCGACGAATTCGGTCTCGGTCTGCGACAAGGTGGGCAATTGCGCCACGGCGGGACCCATCACGGGCGTCAAGGTCGACAACCAGAAGCCCGCCGTCTCCTGTCCGTCGGCAGACTCCAACTGGCACACCGGAACGGTGACCTTCGTGTGCACGGCCAGCGATTCGGGTTCGGGCCTCACCAATCCGGCCCAGGCCACGGTCACCCTGACGGCCTCCATTCCGGCCGGGACAAGCAACCAGAACGCCTCGACGAATTCGGTCTCGGTCTGCGACAAGGTGGGCAACTGCGCCACGGCCGGGCCCATCACCGGCGTCAAGATCGACAACACGGCACCCGCCATCACCATCGCCAACCCGCTCAACAACGCGGTGTACACGCTCAGCCAGCCCGAGACGGCCACCTTCAGCTGCGCCGACCCGGTATCGGGGATCGCCTCGTGTACCGCTGTGGCGGGCACGACCACCTTGTCGAGCGGGGGATCCTTGCCGACGAGCCAGGTGGGGTCGCACACCATCACGGTGACGGCGAAGTCGAAGGCGGGTGCGACGTCGACGCAGACGTACACCTACGCGGTGACCTACAAGCTCTGCAACTTCCTCGGACCGATAGAGCCGCTGGGCGTCGCCGTCGTGTTCTCCGTCACGCTCTGCAACTACAGCGGCACCAACGTCGGCTCCGCCGGCCTCACGGTCACCGCGCTCAACATCGACGGGACGAAGACACTGAAGGCGGGCTCCACCTTCGCCTGGTCGTCGCTGCTCAAGGTCTACGCCTATGGCTTGCCGACGGCCGGCCTGACCAAGGGCAGCCACGTGCTCAACGTGTCGGTCACCGGCGACCCGGTCACCCATGGGCTGAGCTTCACGCTGAAGTAGTGGGCCTCGACCTGGAGTAAGAAGGAGGGAGTGACGCCGGCGGCCTCTTCGGACCCTTCTTCCGCTGCAGTGGACGGCGCGCTGCGTCCCTACGTGCCCCGGCTGGCGGCCGACTGGATCGCCCGCACGCCCGACGAGACGGGACGACTGCTGCCTGGGACGCTGGTGTCCGCCGACATCTCGGGCTTCACCCGCCTGACCGAACAGCTCTCCTCCATGGGCCGGCGCGGCGCCGAAGAGCTGACGGACCTCCTCAACTCGTGCTTCGACTCCATGATCCGCATCTGCCTCGAGGAGGGGGGCGACGTCATCAAGTTCGGGGGGGACGCCTTGCTGGTGCTCTTCACGGGCGACGCGCGACGCCGTCCGGGCCTGCCGGGCCTCGTACGGGATGCGGGCACTCATCGCCCGCCCGGTGCGACAGCGGGGCGGCGGCACGGTGCGGCTCGGGATCTCCATCGGGGTCCACAGCGGGTCGTTCCCCGTCTTTTTGCCGCACGGGCGTGCACCGTGAGCTCCTGCTGACGGGTCCCGACGTCACGGCGACCCTCGCCTGCGAGTCCAACGCCGAGGCGGGTGAGATACGGATCAGCGCGGCGACGGCCGAGCGGGTCCCGGAGAAGGTCGTCGGCGCCGCGGTCGACGGCGGCCATCTGCTGCGCCGCAATCCCGAGCCGGTCGGGCCCGCCGCCGACCCGATGGACGCCGAGTGGGCCCACGCGGACCTGGAACGGCTCATCCCACTGGAGCAGCGGCTCGGCATCGAGGCGCAGGGGGTCGGCGAGCACCGCCAGGCCGCCATCGCCTTCGTCTGCTTCAAGCACACCGATGCGGTACTCGACCGCGAGGGCCCGGCACGGATCGGGGCGCTGTTGCAGGATCTCACCGACGCCACCGCGGCCGCCGTGGCACGTCACGGTGTGCACTGGCTCTCCAGCGACGTGTACGGGGACGGGGGCAAACTGATTCTTGCCGGAGGCGTCCCCACGGCGGGCGTCAACGACGACGAGCACCTGGTGCGCGCCGTGCGGGACATCATCGACGCCACCGCGGACTGGAGCTGCGCGCCGGGCGTCAACCGGGGTGTCGTCTTCGTGGGGAACCTCGGATCGGAGACCCGCCGCACCTTCACGGTCATGGGGGACGCCGTCAACCTGGCGGCCCGCCTGATGCAGCAGGCGGGCCCCGGCGAAATGGTGGTGAGCCAGGCGGTCCTGGCCCGCTGCCGCGCCAGGCTCGTGCTGACGCGCCTGGAGCCCTTCCTTGTGAAGGGCAAGGAGGCCATGATCGACGCGGCCATCGTGCACGACGTCACCGACGAGGCCGTGGACGAAATCGACCGGCCGTTTCCCCTCATCGGCCGGGACGCGGAGCTGAGCGTGCTCCTCGAACATGCCCGCGGTGCCATGGCCGGCAGCGGGAGCGCGGTGGAGATCGTCGGTTCGGTCGGCACCGGCAAGACGCGTCTGGCCGCCGAGTTGCGCCTGATCTGCGAGGGCATGGGGATGGGGGTCTCGCGGTGGTCGAGCCAGCCCTTCTCCAAGTCCAAACCGTACGGCGTGATGGAGCCTCTGCTGCGGCGCACCCTGGGCATGCAGCCCGACCTGCCGCCGGCGGAGGTCGGGGGGACTCTGCGGGCACTGATGGAGGGGGCCGCTCCCGAGCTGTCGCCCTGGCTGCCCCTGATCGCCGGCCCCTTCGGGGCCGATGTCGCCGTCCACGCGCGAGAGCGACGAGATCGTGCCGGCGTTCCGTCGGGCCCGCGCCCACGAGGCGGTGGCGTCCTTCCTCGACGCCACCATCACGACGCCGCAGCTCATCGTGCTCGAGGACACGCAATGGGCCGACGAGGCCTCGCTCGACCTGCTCGGCACCCTGGCGACGCAGGCGCGGGAGCGGCCCTGGTTGATCTGCGCCACGAGCCATGGCCCCGATCCCGTGGTGCGCAGGCACGGTCAGGGTTGATCTGCTTCCCCTCAACGCGAGCGATGCGTCGACCCTCGCCCTCTCCACCCCGGCGGGCAAGGCAATGGACGCCGGGGTCATGACGGATCTTCTCGATCGTGCCCACGGCAACGCGCTCTTCGTCGTGGAGCTCATGGCGGCGAGTGAGGGCGGTGCGCTCGACGAGATTCCCGGACACTGTCGAAGCGCTGGTCACGACCCGGCTCGACGCGTTCTCGCCCGCCGACCGCGTGCTCGTGCAGGAGGCGTCGGTCTTCGGCATGGACATCGACCTCGCGCTGCTGGGTGCGGTGCTGGGGAGGGGCCGCCGTGAGGTGTCGCGCTGGGAACGGCTGGCTCCCTGGTCCGCCCGGTGGCACCGGGGGTCTTCCGCTTCGGACACGACCTCTTCCGCCAGACCATCTACGAAGGCATCTCGTTCCGCCGCCGCCGTGAGCTCCACGTCCGCATCGGGGACCTGCTCGAGACCAGGGTCGACCCTCGAGGAGCAGTCCGCCCTGTTGGCGACGCACTATCACCTGGCCGAGGCGCACACGACCCGCCTGGAAATACCTGGTGGCGGCGGGACAGCACGCCGACCGGCTCTACGCCAACGTCGAGGCCTCGACGTTTTTCGCCCAGGCGATGGGCCATGCCGCGCACCTCACGGAGCTGCCCGCGCAGGAGCAAGGAGAAGGGTCGCGGAGTCGCTCGGCGACATCTGCGAGCGCTCCGGGGACCACGATCGTGCGCCGCGGCGGCTACGCCGAGGCCCGCGCCCTCGCACCGGCGGACCCCCGCACCCGGGCGCGCCTCTGGCGCAAGGCCGGGATCCTCAACGAGCACCGGAGCAAGTACTCGTCGGCCCTGCGCCTCTACGGCCGGGCCCGCCGGCTGCTGGCCGATGCGGGCATTTCGGTCGACTCCGAGCTGGCCGAGATCGCGGTGGCCTACGCCGGCGTCCGCTTCCGGCAGGCCAAGTACAGGGAGTGCATGGTGTGGGCCACGCGGGCACGCGCGGAGGCGGAAGCCTCGGGCCACCGCTCCGGCCTGGCCCACGCACTGCAGCTCCTCGACCTGTGCGCGATCTCCATTGAGGAGAACAACGGTGCCTTCGGGCAACCGCGCCCTGGCCATCTTCGAGGAGCTGGGCGACCTCGTCGGGCAGTCCAATGTGCTGAACAACCTGGGCACCGCCGCCTTCTATCAGGGCCGGTGGCTGGAGGCCCTCGACCTCTACCAGCGGGCGGCGGAGGTGTGCGCACGCGCCGGGGACACGCTGCGCCGGGGGCAGCCGCTCAACAACATGGCCGAGATCTTCATCGACCAGGGCAAGGTGGCCGAGGCGGAGGAGGTCCTCTCGGGGCTGCGGACGAGCTGGGGGAAGATCCCCTATCCGTTCGGGGTGGCCGTGGCGACGCTCAACCTCGGGCGGGCGGCGTTGCGCGGCGAGGACTTCACGCGCGCCGCGTCGCTGTTCTACGAGGCCCAGGAGCTGTTCATGCACATGGACTCGTGGTACTACCTCTCGGAGTGTCAGCTCTCCATGCTCGAGCTCCGGTTGCGCACCCGGTCCGTTGCCGATGACGTGGCCGACGTGGCGCGGGTGACGCACGACATCGACGCGCGCGAGGGCGACCCGTACCTGGCCTATCCGTTGGCGCGCCTGCGCGCGGTCGCACTGGCCCGAGCAGGCGACGTCGCCGGGGCTGTGGAGGTGGTGAGCGAGTCGGTCAACCGCGCCGAGGTGGCCGGCTACCTCTTCGACCTGGCGGCGGGCCTCCGGCTGCGCACTTCCCTCGTGTCCCTGGTGGGCGAGGAGCCGCAGGCCGAGGACCGGTCTCGCTCCGAGAACCTGTTCGCCAGCCTGGGCGTCGTCAGTCCTCCGGACTGGGATCTGACACCGGCCTGACGGCCCCGCCGCCCCGTCAGACCGCGGGCTCGGGCACCAGGGTCTCGACGCGCGACCGGCTCCGCGGCCGCCTGGGGGGCGCCCTTGCCGCCCCGGGTCCACGAGGCGGCGGCGCCGGCCAGGCACATCACGATGCCGAAGGCGAAGGCCGTGTGCAGGCCGGCGCGGAATGCGTCCGCAATGAGGCCCGGGAAGAAGCGCTCGCCTGTCACCGTGCTGCGCTGCGCCGGCGTCAGCTGCGACAGCACGTGCGAGCCGACCAGATGGCCGGCCGGGTTGTACCCGAGGAAGGCGGCGAAGAGCGTCGAGACGGGCGGCAGGTGCGAGATCCTGACAGCGGTCGCCTCTGGGACTCCGTGGGCCGTCAGTCCGCTCACCAGCGCGTCGGGGAGGTGGTTGGCCAGACCGAGGATGATGAGGGAGAAGAAGATGCCGATGGAGAGCACCTGGGCCGAGTTCTGGAACGTCGTGTTCATGCCCGAGCCTGCGCCGCGGTCGGCCGCCGGCAGGCTGTTCATCACCCCGGTGCGGTTCGACGAACCGAACGAGGACATGCACAGCCCGGTGACGAAGAGCAGCAGTCCGAATTCGGGATACGAGAAGTTGATCGGCAACAGCAAGAAGAGCGCGAAGCAGACGGCGGTGCCGAGCATGCCGAAGGTGGCAAAGGGGCGCGGCCCGAAGCGGTCCGACAGAATCCCGGCCAGCGGACCGGCGATGAGGAAGCCGGAGGTGAGAGGGACGAGGAAGATCCCGGCCCACAGCGGGGTCACGGCAAAGGTGTAGCCGTGGCGGGGGAGCCAGACGCCCTGCAGCCAGATGATGAGCATGAACATCAGGCCGCCCCGCCCGAGCGCGCCGAGGAAGCTGGCGAAGACTCCCGCCGAGAAGGCCCGGATCTTGAACAGCTGGAGCCGGAACATGGGCTCGTCGGTGTGGAGCTCAATGACACAGAAGAGGATCAGGAAGCCGACCCCCACGCCGAGCTCGGCCAGGACCACAGGGTTGGTCCAGCCCATGGGGTGGCCGCCGTAGGGCTCAATGCCGTAGGTGATGCCGATCATGACGAGGATCAGCCCGACAGCGAAGGTGATGTTGCCGGCCCAGTCGATGCGCGCCCGGGAGCCGCTCTCCACCTCGTGCAGGGAGAAGTAGCCCCACACCGTGGCGAAGAGACCGATGGGCACCGAGACCAGGAAGATCAGCCGCCAGTTGATGGGAGCCAGCAAGCCCCCGAGGAGAAGCCCGATGAAGGTGCCGCTGATGGCGGCAGCCTGGTTGATCCCGAGGGCGAAGCCGCGGCGGCCCGGGGGGAAGGCGTCGGTGAGGATGGCCGCGGAGTTCGCCATCAGCAGGGCGGCGCCGACACCCTGGAAGATGCGCATCACGATGAGCCAGATGCCGGCCGCGGTCCCCGTCATCCAGGTGATGCTCAGCAGGAGCGAGAAGAAGGTGAAGACGGCGAAGCCGAGGTTGTACATGCGCACCCGGCCGTAGAGGTCGCCCAGCCGTCCGAAGCTGACGACCAGCACGCTGGTGACGATGAGGAACCCCAGGATCATCCAGAGCAGGAAGAAGGTGTTGGAGGGGAGGAGGGGGTCGAGGCGGATGCCTCGGAAGATGTCGGGCAGGGCGATCAGGACGATGGAAGCGTCGATCGTCGCCATGAGCATGCCGAGTGTCGTGATGAACAGCGCGATCCACTTGTGCCGTTCGTTGACGTGACCCTGCCCGGGCGCGACGGGGATCGCGGTCATGTGCGGTGTTCCCGCCCGGCGACGTGGCCTGGGTGTCCTGGGGTGGGTTGGATGCCGCCTCCTGCTGCCGTTGCGTGGTTCCCGCGTGCCTTACCGGAATGCCGACTTCCGCTTATGCTAGCGTAACCGGAAGACCGCATTCCGGCTCTGGCGATCGGATCAGCCTTGGCGAATCGACCCATCAACTATCCGCTCACCTTCGCCGTGCTGGGGACGGCGGCCCTGGCCTTCTCTCTCCTGCAGTCGCTCATCATCCCCGCCATCCCCCAGCTCGAACAGACGCTCCACACGTCGGAGGACGGTGCCAATTGGCTCCTGACCGCCTACCTGCTGAGCGCGGCCATCGCCACGCCGATCCTGGGGCGGGTGGGGGACATGCTCGGCAAGGAGAAGGTCATCGTGGCCGTGCTCCTCGCCCTCACCGTCGGGTCGCTCCTCAGCGCGCTGGCCACGTCGCTCCCGCTGATGCTGGTCGGCCGGGTCATTCAGGGCACCGGCGGGGCGGTGTTCCCGCTGGCCTTCGGGATCATCCGGGACGAGTTCCCGCCGGAGCGCGTCGCCGGGGCCATCGGGGTCATGTCGGCCATCCTCGGCGTCGGAGCGGGGGCGGGCATCGTGTTGGCGGGCCCGATCCTCGTGCACCTCAACTACCACTGGCTCTACTGGCTGCCCATGATCATGTCGGCGATCGCGACGGTCGCCACCTCTCTGTTCGTGGCCGAGTCACCGGTGCGTGCCGCGGGCCGCATCAATTGGATCGGCGCGGTGCTCATGTCCGCCTGGCTGGTGACCGGTCTCCTGGCCATCTCCTATGCGCCGACCTGGGGCTGGGGCGACACCACGGTCCTGGTCCTGCTGGCGGCCACGGCGGTCCTGTTGGTGGTGTGGGTGGTGGCGGAGGACCGCTCCGACTCCCCGCTCGTCGACATGAAGATGATGCGCATCCAGACGGTCTGGACGACCAACCTGGCCGCGCTGCTGTTCGGGTTCGGCATGTTCGCCATGTTCGTGACGCTGCCCCAGTTCACCGAGACGGCGACCCACGAGGGGTACGGATTCGGGGCGTCGGTCACCCAGGCCGGCCTCTATCTGGCGCCGTTCGCCGTCGCCATGGCGGTCGTCGCCCCCATGACCGGGCCGCTCTCGAAGGCGTTCGGGTCCAAGATCGTGCTCGTCGCCGGGTCGCTCTTCGCGGCGGCCAGCTACCTGCTGCTGTTGCTCGACCACACCGACCAGTGGGCGATCTACGTCTCGACCGGCGTCCTCGGCATCGGCATCGCCATGGGCTTCGCGGGGATGTCGAACCTCATCATTGAGGCGGTGCCGGCAGAGCAGACCGGCGTGGCCACCGGGATGAACACCAACATCCGCAACATCGGCGCCGCCCTCGGGAGCGGGATCGCGGCCAGCCTGGTGGTCAGCGGCCTGGTGGCCGGCGGCGTGCCCAAGGAGCACGGCTTCCTGCTGGCGTTCGCGGTGAGCGGCATCGCGCTCGTCGTGGCCGCACTGGTGGGGCTCTTCATCCCCAGACGGGCGGGCCTCTCCATCGTGGAGCGGGAGCCGCACCCCGCCCTGACGGCGGAAGCCGAGGTCATCGTCGGTGCCATCGCCTTCGGGCCCGAGGACCTGGCGTGACGAAGAGCGGCACCGTCCGCGGCGCCGGTGCGAACGTGGAGCAGCGCCCGCTCCGGCGCGACGCCGAGGTCAACCTGAGCCGGATCCTGACGGCGGCCCGCGACGCCTTCGCCGAGGAGGGCTACGACGCGTCCATGGAGAGCATCGCGCTCCGGGCCGACGTCGGCGTCGGGACGCTCTACCGACGGTTCCCGAACAAGGCCGACCTGCTCAATGCGGTGGTCGCATTGGCGCAGGAGCGCAAGCGGCAGATCGCCGAGACCGTCCTCTCCGACGTGGAGCCCGCCGAGGGCGTCTTCGAATTCGTGCGGCGCTGCATCGCGGTGCCGAGCTGCTGGCGGGCGGCCATTTCGGCTCCGCCCTGGCGTACCAGCGGGACCGGGCTCGGCCAGACCGCGCCGCTGCTCGAGGAGATCCTCCGCCGGAGTCAGCGGGCCGGGTCGGTCCGTCCCGACATCGAGGTGGCCGACATCGTCGTGCTGCTGATGGCGGTGCGCTCCATCGCCGACGTCTGCGATACGAAGTCGTCGACCCCGTCCCTGCGCTTCCTCGAGCTCCTGCTCGACGGCCTCCGCCCCGGGCACGAGCCGCCCGACCACGCCCCGCTCAGCGTGGCCCAGCTGGACCGCATCCTGCGCGGCCGCTGACGAGACCCGATCCGCCGCACTAGCTCACGGAATCGAGCGCGCGCCGCACCTCTTCGAGGGTACGGAGCAGCCGTCCCGGGGGCGCGGACTGGTAGAGCGGCCCGGTCCCGTCGGCCAGCAGCGTCCGGACGCGGGCCACGCCGTGGATGCCCACGGGGCCCGGGGCGCTGAGACGGCCGGCGATGGCCGCCAGTTCCGCCCGCGCCTGTCGCACGGCAGGCCGGCACACGGGAGCGCGCACACGCCGTCCCGCCGGGGCCTCGGCGGCCGCCACCAGTCGGGAGAGACTGCGCGCCAGCAGCCGGCGCTGGGCCGGCCGGCACAGTCGCCCGGCGTGGAGGGCCAGCGCCACGGTCGACTCGGGCGACTCGCCGGCGGCGAGCCGGTCGTCGAGTAGCCGACGCCCGCGCCCGCACCAGCAGGCGATCGCGCCAGCGGACCCGGCGCAGGGCCAGGCCCGCCCCCTCTTCGAGGACCACGATCATGGGTGTCCCTCTGAGCCTCTCGACGTGACCATCAAAGTTCATTATGGGCGTCATGAGGAGACCAGTCAAGCCGTTTTATAGGTCACAACCGCTATGCTCGGACCGTGCTCTCGCCGACCTGGGACCCCGCCGACGAGACGAAGCCGGCTCCCATGCCGCTCCTGCTCCTCCAGGCCTTCGTGAACACCTGGGAAGGCGACACGGGGGTGGACCTGCTGGCCGACGCCGGCACCGCGCTGCCGCCCTGGCTCCACGACATGGGGCTGCCGCAGGGAGCGGACCTCGACCTGGTCCGGCTGCGCGCGCTCCGGGAAAGCATCCGCGGCCTCGTCATCGCCAACACCACCGGCGCGGCGCCGGTGCCGGCCGATCTGCGCGGGCTGCAGGGCCTCGCCCGGGGTGCCGCGCTGTATCCCGTCGTCGACGCCGACGGCACCGTCCACCTGCGTCCCGGCGAGGACGGCCTGGCGTCGTTCGCGGCGACCCTCCTCCTCATTGTGCGCGACGCCCAGCTGGACGGCTCCTGGGCCCGGCTCAAGGCCTGCCGCAATCCGGACTGCCGCTGGGCCTTCTACGACCGCTCGCACGCGGGCCGCGGGGCGTGGTGCGACATGGCGGTGTGCGGCAATCGGATCAAGAACCGCAACCTGCGGACGCGCCGCGCCTCGGGGACCGGCGTCGTGCCGGACGCGACACGCTGAGCGGCTACCGGACGAGCGCCGCCAGGACGAGGCCGCATGGGGCCAGGATCCACCCCCACCGCACGGCGGCGACGACCACCTCGGAGCGGTAGCCGTAGAGGACCGAGAGCTGCACGGGTTGGAAGGAGGGTGCGCTCAACGCGGTGAGGACGGCCACCACCGCGAGCGCGGTCGAGCCGGCCAGGGATGCCACCGCCGCCACGAGTGCGTAGTACGCGATCCGCACCACGGTCAGCCAGCCCCAGCGGCGCACGGCGTGAGCGGTGCGCGGCACAGCCAGGTTGTGGGGGTGGATGACCGAGCCGGTGAAGAGCGCGGCGCCGGAGAAGGCCAGCAGCGGCCCGGCCCACGTCAGCACGTCCGCGGTCCAGGCCGGTGCCGGGCCGACAAGGTGGAGCAGGAGCCCGACCAGGGACGCCAGCACGGGTGACTGATCCACCCACGTCGTCGAGCGACGCTGGCGAAAGGGAGCGTCCCGCCGCATCAAGTGGACCGCGGCCGCGTTCCAGGCGGTGGTGAGCAGGTTGGACAGGACGGCGATCATCGTCCCCGCCGATCCGGCGAGGGCCGCTGCGGTCGGGACGACCCAGAAGGCGGCGTTGGGCGCCACCGCCCACGCCTCGAGGGAGCTCTGGCCCGGACTGCGCTCGCCCCGTGACACCAGGGTCGCTCCGAGCAGGAGCCACATGCCCGCCGACAGCGCCAGTGGCCCCAGCAACTGGCCGACCGAGCTCAGCCGCCAGGCCGCCACCAGGGAGAGTGTGGCCGCCGTGGCCAGGATCTGCACACGGAGGAAGACCGGCCATGCCCGCTGCACGACCGGTCCGCCGTGTGCCGCACCCCAGCCGACGAGCCCACCCACCACGAACCACACCAAGGCGAGCACACCTCGATTGTGGCCGCTCGCAGCCCGCTGGCCCGGACAATTGACGCCGTACGGGGAGCCGGTAAGGTGCGCTCATGCACACGCAACCGATGCACGAGGTGCTTGCGGAGGCGATTGTCGGGCGTCACTTGCTTACACACCCTTTCTACCGTCGCTGGGAGGCCGGCACCCTCTCCGAAGAGGAGCTGGCCGCCTACGCGGAGCAGTACCGTCACATTGAACGCGAGCTTCCGGTCACGCTGACGGCGATCGCCGAGGCCTTGCCGCCGGGGGCCGCCCGCGACCTCGTCGAGGCCAACCTGGCCGACGAGCTCGGTTCGCCGGAGCCGCACACGGAGCTCTTCGAGACCTTCGCCGCGGCGGCCGGGGCCGCGCCGGACGCGCGGGCGACACCGTCGACGGCGGCGCTGCTGTCCGTCGTGCGGACCACCGCGGCCAATGATCCCGTGGCGGCGCTGGCCATGGTGGCCGCCTACGAGGTGCAGGCCGCCGACATCGCCGCGTCCAAGGGCGACGGACTGCGGCGCCACTACGGCTTCGACGAAGAGGGCACCCGCTTCTGGGACGTGCACCGCACGCAGGAGGTGCAGCACGCCGGATGGTCGATGGAGGCGCTGGCCGCGCTGGAGGCCGACCCCGACGTCGTGCAGGCGGCGGCCACCGTGTCGGCGGACTCCTGGTGGCTCTTCCTCAGCGAGCGCGAGGAGCTGGCGCCCGTCGGGGCGTCCTGCTGACGCGGCTCAACTGAGCGGGCCCAGCCGCGCCGCCGCGGCGGCGAAGGCGGCGGAGCGCTCCCGGTAGTCGCCGAAGCGTCCGAAGCTGGGCGCAGCGGGGGACAACAGCACCACGCCGCCGGCCGGGGCCCAGCCGTAGGCGGTCTCGACAGCGGCCTCCAGGTCAGGGGCATCGCGCACTTCGACGCGCCCGGGCGCCGCGTCGCGTACCGCCTGTCCGATGCGGGGGCCGTTGTCCGGCATGGTGACGACCAACGTCGGGGCCGTGCGCGCCGCCACGGTGCGGCCCAGCGGGGCATAGTCGAGACCTCGGTCGTGGCCACCGACGAGGAGCGCCACCGGACGCGTGGCGAAGGCCTCGAGCGCGGCCTGCGCCGGCAGGACGTTGGTGGACAGGCCGTCGTCCACGAATTCGACCGTACCCACCGAGCCGAGCGAGCGGCAACGGCTGGGGAGTCCGTCGAAGCCCCGGGCCGCCTCGGTCAGGCGGTCCACGTCGCCCGCTCCCGGCACGCCGAGGCCTTCGAGCACCGCCCGCGCCAGCGAGGCGTTGCGCGCGTTGTGCGGCCCGGTCAGGCCGACCGAGCCCGACCACGCGGTGTCCCGCGCCACGAGGGCCTGGTCCACCCAGCGCAGCGACGGCCCGAGGAGCCCGGCCTGCGCGTGCAGCTCGGTGTCGGCGTCGGGGGCGAAGACGAGGGTGACTCCGGGTTTCGTGCAGAGCGACAATTTGTCGGCGTAGTACCGCTCCACCGTCCCGTGCCAGTCGAGATGGTCCTGCGACAAGGACGTGACGGCCACGACGGCCGGCCCCACTTCGAGGTCGGGGACCTGGAAGCTCGACGTCTCGATGATCCAGTAGTCGGGGGCCGGAGGACCGGACGGGTCCCACGGCGGCAGCCCGATGTTGCCGCCGGCGCGGGCGTCGACGCCGAGGCCGCGCAGCAGGTGCACGGCGAGCGCGGTCGTGGTGCTCTTCCCCTTGGTGCCGGTGATGCAGGCGACACGGGCCGGATCGGCCTCGGCCATGAAGAGTCCGAGCCCGCCAGTGACGGCGACGCCGGCCTCCTGCAGGCTCGCCACCTCGGGGCGGTAGCGACTGATGCCCGGGCTCTTGACGACGACGTCACACCGGTGCAGGGCCTCGAGGCCCCCGGCGCCGGTCGGCCGGACCTCGACCCCGTCGAGGGCGCGCACGGTGGGTGCGTCGTCGACGAGCGCGGGCGTACAGCCCATGGCGCGCAGCCGGCGGATGCTGGCCTGTCCCTCGACGCCGAGACCCCAGACGCCGACGGACGCGTCAGCGAGTGCGGACCAGGAGATCGGGTGGCGCATAGCGATCGGGAATGCGGTGGCCGCCCCGGGGGCGCAGCAGGGTGGTGGGATCCGACGGCAGGCCGCCGGCGACCTCGGTGTCGAGGCGGCGCAGCAGCGCGTCGTCGGCGCGGTCGGCGCGACGGGCGGCGAGGCGGGCGGCGGCCCGGCACTCGTCGACGTCCCCGACGCACTCGAAGGGCTTGTCGACTGTGCCCAGGCCGAGCAGCGCGCGGAACCGCTCCTCGTTGTCCGGGTCCTGCAGGGGCTCGGCGCCGGCGAACACCGTCTCGAGGTCCCCGCGGTCCATGAAGGGTGCCAGGACGAGGTCGACGAAGCAGCACTTGTCGCAGCGGCCGCACCAGTGGTCCAGCCGCTCGGCCGGATTCTGGTGGAAGGCCCGATTGCAGCTGCGGAAGGCGCGGTGGTACCGCGGCAGGCGGGCGAACTGCTCGGCGACCCAGAGCTCGCTGCGCGGCCTGAGGTAGGAGAACACCGACAGACGCGGACCGAAGGTGGCGAGGACCTGGTCACCGAATGCGCGCTCGAAATCATCCCCCTTCGACCATTGGTGGTTGACGGCGAACCCGTCCACGAAGAGTGTGGGCACCGAAGCCGACCACTCGTTGGACAGGACCACCGCATCGCGCCGTTGCAGGACGGCCGACACGAGCGCGGCCGCCGTCAGGACGGCGGTGACCGGCACGTGCCCGTTGAGAAGGCCGAGCTCGTCCGAGCGACGCACGAGAGGATCGATGGTGCGCGCGATGCGCGTCACGGGCAGCCCGGTGACGGCGGCGGCGTCCTCAATGGCGGCGAAGCGGGCGCCGGGTGGTGCGACCACGCAGAGGGCGGCGTCGGGATGGTCCGCCGCGAGCGCCGCCACGGTCACGATGGAATCGATGCCGCCCCCGAAGGGGATCAGGGGACGGCCGGGCTCGGGTTCGTAGTCCAGCGCCGCCGCCGCCCCGCCGCCGTCGGGCCCCTCCACGCGCAGACTGCGCAGGTCGAGGCCGTTGCGGTAGGCGAACTCGCCCAGGCCGTTGACGTAGAACGTGCGCAGGAACTCACGCTCGGCGCGTGTGGTGTGCAGGTCGCCGAGGTCGACCACCGGGGCGGCGGAGGTCTTGTAGTACGAGACCCCCGCGAGCAGGAAGAGCAGGCGCGCGGCAGCCGCCACGGCGGGGTCCTCCCAGTCGCCCTCGGGACCGAAGGAGAAGGTCTCGGTGAAGGAGTGCTCCTCCGTGGCGTAGGAGCAGCGCACGACCCCGTCTCGCGGATCGATGGCGAATCCGTCGTAGCGGAACCGGTCGGGTGGTGGCATGCGAGAAGGGTCGCCCGTCCATCCGGGCCTGCCCATGCTACGGCGCAGGCGGCACGGGCCCGGCCTCAACCGACGAGGCGGGCCAGCAGGGCGAACCGTCCGCAGGGCCGTTGGGCGCGATCACTGAAGAAGGCGTCATCGGCCGTCGTGGCGCCACTCGGGGCGATGTGGGCGAGGGGGACCCCGCAGGCGACCAGCTGCTGCCGGTTGGCGGCCACGAGGTCGACCAACCAGTGGCCCGGCCCGTCGGGCCGGGCCACCCCCTCGCCCAGGCCGGCCGTACCGGTAGCTGCGGCCAGCGCCTCCACGACCTCTGCGGTGACCTGATAGCCGTCCGGGCGCACCGCCGGCCCCAAGAAGGCGTGCGTGCGTCCCGCGTCCGCCCCCTGCGCCTGCATGGCCCGCACCGCCTGGCCGGCCGCGCCCGCGGCCGTGCCGCGCCAGCCGGCATGGACAGCGGCGAGGACGCCCGCATCGGGGTCGACGAGCGCCATCGGGACGCAGTCGGCCACCAGAATCGCCAGCGTGACGTCTGGCGTGCTCGTGACGAGGATGTCGCAGTCGGGCACTGCGTCGCGCTCGGCGCGTGCCCCGCGCCCCCGGTCTGCCCTTCCGACCAGCGTCGCGGTGGCGCCGTGCACCTGGCGGGCGAAGACGAGGTCGTCGAGCGTGACGCCGAAGCCTGCGGCAGCGCGGGACCGGTTGCCCACGACGACGTCCGGCTCGTCGCCGACGTGCAGGCCCAGGTTCAAGGTGTCGTAGGGGCCCCGTGACGAGCCGCCGTGTCGCGTCGTGACGGCGACGTCCGCCCCGAGGGAGGACGCGTCCCCCCAGCGCAGCAGCGGGACAGGCGCCGGAGCGGGCATGAGAGGCGAGGCTACCGAGTGCGGCGCAACGTCCCGCCGGTGGGTGGCCGTGCTACGAGGCCTGGCTCTCGTCCCACACCGTCGTCGGGACCACGGAGAGGACCGGCCGTGCCCGGGCCGCGGCGCGCACCGGTTGCAGCTCGGCGAAGCCGTACAGGTCCGCCATGTCGGCGCCGCGCTCCGCCTCGGCGGCCACCGGGGCGGGTGAGCGGACACCCAGGACGGATGCCAGCGAATGCCCCGACTCGAGCGCGCCGAACAGGACGACGAGCGATTCCAGCGAGAACCCCTGACGCTGCAGCCGGAGCACCGCCTCCACCCGCTCCCGGTGACCGGCGTCGTACAGGCCGGTGCGGCCCCGCAGGGCGGGGTGCGGGAGCAGGCCGAGCGTCTGCAGGGAACGGATGCGCCGCGTGGTGGTCCCGGTCGCCGCCGCCAGGTCGTCGATGGTCAGCAGCGTCGTGTCGTCCGGGCCCACTTGACAAAGATAACATAAATTCATGTAACATCGAAAACCGTCAGCAACAGCGATCCGGCGAGCGGATCCGGGAAGAGGTGGAACGATGGGACTGAATCTGGACGCGGTGGGAACCACCTCGGAGCCGTCGGAGCGGACCTGGGACAGCAAGGACGCCCTTCTCTACGCCCTCGGCGTCGGCGCGGGCTCGCTCGACGCCACCGGGTTCGAGCTCGAGTTCACGACGGAGAATTCCGACGGCGTGGCCCAGCGCGTCCTGCCGACCTTCACCACCATCGTCGGGCAGGGCGGCGGGTCCGGCATGTCACTCGGGGACTTCGACCCCGCCATGCTGGTCCATGCGGAGCAGTCCATCCGGCTGCACGGTGAGCTGCCGCCCGCCGGGCGTGTGTCGACCGTCAGCACCGTGGCCGGCATGTACGACAAGGGGACCGCCGGTCTCGTCGTCCTCGAGAGTTCCTCACGCCACGTCGAGGGCGGTGCGCCCGCCTTCTCCACCCGGACCGCCCTCTTCATCCGGGGCGCCGGCGGCTTCGGTGGGCCCCGGAACCCCGAGGGCGACGACGAGAGCGCGCTGGCGGCCGAGCCCCTGCCGACGCGGGAGCCCGACGAGGTGGTCACGTACGCCACGCGGCCCGACCAGGCGCTGCTCTACCGGCTGAGCGGCGACCGCAACCCGCTGCACTCCGACCCGACCTTCGCCAAGCGGGCGGGCTTCGACGCCCCGATCCTGCACGGCCTGTGCACCTATGGCTTCACCGGCCGCGCCCTGCTCCATGCGGTGTGCGGTTCGGACCCGGCTCGCTTCGGCGCCATGCGCGCCCGCTTCTCCAAGCCCACCATGCCGGGTGACACGCTGACCGTCTCCCTGTGGGACATCGGCGAGCAGGTGCCGGGTGCCTACCGCTTTCGGACGGCGACACAGCGCGGCGAGACCGTCATCGACGCCGGGCTGTTCTCGATCGCGGGCTGAGAGGGCCGGGCGGGTCAGCCGCGGCAGTCGGCGCACACGCCGAAGATCTCGACGGTGTGCGTCACGTCGGTGTAGCCGAGGTCGCTCGCCGTCGTCTCGGCCCAGCGCTCCAGGTCGGGGAGCTCCACCTCGGTGCCGCGCCCGCACCGCCGGCACACCACGTGGTGGTGATGACTTTCGCTGTGGCAGCGGCGGTACACGACCTCGCCGTCGGCGCTCTGCAGCGCGTCGAGCTGGCCCTCTTCCGTGAGGAGGGCCAGGTGCCGGTAGACGGTGGTCAACCCGACCGTCTCGCCGGAGGCGCGCAGGGCGGCGTGGATCTCCTGCGCGCTGCGGAAGTTGTCCGAGCTCTGCACGACGTGCAGCACGGCGTCCCCCTGACGGGTCCGCCGCGAGGTCCGGGCCGGGTGCTCGGCATGTTCAACCACGGTGCAACTCTGCCAGGTCGGGCGCGTCGATCCGGTCGCCGCGCCGCGCCCTGACCGCTGGACCGATCAGGCGGGCCACGACGTAGAAGGCGAAGCTGATCGCCACGATCAGCACGCTGGGCTTGACCGAGGAGAACTGGAAGCTGAGCAGAATCCCGCCGTCGGCCGCCAGCACCGCCATGGCGACGGAGACGAGCGTCACCGCCGATGGGTTGGCGCTGAGGCGCTGCGCCGCCGCGGCCGGCGTGATGGCCAGGCTGAGCACCAGCAATGTCCCCACGATCTGCGCCGCCTCGGTCACCGTGATGGCGAGGATGAAGAGGAAGAAGATGCCCAGTGCCCCCGTGGGCACGCCGCGGGCGCGTGCGACGTCCGGGTCGACCGAGGCGAAGAGCAGGGGACGCCGGATGACGGTCAGCGCCACCGCCACCGCCACCGCGATCACGCCGAGCAGGAGGATCTGGCTCGAGCTGATGCCGAAGATGTTGCCGAAGAGGATGTTCAGGGCCTCGCTGGCGTAGCCGTGGTAGTAGCCGAGCAGGAACACGCCCAGGCCGAGCCCGGCCGCCAGAATGACGCCGATGGTGGAGTCGCGCTCCGCGGCCCGCTGCCCGAGAAGGCCGATGAGCCCGGCGACGATCAACGCGCCCACCAACGCTCCGGCGAGAGGGTTGTCGGCGACCAGCAGGCCACCGACCGCACCGGTGAACGCGAGCTCGCTGGTGCCGTGCACGGCGAAGGACATGGTGCGGGTGATCACGAAGGGACCGAGGAGACCGCAACTGACGGCCACCAGAAAGGCAGCCTCGAGTGCGTGCTGGGCGAAGCCGAACTGGAGATAGAACCCGATGCCCATTCAGTGACCGTGCCCGTGGTGCGGGTGCGCGCCCGGTTCGGTGGGGAGCTCGTCCTCGGCGCTCACGACGAGGTAGCGGTCGCGGACTTTGATCACGTCGACGTCAATGCCGTACAGGGCGCTCAGGCGCTCGCTGGTGAGGATCTCGGCCGGCGTGCCGATCGCCCACTTCCCGCGTACGAGGTAGAGGATGCGGTCGACGTACGGCAACACCGGGTTGACTTCGTGGGTCACGAAGATGACCGGCGTCCCGGAGTGGCGTCGCCGCTCGTCGATCAAATGGGTCACCGCGCGTTGGCTGGCCAGGTCGAGTGCGAGCAGCGGCTCGTCGCACAGCAGGACCCTCGGGTCGCCGAGGAGGGCCTGGGCGATGCGCAGGCGCTGCTGTTCGCCGCCCGAGAGCAGGCCCACCGGCGCGTCGGCGTAGCCGCGGGCACCCACGGCATCGAGTGCGGCGTCGACGCGCGCCCGGACGGCGCGCCCGTGGCGGGGCAGCCCCCAGTGGTGCCCGTCGACGCCGAAGCGGACCAGGTCGCGGCCGCGGATGGGGAGGGAGCGGTCGAAGGCCTGTTGCTGGGGCACGTAGCCCAGCTCGTGGTTGCCCTGGCGCGGTGGCGCGCCGTTGACACGCACCACACCGGCGGCCAGCGGGACGAGGCCGAGGAGCACCTTCAGAAGGGTGGTCTTTCCGGCGCCGTTGGGGCCGAGGACCGCGAGGAACTCCCCCTCGGCCACCGTGAGGTCGAGGTCCGACCAGAGGGTGCGCCCGCCGAGACGGACAGCGGCGTCCCGGAGCTCGACGGGCGCACCGCTCACGGGTTGCGGCTCGACTCGAGGGCGTGGAGCAGCTCGGTCAGCTGTGACTGCTGCCACTGCTGGTAGGTGGCATCGCCGGCGGGCAGCGTCTCGGAGACACCGACGACCGCGATGCCGTGGGTGCGGGCCAGCGCCCGGATCTGGGTGGTGACCGGCGTCACCGTCTGCACGTTGTACAGCAGGACGTCGATGTCACGGTGGTCCAGAAGGCGTTGCATCGCCAGCGTGTCCGCCGGCCCCGGGTCGTCGCCATCCTCGATGGCCCGCGCGAACCCGGGCGGC
This sequence comes from uncultured Acidimicrobiaceae bacterium, assembly GCA_963843365.1. Classification (GTDB taxonomy): domain Bacteria; phylum Actinomycetota; class Acidimicrobiia; order Acidimicrobiales; family RAAP-2; genus Bog-473. The sequence goes on along the minus strand of CAWJKG010000002.1, from coordinate 1,309,601 downwards.
GTGACGACGTCGAGGCCGGCCGCCGCCAGGGCGTAGCCGGGGACGCGCTCGGTGTAGGCGACCGGCGCATGGTGGTAACGGGACTTGATGGTGGCGAGTGTCGCGTCAATCGGGGCGAGCGAGGCGTCGAAGGTGGCGAGGTTGGCCTTGAAGGTCGCCGTGTGCGCCGGGGCCGCCTTCTCGAGCGCGGCCGCAATGGCTGCCGCGACCTTGGGCACTCGCGGGACGTCGTACCAGAGGTGGGGATTGGGGTCGCTGCCCGTGACGTGGAGCACGGACGCCGCGTTCACCACCGCGGGGTTCTTCCCGTCTGCGCTCAGGAGCGAGCTCATCCAGGTGTCGTATCCGGCACCGTTCTCGATCACCACCTGCGCCGCCGCCAGGGTGGCCGCATCCGCGGCGTCGGTCTCGAAGAGGTGGGGGTCCGCGTTGGGATTCGTGATGAGCGAGGTGACCCGCACGTCATGCCCGCCGAGCTGGGTGGTGATGTTGCCCCAGAAGTTCTCCGCCGCCACCACGTGGACGATCCCCGGGGTGGAGGCTCCGGCCCCCGCGCCCGGCCCGGTTCCGACGGCGAGGCCGAAGCTGGCGGCGGCGGCCAGGGCAGCGCCGGCCAGGACCTGGAGCGGTCTGTGCGATGTCATAACCGTAACCGTAATCATTTCGGATAGCAGGATGCAAGGGGTCCCCGGGGAGAATGGGTGGGACCAGGGTCAACCCCCGAAGAGGAGTGAGTAGTCGGCGCCGCGCCGGAGATGGTGCCCGCCGTCGACGGCCAGGGTCTCTCCCGTGACGAAGGAGGACTCGGGACCCATGAGGTAGCGGACGGCGGCGGCCACGTCCTCGACGGTCCCGACCCGGCCGAGCGGCATCTGCTCCAGGTAGTCGTCGAGCAGGGGCCCGCCGGCGGTAATGAAGGCCATGAGCTCGTCGGCGATGATTCCCGGCGCCACCGCGTTGACGCGGATGCCGAGCGGGCCCAGCTCCTCGCCCGCCGTCTCGGCCAGGAAGCAGATCCCGGCCTTCGAGACGCCGTAGGCCCAGAGGTGGGGGTGGGGGAAGCGGCCGGCGCCCGAGGACATCAGCACGATGGATCCGGGGCCGCCCTGTGCCTGCATGGCGGCGCCCCCCTGCTTCACGCAGATGACCGACCCGGTGAGGTTGAGGTCGATGGTGGCGCGCACCGCGTCGACGTCGGCCGTGAGCACGGAGCCCAGGTGGAGCGAGCCGCCCGCACAGGCGAACAGCCCGTCGATGCGGCCCGTCTCCTCGGCGGTCACGGCGACCGCCCGGGCGACCTGCTCTTCCACCGTCACGTCCGCCACCACGCAGCGCACCGTGGCGCCGCCCGCGGCACCGGCGGCGATCCGCTCGCGGGCGTCGAGGAGCTTCTGCTCCGTGCGCCCGCAGATCGTGACGTGCGCGCCGTCGGCGGCGAAGCGCTCCGCCGTGGCGAGCCCGATGCCGCTGCCGCCCCCCGTGACGAGGATGGACCAGCCGGCGATCCCCGCCGCGGGGCCGGCACTGGCCATCACGCTGCCGCGGGGCCGAGAGGCGCCGAGGGCGTGAACGCCACCGGCATGCTCTCGAAGCCGGAAATGAAGTTGGCCGGGCGGCGGGGCAGGGTGTCGCGTCCGACGGTGAGATGGATGTCGGGCATGCGTGCCAGGAGCTGCTCGAACATGACCTTGAGTTCCAGCCGGGCCAGCTGGTTGCCGAGGCAGAAGTGCGCGCCGAAGCCGAAGGCGATGTGGGGGTTCGGGCTGCGCGTGATGTCGAAGGTGTCGGGGTCGTCGAACACCGTCTCGTCGCGGTTGGCCGAGGGGTAGAGGAGGAGCAGCTCCTGGCCCTCCCTGATGGTGGCGTCGCCCAGCACCACGTCCCGCGTGGCGGTGCGGGCCATGTTCTTGATCGGCGACACCCAGCGCAGCATCTCCTCCACGGCGCCGGGCAGCAGGCCCGCGGGGTCCGCGGTGAGGCGGGCCAGTTGGTCGGGATGCGCCAGCAGCTCCTCGAGGCCGCCGCTGATGACGTGCCGCGTGGTCTCGTCGCCACCGATGAGGATCAGCAGCGTCTCGTGGATCAGCGAGGCCTCGTCGAGCGAGTCGCCGTCGATCTCGGCCTGGCAGAGCACGCCCACGAGATCGGCCGTGCTGCCCGTCGCCTTGCGATCGGCCAGGACCGGGTTGATGTAGGCCGTGTAACCCTCGAACGCCTGCATGGCCCCGACCATGGCCTCGGGGTCGGGTGAGCCCTGCGACTTCAGCATCACGTCGGACCACTCGAGCAGCTCGGCCCGGTCGGACGGGGCCACGCCCAACATGTCGCCGATCACCGCAATGGGGAGCGGCGCCGCAATGTCGGCCACGAAGTCGCAGCTGCCCCGCTCGCACACCGTGTCGAGGATGAGGTCGCAGGCCACCCGGAGCTGGTCCTCCATGGCCCGCACCCGCTTCGGGGTGAAGCCCTCGGAGACGAGGCGGCGTCGGCGCACGTGCTCGGGGGCGTCGAAGTCGATCATCATCGGGAGGGGCGGGTACTTGGGCCGGATGCCCTGGGCGCTCGAGAAGCCCTCGGTGTCGACCGAAGCCGCCTTGACGGCGGCGTAGCTGGCGGCGCCCCAGAGGTCGTTGGCCTCGTCGTAGTAGACCGGCGCGTGGGCCCGCATCCAGGCGTAGGCGTCGTGGGGCTCCCGCCCGAAGAACTCCCCGTCCATCAGATTGATCCCGAGTGCCTCGGGTGCAGTGGTCACGGCCGAGACGATATCCCCGGGTGGGTAGGGTTGGCCCATGGCAGACCAGGCGACCTTCACCGACGTCGCCATGGAATTCATGCCGGGGCTGTACTCGGCCGCGCTGCGTATGACCCGCAACCGGGCCGACGCCGAGGACCTGGTGCAGGAGACCTACCTCAAGGCCTACCGCTCCTACGGCTCCTTCACCGAGGGCACCAACCTGCGGGCCTGGCTGTACCGCATTCTGACGAACACCTACATCAACAACTACCGGGCCGCCCAGCGCCGTCCGGAGGTGGCGGACGTCGAGGACGTCGAGGACCTGTACCTCTACAAGCGCCTGGCCGGCTCGGGCGGGAGCGATCCCGGTCGCTCGGCCGAGGACGAGGCCCTGGAGCGCTTCACCGACGAGGACGTGAAGGCCGCCCTCGAGGCTCTGCCCGAGGCCTTCCGGATGGCCGTCCTCCTGGCCGACGTCGAGGGTTTCAGCTACAAGGAGATCTCCGAGATCACCGACGTGCCCATCGGGACCGTCATGAGCCGGATCCACCGGGGAAGAAGGGCACTCCAGAAGGCGTTGCACGATGTTGCGGCAGCACGGGGCCTGGTGGGCAGCGTGCCCGGAGGTTCGAGGGAATGAGCGACAACGTGGAACAAGGTGAGGACGGCGTGGTGGACGCAGGCGGCCTGTTCGGGCCGGAGGTCGACTGCGAGGAGGCCGTCCACGAGCTGTACCACTACCTCGACGGCGAGCTCACGGAGGAGCGCCGCCGCGAAATCCGGGTCCATCTGGACTGGTGCGGTCCGTGCCACGGGGCCGCCGACTTCGAGGCGGAACTGCGCAGGGTCATCGCCAACCGGTGTAAGGACCGGGTGCCCGACAGTCTGATCCGCCGCGTGGCCGAGGCGATCGACGAAGAAAGCAAGCAGCACCACGGCGAGCACTGACCTTTCGCCGGCGGTTCCCGAAGCGGTCGCCGAGGCTCCGGCCATGGTGGACTGGGCCCTGGCCCAGCGGGTGGCGGCGGGCGCCCTCATCCTCAAACCCGCGCCGGCGACCTACCGCTCGCGCGACCTGCAGGGGCAGTTCGACGAGCTGACGGCGCGGGCGGAGACGTTGGTGAGCGAGGCCACGGGGTTGCACTCGGCCCACGGCAGGGCCCGGGCCAAGGTGACCGACCGCGCCGGCTGGGCCGCCGCCAACGTGCGCTCCGTCGAGCGCCTCGTCGGGCCGGCCATGGTGCAGCTGCAGCGCAAACGCGGGGCCAGGCTCGGGGGCCCCTCGCTCGTCGTGGGCCGCACCGTGGCCGGGACCCAGCTCGGCCTGATGTTGGCCTACATGGCGACGCGGGTGCTCGGGCAGTACGACCTGTTGATCAACGACGAGGCACCGGAGGACCAGGACCTCGTCTCCTACGTCGGTCCCAACATCGTCGCCGTCGAGACGCAGTACGGATTCGAGCCGGGCGAGTTCCGCCTCTGGCTCGCCCTGCACGAAGTGACGCACCGCCTGCAGTTCACGGCGGTGCCCTGGCTGCGGGACCACTTCGTCGGGCTGGTCGGCGAGCTGCTCGGCCCGCTCTCGGGTGATCCCTCGGGGCTGGCGGAACTGGTGCGGCGTGCCGCCGACGAGGTGCGCGCGGGGCGCAACCCGGCCGGCGAGGGCGGCGTCCTCGCCATGCTGGCCACCCCCGAACAGCGGCTGGCCCTGTCGAAGATCTCGGGGATGATGAGCCTGTTGGAGGGGCACGGCGACGTGACCATGGATCGGGCCGGCGCGGCCGAGGTGCCCGGCGCCGCCCACTTCTCCCGGGTGCTGCACGAACGGCGCACCCAGGCGCGCGGGCTGACCCGGTTGATGTCCAAGCTGCTGGGATTGGACGCGAAAATGCGCCAGTACGCCGAGGGCGAGCGTTTCGTCGAGTCGGTGGAGGCCGCCGGCGGGCCGGCGCTCCTGGCCCGGGTGTGGGAGGGGCCGGAGTGGCTCCCCACGCTGGAGGAGATCCGCGCTCCCGCGGCCTGGGTGGCCCGAGCCGGTGGGTGAGGAGGACACCGCCGCCTCCCCCCTGATCCCCGAGCTCCTGCGCCGGTGCACCTTCCCGGCGGGTGGTGCAGCGCTGTGCTGCGCGGTCTCGGGTGGTGCGGACTCGCTGGCCCTCCTCGTGTTGGCGGTGGCGGCCGGGTGTGCGGTCACCGCCGTGCACGTCGACCACGGCTTGCGCCCCGGCTCCGGGGCCGAGGGCGAGGTGGTCGCGGCGGCCGCGGCGCGGTTCGGCGCCCGCCTCGAGCGCCGGCGCGTCGCGGTGGCGGCAGGGCCGAACCTCGAGGCGCGGGCCAGGGCGGCCCGCTTCGCCGTGTTGCCCGCCGACGTCGCCACCGGGCACACCATGGACGATCAGGCCGAGACCGTGCTCGTGAACCTGCTGCGCGGCGCGGGCGCCGACGGCCTGGCGGGCATGGCGCCCGGCCCGCGTCATCCCCTCCTCGGCCTGCGCCGGAGCGAGACCCACGCGCTCTGCGCCGACCTCGGGCTGACGCCGGTCTGCGACGAGAGCAATGACGATCCGGCCTTCCTGCGCAACCGGATCCGTCACGAGCTCCTCCCACTGTGTGCCGAGCTGGCGGGGCGGGACCCCGTCCCGGTGCTGGCCCGCCAGGCCGGCGTGCTGCGCGACGAGGTCGCACTGCTCAATGCGCTGGCCGCGCAGAAGCTCCCCGACCCCGCCGACGCCCGCGCCGTGGCGGGCGCGGCGCGGCCCGTGGCGCGCCGCGCCCTGCGGCGCTGGTTGCGTGACGAGTGTGGGAGCGAGCATCCGCCCTCGTTGGCCGAGGTGGATCGCACCCTGGCCGTCGCGGCCGGTGCCGCCCGGGGCACGGAGCTGGCGGGCGGGCAGCGGGTGCGGCGCAGCGGCGGCCGGCTCCGGGTCGAGCCGAGTCGGCGCTCCGGTATTGTCACGCCGGTGACCCTCGACGAGTCCGGAGCGGGCGTCCCGTCCTGGGCTGCACCAGACGTGGGTCCCGTGCTGGTGGAGGCCGAGCGCCTGGCGGCGCGGGTGGCCGAGCTCGGTGAGGAGATCACCGCGGACTATGCCGCCGAGGCACCGCTGCTCGTGGCGGTCCTGAAGGGAGCCATGCTCTTCATGAGCGATCTCTGCCGGGCCATCGCCCTGCCGGTCGACGTGGACTTCATGGCCGTCTCCTCCTATGGCAGCGCCACGAAGACGTCGGGCGTCGTGCGCATCGTCAAGGACCTGGACTCCGAGCTCGAGGGGCGCCACGTGCTGGTGGTCGAGGACATCATCGACAGCGGCCTCACCTTGAACTACCTCCGGCGCTACCTGACGGCGCGGTCCCCGAAGAGCGTCGAGATCTGTGCCCTCCTGGTGAAGGAAGGCGAGCAACGGGTCGATCTCGACCTGCGCTACATCGGCTTCACCATTCCGCCGGAGTTCGTGGTCGGCTACGGCCTCGACGTGGCCGAGCGCTACCGCAACCTCCGCGGGGTCCACCGGTACAAGGGAGCAGCAACGTGAGCGTCGACGTCGAACGGGTGCGCGCCGCCGTGCACGAGATCCTCATCGCCATCGGGGAGGACCCCGACCGTGACGGCCTGGTGGCCACCCCCACGCGCGTGGCGTCCATGTATGAGGAGCTGTTCTCCGGCCTGCACGACGACCCGGCCCGCCACCTGGAGGTCACCTTCGCGGCCGAGCACGACGAAATGGTGATGGTGCGCGACATCCCGTTCGCCTCGTTGTGCGAACACCATCTCGTCCCGTTCCTGGGCAAGGCGCACGTGGCCTACATCCCGGCGGAGGACGGCCGCATCACCGGCCTGTCGAAGCTGGCCCGCCTCGTCGACGGTTACGCCCGCCGCCTGCAGGTGCAGGAGCGCATGACCACCCAGATCGCAGACGCCATCGACGGCGTCCTGGCCCCCCGCGGCGTGCTCGTCGTCATTGAGGCCGAGCACCTGTGCATGTCGATGCGTGGCGTCAAGAAGCCGGGGACGGTGACGGTCACGTCGTCGGTGCGCGGGCTCTTCCGCACCGACGTGGCCACCCGGGCGGAGGCCATGCAGTTCATCCGGGGCCACTGAGGACCGTGCCGCAGGGCGCGCCCGGGCCCCTCGTGATGGGGGTGCTCAACGTGACGCCCGACTCGTTCTCCGACGGTGGGCTCTACGCCACCACTGAGGCGGCGGTCGCCCGTGGACTCGAGCTGATGGCGGCGGGTGCCGACGTGATCGACGTCGGCGGGGAGTCGTCCCGTCCCGGGGCCGATCCGGTGCCGCTGGGCGTGGAGCTCGAGAGGGTCGTCCCCGTCGTCGAGGCCCTGGCCGCGGCGGCCGCCACCTCGGCACCGCGCCGCGGGCGTCCCGTGCGGGTGTCGGTCGACACCGTCAAGCCGGAGGTGGCGTCGGCCGCCCTGGCCGCAGGGGCCACCTTGGTCAACGACATCTCGGCCTCACTGTTCGAGGTGGCCGCGGGCGCCGGCGCCGGCTGGGTCGCCATGCACATGCAGGGCCGGCCGCGGACCATGCAGGCGGGCCCGCGCTACGACGACGTGGCAGCGGAGGTCTCGTCGTTCCTGCTCGAACGGGCCCGTCGGGGCCTGCGGGCCGGGGTCGCCGAGGTCTGGGTGGACCCGGGTATCGGCTTCGGGAAGACGACCGCCCACAACCTGTCCCTGCTGCGTCACCTCGACCACCTCGTGGACGCCGCGGCCACCGCGGGGTGCGCCGGCGTCCTCGTCGGCACCAGCCGCAAACGCTTCCTCGGTGTCCTGGCCGCAGGGCCCGGCTCTGCCGAGCCGGCGCCGGTGGCCGACCGGGGCGAAGGATCGCTGGCCACCGAGGCCGCAGCCCTGGTGGCAGGCGTGGGGATGGTGCGGGTCCACGACGTGGCGGCCACGGTGCACATGGCGCGGCTGTATGGTCCTGCCGCATGAAGGGCAAGTGGGCAGCCGGCATTCCGCCGCGCAACTTCACCTGGGTGATCACCGATCACCTGGCCGTGAGCGAGCGGCCCGGCGGGTTCTCGGTCAATCACCGGCGGGTGCGGCGCCAGGAGGAGATCATCTGGCTGCGCGTCCAGGGCTTCGGGCGCATCATCTCGTTGCTGCCCTCCCCGCACAACCTCTCGGCCTACGACGACGAGGGCCTGGCCTGGGCCCACTACCCGCTCGAGCGGACCGGGGACCCACGGCCCGTCCTCGCCGCCTGTTACAAGGACATCGACGATTCCCTGGCCTCCGGCCTCCGCATCCTGGTGCACCAGGACGAGCTGGGCGACCGCGTCATGGGCGTGCTGGCCGGGTACCTGGTCTGGTCGGAGCGCATCGCCAACCAGCCCCAGGCCGTGGCCCTGGTCGAGGGCGTCGTCGGGCACGCCATGGGCGAGCCGGGCCGTGAGCTGCTGTCCGAGCTCGAGGGCATGCCCTCGCGCGGACAGGCGCGGTGAGCGACCGCATCGAAATCCGCGACCTGCGCGTGACGGGGACGCACGGCGTGCTCCCCGAGGAGCGTGACCGGGCGCAGCCGTTCTCGCTCGACATCGTGGCCTGGGTCGACATGGAGGCCGCCCAGCAGAGCGACGACCTGGTCGACACGGTCGACTATGGCGCGCTGGCCCAGGCTGCGGCCGACGTGGTGGGCGGCCGTTCGTACCGGCTGCTCGAAGCACTGGCCGGGCGCCTGGCCAGTGCGCTCCTCATCGTCGACCCCCGGCTCGAGGCCGTCGAGGTGACGGTGCGCAAGTTGCGGCCGCCACTGGCCCTCGACGTGGGCTCGACCGGGGTGCGGGTGCGGCGCGCCCGCTGATGACGGCCGCGGCCGCGGCATCGCCGCCCTGGCGTGCCTTCATCGGGCTGGGCTCGAACCTGGGTGACCGGCGCTCCTTCCTGCGCCGGGCGGTCGACGGGCTGCGGGCCGGCGGCGACGTCGTGGCCGTCTCGCCGCTCTACGAGACGGCGCCGGTTGGCGGCCCCGAGGGACAGGATCCCTACCTGAACCTGGTCGTCGAACTCTCCACGTCCGACCCGCCCCGCGCCCTGCTCGAACGGTGCCGCGCCCTCGAGGCGGCTGCCGCCAGGGTGCGCACGGAGCGCTGGGGCCCGCGCACGCTCGACGCCGACGTCCTCTGGGTCGAGGGCTGGGCCGTGGACGAGGAGGATCTCACCGTGCCGCACCCCCGCCTGTGGGAGCGGCGCTTCGTCGTGCAGCCGTTGGCGGACCTGGCCCCCGACCTGGTGACATCAGACCAGCTCAGCGCCGCTGGTGGCGAGGTGGCCGCTGTGGGTAGTCTGTAGACCTCGTTTCTTCGATCGTCTGTAGGCGAACGGCACCCGCAAGGGGCTGGAACGCCGAAGGAGGTCAGATGCACTCCATCCGGATCATCGGTCCCGGTCGGGCCGGCACGTCCCTGGCCGCCGCGCTCTCGGCGCGCGGCTGGGCGTTCGCCGGGTTCCTCGGGCGACACGACGAGTTGACCCGCGCCGCCGACGGCGTCGACCTGCTCGTGATCGCCACGCCCGACGACGTGGTGGCCGAGGTCGCGGCAGCCGTGGCGCCGTCACCGGGCACCACGGTGGCCCACCTCTCGGGCTCCCTGGGACTCGACGCCCTGGCGCCCCACCCGGCGCGGGCGGCCGTGCACCCACTGGTGCCGCTGCCCAACGGCGAGGTTGGCGCCGCCCGCCTCGTCTCGGGCGTCACCTTCGCCGTGGCCGGCGCGCCCCTCGCCCGCGCCATGGTCGCCAGCCTCGGTGGACGCGTGGTCGAGGTGGCCGACGGCGACCGGGCCGCCTACCACGCCGCTGCCTGCATTGCGGCCAACCACGTGGTGGCCCTGCTGGGACAGGTCGAGCGCGTGGCGGCCTCCGTCGGTCTCGACCTCGAGTCGTTCCTCCCGCTGACCCGGGCCGCCGTCGACGACGTGGAGGCGCTGGGGGCGGGCCCTGCGCTGACGGGCCCGGCCCGCCGCGGCGACTGGGCCACGCTGAGCCGCCACCTCGACGCCCTGCCCGAGTCGGAACGCGCCGGGTACCAGTCCGGCGCGGCGCTGGCCACCCGCCTGGCCCACGAGGACGCCGCGGTGCCGGCCGAGCCGGCGGCGGTCTAGGGCAGCCCGGCGTGGACGTCGTCGAGACCGTCGCCGAGTGCCGGGACGCGCTCGACCCGGCGCGCGCCGCCGGCCGACTGGTCGGCCTGGTGCCGACCATGGGCGCATTGCACGAGGGCCACGTCTCGCTGCTCGTCCGGGCCCGGGCCGAGTGCGACGTGGTGGTGGTCAGCATCTTCGTGAACCCCCTGCAGTTCGGTGATCCCCAGGACATCGCGCACTACCCCAGGACACTGGCGCGCGACCTGGAGGTGTGCGCCGAGTCGGGGGCCGATGTCGTCTTCGTGCCGAGCGTGGGCGAGATGTACCCGTCGTGGCCCGCCGCGCCGGCGACGACCGTCTCGGTGGGCGGCGTGAGCGAGCGCTGGGAGGGGGCGTCCCGTCGCGGCCACTTCGACGGCGTGGCCACCGTCGTGGCCAAGCTGTTCGCCATTGCCGGACCCTGCCGGGCCTACTTCGGACTGAAGGACTTCCAACAATTGGCCGTCGTGCGCCGCATGGCCACCGAGCTGGCGCTGCCCGTCGACGTCGTCGGCTGTCCGATCGTGCGCGAGGCGGACGGACTGGCGCTGTCGAGCCGCAACGTCCGGCTCTCGGCCGAACAGCGGCAGGCTGCCGTGGCGTTGTCGCGCGCCCTGGCCGCCGGCCGCGCCGCCCTGGCCGCCGGCGCGCGCTCGGGGGAGGCCGTGGCGCGGGCCATGCGCGCCGCGGTCGAGGTCGAGCCGGCGGTGGCGCTCGACTACGCGGTGGCGGTCGACGCCCGCACGCTCGACGAGGTGACCGCGATCGACGACCCCGGGTCGCTGCGCCTGCTGATCGCGGCCCAGGTCGGCCCGGTCCGGCTGATCGACAACAGCGCCGCGCTCGACGCGGCCGACGAGGTCCCCGCCGGCGGCGCCGGCGCGCCGGCGCGCCAACTGGAAAGGATCGGGTGAGCCGATGCGCCGCCGCATGATGAAGTCCAAGATCCACCGGGCCACGGTGACCGGGGCCAACCTGCACTACGTGGGCTCGGTGTCGATCGACACCGAGCTGCTCGCGCTGGCCGACATCCTTCCCTACGAGCAGGTGACCGTCCTCGACATCGACAACGGGGCGCGGTTCGAGACGTACGCCATCGAGGGGGAGCGGGGCCAGGTCTGCCTGAACGGGGCGGCGGCCCGCCTGGTGCAGCCGGGCGACAGGGTGATCATCATCACCTACGCCGACTACGAGCGGGCCGAGCTCGAGAGCTACGTGCCACGCGTCGTCCACGTCGACGGGCGCAACCGGGTCATCGACGAGGCGTCGGCGCACCTCGATGCCGAACTCACGCTGACCGAACCGGCGTGACCACGGGGGCCCGGCCCGGACCCTTCGACGTCCTGGTCCTCGGAAGCGGCGTCGCCGGGCTGTCGGCAGCCGTGCGCCTGGCCGGCCCGGGCGGGCCCGCACCGTCGCTCTCCCTCGGGGTGCTGACCAAGGGCGTGCTGTCGCAGTCGGCGACGCGCTGGGCCCAGGGCGGTGTCGCCGCCGTGCTCGGCGCGGACGAGGACTCGACCGACCTCCACCTGGCCGACACGCTGGCGGCGGGGGCCGGCCTCTGCGACGAAGAGGCGGTTCGCATTCTGGTTGACGAGGGCCCGGGCCGCGTGCACGAGCTCATCGCTCTGGGGGTCGAGTTCGACCGCGAGGCCACCGGCCTGCTGGCGCTGGCGCGCGAGGGAGGTCACTCGCGGCCGCGCATCGTCCACGCCGGGGGCGCCGCCACCGGAGCCGAGGTGGAGCGGGCGCTCGTCGACGCCACCTACCGTTCGGCCAGCGCCGTGCTCGAGGGCTGGTTCGCGCTCGATCTCCTCGTGGAGGGCGGGCGCTGCGTCGGCGTGCGGGCACTGCCGCCCGGCGCGACGGACGGCCCCGTCGCCATCCGGGCCGACCACGTCGTGCTCGCCACGGGCGGCGCCGGCCAGCTCTTCTCGGTCACCACCAACCCACCCGAGTCCACCGGCGACGGCGTGGCCATGGCGCTGCGCGCCGGCGTGCCCACGGCCGACGTGGAGTTCGTGCAGTTCCACCCCACGGCGTTGCACCATCCGGCCATGCCGCGCCCGCTGCTCTCCGAGGCGCTGCGCGGCCACGGCGCGTTGTTGCGCGACCGCGACGGCAAGCGCTTCGTCGACGAGCTGGCGCCGCGCGACGTGGTCAGCCGGGCCATGGCGGCGCGCATGGCCGAGCAGGGCGTCGACCACCTGTGGCTCGATGCGACCGGACTCGAGCGCTTCTCGTCCCGCTTCCCGACGATCGCCACCTCCCTGGCGTCCATCGGGCTCGACCCGCAGGCGGACTGGCTGCCGATCGCGCCCGCCGCCCACCACCTGTCCGGAGGCGTGGTGACCGATCTCTGGGGCGCCACCGCGCTGCCCGGCCTGTGGGCGGTGGGGGAGGTCGCCTGCACCGGCGTGCACGGGGCCAACCGGCTGGCCTCCAATTCGCTCCTCGAAGGCATGGTGTTCGGTGCCCGCCTGGCCGAGCGCATCCCGTCCGGTGCCGCCAGCCCCGAAGCGAGCGGCGCGCTGCGGGTGGTGTTGGGGGCGGAGGCGATCGACGGCATCGGCTGCACGGCGGTGGCGACACCCGCCATGCCGGCGCCGCCGGAATCGGAGCGGTGGCCGGGGGTCGACGTGACCAAGCTGCGCGACACCGTGCAGCGCGCCATGACGCGGGGCGCCGGCGTGGTGCGCAGCGCCGAGTCGCTGGCCGGGGCGCGGGCCGCGGTCGAGGAGGCCTCCTCGTTGCTCGGCGACGCATCCGGCTCGACCGCCGCCGGCGAGCTGGCCAACCTTCTGTGCCTGGCGGAGGCGCTGCTGGCCTCCGCGCTGGCCCGCACCGAGAGCCGCGGCGCGCACGCCCGGCGTGAGTACCCCGACGCGGTGCCGTCGTGGCGGCGCCGGCTCGTCCACGGCCACCTGCCCGCCGGGAGCGGGTCCGGGCATGGCTGACCCCGACGCCCAGGCGTACGCCGCGGCCGTGCGCGACGCCGTCGACCGCGCCCTGGCCGAGGACCTCGGGCCCGACGGGGACCTCACGGCGGCGCTGGTGCCCGCAGACGTGCAGGCTCACTTCGCGCTCCGGGCCCGGCGCCCGGGCGTGCTGGCCGGACGGGCCTGCGTCGTGGAGGCCTTTCGGCGCGTCGGACCCGACGTCGAGCTGTCCTGGTTCGCCGCCGACGGCGACGAACTGGTCGCCGGGGACACCGTGGTGGAGGTGACGGGACCGCTGCGCCCGATCCTCACCGCCGAGCGCACCGCGCTGAACTTCCTCGGGCGTCTCTCCGGCATCGCCACCCTGACGGCGCAGTTCGTCGCCGCCGCCCACGAGAGCAACCCGTCGGTGGCGGTGCTCGACACCCGCAAGACGACGCCGGGGCTGCGGCTGCTCGAGAAGGCGGCCGTGCGCGCCGGCGGGGGCACCAGTCACCGCTTCGGGCTGTCCGACGCCGTGCTGGTGAAGGACAACCACCTGGCCGGGACGAGCATCGCCGATGCCGTGCACCGCGCCCGCGCGCTGTGGCCGGGACGGATGGTCGAGATCGAGTGCGACGCCCTCGATCAGGTGGCGCAGGCGGCGCGGGCCGGGGCCGACGCCGTGCTGCTCGACAACATGGACCCGGGCGCCGTCGTCGAGGCCATCGCGGTGGCGCACCTCGACGCGGCTGGCCCCATCCTCACCGAGGTGTCGGGCGGTGTCACGTTGGCCACCATCGGGGCCTTCGCCGCCGCCGGGCCCGACCGCATTTCCGTCGGCGCGCTGACGCATTCGGCCCCGTCGCTCGACCTGGGACTCGATCTCATCTGGACCAAGACGGGCGCCGGGGGGCACGGCGCCGGGGGGGATTGAGCCTTGCTGCTGGTCATCGACGTGGGCAACACCGAGACCGTCATCGGCCTGTACGCGACGGACGCCGAGGATGCCGCACCGGCCCTCGAGGAGACCATCGGCGTCGGCATCGGGACGGAACACGACCCCACCGCGCCGCGCGGGCTCACCCATCACTGGCGCCTCTCCACCAGCTCCAGTCGCACACCAGACGAGCACGCCGTCCTGCTGACCCAGCTGCTCGACCTGGAGGGTCTCGACATCTCGACGTCGGTCTCGGGCATCGCCGTCTGCTCGTCGGTGCCGCACGTGACGGCGGAGCTGCGCCAAATGGCGTCGCGCTGGTTCTCGGATCTGCCGAGCGTCGTGCTCGGGCCCGGGACCAAGAGCGGCATGCCGATCCTGTACGACAACCCCAAGGAGGTCGGCGCCGACCGCATCGCCGACGCGGTCGGCGCCTACGACCTCTACGGCGGCCCCTGTGTGGTGGTCGACATGGGCACGGCGACGACGGTCGAGGCGATCAGCGCCAACGGGGAGTACATGGGCGGCGCCATCACCCCGGGGGTGGGCGTGAGCCTCGATGCGCTCTACCAGTCGGCCGCCGCGCTGCGCCGGGTGGAGCTGGTCGAGCCGCGCAGTGTCATCGGCCGGTCCACCGTGGAGTCGATCGAGTCCGGGACGCTCTACGGCTTCTCGGGGCTCGTCGACAGCCTGGCTCGGCGCTTCATGGAGGAGCTGGGCCCGGCCACCGTCGTGGCGACGGGGGGCTTCAGTTCGCTCATTGCGCCGTATTCGGACACCATTGAGCACGTGGAGCCCTGGTTGACCCTGCACGGCCTGCGCATCGTGTACGAGCGCAACGTCCCTTCATGAGCGAGCCGTCACCGGACGAGGACGCCACGGCGCCGCTCGAGATCCCCTACCGCTTCGAGCGCACGCACGAGACCGCCGCCGTTGTCGAGGCCTGGTCGGGGCTGGCCCCCGGCGAGGAGTCCGGCGTCACCGTCGGGGTGGCCGGCCGCATCATGCTCCTCCGCGACCAGGGAAAGGCGGCCTTCGCCGAGCTGCGCGACAACACAGGGACCATCCAGCTGTTCGCCCGCGCCGCGGAGACGCCGCGTTTCGACGAGTTCACCAAGCGCAACCTCGGGGACTGGGTGGGCGTCATCGGCGAGGTGATCCGGACAAGGCGCGGCGAGCTGTCGGTCAAGGTGGCCGACTGGACGCTGCTGGCCGAGGCGCGTCGCAGCTTCGGGGACAAGTGGCACGGCGTCAGCGATGTCGAGACGCGCTACCGCCAGCGTGAGGTCGACCTGTGGGCCAACGAGCGCGCGGCGTCAGCTGCTCCAACTACGCAGCGACGTGGTGCGCCACATGCGCCAGCGCCTGTGGGCGCAGGGCTTCGTCGAGGTCGAGACACCGTTGCTGCACCCCATCGCCGGGGGGGCCACGGCGCGCCCGTTCGTCACGCACCACAACACCTTCGACACCGACTTCTACCTGCGCGTGGCGCCGGAGCTCTACCTGAAGCGGCTCGTGGTCGGCGGGTTCGACAAGGTGTTCGAGATCGGACGCAGCTTCCGCAACGAAGGCATCTCGCCGCGCCACAACCCCGAGTTCACGACGCTCGAGCTCTACCAGGCCTACGCCGACTACCGCGACACCATGGTCGTCTTCGAGGAGCTCGTCGCCGGGCTGGCCCTCGACGTACGCGGGACGACGCAGCTCACGTACGGCGGACGAGAGCTCGATCTCACGACACCGTGGCGACGCGCCACCATGAGCGAGCTCGTCGCGGAGGCCACCGGTTTCACCCTCGACGTGCGCACGCCACGCGACGAACTGGCCCGCGTGGCGGCCGAGGTCGGCCTGCAGGTCGAGGACAGCTGGGGACCGGGCAAGCTCCTCCTCGAGATCTACGAGAAGACCACAGAGACCGACTTGTGGGGGCCGGTGTTCGTCATCGACTACCCGGCCGAAGTATCTCCGCTGGCGCGGCGCCACCGCGACGGGCCCGAGCTCGTGGAGCGCTACGAGCCGGTGGTGGCGGGACGCGAACTGGGCAACGGCTTCACCGAGCTCATCGACCCCGACGACCAGCGCGCCCGCTTCGAGGAGCAGGCGGCTAAGGCCCGGGCCGGCGACGACGAGGAGTCCGCGGTGGTGGACGAGGACTATCTCCGCGCGCTCGAGTACGGGTTGCCCCCGACGTCCGGCTTTGGGCTGGGCGTCGACCGCTTGCTGATGCTCCTGGGTGACGTGGCCAACATCCGCGAGGTCATCGCCTTCCCCACCCTGCGCCCGGACCGCGGTTGAGCCGATTGGTTGCGCAGTCAGATTGATCAGTCAGGCACGACGTGTACCTGCGGCTTGGTGATCCAAAAATTGTCATTTGAAATTGCTACGGTCGTTGCTACGCTCGCGCCGTGAGCCCGCAGGCGGTTGGCCACCATTTTGGGACGCGCTGGAAGGCGTCTCGTGGGGCCGGCGCAGCGCGGGACGAGACGATTCCGGCGGCGGTTCGCACGCTGAGAGTTCGTAGCGAGGGGGTGGGCGTGGGGCGCCCAGTGCGGAGTCGGGTGCACGCGGTCGGAGGCGGGCTGTAGGAGCGCCGCGGTGCGGTCGCGCCGGAGTTCCCTGATCGCCGACGTGGCGCTCGTGGACACCGCACCGACACCCTGGCGGCGTCGCACGCGGCTGCGACTGATCGTTGCATCGCTGCTCGTGCTGGCGCCCGTCGTGGCGGTGCTCGGCGCGGCGTTGCCGTCATCCGCCGTGAGCACCGGGCCCGTCTACGTCTGGGGCGCCAACGGAAACGGCGAGGCCGGGACGGGCACGGTCGGTACCGATGTGCCACCCGTCGCAGCAGACCTTCCGGGCAGTGTGAACGCCACCGCCGTCTCGGCCGGTTCGGACTTCAGCTTGGCCTTGACGTCGACCGGGTCCATTTACGCCTGGGGCACCAACAACGAAGGTCAGCTCGGCAATGGCACCACCACTCAGAGCACGACGCCGGTGCCGGTGCAGTTGCCGAGCGGCGTCACGGCCACGGCGGTCGCGGCGGGCTACGAGACGAGTTATGCCGTGACGTCCACGGGAGCGGTCTACGCCTGGGGCCTCAATCTGGAGGGTCAGTTCGGCAACGGCACCACCACCAACTCGTCCGTACCGATCGCGGTAACGATGCCCGCGCCCGTCACCCAGATCGCCGCCGGCCTGAACGGCGCCTACGCGTTGACAACCGCCGGCACGGTCTACGCCTGGGGCAACAACTTCGACGGCCAGCTGGGCGACGGCAGCGACGGCAGCACCGTCAGCCAGCTCACACCCGTGCAGGTCGACCTTCCCGGCGGTGTGATCGTCACCCACATCGGCGCCGGCGTGAGCATCGGTATGGCCGTGAGCACCACCGGCACCGCGTACTGGTGGGGTTATGTCGGCGGGGCGTCGGCGGCTTCGGGCGGCATCCCGACGGTGCCGCCGGGAGCGGAGGACACGCCGCAGGTGGTGGCGCTCCCCGGCGGCGTCCTGGCGGCGGCGGTCTCCGCCGGTGAGGCCGACGCCTACGTCCTGGGTCAGAACGGTCAGGTCTACGGCTGGGGCGACAACGGCATCGGCGAGCTCGGCAACGGCACGACCACCTCGAGCACGACTCCGGTGGAAGCGCGAGATGCCTTCGGGCCAGACGGTGACGTCGATCTCTGCCGGGGGGGACTTCGTCTTGGCGGTCACCCCGTCGGGGCTCGTGTTCTCGTGGGGGGACAACCAGCAGGACCAATCCGCCGCCAACGAGACCCCCCTGCCCGGCTCGTGCCAGTGCTTCACCGCTCCCGTGGGCGCCAATCAGCTCCCCTTCGCCATGACGGTGAAGGCGGTGTCCGCGGGTTACAGCCACGGCGATGGCGCTCATGGAGCAGGCTTCGCAGACGGTCAGCTTCTCGTCGACCGCGCCGAGCGGCCCCGCTCCCGGCACCACGTACAGCCCCGACCGCCACGGCGACCTCGGGCCTGCCCGTGGCGCTCACCATCGACCCGGGCTCGGCCGCGGTGTGCGCGATCTCGGGCGGTGTCGTCACCTTCGCCACCACCGGCACGTGCACCATTGACGCCAACCAGGCCGGCGACACGGACTACTCGGCCGCGTCCGAGGTCACACAGGCGGTGACCGTCGGGGAACCGTCGTCGTCACCCGGCGTCATTTACCAGTCGGGCTCCAACAACAGCGGCCAACTCGGCAACGGGAGCACCACGGACGCCCACAGTCCGGTGCAGACGCTGCTCGGGACCGGCTTGACGGCCACCCAGGTCAGCACCGGGTCGGAGGACACGGCGGCGGTGGTGCGCGGTTGCCAGGGTGGCTCGTGCACCTCCGCCGGTGCGGTCTACGTCTGGGGGAGCAACCAGAACGGGGAGCTCGGGAACGGGACGTCGGGAACGACGGGCAGCACCAGGCCCTCCCTGGTCGACTTCCCGGGCGTGACCATCAGCCAGGTGGCGACCGCGTACGAGTCCGTCGTCGCGGTCTCGTCGAGCGGGTCCGTCTACACCTGGGGCGACAACAGCGAAGGCGAAATCGGCAACGGCACCTCCAACACTTCGGGGTGTGACTGCGTGACCCAGCCGACCAAGTTGGCGTTGTCCAACGTCACCCAGGTGGCCGCCGGGTCGTACACGAACTACGCGCTCGACCTCGACCGGCCAGGTGTACGGCTGGGGCGACGACCTGCAGGACGAGACGGGCCAGCCCACCTCCGGTGGCTTCGCCCTGAGCCCGGAGCAGGTTCCGTTCCCCGCCGGCACGGTCATCACGGCGATCGCCGCCGATGGCCTGATGGCCATGGGGCTGACCTCCACGGGGACCGTCTACATGTGGGGCAACATCGATGCCGTCACGGGCGGCACCACCGACGTGCCGACCGTGATCCCCCTGCCCGGTGGGGCTGCCGCCACCGCCGTCGCGGCCGGAGATGCGTTTGCCATGGCGATGACGGCTTCCGGGCAGGTCTACGCCTGGGGCGCCAACCAGCAGGGCGAGCTCGGCAACGGCTCGTTCGGCGCCGTCGGCCCGCCGACCCCTCCGGCCCTGGTGCAGCTTCCGAGCGGCACCACCGCGACGGCCATTGCGGCCGGTTCGTTCTATGGGCTGGCCCTGACGAGTACCGGTGCGGTCTACGGCTGGGGCGACAACCGCGATGGCGCTCTCGGAATCGGGACGACAGCCAACGTCGACACGCCGACGCAGATGCAGCTGCCGTCGGGAGTCGCTGTCGGCAGCCTGGGGCAAGGCGGCCTGGGTTTCCAGAGCGCGGTCATTTCGCAGCTCACACCACAGAGCATCACCTTCACCTCCACGCCGCCGGCCACCGGTGCCATCGGCTCCACCTACAACGTGCTGGCCGAGTCGACCTCCGGCCTGCCCGTGAGCCTGTCGATCGCCCCCCTCAGTTCGACCATTTGTTCCATCACGGGCTCGACCGTGACCTTCCTGTCTCAGGGCACCTGCACCATCGACGCCAACCAGGCCGGGGCCAGCATCTATGCGCCGGCGCCCCAGGCCACCCAGGGGGTGTCGGTGGGCGGGCTCTCCACCGCACCCGGCACGGTCTACGCCTTCGGTGGGAACGGGAACGGACAGTTCGGGGATGGGACCACGACCTCGGACCCCAGCCCCACCCAGGTGGACGTGCCGAGCGGCGTGTCCTTCGTCCAGGAGTCGGCCGGTTGGGGCGTCAGCGAATTCCTGAGCTCGACAGGCGCGGTCTACAGCGCGGGCAACGGCGCATTGGGCCAGCTGGGTGACGGCTCGACCGCCAGCAGCCTGGTCCCGGTGAAGGCCGACCTGCCCAGCGGCGTCACCGCCACGGCGGTGGCGGCGGGCACGGAGACGGACATCGCACTGGCGAGCACCGGAGCCGTGTACGCCTGGGGGGCCGGCGGCGGACAGCTCGGGAACGGCTCGAGCGCGAGCAGCGACGTGCCGGTGAAGGTCGATCTGCCCAGCGGAGTGATCGCCACCGCGATCGGGGCGGGAATGAACTCCTTCGCCGCGGTCACGTCCACCGGGCAGGTGTACACCTGGGGTCTGGACCAGAGCGGCCAGCTGGGGACCGGGGCCACCGGGAACCCCGATGCTCCGGTGTTAACACCCAGCCTGGCTGCACTTCCTTCGGGCGTCGTGGCCACCGGGGTCTCCGTCGGTGCCAACTTCGTCCTTATCACCGACACCGCCGGGACCGTGTACGGCTGGGGTGAGAACGACTCGGGTGAGGTGGGGGCGGGCTTCACCTCGCAGTCGGGTTGCAACTGCGATCCGACCCCGACCAAGGCGCTCCTGCCCTCCGGAGCCGACATCACGGCGGTCTCGGCGGGGGGGACCGACGGGCTGGCCCTGGCCGGTAACGGCACCGTCTACAGCTGGGGCTCGAACACCGCCGGGCAGCTCGGCAACGGGACCACCACCCCGAACGGGTGGACCTCGACCGGCATCCAATGTGGATGCGACGCCACGCCGGCACCGGTCGATCTCCCCGCCGGCTCGACGGCTGCCGCCATTGCCGCAGGCTGGGACCAGGGGCTGGCCGCCCTGTCGAACGGCACCGCGTACGGCTGGGGCGAGAACAGCGGCGGCGACGCGGGCGTCGGGGATACCGCCTCGCATGACACGCCGGCTCCGATGGCGCTGCCCAGCGGGGTCGCGGTCACCCAGGTCAGCGCCGGCTACGGCTTCGGCCTGGCCATGGCCGGGCAGCTCACCCAGACCATCAGCTTCTCCTCCACGCCACCGACGGGGGCCGCGCCCAACGGCACCTACACCGTCACGGCCACGGCCACCTCCGGCCTGCCGGTCACCTTGAGCATCGACCCCGCCAGCATCGGGTTGTGCACCATCGCCGGATCGACCGTGACGTTCGTGACGGGTGGCGACTGCGAGATCGACGCCAACCAAGCCGGGAACTCCGGCTATTCCGCCGCTCCGCAAGCCGTCCAGCTGGTCGTCGTCAACGAGCAGAGCCAGACGATCTCCTTCACGACGACACCGCCGAGCAGCCCGGTGGTGGGCAACACCTATGCGGTGGCCGCCATCTCGACCTCGGGCCTGACGGTGACCCTGAGCGTCGACCCGAGCAGCACCGCGGTCTGCTCGTTGTTGGCCGGAACGGTGGATCTGATCGGTCCCGGCACCTGCACCATCGATGCGACCCAGGCCGGATCGAGCACCGTGGCGCCGGCTGTGGAGGTCACCCAGTCGGTACTCGTCGGTCAAACGTCCCAGAGCATCAGCTTCACCTCGACCCCGCCGAGCGGGGCCGTACCGGGCGACACCTACACGGTGACGGCGACGGCCACCTCAGGCTTGCCCGTGACGTTCTCGGTGAGCCCCTCCAGTTCGGGGGTGTGCACGCTGGCCGGCGCCACGGTTCGATTCACAGCCACCGGTACCTGCACCGTCGACGCCGATCAGTCGGGCAGTGCGACGTTCGCCGCCGCACCGGAGGTGACACAGACCATCTCGGTCGGTCAGGACTCCCAGACGGTGAGCATCACGTCGACGCCACCGTCCAGTCCGGTCGTCGGTGGGACGTACGCAGTCACCGCGACGGCTTCATCGGGGCTGCCGGTCACCTTGAGCATCGATGCCTCCACCAGCGGTGACTGCACCCTGTCGGGCGCCACCGTCACCTTCACCGCCGCCGCGAACTGCACCATCGACGCCAACCAGACGGGGAACGTCGACTACTCGGCGGCGCCGGAAGCGCAGCAAACGGTGACGGGGGTCGGGCAAGGCGCCCAGACCGTCCGCTTCACGTCGTCTCCCCCGGGCACCCCGGGGATCGGCGGTACCTACGTGGTCACGGCCCAGGCCAGCTCGGGTCTCCCGGTAACCCTGACCATCGACTCGTCGAGCACATCGGTCTGCTCGATCTCAGGGTCGACGTCGGGCTCCACCGTTACCTTCAACGCGGGAGGGACGTGCCAGATCGACGCCAACCAGGCCGGGAACAGCAACTACCTGGCTGCGGCCCAGGTGACGCAGAACGTGTCGATCACCGACGTGGCCAGCAGCTGCACCATCGTGTGGACCGGGGGCACCGGCGATTGGACCACCGTGGCGGACTGGACGCCGAAGACGGGGTCGCCGCGCCTCCCGAACAGCTCGGACACCACCTGTATCCCGGCCGATTCGACTGTCACCTTGAGCTCGTCCGACCCCAGCGAGAACGGGGGGACGCTGCTCGTGGGCAACATCGACGGGAGCGGCACGGGGACCCTCCTCGTCGCCGGGTCCCTTACCGTGCAGGGAGGGACGACCTACCCGGGTGGCTCGTTACAGGTCCCAGCCGGTGGCACGGTGACCCAGACCGGAACGTTCTCCAACGGTGGGACCACCTCGACCACCTCGACCGGCTCGTTCGCCGACGACGGCACCTTCACCAACGCGGCCGGGGGTTCCATCGCCAACGGCGGCACCTTCGAGGTCGGCGTCAACGACCACTTCACCGAGAACGGCGGGACGACGACGGGATCCCCCGTCCTCGTCAACGACGCCTTCTTGAACCTCACGGGGGGAGGGGCCTCGAGCTTCAGCGTCCTCGCCGACGGGACCTCGAATGTCACCGGAGCGCCCTACGCCGGCCAGACGCTCACCCTCCAGACCAACTCCTCGGCGGACATCGCGCCGGGGAGCACCCCGAACCTGGGCGCCATCGAGCTCTCGGGGGGAGCCACTCTTTCGCTCACCGGCACCTTGACCAGCGCCGGGACCATACAGATGGACGCGGGCAGCGGGACCTCCGTCATCAACGGTGGCACCATCGACACCTCGGGGGCCGTCGTCGACAACGGGACCTTCACCACCTCGAGCACCTGGTCGAGCACCGGCCCGGTCACGGTGGCATCGACCGGCTCGTTCACCGACGGGGGCACCTTCACCAACGCGGCCGGGGGCTCCATCGCCAACGGCGGCACCTTCGAGGTCGGCGTCAACGACCACTTCACCGAGAACGGCGGGACGACGACGGGATCCCCCGTCCTCGTCAACGATGCAACCTTGAACTTCTCGGGGGAGGGGCCTCGAGCTTCAGCGTCCTCAACGACGGGACCTCGAATGTCACCGGAGCGCCCTACGCCGGCCAGACGCTCACCCTCCAGACCAACGCCTCGGCGGGGATCGCGCCGGGGAGCATCCCGAACCTGGGCACCATCGAACTCGAACCCGGATCCCACCTCTCGGTGACCGGCACCTTGACCAACGCCGGGACCATACAGATGGACGCGGGCAGCGGGACCTCCCAGATCAATGGTGGCACCCTCGACACCTCGGGGGCCGTCGTCGACAACGGGACCTTCACCACCTCGAGCACCTGGTCGAGCACCGGCCCGGTCACGGTGGCATCGACCGGCTCGTTCACCGACGGGGGCACCTTCACCAACGCGGCCGGGGGTTCCATCGCCAACGGCGGCACCTTCGAGGTCGGCGTCAACGACCACTTCACCGAGAACGGCGGGACGACGACGGGATCCCCCGTCCTCGTCAACGACGCCTTCTTGAACCTCACGGGGGGAGGGGCCTCGAGCTTCAGCGTCCTCGCCGACGGGACCTCGAATGTCACCGGAGCGCCCTACGCCGGCCAGACGCTCACCCTCCAGACCAACTCCTCGGCGGACATCGCGCCGGGGAGCACCCCGAACCTGGGCGCCATCGAGCTCTCGGGGGGAGCCACTCTTTCGCTCACCGGCACCTTGACCAGCGCCGGGACCATACAGATGGACGCGGGCAGCGGGACCTCCGTCATCAACGGTGGCACCATCGACACCTCGGGGGCCGTCGTCGACAACGGGACCTTCACCACCTCGAGCACCTGGTCGAGCACCGGCCCGGTCACGGTGGCATCGACCGGCTCGTTCACCGACGGGGGCACCTTCACCAACGCGGCCGGGGGCTCCATCGCCAACGGCGGCACCTTCGAGGTCGGCGTCAACGACCACTTCACCGAGAACGGCGGGACGACGACGGGATCCCCCGTCCTCGTCAACGACGCCTTCTTGAACTTCTCGGGCGGAGGGGCCTCGAGCTTCAGCGTCATCGCCAACGGGACCTCGAACGTCACCGGCACGCCGTTCTTCGCCCAGACATTGACCCTGCAAACGAACGCCAGCCTCAGCATCAACCCGGGAACCAACAGTGGCACCATCGAACTCGAACCCGGATCCCACCTCTCGGTGACCGGCACCTTGACCAACGCCGGGACCATACAGATGGACGCGGGCAGCGGGACCTCCCAGATCAATGGTGGCACCCTCGACACCTCGGGGGCCGTCGTCGACAACGGGACCTTCACCACCTCGAGCACCTGGTCGAGCACCGGCCCGGTCACGGTGGCATCGACCGGCTCGTTCACCGACGGGGGCACCTTCACCAACGCGGCCGGGGGCTCCATCGCCAACGGCGGCACCTTCGAGGTCGGCGTCAACGACCACTTCACCGAGAACGGCGGGACGACGACGGGTTCCCCCGTCCTCGTCAACGACGCCTTCTTGAACCTCACGGGCGGAGGGGCCTCGAGCTTCAGCGTCCTCGCCGACGGGACCTCGAACGTCACCGGAGCGCCCTATGCCGGCCAGACGCTCACCCTCCAGACCAACGCCTCGGCGGACATCGCGCCGGGGAGCACCCCGAACCTGGGCACCATCGAGCTCTCGGGGGAGCCACCCTTTCGCTCACCGGCACCTTGACCAGCGCCGGGACCATACAGATGGACGCGGGCAGCGGGACCTCCGTCATCAACGGTGGCACCATCGACACCTCGGGGGCCGTCGTCGACAACGGGACCTTCACCACCTCGAGCACCTGGTCGAGCACCGGCCCGGTCACGGTGGCATCGACCGGCTCGTTCACCGACGGGGCACCTTCACCAACGCGGCCGGGGGCTCCATCGCCAACGGCGGCACCTTCGAGGTCGGCGTCAACGACCACTTCACCGAGAACGGCGGGACGACGACGGGAGCCCCCGTCCTCGTCAACGATGCCTCCTTGAACTTCTCGGGCGGAGGGGCCTCGACCTTCAGCGTCCTCAACGACGGGACCTCGAATGTCACCGGAGCGCCCTATGCCGGCCAGACGCTCACCCTCCAGACCAACGCCTCGGCGGGGATCACGCCGGGGAGCATGCCGAACCTGGGCACCATCGACCTCGAGCCCGGATCCGATCTGTCGCTCACCGGGACTTTGACCAACTCCGGGACCATCGACTCCCAGGTCGACACGGCGAGCGGCACCACCATTTCAGGAGGCTCCCTCCTCAACAGCGGCAACGTCATTCTCGAAACCGGCAACACGACCCGGGATACCGGCACCTATTCGCAGACATCGGGCGGAACCCTCACGGCAGACCTTGGGGCGGCAACCGGGTTCGGGAACCTGGCGGTGTCGGGTGCCGCGAGCCTGGCCGGGACCTTGGCCGTCAACACGAACTTCACCCCGACCATCGGGTCGTCGTTCACCGTGACCGCGAGCGGCGGACTGAGCACGCAATTCAGCAACGAGGTCTACCAGGGGTACGCCAATTACTCGGTCCAATACGCCTCGAACGACGTCAACCTGGTGGTGTCGTCCGGCCAGGCGTCAGCGGCGATGTCGACCCTGACGGCATCACCCAGCTCGGTCACCGCCGATGGCACTTCGAGCTCCACCGTGACCGCGACCTTGCTCGATTCCGGCGGCAACCCCGTCGCGGGGAAGTCGGTCGCGCTCGACGTCCAGCTCGCCGTCGGCGGTGGTGACTCCTGTGAACGGCACCACGAACTCATCCGGCCAAGCGACCTTCGCGGTCACGGACACGGTGGCCGAAGGAGTGACCTTCACCGCTAACGACGTGTCAGACGGCGTGCACATCGATCAGACAGCGCTGGTGACCTTCATTGCCGGACCCGTCTCGGCTGTCACCTCGACCACCACAGCCAGCCCTTCGACAGTGGTCGCCGACGGCATCGACAGCTCCAACGTCACGGTGACTCTTCTCGACGCTGAGGGAAATCCCGTCCCAGGGGAGCCGGTCTCGCTTTCCCAGGGGGGCGGCTCTTCGGTCATTACGGACGACGGCTCGGGGGAGACGAACAACTCCGGACAAGCCGTGTTCACTGTCGACGACGTCAAGGCGGAAGAAGTCACTTACACACCTTCGGTGTCCGGCGTGACAGGACTCCAGACGGCCCAGGTCGACTTCGTCCCGGGCGCGGCCTCGGCTCTCACGTCCACCTTGATCGCCTCGCCCGACCTCGGTTCCTGACGACGGGTCATCCACGACGACGATCACGGCGACCATCGAAGACGAGAACGGGAACCCGGTCTCGGGCCAGGTGGTCACCTTGGGCCAGGGCGCGGGCTCCTCGGCCATCTCGGGCGGGGGCACGGCGACGACCAACGCCCAAGGTGTGGCCACCTTCACGGCCACCGACACCCACTCAGAGGTGGTCACCTACACGGCGACGGACACCTCCCAGTCCAACCTGGTCATCGACCAGACGGCGAGTGTCGCCTTCCACGGCCCGGTCTCGGCCAGCTCCTCGAGCGTGGTGGCCGCCCCGACCTCGGTGCCCGACGACGGCACCTCGACGTCGAGCATCACCGTCACGCTGACCGACTCGTCGGGCACCCCGGTCTCGGGCCAGGTGGTCACCTTGGGCCAGGGTGCGGGCTCCTCGGTCATCTCGGGCGGGGGCACGGCGACGACCAACGCCCAAGGTGTGGCCACCTTCAGTGCCGACCGACACCCACTCAGAGGTCGTCACCTACACGGCGACGGACACCTCCCAGTCCAACCTGGTCATCGACCAGACGGCGAGTGTCGCCTTCCACGGCCCGGTCTCGGCCAGCTCCTCGAGCGTGGTGGCCGCACCGACCTCGGTGCCCGACGACGGCACCTCGACGTCGAGCATCACCGTCACCCTGACCGACTCGTCGGGCACCCCGGTCTCGGGCCAGGTGGTCACCTTGGGCCAGGGCGCGGGCTCCTCTGCCATCTCGGGCGGGGGCACGGCGACGACCAACGCCCAAGGTGTCGCCACCTTCAGTGCGACCGACACCCACTCAGAGGTCGTCACCTACACGGCGACGGACACCTCCCAGTCCAACCTGGTCATCGACCAGACGGCGAGTGTCGCCTTCCACGGCCCGGTCTCGGCCAGCTCCTCGAGCGTGGTGGCCGCCCCGACCTCGGTGCCCGACGACGGCACCTCGACGTCGAGCATCACCGTCACCTTGACCGACTCGTCGGGCACCCCGGTCTCGGGCCAGGTGGTCACCTGGGCCAGGGCGCGGGCTCCTCGGCCATCTCGGGCGGGGGCACGGCGACGACCAACGCCCAAGGTGTGGCCACCTTCACGGCCACCGACACCCCTCAGAGGTCGTCACCTACACGGCGACGGACACCTCCCAGTCCAACCTGGTCATCGACCAGACGGCGAGTGTCGCCTTCCACGGCCCGGTCTCGGCCAGCTCCTCGAGCGTGGTGGCCGCCCCGACCTCGGTGCCCGACGACGGCACCTCGACGTCGAGCATCACCGTCACCCTGACCGACTCGTCGGGCACCCCGGTCTCGGGCCAGGTGGTCACCTTGGGCCAGGGTGCGGGCTCCTCGGTCATCTCGGGCGGGGGCACGGCGACGACCAACGCCCAAGGTGTCGCCACCTTCAGTGCGAGCGACACCCACTCAGAGGTCGTCACCTACACGGCGACGGACACCTCCCAGTCCAACCTGGTCATCGACCAGACGGCGAGTGTCGCCTTCCACGGCCCGGTCTCGGCCAGCTCCTCGAGCGTGGTGGCCGCACCGACCTCGGTGCCCGACGACGGCACCTCGACGTCGAGCATCACCGTCACCCTGACCGACTCGTCGGGCACCCCGGTCTCGGGCCAGGTGGTCACCTTGGGCCAGGGCGCGGGCTCCTCGGCCATCTCGGGCGGGGGCACGGCGACGACCAACGCCCAAGGTGTGGCCACCTTCACGGCCACCGACACCCACTCAGAGGTCGTCACCTACACGGCGACGGACACCTCCCAGTCCAACCTGGTCATCGACCAGACGGCGAGTGTCGCCTTCCACGGCCCGGTCTCGGCCAGCTCCTCGAGCGTGGTGGCCGCACCGACCTCGGTGCCCGACGACGGCACCTCGACGTCGAGCATCACCGTCACCTTGACCGACTCGTCGGGCACCCCGGTCTCGGGCCAGGTGGTCACCTTGGGCCAGGGCGCGGGCTCCTCGGCCATCTCGGGCGGGGGCACGGCGACGACCAACGCCCAAGGTGTCGCCACCTTCAGTGCGACCGACACCCACTCAGAGGTCGTCACCTACACGGCGACGGACACCTCCCAGTCCAACCTGGTCATCGACCAGACGGCGAGTGTCGCCTTCCACGGCCCGGTCTCGGCCAGCTCCTCGAGCGTGGTGGCCGCACCGACCTCGGTGCCCGACGACGGCACGTCGACTTCGACATCACCGTCACCCTCACGGACTGCTCGGGCACC
This sequence comes from uncultured Acidimicrobiaceae bacterium, assembly GCA_963843365.1. Lineage (GTDB taxonomy): Bacteria > Actinomycetota > Acidimicrobiia > Acidimicrobiales > RAAP-2 > Bog-473. Next base: position 1,281,364 of record CAWJKG010000002.1, on the reverse strand, counting down.
CCGGTCTCGGGCCAGGTGGTCACCTTGGGCCAGGGTGCGGGCTCCTCGGTCATCTCGGGCGGGGGCACGGCGACGACCAACGCCCAAGGTGTCGCCACCTTCAGTGCGACCGACACCCACTCAGAGGTCGTCACCTACACGGCGACGGACACCTCCCAGTCCAACCTGGTCATCGACCAGACGGCGAGTGTCGCCTTCCACGGCCCGGTCTCGGCCAGCTCCTCGAGCGTGGTGGCCGCACCGACCTCGGTGCCCGACGACGGCACCTCGACGTCGAGCATCACCGTCACCTTGACCGACTCGTCGGGCACCCCGGTCTCGGGCCAGGTGGTCACCTTGGGCCAGGGTGCGGGCTCCTCGGTCATCTCGGGCGGGGGCACGGCGACGACCAACGCCCAAGGTGTCGCCACCTTCAGTGCGAGTCGACACCCACTCAGAGGTCGTCACCTACACGGCGACGGACACCTCCCAGTCCAACCTGGTCATCGACCAGACGGCGAGTGTCGCCTTCCACGGCCCGGTCTCGGCCAGCTCCTCGAGCGTGGTGGCCGCACCGACCTCGGTGCCCGACGACGGCACCTCGACGTCGAGCATCACCGTCACCTTGACCGACTCGTCGGGCACCCCGGTCTCGGGCCAGGTGGTCACCTTGGGCCAGGGCGCGGGCTCCTCTGCCATCTCGGGCGGGGGCACGGCGACGACCAACGCCCAAGGTGTCGCCACCTTCAGTGCGACCGACACCCACTCAGAGGTCGTCACCTACACGGCGACGGACACCTCCCAGTCCAACCTGGTCATCGACCAGACGGCGAGTGTCGCCTTCCACGGCCCGGTCTCGGCCAGCTCCTCGAGCGTGGTGGCCGCACCGACCTCGGTGCCCGACGACGGCACCTCGACGTCGAGCATCACCGTCACCTTGACCGACTCGTCGGGCACCCCGGTCTCGGGCCAGGTGGTCACCTTGGGCCAGGGTGCGGGCTCTTCTGCCATCTCGGGCGGGGGCACGGCGACGACCAACGCCCAAGGTGTCGCCACCTTCAGTGCGAGTGACACCCACTCAGAGGTCGTCACCTACACGGCGACGGACACCTCCCAGTCCAACCTGGTCATCGACCAGACGGCGAGTGTCGCCTTCCACGGCCCGGTCTCGGCCAGCTCCTCGAGCGTGGTGGCCGCACCGACCTCGGTGCCCGACGACGGCACCTCGACGTCGAGCATCACCGTCACCTTGACCGACTCGTCGGGCACCCCGGTCTCGGGCCAGGTGGTCACCTTGGGCCAGGGTGCGGGCTCCTCGGTCATCTCGGGCGGGGGCACGGCGACGACGAACGCCCAAGGTGTGGCCACCTTCACGGCCACCGACACCCACTCAGAGGTGGTCACCTACACGGCGACGGACACCTCCCAGTCCAACCTGGTCATCGACCAGACGGCACAGGTGACCTTCGGAGCCGGCACGGGCCCGGTGTCCCAGTCCAACTCCACGGTGACCCCCAGTCCGACGTCGGTGGCCGACAACGGGACGTCTGCTTCCACCGTGACGGTCACCCTCCAAGACGGCTCGGGCAACCCGATCCCGGGTCAGACCGTGACTCTGGCCCAGAGCAGTGGCGGCAACTCGGTCATCACCACCGTCTCGGGAGTCACCAACGCGCAGGGTCAGGCGACCTTCTCGGTCACCGACACCTCTTCGCAGGTCGTGACCTACACCGCGACTGATGTGACCGCAGGGGTCACCCTCACCAACACCGGGTCGGTGACCTTCCACGGCCCGGTCTCGGCCAGCTCCTCGAGCGTGGTGGCCGCACCGACCTCGGTGCCCGACGACGGCACGTCGACCTCGAGCATCACCGTCACCTTGACCGACTCGTCGGGCACCCCGGTCTCGGGCCAGGTGGTCACCCTCGGCCAGGGTGCGGGCTCTTCTGCCATCTCGGGCGGGGGCACGGCGACGACCAACGCCCAAGGTGTCGCCACCTTCAGTGCGAGTGACACCCACTCAGAGGTCGTCACCTACACGGCGACGGACACCTCCCAGTCCAACCTGGTCATCGACCAGACGGCGAGTGTCGCCTTCCACGGCCCGGTCTCGGCCAGCTCCTCGAGCGTGGTGGCCGCACCGACCTCGGTGCCCGACGACGGCACGTCTGCTTCGACAGTGACGGTCACCCTCAAGGACGGCTCGGGCACCCCGGTCTCGGGCCAGGTGGTCACCTTGGGCCAGGGTGCGGGCTCCTCGGTCATCTCGGGCGGGGGCACGGCGACGACCAACGCCCAAGGTGTGGCCACCTTCACGGCCACCGACACCCACTCAGAGGTGGTCACCTACACGGCGACGGACACCTCCCAGTCCAACCTGGTCATCGACCAGACGGCGAGTGTCGCCTTCCACGGCCCGGTCTCGGCCAGCTCCTCGAGCGTGGTGGCCGCACCGACCTCGGTGCCCGACGACGGCACCTCGACGTCGAGCATCACCGTCACCTTGACCGACTCGTCGGGCACCCCGGTCTCGGGCCAGGTGGTCACCTTGGGCCAGGGCGCGGGCTCCTCGGCCATCTCGGGCGGGGGCACGGCGACGACCAACGCCCAAGGTGTCGCCACCTTCAGTGCGAGTGACACCCACTCAGAGGTGGTCACCTACACGGCGACGGACACCTCCCAGTCCAACCTGGTCATCGACCAGACGGCGAGTGTCGCCTTCCACGGCCCGGTCTCGGCCAGCTCCTCGAGCGTGGTGGCCGCACCGACCTCGGTGCCCGACGACGGCACCTCGACGTCGAGCATCACCGTCACCTTGACCGTCGTCGGCACCCCGGTCTCGGGCCAGGTGGTCACCTTGGGCCAGGGCGCGGCGGCACCTCGATCATCACCACCGTCACGGTGAGTCACCCACTGCGCAGGGTCAGGGTCCACCTACACGGCGACCGACACCTCCCAGTCCAACCTGGTCGATCTGACCAGACGCACAGGTGACCTTCGGAGCCGGCACGGCCCGGTGTCCCAGTCCAACTCCACCGTGACCAGTCCCACGTCGGTGGCCGACAACGGGACGTCTGCTTCCACCGTGACGGTCACCCTCAAGACGGCTCGGGCAACCCGATCCCGGGTCAGACCGGTGACTCTGGCCCAGAGCAGTGGCGGGCAACTCGGTCATCACCACCGTCTCGGGAGTACCAACGCGGCAGGGTCAGGCCACCTTCTCAGTGCCACCGACACCTCTTCGCAGGTCGTGACCTACACCGCGACTGACGTGACCGCAGGGGTCACCGCTCACCAACACCGGGTCAGGTCACCTTCCACGGCCCGGTCTCGGCCAGCTCCTCGAGCGTGGTGGCCGCCCCGACCTCGGTGCCCGACGACGGCACGTCGACCTCGAGCATCACCGTCACCTTGACCGACTCGTCGGGCACCCCGGTCTCGGGCCAGGTGGTCACCCTGGGCCAGGGTGCGGGCTCCTCGGCCATCTCGGGCGGGGGCACGGCGACGACCAACGCCCAAGGTGTCGCCACCTTCAGTGCGAGTGACACCCACTCAGAGGTCGTCACCTACACGGCGACGGACACCTCCCAGTCCAACCTGGTCATCGACCAGACGGCGAGTGTCGCCTTCCACGGCCCGGTCTCGGCCAGCTCCTCGAGCGTGGTGGCCGCACCGACCTCGGTGCCCGACGACGGCACGTCTCGCTTCGACAGTGACGGTCACCCTCAAGGACGGCTCGGGCACCCCGGTCTCGGGCCAGGTGGTCACCTTGGGCCAGGGTGCGGGCTCCTCGGTCATCTCGGGCGGGGGCACGGCGACGACCAACGCCCAAGGTGTGGCCACCTTCACGGCCACCGACACCCACTCAGAGGTCGTCACCTACACGGCGACGGACACCTCCCAGTCCAACCTGGTCATCGACCAGACGGCGAGTGTCGCCTTCCACGGCCCGGTCTCGGCCAGCTCCTCGAGCGTGGTGGCCGCACCGACCTCGGTGCCCGACGACGGCACCTCGACGTCGAGCATCACCGTCACCTTGACCGACTCGTCGGGCACCCCGGTCTCGGGCCAGGTGGTCACCTTGGGCCAGGGCGCGGGCTCCTCGGTCATCTCGGGCGGGGGCACGGCGACGACCAACGCCCAAGGTGTCGCCACCTTCAGTGCCAGCGACACCCACTCAGAGGTGGTCACCTACACGGCGACGGACACCTCCCAGTCCAACCTGGTCATCACCCAGACGGCCCAGGTCGCCTTCCACGGTCCGGTCTCGCTCTCGAACTCGACGGTGACTCCGACCCCGACTTCTGTAACGGACAACGGCACTGCGGCATCGGTGGTCACTGTGACTCTTCGTGACAGCAACAGCACTCCCATCCCGGGTCAGACCGTGACGCTGGCCCAGAGCAGCGGCGGCAACTCGGTCATCACCACCGTCTCGGGAGTCACCAACGCGCAGGGTCAGGCGACCTTCTCGGTCACCGACACCTCTTCGCAGGTCGTGACCTACACCGCGACTGATGTGACCGGAGGGGTCACCCTCATCAACACCGGGTCGGTGACCTTCCACGGCCCGGTCTCGGCCAGCTCCTCCTCTGTCGTGGCCGTGCCAACCTCGGTGGCCAACAACGGAACGTCTGCTTCGACAGTGACGGTCACCCTCAAGGACGGCTCGGGCACCCCGGTCTCGGGCCAGGTGGTCACCCTCGGCCAGGGTGCGGGCTCCTCGGTGATCACCACGCTGTCGGGCACGACGAACGCGGCCGGCCAGGCCACCTTCAGTGCGACCGACACCCACTCAGAGGTCGTCACCTACACGGCGACGGACACCTCCCAGTCCAACCTGGTCATCACCCAGACGGCCCAGGTCGCCTTCCACGGTCCGGTCTCGGCCAGCTCCTCCTCTGCGGTGGCCGTGCCGACCTCGGTGCCCAATAACGGAACGTCGACGTCGACCATCACCGTCACGCTGACCGACTCGTCGGGCACCCCGGTCTCGGGCCAGGTGGTCACCCTCGGCCAGGGTGCGGGCTCCTCGGTGATCACCACGCTGTCGGGCACGACGAACGCGGCCGGCCAGGCCACCTTCAGTGCGACCGACACCCACTCAGAGGTCGTCACCTACACGGCGACGGACACCTCCCAGTCCAACCTGGTCATCACCCAGACGGCCCAGGTGACCTTCGGCACCGGCACCGGTCCGGTGTCCCAGTCCAACTCCACGGTCTCGCCCAGCCCCACGTCGGTCGCCGACAACGGAACATCACCTTCGACAGTGACGGTCACCCTCAAGGACGGCTCGGGCAACCCGATCCCCGGTCAGACGGTGACGCTGGCCCAGAGCAGCGGCGGCAACTCGGTCATCACCACCGTCTCGGGAGTCACCAACGCGCAGGGTCAGGCGACCTTCTCGGTCACCGACACCTCTTCGCAGGTCGTGACCTACACCGCGACTGATGTGACCGGAGGGGTCACTCTCATCAACACCGGGTCGGTGACCTTCCACGGCCCGGTCTCGGCCAGCTCCTCCTCTGTCGTGGCCGTGCCGACCTCGGTGGCCAACAACGGAACGTCTGCTTCGACAGTGACGGTCACCCTCAAGGACGGCTCGGGCACCCCGGTCTCGGGCCAGGTGGTCACCCTCGGCCAGGGTGCGGGCTCCTCGGTGATCACCACGCTGTCGGGCACGACGAACGCGGCTGGCCAGGCCACCTTCAGTGCGACCGACACCCACTCAGAGGTCGTCACCTACACGGCGACGGACACCTCCCAGTCCAACCTGGTCATCACCCAGACGGCCCAGGTGACCTTCGGCACCGGCACCGGTCCGGTGTCCCAGTCCAACTCCACGGTCTCGCCCAGCCCCACGTCGGTCGCCGACAACGGAACATCACCTTCGACAGTGACGGTCACCCTCAAGGACGGCTCGGGCAACCCGATCCCCGGTCAGACGGTGACGCTGGCCCAGAGCAGCGGCGGCAACTCGGTCATCACCACCGTCTCGGGAGTCACCAACGCGCAGGGTCAGGCGACCTTCTCGGTCACCGACACCTCTTCGCAGGTCGTGACCTACACCGCGACTGATGTGACCGGAGGGGTCACCCTCATCAACACCGGGTCGGTGACCTTCCACGGCCCGGTCTCGGCCAGCTCCTCCTCTGTCGTGGCCGTGCCAACCTCGGTGGCCAACAACGGAACGTCTGCTTCGACAGTGACGGTCACCCTCAAGGACGGCTCGGGCACCCCGGTCTCGGGCCAGGTGGTCACCCTCGGCCAGGGTGCGGGCTCCTCGGTGATCACCACGCTGTCGGGCACGACGAACGCGGCCGGCCAGGCCACCTTCAGTGCGACCGACACCCACTCAGAGGTCGTCACCTACACGGCGACGGACACCTCCCAGTCCAACCTGGTCATCACCCAGACGGCCCAGGTCGCCTTTCACGGTCCGGTCTCGGCCAGCTCCTCCTCTGCGGTGGCCGTGCCGACCTCGGTGCCCAATAACGGAACGTCGACGTCGACCATCACCGTCACGCTGACCGACTCGTCGGGCACCCCGGTCTCGGGCCAGGTGGTCACCCTCGGCCAGGGTGCGGGCTCCTCGGTGATCACCACGCTGTCGGGCACGACGAACGCGGCCGGCCAGGCCACCTTCAGTGCGACCGACACCCACTCAGAGGTCGTCACCTACACGGCGACGGACACCTCCCAGTCCAACCTGGTCATCACCCAGACGGCCCAGGTGACCTTCGGCACCGGCACCGGTCCGGTGTCCCAGTCCAACTCCACGGTCTCGCCCAGCCCCACGTCGGTCGCCGACAACGGAACATCACCTTCGACAGTGACGGTCACCCTCAAGGACGGCTCGGGCAACCCGATCCCCGGTCAGACGGTGACGCTGGCCCAGAGCAGCGGCGGCAACTCGGTCATCACCACCGTCTCGGGAGTCACCAACGCGCAGGGTCAGGCGACCTTCTCGGTCACCGACACCTCTTCGCAGGTCGTGACCTACACCGCGACTGATGTGACCGGAGGGGTCACTCTCATCAACACCGGGTCGGTGACCTTCCACGGCCCGGTCTCGGCCAGCTCCTCCTCTGTCGTGGCCGTGCCGACCTCGGTGGCCAACAACGGAACGTCTGCTTCGACAGTGACGGTCACCCTCAAGGACGGCTCGGGCACCCCGGTCTCGGGCCAGGTGGTCACCCTCGGCCAGGGTGCGGGCTCCTCGGTGATCACCACGCTGTCGGGCACGACGAACGCGGCTGGCCAGGCCACCTTCAGTGCGACCGACACCCACTCAGAGGTCGTCACCTACACGGCGACGGACACCTCCCAGTCCAACCTGGTCATCACCCAGACGGCCCAGGTCGCCTTCCACGGTCCGGTCTCGCTGTCGAACTCGACGGTGACTCCGACCCCGACTTCTGTAACGGACAACGGCACTGCGGCATCGGTCGTCACTGTGACTCTTCGTGACAGCAACAGCACTCCCATCCCCGGTCAGACGGTGACGCTGGCCCAGAGCAGCGGCGGCAACTCGGTCATCACCACCGTCTCGGGAGTCACCAACGCGCAGGGTCAGGCGACCTTCTCGGTCACCGACACCTCTTCGCAGGTCGTGACCTACACCGCGACTGATGTGACCGGAGGGGTCACCCTCATCAACACCGGATCGGTCGCCTTCCACGGCCCGGTCTCGGCATCGAAGTCCACCGTGGTTGCGAGTCAGGCAACGGTTCCCGCCAACGGGTCGACGTCCTCGACCATCACCGTCACCCTGGTGGACGCCTCGGGCACTCCGGTGGCGGGCAAGACGGTGACTTTGACCCAGAGTTCCGGTGGGACATCAGTGATCTCCACGGTCAACGGAGTCACGAACAACCTCGGACAGGCCACCTTCACGGTGACTGACACAACCGCGCAGAAAGTCACCTATACGGCGAAGGACTCGACTGACGGCATCACCCTCACCGCGACGTCCTCTGTGACCTTCACCGCCGTGATCGTTCCGTCACCAACGAAATCGACGGTTGTGCCGTGCCCCACGTCGGTTCCGGCAAATGGAACTGCATCCTCGACGATCACGGTCACGCTTCTGAGCACCACCGGATCACCGATCTCCGGCAAGACGGTCACTCTCTCCCAGAGCGTTGGTGGCGTCTCCACGATCTCGACCGTGAGCGGTGTGACCAACTCCAGGGGTCAGGCCACGTTCCTTGTCACGGATACGTCGGCGCAGAGCGTCATCTACTCGGCGACGGATACCACCGACAATCTGGTTCTCTCGTCCACCGGAACGGTCGTGTTCACCAAGGTGGGACCGCCTTCGTCCACGCGTTCAACCATTTCGGTGAGCCCGTCTAGCGTCCCCGCGAATGGTCAATCGTCGTCCACCATCACCGTCACTTTGCTCGATGCCAACGGCAACCCCATTGCCGGAAAGTCTGTGGCGCTGACTCAGAGCAAGGGCGCGCACTCGAAGATTGCGACGGTCGCCGGGTTGACCAACGCGAACGGTCAGGCAACGTTTACCGTGACCGACACAACGGTAGAGTCGGTGACCTACACGGCCACCGACAGTACGGACGGCATCACATTGACCCATCAGGGGACGGTCACGTTCACGAAGTGTCCCCCTCCGAAGTACTCCTAGCGACGCCGACGGTGGGAGCCCAAACGGGTGGGCCTTGTGGCAAGGGTCGTTCGGATGCCGCGTTCTTCAGTGTTCCTTATGGATCGGGGCGTTCCTTCAAACCTCCCTCACGGTTTCTTCACATCTCGCACTCAGAGTGATGGGTGCCGCCAGAAGCGGCGGCAGGGCGCGCAGAGCGCATCCGACAGTGAAGGAGATCACCATGTTTCGCACGATCATCGCGGGAGCCGCCGTCGCCGGGACCCTGACCTTCGGCGCGGCCGGCATCGCCGGTGCGTCGACCCCGAGCACCGCGTCCACGGGGGCATCCTCGGCCACCCTGTGCGCCAAGCTCCCGACCATTCAGGCCAGGGTCCAGAAGCTGGAGGGCAAGGTGACCACGTGGGTCCCCAAGGCGGAAGCCCGTGAGGCCAAGGCCAGGGCGGCCGGGCACACCAAGCGCGCCGACCACATTGCCAACCGGATCACGCGGGTCCAGAACCGCGAGACCAAGGTGAATGCGCGGCTCGCCAAGGCCCAAGCGGCCTGCAGTGCCGGCACCGGCAGCACCAGCAGCACCGCCGGCTGACGCACCGCCGACACGCAGCAGATCTGACGGACGCGGCCACCGTTCGGGGGATACCCGGGCGGTGGCCGCGGCGCGCAATGGGGCCGCAATTCTGCCGCACTGTCAGCGCAATTCCCGCCGACAAAGGTGATGTCAGTCGGGAAGGTCGGTGAGCAGTTCGGCAGCAAGACGCGAGAGCCCGTCGCGCAGCTCCGGCTGGCCGATGCCCAGGGTCGCCTCCTGAGCATCGGCGACGTAGCGGCGCGCCGTCGCCACGGACTCTGCGACCCCTCGCGATGCCATCACGATGGTGCGCGCCTTGTCGCGTTCGGGCTGCCCGAGAGGGACGCCGAGCAGCGCCCGCAGATCGGGTCCAGCGTCGGGATCCTCCAGGGCGACGAGGGCGGGCAGTGTGTAGACACCCTCGGCTAGGTCCTGACCCGCCGGCTTTTGCAGCTGGCCGTCGGTGGCCGTGATGTCCAAAATGTCGTCGCGGATCTGGAAGACCATGCCGAAGCAGCGTCCGTACTCGGTGCAGGCGTCGACCTCGGCGGCCGGGAGCCCGCCGGTCAACGCGCCGATGCGGCACGAGGTCGCGGTGAGCGCCGCCGTCTTGCCGCTGATGGAGGCGAAGTAGTCATCCCTGCTGCGGCTGACCTGGAAACCCGAGCGCACCTCGGTGACTTGGCCTTGGCAGAGCCGGCCCAGCGTGTCGGCCAGCAGCTCGGCGATGTCGGTCCCGAGCCCCGCCGCGATGGCGGCGCTGCGGGCCAACAGGTAGTCGCCCGCCACAATGGCGACCAGGTTCCCGAAACGGCTGTTGACACTCTCCACGTTGCGCCGGATGGTCGCCTCGTCGATCACATCGTCGTGGTAGAGGGAGGCCAGGTGGACCAGCTCCACCGCGACCCCTCCCATCAGGTCGTCCTCGGTCGCCTCGCGGTTTCCACCGGTCGCCGTGGCCAGCGCCAACAGGGGGCGCAGCCGCTTGCCGCCGGCGGCGATGAGGTGGGTTGTGACCTCGTCCAGGAAGCCGTCACCTGTCACGACGGAGGCGGTGAGCAGGGGTTCGAGACGCCGCAGTCCCTCCTGCAGGCGGGGCAGGCCGAGGGCCTCTGTCGGGTTCACTGGTCCAAACGTTAGGGCACGACCGCCGAATGCCGACAAATACCAGGTAGAAGGGAGTACAACCGCACGGTGAGCCGGTATTTCGGAAGGGGTGCAGCGATCTCAAGGTGCGGCGTGGTGAGCTAAGGGCCCAGGTACACTGAGCCGAGAAGCAAGAGGAACAAGGAGAGGCGGTCAGGGTGTTCGAACGTTTCACCGACCGGGCACGGAGAGTGTTGGTGCTGGCGCAGGAGGAAGCGCGCCTGCTCAATCACAGCTTCATCGGTACCGAGCACATTCTCCTCGGGTTGATCCACGAGGGGGAGGGTGTCGCCGCGAAGGCGCTCGAGTCCCTGGGGATCTCGCTTGAGGCCGTGCGTGAGAAGGTCGAGGAGACGATCGGCATGGCCGGTACCGCCCCCAGCGGCTCGCCACCCTTCACGCCTCGCGCCAAGAAGGTGTTGGAGCTCTCGCTACGTGAGGCCCTCCAGCTCGGGCACAGCTACATCGGCACCGAGCACATGCTGCTCGGACTCGTGCGCGAGGGAGAAGGCGTCGCCGCCACCGTCCTCGTGAGCCTCGGCGCCGACCTCGGTCGCGTGCGTCAGCAGGTCATCCAGCTCATGTCGGGCAACCAGGGCAAGGAGTCTGTCGGCGCCAGCCAGGGCTCGAGTGCGGGCGACAACCCCTCGGGCTCGCCGGTGCTCGACCAGTTCGGCCGCAACCTGACGCAGCTCGCTCGTGACGGCAAGCTCGATCCGGTCATCGGACGTTCTAAAGAGATCGAACGCGTCATGCAGGTGCTGTCGCGCCGCACCAAGAACAATCCGGTCCTCATCGGCGAGCCCGGCGTGGGCAAGACCGCGATCGTCGAGGGCCTGGCCCAGCGCATCGTGTCCAACGAGGTGCCCGAGACGCTGACCAACAAGCAGCTCTACACCCTCGATCTCGGCGCGCTGGTGGCGGGGAGCCGTTACCGCGGTGACTTCGAGGAGCGCCTCAAGAAGGTCCTCAAGGAGATCCGGACCCGGGGCGACATCGTCTTGTTCATCGACGAGATCCACACGCTGGTCGGTGCCGGCGCCGCCGAAGGCGCCATCGACGCCGCCTCCATCCTCAAGCCGATGCTGGCCCGGGGCGAGTTGCAGACCGTCGGGGCCACGACCATCGACGAGTACCGCAAGCACCTCGAGAAGGACGCCGCCCTCGAGCGCCGCTTCCAGCCGGTCAAGGTCGACCAGCCGACGGTGGCCCTCACCATCGACATCCTCAAGGGCCTGCGCGACCGCTACGAGTCGCACCATGCCGTGAGCATCACGGACCAGGCCCTGGTGGCCGCGGCCAACCTGGCCGACCGCTACCTGGCCGACCGCTACCTCCCGGACAAGGCGATCGACCTCATCGACGAGGCGGGCAGCCGCCTGCGCATCCGCCGCATGAGCACGCCGCCGGATGCCAAGAAGCTCGACGAGGAGATCGTGCGGCTGCGGGCCGACAAGGAGGCCGCCATCGAGAAGGGCGCCTTCGAGCAGGCCAAGAAGCTGGCCGAGCAGGAGAAGGAGCGTCTGGACCGCAAGGAGAGCCAGGAAGCCGAGCTGCGCGCCGAGGGCGTCGACCTGTTCGACGTCGTCGACGAAGAGGTCATCGCCGAGGTGCTGGCCGCCTGGACCGGCATCCCTGTCTACCGCCTCACCGAGGAGGAGACGGCGAAGCTCCTGCGCATGGAGGACGAGCTGCACAAGCGCGTGATCGGCCAGGAGGAGGCGCTCAAGGCGCTCTCGCGGGCCATCCGCCGCACGCGGGCCGGCCTCAAGGACCCCAAGCGCCCGAGCGGGTCGTTCATCTTCCTGGGTCCCACGGGCGTTGGGAAGACGGAGCTGGCCAAGACGCTGGCCGAGTTCCTCTTCGACGACGAGGACGCGCTCATCCAGCTCGACATGTCCGAATACATGGAGAAGCACACGGTCAGCCGGCTGGTGGGCTCGCCCCCCGGCTACGTCGGGTACGAGGAGGGCGGCCAGCTCACAGAGGCCGTGCGCCGCAAGCCGTTCTCGGTCGTGCTCTTCGACGAGGTCGAGAAGGCGCACCCGGACGTGTTCAACACGCTGCTGCAGATCCTCGAGGACGGGCGGCTCACGGACGCCCAGGGTCGCTCGGTCGACTTCAAGAACACGGTGCTGATCATGACCTCGAACCTGGGGACTGCGGACCTGCGCAAGGCGAACATCGGGTTCGCCAAGACGTCCGAGGCCGTCACCTACGAGCGGATGAAGGCCAAGGTCGACGAGGCGCTCAAGGCGCACTTCCGTCCCGAGTTCCTGAACCGCATCGACGAGGTGATCGTCTTCCACGAGTTGTCGCGGGCAGAGGTGACCGAGATCGTCGACCTCCTCATGGCGCGTACGGTCAAGCAGCTGTCGGAGCAGGGCATCGGCCTGGAACTGACCCCGGCCGCCCGCACCCTGCTGGCCGAGAAGGGCTACGACCCGCAGCTGGGGGCACGGCCCTTGCGCCGGGCCATCCAGCAGCTGGTCGAGGACCCGCTGTCGGAGCGCATCCTGTGGAAGGAGTTCCGCGTCGGCGAGACCATCGTCGTCGATGTCGAGGAGTCGCCCATCGACGGCGAGGGCCCGCAGCTCAGCTTCACGGCCATTGAGGGCATCCAGCAGCCGCCGCCGCTCGAGCTGGCGGGCGCGGGCGCCGACGCCGAGTAGTCGTTGACGTCTGCCCGGGCGCGTGCGTCCGGGCAGTACGTCACTCCCAGCAGTAGCTGAACTCCCCGCGGTACGCCGCGCCGTATCCCGGGAGGCGGCGCGCCTGGAAGCTCGGGTTGTCCATCCCCGCCGGCCCGTAGTGCAGCCCGAGCGGACCGGCCGGCTCGAAGCCGAAGCGGCCGTAGTAGGCCGGGTCGCCGAGCAGTACCAGGAGGGGCACATGCGATGCCTCGGCAGCGGTTCTGAGCGAGGCCATCAGAGCGGAGCCGATGCCGCGCCCGTGGCGCGACGACGCGACGCAGACCGGTGCCACGCCGACCACCGTGCACGCTGCACCGTCGAGGCGGCCCGGCGCTGCCTGCAGGTGGCCAACGACCGATTCTCCGTCGTCGGCCACGAGCTCGATGAGATCGCCCGCTGCCGCCCACGTCCCCCGGACGATGGCCAGCTCCTCGGCCGCGTTCGCGTGTCCCGCCGAAGGAGAAGGCGTCGGCTACGACGTCGAGGATGCCGGATCGGTCCGCGGTGGTGGCGGGACGGATCGTCGGGGTCTCGGGCGACATGCCGGCAGCCTGCCACGACGCCGGCCCGAGGGATCCCCCTGCCATGTGACACCCCTCCCGTAGGGTGCCGCCATGGCCTCGGTTCCCCGCCCGCGCACGCGCGCCGAGGGCGGCTTCGTGTGCGCCTCGTGTGAGGCGACCTCGCTGCGCTGGGCCGGGCGCTGCCCCGCCTGCGGCGAGTGGAACACGCTCGGTCCGGCTCCAGTGCGCCGCTCGCGCTCCCGGTCCGGCCGCGCCGAAGGGTCACCGGCCCTGGCTCTGTCCGACGTCCCGACCGACGCCACCCACCCGCTGCCCACCGGCGTGAGTGAGCTCGACCGCGTCATGGGCGGGGGCGTGGTGGCGGGCTCAGTCACGCTGGTCTTCGGCCCTCCGGGAATAGGGAAGTCCACGCTCCTGTTCCAGGTCCTGTCGTCTCTCGCCGCCACCGGGCTCGACGTGATGCTGGCCTCCGCGGAGGAATCCCTGGCCCAGGTACGCGGCCGGGCATCCCGCATCGGGGTCGTGCCGCCGAACCTGCTGGCCATCGAGGGGCCCGACGTCGAAGCCATAGAGGCCGCGGTCGAGCGCCATCGTCCCGCGCTCGTCGTCGTGGACTCGCTGCAGTCCGTGTCCGACCCCGACCTGGGCCAGCCCGCGGGAAGCCTGGCCCAGGTGCGCACGTGCGTCGAGCGCCTCGACGCGCATGGCGAAGTCGAGCGGTGCACCGCTCCTCCTGGTCGGCCACGTGACCAAGGACGGGGACCTGGCCGGTCCCCGCGCCGTGGAGCACCTGGTCGACACCGTGCTCTCCTTCGACGGCGACCGCCACCACGCGCTCCGTGTGCTGACCTCGGTCAAGCACCGTTTCGGTCCCGCGGGCGAGGTGGGCATCTTCGAGATGCGTGACGACGGCCTGCGCGCCGTGCCCGACCCCGGCCCGCTGCTGTTGGGGGACCGCATGGCCGGCGTGCCGGGCAGCGTGGTCGTGCCCGTCCTGCAGGGGCGCCGACCCCTGCTGGTCGAGGTGCAGGCGTTGCTCGGCCCCGGCGCCGGCGGCGGCAACGGTCCACCCCGACCGCAGACACTCGGCATCGACGCGGCTCGGGCGAACCTTCTGCTCGCCGTCCTGGCCTGCCGTACCGCCGTCGAGATCCCGGCCGCCGCCCAGATGTTCGCCGCCGCGGTCGGAGGCATCACGGTGACGGAGCCCGCGGCCGACCTCGCCGTCGCCCTGGCCATGGCCTCGGTTATCACCGACACCGCGCTGCCTCCCGACGTGGTCGTCTTCGGCGAGCTGGGGTTGGCCGGCGAGGTGCGGACCGTCCCCGGCGCCGACCGCCGCCTGGCCGAGGCCCACCGGGCCGGGTTCACCCGGGCGCTGGTGCCGGCCTCGCTGGCCGGCACGCCCGCGGCCGCTCCGACCGGGTTGCGGGTGCAGGGAGTACGTACGCTGACCGAGGCGCTGAGCCTTCTCCAATCCGAGGTCGGCGCGCGAGGCGCGCCAGGTACGATGCCGGGGTGGCCGACGGCGCCGGCGGCAGCCAGCCTCTGAACGACGCGCTGGCGATGATCGCGCCCGGCACCAAGCTCCGCGAGGGTCTCGACCGCATACTGCAGGCCAAACACGGCGCCCTCATCCTGGTGGGGGACGATCCCGCCGTGCTCTCTGTCTGCACCGGGGGCTTCCTGCTCGATGCCGAGTACACCCCCCAGCGCCTGTCCGAGCTGGCCAAAATGGACGGCGCCATCATTCTGGCTCCGGACGCCTCCCGCATCGCCCGGGCCAACGTCCACCTGGTGCCCAAGGCGACCATTGCCACCTCGGAGACCGGGACCCGGCACCGCACGGCGGAGCGGGTGGCCCGCTCCATCGACGTACCCGTGATCGCCGTCTCGGAGGCGATGGCCACCATCGCCGTCTACCGCAACGACCGCAAGCACACGACGCAATCGGCCGGTTGGCTGATCGACCGCTCGAGCCAGGCGCTCTCCACCCTGCAGCGCTTCCGCTCCCGTTACGACGACGCGTTGTCGACGTTGACCAGGCTCGAAATGGAGGACTCGGTCTCGGTGCGTGATGTCGTCGCCGTGCTCCAGCCGGGAGAAATGGTCCGCCGCATTGCCGAGGAGATCGAAGGCCACCTGGTCGAGCTGGGTTCCGACGGCCGCCTCATCCACCTCCAGACGGTGGAGCTCCGTTCCGGCGTGGCGGAGAGCCTGACGCTCGTGCTGCGTGACTACGCCGACGACAAGGGGATCGCCCACCTGCGCTCGCTCTCCGCCGACGCGCTGATGGATCTGCCCAAGGTGGTGGCCGCCCTGCACCTGCCCGCCTCCGACGAACAGCTGCAGGTCGGGCTGGCGCCCCACGGGTACCGGCTTCTGCACCGGCTGCCCCAGCAGCTCTCCGAGACGATCATCGAGCGCCTGGTGGAGCGCTTCGGCTCGCTGCCCGAAATCCTCTCTGCCTCCGCGGCCGAGCTCGAGTCCGTCGAGGGCATCGGCGCCGCCACCGCCCGCCACATCCGGGACGGGCTGGCCCGCCTGGTCGAGGCCAGCATCTTCGAGCGTTACGAATAACCGGTTGATCTGGTAAAATAGTTGGTCACTTGCGGACGGCCCACCGCCGTCCCGGGCGCCTCCGCATAGCATCGCCGCAGCTCCGCGTGCCCGTGCGGGCGCAGCCGAATCCACCCACAAGGGAGCCCTGAGTTCTGTGTCCTTCAAGGTCGGAGACAAAGTCGTCTACCCCCATCACGGGGCCGCGGTCATCGAGAAGCGGGAGACCAAGGTCGCCTTCGGCGAGAAGCGCGAGTACCTCGTGCTGCGCCTCGCCTACGGCGACCTGATCCTGAACGTGCCGGCGGACAACACCGAGGGTGTGGGCCTGCGTGAGGTCATCAACGACGAGGAGGTCGAGGAGGTGTTCGCCGTGCTGCGCAAGAAGGAGGCGCGCATGCCGACGAACTGGTCCCGGCGCTACAAGAACCACTCCGAGAAGCTGCGCTCCGGCGACATCTACCAGGTGGCCGAGGTGGTGCGGAATCTGTCCATCCGCGACAAGGACAAGGGCCTGTCGGCGGGGGAGAAGCGCATGCTGCAGCGCGCCCGCCAGATCCTCGTGTCCGAGCTGACCTTCGCGCTCAACGTGGACGAGGAGACGGCCGAAGAGCGCCTGAACGAGGCCCTGACCTGAGCGACCGGGCCGGTCGCGCCATGGCACCGGTGTGGTCGATCGTCGTGGCCGGTGGCTTCGGCCGACGCTTCGGCAACATGAAGCAGTTCTCCCTCCTGGGTGGCCGCGCTGTGCTCGAGTGGGCCGTGCTGGCCTGCCGACCCGCCTCCGCCGGCATCGTGCTGGTGCTGCCGCCGGGGCCCGATATCGGTGCGGTCCGCTACGGCGCCGACGTGGTGGTGGCCGGAGGGCCGACCAGGGCCGATTCGGTGCGCTGCGGCCTGGCGGCGGTGCCCGACGACGCCGCGGTGCTGCTCGTGCACGACGCGGCGCGCCCGCTGGCCTCGGCCGACCTCTTCGACGCCGTGCTGGCGGCGGTCACGGTCGGGGGCGCGGACGGAGCCGTGCCAGGGGTCCCGCCGAGTGACACCATCAAGGCCGTGGACGAGTCCGGGCGGGTCACGAGCACCCTCGACCGCTCCCGGCTGGTCGCGGTGCAGACCCCGCAGGCCTTCCGGGCCGACGTGCTCCGCCGCGCGCACGAGGCCGCGGCGGCCGATGGGGGCACCGCGACCGATGACGCCGTGGTGGTCGAGGCGCTCGGCGGCACCGTGGTGGTGGTGCCCGGCGAAATAGGCAACCTCAAGATCACCGGGCCCGACGACCTGGTGACGGCCGAGCGGCTGCTGGCGGCGCGGCGACCATGAGTATGCGCATCGGCCAGGGCATCGACGTCCACCGCTTCGCCGACGACCCCCACCGGCCGCTGGTGTTGGGCGGCGTGGTGATCGAGGGCGCGCGGGGGTTGGGGGGCCACAGTGACGCCGACGCGGTGTGCCACGCGCTGGCCGACGCCGTGCTCGGTGCGGTCGGACTGGGCGACCTGGGCCGGCACTTCCCCGACACCGACCCGGTGTGGGAGGGCGCCAACAGTGTGGCCTTGCTGACCGAGGTGGTGGCGATGGCGGCGGGCGAGGGGTTCGCATGCGCCAACGCCGACTGCACAATCATCGCCGACGCGCCCCGTCTGGCTCCCCACACGGCCGCCATGGTGGAGTGCCTGAGCGCCGTCCTCCGCGCTCCGGTGTCGGTCAAGGCGACGCGGGCCGAAGGCCTGGGTGCCCTGGGACGGGCCGAGGGCGTGGCCTGCCTGGCCGTGGTGTTGATGGAGTCGGCGTGAGCCCGCGGCCGGCTCGGGGCGGCAAGGCGCGCCGCACGCCGGCCCGTCCCGATGCCCGGCGTGGCGGCGACACGAACAGCAGGAAGGGTGGTGGCGGTGCGGCCGCGGCCGGCGGCGGGGGCCCACGCGGCGATCGTCGCCCGGGCCCGCGCAGCGAGCTCGGGGGCGACCAGGTCGAGGGGCGCCGCGCCGTGCTCGAGCTGCTCACGGTGGGACGCCGGACGGTGCGACGGATCATGCTGGCGGAGGACCAGGACCCCTCGCCGCAGCTCGATCGCATTGAGGAGCTGGCGGGGCGGCTCCGCGTGCCGGTCGAGACCGTGCCGCGGGCCCGTCTCGATGCCCAGGCGCGCACCGAGGCGCCGCAGGGCGTGCTGGCCCTGGCCCGCCCCCTCGAGCCGGTCGCGCTCGGCGGACCTGGCCGCGCCCGACCGCCGCGGCAATCCTGCGTTCGTGCTGGTGGCGGCGGGAATCACCGACCCGCGCAACCTGGGTGCCCTGCTGCGCAGCGCCGAGTGCGCCGGCGTCACCGGGGTCGTGCTGCCGCGCCACCGTTCGGCCCGGCTGTCGCCGACCGTGACGAAGACGGCGGCGGGTGCGATTGAGCACCTGCCCTTCGCGGTGGTGGGTGGCGTGCCGACCGCGCTCAGCGAGTTGCGCGACCTCGGGGTGTGGTCGATCGGTCTCGCCGGTGAGGCCGACCAGTCGCTCTACGAGCTTCCGCTCGGTGAGGGCCCCGTTGCGCTCGTCGTCGGCAGCGAGGAGAAGGGGCTGGCACCGCTGGTGCGCCGGCGCTGCGATGCGGTGGCGGCCATTCCCCAGCACGGCACGCTGCCCTCTCTCAACGTCGGCGTGGCCGGAGCGGTGGCGTGCTTCGAGGTGGCCCGCCAGCGAGCGGCGGCCGGCCGCACGCGGGCAGACTGAGGGCGCGCCGTCCCGCGTCCCTGCCGGTGTGCGGCGGTGAACAGGCGGCGCAGGTGCGCGACGAGGACCGGCCCTGTCACGGCCTCATCGGCCGCGCGCCCGGGGCGGCGCTCAGGCCGCCACCGCCACTTCGGAGGTGCAGAAGGCACAACGCCGCGCCGCCACCGGAATGTCGCTGAGGCATTCGGGGCACTGGCGCGTCTCGGGCTTCGGCTCCTCCGCCGGCAGCAGGTTGAGACGGCGCATCGAGCGCGGTGAGCGGCACCACCACGGCGAAGAAGACGACGGTCGCCACAATGAGGAACGAGAGCAACGCGTTGAGGAATGACCCGTACTTGAACCTCGAGTGGTGCAGCGTGAAGGTCAGGTTCGAGAAGTCGGGCTTGCCGAAGATGGCGGCCACGAGCGGGGTGATGAGGTCGGCCACGAAGGCGGTGATCATGGCCGTGAAGGCGACGCCGACAACCACCGCCACGGCCAGGTCGACCACGTTGCCCCGCAGGACGAACTTCTTGAAATCCGAAACCATCACGCCTCCCTGTCGCTCCGGGCTGACGCCCCGGTCCTGGCGGATCTGTACCCCTTCTGCCGCCTTCCCCACGCCCGGGGAGCGGAGAGGGCACGGATCCGGGACGTGCTGGCTGGAGCCCGAGGCAGGAATCGAACCCGCGACATCTTCATTACAAGTGAAGCGCTCTACCGACTGAGCTACTCGGGCGCGGTGGCCCAGGCTACAGGCCTGCCGCCCGCGGCCCGTCCCACCAGCGGAAAGGCTTGCTTCGGGCGGGGTGCCGGGGCAGGCTGGACTCCCAATGGACGACGACCAGCCGAAGGCACCCTCGTCCGGCTCGCTCTCGATCGTCCGGGCGGCGGCAGTGCTCATCCTCTTCGTGGTGGCCGTGGCCCTCCTCGTCTCCGTCGGCACCCGTCCCGGTGTGAGCAGCGCACCGACCACGACAACGACGACGACGGCCGGCGGGGCGACGACCACGACGACGGCCGCCGGCGGGGCCGCAGCGACCACCACCACCACCGCCGCGCACACGACGACGACGAAGGCCGGCCACCACGGCGGGAAGGCGACCACCACCACGACGGCGCCGCCCAGTGCGACAACGGTCGTCGTGGCCAACGCCACCAGCGTCAACGGCCTGGCTGCGCACTACTCCACGGTCATCGGCGCCGGCGGCTGGACGATGAAGACCCCTGTCGACGCCTCCACCACCGAGGCGACCTCGGCCGTCTACTACGAGACGGGCCAGCAGCAACAGGCGGCCTCCATCGCCACGTCCATCGGCGTCAAGCCGTCCCAGGTGCTGCCGCTCACCACGTCCACTCCCGTCAACGGCGTCACCGGTGTCGACGTCGTCGTGGTGATCGGTTCGGATCTCGCCTCGACGACGACCACCACGACCTGACGTTGCCTCCGCAGGCTGACGCGCGGGCGCGCCTGCCGGAGCTGTTGCGCCCCTTGGCCGCCGAGCCGGCACGTGGCGCGCTGTTCCTCGACTTCGACGGGACGATGGCGGGCATTGTGAGGGACCCCAGAGAGGCCCGCGCGCTCCCGGGCGTGTCGGACCTGCTCGCCGCGCTCGCGTCGTCGTTCGGGTTGGTCGCCGTCATTTCGGGCCGGCCCACCGCGTTCCTGGCCGAAGCGCTGCAGGCGCCGCCCGGCGTCACGCTCGCCGGCCTCTACGGGCTCGAGCGCGCGCTGCAGGGGCCCGAGGCGGAGAACTGGGCCGGTGTCATCGACGCGGTGGTGGCGGAGGCGACGGCCACGGCCCCACCGGGTGTGTACGTCGAGCCAAAAGGCCTCACGGTGACGCTGCACTGGCGCCGCGCGCCCGACCAGCAGGACTGGGTGCTGGCCTTCACGGCGCGGCAACATGCCACGCGCGGGCTGATGGTGGTGCAGGGCCGCCATGAACGCGAGCTCCGGCCCCCGCTCAATGTCGACAAGGGGACGGTGGTGCGATCGCTCGTGGCCGAGCACGAGGCCCGGGGCGAGCCGTTGCGGGCGGCCGCGGCGTTCGGCGACGATTTGGGGGATCTCCCCGCCTTCGCGGCGCTCGCCTCGCTGCGCGCACCGGCCGGCCCGTTGCACACGGCGGTGCGGGTGGCGGCCGTGGACACCGAGAGCCCGCCGGCCGTGGCCGCCGAGGCGGACCTGACGGTGTCCGGCGCCACCGGCGCGGTGGCCCTGCTGCGCGACCTGGCGTCGGCGGCCGGTGCCCCCTCGACCTGACCGTGGCTCACGCTGTGGCTACCGCGGTCGCTGACGCCGCCGCTGCCGCCGACGCGGCTCAGCGCGCCGCCGCCGCCAGCTGGTCCGCCCACCAGTCGGCTGCCGTGCGGCCCCGCACGGCGCGGCGCAGCGCACCGGCGCGGGCGGCCCGCTCGGGCGCGGCCAGGGAGAGCGCGGTGTGCAGCGCGTCGGCCGTCCCGGCGACGTCGAACGGGTTGATGCCCGAGCGCGCCGGCGCCGTCGAGCGCGAGCTCCTCCCAGGCCCCCGCCTGGCGCGAGAGCACCACGACGCCGTCGACCGTGTTGAGGAGCGGGCCCTCCTTGGCCACCAGGTTGAGGCCGTCGCGCACCGGGTTCACGAGCAGGACGTCCGAGAGCGTCAGCGCGGCCAGGGAGCGCGGCCAGTCGTCGCGGACCGACAGCAGAATCGGTGCCCAGTCGTCGGTGCCCAGGGAGTGGTTGATGCGCGCCGCGGTGTGCTCCACCTCGGCTCCGTAGGCGAGATACTCGGCCAGCCCCTGCCGGCTGGGATAGGCCAGTGCGACGTGCACGACGCGGCCGCGCCACTCGGGATGCGCGGTCAACAGTTCCTCGAAGGCGAGCATCCCCCGCACAATGTTCTTCGACGGCTCCAGGCGGTCGGTGCGGGCGATGATGCGGCACGCGCCACCTCGGCGCGCAACGCGGCGGCAGCGGCGGTGGTGGCGGGCGTGGCGGCCTCTTCCTCGAGGACCCCCGCGTCGGGGCCGAGCGGGGCCACGAAGGTCGAAGGTGGGCGGCGGCCGGCCGCGGCGTAGCAGTCGACGAACGAGGCCTCCCACTGGTGGCAGTGGAAGCCGCAGACGGAGTAGCCGGCCATGCCGTCGAGGAGCTCGGCCACCACGTCGTCGGGCAGCACGGCGAGCAGGTCGGGCGCGGCGAACGGCGTGTGCAAGAAGTGGACCGTGCGTAGGTCCGGGCGCGCCCCGGCCAGCATCCGCCCGAGCAGCGAGAAGTGGTAGTCCTGCACCAGCACGGCGGCCCCCTCGCCGGCGCGGCTGGCCACGACGTCGGCCATGGCCCGGTTGTAGGCCCGGTAGCCCTCCCAGGCCACGCGCCAGTGCCGGTCGAAGCGGGGCCGGTGTGGCAGGTCGAACAGGTGGTGGTGGCAGTACCACAGCGTCGTGTTGGCCACGACGTCGTAGGCCTGCCGATAGATCTCGTCGTCGACGACGACGGGCACCAGGTCCAGCCCGTCTTCGTGCATGAGGCCTTGGGCGACCGCCCCGCGGTCCGCCGCGCCCATCGTCACCGAGGCCCACGTCGTGCCGCTCCCCGCCAGAATCCGGTGCAGCGAGGAGGCCAGCCCGCCGGCCGCGCGCAGCGGGACCAGCGCGCCGTCGCGCCCGGCGCGGAAGGTCAGCGGGCCCCGGTTGGAGACGACGACGGTGCCGCTCACGAGCGCGGCGGCAGCGGCGACGCGGCGACGCGCTCGAGGGCGGCCCGCAGCACGTCAACCGCCTGCGGCCGCAGCTCATGCAGCGGCCGGTTGCGGTGGATGCGCTCGCCCAGGTCGACCTGGGCCAGGCGGTCGACCCCCAGCTGCTGGGCCACGTCGATGAGCAGGCCCAACTCGACCCCGTAGCCGCCGGCGAAGCCCAGCTTCTCGAAGACCCAGCGATGGGCCGCCGTCTCGCCGGCCAGCGGCTGGCGCACCCAGGACAGCTCGGGGAAGAGCAGCTCGAGCACCGGACGGGCCATCAGCTCGGTCACCCGTCCCCCGCCCGTCGGCTCGCCGTGCAGCGGCCGGGTGTAGAAGCCCTTGACGAGGGCGATGTCGTCGGTCGTCAGCAGCGGGCCCAGCAGCCCGGTCACGAAGGCCGGGGTGGTGTTGGCCACGTCCGCATCGAGGAAGACGACGAGGTCGCCCTCCGAGGCGGCGAGCGCCGCCGCCATGGCCTGGCCCTTGCCGCCCTCCCCCGGGGGCCCGGCCACCACCGTCGCCCCGGCCTCTCGGGCCTGCTCGGCCGTGTCGTCGCCCGAGCCGTCGTCGAGCACGATGACCTCGTCCACCAGGCCGTTCCCGCCGTGCCCGGCCAGGAAGGGCTGGACCACCGCCCGCACCACGGAGCCCACCGTCGAGCCCTCGTCGCGGGCCGGGATGCAGACCGAGACCGTGCGGCCGGTCCGGCCCTTGGCCTGGAGCACGGGGCCGCTCGGGAAATCGCCGTGCTCGAAGGTGCGCGCCACGCCCACGATTCAAGCAGCCGGACTGCGTTGAGCCGGCCGGCCCGGTCGGGTTAGCATGGGGGGATCATCCAGAGCGACTGAGGGACGGGCCCGTTGACGTCGCGGCAACCAGTGTCCTGCGGGAAACCCCATGGGGGAGAGCGCAGGTACCAGGTGCCAATGCCCGACCGATGAGGAGGACCGATGGTCGATTTTGTCACGGGGCTGCGTTGTCGTGAATGCCAGCGTGCCTTTCCCGCCGAGGCGCTGCACGTCTGCGACTACTGCTTCGGGCCGCTCGAGGTCGCCTACGACTACGAGCGGATCGCCGGCGCCATCAGCCGGGAGCGGATCGAGGCCGGCCCGCGCTCCATCTGGCGCTACCGGGACCTGCTCCCGGTGGACGACGCCACGCCGGTCGACCTGGGCGCCGGCTTCACGCCGCTGGTGCGGGCCGATCGCCTCGCCGCCGAGCTCGGGCTGGGCGAGCTGTGGATCAAGGACGACACCGCCAACCCCACGGGGTCCTTCAAGGACCGGGTCGTCTCCGTTGCCCTGACCAAGGCGCGTCAGCTCGGGTTCAAGGTGGCCGCCTGTGCCTCGACCGGGAACCTGGCCAACTCGGTGGCGGCCCACGCAGCCCGGGCCGGGATGGACTCGGTCGTCCTGATCCCACACGACCTCGAGACGGCGAAGGTCACCATGACCGCCGTCTACGGCGGCACGGTCATCGCCGTCGAGGGCAACTACGACGACGTCAACCGCCTCTGCGCCGAGCTGACCAGTGAGCGGCCGAGCTGGGCCTTCGTCAACGTCAACGTGCGCACCTACTACGCCGAGGGCTCCAAGACGCTGGCCTTCGAAATTGCCGAACAGCTGGGTTGGCAGGCCCCGGACCACGTCGTGGTCCCCATCGGCTCGGGCAGCCAGCTGACCAAGGTGGACAAGGGCTTCGCCGAGCTGGGCAAGGTCGGGCTGCTGCCCGAGGTGCCCGCCGTGCGGGTCTCGGGCGCCCAGGCCGCCGGCTGCTCGCCGGTGGCGGAGGCCTTCGCGCAGGGCAGCGATGCCATCCGGCCGGTCAAGCCCAAGACGATCGCCAAGTCGCTGGCCATCGGCAACCCGGCCGACGGCTGGTACGCCCTCGACGTCATCCGCCGTTCGGGCGGTTCCTGCGCCGCCGTGACCGACCCCGAGATCGTGGAGGCCATCGGGCTGCTGGCCCGCACCGAGGGGATCTTCGCCGAGACCGCCGGCGGAGTGACCATCGCCACGCTGTGCAAGCTGGCCGCCTCGGGGGCCATCCGCCCCGACGAGCGGGTCGTGGCCCTGGTCACGGGGCACGGGCTGAAGACGGTGGAGGCGCTGGCCGGCGCTCCGGGCAGTAGCCCCACGGCGACCATCGCCCCGACCCTGGACGCCTTCGACGCCGCGTTGGAGGCCCACGAGACCGGCGACGACCAGAACCACGGCGACCACAAGGAGACCCCCCGATGAGCGTGACCGTCCGCATCCCCACCCAGCTGCGCACCCTGACCGGGGGTGCCGGCGAAGTCGAGGTGGAGGGCTCCTCGGTGGGCGAGGTGCTCAAGGCGGTCGACGCCGCCCATCCGGGCCTGGCCGAGCGCCTCTTCGACGACGAGGGCAACCTGCGCCGCTTCGTCAACGTGTTCCTGGCCGACGAGGACGTCCGCTTCCTCGACGCCCTGGCCACGCCGGTTTCGCCGGGCCAGACACTCTCCATCGTCCCCGCCGTCGCCGGGGGCTGAGGCCCGGCGGCCGATGCCGTCCCCCGGCAGGTCGGCGGCGGCAGCGCGGGCGCGTTGCCCTTGCGTCCGGACCTCTAAGGTGATTACCTATTAGCACTCACAAGACGAGAGTGCTAACGGAGGAATACACCAGATGGCCAAGATCATCGCCTTCCAGGAGGAAGCCCGCCGCGGCCTGGAGACCGGCATGAACAAGCTGGCGGACGCGGTCCGCGTGACCCTCGGCCCGAAGGGCCGCAACGTGGTGCTCGACAAGAAGTGGGGCGCCCCGACGATCACCAACGACGGCGTGTCCATCGCCAAGGAGATCGACCTCGAGGACCCGTTCGAGAGGATCGGCGCCGAGCT
The DNA here is from genome assembly GCA_963843365.1 of uncultured Acidimicrobiaceae bacterium. Lineage (GTDB taxonomy): Bacteria > Actinomycetota > Acidimicrobiia > Acidimicrobiales > RAAP-2 > Bog-473. The sequence goes on along the minus strand of CAWJKG010000002.1, from coordinate 1,255,976 downwards.
GGTCAAGGAAGTAGCCAAGAAGACCGACGACGTGGCCGGCGACGGCACCACCACGGCCACCGTCCTGGCGTGGGCCATGGTGCGCGAGGGCCTGCGCAACGTCGCCGCCGGGGCCAACCCGATGGCGCTCAAGCGAGGCATCGAGGCCGCGGTCGAGATCGCCGTCGGCTCCATTCACGGCATCGCCAAAGAGACCGAGTCCAAAGGACAGATCGCCCAGGTGGCCTCCATCTCGGCCGCCGACACCGAGATCGGCGAGATGATCTCTGAGGCCATCGACAAGGTCGGCCGCGACGGCGTCATCACCGTCGAGGAGTCGCAGACCTTCGGCATGGACATGGATCTCGTCGAGGGCATGCGTTTCGACAAGGGCTACATCGCCCCGTACTTCGTGACTGACCCCGAGCGCATGGAGGCCTCCCTCGAGGACGCCTACGTGCTGCTGGTGGGCACGAAGATCACCGCCGTGCGCGACCTGCTCCCGGTGCTCGAGAAGGTCATGCAGAGCTCCAAGCCGCTGCTGATCATCGCCGAGGACGTCGAGGGCGAGGCCCTGGCCACCCTCGTGGTGAACAAGATCCGTGGCACGTTCCGCTCGGTCGCCGTCAAGGCCCCGGGCTTCGGTGAGCGCCGCAAGGCAATGCTGCAGGACATCGCCATCCTGACCGGCGGCCAGGTCGTCACCGAAGAGGTCGGCCTCAAGCTCGAGAACGTGACGCTCGACCTCCTGGGCACCGCCCGCAAGGTCGTCATCACCAAGGACGAGACGACCATCGTCGAGGGCGGTGGCACCGAGTCCGACATCAAGGGCCGCATCAACCAGATCAAGACCGAGATCGAGAACACCGACTCCGACTACGACCGGGAGAAGCTCCAGGAGCGTCTGGCGAAGCTGTCGGGCGGCGTGGCCGTCATCAAGGTCGGGGCCGCCACCGAGGTGGAGCTCAAGGAGAAGAAGCACCGCATTGAGGACGCCGTCTCCACGACCAAGGCCGCCATTGAGGAAGGCGTGGTCCCGGGCGGGGGCGTTGCCCTGCTGCGGGCCCAGACCGCCATCTTCGAGGGTGCCGACAAGCTCGAGGGCGACGAGGCGACCGGTGCCCGCATTGTGGGCAAGGCCGTGGAGGAGCCGCTCAAGCAGATCGCGGTCAACGCCGGCCTCGAGGGCGGCGTCATCATCGAGAAGGTGCGCAACCTCAAGGGCTCGCACGGTCTCAACGCCGCCACCGGCGAGTACGAGGACCTGTTCAAGACCGGTGTGATCGACGCCGCCAAGGTGACCCGCTCGGCGCTGCAGAACGCGGCGTCCATCGCGGCACTGTTCCTGACCACCGAGGCGGTCATCGTCGACAAGCCCGAGGAAGACGCGCCCGCCATGCCCGGCGGCGGGATGGACGACTTCTAAGGGGGACCCGATTGGTCCCGGGATGAGGCCTGTCACCCGGATGCCACGGCGCTGCAACAGCCCGGACTGACACTGGGACCGCCTCAACCCCAACCGAGGCTCGAGCGGTGCGCCCGGCCGAAAGGCCGGGCGCACTGTTCTGTCCGGGGTCCGAACGCCTTCTCTACACTGACGTGGTGCCTCTGACCCCGACGACCGGCTGGGGGGTGCTCCACCTCTTCTGCCGGCCGACGCCCGACTTCGATCCCGAGGCCCTGCGCAAGGCCGTGAGCGCCGCCGCGGCCGACGGCTACCAGGTGGTCCCCGTCGCCCTCCTCGGCCACAAGGCGGACCTCGGACTGATGGCGCTCGGGCCCGACATCTGGCGGCTGCGCCGGCTGCAGACCGACGTCGTGGGATCCGGCCTCGTGGCCGTGGAGTCGTACGTGTCGCTCACCGAGGTGTCCGAGTACGCAGCGGGTGTGCCCGACGACCTGCGCCAGGCCCGGCTCTTCCCGCAGCTGCCGCCCGAGGGCAAGGACGCGTTCTGCTTCTACCCGATGAGCAAGCGGCGGGGCGAGCAGCACAACTGGTATGCGTTGGACTTCGACGCGCGCAAGCAGCTGATGCTGGGCCACGGCAAGGTGGGGCGGACCTTCCACGGCCGCGTGGTCCAGGTCATCACCGGGTCGACCGGGCTGGACGACTACGAATGGGGCGTCACCCTCTTCGGGACCCATCCCGACGACCTCAAGGACTGCGTCTACGAGATGCGCTTCGACGAGGCCTCCGCCCTGTACGCCGAGTTCGGACCGTTCTACACCGGCATGGTGGGCACGCTCGACGACGTCCTCGCCGTGCTGGGCGCCTGACGCCGCCGCCGTGACCGTCACCGCCTCGTCCGCATCGTCCGCTTCCTCCGGCGCCGGCACATCGTCCGGCGCCGGCCCGTCGTCGGCGCCCCGGGCATCGGCGGTGTCGGCGGTCGCGGCAGGTTCGCTCGACGATCTGCGGGACGTGCTGCGGGACCTCGGGCGCGTGGTGGTGGCCTTCAGCGGCGGCGCCGACTCTTCGCTGCTGGCCCGGGTGGCGCACGACACCCTGGGCCGCGACGCGGTCCTCTGCGTCACCGCGCTGTCGCCGTCGCTGGCCGGCGCCGAGGAGGCGGACTGCCGCGCGCTGGCCGGCGAATGGGACCTGCGCTGGCTCGGCGTCGAGACCAGCGAAATGGAGGACGCGGCCTACGTGGCCAACGGTCCCGACCGCTGCGCCCGGTGCAAGACCGCCCTCATGGACGCCCTCGGCCCGGTGGCCGAGGCCGAGGGCGCCACGGTCGTGCTGGGGGTCAACGTGGACGACCTGGGTGACCACCGACCGGGCCAGGCCGCGGCGGCGGGCGCCGGTGCCCGCTTCCCCCTGGTCGAGGCCGGCTTCACCAAGGACGCCATCCGCCGCCGCTCCCGGGAGCTCGGCTTGCGCACGTGGGACAAGCCGGCCGCGGCGTGCCTGGCCTCCCGCCTGCCCTACGGCACACCGGTCACGCTGGGTCGGCTGGCCGCCGTCGAGGTGGCGGAGGCGGCCCTCCATGCGCTCGGATTCGGACAGCTGCGGGTGCGCCACCACGGCGACGCCGCCCGCCTGGAGGTGGAGCCGGCGGACCTGGCCGGTGTGGTGGAACGGCGGGAGGAGGTCGTGGCGGCCGTGCGCGCCGCCGGGTTCCGCTTCGTGGCGCTGGACCTGGAAGGCTTCCGCTCCGGCAGTCTGAACCGTGGCCTGCCGCCGGCGGGCGTGCGCGAGGAGGTGCGGTGAGCGAGGTCCGGGTCAAGGTGAAGCTGACGTTCCCCGAGTCCGAGGTCCGCCGGGCCGTCCTGGCGACACTGGTGCGGCGCTTCGACGTGGATCCCGACATCCGCCGGGCCGACGTGGAGGAGCACCGGGGCTGGATCGTGTGCGAAATGGATGGTCAGTCGGCCCAGGTGGAGGCCGCGCTCGAATGGCTGCGCGGGGAGGGCATCACGGTGGACCTGCTGGGGGACGTCCTGGAGGGCTGAACCCCCGGATCAGCCGGCGTCGGGATCCTGGGGCACGTGCCACCCGGCAGAGGAGACCCGGCGCGGCTCGTAGAAGACGCACCCGTCGGGGCAGGCGAACGGCAGCGGCTCGTTGGCGTCGACCTTGCAGCGCTCCAGACGCTCGCCCCGGGGCGTGGTGCGCATGACGTAGTGACGGCAATCCTCATTCACGGCCACGCCCCATTCTGGCCCACCTGGCGGGCCGCGGTAGCGTCACGCTCGTGGACCCGAGTTCCGACCGTGACGTCCCCCTGAAGACGCTGCTGCGCTGGAGCGAGACCCTCTCGGGCATCGCCCGCACCGGACTCGGCTTCACCGAGAGCCTCTACGAGCGGGAGCGCTTCGAGGAGATCCTCAAGGTGGCCGCGGACATCCGCACCGAGGCCGACGGCGCCGACGAGGACCCCGACTATGCCGGGGGCCTCGTGCAGGAGTGGATGGACACGGTCGGCAAGGGCGTCCCGGGCTACATCACCCCCAAGGTCGCGGTGGGCGCCGCCGTCGGCAACGACAAGGGGGAGCTGCTGCTGATTCAGCGGGCAGACTCCGGCATCTGGCTGTACCCCACCGGGTGGTGCGACGTGGGCTACTCGGCAGCCGAGGTGGTGGTGAAGGAGGTCGAGGAGGAGACGGGCATCATCGCGGAGCCCGTCCGCCTCATCGCCGTGCTCGACGGATTGCGCCTGGGCTTCACCCGCGTCCCGCTGTACTCGCTCCTCTTCTATTGCCGGGCGGTCGGGGGCGAGCTGGCGCCACATCCGCTCGAGACGCGCGACGTCGGATGGTTCACCCGGGAGACGCTGCCCCAGCCGCTGGTGGGCTCCGACCGCTGGGGCGAGCACGTGTTCGCGGCCATCAAGGGAGAACGGCGCGATGTGCTCTACGACAGTGTGCGCCAACCCATGTGGCGGGGCGAGTCGACGACGTCGTGATCGTGGTCGAAGCCGCCACGGCGGTCGACGACGACCTCTGTGCCGCGGTCGACCGCCTGGTGCCCCAGTTGTCGCGCTCCTCGCCGCCCCCCAGCCGCGCGGTGCTGGAGCGGATGGTGGCCGACGGCGCCACCACGTTGTTCGTGGCCCGGGGCGACAACGGCATCGTGGGGATGCTCACGCTGGTGACGTTCCAGATCCCGACGGGGGTGCGCGCCTGGATAGAGGACGTCGTGGTCGACGACGCGGCCCGGGGCGCCGGGGTGGCGGCAGCACTGGTGCAGGCCGCGCTGGAGCGTTCGGCCGCGCTCGGCGCCCGCACGGTCGACCTGACCTCGCGGCCCCATCGCGAGGCGGCCAACCGGCTGTATCTCCGGATGGGCTTCGAGGCTCGCCAGACCACCGTGTACCGCAAGACACTCGACGACCCCGCCGGCTGAGACGCGGGCGGCGCGGGTTTCGCCCCACCTAGCGACCTGAGGTTGCCGTCTCCTTCTCCAAGTCGACGAGGAGCGCGCGGAGACGTCCTGCGCCCACATCTCCTCGTCGTGCGCCTCCCTCGTCGCGATCGCGGGTGGGTTGTGTCCGAGGATGTCGGTGGCGATCCGTGTCGTGCCGAGCCGGCTCACGGCACGCCCCTCATCCCATGGCCACGATCGGCGCGTCGAGCGCGAGGCCGCCCGTGGAGCCGTTGAACGGGGCGTCGCCATAGCTGAAGATGCCGCCGTCCGAGGCGACGAGCCAGTAGCCGCCGCCACCGGGTGTGGCCTGCATCCCGACGATCGGCTTGGCCAGGGCCAGCGACCCGGCGGAGCCGTCGAAGGCGGCGTCGCCGTAGGTGAAGATGCCGCCGTCCGAGGCGACCAGCCAGTAGCCGTGGCCGGACGCGGTGGCCGCCATCCCCGCAATCGGCTTGTTCAGCGGCTGCCCTCCCCGTGAGCCGTAGAAGGCGGCGTCGCCGAAGCTGAAGATGCCGCCGTCGGATGCCACCAGCCAGTACCCGCCGCCGTCGGGCGTGGCGGCCATGCCCACGATCGGCTTGTTGAGACGGAGGGAACCGGTGGAGCCGGAGAAGCGGGCGTCGCCGAAGCTGAAGATGCCGCCGTCGGATGCCACCAGCCAGTACCCGCCGCCGTCGGGCGTGGCGGCCATGCCCACGATCGGCTTGTTGAGGCGGAGAGAACCGGTGGAACCGTGGAACGCGGCGGCGCCGAAGCTGAAGATGCCGCCGTCGGAGGCGACCTCCCAGTACCCGCCACCGCCGGGCGTCTCGGCCATGCCGACCATGGGCGCGTTGAGGTGGTGCCCTCCCATGGAGCCGAGGAAGGGCTGACAGAAGGAGAAGATGCCGCCGTCGGAGGCCACCATGCGGTAGCCCGGCCCGGACCCGCAGTTGACGGCGACGCCGAGCTGGCGGGCCTCCCCGGAGTCGGGGTCGATCATGAGGGAGGACTCGTCCACCGCCTCGAACGCGCTGGCGGGCACCTGCTTGAGCTCGTTGACCAGCGCCAGCGGCCAGTTGTCGTCCGCCGTGCCGCCGAAGTACCAGTTGGAGCCGTTGTCGGCCAGTATCAGGCCGTACTGCTGCATGGCGCGCAGCACGACCTGCGCCTGCGGGGAGTACCCCGAGATGTCGTAGTCGGCCTTCAGCCGGAACCGCGCCCCCATGGGCGGGAGGTTCGGGTTGGACGACGTGCCCGCCTCGTGGCGGGCCGGCCACAGGTAGGACGTGTCCGTGGCCTCCGCGGTCATGCGGATGGCATGGGTGATGGCGCCGGACTGCACCTCGTCGTCGCGCACGAGCCCCGGGAGGATCGGTAGCCCCGCCGCGTCGGCCGACGTCCACCCGGCCGGGCGGAGCGCGTTCGAGTTGAGATTCCAGATCGCCCCCGATCCCGCCGTCGAGCCCGACGCGCTGTACTGCGCGTCGTAGAGCTCGTAGAGCGTGCAGGTCGCCGGGTTCACCATGATGGCGTGGCGATCGCCCGTCGACTGCTGCCCGCCTTCGATCGGCGTCGACGCACTGAAGGGATAGGGCCCCGGATCGCTCTCGTCGGCGTACTGGAAGGTGATGGGGACCAGGGGCTGCGACGGGGATACGACGGTGTAGGGCATGCCGTAGGGCGTGGAGGGATCGCCCGAGGGTCCGAAGTCGGGATGCAGGTTCGTCGAGCTCGAGTCCATGCTGGCCATCCAGGCGGCGCTGTTCGGATTGACCGGCAGCCCCGCGACCGGTGTGTTCCACACGCTGTCGGCCGGGAACATCGGACAATTGGGCGCGCCGGGCACGGGTGTGCCGGCCGACGCCGTCGTCGGTGCGACACCGACGACGAGTCCCAGACCCATCACGGCGGCCGCCAGGAAGGCGCCCGGTCCAGCGGTCACGCGTCGTCGCACGAACGCCCCCTCTTCGTCGGGACGACCGTACCCGACTCCGCAGCGGGGGCCCGACACGGCGCACTACGCCGTCGATCAGGGCAACGCCGGCGTCACCACACGTACGGGATGAGGCGCTTGCGGGGTGCGGCGTACTCGCGGTAGCGGTCGCCCAGGTCGCGGAGCAGAGCCCGTTCCTCTATCCGGATGCGATGGACGAGTCCGGCGGCGACACAGCCGACCAATGCGACAACGGAGAGCCAATTCCCGATGAGGAAGCCGATTCCCGCGGTGGCGCACAGGATCCCGGTGTAGCTCGGATGGCGGAGGAGCCGGTAGGGACCCCCGGCAATGACCGGTTGCTCCGCGCTCGTCTGCACCGTCAGGGTGAAGTAGCGGCCGAGCGTCCGGAAGCACCAGAGGCGGAGCACGACGCCGCCGCAGAGGAACACCAGGCCGAGCCAGGAGGCCAGCGCCCTCGGCTCGATGTCCGCCGCAGGCACCGACCGATCGGCCAGGACGGCGAGCAGCGCGCCGGCGAGCGCGGCGACCCGCAGCACGACCTCGCCGCCCGGCCCGGCCGCGGTCGCCTCCGGCCGGCGCCGCACGGCCTGGCGGAGCTCGGCGAGCACCCACACGGCGACGGTGACGATGAGCAGGACGAGAAAGATGCCGTGCGCGGGACCGGCCATCATCGGCGCGCGAACTCAGGGCCCGGTGTCGTCGTTCGAGGGTGGTGCTGCAGGAAGCGGGAACGCAGCCGGCAGCAGGCGCATCAGCTGCGGGAAGATCGACGTGAACCTGCCCTCACCCCACGGAAGGTCGGGCTCGTTGGCGATCGCCTGGCTGAGCACGCCGACGATCAACGTCGACACGACGAAGACCGCGCTCTCGTCGTTCGCTGACGGGCCGAGTTGCCCGGCCGCCACCGCGTCGGCGAGGGCGCGCCGCTGCAGGTCGACCATCTCCACGCTCGGCGCGAAGGCCTCCGCGGTGGGCCTGAAGCTCGGGACGGGACGCCAAAACAGCAATTCGGCCACGGCACGATTGCGCAGGCACCAGCGGCCGCTGGCCTCGAGCCCGGCGATGAGCGCGTCGAGCCCGGGCGCGGCGCCCGCCATCCCCTGGCGCATTTCGGCCAGATTCTCGACCTGGCCCTGCAGGAAGAGCGCGTCGTAGATCGCCATCAGGGAGGGGAAGTACTTGTAGAGCGACGGTGGCTGGACGCCCAGGCGCCGCGCCACCTCGGCCAGGCTGAGCCCGTTGACCCCTTCCTCGGTCATGACCTCCCGCGCGATGTCGAGGATCTCCTCAATGGTCTCCTGGCGGCGGCGCGCCCGGCGGTCCGGACGGATGGTGGCCCCGACGTCGGCGTCCGTCCTGCTCTGTGCCATATTCGTCAGTATAGCTAAAGGTGGTATTGACAGCAATAGCTAATACCATTAGCTTTTGGCACATGGATCGAACGGAGGAGATGACCATGGCAGCCACGAGCACGAGGTGGTGGTTGACGCAGGACAGCCGCGAGACCGTCGTGGACGCCGCCCCGGAGCGGATCTACGACCTGGTGGCGGACCTGCCCCGGATGGGCGAGTGGAGCCCGGAATGCCGACGCGTCGAGTGGGAGAGCGGGAGCAACGGCCCCGTGGAAGGAGCCACCTTCGTCGGCCACAATCGCGGCGGGCCGGCCGGCCTCATGAAGTGGTCGCGCCGCGGCCGGGTGCTGACGGCGGACCGCGGCCGTGAGTTCGCCTTCGTCACCGAGGAGGGCGGGCACGAGTCGACGGTGTGGCGGTACCGCTTCGAGGGCGCCGGCGGGGGGACCAGGGTGACCGAGTCCTACGAGGTCAAGCGGATCCCTGCCTGGGCGCGCGTGGTGGACATCCCCACCAACCGCGCCCGCGAGCTCCAGGAGGCCATGGAACAGACCCTGGCGCGGCTGAAGGAGGCCGCCGAGGTCCGGGACGAGGTTGGACGGTCATGACCAGACGACCGGCAAGGAGACCGGCGGTGGCCTGACCCTGCCGCCGGCGGTCCTCTCCGCACACGCAGCACCAGCAGCACGACACCGACACGACACGACACAACACGAAACCAAGTGATGAGGAGTCACGACATGATCACGACCTACACGGCAGCGCCCGACATCGACGTGGTGACGACGAACTTCCCGGTCCCCGGGTTCGGGCTCGTCCCGATCAACTCGTTCGTCCTCCACGGGACCGAACCGGTCCTCGTCGACACCGGCACCGTGCTGCAGAGCGAGGAGTACATGGCCGCGCTGCGCACGGTCATCGATCCGTCGGACCTCCGGTGGATCTGGCTCAGCCACACGGACTTCGACCACATCGGTTCGCTGCACCGCCTGCTGGACGAGAATCCGCGGCTCACGGTCATCACGACGTTCCTCGGCGTGGGGATCATGGGCCTGAGTGCGCCCCTGCCGATGGAGCGCGTGCACCTGGTCAACCCGGGACAGCACATCGCCGTGGGCGACCGCACTTTGACCGCGTTGACGCCGCCCGTGTTCGACAACCCGGTCACGACCGGGTTCTACGACGAGGGATCGGGCACCCTGTTCAGCGCCGACTGCTTCGGTGCTCTCTTGGAGGACGTGCCGTCGCGCGCGGAGGACCTCTCCGAGGAGCAGCTCCGGCAGAGCCAGATGTTCTGGGTCATGGCCGACTCGCCGTGGCTGTGCCGCGTCGACCGGGACCGGTTCGGCCGGGACCTCGACGCGGTGCGCGGGCTCGCGCCCTCCTCCGTCCTGAGCAGCCATCTGCCGGCGGCGTCGGGCGCGACGCTCGGGCGCATGCTGGCCAATCTCGAAGCGGCCACTGGTGGTGAGCCGTTCGTGGGGCCGGACCAGGCGGCGCTCGAACAGTTGCTGGCGTCCATGGGCGCTTCACCACCGCACTAGGTCCGTGCCCGTGGGGTGTAAGAGCCACACGGGGGCCCAGGTCTCCCGTTAGGGTTTTCGTCAGACCCGGAGGGAGGGAGACACCGGTATGCAGGGGCGCAACTGGGTTCTGGCGGCGATGATCTTCGCGGTCGCGATGACCTTCATCGATCAGACGATCGTCTCCATCGCGGTCCCGAACATCCAGCGCGAGCTCGGCTTGACGTCGACCGGCGTGCAGTGGGTGGTGAACGGCTACCTGATCGCCCTCGCTGCGCTCTTCGCGTTGGGCGGGCGCCTGTCGGACGTCTACGGGCACACCAAGTGTTGCGTGATCGGCGTGGTCGTGTTCGTGCTGGCGTCGACCATGTGCGGCCTGACGCCCAAGGGCTCGGGCGCGGAGGCGTGGATCGTCACGTTCCGCGTCGTCCAGGGTGCCGGGGGAGCGCTCATGTTCCCGGCGGCGCTGGCCATCGTGGTGAACGTGTTCCCGCTCCGGGAGCGGGGGAAGGCGCTCGCGCTGTTCTTCGGCATCGCCGGGGGGCTGACCGCCGTCGGGCCCATTCTGGGCGGCTACCTGACCGAGTGGACCTGGCGGGCCATCTTCTGGATCAACATCCCGGTGGCCGTCATCGCGCTGATCCTCATCGCGATGTCCAAGCCCCAGACGCAGTACCGCAAGGCACCGATCGACTACCGAGGCGCCGTCCTCATCGCGGCGGGCATCGGGCTGAGCATCTTCGGCCTGCAGCAGTCGGTCCCGTGGGGATGGAGCAATCCCTGGACCTGGATCTGCATCATCGCCGGGCTCGCCATCATCGGCGCCTTCGTCCTCGTGGAGCTCCGCACGGAGGTGCCGCTGATCAAGGTCAACATCTTCCGCATCCGTGCCTTCGCAATGGAGAACCTCGTGTTGTTGATCGCCATGATGGCGTTCATCCCGGTCTTCTTCTTCGCCAGCGAGTACGCCCAGATCTCCCTCCACGACCCGGCGTCGAAAGCCGGCATCTTCCTGTTGTACTTCTTCATCGGCTTCGTGATTGCGGCGCAGATCGGCGGCCGCATGCTCGACCGCGAGGGCGCCAAGCGGGCCGTCGTCATCGGCTGCGCCATTGCGGCCGTCGGGTTCTACTTCTGGGGTGCCAAGGCGAGCACGCTCTCGTTCTCCAAGCAGCAGATCTGGGTGATCGTCGCCGGCTTCGGCATGGGCATGATGCTCGGGCCGGCCAACACCGATGCCGTCAACCGGGCCGGGAACCTCTCCTACGGCGAGGCGACCGGCATCACCCAGACCATCCGGAACTACGGGGCCAGTCTCGGCCTGGCGCTGCTCGGGACCATTCAGCTCTTCGACTACCGCTCCCACCTCACGACGTCGCTGCGCAACATGGGCAATCCGCAGGCGGTGTCCGAGGCGAACCGGATCACCCAGAGCCAGCAAGGAAGCAAGTCCGTGACGTCCATCCAAAAGTTCGTCTCGCTCGACTTCGCCCACGCCACGGCGACCGTGCTCTACGTGATGTGCGGGATCATGGCCCTGGCCGCCGTCGTGGCGCTGTTCGGTCTGCAGCGGGGGCGGCAGGAGGCGGTGGCGATCGAGGACGGCAGCGTCTCCTCGCCGGCCGAGGTCGCGTGACCGCGGGCGCGCCGCGCCGGCGTAGCAGCGCCCTGGTGGCGCTCCTCGTGTGTGTCGGTCTGGTGGGCACCGGGTGCAGCGCCGTGAACAAGGTCAGGAGCGCGGTGCACACGGTCGAGGGCAACAGGGCGACCATCGACTCCTTCACGCAGAACCTGCAGTCGACGAGCGCCACCCCGTTCCAGGCGACCTACACGACGACGGGCGCGGCGCCGGCCACTGTCGTCTACGCCGTCGACCCCGCGGGTGGAGGGCTGGCGTTCCACGAGACACAGACGGGCGCCAGCCCGTCGGCCGTGCAGGTGATCGTGAACTCGTCGGGCGAGTACGTGTGCAATCAGAGCGGGTCCGGTGCCGCATGGTCGTGCCGGAAGCTCGGGCAAGCCGACGCCGCCGCGGAGAACAAGGTCTTCGACCTCTACACGCCGTCGCACTGGATCTCGTTCCTCAAGGGCGTCTCGCTGGTGGCCGGCCTCGCTGGCGACACGGTGACGAGCTCCACCATGTCTCTCAACGGATTCTCATTGCAGTGCGTCGACCTGGTCGCCAAGGGGGTGCCTGGCACCAGCAGCATCTGCACCACAGCGCAGGGGATCCTCGGCTACGTCAAGGTGGCGTCGAACTCGACGAGCTTCCAGATCACCGACTACTCCTCGTCCCCGTCGGCATCGTTGTTCCAGCTGCCGCCCGGAGCCACCGTCACCACGACACCGACCACCTCGGGGTGAGGCGGTGCCTCGGTAGCGGCTCGGCTCCCGGCACAATGACGGGATGACCACCTTCATCACCCGTTACGACACCTCGGGAACCGGGGTCCGGCTGGCCGTCAAGGATTTGATCGACATGGCGGGCGAGCCCACGACGGCCGGCTGTCGGGCCGTGGCCGACCGGGCCGTCCCGGCGACCCGCGACGCCGTGTGCCTCGCCGGCGCCCGGGCGGCGGGGGCGCGGATCGTCGGTCGCACGAATCTGCACGAGTTGGCGCTCGGCGTCACCGGGGTCAACCAGTGGTTCGGGACCCCCGTGAACCCGCTCGATCCCACGCGGGTCCCGGGCGGCTCCTCCAGCGGCTCTGCGGTGGCGGTGGCCACGGGCGAGGCCGACGTGGCCTACGGCAGCGACACCGGCGGCTCTGTCCGGATTCCCGCCGCCTGCTGCGGCGTGGCGGGACTCAAGACGACGTGGGGGCGCATTCCGCTCGACGGTGTCTGGCCGCTGGCCCCGAGCTTCGACACCGTGGGCCCGATGGCGCGCACGGTGGATGGGCTGGTCGCGGGCATGCAGCTTCTCGAGCCCGGCTTCGAGGTGGCCGAAGCGGACGCGGACCCCCTGGTGGTGGGCCGGCTCTCGATTGAGGCCGACCCGGCCATCACCGCCGCGCTGGATCGAGCGCTCGGTGCGGTGGGCTGGGACTGCCGGGACTGCGCGGTCCCGGGGTGGGACGACGCCACCCTGCAGGCCGGTCTCCTCCTCGTCGTCGAGGCCTGGCAGTCGGACGGGGTGCTGGCGGAGGAGGACCCCGAGGGAATCAGCGAGGGCGTGCGGAGCCGCCTGGAGCTGGGGGGCTCGTTCGACGCGGGGACCGTGTCGTCGGCGTGGGAGGTCCAGCGCGCCTGGAAGGAGAGCCTGACGCGGGTCTTCACCGAAGTCGATGTGCTCGTCACCCCGACGCTGAGCATCTTCCCGCCGCTCCTCGAAGACGGGGACGACCTCCTGGTCTCCCGCTGCACCCTGCCGGTGAATCTTGCCGGCGTGCCGGCGCTGTCGCTCCCGGTGCCGACGGGCGGCCCGCTGCCCGCCAGTGTGCAGCTGATCGGGCCGGCGCACGCCGAAGAACGCCTCCTGGCCACGGGCGCGGCCCTTGAGGCCGCCGCCGCTTCTGTCTGAGGCCGGCACCCAAGGGCGTGCCTAGGGTGGACCGGGATGCAGATCGATGTCTGGTCCGATTACGCCTGCCCCTGGTGCGCCCTCGGCCTGGCCCGCCTCCGGGTCGCCCTGCGCGACTTCGAGCACGGCGACGAGGTGACGGTGGTGCACCGCGCCTTCGAGCTGCACCCGGGCGCGCCCGCCCACAGGGCCGGCTCCGCCGATCAGGTCGTCGCGCGGACGTACGGCATGCCGCTGGCGCAGGTGCGGGCCGGCCACGCCCAGCTGACCACCTTCGGGGCCGCAGTGGACTTCACCTTCGAATTCGACCGCGTGCGCCTGGGGAGCACGTTCGATGCGCACCGGCTCACCCGGGCCGCACGAGGCACCGAGTGGGAGGACGCACTGGTGCGGGCGCTGTTCGCGGCCCACTTCAGCGAGGGGCGGCAGCTCTCGGACGCGGAGGTGTTGCGTGACGTGGCCCGGTCGGTCGGGTTGCCGGACGCGTCGTTCGACCCGGTCCTCGGTGGCCCCGCCTACGGCCACGAGGTGCGGGCTGACGAAGCCGCCGCCGCCGAGCTCGGCGTGACGGGCGTCCCCTATTTCCTCATCGGCGGCGCGTGGCCGATTCCCGGCGCGCAGGACGTCGAGACGCTCGGCCTGATTTTGGCGCGCGCCTGGTCACGCAGTGCGCATTGAGGCGAGGATCTCGTCGACCATGGTGATGGTCGTGTTGGGGTGGAGGAAGGCGAAGCGGGCGACGGTCTCGCCCTCCCAGGCCGTCGGCGTGACGAACCCGATCTGGTCGTGCAGCAGGCGCGCCGACCACTCCTCGTAGTCGAGCTTGGACCAGCCGAGCCGGCGGAACAGGACGATGGAGAGCCCGGGCGGGCGCACCAGCTCGACGTGGGGCGAGTCCGCAATGCGTTCGGCGGCCCGCTGGGCCATGACCAGGCCCGCCTCCACCGCGGCGCGGTAGGCGTCCAACCCGTTGACCGCCAGCGAGAACCAGAGGGGCAGCCCGCGGGCGCGCCGGGTGAGGTGGAAGGCGTAGTCGCTCGGGTTCCATTCCTCGGGGTTCTGGCTGTGCAGCACCTCGAGGTACTGGGCGTCCTGGGTGTGGACCGCCTTGGCCAGGTTCGGTTGGCGATAGAGGAGGGCGGCGCAGTCGAACGGCGCGAAGAGCCACTTGTGGGGGTCGACGATGAACGAGTCGGCCCGGTGGAAGCCGGTGAACTGGTCCCGCACCGACGGGGCGAAGAGAGCCGCAGCCCCGCCGTACGCGCCGTCGATGTGAAACCACAACCCATGGGCGGCCGCGACGTCGGCCACGCCGTCGAGGTCGTCGACGATCCCGGCGTTCGTCGTGCCCGCCGTGGCCACGACGCCTATGACGTCGTCGCGGCGCGCGTCAGCCTCGAGCGCGGCGCGGAGTGCCGATCCGGTCAATCGGTGGTCGTCGGTCGGCACGGTCAGCGTGCCCACTCCCAAGACGTGGAGCGCCTTCCCGACGGAGGAGTGGGCGTCCTCGCTCAGGGCCACGAGCGGGCGGAGGGGCGGATTCGAGTTGTGGCGGTATCCGGCCGTGTCGCGCGCCACCATCAGCGCGGAGAGGTTGCCGGCCGAACCGCCCGCCACGAAGCAGCCGCCGGCTCCCTCGGGCAGCCCGGCCTGTGCGGCGAGGACGGCGAGGGCCTGGTTCTCGGCCACGACGACCCCGGCCGCCTCGAGCCAGGACGTGCCGTGCAGTGACGAGCAGGACACGAACATGTCGAAGAGGAGAGAGGCCTTCGTCGGCGCAGCCGGGATGAAGGACAAGAAGCGCGGGCTGTCGCACGAGACCACCGCCGTGGACAGCTTGTCGATGAACAGCTGCAGCACCCGCTCGGCGTCGTTTCCCTCGGGCCGCATGAGCCCGGCCAGCTCGGCATCGAGTGACTCGACGAGGCCGCCGAAGTCGAGGGTCACCGGATCCCACGACAAGCGCTCGCGGCACGCCGCCACAATCAGGTCGGTCATCGCCTCGTCGTAGTCGAACATCGCGCTCGCCATCAGGCCGGCGTGTCTTCCGGGCTCGGGGCCGATCCAGCCGAGGCGCGCCAGGCTTCCTCGGCGCGGCTGGCCACCTCGTGGGGCGCGGCGCCTGTCTTGGCCGCCACCAGCGCCACGTCGTCGAATTCGGGCTTGGCCCGCCCGCGGGTGACCTTCATGCGGATGGTCATGCCGTCGACCGTTACCTGGTGCAGGGCGCGGGCGACCGGCCAGCGCTCGACCGCGGTGGCGCGGATGCCCATGGTCCCGGTGAGCCGCTCCATGCCGGCGCGCTGTGCCTCGACACCCATGGCGTCCGTCAGCACGTGGAGGACGTGGCCGGGCCGGCCCTTCTTCATGGTGACGGGACTCACCCAGGCGTCGAGCGCGCCGTCCTGGAGTGCCGACGCGACGGCGAGGCCCAACTGCTCGCCGGTGACGTCGTCGAGGTTCGTCTCGAGGAGGAGCGCGCCCTGCCCGGGACCGGCCGGCGGCCGGTCCGCCCGCCGGCCGACCACGACCTGCGTGCAGTTGGGCAGGTCGTCCATTTCGCCCGCGCCGGCACCGAAGCCCGACGACGAGACCGTCATGTCGGGCAGCGGTCCGAAGCTCGTGGCCAGCCCCGCCAGCAGCGCGGCACCCGTGGGAGTGGTGAGCTCAATCGGGACGTCGCGCCCGTAGGACGGGATGCCCTCGAGCAGGCGGACGGTGGCCGGCGCCGGGTTGGGGAGGCGCCCGTGCGCGCTGCGCACCATGCCGGTCCCCGTGGCCACGGCGGAGGCGCACACCTCGTCCACGCCGAGCACCTCGAGCGCGGCGGCGGTCCCCACGACGTCGATGATGGCGTCGTGTCCGCCCACCTCGTGGAAATGGACCTGGTCCACCGGGCGGCGGTGCAGCGCCGACTCCACCGAGGCCAGCGCGGCGAAGACCGCCTGGGCGCGCGCCGCCACCCGCGCCGGCAACGTCGCCTGCGCGATCAGGGCCGCGATCACGCCGTGGGTGCGCACCACCACGTCGTCGCCCCCGACGAGAGCGCGGGTGCAGGCGATGCCACCGCGGATGCCGTCCTCGAATTCGAGGTGCCACCCGGGAAGGTCCAGGCGGTCGAGGAGGGCGCGCACCTCTGCGATGTCGGCGCCGGCGTCGACGAGGGAGCCCAGCGCCATGTCGCCCGCGATGCCGGCGAAGCAGTGGAACCAGGCGACCGTGGTCGGGCCCGCGCCCTGATCGGTCATGGCAGCGTGCGGGCGACGGCGCAGGCGGCGCCGTACCCGTTGTCGATTCCGACCACGGTGATGCCCGAGGAGCAGGCGGAGAGCATGGTGAGCAGCGCCGTCACCCCCTCGAAGGCAGCCCCGTACCCCGTGCTCGTCGGGACGGCGACGACGGGAGCCGGTGTGAGCCCCCCTACCACGCTGGCCAGCGCACCCTCCATGCCGGCGATGACCACCACGGCATCGGCCATGGCGAGCGTGTCGAGCTCGGCCAGGAGTCGGTGCAGCCCCGCCACGCCGCAGTCGGTCAGCTGTGCGGGGTCGAATCCGAGCGCGCCCAGGACGGCGGTGCACTCGGTGGCGACGGGCAGGTCGGCCGTGCCCGCGGTGATGACGACGACCGTGCCCTCCTTGCGGGGCCCCGGGCGGAAGACGACGGTCGAGTGCGGACCGGTCCCCGCCACCGCACTCGGCTCCAGGCCGAAGGCGGCGGCGGCGGCCGTCACGGCCTTCACCTGGTCCTCCGTCGCCCGGGTCACCAGGACGGGGCCGTCGCTCGCCCCCAACAGATCGACGACCACCTCGGCGCAGTGCGCCGGCGTCTTGCCCGGGCCGTAGACCGCCTCGGGCAGCCCGAGGCGGAGATCGCGGTGCTGGTCGACGCGGGCGAACCCCAGGTCCGAGTAGGGGAGGCGCCGCAGCCGCCGGACGGCGTCGTCGGGTGGGCAGCGGCCGGCGGCGACGTCAGCGATGAGCGCGCGAAGCGAGGAGGCGTCCATGACCTGCTCTATCCTGCCCAACTGTGAACCCCCCTGCGACCTCGGTGGCCTTCTTCGGCCCGGAGGCCACCTTCACCCAGGAAGCCCTCCTGACCCAACCGGACCTCGCCGCGGCAGATTTGCGGGCCTTCGTCTCCATCGCGGCGGTGCTCGAGAGCGTGGCCCGGGGCGAGGTGGACTTCGGCTTCGTGCCCATCGAGAACGGCATCGAGGGGACCGTGAGCGCCACCATCGACGGGCTCATCCACGACGTCGACCTGCACATTCAGCGCGAGGTCGTCATGGACATCCACCTGCACCTCATGGCGCCGGCCGGCACGCACATCGGCGACATCCGCGCCGTCTCGTCCTACCCCCACGCGCTGGCCCAGTGCCAGCGGTACCTGGCCCACACCCTGCCCGGGGCCGAGCAGCGTGCCGCGAACTCGACCGCCGACGCGGCCCGGCTGCTGGGCGAGTCCGGCGCGGCCGGCGAGGCCGCCATTGCGCCGAGACTGGCGGCGGAGCGCTACGGCCTCCAGATCGTGGCGGAGGACGTCGAGGACCACCCCGAGAACCAGACCCGGTTCGTCCTCGTGGGCCGGACGCACGTGCCGGTGCCGACGGGGCATGACAAGACGAGCATCGTGTGCTTCCAGCGGGCCGACCACCCGGGGAGCCTGCACGGGATCCTCGGGCAGTTCGCGGCGCGCAACATCAACCTGACCAAGCTCGAGTCGCGCCCGACCAAGCAGGCACTCGGTGACTACTGCTTCGTCATCGACCTGGCGGGCCATGTGGGCGACGAGGTGGTGGCCGACTGCCTGCGCGATCTCCATGCCGGGTTGGCCGGCGTGAAGTTCCTGGGGTCGTACCCGGCCGCGGGCGAGCACGGGCCCGAACAGCGACGACAGGCGGACGCGGCGTGGCAGGCTGCGGACGCCTGGCTGCGCGCCATCCGCGGCGCTATCGGCTGAGCGGCGCCTTCGGCTGCCGCGCCAGCGACCCCGGCAGTCGGGGCACGATGACCAGCGCCACGACGGCGGCGAGCCCGGCGACCGCATAGGCGACGACCACCCCGCCGGCGACGGGCCGCGTGCCTTGCGCGAAGGCCGCCACGGCGGCACCGCCGACGCCGACACCGAGCGCGATCCCCAGCACGTCCGCCAGGTTGAGCGAGGCCGAGGCCCAGCCCTCCCGGCCCGGCGGGGCGGCCCGGAGCATCATGAGCGAGATCGGCGCGTAGCTCAGGCCCATCCCGAACCCCGCCACCGACCACGCGACGAAGGCCTCTCCGACCGGGACCCCGGGGCGCAGTTGCCACACCATGCCGGCCGTCCCGAGCAAAATCAGGACGAGGCCCGTCCGCACGAGGCGTGCGCCCTCCCACCGGTCGTTGAGCCGCGCCTGCACCCAGCTGCCGACCGTCCAGGCCAGGGTGGAAGCGGTGACGACAGCGCCGGCCATCAGGGTGCTGTGGCCGCGCAGCGTCGTGATGGTCAGCGTGACGTAGGCATCCGCACCGAAGAAGGCGAACGTGAGGAGGCCCCGGCTCAAGATGGTGGCAGGGAGGCCGGGCGCGGCGCGCAGCGTGCCGGGGGGGAGAAGGCGCTGCAGCGGTGCGGCGGCGACCACCACGCCGAGGGCGGACAGGCCCACCCCGAGCAACAGGTCGTGTGCGCCGAGGGCGCCCAGGACCAGCGCGGCGCCGGCCGCGCAGCGCACGGCGTCGAGAATCCGGTGTTCCTCGGCCGGTGGTGCGTCCGTCCGGCCGAGGCGGATCAGCGCCGGGACCGCGATCGGGCCGGCCACGGCCACCACAGGGATGAGGCCGAGGAAGACCCAGCGCCACCCGAACAGGTGGGCCACGGCGGCGGCCAGCCCGGGACCGATGATCCCGGGAACCACCCACGCGGTCGACAGGACCGCCATCATGCGGGCCCGTTGCGCCTCCCGCAGGCTGCGCCCGATGGCGACGTAGGCCACCGCGGGCACGGCACCCGCGCCCAACCCCTGCAGGCAACGTCCGGCGACGAGCACCCACATGAAGGGAGCCAGGCCCGCCGCCAGCAGGCCCGCCGCGAACAGGATCAGCCCGGCGAGGTAGGGCCGGGCGGGGCCGTGCCGGTCGGCGTCGCGCCCGGCCGCGACAATGCCGACGAGGCTGGCCAATTGGAAGGACGAGAAGACCCAGCCGTAGAGCGCCAGCCCGTGCAGATCGTGGGCCACCAGTGGCATCACCGTGACGACGGCCAGGGCCTCCGAGGCGACGAAGGTCACGGTGAGCACGAGGCCCAGGGTCAAGGCCCGGTGATGCGGCGCCCACAGCCCGTCCCCCCGCGCGCCCCGTCCATGCCGGGCGAGACTAGGGGGAACGGCCGCTGGTACTCTGCGCCGGGAGGGCATGTGATGCTGCAGACCATCGACGTCGACCAGCACCTGTTCGAGTCGAGGACGACCTGGTCCGAGTACTGCGACCCGGGGTCCCGGGCCGATGCGCTCTCCATTTCCGACGACGACGCGGGCTGGCCCTGGCTGACATGGCGGGGCGAACGGCTCACGCCGCTCGAGGTGCCGATCCCCGAACGCTCGCAGTCGATCGGGGAGGACCGTCTCCGCCGCCTGCGCGGTGAGCGGGCGCCGGCGTCCTTCGAGGAACTCGTCCCCGACTCCTACCGCGACGCCGCCGCCCGCGTGGCGTCGCTCGACGCGTTCGGGCTCGACGCCGCCGTGCTGTTCCCGAACTACGGCCTCCTCTGGGAGCAACGGCTGGCGTCGGACCGCGCCGCGCAGCGCAGCAATGCCCGCGCCTACAACCGCTTCACCGCGGCGGCATGCGGCGAGGCCGCCGACAGGCTCTTCGGCGTGGCGCACCTGCTGCTGCACGACCCGGACTGGGCCGTGGAGGAGATCAGGCGCGTGCGGGCCGCCGGCGTGCGCCTGGCCATGATCGCCCCCGCCCCCGTGGACGGGAAGCCGCTGTCCCACCCCGCATTCGATCGGGTGTGGGCCGCGTGCAGCGACGAGGGCGTGGCTCCCGTCTTCCACGTCTCGGAGTTCGAGAGCCCGCTGCACCCGGCGTGGCGGTCGGGTGAGCAGGAGGACGGCGAGCAGCTCTTCGACTCCATCTTCCTCTACCTGGCGCCGGCGGTCGCACTGGCCGACCTGATCCTCAACGGAGTGCTGGAGCGGTTCCCCCGGCTGCGGATCGGCGTGGTCGAGCTCACGGCGAGCTGGGTGCCGCACTTCCTGCTCCACATCGACGGCGCGTCGGACTTCTACGCGCTGCGTCACGGCGAGCCGTACCGCGCCTTGGCGCACCGCCCTTCCGACTACTTCCTGCGTCAGGTGCGCGTGGCGGCATTGCCCTACGAAATGCCGAACCGTCTGGTGCCCAAGGTGGGCGAGGAGACCTACATGCTGGGGAGCGACTGGCCGCACGCCGAAGGCGTGGCGGACCCGATGGCGCAGGCCTTGCGGGCGGTGGCCGGACTGGGGGAGCCGGCGCGGGGCAACATGCTGGGCGCCAACGCGGCGTGGTTGCTGGGCTTGTGAGCGTCGACCTCGAGGCCGCGGCGGCCGAGCGGGAGCGCCTGCGTGCGGCCTACTTGCGGGCGCCCGAGCACCGCCCGCCGTCGACGGCCCGCGGCGTCCACCACGTCGCGTTGCTGTGCTCGGACGTCGAGCAGACCATCCGCTTCTACCAGGACCTCCTCGGCTTCCCTTTGGCCGAGCTCTTCGAGAATCGTGACTACAAGGGCTCGACCCACCTCTTCTTCGACCTCGGCCACGACAACACGCTCGCCTTCTTCGACTTTCCGGACTTGGGGCTCGGACCCTACGCCGAGGTGCTGGGGGGTTTTCACCATCTCGCCATTTCAGTCGGGCGGGACCAGTGGGACGCGGCGCGCACCCGCCTGGCCGAGGCCGGGATCCCCACGCAGATCGAGAGTGAGATCTCGTTGTACTTCTCCGACCCCGACGGGGTGCGACTCGAGCTCATCGCCGAGGACCTCGGGTCGCTCTACGGCACTCCGCTGCACTGATGGCGGTCACGGGGATGGCGAACCTGGCCGTCAAGGTGGCCGACCTCGAGGGTGCCTGCGCCTGGTACGAGGCCGCCGGCGCCACCGTCACGGACCCCGTGGCGTGGGAGAACGGGCGCCGGGCCGACGTCCAGCTGGGCGTGCTGTCGCTGACGCTGTTCACGAAGGCCATTTACGAGGACGCGTGCACCTTGCCGGACGAGGGTTTCCTGCACCCGGCCCTCTTCGTCGACGACCTCAATGCCGAGTTGGCCCGCCATCAGGTGCTCTGGGGGCCACGCACCGTGAGCGGCACCTTCGGGACGCGTCGTATCGCGTTCGTGGAGGCGCCCGGTGGCATCCGCCTCGAATTCATGGAGCAGCTGGAGGACCCTCCGGGCTGAGCACGCCGATCAGGCCCGCTCGAGTTCGAGCGAGGCGCCCTCGAGGACTGGCGGGTCCGCCACCTCCTGCCTGGCGGGCGCCCCGACGACCTGCCACCACCGCCTCGCCGAGAAGAATTGCGACATCTGTCGAATTCCGGCGACGCCGTTCGTCTAGACGGTGACCGCGGCGCAGGGCCGGGGCACCGAAGGAGGGAGGCAGCACCATGGGCAGGATCGTGGTCACCGAGTTCATGTCGCTGGACGGCGTCGTGGAGGACCCGGGCGGCGCCGAGAATTTTGCCCACGGGGGTTGGACCTTCCGGTTCGACCGGGGGGAGGAGGGGGACGGGTTCAAGCTGCGAGAGCTCGAGGGGGCGGCGGGGCAGCTTCTCGGCCGCACGACCTACGAGACCTTCGCCGCGGCGTGGCCCACCATGGAGGATGCGGTCGGCTTCGCCGCCCACATGAACTCCATGCCCAAGTACGTGGTCTCCACGACCATGCGGGACGACGACGCCATCTGGAACAACAGCACGGTGCTGCGAGGGGACGTGGTGGCAGAGGTGGCTGCATTGCGGCAGCGGCTCCAGGGCGATCTGCTGGTCGCCGGGAGTGTGACCCTCGTGCGGACGCTGCTGGCGCACGGACTGGTCGACGAACTCCACCTCATGGTGTTCCCCATCGTCCTCGGCTCCGGCACGCGCCTGTTCGGGGAGGTCGACGAACCGGCGGTCCTGGCCCTCGACAACGTCCAGACTGTGGGCGAGGGGATCGTGATCCTGACCTACCGGCCGGCGCCCTGAGCGGCCCGCCTGATGCGTTGCCGGCAATTGATACAGCACCGAGAAGGAGAACGCAGATGAAGCAGTACATGCTCAGCGTGCCGATGATCGAGGGGGCGCCGCCACGGCCCGATGACGAGGCGCGCAAGGCGTACGAGCAGACGGCACGGCTCAACGAGGAGATGCAGGCCGCCGGCGCGTGGGTCTTCGGGGGTGGCCTGTTCCCGGCCAGCTCGGCCACGGTGGTCGAGGCGGGGTCCGACGGCTTTGTGGTGACCGACGGCCCCTTCACCGAGTCCAAGGAGCACATCGGGGGATTCTGGGTCATTGCGGCGCCCGATCTCGACGCCGCCATCGCCTGGGCCAAGAAGGCCACCCTGGCCTGCGGCGAGCGGGTCGAGGTCAGGCCCTTCCAGGACGAACCCCCGGTGTGACGGACGCGGCAGCGCCCGAGGCGGAGATCGAGCGGGTCTTCCGCCACGAGTACGGGCGGGCCGTCTCGGTCCTCATCCGGATGTTCGGTGACATCGATCTGGCCGAGGACGGGGTGCAGGACGCGTGTGCCGTGGCCACTGTCCGGTGGCGTGAGGAGGGACTGCCCCCGAGCCCGGCGGGGTGGATCATCACCACGGCGCGTCGCCGCATCCTCGACCGGCTGCGGAGGGAGGCGACCCGGGCCGACCGGCAGGCCCGGGCCACCGCACTCCTGGCGCAGGGGGAGGCCGATGTGAGCGCAGAGGAGCCTGCAGTGGGAGACGACCGCCTCCGCCTGATCTTCACCTGTTGCCACCCCGCGCTCGCTCCGGCGGCGCGGGTGGCGCTGACGCTACGGCTGCTCGGAGGGCTCTCCACGCCGGAGATCGCGCGCGCCTTCGTCATACCGGAGGCAACGATGGCCCAGCGGATCACGCGCGCCAAGGCCAAAATCCGCGACGCCGGCATTCCGTACCGGATCCCGCGCCAGGCCGAGCTGCCCGACCGGCTCCCGGGCGTGCTGGCTGTGATCTACCTCGTCTTCAACGAGGGCTACACGGCCACGGCGGGCGAGCAGCTGGCCCGCGATGAGCTCTGCGTCGAGGCGCTGCGGCTCGGGCGCACGTTGTGCGCGCTCATGCCCGACGAGCCGGAACCTCTCGGGCTGCTGGCCTTGATGCTCCTCGTCGCGGCCAGGCGGCCGGCGCGCACGGATGCCCACGGTGCGCTCGTGCCCCTGCACGCGCAGGACCGGGACCGCTGGGACTCCGACCGCATGGCCGAGGGGCAGCAGCTCGTGCGCGCCTGTCTGCGCCGGAACGCCCCCGGCCCGTATCAGATCCAGGCGGCGATCAACGCGGTGCACAGCGACGCACCCCGGGCGGCGGACACCGACTGGCGGCAGATCCTGGCGCTCTACGACCAGCTGGTCGCCTTCGACGCCTCCCCGGTGGTCGCGCTCAACCGGGCCGTGGCGCTGGCGGAGGTGCAGGGCCCGGCCGCGGGCCTGGCGGCCACCGAGGACCTCCCGCTGGAGTCCTACTACCTCTTCCACGCCGTGCGGGCCGATCTGCTGCGGCGGTCAGGCCGCATGGACGAGGCGCGGGCCGCCTACGACGCCGCGCTCGGCGCGCACCGACAACGAGGCCGAACGCGCGTTCCTGGCCGCGGCGCGGGCGGCCGCGGCCGGTCGGACGGGGGGGTGAGAGACTGGGCCCGTCATGAAGGTGCATCTGGTCGACGGCACGTACGAGCTCTTCCGCCATTTCTTCGGGGCACCACCGCACCGCACCGCGGACGGGCACGAGGTGGCTGCGGTGCGAGGCGTGGTGGCGTCCGTCCTGCAGCTCCTGACCGAAGGGGCGACGCATGTGGGCGTGGCCACCGACCATGTCATCGAGTCCTTCCGCAACGACCTCTGGCCCGGGTACAAGACCGGTGAGGGTGTCGACCCCGACCTGTGGTCCCAGGCCTGGCCGCTCGAGACGGCGCTCAGCGCGCTGGGCGTCCTGGTCTGGCCGATGGTCGAGCTCGAGGCGGACGACGCGCTGGCCAGCGGCGCCGCCGTGGCCGACGCCGATCCCACGGTGGAGCAGGTCGTCATCTGCACGCCCGACAAGGATCTCGGCCAGTGCGTGCGGGGCACGCGTGTCGTCCAGCTCGACCGGAGGAAGGATGTCCTCATCGACGAGGGCGGCGTGGTCGCCAAGTTCGGCGTGGGACCCGCCTCCATTCCCGATTACCTGGCCCTGGTGGGGGACAGCGCCGACGGCTTCCCCGGCCTGCAGGGGTGGGGCGCCAAGTCGGCGGCGACGGTGCTGGCCCGCTGGCACCACATAGAGGAGATCCCCTCCGACCCCGGGGCGTGGGACGTGACGGTGCGCGGCGCGGCCAAGCTGGCCGCCACGCTGGAGGAGGGACGCGACGAGGCGCGGCTCTTCAAGGACTTGGCCACTCTGCGCGTCGACCGCTCGCTGCTCGCCGGGGTGGACGACCTGCGCTGGCGCGGACCGACCGAGGACTTCGCGGCGGTGTGCGGTGCCATGGACGCGCCGGGGATGGCCCGGCGGGCGGAGGCGCTCGCCGCCGCCCGCTGAACGTCGCCTACGGCGAGCCGGGTGCGGTCACCGCCGGCACCGGGCCGGCGAAGGACAGCCGGCGCAGGTAGAGATCGCGGCTGTTGGGGAACCCCACGGCGCCGGGGACCCAGGCGTGGAACGCGATCCAGTAGTTCCCCGCGGTGTCGGCGAACACCGATTCGCCGCCCGGTCCCGCCACGCCGGCGCCGTTCGACAGAATGGGATCCGGGCCGGCGTCGCTGCAGGGACCGAGCGGCCCGGTGCAGTTCGCCACCCCGACCGCGTAGTGCGAGCTGTTCCAGTCGTTGCCCGAGAAGAAGAGGTCGTAGTGGCCCCCGGTGGTGACGAGGTCCGGTGCTTCGACCGTCCCGCTCTGCCAGCTCTGGTCCGGTGTCAACAACGAGGTGGGGTTGGTGCCCGCCGCGAAGGACGTGCCGGACGGCGTGAGCTGCTGCGACCAGATCTTCGACGTGCCCGGGCCCCCCGACTTCCACACCAGGTAGGGCGTCCCGTCGGTGTCGATGAAGGACGCCGGGTCGATGGAACCGCCCAGGGCCTTCTGGCACTCGAGCGGTCCCGCCGACCTGTCGCTGAACGGCCCCTGGGGCTGGCTCGCCGTGGCGACCGAAATGCATTCCTGTCCGCTCCCGGCGACGTCGACCGCGTAGTAGAGCGCGTACCTCCCTGCGATCAGTGCGACAGAGGGCGCCCAGGTGTAGTGGGCCGAGGCCCAGGCGGGGAGGCTGGGCAGGGCGTTGCCGACCGCGGTCCAGTGGGTCAGGTCGGTGGAGTCGATGATCTGAATGTTGCCCGCCACCGAGTTCGTGGCGTAGGCGAAGTAGGTCTGGCCCACCAGGAGCACGGCGGGGTCGGGGAAGTCGAACGGATAGACGAGTCCGGCGCCGTTGCCGCCGGACAGCGCGGTGCAGGCACCCGAGACCGACGAGATGTCCTTGGCCGCCCTGGTGTTGTTGCCGATGCCGATCGCCTCGAACGCGCTCTTGACTCCGCCGAGACACGTCTGCAGCGTGGCGATGTTCAGGCCTTGCGCGGCGGCGTGTGCGGTCGTGTTGGACAACGATCCGTTCGTCGTCGCCAGCTGGCCCATGGTCGACGCGATCGAGGCCTGCAGGGAGTTCCGCTTGGCCGAGGTCACCGCCTCGGCGAACCCGGTCACAGCCACCTGATGGCGGAGTCCCGCCAGGTGGCTGTCGGCGGCGGCGAGCGCGGCCACCTCGTTGCGGGCCCGGGCGCGGGCGTCGACGTCGGTCCAGGCGGCCGCCACCAGGGCGCCGGCGCCGAGAGCCAGGGCGACGCCCCCGACCCACCTGCGCCGCCGCCTGGCCGCCGGTTCACCCACTGGAAGCCTCCGCCGCGGCGCAGTTCGACGAGACGGCGTTCAACGCCGCGATGGCGCCGGACTGTTTCCCCGTCGCCAGCTGGTTGAGCGCCTGCTCGACGCCCGCCAGGCAGGTCTGCAGCGAGGTGATGCGCGACGCCTGCTGGCTGACGTGGGCCTGGGCGGCGGACAGGGACGTCTGCGCGCCCAGGAGCTGGGAGGTGTCCTGGTTCAGCGCGGTGGTGTCGTTGCCGACCTGCGTCTTGACGACGTCGAGGTCACGCTGCAGCTCGTGGAGCTGGGCCGAGACCGTCGTCGTCCGCTGGCGCGTGGTGCCGAGGGCAGTCCGGGCCGCGTCGTACTGGCGCTGCGCCCGGATCTGGTCCGCCACGAGAACCCCCACGGTGGTCGCGGACAACGCGCCGGCGGCGAGCCACACCAGCACGCGCACCCGCGGCGAGGGCCGACGGCGTTCCGGCGGCGCCGTAGGGAAAGGGCGACGGTCCACCTCGAGCAGCCCTTTCATCGCCACCCTGGTGCCTCCGCGCGCCCGCCGGCGCTCCGCCGTGCCATGGCTCATTTTCGCACCGCCCCGGGCGGCGAGAGTTTCAGCCGCCGAGGTAGCTGGTGGACAGCGCCTCTTCCATCTCGGCCGGTGAGCCCCGGTGGGCCACCACCCCCTGCAGCACGACCGCCGCGCTGTCGGCGATGGGCAGGGCGGTGCGGGCGAACTGCTCCACCAGCAGTATCGACAGCCCCCCTTCGGCCAGCTCGCGCACCTTGTCGTAGAGCTGGCCCACCACAATCGGGGCGAGCCCCATCGACAGCTCGTCGAGCAGCAGCAGCTTGGGATCGGTGGCGAAGGCCCGGGCCAGAGCCAGCATCTGCTGCTCGCCCCCCGAGAGTGTCCCGGCCATCTGCCGGCGCCGCCCGCTGAGCTGGGGGAACTGGGAGTAGGCCACTTCTTCGATGCGGTCCATGGGCACCCCGACCTGGGTCGCCATCAGGAGGTTCTCCCGCACGCTGAGATTCGGGAAGATGCCGCGTCCCTCCGGGACGGTGCAGACACCCTGCCGGGCCCGCCCGTCGGCCGATGTGTCCGTGACCACGGCGCCTTCGAAGCGCACCTCGCCGCCGCTCGGGGAGAGCGTGCCCGCGCAGACGTTCAGCAGCGTCGTCTTGCCGCCCCCGTTGGGCCCCAGCAGTGCCATGACCGACCCCGTCGCCACTTCGAGGCTGATGCCGTGGACGACCTCAATGGGCCCGTAGCCGGCCCGGATGTCGCGCAGCTCCAGGATCGACGGCGCCGAAGGATCCTTCACGGGGCACCGAGGTAGGCGTTGACGACGACCGGGTCGTCCTTGACCTGCTCGGGGGGTCCGCTGGCGATGACCTGGCCGTAGTCGAGCACGTGGATGTGCTCGCAGGTGCCCATGACCAGGCCGACGTCGTGCTCGACCAGGCAGATCGCCAGGTCGCGCTCCTCGACCAGTTGGCGCAGCAGCAGTCCGAAGGCCTCCGTCTCCTGCTCGGTCTGCCCCGAGGCCGGCTCGTCGAGGAGCAGGACCTTGGGTTGGGTCATCAGGGCCCGCGCCACCTCGACCACCCGGGCCCGTCCGGTCGGCAGCTCGCTCACTTCGCGGTCGGCCACGTCACCGAGGCCGACCAGCTCAATGACCCGGTCCGTCTCCGCCCCGACGTCGATCCGGCCGCGCCGTCCCCAGGTGTTGCGGATTTCGCCCGCCACCTGGATGTTGTCGCGCACCGTGAGCGAGGTGAAGAGCTCGAGTCGCTGGTAGGTGCGCGACAGCCCCCGGCGCGCCCGCCGGGCCGGTCCCGCCTTCGTCACGTCGTGCCCGTCGATGGCGACCCGTCCTGACTTGGGCGAGAGCAGGCCGCTGACGACGTTGAAGAGCGTCGTCTTCCCTGCGCCGTTCGGCCCGATGAGTCCCGTCACGCCCCGTTCGGCCACGGTCAGCGAGACGTCGCTCAGGACCTGGGCCCCTCCGAAGGCGACGCAGACGTCGGAGACCTCAAGCGCGGGCATCGGCGACACCTTCCACGAGCGGTTCCGCGCTCGACCGGCGCGGGCGTCGGTGCGCCCGGGGCCACGGCCTTGGCGGGGTCGCGGAAGGCCTCCGGATTCACGAGCCGGGCCACGCCGGGCGTGACGACCGCGATGGCCGCCGTGGCCAGCACGAGCCACCAGTTCCCCATCACCTTGGTGAGCACGAGGAGGTAGGCCACGATCTCCGCCAACAGCCCGAGGGCGAGCACGCTCTTGGTCTGCCAGAGCGGCTTGTAGCGGGCCACGATGTCGGGGACCGCCCCGCTCGGGTTGCGGCCGAGGCTGATGCCGACCAGCGCCGGTGCCACCAGCGAGAGGTTGGCCATCACGCTCCAGAAGCCGCCGCCGCCGGCGTCCGTGCTGAGGTTCGAGAACGTCGAGGTGAGGGCCTGGAAGGCGGTCCCGGCCAAAATGCCGCCCATGAGCGCACCGGCGACGCTCCCGACTCCCCCCACGACCGTCAGCATGACGAGGGCCAGGCTCACGAAGATGATGAACGTGTCGGCGTTGACGCTGACCGACGCGCTGGACAGCAGAACGCCACCGAGCCCCGCGATGGCCGCCGAAATCATGAACACCGACAGCTTCAGCTTGATCAGGTTCTGCCCGAGGGTCGCCGCCGCGGCCGGGCTGTCCTTCATGGCCGTCAGTCGCCGTCCGTAGTTGCTCCGGCGCAGGGCGATGAGGCCGATGCCGACGAGGATGAAGATGCATGTCGCCGTCGTCAGGAACGTCTTGGACGAGCTGAGGTCGATGGGGCCGAGCTTGAGCGGAGGGATCTGCAGCGTCCCGTTGGGGAAGATCGAGTAGTTCAGGTGGAAGATGGGGAGGACGTGTGGTGCGATGTCGGCGATGATCATGTCGGAGACGAAGACGCCGAAGGCCAGGGTGGCCAGGGCCAGGTACAGCCCGCGCAGGCGCAGGGCGGGGAGCGCGATGAGACCTCCCACGACGGCCGTCACCGCCATGCCGAGCAGGAGCCCCCAGAACGTGATGCGCTGGGCGGTGCCCGTCCCGGACAGGCCGAGGTGGAACACAATGATGGTGGCGATGGCGCCGAAGGAGACCGGCGCCAGGTTGATCTCACCGGCGTAGCCGGTCAGCAGCGTCAGGGACAGGGCGATGATCCCGTAGATGATCCCGACGGTCAGCGATCCCATGTCGCTGCTCCCCATGATGGGTTCGAGCAGGAGGACGATCGCGAGCAGGATGGCGCCCCAGGTGACGGCGGAGCGCATGGTGGGCACGGTGAACCGCTCCCGGGTGCGCAGCAGCGTCGCCCCGCGCAGACGGTCCTGCGGCAGCACGATGAGGACCACGAAGAGCATGATCATCGGCAGCGCGATGCGGAAGTTGGACGCCCAGGACCACGACTCCGGGAAGTAACCCAGGACGTAGGTGCTGGCGAGTCCGAGGACGAGCGCGCCGGCGAAGGTCAGCCAGATGCTGCGCAAGCGCCCGAACATGGCCGCCGCGATGGAGTCGAGCACCAGCAGCGTCAGGACGTGGACGTCCAGGGTGCCGCCGCTGATGGGGGTGATGAGGATCCCGGCCAGTGCGGCCAGCGCGCCGCCGAGGGCCCACGAGAACGCGGCCAGCCTCTCGGGCCGTCCACCGTTGAGCTGCAGCAGGGCGGGATTGTCGACCACCGCCCGCATGGCGACGCCGGTGCGGGTGCTCGTGAAGAGCAGGCGGATCCCGACGGCGATGAGCACGCCGCAGCCCAGGGCGATGGCCTCGTGGTCGGTGACGTAGACGCCCAGCACCTTGAACTTGGCCGTGTTGCCGAAGAAGAGGCCGTCTGTGCGCGGCACGCCGGGGCTCCAGATCCACTGCGCCAGCGCGATCAACCCCAGCATGATGCCGATGGTGACCACAATTTTGGTCACGTCCGACGTCTGGCGGAGACCCCGCATGATGCCGACGTAGAGGACCATGCCCAGCAGCGGGGCCAGGACCACGAGCACCGCGAAGAGCGCGAGCGGCGCCGGCCAGTTCCACCCGTAGCGGAACTGCCAGTAGGTGAAGGCGGCCAGCATCGCCATGGCGCCCTGGGCGAAGTTGAAGATGCCCGACGTCGTATAGGTGAGCACCAGGCCGGAGGCCGCGATGCCGTAGACGGCGCCGGTGACCAGCCCGAGGATGGTGTACGTGAGGAACAGGTGCATGGCCGGAGCTCCCGTCGCTCAGGTCAGGCGGCCGGCAGGCTGGCGTTCTGGGCGGTCACCCCTGCGGCTTGAGGGTCGAGGAGGTGGCGTACTGGGTGGCGTAGCCCTGGGCGTTCAACGTGGTGCCGATGACCGAGCCCGTGTTGGCGACGACGTACTTGGAGGAGCAGTCGAACGTCCCGAGCTTCTTGGGGTAGGCCTGCACCCACTTGGTGCCGTCGAGCTTCATCAGGAGGCCGCAGTTCGGCGGAATGTTCTTGGCCGGGTTGCCGGAGGCGTTCAGACCGCCGCCGGTCCAGTTCGTGACCTTGGCCAGGTGGTTGATCATGCACTGGCGCGTCAGGGTGGAGCCGCACGCCTTGGCCTCGGTGGCCCACAGGAGGAAGGACGAGGTGGCCTGCTCGCCCAGCTGCGAGGTCAGGCCGCCGTACTTCTTCACGATGGAGAGGTACTGGGCGACGGCGGGCACGACCTTGGACGCCTCGAGCGGCTCGTAGGACAGGCGCACGTACACGTTGTTGGCCAGCCCCTCGGTGTTCCACTGGGCGAAGGCGGACGTGTAGGCACCCGAGTCCATCACCCAGATGGGGTCGTAGCCGATCTGGTTCTCGGCCTCGAACGCGCCGTACAGGGTGTTCCCGGGCGTGGCGTCGTTGAAGATGATCTGCGCACCGCAGCTCTGGAGCTTCTGCACGAAGGGCGTGTAGTTCGCCTCGCCGTTGTAGTCGATGTTGGCGACGCAGCCGGGAATGAACTTCCAGCCGGCGGTCGTGAAGGCCTGGATCGCCTTGTTGGTCGACTGCTCCTGGGTGGACAGCGTGGAGCCGTACACGCCGACCTTCTGGGTCTTCTTCCCGAAGAGCTTCTCGGCCTGGTACGCGCTGGACACAGGGCTGGCGTTGGCCGGGTTGGGGGACGCCTGGTACATCTCGTACGCGTTCGCCACCACCGCCGCCACGGTGAAGCCCGGCACGGCGGCCAGGTTGCAGCCGAGGCGGGTCTGCTCGGCGGACCCGTCGAGGGCGAAACCCTCGCCGACGAGCATGAAGTCCTGCTTGCACTCCTGCGTCACCACGGACCCGACGTTGGTCACGGCTGCGTTGCCGTAGTCGCCCACGAGCTTGCGCCCGTCGATGCCGCCCTGGGCGTTGCACCACGAGATCATGTCCTTGACGGCGTCGCCCATCTCCTGGTCGAGGCCGGGGAGCCCCGAGAAGCCGCGGTCGTCGCCGTAGGCGATGTTGATGGTCGTGTTGGTGACACCCGTGTCGGTGGCACCCGTGGCGTGTCCCTTGCCGCAGGGCGAGGGGAGGGTGCCGAACGTGGAGGAGGACGTCGCCGCCGCGCCCACCCCGGGTGTGACGAGCACTGCTCCCGCCGCCGTCAGCGCCGTGAGCACCACGAGCGCCCCCAGGGTCCGCAAACCGGTGACCCGCTTCATCAATCCCAACCCCCTGTCCACCGGAGCGGCCCCGTTCGGGGCACCGTCCGGACTCCTTACGAAAACTTTAGAACACGTTCCTGTTTGGGCACATTAGCAATCCGCGGATCGCAAGTCTCTGCGGCAGCTGAGGGCCGGGCTCACGACCGGTCGGCGGTCGCGATCTGATAGCGCTCCGTGTAGTCGGCGAACTCCTCGGCCAGGCCGGCGTAGGTCCAGCCGAAGTCGGCGGGGTCGTAGCGGTGCCGGCCGAAGGCGTCCTGGGGCCGGTCCTGCAGGTAGGTCTCCATCCGGCGGGCGTGGAGCGGGCCCACCTCCTCACCGAAGGCGGCGTAGAGCCGCCGCACGGCGTCGACGGGGTCCGCCACCAGGGTCTCGTAGTGCAGGTGCTGGCACCAGCCGGCACCTGCCTGCTCGTCGAAGGCCATGGCCGAACCGAGCGCGAAGGCGCACTTGCGCTTCCATTCCTCGGCCGTGGGCCGGGGGTCCGTACGGCTGGTCAGGACGCGCTGGCCCGCGTTGGCCAGGCTGGCCAGCGACGTCACGACGGGACCGGGGTCCCGGTGGGTCCAGATCACCCGTGCGTCGGGGTAGGCGGCCAGCATGGCGTCGAGGTGCCACAGGTGGTTGGGCGTCTTGAGGATCCAGCGCTCGGTGGGTTGGCGCGACTGCAGCGTCTGGAGGGCGAGCCGGTGCTGGGCGTAGGCCGGCGCCATGTCGGCCTGCTCCAGCCAGCGGGCGTACGTGGGGACATGGGCCTGGGTCTCGAGCGCCAGCGCGCGGACGTCGTACATGAAGAGCGCCACACACTCCTCGGCGACGGTGGCGCCGAAGGGGTGCATGGCCTTGAGCGGCGGGTTGAGCTTCATGAGGCCGTCGAGGTCCTTGGCCGACTTGGCGATGCGCGGGTCTTCCGCCGCCTCCTCCAGGCTGGCGGGGGGGACGGGGTGGGCCGCCTCCCACTGGAGCAGGGGGCGGGCCACCGGGTCGAGTCCCAACAGAATGGAGAGGAGGCTCGTGCCCGTCCGGGGAAGGCCGACGATGATCCACGGGCGCGCAATGCGCTCGTCCCGCACCGCGGGGTGCGCGACCGACCAACGCTGCAGCGCAATGCGGTTGGCCAGCGCGCCGGAGAGCATTTTGGAGACGAGCAGCCGTCCGAACGTCGTGAGCTCGGCCTCGTCCTCGCAGGCCGTCAGGTAGACCTCCAGGGGCTCCCGGTAGGAGTCGCTGCCGAAGTCGTCTGCGCCGGCTTGCTTGACCGCGGCGGCCGTCACCGAGGACGGCCGCAGCGACGGGAGCTCCGGCCCGACCCGGGCCAGCCGGGCGCCGGCCCAGTTGAGGGCGCGCAGCGGGCGGCTGCGCAGCTCGGAGTCGCGCCAGGTGAACTCGACCGTGCTCATGGTCATCGGGCGGTCGTCACCGCACCTCCACCACGGTGCGGCCCAGCGAACGCCGGGCCACGTGCTCCTCGAGTGCCCGCCCGGCCTCCTCCATCGGGACCCGCCGGCCGATGGCGGGCCTGATCGACCCGGCCGCGGCCAGGCGCAGCAGGTCGGTGTGGATCTCGTCCGCCACGTCGCGGCCGAACGGGTTGAACCCGAAGCGCCGCATGGCGGGGTCGACGGCGTCGGCCCACGCCACCATGACGGCCACGATGTCGATGTTCCCGATGCAGGCCATGCGGAGGGGACGGCCCGTCATGCCGTTGGCGTCGTCGTCGGCGAAACCGACCGCCAGGTAGCGGCCTCCGTGGGCCGTGCAGCGCCAGGAGCGCTCCACGAAGTCACCGCCGGTCAGGTCGTAGACCACGTCGGCGCCCGCGTCGCCGGTCGCCACCAGCACCGCTTCGACGAAGTCCTCGGCCGTGTGGTCGATGACCAGGTCGGCCCCCAGGGAGGCGCAGAGGGCGCCCTTCTCCGGACCGCCGGCGACGGCGATGACCCGCGCGCCGGCGGCCTTGCCCAGCTGTATCCCGGCGGTGCCCAGGCCGCTGGCGGCCGAGTGCACGACCAGCGTCTCGCCGGCCTGCAGGCGCCCGCGCCTGAAGAGAGCGAGGTGGGAGGTCTGGAACGACAGGAGGAAGGCGGTGGCCTCGGCGTCGTCGAACTCCGGTGGCGCCTCGAACACCGAAATGGCGTCTGCGATCGCGTACTCGGCGATGCCGCCGAGCGCGTTCTTGGTGATGGCGACGACGCGCCGGCCCAGCCAGGACTCGGCCCCCGCGCCGGCGGCGTCCACCACGCCGCAGACGTCCATGCCCAGCGTGAACGGCGGGGGGGTGGGCACGGAGACCAGGTTGCCCATGCAGCGGTCGATGTCGTTGAAGTTCAAGGACGCCGCACGTACCTCGACCCGCACCTCCCCGGGCCCGGGCTCGGGACGCGGCACCGTCTGCACCGACAGGACCTCACCGGGCGGCCCGTGACGGGTCACCTGCACGGCCTTCATGTCTGCCACGCGCCACCCCCTGGTCGGTCGAGCTTGCGGCGGGGAGTGCTGCCAGGCGGCGCCGCTCCCCGGAGCGCTGCGAGGTTAGCCCGCGGTTCCGAGGACGCTTCGGGCCGGGTGCACCGGCCGCGGTGCGGGCGGGCCGGTTCCCGGTGTGGTCAGCGGGTGCCGAACGCGCCGCCGACGTCGACCCCCAGGTCGGGAATGGGCTGATCGGTGGCGTAGCGGTAGAGGATCGTGCGCATGTACATGCCGGCCGCCTGCGCGTACATGGAGATGCCGATCAGGAGCACGAACCCGATGAGGGCGACGGGAACCCCGACCACCCAGGCGTTCTTGGCGATGCAGACCACGCCCAGCGCCAGCACCGCCACCGCGGCGAGGGACAGGCCGAGGAACAGGAGGCCGAAGCGCAACCCGCCCCGGGCGATGGTGCCGAAGCGCGCCTTGAGGATGGAGGAGGAGCGCTTGATGGCCTCAATGGGCCCGACGTTCTCGAAGGCGAGGACCGGGATCACGAGGAACGTCGCCACCGCCCAGGCCAGGCCGCCGGCGACCCCGATCAGGCGGCCCACCAGACCGAGCCGCTGCTCCAGCATGCGGATGGCGGTCCCCACGACCGCGGAGAGGATGGCCCAGCTGAAGATGACGTTGCGCCGCCCCCAGGCCTGGGCCAGCGACCCACCGATGGTCGGTGTCCGGCCCTCGATGCGGTCGGTGGCGGCGAAGACGAGCGCGACGTTGAAGATCACGGTGGCCGCGGTCGCCACCACGGAACCGCAGGCCAGCGCCACGACGATGCCGATCCCGTTGCGCCCGAGGGCCAGGCCGATCGGTCCGGCGATGACGGCGAACGCGATCACCGCGGTCACCGTCGCCATGACCGGGAGCCAGATCATCTGCCGGTCCTGCCGGAACAGCGCCAGCGATGCCCGCAGGATCGCCTTGCCCGTGGGGTTGGTCGTCGCCATCAGGACCGCCTCTCTGCCTCGTACGTCCGTTCTGCAATGTGTCGGAACGAAACGGCGAACGTGGAGTCACTGTTGTGCGGCCGGTGGGAATTCGTCCGGCCCCCGACAGGCTGCCGCTGCGGCGGCGGGAAGAGTTCACACGGCCGTAGCCATCCGTTTGCCATGGTCTGTTAGGACTGTCGCCATGGACGGGCACCCTGCCGCCGCATTCGGCCGGTGACGAACTTCGTGGGCGCGGGCCCCTCGGTCGACTCCCACCACGCGGACACCCACCAGAAGGCCCTGCGGATCAACCTCGACCCACGGTGGTACGGGACCGTGGCCGAAATCGGCGCGGGCCAGGAGGTGGCCCGATGGTTCTTCCGGGTGGGCGGCGCGGCCGGCACCATCGCCAAGACGATCTCCGCCTACGACATGGCGGTCAGCGACGCCGTGTACGGCGAGGTGGACCGCTATGTGTCCGAGGCGCGGCTCCAGGCCATGCTGGACCACGAGTACGCGCTCAACATCGACCGGTTGAGCGATCGGCGCGGGGACGACACCTCCTTCTTCGCCTTCGCCGACACCGTCGTGGCCCGCAGCTTCCGCGGCGGCAACGAGTGCCACGGATGGATGGGTGTCAAGTTCCAGGCCCATCCCCACGACGAGCCGAGCCAGGTCGTCCTCCACGTGCGCCTGCTCGACGTCGAGGCGGCGCTGCAGCAGGAGGCGCTCGGGATCGTCGGCGTCAACCTCCTGCACGGCGCCTTCTTCGAGCACCACGAGCCGGAGAGGCTCGTCGAGAGCCTGCTCGACCGGCTGAGCACCGACCGGATGGAGATCGACCTCATCCGCTTCCGGGGCATCGAGTTCCGCAACGTCGACAACAGGCTGGTGGCCCTGCAGCTGGTGCAGCTCGGACTGAGCGGCGTCGCCATGTTCAGTCCCGACAAGGAGGTGCTCCAGCCGAGCGAAGTCCTGCGCAAGAAGGCGGTGCTCGTCGAGCGGGGGAGCTTCCGGCCCACCACGGTGGTCAACCTCGACATGCTCGAGTGCGCACGCGCCAAGTTCGAGGCCGACCCCGCCGTCGAGGGCAAGACCGTCCTGACCCTGGCCGAGCTCACCATGCGCAACCTGCTCGCCGGGGGCGACGACGTGGACCGGCGCGATTTCCTCGCCCGGGCGGAGCTGCTCGCCGCGTGCGGGCTGACCACCATGATCTCCGACTACTTCGACTACTACCGCCTGGCGGCCTTCCTGTCCGAGCGCACGAGCGAGCGCATCGGCATCGTGATGGGCGTCCCCAGCCTGATCGACCTCTTCGACGAGCAGAATCACGCCCAGTTGCAGGGCGGCATCCTCGAGAGCTTCGGCCGGCTCTTCAAGAACGATCTCAAGCTCTACATCTACCCCTTGCGGCGCGCCACGGGCGACGAGCTCGAGACCGTCGACAACCTGCACGTCGACGGCGTGGTCCGGCCGCTGTACGACTACCTGGCCAACCGGGGGAGCTTCGTGCCCCTCGACAACTACTGCGAAAGCTTCCTGCCCATCTTCAGCCGTGATGTCCTCAAGCGCATCGCGGCGGGCGACGACGCGTGGGAGTCCATGGTGCCGCCCGAGGTGGCGGAGCTCATCAAGAAGCGCGGCTTCTTCGGCTGCGCCCGCGCGTCCGCCTGACGGCCAGGCGCCGCGGGGCGCCGACCGGCGGGAGATGCCCGAGCGGAGGGAGTGGGATTCGAACCCACGGAAGCTTGCGCCTCGCAGCTTTTCAAGAGCTGTGCATTCGTCCGCTCTGCCATCCCTCCGGGCGGTGCAGGCTGATCATGCTACGCGAGCACCCCCGGGCGGCCGACTCATCTGCCGGCCCATTCGGCCAGCTCGACCACGACGCCGGGCCCGTCCAGGAACACGAGCTTGCGGCTGTGGTAGTCGAGGACGTCGTTGCGGGGCGTGATCCCGTTCGCCGCCAGGTGCTCGAGCATGGCGTTCATGTCGTTGACCCGGAAGCACACGTGGTTGAACCCGGTCCGGTCCAGCGTGCCCGCCCCGCCGTCCACCACGACGGGCGGCTGGTGGAAGGCGAGGAGCTGAATCTCCTGGTGCACCTCGGCTCCCTCGAGCACCAGGGTGACGTGGTCGGACTCCCACCCGGGGATCCCCATGTAGTCGGCCACCCGTTCGCCCGACGCCACCACGGCCAGGCTCTCCTCGAAGCCGAGCAGCCCGAAGAAGCGCTTCGCGGCCGGCAGGTCGGTGACCACGATGGTCATGTGGTCGAAGCCCTCGTTGCGTGCCGTCACCATGCGCCTTCCCCCACCCTTCCGCCGTCGGACCGACTAGCCCTTCGACGCCTGCTCGCGCTGGGCCGCGTCCCGGGCCCGGCTGCGTTGTCGGCCGCGCGTGGCCTGGTCGAGGACGACCTTGCGCAGCCGCACCGCCGTCGGCGTGACCTCGACGCACTCGTCCTCGCTGATGAACTCCAGGGCGTGCTCGAGCGAGAAGGCCATCGCCGGCGTCAGCCGCTCGAACTCCTCCGCCGTCGACGAGCGGATGTTGTTGAGCTTCTTCTCCTTCGTCGGGTTGACGTCCATCTCCTCTGCCCGGCGCGTTCTCGCCGACGATCATGCCCTCGTAGACCTCTTCGGCCGGCCCGATGATCAGCGTCCCGCGCTCCTGCAGGTTCATCGAGGGCGAATGTCGTGGTGATGCCGCGGCGGTCGGCCACCATGGAGCCGTTGCGCCGGGTGCGCAGGTCGCCGTGCCAGGGTTCCCAGCCGTCGAACACGTGGTGGAGGATCCCGGTGCCGCGGGTCTCGGTGAGGAACTCGGTGCGGAATCCGATCAGGCCGCGGGCGGGGACCCGGTAGTCGAAGCGCACCCAGCCCGTCCCGTGGTTCACCATCTCGAGCATGGTGCCCTTGCGCAGGGCGAGCAGCTGGGTCACCACGCCGAGATACTCGTCGGGCACGTCGATGCTGACCCGCTCCACCGGCTCGTGCAGCTTGCCGTCGATCGTCGCGCGTCACGACCTGCGGCTTGCCGACGGTGAGCTCGAAACCCTCCCGCCGCATCGTCTCGACCAGCACGGCCAGCTGCAGCTCCCCGCGGCCGAGCACCTCCCACATGTCCGGGCGCTCGCTCGGCGCCACCCGGATGGCCACGTTGCCCACGAGCTCGGCGTCCAGCCGCGCCTTGAGCAGGCGGGCGGTCAGCTTCGTGCCGTCCGCGCCCGACAGCGGCGACGTGTTGATGCCGATCGTCATGGCCAGGCTGGGCTCGTCGACGGTGATGGCGGGGAGGGCGACGGGGTTGTCGGGATCGGCCAGCGTCTCGCCGATGGTCACCTCGGCCATGCCCGCCACCGACACGATCTCGCCGGGGCCGGCCGATTCGGCCGGCACCTGATCGAGCGCCTCGGTGACGTACAGCTCGGTGACCTTCGCCCGCTCGATGCTGCCGTCGAGTCGGCACCAGGCCACGGTGCTGCCCTTCTCCAGCGTGCCGTTGTGCACGCGGCAGATGGCCAGGCGGCCCACATAGGGGGAGGCCGACAGGTTGCAGACGAGGGCCTGCGTCCCGGCCGCCGGGTCGAAGGACGGGGCGGGCACGTGCGAGATGATCGCCTCGAAGAGCGGCTCGACGTTGACGCCCTCGACGCCGGCGTCCGTGCTGACCCAGCCGGCCCGGGCGTTGGCGTACAGGATCGGGAAGTCGATCTGGTCCTCGTCGGCGTCGAGGTCCAAGAAGAGCTCCTCCACCTGGTGCACGACCTCGGCGATGCGGGCGTCGGCCCGGTCGACCTTGTTGATCACGAGGACGACGGGGAGCCGCGCCTCGAGCGCCTTGCGCAGGACGAACCGGGTCTGGGGCAGCGGTCCCTCGGAGGCGTCGACGAGGAGGAGGACGCCGTCGACCATCGTCAGGCCGCGCTCGACCTCGCCGCCGAAGTCGGCGTGGCCCGGCGTGTCGACGATGTTCATCTTGACGCCGCCCCAGCGCACGGCGGTGTTCTTGGCCAGGATGGTGATGCCCTTCTCGCGCTCGAGGTCGCCCGAGTCCATCACCCGGTCCGTGAGCTCCTGGTGGGCGCCGAAGGCGCCGGTCTGGCGCAACAGGGCGTCGACCAGGGTGGTCTTCCCGTGGTCGACGTGCGCCACGATGGCCACGTTCCTGATGTCGTCGCGGGTCGCCATGGGGGGACCAACGATAGATGACCCAGGCGGCGCCTCAGGCGGCCGTACGCAACGGGGCTCCTCCGCCCAGCGCCAGCTCCACCGCCTCCGCCCCCAGCGTGACGGCTGCCGGCTCGGGTTCGACCCGGACCAGGTGGCCCGAGTCGGGCCACCACCCGACGACGCGGCCGGGGACCTCGCCCCCG
This sequence comes from uncultured Acidimicrobiaceae bacterium, assembly GCA_963843365.1. Classification (GTDB taxonomy): domain Bacteria; phylum Actinomycetota; class Acidimicrobiia; order Acidimicrobiales; family RAAP-2; genus Bog-473. The sequence continues at coordinate 1,216,262 of CAWJKG010000002.1, read as the reverse complement.
CGGGCGCGCAGCGACTCCACCAGGGTCACGAGCGCCAGCTCGGCCCGGACGGAGCCCCGCCGCGGGCCCGACAGCACCACCAGGTGCGCGCCGGGCGCGTGCGGACGTCGGCCCGTCCGCGCAGCGCCAGCAGCGCGGAGTGCGGGCTGTCCCACCAGTGGTCGCGTCCGATGACCGGCGGCGCGGCGAAGGAGGACCAGTCGAGCGCACACCACAGGCGCGTGGCCCAGGTCACCGCTTCCGCACCCACGGCGGAGCGGCCGGCGGGCGGCAGGGCGTCGAGCCAGCGGTCGAGTTGGGTGGCGGACGAGCTGCCCTCCCGCACCCAGCGCGAGGACTCGGCCATCCGGCACCGCACCGCCTCCTGGGGGGAGCGGGCCGACCCGTCGGCCAGCAGGCGGACGGCGGCCACGCCGAGGGAGCGCCGTGCAGTGCGGGCGGACCAGGCGAAGGGTTCGGTGCCGTCCTCCGCGCCCGTGCCGTGGACTTCGGCGAAGGCGGTCCGGACCTCGTGGTCGGTCACGCGGAAACGGGTGCCGCCGGCGCGGCGCACGGCCAGGCCGGCCAGCTTCGTCTTCGCCTCGCGCAGCGCGCGGGCCCACAGCGCGGGGTCGGGTGCGGTGCTCGGCTTGAGCAACGCCTCCATGAGCCGGTCATCCATGACGGTCACCCATGCCGCGCTCCGTTCGCCGCCCCACCGGGGAGCCAGGCGGCGATGTGCGAGGCGATCGCCCGTAGGTGCTCCTCGCGGACGTCCTCCACGCCGTAGCGGCCCGTCCCGGACTCCAGCAGCGCCAGCCGGAAGGGGGGCGTGCCGCTGCGCAGCGTCTCGAGCAGCGACAGGTAGTGCAGGGAGCGGCGCGCCGTCGCCCAGGGCCCGCCGGTGGACAGGCCCAGCGCGCAGAGTGACGCGGTGCGCGGCCGGGGCAATCCCACCACGAGGTCGAACGTCCCGTGCAGCATGATCCGGCCGCCGGCCAGCGGGATGGCGACCCGGTCGTTGGTGCGCGGCATCCACCCCGGGGCGAAGCGGGGGACGAGTGCGCGGCAGGTGGCGGGCGTGCAGCGCCAGCGTCTCGCCCAGGGTCGCCCGCTCCGTCTCCGGCAAGGCCTCGATCTCCCGTGCCTCCGCAGCGTCGCCCGACGCCCGCAGCGCGTCGAGCGCGTCGGCCAGGGGATGCTCGATGTCGCCGGTCTGGACGAGTTGGCGCAACAGCACGTGCACCAGCCGCGGCACGAGGAGCTGATGGCGCGGTGCACCCTCGCCGCCCGGCTCCCCGGGTGAGCCGAGCAGCTGGCGCGGCCCCAGGACGAGGGGCGCCGCCTGTTCGCCCCGCGCCGCCACCACCTCGTAGGCGGCATCCTCCAGCCAGGCCCGCAGCCCGCCCGCCAGCCCGGGGTCGAAGCGGGGCCTGCCCCCGGCGTCAGCGCGCAGCCGGGCCAGGACGTCCGCCCCGGTGCCACCGTCGGCCGGCACGTCACCCGCGGGGTCGGGCCGGAGCAGCGGGCGGGGGGCGACGAGGACCATCGGGGCAGTGTGCCCAGGGGGTGTGACACTCCTCTACCCTGAGACGGAATGGCATCCGCGCTCCTGCTGGCGTCGGCCGGCAATACGGCCTTCTTCGTCATCTTCGGGGCCTTCGTGGTGGCGATGCTCGCGCTGGTGGTCATCGTGATCCTGTGGGCCGTGCGCCACGACATCGCGGGGCGCAAGGCGTGGCGGGACCGCCAGCAGGCCCGCGGCCACTATCCGCCCGAACCTCCGGGCGGCGCGTCGTGACCGACGCCAACCTCTTCGCCGGTGCGCCCTCCCCGGGCCTCACCGAGCGCCTGCGCGCCCGATGGACCGCGCGCCGCCACCTGGCCGACGGCCATCTGCGCGCACCGGAGCGCACGGCGTTCGTCCTCGCGGGTGGCGGCAGCCGGGGCGCGGTCCAGGTCGGCATGCTCCAGGAGCTCATCCGGCGCGACATCCGCGCCGATCGCGTCTTCGGCGCCTCGGTCGGCGCCATCAACGGTGCCTCCTACGCGGGGAACCCGACCCTCGACAACGCCGAGCGGATGGCCGACATCTGGCGTGCCGTGAAGGGAACGGACATCTTCCCCCGCGGCCCGCTCGATGGTCCGTGGGCCTTCTTCCAGAAGCGCCCCGCCGTCCATGCCAACACCGGCCTGCGGGCCATCATCGAGGCGGGCATCGACTACGAGAACCTCGAGGATGCCACCATCCCGATCGAGGTGGTGACCACGTCGCTGACCGACGGCCGCGAGCGCTGGATCGGCCACGGCCCTGCCGTCGAGGCGATCCTGGCTTCGTCGGCCATCCCGTCCATCTTCCCGCCCGTCGTCATCGGCGGCGACCTGCTGGTCGACGGCGGCGTGGTCAACAACGTGCCGATCAGCCAGGCGATCGCCGCGGGGTGCGACCGCATCTACGTGTTGCTGTGCGGCCCGCTGCACTACCACCCACGGGCGCCGCGCCGTCCGATCGAGGCGCAGCTGACGGCGTTCTTCGTCGCCATCCACGCCCGCTTCATCCGCGAGCTGGCCGCGCTGCCACCCGGCGTCGAGGTCGTCGTCTTCAGCGGCGGGGGCGAGCCCGTCGGGCCAGTACCGCGACTTCTCGGGGACGGCGACGCTGATCGAGGAGGGCCGCGCCGAGGTGGCCGCCGTGCTCGATCGCTACGTGGGCACCTCACACGACCTCGCCGCCGCGACCACGCCGGTGTCATGACCGCCGGATCGTCGTGAGCGCGGGCCGCTACCTGCTCTCCAACGACGCCCCCGAGGCGATGGACCGGTTCACGGCGTTCGCCACGCTGTTCGACCCGGCCACGTTCCGTCACCTCGAGGGCCTCGGGCTCGCCCCCGGGTGGCGGTGCTGGGAGGTGGGCGCGGGCGGGACGTCCGTGGTGTCCTTTCTCTCCGACCGCGTCGGGCCCGAGGGCCGGGTGCTGGCCACCGACATCAACGTCTCGTGGGCGAGCGGGGCCGTGGCGCCCAACGTCGAGGTGCTCGAGCACGACGTGGCCGCCGGCCCGCCGCCGGCCGGCCCTTTCGACCTCGTCCACGCCCGCCTCGTCCTCGTCCACGTGCCGGCGCGGGACGACGCCCTCGCCTCCATGGCGGCCGCCCTGCGCCCGGGCGGGGTCATGCTGGTCGAGGACGCCGACCCGGCACTGCAGCCGCTGAGCTGCCTGGAGGAGACCGGACCGCCCCAGCAGCTGGCCAACCGCATCCGGCGCGGCTTCCGCACCCTGCTGGCCGAGCGCGGCGTCGACCTGGCCTACGGGCGCTCGCTGCCCCGGCGTCTGCGCGAGGTCGGGCTGGTCCAGGTGGCGGCGGACGCCGCCTTCCCGGTGAGCGATCCGGCCTGCAACGCCCTCGAGTCGGCGACGATCGCCCTCGTCCGCGACCAGCTGCTGGACCACGGCATCGCCACGGAGGACGAGATCGCCCTGCACCTGGCCAATGTGCAGGCAGGCCTCCTGGACCTGGCCCAACCGCCGATGATCTCCTGCTGGGGCCGCCGCCCTTCCTCCGCCTGAGCGGTTCCGGCGGCCGGCCTCGGTCATCGGCGTGGCGCAGGCGTCACTGCATCCTGGTGGAATAGGGGGGTGCCCGACGCTCCTCCTGCATCCACTGGGCCCGAGTCGCTCTTCCATCCGGCCGTCGCCGGCTGGTTCGCCCGTCGCTTCCCGTCCGGACCGACGCCGCCCCAGTCGGCGGCCTGGCCTCACATCGCGGCGGGTCGCGACGTCCTGGTGGCCTCGCCCACCGGGTCGGGCAAGACGCTGACGGGGTTCCTCGTCGCCATCGACGCCGCCTACCGGGCGGCCCAGGAGGGAGCGCCGAAGCGCGCCGGGGCACGCCCGAGGTCCTCTATATCTCCCCGCTGCGGGCGCTCGCCGTCGACGTGCACGAGAACCTGCACGTCCCCCTGGCCGAGATCCGCGAGGAGGCGGCCCGACTCGGCTACGCCGACCCGGCCCTGCGCGTGGCCATCCGCACGGGGGACACGCCGGCGGCCGAGCGGGCCGCCATGAAGAGGCAGTCGCCCGACCTGCTCGTCACGACGCCGGAGTCGCTCTACCTCCTCTTGACCGCGCCCTCGTCGCGGGCGCTGTTGCGCGGCGTGCGCACCGTCATCGTCGACGAGGTGCACACGCTGGCCCGCGACAAGCGGGGCAGCCACCTGGCGCTGAGCCTCGAGCGCCTCGACGCACTGGTGACCGAGAGCGGCGGGTCGCTCCAGCGCATCGGCCTCTCGGCCACCCAGCGTCCCCTCGACCTGGTGGCGCGCCTGCTGTCCGGCGTGCACGACGACCGACCACCCACGGTCATCGTCGACTGCGGCCACGCCCGCGACCTCGACGTGGCCATTGAGCTCCCGTCCACCGAGCTCGAGGCGGTGATGAGCGGCGGGCAGATGTCCGACATCCTCGACCGGATCGCCGAGCACACGCGCCACCACCGGACGACGCTCGTCTTCGTCAACACGCGCAAGATGGCCGAGCGCGTCGCCCATCTGCTGGCGGAGCGCCTCGGGGAGAACGAGGCGGCGGACGGCGACGACGTGGATGCCTCGCTGCTCGTCGCCGCGCATCACGGCAGCCTCTCGGCGGCGCGGCGGCGCATCGTCGAGACGCGCCTGCGGGCCGGCGACCTGCGCGCCCTGGTGGCAACGGCCTCGCTCGAGCTGGGCATCGACGTCGGCCCCGTCGAGCTCGTCTGCCAGATCGGATCGCCCCGGGCCATCGGCACCTTCCTCCAACGGGTGGGCCGGGCCAACCACCACCGCGACGGCACGCCGGCCGGCCGGCTCTACCCGACCACGCGCGACGAGCTCGTCGAGTGCACGGCCCTCCTGGCGGCGGTGCGGGAGGGTCGGCTCGATCTCCTGGAGCCCCCCGTCGCCCCGCTCGACGTCCTGACCCAGCAGCTCGTGGCCGAGGTCGCCTCCACCGACGAGCGCGGCGTCGAGGCGATGTGGGAGATGACGCGCCACGCCGCTCCGTACGCCGAGCTGTCGCGTCAGGACTTCGACGAGGTGGTGGCACTGGCCAGTTGGGGGATCGAGACCGGCCGCGGCCGGCGCGGCGCCCACCTCCACCTCGACGCGGTCAACGGGCGCCTACGCGCCCGGCGGGGTGCACGCCTGGCCGCGCTGACGGGTGGGGGTGCCATTCCCGAGACCGGCGACTACCGTGTGGTGCTCGATCCCGACGGCGTGACGGTCGGCTCGGTCCATGAGGACTTCGCGGTCGAGGCAACGGCCGGCGACATCTTCCTCCTGGGCACGCACTCGTGGCGGGTGGCCAAGGTCGAGGTGGGCACGGTGCGCGTGCACGATGCCGGGGACCTGCCCCCGACCATCCCCTTCTGGCTCGGCGAGGCCCCCGCCCGCACCGCGGAGCTGTCGGAAGCCGTGAGCGACCTGCGCGCCGCGCTCGAGCCCGTGCTGCGGGCACAGGACGGCGACGGGCGCGCCGTCTGGTGACCGAGCGCGCCGGCGTGTCGGCCGAGGTGGCGCAGCAGGTCGTCGCCTACTGTGCGTCCGGGCTGGCCGCGCTCGGTCACCTGCCGACCCGCGAGCGCATCGTCGTCGAGCGCTGCTTCGACGACAGCGAGGGATCGCAGCTCATCATTCACGCGCCCTTCGGAGGTCGCATCAATCGGGCGCTCGGGCTGGCACTGCGCAAGCGCTTCTGCGTCTCGTTCGACTTCGAGCTGCAGGCGGCGGCGGACGACGACACGGTCGTCCTGTCGCTCGGGCCGCAGCACAGCTTCCCGCTCACCAACGTGCAGTCCATGCTGAGCAGCGAGAAGGCGGCCCAGGTCCTGACCCAGGCCGTGCTGCTCCATCCGATGCTCGGCGCCCGCTGGCGCTGGAATCTCAATCGCGCGCTCGTGCTGCCCCGCATGAACGGGGGCAAGCGCCGGCCCATCCACCTCCAGCGCATGGAGGCCGACGACCTGCTGGCGGCGGTGTGGCCCGGCCTGGCGGCCTGCCAGGAGAACGCGCCGCCGGGCCCGGTCGGCGTGCCCGACCACGTCCTGGCCCGCCAGACGGTGCACGACTGCCTCCACGAGGGGCTCTCGGTCGAGGGCCTGGTCGAGGTCTGGTCGCAGGTCGAGTCCGGCGCCATCGCCGTGCACACGGTGGAGTCCTCCGAGCCGTCTCCATTCTCCCACGCCATCCTGAGCGGCCGGCCGTTCACGTATCTCGACGACGCGCCCCTCGAGGAGCGGCGCACGCGTGCGCTCTCCGTGCCGCGCGGCTTGGGTGCGCTGGGTCCCGACGGGCTGCCCGTCCCGGCCAAGGAACTCGCCGCGCTCGACGCCGAGGCCGTGGCGGCCGTGCTCGACCAGGTGCGCCCGCGCCTGCGCAACGCAGACGAGTTGCACGACCTGCTGCTCTCCCTGGTGGCGGCGCGCCCGCACCGCGGAGTGGACGCAGTGGTTCGATGCCCTGGCCGCCGACGGCCGCGCCTCCTTGCTCGACGGGTGCTGGGTGGCGACCGAGCGCCGCGCCGCGGCCGAAGCCCTCGGCACCGACGACGACGCGGCCGCGGACTGCGTCGCCGGGCACCTGCAACTGGCCGGCCCGGTGACCGTCGAGGACCTGGTGACCGAAGGGACGTTGCCGAGCGGCGCGCCGAGGGGGGCACCCCTGACGGCGGCGCGGGCCCGGACCGCGCTGGCCCGCCTGGAGGGAAAGGGCTCGGCCATCGCGCTGCCCGACGGCCGGTGGTGCGCGCGCAACCTGCTGGTCCGCCTGCACGGCGCCAGCCGCAGCCGGCGCCGCGGCCTGGTCGACCCGGTGCCGATCGCGGAGTACGTCCGCTTCCTCACCCACTGGCAGCATGCGGCGCCCGACAGCCGGGTCGAGGGACGAGCCGGACTGCTCGAGGTCCTCGAGCAGTTGCAGGGGATCGAGGCGCCCGCAGCCGAATGGGAAGCCAAGATCCTCCCCGCCCGCGTGTCCGGGTACGACGCCCGCTGGCTCGACGAGCTGTGCCTCTCCGGCGAAGTCGTCTGGGGCCGTCTCACACCGCGTGCCGAGCGGCCCGGCCGCAGCGGGACGCCCTCGCCCGCGACCCCGCTCGCGTTCGTGCTGCGTGACGACCTCCAGGACATGCTGCGGGCCGTGCGCGGCGGGCGTGCCGGCGGCCGAGCCCGAGGTCGGCGCCGCCGCCGACGTGCTGGCGGCCCTGCGCACGCGCGGGGCCTGTTTCCGGCCTGAGCTGGCGCCCGTGACGGGCCGGCTCCCGGCCGAGGTCGACGAGGGCCTCTGGGATCTGGTGGCGCGCGGGCTGGTCACCGCCGATGCCTTCTCGGCCGTGCGCGCCCTGCTCTCTGCCCGGGACCGCTGGCGGACGCGCACGGTCCGCCGGCCCTCGGGGCGCCTGGCCCGCCGCCGTGCGCCGGTGGGGACCGGCATCGGTGAAGGCCGCTGGTCGTTGCTGCCCGGGCCCGAGGCGCTCGGCGCACCCGCCCTCGACGACGGGGTGCTGCTGCCGGGGAACGAGGCGCTGGCGGAGGCGGTGGCGCAGCAATTGCTGCTGCGCTGGGGCATCGTCGCCTGGGAACTGTGGAGCCGGGAGTCGTTCAAGGTGCCGTGGCGCGAGGTCGTGTGGGCCCTGCGTCGCCTGGAGGCGCGCGGGCTGGTGCTCGGCGGGCGCTTCGTGGCCGGGCTCTCCGGGGAGCAGTACGCGCTCCCCGACGCCTTCGACGAGCTGCGGGCGACGCACCGCCGAGGGGCGAGCGGCGAGCAGGTCGTGGTGGCCGGGGCGGATCCGCTCAACATGACCGGCACGGTCCTCGGTGGCACCCGCGTGCCGACGCGGCGCAACCAGCGCGTCGTCTACCGTGACGGCATCGTGGTGGATCAGCTCGAGGCGGGCTGACGTCGTGACGCCGAAGCGGACGATCGACCTCAATGCCGATGTGGGCGAGGCGACCGAGCCCGCGGACATCGAGGTCGAGCGCGCGCTCCTCGATCTGGTGACGTCGGTGCACGTCGCCTGCGGTGGGCATGCCGGCGATGACGCGTCCATGACGGAGATCGTCGACGCGGCGCTGGAGCGCGGGGTGCGCGTCGGTGCGCATCCGTCCTATCCCGACCGTGGCGGGTTCGGGCGCAACCCGATCGACATCGACCGGGGCGAGCTCGGCACGTCGCTGACCGAGCAGCTGCGCGCGCTGGACCGCGTCTGCCGCAAGGCGCGCACGAGGGTGGCCTCGGTGAAGGCGCACGGCGCGCTCTACACGGAAGTGGCGAAGGGCGGCGCGGTCTACGAGACGTTTCGGGACGCCGTGCGGGCCACTGTCGGTGAGCGCGCGGCGTTGGTGCTTCCGTCGGGCTGCCGCGCCATGGCGATGGTGCTGCGCGACGGCATGACCGCATGCGAGGAGGGGTTCTGCGATCGGATGTACCGCGCCGACGGCGGGTTGGTCGACCGCGCGACGGCGGGCGCCGTCCTGGTCGAGCCGGGCGCGGCGGCGGCCCAGGCGCTCAGCCTGGCCCGGGGTGCGGTGGTGGCCCGCAACGGCTCGGTCCTGACCCTGTGGGTGGACACCCTGTGCATTCACGGCGATTCTCCGGGCGCGGTGGCGATCGCCACCGCCGTGCGGCGTGCGCTCGCCGATTCGGGGATCGACGTGGTCGCGCCCGCGGCTGCGTGACGCACTCGGTCCCTGCCGGGGAGGTGCGCCTCCTCGGCGACCGTGCCTTCCTGATCGGAGTGACCGATGCCGCGGCGGCGCGGCTGTTGGCCGGGGAGCTGAACGCAGCCTTGGGAGACGCGGCCCTGGCCGATGCCGTCGAGGTGGTGAGCGGCGCGGCCACGGTGCTGGTGCACGTCACCGGCGAGGATGGCGACCTCCTTCCCCTGCGCGAGTCCGCAGAGAACGTGGCCACCGGCGTGGCCCGTCGGGCCCCGCCGGATCACGCTGCCACACGCCCGGGCCGGCTCGTGACGCTCCCATGTCGCTTCGACGGGGAGGACCTCTCAGAGGTAGCCGCCCTGGTCGGCCGTGCACTCGACGACGTGGTGACACTCCTCACGGCGCAGCCGTTCACCGCCTCCGTCATCGGGTTCTCGCCGGGTTTCGCCTATCTGGACGGCCTGCCCGACCCGCTGCGTGGCGTCCCCCGGCGCGCCCGTCCGCGGGCTGCGGTGCCGCCGGGCTCCGTGGCTCTCGCCAACGGGCACTGTGCCGTCTATCCCACGGCATCACCCGGAGGCTGGCACCTCGTCGGGCGCACCGCCTTCCCTCTGTTCTCCCCGGCGCGTCCGCCCTACGCGGTCCTGGCGCCCGGCGACCAGGTCCGTTTGCGCGTGGCGGCCCCCGACGAGGACGTGGTGCCGGGCCCGGTCGAAGCGCCCTCGTGGTCACTGCCGCCAGGGGCGCGCCCCGTCTTCGAGATCGTCGCCCCGGGCCTCCGGGCGGTCGTGCAGGATGGGGGTCGCCGGCATGTGGCCGCCGCGGGCGTCCCGTCGGCCGGCCCAGCGGACCCCGTGTCGTTCGAGTTGGCCAACCGGCTGGTGGGCAACGAGCCCGGAGCCGGGACCATCGAGGTGACGGGAGGCGGCACCCGGCTGCGCGCCCTCGGCCAGTGCCATGTGGCCGCCGTGGGGGGAGCGCCCCTTCTGTACGTCGACGGCGCGACTGCACCCGCGGGCCACCTGCTTCCCTTGCGGCGGGACCAGGTGCTCGAGGTCGGTCGCCAGCAGGCGGGGTGCCGCACCTACCTGGCGGTGGCGGGCGGCTTCCTCGGTCCCGAGTGGTTCGGCAGCAGCGCGACCGATCGAATTGACCGCACTCGGGGCGGGCCCGCTCGGCCCCGGCGAGGTGCTGCACGCCGGTTCCTGGGCACCCCCATTGGGTGATCACCTGCAGTCCGCCAGCCCCACGGACATGGATCCCTCGTCGGCGGTCCAGTTGCGCGTCCTGCCCGGGCCACACCCTGAGCAGTTCGACGCTTCGGCCATGGCGACTCTGACCGGCGCCGAGTTCGCGGTGCAGCCGGAATCGAACCGGGTGGGCATCCGGTTGCGCGGCGTCCGGCCACTGGCGCGGCGCGACATGACCGACGGGGGAGGGATCGACTCCCAGGGTGTCGTGACGGGGGCCGTGCAGGTGCCACCGGACGGAGACCCGGTGGTGCTCCTCCCGGATCACGCCACACTCGGCGGGTATCCCGTGCTGGCAGTCGTCGCGTCCGCCGACCTCGGACTGCTCGGGCAGTGCGCGCCGGGCACGCGGGTCGAGCTGGTTCCGGTCACGCTGCGCGAGGCGGACGAAGCCTGGCGCACCGCCCGGCGGGAGTTGGCGCGTGCGGTCGCCGGCACCTATCCGCTGGCGGTGGACTGACCCGAGGCGCTCAGAAGTCCCAGCGGCCGGCGCGGAAGGCGTGTGTCAGTGTGACTGGAGTCGCAGCGACCTCTCCAGCGTGGGTCGGCGTCGGTTCGTGATGCGACATCGACGTGATGGTGCAGCAGGAACGGGGTTGACATGGCCGGACATCCTTCGGCGGAAGTGGACGTCATCATCGAGAAGGCCACGGACTGGCGGGGCGAGACGTTGGCACAACTGCGAGCGATCGTTCTGGGCGTGCGTCCGGCCATGGTCGAGGAGGTGAAGTGGAAGAAGCCCTCCAAGCCCGAGGGAGTGCCCGTCTGGTCTCTGGACGGAATCGTCTGCATCGGCGAGATGCTCAAGAACGCCGTGCGGCTGACCTTTCCGAAGGGTGCCCAGCTGAAGGATCCGAAGAACCTCTTCAACAGGCGCCTCGACAGCGGCACGGTGCGCGCCATCGATTTCCTCGAGGGCGAGAAGCCGCCCAAGGTTGCGTTGAAGGCGCTCGTCTTGGAGGCGGTGCGCCTGAACGAGCAGTGACCCATCCCGGTGATCGGGAGGTCGTCCTAGAGCGCGTGCTCTTCGTTCCCGAGACGGATCGCCCGCGCAACCGGGGACAGCTCTCCGAGCGGCCCGTCCAGATTGCATGCGGTGGGCATGGCGATCGGTGGTTGCGCCAAGAAGCGCGGCTGACTCCCCCGATGGGGCCAGCTGGCCGCGTGCACCAGGAAGGGGTGGCAGACGAAGACGTCGCCGGCGGAGCCCGTGGCGAAGACGGGTGGACGGTGCACCGGTGGAAGCGGGATCTGCGAGTCCTGACCGGCGAAGGCACCGGGGAGGCCCGTCTCGCCGGCGGGGGTCAGCAGCCTCGCCATCTCGAGGTGGGAGCCGGGGATCAGGCGACTGGGCGCTGTCCTCGGATCCGACGTCGGAGAGCAGGCACAGCAAAAGCAGGGCACGGGCCTTCGAGCGGTAATTGACGAACCAGCGGGCGTCGCCGGGAGGCTGAAAGCTCGAGTCGATGTGCCAGCCCGCATCTCCGGGGTCGTCCTCGCTCGGGAATCGAACCACGAAGGCACCGAGGTTCGGCCGGCGCTCCCACGCATCGGGCTCGACCAGCTGCGCGATCGCCTCGAGCAACGCAGGCGAATGCGCCGCCTGGCGGAAACACGGACCGATCGGAACCCCACGTACCACTGGTTGCGCCCAGGTCTCGGGCCGCTCGAGATCGATCCCCAGCTGGTCGGCGGCCGAGAGTCGACACTGCTCCGCCACGGCTGGCGGGAACGCAGCGCGGAGTATCACGTAGCCCTCTGTCACGAACTGTGCCACGTCTGTCCCCGCCAGCATTGCTGTGAGTCTTGCAAATGACCGGGCCTGTGTACTGAGGAGGATGCGTGGAAGGATGCCGACTGCCACGCGCCGATCGGAGGAGAATCGACTGGCGACACGACGTCGCCACACCTCTTCACGAAACGGGCGAGCTGATCGGTCAGATGAGCAGTTTCACGGCGGTACCCAACGCGATCACAATGACGACTCCCCGTAAGGCAGGTGCGGGCAGAGCCAGCGCCAGGCGGGCGCCGGCGTAGCCGCCGGCCAAGCTGCCGAGGGCCAACAGCCCCACGGCCTCCCAGGCCAGCCCGCCGTGGATCAGGAAGACGACGGCTGCGATGCCGTTGACGATCATGGAGAGCACCGCGCGCAGGCCGCTCGTGTGGGCCAGCGACAGCGGCAGGGCCAGGCCGAGGATGGCGAGGAACATGACGCCCATGGCGGCGCCGAAGTAGCCGCCGTAGACCGAGGCGGCGAACACGCCGACAACCAGGAGGACGGTCCGCTCCCGCGGGTGGGCGGCGCCCCGGTCCAGGGCCCGCCGCAGCGCCGGTTGGGCGGCGAACAGGGCGGCGGCCCCCAGGATGAGATACGGCACGACGTCGTCGAAGGTCTCGGTGGAGGTGGTCAGGAGGAGGGCGGCGCCGGCCACGCCCCCGGCGAGGGCGACCGGGGTGAGGTGGAGCAACCGGCGGGACTGGTCGCCGATCTCACGGCGGAAGCCGGCGGCAGAGGCCAGGTAGCCCGGCCAGATCCCGATGGTGTTGGTGATGTTGGCGGTCAGCGCCGGGTAGCCCAGTCCGAGGAGGATCGGGAACGAGATCAGGCTGCCGCCCCCGGCCACCCCGTTGAAGATGCCGGCCCCGAGCCCTGCCAACAGGAGCAGCACGACGTGGGACGCGGGCATGCCGGACCACAGTACGGGACGACCGGTGTCACCCCGCTGACCTCCTCTGGAGGTGGACGCAACGGATGCGGGCCACACGGGGGTCTGACAACCCGAATTGTTCTCAGACGGGCGCAAGGTTGGGCACAGTGCACCGTTTCATCCACGAAGGAAGAGGAGTCCTCCGTGTCGTGGAGGGACGGTGAGGGGTTTCGGATGAGGGGTCGGATCAGGATCGCCGCGGTCGGGCTGGTCGCGATGACGGTGCTCGGTGCCGTGTCGTCGAGCGCGGGCGCACAGAGCAACCAGTGGAGCGTGCAGTCCAACGGCGGGTTCGTGTCGCTCGATCTCCTCAACACCCTCCAATTCGCCGGTGGCGGGTCCGAGGCCGACGCCAGCAACGCGCCCATGGCCGAGTCATCGGGGACAGGCACCTGCCTCTCGACCGCGTCCTCCACCAACCCGTGTCCCACGAGCCCGTCCTCGTCCCTGTCCGGCGTCGCGTCGACCACGACGCAAGACGCCGTGGCTTCGGGCAACGGCGTGACGGCCAGCCCCACCGGATCGAGCTCGTGCACCGTGCCGATCGACACGGGCCTGATCAACGTGAACGTGTCCTGTGGCACCGCCTCCGCCTCCGAGGACGGGAACGGGAACCCGACGGCGTCGGGCGCGGGCAACCTTGCCAACACCTCCATCAGCTTGAGCCTGACCGCAGTCCTCCAGAGCCTGCTCGGCGGTTCGTTGCCCTCCGCCTCTCAGCCTGTGCGACAACGTCCCCGCCGCCTCGGGCTCCGCCGGATCCAACTCGAGCCCGCTGCCGCCTTCGGTCCAGTCGCTCCTGACGTCGGTGAACGGGATCCTGCCCGCCAACCTCGCCCTGAACCCGACCAGCGTCGCCGGTGGCAGCCAGCTCAGCGGCGAGTGCTCCGTCCTGAGCGGCCTGCTGAGCGAGCTCAACGCAGCGAACAGCACGTCGCCGGTCACGGGCCTCATCACGGGGATCCTCAACCAGGTGCTCGGTCTCACGGGTGGCAATGCCTCCGCCGTGGAGCCGCTGGTGATCCAACTCGGCGGATCGAACTCGGCGGTCAGCACGAGCGGCAACGTCGTGACGGACTCGGTGACGCAGCAGGCGCTCGACGTCAACCTCTTCGGCCTGGCCGACCTGCAGGTGGCGCCGACGACCGCGTCCGTGGCGCTCGACCGCAGCACGGGCACCGTCACGCCGAGCTGCAACGCCGGCCTGGTCTCGTACTCGACGAGCGGCTCGCTGCCGTCATTCGTGAGCATCACGCAGCTCACGACCCTGGTGAACCAGATCCTGGCGCGAGGCGGGCGCCAGCAGCGCACTCGGCTCGGCGCTGGGAAGCCTGCTGACCGGGATCATCAACTACAACCCCGATGGGAACCTGCTGACCTGTGACACGTCGGCTCCCGGGCACGACGGCCAGCGCCAAGGTGGGCGTCGTGAACCTCGGGTTGCTGAGCGCGCTGGAGGGCGGCATCGCCCTCAACGTCGGCGACGTCAGCGTCACGGGCACCTCGACCAACGCCACGCCCGCCGTCGCCACGTCACCCGCCGCCCCTGCCGCACCCGTCGCCGCGGCCGCACCGGCGCCAGCGGCCGTGCCCGACGTGACCACCGTGCACACCGGCGAGTACTGGGCCGGGACGCTGCCCGTCATCTTGCTGGCGGGCATGGGACTCGCCGGCCTGCTGCTCATCGGCCGGCGCCGCATCGCCTCGCTGGCCCGCATCTCTCAGTTCCACCCCTCCGCCGCCGAGGCGGCTCATGATCTGAGCCACTCCTGCCGACCCGTTCGGGGTCGGCCGGCGGACCGCCACCGGGCCCGGCCTTCGGGACCTCCTCCGTTCCCCCTCCGGTCTCGGGGGCCGGCCCGGCGGCGGCCACACCACGACTCGATCGGCGCACTGACGCAGGACGCGCACGGGGCGGCGCAGGACGCGCCGGACACGCAGGACGGCAGGACGACAGGACGACAGGAAAGATCTCGGAGGATCCGGAGGGAGAGGCAGATGCAGCGGGAACCGGTGCTGCGAGCTGCTCGGGACGGGGTGGCGGAATCCCGCCCCGAGCGGGGGCAGCCGGGCAGCAGCGCGGCGCCGTGGCGGGGCCGGCGGGTGTGGGCCGATGAAGGTGCTCGGGAGCCTGCGCCGGGTCGGCCTCACGCTCGTCGGGGTGATGCTCCTCTTCGTCGCCGTTTTCGCCGGCAGCTACGCCTTCGCCCACCAGGCGCACCAGCGTCACGCCCAGGCCGTGCTGATCCGGAGCGAGCGGGCCGCCATGGCCAAGATCGCCACGCAGCGCCACGGCGCCTCCTGCCAGGTGGCGGGCGTCCAGCCCGGGCCAGCTCTCGGGCATCCTCAGCATTCCGGCCCTCAACCTGACCGCCCCGGTCGAAGAGGGCACGGACGACCCGGAGCTCAACGTGGCCGTCGGACACGACCCGCAGTCGGTCTGGCCGGGCGTCGACGGCGCGGCAGTGTTCCTGGCGCACGACGTCAGCTACTTCGTGCACCTCAACGAGCTGAAGGCCGGAGACGGATCACCTACCGCACCGCCTGCAACACGGTGAAGTTCCGGGTCAGCGCACAGCAGGTCGTCCCGGCCGGCTCGGCCGTGTCCAACACGACCGATCCGAGCCTCGTCCTCGACACCTGCTGGCCGCCCAACGCGCTCTTCTTCACGCCCGACCGCCTTCTGGTGCGGGCGACCGAGGTCGGAGCGGCCACCAAGGGTGCCAACCTCGACCCGGGCGCCCAGTTCATGCGCACCGTGGCCTCCACGGACTACCGGACCTCGGCGCCGCCGGCCCTCCAGGCGCAGGGGCTCACGCTCGAGCAGAACGAGGCCCCCATGGGGACCATGAACCTGGTCAACGCATCGGTGGCCTTCGCGCAGTCGCCGGGACCGCTCTCCTTCGAGGCGGCCGCGCTCGAGACCTACTTCGGCGGGCTGCACGCAGGGGCCCAACGCCAGAGCGCATGGTGGGCGGCGCTGGCGCCCCATCTGCCCCTGCCACCCCAGCTCGCCGGGGCCAGGGTCTCGGGCCACGACGGCTCCGCTCAACGTGGAGATCGACTCGTCGGGAGGGTTCCCGAGCCAGGTCGTGCTGCGCACCTCGGTGACCCTGGTGGGGGGATCGGCTCCGGGCCCCCACGCCATGACGGTCGTTCTCCCTGTTCACGGCTCTGTCGTGACCATCGGGAGCTGGAGCTTCTCGTGATCCGGGCCGCAAGCCGCCAGGCCGAAGTCGCCCCGTTGGGACCGCAAGGGCCGGTGCGATCCGGCGTTTCCAGAGTGAAGGACCCCGGGGAGGGGCATTGGGGAGGAGGGCGCATGACGCAGAGCCTGGACGAGATGTACGACGAGATGCTCCGTGGGGAGTTCAGCTCGAGGGGCAAGCACGCCGCAGCCGACACGGGGCCCTTGCTGCCCGCCGACGTGGCGGCGCACGGGGTGCACGACGGCCGCTGCGGACGCGCCCATCCACGAAGAGTTCGAGGCACCGCCGCTGCCGGCGGCCGTCGAGGAGACACCTGCGGAGCGCGAGGGGCCGAGGGGGCTCGCGCGCTACCGCAACGCCGTCATGGTCGGAGCCGGGGGGCTGGCCTGCGCGGGGGTGGGTGCCTTCCTCGGCGGCCTCGGCGGCTACTTCACCATCAACCCCGCGGCGGCGCACGTGCTCGCCTCGTCGACCTCGCCCGACGGTGCGGCAGGCGCCGCCGGTCAGGGACAGCAGGGCGCCGGCGCAGCCGACAGCACGGAGGCAGTGGTGACGGCTGCCCTGACGTCGCTGTCGGGATCGCTCACCCAGAACGCGGCGCCTCTGCAGTGGCTGACCGCGCAGTCGAGCTCCTCACCGGTGACGGGTGCGGCCGCCCTGGCGGACCTGCCGGGCGCTGCGACCACCACGGGTGCTGACGACGGGGCCGGGTCGGACAGCAGCGGTGGCGCCGCGTCGGGCTGCACTCCCGCCGGCACAGATCTGGGCCTGGGATGCGTCCTCGGCAGCCTGACGACGGCGCTCGGCAACGTGGGCACTCTGCCCAGTGACCCGAGCGAGCAGCTCGGCAGCCTGGTTCCTGCGCTCACCGGTGTGATCACCGATGTGACGGGAACGCTGGCCGACCTGGGCTCGTTGATGCCCGGCGGTTCCGTCCCCCTCCCCGCCGGTGGGTTGCCTTCCCTGGGTCTCCCCGGGCTGGCCGGCCTGCCGGGACTTCCCGGTCTGGGTGGTCTGGGTGAGCTCGGCGGACTGGGCACGACGGGCGGCCTCCTGCCGGGAACCGACGGAACGGGGTCCACGCTGCTGTCCGGCACCAGCGCCATCACATCGCTGCTCGACGAAGTGACAGCGGCGGCCACGGCCGCCGCTGGTGGGGCGGGTGGCACGGGCGGAACCGGTGCGACGACGCCCACGCTCCCGCTGTTGGGCAGCGGAAGCTCCGGCTCCGGCTTGGGCTCCGGCTCCGGCTTGGGCTCCGGCTCAAGCCTGCCCGTCTCGGCATCGGCCAGCGGCAAGGCGACGACTCCGGCCGGGAGCACGTCGGGAAGCACGAGCAGTAGCAGCACCACCACGTCGACGAGCACCACCACGACGACGACCACGGTGACCGTGCCGCTGCCCTCCTTGCCACTGCCGGTCAGCGTGCCGCCGGTCTCGGTGGGTGGCGTCTCCGCGGGCGTCAGCACCAGCGGCTCGGGCTCGGGCCTCTCGCTCTCACTTCCCTGAGCGCAGACCTCCCTCGGTGCGTGAAGCGCCGGTAGCCTGCGGGTCGCCGGCCCGGATACCGCGCCGCGCCGCTCCCGACGCACCCGACAGGAGGTCCCATGGTCCGGCTCACATGCCTGCTGCGCCGCAAGGACGGGCTCACGCCCGCCGAGTTCCACGCGTACTGGCGGGAGGTCCACGGTCCGCTCATCAAGTCCAGCAAGAGCGGGAGCCACGTGGTGCGCTACGAGCAGCATCCGCGGCCGTTGGACGACTACGGCGACGTGGATGACGGTGGGTTCGACGGGGTGACGGTGCAGTGGTTCGAGGACATGGACTCCTACCGGGCCCACATGGGGGAGCCGGACTTCGGCGACATCTGGACCGACATCGGGAACTTCCTCGACACGGACAAGCTGCACTTCGTCGTGACCGAGCATCCGCGTGTCGTCATGGGCGACGCCGCGGGCTCATTCCCCCTCGCCTGACCGCGGCGGCTGCTCCAGGGCCGTCAGCTCCGGCAGGGCCGAGTGAAGCTGGCCGGGGATCCCGGCTGGCGGCGCCCCCGGTGCCACAGCGGTGTCGGTGTCGGTTTCGGTGAAGGTCTCGGGTGCGGATTCGAGTTCGGGTTGCGGCCGGGGCAGGGCACGCAAGGGGGTGCGCACCACGGGCCGCGTCGCCTCGGCTTCGGCCTTCCGGCGCTCCATGAGTTCGCGCAACTCGCGCCAGGCCCGACCGCTCGTGCGGGGGAGCTGGGCCGGCAGGCGCTTCAAGAAACGCGTCACCTCCCGCCGGTGCTGCTCAGCCACCCCACCCATGACGAAGATGGTGGCGGCGGGCAGGGAGGTGTCGCCCAGGGCCAGGTCGGCCAGCTGCAGGGAGGCAACCTCGGCGTCCTGCATTGCGCCGAGCTCGTCCTGCAGGACGGTCAGCTCGCGCACGAAGCGCGACGTCCGGCCGCCGTACACGTCGCTGCTGAACTCGAGCGCGTAGCGCAACCGCTTGCAGCGGATCCGGAGGGCATGGAAGTCCGTCACGACGCCGGTCCGCTTTGCCCGCTTGGCGGCCTTGCGGACCTTCGCGTGGCGTTCCGACACCAGGTCGGGCAGCCCGATCGCGGCCGGCACCCTCGTCGCCACCGAACGACGGGCGGGACCCTGCTGTGCCATGGCGGTGAGGCCCTTGGCCAGTCGTTCCCAGCGGACCGAGTCGAGTCCGCTCAGCATGTCGGTGCGGGCCTCGGCGCGTTCGCGCTCGAGCAACACGGCGAGGTCGGCCAGGGGATCCCCGTCACCGGGGGCCACCCCCGTGCCCGTTGCGATGGGGCCGTGTTCCATGCCGGCCAGATTCTCCAGCTGCACATCGAGGTCGCGCACGGCGCCGAGCAGCCCGGCCACCCAACCGAGCTCCTGCCGGAAGACCTGGGCCCGCACGGGGAGCACGCCTTCGAACAGGGAGAGGGCCGCCCGCAGGCGCCGTGTGGCGACGCGCATGTCGTGGAGCTCCTCGGGGTCCTCGCCCAGGCGCGTACCCGGCTCCTTGGCGCGCACCACGGCGAGCTGGCGGCGCAACACGGCGAACGCGACCTCGCCCATGGTGGACGAGGCGGAGATCTCGGTGGGGCCGTAGTCCGGGTTGCCGGGGATCTCCTCACCGAGGGCCAACAAGCCCGCTTCGAACTTGGAGAGCCGAGCGGGTTGGAGTCCGCAGGACATCCGGAGCTGCTCCACAATCGGCTCCAGCGCTTCGACCCAGTCGGGATGCACCTCCACTTCGACCCGGCGCAACTGCATGGGCTTCTGCCCGGTCCCCACGACGATCATGGTGTCGTCGAGTGCGACTTCCGCCACGTCGATTCCGCCCACCCGCAGTGCGAAGGGGCGGCGCCGGGTCCGCACCTGGAGCACCTCGCGTAGCCGGCGCGCACCGACGATGGCACGCAGACGTCGCCCCACGGGCCCCTCGTCACCGAGCGCGCCCAGCCCGGACGGGGGCATGACCTCGGTGACCTCCAGCCGTTGTCGCAGTCCGCTGCCCTCGGCGGGCCGGCTGTCCTTCAGCGTGATCTCGTCGTGCCGGCCGCGCCGCCGGGTCCGCACGACGAAGCCGGCGCGGGCGATGCGCCAGTCGTCGCTGTCGAGATAGGAGTCGACCAACCGCCGCGGCGGTCGGGCCAGCGCCGTGATGGTTCCTCCGTCGCCCGTTTCGACGGCCAGCGCGGGGAGCGTGGCCAGCCAGCGCTCCACCGGGCGCAAGTCGAGGGCGTCGAACTGCCACTCGATCTCGACCGGATCGGGTTGGCTCGGGTTGTCGACCGTCGAATCGGGCATCCTTCTCACGCTACCGCCGGTCCGCGTCCGATTTCCCGGAAGGCCTCGATTGCCGCGGCTGGAGGGAGGCGCGACGGTAACCTGCGACGTAGTGGCGCGACGATCAATGACGGCCGAGTTCCCCCCTCAAACTGATGTGGTCCAGGCGGCCGGCGGGTTGGTCGTGCGCCGTCGGGGTGGCCTCCTCGAGATCGCCATCGTGCATCGCCCGGTGCAGCACGACTGGTCCTTTCCCAAGGGCAAGCTCGAGCCCGGCGAGACGCTCGACGTCGCCGCACTGCGTGAGGTCCACGAAGAGACCGGGATGACCTGCGATCTCCTCCGCTTCATCGGGCACACGGAGTACGTCGACCGGAAGGGCCGTCCCAAGACCGTGGCCTACTGGATCATGTCCACCACCGGCGGCCTGTTCAGTCCCAACGGGGAGGTGGACGAGTTGCGCTGGGTCCACCTCGACCAGGCCTCCCGCCTGCTCTCCTACCCGAGGGACCGGGAGCTGGTGGCCGTGCTGAGCGCCGCTGACCAGGTCGAACCCGTCATCTAAACGCTTCCAAAATTTAATGAAGTTCTGTGTTTACCGGTCCGCAGATCGGGAATAATGGTCCCAGCGATCTACCGCCTGATCGCACTGCCGGCGTGCGTGCCCCAGTCGAGAGCTCCAGGACCTATCGCCAAGGGCCCTGTGACAACGTTTCGACGTGAATCGACTGGGGCACCGTCGGCGTTTTCCTTGTTCGGGTTGCTCCTCCACTTGCGGCCTGACCTGGAACTCTGGCCTCGTTTCGCCCACGGTTCCTCACGGGAGGAGCACGGCGGCCCCGTTGATCCTGTCCTCCCGCAGGTCGCGTAAGGCCTCGTCGGCCCGGTCCATCGGGTAGGGGACGGCGGCGACGCGCAGGTGGATGCGGGCGGCCTCGGCCAGGAACTCCTCCCCATCGAGCCGGGTGTTGGCCGTCACGCTCTGGAGCGTCCGTTCCTCGAACAGATGCTCTTGGTACCGCAGGACGGGGATGTCACTGAGGTGGATTCCGGCGATGGCGAGGGTTCCGCCCCTGTCGAGCGCCGCCAGGGCCGGTGGAACCAGTGTGCCCACGGGCGCGAACAGGATGGCACCGTCCAACGGCTCCGGTGGAGCGGCGTCTGCATCCCCGGCACTTGCCGCACCGAGATCGAGGGCCAGCCGCTGGGCTTCGGCGGAGCGGGTCATGACGTGGACCCGTGCCCCGCGGGCGAGGGCCACCTGTGCCGTGAGGTGCGCGGAACCACCGAAGCCGTAGATCCCCAGCCGTCCCCCGTCGGGCAGATTGGCCCGCTGGAGGGCGCGGTAGCCGATGATGCCCGCGCAGAGGAGCGGTGCCGCCTCGACGTCGTCGAACGCATCGGGGAGTGCGTAGGCATAGGCCTCGTCGACCACGGCATATGCCGCGTAGCCACCGTCGACGTCCCAACCGGTGAAGCGTGGGGCGAGGCAGAGGTTCTCGCGTCCGGACTGGCAGAAGCGGCACTGCCCGCAAGTGTGGGCGAGCCAGGGCACCCCGATGCGGTCACCCACCTGCCAGCGCGTGCTGCCCGCGCCGAGCTGGTCCACCTCTCCGACGATCTCGTGGCCGGGTGTCACCCGCGGGCGCCGCGGCATGAGATCGCCTTCGGCCAGGTGCAGGTCGGTGCGGCAGACGCCGCACGAGCGCACGCGGACCCGTACCTCATTGGGACCCGGCTCGGGGATGGGCCGGGCAACCCGCACCAGCGGGTGCGCGTCGCCGACCAACGGCGCCGGCCGATCGACCACCCATGCCTGCATGTCGGAGGTCATTGACAGAGAGCGTAGAGCGACCTGGACCGCTCGGGGCCGGGGCGTGGTGATGGCGCCCCGGCGCGCCGTGGACGCGGTGCGCGACGGCATGGACTCCTGCGCTCGGCGGCCTCAGCCGGAGTTGCGATGCACCAGCACGGGGCAGTGCGCGTTGGTCACGCAGTATTCGCTGACCGAACCCACCAGCATCCCCACGAACTCGCCGTGTCCCCGGCTGCCGACGACGAGGAGATCAGCGCCCTTTGACGCCTCGACGAGAGCCGGTGCGGGATGCCCACTGACCAACTCTGACTCCACAGAGAGATCCGGGTGCTCGGCTCGGATCTCAGCAACAGCGGCATCGAGCACGGTACGGACATCGGCTTCGGGATCGAAGTCGTCGGGGATCGGCACGGCCCAGCCATAGCTGTTGGGCCACTCCCAGGTCATGAGGATCACGAGTGTGCTGCCGGTGAGAACGGCCTGGCGCACGGCCCAAGCGAGCGCGTCGGCTGAGGACTGCGAGCCGTCGTAGCCGACGACGATCCTGCCCGTGTCCGATGACGATTGTGCGGTCATTGCTGTGCACCCTCCATGGTGGGATTCGGGCCTGCTGGACGGCGCGGGCCGGGTGCAGGACGCCTCGCCAGACGAGGCTGCAACGAGGGAGACCGCACTGCGCTGAGCTTATCGAGCGCCGACGCTCCCCCCTCCGGCGAATCGCAGCCATCCGGACGGAATGCGAAGATGTGGCCCGTGGCTCTGGGTGTGTTCCTCCTCGACGACCACGAAGTCGTCCGGACGGGCCTGCGCTCCCTGCTCGAGGCGGGTCAGGACATGGCGGTGGTGGGCGAAGCCGGCACGGTGGCCGATGCCTTCGCCCGCATACCGGCCACGAAGCCCGACGTGGCCATTCTCGACGTGCGCCTGCCCGACGGCAGCGGCGTCGAGGTCTGCCGCGAGGTCCGATCGCAGTCCCCCGAGATCGCCTGCGTGATGCTCACGTCCTACGCCGACGACGAGGCGCTGCATCGCGTCCATCATGGCGGGGGCCGCCGGCTACGTGCTCAAGCAAGTAGGCAGCCTGGACCTGCTCGAGACGATCCGGCGCGCCGGCGCCGGCCAGTCGCTGCTCGATCCCTCCCTGACGCGAGCGCGTGCTCGAGCGGCTGCGCGAGGGCCCGAAGGTGGATCCCGGCTGGCGAGCCTCACGCCGCAAGAACGGCGGATCCTCGATCTGATCGCCGAGGGGTACACCAACCGCCAGATTGCGGAGACCATGTTCCTCGCCGAGAAGACGGTCAAGAACTACGTGTCCAATCTGCTTGCGAAGTTGGGCATGGAACGTCGCACCCAGGCCGCCACGTTCGCGGCGCGGCTGAACGAGCGTGCAACCCAGGATTTGCGGGGCGACGCCACCGGCACCTGACGGCGGGCTTCAGACTTCCTCACGCGCCAGGTGGCGCGGTGCGTTCCGATCACCTGTCGGGTCCAGGCGCAGGCCACGGTCACGCAACGCCTGCTCGAGCCGGGCGCGCTCGCTGCACTGGGTGCTCGAAGCGGCTGGCGTCGCACGCGATGCCGAGCGTCTCCGCGAGTTCGAGCAGGGCCACGTCGTACCCGACCTCGCGGGCGAGGGCACGAGGAACGGCATCAGGACCCTCACCAGCCGGCGGATCCTCCCCGAGCTGTCGGCGGCAGCGCCACAACGCGTGCAGCGCACTGCGCGTGGTCGGACGCACCCTGACGGGGTCCCGCTGCTCGAGGGCGGCATCGAGAAGTTGGGTGTACATCGACATCGTCAATCCCCGCTTACCCGTCGTCCCTGGTCGCCGTCGCGATGCGCACGCGTCCCCTCACTGCTCCTCCTCACGCCGGTTTCCCTCGGCCGATCCGCGCCGGGGCCACGGGTCAGCATGCGCCCATGAAGAAGCGCCCGGCAGGGCCGGAGGTCCCAACGTGCCCGGATTCGCGGGAGGGGTCCTCGGCCGTATGTCCCCGGAATTGGAAAATGGCGACCGAGGGGGGTGGCCGCCATTCTCCAAGCACCATTGTCTGGGAAGAGGAAGGTGTCCTGGTCATTCTGTTGGTGCACCCGGGGTGGGGGTAGGGCCGAAAGTCATGGATTGGCCGGGGCCTTCGGTCACCCGCGTCGAAGTCCGTGGTCAGGGCCCCAGGTGGTGCAGAGTGGGGGGCATGCCGGACGTCCACACCATGGAAGAGGCCGTTTCGCTGATCCGGCCCGTCGATCGCATCGGGTTCGGGCTCGGGCCTGGCATCCCCGACGGGCTGCTCACCGCACTGGGGGCGCGCTCCGACTGGGAGGACCTGCAGATCGGCGGGGCGCTCTGCCTGAATCTCTACGAGGTCTTCACCCGGCCCGGCGTGACCTACCGCTGCGGGTTCTTCGGTCCGGCGGAGCGGCTCTATCGCTCCCTCGGCCACAGGGTGGAGCTGGTGCCCGGGGGTTTCCGCCAAATGGGGCCGATCATGGCCCGGTTCGCTCCTCGGGTGATGGTGGCGCAGGCCGCGCCCCCGCACGACGGCCGGGTCAACCTCTCCCTCCATGTCGGTGGGACGCGGGAGGAGTTGCTCCGCGCCGGGAGCGATCCCGACCGGCTGCTCATTGTGGAAGTCAACCCGAACCTGCCACGCACGCGCAGCCTCCCGCCCGGGTACGAGAACACGCTTCCATTGGATCTGGTCGACGTGCTGGTGGAATCCGACGCCGCACCCATCGCGCTGGAGGATGCCCCGGCCGACGAGGTGGACGCGGCCATCGCGGCCCATGCCCTCGCCGTATGTGCGGGACGGATCGACGCTGCAGACGGGGATCGGCGCCATTCCCAACATGGTGGCGGCGAAGCTGGCCGACGGGCCGCTGGGAGGATTCGGCGTCCACTCGGAGATGTTCACCACCGGGCTCATGCAGCTGCATCGGGCCGGGAAGGTCACGAACGACGCCAAGGGGATATTCGACGGTGTCTCCGTGACCACGTTCGCGCTCGGTGTCGCAGAGCTCTACCGCTGGCTGGACGACAACGACGAGGTGGCGTTCCTCCCCGTGGACACGGTCAACGACCCCACGATCATCTCGCACAACGCCAACCTCGTCTCCATCAACGGTGCCCTCTCGGTGGACCTCTACGGCCAGGTGATGGCAGACAGCATCGACGGGCGGCAGATCTCGGGGGTGGGCGGACACGAGGACTTCGTGGCCGGGGCCGAGCTGCACCTCGATGCGCATTCACTGATCTGTCTGCGTTCGACGGCGCAGCGTGACGGCGAGGTCGTGTCCCGCATTGCGGGGATCCCTCCCGCGGGCACCGTCGTCTCCACGCCGCGCCATCACACTGGCGTCGTGATCACCGAATACGGCGCGGCGGAGCTGACCGGTGCGACCGTGCGCGAGCGGGCCCATCTGCTGTCCGACATTGCGCACCCGGACTTCCGGGCCGACCTGCGCCGGGCGGCCGACGGGCTCGGCCGGACCTGATCCGCCGGGGCGCGCTCAGCTGGTCGTGCAGGCCTGCGTGTAGATGGAGCTCGGGACCAGGTGGTTGTTGCAGGCGCTGCTCCGATCGGCCACCGACCAGGCCGAGCCCTTGGCCTGCAACACAATGACCGCGTCGAACGACGCCGCGCCGGTGCCCACGGTCACGTCCGCGTAGGCCCACGAACCCGAGCAGCCGAACCCGTTCACCGCGCTCACCGAGCCGACACGGCTGGAGCTCTTGGCGGCGGCCGTGATGAGGTTCTTGGTGCAGGCGACAGCAGAGGAGGACGACGATGTGGTGGTCGTGGTCGATGCGGGGGCCGGGGAACTGTTGTCGGAGCACGCGCCCAGCGTCACCGCGGCGAGCAGGCCGCCCGCAACCAGGCCGCCCACCGTCAGTCTCGGGTTCATACGCCCTCCCACCGGGTCGCCTCTGTGCGCAACCCTAGTTGGGCGGTTCCTCAAGTGAGGGTGACCGACGTGCCGTGGCGCGTCCCAGGGTCTCCGCGATGTCGAGTCCGTGCAAGGGAGGGGTATCCCTCAGGACGCGGCGGATGAAGTTGCGCACGTGCTCGAACACATTTCTGCTGTTGACCGCCCACGGCATGAGGATCTCGAAGACATGGAACATCCCTTCGAATTCCTTCCCGTCCGTCGGCACTCCGTCTGCGCGCAGCCGGGCGACGTAGCGCCGTATGGGGTCTCTGAACATCTCGTCGCCTCCCCACGTGACACAGGTCGGGGGGAAGTGGCTCAGGTCTGCGTTGAGGGGTGACACCGCGCTGCTGGTGAGGTCGAAGCCGTGCAGATAGGCCGCCGTCGGGATGTTCCACGGAAGGATGTCGTGGTCCGCGTTGTCGGTGACGGAGTCCTCGTCCAAGCGGAGATCGACCTCGGGCGAGAAGAGCAGGAGGCCGGCGGGCCGCACGGGATCGATGGTCTCGGGGTCTTCGAGGAGCACAGTGTTGGCCAGCCCACCGCCGCCCGAGTCGCCGGCGAGGAAGATGCGCTCGCAGGGGATGCCGAGCGCAAGCAGTGCCGTGTAGATGGCGGAGGCGTCCTCGGCCCCGGCAGGATAGGGGAACTCCGGCGCGAGCCGGTAGTCGGCGACGAAGACGGCGCAACCGGTCTGCCGGCACACTTGCGCGGTGAAGAAGGCGTACATGTTCGGGGACGTACCGATGTAGCCACCTCCGTGCAGATAGAGCACGACCCCCTCGGGCTTCTGCTGGCGCGGCATGTAGAGGATCCCCGGCACGCCCCCGAATTCGGCGGCACGACCCTCGACGTCGAGGGAGCGCACGATGGGAGGCATGATCCGTTTGCAGATGTCGTCGAGGACCAACTCGAGCGATCGGAACTCGGGGATGCGCAGCGACGAGGAATAACCCATGAAGGCCCTGATCACTTCCCGGGTCACGGTGATGCCCAGGTTGGAGAGGGGCGACGATTCCCCGGCGAAGGGCCGGCGCCAGGGCACGCGGGCCAGCGCGGCCGCGAAGTGCGCCGCCAGCAACGAGACGTCCAACGCGACGATCGGTGCCGGCGCCGTCTTCACCTCCGGACGATTTCCCATTGCCATGTGCCTGCCAGGCTCCCCGTCTCGGTTGAGACGTCATCCTTGCATCGCCGAGACCGACGCGTGGACGCGCTGCGGTCCACGAGCCCTCCGGGCGTGCGTCGTGGTACGGTGCGGCGAGCAACACCCGCTGTCGCAGTACTGCCCTTGAGGGGAAGCCGGTGAGAATCCGGCGCTGGTCCGCAACCGTGAATGGTGCATCGTGTCGGCGACACCATGAGCCGGGATACCTCGAGGTCAGGTGAGTTCCCACCGTCGAGACACAAGGACCGGGACTCGGTGGGACCCCGCAGGTGCGGAGTTTTCCGGGTCGGCGTCCGGGAAGCGAGAACCGTGCCACGTATCCGCCGAGCCCTCATGGGTGCCTTTTCCGTAGGCTTCGCCACAGTGCTGGCCTCCGCCACACTGCTGTCGTCCCCACCCCCAGCCGGTGCGGCGACGCCGTCGCCCCAGATCCCGCAGGTCGCTGCGGCGCGAGCCGCCGCCTCGTGGATCGCCGGCCAGCAAGCAGCCAACGGCAGCATCGGGGGCTCACTCTCGACGACGGTCAATGCCATTCTCGCTCTGGCCGCGGCGCACGTCGACACCGCGGCCGCCCAGTCCGCGCTGGCCTACGTCGAGGCCAACGTCAACACCTACGTCACCGTGGACGGCGCGGACGGGCCGGCTCAGCTGGCGGCTTTGATCCTCGACGCGCACGCGATGAACGTCGATCCAACCACCTTCGGCGGGAGCAACCTGCCGGCACGGCTCCTGGCCACAGAGCAGACCTCCGGAACCGACGCGGGCCTCTTCGGCACGGAACAGCAATTGAACGACTTCTACGCCGGCACCTATGCACAGGGTCTCGTGCTCACCGCCCTGAAGGCGGTCGGCCAGACGGCGAACGCCTCGGCGATCAGCTGGCTGACCAACCAGCAGTGCCAGAGCGGCGGATGGACGCTGCCCGACCAGGCCGTCGGCGGAGAGTGCACCGAGGACCCCACGGACTTCACGGGCCCGGACAACCAGACCACATCCGTCGCGCTGCAGGGTCTCGACGCTCAAGGCGCGGTCACGGCCGGGATCCGGGCGAGCGCGCTGTCCTACTTCACCTCCGGGCAGGACGCCGACGGTGGGTGGAGCACCTACCCGAGCGCCGCCGGCGCGCCCAGGAGTCCGACTCCCAGTCGACGGGCCTGGTCATACAGGCACTGCTCGCCCTCGGGCTCTCCCCGACGAACTCGGAGTACACAAGCTCCGGCCACTCGCCGGTCAGCGCGCTCCTGGCCTTCGTGGTCGGGTCGGGGACTGATGCCGGCGCGCTCGGCTACCAGGACAACACGTCGGGCAACATGCTCGCGACGAACCAGGACGTGCCGATCCTGGCCGGCCTGATCTCCGGCTTCGGACCGACCAACTCCTACTGGGTCGTGACGTCCACGGCGTCGGTGCACCCGTTCGGGTCCGCCGCAACCTACGGATCCCTCTCCGGCACCACGCTCAACAAGCCGATCGTCGGGATGGCCGCCACCTTGAGCGGCCTCGGCTACTGGCTCGTCGCCTCCGACGGTGGCATCTTCAGCTACGGGAACGCCGCGTTCCACGGCTCCCGCGGCGGCCAGCCGCTGAACAAGCCCATCGTGGGCATGGCGGCCACACCCGACGGCGGCGGCTACTGGCTCGTCGCCTCCGACGGCGGCATCTTCAGCTACGGGAACGCTGCGTTCCTCGGCTCCCGCGGCGGCCAGCCGCTGAACAAGCCCATCGTGGGCATGGCGGCCACACCCGACGGCGGCGGCTACTGGCTCGTCGCCTCCGACGGCGGCATCTTCAGCTACGGCGACGCCACCTTCTACGGTTCCCGCGGCGGCCAGCCGCTGAACAAGCCCATCGTGGGCATGGCGGCCACACCCGACGGCGGCGGCTACTGGCTCGTCGCCTCCGACGGCGGCATCTTCAGCTACGGCGACGCCACCTTCCAGGGCTCGACCGGCGGCGTCACGCTGAACCAACCCATCGTCGGCATGGCGGCGACCCGCGACGGCGGCGGCTACTGGCTCATCGCGGCCGACGGTGGCGTCTTCAACTACGGCGATGCCCTCTTCTCGGGATCGGCCGCCTCGCTCGCCTCGAACAATGCCGCAGTGGGCGGGGTGGCGAGCGCGTCCTAAGGTGCGCCGAGGAGGAGCCAGGGCCCGAATGCTCATGTGGGGGCTGTTTGTGGGCGCTGCAGCCGCAGTGCTCGCCCCCGTGGGGCCCGGGGCCCTGGTCCCGCTCAAGATGGCCGTCGCGGCGGCGGACTCGGTGGGTGGCGACGTCTACGTCGCCGTGGTCGTGGACTTCGGGAACGGGTCGTCGATGTCGACGCTGTCGAAGTGCGTCCCGGTGCCATCGAACGCCCACGATGCCGATGCACTGGCCGCCGCCGTGGGGCCGTCCAACGTCTCCTATGCCGCATCGGGCCTCCTCTGTGCCATCGACGACTACCCGGCCAACGGGGTCCAGAACTGCGGGCAGAGCGTGGGCGACGGAAACTACGACTACTGGTCCTATTGGCATGGATCAACCGGCTCGTGGGTCTACGCCGACAACGGCCCGGCGGAGCAGTCGGTGTCGAGTCCGGCGAACGACGTCGAGGGCTTGCGCTTCCAGTTGAACGAACCCGATACCGCCAGCAGCCCGGCGCCGGCGGTGGTGCCGACCTACGCGCAGATCTGCAACGCCTCCACCGAGGTGCCGCCGGCCGGGTCGGCGCCGACGGTGACGACGACCACGACGACACAACCGGACCCGACGGGATCGGCATCGACCCCGCCACGGCCGGCGACCGGCGTCGGCGGTGTGGCTGCCACCCGCCCCCGACCCCGTCCCGCGGCCGGGCAGCGTTCCCACGACCACGACGACCGCACCGTCCGGTGGCACAGCGAGCACCTCCACCACCACCGTCGGGTCGACCGCGGCAGCAGACAGCAGTCGCACCCATGGATCATCCGGTGCGCACCGCAACGCGCTCGCGAGCGCGGTGACACGTCGGCAGTTCCTCGGGCAACCTGCTTCCGGTGATCCTCATCGCGGCGGCGGTCATGGCGCTGGGAGGATGGGCGATCGTCCGCTGGCGCCGGCGGCCGGCAGACGAGTGACCCGGGCCGCCGTTCCCACGTCGCCGCACCCTGCACCCCTTGGCGTGGTGGCTGTGGGCGGCCGCGCTGGCCGTCTGCGCCATGCGGACGAACAATCCGTTCCTGCTCGCCCTGATCGGCGCGGTCGCCTGCGTCGTCGTGTCCGCCCGCCGGAGCAGCGCACCCTGGTCGCGCTCTCTCGCGTTCTTTCTCCGCGTCGGTGCCCTGGTGATTGCGATCAGGATCGTCATCGAAATCCTGTTCGGGCAGCGGGGCGTTCCCGGACACGTCCTGTTCACCGTGCCCCAGGTGCCTCTTCCGTCCTGGGCCGCCGCCGTGAGCCTCGGCGGCCCGGTCACGCTGGAGTCCGTTCTCGACGCCTTCGTCATCGGGCTGCAGCTCGCAGTGATTCTGCTCTGCTTCGGTGCGGCAAACTCGCTCGCCAGTCCGTACCGCCTGCTCCGTTCGCTCCCGGGCGTCCTTTACGAGACCGGTGTCGCCGTCACGGTGGCTCTGTCCTTCACTCCGGAGCTGGTGCAATCCATCGCCATGGTGCGCCAGGCGCGCCGTCAGCGGGGCGTTCCCACGGCGGGCCTGCGCGGCATGCGGGGGGTGGCCGTACCCGTCCTGGAGAGCGCCCTCGATCGCTCACTGCAGCTGGCAACGAGCATGGACGCCCGCGGCTACGGACGGCGGGTCCCCGTCGGCACGGCGTCGCGGCGGCTGGCCGGGAGCGCCACCGTCGGCGGGCTGCTCTTGATGGCCGTGGGGATCTACGGGGTCATCGACGGAGGATCGCTGCTCGGGCTCGGCCTGCCCGTACTCGCCGTCGCCGCCGCGCTGTGCGGGGTGGGACTGGCCATGGGGGGGCGCCGCACGGCGCGCGCCGCGCTACCGACCCGACCCGTGGGGCCGGGCCGAATGGACCGTTGTGGGATCAGGCATCGTGGCGCTGACGTCCCTGTCCGTCGCGGCGGCGCTCGATGTGCCCGGGATCACCGTTTCCTTCTCGCCGTTGGCCTTCCCGAGCATTCCGCTGCTGCCGGTACTGGGCATTCTGGTCGCGCTGCTGCCGGCCGTCGCTGCGCCGAATCCCGCCGTTCCGCCTCCACCCGCGCCCGGCGGGCCGACAGCCCCCGTGGCCCGGCCGGTCGCGGCGACGGCCGCGCGCGAAGCGGATCTCTCGGACGTGTCGACATGATCACGTTCGACGGGGTCTCGTTCACCTACACCAATGCCGGGCGGCCGACCTTGCAGCGGGTGGACCTGGACATTCCCGAAGGCGAGCTCTGTGTGGTCGTGGGGGAGACGGGAACGGGGAAGTCGACGCTGCTCCGGGCGATCAACGGCCTCGTGCCGCACTTCAGCGGTGGGACGCTGGCCGGAACCGTTACCGTCGCCGGGAGGTCGACCAGGGATAATCGGCCCCGTGAGCTGGCCGACGTGGTCGGCTACGTCGGCCAGAACCCGCTGGCGAGTTTCGTCACCGAGACGGTCGAGGACGAGCTGGCCTACACCATGGAAAACCTCGGAGTTGCTGCCGACGCCATGCGCCGCCGCGTCGAGGATGCGATCGACCTGCTCGGCTTGCAGGAGTTGCGGGGCCGGTCACTGCGCGCGCTCTCGGGTGGCCAGCAACAGCGCGTGGCCATCGGGGCGGTGCTGACGGCGTCGCCGCGACTGCTCGTCCTGGACGAGCCGACCTCGGCGCTCGATCCGGCCGCCGCCGAAGAGGTCCTCGGCGCGCTGGCCCGCCTCGTACACGATCTGGGCCTCACGGTCGTCATGGCCGAGCACCGGCTGGAACGAGTGGTGCCATTCGCCGACCGCATGATCCTCGTGCCGGGCGGGGGAGCGCCGCTGCTCGTCGGTTCGCCCGAGGTCGTGATGCAGTCGTCCTCGGTGGCCCCGCCCCTGGTGGAACTGGGCCGGCTCGTCGGGTGGGATCCGCTGCCGCTGTCGGTGCGCGACGCCCGCCGCCGATCCGCCGCGCTGCGTGACCGGCTGGCGTCGGCAGAACCGCCCGCCCGTCCGGCTCCACTCCATGCGGATGCGGCGAGCGAAGACGCTGCATCGGTCCGGAACCTGACGGTCTCGTACGGGCCCGTGGTGGCAGTCGACCGGGTGGATCTCGCTATCAGGTCGGGCGAGGTGCTGGCGCTGATGGGCAGGAACGGTTCCGGGAAGTCGACCTTGCTCAATGCACTGGCCGGGGCGCGCCGGCCCACCCGCGGCACGGTGACCGTCAACGGACGAGACCCCCAGTCGTTCCGCGGCGCGGATCTCGTCGGACAGGTCGGCCTGGTGCCCCAGGACCCGGGGCTCCTTCTCTACGGCGAGAGCGTCCTGTCCGAGTGCCTGGCGGCGGACAAGGTGTCCTCGCTCGAGACCGGCACGACCATGCAGACGTTGCAGCAGGTGCTGCCCGGCCTGCCACCCGACCGCCATCCGCGCGACCTCTCCGAGGGCCAGCGCCTGGCCCTCGCCCTGGCGATCGTCGTGGCGCCGTCGCCGGGCGTGCTCCTCCTCGACGAGCCGACGCGGGGCTTGGACTACCCGAGCAAGGATCGCCTCGTCGACGTCCTGCGCGAGCTGTGCGCAGCCGGCCATGCCATTGTGCTGGCCACCCACGATGTCGAGCTGGCGGCCCGCGTCGCCGACCGGGTTGTCGTGCTGGCCGACGGGCAGGTGATCACGGACGGGCCGGCTCGCGAGGTGGTCTGCCACTCGCCGATCTTCGCTCCGCAGGTGGCCAAGGTCCTGGCGCCCGAGGAGTGGCTCACGGTGGACGAGGTCCGCCACGCGCTCGAGGAGCCGGTGCCGGCATGACGCTCTCCTTCGACCGACCGCCGGCGCCGCCGCGGCGCCGCGTGGTCCCGGCGATTCGGATCGGCACCCGTTCCTCCCTGCTGCTCTTCCTCACGACGCTCTTCGGCCTGGCCGCGTTCGGGTGGCCGCTCCTCATCCACCAGGCCGCCGGCCAGAACACCGCCCACAGTGGCGATGCCCCCTACATCTTCGTAGGGCTTCTCCCGTTGCTGCTGGCCATCATCATGGCGGAGCTCTCGGAAGGTGCCCTCGACGCCAAGGCGGTTGCCCTGCTCGGCATTCTGGCGGCGTGTTTCGCCGCGCTCCGGGTGGCGAGCCCGGGCATCAACGGCTTCGAGCCGGAGTGGTTCCTGCTCATACTCGCGGCGCGTGCCTTCGGGCGCGGATTCGGCTTCGCGCTCGGTGCACTGGCCTTCTTCGCGTCGGCGTTGATCACGGGCGGCGTCGGCCCATGGCTGCCGTTCCAGATGCTGGCGGCGGCGTGGGTGGGCTTCGGCGCGGGATGTCTGCCTCCCATGCGGGGGTTCCCGGAACGACTGCTGCTGGCCGGGTACGGCGTGGTATCCGCGTTGCTGTACGGGTTGATGATCAATTTCTGGTTCTGGCCGTTCGTCGGTTCGACGACGACGTATTCCTTCGTGCCGGGTTTGGGGACCGTCGCCAACCTCCACCGCTTCCTTCTCTTCGACCTGACCACCTCCCTGGGCTTCGATCTCACACGCGCGCTCACCTGCGCCATCCTGATCCTCGTGCTGGGCCGGCCCGTCTTGGCAGCCTTGCGCCGGGCCTCCCGCCGCGCCGTGTTCGAGCCGCAGGTCGAGTTCGCCGAGTCGGGCCCCTCCGGCGAGCCGGCATGACGACATGAAGATCGTCTCGCTGCTTCCGTCCGCCACCGAAATCGTGTACGCCCTCGGTCTCGGTCGGGACCTGCGGGGTGTGAGCTTCGAATGCGACTACCCGGTGCAGGCACGGGACGTCCCGATCGTCTCGGGGACTGCGCTGCCGACGGACGGGACGTTGAGTGCGGCGGAGATCGACGCGGCCGTGAGTGCCCGGGTGGCGGCGGGGGAGTCGATCTACACACTGGACGACTCCCGGATCCGTGCCATCGACCCCGACCTGATACTGGCCCAGGACCTCTGCCGGGTCTGCGCCGTCCCTTCGGGCGCGGTGGAGGAGGCGCTCGACGTCATCGGCTGTCACGCTCAGGTCATTTCGCTCGACCCGGGTCGGCTGGACGACGTGATCGCCTGCATCGGCACGGTCGGCGCCGCCACCGGTACGGGCGCCCGCGCCGAGCAGTTGATGGTGCGTCTGCGCGACCGGGTGGACGCGGTGCGGGGACGCGTCGCCGGACAGGCGAGACCGAGGGTCCTCGTTCTGGAGTGGGCCGACCCGCCGTTCAACGCGGGCCACTGGGTGCCGGACCAGGTCGACGCCGCCGGCGGCCACCCCGTCCTGGCCGAAGCGGGCGCCCGCTCACGCCGCCTCGCCTGGGAGGAGATCGCTGCCGCGCCCGTCGACGTGACCGTCTTCATGCCGTGCGGCTTCGATCTGGCTGGCGCCGTGGAGCAGAGCCCTGTCCTGCTGGGCCGTCCCGAGGTGTCCGGTCTGGGACGCATCATCGCCGTGGACGCCAACGCGTACTTCTCGCGTCCTGGACCACGCGTGGTCGAGGGCGTGGAGCTCCTCGAGCGGATCCTGCACGGCCCTGCCGGCGACGAAGTCCCCGGTGCGCAGGTTCTCTCCGGGTGAGGACGCGACCCCCTCGGTTGCCTGACCCCTGCGCTCAGTATTAGGTTAGGCTTACCTAATATTGAGCGGAGGGCTTCTGCATGAGCGGTGTTGCTGGGTCTGGGGGCGCAACGGCGGTGACAGTGCCGCGCCAGCTGTGGGGCCGCATGGGCCTCACCTCTCTGGCCCGGGCGGTGCCTCCTTCGGCGGCCTGCGACTCGAGCCCGTCGGGCCGGGCGTCCGCCCTGAACAAGGTCTGCCCCTGGGTGGCGTCGTGACAAGGCGCATCGCCCTGACCGCGTGTGTCAGCGCCCTGTTGAGTGCTGCCCTCCTCAGTGCCTGCAGTCCGGGCACGGGCTCGTCGGGGGCCAACGCGCTCACCCTCTACAGCGGGCAGCACGTCCAGACGACCCAAGCCCTGGTGGCCGCATTCGAGAGGAAGACCGGTATCACCGTCAACGCTCGCTTCGACGACGAGGATGTGCTGGCCGACCAGATCGTGACCGAGGGGTCGCGTTCGCCGGCAGATGTCTTCTTCACCGAGAACTCGCCACCGCTGGAGTACCTGGCCTCGAAGAACCTGCTGGCCCCGATCGACGCGTCGACGCTGGCCAACACGCCGGCCAGGTACAACTCGCCGAATGGGAACTGGGTGGGCATCTCGGCTCGTGTCAGCGTGATGGTCTACAACACCTCGCTCCTCAAGCCGAGCCAGCTTCCGACGTCGGTCATGCAGCTGGCCGATCCTGAGTGGAAGGGCAAGTTGGCCATTGCCGGCGGCGAGACCGACTTCCAGCCGATCGTCACGTCCGTGGCCAGGACCTACGGTCATGCGGCGGCGCTCACCTGGCTCGAAGCGTTGAAGGCGAATGCGGGTGGTCACAACTACCCCGACAACGAGACCGTCGTCGCTGAGGTCAATCGCGGACAGGCGGCGATCGGCGTCGTCAATCAGTACTACTGGTATCGCGAGCGCGCCGAAATCGGCGCGTCGAACATGCACTCTGCCATCGCGCACTTCGCGCCGCACGATGTGGGGTATGTCGTGGACGTCTCGGGAGCGGGCATCTTGAAGTCTTCGGCGCACCAGGCTCAGGCGCAGAAGTTCGTGGCCTTCCTCAGTTCGGCCCAGGGGCAGGAGATCATCGCCCACAGCGACAGTTTCGAGTACCCGATCGCCTCGGGGGTGACGACGGCACAACCCGAGACCCCGTTCGACCAGCTCCAGCCCAATTCCATCACCATCCCCGAGCTCGGGACCGGAGCCGAGGCGATCAAACTGCTGCAGGAGGCCCAGCTGCTCTGACCGCAGCGCAGGACACCACCCGCCGAACACAGGGGCGACCTCGTCGGTACTATTTGGCGGCCAGAGCGGGTTTCCAGCGGCGCCTGGCCAGGGGGCACACCACATGATGGTTCGCAGGAACCCACGGCAAGGATCCTCGTCGGTGGCCGCATCTCCTCAATCTGGTGAAGGTCGCTCGGTCGCAGCGGCACTGCACGTCAACCAGCGCACGCTGCAGTGCGCGCTCGGCGTCATATGGGTCATCGACGGTCTGCTGAAGTTCCAGCCCGAACTGTTCAAGTCCACGTTCGTCTCCGATGTGATCAGCCCCATGGCTGTCGGGCAGCCGAGCCTCGTCGCGTCGACCATCAACCACACGGCCAACCTGCTCTCCCACGGGACGACCGCCTGGGTCGCCGTCTTCGCCCTGATCGAGATCGCCATCGGGGTCGGCCTGCTGTTCCGCCGACTGGTCAAGCCGGCGTTGATCGTCTCCTTCATCTGGGGCGCTGGCGTCTACCTCTTCGGAGAAGGCTTCGGCATGGTGCTCACGGGCCAGACTTCCCCTTTGCAGGGGGCGCCCGGCGCCGTGTGCTTCTCCATGCTGCTCGGACTGCTGGTCTGGCCCACGAGCGAGCAATCGGATTCCCGCGTGCGGACGGGCGTAGGTTCGTCCGCGGCCGGCCGCGGCCTGCTCGGCGGAACCGGCTCGTTGCTCGCGTGGGCCGGCATCTGGTTGTTCGAGGCCGTCATCTGGCTCTTCCCTTTCAACCGCTCGGCCAACGCCATCTCGAATCAGTTGACGGATACAGCCAACGGCGAACCCGGCTGGTACGCCCATTTCCTGACATCGACCGGTCACGTGTTCAGCGGGACGGGGATTTGGATGGCCGCGGTCCTGGCCACCGCCTCCGTGATCATTGCGCTGGGTCCGCTCGTCTCGAGGCGGTCCGGGATCTACATCGGGTGCGGCATCGCCTTGGCGCTCGTCTACTGGGTCACCGGAGAAGGGCTGGGCGAGGTGCTCACCTTGGGCGGCAGGGACCTCGGTAACGGGCCGCTCATCGCCCTCATCGGGCTGTCTGTCCTGCCGCTGGCACCGGAACCGGCAGACGAGCCGACCGTGGCGGCGAGGTTTCTCGCCGCCAATCCGCTCGGAGCGCTGGCCACGGTGCTGGCCGTGGTCCTGGTCCCCTCGGCGGTGGCGGTCATCCCCGCCAGCGCCGGCTCAGCAGCAGCCGCTGCATCGAACCCGTCTTCATCCAAGCAGGGGATGGACATGTCAGGGTCCATGAAGGGAATGGACATGTCGGGGTCGTCGGCCGGAAGTCGTCCCCCTCGGGCGGCGACGCCAGCTCCATGAACATGTCGGGCATGGCGGGGCTCGGGGTGACGGATCCGCACTGGAAGTACACCGGACCGGCACTGCCGGCCTCCGAGGTGGGGGAGCTGACCACCGTCTCCGCCACGACGGACCAGGGTCACAAGATGCAGACGCCGAACTGCGACGCCAAGCCCACGGCGGACCAGGTCCTCGGTGCGACCCAGTACGTGCAGGCGACGTCAGCCGCCGTGGCCAAGTACCGGAACCTCAGTGCGGCCGTGGCGGCGGGCTACGTGCCCGATCACGGACCCGAGCTATCCGGTCGTCCACTATCTCAACCCGGCATACATGAACATGAAGGACATGATGAACCCGGAGACGGTGGACTCCCTTGTCTATGCCACGACGCCCTACGGACCCGTACTGGTGGCGGCCATGTACCTGATGCCCGGCCAGGGCAACGGTCCCATGCCCTACGGCTGCCTCGTGCAGTGGCATCAGCACACCAACCTCTGCACCTCGGACACCACCCACCAGATCGAGGGCTTCACGCCCTGTGCCCCCGGCACGTACCACGACGGCCCCACCCCGATGATGACCCACGTGTGGCAGGTTCCGGTGGCGGGAGGACCGTTGGCCATCGACCCGTCGGATCTGCAGGTGGTCGAGGCCGCCATCATGGCGCAGCAGCAGGGCCTGGCCCCGACGACGAG
This sequence comes from uncultured Acidimicrobiaceae bacterium, assembly GCA_963843365.1. Taxonomy (GTDB): domain Bacteria; phylum Actinomycetota; class Acidimicrobiia; order Acidimicrobiales; family RAAP-2; genus Bog-473. The sequence goes on along the minus strand of CAWJKG010000002.1, from coordinate 1,178,754 downwards.
CGGAGCACTCCCGGCCTGACCGCCGCCAGGGCGGGGCGCCATTGTCCCCGAAGGCTCGCGGTGCACGGACTTCGGGTTACGTCTCGTGAGGCGGACGTGGCGTCGACCGCAACGAATCAGGCGGACGACCTGTACCCAGGCGAGTCCTACTGGGGCGCGTTGACCGGATGCAGGGCAGAAATGGATGCGAACCCGTCCACGAATGCCTGCACGTCGGTCTTCGGACCGGGTGTCGTGCTCGAGCAGTTCACCGTGCCAAGCGTGTAGCCGGTCAGAGTCGTGCCGACGGTCACGTTCACCGGGCCGCGTATGTGTCCGGTTGCACACGTCGGGACGTTGAGGTTCCCGTTGGCCTTGGCGGCGGTGCCCGACTTGGCAGCCAGGAGGGCCTTGCGGTGTGCCTGCACCCAGGTCACCAGGTATTTCGCACCCTGGGAGAAGTTGGCCGACTGGCCGTCGTCGACTCCTTGGCTGACGGCCAGGGCGGGAATACCGCGGGCGAAGGCGGTCTCGGCGGCGCCGACGGTTCCGGAGAGCGCAGCCAGAGGCCCGATGTTCTCCCCGAGATTGATGCCCGAGACGACGAGATCGGGACGTTGTGGGATGCCGTGGTCGTCAATGGCCCAGATGACGGTGTCGGCGGGATATCCCGCCACGGCCTTGGCCGGGTATCCACCCGCCGTAGTCGCATTGGTCACGGTCAATGCGCCTGCGGTCACCTTCGCTCCCGTCCCGCTCTGGTTGGTGAGGGGCGCCACGACGGTGACCTTGGTGTGGGGGAGCGTCGTCAGGGCCTTCACTGTGGCGTTGATGCCGGGCGCGGTGACCCCGTCGTCGTTCGTGACCAGGATGGTCAAGGTCGAGGGCGGCTTTGACGCCGCTCCGGCGCCATGGGCCAGGAATCCGGATGTGATCAGCGCGGTCAGCGAGCTCAGTGCTGTGACTGAAACCATCCGTGTGCGCGTGCGGCGGTGCATCCATTGTCCCTTTCGTCGACCTGACGGCGGCAGGTGCCGTCACAGAGAAGGGCGGAAATGTAACACCACGGTCTCAGAAGGCGGCAGCGCCCCGGTTCGCTGGGACTACGTACCCTCGTACTCGTATCGGGCAGACACCGTCGCATCGGTCAGTCTTTTGATCTCTCTGAGGTGGTCGTAGGAGTGGGCCACGCCGATGACCGAATAGACGTAGCCGCTGGTCCCCCTTCGCCAGTCGAGTTCGGAGCCAGGTGGCATCTGTAGAGTGCCGATGGGCTTTCCCGGTAGTTGCCCGATCTCTTCCAATCCTTCTATTGCCAGCACGCGTCTAGCGTTGATGGGTGCCTGGAAGAGCAGCCTGAATGGGATGCCCTCCGTCGCCATGAGGGAAGCGGACCCTATATCGCGGCCCAAAGCCAGCTCCATTGCGATGCGAGGTGCCGAAGCGGCGCCCGCCAACTCGAGCAGGAGGGGCACACCACCGCCGAGTCGTCCATTCACCTCAATGATCCGGGGACCGTCCGGGGTGAATTTGATCTCAGTGTGCAGACAACCCGTCTCAACGCCGAGCGCACCGACGGCGGCCGAAGCAAGTTCGAGGACGGAGGACCTCTGCTGCGGGGTCAGATCTGCTGGCATGAAGAATCCGGTCTCCCGAAAGGGTTGCGCCGGCGGAAAGCGTCCGGTGGTGGCGAAGTGCTCGACGCCGCGGCGACTCACCAGGGTCTCGACGGACAGGTAGTTGGCAAAGTCCTCGCCGAGGCAGGGTGGGCAATCGGCCAGGTACTCCTCGAGCACCATGTCGGGGCGCGTGTCCCTGAACATCGACCGCAACGCGCCGACGAGCTCGTCGGCATCCTCCACGCGAACAGTCGTCTGACTGTCCATCCCGCGCACGGGCTTGAGCACGGCGGGGTAGCGAATCCCCTTCACGGTCTCCTTGACGGCGGCCTCATCGAGGTCGCGGCCGACGGAGATGGTTCTCGGGACGGGGAGTCCGGCGCGTCGGAACGCGGCCCGTTGCTCCGACTTGTCGGTCAGTCCCGAGGCCACTTCGGGCCGGTGAAAGAGCAGGCCCAGTTCGGCGGCCACGTACGCGAAATCGACCATTCGATGGTCTGAGAACGCCACCATCCCGTCGGGTCGCCACGGCCTGACGGCGTCTGCCCAGCGTTCGGGAGCAGTGTCACCGAGGTCAACCACCTGACCGAACCGCTGCATTGCCTGTAGTTCGGCTTGCACCTGGGGATGCTTTCCGTCCGCCAGCCAGAGAATCGAGCACAGGCCGGCCGCGGCTTGGGCCGCAGTCATCACAGACAGGGAGGGGCCCGCGTAGGGGATGGCGAGCAACGGAAGCGAGCTCTCTTCAGTCCGCTTGCGCACTGCTGTGTCCTTCCGGCCCGCCGGCATGTCCGGTCATACGATGAGAAGACGCAAAAGGCTCGTCGTTGGTCATCGGGGGCTTCTCATGGCGCTGCCGTCACTTCACTGGGTCTGTCGAGCACCGGCCGTTTCAGACCAGCACCGATCTCCTCGCCGGTTCCCCTGTTCCGAGCCAGAAGCTCGGGTGAGCGCCCCGTCGGTCACCGACGAAATGAATATCGGCAGTATGAGTCGACGAAATAAGGACCCGCTGTGAACACCTGCAACGCGCGACGAGAAAGCGAGGTTTGGTTGCAATCTCAGTAGCAAGAACGAAGCGGAGCCCTGACGCAAGGTTCCCACCGTTGTGCATCTCGAGCCGGCTCAGGGATCCTCGCGGCTCGCCGTCCCCGCAAGCATCACTGAGCTGTCGGGGGACGTCGTCGAATCAGCGCCTGGCTGACCATCGACGGCTATGTCACGCGGTCCCGGGCTCTCGACACACGACAGCGGTCTTGCAACCGTATTCCGAGCTGGTGGTCGAACTCTTCGGCCCGGAGCCAGGACGCCATACGCCGACCGCGATTGACGTGGCCGCGGTTCCGCTTGACCTGCCTCTCATCATCTCGGACGAGGGAGAGATCACGAGAGATTCCCCACATCCTCCCCCACAGGGTGAGGGAGACCGCCTACGTCGCCAGGATCTTGGCCTTCTGTGATTCGAACTCGGCGTCCGTCAGCACGCCCTGCGACTTGAGGTCGGCCAACTTGGAGAGCTGGTCGGCCGTGCTGGCCCCGGGTGTTCCCGCCGCCTGCTTGACGTACTGGTCGAACGCCTGTTGCTGCGCGGCGGCTTCCTGCGCCTGCCGTTCGTGCATCTTGCCGCCCCTGGCGATCAGGTACACGAACACTCCGAGGAACGGCAGGATGATGATGAAGATCGCCCACAGCGCCTTGGACCATCCGCCCATGTCCCGGCTGCGGAAGATGTCCATAAACACCATGATGAGGAGCCAGATCCAGATGACGAACAAGAAGAAGTAGAGCATCGTCAAAAAGAAATCAAGAATCGGATACTGGTAGCTGGCGGCGAGCATGCTTCCTCCTAGGTTGTTGTGATGTGAAATTTGGTCGAAAATCAAACGCTAGAGGTGAGAAACCCAACGAGTAACTGCGCCCCGGTCGTCTAGGCCATTCACGATCCGAGAACCCTCGCCTTCTGAGCCTGGAACTCAGCGTCCGTGAGGATGCCCTGTGATTTCAGCTCGGCGAGATCCTTCAGTTGCGCGATGGGATCTGGAGCAGGCGGCGGAGCCGGCTGCGTGTACTGGGGTTGGGGGGCGTATTGCTGCTGCGCATACTGCTGATCCTCTTGCTGGGCCCAGCGGTTCTGCTGTCGTCGTGAGACGCGATTCGACACCGCCGTAGCCGTTCCGGCGATGGCCGCCGTTCGTGCGATTCCTCGAAGTAGTGGCATGTCCGTCCTTCCGTCGGTCAGCCGCCAACGGCGTCGAGAGCAGCCGCCAACTCCGTTTGCGGGATGTAGCCAGCAGAGACCAATTCGGCACCGGCGCGGCGGAGCGCCTGGACGAATGAGGTAGCCCATCGATTTTCGAAGATCAGGATTCCAGCAGCAGAGCCCGGCTCGATCACCGAAGCCGCTTCGGAGAGATCGCTCTCGCTCAGGAGCCCCGACGAGGCACCCGCGAAGACAGCAAGGTCGAACTGTCCGTCGCTGTCGAGGTCCTGGAGGTCGATCGCACGCACCGACCCATCCGTGTCGCGGGTGACGAACATGAGGTCGAGGATCCGGATGGTGCCGTTGTCGACCAGATCGAGCAGTGCAGCGAACCCCTCGCCGGTCATCTTGTTGCCGGGAAATTCCACGATCAGGTAACTGATAGGGCCCAGGGCGGTTTCGCTACCTGCCATCCTTCCCTCTCTTTTTCATCTCTCCTCCAAACTAGCTCTCCGTAGCGGCAATTGCTACGGGGATAAAGCAATGAACACCCAGGACTTCTACGGTTGAATGGCGACGGTCGGAATGGCACCACCGCTCATCCTTTCGACTCGTTCCGAATGACGGAGAGAGCCGTTTCGAGGGTGGGATAGAACCGGTCGCGGTCGAGGGTCTCGAAGAGCCCGTACCGCTGCAGAAGGTGTTCGAGCCGCGTGCGCAGCTCGACGAAAGCCATGTGGACGCCGCGCCCGTTGAGCTCCTTGTCGAGCTGTTCGAGCATCTGCGCCGCCGACACGTCGATGTCCGTTATCGCCTCGCACTGCACGACGACCCACCGTACGTCGGCGCGTCGCGCAATGCGGCGGACCTCCGTGCGGAAGGAGGAGCAGTTGGCGAAGAACAACGAGGACTCCCAGCGGTAGATCACGATTCCTGGGTCCTGGGTCGCGTCCGGATACCGCGTGACGTCGTGCCACCCGGCGAGCGAGTCGACCTTTCCCAGGATGGCGCCGTGCGGCTGCCAGCCGCGTCGGAAGTACAGGACTATGGCAAGAGCGATGGCGATGACGATTCCCTGAAGCACACCCAGGACAATGACGCCCAAGCTCGCGATGACAGAGAGGACGAGCGCGCTCTTGCGGACCCGCCAGTACTTGACCAGAACACGCACATCGAGCAGAAGGAAGGCGGCCGCGATCAGCACGGCCGCGAGGGCAGATTGGGGCAGGTCTGCGAGCAACGAGTTGAAGAAGAGGAGCAGGACGGCCACCAGGCCGGCTCCGACCACCGACGCCAGCTGGGACTTGGCACCGGCCTGCTCGACCACTGCTGTGCGCGAACCGCTCGTCGACACAGCGAAGCCTTGGAGAAACCCGGAGGCCAGGTTCGCGGCGCCGATCCCGATCATCTCCTGGTTTGGGTCGATCTCCTCGCCCCTCCGGGCGCCGAAGCTCGCCGACGTTGCGATGGTGTCGGCCAGCGAGACGAGCGTGATGCCGACCGCGGCGATCATGAGGGGCCCGATGTCGGAGAACTGTGTCCACGGGAGGGAGGGTCTCGGAATCCCTCTCGGAAGTGATCCGACCGTGGGCACTCCGTGCGCGTGCAGGTCGAAGGCAGCCGAGACGATCGTGGCAGCGACGATTGCGACCAGGACGGCGGGAAGGGCACGGGAGAGTCGAGGAAGGACGAAGAGAAGGACGAGCACGCCCAGTCCCACCGCCAAGGCAGCCCCGACGGTTGCATCGAGATGGACGACGAAGGCCTTGATCTCGGGGCCGAATCCCTCGGCCTCCGTCGAGAAACCGCAGAGCTTGGGAAGCTGCCCGACGATGATCACGAGAGCGAGCCCGTTCATGTAGCCGACCTGGACCTCGTTCGACAGCAGATCGGCTACAAAGCCAAGGCGCGCCAGCCCCATGCCGATCTCGATGAGGGCGACGATCACGGCCAGCATCCCGGCGAGAGCGATGGCTCGGTGGGTGTCGCCGGCCACGAGCAAGGGGAGCAGGGCGGCAAAGATCATCGGGGAGACAGACGAGTCGGGTCCGAGGACGAGGATGCGCGACGGCCCGAAGATCGCGTACCCGATGAGGCAGCCGATGGTGGTGTAGAGACCGGTGACGGGGGGGAGTCCGGCCAACTCGGCATAGGCCATGCCCTGGGGCACGAGAATGGCGGCAAGGACTATCCCCGCGATGAGGTCGGGACGAGTCCATTGCCGCTTGTAGCTCCGAACAGCGCGCAAGCCCGGGACCCATCTTTCGATTCCGTTGGGCGGCTCTGTGATCTGCTCGCCTGCGCTCACCATCTCGTGGGCACCCCCGTGTCTCGGGTGGAACCTACTGTCTCGGCCGCCCTCGGGGAAGGTTTGTGAGACGCGGCGGCCGAAGTCTGAAGCTGCAAGATGTTCCGAAGAGAAGGCATCCGGTACCGAATGGCAACCGACCCGACTTCGGGGCGGCGATCGGAAAAGAAGTTTCCTGGGGAAGAGCGGGAGTCAGGCGCGTGTTGTCTCAATGAAGAGGGCCGTGAAGAACTCCGTCAGCTCGGGCATCTGGTAGCGAGCTTGCAGGCCGCTCGGGTTCGGCAGCAGCCAAAGTCGGGCACCGGCGAGAGTCTCGGGCTGGAGGCCGATTGAAGCCGTGGATCGGCGGAAGGCGGTGCGATACGCCTGCAATCCCAGCACCGCGACGCAGCGAGGCCGCAGATGCTGCACTCTGGCCTCCAGATGTTGCGCTCCCTCTCGCAACTCGGCGGTGCTGAGCTCACTTGCGGTGGCTGTCACTCGTCCCACAATGTTCGTGATCCCGATGCCCAGCTCGGGCAGCACATGCTGATCCTCGGGCGCGAGGACGCCGTCGGTGAACCCGCTGGCAGCGAGCAATCTCCAAAATCTGTTCCCCGGCCGGGCGAAGTGAAGGCCGCGTTCGCCCGAGAGCGTGCCGGGGTTGATGCCGCAGAAGAGCACGCGGAGATCGGGACCCACTAGGTCGGCGAGGGCCTGCGCCATGGTGCACTAAACGTACCGGGTGGGGGATCAGGCCTCACGGTCAGCGACGCCGATGACGAGCAACCAGGCAGCGGAAATCATGTAGCAGGTATTGGCCACTATCGCGACCGCAGCGATATAGAGGCCGGCGATGTGGCCCAGAAAGAACACTGCTGCACCGACCATCTCGGTTGCATGCAGCAGGCTTCCGCCGACGATGCGCGAGACACGGAGGCCATCGCTCATGCTGATGGCCTTTCGGTATCCCTTGATGAAGACGGCGGCCGAGACTCCGGCGACGACGAAGAACTCGACACCTATTGCCCTGTAGTTCTGTCCGCCCATCAGAACGAGTGCGCACGCATGAAAATGAGAGCGAGACCGGTAAGCGTGTTGATGGCGCGGTTGCGGTTTGTCGCCTCGATCGCGATCGTTCTGAGGTTGAGGGACAAGGCGACGAACACGAGGCCGGTGAGGGTGATCGCGCCGGTTCCGACGAGAAGGAAGAAAGAGCTCTCGACGATCGACCGCTTCGCCGTCGAGAGTGGCATTGATCTCTGGCGCGCTGCAGCGACATCCTGAGAGGCCAACAGTCTCAGCCACAACATCCCGATTGATCCTCGATCTCCGTCGGCGGTCGAGTGGGTGCCGCCGGACTCGGTGAACTGAGCTGCCCGCCGGATCTCAGTTCATCACCCTTGCCGGCGGAACAAGCCTCACCGCCCACTCGAGAGTCCTTCCGCTGGCGTCGTAAACTCCTCAGGTCGGGGCCGATTGGATTGAAGGAGACATTCCAGCAGATGGAGTCTGCCCACCACCAGCAACGTCCCTTGTCGCCTAGTGATCGACCGCCCTTGAAAGCGACGGGCCAGGTGCCTGTGCTCGGTCGGATCTTCCCCGCGCCCGTGGCCGCGAAAGTGCCCGAGGTCATCTTCTTGTTCTGGGTCGTCAAGATCATGACGACAGCGGGAGGTGAGGCCGCTTCCGACTACTTCAAGACGTTGGGGAATATCAAGGGTGGAGGCGTCGAAATCGCCTTGTTCGGCGCAGCCTTGCTTGTTCAGTTCAGCACGCGCCGGTACAGGGCCTTCGCCTACTGGTTCCTCGCGTACGCAATCGCCATCATCGGGTGCGGAGTATCGGACTTCCTCCATCTCGACGTGGGGATCCCGTATGCGGGAACGACTCTCCTGTGGTCGGTGATCCTGGCGGCCATCTTCCTGGTCTGGCAACACAGCGAGAAGACGCTGTCCATTCACAGCATTACGACACAGCGCCGCGAACTCTTCTATTGGTCAACGGTGTTCGCAACCTTCGCACTGGGCACTGCGCTCGGGGACTTCACCGCCACGTCACTCAACCTTGGGTATCTGGGCTCGGGGATTCTTTTCGGGGTCATCATCTTTATTCCGGCTTTCGCCTGGTGGAAGTTCAATCTCAATGCCATCGCCGCGTTCTGGATGTCATACGTGGTCACCCGACCCCTCGGGGCATCCTTCGCCGACTACATCAGCAAGCCGCCGAACCTCAGTGGGATCGGATTCGGCGACGGACCAACGGCGCTCGTCTTCTTGATCGGTACCTTCGTGCTCGTTGCGTATCTGGCGCTGGCGCGCCCTGACATCCAATCGGCTCCCGAATTCCCTGTCGGAGGCCGCGCTCTCGAGAAGTGAAGGTGCTCACGTACCCGTCGCGCCTGGTCTTCGGATCACGGCCGACTTCGCCGTGACGGTCTCGGCCACAGGAGCCACCCCCACGGGCACCGTGGCGGTCAAGGAGGGCACCACCACGCTGTGCACCATCACTGGTCTCAACCCTGATAAGACAACCTTTGCGGCTCGTCTCCCGATCCAGCTGTTGTTTGCCCTCTGCACCGCCGTGCATTCGGACCGATTTCCGACGAAACGGCCCTTTCCTCAAGCGCCCAACAGCGCGAAATTTGAAGCAGGAGCAATAGCACTATGGCCGTTCCGTCGGAGCCTGGAACTGAATCCCAAGAAGCGAGCGGCGTTCTCGCACTATTGCTCCGCGGATTCTCGGAGCGTGTAGATCACGTACACGACCAGCCTCTCTTCCAGAGAGACCCGGAGTTCATCCAGCGCGAGCTCTCGGCGGTGACCCGATACGTGAACTACTTCTCACCACAGGTCCGGGGACAGGTAAATCTTCCCGCAAGCGGTCCAGCGCTCGTGGTCGGGAATCATTCCGGCCTCTTCTATATGCCTGACGCCTGGGTGGTCGGACTTGAGATCATCCGACGACGTGGCCTCGACCAGCCGGCGTACGCCATGGGTTACGACCTGCTGTTCGGCATCCCCATCGTCGGTCCGTTCCTGCGCCGCATCGGAGCGATTCCCGCGGGCGGGCAAGCCGCCGAACAGGGTTTGGCGCAAGGTGGCGTGGTGCTGGTGTACCCGGGCGGCGACCGAGAGGCGTGTCGGCCGTGGACTGAACGTCACAGGGTCGACCTGGGTGACCATCGGGGGTTCGTTCGTCTGGCACTCCGTACAGGAGTACCCGTGGTTCCAGTGGTGGCATACGGGTCACACGACACGGTCGTCGTCGTGTCGCGCGGCGAGCGCCTGGCCAAAGCTCTCGGCTTGCAGCGCCTCCGGATCCAGGTGTTCCCCATCCTCCTCGCCCCCTATGGCCTGACCACCATCCTCACACCGCCACTTCCGATGCCCTCGGCGATCATTGTCGAGTTCTTGCCTCCGTTCGATTGGACGAGCTATGGCCCGGATGCAGCAGACGATCCGGCAATTGTGGCTGCGTGTTACGAAGAGATCACAACTGCTATGCAGGCGGCACTGGACCGCCTGCATGAACTGAACCCCCATCCCGTGATCCGGGGCTGGTGCAACCTCCTGCGGCCCGGGCGGAAGCGCCTAAGTGTCCCCGCATGACGCGGTGACCCGCTCGTTCCGTCAGCTCGCCTTCGACGACCTTCCGGCTTCTTCGTCCGATTTGCCCGCCCCTCGAGGGTGAGCACGACCGAGACAACAAAGGTCCTCTCGGCTCGTCGACGCAGCGAATCGGCGAAGGGAAGGTACTGACGATCGGAAATCAATCGTGAGTAATCCTGTGGGGACCGCGTTCGGCCGGAGGCTCCCTCTCGGCTGTGTGTGGACCAGCCGCTGCGGCCTAGGCTCCTGGCAGATTCGTCTCGAGTAGATAGGAATCGGTCATGAGCGATGAATGGGGACCACTGGGAGCACTCGTCGGGGAGTGGGAGAGTGACATGGGTGGTCTCGATACAGCGTTCTCACATTCCGAGGAGAGGGTGCTAGACAGCTCCTACCTGGAGAAGTGCACGATGAAGCCGTTCGGCCCGGTGGACAACGGGGATCAGCATCTCTATGGCCTTGACTACAAGAGCGCAATGTGGCGAGGCGACGAGGAGAATCCCTTCCACACAGAGGTCGGCTATTGGCTATGGGATCCGGCCACCGGCGAAGTCATGAAGGGTTTCGTCGTCCCCCGTGGCATCACGGCTCTGGCTGGAGGAACGGCTGCCGCCGACGCTACCGAGTTCACCTTGAAAGCACTGCTCGGAGAGGCCCAGTACAACATCGGCGAGAACAAGTACCTGGCCAAGAACGCCAGCACCTTGAGCTATGAGGTGACCATCACGCTAGGCCGGGACACCTGGTCCTACAACGAGGTCACCATGCTCCGGATGAAAGAGTTTGACGAGCCGTTCGCTCATACAGACCACAACACCCTGCGTCGGGTGGGCTGAGCGCGGACCGAAACGGGCCGAGACTGAGCTCCAAGTGCCAATTCTTCTTGAACGACGGGGTCACTTTTGTGAGCGGAATGCAGACCTTACAGGTGCCCGTCAAACCGAGGGGAAGAGACGGCTGAGCGTTCCCGACTCAGTCCTCAGCCCTTGATTGCCCCGCCGAGCGCGAAGCGGCTTCCGACCCAGCGTGTCACCCCCAAGTAGAGGAGGACGGGCGGGAGCGAGTAGAGCAGGGCAAATGCAGCGACCTGGCCGTAGTTGACGCCGTGATTCGTGAGCCACTGACAAGATTCAGGCCTTGAGCTGCGATCCAATCCGTTCGCCAGCGTCCAGCCGAGTCCGTCCGCGTCTATGGACCGGATCGCGGACAAGGAACTCGGTGGATTCTTGTGTCAAGGATCTCCGCGGTGTTCCCGCTCGCTCCGCGCAGGCCTGCTAGCGCACCGGCCGGTCACCTTTCCTGCGACCCTCCAAGCGGGAGTGGTAGAGCGCCAGCGATTGTGCTCGGCGCTTGGCCTGTCCCAGCGATCGCACGGTCTGGGCCGTGTACGCGTCCAAATGGGTGGCAAGTGCGATGAACACCTGGGCAGTGGTGAGTGCATCGCCCAGGGCGTGGTGCGGTCGATGGACGGGGAGATCGAGACTGTGGGCGAGCTCGCTGAGCGAGGTTGGTCCCACGGTCTGCCCCCGCTCGAGCGCCAAGAGCTGCCCAAGGTCGCGGGTGTCGATGATGGGCTGGTGAAGCCTCAGGCCCAAATGCTTCAGCACCGGTGCGAGGAACGATCTCTCGATCCACGCTGCATGGGCCACCAGGATCCGCCCGCTCATGACGGAGACCAGGGGAGCGATCGCCTCGTCGAGCGGCAGCGCATCGGCCAGGTCGACGGTGCGGATCCCATGGACCAATACCGACTCCTCGGGCAGCGGGCGGGTATTTCGGCATAGGCCGTAGACGGCGTTGCCGGCGATGACCCGTCCGGCGTCGATCGGGACGGCGGCGAACGAAATGATCTCGTCGCTCTTCGGGTCGAGCCCACTCAGTTCGAGATCCACGGCGCAGAAGTGGGCGAGGCGCCACGGGGTTCGCCCCGACGGGACCGCGCCGTAGGCGAACTCGGCCGCCGCGTCCGATGCCGCCGTTCGGGCACGGAAAGCCGGTGTCACTTGACCAGGGCGAGGTCGTTGGCGATGTGGCGCTGCACCGAGGCCACGGCCCGGAACGCCACCTTCAGGTAGTTTCGGGTCAAGGGGTTCAGCTCGTCCGGGTCGAGAAAATCGTCGGGCGGGACCCCCCGCTCCAACTGGGCGACCTGGTGGTCCAGCCGGAGTTGGCACACGAGCTCGAACGCCTCGCGCAGGCGCGAGGGCGTCGAACCCGCTGAGGATGCCGGCCTCCTCCGCCGCCACCAGTCGTGCGCTGGTCGAGGCGCACGTGACCCCGGCGGCCAGCCCCGCCCATCGGGCGATGTCCACGATCGGTACCACGCCCCCGCTCTTCAGGTCGAGCCGGTTTCGGTGCTCGCCCGTGGACTCTACGACGAGGCCCCGTAGGAAGCCGGTGGGCGGTCGGTGGGCGAGGGCGAACTCGGCCAGCAGGCGCAGCAGCCGCGGGCGTGCCGGGGCGAGCCGGAACGTCTCTGCGATGAGCGGCTCGGTCTCGTCGCCCCACACCGCCCGGCTGTCGACGAGCACTGACACCAGCACGAGGGCCTTTTCTTGAGTGGGGAAGTCGAGGAAAGACCGGGCCGCCTTCTGCCACGACGACAGCGACCGCACGAACAGTGGGTCCGACGCGCTGACCCGGTGTTCGTCGGGGCGGAACCCGCACCGCACCAGCAGGTCGGTCGCGGTGGTGGCGACTTCGCCCAGGTAGCGGCGAACCACAGTCTCGTCATGCCGGTCCCCGTCGAACCAGACGATGGCGCTGTCGAGGTCGGAGCTCGGCACAGCCTCCCGTCGGGCCTGGCTGCCGAGCGTCAGCCACGTGAAGCGCGCCGGCGGCTCGCCCGCGTCGGCGACGGTGAGGTCGAGCACCTTGCGGGTCAGTGCGTCGGCCACCACCGAGAAGACCGACATCACCTCCTCTGCCGGCACCCCGCCCTGGGTCATGGCGACGACGGTCGGCCGCAACGTGGACGACGCGTCGACCAGCTCGTCGTCCGAGGACGCCCGGGAGATGGCACGGCGCAGGAAGAACGAGGAGCTCCGCTCCACGGCCAGGAGGTCGTGGTCCTCGACGATGCCGAGGACGCGCCCCGTTGCGGACACCACGGGGAAGTGCCGGATCCCCCGGTCGAGCATTTCCACCAGCACGTCGTTGCCCGAGCGGTCGCTCGAGATGGTGAAAGCCGGTGCGGTCATGACCGCCGATACCGGTGCCTCGCCGGGCAGGTCGCCGGCGACCACCCGCGAACGCAGGTCGCTGTCGGTGACGATCCCGACCGAGTCCTCCAGGTCGACGATGAGAGCGGTCGCCCCGGCCTCGGTCATCCGGCGGGCCGCCTCGCGGATCGGGGTCGCCGGCGCGCAGATCACCGGCTCGCTGCGGATGGTGGCGCTCACGGGCTCGCGCAGGCGGTCCCTCGGGACCTCGGAGCCGGGCGCGTGGAGCAGGTGATGGCGGTCCTCGAGCATCGAGCGGGTGAGATAGCGCAGGCCCTGGGGCTGGGCGAGGATCTCCGAGGCCGCATCGGCCGGGATGCGGTAGGCGAGGGTGTCCTCCGCTGCGCGCGTGGCGAAGCCCGTCGGGAGGCCGGACAACACCGATGCGTGCCCGAACAGCTCGCCCGGACCCATCAAGTCGAGGACCCGTCCGTCGTCGACGACCTCCACGGCCCCGGCCCGGATCACCCGCAGGAACTCGATGCCCTCGGCACCCTTCGGGAAGATGGTCGTCCCGGCCGGGTGGAATTCGACCTCCACTGACTCCGCCAGTCGCTCGACCGCCGCAGGGTCGGACGCGTCGAAGGGCGGGCACTGCAGGAGAAAGTCAACGATGTCGGATATCGCTGCCACCGCGCCCAAGCAAACCACACTTTCGTTGCGAAAAACGATGAACCGGGAGGTCACGCCACCCGGACGGAGCGAGCGCGCCCCTGTTCCCGAAAGTCGGCCATGAGATCTTCACAGCCCACTCCGTGCTCTCTATCGGGTCTGTGGAGACAAAGAGATTCACTCCTGGCTCATGTGCTCCACGAACCGGGCGTAATCGATGAGATGGCGATCGCTCAGAAAGCGATCCCGGACGTGTTGACGGCCTCGGCGTCCCAGCGCGGCCATCTCGTCGGGCCGCTCCAGCAGCGATCTCACAGTCCTGCCGAACAGGTCGAGGTCTCGCGGGTCGTCGAGAAGCACTCCAGCCGTCGGCGGCACCTGGTCGATGATGCCTCCGACGGCGGACGCGACAACCGGCCTGGACTTCCACATTGCCTCGGAGACGGTGAGCCCGAAACCCTCTTGGAGGCTCTTCTGCACCACGATGCTGGCGTGGCGCTGCGTCGCGTTGACCATGAGAGCATTCGTCACGATGTCGTCCATGGGGAGAGCCACAAGGCGCACGTGATCGCGGGCGCGCGTTGGCAGCGCTTCCCAAGCCGCAAGGCACTCTGCGAGGACCTGCGAACCCTCTGGGTCGTCGACCACCCCATCGACGGAGGGACCCACGAGGGCGAGTCGGGCGTCGTTGTGTCCCGCAACGTGTTCGGCGAAACCCTCCAACACGCCGATCATGTCCTTGAGGTGATCCCAGCGAGAGACCTGGACTATGGCTCGACCCCCAGACCGGAACGGCCCCGCACCCCCCAAGACCACGTCCCCCGACGCGGCCGGCTCCCCTGCGACCAAGCCCATGCGGACCAGAAGATCAGTGACCCGGTGACGAGGCATCGGACGGTTCTTGGGCGAGAGGGGGTCGATGGAGGGCTGAATGATCCAGATGTCCTGCGACGACAGTTCCGGTGGCACGAATGCCGCACGGGAGAAGATGAAGGCGTGACATGCGGCCAGGTGCGGCAAGAGGAATTCCCAGGCATCTTGGGTGTGTGCATTGGGCAGGTCGGCGCCGATGTGGCTTCGCCAGGCGACGCGTGCGCCCCGACGCACCAGATGGCCGGCCAGACCGGCGGTCTGGGGATCGTGGAGAATCACGATGTCGCCGGGCTGGATCTGCCGTCCCAGCGCGGCCGCATTGGCCTCGAGGGTGGCGCTGTAGTGGGAATCCTCATCCCGACCGAGAACGCCGGCATCTCCCGGCGCTCCGTGGAGGCGGTTGTGCAGTCGCTTGGTGATGGCAAAGAACTGGGCGTCGGCGTCGATGACGACCCAACGGGTGTCGACTTGGGCCTCGTCGGCATAGCCCACGAGGAGGTGCAACATCTCGGCCACGCCCCCGCCGGCAGCCGTCGAGCTCACGTGCCACAGCCGCCGACCAGCGAGGGCGCGTCGGGCGCCTTGGGCGGCTTCTTGGAGTCGGGCGGCACGATCTGGGCCCACCAGTCGACCCAAGCGGTCGACAGAACGCGGGGGTACGACGATCTCTCGGGGCTCCGCCACGCCACACGGTACGTGCACCGTTGTTCTGCGCACAACGTGCCTGTAACGCTGGTCCCACCCGGTCTGCGTTGCCGCGGAGCGGAATGGACCGGGTCCCGACCACTGTTGAACGTGTGTCGCCTCGCCCTCCCGACGCCGGCCCCCATGACAAGCCGAGCCGCCTCTCGCTGCGCCGCCCGCCGGCCCCCATGGACGGTCCGCTCAGATACGGGTATCGCTGGTCCTTGGATCACGGCCGAGTGAGACCCTCGCCTGCCAAACGCCCGGGCAGTGTTCACGTAGGCTTCCTGAACGGAGCCAGCCGGCGACTGTGGCCCGATTATGGACAACGGTCCTGGTCGAAAGGCGAAACTCCTGCTGGAGAGGTGCGAGAGCGGCCGAATCGGACTCACTGCTAATGAGTTGACCTGGGTAACCGGGTCCGAGGGTTCAAATCCCTCCCTCTCCGCTCGGGCATCGGGCTCCTGTGGCCCGACGACCCCGATGAGTGGCCCGCGCCGGCGGGCCAGCCGGGTTCCGTCGTCCGACGGGTCCCGGTGTGGAGCGAGGAGCGTGTGGATCGGCGTGGGCCTGTACTACCTGCAGACCTTGGGGTGCCCGAAGAACCAGGTCGACTCCGACAAGCTCGAGGGATACCTCGCGGCGCAGGGCTACGCACCCGCCGCGGACGCCGACACGGCGGACCTCGTCGTCGTCAACACCTGCGCCTTCATCGATGCCGCCCGCCAGGAGTCGATCGACACCGTCCTGCACCTGGCCGACCGCCGGCGCTCCGGCGCCCGCCTGGTCGTCACCGGCTGCATGGCCGAGCGCTACGGGGACGAGCTGCGCGAGGCCCTGCCCGAGGTCGACCTCGTGGCCGGGTTCGGGAGCGAGCTCACCGCTCCGCTCGCGCCGCCCCAAGCCCCGGCGTCCGTCCCGGTCTCGCTCACCCTCGGCCGTCGTGCCCCCTCGCCTGCGCCGGCCGGCAACGGGTTCGACCTCCTCGAGCTGCCCCGTCCCGCCGCCCGGGCTCCGTGGGCCTACGTGAAGGTCGCGGAGGGCTGCGATCGCATCTGCGGCTTCTGTGCCATCCCCTCCTTCCGCGGCAAGCAACGCTCACGCTCGACCGCCGACGTCGTGGCCGAGGTCGACGCGCTGCGCGCGGACCGGCCGGTGACGCGCCGCCCCTGCGCGAGATCGTCCTCGTGGCCCAGGACCTCGCCTCCTACGGCCGCGACCGCTCGGGCCCCGGCCGGCGGACCCGCATCGCCAACGGGCCGTCGCCCATCGCCGCGCTCACCCGTGCCGTCTCGGCCCGCGTCGAGCGCACCCGGCTGCTGTACCTCTATCCCTCCGGGTTGACCGACGAGCTGATCGACACCGTCCTCGCCACCGGGGTGCCGTACTTCGACCTCTCGCTGCAGCATGTCTCGCGGCCCCTCCTCGCCGGCATGCGGCGTTGGGGCGATGGCGACCGCTTCCTGCGCCGCATCGCGGACATCCGCGCCGCTGAGCCCGACGCCACCTTCCGCTCGTCCTTCATCCTCGGCTATCCGGGCGAGACCGAACGCGACCACGATCTGCTGCTCGAGTTCCTCGCCGCGGCGCAGCTCGACTGGGCCGGCTTCTTCCCCTTCTCGCGCGAGGACGGGACCCACGCCGCCGGTCTCGGCGAGCAGGTGCCGACGGCGCTCGCACTCGAACGACTGCGCGAGTGCGCCGAGCTGCAGGACGCCATCACCGCCGCCAAGCGCGACGCGCTCATCGGCGCCACCCGCCAGGTCCTCGTCGACGCGCCCGGCCGCGGCCGCACGGTGCACGAGGCGCCCGAGATCGACGGCGTCGTCCATGTGCCGACGGACCTCCGGGTGGGCAGCCTCGTCGACGTCACCATCACCGGAGCGGAGGGGCCCGACCTCACCGCCGTCAGCGCCGACCACCAACCCGTGGTCGCCCGTGCCGGCGTGGGCGCCGGCGCGGCCACCGGGACGGGAGCGTCGGCACTGTGAGCGAAGCCACCCGCGACCCCGTCCCGCGGACGGACTACACCTTCGGCCCGAGTGCGCTGGTCACTCCGGCCAACGCGGTCACCGTGGCCCGGCTGCTGGCGGCACCGGTCTACGTGCTGATGCTCGTCGCCTGGGGTGCCTCCTGGATCAACGTGGTCGTGGGTTTCCTGCTCGCCGCCAGCGACGGGCTCGACGGCTACATCGCCCGCCGCCACGGCACGACCCGCTCCGGGGCCTTCCTCGACCCCTTGGCCGACAAGGCCTGCGTCCTGGCCGCCATGATCACGCTTTGCGTGCAGGGGCACCTGCCCTGGCTGCCGGTCATTCTCATCACCGTGCGGGAAGTGGGCATGCAGGTCTACCGGTCCTGGGTGGGCCGGCGCGGCGTATCGATCCCGGCCCGCAAGTCGGCCAAGATCAAGACACTGGTGCAGGACCTGGCGATCGGCTCCGTCATCATTCCGCCGCTGGCCCACCAGCACACCCTGCAGGTCGCCGCCATCTGGTTCGCCTGCGCGCTCACCCTCTACACCGGCGCCGAGTACCTCCTCGACGGCCGGCGTGCGCTGCACCACCCGGCTGCACCGTAAGGTCACCGCCGTGAGAATCGAGATCGTCGCGGTCGGGACCGAGCTGCTGCTCGGCCAGATCGCCGACACCAACTCCGCCTGGCTCGGCGAGCACCTCGCGGCCAACGGCGTGGCCTCGCACTTCCACCAGGCCGTGGGGGACAACCACGATCGGATCACGCTGGCGCTGCGCACGGCGCTGGCCCGCAGTGACGGCGTCATCATGTGCGGCGGGCTGGGCCCCACCCAGGACGACATCACCCGCGAGGCCATCGCCGAGGTCATGAACGTCCCACTCGTGCGCGACCAGGGCATCGTTGACGTCATCGCCGGCTTCTTCGAGGCCCGGGGACGCACCATGACGGAGAACAACGCGCGGCAGGCCGACGTGCCACAGGGCGCCACCATCATCCCCCAGGTGGCGGGCACCGCCCCCGGCCTCATCTGCCCGGTGGGCAACAAGGTCGTCTACGCCGTGCCCGGCGTGCCCTACGAAATGGCGGAGATGTTCGAGCGTGGGATCCTGCCCGACCTCCGGGCCCGCATGACCGAGTCGGGGGAGGAGAGCGGGGTCATCGCCAGCCGCGTCCTCCGTACCTGGGGTGCGAGCGAATCCGGTCTGGCTGAGTCCCTGCAGGACCGCATCGACGCGCTCGACACCACCAGTGACGTCACACTGGCCTTCCTGGCCTCGGGCATCGAGGGGATCAAGGTGCGCATCACCGCCCGCGCCGCCACGCTCGGCGACGTCACCGCGCTGCTCGACAAGGAGGAGAGCGAGGTCCGGCGCGCCATCGAAGAACGCCTGGGCGACATCGTGTTCGGCGTCGACGACGAGTCGATGGAGGTCGCCGTGGCCGCCCGCCTCAGCGCCCAGGGGCTGACCTTCGGCGTGGCCGAGTCGCTCACCGGGGGCCTCATCGCGTCCCGCCTGGTGAACGTCGCCGGCGCGTCGGCCTGGTTCCGGGGCGGCATCGTGGCCTACGACTCGCGGGTCAAGTTCGACGTGCTCGGCGTGCCCGCCGGGCCGGTGGTGACCGAGGCGGCTGCGGCGGCCATGGCGATCGGCGCGGCCCGCGTGACCGGGGCCGACGTCGGTCTGGGCATCACCGGCGTGGCCGGCCCCGACGACCAGGAGGGCGTGGCGCCGGGCACGGTGTTCGTCGGCCTCCACCTCCCCGGCCTGCCCGCCCAGACCCGTGAGCTGCGGGTCCCGGGGGACCGGGAACGCGTTCGGCAATACGGGGCTATTTCTGCCCTTGACCTGCTCCGACGCGCGCTCGACGCCGCCGCCGACTGAGGGGCCGCGTTCACAGGGCACCCACAGCGGGGCCACACTGGACGGGGAGACCGCGGCGCGACCCTGTGCGCCAGGGAGGTATGGCCAAGGTGAAGACGGACAATGGACCGCGGGTCCTGGTGGTTGACGACGAGCCCTCCATCGTCGATGCGGTGGCGACGTCGCTGCGCTACGAGGGGTTCACGGTGGACGAGGCGATGACGGGGCGCAACGCGCTGGCCCGGGCTCAGGAGGACCCTCCCGACCTGGTCATCCTCGATGTGATGCTGCCCGACCTCGACGGGCTCGAGGTGACGCGTCGCCTGCGTGCCGACGGACTGCGGGTGCCGGTCCTCTTCCTCACGGCCCGCGACACGTTGCAGGACAAGCTGGCCGGCCTGACCGTCGGCGGGGACGACTACGTGACCAAGCCCTTCGCGCTGGCCGAGGTGATCGCCCGGGTGCATGCCATCCTGCGTCGCACCGGCTACGAGCCCGAGGACGACGGCGTCCTCCGGTTCTCCGACCTCGAACTCGACGAGAGCGCCCACGAGGTGCGCCGCGGCGGCAACCAGATCAACCTGACCGCGACGGAGTTCAACCTCCTGCGCTACTTCATGCTCAATCCGCGTCACGTGCTCTCGAAGTCGCAGATCCTCGATCACGTGTGGCACTACGACTTCGGGGGCGACGGGAACGTGGTGGAGACGTACGTCAGTTACCTCCGCAAGAAGCTCGAGAAGTTCGGGCCACCGCTGATCCACACCATCCGTCTCGTCGGGTACACGCTGCGAGAGTCGGAGTCAGCCAGCGGAGCAGCCTGAGTGTCACTGCGGCTCCGACTCCTGCTCGCGGTCGGGGCGATTGCCATCGTCGCGTTGGTGGTGGCCGACTTCGCCACCTACTCGGCGCTGCGGACCTCCCTCTACAACCAGGTTGATCAGCAGCTGGCCCAGCAGCGCACCCACCTCGTGGGAACGCCGACCGGCATCGTCTTCAGCGGGTGCGTCCCCCGCGGGTTCGCCGCCGCCGGGAACGGCGCCGCCACCGCCGCCGGCGATAGCGGCAGCACGGGCGACACGGGAAGTACGGGCGCGTCGGGAGGCAACAACGGCCAGTCCCCCGGCAACGGCAACGGCGGCGGCAGCCCGAGCGAGTTCCCCAACGTCTTCGCCATCAGCTACTTCGCGGTCGTGACGCAGGCCAAGAGCGCCGTGGTGAACGGAGTCGAGTGTCCCGCCTATGTGGGCGACCGTCCCTACCGTCCCCTCCTCCCCGTGCCCATCACGGGCTACACCACGCAGCCGGACGGGACGCAGGTGGCGTACTTCACCACCGGGTCCGTCGCGCCCGACGGCCCGGCCTTCCGCGTGCGGGCCGAGAAGCTCGCCGGGAACCTGGTGCAGGTGCAGGCCCAGCCGTTGTCGGACCAAGTCAGCACCCTCCATACGCTTTTCCTGACCGAGCTGGCGGTGACGGCGGGCGCGCTGGTGCTGGCGTTGGCCGGCGGCTGGTGGTTGGTCCGCCTCGGCTTGCGCCCCCTCGAAGACGTGGAGAGGACCGCCGACTCCATCGCCGCCGGCAACCTCGACCAGCGCGTGCCGGGGGCGGACCGACCAACCGAGGTGGGCCGCCTGGCCCGGGCCCTCAACGTGATGCTCGAGCGGATCCAGGCCGCCTTTTCGGCGCGCGTGGCGTCCGAGTCGCGCCTGCGCGAGAACGAGCAGCACCTGCGCCAGTTCGTCGCCGACGCCTCCCATGAGCTGCGCACCCCGATCGCGGCCGTATCGGCCTATGCCGAGCTCTTCGAGCGCGGAGGCTCCCAGCACGCAGAGGACCTGCCCCGCATCGTCTCGGGCATCCGCACGGAGACCGCCCGCATGGACCGGCTGGTGAACGACCTGCTCACCCTGGCTCGCCTGGACGAGGGCGTGCCGATGCAGTCGGCGCCCGTGGAGCTGGTGGGTCTGGCCTCCGAGGCCGTGCACACGGCCACCGCGGTCGGACCCGAGTGGCCGGTGCGGTTCTCCGCGGCCCGTCCGGTCGAGGTGACGGGTGACAAGGACCGGTTGCGCCAGGTCATCGACAACCTGCTGGCCAACGTGCGGGCACACACGCCGCCCGGGACGACGGCCACGGTGCACGTGGCGGTCCTGGGCGATCAGGCGCAGCTCGAGGTGCGCGACACCGGTCCCGGCATGTCCGACGAGGAGGCGCGGCGCGTGTTCGAGCGCTTCTACCGCGCCGACCCGGCCCGCGCCCGTACCGGCGGGGGCAGCGGCCTCGGCCTGTCCATCGTGGCGGCCATCGTCGCCGCCCACGGCGGGACCGTCTCGGCGGCATCGTCGCCCGGCCAGGGACTCGTCGTGACCATCCTGCTTCCCATGACGGCGGCCCATCCGGAACCCGACGAGCCTCCCGTCGTGAGCGAATTGGCGCCTCCAGCGCCCTGACCAGGACCGGCATGCCGTTCGACACCGACCGCGATTCACACCGGACCCACAGCCGGGCTTCACGGAGCCCGGAGACGCCACGGGCACCATGCCTGGCATGACAGCCCTGGCTCCCTTCGAAGCCGACGCTGACCCCGCCGGGTCCCGCTGGACGTCGAGATCGTCGTCCCGGTCTACAACGAGGCGGCCCAGCTGGCGGAGCGCATCACCGTGCTGCGCACCTTCCTCGACGAGTCCTTCCCCTTCCGGGCCCTCGTGACCGTGGTCGACAACGCCAGCACGGACGACACCGACAAGGTGGCCCGCCACCTGGCCGCCACCGTGCGGGGCGTCGCATCCATGCACCTGCCGCGGAAGGGCCGCGGCTACGCCCTGCGTGCCGCCTGGTCGACGAGCGACGCCCCGGTCGTCGCCTACATGGACGTCGACCTGTCCACCTCGCTGCCCGCCCTGCTCCCGCTCGTGGCCCCGTTGCTGTCCGGGCACCGCGACGTCACCATCGGCTCCCGGTTGGCGCCCGGCGCACACGTCGTACGCGGCCCCAAACGCGAGCTGATCTCGCGCTCCTACAACCTGCTCCTCAAGCTCACGTTGCAGGGTCGCTTCAGCGACGCCCAGTGCGGCTTCAAGGCGCTGCGACGCGACGCTGCGGCGAAGCTGCTGCCGCTCATTGAGGACAACGAGTGGTTCTTCGACACCGAACTGCTCGTCACGGCCGAGCGGCTCGGCCTGCGCATCGGCGAGGTGCCCGTCGACTGGGTCGACGACCCGGACTCGCGGGTGCAGATCGTCTCGACCGCCGCCGACGACCTGCGCGGCGTGTGGCGCATGCTGGTGCGCCGCCCCAAGGGCCTGCGCCGCGTGCGCTCGAACGAGGTGACGGCGGACCAGCTGCTGCGGTTCGCCGGCGTGGGGGTCGTCTCCACCCTCGGCTATCTGTTCCTGTTCATCGCCTGGCGCCCGCTGCTGGGCGTCTTCGCTGCCAACGCGGTCGCCATGGCCATCGCCACCCTGTTCAACACCGCGGTCCACCGCGAGCTCTCCCGCTCGACCGACGGGCAGGCCCGCCGGGGCAGGCTCTTCGTCGTCGCCGGGGGCCTGTACCTGGTCAGCCTCGGCCTGACGACGCTGGGGTTGGTCGTGGCCCAATGGATCGCACCGTCCGCGCTGCTGGCCCAGCTGGTGGCCCTCACCGTGGCCAACGTCGTCGCCGCGGTCTTCCGATTCGCCGTCCTGCGCGCCTGGATCTTCCGCCCGAGTGCGCGCGCCCGTGCCGGCACCGCTGCCGGCTTCATGGAGGTACCGCAATGAGCGACCCGACGTCCGCCCCCGACGCACCGGTGGGTGTCCTCGACCTGCCGCGCCCCGAGGCGCCACTACCGGCCGCGCCCGACGGGTCGCCGCCGGCACCGTGGTCACCCGCGCCGCGCCGCAACTGGTTCGCCCGTTTCGTGCGCGGCAAGGAGAGCGACGCCGCCTGGGTCCGCCCCGCTCTGCTCGCGTTGCTGGCAGCGACCGCCGTGCTCTACCTGTGGGGCCTCGGCGCCAGCGGGTGGGCCAACTCCTTCTATTCGGCGGCCGTCCAGGCGGGCACCAAGAGCTGGAAGGCCATGTTCTTCGGGTCCTCGGACTCCTCCAACTTCATCACCGTCGACAAGCCGCCGGCCTTCTTGTGGCCGATGGAGATCTCGGCGCGCATCTTCGGCCTGAACTCGTGGAGCATGCTGGTGCCGCAGGCGCTGGAGGGTGTGGCGACCGTCGGCCTCGTCTACCTGTCCGTGCGACGCTGGTTCAGCGCCCAGGCCGCACTCCTGGCCGGGGCCGTGGTGGCGCTCACCCCGGTAGCCGCCATGATGTTCCGCTACAACAACCCGGACGCGTTGTTGGCCCTGCTGCTCACCGGCGCCACCTACGCCACCATGCGCGGCCTCGAGAAGGCGCAGACCAAGTGGCTCGTGCTCGCCGGCGCGCTCATCGGCTTCGGCTTCATCACCAAAATGATGCAGGCCTTCCTCATCCTCCCCGTCATGGCCGTGGTCTACCTGCTGGCCGCGCCGACCGGATGGTGGCGCCGCGTGTGGCAGACGTTCCTGATGGGCGTCTCCGTGCTGGTCGCCGCCGGCTGGTGGGTGGCGATCGTGGCGCTCACGCCGGCGGCCGACCGGCCCTACGTCGGCGGATCCCAGAACAACAGCATCCTCAATTTGATCTTCGGGTACAACGGCTTCGGCCGTCTCGACGGCAGCGAGTCGGGCAGCGTGGGCGGTGGCCGCGTTGCCGGAAGCATGTGGGGACCGACCGGCTTCACCCGGCTCTTCAACGCCGAGTTCGGGAACATGATGTCGTGGCTGCTCCCGGGCGCCCTCGTCATGGGCGCGGTCCTGCTCGTCGTCACCATCCGGGCCCGCCGGACCGATCGCGAGCGCGCCGGTCTCCTGCTCTGGGGCGGTTCGCTGGTGAGCATCGGCCTCGTCATCAGCCTGGCCCAGGGGATCATCCATCCCTACTACACGGTCGCCTTGGCGCCACCGCTCGGCGCCCTCGTCGGCATCAGCACCATGGGCCTGTGGGAGCGCCGCGCCACCTGGGTCGGGCGCGTCGGCCTGGCCGCGGGGCTCGCCGCCACGGTGGTCTGGAGCTACGTACTGCTCGGACGCACGTCCAACTGGTTCCCGGCGTTGCGCCCCTTCGTGGCCGTGGTGGGCGCGCTGGGCGTCGTCGCCATCCTCGCCCTGCCCCTGCTGCGCCGGCTCCCGAATCTCGCCATCGCACTGGTGGCCACGCTCGGCTTCGGCGCCGCGCTCGCCGCGCCGCTGTTCTCGACGGTGGCGACTGCCGCCACCCCGCACAACGGGGCCATCCCGTCGGTGACACCGTCGGCGTCGAGCGGCTTCGGCGGCCCGGGCGGAGGCGGCGGCTTCCCGGGCGGCGCCGGTGGCTTCCCCGGAGGGGCGGCGGGCGCACGCCGGGCCTTCGGCGCCGGCGGGTTCCCCGGCGCCCAGGGCGGCAACTTCCCCGCCGGCGGCAACTTTCCCGGCGGCGGCAACTTCCCCACCGGCGGCAACTTTCCCGGCGGCGGCAACTTCCCCGGCACCGGCGGTTCCCGGACGGGCAATTTCCCCGGCGGCGGGTTCCGTCGCGGGGCCGGATTCGGTGGCGGCGGTGGGGGCGGCGCGGGGTTCTTGAACTCCAGCCAGTCCAACGCCGCCCTGAACAAGGCCCTGCAGGCCGACGCCGGCAAGTACACCTGGGCGGCCGCCACGGTGAACTCGAACAACGCCGCCGGCTATCAGCTCGGCAGCGGTGAGCCGATCATGGCCATCGGTGGCTTCAACGGCTCCGACCCCGCGCCGACACTGGCCCAGTTCGAAAAGTACGTGTCCGAAGGCAAGATCCACTACTTCATTTCGAGTGGCGGCGGCTTCGGCGGCGGCGGCGGCTTCGCCGGCGGCGGGGGAGCGGGCGGATCGGACGACGCGTCGCAGATCACCTCCTGGGTCGAGTCGCACTTCACCTCCCAGACGATCGGTGGCGTGACGGTCTACGACCTGAGCAGCGGCGCCTCGTCCTGAGGGACGGTCAGCCGGAGCCGACGGAGCCGACGGAGGCCGAGCAGCGCCCGGTACACCGTCAGCGTCTCGTCGTCGAAGGCGATGAAGCGGATGCGCGCCACCGCGGTGTCCGCCGCACGGGCCGTGGTCACGGCGATCTCGGCGGCCTCCCCCAAGGGGTAGCCGTAGATGCCGGTCGCAATGGCGGGGAAGGCCACCGAGCGCGCGCCGACCGAGTCGGCGACGGCGAGCGTGTTGCGGTAGCAGGCGGCGAGCGTGTCCGCCTCGCCGGCGTGCCCGCCCTGCCACACCGGGCCGACGGTGTGGATGATGTAACGGGCCGGCAGGTCGAAGCCGTCGGTCACGACGGCCTGCCCCGGTGGGCACTCGCCGATGGCGCGGCAGGCCGCCTGCAGGCGCGCCCGGCCGGCGGCACGGTGGATGGCCCCGTCGACGCCACCGCCCCCGGCGAGGCGGCGGTTGGCCGCGTTGACGACGGCGTCGACCTGCTCGGTCGTGATGTCGCCCCGCGCGGCCTGCAGCAGCGGCGCCACCGGGCGGGCTACCCCGCCGTGGTGGAGGAGGAGGACGCGGGGACGAGCTTCAAGAGGGACGAGGAGTGGGCGGGCGCCGCCTGGCTCTTGTTCTCGCCCCAGTGCGTGAACGTCACGACGCCGTGGATCGCCGACGAACCGCCCGAGCTGCCCGCGTTGGTCACTTCCTGAATCGGCAGGGGCTTGCCGCTGGCGGGGATGTAGAGGACGACGGGCACACTGCCGCCGTTCTGGTTGGCGACGGAGCCCTTGATGGCCGTGGCCTTCTGGCCCGCCACGGTGGCGCTCTTGCCGTAGGTGTACGGACCACCGATCTCGAGCTCCTTGGCCACCTGTGACGAGAGCAGGCCGCCGACGAGCTGACCGAGGCCCTGGTTCGAGGTCGGGAACGACAGCCACTTTCCGGCGTACTTCGACGACTCGGCCTTGGTGAGGCCGATGACGTGCTCGAGGGCGGCTTCGTTGCCCGTCACGTATCCCGTCGACCCGACCACGCGGGCGGTCATCTGCTCCGTGATTCCCTTGTCCTTCACCACGAGCGTCTGCGTGCCCGAGTTGGTGCCGGCGTCACCGCTGACATCGAGCTCGGCTCCGCTCTGCTTGGCGATCGAGACGAAGTGGACGCCTTGGGAGCCGACCGCCTTCAGGGCGGCGTTGTACTGGCCGGTGGCCGACGCTGAGGCGGCGGCGGTCGTCGTGGTCGTGGACGTGCTGGCGGCGCCGGCCGGTCCGGCGACGAGGGCCGCCGCGGCGGCGCCTGCGACGAGGGTGCCGGCGGTGACGGTGCGTCGGGCGCGCACCGAGATGCGGGCCGGGTTCTGGCGCAAGGGATGCATGACCTTCACTCTCCTGGAGGCCCGGCACCGTGACGGGCCCGGTGGGCGCCGCCGACAGGCCAGGGACGATTGCTCGATATCTTCCCACGTCCCCGCGGCCGGCCGCGGTCGTCGGGCTGCTTTCTGGGATTTCTTACACCGCGCTTATCGACCCCACCGAGATCGTCGCGGTCGGCGCCTTCGGCCGCACCCGTTCCCCCCATTTGGAGTAGACGACGTGCTCGGCGTCGGTCGGCTTTCCCTGTGAGTTCACTGAGTCTTCCTCCACCGGAACGTGCGTTCCCCTGGCGCGCACGTAGAGGACGACGTGGATGGTCTTCTTGTCGAAGGCCTGGGTCCCCTCGAGGGCGTCCACCGACTCCCCGCGCAGGGTGCGCGTCCGCCCGAGCGAGATCGGCCCCTTGAGCGCGAGCTCCTTGGCGACGTCGCTGGAACGGACACCCTCGACGACGGAGGCGAAGGCCGCGTTGTCGGTCGAGAACTCGATCCACTGACCCGCCGCCTCGTTGGCTTGGGCTGCGCTGAGTCCGGCCAGGCTCTGCAGCCCCTCGGCATTGCCCTTGACGTAGGACAGCCCCCCGATGACGAGGATGTTGATGCTGCCCTGGCCCACCGTGACGGTCTGGCTGGCCCCGGCCGGCCCGGCGTCCCCGCTCGCGACGAGGGTGACGTTCGTCTGCGTCGAGGACGAGTCGTAGTGGACCGACCATCCGTGGGTGGTGGCGAGGGCGTCCTTGTAGAGGGCCGACGCGCTGGGCGTGGTGGCGCCGGCCGGCGCCGCCGACAACCCGGCGACGACAGCTGCGACGAGGAGGCCTGCCAGCACCGCGGCGGCCGACAGCACGCCCACCACGAGCCTGCGCACCTCCACCACCTGCCCTCCTCTTCCGCCGTGTCCGCCTTGTCCGCCCTGCGAGCTGTCAGCTTCGCATGGACGCGACGCTGCATCTGGTCGCCGGGCCCTTCCGCCGGACGGCGTTCCGGCGGCCGGCGGGCGACCGTTCTCCGACGGTCTCACGCAACCCGGGGAGGGTCCACGTTCTACGAACACACGTTCGTTATGCTGCCACCAGGCAGCGCCGGTGGGGCCGTCACACCCCCACCGTAGGGTCACCACAACGGTGCCGAGCCGGGTCGGCACACAGGACATGCAGGACACGCAGGACGCGCCGGACACCGCGACTCATCGCAACAGACAACTCACCGCAACCGACACAGAGACAGACACAGAGACAAAGAGGAGACAGGGATGGCCGAGGCAGAACGGGAAAAGGCACTGGATGCCGCGCTGGGGCAGATCGAGAAGCAGTTCGGCAAGGGCTCCGTCATGCGGATGGGCGACAACCTGAGCATGAACATCGAGGCCATCCCCACCGGTGCCCTCTCCCTGGACCTGGCGCTGGGTATCGGCGGTCTGCCTCGGGGGCGCATCGTGGAGATCTACGGACCCGAGTCGTCGGGAAAGTCGACGCTGGCCATGCACGCGGTGGCCGAGGCGCAGCGCAACGGCGGCATCTGCGCGTACATCGACGCCGAGCACGCCATGGACCCGGTCTACGCCCGGGCCATCGGGGTCAACGTCGACGACCTCTTGATCTCGCAGCCGGACACGGGCGAGCAGGCGCTCGAGATCGCCGACATGCTGATCCGCTCCGGCGCCCTCGACGTGCTGGTCGTCGACTCGGTGGCCGCCCTGACGCCGCGGGCCGAGATCGAGGGTGACATGGGGGACACGCACGTCGGTCTCCAGGCCCGGCTCATGTCCCAGGCGCTCCGCAAGCTGACCGGCACATTGTCGAAGTCCAGCACCATCGCCATCTTCATCAACCAGCTGCGGGAGAAGATCGGCGTGATGTACGGGAGCCCCGAGGTCACCCCGGGCGGCCGTGCGTTGAAGTTCTACTCCTCGATCCGGTTGGACATCCGCCGCATCGAGGCCATCAAGGACGGCGCAGACGTGGTCGGCAACCGGACCCGGGTCAAGGTCGTCAAGAACAAGTGCTCGGCGCCGTTCAAGCAGGCCGAGTTCGACATCATGTACGGCCAGGGCATCAGCCGCGAAGGATCACTGCTCGACGTCGCGGTCGATCTCGGGTTCGTCAAGAAGTCGGGTGCCTGGTTCACCTACGAGGGCGAGCAGCTCGGCCAGGGCCGGGAGAACGTGAAGACGTTCCTCATGGAGAACCCCCAACTGATGGCCGAGATCGACGACCGTGTGCGCGAGTGCCTGGCTCCCAAGGACGAGGAGATCCTGCCCGAGGGCGCCGTCGATCCCGACGACGTCCCGATTTCGCTCGACTCCTAGCCTCCCTGCAGTAGCGCTCGCACCGGCTGTACCGACGACGCCAGCCGCACCGGCCGGCACCGACGGCATCATCCGCTCTGTCCGCTGTACCCCGCCTCCCACGGCACCGACGTACAGGAGCATCGAAGGCTCCGGACCGCTCTGGTCTCCCTAGGGGGCGGTGGTCCGGAGCGCTTCGCGTCCGGACCACAATGGTGCGATGACGGCCCAAGCATGGAAGCAACGGACCTATCGGATCCTGGATCGCTACGCCCCCACCATCCCGTTTCGCTATCTGCCGCCCAAGCAGTCGGTGCGTCTGGCTTTCAACGTGGTGCTCGACCGGGAGCCGGATGCCGCCGGCGAGGCCGAGTACGTCCAAAAGCTCACGGATGGCGAGCTGTCCCGGCACGGTGTGGCCGAGGCGCTGGCGCACTCCGAGGAGTTTCGCCGGCGCGTCCCGATCGGCGACGTGCTGCTCTCCATGCACGTCAGTCGGAGCGCGTTCGTGACCGGGCTGCCGCGGGCGGCCCGGATCCTCGATCTGGGTGGGACACACCAGGGCATGGCCGACGGCGCCTTTGTCCACCTCGGCTACCCCTATCCCTTCGAACGCCTGGTCGTGGTCGACCTGCCCGTCGACGAGCGTGACGACCTCTACAAGGGCGGTTCGTTGGGCGAGCCGGTGCTGTCGGAGCTCGGGCCGGTGGAGTTCGCCTTTCACTCCATGGTCGACCTCAGCCGCTACGAGGACGAGTCGTTCGACCTCGTCTACAGCGGGCAGTCCATTGAGCATGTGAGCGAGGCGGACGGCGACGTGGTCGCCCGGGAGGTCCTGCGGGTCTTGGCGCCCGGCGGCTGGTTCTGTCTCGATACCCCCAACGGCCCGGTCTGGCGGCTGCGTTCCGACGAGCTGATGAACCCCGACCACCAGATCGAATATGCCGCCGACGCACTCGCGGCGAAGCTGGAGCGGGCGGGGTTCGACGTGACGGAGTGCAAGGGGCTCAACCTGATGCGCCGTGGTGTGGCCGCCGGCGTGTTCGACGAGGCCGAGGCCAGCGCCTATCCCGGGGTCTTCGCCGCCGCCGAGGAGTGTCTGCTGCTGGCGATAGTGGCCCGCAAACCCTTGGACTGACGACTGACGTCGAGGGGGTGCCTAGGGCGTGGCGGTCGCCATGATGGTGTTCGGCACCAGCTCGACCCAGGTCTGGCCCGGCTGTAAGGGGATGGGCACCCCGAACGCGTTGACGAACTGTGTCGGAGAGCCCAGCGTGGAGCGGTGCCAGGTGCCAGGGATGGCGTACCCGTTGCGGTAGATCTCCGCGGTTCCGCTGGCGTTGGGATAGAGATCGGCCTGTACCTCCAGACCACCCTGGTCGTTCTCGGCCCAAGGGCCATAGCTGATCTGCACGTACTGCACGATGACGTTCGCCGCCTGGTTCTGCACGTTGTTGGCCAGCATGTCAGGTGTCGTCCCGTTGTAGTAGCGCAGAAACGTGTCGGTCGCCTTGTTCCACTTCCACGTCACGTTGGCAGTGCCCGAGAAGTCGATGTTGATGCTGGAGATTGCCGTGCCGCCGGGAGGCGTGGTGTCCGAATAGGTGAACAACGGCTGGGGCGGTGTGTTCATGGTGGGGTGCGTGCCGTAGACGATGGCGGTCGAGGTGTAGTCCGAGTCCGGCGCGACGTGGCCGGCCGGGTGGATCATCAGCGACTGGCTGTTGCCGATGTCGACGTTCACGATCGGCGAGGCGTTGATGTTGGCGGTGACGGGGTTGATGCCGCCCACGTGCGCCAGGAGGGGATTTCCCAGCTGTCCGAGGATGCCGATGTCGATGTTGCGGGCCGAGCGGACCGGTCCGATCAGCGCTGCATCCTGGCACTGGAACACGGCGGCGAAACGGGTGATGCCCCCCTCGACGGGCTCCTCGAAGATGATGTCGGCCTTGTCCAGACCCGACTGCGGGCGTCCGGCCGGGTAGTTGTCGATCTTCACCGCCATGGCGGGGCGCTGCGGGACGGAGCCACTCGGTGCCGGGACCCCGGTCAAGGGGCAGGCGGGGGCGGGCGCAGAGGTGGTCGTCGTCGTGGTGGGCTTCACCTTCGGGTCGGCCTCATGGGTTGGAGAGGACGAGCAGGCGCTGAGCAGCACTCCGGTGAGCCCCGCCGCCGCCAGCGCGCCCCAGGAGCGCGGGTGGCGCACCCCGGAACGTGTGGTCTGTGAATTGGGCATCGCTGGCCGTCGATCGTACGGGGGCGGGGGCCAAAAGTGGTGGCATCCCACCGCGGAGCGGTACTGGTCAGGGTCTCGACCTGGCCCGGCCGTCAGGAGGTGGTGCTGAAGTGGGGATGGGATGAGGAACCGTCAGGCGGAAGGGGTGCCGGCGGCACTGCCGGCGGTGGCCGCCGACCCGCTGTAGACGTCGGCCCAGTTCCCGCTCGAAGTGCCGTACGACGTGGCCGGTCCCAGCCCGAAGCGGCTGTAGACGTTCTCCATCGCCCGGCGGATCACATCCGTGACGCCGGGGATGGCGGGGACGATGACGTTGGGCGGGATCGCACCCGTGTTCCCCAGCAGTGAGACGAAGCTCGCCGAGCCGCTGGCGAGGACACCCCCGCCGTTGTCCGGCGCCGTGTAGTAGGTGATGTCCGACCAGTTGCCCTGTCCGGGTACGGGTGAGTGGGCCAGGACGTCAACGTTCTTCGGGCCGGGGAGCGAGGGGACGTAGCGATCGTATTCACCGAGGATCACGGTGCTGAAGGTGTGGCCGTCGCTCAGGTTGCACCCGTCGTAGAACCACGACGATGCGTCGGTCACGACCATGTCCGCCTTGGCTCCGACCGACTGGTACATCGATCCGATGAGCGTCGACTCGGGATCGTTGAGCGGTGCCTGGTTCCAGTCGACTGTGGTGAGCTCCGGCTGCTGGTGAGCAATTGGGTCCTCGGCGGCGTCCTTGTAGCAGACCTGTAAGCGGTTGGGCCCGACTGAAGTTGATTGCAGACGGATCTGCCGGTAGCACGCGTTGGCGCCCAGGAAGGCGAGATTGACGCCGCTTGCATTCGCGCTCGCGGCCCCCTGGCGCATGGGAGTGGACCAATACTCGTCGTGGCCGAGGCTGAACAGGCAGCGATGGTTCATGAGGAGCTGCGGCTGGGCGTGCAGGTCGACGTCGGTCCAGTAGGTCAGGTCCAGTCCCAGACTCTCGAGGTGAAACAGCAAAGGGAGCTCGTTCCCCACGAAGTCGGCCGCTCCCGAGGCCCACGTCTGCGGGTAGGGCCGGTCGAACGAGACGGCGCGGGCGCGGTCGGCAAAGGTGCCCCGACCCTTGCTGTCGGGCCCGTAGTAGAGGCTGTAGCTGCCCCACAGGTTGTAGGCCTGCCAGGTGGTGACGCTGTTCTGGAACACGTACGACGCCATCGACTTGTCGTCTCGGATGGTGAGCGGGACAAACTGCTCCTCACCGCCGTCACCGACCAGCTTCAAGAGATAACACCCGGGCAGCCAGTCCTTCGTGATGTTCAGTGTGAGCGTGGGCGACCACGGACAGGTGACGGTGCCGGTGCCGGGTGTGATGACGGGTGCCGCCTGCACCTTGGCCGGAACGAAATCCGTTTGCACGACGAGGCGACCGCCCAGACCTTGGTAATAGCCCATGCGGTAGGCCTGCACCTGTACGGCGTGTGCGGTGGTGCTGACGAACACCGCGACGTCATCGCCCGGCACGGCACTGACCTGGCTGGCGAAGCCCTCGAGCGCGTGATCGGGCTGGTTGTGGTTGCAGATCCAGTTGAGCGTGCCCGCCCGGGCATTCTCCGCAATCAGCCAGGGCGCCGTGGGAACCACGACGCCGCTCGCCAATTTCTTGTCCACCACCTCCACCTGCCCGGTGGCGCGGCGCTTGGCCCGGGCCGGGACACGTTGCCTGGAGTGTTTGGACTCCAGCCGCGAGGCACCCACGACCCCGACCGCCCCCAGGGCGGACAGCTGCAGGAATTGGCGGCGGTCGAGTGGGCGCTCCAACGGGAGCGACACAGGGTCGGAGCCGCCGTCCGGTGGGAGGGGCTTCACGAAGAGAAACTGTACCCGCGCGCTGTTCTTGCCGATTGGCGGGGTCGTGACGAAGGCCCCGACGGGACAACCTACGATTCCTGCGTGAGTTGGGCCCGCTCCCTCCCGGCACCGCTGCGGCGCCCCCTGTCCCGCCTGGTGCACGCCGCCTGGGAGGGCGCGGCGGATCTCGGGGCCGTGGGGCCGGGCGACCCGCGTGGCCAACGCTTCGGACGCATGGGCGCCGGTGCCTGCCTGCTGTTCCCGCAAGGGGCCGTCTACAACGAACACCTCATCCACATCGGGTCCGAGACCATCGTCGGGCCGGGTGTTTCCCTGTCTGCCGGCATGGCGCCAGGACAGGTGATGCCGACCGATCCGGTCGTCTCCATCGGCAGCCGCTGCCTCATCGGACGGGGGTCACACATCGTGGGCCATTGGGAGATCGTCATCGGAGACGACATCCAGACGGGGCCCTACGTGTACATCACGGATCAGAACCACTCCTACGAGGACCCACTGGAACCGATCGGCCGGCAGTGGCCGACCGAGGCCCCCGTCCGCATCGGCTCGGGCAGTTGGCTGGGTGCCAACGCGATCATCCTTCCCGGAGCGCAGATCGGCGAGCATGTCGTGGTCGCCGCCGGTGCGGTCGTGCGGGGCGAGGTGCCGGACCGCTGCGTCGTCGCCGGGGTGCCGGCGCGCATCGTCAAGCGCTGGGTGGAGGGAACCGGCTGGGTCGCGGAGAAGGAAGCCGCGCGCCCATGACCGGAGCAGCCTCACCGTTCCTCGTGACGGTGAGCGGGCAGGATGGCCCGGGCATCTCCGAACGGCTCTTCAGCGCGTTGGCCGACCGTGGGGTCGAGGTGGACGACGTCGAACAGGTGCGTGTGCACGGCCGGCTCCTCCTCTGTGTCGAGGCCGACATGGCGCACGCCGAGGTGGATCCTGTGTGTGCGCTGCTCCGGGAGCGTCTCGACGGTGCCGGTGTCGATGTCTCGGTCCATCCGCTTCTGGAAGCGGCTGTCGACGAGGTGGCCGAGGTGCATCTGGTGACGTTGTTGGCTCCTGACATCGACGCTGCCACCTTGCGGACAGTGACCGGGGCGATCGCCCGGTGCGGCGGCAATATCGAGAGGATCGTCCGGCTGGCCGCCTATCCGGTCCATAGCTACGAGTTCTCCGTTGCCGGCGCCGATGTCGACAGCCTCCGCCGTGCGCTGGCCGAAGTGGCAGTGCAGTGCGAGGTCGACCTCGCCGTGCAGGCGGCCGGGCTGCACCGTCGGGCCAAACATTTGATCGTGCTCGACGCCGACTCGACCTTGCTGCAGGGCGAGATGATCGACCTACTGGCAGAACGGTGTGGCTGCCGCGACCAAGTCGCTGCCGTGACCGCTGCGGCCATGGCGGGTGAGATCGACTTCGCCGAGGCGCTGCGCCGGCGGGTGCGCCTTCTGGCCGGACTGCCCGAGGCAGAACTCTTGGCAGTACGCGACAGCATCGTCCTGACACCCGGCGCTCGCACCCTGGTGCGGACACTGAAGCGACTCGGGTACGAGCTGGCCGTCGTCAGCGGAGGCTTCACGAAGCTGATTGGCCCGCTGGTGGACGAGCTCGGCATCGATCACGTGGCCGCCAACGAGCTCGCCCTGGAAGCGGGAGTCGTCACGGGCGAGCTGGACGGTCCCATCCTCGATCGCGCCGGCAAGGCGGCGGCGCTGGCGAGATTCGCCGCCGCCGCCGGGGTACCGTTGGCACGCACCATTGCGGTGGGCGACGGCGCCAACGACATCGACATGCTGGCCGCGGCCGGGCTCGGCATTGCGTTCAACGCCAAGCCCGTGGTCCGCGAGGCGGCTGACGCCGCGGTCAGCGTGCCCTACCTCGATGCGATTCTCTTCCTGCTGGGGATCTCGCGTCGCGAGGTGGAGTTGGCAGACCGCCTCGATGGCGGCGAGTCGTGACGAACCTCGCTCAGGGTGAGCTGGGCCGATCGGCCGACAACCGCGGCACTCGCCCCGTCCTGCGGGGTTGGCTGCACCTGGTCGCGTTCTTCGGTTGGTTGGTCGGTGGGCCCTTCCTGATCGCAGCCGCTCCCAACGCAGCGACGACGACGGCGCTCGCCGTGTATGTCGCCGGGATGCTGGCCATGTTCGGCACCAGCGCCGCCTTCCACCGGCTCAGGTGGTCGGCCCCGGCATGGCGGCGCATGCGACGCGCCGATCACAGCGCCATTTTTGTGGGGATCGCGGCCACGGCGACGGCAGTGGCCGGATTGGCCCTGACCGGATGGGCAGAGTGGTTGGTGCTGACCATGGTCTGGGCCGGCGCGGCGGTCGGTGTCACGCTGCGGCAGGTCTTCCTCGACGCGCCACAGTGGGTCGTTGCGATCCCCTACATAGTGGTGGGGTGGTGCCCGATCATCGTGGCGCCGCAACTGGTGCGCAGCCTCGGCTGGGGCGGCTTCGGATTGATGCTGGCGGCTGGGATGACCTACACGGTCGGGGCACTGGTCTACGCCCGGAAGCGACCGGACCCGTGGCCGCGGGTCTTCGGCTTCCATGAGGTGTTCCACGCCTGCACGCTGGTTGGCTCTGCGCTCTTCGCCTATCTCGTGGCGTTCATCGCGTTGCCGCGGTACTAACCGGACTGGCGGCGCATCCCGTCAACTCTTGTCCACAGTGGCGAAGGACGCGACGTCATGGTCCGCCCGGTGGGGCCGATGATGCAGAGCTCTTCGTTGGCATTGCCCGTCATGGACCAGCCCTTGGAATGGATCCGGTGGTGATGGAACTCGCACAGCAGCGCGAGGTTTTCCAGATCGGTTCGCCCGTCCGGTTTCCAGTGCGTGATGTGGTGCACATGGGCAAAGGTCACATTGGTACAACCCGGGAAGCGACAGTGCCGATCCCGGCGCCTGACCTCCCTTCGCTGGGCGCCGGTCGGGTCGCGTCGCGCCCGTCCCTCGTACATGGTGTGGCCGACGTCGTCGTCGAGCGCCACGATCACGGTGGCCTCGCAGGCCAGTCGCTGCACCGTCTCGGCGTCGATCAGGCCACCGCGCTCGAGCTCGCCGGCCACGGCGCTCGGCCCGCCCTCCTCGTCGCGCAGGGCCGACAGCGGGACGTGGGCCACGACCACGTAGGGACTCGCCGCGGTGCCGGCCGCACCCGACGCACCACGGTCAGTTCTTCCTCCTCCATCCGCGCCAGCAGATCGGATCAGTTCCACGAAGGCGTCATGGAGGCGCTGGTCCCAGCGGGTCTCGCCGTCGGAGGGGATCTCCTTGGCACGCGCTTCGAGGCACGCCCGAACCTCGGCATACGAATCAGGTGGCAGCTGGGCCGTCATCGTTCGGCACTGGTCGTTGAAGCGCACCGACCGTCGTTCGTGTGCGGAGGGCGTGGGAGGACGTGCGGCGTCGGCGTTGGCGTCCGCGTCAGCGTCAGCGTGATGGGCGAGTCTGATCTGCTCCGCGCGGATTCGTGCGATATCCACCAGTTCGTGCACCGAGTGCTCCTTGGCCCGGGCGCACAGTTCACGCTCGCTGTCGGGTGTGGCCACAGAGGCCAAGGCCCGGACCTTGTCCAAGGAGACCTCTCCCGCACAGAGGGAGCCCACCAGGTAGGGGAGCTCGTGGGCCTTCCCACCCATCTGTGCCAACGTCCGCGCGGTGGGGACCGAGACCCCGAAGCGCTCCACGGCCCATGGCTCGAGGGAGGTGGCCCCTTCGTCGCGGTACCCCTGGCGCCGGGAGAACTCGCCCAAGCGGACCAGGATCCTGCCTTGGGCGGCACTCATCTGCCGGAAGTCCTCTTCGAGGCCGGCTGTCAGCTCCTCGATGGACTCGGCCGCCACCGCACGCAGCAGTTGGCGGGCCGGAGGGGCAGTGCGAGTGGCCGTCTCGGTGAGCGACGAAGTCGAAGTCGAAGTCGAAGTCGAAGTCGAAGTCGAAGTCGAGGGCATCGTCATGAGAACGGTCGCCCGCCGGAACGGAGGCGTCGGCAATTCGACCCGACGACTACGGCCCGATCACCCCGTCATCTCGCAACGCGGCCAGCCTCTCGGGATCGAGCCCCAGCTCGGTGCGCAGGACGTCGTCGGTGTGCTC
This sequence comes from uncultured Acidimicrobiaceae bacterium, assembly GCA_963843365.1. Lineage (GTDB taxonomy): Bacteria > Actinomycetota > Acidimicrobiia > Acidimicrobiales > RAAP-2 > Bog-473. The sequence goes on along the minus strand of CAWJKG010000002.1, from coordinate 1,141,986 downwards.
GCCGAGCCAGGGCACCCGAGTCTCGGGACCCTCGGCGATGTGGGCGAACTTGACGGGGAGGCCCGGGATCAGCACGGGTTGATCGACGCCGTCGGGCCGGGGGTGCTCGACGAGCATGTTGCGTCCGGCCAGGTGCGGGTCGGCCACCACCTCGTGGTCGTTGGCGACCGGCCCGGCCACGAGCCCCGCTGCGTTGAGTGCGTCGCAGGCCTCGCGCTTGGACAGCGCAGCGGCCCACGACTCCACGGCGGGCCGGATGTCCGACTCGAGATGGTCGAGCCAACCCTGCGGCGTGGCGAAACGCGGATCGTCGGCCCACTCGGGGCGACCGATGGCACGGGCGAGGTCGGGCCACTGGTGTGCCCGCAGCACCTGCAGCATGAACCAGCCGTCACGGGCCTCGAATCCGTGCAGGATCCCCGGCCACGGGGTTCCCATCGGCATCCCCATGGACCAGAAGTTGGGGACGACGTCGAGCACGGCCACCAGCGCGTCGAGCATGGCCACGTCGACGCGCTGGCCCCGTCCCGTGCGGTCGCGCTGGCGCAGGGCGGCCTGGGTGCCGATGACGGCGAAGAGCCCGGTCACGATGTCGCCGAGCCCGCCCATGGGCGAGCCGATCGGCGGCTGTCCGGCGGGGCGCTTGAACTCGTAGGCGCCGCTCATGGCCTCGACGATGGAGGCCAAGGCGGGCCATTGGGCGTAGGGCGACTCGGGCGTGCCCGCCGGCACCTGATGCCCGAAGCCCGAGATGGAGAGGTAGATCACCGCCGGGTGGACCGCCGCCACCTCGTCGTAACCCAATCCCAGGCGCTCGATCGCACCCGCACGGAAGTTCTCGGCCACCACGTCGAAGCGCGGCGCCAACTGCAGTACGAGGTCCCGCCCCGCCGGCTGCTTGAGGTCGATGACGACGGATCGCTTGGAGAGGTTGTTGCGCAGGAACGTCGCACCCACCGGGCGCCCCTCGGGGTCGGTCAGCGCCGGCGAGGAACCCCGCCCGAGATCGCCGGATCCCGGCGACTCGATCTTGACCACCTCGGCCCCGAGGCGCCCCAGCATCTGGGTGGCGTAGGGGAGCGCCTGCATCTGCTCGAGCGCCAACACACGGACCCCGTCGAGCGGTTTCCCCCACTGCGCCGCGTCGGGGTTGACGACGTCGCCGAGCTTCACGGGCCTTCCAGGCCGAGCATCGCAATCGCGTTGCCCCGCATGATCCGGTACACCTCCTCGTCGGAGAGATCACGCACGAGCTGCTCGGCCACGGCCCGGGTGTCGGGCCAGGTGGAGTCGGTGTGGGGATAGTCGGTCTCGAACGTGACGCGGTCGGCGCCGATGACGTTCAGAGAATCGAGGCCGTGCTGGTCCCGGAAGAAGCAGCCGTACACCTGGCGGTGGAAATAGGTGGAAGGGGGCTCGAGGATGGTGTCCTTCACGCCACCCCAGGCGCGGTGCTCGCGCCACACGTCGTCGACGCGCTCGAGGATGTAGGGCAGCCAACCGATCTGCCCTTCCGAGTAGGCGAGGATCAGTTCGGGGAAGCGGACGAGCACCCCTGAGAAGAGGAAGTCGCACAGCGACGACATGGCGTTGCCGAAGCTCAGCGATGCCGCCACGGCGACGGGTGCGTCGGCGGAGGTGGCCGGCATCTTGGAGGAGGAGCCGATGTGCATGCAGACGACGGTGCCGGTCTCGGCGCAGGCCGCGAAGAAGGGATCCCAGTACCCGCTGTGGATGCTCGGGAGGCCGAGGTGGGGCGGTATCTCGCTGAAGCAGACGGCGCGTACGCCGCGGGACGCGTTCCGGCGGACCTCGGCGGCCGCCTTCTCCGCGTCCCACAACGGGATGAGGCACAGCGGGAGCAACCGGCCGCCGCTGTCGCCGCACCACTCCTCGACCATGAAGTCGTTGTAGGCGACGACGCACGCCTCGGCGAGCTCCTTGTCCTTCGCCTCCAGGAAGGTCTGGCCGCAGAAGCGGGGGAAGGTCGGGAAGCAGAGGCTCGCCTCGACCCAGTTGGCCTCGTTGTCGGCGACGCGGGCGACGGGGTCGTAACAGCCGGGCCGCATCTCGTCGTAGGTGATGGGCGACATCGTCATGTCGTCGCGGTCGAAGCCCACCGCGGCCACGTGGCGCTTGTTGATGTAGACGAGGTCCTCGTACACCCAGCAGTCGGCCTGGGGCCCGTCCGGGTCGAACGACTGGCGGTACGACCCGCCGCCGATGTGCTCCATGTCGCCGATGCCCCGCCGCTCGGCCTTGGGGCCGCGGGCGCGGAAGCGCTCGGGGAGCCAGGTGTCCCAGAGGTGCGGCGGCTCGACGATGTGGTCGTCGACGCTGATGATCTTGGGGAGCGGGGTCGTGCCGCCGAGGCGGGGGGCGGCGTCGTCGATCAGGTCTGTCATGGTCGCTCCAGTTGCAGTGGCAGTGGCAGTGTCGTGGCGAAGGGGACGAGGGGTGCCAACGACTCGAGCTCGGCCCGGACGGTGGCCTCGTCGCCGGCCCGGACCCGGAGGACGACCTCGTCGATCCCGAGCCCGGCGTAGTGCTCCAGCTTGCCCTCGTCGGCGATGGTGCCGAACGGGACGACGTCAATGGTGGCGGGATCACGGCCGGCCGCCTCGGCCAGTGCGTGCAGACGGGGGAGGGCGGTGGCCAGGCCGCTGCCGCCGATGGGGATCCAGCCGTCGGCGCTCTGCGCGACGGCGGTGAGCACCGCGTCGTTGGCCCCGCCACCGACCAAAATGCGGACGCGGGGCTGTTGGACCGGCTTCGGCCAGGACCAGGTCGGTCCGAAGTCGACGAACTCGCCGTGGTACTCGGCCTGGTCGGCGGACCAGATGGCCTCCATGGCCGCCAGGTGTTCCCGGACGACGTCGTGCCTGCGGGCCCAGTCGACGCCGTGGTCCTCCGCCTCCGTGCGGTTCCAGCCGTAGCCGACTCCGAGCGTGACGCGGCCCCCCGAGAGATGGTCGAGGGTGGCTACCTGCTTGGCCAACAGAATCGGCTCGTGCTGCGCGGCCAGCAGAATGCCGGTCCCGAGGCCGATGCGTGACGTGACGGCGGCGGCGGTGCCCAGCGCGACGAGGGGGTCGAGACAGCGCTTGTAGTCATCGAGGCGGACGCCACCCACGAGTGCGGGCGGTGTGTCCTCCTGGACAGGGAGGTGCGTGTGCTCGGGCAGGTAGAAGGAGTCGAACCCCAGCTCCTCGACGGTCCGGGCCAGGACGGCGGGGGCGACGTCGAGGTCGGTCAGGGCGGCGGTGATGCCCAGCCGCATGCTCAGGACCCCGTCACGGTCCGTCCGGCGAACTCGGCCAACGTCCCGCTCCCGGCTGCCGCCCCGAGGAGGGCGCCGAACGCCCCCTGCTCCCGCCGGTTGGCCTCGAGCACCGCGTCCCGTCGGGCCGCCCGTACGAGCGTGGCGCTGGCCCGGGTCGCCGCCCGCGGAAATCCGGCGATCCGCCCCGCCAGAGCAACGGTCTCGTCGACCACCGTCCCCGCCGGGCACACCTTGAGCGCCACGCCGAGCGAGACCGCCTCGTCCGCGGTGACCCAGTCCGAGGTGAGGAGCACCCGCGCCGCCTGCTGCCAGCCCATGACGGCCGGGAAGAGAACGCTGCTGGCGGCCTCGGGCGGGACGCCGAGCTCGGCGAAGGGGACACGCAGGCGGGCATCGGCGTCCACCAGCACAAGATTGCAGTGCGGCAGCAACGTGAAGCCGAGCCCCACCGCGACACCGTTGACGGCGGCCAACAGCGGCACGGAGAGGTCGACGAGGCAGTCGAGCAGCCCCATGAAACCCTGCCCCGCTCCCTCGACGGCGGTGCCGGTGGCGATGGCGGCCATCTCGGCCAGGTCCTGGCCGGAGGTGAACGCCTGGCCACGGCCGGTCAGCACGACGGCGCCGACCGTCTCGTCACCGTCGGCCGCCCGCAGGGCCTCGGTCACCTGCCGGTACATGGCGGTGTCGAAGGCGTTGCGCACCTCGGGACGGTTGAAGGCGATGAGGCGCACACCGGGCGCCGCCTCCTCGATCTCGATCCTGCTCTCCGTCACCTGCGCTCCTCCCCGGTCGGGCGTCCGACCCTACCCACGGCAGCTGACGGGGTGCGACCGTCCGCCCGGTCCCGCTCGATAGGTTTGGGCAGCTGACCGCACGGTGCGGCGACCCGGCCCGCGGGGCGGCCTTCGCCGTGCCGCCCGAGGAGGACCGACCGATGCCCGCCTATCCGCGCGCCGAGATGGAAGAGATGGTCGAGCGCTGGCTCGCCGCCAACCGAGCCGGGGGAGAGAAGAAGGACTGGCGGCCGATGGCCGCGCTCTACACCGAGGACGCCACCTACGGCTGGAACGTCGGCCCGCACGACGAGTTCATGGCCGTCGGTCGCGACGAGATCCGCGACATCGCGCTCGGCCAGGAGATGGCCGGCCTGGAGGGGTGGAACTACCCCTACCAGAAGGTGCTCATCGACGAGCAGCAGGGGGAGGTCCTCGGTCTGTGGAAGCAGATCGCGGACGTCACGAGGGCCGACGGGTCCAGCTACGAGATCGCCGGGCTCGGCGGCAGCTGGTTCCGCTACGCCGGGAACTTCCAGTGGTCCTGGCACCGCGACTTCTTCGACGTGGGCAATGCGGGGGCCATCTTCATGGAGATGATCGGTGACGGCACGCTGCTCCCCGGCATGAAGGAGCGGATGGAGCGCGCCCTGTCGGGCGAGCGCCTTCCCGGCCACTACCGCCCGGGCGAAGCTCCTGTCGGGCTGTGGGAGGTCCCCGAAGGGGCCTAGGTCCGGACCGCATGGGGCGGGAAGGCACGGGCCAGGGAGGCCGCCACCTCCCGTCGCCCGGTGGCGTCGAGGGGCCCCGGGGCCGCCAGCGTGCGTGCGAGCGCGCGCGGCCATGTGACGAGGACGCCCTCGAGGGCGAACGGTCGGGTGAAGAGTCCGGCCTGTACGCCGGTGAAGCACAAGGTGACGCGGACGGACGGCGGCGCTCCCGCCGGCCGCTGGCGGTGGAGTCGGTCGAGTTCGTCGGTCACCAGCGTCTGCTGCCGCCGGGCCGACGTCACCAGGCGGCCTTCGTCGCGGCCCGCCACGAAGAGGCGGGGGCGGGGGACGAACCACCCGGCGAGCTCGCGTCGTTCCAGCCGGCCTCGATAGTGCTTGGTGTCGATCACCCAGACTCCCGACGCCACGACGGCGATGTGGTCGATGTTGGTGCGCCGATGTGGCACGGCACGATCGTGCAGGACGACGCCCCGTCGCCCCACGGCATGGTCGAGCCAGCGTCCGACACGCTCTTCGCCCGCGGCGCCGCGCCCCCAGGCCTCGGTGGAAGCCATCGGCCCGGCGAGAACACGGACGACCGGCGCCAGTCGGCCGAAGACGGCGCGCCGTCGGGCCTCGTCGGCGTGCCGCCGCCGCTCGTATTCGCCCCGGGCCGAGGCGCCTGCTTGCCCGCCCACGCCGCCCACGTCCACGCCGTCCTCGGCTCCACCCACGTCCACGCCGTCCTCGGCTCCACCCACGTTGCGCATGCTCCCTCCCGGTCGCCCGACGGCCCGTCAGGGGAGAAAGGTGACGGCACGGCCCGAAACGCACGTGCAACGCTTGGCCCGGTGTCGACGAGGCGAACACCGCCGCATCTCGCCTTTCTGGCGGCGGTCTCGGTGGCGGCGGCAGCGATGGTGGCCGCCGGGTGCGGTGGCGGCGGTACCCCGGCGGCCGTGCACAAGAGCCAGGGACCGGGCGGTGGCCAGGTCGTCGCAGCCAAGGGGCACGGTCGGCAGGCCACGTCCACGTCCACGTCGACGTCGACCACGGAACCGCCGGTCACCCCCATGGCATGGACGCCGTGCAACGGCGACCTGCAGTGCGGCAGCCTCGTCGTGCCGCTCGACTACAGCGATCCGCGCGGGCCGACGATCGCCATCGCCGTGGCCCGCCACCCCGCCGAAGACCCGGCGGCCCGCATCGGCTCGCTCGTCATCGACCCCGGCGGGCCGGGCGTGTCGGGCATCGACGACGCGTCCAACGAGCTCGGCGTGCTCACGCCGCAGCTGCTCGACCACTTCGACATCGTGCTCTTCGACCCGCGCGGAGTCGAGCGCAGCGACCCGGTGAGCTGCGGAACCGGTGGTGGCAGCGCGCCCTCGAACCCGGTGCCCTCGACTCCGAGTGAGGAGGCGGCGACGATTCAGGGGATCCGGCAATTCGCGGCCGCCTGCGAGAAGAACAGCCCGACCCTCTTGCCCCACGTGGGGACGGTCGACGCCGCCCGCGACATGGACCGGCTGCGCCAGGCCCTGGGCGACGGCGGGCTGACCTACATGGGGCAGTCCTACGGGACGCTGCTCGGGCTGACGTACGCCCAGATGTTCCCGACCCACATCCGGGCCATGGTCCTCGACAGCGTGATCGATCCGGCGCTGTCGTTCGACCAGATGACGGCGGGGCAGGCCGCGGGCTTCGAGGGGGCGCTCAACGCGTTCTTCTCCTGGTGCGCCGGCGTCAGCAGCGCCACCTGCCCCTGGCGTCCGGCCGGCGACCCGACGAGCGCGTTGCTGGCGCTGCTCGGCCGGGCGGCGGCGGCGGCGACGTCGCCGGCGGACGGGGGCAGCGTGGCCGGACCCGGTCAGCTCTACGACGCCGTGCTCGATTCGCTCTACGCCCGCTCGGAATGGCCGCAGCTCGGCGCGACGCTGGCCGCCGACGCGGCCGGCAACAGTGCGCCGGCGGTGGCGCAGTCCAACCACTACAACACGGGAGGCTCATCGAACGCCGACGATGCCGCCATGGCGATCGACTGCCTCGACCATCCCGTGTCGCGCGACCTGGCCTCGTACGCGGCTCTGGCCGACTCCTTGCAGGCGTCCGCGCCGGTATTCGGGCCGCTCCTGGCCTGGGGTGAGGCGGGCTGTGCCGTGTGGCCGGCGGCGCCGACACGGAAGGTGGGGCCGGTGGCCGCTCCGGGTTCGCCGCCCATTCTGCTGGTGGGGACGACGAACGACCCGGCCACGCCCTACGCCTGGGCGGTCAACGTGTCCAAGGAGCTCGCACACGGCGTGCTGCTCACCTTCGACGGGGACGACCACGTCGCCTACTTCTACAGCGCGTGTGTGCGGGCTGACGTGCAGACGTATCTCGTCGGGGGGCAGACGCCGGCGCCGGGGACGACCTGTACGTCGTGACCCCGGGGACTCGCGGACCTCGGGCACGTCGTGGAGGGCGGGAGCGGGAGCGGTCAGGTGCTGGTGAAACGGTACGTCCCGCTCCCCACCGCCAACTCCGCCGACCCCGTCGGCCGCCGACACCACCGTGACACCGGGCGCCGACCCGGCCGCCACGCCACCTTCCCGCACCTGCGAAGGCCCGCTGGCGGGCAGTCGCACCCGGGCTCGTGCGTTCGGCGGCACGGTGAGCGTGAGCGCCATGCCCTGGTCCCGCCGCTGCCAGGACACCTGCACCGGGCCGGCGACGGAGGGTACCGAGCCCTGGGCCCGGTCCAACCCGCTCGTCGGCGGGACGACGACGGCCCGCACCGTCCCGTCCGGGTCGGGCTCGTCGAAGGCGACGCCCAGGAGGGTCTCCTGCATCGCCACCAGGGCGGACGAGCCCCATCCGTGCGACATGGAGTCGCCGATGAGGTCGCTCGGCTTCCAGACCTCCCAGGTGAACGTCCCACCCGCCGCCACAATGTGGGCCCAGCCCGGCACGGACGCATCCGTCAGCGTGTGGACGATCGCCTCGGGCATACCCGCCGCCGCGAGCCCGCGCAGGAGCTCGAGCCCGTGGTTGGGCCCCACGTCGATGCCGAGGCCCGCCACGTAGGACCCGACCGCGGCCAGGTCCGACGGCGGGACGACGCCGTAGGCGAGCGCCAGGGCATTGGCCTCCTGCGAGGCGTGGCCGCTCTGTGCGCCGCCCGCCTCGACGCCGTCGACGTAGACGCCGTCGGGGCGCCGCAGCACCGCGTTGACCGACGAGGCCAATTGCGTCGCCCGGGCCAGCCACACCGGCGCCGCCGAGTCGTCGCCGGCCAACGTGGCGATCTGGGCCACCCGGCGCATCGCGTTGACGCTCAAGACGTTGCTCACCGTGTCGGCCGCCACCGACAGGTCGTAGCCGTAGACCGGGTCGCCGTTGTCGGAGTCGGCCAGCCCGTAGAGCAGACCCGTGGCCGCCTGGCGCGTGCTCCACAGCCAGGACACCGCCTGCGCGACCGAGCGGTAGTGGGCGAGCGCAGTCGTGCGGTCGCCCGTCGAGACGTAGTAGCGCCAGAGCCACTCGGGGTAGCGCGCCGTGCTGGTGCCGAAGGTCCGGGCGCCGTCCCCGTTGGGGTAGACGGCGTTGACCTGGCCGTCGGGCCAGTACCGAGCCTGCCCTCGCGCAACGTCGCGCAAGGCCTGCCAGGTCATGTTCTGGTCCCCGTAGGCGCGCATCACGCCTTCGGACTCGTTGGCCCCGTCCCACAGGAAGGGGCCCTTCTCCCGCGTCGGCGTGTCGACGAACTGTTCGTTGCTGCAGTACAGGCAGGACCGGGCCATCAGCCGCCAGACGGCGTTGAGCATGCGGTCGCTCGAGGAGAACGACGCCGTGGGGACGTCGGGCATGGCGGCATGACGCGTCAGGGCCACCACGTCGTCGCCCGTGAGGGACGTGCCCGGGTCGTCGATCTGCAGGTACCGGAAGCCGAAGTAGGTGAACATCTCGAAGTCCTGGCGGCCGGCGCGCATGATGTACGACGACGACAGGTTGGTCTCCTGGGTCCCGTGGAGGGTCGAGACCTGGCCGTCGGGGTCGAGGAGGTATCCCGCCCGGATCGTCACCGTGCGTCCCGGAACCCCGTCGGCGAACGTGACCCTGGGCCGGGCCGCGTAGACGGCGCCGAAGTCCGCCACGACCGCGCCCCCCGCCACCGTGTGCAGGCGCACGGGGTGCACCGGCGTCTCCACGATGGTGGTCCGTTGCGCGTACGTCCCGGTGAAGGGCGCCGTGCCGGCCGGGCCGAGGACGGTGACCGCCGACCACCCGTCGCCGCCGTCGTCGTAGCCGGGGCTGTCCCAGCCCTGGGGCTGCAGCCGGCCGTCGACCCACTCCACGAAGTCCCCCCCGTCGGCGTTGCGCAGGGGGGAGGGCAGCCATTCGGCCGGCCGCTCGCGCCACGACGCGTCGGTGCCGAACACCTCCCGGCGGCCGTCGGCGTAGCGCAGCGAGAGCTGGAGGAGCAGGCCGGGGGAGGAGGCGGGGCGACCCTGCCCCGGTCCGTACCAGCGGTGCAGGACACCGATGGCGGCGCGCCGTCCGCCGCGCACCACACCGGTCAGGTCCACGGCACGGACGTACTGCTCGTCGGGGTAGGAGAAGCTCGGCCAGGCGTCGACCGCCACCCCGTCGACGAAGAGCCGGTACGTGTGGGCGGCGGAGACGTACGCCGTGGCGCGGACCACGGTGCCCGCCGGCGGGGTCACCTCGGCGCGCAGATACGTGACCCGGTCCGGCTGCACCGATCCCCCCGCCGGGCGCAGCCAGTGGGCCTGCCAGTCGGCATCGCGCAACGAGGTGGTGAAGCCGGCCGCCGCCGATGCGGGGCCCCACGTTCCAGAAGAGTTCCGGGCCCGGACGGTCCAGCGGTAGGCGGCGTCCGCGGCCAGCGCCGGCCCCCCGTAGACGAGGAAAGCCTGCCGGGCGGTGTCCATCGTCCCGCTGTCCCAGACCGTTCCCCCGTGGCCGGGGTCGGTGCGCTGCACGACGATCCGGCAGGCGCTCTGTGCTGCCCCGCGCCCGTCCGCCCGCAACGACCAGGCGAACGAGCAGTCGTCGGGGTCGATCCCGACGGGATCGGTCAGGCCGTTGACCGTGAGCCCCGCCGCGCGCAGAGGCACTGACGCCGTTCGGCTTCCCTCTTCTGGTTCCGCCGCGCCCGACCACCGGACCTGTCCCGGCGGCCACCCACCGTCCGTCGCCACCAGGCCGGTCGCCCCGGCGGCGACGCCGGCCGAGGTGGCCAGGAATCGGCGGCGCCCGAACCGGGAGCGGCTCACGGGGCCTCGATCTCCCGCACCGTGTCCGCTCCGGCGTCGGCGTAGAAGAGGGCGCCGGAGGGCGCCACCGCCACCCCGGTGGGAGTCGCCATCGTCGTGGCCACCCAGCGGGTCCCGTCGCCGTCCCCCTCCGCCGTCGAGACCGGCACCGCGCCGGCGGCGGTGTAGAGCAGGCCGGCCTGCAGCGAGCGCCCCAGCACGTCTGCGGTCGTCGTCGGGACGACGCGGATGGCATGCATGAAGCCATCGCTGACGAAGAGGGCCCCGTCCGAACCGACCGCGACGCCACGCGGGTCGTTGAGCTCGGCCGCCGGACCCACGGCGGACAGCCCGTCGGCCAGGTAGGGCCCGTAGCTTCCCGTGCCGCCCACCACGACACCGATGTCCCCTGCGGCGACCGTCGTGCCGCCGAACGTCACGCCGCCGCCGGTCGGAGCCAGCAGGATCGACTGGTCGCCGGCGTCGGCGATGAAGAGGTCCTGGGCCTGGGCACCACCGGCAGGGATGGCGACGGCCACGGGGTTCCACAGTTGGGCGGACGTGATGGGCCCGCCCTGCCCGCTGCTCCCGCACACGCCGGTGCCCGCCACCGTGTAGAGATGGCCGGCAGTCATCACCTGCCCGTACAGGGCGACGGTCGCCGCCGGAACGATGCGCACCCGGCAGTTGGCGGTGTCGGCAATGAAGAGATCGCCCTGGGCGTCCACCGCCACACCGGTCGGCTCGTCGAGCTCTGCGGCGGAAGCGGCCAGCCCGTCCCCGTCGAACCCGCCCGTGCCCGTCCCCGCCACGGTGACCGCCCGAAGCGAGCCGGCGCGTACCTCCTGCACCCGCTGTGCCGTGGCCTCGGCGATGAAGACGTCACCGTGCGGGTCGACGGCGACCCCGCTCGGGTGTCCGATGGAGCCCGGTCCCGTGCAGCTGCCCCCGGCCAGCGTCACGGCGCGTCCCGGACGGACGTGCATGCCGTCGAGGACGCCCGCGTGATCCGGCACGACCAGGACGCGGCAATGGCCCGTGTCGGCGACGAAGAGGTCGCCCGCCGCATCGAGCGCGATGCCACCCGGGTCGTCGACGACCCCCGGCCCCAACACGGTGCGCACGGTCGTCGCCGTCGCCGCGGCCGCCCGAGCCACCCCGCCCCGCCGCCGCCGCCGCCGTCAACCGCCACCGCTGTCGAACAGGCGAGCACCAGGCCGGCGAGGGCCACCAACGGTCGGCGCAGAGGCACAGGGGACATCATGCCGGTTGCGGCCGCCACGGGCCTCGGCGACACGCCATAGCGTGGCCACCGCCACGCCTCACAGTGAAAGACCCGCAGAGTAGAAGGAGAGAGGACACGTCGCCCATGCCCGTCCCCGAAGAAGCCCTCAGCGCCGGGAACATCACCTACACGGCCCCCGACGGCGCCACCGTCAACGCGTACCAGGCCCTCCCCGAAGGGAACGGCCCCTTCGCCGGCGTCCTGGTCATCCACCACCTGCCCGGTTGGGACTCGACGACCAAGGAGATCACCCGCCGCTTCGCCGCCGAGGGCTACAACGCCCTCTGCCCCAACCTCTACGCCCGCCAGGGGCTCCATGTCGATCCCGACGACGCCGCGGCCGCCACCCGTGAGGCCGGCGGCATCCCTGACGACCAGTTCGTCGGCGACGCCGAGGCGGCGGTCGACACCCTCCGCGCGCTCCCCACGTCGAACGGCAAGGTCGGCGTCATCGGCTACTGCTCGGGCGGCCGCCACTCGTTCCTCACCGCCATCAGCGTCCCCGTCGACGCGGCCGTCGACTGCTACGGGGCCTTCGTCACCGGCACCGTCCCCGACGGCTTCCCGCTCAAGGTCACGCCCCTGGTCGACAGGACCGCAGGACCTGCGCTGCCCGCTGCTCGGCCTCTTCGGCAACGACGACCAGTTCCCCAGCCCCGAGCAGGTCGACGAGTTGGAGCAGGCGCTCAAGGCCGCCGGCAAGACGTACGAGTTCCACCGTTACGACGGCGCCGGCCACGCCTTCTTCTCCGTCGACCGTCCCGCCTACCGGCCCGAGGCCGCGGTCGACGGCTGGCAGCGCATCTTCGAGTGGTACGGCCGCTACCTGGCGGGGGACTGAACCATGTGCTCCTACCTCACGGTCGCCACCGAGATCGCCGGCAGTGCCAAGGGTCCCCAGGGCTGGATCCCGGTCACGTCGGCCAGCGTCTACTTCGACCATCCCTTCCACGCGCCGTTCGACCACACGCTCAACATCGACTTCGCCGACCCGGCCCGCGGGCCCGGTGCGCGCGTCGCCGTCGAGCTCAGCGCCGAGTCGGCGCGCCGTCTGGTCGAGAGCATCAACGAGGCACTGGCCGCTGCGGGAGCCGCCGCGACGTGACCGCCCCCACCGGCCCGGCGGCCGGCGTCCACCTACCCTGGGCCGAGGTGCCCGCGGCGGTGCGGACGTGGGCGGCCGGCGTCGGGGGCGGCGCACCGGCATCCGTCCGCGACCTGTCCGGTGGCTTCTCGCCGGGAGCGACCGCGGTGCTCGAATTCCCACGCCGTGCCGTCTTCGTGAAGGCGGTCGGAGCGGAGCTGAACCCCGAATCGCCCGGCTTCCACCGGCGCGAGGCGGCGGTGTCGGCGGCGCTGCCCGGCGCGCCGGAGTTCCCGCGCCTGCTGAGTGTCTACGACGACGGCGACTGGGTGGCTCTCGCCTTCGAGGCGATCGACGGCCGGCCCCCGCGGCACCCGTGGGACGCGGGCGAACTGCGCGCCGTCGTCCGCGCGCTGCATGCGCTGCATGCCGCCCTCACCCCCAACCCCGTGGCGGAGGCGCAGTCGGCTGCGGTCAGGCTCTCGCCGCTGTTCGGCGGCTGGGCCGACCTGGCGGCGAGGGGCGGGCACCCCGTCGGGCTCGACGAGTGGTGCGGGCGCCACCTCGACCGGCTGGCCGCGCTCGAGTCCGGGTGGCGCCAGGCGGTGGCAGGGCCCACGCTGCTCCACTGCGACGTGCGCTCGGACAACGTGCTGGTGACCGCCGGCGGTGTCGTGTTCGTGGACTGGCCCCACGCATGCGTCGGCATCCCCGTCTTGGACCTGGTGGCCTGGGCGCCGTCGGTGGCACTGGAGGGCGGGCCCGCACCCGAGGATCTCCTCGACCTGTCGCCGCCGTCAGCCTCGGTCGATCGCGATCTCCTCGCTGTCCTGGTCGCCGCCTTCAGCGGCTTCCTGGTCCGGCACTCGCTGCTGCCGGACCCGCCCGGGCTCCCGACCCTGCGTCCCTTCCAGGCTGCGCAGGGAGAGGTCGCGGTGGGCTGGCTCCGGCGCCTCACGGGCTGGTGACGGCGGGGTCCCACTAGGTTCGGTCCCATGCGCTTCGGACTGCAGATTCCCAACTTCACCAGCGACGAGACGCCGGGTGCCCTCTTCGACGGGGTGGTCGCCATGGCGGGAGCGGCCGAGGACACGGGCTACGACTCGGTCTGGGTGATGGACCACTTCTACCAACTGCCACCGATGGGCGGCCCGACCCAACCGATGCTGGACTCCTACACCCTGCTGGGCGCTCTGGCGACGCAGACGGCGCGGGTGCGCCTCGGCACCATGGTGACGGGCGTGACGTACCGGAACCCGGCGCACCTGGCCAAGATCGTGACGACGCTCGACATCTTGAGCAAGGGACGGGCGATCCTCGGTATCGGGGCGGCATGGTACGACGTCGAGCACGAGGGGCTCGGTTTCGACTTCCCGCCGGCGGGCGAGCGCTTGGACCGCCTGGAGGAGGCGCTGCAGATCTGCCGGGCCATGTTCACGGAAGAGGCGCCGTCTTTCGAGGGGCGCTACTACCGCATCCACGAGGCGCGCAACGTGCCGCCGCCGGTGCAGCCCGGCGGTCCGCCCATCCTCATCGGTGGGGGTGGGGAGAAGCGCACGCTGCGGCTGGTGGCGCGCTACGCCGACATGACGAACATCTTCGGCGACCCGGCCACCGTGGCCCACAAGGTCGACGTCCTGCGGCGCCACTGCGAGGCGATCGGGCGCGATCCTTCCGAGGTCACGGTGAGCCGCCTGAGCACGCTCGTGCTGACCGCCAGCGCCGAGGAGACGGCGTCGACCCGCGACTTCCTGCGCCAGGTGACCGGCGAGGAGCCGACGACGTCGGACATCGGGACGCCCGACGAGCTGGTGGCCCGCGTCGAGGAGCTGGCGGCGGCCGGTGTGCAGTACTTCATCTTCAACATGCCCACGGGTTCGCCGGACACGGTGCGGCAGGTGGGGGAGCTGCTCGTCAGCCGTTTCGCCGACTGACTGCGGTCGCAACGACCTTCTGGGGGGGCGCCGACGTGCCCCGCCTTACCTCGTGGGCGCGATCGCCAGCTTGAGTTCCTCGAGCGCTGCGTTGAGCTCGGCCAACCGGTTGCGCCGGGCCGAGTCGGCGGCAGCGAGCTGCTCCCCGGTCGGGGCCTTCCCCCCGGAGCGCAGCAGGTGGTCCGCCTGGACGGCGAAGGCGAGGCCGCGCAGGCTGTTGGCGCAGCGCATGGCCAGGGTCCTGTGCTCCTCGTCGGGCGCGGCCGACGCGGCGCGTTCCAGGCCGTTGGCGGCGTCGTCGACCTGCATGCTGACCGTGGCCCGGTGCTCGGCGTCGTCGTTGGGGGTCTGCGACAGCACGAGCTCCCGCGCCAGCTCAGCTGCAGTCACCGCGGGCAGGACCGAGCGGTCCCAGTCGACCTCGCGGCCCTGCCGTCGGGAGCGGGCGATCAGGAGGCCGACGAGGATCGCCGCCAGCGCGATCACGACGGCCAGCAGGACCCATCCCAACGTCTTCGAGCTCGACGTGCCCTTGGCCGGCGGCGTCGTCGTCGTCGTCGTCGAGCTCGTCGTGGTCGTGGTGGGTCGCTCGTGCGTCGTCGTCGTTGCGGGAAGCGTCGTCGTGGTGGTCGGCGCCGTCGTGGGAGGCACTGTCGTGGTCGTCGGCGCCACCGTGGTGGTCGACACCGGCGCCGTGGTCGTGGTCGTCGTGTCCTGAGCCGCGGCGCCTCCCGAGAAGGCGGCAAGCGTGATCGGCAGGGCGAGGAGCGCGAAGGCGAGAGACGCAGACCGAGGCGAGACCTTGGCAGGCACAGGAGCAGCCTACGGTCCGCAACTGTCCCGGGCCGGGACCGTGCTCGCTCCGGTATGGCCCTGCCGAGGTGCGGTTACCCTCGAGACGAGCGACCGGAGGACGAGATGGAACTCGATGTGCACGTACCCCGCTTCACCTGGCCGGGTGGGGCCGAAGCGATCGGACCGACCTTTGCCACACTGGCCCGGACGGCCGAGGGCATCGGGGTGCGGACCCTGTCCGTGATGGACCACTGGTTCCAGATGGAGATGCTGTGGCCGGCCGACGAACCGATGCTCGAGGGCTACACGGCACTCTCCTTTGCCGCAGCCAAGACGGAGCGCCTGCGCTTCCGCATGCTGGTGGGCGGCGTCACCTACCGTCATCCGGGGCTCCTCGCCAAGACGATCACGACGCTCGACGTGCTCTCCCAGGGACGGGCCGAACTCGGGTTGGGTGCCGCCTGGTACGAGCGGGAACATCTCGGGCTGGGCGTCCCCTTTCCGCCGCTGCGCGAGCGTTACGAGCGACTCGAGGAGACGCTGCAGATCTGTTTCCAGATGTGGAGCGACGACAACGGCCCGTACGAGGGCACCCATTTCAAGCTGGCCGAGACGCTCTGCGTCCCGCAGCCCGTGAGCTCGCCGCGCCCCCGGGTCCTCATCGGGGGAGGAGGGGAGCGCAAGACGCTCCGGCTCGTGGCCACCTACGCCGACGCGTGCAACATCATCGGGGACGTCGAGACCGTGAGCCACAAGGTCGAGGTGCTGCGCGGGCACTGCAGTGACGTCGGGCGGGAATTCGACCAGATCGAGGTGACTGCGCTGATCGGGGTCCCGGACGACGCCGGGCGCGACGACATCCTCCGGGAGGCCGAGGCGCTCCGCGCCGTCGGCGTCGATGCCATCGTGATCCGTGCCGCCGGTGCGGAGCCCTCCCGGTGGCTCGAGGAG
The DNA here is from genome assembly GCA_963843365.1 of uncultured Acidimicrobiaceae bacterium. Taxonomy (GTDB): domain Bacteria; phylum Actinomycetota; class Acidimicrobiia; order Acidimicrobiales; family RAAP-2; genus Bog-473. The sequence continues at coordinate 1,125,913 of CAWJKG010000002.1, read as the reverse complement.
ACCTGGGGCCCCGTCGTGGCGGACCTGGCGGAAATCGGCTGACAGCCGCTGCGCCGGGGGCGGCCCCGCCCGTCCGTTATCTTGCAGGCGCGGGCCGCTAGCTCATCGGGAAGAGCAGGGGACTTTTAATCCCAAGGTGCCGGGATCGAGACCCGGGCGGCCCACCACAAAAGTGTGTTGTTCCGGGTGAAGCCCGACATTCCCTCTTCGGGTGATCTCCGACGCGTGTTCGGGTGATCCCGACACGGGCCCAGCCGTTGGTGCCGATCCAGGCTCAGGAATCGGCGCGTCCGCTCGCCAGCAGGTCCTGTACCGCGCGCCGGCGCCGCAGCCCCGTGGCGCCACAGCCGGCACCCACTGTGTCTGCCATTTCGTCCAAGCAGATGTGACGGACCGTCTATTGCGCCAGTCCGATGTCCGGTCGACACTCAGCTCCGAGGGCGGCCGAGAGCATTCCGCCGGAAGCTGAGTGCGAGGTTCGTCGGTCCACATGCACAGTTCGTTCGACAAGACGCCCTTTGTCATCGGGGTGCTGGACGAGAACAGACGTGTGCGCCACATCACCGGCGACGTCGCTGATCTCCTCGGTTACGAGCCCTCCGAATGCATCGGGACCCCGGTCGACTCCATCGTGCACGACGACGACCGTCCGCTGCTCCATGCCGCCGAGGACGAACGGATAGAGCTGCGACTTCAGCACCGATCGGGGACGTGGCTGCGAGCCACCGCTGTCATCGCTCCGCTCCATCCGCCCGAGGCTCACAGTGTGGCGTTCGTGCTCACCGCGTCCTCCCCATCGAGCACGATTGCCCTCGAGAGTCGCGTCGCCGCACTTGAAGCTCGGCTGCGACGCATCGCCCTGGAAGCCGTAGCGGCAGGCCTCGGGGATACCTCGTCGCCGCCAGCGTTCGGCGAGGACGCCGTCGCCCTGCTCAGTTCGAGGCAGGCGGACATCGCCCAGAGACTGGCTGCCGGCAAGCGAGTGTCGACAATTGCTCACGACATGGGCTTGAGCCAGAGCACGGTCCGGAACCACCTTTCGCAGATCTTCCGGAAATTCGATGTGTCGTCACAGGCCGAGTTGATCGAGGCGTTCCAGCGAGGCACCTCCAGCTCCACGTGACACAGTGCCTAGTGTCGAGTGACACATTGCCCATCGATTGATTCCAGGGGATGCCGATACTCAGGGTGCGGGCCACACCAGGGAAGCCCGATGACATGAGGTGGGTAAGGCGATGACGCAGGCACCCGAAATGTTGCACGCAGAAGTGGCGAACAGGGACTGGTGCACGAGCACTCGCGATTCACTCGCCGTGCTCCACCGGGCCGACTTCCTGACGAGATTGGAGATGGCCGCGCACGTGGCGACAGCGACGCCCGAACAGGCATTGCTCCTTCTCGACATCAACGACTTCCAGTCGGTGAACGATGCGTTCGGCACGGACGTGGGCGACAGCGTGCTGCAGGTCATCGCGCACCGACTCCTGGTCCGGACCGGTCCCGGAACCGTCGTCGGTACGCTCGGCGGCGACCGCTTCGGCGTCCTGGCCGAGGTCTGCTCGGGGAGCAGCGCGGTCGGGTTGGGACAAGAACTCTTGGCACTCGTTGCCTCGCCGATTCGCGTCCACTCATACGACGTGGCGATGACGGGGCGTGTCGGGATCAGCCTCCTGGTCGGCGGTCCGAACGCGGCATCGTCTGTGCTGCGGCACGCGACGAAGGCCCTTCGTGATGCCAAGGCTGCGTCGGCCGTGAGGGCGGTCGTGTGTGCCCCGGCGTCCGGTTCGTCGGACGCGAGAGCCGTGATTCGCCGCGAGATCGGCCACACGATCGACACGGAAAGGCTCCGTCTCGTCTACCAACCGATCGTCGCACTCTCGCAGCGCACGATCGTCGGGTACGAGGCGCTTCTTCGGTGGCGGACTCCTGACGGAACCGAGGTGGCTACCGAGGAGTTCGTGGCGGTCGCGGAGAGCCTCGGTTTCATCGAACAGATTGGCCGCTGGGCTCTCGACCAGGCGATCGGGCAGCTGTCGCGGTTCGACGCGACGGCCGCGACGCCACCGATCATGGCGGTCAATCTATCCGCTCGGCAGTTCGCGGACCCCCGACTCGTTGACATCGTCGCGAGCTCGTTGGCCCGATACGACGTGGCGCCATCGAGGCTCGCCTTGGAGATCACGGAAAGCCTCGCGGTCAACGATCCCAATGCACGAGAGACGATACGCGACCTGCGGAACTTCGGCTGCCACGTCGGGCTCGACGATTTCGGTACGGGGCAGTCGTGTCTCAGCTACCTGCGTTCGTTGCCGATCGACTTCATCAAGATCGACCAGTCGTTCGTGGCGGAGGTGACGACGGACGAGAGGGCGGCACGCCTCATCGACACCATCATTCGCATGGCCCATGACCTCGGGCACTGTACGGTCGCCGAAGGCATCGAGGACGACGCTCAATATGAGGGATTGCGAGCGGCCCTCTGCTCCTTCGGTCAGGGGCACCTGTTCGGCTACCCAACTGCTCCGGAGGTCCTGACGCCCGGGGACAGTCTGAGGCACGGCAGCACGACCCAGATCTTTCGTCCGTTGCAGGAAGGCGAGGCGCATGGTTTGATTGTGCCCGAGCCCTGATCTATGTCCACGAAGCAATCGCCTACAGAGGCCGGGTACGTCGCCGGTGGCGACCACCCGATTCGTGCACATGGCCGTGGCGTACTGCAGGACTGGGCGGACCTGGCACAGGCTATTGACCGCGTCGAGTTCGGCATCGCTGTCCTCGACGGCGGCGTCATCCGTTTGGCGAACCAAGCGGCGGCGGATCTCGTAGGCATGCCTCTCGAAGAGGTCGTCGGACATCACGTCGCCGAATTCGTGACGCCGACGGAAGATCTGTTGCGCGACCTCGAAGACCTCGAGACTGGGAGGTTTCAGGGCTTCAGGGCTCGGAGGGCGGTGAACACGCCTTCGGGCGGGCGCACCCTGTTCTGGGTGACCATGCGCACGGTGGAGATCAGCGACGAGCGCATGGAAGTGACGATCTTCCTCCCTGAGGCCCAGCTCGGGCAGCTCGGGCGTCACCCGACCCGGGCGTGGATGGACGTGATCCCGATCTGCCTGGGCATCGCCGATCGCCACTGGCGCATACGGCGATCAGCGCAGAGGTCTACGAACTGCTGGGCAAGCTTCCTTCCGAATGCGTCGGCACGCGACTGCTGGACTGGGTGGATCCGGCGCAGCGGACAGAGCTCAGCGAGGCAACGGTGAACCCCGTCGCCCCCGGGATCCTTCCAAACATCGGCATGGCGACGGCCAACGGTGCGCCGACGGCGGTGTGCGTCATGCTCGCCCCAACGCATACCCAGGAGCACGACCTCATCGACTTCGCCCTCGTGGGCCGGCTGGAGAACTTCATCCCTCCCTCGGGCGACAGGGTCAACGATCTCGAGATGCGTCTGCGGAGGATCGCGGCCGAGGTGAGGGCGGCCGGAGTCATGGACTCTTTGTCGGGTCTGCCGCGCGTGGCGACGGGGCAGGAGTTGACCGATCTCACCACCAGGCAATGGGAGATCCTCACCCGGATCGCCGAGGGTCAGCGGGTGTCGACCATCGCCAGCGAGCTCTATATCAGCCCGAGCACCGTCCGGAACCACCTGGCCGTTATCTTCAAGAAGTTCGGCGTACACAACCAGGCCGAGTTGGTGGTGAAGTTGCTGGGCAACCCACCGGCCTGAACGCGTGGGATGCCGGGCCGCCGCCGCTCGGGGGCTGGGAACGCTGCGGGATGGACCAGAAGAGCTCGGAAGCAGTCCACAGCGTGACGTCGGAGGATCCCGTGATCCGCCCCTGGGAGTGCTGACGAAACCCCGTCAGTCGAACAGCGAGCGTCCAGCGGAGAACGCGCTTCGGAATGGCGGGGGTGGAGTGAAGGGCGAGAGGGGGGTGGTCGCCCCACCTCTCGCTCGCCTCAGTTCCTGAGACGAACGTCGGAGTCGGGCGGGTCCCGCTCTCGTCCTTCTTTCATGCCCGCAGATCCCGCAGTTGGGGCCATTTTCGAGCAGGAGGGCCAGCCGTTACGAAGGCGCCTCAGAACGCAGAAGCCCCAGAGAGCAGGGCGATGAGATGAGAACCCGAGGCCGTTGCTTCTCCGCCACGCTGCCGACCGCCGGACTTGGGGTCACTGTGACGGCGAAGAATCCGTTCGCCTGAGCGGCGGCGGCCCGGGATGGCGCCGGCCGGCCGGAGTCCGGATGCGCAGGGCCGCCGGGAGCGACTCGAATCGGAGCGGTGGCTCGAGCCTGATGGCCTCGCCGTCCAGTCCGACGTCGATCGTGGCCCCGGAGTCGATCTCGAAGCGAAACGTGGTCCATTCCCGCCAGCGGCGCAACGGCGGTCCGTCGGGCACCACCACCACGCCGAGCGTCCCTCCGTCCATCGTCCCCCGGGTGCCCTGAGCCCCGAGCGGGTCGAGCTGGTAGCGGTTGTTGGACACCAGCACGAGCTGAGCGCTCTCGTATTCCGCTCCGCCTGGGTCGCTGAAGCGCAGGTCGAAGGGCGCCGCACCCGGGGCCGAGCAGGTCGGGCAGCATTTCGATGACCGTGCGCAGCTTGGCGTCGCGGTACTCCGGCGATTGGACGACCTTGCCGTAGAAGCCGATCGACGCGTTGTTCACGAAGACCCGACCGTTGACCTGGGCCAAGTCGATGCGGCGCTCGGAACCGTGGTGGAAGGCGTCGAGGGCACCGATCACATCGTCTCGGTCCACGCCGATGTCCAGGGCGAAGTGATTGCGTGTGCCGGCCGGTATGCAGACGTAGGGGATGTCGTGCCTGGAGGCGACGGCGGCCACGATCGCTTGGGAACCGTCGCCGCCGGCCATGCCGATGACGTCGGCGCCCGACGACACGGCGGCGGCGGCCAGCGACGCCAGGTCGTCGCCCTCCTTCATCACGACTGGCTCGATCCCGCGGGCGCGGCACCGAGCGACGAGGTCGTAGCGCTGCGCCTTCCCGCCGCCTGACCTCGGGTTGACGAAGAGGACCGGGTGCACCGGCCCGGTGCTCGCTGAATCCGTCATCTCACCTCTCCCTCTCGGCGCGTCGGCAGGCGACCACTTGACACTGTCTCATCGGTTCTGTAATCTATCATCAGTTCTGTGGTGACAGTAACAAGTATCTGGTCGCCACAGCTACCACAACCACCGAAAGGAGCTGTCATGTTGAAGTCATTGAGCACATCCCTCATAGCCCGGGGCATTCTGGCTGTCGCCGTCGGCATCGTGGCGCTGGCGTGGCCCGGGATCACCGTCTTGGCGCTGGTCATTCTGTTCGCCATCTACGCGTTCATCGCCGCCGGCATGGAGGCCGTGAAGGCCTTCAGCAGCGAAAGGGCCGGTCCCGTGATGGGTCATCTGCTGCTCGGTCTGGTCGACGTCGGCGCCGGGGTGATCGCCCTGGCCTGGCCGGGGCCAACCGCGCTGGTGCTGGTGTTGCTCGTCGGGGCCTGGGCGATGGTGGCCGGGCCTGGTCGAGATCTACGCCGGCTTCGAGGTCGGCGAAACAGCTGGAACCCGCGCCCTCTTCTTCGTGAGCGGGCTGATCTCGATCGCCTTCGGGATCGTCCTCTTCGCCCGTCCCGGCGTCGGCGCGGTGACTCTGGCCTTGCTGTTCGGCCTGTTCAACCTGGTCTACGGGTTCTGGGCGCTCGTGCAGGGCATCGACCTGCGCCGGGCCCACCGCACAGTGGGCTCGCTGGTCGACGAGCAGCCGCGGCAGCGCGACCAGCTAGCGTCAGTCATGTAGTAATCCCTCAGTACTGATCAGGGTTCCCACCCCGGCGGATCCGCTCGAGCTTCGGCCGAGCGGAACCGCCGGGGTGAAACCCGTCTACGACGTCGAAAGAAGGAGACTGATGTGAGCTCGGCATCCGCGAGCACAAACGGGGGGCCCGACCCGGCTCGACCGGCGCAAGGCCCGGACCCGGCAGGCACTGATCGACGCCGCGGTCCGATTGATCGCCGAAGGGCGCGGGGAACGGGCCAGCATCCAGGAGATCACCGAGGAAGCCGACATCGGCTTCGGGTCGTTCTACAACCACTTCGAGAGCAAGGACCAGCTGTTCGAGACCGCGTCGAGCGAGGTCCTCGAGCGCTGGGGTCGCATGATCGACGGGGCCTCCGCCGGCATCACCGACCCGGCGGAGGTGTTCTCCATATCGCTGCGGCTGTCCGCCCGCCTCAGCTGGACCCATCCCGAAGTGGCCCGGTTCATCACCGGCGCCGGCCTCGACCTCCTCGACGCTACCGGGCGGCCTGGCCCCCCGCGCCCTGCGGGACATCGAGGCCGGGCAAGCCGCGGGTCAGTTCAGCGTGGCTGACCCCGAGGTCGCTCTCAGCGCCGTGGCGGGCGGCCTCATCGGGTTGCTGCGCCTACACCAGCGGCATCCCGAACGGGTCGAGGAGAGCTCGGTCGACGAGCTCGCCGAGGCCTGCCTCCGCCTGCTCGGCCTCCCAGCCGCCAAGGCCAGACGCCTGGCCCGGCTGCCGCTGCCTGCCACCGAGCCTTGGTGATGCACGCCCCATGAGCCCTCCCAACGGCGCGCCGAGGACTCGAGCGGAGATGCTCGAAGCCGGGCGGGCGTTGCGCGCTCGGGTTCCCCGCCGCACTCACGGCCAATGGACGGCGCCCCCCGGCCGTCCTGATCCGCTCGAGATCCTGTCCCGGTCCAACGCCAACCGGCTGCCCGAGCTGGTTCCCGTCCGGAACGGCCGGATGATGGCGTCACCGTTCGCCTTCTACCGGGGCTCCCCGGCGGTCATGGCCGCCGATCTGAGCCGGACACCGTCCACGGGCATCCAGTTGCAGATCTGCGGCGACGCGCATCTTCACAACTTCGGCACCTTCGCCACGCCCGAACGCAACCAGGTCTTCGATCTGAACGACTTCGACGAAACCCAGCCCGGACCGTGGGAGTGGGACGTCAAGCGGCTGGCGGCCAGCTTGGTGGTGGCGGCCAGGACGGCCGGGCTCTCCGATGGCGACGGCAGGGCGGCGGTGCAGGGCTGTTCGGCGGAGTACCGCAACGAGATGGCGAAGATGGCACAGCTTTCCGCGTTCGAGGTGTGGCACTCCCGTCTGGACGTCGAGTCGATCATCGCCGCCGCTCCCGACAAGCCGGCCCGCTCCCGTGTCGAACAGACCGCGGCCAAGGCCCGCCAGCGCACCAGCCTCAGAGCGCTGTCCAAGCTCACGACGGTGCGCGGCGGCCGCCGGGTGATCGTGGAGGATCCGCCGGTGGTCGTTCGCCTCACCGACGCCCAACTCGAACAGGCCCGCACCTTCGTGAAGGCCTATCTGGCCACCCTCGATCCCGACCGCGACCTCTTGCTGGATCGCTACGAGTTCGTCGACGCCGCCCTGAAGGTGGTCGGAGTGGGAAGCGTCGGCACCCGCTGCTTCGTCGTACTGCTGTCCGGCAAGGCGGACCTTGATCCCCTGTTCCTTCAGGTCAAAGAAGCCCAGCCCTCGGTTCTCGCTCCCTACGTCGGCCGCTCCCGGTACGCCAACCAGGGCAAGCGCGTCGTGGTCGGCCAGCGCATCATGCAGGCGGCCAGCGATGTGTTCCTGGGATGGGCCCGCGCCGGCGAATTCGACACCTATGTCCGCCAGCTGCGCGACATGAAGGGGTCGGTGCCGCTCGAAGACGCCAGCCCCGACGGCCTGACGCTCTATGGGCGTCTCTGCGGCGCCGCGCTGGCGCGCGCTCATGCCCGAGCGGGCCAGCCCGCCCTCCTCGCCGGCTACCTGGGAAAGAGCACGGCTTTCGACGACAGCCTGGCCGCGTTCGCGCTGGCATACGCCGACCAGAACGACCGGGATTACGAGTCCTTCCTGGACGCCATCCGATCCGGTCGAGTTCCAGCTGAGCCGGGACGTTGACCGCGAGCACGCACTCGGACGCAGCCGTGGCCGCATGGCTGCTGGACCTCCCCGGTCGACACCAGAGGGGGTCAAGACCGACCGGCTCGGACGAACCGGGGATCGAGCCGAAGCCGGGAGCCCCCGGACCGATCGCGAATATCTGATGAACCCCGCTCGCACCCCTCACAGAGTGGTCATCGTCGGCGGCGGCTTCGGTGGGCTGCCGGCGACCCGCCTGCTCGGGCGCCGGCCGGTCCAGGTGACCGTGGTGGATCGACGCAACTATCACTTGTTCCAGCCTCTGCTGTACCAGGTGGCGACCGGAATGATTCCGCCTGGGCAGATCTCGCCTGCGATACGTCACGTGGTCCGCAAGCACAAGAACGTTCGGGTCGAGCTGGCGGAGGTAACCGGCTTCGACCTCGATCGGCAGGTTGTGCATGCGAGTGTCCTGGGAACAGAGGCCCGCGAAATCCCCTACGACACCCTGATCGTGGCGGCTGGCGTCAATCAGTCCTATTTCGGGCACAACGAGTACGCGCTGTGCGCCCCCGGCATGAAGACCATCGACGACGCTCTCGAGTTGCGTCGTCGCATCTTCGGAGCATTCGAGAAGGCAGAGTTGACGGCCGACCCGGCCGAGCAGCGGCGTTGGCTGACCATCGCCATCGTGGGAGCCGGTCCGACCGGCGTGGAACTGGCAGGTCAGGTGCGTGAGCTGGCCGTGCGCAGCCTTCGCGGCGAGTTCCGCACTTTTGATCCGGCGTCAGCGCGGGTCGTGTTGCTCGACGGTGGCGAGCGGCCCTTGGCTACCTTCGGAAAGGACCTTGCTCGCAAAGCGGTCAAGGAGCTCGAGCGTCTTGGCGTGGAACTCCGCATGGGGGCCCGGGTGGTCGGGGTCGATGCCGGCGGGGTCGATATCGAAGAGCCCGGTGGCATCACCAGCAGGCTCGAGGCGTACACGACCGTTTGGGCGGCCGGAGTGGAAGCATCGCCCCTAGCCGCGGCGTTGGCAGAGGCGACCGGCGCAGAACTAGATCAGTCCGGACGGATCGCGGTCTTGGACGATCTGACGCTGCGGGGACATCCGGAGGTGTTCGTGGTGGGCGACATGATGTCCCTGCGCAACCTTCCGGGCGTGGCCGAGGTCGCGATACAGGGCGGCCTATATGCGGCCAACACCATCGTGAGGCGGCTCCAAGGCAAGGCCAGCAGACCCTTCAAGTACCGAGATCTCGGCAGTGCGGCGACCATCGGGCGCTTTCGGTCGGTAGTGGACTTCCGCGGCCTCCGCTTGAGTGGGTTTCCTGGCTGGGTGGTCTGGGGGTTCGTGCATCTGACCTTCCTCACCGGGTTCGGGAACCGGGTGACCACCTTGCTCACCTGGACCCGCTCGTTCATCGGTCGGGGCCGGGCAGAACGAGAGTTCAGTGTGATGCACACGGGTGGCGACCTGAGCCTTCCGGCTGACGTTCGGGCGATCGTGCAGCCCAAACCGCTTCCCGTCTCCAGCCAACTACTCGCCTCGGAGCAGATTGTCCCACCCACGCGCGGTTCCGACGACAACCGCTGACGAAGAGCCGAAATTCCTCGGCGCACACGTGCATCTCTGATGAAGCGGGTTCGGGTCAAGCCCGTCGTGGTGCGTTGGAGCCCCTTCAGGTTCTCGAGCCAAGGTTGATCGGGCGCGACGGGGAACCCCTGTTCGTTGCCGCCGTGCGTCCATGGCGTGTCGTGCGTGCGACGGAAGACGGGAGCCCTCCGCCCCGAGCATCCCGCCGGCCGAGCGAAATATCCATTGCAATCTCTACTCCGCAGGGTTACCTTGCAAGAGAAGGTCACGCAGTAGCGGGCTCCCAACAAAGGAACTTCTATGGCGTTCATTCAGATCATCGAGATCGAGACGACCCGATCCGACGAAGTTGAAGCACTCGTCGATGAGTGGCGGGCCAAGACAGTCGGTAAGCGCACCGCACAGCGAGGATCGTTCACCAAAGACAGAGATCGGCCGAACGTCTATGTGCAGATCGTGGAGTTCCCGTCCTATGAGGATGCGATGGCGAATTCTGAGCTCCCTGAAACGGCCTCCCTTGCGGTGAAGATTCGCGAGTTGTGTGACGGGCCTTTGGTATTCCGTAATCTCGACGTGCAGCGCGTCGAAGAGATGTGACGAAGAGATAACAAAAGGGGACTAGGCATGGGCCGAAAGGTTGCTGATTGCAGAGACTTTCCAAGCGACAGCGGATGCACGCTGACGATATCGGGCGAGGAGGACGAAGTGCTCCTCGCGGCGACCCAACACGCCGTCTCGGTGCACGGGCACGAGGATACGGACGAAGTGCGAACTTGGCTGCACCAGAACCTAAAGGACGAGGTTCCCACATAGCCGCAACGAGAAGAGGCACGATGCCGGGAGAAGGTGCTGTCGGTCAGGCCACATTCCTCCCAGCGCTGGAGGTGGTCTGAGCATGTCAAGCCGATCGCCAAAACTGGCAGCTGCCAGGTGGCGCGATTACGCCAAACGCTAAGCGGAGAGCATCAGACCCGGATTCGTCTCAAGCGTCAAAGGGTGTGAGTGGCACAACGCGCGACGCGGCCAGTTTCCATTGTCGGCGGATGCCGCTGTAGATAGAGGCAAACAACGCGCCAGAAAGTCCGTCAAACGCGAAGTGTCTCTGCTAATCGACGTTCCCTTGACGGGATCCTTTGTGATTGTGAGTGAGGGGCAAAAGACATCGTCATCGCCGCAGAAGAAGTGCGGCGAGCCGAGGACGCCACGTCGCTCTCCCTCATGCCAGTCCGCCCCGACGCCGGCACGATCGGATTCGTCCGGCATGGCGACACCGAACGTGTGCGCAATGCGCTCGAGTGTGATGCTGTCTGAAATGTCCTCACCCTCCTCGAAGAGGGCCTCTCGGAGGGCGAAGCTGACCAGCTCGCCTACCTCGGGGTCGATCCGATAGGCCCGGTTGGCCAATGCGAGGGCATCGAGCGTCGAGTTCGGAAACCGAGTGATGTCGAAGTGACGGAACAGATCCGGGGCAACTTGCTCTCGAAGCTCGTTGACGTGGTCCCAGGTGGTCGACGCGTCGAGTGGCATCCCGTTGACTAACTCGAGCGGCCAGGCTCGCACCCAGATCGCCACGTCCGAGCTACCCGCTCGCGCTCGCTGGGTGCGGATCGTCTGCAGCCCGACGTAGGCGAACGGGCACCAGATGTCCGCGAAGACCTCAATGACAGGCCCGCAGATCTTGCTCAGGACTTCGCCAGCCCGATTCGAATGCACGTCACTCACGTCAAATCTTAGAGATCGTCGGACGCAGATGTCGCAGCGGTCCTCGGGAGGCGTTTCGGGCCATGTCCTCAACCGCGCCCCGTACTCGATTTCCCTTCCGCATATTGCCCTGCGGGCGAGGGCCCAGGGAACCATGTGCCAGACGCCGTCGCCATGGGGTGGCAGGACTCCATGGGGATCCTCCCTCGTGTGCATCGAGAGCACGGTAGGTCGAGCCGCGCACCCCGCCGTAGGGACAAAGGTCCTTCGGATATTGACGAAGGTCCTAATCCTCCTTCAGGCACCGCAATGGGCGGCCGCGGCAGAAGTCGCGCTCGATCAGACTCTCTCGACGCCTTCCCTACCAGGCACCTCAATGGTTCAAGTCAGGCGAGCCCCCTGGCCTCTTCGACCCGATGTTTCCACGCAATCGCCAACGCGAGGACTGCCACGGAGCCAGCCAGGATCAGCCAATGGCTGAGTGCCAGGGTTTGGCCATCGAGAGCGGCGAGGCCTAGAGCGACCTGGTGGTAATTCGGCATCAGGTGTGCAATGAACTGGAGCGAGCCAGGCATCTGATCAACCGGGTTGAAGAGGCCCCCGAAGTAACCCAGAACGAACATAAGTCCCGTGACGACGGGAAAGGCGGCTTCGGGCGCCACCAGGAAGCCGATGAAGACACCCAAGACCGCGAAGGGGAGGGAGGTAACCCAGAGCAAGAGCGTGAGCCCCACCCATGTCGTGGCACCAAGTCGGACGTCACCGAAGCCTGCACCGACCGCCTCGACCAAAATGATCACGGGAAGCACCACGACCATGCTGGCGATGATCTTGGTGGCGACGTACGACCACGCCGGAATCGGGGTGACTCGCAACTGGCGGGCCCATCCAGAGGCTCGTTCCATCGAGAGTCGGGTACCACCCGCGTTGAGGGCGGCCACCAACGCCCCGAAGGAACACATCGAGACCATCAGGTACACACGCCAGGGCACCGTGCCATCGACCACCTTGCCTGCGGTGTGGTCGCCGAGGAAGAGGATGTAGAAGATCACCGGGAAACCGATAGTGATGGCGAGAAACTTCCAGCTCCGCAACAGGCGCCCCACCTCGAATCGGCAGAAGGCCATGAGTGGCGTCAAGCGACCCCGCCAGTGGTCGCGGGCTGCGGGGGCGGCCGTCCGACGCGCACTTTCATGGTTCGATAGGTTCGGCGGCGCGGTCGGAAGATTCGTCACTTGTCGTCCCGAGCGGATACTCCGGCGGAGCCGAGTTTCGCAGGAGCCACCGCACGGGTCGCATCGGCCGCATCATTGCCACCGCATCTGGTGAGAGCTACGAAAGCCTGCTCGAGCCCAGCACCGGTGATCTCGAGGTCGCGGAACTGCACCCCACGTCCCACCAGGTCACGAATGGTGGCGTCAGCATCGAGCGAGTCGATCGATACGCCGGTTCCGCAGACGCTCACCTCGGTCACGCCCTCAAGGTCGGACAGCTCGGCATGGTCCGGCTGTTCGGTGACGAAGCGGAGCCGGCGCGTCGCCACCGCTGCCTTGAGCGTGGCTCCGGGCCCGTCCGCCACGACCCTTCCATGGTTGAGCACGACGACGCGGTCGGAGATCTCGTCAGCCTCTGCCAGATGATGTGTCGCAAAGAGCACCGTGCGGCCCTCATTGCCGAAATCGCGCATCATTCGCCAGAATCCCTGGCGAGACTCCACGTCCATGGCTGAGGTCGGCTCGTCGAGGAAGACGATCTCAGGGTCGCCCGCGATGGCGATGGCAAAGCGGACACGTTGGGCCTGTCCGCCCGAGAGGCGGTCTGTGCGTCGTCGGAGAAGAGAACCGATATCGGCGCGCTGGACGATCTGGTCGAGCGGCGCGGGACGTCGGTAGAGCCGCCGGACCAGGCCCAGAGCCTCGTCGACGCGCACGCCGGGTGGGAGGCCGATGCCCGAGCCCGACTGGAGCATTGCCCCCACTCGGCCGTCGGCCACGGCCTGGCGCGGGTCGCTCCCGAGTACCTCAATCCGACCCTCCTGCGGGCGGAGTAGGCCGAGAAGTGCCGAGATTGTGGTCGACTTGCCGGCTCCATTCGGTCCAAGGAGTGCGAGCACTTCACCCTGGAGCACCTCCAAGTCCAGCCGGTCCAGGGCGATGCGGGAACCGTAGCGGTGCGTGACGCCCTCAAAGGAGAGGGCGATCGGGTGCGCCGGCTCGTGAGCCATCGCGTCGGGTGGTGCTGCTACCAGGGAAGACAAGACGTTCTCCGACGGCTCAGGCCGTGCTCGCGCTGTGTGAACTGAGAATCGTACAACCGCCAAGCCGCAACGGGCATTCGCCAGAGGAATGATCGACGAAGGAGGAGTTTCACGCCCTGTCGACGAATCCTCTAGAAGAACCCGAGAGGCTTGGTGCCATAGCTGACCAGCAGGTTCTTGGTCTGCGAGTAGTGCTCGAGCATCATCTGGTGGTTCTCACGACCGACGCCGGAAATCTTGTACCCGCCAAAGGCGGCTCCAGCCGGGTAGAGGTGGTAACAGTTCGTCCACACCCGACCCGCCTTGATGGCGCGCCCCATGCGATAGGCGAGGTTTCCGTTGCGTGTCCAGACGCCGGCACCGAGTCCGTACGGTGTGTCGTTGGCGATCCTGACCGCTTCCGCTTCGTTGGCGAATGTCGTGACGGCCAGCACCGGACCGAAGATCTCCTCTTGGAAGACCCGCATTCCGTTGTGACCCTCGAGCACCGTGGGTTCGTAGTAATAGCCGCCTTCGAGCTCACCGCCGAGGTGAGCCCTCTGGCCTCCGATGAGACACGTGGCTCCTTCCTGCCATCCGATCTCGACATAGGAGGCGATCTTCTCCATCTGCTGCAGCGAGACCTGGGGGCCGATCATGGTGGAAGGGTCAAGAGGATTTCCCTGTCGGATCACAGCGATCCGTGCCAGGCAACGCTCCATGAAGCGGTCGAAGATCGACTCGTGAATGAGTGCCCTCGACGGGCAAGTGCACACCTCTCCCTTGTTGAAGGCGTAGAGAACGAGCCCCTCGACGGCCTTGTCCAGATACTCGTCCTCTTCGTCCATCACGTCCGCGAAGAAGATGTTGGGTGACTTGCCGCCGAGCTCCACGGTCGAAGGGATCAGATTCTGGGCCGCGTACTGCATGATCAACCGACCGGTCGTCGTTTCTCCTGTGAAGCCGATCTTGGCGATACGGGGACTCGAAGCAAGGGCTTTGCCGATCTCACCTCCCGGTCCCGTGACGATGTTCACGACGCCAGGAGGGATCACGTCCTGAATGACTTCAGCCAGCTTGAGGATCGACCATGGGGTGGGAGAAGCCGGCTTGACCACGGTGCAGTTCCCAGCGGCCAATGCCGGCGCGATCTTCCAGGCCGCCATAAGCAGCGGGAAATTGAAGGGGATGATCTGACCCACGACCCCAAGCGGCTCGTGGAAATGGTATGCCACCGTGTCCTTGTCGATCTCCGTCGAGCGTCCTTCGAGAGATCTGGTGGCGCCGGCGAAGTAGCGAAAGTGGTCGACGGCGAGAGGAAGGTCGGCGGCCAGGGTTTCTCGCACCGGCTTGCCATTTTCCCAGGTCTCGGCAACGGCCAGCATCTCGAGGTTCGCCTCGATCGCGTCGGCGATGGCGTTGAGCACGGCGGCCCGGTCGGTCAACGAAGTCTCACCCCAAGCGTCCTTGGCGGCGTGGGCCGCATCGAGCGCAAGTTCTACGTCTTCGACGGTGGAGCGGGCGACTTCACAGAAGGGCTGGCCGTTCACCGGACTCACGTTCACCATGTACTGACCTTTGACGGGAGCAACCCATTGCCCGCCGATGAAGTTGTTGTACCGCGGTTCAACGTTGACCAGGCTGCCCGGCCGGCCCGGAGCCACAAAGGCTTTGGCGGTTTCGGCGCTGGCTGCGATTGTCACTTCCTCAGTGAGTGTCACTCTCTCCTCCTTGACGCATCAAACCCCTGCCCATGAGACCGCCCGCCAGTCCACTCGGTGACTCCGACGGCGGAACATCGCCTCTGACCGACGGTACGGCGAGGAGCGGATTGCATCTAGGGAGGAAGGTCCCCCCAAGCCTGGGACCTTCGGCATCACGTCGCTCCGCGCGCCGTGCCTCCTTGTGCCATGGCACCGGCGTACACAGCCAAACTGCATACGGCCAGGCAAGCCAAGTCCCACCACAGCGGAATAACTCCGCGTCCGCCGACAAGGACGTCTTTGAAGGGACCGGCTCCGCCCAAAATGCCGCCGCGGCCGAAATTGCCAAGGTAGGAGACGATCGAGAGACTCCCCAGATAGGGATAGAGCCACCACGCAGAAGCCCAATCGATCCGTGGCGGCTCGAAGTCCAAGTGAAGCGACCGAGCCAAGCCCATGAGCCCGTAACCGAGGAGCAGGGCGATCATCAGCGTCGAAATGGTTTGCCAGCCGGACCAATAGGCGATGAAGGTGGCAAAGACAAAGGACAGCGGGGCGACAAGGCGGGCGGCGGGGAGTCGATAGGGCCGAACGAGGTCAGGCCGGGTGCGACGAAGAGAGCCCAGTGCCAGCGGAGCACCCGCGTACATGAGGACCACCGCACCGGTGACGACGCTCACCAGCTTGCTCCAGCTCGGGAAGGGGAGAAGGAAGAGCAGGCCGATCGCTCCAGACATCACCACGCCCCAAAGTGGGACGTCGGTGCGCTCGTCCTCGACAAGAAAGAGCTTGGGCACGTAGCCGTCCTTGCTGAGTCCGAAACTGAGCCTCGACGCACTGGTCAGGTAGACCAGCGCGGTACCGCTGGGAGACACAACGGCGTCCACGCGCATGAGCCAGGCCAACCAGACCAGCCCGATCAGGCTGGCCAGCGCAAAGAAAGGTGCCCTCGAGAGCTGCGGGTTTGTCGACAACTCGGCCCAGCTGCTGTAGTGCGCGAGAAGGGACGGAGGCAGCGCGGCAATGAAGGCCACCTGGACCAGGATGTAGATGGCAGTGCATACGAGGAACGCGCCGAACACGGCTCGTGGAAGATCTCGCTGGGGGTGGGTGCTTTCGCCGCCGACCTGGAGTGCACCCTCGAATCCCATCAGGGCGAACGCGATCCCGCCCGCCGTGATGGCGCTGAGAATCGCATGAGTGGGACCGTAGCCACCGTGGACGAAGAAGCCGCCGGCCGCGGCGAAGTTGTGGATATGAAAGCCAGCCACGATCAGGGCCAGAGCGGTCAGGGTTGGGATCGCGAGCTTGAACACTGTGATGGCCGAATTCGCCCGGGTCAGAAGACGAATACCCAACAGATTCAACGTGACGAAGATGCCCATGAGCACGACGGCCACCACGTAGCCGGAAGCACTGAGGGTTCCGGTCCCCGAGTGGTAGAGGCCTTTGGCCCAGGAGTTGGTCGACAGGTACTCGATCGCAGCGAGCACCTCGATTGGAGCGATCGTCGCTGCCTGCACGTAGGCGAACCAACCGAAGGTGGCTCCGGCCAGACTCCCGAACGCGTGGTGCGCAAACCGGCCGGGACCCCCGCTCTCGGGAAACATGGCGCCCAGCTCCGCGTAGGTGAGGGCCATCGGTGCCATCAGGACTGCCGCCAGCACCCAGCCCACGAGGGCAGCGGGCCCAGCGATGGTGAGAGCGACGAAGGCTCCGAAGAGCCAACCCGAGCCAAGCGTGGTCCCGGCCGAGAACCAGAGCAGACCGAAGAAGCCCACGTCACGGCGAAGCCCTTCCTCTGTCCGGCCTGACACGAGGCGCTACGAGGACCTGGTCAGCACCAAAGTGCGTGGTCCCCGTCCGGCACGGCGTCCGAGCCCAGCCATCCCAGTGCAAAACAGATGAAGGGTGAAGGTCGCATCAACGGTGGGTGTCACGTGTTCATCTCCTCACCTCCGCGGAGTTCTCGCCAAGTCAAACTCTCGGATGATCGGGCCCGCCATTGCAGCGGCAAAACGGAACGCGCCAGAGCTGTACGTGTCGCAGCCGGGCACCACTCCAACCGCGTTGGCGACCTGGTTTGGGCAGAAGTGAACCCCGTCCGGCGAACGAACGATGTTGGTCCTGACCCCGGTGATCGTCGGGCCGGTGCAGGGCTCGAAGAAAAGGCAGGGCAACGTCGACACGAAGGACTGGTGTGGACCTTCGACTGCTCTTCCCGCGTCCACGTAGCTCACCTGAGCGGGGTGCTTGGCGGCCAGCGTGGCAAAGGCAACGTTCAGGGCGTCCCACTTCGAATCATGGGAGGCCCACTCGGACTGGGTGATCGGTGTGCCGACCAGCAAGACATGCGCCCCCGATTTGAGGAAGGCGTTGATCGCTGTCGAAATAGCCGAGCAATAGAGTGCGACGGCGGTCGGCGATCCGAAGCGGCAGCCTTTCATGCAAGCCGTGGATGTGTTGCCGATGAATTCGAACACCACCGCCTGCGGATGCTCGGTGCGTGCGTATCTCTCCATTTTGGAGATCCAGTCACAGGCGGCCGTGCCGCCGTAGGAGAAGTCGGTGACCTTGGCTTTGCCACCGGCTTGCACGAGAAAGTTGAAATAGGGCTCCGACTGCACCGCCAGGGAGTCACCGAAGAGACCGACCCGAACCGCCTGCTCGTGGGATGCCTCTCGGGAACACGATGGGATGAGCGCCAACACAGCGAGTGCAACGCCGCTGCA
Source organism: uncultured Acidimicrobiaceae bacterium (assembly GCA_963843365.1). Classification (GTDB taxonomy): domain Bacteria; phylum Actinomycetota; class Acidimicrobiia; order Acidimicrobiales; family RAAP-2; genus Bog-473. The sequence goes on along the minus strand of CAWJKG010000002.1, from coordinate 1,108,052 downwards.
GGCGAGAACGACCCGCATCTGTGATCGCTTCTGCACGGGTTCTGGTGACGGCGTTAGGTCGCGAGGACGAAGCGATCGTGATCGAAGGCGTGCATCGAATCGATGATCCGTCCGTCTCGCATCGTGATGACGCGGTTGGCATGTGCGGCGACATCTGCCGCGTGGGTCACCATCACGATGGTCATTCCCGCAGCGCCGAGCCGCTCGATCAGCTCGAGGAACCGGCTGGTCGATGCTGAATCGAGGCTCCCAGTGGGCTCGTCGGCCAAAAGGATTTGAGGATCGTTGGCCAGAGCCCGGGCAATGGCCACACGCTGTCGTTCACCTCCCGAGAGCTCCGTCGGCAGACGACTCTCGCAACCGGCGAGGTCAACCTGGGCCAGGAGTTGTTGAGCCCGGAGTTTCCGCTGGCGAGTCGAGAGATTGGTACCGAACATGGGCATCTCGACGTTCGCGAGGGCGCTGAGTTGGGGCAGGAGGTTGTGGAACTGGAAGACGAGGCCCACCTCGTATCGCCGGTAGCGGCCGAGATTGCGAATCTGTGCCAGATCTTGACCGGCCACAATGACTGAACCCGAGGTGGGGGAATCGATCGCGGCCAGCAGGTGGAGCAATGTCGACTTCCCGCAGCCTGACGGCCCGGTGATCGCGACCATTTCGCCGTAGGCGACGGTCAGGTCCACCCCGGCGAGCGCGTTGACATGACCGGGAAACACCCGAGTCACCCCCCGCACCTCCACGGCAAGCGGCACTTCACTCATAACTCAGCGCTTTGAGGGGAGAGAGGAGGGCGGCACGCGTGGTCGGGTAGAGGGCACCCAAGAAGGTCATGACGAGAGCGGTGAACAGCGCTCGCCAAAAGGCCCCCTCCGTGAAGTTCGGGTGCAAGATGCCCTTGAGCGCTGGCAGCTGTGCGATCAGGGCCGTGACGACAAAGGAGAGGGCGACACCGACGCCGGCGCCGAGGACGGCAAGCAGGAGGCTTTCGCACAGCAGCAAGGTGACAGTTCGACGGCGGGTCCAGCCAAAGGCCCGGAGAAGACCGAATTCACGTGTCCGCTCGAAAAGAGACAGCAACATGGTGTCGCCCACGATGATAGCGCCGATGAGGATCGCCAGCACCGTGCTGCCGTTGACCGCCGCTTGCAGGTACACAAGATTCGTGTCTGCTCGTCCGAATTGGTTGGCGGTTCGGATGGTAGTGAGCTCGGGTTGGTCGTAGGCCACCCGGGCTGCCACGCTCGCGATGGAGTATCCGGGGAGCACCTTGACGAAGGCCAGGGTGACGATGCCCGGCAGGCGGTTGTAGCCCTGAATGGCTGGGAGGGGGAACATCGCTCCGGCGTCGCCGAAAGCGTTGCCGGTGGAGTAGATGCCGACAACTGTGTTGAGGGTGCCGTTGGCGTGGAAATGGTCGCCGACGTGGAGCCCGAGGTTGGACGCCGCCGTCCAGCCCAGCATGACCTCGTTGTCGCTGGTGGCGGAATAGCTCCGTCCGGCAACGACCTTGACTCCGAAAGCAGCCAGGTCATTCGGTTGGATCCCGATCTCAATGAACACGGGATTGTTCGCATTGATGTGCTCGGTCTCCACAAGGACGCCAACGACGCTCTGCACGCCGGTCGTCTGGCCGATGCGAGTGAGCTCGTTCCGGTCGATCGTGCTTCTCAGTGTGTCCGACGCGCCCTTCTGAGCCACCGTGAAGTCTGCCTTGCCGACCGAGATGATTGCGGCGGCCGATCGCTCAAGCCCGCTACTCGTGACATCGAGCGCTACAACGGTCATCACGGCCACGGCAACCGCCAGGAGCAATCCGATGGACCGGGCTTTCTTCTTCCACAGGTTGCGCAAAATGAGATCGAAGAACGTCATTGAGATAGGTCAGCAATCCTGAGGCGAGTCGGACGAGAGCCCGCGTCAGCCCTTGGCGGGCGGCGTGTCCAGCGCCCGAACCCGTCGAATGTCGGCAAGTGTGAAGGCTGTCTCGTCCATGTAGTACGGACTGAGTGAGGACCGACGGGTTCGGTGCGAACTGGGGACGGCTCGGCGACTTGGGGTGCGATTCATCACGGTCTCCTCACTTTCGGGACGGCAAGCACCGTCTGCCTCCATTGGACTGCATCGATCGTCTGGTCCGTAGACCCAAAAGCCCCTCCAGCTCAGGACCTAAGTCCTTTCTCGGGACCACCGCCCAGCCGGACCAGGAAGGCAGGCAGGCGGTAGCCATCGGGGGGTCATCGTGATCTCGTTTGGCTCCACACCGGTGGGTCCTGGCTGTCGGGGTGGCGATCTGGCTCGCCGCCGCGACGCTCATTCGGTTGTCCTGGACCCGGCACGATCTTCCGGAGTTACGAACGGCCTACTGGTCGATGCGGTTGCATGTTCATCCACGACACATTCCATTCCCGGTCGTTGGATCCTGTCCCGACGCGAGCGCCGGAGGTGCGGCGACCCTTGCGAGGGTCTCCTGGTGCCGGGTGTGCGTGAACCTAGGACCGAGGTCTTTCCGCCTGGGACCTTGGTCCCTACGCCGTTCCCCACTCCTTGTTGGATACTGGGTCGAGGAGATGCGATGACACTGCTGAACCAGACTCTGGAACGGCGCGCCGCAGCGAGCCGCGCGAAGAGCTTGCCTGCGCCATCGGCCCAGGTGCGTCGTGCGGGCGGCAACCCGCCGTGAAGCGACCGCAAACCCTTACCGCACTTGACGCCTCTTTTCTGCACGCGGAGTCCGACACGACGCCGATGCACATGGCGTCTGTCGGGATCTTCGATGGTCGGCATCTGTACGACGCGCAGGGCAACTTCCGCATTGCAGACATTCGCCGTCTCATTGCTGGCCGGTTGACGTTGGTGCCGAAACTGCGACAACGACCCTGCGCGAGCCCCCTCGGTCAGGCGCCACCGGCATGGCTCGATTATCCCGACTTCGATATCACGGAGCACGTGCGTGTGTGCCAACTCACGCCTCCCGCTACGAAACTGGAACTCCGCCAGCTCTGTGCCGATCTGATGTCAGTCCCGCTGGATCGGGCTCGCCCGTTGTGGGATCTGACCTTTGTGGAAGGCTTGGAAGAGGGTCGTGTCGGCCTCGTCGAGCGACTCCACCACTCCATGGCCGACGGATTGGCCGCCGCCGAGTTGGCCACCGTCCTCTTCGATCTGTCGCCCGAGTCGCCTCCATTCGACGAGCCCGTCGCCCCTTGGAACCCAGCTGGTGGCGCGCCGGCCTGGCAGGCAGCGGCAGACGATCTCCTTCGCTTGGGGACGATGCCGGTTCGGGTGGCCAAGTGGTACGTCGAGGCCGTTCTGCATCCGATCCGGCGCACTCGGGAGTTGACCGATCTCGCTCGAGCGTTCGGCACGATTGTCACACCTCGCATTGTGGCCCCCAAGTCGTCTCTGAACGGATTGATCACCACCGCACGAGCCGTGGATTTCGTCCGGCTGCCCTTGGATGACGTGCACGAGGTCGCTCACTTCTTCGGCAGCACGATCAACGATGTCCTCTTGACGTTGGTCGCGGGCGGCATGAGAGCCCTCCTCGAGAGCAGGGGAGAGTTGACGGAGACGAGCGAGCTCCAGGTCCTCGTTCCGGTGGGACTCGTCAACTCCGAAGGCCGGGATCTGGGCAACAGTGTCTCGGCACTCTTTGTCCGACTTCCCGTCGGCCTGAACGACATCGTGGACGTGCTGACGGCGGTGTCGGCCGAAGTCGGCGAGGACAAGCGTCGCCACCAGGCACTCGCCGCCGCCTCCGTCTTGCGATTCCTCGAACCAATCCCCCAAGACCTCCTGGCCAAGGGAACAGGGATCATGCACTACCAGCCCTTTTTCAACCTCATCGTGACAAATGTTCCAGGTCCGCCGGTACCGCTGTATGCCCTCGGCGCCAGGCTTGTCGAGGCCTTTCCGATCCTGCCCCTCGTCGGAAATCAGAGTCTGGCGGTGGCTGCAGCCTCGTACGAACATCAGTTCAACCTAGGTGTGCTCAGCGATCCGGCGACGTGCCCCGATGCTCAGGTCTTCTGTGCTGGGGTGCAAGCGTGTCACGAATCCCTGGTTGAGCGATGCCAGGGTGCTGCGGAGAGAGATCAGTAGTTCGATTCGTGGACGGAACTGTTCTGAGCGGTTCCCGGGGCGCATTGCCGCGGTGACCGAGCGAGTGACTCATTCTCCTTGGATGTCACGTCTACTGAACGCGTACCCTCCCACGAGCGCGCACGCCGTTCCGATCACGGTCATGATTCCGTTGGCCTCCCAGTTCGGAGGTACGGCCGGCGCAGAGGCCATGTGATGAAACACCGAGGTATCCAGCACCCAGTGATTGATGGCGCCGATGCCTCCGACGATGACGATGAGGAGTGACCAGGCCAAGAGCCCGTAGACGGCGATCGATGTCAGCCGGGGTCGTATTCCAAAGGTGAGGACGCCGAACCCCGCGACAACGATTGCGGGAGGCACGAGGTTGACGCCAGCTCCCAACAGTGTCGTGAAGGTCACTCCAGCGTGCTGGCTCACTGCACCGAGCCACGTGAAGAGCGCCGCGGCGATGCCGCTGACGAGCAGGAATACCAAGTCCGACAAGAGCCGTCCCCCGAGCCAGGACGTACGCGAGACCGGTTGAATCAGCATGTGGTCAAGCCTGCCCTCGGACTCCTCGGTGCGCGCCGCGGTGACCTGGCCTGCTGCGAGGAAGGCAACGAGAACAGCAAGGATGAGGAAGCACGCCCCGAGGACAGCGCGCGCGCCGGTCCCCGGTGCTCCGAGTTTGGAAAATACCTCCCTGGACGAACCGGAGAGCGTGCTCCCAGCAGACCTGGCAATCACTCCGAAGAGCAGTGCGGACAATGAGATCGACACCCACCAGCCGATGACACTGGCCCGCTGCAATCGGAGGGCAAGACCCGTCGGGCCGCGGAGCAGTCGGAGATGGGAGCGAGTGTGCACCCGGTCGGGCACGATGCTCTTGCCGACGTCGCGCCGACCGGCGAGGGTGACGGTGCCAATGGCGAGCAAGGCGCTGAAGCCGACGATAGGCAAGAAGGCCAGGGGTTGCGGCGAAGTGAGAGGTTCGAGTTCCTCGACCCAGCCCAACGGAGAGACCCAGATCAGTCCATGGAAGCCCACTCCCGCGTCCGCGATCAGGCGGACGGCGTAGCTCACCCCGAGGAAGGCAGCGCCGATGGAGGCGGCCTGGCGGCGGGTCGCCGCCAGCTGGCTCGTCACGGCCCCGACGGCCAGGAACATGACGGCAGTCGCCACCATGGCCAGGGCGAAATACAGCGAAGAACCTCCAGTGATCCGAACACTCGAGCTCCGTCCCGACAAGACGGCGATGCCGGCGGTCGTGATCCACAGGGTCAGGGCTCCGACGCCAAGACCGCCAATGGCCAGGCCGGCAGCGCGCCGCCGTGTCGTGAGACCCACAAGCAGAAGGTCCCAGCGGCCAGAGTCCTCTTCGCCACGGAGCAATCTCGTGCTGGTCAGGATTCCCCACACCGCCCCGAGGAGCATGAGCGTCATGGAGATCTTGAAAGCCGTGAAGCCACTCACGGTCTGGAGCTGAGGTGCGGGGCCGAAGAGTGCACTCATCGCTTTGTTCGATCCGTAGGCGGCGGCCAGAGCGTCGCGCTGTGCTGAGTTGGTGTAGATCTTGACGTAGCTGATCTCCGACGAGGCGATAGCGAGGCCGAAGATCAGCCCCCAAAGGAATCCCGAGCGAGCAGCCTTGCTGGCAGTCACCAGGGCGACGGCCGAGCCGGCTGATCGTTCGACCCGGAGTGGCGAGCTCACCGGGGATCGCACGGCGATGTCAGGGAGCATTGCCATCGGCGCCGTAGAGGGCGAGGAACAGCTCCTCGAGCGAAGGTTCTCGGCTCACGAGTTGCGTGACACCGACCTCTGTCAGGACCTTCAGGAGCGGCTCGATCGGACCCCGCACCTGGCAGCGGATCGTCTGTCCTTCGATCTCCACCGAACTCACGCCGGGGAGGCCCGAGAGATCTGGAATGGGTCCGCCAAGGGTCGCCTCCACGCTGAGCGCGCTCAAGTGGCGCATTTCCGACAAAGTGCCCATCTCGATTAACTTTCCTTCTCGCAGAATGCCCACCCGGTCGCACAAGGCTTCCACCTCGCTCAGGACGTGCGAGGACAGAAAGACGGTCTGCCCGCGGTCCCGAGCTTCTCCGATGCAGTGCCGGAACGCCTGCTCCATCAGAGGATCGAGCCCGCTCGTCGGCTCGTCCAAAATGAGGAGATCGGGCCGAACCATCAGGGCGGCGATCAGGATCACCTTCTGGCGATTCCCCTTTGAGTACGCACGGACCTTCTTCGTCGGATCGAGGTCGAATCGGTCGATCAACGCATCCCGGTAGTCGACATCGACTCGACCATGGACACGTCCGAGCAACGTCAGCGTTTCAGCTCCGGTGAGCGAAGGCCAGAGGCTCGCCTCACCGGCCACGAAGCCCAATCGCCGGTGCGCCTGGACTGTCTGGCGCTGGCAGTCGAGGCCGAAGACCCGACACCGCCCGTGCGTGGGTCGAATGAGCCCGAGAAGAAGCCGGAGAGTCGTTGTCTTGCCCGCACCGTTGGGCCCGAGGTAACCGACCACTTGACCCTGGACCACCTCGAGATCGAGGTGGTCGAGAGCAACCGAGCCGCCGTACCGTTTGGTCAAGCCCTCGGCGCGTATGGCCATCTCTGCCATTGCCACCTGCCCTCCGCTTCATTCGTCCATCAACGGTATAGGTGGGTAATGGTGCCGTTTCCAACATGGAGGTCCGGGTGCTCCGATTGCAGGCCGATGGCCCTCCACAAAGGCGCTCCATCCAGTCCGAGAAACCGCGGGACCGGATGAAGCGCCTTGCGGGCCAATCAGTCAGGGTCGGTTCAGGCCGTGGCCAGGCTCCCCGTCTTGGCGTGGTGGGCGTGGACCTCAAGCTCGGCACTCTCGGAGACTCTCCGTGCGTGCACGATGCCGAACACGACCAGGACCGCCATCAGGGCGGCGAGGACAAAAGCGGTGATGGCTCCGATCAGCGCGATCGTGGCGATCGTTCCGAAGGCATAAGCCTCAAGGAGAAGACCACGAAGGGTGGTGCCCTGGAAGACCGTCTGCACTTTCGCCTCCTCAGCGGCGTAGGCCGCCGAACCCTTGGGCAGCGCCATGGCCTTCGCGCTGAGCTGGGAGTAGGTCAGACCCCCGCCGATCTCCTTGAGGTGCACCGCGATGAAGTCGTCCGCGTAGACCTCCGCCTGCTGAGCGGTGGTCAGTTGTTGTCCGGCGTACTGAGACACGGAAGGGATCATCGACGGGGTGATCTCGCTTCCCGCCACTGGATGAGCAAACGCGGCCTTGCTGGGGAACGTAATCTGTTGCTCAGCCAGCTGGTTGTGCACGTTGGAGTTAGCGAAGCTGTAGCCCCACATCAACAGCACCCCTGCAATCACGAGCATCAACACCATGAGAATCCCTGCGGTGCTTGCCAACACATCGAACACCTTGCGTTGCATCTCTGTTCTCCTTCGCTCTCACCCCTCCTTGCGAGGAGATCCGGTCTCATTGTCACGACGTGGAAGCCAAAAGAAACGAGCGCGAAGGTCCTGACCGTCCGGGACCTTGGTCCCGGAGCTGCGGTCAGTCTCAGAGCCGGCCGCTACGAGGACGCTCCGGTGGGCGTGCCGCATTGGTCCTCTCGAAAGACGAGGACCGGACAATGGGCATGGGTCACACAGTGCTCGCTCACTGATCCCAGGAGAAGCCCAACCAGCTCACCGTGCCCGCTTTGCCCCACCACCAGGAGAGATGCGCCATGAGACGCCGACTCCAGCACGTTTGCCGGATCGCCCTGTACGGCGCGACCCTCGACTGCGAGGTTCGGATACTTGGAACGCTCACGCGCGATAAGCAGGTCGAGCATCTGCTGGGCACTCATATTCGGATCGAAATCGGAGGGGAACGGGCCCGACCAGGCCAGCGATGCCGGCCAGTCCCATGCAATGACCACATCAACCTTCGATTGCGTTGCAGATGCATAGTCCAATGCCCAATGAAGACCTTTGAGCGACGCCGACGAGCCGTCGACACCGACGACCAAACGAGGTGGACTGTCGGTAGGTCTCGCTTCTGATGTTGTCACGGCATGACCTTCTGGGATTCGGTGGAAGTGGGTGCCTCTCCCGCAGCCGACCCATTTGGATACAGGATGGTTCCTGCCTCGCCGTCCAGAACTTGAGCAGCGTCAGCCAGCCGTCCGATTGCCGCCATGCCGCCGGTCGCTTCGACAAATCGACAGGCTCCTTCAACCTTGGGACCCATCGATCCGGCGGCGAAGTCGAGCTTGCGGAGGGCCTCGGCGGTGGTCCTCCCGATGGCCCGCGCGCTCGGGGTGCCGTAGTCAAGCTGCACATTGGCCACATCTGTCAGCAGTAAGAGAGCATCTGCCTGTAACTGGATGGCCAGGAGGGCGGTCGTGAGGTCCTTGTCGACAACCGCATCGACGCCCCGAAGATCCCCATACTCGTCCCGTACGACGGGAACTCCTCCACCGCCGGCACAGATCACTGTCCGGCCAGTGTCGAGCAGCGCCCGGACCTCTTCGAGCTCGACGATCGCCAGCGGCTGGGGGGATGGAACGACCCGCCGCCAGCTGACGCCGTCTTGTCGCATCGACCAGCCGTGCCGGCGGCTGAGCTCCTTCGCTTCACGCGCCGTGTAGACGCGGCCGACATACTTGGTCGGCGCGGCGAAGCCGGGATCTGCGGCATCGACCAGGGTCCGCGTCAGGAGGCAGACGGCCTCATGGCCAGGGACGGCGTGTTCGATTGCCGCCAGCAGCCAGTTCCCAATGAGGCCTTGCGTCTCCGCGACCAGGGAGTCGAACGAGTAGGGACGAGACAATGCTGGGTCTGCCTCACTCTCGAGCGCCAGGACACCGACTTGAGGGCCGTTGCCATGGGTGATGACGACACTGTGCTGCTTGACGAGTGGGGCCAGGGCCCTCGCCGCACGCCGGACATGATGTTCTTGAATATCGGCGTCCGGTCTTTCGCCACGCTCGAGCAGCGCGTTGCCGCCCAGGGCAATCACGATCTTCACGGCTGCGTCACCCGCGAGGTACTTCCAACGTCGCCACCATTACTGCCTTGATTGTGTGCAGGCGATTCTCGGCCTGCTCGAAGACGATCGAGGCCGGGGATTCGAACACCTCGTCGGTCACCTCGAGAGCGGAGAGCCCGAACTTTTCGTAAAGCACCTCGCCCAGCTCAGTGTGGCGGTCGTGCATGGCCGGCAGACAGTGCATGAACTTCGTTCCCGGGTTCTCGGTCAGCGCCATGACCCTTGACGAGATCTGGAACGGTTGGAGCTCTTCGATTCGTGCCGCCCAGCTCTCTGTTGGCTCTCCCATCGAGACCCAGACGTCCGTGTAGAGAAAGTCAGCTCCCCGCACTGCTTCATCGAGGTCGTCGGTGATCTTCAGGCGTGCATCGCTGCGAACCGCCAGGTGGCGGGCAATCGCAATGATGTCGTCGTCGGGCCACAATGCCCTGGGTCCACAGATCCTGGTGTCCATTCCCAGCAGGGCTCCGGTGACGAGCAAGGAGTTGGCGGTGTTGTTCCGGGCGTCACCGATGTAGCAATACGAAATCTCTTCGACCGGTTTCTGCGAATGGTCCCTCATGGTCAACATGTCTGCAAGCATCTGCGTCGGATGCCACCGATCGGTGAGGCCGTTCCAGACAGGCACGCCGGCGTACTCCGCGAGATCCTCGACGTCTTGATGGGCGAAGCCGCGAAATTCGATCCCGTCGTACATGCGACCCAGGACCCGCGCCGTATCGCGGATGCTCTCCTTCTTTCCGAGTTGCGTCTCCCCAGGACCGAGGTAGCTGACGTGAGCCCCCTGATCGTGTGCGGCAACCTCGAAGGCCGATCGAGTTCTGGTCGAGGTCTTCTCGAAGATTAACGCGATGTTCCGACCCACAAGACGCTGCAACTCATAGTGAGCCCGTTTCTCGTCGCGTAGAGCGGACGCGAGATCGAGCAGCGATTCGAAGTCCTCCTTCGTAAAGTCGAGTTCTTTGAGAAAGCTTCGTCCGAAAAGACTCATGATCTATCTCCTAGTTCTTTTGAAGTCAGCGAGTGAGCGTCTGGGTGTCAGGGATCTGGAACGACAGTCAGGCGGCATCCCGCTCTAGCGGACAAGTCATGCATCGAGGACCACCGCGACCGCGACCGAGCTCCTCACCCGCGATCGTGACGACCTCAATTCCGTTCCGGCGCAACATCGTGTTCGTGTTGACGTTGCGGTCGTAACCGAAGACCACGCCGGGAGCGACCGCGAGGTAATTCGTCCCGTCGTCCCATTGCTCGCGCTCCGCTGCTCGTACGTCTTCATCCGTCCGCAGAACCGTGACACGATCGACCTCAAGCGCCTCAGCCAGGGTGCGCCAGAGGTCCTCGTTCTGGGTGACACTGAGGCTGGACGGGGTTTGCCCCGGCATCACCGTCCAGCTACGCAGGTTCTCGTCGAAATACGGATAGAGCACGAAGGTCGATGTGTCCACCATTGACATCACGGTGTCCAGGTGCATGAAGGCGTGGCTATGCGGCAGCTCGACGGCAATGACCCGCTGTGCCTGGTCGTGGCTGAACAGAGACTTGGCGACCGTCTCCACGGCCATCGGCGTCGTCCGTTCTCCCATGCCGATCAGCACAGTCCGATGGCCGATGACGTGGACGTCGCCACCTTCGATTGTGGCCGGCTGGTGCGACATGTCGTCGTCGCCGTAGTAGACGGTGTACTTGGCGTCGAACAGTGGGTGGTACTTGTAGATCGCCCTGGTATGCAAGGTTTCTCGCTGACGAGCCGGCTTCGCCATCGGGTTGATGGTCACTCCGTTGTAGATCCAGCAAGAGTTGTCCCGTTGGAAGAGATGGTTTGGGAGGGGCGTCAGGACGAAGTCGTCGGTTCGTAGCATGTCCCATTTCAGGCTGTGCGTCCCGCTGGGGTGCAGGTCAGCCTTCAGGACACCCCCGACCAGGTAGTCGGCGAGCTGATTGCCGTCGAGGTCTTCGAACAGCTCCCGAACGGGACCCACGAGCGACGGGCCCAGATTCTCCGGCGTACACACCCGGTCCAGCACGAAGGCGCGTCCTTCATCGATCTCGAGTGTCTCGGTCAGCAACTGCCCGTAATAGTGGACGTGGACGCCCTTGTCGCGGAGAGCCTGGGCGAAGGCGTCGTGCTCTTCTCGTGCCTTCTTCGCCCACATGACATCGTCGAAGAGCAGCTCGCCGATGTTCTCCGGGGTAAGTCTGGAGAGCTCGAGACCTGGTCGATGCACTATCACCTCTCGCAGCTGACCCACTTCTGAATCGACTTGGAAGTTCACTGTGGCCTCTTTCCTTCTGGTGGTCGGACGTGGTCGCATCAGACCGATGCGACAGGCTCGCCCAGGGTTCGCTCGGAGAGCTCCGTCGGCTCCTCGGACTCGCCCAGACGCTGACGACGTGCGTTCAAGAAGGCGTACAGGACCAGGCCGACGAAGATCACGACGAGCGCCTGGTAGACAACCTGGTAGCCAGAGGCGAAGGTCACCCACATGGAGAAGAGAACACTGGCGCCGGCGACGCCGAGGTCTCGCGTCAGAGCCCAGCCGTTCACTCGACGACGACGGGAGACCAGGAAGGTCAGCTGTGCGATGGCGGACATGAAGTAGGGGATGGCCACCGTCACGACAGTGAGGTCGACGAGGTAGGTGAACACTGTCAGCCCCGATGTCGTGTTGTAGCGCCAGAACATGAGCAGCGACGGGAGGGCGGTGCCGACGACGATGCCGAACCAGGCAGTGCCCTTGCGGTCTGTCCAGGCGAACGGCCGGGGGAACAGGTCGTCTTGGGCGATGGCCCTCGACGTCTCAGTCACGATAAGGGTCCAACCGTTGAGGGCCCCGATCCCCGAGATCACCGCGATGGCGGCGATGAACTTTCCGGCCCATGCCTCGTGGGGGAAGATCGACTGGAACGCATTGACGAAAGGAGAACCAGTATTGATGAGCGTGTGGTGTGCAACCAGTCCCATCACGACGGCGGTCACGAGCACGTAGAGAACAGCGCTCAGCGCGGTGCCGATCATCGACGCACGCATCACGTTCACCCTGGGGTTCTTGACCCGCTTGGCGGTCATGGCCGCGGCCTCGACGCCGATGAAGGAGAACAGTGCCACACCGGCGGCGATGCCGATGCCCGAATAGAGGCTGCCGCCCGAGGCGTTGAACGCTCCGAAGTGGGCCTTCTGCACGAAGAACCACCCCACGATCGCCACGAACAGAAGGGGCAGGAATTTCAACACGACGGTGATGTTCTGGAACCAGGCCATTTGGCGGATCCCGACGAGATTGACGATTGCCGGCACCCACAGACCCACCATGGCGATCCCGAAGTTCTGCATTCCCGACGGATGTGTCCATCCGAACAGGGCATCGACATAGAAGACCCAGGACGAGACAATGGCAGCGTTGCCCGCCCAGGCCTGGATCCAATAGCACCAGCCGACCAGATAGCCGGCGAAATCCCCGAACTCGTGCCGCGAGTAGGCGTACAGGCCACCATCACTGTTGGGGACGCGCTTCGTCAGTTGTCCGAACAGGACCGCGAGCAGCATCGCACCCACGGCAATGACACCGAGCACGATGATGCCCATGGTCCCTGCTCCAGCGATGACCGCCGGCATCGTGAAGACTCCGGTGCCGACAATGCTGCCGATGACCAGCCCGGTTGCGGAGGTGAGGCCCAACGCATGAGCCTTCTTTTGGTTTCTGGGCGACAGTCCCGGTTCAACAGGGGGCGAGTCTTTGACAGGCGGCCGGGCGCTCGTGATGGCCATCGGATCTCCTTTGGAATAGCGCGCAGTCGCACCTGCGAACCGGCGTCGTTTCGATATTGCGACGCGCGGCACTGATCCCTCTAGGGACCAATGTCCTGAACGGCAGGGACGTTCGTGGTCAAGGCCACTTTGGGAAGTTGGCCGCGCAGCCCGCCATACGGAAATGGCATCGAATTGCGAAATAGGGACGATGGTCCCCCAGGCACCCATACCATTTGCCCCTACCGAATCCGCTCCGTTTTCCATATCCTCAAGGACATGGTCACCGGACGCCGTATCTGTCCCAATCGAAGAGGCAGTTGCCCCGCGCTTACCAGGCCCGTGATCTGGCACATGAACGAGGTCGCGCGATCAAGGCAGCGATTGTCCGGGGATTCGACACATTCTTGCGTGTCAGGGTTCGATTCTGTCCCCACTCCATCTTCTCGTCTAGGACTATCGTGACTTGTCAATCGCGACGCTCCGAGCGTCAGGCTCGATCAGAAATCGTCCTCGTGGGACACGAGGCCTGACGTGTACGCAGCCATACTCTCCAGCGTCTTGAACGATTGGGTTGACGAACTGAGCGGACAGGCCCTGATCGACTTCGCTCAGGTATGTCGAGTGCAAATGATCGAATCAGCCGGTGAGACCGCCGTCATCGCCTTGGCGGCGGAACTCTCCTATGACCGGGCGCTGGTCAAGGTCTGCGCGGCACATGGCATCGATGTCACGACCCGACGATTCACGAACCCCAAACAGGAACGGGTTGAGCTGGAACAGGAGCTGACCGCTCTCGGCATCGATCTCGTGTCCCCGCCGAGGCCAGGATTGGCCACCTAGAGACTGGCTTCTGGGGCGTTCTTGGCGACGTTCAGTTTGGTGGCGTAGATCGCCGCCTCCGTACGGCTCGACATTTTGAGCTTGCGCAAAAGGCCAGTGATGTAGTTCTTGACCGTGTGCTCCGCCAAAAACATCGATTCGGCGATTTGCCTGTTGGTCTGCCCTTCGGCAATGAGGTCGAGGATCCGTTGCTCCTGGGGCGTGAGTGTCTGAACCTCGGGGTCGGCCTTCGGCGGATTTGAGATCCGCTCGACGACCCGCGCCACAATCCTTGGGTCCATCAGGCTCTCCCCGGCCGCGACACGATGGACATCGCTGATCAGGTCGCGCGCCTTTATCTGTTTGAGCACGTAGCCTGCCGCACCCGCCATGACACTGGCGAAGATCGCTTCATCGTCGGCGAAGCTGGTGAGCATCAAGCAGATGAGATCAGGCATTGCCGACCGAGCGTCCCGGCAGACCTCAATCCCGCTGCCGCCTTCGAGCCGGACATCGAGCAGGGCCACGTCAGGCTTCGCCAGGGGGATCCGCTCCATCGCCTCGGCCGCCGTGGCCGCCTCGCCAACGACCTTGATTTCGTCGTCGGACTCGAGGAGCAGCCGGATCCCTTCTCGGACCAGTTCATGGTCGTCGAGGAGAAACACACGGATCGTCATTCCGCTATTGTGCCAGCGTCAGACCCCCTGCCGTTCACTTTTCGGCCCCTGCCCCCTGTATTGGCTCATCGGCCCTGAGTACGATCAGGGCTGTGCCGTACCGTCGGGTCAAAGATCCTGAGAAGCTCGGTCGTCTCATGGGCGCCATGCTCATGATCGAGGCTGATATCGAGCTTCCCAGCTTGCTGCGTCATCTGGTCGAAGAGGCTCGGACCTTGGTCGATGCCCGTTACGGCGCCCTGGGGGTGCTCAACGAAGCCCGGACGGGTCTCGACCAGTTCCTCACCGTGGGTCTGGGCGAGCCGGAGGAGCGGGCCATAGGGCTTCGTCCGACAGGTCGGGGCGTCCTCGGGCTCTTGATCACCGACCCTGCGCCCCTTCGCTTACGCGAACTCACCGCGCACGAACTCAGCTACGGATTCCCCGCCAACCACCCTCCGATGAAGTCCTTTCTCGGAGTCCCCATTCGGGCGAGAGGTGAAGTCTTCGGCAATCTGTATCTCACGGATAAGGTCGGCGCGGACGACTTCACTGAGGAAGACGAAGCCCTGACGGAGGCCCTCGCTGTCGCCGCAGGCATCGCGATCGACAACACCCGCTTGCATGACCGAGTTCGTACGATGACCGTCCTCGACGACAGAGAACGGATCGGTCGTGACCTTCACGACAGGGTGGTGCAGCGCCTGTTCGCGGTCGGCATGTCCCTGCAGGGTGCCGCCAACCTTCCCGATCTCGACCTTGTACGCGAGCGCATCGACAAGGTGGTGGACGACCTTGACGCCACCATCACCGAGATCCGCACGACGATCTTTGAGCTCGGCGACAGCTCCTTGCCTGGTGGGCTCCGGCAGGCTGTGGTGAGCCTGGCCGACGAACTGGCGCCCACCGTGGGCGTCCGCCCTGAACTGACTTTTGAGGGCGCCGTCGACAATGCCATTCCTCAACAGACAGCCGACCACCTCCTGTCGGTATTGCGCGAGATGCTTTCGAACGTCGGCAAGCATGCTCGGGCGACTCGTGTGCTCGTGATCCTGACTGTGGGCGACGAGGTTGTCCTCGAAGTTGTTGACAACGGTGTGGGCTTTGCTCCTCCCAGTGACGGCGGGGGATTGGGGTTGACGAATCTCCAGGCCCGTGCCGAGAAGTTAGGTGGGACCTTCGGCGTGCAGCTGGTGGAAGGCGGCGGAACCAGGGTCACCTGGCGTGTACCGATCTGATCGTTCGGGCGCCCTCGAGTTCTAAGCGATATCCATCGATATCTCCACGACGTCCGATCGACGCCGGGACGTAAGGGCGAACCCAGCCTCTCGGAAGACTGAGAGCGTGGTCGCGTCCTCGAACAGAACCTCGGCTGCGAACTGCGAGACACCGGCCGTTCTGGCGAGATGCGCCAACCGGCGCAGCAATTCGGATGCGATGTACTGATGTTGGAACGCGCCGCCGACGACGAGGGCTACCTCTGCCTGCTTCGGGTCGCAGAGTCGGTCGTACCGTCCAACGGCAATGATTGCGCCGCTCACCTCGACCACGAGAGCGGCTCTGTTCAGGCCGTCGACGCAGATCAGATGCTCGACCTCGTCTGCTCGGAAGACCGGAGGCGGGCTCAGGTGGCGGAAGGAGCAAACTCGATCTGAGAGCTGCCGGTGGAACTCCACCAATGCGGGGCCGTCGTCAGGTGAGATAGGTCGCACGACGGCATAGGTGCCATTGCAGAGGGAGATCGTGTCCACTCTGTGGCCTTGCGTTCTCGTCAGCGCATCCATACCCCTGACAATGCGGGAATTGTCAGCCGGTCAATAGGGAGCTTTGTCCGCGGCCCCAGGGTCTTTGGTCCTGCCCCCGACCGCAGCTCTTCGAGATCGGGACTCCTTTCCACCGGGCCAGGACCTAGGTCCCTAGTTCGTGGGTCCTCTGACCAGGCAATATGATGCATGGCTATACGGACGAGCGCCGATGCCGCACAGAGTCCGACGGCGATGTCCGGGTCGTTGTCGGCGTGGATGGCTCCGAGTGTGGAGTCAGAGCGCTTGAGTTTGCCGCCCACGTGGCGGCACCACGCGAGCGCTGCTCGGGGTCGTGAGCGCCTAGAGGGAGGGGTTGCGGGCATCAAGTCGGCCGGAGCCTCCGCATGCCAACCATGCAGTGAACCCATCATCGATCCATTAGCGAGTTAGAGACAGAAGGAGGTCGTCGTCGCGTGCCTGACATCGGGGATCGATCATCAATACGGAAGATTGTTGTCGGTATCGATGGATCTGATGGATCCGCCAAGGCGCTGGACTGGGCCATTGCCGAGGCCGTTCGTTCACCAGCTTCGCTCGAGCTCGTGACCGCATGGATGTTTCCAATGGCCCTCGGCTACGTCTTCGCCAAGACGCCCGCCGAGGTGCGACAGCAGGTCCAAGAGATCGCTGATATGTCGGTTGCACATGCGGCGGCGGTCGCGCCTGATGTGCTCGTTGAAACGACGTTGCGCGAAGCGGAAGCAGGACCAACCCTGGTCGAGTTGAGCGCCGGAGCTGATCTGCTCGTCGTCGGCTCACGAGGACACAGTGGCATTCGCGAGCTGCTGTTGGGATCAGTGGGCACCTACTGTGCGCATCACTCCCGCTGCCCCATCGTGATAGTCCGCTAGCGGGACCAGGGAGCTTGCCGGCTGAGCCGGATCCCGTCTCGGCCCGGAACCTGGATCGACCACCCGCGAATGATCGAAGACCAATGTCATCGCCCATCGGGACCTTCCTCCCTATGGGCAGCCCTAGGACCACCTCAGAATGGATGCTATGACTCCCACCAGCCCCTCAGAACCTTCCATCGGCCCTCGGAGCCCCGGTGATCTGGCCCGACGGATCCTCCACCGCCAGCGGGAGCTCGGCATAAGTACCGAAGAGCTTGCGCAGCGGGTCGGCGTCGATCCCACCTACCTCAAGTACTTCGAGAGCAGCGCCGATGCCCGTCTGAGTGCCGGCACTCTGAATCTCATCGCCCTGGCCCTGGACACGAGCCCAATCGCGCTCCAAGGGGGGGACTTCGAGCGGCCCATGGCCCAGGGGAGGGCGGGTCGGCACCCTGCTCTCGAAGCTCTCACGGAGGAGCATTGCCGGGTCCATCTGGCCGCAGGCGGGGTGGGCCGAGTCGTCTATTCCACTGAACGGGGACCCGTGGCCATTCCCGTCAACTTTGAATTCACCGAGGGGGACATCATCCTGAGCACCGACCTCGCAAAGGCCGATCACCTTGAGCAACAAACAGTGGTTGGATTCCAAATCGATCGCGTGGATGAGACGATGAGTGAGGGCTGGAGCGTCCTCGCCAGCGGTCGGGCGCGTCGCGTCGACGACCCAGAGGAACTCTTGCGCCTTTCGTCACTCGATCTTGAGCCCTGGGCGGGCGGCGCTCGTCACGCGCTCGTCAAGATCACGCCCGAAGTCGTCACTGGTCGCGTCATTGTGCACAACGCCATGCTCGACGAGGATTGAGTTGACACGAAGTGCGCTTGAGGTCGAGTCGGCGGACGAGGTTTGGCCGGCTCTGAGTGAAGAAGAGCTTGAGGCTCCCGACGCCTATTGGCGTGCTGCGAACTGCTGCTCAGTGGGTCAGATCTACCTCATGGACAACCCTCTATTGAATGAGCCGTTGCTTCCGAAGCATGGGAAGCCTCGGCTTCCACTTGGTCATGGATGTCATCGACCGTGTGCCAGATCTCTCAGAGAGAGGGCCGCACACGTCCGCCAAAAAGATGCAAGACGCCAGACTGGATGCGCGGGCGTATACGCGAACGCACGGCGAGGACGATCCATCGATTACGGACTGGGTGTGGAGACGCTGAGCAAACCAACTCTGCGTTCTGTCCCCTACGAGGCGCGCCACTGTTCGTTTCGCATCGGCGTCCGCATCCCAGCGGCTCAGAGCGGCCTCGGAGGGCACTCAGGCACTGGCACCTGCGAGCTGCGTTGCCAGGCCCTCGAGCAACCGGCGCCGCTCGAGCAAGGTCTCGCGCGCGACAGGATCGGCCGTGTCGGCGATCTTCGAATCGACATCCCAGTGGGCCGATTGCAAGGTGACGGCCAACTCACGGGCGCTTTCTGGCGTGAGACGTAAGCTACTGGGCTTGCTCTCCACTTCATCGGGGGAGTCGGTCGTCAGACCTCGGGGCTCATCTCGAAGATCGGGCTCGACGGCACGCCCAGTCACCTTGAACGGGACAATCTCGAACACTCTGACTCCCGGCACCGTCACGATTGGGTTCGGCAGATTGGCACCGAGGCGTCCGATGTCGTCGTATGTGACGACGTGGGCGAATCCTTCGACCACGACACTCCAGCCACTGTGCTGAGATGCCTTGGCTTGATCAGCCTCGAAGGTCACTGCTGATCCGTCGAGATGAAAGGCGGCCCATCCGGGCCCCAGACGTATGAGAATCGCACCGTCGACCACCGTGAAGTTCACGGGGATGACGTACGGCGATTGATCACCGTTGACCGCGAGTCGCCCGACGCCCTCCGCATCGGCCTCATGCGCCAGGTGATCCCGGCACGCGTCCTCGCCGAGTATTGCCGATCCTCGTTGGTCAAGCTTCACTTTGCCTCCCTTGCGGTGTGGTGTTCTGTAGACGGTGTGATTGGTCCCCTTGGCTGTCCCGGCGGGTGGCACATGCCGATCCATCCACCCCCACGACGACGAGGTGCTCGTCCGCGTTCTCGATGGCTGGGTCATTCGATTTCATGGCAACCCCCTCTGGTTGTCGTGGACGCAGACTCTATTGTCCCTGGTCAGCAGGCCTTCTGCCTAGGGAGGAAGGTCCTGAGGACTCAGGACGGGAGTCCTCCATCAACCGATGGATCGGACACCGTTTGAGGCGGAGCAGATCCTCGTGACGATCCGGGTCAGAACGCCACCGACCGTGGGCAGAGTAGAGACGCCTGGAATAGGGACAAACCCGCGGGTCAACTCAACGAACAACCGTGGTGGTGCAGTGGGCATGATGAAGCACATACTCCGAGACTGAACCGAGGACGGCGCCAACGATCTGCCCGTGTCCTCTGGTTCCGACCACGAGCTCCGAAGCACCTTCACTGACGTCAGCCAGTACGGGACCTGGCACTCCGTAGACGATCTTGCCCTTTGTCAGGACCGTGGGGTGCTTCTTCTCGACCGCGTCGAGAGCTTCATTGGCAACGGACTGAGCCCCCGCTTCATCGAGGCCCCTCGTCAAGCCGTATGCCGGGAGTCCGTTGTACACCGTGACGACCTGCAACATCGAACCCGTGAGGGCTGCTTGTTCACTGGCATACTCCAGCGCTTTCAAGGAGCAGGGAGACCCATCCACTCCGACAACAAGGCGGATCTCTCCAGGCGCCTGAGTCTGCAACTGAGCCGGTGGTGGTGTTGTGTCGTTCCTCATCGTCATGGTCCCTTCGAATCCGATGAATGTGCAGTCGGGTCATTCAGGGGTTGTGGCGAGACGCAGCGCTCAACCTCGTGAAATCACCGCCTGGACTGCATCGAACGCCTCATCCACGTCGTGAAGGAACTCGAGCACGCCCTGGCGCAATGTGTCGGCATTGGTGGCAGCATCCTCGTATGCGACGCGTAGCTTCGAAGCGGCGACATGGTTCACGTTGCGTGCCAGATCGAGTTGCTTCGCTGCCTCCTCATGGAGTTCGAGCTTCGCCAAGTCCACCTGGACTCGGAGCTCGTCGATGCGAGTCTTCCAGGCATCGAGCTGGCACATTGCTTCATTTACCCTGGCCTCGTCGTCGGGTGACACCTGGGCGCTTTCGGCGGTCGTTCCCGAACCGTTGGTGGTGCTGGACATTTCTCCATCCTCCTTCTTGGTGATGCTGGCTTGAGGCTTCGAACTTTGGTGCGGTCGGGTCAGCGAACGACGTGCCTTCATTGGACCCCGGATTACCACCCTCGGGCTAGAGAAGAAGGCCCTGTGCACCTGGGACCTTGGTCCCCCCTGCAGGAGTCAGGATTCCGATTCGATTGCCCCCACACGCTCGTAGCGAGGAGCCAGTTCGGAGAGTGCGCTCTCGAGGTTCACCGACGCCGCGGCACGGGATGTGTCGACCACGACGGCTGAGGGCCACTCGTCCATTCCTGCCTCCATCGCATCTCGCACGGCAACAGTCGCTTCCGAGACATCGTCACTGCGTGCGAGGCGTTGTGTGATGCGGTCGGCTCCGACGGAGTCGTCACACCTACAGCAAATCGAGAGAAGCTCGGTTCCCGTGTCCTGGGCGACCTGAGTCGCCAGGGCACGCTCCTCAGCGCTGATCCAGGAGGCATCGAGAATCACCGACTCTCCGTCCTCGAGTCGCTTTCGGGCAGAGCTGAGCAGCTCCTCGTATACGGCGGCACGGGATCCGGGCGCATAGCGATCCGGTCCCACCGATCGATGCCGGCGGATCTCGTCCGAGCGCAGAAGCACCCACCCTGTCTGGGCTGCGAGTCCAGCGGCAAGTGTGCTCTTCCCGGTTCCTGGGAGTCCCCCGACGAGGACGACTGCCGACCGGGCGCTCCGGAGGTGTCTGAGGGCCAGCGCCTGCAGTTCAACAGCCGAATCCGCAACGACACCGTCCTGCTCAGCGCGTAGGCAGGCCACCTTGGCCCTCACATACGCACGTAAGCCAATATGAAGATGCAAGAGTGAGGGCGGCAGGCGATGTCCCGAGTGCCGCTCGTACGCTCTGACAAACGTGCTGGCCGCCTCCGGATATCCCAGGCGCTCCAAGTCCATGGCCAAGAAGGCGACGTCGGCGCAGACGTCATCCCATCGCAACCTGTCAGAGAACTCGAGGCAATCGAGAATGCGGATTCCCTCGTCAAGGCAGTAGATATCCGAGGCTTGGAGGTCACCGTGGCCGTCACAGATGTGGCCCTCGGCAATTCTGGCCTCGAGCAGTGCCTGGTGCGAGTCGAGCCAGTGCACGACCAGAGATCTGATCTCTGCCTCAACCTGGGAGTCCAATGGGGCATCGACGAACCTCGTGACCTCCTCGTAGTTCTGCTCCCACTTGAGCAGTACGGCAGCGGGGCTGGCGCACGCCGAGATTTCCGCAGATCGCGCGGCGGTTTGATGAAACGAGGACAGGACGGCTGCCACGCGGACTAGCCACGCCTCAGTATCCTCGCCAACCCGCAGCAGGGACGCCAACTGGAGCGCTTCTGGCAGCGCGCGCATCACAACCGCATGGTCAAACGGCTCGCCATCCATCACGAAGTCGGCCACCCCGATGTACACGTCGGGTGCCAACCGGCGATTGAGTTCGACCTCTCGCTGGCAGTCCGCGGCTCGAGCACTGCGATCTCTGAAGTCCAGAAAATCGAAGTGAACGGGCTTGTGGAACTTGTAGACCTTGTCTCCGAAGAAGAAAAGAATCGAGATGTGTGTCTCAATGACGCGCGCTGGTGCAGTCTCGCAACTCGATGCGGCCGTCATATCGTCTCCTCGATCCCGCAGCGGGTGGATCTCTCGCTGGTTGGGTACTACGCCCAGTCTCAGTGCGAATGTACTGATGTCGAGCGGTTTCTCACAGAGACGAAGGTCACCCCCGTGGGGACCTTGGTCCCTACGGATTCGGTTCTTGCCGGGTTCACACTTGGAATATGACCTGGTCTAGCCGAAGCACCTGTCGACGTCTCATGGCGGAGAACCTGTTGGCGTCGAGGCTGCTCTGAGTCAATCGAGCCTGACATGATGGCCGTGGCCATGCGCTCGACGGCTGACGAGCTCGATCTGGGTCAAGCGGCGCTGCTTACTCCTGAGGACACTCTGGTGGCGCTCGGCAGCCGACCGGAAGGCCTCACGTCGGGCGAAGTGGAGGAGCGACGGCGGCGATTTGGATCAAACGCGCTTGCTGTTCATCGTGTGCGTGCGACGACTGTCCTGTTCCGCCAGATCAAGAACCCGATTCTGATCCTTCTGCTTGGCGCGGCGCTCGTGTCGGGCCTTACGGGCGGTGGCACCAACGCTGTCATCATCGCCGTGATCGTCTTCCTCAGCGTCGGTCTGGGGTTCTTCAACGAATACCGAGCGGAAGTGGCCATGGCGTCACTGCGGGCTCAGATACGACAGGAGACCGAGGTTCGAAGGGATGGCCAAACGTGCCGTGTGCCTGTCACGGAGCTCGTTCCCGGTGACATCGTGACGGTTGGAATCGGGACCATCGTCCCCGCCGATCTTCGCCTGCTCTCTGTCGACGAGTGCGAATGCGACGAGGGCGTCTTGACCGGGGAGTCGATGCCGGAGGTCAAGTCCGTGGCCGCCATCTCAGGGCGCGATCGGGACGATCGGTCGGGGTGTGCCTTCATGGGGACGATTGTCCATGAGGGGTCAGCCACCGGCGTGGTGGTCCAGACGGGCACTCGAACTGCGTTCGGGAAGATAGCGGCCGGCCTGTCCGAGCATCAGGGCCAGACGGCATTCGAAGTAGGACTGTCGCGGTTCTCCCGCTTCTTGTTCGTCGTGGCAGCGGTTCTTACCGCGTTCATCTTCATCGTCAACGTGGCGCTCTCGAGGCCTCTCATCGAAGCGCTCCTCTTTTCCCTGGCCATCGCGGTTGGTATCGCCCCAGAAATGATGCCGGCCATTGTCACCGTGAGTCTCTCGGCCGGTTCCAAGGCGCTCGCGGCAAAGAAGGTGCTCGTCAAAAGGCTGGTAGCCATCGAGGACCTCGGCAATATCGAGATTCTCTTCACCGACAAGACGGGGACCCTCACGGAAGGTCAGATCACGTTCGAACAGAGCCTTGACGCGTTAGGCCAGCAAAGCGGCAGACCCTTGTTGTTCGGACTCGTCTGCAACGAAGCGGCGCTGACTGACCACGGCCCGGAGGGTGGGAACACGCTGGATCAAGCCCTGTGGTTCGCCCCTGGTGCCGGTTCGGGAACAGGTATCGCTGCCGATGCTTCCCGTTATGTTCGAAAGACCATGCTTCCGTTCGACCACGAGCGCCAGCTGGCCTCCGTGCTGGTCGAGGACCCGGAGGGGACGCCTGTCGTCATCGTAAAGGGCGCTCCCGAAGTCGTTCTTGCGCGCTGCAAAAACGTTCCAGACGCCGCCACATCGACCCTGGAGAATCTGTTTTCGGAGGGAGCCCGTGTGGTGGCTGTTGCAACCCGGCCGGCCCAGGGGATGACGTCACTGACCGCGGCCGACGAGGATCATTTGGAACTCGCGGGATTCTTGACTTTCGCCGACCGACCCAAAGCCGATGCAGGTGAGTCCATTGCCCAGCTCGAGCGCCTTGGGGTGGACGTGAAGATCATCACAGGGGACAACGGACTCGTCGCCAGCAAGGTGTGTTCTCAGATAGGGATCGAGTGCGCCGGCGTGCTCTCCGGGGATGAAGTCGAGGCACTGGATGACGACAAGCTCGAAGCGGCTCTCTCGGCCACCACAGTATTTGCCCGGATCAAGCCGGAACAAAAGTCTCGAATCATCAAAGTGGCCCGCCGGACCGGGAAAGACGTTGCGTATCTCGGCGATGGGGTGAACGACGCGGTGGCACTGCATCACGCGGACGTCGGCATCTCGGTGGACTCTGGTACCGACGTGGCGAAGGACGCCGCCGACGTCGTCCTCCTTGACAAGGACCTTGGGGTGCTGGCGGAAGGCGTGGTCGAAGGTCGCCGTATCTTCAACAACACCATGAAGTACGTGCTCATGGCGACGTCCTCGAACTTCGGCAATATGTTCAGTGCAGCGGGTGCCTCTGTCTTTCTCTCTTTCCTTCCGATGTTGCCCTCACAGATCCTGCTCAACAATCTGCTCTACAACACGGGACAGCTGGTGATCCCGACCGACCGAGTTGACCCAGAGGCGTTGGCCCGTCCGGCAGCGTGGGACATGACATTCATTCGCCGATTCATGTCCGTGTTCGGACCCGTCAGTTCCATTTTCGATTTTCTGACCTTCTGGGTCATGCTCGCAGTGCTTCATGCCGGGCACGTCGAATTCAGGACCGGCTGGTTCGTGGAGTCCATCGCCACCCAGACTCTGGTCATCTACGTGATCCGGACACGACGAGTCCCGTTCTTCAAGAGCAGGCCCAGTTGGCCGATGCTCGTTGTGCCAACCGGAGCAGCCCTGGTCGGCGCCCTGCTGCCGTACACCGGATTGGCGCCCTTGCTCGGATTCACACCTCTCCCGACGACCTTCTTCCTCATTCTCTTCGGAATGGTCGTGGTCTATCTCGTGCTCGTCGAGCTCGCGAAAACTCGTTTCTACCGCACCCCCCACGCGCAAACCCCTCGGGTCCCGACGAGCCACTCGGAGCGCTTGGAGCGACGGATCAGGCGCAGGGTCTCGCGGTTCGTGCACTTCATTCCTGGCGGACATCAGGCCTGAGCACGACTACCCGGGTTGGCGACGGGTGGAAGGCCGTGTCGAAACAAAGGGGACCCTCGACCTCACCCGCATGGGACCAACGTCCCTACCCGAGGGATTCCTCAACCAGGACCATAAGGTATGCCGAAGCGAAGGAGTCTGGGTGATGACTCCGCCTTCCTTTTGAGGGCCGAGGGACCGAAGCCCGTGTCGAGCGCCGGTTCCGAAGGCGGATGTGCATGCTGACGTCCCCGCCGAACTATCCGAGCGATCTTGGGGCTTTGGTCATTCTGTCGGATGGCACCAGCTGCAGTCTGCGTCCCATCCGGCCTGATGATGCGGAAGGGCTGGTCGATTTTCATCAGCACCTGTCCCTGCGATCGACTTACTTGAGGTTCTTCACGGTTCACCCCACCCTTTCGGCGAAAGAAGTCGAGCGCTTCACCACCGTGGACTACGTGGATAGATTGGCCTTTGTCGTCGAGAGAAACGGACAGCTGATTGCCGTGGGTCGGTTCGACAGAATCGCCGGGACCTCGGAAGCCGAGGTTGCCTTCGTCGTGGCGGATGACTACCAGCACCACGGCCTCGGGTCGCTGCTGCTCGACGAGCTGGTGCGGGCCGCCAGGGACCGAGGGATTGACACGTTCATCGCAGAGACCCTTTGCGAGAACAAGGCCATGCTGGATGTGTTCCATCACTCCGGTTTCGACGTGTCATCGAGCGTCGAATACGGGACCGTCTGGCTCCGCTTCGGAATCGCAATGACGGAGTCATATCGGCGGGCACTCGCCGCACGCGATGAAAGTCGTCAAGTCAGACGTCTACCAGTTGCCGAGCTACCTAAGGTGTGCGAGGGATGCTGATCGTCGTTGGCCCAACGGGCGCGGATGCACACGACGGGGGCGCATTTCACCCTGAGCAGCAAGCCAGGATCTTTTCGGTGATGGATGGGGTACGCGATCTCCACATCGAAGACGGCATCAACTTCGTCGCTGCTCCCGAAGCGGACCTCGAAGCGTTGACGCGGGTGCACACGATCAAATACCTCGGCGAACTGGAGAGTTTTTGCATGGAGGGAGGCGGAGACATCGATCCCGACACGTATGCCAGATCGGATTCCTTCACAACGGCCCGTCGCGCCGCCGGCGCCGGCCTCGAGGCGATCAGAACCTTGGAGCTGCAGGGTGAAGGCATCGCCTTCGTCCCCGTGCGACCACCGGGACATCACGCTGAAGCAGACCGCGCAATGGGGTTCTGCTTGTTGAACAACGTTGCCGTGAGTGCGGCAGCGCTTGCAGCCAAAGGCCACCGGGTATTGATCGTCGACTGGGACATCCATCACGGCAATGGAACCCAGTCCATTTTTTGGGATGACCCCCGGGTTCTTTACGTCTCGACGCACCAGTGGCCCCTTTTCCCTGGTACCGGAAGTGCCAATGAAGTGGGAGGTCCCAATGCTGTTGGGTTGACGGTCAATATCCCACTGCCACGGGGTGCGACCGGAGACATCGTGCAGCGCGCGTTCGAGCAGGTCGCTCAGCCGGCGATCGATCGCTTCGCGCCTGATTGGATCCTGGTCTCGTGTGGCTTTGACGCCCATCGGGCCGATCCTCTCGGTGAGTTCGCCCTCTCAACGGGGGATTTTGCACAGCTCGCTCGACTGGTGCACTCCTTCGCCCCCCGGCCGGGTCGTCTGGCGTTGTTCCTGGAAGGTGGATACAGCGCTCGGGCACTGCGCTCATCGACCACTGCTGTTTTGGGCGCTCTCCTCGACGTCAAAGTAGGTCTCGAGCCCCCCACGTCGGGAGGGCCTGGGCGAGAGGCAGTCGCGTCCGCTCTCACTGCCCAAATGTCGGCGATGGCTGACCTTCAAGCGGGTGGGTGGCAACGGTGAGCACGATTGACAGTGTCGCCGTTGGTTTCGATGGCTCCAGCGACTCCGAGGCCGCTCTTCGGTGGGCCGCCACTCTCGCTGCAACCACTCGCGCATCGCTGAAGGTGGTTCATGCTGTAGGCCTCCTGGAGCACGCGGGTCTCTCGCGACGTGCCGCTCCACATCAAGATGTGGTCCTTGAGATAGCCGTCGACGCGGGCATGGACTCGTCCGCGGTCGAGTGGCTCGTGGTCGACGGGGACCCGTGCTCTGCACTCCTCCGAATGAGCGAAGAGCCGTATTCGGTTGACTTAGTCGTTGTGGGAACTCGTGGATCTGGAGCGCATTCGGGCTCCTTGCTGGGGAGTACGAGCTTGGAACTCGTGGAGCACTCCAGCATTCCGGTCGTGATCGTCCCGCTCCAACGCTCCAGCGTCCTGCCGGACCACCGATCTCTGAACTCTGGACGGGACACTTGACGTAAGGCTGGGTATGGGCCTCCCCGGCGGCCCACCACGAATGTGCCCTCGAGGTCGCGTGTGCCAGCCCCGGCGGACCTTCGCTATGGGATTACTCCATTGGCCACGAAAGCGGTGATGGAGTCCCAGTCATAGCCTATTTCGAGCAAGATCTCCTCGGTGTGCTGGCCCAACTCTGGTGCAGCGCCGACGGCCCGGTCCATGACGTGGGCGTCGACGTCGGCGGGACCGGCGATCGAAGTGCGCTCGCCTTCCATTGGGCGGAAAACCCCAGCCTCGCGAAGGATGGGGTCCGTCGCGACCTCCTCGAAGTTCTGCACCGGATCCTCACCAGACATCGTGTGGTCCGGAAGACCGAGCTTCCACCTCGGAAGCACGAGGAGTGCGACGATGGCGAGATTCAGGAAGTTGGGTGCGCGAGTTTGTCGGGCAGCGATGCGGCCCCGGTGGTGTCCTGAGGCGGCCGTGAGGCGAAAACCTCGTGAAGCATCGACATGATCAACGTGTGGCCTTCGGGAGCGAATATGTCGATTTCGAGGGTGCGGGAGAGTTGGTCGTGAAGAAGCGGAATCCCATTGACCATGGCGGTCAGCAGAATGGCCCAAATATGGGTTGCCGCGGGAGTACTGCGTCGGTCGATGTTGTCTGACTGGTGAAGCACGCGCTCGATTATGGAGACCATCAGGTCGAATATGGGCGCCGCCGTAGCAGATCCCTCTGCCAAGGATCGTGCCGCATAACTCCAAAGGAGAAGCGCTGACCGTTGCGAACTATGAGCGGTGGCTGGGGCTCCAATCGTCAATGAAGTGAGACGGACCAGCACCTTGAAGACGTATTCGTCACACATGGCCCGCAAAGCGTCCTTCGACCCATAGTGGTGCCGAAGCATTCCGTGCGACACGCCGGCGGTCTGGGCGATGGCGCGAATGGTCGCCTTGTCGTATCCCTCTTCGGCAAAGTGCTTCAGCGCCGCATTGCGAATCCGCACGCGGGTCGTGAGCTCCTCAAGGGTCACTCCGGTACCTCCGGAATCTCTTCAACGGACCGCAACCCCGGGGCGAAGAGCGTTGTGGTCGGGATCATGCTGAGCAGTGCGGCGACCCCTTCGGCCATAATTCCGATGGTAACAGTCATAATTAGAGCGAATTGAATCCCACTGGCGCCTGGGCGTGGAGAGGACCGACCGCTTGGGCGTCAGCGGCGCGACCGCGCATCTGCCAGGCGCTGACAGGCGCTGACAGGCCCGTCAGCTACCTGATCCACACCTCAACGGGGCCGGATTGACGCCCAGGGATGACGCGTCTCGGGGGGGTGCAGCTGTTCCGTGCAGCTTCAGCGGATATTCGGTGAGGAGGGCTCCTACCTTGACGGGGTCCCCCGGGGCCTAGTTTCGAGCGCAGGCCGCGAGCACTTGCCCGCGCAACGCGGCCGAGGCGATCTGCGCCTTCTCGGGCGTGACCAGGTAGAAGGTGTCAGCAACCCGGGGCCCTTTCCCGGTGTTGGTGGTCACGACGAGTTGGTGGCCATGGGGCTGAACGAAGACTGCGGCAGGTATGGAAACCGTGACGTCGCCGCTGGCTTGGCCCGACAGCCCGTGCCCGTGCCCGTGCCCGTGCCCGTAACCATGGAATTGTCCGGTGAGGCCGGTCACCGGCGGGCACACCACCCCTCGGCGAGCAGGGTGGCCAAAGGGCCTGGTCGGAGCGGGTGGAGGTGAGTCCACAGGTCGAGAACCTCGTGAGAGCGCACCCGCCGCATGGGTGAACCAGCCAAGGTCTACCCCCGCCAGGCAGACGAGAGCCAGCAGAGCCGTACCAGCAGCCCCGCCTCGTCTGCATCTCGTACCCACGGCCTACGTGTCGGCAATCGAAGACGCGGTCCTGAGTGCATGGAGGGCCGCTCTCGGTCTTTTCGGTGCCGGGGCAGCGGGACTTTTCGGCCTCGGTCGTCCTGAGTCGGATGGCGGGCGCCCACACACATCGTCCCTGGTGGGAACGTCAGCGACCCACATGTGACGGATCGGGAAAAAGAGGAATGCCTGTTTGACAAGCGTTCATGTGCATCTATAGCTTGTCGCTAAATCCGATCAAGTAAGTCGGATTTAGATCTCGGAGAGTGGGGTCCCATTCGCCGAGTCGTGTCGAACGGAGGAGAAGCAATCAGATGACCGTCATATTCGGAGATACCAGGGAACGAAGGGAACGCCAGTGAAAAAGCGCAATTTCGTCAGATTGGCGGTGGTCGGGGCTGCGGCTGCGGCACTGCCGATGATCGTGGCTGGGCAGGCCTTCGCGGATTACGCCCCGCAAACGGGAGACGTAGTCGGCATCGGAGGCGACACGCCCCAGTACGCAATCGATTTCCTGGTGAACGGGGACACGGTTGGGGACTCCGGCTTCGACCAGACGGCTGGGGTGAACAGGGTCATTCCCTTCGATGCCACGGCCGATGGCAACGGCCGTCAGGCGTATGCACAGGGGAGCACCGAAGCCTCGCCCGTGCCGCTGAATCCCACCGTGGTGTTGCGCGCCGGTCACAGCCCGGTCCAGCGTCCACAGAGCAGCGGCGACTCGATCACCGCTCTTGAAAACGACAAGAGCTCGCCTGAGGTGATCAACTACGTTGCCAGCGCCAGCCTGCCTTCTTCGGGGACCGGCGTGACCGGTGGCCTGGACTCCGTGGAATTCGGCACGGATTCCATCGGGCTTGCGGTCGACAGCAGCTCGACCAACGCGCCGGCGGCCCTGACCATTTCCCAACTGCTCACGATCTACACGACGGGAACGGCCACTTGGTCCAGCCTCGGTCTCGGGTCGTCGACAGACACCATCATCCCGGAGATTCCGCCGGCGACGTCCTCGGTGGCGAAGTCGTTCTTGGCCGCGCTCAAGACGGCGAACGGCAACGTCACACCGACGTACGGATCGAATGTCCAGACGGTGGAGCAGAACGATCCCACGGCAATTACAGGCGCAACGCTGGCCGCCGACGGCGCCAATGCCCCCAAGGACGCCATCGTGCCGTTCTCAGCGGGTCGGTTGGCACTGTGGAACGGGAATGTGAGCGGCAATGGTGCGCAGGGGTACTTCTTCAATCCTGCGACAAAGTTCCCCGGCGCATCGAGCCCGCTGACCCCTGGCGTCAGCCTCCAGAGCGGAACAGGATCGCTCGCCATCCCGATCACCGACTACGTCGTCTTCCGGGCGAGTGACGTCACCTCGACGACGCCCTACCAGCCGGGTGGGTCGTTGAACTGGGTGAAGACTCTGTTCTACAACCCTGCCTATACGGGGCCGAGTTCTGGAGTTCCCGCACCGTTCATTGACACACCGGGCGGCCAAGCATTGATCGCATCTTCCGGCGTGACGCCGAACTATGCCTTCGCTGGGACCGTGAACTAGTCGTCCGGCTCCTCATTCGACGCCGGATACCGGGCTGGGTGGGATTTACCAAAGTGCCCCACCCAGCCCGGGCCGGAGTCCCATGACGTGTTCGCCGGCCCGATGGGCCTGGTGAAGTTTCCAACAACCATCACGAGACAGAAAGAAGATTAGCAATGAGAAGGCTCTTTAGAGCTGCGGCGGTAGCGGCAGCTGCTGTCAGCGTTGCCAGTGGCGCCCTCGTCACAGGACTCACAGGAACGGCTCAGGCGGCAACCGTGCCTCCGTGGGAGACCGGTTCCCCCCCAGCCGTTTCCCCGAACGAACTCGGTGGGCTGACGTTCTACAACTCCGCCGGTCAGGTGATCACCAGTGGGCACATCAGTGACAATCCGATCGCGGCTTACGTGCAGGGAAACACAGCACTGCAGACAAACGGGACGAAAGCTCAATTGTCGGGCTTCACCCCGGTGATCGGCGTGGCGCCGGGAGCATGGAACGGGGTCCCATTCTTCAACTCGCCGTATCCCAACGCCTCGGCACCCACGGCGCTGGCTGACTCGACGTTGCCGTTGTACACCGGCGTCAGTGGTTACAGCCTGTCCTCGTTGACCGGGTCGTACCCCAACAATGACACTTCGGCGACGGACGGCTATGCCGGCATCTACGTGCTGCGGCTTCAGGCCTATCAGAGCCCCGGCGGATACTCGACCACGTATGACGAGGCCGATATCTCCGTCAACTCGAGTACGGGGGCATGGACGCTCCTGTACTCGCCAGCGGCCAACACGACGACGACGCTCGAAACGCCGACGCCGGCGAGTCCGCAGACGGGTGGTACCTCGGTCACTCTCACCGCCCAGGTCACCGATTCGAGCGCGCCAGGCACGGTGCAGTTCGAGAGCGACGGCTCGCCGGTGGGCGGTGCGAGGCCTGTGACCAACGGGACGGCGACCCTCAGCACCACGGCATTGCCGGTGGGAACCGACTCTCTGACGGCGGTCTATACGCCGACGGCGGGTGCGGCGTTCTCCGGGTCCACGAGTAGCGCCGTCTCGTACACGATCACTGCTCCGACACCTGATCCCACGAGCACGGTGCTGAACTTCACATCGCCTGTCAACCAGTACTCGCCGGAAGCGCTGTCCGCCACAGTGACGGACACGAACACCGCTACGGCACTTGCCGCGGGCGCCGGGTCCATCGCCTTCTACGACTTCGGTTCTACGAATCCGGGTAGTCCCGTATCCAGCTTCAGCGGTGCCAGCCTCTTGGGTACGGCCCAGCTGGGGAGCGGAGGTACGGCCACACTGACGCCGCCGCCCTCTTTCACCAGCTCGGGGACGCACTACCTCGTAGGACAGTTCACACCCACAAATCCGGCCGGTGTCTATCCCACGTACACCAGCTCGAACTCGGCAACCGACCCGTTGACGGTCAGCCCGAATGAGCTGACCGGCACGGAGAACATCGAGGCCAATATTCCAACTGGGACCCTGCTGCTCACGACGCCGTATGGTCCGACCTATCCCTTCAACCTTGGGACGGCGGTCCTCGATCCGCTCCACTCGACATTCACCGCTTCGGCGAGCTACGGCGCCGCATTCTCGAACGGCACTGCGGATCCCGTGACGATCACCGATACGAGAGCGGGTGATCTGGGCTGGACGGCTTCGGCCTCGGTGAGCACTTTCGTCTCGACGACGAACAGCAGTGACACCATTAATGCGCAGAACCTCTCGTTCACGCAGGTGACGCCGACGTACATCGCCGGCGATGCACTGCAGGCGGGGAGCGTCTCCGTTGATCAGTTGACGAGCAGCAAGGTGTACGCCGCGGGGGCATCCGGAAGCGACGGCCTGGCAGGCACAGCGAAGCCATTCGCGTCGGCTGCCGTAGGCGACAGCGTCGGTTCTGTCGACATCGACGGGAAGCTGACGCTGACGGCTCCGACTTCGACCCCGGCGGGTCTGTACGCCGCCACGTTGACGTTCACCGTCGCCTGACACAAGGAGGCTTTCGTGGTCGGGGGGAGGGTGCGACGCCCTCCCCCCGACACGCGTCCGGAACAGCCGACCACTTCCGGAGCCGGCCCGCGGGGCACCGAGGTCCCAGCTGAGAGGACGTTCGACCCTGTGATGGCCTGCGGGGTGGGCCATCAGGGCTGGCCTGGGCCATCAGGGGCTCGGTTCGGAAGGCGCCTGGACCTGTGAAATTCCTTGTAAACCCCCGATTGCTCTTTGATTCATAAACCAGATAGCTTTAGTCATCTATGAGACGACCGTCCGGAGCATCGCGCCTCCGCCCGATCCAGCGCAGAGCCGCCGGGTTCGCCCCTGTGTGGGTGTTGCTGACATTCGTCCTCCTCCTCGTCCTCCCCGCCGGAGCTGGGGCTGCGCCCCCCAAGGACTCGGCTTCCCCCAACGTCTCGGCGCCCGCCGCGTCGGCCGCAGCCGGTCGGGCGACCTTCGGCGTGACGCCTTCTTCGGTGACCGGCCCCGACGGACGTTCGGAGCTGGCCTACGCCGTCAGTCCAGGTGAAGTGCTCTACGACCACGTGGCGGCCCTCAACTACTCCAGCGAACCGCTCACGGTTCAGCTCTATGTGAGTGATGCTGTGGAGTCGGCGCAAGGTCAGTTCGGTCTGGCGCTCGCCTCGGCACGCCGCGCGGGTGTCGGAAGTTGGGTCTCCGTTCCGCTCCAAGATTCCACCATCACCATTCCGGCGCGCTCTGCACTGAGCCCCGGTGTAGTCGTTGTACCCATTACCGTCAGCGTCCCCTCTTCGGCCGCTCCTGGCGACCATGCCGGCGGAATCCTCGTCTCACTTTCCACGACTGGGCGTAACCGGAACGGTGAGGAAATCACGCTGGACCAGCGGACAGGAACGAGAGTTCTCGTGACGGTGACCGGCGCGGCCGCGCCACGTTTGACCGTGACCGACGTCCACGCCTCCTACTCCGGCACGGCCAATCCGATCGGCCGTGGCGCAGTCCACCTCTCATACTCGGTGCGCAATACGGGCAATGTCGACCTGTCGGTCGCGCTCGGCGCGTCCGTTTCGGGCCTCCTGGGAGCGAGAGTGCAGAGTCACCTTCCGGGCGTCAGCTTCCTGCTCCCGGGCGCGTCCGTTTCGGAGACGGCGCTCATTCGTGGCGTGTGGCCCCAAATCGTCTCGCGTGCCTCCGTCACGGCATCGGCGCGGACGATCGACACCGGGAAGAGCGCCGCCCTCGCTCCTGTCAGCGCAACAGCCACGGTGTGGACCGTTCCGTGGGTCCTGCTGATCATCTTGGTGGTCATTGTTGCTGCAGCCCTGTTGTACGTGCGTCGCCGAAAGAACCTCCCCCGACCAGACCCGACGAGCGGGGCCGGGTCGCCACCAGCGTCGAGTCCCGACGCGAAGGTCAAGGTGTCGGCATGACGGCGTATCGTCGGTTTGCCGCCGGTCGTGCGGCACGCGGGTCCGTCGCCGTGTGCCTGCTGTTGCTCGGCGCAATGGCTGCTTCGGCGCTGATCTCCGGTTCACCGTTCGCCAGTGCCGTCGGCGCGGACACCTCGGTGCCCTATACGGATCCAAACGCCGTTGGCTCCATCGGCCTCTGCAACCAGGCGGGGCAGCAGATCACCAGCGGCAGCGTGACGGCCCGGCCGTTCGCATGGCGGGCGGTCTCCACGCAGCCGGCTCAGACTCCCTACAACGGCGCGGGGCGAACTGCGATCTTGGTGGGATACCAGCCGCTAGAAGGTCTTCCTCCGGGCGACTGGAGTGGCACCCAGCTGACGGCGTCCTCCCGGTACACGAATCCGGCGAATCCGATGGCAGCCGCCACTGACGGTGATCTCTCGCTGGACGATGTCATCGAGCAGTACGCACCGAAGTGGGACGGCTTCTTGCAGCTCCGCATCTATCTGGGTGCTCCACAGGAGTCGGGTTACACGAGTCAGTATCCAGCCCTCGACATCCAGGTGACGGGTGACAGTTGGAAGGCAGTGGGAGGAAGCCAGGTCAACTGTGCCTCGGGCACCTCGGTGTCAATCGAGAGCGTCCTACTGCCATCTTCGGCCACATCACCCTCTACGAGCGTGCCCTCGACGACCAGCACGACCGCCGATGGTGTGTCCGCCGAGAGCCAGGGCGGTTCCGGCGGCAGCACCGCGGGCCCGGACTCTCACGCGTCCGAAGCGAAGCCGGCCACGGTCGGTACAGCACTTGCCTCAGGCACATCCGGGGGAGGAAGCCCCCAGGGCAAGGGGTTCCCCGTCCTTTTCGCTGTCGGACTCGCCGTTCTGGTCTTCCTTGCCGCCGTCGGGTCTCTCTTCCTTCGTCGGCGACACCTTGCATCTCGTGATTCCGGAGTCGGTACCGATTCCCGCTCTCTATCCAGCACCTCAGTGAAAGGCGACTCACCATGAACACGTCCGTCCGGCCTTCCCATCTCAGGGCGGTCGCTGCCGCCGCGTTGGGAGCCGCTCTGGCCTTCAGTACCGTGCTGGTCGGCACCGTGCTTGCGAATCCCGCCGGCGCCGCGACGACCCCGCCCTGGGAGGTCGGTTCGCCACCTGCCGTTTCCCCGAACGAACTCGGTGGCCTGACGTTCTACAACTCGTCTGGCCAGGTAATCACGGGCGGGAACATCAGTGACAATCCGATCGCCGCCTACGTGCAAGGCAACACCGCCCTGCAGACCAACGGGACGAAGGCGCAATTGTCGGGCTTCACCCCCGTGATCGGCGTCGCGCCAGGAGCGTGGAACGGAGTCCCGTTCTTCAACTCGCCGTATCCCAACCATTCCGCACCCACGGCGCTGGCTGACTCGACGCTGCCCTTGTACACGGGCGTGAGTGGCTACAGCCTGTCCTCGCTGACCGAGTCATTTCCCAACAGCGACTCGTCCCCCACCGATGGCTACGCGGGCATCTACGTCGTGCGACTCCAAGCCTTCCAGAGCCCGAACGGGTACTCGACCACCTATGACTCGGCCGACATCTCGGTTGACCCGAACACCGGCGACTGGACCCTCGACTACTCCACGCCTGCCACCACGACCACCACGCTCGAGACGCCGACCCCGGCCAGCCCGCAGAACCCCGGGACCTCGGTCACGCTGACAGCCAACGTCGTCGACTCCAGCGCACCCGGCACGGTGCAGTTCGAGAGCGGTGGCACTCCTGTCGGCAGCCCGCAGGCGGTCACCAACGGGACAGCCACGCTCACGACCACGGCGTTGCCCGTCGGCACCGACTCCCTCACCGCGGTCTACACGCCGACCACGGGCGCGGCGTTCTCCGGTTCGACCAGCAGTCCTGTCTCCTACACGATCAACGCGCCCACAGCCCCTGGAGCCCCCACCGGGGTCTCGGCCACGCCGGGCAACACGACCGCGAGTGTCAGCTTCACCGCCCCGTCCGACGGCGGCTCGCCGATCACCGGGTACACAGTGACGGCCACGGACACCACCAACAGCGGCCACGGCGGCGAGACGGGCACGGGCACCACCAGTCCCATCAGCGTGAACGGGCTCACCAACGGTGACACCTACACATTCACCGTCACGGCGACGAACGCCATAGGGACCGGACCGGCGTCGAGCCCTTCGAGCCCGGTGACGCCGGCCACGGTGCCGGGGGCGCCCACGGGCGTCTCCGCCACACCGGGCCAAGGCCAGGCGTCCGTCTCCTTCACCGCACCCTCCAACGGGGGTTCGGCTATCACCGGCTACACGGTGACGGCGACCGACACCACCCACAGTGGCAACGGCGGTCAGATGGGCGCGGGCACGTCGAGCCCGATCAATGTCACGGGTCTCACCAACGGTGACGCCTACACCTTCACCGTCACCGCGACCAACGCCATCGGCACCGGACCGGCCTCCACTGCGTCGAGCCCGGTGACACCCGAGGCGACCGTGCCGGGAGCGCCGACAGGGGTCACCGCTGCGCCGGCGAACGCGTCGGCCATCGTGAGCTTCGGTCCGCCCTCCTCGAACGGCGGCGCCACCATCACGCAGTACACGGTGACGGCGACCGACAGCACCAACAGCGGCAACGGCGGCGAGACGGGCACGGGCACGGGCAGCCCGATCACCGTCACCGGTCTCACCAACGGTGACAGCTACACGTTCAAGGTCACTGCGACCAACAGCGTCGGCACCGGACCGGCATCGAGCGCGTCCAACGCGGTCACGCCGGCAGCGGTTCCGGGAGCGCCCACGGCTGTCTCCGCTCAGCCCGGCAACGCGTCGGCCAGCGTCAGCTTCACCGCCCCGTCGTCCGGCGGCTCGCCCATCACCGGCTACACCGTGACGGCGACCGACACCACCCACAGTGCGAACGGCGGCCAGACGGGCACGGGCACGAGCAGCCCGATCAGCATCACTGGTCTCACCAACGGTGACGCCTACACCTTCACCGTGAAGGCGACCAACGCCATCGGGACCGGACCGGCCTCCAGTCCGTCCAGTCCCGTCACGCCGGTCACCGTCCCCGGAGCTCCGACGGGCGTCTCCGCCTCGCCGGGAAACACCACGGCCAGCGTGAGCTTCACCGCACCTTCCGACGGCGGCTCACCCATCACCGGCTACACCGTGACGGCGACCGACAGCACCCACAGTGGCAACGGCGGCGAGACGGGCACGGGCACGAGCAGCCCGATCAGCGTTACCGGCCTGACCAACGGCGACAGCTACACGTTCACGGTCACAGCCACGAACGCCGTTGGGACCGGCCCGGCCTCCAGTGCCTCGAGCCCGGTGACGCCGGCCACCGTGCCGGGGGCGCCCACGGGCGTCTCTGCTACGCCCGGCCAAGGCCAGGCGTCCGTCTCGTTCACCGCGCCTTCCAACGGCGGTTCTGCCATAACCCATTACACCGTGACGGCGACCGACACCACCCACAGTGGCAACGGCGGCCAGACAGGCACGGGCACCTCGAGCCCGATCACCGTCACCGGCCTCACCAACGGCGACAGCTACACGTTCACGGTCACAGCCACGAACGCCGTTGGGACCGGCCCGGCCTCCAGTGCCTCGAGCGCAGTGACGCCCGAGGCGACAGCTCCAGCTGCACCGACCGGCGTCTCTGCCACGCCGGGCAACGCGATCGCCACCGTCAGCTTCACTGCGCCGGCGTCGAACGGCGGCTCGGCCATCACCGGCTACACGGTGACGGCCACGGATACCACCAACAGCGCGAACGGCGGCCAGACGGGCACGGGCACCGCGAGCCCGATCAGCATCACCGGCCTGACCAACGGTGACAGCTACACCTTCACCGTCACCGCGACCAACGCCATCGGGACCGGACCGGCATCGAGCGCGTCCAACGCAGTGACGCCGGAAGCCGGACCGCTCCCGCCGGCGCCTCCGGCAGGCGCCACCTCGTCGGAGAGCGCGTCGTCGGCTTCTCCATCGGGGTCCGCCACGGCCGGTGTCACCGGCCTGACGGCGACTGGCTCCGGAGAGGGCGCGCTGACCGTCGCCACGTACTCTGGCAACCCCGTCGTGGGCGCTGTCTCCGGCGGCACCGGCGTGTACTACGACGTAGCGGTCTCGTCGAGCAGCTCGTTCGGCTTTCTGACCATCACCATTTCCAACCTGGGGCCGGGTGGTCAGTCGATCGACTGGTGGGACGGAACCGCCTGGGTACCGTTCAGTGACCAGACGTTCAACGCGGCGACGGACTCGGTGACGATCACGGTGAACGCCACGACCTCGCCGACCCTGGCCGAGCTCACGGGTACGCAGATCGCCGTGTCGACCAACCCGGGGCCCTCGCTGGGCTACTGGGAGGTGGCCTCCGACGGCGGCATCTTCGCCTTTGGGGGTGCCGGGTTCTACGGTTCCGAAGGCGGCCAGTCGCTCAACAAGCCCATCGTCGGCGTCGCCGGCACCCCGGACGGCAAGGGTTACTGGGAGGTGGCGTCGGACGGCGGCATCTTCGCCTTTGGCGACGCCGGGTTCTTCGGCTCCGAGGGCGGCCAGCCGCTCAACAAGCCGATCGTCGGCATCACGTCGACCCCGGACGGCCAGGGTTACTGGGAGGTGGCGTCGGACGGCGGCATCTTCGCCTTCGGTGATGCCGGGTTCTTCGGCTCCGAGGGCGGCCAGCCGCTCAACAAGCCGATCGTCGGCATCACGTCGACCCCGGACGGCCAGGGTTACTGGGAGGTGGCGTCGGACGGCGGCATCTTCGCCTTCGGTGATGCCGGGTTCTTCGGCTCCGAGGGCGGCCAGCCGCTCAACAAGCCGATCGTCGGCATCACGTCGACGCCAACCGGCAAGGGCTACTGGGAGGTGGCGTCGGACGGCGGCATCTTCGCCTTCGGCGACGCCGGGTTCTACGGCTCCGAAGGCGGCCAGCCGCTCAACAAGCCCATCGTCGGCATCGCTTCCACTTCCACCGGTAACGGGTACTGGGAGCTGGCCAGCGACGGCGGCATCTTCAGCTTCGGCGACGCCGGGTTCTTCGGTTCCGAAGGCGGCCAGCCGCTCAACAAGCCGATCGTCGGCATTGCCGGGGTCTGAATGTCTGGAGGCGGGATCGACCAGGCTCTCGTAGAGCGGGCAACCGGTAACGGTCACGGGTCGCCCGTCCCACGGAACTCCTCCGTGGGACGGGACTCCCGGTCCGAGCCCGAGCCTTCCCAGCTCGACGCGGTGGACGTCTCCGCGTGGTTCGGCGACACCCAGGTGCTCGACGACGTCTCGCTGTCGATGCCTCCTGCGACCGTCACAGCTCTCATCGGCCCCTCCGGTTGCGGGAAGTCGACCTTTCTCCGCATCTTGAACCGGATGCACGAGTCGGTCCTGGGAGCCAAGATGGCAGGCGAGGTCCGGCTCGACGGCGACGACATCTACGCGCCCGGCCATCGTCTTACCGACGTCCGTCGTCAGATTGGCATGGTCTTCCAGAAGCCGAACCCGTTTCCGGCTATGTCCATCGCGGACAACGTGGCAGCTGGCCTGGCGCTGACCAGCACCAAAATCAGCAAGACGGACCGCGCCGACCTGGTCGAGACCAACCTGGTCCGCGCCGGGCTCTGGGGCGAAGTGAAGGACCGCCTGTCGCGCCCGGGCGCCGCACTCTCGGGTGGGCAACAGCAGCGACTGTGCATCGCCCGAGCCCTGGCGGTTCAGCCCAAGATCCTCCTGATGGATGAGCCCTGCTCGGCCCTGGACCCGACCTCGACGCGTCGGATCGAGGAGACCATCGCCGAATTGCGGACACAGGTGACCATCGTGATCGTCACCCACAACATGCAGCAGGCCGCCCGCGTCTCCGAGCAAGCGGCGTTCTTCTTGGCGGAGCAGGGAACGCCAGGCGCCATCGTCGAATCAGGCCCGACGGAGGGCCTCTTCGAGGACCCCAAGGATCCGCGTACTGCCGACTACGTTCACGGCCGGTTTGGATGACGACCGACCTCATTCCCCCCGTCGGCATGGGCGGTCCTTCCGTACCCCGCAGAATCACGTCGGTGCGCGAGCGCTCGGACCGGATTTATCACGGCACGGCGGGGGCCATCGGCATGGTCGTCTTGGCGATCACCGCCGGGATCGGGCTCTATCTCGGCTATCAAGCCATACCAACGCTCCGGCACTATGGCCTCTCGTTCTTCACGCAGACCCAGTGGTTGCCCGAGTTGGACCGGATCGGTATCGCTGCCGTACTCGTGGGCACGGCCGAGGTCGCCCTGGTGGCGATGGTGGTGAGCTTTCCCCTGGCTCTGGGCCTCGCGCTCTTCGTGTCGGACTACGCGCCGAAGTGGAGCAAGTCCTGGCTGGTCTCAGCGGTGGACCTCATGGCAGCTGTGCCGAGCATCATTTACGGCCTCTGGGGATTCTTCCTGCTCCAGCCGCATGCCATCCTCGTGGCTCGTTGGCTCAGCCAGTACCTCGGCTGGATTCCCATCTTTCACGTCGACACCGACCCCAATGCCGCCATCTGGCAGCAGTCCCGCTACACCAGCTCCGTGTTCATTGCCGGGCTGGCGGTCGCCATGATGACGATCCCTCTGGCCACCGCAGTCATGCGATCGGTCTTCGATCAGGCGCCGATCGGCGAGCGCGAGGCGGCGATGGCGCTGGGCGGCACTCGATTCGGCGTGGCGCGTACCGTCGTATTGCCGTTCGGCCGGGGCGGCATCATCGGCGGAACGATGTTGGCGCTGGGCCGTGCCCTGGGCGAGACGGCGGCGGTCTTGATCATCATTTCGCCCGAATACATCATCAAGCCTCGGATCCTCGAGGCGGGGACGCAGACGGTTTCGGCACTCATCGCCGGCAACTTCGGCAACGCCACCAAGTCCCAGCTGACAGCGCTTCTGGCCGCCGGGTTCGTGCTGTTCGTGATCACGTTGGGCGTCAACAGCGCGGCAGCCGTCATTATCCGGCGCAGCCGTAGCGGGCTCGCGACGGAGGCGTGACATGAGTGCACCCCCGACGTTGGCAGACGTAGAGACGAGTGAGCGCAGCCCGGGTTCCCGGGACGACGACGGTCTGCTTCCGTTCGAGGGCGCGCCCGACGGGAGCGCTGCAGCCGAGGGAAGC
This sequence comes from uncultured Acidimicrobiaceae bacterium, assembly GCA_963843365.1. GTDB lineage: Bacteria > Actinomycetota > Acidimicrobiia > Acidimicrobiales > RAAP-2 > Bog-473. The sequence continues at coordinate 1,067,063 of CAWJKG010000002.1, read as the reverse complement.
GCTGGCCCACCGGAGGGCCCGATCGCACCCGTGGCGAAACGTCGGCCACGCCGGGTCCGGGCCCTCACCCTCGACGACTGGCTCTCGCTCGGAGGATCGGTCCTGGCGTCCTTCGCAATCGTCGACATCGGCTACCTGCATCTGGTGAACCTCAGCGGGACGGTCGGCTTTGCCGTGTGCTGGTACTTCGTCTTCCTGCTGGTGTATGGCACGGTCGTGGCGATCGCCAACCCACGGCACATTGTGGTCGAGCGGCTGGTCGCATCCACGCTCTATCTGGTGGCGGCTCTCGTCGTCTGCGCGCTGGCCTCCACGGTCGTGTACACCTTCGCCGAGGGCTGGAAGGCCTTCGTCCATCTCAACTTCTTCACCCATGACATGGCCGGCGTGTCCACATCGGCGCCGCTGAACAAGGGCGGCATCCTCCATGCCATCGTCGGCACCCTCATCATGGTGGGGATTGCCGTGGTCGTCGCCGTACCCCTCGGCATCGGGACGGCCGTGTACATGTCGGAGGTCAGAGGTCCGGGCTCACACCTGATCCGCACCGTGGTCGAGGCCATGACGGCACTTTCGGACATTTTGGCGGGCCTCTTCGTCTACGCGCTCCTCGTGGTCGGGCTCGGTCTGGGCAAGACGGGTTTGGCCGCCGCCATCGCCATCGCGGTGACAATGCTTCCCCTGGTGGCCCGGGCGTCCGAGGTGGCGCTCCGGGTCGTTCCCGGGAGCTTGCGGCAGGCGAGCGAGGCCCTCGGGGCCACGCATTGGAAGACAACCTGGAAAGTTGTGCTCCCGAGCGCCCGAGCGGGCCTGGTGACGGCCGGCATCCTCGCCATCGCCCGCGGCATCGGTGAGACGGCGGTCGTGCTGGTGACGACGGGGGCGACCACCTTCTTCAACGCCAACCCGATCTCGGAACCGATGACCTCCCTGCCTCTGTACATCTACACCGCCTACGAGACCCATCAGCCGCTGGCGCTGACGCGGGCGTTCGGGGCTGCCAGCGTGCTCCTGGCCATGGTGCTTCTGCTCTTTGTGGTTGCGCGATGGATCGTGCGTGACAAGACGGGACGGGAGAGCAGCCGGCTCCTCATTGTGCAGCGGCTCTTCGTCCGCCCACCGGCCGAAGCCGAGGCCGAGCAATGAAGCGCCTCTTGACCAAGGCTGGCAGTGCGCTCGTCCTGGCCCTTGCGGTGACCCCTCTGGTGGCGCTGGTGGGTCAGGCCGGCGCCGCCACCCCGCTACAGATCAACGGCTCGGGCTCGAGCTGGGCCGCCAACGCCATCAACCAATGGGTTCAGGACGTCTACACCGCCGGTGTGCAGGTGACCTTCAATCCCGACGGGGACTCCCAGGGCCGACAGGACTTCGCCAACAAGGTGTCCGATTTCTCGGTCACCGCCGACGGTTTCCAGGGTTTCGACTCGACGACCGGTGTTTCGGATACGTCCAATGGCCGTCCGTATGCCTACTTGCCGGTCGCGGCGGGAGGTACCTCGTTCCCGTACCAGATCAAGTTCGATGGGACCCAGGTCGAGAACCTGAGACTCTCCGGACAGACCTTGGCCAAGATCTTCACCAACCAGATCACGAACTGGGACGATCCCGAGATCACCAAGGACAACAACGGCGTGGCTCTGCCGTCCATCCCGATTGTCCCCGTGGTCCAATCCGAGGGGTCGGGCGCGACCCAGCAGCTAACCGACTACTTCGCCACCGAGTACCCCAGCATCTGGGACCCCTTCGCCGGTCAATCCGGACCGACCGAGTATTTCCCTCGGCAGGGTGACCAGATCGCCCAGAACGGTTCGACTGGAGCGATGAACTACATCGCGTCGAGTGCCGCCAACGGCTCCATCGGTTACGTGGAGTACTCCTACCCGCTCAGTGTCGGCTATCCCGTGGCCAAGGTCCTGAACAGCGGTGGCTTTTACACGCTTCCGACGCAGTACAACGTTGCTATCGCGCTCGAGCAGGCCCAGATCAACATGGATCCGAACTCGCCGAACTACCTGCTCCAGACCCTCACGAACGTCTACACCGATCCCGACCCGAGAACGTACCCACTGTCGTCGTACGTCTACATGATCGAGCCCACCGGCGGTACCGGTGCCTCGACCAACGACCCCAACGAGACGAGTGGAAAGCGACAATCGATCGCCGATTTCGAGTACTACTCGATCTGTCAAGGGCAGAGTCAGATCGGAGCCATCGGCTATTCACCACTTCCGGTCAACCTCGTCCAAGCAGCCTTCAGCCAGGTGCAGAAGCTGCAGCAGGCTGATCCCAATGTCGACCTCACGAACCTGAACATCCAGACCTGCAACGAACCGACCTTCGTGCCGGGCCAGCCGAACACCAACTACCTGACCACCATTGCGCCGCAGCCGCCAGCCTGTGACCAGCAGGGCGCGGGCCCGTGCGCGGCGGGCGTCACGCCGAACGGCATCGGGGCCTCGCCGACGGTGTCGGGAAGCTATCCCGGCACCCACTCGGGCGCGGCGGGGAGCACGGCCAGCGGCTCGTCGGGGACTGCGGCGGCGAACGGCGGAAGCGGTGCGACCGGAACGAGCGGCGCTCCCGGGCAGTCGGCGACCGCTGCCACCGCAGCCGCCGCAGCCGCCACCGCCGCACAGCGCGCCGCCGCAGCCGCCGCCACGCGCCCACCGTTGGACTCCGTCCTCCTCCCGGATCACGGGCTCTCCTCCGAGGGATGGATCGTCGTGTTGGTCGCGCTCGCCCTCATGGCGGCCTTTGTCGTTCCCATCGCCGTCGGCTTCCGCCGGTCAGCGCCGGCGTCAGCAGGTCAACCCGTGAGGCGGGCCGTCCCGCTCGCCGGAGTCCTCCTGGCGGCATGTGTGACGTTGGTCGGACTGTCGAGCATCGTCCCCGCTGCCGCCGCGGCCAGCCACGCGAGCAGTGCGCCCGCCTTCACGCAGACCGAGTCCATCGCGCGCAGCTTTCTCGCCGGAGGCCAGGAGACAGCGGTCGACACCCGGACCGTCACGCTCAATGTCAGCCAGACCACCAACCTCCAGGGGCGTCAGGAAATCGGCGTCTCATGGTCCGGCGCGCACCCCACAGGTGACATCGTTGCCGACCCGAACTCCTCGGCGGGGGAGTACGAGGAGTATCCCTTCGTGCTGCTCGAGTGTCGGGGTACCGCCAGTGGGGCGTCGCAGGTCACCCCGGAGACCTGTTGGACGCAAGATGCGAACTCGCGCTACCAGGGCGGGTTCGCCGACGAGCCGTACCAACTCGATCAGTACTCGTCCCAGCCTGGCGCTGACGTGGTCGGTGAGCCATCGTCCCTTCCCAGTGCTGCGCAAGATCCGTACTGTCAGACCAACGAGACGGGGGGTGCCGGCACGCCTGTGCGGTATTGGGTGCCCTGGGCGGCGGCCGACGGCACCGTGTACGACGGTGGCGTCGCGGGGTTCTGCGGTGAACCGCCCGAGGCGACCAACGGGGAGACGGCAGCGCTTCCCAGCAACGAGACCTACGGCGTGACTGGACTCGATGGAACGGGCAGTGACGAATTCGACGTATTCGACTCGACGGAGAACGCGACGCTCGGCTGCTCGGCGAGTGTCGCCTGCTCGCTGGTGGCCGTACCCATCATGGGGGTGAGTTGTGATGCCGACGTCGTCCCCGCCCCATCGGCTGCCGACCTCGCCACGTGTGAATCGCCGGGAGATGCTGCCGCCGGTGCGTTGGCGACTGGTCAGATCGGATCCTTCCCGTACGCCCTGAGCGTGAGCGGCGGCCTCTGGTGGACCCCGTCCAACTGGCGCAACCACATCACGGTGCCTCTCACGTTCGCACCGACAGCGAGTTCGTGCCCCATTGTCAGCTCCAACAACACCGCCGACGTGTACGGATCCGAACTCCTGCTGCAAGCGACGAGCCAGTGGGAACCCTACTTCTGCCTGGGAGACGGGAATCAGACCTTTACCTTCGATCATGTCGCCGAAGGCGAACCCGAAGCTCGTAACGGCGTGGCGACCGGCACTGTTGCCGCCGCCTTTACCAGCTATGCGCAGCCCCTCGGCTACGGCAAACCCGTCGTGAATGCCCCGGTCGCCGTGACCGGGTTCACCATCTCGTTTTCTATCGACGGCACGGATGGTGATCCGATCGCCACACTGAAACTGACTCCGCTCCTTCTGGCCAAGCTGTTGACCAGCTCCTATTCCGTTCTCAGTCAGGGTGAAGCGGATCCGGAGCTGCAAGGCAATCCGCTCAACATCACCAGCGACCCCGAATTCGAAGCTCTCAATCCAGGGATTCCCGTGCTGGGAGTCGGGCACTTCGCCGCCGCGGAGCTGATCTCTCTCTCGGAGAACTCGGACGTGATCGAGGCACTCACTACCTATATCAACGATGACCCGACGGCTCGAGCCTGGCTCAACGGCACGAACTCCGGCGAGCCGGCGGTTTGCAACGTGTCGGGCGTCTACCAGGCGGGCGCAACGGGTGCCTGCCCTCCGATGGTGGTCAACCCCGCATACAAAGGCATCTCGCTACCCGTCGACCAGTGGCCGTTGCTCTCCACGTGGGAGTCGCAAGGATACGACAGCAGCGAGTTGGTGCAGTTCTGCCTCCAAGACACCCCCGAGCCCTTCGACACCCTTCTTGCATCCCCCCTGGCGGATCTCGAGCGGATCAGCCAGTCGATGCAGTTCGACAACGCCAACTCGACCACCAACTGCACTCCGGACGCACCCGACGTGCCGAACTCGTTGACGGCTGCCGGGACGGAGTCGCCCGGCTATTACTTCATGATCGGGATCACGCCGCTCGCGGACGACTCCCGGTACGACCTGCAAACGGCCTCGTTGCAGACCACCACAGGGAACTTCGTGGCGCCGAGCAACGCCACGTTGGAGGCGGCCACCAACCTCCTCCAGCCCGATCCCACGACCGGCACCTGGCCCATCCCTTATGCCCAGTTCGCGACCAGTGCGGGAGCCGCGGCCTACCCGGGCACCATGCTCGTCTATGCCGCCATCCCGACCAGTGGCCTGCCTTCTCAGGCGGCCGCCGACTACGCGGATCTCCTGACGTTCGCGGCGGGACAGGGTCAGACCCCGGGCGAGGGCGTGGGACAGCTCCCGCCGGGCTATCTGCCCATGACCGCGGCCGATGGCCTTGGGGGGCTGGCGGCGTACACCGCGGCGGCGGCCGCGGATGTGGCGGCGCAGAACGGGCAGGTACCTCCGCTCACGACGGCCTCCGGGGACTCGGGTGGCGGCTCGGGGTCGGGCTCTTCGTCCTCCTCATCCTCCCCCGGCTCCGCTGCGTACGGTCCGAACGCCTTCGGAGGAAACGGGCTCTTCGTCCAGGCTCTCGTACCGTCCCCCGCCACACTGGCCAGTGAGGCCGCGGTCGCCAAGGCCGCTGCCGCCAAGGCGAGCGGCCTCAACATCGGCTTCGTCCGGCTGCCCACGTTGGCCGACACCGTCCTGTGGATCCGCAGCCTGCCGGTCGGGTTGACGCTGATCCTGACACTGTTGGTCGCCCTGGCGGCCGTCACCACCCTGTTCCTCGGACGCCGTCGCCGCCGATGGTGATCGGCGACCTGACGGCGCCCGTCGACGCGGACGCGGAACCAGAGAAGCGACCAGCGGCGACCGAAACGGAGGCGGGCGAGAGCGCGCCCCCCGGCGGGGGAGACGGCTCGCCGGGGGAGGGTGACAGCCCACCGGAGCAACCGGAGACGGTCGAGGAGCTGGCGCCCCGCGAGGGCCCGCCACGACCCAGCAGGCTGGTGGTCCTCCTTGCGTTCGTCCTCTTCCTCAGCATCGTGGCCGCGTTTCTGGGCGTGTTCGCCTATGGCCTGAGCGGATTGCAGGAGCACCGCAGTCAGGCCCAGCTGTACGCGCAGTTCCGGGGCCTGCTGGCTCCCGCCAGCACCGTCGCCCCCAGTATCGGCGGCCACATCGCTACGGGCACACCGGTGGCGTTGCTCAATGTGCCCGCAGCGGGAATCCGCAACGTCGTGGTGATCGAGGGCACCTCTTCGGGTGACTTGCTCCAGGGGCCGGGACACCTCCCCGACACGCCGCTGCCGGGTCAAGGCGGTGAGGCCGTTGTGGTGGGCAAGAGCACCACGGCTGGCGCGCCGTTCGCGAACCTGGCGCGACTGCGCAAGGGCGACAGCATGACGGTCCGCACAGGCCAGGGTGCGTTCCGTTTCGTCGTTTCGGGCCAATTGCTCCCCGGCATCCATCAGCCCGCGATTCGAGCCAACCGCGGGCGTTTGGTACTCGTGACGTCCGCCGGCCCCGGGGGAGTGGGAGGCCTCGAGCCCTCACAGACCCTCGACGTCGAGGCCAGGCTCGTCGGTAAGGCAGTGGCCGCGCCGCGGCACCGGCCCGAGACGGTGCCGCTCTCGAACGTCCCCGGCCAGACGGACCCCGCCGCCTGGCCGCTCGTCGCCCTCTGGTTGGCCGCCCTGGCTCTGGCGTCGGCCGCCGTCTGGTGGCTCTGGTCGCGTTGGGGTCTCCTCCGCGCCTGGATCGTGGGGACGCCCATCCTGCTTGCCCTCTTGTGGGGGCTGAGCAACGAGGCCATGCGCCTCCTGCCAAACGTCTATTGAGCCATGCGTCTGGATGCTGGGAATCGGCCTCGGGCTGCTCGCTGACGCAGCGAGACGAAGGAGGGCCGTCCAGGCGGGCGCTCCTGACACGGCGTTCTGATCCTGAGGCGGAATGATCGGCCCCCCGGTGGGGTTCAACACGAGGGCGGGTGACGGGCCCTTCGGAGGAGACAGAGGAGAGACACCATGGCAAACGTCCACGACTTCGCCGCGACCGCGGCAGATGGGAGCCAGGTGTCACTGGCCGACTACGACGGCAAGGTGATGCTCGTGGTCAACGTGGCCAGCAGGTGCGGTCTCACGCCGCAGTACGAGGGTCTGGAGTCGCTCTACCGGGACGACAAGGCGCGTGGCCTGGAGATCCTCGGCTTTCCGTGCAACCAGTTCAAGGAGCAGGAACCGGGCAGCGATGAAGAGATCCAGGAGTTCTGCAAGACGACCTACGACGTCACCTTCCCGGTCTTCGCCAAAATCGACGTCAACGGGCCGAACGCGGACCCGCTCTACTTGCATCTCCGTTCGGAGGCCCCGGGGGACTTCGGTCCCGCCTACGGCGACTTCTACGATGCCATTTCGAAGATCCGACCCGACGCGGACGGCACCGACGAGGTGAAGTGGAACTTCACCAAGTTCCTCGTCGGTCGCGACGGCACTGTGATCAAGCGCTATGAGCCTCCGGTGGCCCCAGCCGACATCAAGGCTGATCTTGAGCAGTACCTCTAGAGCTGGGCGGCTTCCTGGGTCGAGTGCGGTTAGCGGGCTTCAACGCCGGATCCAAAACCGTGGAGGGGTGAGGTGAAGCCATGACGCGGATTCCCATATCGATCCTGGACCTGGCGCCGATCCGGCGCGGTGAGACGGCCAGCGACAGCTTCTCTGCCAGCGTCGCGCTGGCACGGCAGGCGGAAGAGCTGGGCTACCAGCGCGTCTGGTACGCCGAGCATCACAACATCGCCGGGATCGCCTCGTCCGCCACGAGCGTCCTGATCGCGTACGTGGGCGCACACACCAACACCATCCGGCTGGGTGCGGGAGGGGTGATGCTGCCCAACCACGCGCCCCTGACGATCGCCGAGCAGTTCGGCACATTGGAAGCGATGTATCCCGGTCGGATCGATCTCGGCCTGGGGCGGGCTCCCGGCTCGGACCAGAACACCATGTACGCGCTCCGGCGCGATCCGCGCTCGGCGGACACCTTCCCTCAAGACGTCTTGGAGTTACAGGGCTACCTGGAAGGGGAGACCCGCGTGCGGGGCGTGGACGCAGTCCCCGGCAAGGGCTCACATGTACCCCTCTACATTCTCGGATCGTCGCTCTTCGGAGCGAAGATGGCAGCCGCGTTCGGGCTGCCCTACGCCTTCGCCTCGCACTTCGCACCCGCGGCCCTTCTGGAGGCGATCGGGATGTACCGCGCCGAGTTCCGGCCCTCAGCACAGCTCAAGACGCCCTACGTGATGGCCGGCATCAATGTCATTGCCGCGGACTCGACTGAAGCCGCCAGGGAACAGCTCTTGGAGATCCGGCGGATCCGTGCCGTCAGCCTGCAGGGACGACGGATCGGGCTGGCGGACCAGGACTTCACCGACGACCAGGCCGACCAGCTGCTGGCTGCTGGTTGGTCGGTGCAGGTGGATCACATGCTCACCTACAGCGCGGTCGGCACTGCGCGGGAGGTGGGGGACTATCTGGACGAATTCGTGCGCGCGACCGGAGCTGACGAGTTGATCACGGTCCACCAGGTTCCGAGCTCAGAAGGGCGACTGCGCTCGGTGCGCTTGCTCGCCCAAGCGCTCGAAACCGTGACCGCCTGAGCTGGGGAGGTTCTCCCTCGGCTCATGCCGGGAGGGAGGTGCGCGCTCCTCCCCGTTCCTCCAGGGTCCCGTCGGCGTGGCGCGCGAAGCGCCCCGTCTGGCGTGGCTGCACCGGATCGTCGGTCGGCCATGGCCACCCGCCGAAGCCGGTCGTCTGGTAGTCGAGCAACGCCTGCTCAATGCCCGCCCGGTCGTTCATGACGAAGGGCCCGTACTGGGCCACCGGCTCACCGATGGGCCGGCCCTGTAGGAGCAGTACCTCCGCGCCGGCGGACCCTGCGGCGACGGCCATTGGCTGGTCCGGCCGAACGGCCACTCCGGTCGACTGCGTCACCGCCTGGTCGGCCACGGTTGCCGACCCCTCGAACACGTAGAGGGTGCGGTTGGAGTGGGCCGATGCCGCCGGAGGCACGACCCACCGGGCGGAAGGCTCGAGGACGAGGTGCCAAATGGCCAGGTCGGAATCGGCGCGGGATCCATAGGAGTCCGGGGGCGCAGCCAGGGGTCGCACGTCCCCGATCGCCCCGGCGATGACCGTCAATTCGCCGCGTCGTCCCTCGTCATCGACTATTTCAAGGCGGGGGATCTCTTCGCTCCACAGCATCGTGAAGTACGGATCGACCATCTTGTCGCCGGACGGGAGGTTGAGCCAGATCTGGAAGAGCTCGGTGGTGTTCGGGCCCGTGCGGTCCAGGAGCGGAAACATCTCGCAGTGCACGATGCCCGATCCCGCGGTGAGCCACTGGACGTCGCCGCGTCCGAAGCGGGCTGTCGCGCCGAGAGAATCGGAGTGGTCGATGAACCCCTGGCGGACGTAGGTCACCGTCTCGAAGCCACGGTGCGGGTGCTGCGGAAAGCCAGGAACGATGCTGCCGTGGTACATGCTCCACCCGTCGGCTCCAGAGAAGTCCATACCGAGATCGCGGGCCTCGAGAGGCGCGGCGGGACCCATGTGTTCGTTGGCGGGGGGATAGCGGTCGAGATGGTGGACACAGAACAGGAATGGGTCCGCAGTGCCCCACTGCCTTCCCAGAGGAACGGACTCGAGCACCGGGCTGCGCACGCCACAGAGCCTAATGACGATCGATCCGTCTCCGTGCCGTCTTCCTCCCGGCGGAGCGGTCGACTCCGCTCACACCCACCTATCTCGCGCGCTCACTGTGATCCGGAGAGCCCGCCGCCTTCGCTCTGGTCGTCAGCGTCAGCCGCGCCGGACGCGGTTCCTCCTTCGAGCGTGAAGAACTGATCGAGCGCGGTGATCTGGAAGAGACGGCGCACCGACGGGTTGGGATTGGACAGGCGGAAATCGATGCCGGCTGCCTTGGCGCGCTTCTGCACCGTCACGAAGACAGAGAGGCCGGTCGAATCCAGGTAGCCGAGATCCGAGAGGTCGACGACCACGCTCTCCGGAGGCTCGTCGGCAAAGATCCTCGCGAGAAGCTCGCGCAGCGGAGGTGCGGTCGAGAGATCCAATTCGCCCCGGAGTGACACGAGGGCGGACTCACCCCGCCGTTCCGCGTGCAAGTCGAGGGTCGGGGGGCCGACGGGGAGGGCCCCGTCGTCAGCCGCATCCTCTGCTCGGTTGTGCTCCATTTGTTTCCTCGTGCCAGAAGTCGGCCCTGGCAGCGCACCTCGAACGGCTGCCTTCGGCAGCCTTCAGTACATCATGGATCGGTGCCTGCGGTTACGAATGGTGAACCGGTGCGCAGCGCGCGTCCCGTAGTGACGGCGGCGTCGAAGCGACGCAGGCTGTGGTCGACCCGGGGCCCTGCCTCGGCGCGGGTCAGTGCCGAGGCATCCAGCGGCGGCTTCGCCGGTCACGAAGCTCGCCCCAGGCGTCCGCCCAGTGGCGCTCCTTCTTGTGCTGGCGCCTGTGCAGACGGCCACGAGGCGTCCGACCTCGAAGGAGTTCTCGGGCGACCTGGCTGGAGCGACCGTGACCGTGGCGTCGCCCGTCCATGCATCCCTGAGCCAGGCCTCGGCGGCGACCGCGTCGTGGTGCTGGCCAAGGACGGTCTGCACGCGCTCGGCGGCGGTTGCCGGCCGTCGCGCCTCTTTGCCGATGACAGGGGTCGCCGCCCCGGCCGCGTGCCTGAGCTGTTTCGCCAATACGGTCCGGTGCAACCGGGCCGCGGGCCTATCGACCGACCGCGCGCTCCAATTGTGCCTTCGTCATCCGTGAACGGCCTTCAATGCCCTTGCGTCGCGCTTCTTCGTACAGCTGATCCCGGGTGCGCCCGCCCGCACCTGAATGCGAGCGGAGACCTCCTCGGCGGCCGGACGAGATGTCCCGCGTCGACGTCGCGCTCTTCGTCTTGGACTCGCCGTGGCGGGCGCGCTCCTTGTTCACCGTGCGGGCGGCGATCTCCTCCGCCCGCTCCTCGGACTCGCCCCGACTCTCCAGCCCAGCTTTGATGTGCTCGTATTGCCGTTCCCGCTTGGCACTCCAGCTCTGTTCGGGCATGGCTCTTCCTTCCCAATTCGCTGCGGTAAGGACCCCAATCCTCGTATGCACCCAGAGAAATACCCGGCCGGCGCGACCCGAAAACGAGCGTGTGCCGATTCGGGGAAAGGAGCTGGTGGCCCCTTGATGGCGTCGCCGGCGTTCAGCGGTGCGCGCCGAGTCGGTCCATGAGCGGGAGCGCGAACCACAACAGCGCGAAACTGGCCGTTGCGATGCCTGCGAGCAGCCCGACCGGCCACTGCACGCCGACGAAGAGCAGGACCATCCAGATGGCCGAGCAGACGGCGATCGCGACCATGACCAGCCCGAGGATCGCCTGCACGTTGGCGTAGCGGAGCAGCCGAGCCTTCTCGTGACGACGAAAGACCCAGCGGTGGTAGGCGACCGGGCTCACGAGGAGGGCGGTCGCGAAGGCTGCGCAGACGAGACTCACTTGGTACAGGGCTCGGCCCGACCCGTCCAGCTGCTTGAAGCGAACGGTGAACGGCAGCGCCAGCAAGAACCCGAAGAGAACCTGTACGCCCAGACCGGCGACCCGTAGCTCTTGGAGGAGATCGCTCAAGTTGCGATTGTTCCGTGCGGCCTCGGACTCGGGTGCGGTGCCTGTGTCGAGCTCTGACCCACTCATTGCTGTCTCGAATCCGTCAATGCGCCCCCCGGGTGGACCGATGTGACAGTACTCCTCGTGCGGCGGACAGGGTGCCGCGACGACGCCCGCGCTGCTCTTACGAAGGCGGTGGTGGTACGGGGAAGGCCGACGCGGGAAAGGATCTGAAGGATTCGATGAAGGGAGACCGACCATGGGAGAGAAATCGAAGAACGTCGAGACGCGAGCAGCGGGGCGCCCACCGGAAGAAGCACAGAGTGACGACGCCGAGGAGCAGGCCGCAGTGATTCTCGAGGACTCCGAGCAGCGCGTGGGGGAGGGGATCGTGCGCTCGAGCGACAATGGGATTGATTCCCGAGCGGGCGCCAGGGATAACGATGCGAAATCCGGGTAGAAGGAGGTCATGGCACTCTCTCGTCGAATTGCCCGCCCCCTGCTCGCGTCCATCTTTGTCGTCGGAGGGTGGGACGCCTTCTGGAATCCGGCGGGCAAGGCCAAGAAGGCCGAGGCTGTGACCGAACCGCTCGCGGAGACGGCGGGCGTCGAGGGTGTCGACACCGAGACCCTCGTGCGAGTCAACGGAGCCGTGCAGATCGGTGCGGGCGCGTTGCTGGCCCTCGGGAAGTTCCCTCGCGTGGCCGCCGTCGCGTTGATCGGTTCGATCGTGCCGACGACGTACGCCGGCCACCGCTTCTGGGAAGAAGACGACCCGGCGACCCGGAGACAGCAGAAGATGCATTTTCTGAAGAACGTCGGTCTCCTGGGGGGACTGATGCTGGCGGCGTTCGACACCGAGGGAGAACCGTCCCTGGCGTGGCGCGCCAAGCGGCAGGCCCGCCAGATCGAATCCTCCGTGACGGCGGGTCGGGCGCAGAGCCGCCGAAGGGCTCGGCGGGCCCGGAACAGTGCCGCCCCGATCGCAGCCCAGCTCTCCAGTTCCGGCGGGGAGACGGTGAGGCGAGGGAGGGCCGCCGGGCGCCGCCTCGCTGCAACGGGACTTCTGCTTGCGGAGAAGGCAGCCCCGGAACCGACGACGCTCGCCCACGCGCACGACGTCGTGGCCGATGCGGTGAAGGGCTCCGCCGGGACGGCCGGACAGGCCGTCCGCCACGCCGCCTCGCTCGTTTCTGACGCGGCCCATCAACTGGAGCCGCTGGCTCGGAACGGCACCCGTCCGCCCGTGGACGTCATGCGTCCGTATCTCGCGTCGGGTGTGGACCGCACGGCGGGGTCATTGTCGAAACTGCGCGAGCACTTGCCCGTCGACTGATGTCCAGAGTTCTCGCGGCGTTCACCTGAACCACACATCCGCGCGCACGACCGTCGTCGAGAATTTCTCGTTGACATGCGCCATGCACGCGTTAGCCTTTACGTCCATGCCGGACTCGATTGACAGAGCAGCTGAGGTCGTGGGAGATGCGGTCGGGAGCGTGGAGGTCGCTGTCGTCGCCGCGGGTTCGAAGATCCGAGAGGGCGTGAGCGAGGCGGCGACCGCCGTCGCTTCTTCGGACACCGCCAAGCGGGTCGGGAAGCGGGCCCGTCCGATCAAGAAGGCAGCGGCAAAGAAGGCCAAGAGCATTCGCAAGACCATCAAGAAGCAGGCGACCGTCGCCAAGCGCAAGGCGACCGGTACCAAGAAGGCGACCAAGAAGCGGGTCTCGGTGGCCAAGAAAGCCGCGACGAAGAAGGTCGCCGGAGCGAAGAAGTCGGCCGCCAAGAAGGCCGCGGCCGCCAAGAAGCGGACGGCCAAGAAGGCCACGGGAGCCCGGAAGACGGCCACCAAGAAGGCCACCGCGGTGAAGCGCAGGGCCACCGGAACGAAGAAGACGGCCACCAAGAGGGCCACCGCGGTGAAGCGCAGGGCCACGGCGTCCAAGAAGAAGGCGACAGGGGCCCGGAAGACGGCAACCAAGAAGGCCACCGCCGCCCGACGCAGGCCCACCGGAGCGAAGAAGGCAGCCACGAAGCGCAGCACCAGGGCTCGAAAGGCCGTCAAGAAGCGCAGCTGAGCGCCCCCGCCGGGTCTCGGCGCCGCCTGTCGGAGCCGTGGGGACGGCTGCCGGCCCGCCCGGAGGGTGAGGCACGGCCGATGCAGTGCCCGGTAGCGTGAGCGGTCGTCGCACCGCACAACGGGAGGGCATCGTGCAAACCGAAGCAGCTGTTCTGTGGGACCGTGAGGCCTGGAGCGTCGAGCCCATCGAGCTCGACCCGCCGAAGGAGGGCGAGGTCCTCATCAAGCTCGCCGCGTCGGGCATGTGCCACTCGGACGAGCACCTGCTGACGGGTGACATGCCCGTCCCCCTTCCGATCATCGGGGGTCACGAGGGGGCAGGGGTGGTCGAGGAGGTCGGTCCGGGTGTGACCGGGCTGGCGCCGGGCGACCACGTGGTCCTCGGCTTCGTCCCCGCCTGCGGCAAGTGCCCTCCCTGCGCCACCGGGCACTCGAACCTCTGCGACGTCGGCGGCATCCTCATGTCGGGCAAACAGCTCGACGGCACGGTGCGGCACCATGCCCGCGGCCAGGACGTGTCCACCATGGTCTGTCTCGGCACCTTCGCTCCCTACACGGTGGTCAACCAGGCGTCGTGCGTGAAGATCCTCGAGGACATTCCGCTCGACAAGGCTTGTCTGGTCGGCTGCGGTGTCACGACTGGCTGGGGGTCCGCCGTCTACGCGGCCGATGTGCGCCCGGGCGACCACGTGGCCGTGATCGGCATCGGTGGCATCGGGGCCTCCGCAGTCCAGGGCGCCCGCTTGGCCGGCGCCGAGACGATCTTCGCCATCGACCCGGTCCCGCTCAAGCGGGAGCTGGCCCCCACGTTCGGGGCGACCCACACGGCCGCCTCCATCGACGAGGCCTTCGGGCTCATCAACCAGGAGACCTGGGGCCACATGTGCGACAAGGTGATCTGTGCCATGGGCATCGGGTCGGGCGGCCTCATGGACTCCATCCTCAACCTCGCAGCCAAGCGCGGCCGGGTGGTCGTCACCAACATCCATCCCTACAACGAGATGGACGTGACGATGAACCTCATGATGCTGACCATCTACGAGAAGCAGGTCGTCGGCAGCATCTTCGGTTCGGCCAACATCCACTCCGACATCCCCAAGCTGCTCAAGCTCTACCGCAACGGTCAGCTGGACCTGGACTCCATGATCACCAACACGTACAAGCTCGGGGACATCAACCAGGGCTACCAGGACATGCGGGACGGCAAGAACATCCGCGGCGTCCTGGTCTACGACGACTGACGGGCGCCTCGTCGGCGCGCCCGGTTGCGCTATGCCGCGGCGCCGTGCGTGCCCCAGATGTCATTGCAGCGCGCGCAGACCTCCTCGGGCACCACGCCCACCCGCATCAGGATGGCGAAGGCCTTGCACCCGAGGCAGAGGCCGAAGGCCGACTCCAGGAACGCCGCCGCAGCCAGTAGGCCGAGGAAGACCTCGGCAGCCGTCCAGAAGCCGAAGCCGGTGAGCACGAGCGCGGTCACGGAGAAGGCGACTCCCATTCCCTGCGCGAAGCGCTTGGGCGGCCCCGCGACCGGTCGTTCGGCCACGGGGAGCCGGGGCGTCACGACCCGAGTCACGAATTGGCCGAGCGGGCTCAGGGTCGGCCCGGTCAGGACGCGGGCCACGAAGCCGTAGGCGATCACGATGGTGGCCCAGCGCAGGTCGAAGGCGATGGTGAGCACGCACATCACCACGACTCCCGCCGCCACCAGACGAGCGGACACCTCGTTGACCGGGTTGGGGAAGGAGAAGAGGGAACGGACCCTGCTCCTCGTGCCCGCTGGTGTCGTCGCGATGCTCATGTCCTGCTCCTCGGCCGGTTCTCCTAACCCCGACCAGATTAGTCGGGTTTTCCGAGGAAGGGGCCGGGCGGGTCGCGGCTCGGGCCCCCGGCTCAGGCCTCCGGCAACGGGACCGGCTGGGGCGGCGGCGGGCCCACGTAGCGGGCGGCCGGACGGATGAGGCGGTTGTGGGCCGCCTGCTCCATGACATGGGTGCTCCAGCCGATGGTGCGACCGGCGGCGAAGGTGGGGGTGAACATCTCGCGGGGGATGCCGCAGGTGTGCATGACCACGCCCGCGTAGAACTCGACGTTCGTATAGAGCTGCCGGCCCGGCTTGAGCTCGGCCAGGACGTCGACCGTGGTGCGCTCGACCGACTGCGAGAACTCGACCAGCGGGCCGCCGAGGCGCTCGGTGACGGAGCGCAGCAGCAGGGAGCGCGGGTCGTCAGTCTTGTAGACGCGGTGGCCGAACCCCATGATGCGGTCACCACCCTCGACGGCGGTGCGGATGTAGGCCTCGGCGCGGTCCGGCGTGCCGATGGCGTCGAGCATGTCGAGGGCCCGGCTGGGCGCACCACCGTGCAGTGGCCCCGACAGCGCGCCGATGGCCGCCACAATGGCGGCGCCGAGGTCGGCGCCGGTCGAGGTGACCACCCGGGCCGTGAACGTCGACGCATTGAAGCCGTGGTCGATGGTGAGGATCATGTACTGCTCAATGGCCCGGGCGTGCTCGGGGCTCGGCTCGGTCCCCGTCAGCATGTAGAGGTAGTTGGCGGCGAAGCCCAGGTCGTCCCGCGGTTCCAGCGGTTCGAGTCCCTGCCGCAGCCGGTACGCGGCCGCCAGAATGGTGGGCACCACGGCGCAGAGCCCGAGAGCCTGGTCGTAGAGCTCGTCGGCATCGATGTCATGGGTGGGACGCCATCCCTGCTCCGCGCCCAGGAGCGAAACGGCGGTGCGCAGGACGTCGAGCGGGGACCCGCGCCGGCACACCGCCGGCAGTGTCGTGCTCAATCCCGGCGGGAGGGCGCGACGCCGGCGCACCTCGTCGCCGAAGGCCGCTGCTGCAGCGGCGTCGGGCAGCTCGCCGCGGAAGAGCAGGTGCCAGACGTCCTCGAGCGTGCGCTTCTCGGCCAGCTCGACCGCCGAGTACTGCCGGTAGTGGAAGAAGCCCTCCTTGCCGCGCACGTCGCCGATCGTCGTCTCGGCGACCACCACGCCCTCGAGGCCCGCCGGGACGTCGCCGCTCGACTCGCCGGCCGGGCGGATGCGCGCCACTGCCATCAGGTCGCGCAGCGACACGACGCCGACGCACCCGTCGCCGTCCACCACGGGGAGGTGCCGGTAGTGGTGCGACGTCAGGCTGGCCCAGGCGGCGTCGGCCCGCTCGTCGGGGCCGAGGACGTCGGGCCGGGATGTCATCCAGAGGCGGACCCGCTCTTCGTCGGGGTCGCCGGCAGCGGCCGCCGCCCGCAGCAGGTCGCGCTCGGTGAGGATGCCGACCACCTTGCCCTCGTCGGTCACCACGACGGAGCCGGTGTCCGCCTGCTGCATGGCGCGGGCGGCGCCGGCCAGGGTGTCGTCCGCGGCGCACGTCACCGCGGGGGAGGTCATGAGATCACGCACGATGGTTTCCATGAACCTCACTATGACGCCCTTTCCCTGCGTCTGTAAACGTTGATCAAGTCAATGTATGATCGGGCGGATGGAGGACCGCATGCTCACCACGGAGGAGGCGGCCCGCCGGCTCGGCGTCAAGGTCCCGACCCTCTATGCCTACGTCAGCCGGGGCCTGCTCGAATCCCACCCCGACCCGTCGCGCCGGGGCAGCCTCTTCGACCTCCATGCCATCGAGGCGCTGGCGGCGCGGAGCCGGGGCGGGCGCCAGACGGCGACGCGCCTGGCCACCATCACCACCGCGGTGACCCAGCTCGACCAGCAGCGCGGCCCGATCTACCGCGGCCGGCCCGCCACCGAGTTGGCGGGAACGCACCGCTACGAGGACGTGGCCGAGCTGTTGTGGGCCTCCGAGGAGAGGGGCGACTGGGCGGCGCCCGACCTCGGCCCCTGCCCGCTCACGCCCACGCTCGAGCGCATGCGCTGGGCGCTGGTCATGTGCGGGGCGAGTGATCCCCTGCGCGCCGATCTGCGTCCCGCCGCGGTGGCGCGGGCGGCCCGGCGCGCCGCCGCCGCCCTCACCGACGTCGTGGGTCCTCCGCCGGCGACGGAAGGCCGCGCTGCCTCCGTGGCGGCCCGGCTCACGGCGCGCCTGACGGCCTCGAGCGGCGTGGCCACGTCGAGTGACACGGCGACGTTGCCGACCGCCGCGGTCGACGCCGCCCTGGTGTTGATGGCCGATCACGAACTGGCGACCTCCACCATGGCCGTGCGCGTCGCCGCGTCGGTGCGGTCCGATCCCTACGACGCGCTGCTGGCGGGCTTGGCCACCCTGGCCGGCCCGTTGCACGGCGGCGCCAGCCAGCAGGCCTACGAACTCCTGGTCGTGGCGGAGCGGGACGGCGCCACCCGGGCGCTGAACGACGTGCTGCGCGAGAGCGGCCGGTTGCCCGGCTTCGGGCATTCCGTCTACAAGAGCGGCGACGCCCGTTTCGACGCGCTGCTGGCGCTGACCGAGCCCCTGCTGAGCGAGGAGCGCCGTGTCCTCCTTCACGAGGTCATCGCCCTGGCCGCCGCGCACGACGTGCCGTTGCCCAACTGCGACCTCGCCCTGGCTGCGTTGAGCTGGGGCACGGGGATGCCGCCCGACACGGGCCGCACCATCTTCGCCGTGGCGCGTATCGCCGGTTGGGCGGCCCACTACATGGAGGAGCTGACGGAGCGGCCGCTGCGCTTCCGGGCCCGGGCGGTCTACAGCGTCTGAGCGTGACGGCCGACGGCACCGGCCGGGTCGCCCCCGGTCAGCCCGGCCCGATGACGATGGCCGATGGGTGGCCCCCGGCGTGCAGCGGCTCGCCGGCCTTGCCGGTGGCCACCGTGACCGGCACGATCGTGCCGGCCTGTTGCGTCACCCACGCCGTGGCGCCGTCGCCGGTCAGCGCGATCCCCTGGGCCACATCGGGCAGCGCCACGGGCGCGCCCAACGTCAGGCCGACCGTGGCCACGGGGACGACCGCCGCTCCACCGCAGACGTAGACCGTGCCGCCCGACGGCGCCACGGCCATCCCGGTCGGGTTGAGCGGGAGGGGAACGGTCCCGCCGGCGTGCAGCGTGACCGGGTTGATGGCGGTGAGGGTGCGGTTGCCGAAGTTGCCCACGAGGACCTCGCCCGGTGCGGCGGCGATCGTCTGGGGGGTGGGGCCGACCGCAATGGGCGCGCCCGCCTGCAGGGTGGCGACGTCGATCGGCGTGACCGAGTTGCTGCCGGCGTCGGCGACGAACGCGGTGGCGGCGCCGGAGGACGCCACCGCGACCGCGATGGCCACCGGATCGGTGCCGACCGCGATAGGCGCGCCGGCCCGCCACGTGCCGAGGTCGACCGGCGTCACGGAGTCGGAGTCGAGGTTCGCCACCAGCGCGACACCCTTGCCGTCCTTCCCGCCGGGGGCGACCGCCACCGCGTCCGGCTCGACGCCGACGCCGACGTAGTGCAGCACCTGGCGCGTCGCAGGGTCGATGCCGTGCAACTGGTCGTTCCCCTGCGTCACGACCAGCAGCTCCTTGTCTCCGGGCGCGTAGGCGAGCGCCGAGGGCAGGCTGCCCACGAAGACCGGGCTCTCGACGTGGCGCCGGGCCAGGTTCACCGGCGTCACACCGGTGCCCGGCAGCGTGACCGAGGCACCCGTGGCCACCCAGGCCACGGTGTGGGTCGAGGCCCCGCTCACCGGATTGGAGCAGGCCGCGAGCGCGGGGGCGAGAGCGACCAGCGCCACGAGGACGAGGTGACGGCGGCGCATCGTGCGGCTCATCCTCGCGCGCAGGCCGCGCCGGCGGGCCGATCCGACGCACTCCACCCGGCGACGTCGCCCTCCGGCCAGAAGTCGCCGGTGACCCCGTCCTGCACGTACGGCGCGGGCGCTGGGCGCCCGGACGCCAGGACGCGCAGCGCGTCGAGCAGGGCGTCGACGTCGTCCCCCGTGGTGCCGAGCCCGCAGCTGGCGCGGACCGCGCCGGGAATACCGCTGCGGTCGCCCCGCTGCACCGCGGCGCGCGCCCGATCCACGCCGTCGCGGCCGACACCGAGCAGGCGGATGAGGTAGGGGTGGGCGCAGAAGCACCCGTGCCGGACGCCGATCCCGAACTCCGCGCTGAGCCGCGCCGCCACCAGGGCGTGATGCATGCCGTCGAGCGTGAACGTGGCCACGGCCAGCCCCTCGTCGCCGCGGGCGTCCGCCCCCGGGCCGAGCACCCGCACGCCCTCGATGGAGCGCAGGCCCTCGTGCAGTCGTGCCGACAGCACACCCTCGTGCGCCGTGATGGTGTCCCAGCCGATCCGTTCGAGCTCGTCCATGGCCTGGCCGAAGGCCACAGCGCCCACGACGTTGGGCGAGCCGGCCTCTTCCCGTTCGGGCGGCTCGGTCCAGATGACCTCGTCGAGATCGACCAGGTCGACGGCCCCGCCGCCGGCCAGGAAGGGGTCGCCGTGCGTGAACACCTCCCGTGGGCCGATGAGCGCGCCGGCGCCGAAGGGCGCGTAGAGCTTGTGGCCGCTGAAGGCGACGAAGTCGGGTCCGGGTGGGAGGGGGCGGTGCGGTGCCAGCTGGGCCGCATCGAGGAGGACGGGGACCCCGCGCGCGTGCGCCTCGGCGCAGATCTCCTCGACCGGGGGAAGCCAGCCCGTCACGTTGGAGGCCCCCGTCAGGGCCAGGAGCGCCGGCCGGCGGCCGTCGTCGAGGACCCGCACGACGTCGGCGGTCTCGAACGTGCCCCCGGTGCCGCACTCCACCCAGCGCCGGGCGGCCATCCGCGCCCAGGGAAGCAGGTTGGCGTGGTGCTCGACCACCGTGGTGGCCACCACGTCGTCGGGCCGGAGGCCGAGCCGGTAGGCGAGGTGGTTGATGGCCTCGGTCGTGTTGCGCACGAGGATGACGACGTCGTCGCCGTCGACCGGTCGCCCCGCGAAGCGGTGGACGCTGGCCCGGGCCTCCTCGTAGGCGGCGGTGGCGCGGCGCGACTTGTAACCGGCGCCACGGTGGACGCTCGAGTACCACGGCAGGAACTCCTCGACGCGATCCGCCACGGACTGCAGCGCCGGTGTCGACGCGGCACAGTCGAGGTCCCGGTATGGACGTTCGACCCCGTCCACGCAGGGGACGGACAGGCCGGCGCCCACGAGCGCTGCGACGGCCTCCTCCTTCTGCACGCCGTCACATTACGGAGTGTCGGGCGGAGGCGGTATCCGCTGCTCAGGACGGTGCGGGGTCGTCCTCACGCCGGGCGGTGAGCACGACGATGTCATCGGTGCTCCGGGCACCCGAGGTCATGGCGTCGATGACGTGGTCGGCCACCTGGTTCGGGTCGTCGCTCGGGGAGGCGCGCAGCGAGGACTCCAGCAAGGAGAACCGCTCGTCGAGACGGCTGCCGCGGCGCTCGACCAGCCCGTCGGTGAACATCACCAGGCAACCCCGGTCGAGCTGTGACTCGTGGTCCTTGTAGTCGCAGTGGTGGACGCCGAGCGGCGGGCCCGGCGGCACGGGGAGCTCGACCGCGTGTCCGGACTCGACCAGTACGGGGGAGGGATGGCCGGCCGACGAGAATGCGATGGATCCCGTGCGCACGTCGAGGACGCCGGCCAGGGCGGTGGCGAGGCGGCCACCGGATCCGGCCAGGAAGACGCGATTGAGCCGTTCCAGCGCCCGACCCGGTGCCCGCTCCTCCAGCAGGAGCAGGCCCAGCGTGTGGCGCAGCCGGCTCATGATCCGCGCCGCCCCGAGGTCGTGCCCCTCCACGTCGCCGACGACGAACGCCACCAGGTGCTCGCTGATGGTGATCACGTCGTACCAGTCGCCCCCCACCTCGACGCCGAGGGCGGCGGGCCGGTAACGCACGGCCACGTCCCAGCCGCCGATCGGCGGGATGGCGTCGGGCAGCAGCTGCCGCTGCAGCTCGTGCGAGATCCGGCGTTCCTGGTCGAAGGCGCGGGCCTGGATCACGACTGCGCTGACCTGCTCGGCCAATTGTTCGGCCAGACCGAGATCCCGTTCGGAGAAGCGGCGGCCGGACCCGGCCGAGACGAGGCTGACGGTGCCGAGGACCTGTTCGTCGCGCAGGCGAAGCGGCACCGTGACGTAGGAGGTGAAGCCCAGCCGCTTCAGAATGGAATAGTGCCGCTCGTCCCGGGTGTTGGACCGCAGGAAATCGTCGTCCACGGTGGCGCTCCACATGGAGACGCCGGTGCGCATGACTTCCATGCTCGGATGCGTGCTTCCCACCTCGGGTGGGTAGGTGGTGCGGAGCTCCTCGGTGAGCGCCCGCTTCTCGGGGTCGGCGTGCCAGGCGGCCATCCGCCGCATGCGGCCGTCCTCGTCCTCGATGTCGATCAGGCACAGGTCGGCCATCACCGGGACGGAGACCTGGGCGAGGCGCTCCACCATCTCGCGGTAGTCGAGGACCTCGGAAAGCACCTGGGTCGCCAACAGCAGGAACTCGTTGCGCCGCCTGACCTCGAGGAGCTCCTCGACCAGCTGCTCGCGCTCCGTCGCCTGTGCCGTGGCGTGCAGCAGCTCGCCCAGCTGCTCACCCACTGCGTTCGTCAGATCGACGACGGACTGATCGCGTTCTCGTGGGTGACGGCTCAGCATCTTGACGATGCCGACGCAGGCGCCGCGGTAGCGGATCGGGAAGGCATGGGCGCTCTGCAATCCGTCGCGCCGCACAGAGTCGGTGGCGAATCGTCCGTCCGCCAGGAGGTCGGCCACCCACAAGGGCTGACCGTGCTCGAGGACCCACTGGGGGAGGCCCTCGCTGCCCCTGGTCGGGTCCTCGGCCTTCTCCTGCACGAAGGCGGGAGCGATGCTGGGCGCGCGCGTCCACACGTGGCGGCAGACCAGCTCCCCCTCTGCGGTGAGCGCCCAGAGCGTCGCCACGTCCCAATCGAGCCGCCGGCCCAGGGTCGACAGGATGCGCTCTGCCGGAGCGTCCTCGATGGGGGAATCGGCGAGGATCTCGAGCAACTCGCTCGTCAGCTCGGACCACCGCTGCAGCTTCGTCTCGTCGCGCGGCCGGATGATCCCGACGACCACGTGGCCGGCCAGGGGGTGCTCGAAGATGCTGATGACCAACTCCGTGCCGACCTCGGTGCCATCGGCTCGCCTGATCTCGACCTCGAGTGGGCGTCCGACGAAGTTCGACGCCTGGGTCCGGACAAAGGCCGCGTAGTCGTCACCGACGGCCGCCGCCAGCGACTCGGGGACCAGCTCGAAGACGGATCGGCCGACCATGTGGCCGCGGGGCCAGCCGAGCAGTTCCTCGGCCGCCCTGTTGACATAGCGGATGGTGCCCTCGCCGTCCGTGGCCACGACCGCGTCGCGCAAGCCGTCGAGCACGACCCGCACGCCCGGGACAGGCCACGGAGGCTCGGCGCCGGGCGTCGGGGGCGCGACGTCGGGCCGCGCCGGGGTGGGCGCCGTTCCGCCCTCTGCCCCGTCGAAGCGCACCAGCGGCTGCCGGGGTGACGCCGTCGGGACGGCGCGTCGTTCGTCGTCGTGGGACGGGGCGGACAGGGGCAACGAGAACCACACCGTCTTGCCCGGTCGGTCGCGCCGCATCTCGACGCCCCAGGTGTCCGCCAGTCCCTGCACAATGTGCAGGCCGCGCCCGTGCGGCGCGTCGGCGCGCTGTTCCGACGGTGCCGGGAATCCGGGAGCGCTGTCGCGCACCTCGACGACGACGCGCCCGCCGCCGCCCACCGTGACCCGCACCGTCACCGCGAACTCGGTGGCGGCGTGCTGCACGGCGTTGGTGGCCAACTCCGACAGCATGAGCACCAGGGCATCGGCGTCTTCGGCGGCGGTGCCGGTCGGGAGGACGCCGAGCAGGAAACGGCGGGCCTGGCCGACGGCCGCCCCCGTGGCGGGGTAGGTGCGCGTGAAGGCAGCCGCCGGCGGGTCGGCGGTGGGTGTCGTGGCCGCGGGCTCTCCCCCCGGAGTATCAGGGCCGTTCATACCGGTTGCGATACCTCTGCCCCCGGATCGCAACCCCTAAACAAGCTGGGCCGCCCGACGACCCGCCGGCCGGCCGCGGCAGACCACCATCCGGGCGCTACCCTGCTCCACCGTGGAGGAGCGCTACGAAACGGAGCTGACCCGGTCCGCCACCGTGCTCGACGGTGTGGACCAGGCCCTCGAGCGCCTGAGCGCCGGCACCTACGGGCAGTGCGACACCTGCGGCGCGCCCATCCCCGATGCCGACCTCGAGCGCGACCCCGCCCGGCGCGCCTGCGGGCAGCACCTGAGCACGGCCTGATCCCACCGGAGCACCGCACGGCCGGGGCCGCGCCGACCGTGCGGCCGGGCCCGCTCAGCCCGGGATGGAGAGTTTCTTGGCCGCGTCGAGCCGGCCGGCCACGTCGGACCAGTTGACGACGTTCCACAGGGCGGCGAAGAAGTCGGCCTTCACGTTCTTGTACTGCAGGTAGAACGCGTGCTCCCAGGCGTCGAACACGAGGAGCGGGACGGAGCCGTTGCCGACGTTGGCCTGGTGGTCGTACACCTGCTCGACGATGAGGCGCCCGGCCAGCGGCTCGTAGGCCAGCACGCCCCAGCCCGACCCCTGGATCGTCGAGGTCGCCTGCGTGAAATGCGCCTTGAACTTGTCGAAGGACCCGAAGTGCTCGTCGATGGCCGAGCCCAGTGCGCCGTCGGGCTTGTCGCCGCCGTCGGGGCTCTGGTTCTTCCAGAAGATGGAGTGCAGGACGTGCCCCGAGACGTGGAACGCCAGCGTCTTCTCGAGGCCCACAATGGCGCCGAAGTCGTCCTTGTCGCGGGCGGCCGCCAGCTTCTCGAGCGTCTGGTTGGCCCCGGCGACGTAGGCGGCATGGTGCTTGTCGTGGTGCAGCTCCATGATCTGGGCCGACACGTGGGGCTCCAGCGCGGCGTAGTCGTAGGGCAGGTCGGGGAGGGTGTACTCGGCCATGGTGGATCTCCTCGGGGCTGGTCGTCGTGGTGGCTTGTGGCTCCGTGCTGGACCATACCCGAAGGGGGCCCGGACACAACCGAGGATCCAACCGCCGTACGACCTGCGCCGTGTGACCCGTCCGACGCCGCCGCGTCCGTCCCGGGCGGTACGCTTGCAAGAGTGAGCACGGACCCGAAAGACCGCTGGCTCGACCTCGGCTCCTTCATCCGTGAGCAGCGGGGGACCGCCCGGCTGTCGCTGCGTCGCCTCTCCGAGCTGGCCGGCATCTCCAATCCCTATCTGAGCCAGATCGAGCGCGGGCTGCGCCGGCCCTCGGCCGAGATCCTCCAGCAGATCGCCAAGGCACTGCGCATTTCCGCCGAGACGCTCTACGTGCAGGCGGGCATCCTGGAGGCCCCGACCGGGACGCCGGACCTGACCCGGGCGATCATGGCGGACCAGTCGATCAGCGAAGAGCACAAGCAGGCGCTGGTGCGGATCTACCTGTCGTTCCGGCGCGAGCACGAGGACGAGCGGGTGCGCGCGGACGACCACGCCCACGACCACGCAGGGCACGCAGCCGAGTCCGGCCCCGGCCCGGCCGCGGTCCCGGCCGACTCAGCGGGCCCGGCCGCGCGCGCCTCCGCCTGAGCGGTCCGATCCTCTTGGCCCCGGCCCGTGCCCTGGCCGGAGGGTGTTTCCCGACCCCCGGTAGGCTCTGAGCGCCATGCGCCGGCTCGCCGTCCTCTCCCTGCACACGTCCCCCCTGGCCCAGCCCGGGACGGGCGACGGCGGCGGCATGAACGTCTATGTCCGGGAGCTGACCTCGGCCCTGGCCCGCTCCGACGTGGCCTGCGACGTCTTCACCAGGGCCTGGTCGCCCCATCTCCCTCCCGTCGTCGACGTCGAGCCCGGCCTGCGGGTGCACCACGTCCCCGCCGGGCCACTGGAGGCGCTGCCCAAGGAGTCGCTCCCGGCCGTGGTGGACGAGTTCACGGCGGGCGTGCTCGAGCGGATGGCCGCCGCACACGCCGGCGGTGGCGTGCCGTACACGTCCATCCACGCCAACTACTGGCTGTCGGGGCTGTCGGGTCACGTGCTCAAGCACGAGTTGAACCTCCCGCTCGTCTGCACGTTCCACACGCTCGACCGCGTCAAGGCCGAGACGATGCCCGAAGAGGTCGAGGCCGACATGCCGCACCGACGGGCCGAGGCCGAGGCGTCCATCATCGACTGCTCCGACGCCGTCCTGGCGTCCTGCACGGTCGAGGCCGACCAGATCGCGTCGCTCTACGGCGGCGACCCCGGGCGCATCCGCATCGTGCCCCCCGGCGTCGACCACGCCTTCTTCGGTCCCGGCCACCGGCCGCAAGCCCGCCGCGCCCTCGGTCTGCCGCTCGACGGGCGGCTCCTCCTCTTCGTCGGACGCATCCAACCGCTCAAGCGCGCCGATGTCGCCATCGAGACCCTGGCCGAGTTGCGTCAGCGCAGCCCTGAGCCGTACCGCCTGGTGGTCGTCGGCGGCCCCAGCGGCCCCCACGGAGAGAAGTCGCTGCAGAGCCTCTACGACGTGGCCGACGCCCGCGGCGTGGGCGCCCACGTGCACTTCGTCGACCCCCAGCCGCACGAGCTGCTCTCGTCGTACTACCGGGCGGCCGACGTGTGCATCGTGCCGAGCCGCTCCGAGTCGTTCGGTCTGGTGGCGCTGGAAGCGTCCGCCTGCGGGATCCCCGTCGTGGCCTCTGCGGTCGGCGGGCTGACCACGCTGGTCGATCACGGGCACACCGGCTACCTGGTGGACGATCCCGACCCGGTGGCCTATGCCGATGCCGTGCAGCGGGTGGTCGACGAGCCGCTGGCGGCCGAGCGGCTCTGCACCGCCTCGGTGCTGCGGGCTCGCCTCTACACCTGGCGGGCCGCGGCGCGCACGCTGGTCGAGCTGCACGACGAGCTGGCCGCGGGCCGGCTCGTCGAGTGCGGCTGAGCGCCCCGCTCGGGGCCCCGCGCCAGACCGACCGTGCCGAGCGTCGACCTCCCCGCTGACGAGGAGATGGCGGCGGCCGTCGCCTGCATCGATGCCTGGGCGGCGCGCGAGCTGGTGGCCGACGGTCCGCTGGTGGCCGCCGAGCGCCAGGAGGTGACCGACCGCACCGCGTCGTTCCAGTGGTATCTCCGCTTCAAGGGTGAGGAGAAGGACTTCATCACGGTGTGGCTCACGCTCAAGCAGCGCACGCTCTGGCACGAGGCGCAGTTCATGCCCGCGCCCGAGGAGCACAAGGAGGAGGTCTTCGCCTACCTGCTGCGGCGCAACAGCCAGCTCTTCGGCATGGCCTTCGCGCTCGGGCCCGAGGACGCGGTGTATCTCGTGGGCCGGGTGCCGGCCCGCCTGGTCGACGAGGAGGAGCTGGACCGCATCGCCGGGGCGTCGGTCGTCTACACCGACGACCACTTCCCGACGGCGATGACCCTGGCCCACCCCTCGACCTACCGGCGGCGCCCCCGTCGCTGACGTCGGCGCTCGCCGCTCACGGGGCGCCCGCGCGCTCGGTAACGTCGCGGACGTGGCCACCCTGCTCATCGTCGGCGGCGGGAAGATGGGAGGCGCCCTGTTGCAGGGCCTTCTGCGCTCCGACTGGGGGGCGCCCGGCGCGCTGGCCGTGGTGGAGCCGCTGGCGCAGCGCCGCCGCGAGCTGACCGAGGCGTTCCCGGGGTTGCCGGTGGTGGCGGCGCCCGAGCCCGGGTTGCTCGAGGACCGCGGCGAGGGTCTGGCCGGCGCCGTCCTGGCCGTGAAGCCCGACGTGGCCGAAGCGGCCTGCCGTGCACTGGGGGCCACCGGCGTGACCCGCCTGCTCTCCATTGTCGCCGGCGTGCCCGCGCTCCGCCTGGAGGCGGCGCTCGGCGGCGAGCCGGCGGTCGTGCGCGCCATGCCGAACACGCCCGCGCTCGTCGGCGCGGGCGTCACCGCCATGGCGGGTGGCTCCTTCGCCACCTCGCAGGACCTGGCCTGGGCCGAGGACGTGCTCTCCGCCGTCGGATCGGTCGTGCGCCTGCCCGAGCGCCTGCTCGATGCGGTCACCGGCCTCTCCGGCTCCGGTCCCGCCTACTTCTTCTTGGTGGCGGAGGCGCTGCTCGAGGCGGGCGTGCAGATGGGGCTCAGCCGCGAGGTCAGCCGCACCCTCGTCGTCGAGACGATGCGCGGCTCGGCCGCGCTACTCCACGAGACCGGGCACGATCCCGAGGCGCTGCGCGCCATGGTGACGTCGCCGGCCGGGACCACCGCGGCCGGCATCCGCGCCCTCGAGGCCCGCGCCGTGCGCTCGGCCTTCATGGAAGCCGTAGCGGCCGCCACCGAACGATCGCGCAACCTGCAGCGCTGAGCGTGGAAGCGTGACGAGCGAGCCCCCCCGCACCGTCTTCTTCCTCTCCGACTTCGGCACCGTGGACGAGTTCGTCGGTGTGGTGCACGCCGTGATCGCGGCGCGTGCGCCGGGGACGACGGTCGTGGACCTGACGCACCACATCCCGCCCTACGACGTGCGGGCCGGGAGCCACACGCTCGAGCGGGCCGTGCCGTTCCTCGGGCCCGGGGTGGTGCTGGGCGTGGTCGACCCCGGGGTCGGGACCGCCCGACGCGGCATCGGCGTCCAGGTACAGCTCCCCACCGGCGCGGCGCTGGCCTTTGTCGGCCCGGACAACGGGTTGCTCGTCGCCGCGGCCGAGGCCGCGGCGGAGGCGCCGGTGGCCCGCGTCGTGGAGCTGACGCGCCCGCCGCTGCCGCCCGACCGCGGCGCCACATTCGACGGGCGCGACCTGTTCGCACCGGCTGCGGCCGCCCTCTGCGCCGGCGCCGTGCTCGAGGATCTCGGTGAGCCGATCGACCCGGCCTCCCTGGCGCGGCTGATCGGCGGCGTCGTCGAGCAGGGTCGCCTGCACGACGGACGCGCCTGCCTGCGGGCCGAGGTCACGTGGGTCGACCGCTTCGGGAACCTGCAGCTGGCGGCGACCGTGGCCGACGCCCGGGTCGCCGGCATTCCGCGCCGTGGGTCCATCGAACTGGCGACCCGGACCGGGTCGGGCGGCGCCGACCCCGACCGGTTGCCGCACTCGCTCGTGCCCGACGGGGTCCGGCTGCGCTGCGTCGACGCGTTCGGCCAGCTCGAACAGGGGGAGTTCGGCCTGCTGGTCGACGCCAACGGGCATCTGGCCGTGGTGGCCCGGGAGGCGTCGGCGGCGGGCTGGCTCAACGTCGCCGCGGGGGAGTTGCTGGTCCTGGCCTGGTGAGGCCCCGTTCGGCGGTTTGGTGCCGCCGGGAGCCCCCTCGGTACCATCCGACGCAGTGAACGACGACCGCCGGAGTTCCGACGGCGCCGTCACACCGAGGCGGATACCCGAGGCCACGGTGGTGCGGCTGCCCATCTACCAGCGCATCCTGGCTGAGCTGGTGCGCGCCGGAAGCCGGACGGTGTCGTCGGAGCAGCTGGCCGAGCTGGCCCGGGTCAACGCCTCCAAGGTGCGCAAGGATCTCTCGCTGCTGGGCTCCTTCGGCACCCGGGGCTCGGGTTACGACCCCGAATTCCTGATCGCGCAGATCGACCGCGCGCTCGGGGTGGACGAGAACTGGTCGGTGGCCGTCGTCGGGATCGGCAACCTGGGTCGCGCCCTCACGAACTCGGCCGGCTTCGCCTCCCGCGGCTGCCAGGTCACCGCGCTCTTCGATGTCGACCCGGCCGTGGTGGGCGAGGAGATCCGCGGCATCCGCGTGCGGCACATGGACGAGATCGCCACGCTGCGCCCGGCCGATCGCCCGCACATCGGCGTCATCACCACGCCGGGCTGGGCGGCGCAGGGCGTGGCCGACCTGCTGGTGCGGTCGGGCGTCACCTCACTGCTCAACTTCGCCCCGCGGGTGCTCACCGTGCCCCCGACGGTCCATCTCCGCTACGTGGACCTCTCCATTGAGCTGCAGGTCCTGGGTTTCTACCGGTCGCGCCAGGAGGACTCCGGGGTGGCAGAAGCCCACGCCCCCGTCATGCGCTCGGTGGGCCTTTCCCAGCGTTCGGAACCGGCTTGACGGCGGCGCCGTCCTGCTCGGCGGCCGGCGACTGGCACTCTGGAGGGCGGGACCGGCACAATTGTGAGCCGACCCAGGAAGGAACCGAGTGTCCGTCGTCGTCATAGGGCTCCAGCACACGCAAGCCCCGCTGCCCCTCCTCGAGGCGGCGGCCATCCCCGACGGCGACCTGCACAAGACGCTGCGCGCCCTCGACAACCGCAAGAACGTCGAGGAGGCGGTCGTGCTCTCGACCTGCCTGCGCACCGAGGTCTACGCGGTGGTCGACCGCTTCCACGATGCCGTGGCGGAGATCTACGACGTCCTGTCCGAGCAGTCGCACCTCTCGGTCGAGGACCTGTCGGCGCATGCCACCGTCCGCTTCGACGACGACGTCACGTCCCACCTGTTCTCGGTCACCTCCGGGCTCGAGTCCGTCGTGACGGGAGAGACCGAAGTGGTCGGCCAGGTGCGCCGGGCCTTCGAGCGGGCGCGGGAGGAGGGGACGTGCGGGCCGGTCCTCTCCGCGCTGTTCCGCCACGCGCTGCAGACGGGCAAGCGCGTGCGGACCGAGACCGGCATTTCGCGCGGGACGACCTCGTTCGCCTATGCCGCCGTCACCGTCGCCCGCGGGGAGGACGGGGCGGGGCTCCGCGCCGCCCGTGTGGTGGTCGTGGGTGCGGGCGACATGGGCCTCGGCGTGTGCCGCGCCCTGTCGGACATCCCGGCCGACGACGCGCCGGGCAGCGTCGTGGTGGTGAACCGCTCGGCGGCGCGGGCCAAGGACCTGGTGCGCCAGGCCGCCACCGGCCCGTTCGCCATGCGGGCGGCGTCGCTCGAGCACGTCGCGGCCGAATTGGCCGACGCCGACGTGGTGCTGAGCGCCGTGGCGGCCGAGTCGCACGTGCTGGCTGCGTCCGCCTTCGCCGGGGTGCGGGGTCCCCTGCTCGTCATCGACCTCGGGGTCCCGCGCAACGTGGAGCCGTCGGTGCGCGCGCTCGACGGGGTGACGCTCCTCGACATGGACGCGCTGAGCGTCTCGGTGGCCCGCGCCCTCGACGTCCGGGCCGAGGAGTCGGTGGCCGCCCGCGCCATTGTGGCCGCCGAGGTCGAGCGCTACCGCAGCGCCAGCCGCCAGCGTGGCGCCGCCCCGGTCATCGCGTCGCTGCGGTCCCGGCTGGAAGCCCTCCGCGTGGCCGAGCTGGAGCGCCACCGGGCGCAGCTGGCCGACTTGAGCGAGGAGGAGTGGGACCACGTGGACGCCGCCACGCGGGCCGCCCTGGCCAAGATGCTGCACGAGCCCACCATGCTCTTGAAGGAGACGGCCGGTACCCCCCGCGGCGAGCGGCTCGTCGAGGCGTTGCGCATCCTCTTCGACCTGTAGTCGCGGCCATGGGATAGTCGGGCCATGGGAACCCTGCGCCTGGCCACCCGCGGCTCGCCGCTGGCCCTGCGCCAGACCGAGCTGGTCTCCGCGCTCCTCCGCCAGGCCCACCCCGACCTGGTGCTCGAGCAGGTCGTCGTGCGCACGCAGGGCGACCGCGACGTCACGGCATCGCTCGACGCCATCGGCGGACAGGGTGTCTTCGTCACCGAGGTGGAGGCCTCGGTGGCCGATGGGCGGGCCGACGCCGCCGTGCACTCGGCCAAGGACATGCCCTCGGTGATGCCCGCACCGTTCGTGCTGGGCGCGGTGCCCCGACGGGCCGACCCGCGTGACGGCCTCGTGGGCTGCACTCTGGCGGGTCTGCCGGCGGGCGGCCTCGTCGCCACCGGGTCGGCCCGGCGCCGCGCCCAGCTGGCCGCGCTGCGGCCCGACCTGGTGTTCACGGACCTGCGGGGGAACATGGCCCGCCGCGTCGCCGTGGCCGAGGAGGGTTCGGTCTCGGCCGTGGTCGTCGCCATGGCGGCCATGGAGCGGCTGGGCTGGGTGGACAAGGTGCGCGACGTGCTCGACCCCTTCGACGTGCTGCCGCAGGCGGGCCAGGGCTCCATCGCGGTGCAGTGCCGGGCGGACGACGCCGCGACCCGGGCGCTGCTGGCGGCGATCGACCACGCGCCGAGCCACCGCGCGCTGCGGGCCGAGCGCGCCGTCCTGGCCGTGCTCGGTGGGAGTTGCACGGTGCCGGTGGGCGCCTTCGCCGAGCCCGACGGGGACGGCGGGGATGGCGGCGACGTGCTCGGCGACGGCGGCGAGGGCGGCGTGCTCCGGGTGACCGGGTTGGTGGCCAGCGGCGACGGGCACACCGTCATCCGCATGACCCGACGCGGGGAGGACCCCGAGGCGGTCGGTGCGGACGTGGCCCGTGCCCTCCTCGAGGGTGGCGGCGCCGCCATCGAGGGCTTCGACGATCTCGACGATCTGCCGGACGGCGCGGCGTGACCGTCTACCTGGTCGGCGCCGGGCCGGGGGACCCCGGGCTGTTGACCCGGCGGGGCGCCGCCCTGCTGGCGCGGGCCGACGTCGTCCTGCACGACCGCCTCGTCAGCCCCGCGCTGCTCGATCTGGTGCCCTCGTCGGCGCTCGTCATCGACGTGGGCAAGGATCCGGAATCCCCGGCCGGCGTTGCGGGCGGTGGGGGCGGTGCGGGCGGTGCGGGCGGTGCGGGCGGTGCGGGCCGGCAGGAGGAGATCGACCGCCTCCTGGTCGAGCACGGGCGGTCGTCCGCGGTCGTCGTCCGCCTCAAGGGAGGGGACCCCTTCCTCTTCGGCCGCGGCGGGGAGGAGGCGACCGCCCTCACACGGGCGGGCGTCGCCTGGGAGGTCGTCCCCGGGGTCACGTCCGCCTTCGGTGTTCCGGCCGCCGTCGGCATTCCGGTGACGCAGCGCGGCGTCGCCGCCTCCGTCACCGTGGTCACGGGGCGGGTCGGAACCGAGGACGGGACGAGTGCACACGATTGGGAAGCGCTGGCGCGCGTCGGCGGCACCTTGGTGATCCTCATGGGCATGACGAACCGCGCCGCCATCGCCACCGCCCTCATCGCGGGTGGCCGGGCGCCGGACACCGCCGTCGCCGTCGTGGCGCGGGGGACGACCGCCGCCCAGCGTGTGGCGCGGACGACGCTGGCCGGGCTGGCCGACGTCGACCTGGGCCCGCCCGCCGTCATCGTGATCGGCCCCGTGGCCGCCCTGGGATCGGACGATGGGCCGGCCGGCGGGAGTGGGCCCCTGGCGGGGCGCACGGTGGTGGTGACGCGCACGGGCGAGCGCGCCCGCGGGCTGGTCGACGCGCTGGAACGGGCGGGTGCCACCGCATTGGAGCTGCCGCTCGTCCGCCAGGTCGATCCCGAGGACGGCGGCGCCGCGTTGCGTGCCGCGGCCGCCGCGGTGCAGGACAACGAGTGGGTCGTGCTGACGTCGGTGAACGCGGTGGACCGCTTCGTGGGTGTGCTGCGCGACGCACGCGCCTTGGCAGGGGTGCTGGTGGCGGCCGTCGGGCCCGCGACGGCCGACGCGTTGCGCGCCGGCGGCGTCGAGCCCGACCTGGTGCCGGCCGAGCACAGCGCGCGGGGGCTGGTCGAGGAGTTCCCGGACGCCGGCGAAGCCGGCGACGCCACGCGACGCGTCCTGTTCCCCAGTGCCGACCGGGCGCCGGACACCATTCCCGCCGGCCTGCGCCACAAGGGCTGGGACGTCCACCGGGTCGAGGCCTACCGCACCGTGCTGCGGGCCGCACCCGAGCCGGAGCTCCTGGCGCGGGTGGCCGCGGCCGACGCCGTGACGTTCACCGCTCCCTCGACGGTGCGGGCATTCCTCGCACTGCGCACCGCGTCCGGCGACCCGGTGCCGCCCCCGGGCCACGTCGTGTGCATCGGCCCGACGACGGCCGCGGCGGCGCGGGCGGCCGGGTTCGCCGGCGTGCACGAAGCGTGGGGCGCCTCCGCCCGCGGCATGGTCGACGAGCTGATCGGGGAGCTGGGCCCCCGGCCCGACACGGGCCCGTAGGCTGGACGGATGGCCGAGGACAGTTCCGCGCCCGCCCTGGGCAGCTTCCCCGTGCGCCGGATGCGCCGGCTCCGTCGGACGGCGGCGTTGCGCCGGCTCGTGGCCGAGGCGCGCCTGAGTCCCGACGACCTCGTCGCTCCGCTCTTCGTGCGGGAGGGCACGGCGGAGCCGAGGCCCATCGCATCGATGCCGGGCGAGGTGCAGCACTCGCTCGACTCCCTCGTCGTGGAGGCCAAGCGGCTGGTCTCGCTGGGTGTGCCCGGTCTGATCCTCTTCGGCGTGCCGGAACAGAAGGACGCCCAGGGGAGCGGCGCCTGGGCCCGCGACGGCATTGTGCAGGTCGCACTGCGCGCCGTACGCGACGCCGTCGGCGACGAGCTGGTCCTGATGGCCGACCTCTGCCTCGACGAGTACACCGATCACGGGCACTGTGGCGTCCTCGGGCCCGCGGGCGAGGTGCTCAACGACCCGACGCTCGAGCTGTACCAGCGCATCGCCGTGGCCCAGGCCGAAGCCGGCGCGGACGTGGTGGCCCCCAGCGGCATGATGGACGGGCAAGTGGCCGCCATCCGGAGCGCGCTGGACGGCGGCGGGCACGAGGGGATCGCCATCCTGGCCTACGCCTCCAAGTACGCCTCCGCGCTCTACGGCCCCTTCCGCGACGCGGTCGACGTCACGATCGCCGGCGGCGGTGACCGCCGGGCCTACCAGCAGGACCCGCGCAACGGGCGCGAGGCGCTGGCCGAAATCGAGCAGGACGTGGCCGAGGGGGCGGACATGGTCATGGTGAAGCCGGCCATGACGTCACTGGATGTGCTCGCGACGGCGCGCCCGCACGTGTCGGTGCCGCTGGCGGCGTACCACGTGAGCGGCGAGTTCGCCATGGTGAAGGCGGCCGCGGCGGCCGGGTGGATCGACGGTCCGGCGGTGGCCCTCGAGCAGCTCACCGTGCTCAAGCGCGCCGGAGCCGACTTCATCCTCACCTACTTCGCCGCCGAGGTCGCCGAGGCGCTCGGTGGCTGATCCGGTCCCGGTGTCGAACGCGGACTGGTTCGCCCGGGCGCAGCGCGTGATCCCGGGCGGGGTCGACTCGCCCGTCCGCTCTTTCGCCTCCGTCGGGGGGACGCCGTACACGGTGGCGTCGGGTGAGGGCGCCTACGTCGTCGACGTCGAGGGCAACCGCTACCTCGACCTGGTGCAGTCGTACGGCGCCGTCTTGCTCGGGCACGCACACCCCGTCGTCACCCGAGCCGTGACCGAGGCTGCCGCCCGTGGCACCACCTACGGCGCGCCGACGCCCGGTGAGGTGCTTCTGGCCGAGGCGATCTGTGCCCGCGTCCCCGGGTGCGAGCAGGTGCGCCTCGTCTCGTCGGGGACCGAGGCGGCCATGAGCGCGGTACGCCTCGCCCGCGGTGCCACGGGACGGGACCGCGTGATCAAATTCGACGGCTGCTATCACGGCCACTCGGACGGGCTGCTGGCCGGTGGCGGCAGCGGCGTGGCGATGCTCGGCCTGCCCGGTTCGGCCGGCGTCTCCGCCGGTGCCGTCGCCGACACCGAAGTCGTGCCGTACAACGTGGTGCCCGAGGTCGACGAGCGGGTGGCCTGTGTGATCGTCGAGCCGGTGGCGGCCAACATGAACCTGGTGCCGCCCGCCCCGGGGTTCCTCGAGGGACTGCGCGCGGCCTGCAGCGCCAGCGGCGCCCTCCTCATCTTCGACGAGGTCATCACCGGCTTCCGGCTCGGACCCGCCGGGGCGACCGGGTGGTCGGGCGTGACGCCCGACCTCTGGTGCTTCGGCAAGGTCATCGGCGGCGGGCTGCCCGTGGGTGCCTTCGGAGGGTCGCGCGCGCTGCTCAGCGAGTTGGCGCCCGGCGGGCCCGTCTACCAGGCGGGGACACTGTCGGGGAACCCACTGGCCACGGCGGCGGGGCTGGCGGTGTTGCAGGCGGTGGGTCCTGCCGACTACGAGGCCCTGGCCGCCCGGGTGGCCCTCTTCGCCAAGGACCTCGAGTCAGCCGTGGCGGCGGGAGGGCTGGCGGTCGCGGTCCCGACGGTCGGGCCGTTGGCCGGGCTCTTCGTCGCGCCGGCGGCGGACGGTCCACTGGCACCGCCGTCCGACTACGAGAGCGCACGCGCCATCGCCGCGGGCGACACCTACGCGCGGTTCTTCTATGCCATGTTGCGCCGGGGCGTGGCGCTGGCGCCGGGCGCCTACGAGATCATGTTTCCCGGCATGGCCCACGACGAGGAGATCCTGGCGCGGGTCGTCGAGGCGGCGGGGGAGTCCGCGGCCGAAGTCAGCTGATCAGAAGGAGCGGATCACCGCGTCCGGCCCCATCACGATGACGGGATGGGGCGCCGGGTTCGAGATCCCCGTTTCTCCAACCGGGGTGGCCTAGGGTCGCCGAACGCTGACCCGCCTTGTGGCGCCACCCCGGGAGGACCCTTCATGCGTTACGCGATCCGTTCGGTCGTCATGCTCGTCGGACTCGTTTTCGCGGCGGCGGTGCCGCTGCTGGGATCCTCTCCGGCGTCGGCCGCCCCCATCTCCGTGCCCGCCACGGTCACGGCGTCCACCTGGACCGTGACCCCGAACGTGTCCGCATCACTGGACTCGGACCAGAACGGGGTCTCGTGCGTCACGTCCACCTTCTGCATGGCGGTCGGCGCCGTCAACGTCAGCACCCAATCCACCAGCCAGCCGGCCGCCGAGGTGTGGAACGGGTCTACTTGGGCGAGCGTCCAGGTCCAGCAACCGCCCAATCCCGGCAGTCAGCTGCAAGGCGTCTCGTGCGTCAGCGCGACCTGGTGCGTCGCCGTCGGCCAGACCGACATCCAGAACGACATGAGCGAGACGCTCATAGAGCAGTGGGACGGCACGCAATTCTCCATCGTGAACGTGGCGTCGCCGAGCACCGCGGCCTACTTCGACGGCGTGTCGTGCCTGAACACCTCCTTCTGCGTGGCTGCCGGTGCCTCGGTCAGCGCGCAGGCCCTCTTTGCGCAGTGGAACGGGACCACCTGGACCATGACCACGCTGACGCCTGCGGCGGGCCAGTCCGTTCCCAACCTCACTTCTGTCTCGTGCGGCACGACCACGAGCTGCATGGCCGTGGGATTCGTCGACGCGTCGGGCGGGCAGATCGTCTTGGCATACCAGTGGAATGGTTCGAGCTGGTCCGAGTCGAGCCCGATCGACCAGCCGGCGCCGATCGACGACAACATCTTCAACGCGGTCTCCTGCGTCGGCGCATCGTTCTGCACCGCGGGGGCGAGTACTACCAGAACTCCGGCCTCAGCTACGTGGGAGAGTCGCCGCTGGTGGAGGTATGGAACGGATCGTCGTGGTCGCAGGCAACCTTGCCCACCACCTCCGGCGTCGGCGCCGCCGTCGACGGGATCAGCTGCTTCAGTGCCACCTCGTGCACCGCGGTGGGATACAGCTACCTGGACGACAACGGAGACACGTACGCCACGCTGGCCCTCACCTGGGACGGCCAGACGTGGGCGGCACCCCCGACGCCGAACAGCGCAACCAGCCCGAACACGAGCTACTTCAACGGCGTGGACTGCCTGAACAATTGGGCCTGCGTGGGCGTCGGTGCCGCCTACAACGGGAGCACCTACGAGGCGTTCGCGGCGTCCGCTCCGATTGCGCGGTCCGGCTATCGCTTCGTCGCCCAGGACGGAGGGGTGTTCAACTACGGATCCGGCGCACCCTTCCTGGGCTCCATGGGCGGCACGCACCTGAACGCTCCCATCGTGGGCATGGCCGTCATGCCGGGGGGTGACGGCTACTACCTCGTGGCGTCCGACGGAGGCGTCTTCAACTTCGGTTCGGCCAAGTTCTACGGCTCCACCGGGGGCATGCGGCTCAACAAGCCGATCGTGGGCATGGCCGTGACCGCCGACGGCGCGGGCTACTGGTTGGTCGCCTCCGACGGCGGGATCTTCTCGTACGGCGACGCGCAGTTCTTCGGCTCCACGGGCAGCATCCCGCTCAACAAGCCAATCGTCGGCGTGGCGGCCACGTCCAACGGGTTGGGCTATTTCCTGGTGGCCTCCGACGGTGGGATCTTCGCCTACGGCAATGCGGTCTTCGCCGGCTCCATGGGTGGCAAGCCGCTCAACCAGCCGATCGTGGGCATGGCGGTTCCGGTCGGGGGCGGCTACTACCTGGTGGCCTCCGACGGAGGCATCTTCACCTTCCCCGCGAACGGAGGACCGCCCTTCTCGGGCTCGACCGGCTCGCTCAAGTTGAACAAGCCCATCGTCGGCATGACGACGACAGCGGGGGGCTACTACCTGTCCGGTTCCGACGGGGGCGTGTTTGCCTTCCCGGCCGGCGGGGTGCCGCCGTTCCTGGGTTCGACCGGGAGCATCAAGCTCAACGCGCCGATCGTGGGTATCGCCACCTAGACGCGGGCCGCCCACTTCCGGGCGTCCCGCCTCGCAGTAGCTTCGCTCCGGCGTCCAACGGGAGGCACCAACCATGGGCAAGCTCATCTACGTGGCGAACACGTCGCTCGACGGGTACATCGAGGGCCCGGACGGAGACATCAGCTGGGGTGACCCCGACGAGGAATACTTCGGTCTCATCAACGACATCCAACGCCAGGTCGGCACCTACCTCTACGGGCGCGGCATGTACGAGGCGATGGTCTACTGGGAGACCGCTCCCGTGTCCGACCAGCCACCCTGGATCGTCGAGTTCACCAACACCTGGAAAGCGGCCGACAAGGTCGTCTACTCCACGACGCTCGCCTCCGTGGCGAGCGGGAGGACCACTCTGGAGCGGGAGTTCGACGCCGAGGCGATCCGGCGGTTGAAGGCGGACGCACCCCGCGATCTCACGGTGGGGGGCGCCGGTGTCGCCGTGCAGGCCCTCGAGGCCGGTCTGGTGGACGAGTGCCATCTCTTCTTCTGGCCGGTGGTGCTCGGGGGCGGCAAACGCACGCTTCCCGTCGGCGCGCGGCGTGACTTCGAACTGCTCGACGAGCGGCGTACCGGCGGTGGCATCGCCCAGCTGCACTACCGCGTGAGCCCTTGAAGGGCCCGCGTCGGGGTCAGGCGGCCGGGTCCAGCCCGTCGTCGTCGGGCAGGAGGCGCGAGACGAACTCCATCGCACGGAAGCCGAGCTCGGCCGGCCCGGCCGCGTCGGGCCGCATGAGGTTCGCCATGATGCGCAGCAGCTGCGTCATGAGCAGCTCGGAGCGCATGCCGAGGCCGACACACAGCCGCATCGCCTCGGGGTTCGAAATCAGGTGCACGAATGCACGCGCCACCTTGTAATAGGGGCCGTACGCCGCCGCCAGCTCGTCGTCGTAGGCGCTCAGCGCGCCTGCGCCTTCGCCGCTGAGGGCGTGACCGAGTGCGGCGGCGGCGAGCCGTCCCGTCTCGTAGCCGTAGGCGATGCCCTCCCCGTTGAACGGGTTGATGGCGCCCCCGGCGTCGCCCGCGATGAGCACGTTCCCGCCGGCCCGCGGGCCCACGGACAGGCCCATGGGGAGCTTGCCGCCCGTGGGCGGACCCAGGCTCGTCTCCGGCCGGATCCCCCAGGACTCCGGGGCGTACTCCACGAAGGCGTCCATGAGGTGGCTCGTGTTCAAGCCCTTCCAGCGCTGATCCGTGGACAGCAGCCCGACCCCCACGTTGATGCGGCCGTCGCCCATCGGGAAGATCCAGCCGTAGCCCGGGACCACGTCGCCCTGGGCGTCGCGAATGTCGAGATGCGACTCAATGAAGGGGTCGTCGTGGCGCTCCGAGCGGTAGTAGCCCCGCAGGGCCATGCCCATCGGCAGGTCCCTGCGCCGGGTCGTGCCCAGCATCCGTCCCACCCGTGAATTCGAGCCGTCGGCCACCACCACGTAGCGCGCCTTGATCTCCCGGGTGGCCGTGGCGCCCTTCTCCTTCACGGTCACCCCGGTCAGCGTGGGGAGCGTGGGGAGTGGGCCCGTCGACGTGGCCTCGTCGTCCACCACGGGGGCCGTCACCTCGGTGCCCTGCAGCAGCGTGGCTCCGGCCGCCTCCGCGTGGCCCGCCACCAGGCCGTCGAGGTCGTGGCGGGTGATGGTGTAGCCGTAGTCGGGGAAGTTCGGGTGCTCCGGCCAGCGCATGTCGATGGATCGCCCGAAGCCGAACGCCCGCAGGCCCGAGTAGCGGTGGGACCCGGCCAGCGCCGGCTCCAGTCCCATGTCTGCCAGCTGGCGCACGGCCCGGGGTGTGAGGCCGTCGCCGCAGGTCTTCTCCCGGGGAAACTCCTTCTTCTCCGCCACCACGACGTCCCAGCCCGCCTCGGCCAGCCAGAAGGCGCACGAGGCGCCGGAGGGACCGGCTCCGACGATCACCACGTCGTACACGTGATCGGCCGACCGGCGCGGTGCCCGGCCCGTCGTGGCACGGGTGGGGGACGAACGGGGGGTCCGGGGCGCCTTTGCCGCGCCGGTCGTCCGGGCCGCTTTCGCGGGGGTTGCGGCCTTCTTGGCGGTCGCCTTGGAGGGGGTCGCCTTCTTGGTGGCCGCCTGCTTCTTCGCCGGAGACTTCGCCGTCCGCGCCGCCTTCTTGGGGGCGCCGGGCCGGGGGGTCTCGTCGGGAGCCATGACGGAGTCATCGTAGGTCCCCCGCCGGGGCCTCTGACCAGCGACGCGGATGTGCCTGGCCACGGAGTCGCATGGTAGAAACGGACCTCAGTGGTCCAGTACCTCCCGATCCTCATCTTGGGCGTGCTCGCCCTCGCT
Organism: uncultured Acidimicrobiaceae bacterium; assembly: GCA_963843365.1. GTDB lineage: Bacteria > Actinomycetota > Acidimicrobiia > Acidimicrobiales > RAAP-2 > Bog-473. The sequence goes on along the minus strand of CAWJKG010000002.1, from coordinate 1,026,983 downwards.
TTCACCGTCTTCTCGCTGGTGTCGTCAGCGATGCTGGCGCCGCGCAAGAAGCCGACCGCGGCCAAGCTGGCGCCCTACGAATGCGGGATCGTTCCCGACCAGGAGCCGCCCCAGCGCTTCCCGGTGCGCTTCTACCTGGTCTCCATGATCTTCATCATCTTCGACATCGAGATCGTGTTCCTCTACCCCTGGGCCGTGGTCTTCCACCAGATCGCCACGTTCGGCCTCATTGAGGTCATCGTGTTCGCCGCCGTGGTGTTCGTGTCGTTTCTCTACCTGATCTCCAACGGGGCGCTCACCTGGGGTCCGCCGAAGACGCTGCAGTCGGGCATGCCCAGCCGCACGTCGGAGTCGACGATCACCCGCATCAGCGCGGCGAAGACCCCTGGTGAGGCGGCCTGATCGATGGGGTTCGAGGACCTCCAGCACAACTTTTTGACCGGTCGCATCGAGGACCTGGTCAAGTGGGCCCGCCGCAACAGTGTCTGGCCCGCCACGTTCGGCCTGGCCTGCTGCGCCATTGAGATGATGTCGGTCGGCGCGGCCGACTACGACATCAGCCGGCTCGGGATGGAGGTGTTCCGGGCGTCACCCCGTCAGGCCGACCTGATGATCGTGGCCGGGCGCGTGTCGCAGAAGATGGCCCCGGTCCTGCGCCAGGTGTACGACCAAATGATGGAGCCCAAGTGGGTGATCTCCATGGGCGTCTGCGCCTCCACGGGCGGCATGTTCAACAACTACGCCATCGTCCAGGGCGTGGACCAGATCGTGCCGGTCGACGTGTACGCGCCGGGCTGCCCGCCGTCGCCCGAGACCCTGCTGCACGCCATCCTGACGCTGCACGAGAAGATCCGCACCGGCGAGATCACCCGTCGTCCCGGGAGCTCCATCCCGCCCGGCGAGCAGGCCACCGGCGGCTGGGTGCCCACCGTGCCCGACGCTGTCCACGTGGCCACACCGCGGTGAGCGGCACCACTCCGGCCAGCGCTCCGGCGCCATCGGTCGCCGGCGTCCTGCCCGACGTGCCGCGGCTGCCCGACCGCCTGGTCGACCAATTGGCCTTCCCGCAGCGCGACACCTACAAGCCGATGGTGGCCGCCTTCAAGGACGCCGGCTTCGAGACGTGCTCGGACCTGTGCGCCGTGGACTACCTCACGCATCCGGGACGGACGCTGCCCCGCGGCGTCACGCCGGAGCGCTTCGAGGTGGTGGTCAACCTCCTCTCGCTCTCGACGCGTCAGCGCGTGCGGATCCGCGTCCAGGTGCCCGAGTCCGACCCCACCTTGGACAGCATCACCGAGGTCTATCCCGGCACCGACGCCATGGAGCGCGAGGCCTACGACATGGTCGGCATCATCTTCCGTGACCACCCCGACATGACCCGCATCCTGATGCCCGAGGACTGGGAGGGCCACCCGCTCCGCAAGGACTACGGCGTCGGCCGGGTGCCCGTGCAGTTCAAGGAAGCGCCGGGACCCCGATGAGCGACCACGAGCACGACGGCACGGAGGGCCGCCGGCACGATCTCGAGCCGGAAGACCAGCACGACGAGGCCGCGTTGGCCGCGCGCTACGAGGCCGAGGAGCGCGCGCTGGTGGCCGAGACCTCCGAGGGCGCCCAGGAGCTGATGCCCCGGGGGACGACCTCGGCGGGGGAGCTGCGACAGGAGGTGGGCGCCGTGCTGCGCCTGCCCGAGGGCGGCTACGTCAACCCGGGCGACATCGACATCGAGCGCCGCGACGACCAGACCATGATCATCAACATGGGCCCCCAGCACCCGTCGACCCACGGCGTCCTGCGGCTGATGCTCGAGCTGGACGGCGAGACGGTCCTGCGCACCAAGCCGATCATCGGCTACCTGCACACCGGCATGGAGAAGCAGGGCGAGGAGCTCACCTACGTCCAGGGCTGCACCAACGTGACCCGCATGGACTACCTGTCGCCGCTCCACAACGAGCTCGTCTTCTCGCTGGCCACCGAGGCGCTGCTCGACGTGGAACTGCCGCCCCGCGCCACGTGGATCCGCATGCTCATGGCGGAGCTCAACCGCGTGTCGTCGCACCTCATGTGGATGGCCACCAACGGCATGGACCTCGGGTCGACCTCCATGATGATCTACGGCTTCCGTGAGCGCGAAATGGTCCTCGCCTTCTTCGAGAAGACGACCGGCCTGCGCATGAACAACAACTACATCCGTCCCGGGGGCGTCGCCGCCGACCTGCCCGACGGGTGGGAGGACGACATGGAGGTCCTCTGCGACACCATCCTCACCCGCAGCTACGAGTACGACGAGCTCCTCACCGGCCAGCCCATCTTCCGTGAGCGGACCGAGGCCGTGGGCAACATCTCGGCCGAGGAGGCGCTGGCTCTCTCGGTGACCGGGCCCATCCTGCGCTCGACCGGCGTGCCCTGGGACCTGCGCCGCACCATGCCGTACCTGGCCTACGACAAGCTCGACTTCGACGTCATCGTCGGCACCTACGGCGACAACTTCGACCGCTACTCGGTGCGCCTCAACGAGATCCGCGAGTCCATCAAGATGATCCGCCAGATCACCGAGATGATGCCGCCCGGCGACTACCGGGTGCAGGACCGCAAGGTCACCCCGCCGCCGCGCGCCCGCATCGACGAGAGCATGGAGGCGCTCATCCACCACTTCAAGATCTTCACCGAGGGCTTCCGTGTGCCCGAGGGCGAGGTCTACGTGGCCATCGAGTCCCCGCGGGGCGAGCTCGGCTGCTACATGGTCTCCGACGGGACGTCCAAGCCGTACCGCATGCACATCCGTGGCCCGAGTTTCGTCAACCTGCAAGCGCTGCCGCTGCTGCTGCGCGGCGGGCTCATGGCCGACGCCGTCGCGGTGATCTCGTCGGTCGACCCCGTCATGGGCGAGGTGGACCGGTGACCCATTTGAACGCGGACATCCGCTCCCGGGCGGAGCAGCTGGTCTCGCTCTACCCCGAGAAGCGCTCGGCCCTCATTCCGCTCTGCCACCTGGCCCAGGAGCAGGACGGCTGGCTGACGCCCGGCGCCGTGAGGGAGATCGCCGAGCTGTGCGGCGTCACGGCAGCCGAGGTGCAGGGCACCGCCAGCTTCTACGACATGTTGCACACCGAGCCCGTCGGCACCTATGCGGTGGCGGTGTGCACCAACATCGCCTGCCTGCTGGGCGGTGCGCTCGAACTGCTGGAGCATGCGGAGGGGACGCTGGGCGTGCGCGGCGGCGGCACCACGGCCGACGGGGTGTTCACCCTGCACGAGGCGGAGTGCCTGGCCGACTGCGACAAGACGCCGTGCGTCCAGGTCAACCACCGCTATGTCGGTGCGCAGACGCCCGAGAGCTTCGACGCGCTGGTCGAGGATCTGCGCGTGGCCGCCTGGCGGACACGGTGCCCAACCACGGCACCCTGGTGCGGGTGCGCAGGACGGTCGGCCTGGAGGCGGACCGGGCCGCCATCGCCTCCGAGCGGGCCGCGGTCGCGCAGGAGCAGGCCGCCCGCGCCGCAGCCGGCGGGGAGAAGAAGGCCTGATGGCTCTCACCGACGCCCCCAAGATCGTGACGGCGCGCCTCGGCTACGACGACTCGTACACCCTGGAGCGCTACCTGGCCACCGGCGGCTACACCGGGCTGCGCAAGGCCCTGACGATGACGCCCGAGGCGGTGGCGGCCGAGGTGGATGCGGCCAGCCTGCTCGGTCGGGGTGGCGCCGGCTTCCCGGCCGGGCGCAAGTGGTCGATGCTGCGCAAGAACCCGGTCACGTACCTGGTGATCAACGGGGACGAGTCCGAGCCGGCCACCTTCAAGGACCACATGCTCATTGAGGGCGATCCGCACCAGATTCTCGAGGGCATGCTCATTTCCGCCTACGCGTTGCAGGTCAGCCAGGCCTTCATCTACCTGCGCGGCGAGTTCGCCCTCGGCCTGGAGCGCCTGCAGGCGGCGTTGAACGAGGCCTACGCCCATGGCGCGGTGGGCCGCAACATCTTCGAGTCGGGCTTCTCGCTCGACATCGTGGTGCACCCCGGCGCCGGCGCCTACATCTGTGGCGAGGAGACCGCGCTGCTCGAGTCGCTCGAGGGCAAGCGCGGCTTCCCCCGTATCAAGCCCCCGTTCTTCCCGGCCGCCATCGGCCTCTACGGCGAACCCACGGTCGTGAACAACGTCGAGACGATGGCCAACATCCCGTGGATCGTGAACAACGGCGGTGCAGCGTTCGCCGCGCTGGGTGCGGGCCGCTCCACCGGCACGCGCCTGTTCGCACTGGCGGGCCACGTGCGCAACCCGGGCAATTACGAGCTCGAGATGGTCAAGACCACGTTCCGCGACCTCATCTACGCGCCGGTGCTCGGTGGCGGCATCCGCGGCTCCAACACCCTCAAGGCGTTCATTCCCGGCGGGGTGTCCGCCCCGTGGTTCGGTCCGGACCAGGTGGACCTGCCCCTGGGGCAGGACGAGGTGGGCAACGCCGGCTCCATGCTCGGCTCGGGCTCGGTCGTCGTCATGGATTCGGCCACCTGCATGGTGCGCGCCGCCTGGCGCATCACCAAGTTCTTCTCCCGCGAGTCCTGCGGCCAGTGCACGCCCTGTCGCGAGGGATCGGGCTGGTTGGAGCGGATCATGTACCGAATTGAGAACGGCGCCGGGCGCGAGGAAGATCTGGACCTCCTCATGGACCTGTGCGACAACATCTCTCCCGGTGTGGCCTGGCCGCCGCAGCAGACCACCATCTGCGTCCTCGGCCCGTCCATCCCGTCCTCCATCGCGTCGGGCATCCGCATGTTCCGCGACGAATTCCTGGTGCACGTGAAGGAAGGGGGATGTCCCTTTGACTGACACGAGCAAGACCGCGCAGCCGACCGAGGCGCTGGCGACCGGGCCCGTGGACGACGGGACACACACCTTCACGCTGGACGGCCGCGAGGTCACCGCCAAGAAGGGCGAGCTGTTGATCGCCGCGGCCGAGCGGGCGGGGACCTACATCCCGCGCTTCTGCTACCACCCGCGTATGGAGCCGGTGGGCATGTGCCGCATGTGCCTGGTCGAGGTCGAAGGCCCGCGCGGCGCCACGCTGCAGCCGGCCTGTTTCATCGAGGCCGGCGAGGGCATGGTGGTCGATACCACCTCGGAGAAGGTGAAGAAGGCGCAGGACGGGGTGCTCGAGTTCCTCCTGGCCAACCACCCGCTCGACTGCCCGGTCTGCGACAAGGGCGGTGAGTGCCCGCTGCAGGACCAGACGCTGGCCTACGGGCCGGGGGAGACGCGCTTCATTGAGGAGAAGCGCCACTTCGAGAAGCCCATCGCCATTTCGGACCTGGTGCTGCTCGACCGCGAACGCTGCATTCAGTGCGCCCGCTGCACGCGCTTCGCCTCCGAGGTCGCCGGCGAGGCCCAGATCGACTTCGCCGGGCGCGGCGACCGGGTCGAGGTCGCGACCTTCCCCACCGAGCCGTTCTCCTCCTACTTCAGCGGGAACACGGTGCAGATCTGCCCGGTGGGCGCGCTCACGGCGACGCCCTACCGCTTCACGGCCCGCCCCTGGGACCTCGATCAGGTCGAGTCCACCTGCACCGCCTGCTCCGTCGGGTGCCGGGTGGCCGTGCAGTCATCGCAGAACCGCCTGACCCGGCTGCTGGGCATCGACTCCGATCCGGTGAACCACGGCTGGCTCTGCGACAAGGGCCGCTTCACCTTCGAATCGGTCAACGGCGACGAGGTCGACAACGGACCCGAACAACCGGTCGAGGTGGCCGACGAGGCCGTCGACGTCGTGCCCGCCACGGCGTCACAGGTCGTGAGCCTCGGCGCCAGCCGGGGCCAGTTCCTCGGCGAGGCCCGCGAGACGGGCCGCTTCGAGCACGGCCGCCTCGTCGAGCCGCGCGATCCGCAAGGAGGGCGAGCTGGTCCCCGTCAGTTGGGGTGAGGCGCTCGCCGCGGCCGCGGCCGGGCTGGCGGCGGCCAAGAACGCCGGCGGCGCGGGCGCGGTCGCCGTCATCGGTGGCGCCCGTCTGACCAACGAGTCCGCCTACGCCTGGGCCAAGCTGGCCAAGGGCGTGATCGGCACCGACTCCGTGGACGCCCAGCTGGGCGACGGCCTGCCGGCCGAGCTGGTGCTCGGACTGCCCCGGGCGACGATCGACGAGGCCTGCGCGGCGCCCGTGCTGCTGACGCTGACCGGCGACCTGCGCGAGGAGCTGCCGGTGCTCTTCCTGCGCCTGCGCGAGGCGGTGGTGGGCGGCGACACGGAGCTCATCGAGATCGCGTCGGCCCCCACTGCGCTCAGCGCGCTGGCGAGGACGAGTCTGCGCATCCGGCCGGGCGACGCGCCGGTGATGGCGCGTGCGCTCGGCGGCGACGCCGGCGCGGCGAGCGCGCTGGCCGCGCACCCCGAAGGGGCCGCCGTGACGACCGAGCAGCTCGAGGTCGCGCGGGGCCTGTTGGCGTCGCACCCCCAGGGTGAGGGCGTCGTGGTCGTGGCGGGGCGGCCGTCGTACGCCGAGGCGGGGGAGGTGGCGGCCGAGGCCGTGCGCGTGCTCGCCGCCGCGCTGCCCAAGGCGAGGTTCCTGCCGGCGCTGCGCCGGGGCAACGTCTTCGGTGCGCTCGACATGGGCCTCGCCCCGGGCATCCTGCCGGGACGGGTCAGCCTCGAGGCCGGTCGCCCGCGTTTCACGGCCGCCTGGGGCTCCGTCCCCGCCGGCCCCGGCCTCTCGACGGCCGAGATCCTCGCCTCCATGGCGGGCGAGGGCGGCGCGGACACCGGCGGCGGCGACGCGGCGGTGCGCGCCCTGGTGCTGCTGGGTGCCGACCCGCTGGACGACTTCCCCGACCGCGCCGTGGCCGCCAAGGCGCTCGGTGCGGGCCACTTCGTGGTGGCGGTGACGGGGCATCCGTCCGAGTCGGTCGACGCGCACGCCGACGTCGTGCTGCCCTGCGCGGTGACGCACGAGCGCGCCGGCACCACCACCAACATCGAGGGTCGGGTCAGCCGTCTGGGTCCCAAGCTGTCGGCGCCCGGCTTCGCCTGGCCCGACTGGATGATCGCCGCCGAGCTTGCCGCCGCCCTCGGGTCGGATCTGGGTCTCGCCAGTGACAACGACCTCTCCGACGAGCTCGCCCGCACCGCGCCCGCCTACGCCGGTCTGACCCAGCAGGTGCTCCACTCCGACGTGGCGCACGACGGCATTTTGGTGCCGCTGACCGGAGCCGAGGACCACCGCGACGAGGTCGAGCCGATCGACCCGGTGGCCCTGCCCGGCGTCGAGTCCGTGGAGCGCCAGGGTGCTCCGCCCCGCGTCGGCACCGGCGCCAGCGACCCCGCGGCGGCGCGCCCGTCCGACCTGGGCAGCCCGCCGCCCCTGTTGGCCTGGACCGGTACCGGCGGGGACGAGCCGCTGCAGATCCCCAAGGTCGACAGCTACAGCCTCCGCCTCACATCGGGCCGCCGCCTCTACGACGCCGGCAGCTCGGTCACGGGCTCACCCTCGCTCACGCCGCTCGTGCCGACGCTGGTGGCGCGGGCAAATCCGTACGACCTCGACCGTCTCGGCGCCGGCACGGGTGACCGCGTCAAGGTGCGTTCGGCGCGGGGCGAGCTGATCCTGGCCGCCGAATCCGACGAGGGCGTGGCCCGGGGCGTCGTCGCCATCGACTTCAACGTTCCCGGCGGCGAGAGCGCGCCGCCCAACGCGGTGGCCACGCTCATCGACAGCCGCCAGCTCGTGACCGACGTGCGCGTGGAGTCCGTGTGATCGCCGCCGACGCCCTGCTCTCCACCGCCGGCTCCGCGGGATCGCTCGGATCGCAGCTGCTGACGCACAGCGCGGACAGCGGCAACGGCGATCCGCTCTTCGCCTTCGGCCTCAACTGGGAGGTCTGGCTCATCCTCATCATCAAGTGCCTGGTGGCCTTCGTGGCGCTCCTCGTCGCCACGGCGCTGATGATCTGGTTCGAACGCAAGGTGATCTCGGACATGCAGAGCCGCGTCGGGCCGAACCGGGCCGGGCCGTGGGGCCTGCTGCAGACGCTGGCCGACGGGACCAAGCTCATCTTCAAGGAGGACCTGCTGCCCGACCGGGCCGACGCGTTCGTGTTCAAGCTGGCGCCGTACCTGTCCGTGATCCCGGCCGTCCTCATCTTCACCGTGGTGCCCATCGGAGGCGTGATCACCATCGGCAGCCACACCTTCGAGCTGCAGGTGGCCGACCCGCCGATGGGCATCCTGCTGGTGCTGGCCATGTCGGGCATCGCGGTCTACGGCGTCATGCTGGCCGGCTGGTCCTCGGGCTCGAAGTACCCGCTCCTCGGTTCGGTGCGCGCGTCGGCCCAGGTGATCTCCTACGAGGCCGCGCTCGGCATGACCACGGTGATGGTCGTGTTGGTGACCGGCTCGCTCTCGACGCGCGCCATCGTGGCCTCGCAGTCCAACGGGTTCTGGAACTGGAACCTGATCCGGTTGGGCTTCCTGCCCTTCATCTTCTTCATGATCGCCATCACGGCCGAGCTGACCCGCCCGCCGTTCGACCTGACCGAGGCCGAGCAGGAGCTGGTGGGCGGCTTCCACACCGAGTACTCCTCCATCCGCTTCGGCCTCTTCTTCCTGGCCGAGTTCATGAACACCATCACCATGTCGGCCATCGTGGTGACGCTCTTCTTCGGCGGCCCCAACGGCTACATCTTCCACATCCCCGGGGCGACCATCTACATGCCGATCATCTACTTCTTGCTCAAGACGGTGGCGTTCTGCTTCATCTACGTCTGGTTCCGGGCCGCGCTGCCGCGCCTGCGCTACGACCAGCTGATGGACCTGGGCTGGAAACGGCTCATCCCGCTCACGCTGGGCTGGCTGTTGCTGGTGGCGGGCGTGATCGCCTGGGGCTGGGCCGGCCTCTGGCTGCTGCCCGTCGTGCTTCTGGCCTCCTTCCTGCTCATGCGGGCCAACAAGCTCGGGTCGGGCCGCAGCGAGGAGGACGTCATCATCCCCGTCATCGGCCGCCGCGTCACCCGGGCCCCCCGGTTGTCGCCGGTGCCTGACCCCGCACCGGGAGGGAAGGCCTGATGGGCGTCGGCGACGAGGTCAAGGACCAGCTGTCGTTCCTCGGGGGCTTCAAGCTGACGTTCCAGCACCTGACCCGTCCCCGGGTCACCACGAAGTACCCGGACGAGAAGAAGCCCAAGCAGCCGCGCCAGCACGGTCGCCACGTCCTCAACCGCTACGAGGACGGTATGGAGAAGTGCATCGGCTGCGAGCTGTGCGCCGGCGTGTGCCCCGCCGACTGCATTTATGTGCGCGGGCTCGACAACCCGCCCGACCACCCGGTGTCACCCGGCGAGCGCTACGGCTACGTCTACGAAATCAACTACCTGCGCTGCATCCACTGCGACATGTGCGTGGAGGCCTGCCCGACGGAGGCCATCACCGAGTCCAAGCTGTTCGAGTTTTCCTTCACCAACCGCTTCGACGCCATCTACACCAAGGAAGAGCTCGTGGTGAACGACGACGGGACGCCCAAGAAGCTCCCGTGGGAGGACTGGCGCGAGGGCGACGACACCATGACCTCGGGCTGGATGCGGGCCACCTCCCCCTCCGGCAACGCCGCCTACGAGGGGCAGGTCCAATGGGAGGGCGAGCTCGGCTACGGCGTGCGCGCCCCCGAGGGCGGCCAGTCGGCGCACCGCGACGACGAGGCCACCGGGACGAAGCCCCTGCGCGAGGTGCTCGAGGCCCACCTGCTCGACGAGGACATCCCGCTGGCCCACCGCGGCATGCAGGGCCGCATCTGGCGGGCCAAGGAGGGCGCGGCGACCAACCGCAAGAAGATGGAGGCCACCCGCGCCCGCATGAAGGAGCTCCGGGCCTCGCGCAAGGCTGCCAAGGCCGAAGCAAAGGCGCAGAAGGCCGACGCGGCGGCGGTGGTGGCCAGCGCCAACGCGGCCGAGGCCGACAAGGCCGCGACCGGGACCGTCGAGGGGAGCGACTGACCCATGCTCCACGCCGTGCCCCTGCTCGCTGCCACGCGCGCCACGTGGCCCGACATCCTCGTCTTCGCCGCCGCGGCGGCGGTGATCCTGGTCGGCGCCGTCGGCGTGGTGACCTCGCGCAATCCGGTGCACGCCGCGCTGAGCCTGGTGATGACGCTCTTCGGGGTCGCCGTGCTCTTCATTGAGCAGGAGGCCGACTTCCTCGCCGCCGTGCAGATCATCGTCTACGCCGGCGCCATCGTCGTCCTCTTCTTGTTCGTCATCATGTTCCTCGGCGTCGACCGGGCCGAGGACACCACCGTGGAGCCGCTGGTGGGCCAGCGTCCCCTCGCCGTCGTCTTCTCGCTCATCACCCTCGGGGGCGTGCTGGCCATGGCCGCCACGGCCCACTGGGTCAGCGGGGCCAAGCAGGTCGTCGGGCCGATCCAGGGCCACGTCGCCGGGCCGACCTCGCCGGCGGGGGAGCCGGCCCAGCTGGGCAAGCAGCTGTTCACGACCTACCTGTTCGCGTTCGAGGCCACGGCGGCGCTGCTCGTCATCGCCGTCGTCGGTGCGGTCGTGCTGGCCCGCCGGCCGCCGACGGTGCACGCCGAGCAGGACGAGAGCGACGAGAGCGAGCTGCCGGCATGAGCCTCTCGGGAGCCTGGTACATCGGGCTGGCCGCCATCGTGTTCACCATCGGGGCGATCGGCTTGATGGTGCGGCGCAACGTCCTGATCATGTTCATGTGCATTGAGCTGATGCTCAACGCCGCCAACCTGACCTTCGTCACCTTCGCCCGCATGCTCAACGACATCGGCGGGCAGGCCATCGTGTTCTTCGTGCTGGTCGTGGCGGCGGCCGAGGTCGTGGTGGGCCTGGGCATCGTGGTGACCAACTTCCGCCGCCGCGAGACCACGGTGGCAGACGACCTGGACTCGTTGAAGGGCTGACCCGTGGTCCATCTCGCGTACCTCATGCTGCTGCTGCCTCTCGCGGGCTTTCTCATCCTGCTGACCTTCGGGCGCCGCATCGGCGACCCGGTGGCCGGCGTGATCGGGACCGTGGCCATCGGCGGTGCCTTCGTCGTGGCCTGCATCGTGCTGGCCGGCCTGCTCGGCCTACCCGACAACGGCCGGGTGGTGGTGGACAGCTACTTCACCTGGTTCCAGGTGGGTGGCCTGACGGTGCCGGTGGGCACGCTGGTGGACCCGCTGTCCGTGACGATGTGCATGTTCATCACCTTCGTCAGCGCGTTCATCCATCTGTACTCCATCGGGTACATGAAGAACGACCGGGACTATTCGAAGTTCTTCATCTACCTGAACCTGTTCGTCTTCTCCATGTTGCTGCTGGTGCTGGCGAACAACCTGCTGCTCACCTTCGTGGGCTGGGAGGGCGTGGGCGTCTGCTCCTACTGGCTCGTGTCCTTCTGGTTCCAGCGGGAGTCGGCCGCCTCGGCCGGGAAGAAGGCGTTCATCTACAACCGGATCGGCGACGTCGGCTTCCTGCTCGCCATCTTCCTGATTTTCGAGCGGACCGGCACCATTCAGTACGAGAGCGGCCCGGGCGGGGGCATCTTCGGACAGCTGTCCCACCTCGACGGCGGCGTCGGCCTGGCCGCGGTGCTGCTGCTCTTCCTGGCCGCCGCCGGCAAGTCGGCCCAGATCCCGCTGTTCAACTGGCTGCCCGACGCCATGGAGGGCCCGACGCCGGTCTCGGCGCTCATCCACGCCGCCACCATGGTCACGGCCGGGGTCTACCTGCTGTGCCGTATGAACCCGCTGCTGCACGTCACGGCCACCGGATCCGAGGTCATCGCCACCATCGGGGCGGTGACCGCCTTCACCGCGGCGACGATCGCCTGCGCCCAGCAGGACATCAAGAAGGTGCTCGCCTTCTCCACCATCTCGCAGATCGGCTACATGATCCTGGCCGTCGGCACCGGTGCCTACATCGCCGCCGTCTTCCTCATGGTGGCCCACGCCTTCTTCAAGGGGCTGCTCTTCCTCGGCGCGGGTTCGGTGATCCACGGGCTCGAGGACGAACAGGACCTCAAACGCATGGGCGCGCTGCGCCGCTTCATGAAGTGGACGACCGTCACCTTCACCATCGGGTTCCTCGCCATTGCCGGTATCCCGCCGCTCTCGGGCTTCTGGGCCAAGGGCGACGTTCTCGACAACACCTTCGCCCACTTCAAGCTGCTGTGGGTCATCGGCCTCATCACCGCCGTCCTGACGGCGTACTACATGACCCGCCTCGAGACCCTGGCCTTCGGCGGCAAGGAGCGCTTCGACAAGCCGGGGCCGCACGGGGAGCCGGTGCTGCACACGCCGCACGAGTCGCCCTGGATCATGCGGATCCCGCTCATCGTCCTCGCCTTCTTCGCCTTCTTCGCCGGCGCGCTCGACCTGCCCTGGGTCCACTCGGACAACCTGTCCAGCTTCCTGGCCCCCGTGTTCGCCGGCACGCTCTACAACGACCACCTCGGCGCGGGACCGGAGTGGGAGCTGGCGCTGGCCGACATCGCGGCGGCCGTCATCGGCGTGATCGTCGGCTGGTGGCTGTGGCGGGGCGACGAGGTCTACCAGCCCAAGCTGGAGCCGGCCTTCCTGCAGCGCGTCTGGTACTGGGACGACTTCTACGACACCGTCATCGGGCGACCGGCCCAGCGGCTCTCGACGTTCCTGGCCTGGATCGTCGACGTCCGCATCATTGACGGGGCCGTCAACGGGACGGCCCACCTGGCCAAGGCGACCGGCCAGGCGGCCCGCAAGCTGCAGACGGGCTACGCCCGCAACTACGCGCTGGGCATCGCCCTCGGAATGGCGCTCATCATCGCCTTCATGCTGAGTCGGACGTGGTGGGGCTGATGGGCCATTCGATCCCGTTCCTGACGCTGCTCGTGGTGCTGCCGGCCATCGGCGCCGGCGTCCTCGGGCTGCTCAGTCTCGACAAGTCCCTGCACAAGGAGCTCGTCTACGCACTGGCGCTGCTCGTGTCCCTGGCCACGGCCGTCATCGCCGTCCTGTCGCTCATCGCCATGAAGGTGCACGACGGCGGGTTCCAGCTGGTCTCGAACCACGAGTACACCGGCACCAGCCTGGGCGTGCACTGGTACCTCGGCGTCGACGGCATCTCCATCTTCCTGGTGCTGCTCGACCGCGCTGCTGTTCCCGCTCACCATCATCCTCGGGCGCAACCGCGAGAACCCGCGGGCCTACTTCGCCTGGATCCTCCTGCTCGAGGCCTCCGTGATGGGGAGCTTCCTGTCGCTCGACCTCATCGTGTTCTTCTTCATGTTCGAGCTGACGCTCGTGCCGGCCTACTTCATCATCGCCGGCTGGGGCCACCAGCGACGGGCCTACGCGGCCATCAAATTCTTCCTGTACACCTTCCTCGGCTCGGCCTTCCTGCTCGTCGGCATTCTGGCGCTCGCCTTCATCCACGAGTCCCAGTACCACTACCTGACGTTCGAGCTCGGGCCGCTGATGCAGACCCACCTGTCCTCGTCGACGGAGACGCTGCTCTTCCTCGCCTTCACGGCTGCCTTCGCGGTGAAGGCACCACTCTTCCCGCTGCACACCTGGTCACCCGACGCCTATACCGAGGCCCCGGAGGAAGGGTCGGTCCTGCTCTCGGGCGTCCTGGCCAAGCTCGGCACGTACGGCATCATCCGTTTCGACCTCAACCTCTTCCCGCACGCCACCAAGACGCTGGGGCCGCTCTTCCTGACGTTGGCCGTCATCGGGGTCGTCTACGGCGCCATCGTGGCCTGCGCCCAGCGCGACATGAAGCGCCTGGTGACGTACTCCTCCCTGGCCGGCATCGGATTCATCGTCCTCGGCACGTTCTCACTGAGCCAGCAGGGCCTCGCCGGTGCCGTGCTGCTCATGCTCAACCACGGGATCATCGTGGCGGGGCTGTTCATCCTCATCGGCTTCCTCTACCAGCGCCGTGGCACCTGGCAGACGACCGAGATGCGCGGGTTGCAGAAGGCGGCGCCCGTCCTGGCCGCCGTCTTCACCGTCGTCATGCTGGCGTCCATCGGCGTGCCGGGCCTCAACGGCTTCGTCAGCGAGTTCCTGGTGCTGTCGGGCACCTTCATCACGCACCAGTGGTGGGCCGTCGTGGCGATGCTGGGCGTGATCGTGGCCGCCATCTACCTGCTCTGGGCCTACCAGCAGGTCTTCCACGGTGCGCCGCGCCAAGCGGACGAGAAGACCCGTGACCTCGTGCTGATCGAGCGCCTGATCATGGCGCCGCTCATCGTTTTGATCGTGTTCCTCGGCGTGTACCCCAAGCCCGTGCTCGACCGCATCAACCCCTCCGTCAGCCAGCTCATCGCCCACGTCGAGTCCAAGACCGGTCAGACCGAGCCCCCGGTGACGGTCCGGGGCGTGGAGGGAACCAAGTGAGCGCCCTTCTGCTCGCCGCCGCACACGCCCACAGCGCGACCGCCGCCAGCCACGCGGTGTCGGATTCCATTCCGGTGCCGCCCATCCGCTGGCTGGCCATCCTGCCGCCCATCATCATGATCGGCGGCGCCGTCGTGCTCCTGGGTCTGGCCTCGCTGGTGCGCAAGCCGCTGCGGGTGCGGGTGGCCACCATCTCCACGGTGATCATCTCCGGCGGCGCCCTGGGCGTCTCACTCTGGCAGTGGGCCGACGTGCAGCAGCACGGGGCGCACACCTACGTGAAACAGGCCGTGGTCATGGACGGCTTCAGCGTGCTCATCACCATGCTGGTCGCCATCGCCATGCTGCTCAGCGCGCTGGTGGCGGACGGCTACCTGCGCCGGGAGGGCATGCAGGGGGCGGAGTTCCACGTGCTGGCCATGATGTCGGCCTCCGGCGCCATGTTGATGGGGCTGGCCAACGACCTCATCATCGTCTTCCTCGGCCTCGAGATCCTCTCCATCGCCCTCTATGTGCTGACCGCCTTCAACTACAAACGGGCTGCCTCGGGCGAGGCCGCGCTCAAGTACTTCATTCTGGGCGGCTTCTCGTCGGCCATCTTCATCTACGGCATCGCCCTGACCTACGGGGCCACCGGCTCGACCAACCTGACCCAGATCTCCGACTTCCTGTCCAAGAACGTCGTCCTGACGAACGGGCTGTTGCTGGCCGGGCTGGCCCTCATGCTGGTCGGCTTCTCCTTCAAGATCGCCGCCGTGCCCTTCCACATGTGGACGCCCGACGTCTACCAGGGTGCGCCCTCGCCCGTGACCGGGTTCATGGCGGCGGTGGCCAAGGCGGGCGCCTTCGCCGCCATGCTGCGCGTGCTCTTCTCCTCCTTCGGCGTCATCGAGACCGACTGGCGTCCCATCGTCTACGGGCTGGCGGTGCTGTCGCTGGTGCTGGGCGCCTTCGTGGCGCTGCGCCAGCGCGACGTGAAGCGGATGCTCGCCTACTCGTCCATCAACCACGCCGGATTCATCCTTCTCGGCGTGTCCGCCGGCACGGCCCGGGGCGTCGAGCGCGTCGCTGTACTACCTCTTCGCCTACATGTTCATGACGGTCGGCAGCTTCGCCATCGTCACCGTGCTCGGTGGCGACGGCGACGGCGATCACGACCTGTCGCGGTACCGGGGCCTGGCCCGCCGCCAGCCGGCGCTGGCCCTCGCCCTGGCCATTTTGCTCCTGGCCCAGGCCGGAGCGCCGTTCACCACGGGTCTGTGGGCCAAGTTGCAGGTGGTCTTCGCAGCCGTCGCCGCCGGCGAGGTGCCACTGGGCGTCATCGCCATGGTCACCGCGGCGATCGCCGCCTACTTCTACCTGCGGGTGGCCGTCCTCATGTACGCCGGAGGCGGGCTGGGCGAGGCCGAGGGCGGGACCGGGGGCTCGGCTGCACTGGGGGCCGAGGGCGGCATGACCGCCGGCGGCATCATCACGGCGGCGACCGACGAGACCGGGACCGGGACCGGGAGCGCGGACGGAAGCGGCGGTGCCGCGGTGGGTGGGCTGCCCTGGGCCACCCCGGCCGCGGCGGCCACCACGGTGACGACGCTCAACGAGCAGATTCTTCTGGACGACGAGGCCGCGGCCGCAGGGGCGCCCGACGACGAGCTGCCCGAGGCCGCGCCGGTGCCCGCCCTCGGAGCGCTGGCGATCGCGCTCTGCACGGGGGTGACGGTGCTCTTCGGCGTGTGGCCCCAGCCCCTGATCGACTTCGCCAACCACGCCACGCTGCTGTTCCTGCCCCACTAGGGCCGGGACCGGAGGGTCAGTCGACGATCGTCTCCGCCTTGCCCTTGCGGATGGCGGCCAGCAGCGCGGCATGGTCCCGTTCGTTCTGGTCGGCGTAGCGCTTGGCGAAGCGGCGCATGGCCTTGGTGAACACGTCGCTCTTGCCCATGTAGGCGTCGATGGCTTCGGGGTCGCCCGAGCGCGCGTGGGCCCGGGCCAACGTGTTGCCGCAGGCGATGCCGAACTCGACCAGGACGGGTGCGATGAGGTCGGTGGTCGGGATGAGCTTCATGTCGCGGAACTGGCGCACGTAGAAGTCGCGTCCGCCCATGGAGCCCCACCCGACGAAGATGTCGGTCGCGCTCTGCACCATCCGCTTGCCGGCGATGACCCGGGCCCCGTGGTTCTCGTAGCCGCTGCGGTACGTGTACGACTCGTAGACGGAGGGGCCGGCCTGCTTGCACTGCAGGAAGAGGGGGTCGCCGGTGGCGCTGCCCTCGAGGAGCACGAGGTAGACCACCATGCCCACACTGCCGACACCCACCACCTGGCGGACGACGTCGACCGGGGTGAAGCGGTCGAAGAGGCGGCGGCGATCCTCCTGCAGCGTGAGGCGGTAGCCCTCCAGCAGCCCCTCGACGATGTCGCCCTGCTCGTCGTCGTCGAGCGTGACGCGCAGCGGGGGCTGGGGCGTGATGCGCGCCCGGCCGCGGCGCTCGGTCGTGAGCTTCTCGAAGGCGCCCCGGCTCGTGCGCGACTCCTTGTTCTTCTCGAACTGCACCTTCACCTGGCCGCGGTCGGCGGGTTCGAAGTAGTCGATGAACTGGTCGAAGCGTGTGCCCTCGTACCAGATGTCGAGCAACGGGAGCGTCGAGTAGTACCGCATGCGGTTGCGGTAGGCATCGACCGCCGCCGTCACGGCGGCGTCGGTCTTGCTCGGCTTCACGCCGTTTTCCCGACCGGCCACCACCAGACTGGCGGCCAGCCGGGCCACGTCCCACTCGAAGGGACCGGGCAGGGTCTCGTCGAAGTCGCGCAGGTCGAAGTTGAGGTTGCGCTCAGGGGTGGCCCAGAGCCCGAAGTTGAGGACGTGGGCGTCACCGCAGAGCTGGACCTCAATGCGGCTGTGCGCCCGGGAGGCCAGATCGGCCGCCATGACGGCGGCCGCACCGCGATAGAAGTTCCACGGTGACAGCGCCATCCGCTGGTGGCGCAGCGGGGCGAGCTCGGCCAGGCGGATGTCGTTCTGGGCCAGGATCGTGTCGATGGCGTCGTGCCCGTGGGCCTTCTCGTCCCATTGGCCCAGCTCCGCCCGCGGGGCCAGGACCCGGGCCTGACGCCCCACCGCGCGGCGTTCTTCGGCCGTGGCCGCGAGGTCGTACTTGGCCGCCACGGTCGGTCCGTTCTGCGGGATGCTCATGGCGTTCCTCCCTCCCGGCTCCAGCCCCCGGTGCACATCTTTGTCCAGGTCGGCGCGTTGTGGTGCGCACAGCCCCCATGGCGCACCGGAAGCCGGCGCCCTGGCCTCCGTTTCTGCGCCGGGCCCGACCGCGGCGGCAGGCGCCCCCGGGGAATGGATCGACATGAACGCCGAGGGGATTGAGCAGGCGCCGCCGCGGCCGCACCGCCGCGGCGTGCTGGCCGGGCTGGGCGTGGTCGGCCTCCTCCTGGCGGTTCCGACCCGCCAGCACCTCGCCGACGACGAGCTCGGTCCGAGCGCCAGGGGATGGAAGGGGAGTCGTGACGGCCCCGGCCACCGCCGCGCCGACGACCGTGCCGTCATCCACGACGACGTCGACCACGACATCGTGTGTCCTGTTCCCGTGCGGCTGATCGCGGTGGTGCGGCGGCACGCGGCACGCGGCACGCGGTTGCGCCAGGAGAGAAAAGCGGGCGGGATGACTCCCAGACGACCTCGTCACCCCGCCCGTCATTCGATTGTGGAGCGACCGGGCATCGGCGAGTAGGGCCGTTCGAACTGATCAACGCAACGGACGCACAACCGCATAAGGGTTGCAATCTCTGCTGCTGTGGAGGTGCCTCAGACGTGATGGGGCGGGCGGTCGCGCCGTTGTTGATCCGACCAGCAGCGGTCGCAATCCTCGCAAGGGCCGTTGTCGCCGCGCGCGTGGTGCACGCCCGGATGTCCGCAACGGGGGCAGCGGGACTCCGTCACTGACGCGGCGCGGCGGTCTCTGCTTCGGCTTCGGTCTCCTGCCGGCTCGGCGCCCCGTTGGCTGCCTGCTGCGCGGCGAGCACCTCCTCGGGCACCGCAGGGCCGGCCCGCTTGGTCCCTCCCGTCGTGAGGAGGCGACCGATCACAGGGACCTCCGTCAGGGACTCGGCGCGCATGATCTGCAGCACCACGGGCACGAACTGCTCGGCCGAGTCGAACACGATGTAGCGCGGCAACCAGCGCGGCTCGTACTTGGCGTTGAAGCGCCACAGCGTCTCAATTTGCAGCACGCCGGAGAGGCGGCGTAGGGCCCACCGCTCGACGCGCTGGGTGACCCCGTCACCGTTGTCGCCCTCCAGGACCGATCGCAGTGCGGCGAAGTTCAGGCTCAGACCCTTCATGCCCATCTCCTTGAGATGGTCGATGGTCGAGCACAGGGCGAAGTCGAGGAGTCCGTTGGGATGCTCGCCCGGATCACGGCGCATCAGGTCCAGTGAGTAGCCACCGATGGCGGGCGACGGCACGAACTGGCACATCGCCACCGGGGCGCCGTCCGGACCCTCGACGAGGGTCAGCATCAGGCCCGTGTCGCGCCGGTCGAAGAGCCGTCCGAGCATCATGGAGAAGCCCCGCTCCTGCTCCCCCCGGCGGCTCTTGGCCATGAGCTCGGCCATGCGGGCGGCGTCCGCCGCATCGAGGTGCGCCGGGTCGAGGAAGCGCACGGTGTAGCCGTAGCGGGCGACGCGGTTGACGGCCTGGCGCAACCCCTTCATCTTGCCGCCCTGCAGTGAGAACTCCCGCGGGTCCACCACCGCTTCGTCGCCGATGTAGAGGAACCGCATCCCCGAGGCCTGGTAGGTCGGAAGCCATTCCTCGCCCGCGCCCATGACGCCGAGGCCCCACCCGTTGCGGTCGACGTAGTGACGGAAGGAGTCCCAGACGTGGGCCCGCTCGGAGAAGGGTCCGATGGGGTCGGGCGACACGAGGCAGACGCCGCCGAAGACGGCGTAGGCGACCAGCGAGTCGCGGTGGAAGAACCACTGCTTGTCGTCGCGCAAGGCGAAGTAGTCGAGCGTGCCCGTGCCGTGCCGCCGCACAATGTCGCGCGCCCGCAACTCCGCGGCGCGTCGGCCTATGGCGGCGCGGCCCGAGGACAAGCGCCGATCGACGACCGGCCGGGTGAGGAGGAACAACGCGACCACAATGAGGCTCAGGCCGACGGCGAGAAGGCTGACAGAGACGTAGCGGTCGATGGTGGGGGGGAAGGTCACCCAGTCGACGCCCACCAGCCGTTCCGCCGAGCCGAGCAGTACATCGGGCCAGCCGGGGAGCGGGTGATGGTGGACACGGCCGGCGACCTCCACCGCGAAGAAGCCGCCGAGGGTCGCGACCACGCCACCGACCGCCAGGATGACGAAGGCGGTGACGGCGGTCGCGCTCTCGGTCTGGGCCTTGAAGCACTCCCGTTGGACGATGAGCAGGGTCAGCACCCCGGCGCAGACCACGAGTGTGATGATGTCGGCCGCGTGCAGCAGATGCAGCGCGAGCGACGCGATGAGCAGACCCACGGCGACCAGCCACGAGCGCCGCTGTCCCCGCAGGACGCCGCGGGACAGCATGATCATGCCGATCCCGGCGATGGCCGTCAGTGCCCCTGCCGCCTGGACCACGGCGACGGGCAGGTACTGCGCGATCAGGTGCAGGTGCTCGCGCAGTGGCGTGGTCACGGACGACAGCAGGTCGATGGCGCCGGCCACGAACAGCAGGACCGCACCGAGACGGCGCATGCGGCGGACGCGGATGTGATCCGCCGCCACCTCAGGCGCCGGAGGCCACGACGCGCCACCCGGCCAGCTCGCCACCAGCTCCGCATGGACGTCGGCCGCCTTGGAGCGTCCCTTGACGACGGTGTCCGCGGTGACCAGGCGTTCGCCCAGAGTGGCGAGCGGCAGGTCGGCCTCGGCCAGGAGCAGGCGGACGTGCAGTTCCGCACCCGTCTCTATCTCGAGGGTCGACTCCTGGCGGTGGTGCAGGAAGGTGGGGGGCAGTCCGAGGCGCCCCCGGTGTTCGTGTACGACTTCGGAGGTGGCCCCCGGGCAGGCGAAGAAGCCGGTATCGAGATGGGTCAACTCGGCGACGAGGGCCCCGCCGACGATGACCCCCGAGGCGCCGGCCTCGACCGCGACCCGGGTGGCGTCGAGCGCGCCGTGCCCGTCCACCTCCAAGAGCTCGTGGGCGATGGGCCGCGTCCCCGACGGGCCGCCGGCCCAGGGGGCAGGGAGCCCCTCACCCCCGAGCGCCCGCCAAATGCCCCGCGACGTGAGCGCGACCACCAGGGCCAGAATGCCCAGCAGCACCACCGCGATCACGAGCGTCACCATGAAGCGCGAGGGCCAGGTGGCGTTGTAGGCCCGCTGCAGCGCGGTCTGCTGCCGGGGCGTGCGGAAGACGCGCCCGAGGCCGTCGACCACGAACTCGACGCGGAGCAACAGCGCAATGACGGCCAGTACCAGTGGCGGCGCCCACAGATAGCGGCGCAGGCGCCGGTAGAGGACCCGCGAGGTCACGAAGCGCCGCGCCAGCCGCGGATCGTCGAGACGCTCCATGCCGGTGAGCCAGGGCCGCTCGTCGCTGGGTGCAGCGTCGAGCGGGGGAGTGCCGTCGGGCCGGAGCGACCCGGTGCGCACCAGCACCGTCCGGGTCCCGGCTCCGGTCTCGCAGGCGAGATCCACGCCGTCGCGCACCGACACGCCACGTCGCTCGAGCGCGTCGACCAGTGCCGGGTCCCGCTCGGTCGGTGCCGACACGACAATGACCTGGGAGTCGGGTCGGGACCCGAAGGCTTCCAGTGCGTCCAGGAGCTCGGGGTGGCGGCCGAGGGTCGCGACCGGATCGTCTGTGCACGCCGGGGCCACGATTCGCCCGCACAGAATGACGATCCCGGGCCCCTGCCACTCGTCGAGCCGCCGGGCGATGTCGCGACAGGCGGCGCCGCGAGCTGTCGCTGGGCTCGGGGGGAAGCAGGAGGTCGCCGATGACCTCTACCCTTCGGCCCAGCGCCACGGGGAGGATGTGGTGGCGCACACCGACCGGGACGGCCACCCCGTCTCCTCTCCCTGTGTCGGCACCGGCTCCCATGCACCGTCCATCGTCTCACCTTCGGGGGTCCGGGCCCCTCCCCCAATCGTCGGAAATGTCCCACTGGGGAGAGCAGGGACGCCGTTAGGCTGGTCCTTCGTGCCCGAGACCAGGACAGACGGCGAGCGGAGCAATTGGACGTGGCATGCGGGCGGCGCTGCCCCGGACCCGGACGGTCCCGCCGTGATCTTCGACCTCGACGGTGTTCTCTCGGATGCGGCAGGGCGCCAGCACTTTCTGGAGCAGGGACGGCGGGACTGGACCGCCTTCTTCGAGGCGTGTGGCGACGATCCCGTGATCGAGGAGATCGCCCGGCTGCTCGAGCTGCTCGATCCGTCCCTCGCCGTCATCCTCCTGACCGGCCGTCCCCACCGTGTCCAACCCCAGACGCTGGCCTGGTTGCGGCGGTACGGGCTGCGCTGGGACCTGCTCGTCATGCGTGCGCGCGGCGACTACGCCCAGGTCACCGAATTCAAGGCCTCGGTGGTCGAGGATCTGCGGAGACACGGGTTCGACCTGCGTCTCGCGTTCGAGGACGACCCCTCGAACCACGCCATGTACGTCGCCGCCGGTGTCCCCTGCGTGTACATCCACTCCGGCTACTACGAGTAGCGGAGCTGCCGCAGCCAACCGGCCAGGACGGCCAGCGCGGCGCACGCCAGGACCGGGAGATCGCCCCAGTGGTCGTAGGGGGTGAAGCCGCGGCGCAGGGCGACCGTGGCGAAGAGCACCTGACGCCGGCCGAGTGTGCTGTGCTGCAGGACGACGCCGCGCTGGGTCACCACCGCGCTGAACCCGGTCGGCGCCGCCTGCACCAGGTCGCGCCCGGTCTCGACGCTCTGGACGATGGCGGCGGCCATCTCCTGGGACGGCACCTGCGAGGTGCTGTACGAGGACGTGTTGGTGGGTACCGCCAGCAGCTGCGCGCCGGCGCGGACTGATTCGTGGCTGCGACCGGCGTAGAAGATCTCGAAGGAGACCAGGAGGCCGAGCGGCCCGGCCGGCGTGCGCATGAGGCCCGTGCCGTTGCCCGGGATGGCATCGAGCGGGACGCCCGACAGATCGGCGACGTGCGACACGAGCGAGCGGAAGGGGACGTACTCGCCGAACGGCACCCGGTGCACCTTCTCGAACACCCCGACGATGTGGCCGTGGGGACCCCATGCCACCACCTCGTTGCGGAAGGTGCCGGTGGAGGCCGGCTCGGTGACCCCGACCACCAACGTGGCGTGCAACTGGGCGGCGAGCCGGCTCAGGAGGGCTGCCTGCGGGGAACCCGCCAGCGGACGGTCCAGTGCCACGACGTCCTCGGGCCACAGCACCAGGGAGGGAGCCGGACGGGCCGAGGACACGACGAACATGGCGGCCAGCTGCGCCGCGAAGACCGAGCTCGGCGCCACCTCCTGCTGGCTCAGGCCCCGTTGCCCGCCCCCCTGGACCAGGGCGACACGCACCGTCCGGACGGGCGTCCCGCCGTCGGGTGCGATCAGGCCTACCAGGGCCAGCGCGGCGACCCCGCCGGCGACGATCAGGGCGCCGGCGACCGACGGGCTGCGGCCACCGACGCCGTCGCCGTCAGGGTCACCTCCACGGGGTCGCGCGGCCCACGACGTGGCGGCGGCCGTCGCCACCGCGACCCCGCCGGCCCAGACGCCGGCCGTCATCAGGAGGGGCCCGCCGAGCCGGGCCAGCTGCACCAGCGGGCCGCGCGCCTGCCCCAAGAAGACCCCTCCCAGCGGAAGTCCGCCGAAGGGCCAACACATGCGCACGGCCTCGGCCAGGGTGCACGCCCCCACGAAGGCGAGTGCCCGACCGCGCCGGGGCGGCGTGGCGACGGCGGCCGCGGCGAAGAAGAGCGCTTCGACCAGAATCAGGACGACGGCGCCGTACCAGTTGAAGGCCCGGGCCCAGAACAACCCGATGGCGAAGCAGCCGAGTCCCGCCACCCAGCCCGACCAGATGCGGGTGCGCCAGGACAACTCCGCCAGGCGCCAGTAGAGCAGCGCCGCACCGGCGAGCCCGAGTGGCCACCAGCCCCACGGGGGGAGGGAGAGCGCGAGCAGGACCCCCGCTGCGAGCGAGGGACCGGCGATGCGGCCTCGACGCGGCGGGCCGCCGCTCACCGGAGTGCGCGTGCCGCTGCCCGTCCGCTCGCGATGCAGGCCGGGATGCCGACGCCCCGGTACGCCGCGCCGGCGACGCTGATCCCTCCCAGGCGCGCCAGCGCCGACTCCACGCCGGCCGTCCGCAGCAGGTGGTGCACCCGGTACTGCGGGAAGGCATCGTCGAAGCGCGTCACGAGAGTCTCCACGGGATCGCCGCGCACGCCGATCAGGGCGCCCAACTCCTCCCAGGAGCGCGCCGCGACGTCGTCGTCGGTCCATTCCCTGGGCCGCCTGTCGTCGACGCGGCCCATCGAGGCGCGCAGGAGCGCCTCTCCTTCGCGCTCGACGTGCGGCCACTTGCGGTCCAGGTAGGTGCACGCCGTCACCGCCCACGGCTCACGCCCCTTGTGCGGGCTGTGACGGGGCACGAGGAACCCCGTCCCGCTGAGCCCCGCCGGCAGGTCGTCCGCGCCGACGCGGAAGGTGACGACGACGACCGAGGCATAGTCGATGGCGTCCAGCAGCCCGGCTACTTCGTCGTCGTGGGGTCGGAGCAGCGCGGCCGTGGTCGGCGCCGGGGTGGCGAGCACCACCGCGTCCGCCTCGACGCCACCGCCACCGCCACCGCCGCCACCCGATTCCGACGACCACGTCACTTTCCACCCGCCCTCCGCCGAGGGTGCGAGGTGGTCGACGGGGGAGGAGGGCAGCACGTCTACCCCGCGCGCCCGGAGTGCGGCGGCGACACCGTCCGCCAGCGACTGCATACCCCCCTCGAGGGCCCAGAAGAGCGGGGGCCCGTCCGGGCTGGGCGTCGCGACCTCGGCGCGCAGGGCGCGCATGAGGCTGCCGCGCCGCTGGGCGGCGGCGAGCAGCGGCGGGAACGTGGCGGCGGCGGACATGTCGTCGACCGAGCCGGCATGGATCCCTCCGATGAGCGGGTCCACCATCATGTCGACCACCCGCCGGCCGAGCTTGCGGGTGACGAGCGGTCCGATGGCCCGGTCGCCGATCGGCCCGCGGACGTCGGGACGCGGCAGCAGCGCGTCGCGGGCGAGGCCCGCCGTCCCCCGCAGGCCGACGATGCCCGACCGCGCCGTCGGCCAGAACCGGGTCGGGATCCCCAACGCATGGCCTTCCGGGAGCGGGCGCAGGCGCCCCCGCGCCCAGATCGCTGCCCCGCGGGCGGCGACGGGGACGAGTGCGTCGGCGAGCCCGACCTCGGCGCAGAGGTCGACCGCCTCGGGCCGACGACCGAGGAATCCGTCGGGGCCGAGATCGACGATCCGTCCCCCCACCTCCTCGCTCCGGAGGGGGCCGCCCAGCCGGGGCGAGGCCTCCAGCAGCGTCACGTGCGGCGCGTCGTCCCATCCGCTCAGCTCCCAGGCCGCGGCCAGCCCGCTGATACCACCGCCGATGACGACGACGTGACGCGGCGCCACCTCAGGGCGCCCCGTCCGCAGCCATGATCACGTCGGCCAGGGCGGCGATGAACGCCGGGTCGTCATTGAGCGAGGCCGTGCGCGTGTAGGCGAGCCCGCTGGCCGCCGCCACACCGGCCACTTCGACGTCGAGGTCGTAGAGCACCTCAAGGTGATCGGCGACGAACCCGATCGGGCAGATGACCACGCCGTCCACCGCGTCCTCCTCGGCCAGCCGGCGCACGACGTCCCGTACGTCGGGGCCGAGCCAGGGCTCGGGCGTCCGCCCCGCGCTCTGCCAGGCCACCAGCCATTCGTCCAGTCCCGCCGCGGTGGCGACGAGACGTGCGGACTCGTCCAGTTGCTCGGGGTAGGTGT
Organism: uncultured Acidimicrobiaceae bacterium; assembly: GCA_963843365.1. Lineage (GTDB taxonomy): Bacteria > Actinomycetota > Acidimicrobiia > Acidimicrobiales > RAAP-2 > Bog-473. The sequence continues at coordinate 1,001,622 of CAWJKG010000002.1, read as the reverse complement.
CGCCGGCTTCGCGGATGCGCTCGGGCAACGAGTGCGCCGTGAAGATCACCCTGACCCGGCGCTGTCCCTGGACCGCGTCGCGGACGTGGGTGGCCAGGAACGCCACCAGGCCCGGGTGCCCGTACCAGGGTGGGACGGCGACGAAGGGAGTCGTCCCGAGCGCGGCCGCGGCACGGTCGATGTACTCCTGCGATCCCAGGGAGGAAGAATGGGGGTGAGCACGAGGCCGATGACCCGCTCCACTCCGGCCGCGCCGAGCTGTGCCGCCGCCTCCTCGAGCAGGGGGTCGGTGTGCTTGGCGCCGAAGGCCACGAGGTAGCGGCCGGGCGAGCGCGCCTCGAGCGCCGCACGGATGGCGTCGACCTGGGCGTCGGTGCGGATGGCCAGCGGCGAGACCCCGCCGATGGCGGCGTAGCGCGACTCCAGCTCGGCCAGTTGCTCCGCGGTCGGTGGCCGGCCGCGCCGGATCCGCGTGTAGAAGGGCTCGATCCCCGCCGTGGTCGACGGCGTGCCGTGAGCCATGAGGAGGACGCCGGTCGTCACGTGTGCGCGGTCTCCGTGTGCACGAGGTCGGCGACGGCGGCCAGGATGCCCGGGTCCGTCTCGGGCAGGACGCCGTGACCGAGATTGAAGACATGGCCGGTGCCGCTGCCGTCGTCGGCGCTGGCGAGGATGGACCGCGTCGTCTCCTCGACCACGGGCCATGGCGCCAGGCAGAGCGCGGGGTCCAGGTTGCCCTGCACCGCCACCGTCACCGCCACCGCCTCGGCACCCCCACGACCGCCACCGCGTCCCTCGGCGATGCGTCGTCGCGCCTCGTCGAGCGGCACCCGCCAGTCCACCCCGACCACGTCGGACCCGGCGCTGCCCATCAACGTGAGCAGCTCGCCCGTCCCGACCCCGAACACGATGCTGGGCACGCCCAAGTCGGCGATCCCCTCCAACACCGCCCGCGTCCCCGGCAGTGCGAAGCGCGGCGTACTCGTCGGGGGCCAGCGACCCGGCCCAGCTGTCGAAGAGCTGCACGGCCTGCGCGCCGGCCTCGATCTGCGCCCGCAGCGACGCCACCGCCATGGCGGCCAGGCGGTCCGTCAGCTGCTGCCACAGCCCGGGGTTGCCGTGCATCAGCGCCTTCACTTTGGCGAAGGTGCGCGACGGCCCGCCCTCCACCGCGTAGCTCGCCACCGTGAAGGGCGCGCCGGCGAATCCGATCAGCGCCACACCAGATCCTTCGAGCGCGCGCCGCACCAGGCCCACCGTCTCGGCGACGTAGGGCGCGTCCACCGCGGGTTCGAACGCGCGGCAGGCGCGTCAGGTCGTCCTCACCACGGAACGGCTCGGCCACCACGGGCCCCCGCCCCTGTTCCACGTCGACACCGAAGCCGATGGCGTGCAACGGCACCACGATGTCGGAGAAGAGGATCGCCGCGTCCACCCCGTACCGCTGCACCGGCTGCAGCGTCAGTTCCGCCGACAGCGACGCGTCGCCGATGGCCGACAGGATGGACCCGGTACCGCGGGCCGCGCGGTACTCGGGCAGTGCCCGACCCGCCTGGCGCATGAACCACACGGGGGTCCGGGACACCGGTTCCCGCAGGCAGGCGCGCACCAGGTCGGGGCGCACCTCTGTCGGGTGGCTCACCCGAGCGGCTCTATGACGACGGCCGTCCCGTAGGCGCAGATCTCGGTCCAGTTGCCGCCCATCTCCGAGGTGTCGAAGCGCATGGCGAGCACGGCGTTGCCCCCCCGGGCCTCGGCCTCCTGGACCATCCGCTGCACGACGTCCTCGCGGCTCAGCTGCAGGTTCTTGGTCATTCCCTTGAGCTCGCCTCCGGCCAGGGACTTGAAGGCGGCGCCGAACTGCGACCCCACGTTGCGCGAGCGGACGGTGAGGCCGAAGACCTCGCCGAGCACCGACGTGACCTTGTAGCCGGGGACGTCGTTCATGGTCGAGATCAGCATCGCAATCCTTTCGGTCCGGCTCATCGTACGCGTCGGCACCCGTGCCTCCCGGCGTCCGCGCCGCGGCGGGGCGTCTAAACTGAACCGTTTCCCCGTGGGCCGGGGAGAAAGGGGAGGCGTGCCCGAACATCCCGATCTGCAGGATGAGCAGGAGTTCCTCAACCGTGCCTACGACGGGTTGGAATTCATGCGGGGTGAGGCGCGCCAGATGCTCCAGGGCGTCCTCGACCTCGGGCGGGGCGGCACCTTCCAGTCGCGCACCGAGCGGGACATCGTGGTCCGCACCAGCCTGGCCCGCCTGGAGCAGCTCGACATCGGGGACCAGGCCCTCTACTTCGGCCGCATCGACCGCCTCCCCGAGCCCCCCGACCCGACCGCCGCCCCCGACGACGACGGCCCGCCCGAGACCCCGCTGCTGGGCGAGTCCTTCCACATCGGCCGCCTCGCCGTCTCGGGTCCCGACCACGAGCCGCTGGTCGTCGACTGGCGCGCTCCCGTGGCGGAGCCCTTCTACCGGGCGACGGGCCTCGATCCGCAGGGCCTGGCCCGCCGCCGCCACCTCGCCGTGCGGGGCCGCGCCGTCCTGGGCCTCGAGGACGAGTACTTCGTGGATCCGGGTGGCCGGCCCGCCGCTTCTGCCCCGGTCGGGACCGGGGGCCCGCATCTGCGCGAGGGCGGCGAACGCCTGCTCGCCGACGGGCTCGTCCTCGGCGGCCCGGGCGCGCTGCTGTCCGCCCTGGGCCAGGCCCGGACGGGCCAGATGGGCGACATCATCGGGACGATCCAGCGCGAGCAGGACGAAATCATCCGCTCGCCCCTCCCCGGCGTGCTCGTCGTCCAGGGTGGCCCCGGCACCGGCAAGACGGCGGTCGCACTGCACCGCGCCGCCTACCTCCTCTATACCCACCGCTTCCCGTTGGAGCGCCAGGGCGTCCTCGTGGTGGGACCGAATCCTCTGTTCCTCCGGTACATCGAGCAGGTCCTGCCGTCCCTGGGCGAGACCGGGGTCAGCCTGTCGACGGTCTCGGGACTGGTGCCCGAGGTCCGCGTGCGCGGGGTCGACGACCCGGCGGTCGCCAAGTTGAAGGGCGACGTGCGGATGGTCAAGGTGCTGGCGCGCGCCCTGCGGACCCGCCAGCGGCCCTTGCGCCACGACGTCGAGGTCCCCTTCGGCGCCGGCGTCCTGCGCCTGCGGGCCGGCCTGACCGAAGACATCGTGGGCATGGCGCGGCGCCGCCCCGGGGCGCACAACGCCCGCCGGCGTTTCGTGGAGGCGCAGGTGATCCGGGCCCTGTCCGACGAGTACCGCGCCCGGCTCGGCCGGAGCGGGATCGACGGCGCGGACGAGGCACCCACGGTGGAGGAGCAGCAGGACCTGGCCCGGCGGTTGCGTCGCGTGCCCGAGGTGGCCGACGCGCTCGATCGCATGTGGCCCCGGCTGTCGCCGCACGAGTTCCTCCACGACCTGCTCGGCGCGCGCGCACTGCTGGCCGCGGCGGGCAAGGGGATCCTGGCGGAGTCGGAGGTGCAGCGCCTGTACCGGCCGCGGAGCACCGCGCTCGAGTCGGTCCCGTGGACCGTCGGCGACGCCGCGCTCATCGACGAGGCGCGGACCCTCCTCGGCCCCCGGCGTGGGCGCCCGGCCCGGTCGCGGGCCAAGCGCATGGAGGAAGGCACCGCGTCGGAAATGGGGTTCTGGCCCCAGGGGTTGGCGGCCTCGCCCGAGCCCGCCCCGACGGCGGCGGCCACGACCGAGGACGACGTCCGCGCCTTCGGGCACATCGTGGTCGACGAGGTGCAGGACCTGTCGCCCATGCAGCTGCGCATGCTGGGCCGCCGGTCGCTCTCGGGCTCCATGACCGTGGTCGGCGACATCGCGCAGGCCACGGGGCCCTGGGCCCCCTCCGGGTGGGACGACATCACGCGCTACCTGACCCCGCAGCGCCCCCCTCGCCTCGTCGAGCTGACCGTGAGCTACCGCACCCCGGCCGAGGTCGTGGACCTGGCGGCCCAGGTCCTGGCCATCGCCGCTCCGGAGATCACCCCGCCGCGACCGGTGCGTCAGTCGGGCTTCGAGCCCCGGATCGTGGCCACGAGCCGGGTCGGCCTCGGCACGACGCTGGCCGGCCTGGCCCGCCAGGAGGTGGCGGCGGTCGCTCCGGGCCGGGTGGCCGTCCTCGGCCCGGCGGTCCTGCTGCCCGAGCTGACGCGGGCCCTCGACGAGGCCGGGCTGGACCCGATCGATCCCCGCGACCCTTCCGGCAGCGGCCTGGCGGCCGGGCTCGTGGTGTTGCCGGCCGACGAGACGAATGGCCTCGAGTTCGACTCGGTCATGGTCGTCGAGCCCTCCTTGATCGCTGCGGTGGGCGACGACATCGCCGGCGAGGGCCCGCCGGTGGCCACCACACGGGGCCTGCGGACCCTCTACGTCGCTTTCACGCGACCCACCCGCCGCCTCACGGTCCTGCACGCCGAACCGCTGCCGGTCGAGCTGCGCTGACCAGGGCCGACGCATCCCGGGCAGGGGCCGAAACCGCGGCACCGCCTAGTTGGCGTCGTCGCGGTCGGGTCGACTAGAAATTCACCTGTGACCCAGGCTGTCTCGGCGGATCTCCCCGCACCCCAGGGAAAGATCGTCCACGACCGGCCGCCGATGCTCGCCATCGGCGTGATGATCTGGCTCGGGTCCGAGCTGATGTTCTTCAGCGGCCTCTTCGCCGCCTTCTTCACCATCCGGGCCAACACCATCGGCCCGTGGCCGCCGGCGGGGACGGATCTCGACACCCTGCGGGCCGGTTTCTTCACCCTGGTCCTGGTGGCGTCGAGCTTCACCATGCAGCGGGCCGTGTTCCAGTTGGAGTGGCGCAAGCGGCACTCGGCCCGTATCTGGATCGTCGGCACCATCATCCTCGGAGTCGCCTTCCTCGGGAACCAGGTCTACGAGTGGCTCTTCAGCCCGACCCGCTGGTACACCAACTCCTACGGATCGCTCTTCTACATCATGTCGGGCCTGCACGGCCTGCACGTCTTCATCGGATTGCTCGCCATGGTCTTCCTCCTCGGTCGCCTGCGCGGTGATGTCGGGGGCGACCCGGGTGAGCTCTCGGCCGTCCAGGGAGTCTCGTACTACTGGCACTTCGTCGACATCGTCTGGGTCGGGCTCTACAGTTGCCTGTTCCTCCTCAAGTAGGCATGCGAGGCGTGCGCATCCCACTCAAGCGGACACTGACGAGTCGCTTCCTGTTGCCGGTCGGCCTGCTTTCCGCGGCCGGCGTGGCATCGGTCGCGATGTTCTTCCCGGGCGCCATGGCCTCCGCCAGCGGGCACTCCGACGCGGCTCAGGTCTCCATCAACCCGAGTCGCGTCACGACGCACGCATGCGGCACGGTGAACCTCAAGGGCGTGACCAACGCGGTGCCCAACGCGGGCAACCCGTTCCTCAGCAACTCGAGGACGTGCCTGAACGGGCACCTCATCACCTACGGCAACACGGCCATCACGTACTCGAACCCGCCGCAGTCGTTCGTCGACGCCGGACGCCTGCTGTTCGCCCAGACCTGCTCGAGCTGCCACGGCAACCAGGCCAACGGGGTCGGGCCGGAGGGGCAGGCGACCATCGGGCCGAACCTGCAGGGCGTCGGCGCGGCGACGGTCGACTTCTGGGTCAGCACGGGCCGGATGCCCGCCACCGACGTCAAGGCGGTCGAGGCTGAGCGCAAGCCGTCCCGGCTGACGCCGGTGCAGGCGCTGGAGCTGGCCGCCTGGGTCAACTCGCTCGACCCCTCCGTGCCGGCGGTGCCCAACCCGCACCTCGGCCACGCCGACCAGTCGCTCGGCCAGGACCTGTTCTCGCTCAACTGCGCCGCCTGCCACACCATCGAGGGCTCGGGCGACGCGCTGGCCTTCGGCACCAACGCACCGTCGCTGCAGAACCGCCAGGTCACGGCCCAGCAGGTCGCCGAGGCGATCCGCACGGGACCGGCCAACATGCCCCGGTTCTCGGGCAACCTGACCGACCGGCAGGTGAGCGACATCGTCTCGTACGTCACCGGCCGCCTGCAGCACCCGACCAACCCTGGTGGGTTCTCGCTCGGCGGCGTGGGCCCCGTGGCGGAGGGCTTCGTCGCCCTCCTCATCGGTGTGGGCGGCCTGGCGCTCATCTGCTTCTGGATCGGTGAGCGTTCGGGCCCCGACGAAGAGGACGACCACGCCGGCGACGACGGCGACGGCACCGACGACACGCACGTCTACGCCGAGAGTGGGCAGGAGCGCTCGTGACCGACGCCGATCATCAGCCGTCCCGCACCCGGGTGCCCATGCCGGTCGCCGCCTTGAGCGACCCGCACATGGGGGACGCCGCCAAGAACCCCGACCGCACCGAGAAGATCATCGCCCTGATCCTCGTGGTGGGGATCGTCTTCTTCGGCGTGGCCGGTGCCGCCTACTGGCAGAACTGGGACGACTGGATCTTCGGTGGGGCGCTCGGCGCCGGCCTGTTCGCACTCGGCTTCGGGCTCACCGCCTGGGGCAAGTACCTCATGCCGCAGGGGCCGTTCGTCGAGGAGCGCCACACGCTCGCCTCGACCGCCGAGGAGCGCGAGGCCATGTCCGCCGCACTGGTGGAACGCTCGGCGGTGGTCGTCAAGCGCCGCAAGATGCTCGGCGGCCTCTTCGCCGTCGGCGCCGGCATCTTCGGCATCGTCGCCGCCTTCCCGCTGATCCGTTCGCTCGGACCTGTGCCCGGAACCTCCCTGGAGACAACCAGCTGGCGCCGGGGCTCCGTGTTGGTCGACTCCAGCGGCCGTCCGGTGCGCCGCGAGACGCTCGTCGTGGGTGGCATCATGACGGTCTATCCCCAGGACACCGTCAACCCCCAGACCGGCTTCATCACGGACGAGGGTCAGGCGGTCGACCAGACCGTGCTGATCCGGGTGTCGGACCAGCCGTTCACCACCGAGCCGGGCCGTGAGGACTGGACCCCCGACGGCTATGTGGCCTACTCCAAGGTCTGCACGCACCTGGGCTGCCCGGTCGGCCTCTACGAACAGGAGCTCGAGCTGCTCGTCTGCCCGTGCCACCAGTCGATGTTCAACGTGCGTAACGGCGCGGTGCCCCAGTTCGGTCCGGCGCCCCGGCCGCTGCCCCAGATGCACCTCGGCTACAACGAGGACGGGGTGCTGATCGCCATGGCCCCCTACGACCAGGCGATCGGCCCGGGCTTCTGGGAGCGGAACTCGTGAGCGCCGCCCCCGACAAGACTCCCAGGACCAAGCGCAACACACGGGCGGCCCTGGGCCCCTACGGGCACGTGGGCAAGGTCGTCGGGGAGCTCGACGACCGGCTGGGGGTCGCCAAGGGCGGCCGGGTCTTCCTCGACAAGATCTTCCCGGACCACTGGTCCTTCATGCTGGGCGAGATCTCCTTGTATTCCTTCGTGGTGCTGCTGGCCACCGGAGTGTTCCTCTCGCTCTACTTCGTCCCCTCGACGCACCAGGTCGTCTATCACGGCAGCTACAAGCCGCTCAACGGCCAATGGGTGTCGGAGGCCTACCGCTCGACCGTCAGCATCTCCTTCGACGTGCGCGGCGGGCTGCTCGTGCGCCAGATGCACCACTGGGCCGCCGACATCTTCACCGGTTCCATCGTCGTGCACATGGCGCGCATCTTCTTCACCGGCGCCTTCCGCAAGCCTCGCGAGACGAACTGGCTGATCGGGAGCACCATGCTGATCCTCGCCATCCTCGAGGGCTTCATCGGGTACTCGCTGCCCGACGACCTCATTTCGGGCACCGGCCTGCGCATCGGCTACTCCATCGCCGAGTCGATCCCGTTCGTCGGCAGCTACCTGGTGACGTTCCTCTGGGGCGGCCAATTCCCGGGCACCGGCATCATCATTCCGCGCTTCTTCATCATCCATGTCCTGATCATCCCGTTGGTCCTGATCGGGCTGCTCTCGGCCCACCTCGGCCTGCTCGTGCGCCAGAAGCACACCCAGTTCAAGGGCGAGGGCCGGACCGAGGACAACGTGGTCGGCTCGCCGATGTTCCCGACCTTCATGGCCAAGACGACCGGGTTCCTCTTCATGGTGACGGCGGCCACCGCCCTGCTCGGCGCCTTCGCCCAGATCAACCCGATCTGGCAGTTCGGTTCCTACGACGCGTCCAAGATCTCCTATGCGGTCCAGCCGGACTGGTACATGGGCTGGCTCGACGGCGCGCTGCGCATCATGCCGTCGTGGGAGCTGGCCTTCTGGGGCCACACCGTCCCGCTCGAGGTCTTCCTCCCCGCCGTCGTCTTCCCGGGCCTGATCTTCACCGTCGCCATGCTGTGGCCCGCCATCGAGGTCAAGTTCACGGGAGACACGGCGATGCACAACCTGCTCGATCGGCCACGGGACAGACCCAAGCGGACGGCCTTCGGCGTCGCGTTCTTCGCGTTGCTGTTCACGCTCTTCGCCGCCAGCTCCACGGACGTGCTGGCCAACTTCTTCCATGTGTCGCTGAACGCGGTGCTCTGGTTCTTCCGCATCGCCGTCTTCGTCGTCCCGATCATCAGCGGCCTCGTTGCCTACCAGCTGTGCCGCGAGATGCAGGGCGTGCGCGGCATCGGCCAGCGCAAGCGCGCGCTGATCGTGCGGCTTTCGGCGGAAGGCGAGTACTCGACCGTCCCGTCGGAGCCGCGGCCCGGCGACGAGCGCCAGGAGCTCGAGCCCGAGCCGGTGCCGGTGCGCATCGACATCGAGCCCCTGAACAACGGCGGCATCCGGCAGCCGGAGAGCTCGCCCACCGGCGCCCGGCAGGTCAGCCGCTGACCCCACGGCGGGGCCGGCCCACCGCGCGCGACCTGTGGGTCGCCGTCGAAACCGTCCACGCCGTCACCTACTTCGCCCCCGAGTGCCGCGCCGCCCTCCGCGACGCAGGGCTGCGCGGCTTCTGGGCCGGCTACTTCGCGGCGCGTGCCGCTCCGCTCGGCCGTGCGGGGGCCGGCCCGGTGGCGGCCGCCTTCTACAACTTCCATCCCGCCATGGTCGCCCGGGCCGTGCCGGGGTGCTGGGACACGGTGGCGCCCGAGACCCTGTGCCGGGTCCGCGCCATCGCGGCGGCGGAGGTGCTCGGCGAGGTCTGCCGGGTCGAGGCCCGGTCCGCGTTGCTGGCCGCCCTGCCGCTGTTGCGCCGCGCCGCGGCCAACGCCGGCGCGCCCGGGCGGGTCCTGGGGGCGGCCAACCGGTCGCTGTGGCCCCGCATTGCGACCGCGCTGGGCACCGGGGGCCTCGGCGAGGTGTGGCAGGCCTGCACCACCCTGCGGGAGCACCGCGGGGACGGGCATGTCGCCGCACTCGTGGTCCACGGCATCAGCGGCCTCCAGGCCCATGTGCTGGCGGCCGGGACGAAGGCCGTCCCGGTGGAGCTGCTGCGCGACAACCGCGGCTGGAGCGAGTCGGCCTGGGACGCGGCGACCGCGGCGCTCACCCGGGCGGGCCTGCTGCACGCGGACGGCCGCGTCACCGACGCCGGACGCACCCTGCACGGCCGGGTGGAGGAGCTGACCGACGAGCTGGCCGAGCCCGCCTACGCCGGCCTGAGCGACCAGGCGCTGGCCGAGCTCCTCGGTGCACTCGGCGCCTGCGCGGCCGATGTGGCGGGATCGGGGCTGGTGCCCTTCCCCAACCCCATGGGGCTGCCGCGGCCCGAGCAGTCCTGAGCGCTACGACGAACGGGGCGGAGGAAAGCCGGGCACGAGCCCGAGCTCCTTGCACAGCTTGCGCGACGACACCATCTGGCCGGCGTACTGCAGCGCCGCCTCGTCGTCGGCCAGCCATGCCGCCACCTCGCCCGCCACCTCGGGCGGGGCCGGGACGTGTCCGGCGCCCACCAGCACCTCGTCCATGCCCGACGCCCGCATCGACTCGGTGAGCGTCAGGCCGGGGGCGATGGAGAAGGCCGCAATGCCCTGGGAGGCGAACTCCACGTGGCACATGTCGGTCACCCGGTGGAACGCGGCCTTGGCCGCCGCGTAGGCCACGCCCCAGCCGCCGGCGCCGGCGGGAGCGGGCGGGGTCGTGAAGGCGGCCTCCGAGAGCATGTTGACGAGCCGGCCCTCCCCCCGTCCGAGCATGCCGGGCAGCAGCAGCTGGGTGAGCAGCAGCGGATGCAGGTAGTCGCCCACCAGGCAGCGCTCGGCCAGCTCGAGCGGCAGGTCCAGAATGCGGTCCATGGTGCCCGGGCCCTGGTAGATGGCGTTGTTGACCAGAATGTCGACCCGGCCCATGTCGGCCAGGGCCACCGCCGCCACCCGCTCGACGGACCCCCGGTCCATCAGGTCCATCGGCACGGCCAGGCACGTCCGCCCGAGCGCCTCGATCTCGGCCGCCGTGCTGTCCAGGCTGCCGGCGATCGGCATGGGCTCGTCGCGCACGAGGGTGCTCGAGGCGTGGGCGCGCCCATCACCTTCGTGCACCGTCCGGGCGGTGATGACGACGTCGCAGCCCCGCCGGGCCAGGGCGATGGCGGCGCAGCGGCCGATGCCGCGGCTGGCGCCGGTCACGAGCGCCACCCGCCGGGTCCCGTCTGCGGCCACTACATCATCCCGGCGATCTGATGGCCGCCGTCCACGTGCAGCACCTGGCCGTTCACGTAGGCGGCGTCGTCGCTGCACAAGAACGCGACGACGTGTGCGATGTCGTCGGGCGTCCCCAGCCGGCGCATGGGGTTGGCCTCGGCCAGCCGCGTCTGCACGTCGGCCGGGACCAGCGTGGCGGCCGTCTCCGTCACGATGAAGCCGGGCGCGATGGCGTTGGCCCGGATCCCGTCGCGCCCGTAGCGGACCGCCAAGTGGCGCGTCAGCTGGTTGAGCGCGGCCTTGGCGGCCCCGTAGGCCACCCGCGTGGACTCGCCGATGGTGCTCGTCCCCGACGAGATCATCACCACCGAGCCCCCGCCACCGGCGGCCATCACCGGAACGGCGTGCCGCGCCAGCAGGAGGGCACCCCGCGTCGTGATCTCGATCGCCCGCTCCCATACGCCGAGGTCCACGCCGACGGCGTCCGTGTCGAGGCGGGGATGGCTCCACGCCGCGTTGTGGTCGATGGCGTCGACGGTGCCGAAGGCCGCGACGGCACGCTCGACGAAGGCGGCCACGGACTCCTCCCGGCGCACGTCGCACGGCACACCGATGGCGCGGCCCCCGGTGCTCTCGACCTCCTCGGCCACCGAGACGGCGCCGTCCGCCGACACGTCGCCGATCGCCACGGCGGCGCCAGCGGCGGAGAGCCGCAGCGCGGTGGCGCGCCCGATGTCGGAGGCGCCCCCGCTGACCAGGACGACCTTGTCCTCGAGTTGTCCCCCCGGCCATGCCATGGGCACATCGTAGGAGGGTGGCCCCGCGGCCACCATCTCGGCCGGCGCCCGCGCAATTGGGACGGGCGTCGCCCCACATGGAAATATTTGCGGCGTGCGGGTGCATCGCAGCTTCGCCTTCGTCGACGTGTCGGGCTTCACCGCTCTGACCGAGCTCGAAGGCGACGAACGCGCCGTCGATGTGCTGACCGCCTTCCGAGCACTCCTGCGCGACATCTGCTCGCGCCGGGGCGTCCGCATCGTCAAGTGGCTCGGCGACGGCGTCATGCTCGTGTGCGTCGACACGCGCCCGCTGCTCGAGACGATTCTGGAGTTGCACTACGTGGTGGGTGAGGTCGGCGCGGTCGAGACGGTCTCCATCCGTTCGGGCATGACGGCGGGCCCTGTCATCCTCATGGAGGGCGACGACTACGTCGGTCACTGCGTCAACGTCGCCTCGCGTCTGTGCGATCTGGCTGCGGCCGGCGAGGCGCTGGCGATTCCGGGCGTCATGGACCACCTGCCGAGCTGGGGCGAGGTCGTCTCGGAGACCCACGTCTCCCTGCGCGGCGTCGAGAAGCCGGTCCCCGCCGCCAGCATCCGCCTGGCGCCGAGCGGTGCCGACAGGTCCCACGACCCGATCTGCGGGCTCCCCCTCACCCACGACACGGCGGAGGAGATCGCCCACGATGTGCGGGGGTCCATGGTGCTGTTCTGCTCGCCCGGCTGCGTCGACACCTGGCGCCGCCGGCCGGCCCGCACGCTGACCCCCTGAACCGTCCCGACCCGCTCGCACTGCCCTTCCCGGAGGGCGTCAGCACGCCCCGGAATGGCCGAGATCGCGGGCCCAAGATCCCCCTCAACATCAGTTGTGAATCCGGCCGATACCGAGGAGACTGGCAACGGGATCAGAGGATCGGGGCATGCGGCAACCTTCAGCACACGACATGTCGTCCAACGTGACCAAGTTCTGGCGCAGCTACGTCGCCGTCGGCGTGCTCACGTACAGCCTGGGCGCCCTCGCCGTGCTGATCTACTCCATCACCACCCCGGGACCGCACCGCGAGGTCTTGGTGATCCTGAGCGGCGCCAGCCTCATCGCCTCCATCGGTCCGTTCCGGCTCGTCGGCCTGCGCCTGCTGGACACCCGGTGGTCCAAGTCCTTCTTCACCTCCTGGGCCGCCTGCACGTTCGTCTTCGTGGCCCTGGGTGCAGTGCTCGACGGTGGCATACGCAGCCCGATCTCGTACTTCCTCATCCTCCCGATGCTGTTCGCCGGACTGGCGTACTCGGCCGGGATGGTCACGTTCCTGGCGGGGTTCGGGGTCCTCACGACGCTCGTGGTGAGTTTGCTGACGCCCGACCGCAGTTGGTCCACCGCAGCCTTCCTGGCGGTCGGAATGGTGATCGCCGGAGTGATCACCGCGGCGGCTGCCGCGAACCGCGATCGCCTGCTGCGCCAGCTGGTGGCGGCGGCCAGTCTCGATGGCCTGACGGGTTGCCTCACCCGTCGGGCGTTCCAGGAACGCCTGGAACACGAGTCGATGGTGGCCGAACGCCACTACGCCACGTTCAGCCTGATCGTGGCCGACGTCGACAACCTCAAGATGCTGAACGACGCCAATGGCCACCACTGCGGGGACCGCGCCCTCAAGCTGATCGCGAGCGTGCTGCGCCAGAGCGCCCGCGAGACCGATGTCGTAGGCCGTCTGGGCGGTGACGAGTTCGCGCTCCTGCTCCACGAAACCGAGCAGGAGGCCGCCATGGCGACGGCCGAGCGCCTGCAGAATGCACTGCACGACCTGACCGGCTCGGACTGGGTCACGGCGAGCATGGGGATCAGCACATGGCGCGGGCCGAACGACGACGTCGACGCGTTGGTGCGGCGTGCCGACGAGGCGCTCTACGTGGCCAAGCGCTCGGGACGCAACTGCGCCACCGCATGGGAGCCCCCGCTCAGCGAGCGCCAGATGGGGTTGCAGCGCCTGCGGGCACGCTCGCGGCACCTCGCCGCCCGGCGTGGTGCGCCGGCGGGAGCGGTCGGCTGAGCCAGCGGAGAATCCGGTTTCGTTCCGGCGCTGCCTAAGGGTGCAGGTGCACGCCGCCGTCAGCGTCGAGGCCCCAGCCCGGATTGTGCGCCACCTCCCACGGGTGCCCGTCCGGGTCGATGAAGATCCCGGAGTAGCCGCCCCAGAAGGTCGCCGCCCCGGGCCGTCCGATTGTCCCGCCGGCCGCTTCGGCCGCGTCCAGCACGGCGTCGACCTCGTCGGGCGAGCCCACGTTGTAGGCCAGCGTCACCCCACCCCACCCTCCGCAGTCGGTGACGGCGCTGTCCTCCGCCAGCTTGTCCCGGCTCCACAGGGCCATGACCATGCCGCCGGCCTGGAAGAAGACCACGTCGCCGTCGGGTGTCTCGCCCGTCCACCCCAGCTCCTCGTAGAACGTCCAGGCCTGCTCCACGTCCGCCACGCCGAGCGTGATCACCGACACACGATTGTCCATGCCCGTTCTTACCCCCTGGGTGCGCGGAGTCCGGGGGAGGTCCACCGGGTCCACCCCCGACGCCCGCCGCCCCGCCGCCCGGCCGCCCCTCTTGACAGGTGACTAAATAGTCACATATGGTCCCGGTCGTGGATGAGGTGTTCAAGGCTCTGGCCGACCCCACCCGGCGTGACTTGCTCGACGAGTTGTTCCGGGAGGACGGGCAGACCTTGAGCATGCTGGAGGAACGGTTCGCCATGACCGCGCTTCGGCGTCATGAAGCACCTGAAGGTGCTGGAGGAGGCGGGCCTGGTGGTGACCAGGCGCCGGGGGCGCCAGAAGCTCCACTTCCTCAACCCGGTTCCGATCCGGCTCGTCCATGACCGATGGGTCGGCAAGTACTCGGAGCCCTGGGTGGCAGGGCTCAGCGAGATCAAGGAGAGACTGGAGAGCCAGATGGAAAAGGTGTACGAGATCTTCATCAAGACGACGCCGGAGCTCCTGTGGGCGGCCATCGTCGACCCCGAGATCCGGGCGAAGTACAACTTCGGCGCCGCGGCCTACTCGGAGTGGAAGGTGGGGGCGCCGATCAGCGTCGATGTCGACAAGCACGGCGTCCATCTCGGTGAGGGTGAGGTGCTCGAGGTGGACCCGCCGCGCCGGCTCGTGCACACCATGGCGGCGCTGTGGGACGACGACGTGAAGGCGGAGGGCATCTCGCGCGTCACGTGGGAGATCGAGACGGTGGGCGACGACTCGTGCCATCTCACGCTGACCCACGACCACATCCGCGAAGGCGCCAACGCGCAGATCTACGGCGGCTGGCCGATGATCCTCTCCGGGCTCAAGACCTGGCTCGAAACGGGCGAGGAGCTCACCACGCCCGGTTCGATCCGCTACAGCTGAGCGATCGCCGTGTCGCCGCACATCGTCATCACCGGGGTGCACGCCGTCGGCATCCCTGTCGTCGACCAGGAACGGGCTCTCGCCTTCTACGGCGCGCTCGGGTTCGAGACGCGGTTGGACGTGCCCATGGGGGAGGGCGCGCGCTGGATAGAGGTGGCACCTCCCGGCGCGCCCGTCTCCATCGCCCTCGAGCGCGCCCACCCCGAGCGGGCGGCTGGGGCCGAGACGGGCATCCGGCTCACCACCGCCGACGTCGATGCCACCCACGCCGCTATGCGTGCGGCGGCGGTCGACGTCGATGACGTCCTCCGCTGGCCCGGCGTGCCGCCGATGTTCGCCTTCCGGGATCAGGACGGCAACGGGCTCGAGATCGTCGAGGGCTGAACGCGCACGGCCGGCCGTACGCGGTCGTAGACGGACATCGCCAACGTCAGCACGCCCATCCCGGCCCCGAGCACGCAGACCCCGGCCCAGCCGTGGGCGCCGTAGAGGGCACCGGCAGCCAGTGAGCCGGCGGCGCCGCCCAGGAAGTAGCAGACCATGTAGGCGCTGTTGATCCTGCTCCGGGCATCGGGCCGCAGGGCGTAGATCACCGACTGGTTGGTGATCTGCATGCCCTGGGTGCCCATGTCGAGCACCACGATCCCGATGACGAGGGCGGCCAGCGAGGTGCGGCCGGCCCAGAGCAAGGCGAAGGATCCGGTGAGGAGGATGCCGGCCACGACCGTGGTGGCGGTGTGCCGCGCCGAGTCCGCCAGCTTGCCGGCGAGGTTGGCCGCCAGAATCCCGCCGGCGCCCACCAGACCGAAGAGGCCGATGACGGCGTTGGAATAGCGGTAGGGGCTGCCCGACAGGAGGAAGGCCAGGGTCGTCCACAGCACGCTGAAGGCGGCGAACGCGCAGGCGCCGTGCCAGGCTCGCCGCCGCAGCACGGGCTCGGTCACCAACAGGCGGAGCGAGGACCCGACCAGCTCGGGGTAGCTGCGGTGCGGACGCGGGCCCTCCGCGGGCAGGGCCCGCCACAGCACGAGCGCGAAGAGCACCATCAGCGCCGCCGAGAACCAGTAGATCGCCCGCCAGCCGGCCGCCTGCGCCACCAGCCCCGAGACGGTGCGGGCGAGGAGGATGCCGAGCAGCAGTCCCGTCATGATGCGGGCCACCACCCGGCCGCGCCGTTCCTCGGGTGCCAGGTCGGCGGCGAAGGGGATCATGACCTGCCCCGCCACGGAGGCGCCGCCGACGAGGACGGAGGCCACGGCGAAGAACCACAGGTCGGGGGCCGAGCGCGCAGCCGACGAGGGCCACCGCGCTCAGGCAGAAGAGGCGTGTGACGAGGCCGCGGCGCGGGTGGAGGTCGCCCAGTGGGACAACGAGGAGCAGGCCGGCGGCGTAACCGACCTGGCTGGCGGTGATGATGCTCGAGGTCGGCCCGGGGCCCGAATGGAACGTACGCGCCACCTGATGCAGCACCGGTTGCGCGTAGTAGAGGTTGGCCACGACCGCCCCCGTGGCCACGGCGATGAGCACCACGAGGCCCCGTGAGAGCGGATGCGCGGCAGGGCCGCTCGCGTCCGTCGTGTCCACCGGTTCAGGCTACCGGCGGCCTCCGTGGCCCCGGACGGGCCTCAGTGACTGACTGCGGCGCGCGTGCGAAGAGGTCAGACGGAGCCGCCGCGCCGGCTCTCGGCGGTGACGCCGGTCAGCGCGGTCAGGATCAGCGGGACGCCGATGAAGAGCAGCCAGGAGCCGAAGACGAGCGCGAGCACCGTCATGAAGGCGCCCATGCCGAGGACGAAGGGCCAGATGGAGGAGCCGGGGAACGAGTCGATGGTCCCCGCGCCGTCGGCCAGCTCCGCGTCCTCGCGGTCGGAGGGGCGGTCACCGGGCGCGTGCACCTTGCCCCAGTAGAAGTACTTGTGGCCGTGGAAGCGGCGATGCCAGAAGAAGTAGTAGAGGCCGGGGAGGAAGCCGAGCAGCGTGGCGCCGAGCAGCATCACGCCGCCGCCGTCCTCGTACGCCCAGAACCAGTAGACGAGCCCGATGAGCCCGAAGAAGACCCCGAGGAACAGGAGGAAGACCGCCGAGACCTTCATACGCCTGCCGTCACCTTTCCGTTGCCCTTGCCGTCACCGTTGGTCTTTCCGTGACCATTGCCGTTGCCGTTGGTGTGCGCAGCCCGGCCGTGGGCCACCGTCAGCGCGTCCGGGTGGTTGTAGTCCCACGTCGGGCGCTCCGAGCGGATGGGGGGGAGGTGCGTGTAGTTGTGGTGCGGCGGGGGCGAGGTGGTGAACCACTCGAGCGTGTGGGCGTCCCAGGGGTTGTTCCCGGCGGGGACGGGCTTGCGCCACGACACGAAGAAGTTCACCAGCAGGAAGGCGAACGAAAGGGCGACGATGAAGGCACCGACGGTCGACACGATGTTGTAGCTCTGCCAGCCGAGGTTGGACGGGTAGCTGGCCACGCGCCGGGGCATGCCCAGCAGGCCGACGACGTACTGGGGCATGAACGTCACCCAGAAGCCGATGAACATCAGCCAGAAGTGCCACTTGCCCAGGCTCTCGCGCAGCATGCGGCCGAACATCTTGGGATACCAGTAGTAGACGCCGGCGAACCCGGCGAACACGGCCGTCCCGAAGAGCACCTGGTGGAAGTGGGCCACGACGAAGTAGGTGTCGTGGGTGGCGAAGTCGATCGGCGGTGACGCCAGCATGATCCCCGTCACGCCGCCCATGAGGAAGGCGAACAGGAACCCGATGCTGAACAGCATGGGCGTGGTGAAGGTCAATTGCCCGTGCCACATGGTGCCGATCCAGTTGAAGAACTTGATGCCGGTGGGCACCGCGATCAGCAGGCTGAGGAAGGAGAAGAACGGCAGCAGCACCGCCCCGGTCGTGAACATGTGGTGTGCCCACACGCCGGTGGACAGGGCGGCGATGGCCATGGTGGCGAAAACCATCCCCTTGTACCCGAACACCGGCTTGCGTGAGAAGACCGGGAGGATCTCGGTCACGATGCCGAAGAACGGCAGGGCGAGGATGTAGACCTCGGGATGGCCGAAGAACCAGAACAGGTTCTGCCACAGGAGCGGTGACCCGCACGAGTGCATGGGCGCGCCGCTGACGAGGTGGCAGCCCACCGCCGTGTAGATGTGAGTCCCGAAGTGGCGGTCGGCGAAGAGCATGATCAGCGCGGCCGTCAACACCGGGAAGGCGATCAGGATCAGGATCCCGGTCACCAGCATGTTCCAGGTGAAGATGGGCATGCGGAACATGGTCATGCCCGGCGCCCGCAGGTAGAAGATGGTCCCGCACAGGTTCACACCGGTGAAGATGGCGGAGAACCCGGTCAGGGCCAGCGCCATGATCCACAGGTCGGGGCCGGCCCCCGGAGAGCTGGTGGTGCTCGAGAGCGGGGCGTAGGCCACCCAGCCGAACTCCGCGGCGCCGCCGGCCACGAAGAACGTCATCATCATGGTGATGGAGCCGGTCAGGTAGAGCCAGTAGCTCAACGCGTTGAGGCGCGGGTACGCCATGTCGGGCGCACCGACCTGCAGCGGCACGATGTAGTTGGCCAGGCCACCGAAGGCGAAAGGCCCGGCGAAGAGGTACAGCATCAGGCTGCCGTGCATGGTGAAGAGCGCGTTGAACTGGCCGAAGCTCAGGAGCGAGGAGTGGGGCGAGGTCAGCTGCAGGCGCATGACGAGGGCCATCACGCCTGATATGTAGAAGATGACGATGGCGGTGATCATGTAGCTCAGCCCGATGACCTTGTGGTCGGTCGAGGTCAGCCACTTGAGGATGCCGGTCGGTCCGTGCTCGTCGTGCCCGCCGTGGGTCGGCTGCTGTCCTTCGCCGGGGACGGACGGCGGCAGGTGGAGTGGTTCCTGCTCCTGGACGCCCGGGGGGGCGATGACGTCAGTCACCGTAGAGGAGACCTCCTGTATTGCCGGTGTTCCCGCTGCCGGAATTGCCAGAGTAGCTGGGCACAGTTCCGTTCTGATTGGCATGCAGGCTGGCCGGGAGCTGACCGATGGACGAGGGGTGGGCGACCTGGAAGGCGTGGGTGGTCCGGAGCCAGACCGCGTAGGCCGCCGGGGACACGGAACGCACGTTGAAGAACATGATGGAGTGGTAGAGCCCGCAGAGCTGCGTGCACTGGCCGCGGTAGACCCCGTCATGCAGGACGTTCAGGTCGAAGCTGGTCCAGTAGCCCGGGCTGGCGTAGCGGCTGAAGTTGAACTCCGGCACGTAGAAGCCGTGCAGCACGTCGTAGGAGCGCAGGTAGACGCGGGTCGTCTGCCCCGTGGGCACCACCATGGTGGGCGCGTCGGTGGTCTGGCCGATGACCTTGACCCCGTTGGGGTACTCGAATTCCCAGCCCCACTGGAAGGCGTAGACGTGGATGACGGTGCCGGGGTTGGGCTCGACCGCCGTGACCGTGTTCTCCACCACGACCGTGGCCACGAAGAGCCCGATGACGATCAGGATGGGCAAGACCGTGTAGACGATCTCGGTGAGCGTGTGGTACTGGGTCTGCACCGGCATCTCGTCGGAGCGGCGCCGGTAGCGGAAGATGGCCCAGCAGATGAGCAGGAGGGTGAAGCCGCCCACGACGATGCCGGCGATGAAGAAGCCCTGCCAGAGGTGGAAGGTCGAGCGGGCCTGGGAGGTGGCACCCTTGTAGCCGCCGAACGTCGGGAGCTGGCAGCCGGTGAGCAGCAGGGCACCCAGGCCGACCACCAAGGCAGCCAACCTGCGGCGGGGACTCTTGGTGCTGCGAGCTGGGGTTTCAGGCGTACCGGGAGACGGGCTGGTCAGCGACGAGTCCACCGCGCCGACACTATCGAACCCGGCAAAAAAATTGGAAATCGCAGACCGTTCTCCCGCAGGCCCGAGGGCTAGTGCGGATGGTCGACCGCCTCGTTGGCGGCCCAGGTGAAGACCCCTCGCGCCATGGTGGAGGTGGCACGCGCCGCCCTGGCGGCGAAGACCTCCTGACGCGCCCGCTGCACCCCCTGGTCATCAGGTCGGGCCAGCCAGGCCTGCTCGGCCAGGTGGCCGGCCAGGCGGAGCGCCCCGTCCGCGTCGGCGTCTGCTGCCAGGGCCAGGGCCAGCAGTTCCCGCGCCCGGTCGGCCAGCACGCCCGGCCCCCCGGCCAGCTCGGCCAGCTCCGTCGCCAGGGCGCGTTCGGGCGCCGGCTGCAGCGTGGCCGGGTTCCCGTCCCACCAGCCCCCGTAGAGGCGCCAGACCGTGTGCACAATGAACTCCGGCTCGTCGTAGACGGGTTGGAGGAACGGGCGGTCCGCCAGCCCGGCCGGCACGCGCACGGTGTGGATGGCGTCGTCGAGGCGCCCGCCGGCGTTCATGACGGCCAGCGTCTGGTCGACGAGGGAGTCCAGGAGGTCCGCCGTGTCGGTCAGGGCGGTACGGACGCGGTCGGCTCCCATGACCGGGAAGCCGTGGCCGGGGAGCAGGAACTCCGCATCGAGCGAGAGCATGCGACGCAACGCGGCGGCCCACTCCCGCGGGTAGCGCTGCACCTTCTGGGGGTTGCCGGCGTTGGGGGAGGCCCAGATGAAGAGGTCCCCGCAGCAGAGCACCCGGCTGTCGGGCTGCCACGTCAC
Organism: uncultured Acidimicrobiaceae bacterium; assembly: GCA_963843365.1. Classification (GTDB taxonomy): domain Bacteria; phylum Actinomycetota; class Acidimicrobiia; order Acidimicrobiales; family RAAP-2; genus Bog-473. Next base: position 981,315 of record CAWJKG010000002.1, on the reverse strand, counting down.
GGTGTGGTCGTCCGTCTCACCCTTCTCGTGGCGCAGCGAGAAGCCCAGGCCGCCGACCGACAGTTCGAGCGCATCGTGGTAGGTCCGGTCCGGGTAGCGGTACTCGGTCGGCCACTGCAGGTCGGTGAAGCCGAACTGCCGGCGGTTGATGATGGTGTTGTAGCCCGCCGTGAAGATGTAGCGGTCGAAGCGGGCCGGGAGCGCGTGATGGGCGATGACCTCGGGTGCGGCCCACCCCTCGGCGGCGGCCTCCTGCTCCCACACGGGCACGCCGAAGACGTGGTCGATGTGTCCGTGCGAGTAGACGGCCGTGTTGAGGCGGGCGGAGCTCCACGTGCGGATGTCGTCGTGGACGATCTGCGCCAGCGGTGCGCTGCCGGTGTCCACCAGGACGAGGCCGTCCTCCGTGGCGAAGGACGACACGTTGGCGAAGGAGGGGCAGAACCCCACGCCGTCGGTGATCTCGACGAAGCCCCCGATGTGGTCGACGGGATGGAACGTGGACGTCGACAGCTCGCCCTTCCACAGGCGGTCGGCGACGGCGAGGACGTCAGAGGCCATCGACCCTCGAGTCGGTCAGGCGCCCGGCGCCTTCTCCTCTGCCGAGGGGGACGGCGTCGGTGCCGGTGCCGGTGCCGCCGCGTCGGCGGCGGCAGACGTCGTGCCCGACGCCTTGCCCTCCTCCATGCCCTTCTCGAATTGGTTCTTGGCCGAGCCGAGATTCCGTGCGAGCTTCGGGATGGCAGCACCCCCGAAGAGGAGCACGACCAAGACGATGGCCACGATGAGCAGGTCAGGTCCGAAGATGTCCGCGAGCATGTTGTTCTCCTTCACCTGGGTCCAAAGGTCGGTGAACTGGGTCCCAGGTTAGACCCATTCCCGGCGTGGGGTTCCCGCACACGGGGCACCGGTACCCCGCACAGGCGCCACCTCGTCTACGGAGTCACCCCGCCAGCAGGATGCCCATGACCAACGCCGTCACGCTGGCCAGCCCGCCGACCGCCCCCCAGACGGCCAGGCCCTGCCTGGTGGTGGCCCGCTGGTGCAGCAGTACGCCGACGCCGGCCACGACCACCACGGCGATCTTGGCCATGAGCACGGCCTTCCAGGCCGCATCCATGGACGAGTAGCCCTCGGCGGTGACGTTCCAGACGCCCGTGACCAGCAGCACCACGTAGGCGGGCCAGGCCAGGCGGGCGAAGGCCCGGGCCAGGGTCTTGGGCGCGTCGGCCCCGAGCCCCCGGGCCGGGCCGACCAGGCCGACCATGACGATCTGACCGCCGACCCAGACCGCCGCCGCCAGGACATGGAGCGTCAGCCGGATGGTGTCGAGGGCGGGTGCCAACACGACGACGAACCTCCTTGCCTCGTGACCTGCCTACCTGCCTACCTTCCTACTTGCCCTGCCAGTTGGGGGCCCGCTTCTCGGCGAAGGCCACCGGTCCCTCCATGGCGTCGGCCGAGGAGAACACCACGCCGACCGCCTCTCCGTTGATCTTCCAGCCCTCCGCCTCGGAGACCTCGGCCGCCTGCTTCATCACGCTCTTGGAGTAGCGCACCGCCAGCGGCGCGTTGGCCGCGATCCGCTCGGCCAGCGCCACCGCCTCGCCGAGCACCGCGTCGCCGGGCACGACCTTGTTGACGAGACCGAGCTCGTACGCCCGCCCCGCCGGAATCGGGTCGCCCGTCATCGCCATCTCCAGCGCCACCGCGATGGGCAGGCGCTTGGGCATGCGCAGCAGTCCGCCGGCGCCGGCGATCAGGCCCCGCTTTGCCTCGGGGATCCCGAACTGCGCGTGGTCGGCGGCCACGACGAGGTCGCACGAGAGCATGATCTCGAAGCCGCCCGCCAGCGCCGACCCGTTCACGGCGGCGATGACGGGCTTGGGGAAGTCCCGCTGCGTCAGCCCGCCGAACCCGCCGCTGGCGCCCATGATGTCGCCGCCCTCGCCGCTGCTGAAGGCCTTCAGGTCCATGCCGGCGCTGAACGCCTTGTCGCCGCTCCCCGTCACGACGACCACCCAGCACTCGGGATCCTCGGCCAGCTCGTCCATCGCCGCCGACATGGCCCGGCTCACGGCGCCGTTGATCGCGTTGCGGGCCTCGGGCCGGTTGATGGTCAGGATCTCGACGTGTCCCCGGCGCTGGCGCAGCACTTCGTCTGCCATGGTGCTCCCTTCCTCCGACCGTTGTCGGTGCAGAAGGCCGAGGCTACGTCAGAAGTCCGCCTGATTCGGCGGGGCGGCCCCGCCGGGATCGCCGGACCCGGGATCGGGGGCCGGGCCGCTGCCGCCGAGCGACCACAGGTCGGTCTGCTTCGTGTACAGCACCGTGAACACGACGAGGCTGCCGAGCACGCTGCCGGTGATGAACGGGGAGACGGCGATGAAGGTGCCCGTGGGCAGCATCTCGGCCAGCGTCAGACGCGACGTGGCGTCCACCACGAGCCCGATGCCCCAGACCACCGACAGGGTGCGGAAGGTGTGGCGGCCGCGCGGGACTTCGTGCAGCCGGTCGAAGACCGAGAGTTTGGCCGGGTCGTTGCCGGCGGAGAAGTACCGGCTGACGTAGAAGAAGGCCGGGCGGTCGGCGGTGTACAGCGTCACGATGCAGGCGATCCCGAACAGCAGGGTGAGGAACCCGTCGCGCACTTTGAGCATGTAGTCGTTGCCGCCGAACACGAAGGACGTGGTGACGCCGGCGGCGAAGCCCAGGAGGACGGCCACCCCGATCAGGTCGACCGTGTGGCGGCGCACGAACTCCCCGAGGATCCAGGTGGCGGACACGGCGCCTGCGAGGATCAGCGCCGGCGTGTCGCCGCCCACGCGGTTGCGCGCGATGAAGTAGACGCCGATCGGCAGCACGCCGCCGAAGAGGACGCTGGGCAGGTGCTCGCGGACGGGCGGGAGGCCCGGCTGCCACGACGGCGTCGGCGGGCCCTCGGCGCCCCCCGGTCCGTCCGGTTCCATGCCTGCCAGGGTACCGGCGGACATTCCGGAATCCGCCGCCGTAGCATGGACCCGTGACGTTCCTGGCCCACGTGCTCGAGTTCTTCGTCGTCGCAGGACTGGTGGTGGCGCTGGGGCTGGCCGCGGCCTTCTTCGTCGGGCGCAGCTACCTGCGCCGGCACTGGCGGTTGCTGCACGGGCACGTGGTCGTGCGCGGCATTCTGGCCTCGCTGTCGGTGCTGGCGGCGGGGCGGGAGCGCTACGCCGGACGGGCCACGCCCGAGGACCTGGCCCGGGGGAGCGCGTCCCGGGTGCGCCACCGCATGCGGGTGGCGGTGGAGGACGCCGCCATCGCCGTGGCCCATGCCGAATCCCGTGACGCCCCGGTGGCGGAGCTGCCGTCGGTGGTGCGCTCCCTCCAGGCCGTCGCCGACGAGCTCGATGCGCTGTTGCGCCTGGAGCGCCGGCTCCCGCCCGGCACGAGCAGGGCCGACGTCCGACGCCAGGTGGCCGAGGTCATCGGGGCCGCCCGGGACGTGCAGGCCGCGGCCGTGCGCGCCGGGAGCGACGCCACCGAGCCGCAGGTGCGCAACCTGGTCCGCCACGCCCGCGACGAGGTCGACATCGTCTCGACGGCGCTGGCCACCATGCGCTCCATCGCCCGGCCCCGCTGACCCCGACCCCGACCTCGTCTACGAGGTCCGCCGCCTGACAAGCTGAACCGATGTCGCCCGCACCCCCCGCCCCGTCGAGCCTCCTCGGCGAGGGCTTCGCCGTCGGCGTGGCCACGTCGGGCTATCAGGTCGAGGGCGGGTTCAACGGCCACGGCGAGCCGCAGAACAACTGGGCCGCCTGGGAAGGCGCCGGCCGGGCCGCCCGGTCGGGCCTGGCCTGTGACTTCTGGCGCCACCCCGAGGAGGCGCTCGATCGGGCCCAGGCCATCGGCTGCAACGCCTTCCGCCTGTCGGTCGAGTGGGCCCGGCTCGAACCCCGCCCGGGCGCGTACGACGCCGCCGCCCTCGACCGCTACGCCCACATCCTCTCCCTGTGCCGGGCTCGCGACCTCGAGCCCGTCGTCACGCTGCACCACTTCACCCACCCGTTCTGGCTGGGCGAGGAGTTCTGGCTCCGCCCCGCCTCCCCGGACGTCTTCGCCCGCCACGTCGCCCGCGTGGTCCCGGCCCTGGCGCCGTACTGCCGGCGCTGGGTGACGGTCAACGAGCCCAACATCGTGACCCTCATGGGCTGGATAGAAGGCGCCTGCCCCCCCGGACGCCGCATGGCCGTCTCCGACGCCTACTGCGCCCTCGACAACCTCCTCACCGCGCACGTGCTGGCGGCCGACGTCGTCACCGGGGTCCAGCCCGATGCCGAGGTGACCGTCAACACGAGCTCGTCGTCGATCTACGAGCACGACCGCATGCTGCTCGACCTGCTGCAGCTGCGCGACAACGACGTCGACCCGGGCGACGTCGACGTCTACATCGACGAGCGCCGGACGGTGCACGACGCCGCGTTTCCGCCGCGCCAGGCCGGGGAGGCGGTCATACGCCGGTTCTTCGCCGCGGTGTCGCCCTACGGCGCGGTGCGCGAGCCGGGCCGTGGTCCCGTCTGGGCCCACCTGCGCGACCGGACGCGCCGCCCCGCCCCCCGCCGCGTCGTCGAGGCCGTCCATGCCTCCGCCCGCCCCCGCAGCATGGACGCCGTCGGCTTCGACTGGTACGACCCGGTGGCGAGCCACGCCATGCGCGTGCCGGGCCGCCGCCGTCGCGACGGCGGGCGCGAGTGGTCGGTCGGGCGCGCCCACTGGGACACCGAGGCGCACCCCGCCGCGCTACGGGCGTGGTGCGTCACCGAGTCGGCGCTGCGGCCCGGCCTCCCGCTGTGGGTCGTCGAGAACGGCATGGCCACCCGTGTGGAGAACGGTCGGCCCGTGCCGCGTGATGACGGCATGGATCGTCCCCGTTACGTGCGCGAGCACCTGGGCGCGGTCGTGGACGCCATTGCGGCCGGGGCGCCCGTCCGGGCCTACTTCCACTGGTCGCTGATGGACAACTACGAGTGGGGCACCTACGAGCCCCGTTACGGCCTCTTCGGTGTGGACCGCAGCGATCGCGCCGCGGTCCGTTTCCTCGACACCGACGCGGCCGGCGACGACGCCGCCGGCGAGTTCGCCCGCGTCGTGGCGGGACTGCGCGCCGGCGACCGCTCGGTCCTCGGCCGCTCCGACTGACCGGGCCCGGTCCCGTTAACCCTGGGCGTCGTGCGCCGCCCCCGCCCCAGCCTCCGTCGCCGACGGGCCCTCGAACTCTCTCTTGTCCCTCCGTCGGTGGCGCACGACCAACACGACGACCACCAGCAGAATCAGAGCGAGCAGGACATCCGACGCGATGCCCGTCGCCCTCTCCACGCTCTGCCCGAGGAAGTACCCGAGCAGGACGAAGAGGACGCCCCAGCACAGGCCGCCGGCGGCGTTGGCCGCCAGGAAGGTCGGGTAGTGCATGGAGGACATCCCGGCGAGTCCCGGCATGACGGCGCGCAGGAACGCGGTGAAGCGACCGAGGAAGACGGCCAGCGGGCCCCGACGTTTGAGTTGCTCGAGCGCGGCGTCGACACCCTTCTGGCGTTTCTTCAGCGGTCCGATCTGCAGCAGCTGCCGTCCCCAGCGGTCGCCGATGCCATAGCCGACCGAGTCGCCCACGATGGCGCACACCACGACCACGGCGGTGATCCCGGCCAGGTCGACCCCGCCCTTCGACGCCAGCACGCCGCCGAGGATGGCTGCCGTCTCGCCGGGGAAGACGAAGCCGAGCATCACGGCGGCCTCGGCGAACACGAGGAGGCCGACGAGCGTGTAGGCCGGCCATCCGTGCAGCGAGAGCAGCGGCTGGAGCAGGCGGCCGATCATCCGACGACGACGACGGCCCGCAGCACGGTCGCCGTCAGTTCACGGCGCGCAGCGTGTAGTCGCGCGGGGTGAACTGGCGCCACCGGTCGTCGACCTGCGCCATGAAGGCCTCGCCCTGCACGAGATGCGTGAGGATGTCCGCCTGTCCCTGCGGCCGGGCCAGCATCCAGCTGTGGCCGCCGGGGACCCACAGCACCGGCGCGCGGGAGATGCTGGCGAACTCGAGCGCCGTGGCGCCGGGCGTGATGCGGTCGAAGCAGCCCCACTCGTTGAGGATAGGGATCTCCTGGGCCGCCAGGTGACGGACCTCGCTGCGCTGATCGACGGCCATGAGCATGCTGCCGACGGGCAGCGTCTGGGACACGGTGCGGATGTTCTGCCGCATGTCGGGGAGCACGGCCCGCACCGTCGAGTACATGCGACCGATGAAGAGGTCGGGCAGGTCGAAGACGACGGCGGCGATCATGTCGACCATCGGCGCCACGTCGGGCAGGAGGGGCGACAGGACCGTCGGCAGGATCCCGCGCCGCTCCTTCCATCCCGGCGTGCTCACCCCGTCGCGGTAGATGAGGCCCAGCGTCCGACGCGGGTGGTCGTGCGCGAACTGCACGGCCACCGCCCCGCCCATGGAGTGGCCCAACAAGACCACCGGCCCGGCCTCGACCTTGTGCACGATGGCCATGACCTGGTTGGCCAGGCTCTCCATGGAGATGTCGGACCACTCGAGCGGGTCGCTGCCGCCGAAGCCCGGGAGGCTCGGGTTGATGACCCGCCACCCCAGTTGCTCGGCCAGCCGTGCGCTCTCCCGCCAGTACATGCCGCCGCCGGCGAAATACCCGTGGATGTTCACCGCCCAGATCGGGGGCGTGCCCGGCCCGTCCGGCCCGTGGGCGTCGACGTTGTCCGAGACGGCGAAGCGCAGTCGCCGGCCCTCCACCATCATTGAGCTGGGGACCATGCGGATGGTGGGGCTCTTGCGGATCTTGCGTTCGTACTGGTCCCGGACCACCCCGAGGCCGTGCGGGGCCCGGCCGGCGTCGACCAGCTGGACGGGGGAGGGACCGTCGGAGGGGGCGACGATGGCGCCCGATATCTGCAGCGAGTCGTCAGGCGGCGGCGTCGCCTTGGATCTGAAAAACCGAACCGCCATGCCTGCTCCAGTCCCCGTCCCGCGCCTCTCCGGCGCCCATCCACGGTATCCGACCCGGGCGGCGGCCCCGCCTGCAGCCCCGTCCCGCCCCGCCCGGCCGCGTGCAACGGGCCGTGAGGGCTGCGACGATGGGTACATGCACGCTGACATCGTCATCCGAGGGGGCACCGTGGTGGACGGCACCGGGGCCCCCGGTCGTCCCGCCGACGTGGCCGTCACCGGGGGCCGCATCACCGAGATCGGCGCCGACCTTCAGGGCGAGCGGGTGCTCGATGCGTCCGGCCAGGTCGTCAGCCCCGGCTTCATCGACATCCACACCCACTACGACGCCCAGGTCTTCTGGGATCCCGATCTGACACCGTCCTCCTTCCACGGGGTGACGTCGGTCATTGCGGGTAACTGCGGCTTCTCCATCGCCCCGATCCGGCAAGACGGGGTCGCCCTGCTGGCCCGCACCCTCCAGCACGTGGAGGACATGAGCTTCGACACCCTGGCCGCCGGGGTGCCCTGGGACGAATTCGAGACGTTCCCGCAGTATCTCGACGCGGTGGAGTCGCGGGGCACGGCCCTCAACTTCGGCTGCTACGTCGGGCACACCGCGGTGCGGCTCTACGTCATGGGCGAGGACGCCTACGAGCGCCCGGCGACCGACGACGAGATCGCGTTGATGCAGACCGTGGTCGCCGACGCCATGGCGGGCGGTGCCGCCGGCTTCGCGTCGAGCGCGTCGCCCACCCACAACGGCGACGGGGGCCGCCCGGTCCCGTCCCGGGTCGCCGACCTGGCCGAGCTGCGCGCACTGCTCGAGCCGCTGAAGCGCTGTGGCCGCGGCGTGGTGGCGTTGCTGCCCGGTGGGGTCTTCTCCAACGAGGAGGTGTTCCGGCTCCAGCGCGAGGTGGGCCGGCCGTTCACCTGGACGGCGCTGCTCACGGTGAAGGGGTACCCGTACCACGAGAAGGTGATTGCGGAGCACGATGCAGCCTGGGCCGACGGCGTCGAGGTCTGGCCCCAGGTGTCGTGCCGCCCTCTCGTCTTCCAGATGAACCTCTCCGAGCCCTTCACGCTCAACATGCGCCCGACCTTCGCCGCGCTCATGGGCAAGTCGAAGGGTGAGCGCATCGCCGCCTACCGCGACCCGTCGTGGCGGGCGACGGCGTGGGACGACGTGAGCGGCAAGGCGGGCGGGTTCCCGCTCAACTGGGCGGCCATCTCGGTGGCCGAGTCGCGCAGCCATCCCGAGCTGGCCGACCACCCGGTCGCCGTGCTGGCCGAGGAGCGGGGCTGCACGCCGCTGGACGTGATGCTCGATGTGTCGCTCGACGACGATCTCGAGTCACGCTTCTGGTCGGTGCTGGCCAACGACGACCCCGATGCGATCGCCTGGTTGCTGCCGCGCGACAACGTGCTGCTGGGGCTGGCCGACTCGGGCGCGCACGTCTCGCAGCTGTGCGACGCCTGCTTCTCGACCGACCTCCTCGGCAATTGGGTCCGTGACCGCGGTGTCATGCCGCTCGAGCGCGCCATCCACAAGCTGACGGGCGAGCCGGCCGGGGTCTACGGACTGAACGACCGGGGGACGATCGAGGTCGGGAAGGCCGCCGACCTGTGCGTGTTCGACCCCGCCACGGTGGATCCCGGGCCGTTGCGCCGCGTCCGGGACTTCCCGGCCGACGGCGAGCGCCTGACGGCCGACGCGCCCGTCGGCATGACCCACACGCTCGTCAACGGCGTCCCCATCCGGGTGGACGGCGCCGCCGACGAGGAGGGCCTGGCCGCCCGCCCCGGCTTCCTGCTGCGCAGCTGACCATCTACAAAGGAACAGCGTCATGACGAGACTCCGAGTCGAACGAGTCGAACGGATCCAGTGCGACAACCCCGACTGCGTCGTCTACGTCGACGAGCTCGTGCGCGAGGAGCGCAGCGCCGACGGCGATGTCCACGTGGAGTTGGTCGAGCACGTCGTGTCGATCGGCTGGACGCAGGTCGACGACGAACACTTTTGTCCGGATCACGGATGAACACCGCCGCCAGCGCGCCGGCGGACGGCGGGCGGCGGGCGGCGGGCGGCGATCAGGTGACGTCGCGGCGGAATGTGGTGAAGTAACCGAGGGCCAGCGGGCCTAGCCCCCAGGCCAGCAGCACCAGGCCGCCCTGCCACCAGGTCAGGAGGCGGAACACGTTGGGCCCGTTGCCCCCGTTGCCGCCCAGGCCCCTGGCGATGTCGCCGGCCAGCGCGGCGCCGGCCCCGTTGGGCAGCCAGTTGAGGTCGTAGTGGAAGATGCCCTTGGCCAGCGCGATGAGGATGGGCTCGAGAACGAGCGTGCCTCCGATGGCCAAGAGGATGGCCGCCACCTGGTTCTTCACCAGCGTCCCGAAGCCGAGCCCGAACCAGCCGAGCAGGATGGCCGAGGCCAGCAGCCCGGGGATGACGGCGCCGACCTGGTCCGTCACCTGCGCCGTCACCCCGCCGAGGGCGGCGTTCCACGGCAGCGCCACGGTGGCGACGGCCACGAGGCCCAGCAGCGCGATGAAGACCGACCACAGCGCGGTGGTGATGACCTTGACGGTCAGGAGGCGGCTGCGGACCGGGACCAGGACCAGCGACGTGGTGATCGTCTTCTGGCGGTACTCGCTGGTGATGCACAGCGCGCCGATGATCGGGGCCAGGACCTCGATGCCGAAGTAGCCCGCGCCGAGAAGCCGGCGCCGCTGGCTCAGCGATGTCACGTAATAGAAGGTGTGCCCCGGGAAGCCCCCGGCGGAGGCGAAGACGGACAAGATGATGAGGACCGTCAACGGGAAGGCGAGGCCGAAGGTCACCCACACACCGGGCATGGTGCGCATCTTGAGGAGTTCGGCGCGGAGGGCGTTGATCATGACGGCGGCGCCGGCGGTTGGGGCGGGGGCGCCGCCACGTCGCCGAAGCCGAGGCCCGCGGTCAGGGAGAGGAAGACGGACTCCAGGTCGCCCCCCTCCTGCGTGAGCTCGTAAAGGACGATCTGGTTCGTGGCCAGGAGCGGCCCGACCTGCTCGGGCGTCACCCCGTCCATGGCGATCTCGTCGCGGGTGATCCGGCGGAAGGCGATACCGGCCTGGGTCAGGACGCCGGCCAGGCGGTCGGCCTCGGGCGTGCGGGCCCGCATGACCATGCCGCTGATGCCGGCCGTGATCTCCTCCAGGGTGCCCTGGGCCTTCAATTGCCCGAAGGAGACGATGACCGCGTTGTCGATGGTCTGGGCCATCTCGGACAGGAGGTGGGAGGAGACGAGCACGGTGCGGCCCTCGCCCGCCAGGAAACGCATGAAGTCGCGCAGCCAGGCGATGCCCTGCGGGTCGAGCCCGTTGGACGGCTCGTCGAGGACGAGGACGTCGGGGTCGCCGATGAGCGCGGTGGCGAGCTCCAGGCGCTGGCGCATGCCCATGGAGAAGCCGCCGATCTTCCGCTTGGCGTCGTCGCTGAGCCCGACCAGCGAGAGGACCTCGTCGGCGCGCTTCTCGTCGTGACCGCCGGCGCGTGCCGCCATGCGCACGTGGGTGCGGGCCCGACGGGCGGGGTGGAAGCTGGTCGCCTCCAGGACGGCGCCGACGCTCGACGTCGGGTTGGCCAGGTCCTGGTAGTGCTGCCCGGCGATGGTCGCCGTGCCGGCGGTGGGATGCACGAGGCCGAGCAGCACGCGCAGCGTCGTCGTCTTGCCCGACCCGTTCGGCCCCAGGAAGCCCGTGACGCGTCCGGGCTCCACCGTGAACGACAGGTCGTCGACGGCGAGGACCGGTCCGAACCTCTTGGTCAGACCCCGGATCTCGATGGGCAGACCGCGGGTGGTGGCGCCGGCGGTCATCGGGGCGACCCTAGCGCGGCCGTTCCCGGGCATCCGGTCAACGCAGCGCCGTGGGGGGCCGGCGGAACGTCCTGGTCAGGCCAGTGTCTGCTGCGTCTGTCCCGCCTGCAGCTCGACGAGCTGATCCGGCAGCAAGAGGCGCACCGACACGGCCAGCTCGTCGTAGACCCGCGTCATGGTGGACCACCCGTTGACCCACCCCACCAACGCCGAGTACCAGACGTGGCCGATCATGCGGGCCCGGTCGGCGAAGTCGGGGACGTCCCGCTCGCCCATGGCCCGCGAGATGATCCCCTCCATCAGCAGCGTGATCTGCTGTTGGCACCCCACCGCAGCCGGGTCCGGCGACGAGAGCGAGGTGAACACGGCCGTGACGAGCTTCGGCTGGCGACCCATGGCCCGCAGGGCACGGTCCAACACGTCGAGGACACGGTCGGCGGGGTGCTCGCCCCGGGGCGGGTGCTGCCCGATCCGGGTATCCAAAACCTCCACCCAGTAGACCAGCGTCGCCGCCAGCAGGTGGTCCTTGCTGGTGAAGTAGCGGTACACCGTGCCCATGGCCACGTCGGCCCGGGCGGCGACGTCGCGCATCTGGACCGCCTCGTACCCGCCCTCGAGACCGAGGGCCATGGCCGCGTCGATGACGCGCTGGCGCCGGGCCTGCTGGGCGCGCGTGAGCGGGCGGGTCAGCGTCTGCTCCATGGCGACAGCGTATCCCCAGTGCCACCTGGGTCTTCAGGGCCGGGGCCGGTACGCTGGGCCGCCATGTCAGGACGGAGCCCCGGGCGTGCGGCCGCCATCGTCGACCTCGAGGCCTTCTCGCAGGAGGTCGCGACCACCGACGGCAGGGTGCCGGGGGAGCGGGGCCGCCAGACCCGCCAGCGCCTGCTCGACGCCACCGTCGAGCTCCTGGCCACGACGTCCTGGCGGTCGGTCAAGGTCACCGACATCGCCCGGCAGGCCCGGACCTCGCCGGCCACCTTCTACCAATATTTCGCCAACGTCGAGCAGGCGATCCAGGTGGTGGCCGAGGGCATGGTCGAGCAGGCGGGCCAGCTGGCCGACCTGGTCGACGGGGACTGGTCGGAAGGGGCCAGTTGGGGGACGGCGCTGGCCGTGACGGAGGGCTTCCTCGGCTTCTGGGAGGACAACCGCGCCGTGTTCCGGGTGGTCGACCTGGCCACCGAGGACGGTGACGGCCAGCTGCGGGGGATCCGGGTGCGGGCGCTGAACGCCGTCACCGTGGCGCTGGCCCAGGTGATCGCCACCGCCTCCCCCTCGCCGGACGGAGGTGCGGCGGGGACCACCTGCTCGCCGGCCGGACGGGACCCCATGGCCGTCGCCGGCACCCTGGTCGCCATGTTCGCCAGCGTGTCGGCGCACCGCTACGGCTTCGAGTTCTGGGGGATCCGGACGCGCAACCTCATCGACACCCAGGCCCGGACGCTGCACTGGGCCGTGACCGGGCGACCCGCCCCGCCGCCGGCCGAGGTCCCGTCGCGGGAGCGGACGCGCCCCCGTACGGGGCCGGTGCTGGGGGGCGCCACCGCACGACGGGGCGTCGGTCCTACTTGAGCGCCACCGGGTTGAGCGGCGTGCCGAGCCCGGCCGTCAGCGGCAGCGGGGTGGCGTCGAGCAGGAACGTGTAGCGCCCGTCGGCGGCGCAGTCCTCGGCCAGCGCGTCCAGGACGAAGTTCTGCCCTTGCGTGAGTCCCATTTCGACCAGGTGCAACAGGTGCACGGGCAGGTAGGCGTCCTCGTGCTGGCTCGGGTACACCTCGAAGACCAACGTGTCGGTGGCGACGGCGGCCACGTCGTGGCGGTGGAACCACCCGGCCGTCTCGATCGTCAGCCCGGGCGACGGCCACGTGTAGGCGACCAGGTCGCGACGCTCCGGCCGCAGGTGCACCATCTGCCCGGTGCGCACCAGGACGATGTCGCCCGGCGCCACCGCGACGCCCGCCAGCCCCACCGCCGCGTCGAGGTCCTCGGGCATGATGGGGTAGCCGGGCTCGAGCACCTCGCGCCCGAGCGCACGGGCCACGTCCAACAGCACGCCCCGGCTCACCACGGCGCCCAGCCGATCGATGCCGCAACGCCCCGCCCCGTCCTCCGACACCGTCGACTGCCGGGTATCCGTTGTAGATGACGCCCCCGTAGCTGCTGTGCGCCAGTGCGTCCCAGTGCGTGGCGCACTGGGTGGCCAGCGTGAGCACGTCCTCGCTGAAGCAGACCCAGTCCGGTTGGTCGGCGTTGACGGGCTGGTTGATCTGCACCATGGTGCGGCGAGGGTTGATCCGTCCTTCGACGAATCCGAGCTGGATCCCCTCCGCCTCCGACAAGGGCAGCCCCAGCGTGAACACCCTCCCGTCCACCACCGCGGCGGCGCCCCGCCGCCGGGCCGCCTCGTCGATCAGGTTGAGGGTGCCGATCTCGTCGTCGGGACCCCAGCGGCCCCAATTGCGCACCCGCGCCGCCATGTCGGTGAACACGGCGGGCGTCGGGGGCGGCGGGGGCACGGCGCGCACACTACCGCCGTGACCTTCCGGGCCGGTTGTCCCGGACCGGGTGGGGGGCGATACTGAGGGAGCGAATCTGAGCCGGTCTCAGATCTCGGCTCTATCAGCGAGCAGGATCCTCAGGGAGGGATGGCCAATGACCACGACGCGGGCAGCGGTGTGCACGGGGCTCAACGAGCCGTGGAAGACCGAGGAGATCGACATCGACCCGCCCGGCAACCGCGAGGTCCGCGTGAAGATGGTCTGGTCGGGCATGTGCCACTCCGACGAGCACCTGCGCACCGGCGACATCAGCCAGACGCCCGAGGTCCTCGAGATGATGGGCGTCAAGTCGATGTTCCCGGTGGTCGGAGGCCACGAGGGCTCGGGCATCGTGACCGAGGTCGGGACCAACGTGACGCAAGTGGCAGAGGGTGACCACGTCGCCGTGTCGTTCATACCCTCTTGTGGGACGTGTCACTGGTGTGCCTCCGGACGACAGAACCTGTGCGATCTCGGGATGATGACGCTGGCGGGCGGCATGATCAGCGACGGCACCTACCGCTACCACCTGGCCGGCGAGGACCTGAACCGCATGGCCCAACTGGGCACGTTCGCGGACGAGATGGTGGTGCACGAGAACTCGCTCGTCCGCATCAACCCGTGGGACAACATGAAGGCGGCGGCGCTCATCAGCTGCGGCATCGCGACCGGCTTCGGCTCCGCGGTGGACCGGGCCAAGGTGAAGCCGGGGGAGACGGTGGTGGTCGTGGGCGCCGGCGGTGTCGGCTCGGGCGCCATCCAGGGGGCCCGCATCGCCGGGGCGCGGCACATCATCGCGGTCGACCCGGTGCCCTTCAAGCTCGACAAGGCCAAGGAGATCGGCGCGACGCACACCGCCGCCTCCATTCTGGACGCGCAGATGATGCTTCCCGAGCTGACCATGGGCCGCAACGCCGACGTCGTGATCCTGACGCCGGGCGTGCTCAAGGGCGAGCTCATTGCGCAGGCCTGTGGGCTGGGCTCCAAGGATGCCCGCATCGTCGTGACGGCGATCGCGCCGTTCGATCAGATGGACGTGCAGCTGAACCTGTTCAACCTGGCCATGTTCAACCAGGCCATCCTCGGGACGGTCTTCGGCTCGCAGAGCCCCCGGGTGCAGGTGCCGAACCTGCTCAACCTCTTCGAGGCCGGCGAGTTGAAGATCGACGAGATCATCACGCAGGAGTACTCGCTGGACCAGGTGCAGCAGGGCTACGACGACCAGGCCGCCGGCACGATCGTGCGTGGCGTGGTGAAGTTCGACAGCTGACGTCGAACCGTCAGCCGAGGTGTCGAGTGAATCCTTCGGGAATCACCAGATCGTCCGGGCTCAGGTCGTGCACGGACGCGTGCCCCAGGCCGAGCAGCGCCGACTCGATCCCGCTGCGGAGTATGTCGAGCACGTTCTCGACCCCGGCCTGCCCGTTGGCCGCCAGTCCCCACAGCGAGGCGCGCCCGATCATGACGGCCTTGGCGCCGAGCGCGACTGCCTTGACGGCGTCGCCGCCGCGCCGGATGCCGCCGTCGAGGAGGACGTCGATCTGGTCACCCACCGCGGCGGCTATCGCCGGGAGGGCGCGGATGGTGGCCGGGGTGCCGTCGAGGTTGTTGCCGCCGTGGTTCGAGACCGAGATGGCGCTCACGCCGGCGTCCACGGCACGCTTGGCGTCGTCGACCCGGCCCACCCCCTTGAGCATGAAGGGACCGCCCCACTGCTCGCGCAGCCATGCGACGTCGTCCCAACTCGGCGGCGGCGTCCCCATCCACTCGCCGTAGGCGCCGAAGAACGTGGGTCCGGGCTCGCCCTTCGGAACCATGTTCGGCGTCGTGAGGTCGGGCCATGCTCCCGTGCGGGCGAATGAGAGCAGCCAACGCGGATGGGCGAGCGCCTCGGGGGCGAAGCGCGCCATGGCCCGCAGGTCGACCTTCTCGGGGATGGAGGGGCTGCCCCAGTCGCGTCCATGCGAGAAGGACCAGTCCAACGTCGCGATGAGGCCCACGGCACCGGCGGCGCGCGCCCGCTCGACCCGCGCCGCAATCTGTTCCCGCGAGCCGATCCAGTAGATCTGGAAGAAGGTCTGCGGATTGGCCGCCACGACGTCCTCGACGGGCATGCTGGCGAATGAGCTCAGGCCCATGGCCGTTCCTCGGGCTGCGGCCGCAGCAGCCATGGCGACCTCGCCCCCGGGGTGCACTGCCTGGACCCCCGTGGGTGAAATGAGGACGGGGAACGAGATCTCCTGGCCCATCACCTTGGTCGTCAGGTCCCGGCTCTGCGCCAGACCGGCCACATGCGGGGCGAACCCCAGCTCCGAATAGGCGGTGATGTTGTCCTCGAGGGTCAGGCCACGCTCGGATCCCGCGATCAACGCTCCGTAGACCGACTTGGGCAGGCGCTTCTTGGCGCGCCGTTGGGCTTCCGCCACCGTTTCGAACCATGTGTTGGCCATTGCAAACCTCTCCAGCTGCCCTCTTGCCCCCACCCCCACGTGTCCTCGGTTCCTACGGCCAGTCGGGGACGGGTGAGGGGATCGAGAGACTTTACGCGACCCACGACTCGGCCCCTGCCCGAGGCTCCGTCACCCGGTCCCGACGTATCGTCGTCGCATGTCCGAGCCCCCGCCAACTGCCCTCTCTCCGGAACAGATGGCCGCACGCGCCTCGAGCTTTGGCGGCGAGGCTGCCAACTACGACCGCTATCGGCAGGGTCCGCCGAGGGCCGCCGTGGATTGGGTCGTCCCCGCACCCGTGCGGACCGCCGTGGACCTGGGGGCAGGAACGGGCGCCCTGTCCCGCTTATTGGTGGAGAAGGCGGACGAGGTGGTGGCGGTGGAGCCGGACGACCGTATGCGTGCGGTCTTGTCGGAGTCGCTGCCCGGGGTGCGGGCGGTCGTGGGCCGGGGGGATGCGATCCCCATGCCCGACTCGAGCGCAGACGTCGTCATGGCGTCGTCCTCGTGGCATTGGATGGACCCGATCCCCACGCTGCTCGAAGTCGGCCGCGTCCTCGTGCCCGGGGGGACACTTGCTGCCGTCTGGTCCGGCCCCGATCCCACAACGGGGCTCATCGCGCAAGCGCAGGCGCTTCTTGGTGGGGACGATGCCCCGGGCCTCGGCGACGTCGACGACCAGAGTCAGGCCGAGCTCAAGGCGGCCCTCAATGACCGCTCCGCGCTCGTCCAGGCTCTCGAGATCCCAGCGGGGGTTCCCTTCGAGCAGCCCCAACAGAAGGTCATCACCTGGCACGTGGCGCTGAACGCCGATGAGCTGATCGGACTCCTCGGCACGTTCAGCTGGGTCATCCTGATGGAAGACGAAGCCCGCACCCGGCTCTTTGACACGTCGCGACGGGTGCTGCGCGACGCCCTCGGCGTCTCGGGCGACGTCACCGTCGACATCGGCTATCGGGCCGAGGTGTTCAAGGCTCGTCGTCTGAGTTGACACCGGCCCTGTCCGCCGGTTCCTACGATTGCCCATGACCTTCGCTCTCCGCCCGGCGACGACAGACGACTTCGACGACGTGCTCGCCCTCTGGCGTGAGGCCGCAGAACCGACATCGACCGACTCGGCGGCTGCGCTCGGCGCCTTGCTGCGACGTGATCCCGATGCGCTGATCGTGGCCGAAGAAGACGGGCACCTGGTGGGCACCGTCATCGCGGGTTGGGACGGCTGGCGCGGCTCCATCTACCGCCTCGCCGTGAGCCCTTCGCAACGGCGTCGCGGCCTCGGCGGCTCGCTCCTCCGGGCCGCGGAGCAGCACCTGCACGATCTCGGCGCCAGCCGTCTGCATGCGATTGTGGTCGGCTCCAACGACAACGCCGTCGGATTCTGGAGGGCGTCGGCGTGGGAGCACCAGGACGGGCAGCTGCGCTTCGCACGCGGCTGACCGACGGGCAACGGGCCAGCCGGTTGCGGTGGGGTCAGTCCGCAGCAGGAGGCGCCGCCGCTCCCCACTCGGACGTCATCCGCCGCAAGTCTCAGTCCTTCTCCGTCGGCGGCTCCGGCGAACGGCGCAGCGCCTGCGTCGACCACACGCGGGAACGCCATGCGATACGCGGCACGACGGGTACCAATGTCCGCTCCCAAGCGCACCCGATCCACACGCCGGTCCCGTACGCCACGTCGTCTGCCACATGGACGGCCACGGCACGGGCCGGGTCCATGCCCTGTCGGTCGCGTGCCCACGAGTGTGCCGCAGGGACGAGCAGGGCGAGGGCCGACGCCAGGCGAGTCCGGCGGAACAGCAAACCGACGACGAGCGCGGGGGACCAGGCCCGGGTCAATGAAGCGAGTGTCGGCAGCGCACCCCGGGCAGTGCCGCCACCCGCGATGTGCGTGGCCACACCCACGGGATCCCGCACGATGCCGCGCAGTCGGTACGCCAGGACGGCGATGGACGCGGAGAGCGCGCCCAGCGAGAGCACCGGCCGACGTGTGAGCGCCAGGGCCCAGACCGCCAGCGACCACCCCGATATCTGCGCGGGGGCCACCGCCGACCCGTGCCGCCGGGCCAGCGGTCCCGCCGTCGTCCCGTAGAACGCGCGGCGCGCCAGGAATGCTCCCAGGGTGAGCGGACCCTCGTGGGCGACCGTGCTCGCCGGCTCGTAGCGCACCTCCCAGCCGGCTTCGTCGAGCCGCCAGACCAGGTCCACGTCCTCACCGCCGCGCAGGCGCGAGTCGAAGAGGTCCGGACCGGTGGCCACGTCGGTCCGGACGACGAGGGCCGCGCTCGGGACGAACGGTATGCCGGTCCCGGCACGCACGGGTCCGGCGCGTTCACCCCGGTCGAGCGACCCGCCGGCTGACTCGAAGCGGAGGGGCTTGCCCGCCGGGACGATCCGCGGCGCCACCGCCGCCACCACCGGGTCGTCGAAATGGCCGAGCAGCGGAATCAGCCACCCTTCCGAGGGCAGGCAGTCGGAGTCCACGAACGCGACGAGCGTGCTGCGCACGGATGCCAGCCCGGCGTTTCGGGCGCCGGCGGGGCCCACGTTGACCGGCAGGCCCACGAAACGGGCGCCGTGCCGCTCGGCGACCTCCTTGGTTGCACCAGGGTCCATCGACGCGTCGTCCACCACGACGCACTCCAACCCGCGCAGGGAATGGACGAGTTCGTCGAGCTGTGCCGGCCGGTCGCGCACTGGCACGACGACCGTCACGTCCTCGAGTCCCAAGGTGCCGGGTGGGGCCTCGGGGGCGAAGGCGCCAGCCGACACGAGCCGGCGGGCCAGGATCTGCGCCGGTCGCCTCGACCCCACGGCAGCTCCCGCGCGCCACCGCGCCACCAGACCGACCGCCCGCTCCGTCAGTCGGAAGAGGCGGAGGGGGCTGCCCCCCGCCAGCACGCGGCCGTGGTCGAATTCCCGAACCGACTCGTCCTCGGTCAGGGTGAAGACGGCGGGCAGCGGGGTGGTGTCCCGCGAGGGGGCAGACCGCAGCGGCGAGGGCATCCCGGGTGCGCTGAGCTGGGCCACCACGCAATCTTGGCAGTCCGGGCCCGGCGATAGGCTGGGCCCCTGCCCAGAGGAGGTCAGGATGCTGGTTGAGGACCAAGACACCACCACTGATGTTGAGGAGGTCTCCGACGAGGACGTCGATGAGCTCCTGGTGGAAGAGGTCTCCATCGACGGGATGTGCGGCGTCTATTGAGTGTGACCGAGGCGCGGCCCGAGGAGGTCGCGTTCGCAGCCGAGCTGCCGTGGCAGCTCAACCCCCAGGTGGCGCTCCGTGACGAGTCTTTCGGGGCCCTCGCCTATCACTACGGCAACCGCCGTCTTGTCTTTCTGAAGTCGCGTACGTTGGTCGAGCTGGTCTCGTCCCTTCCGGAGTACCCGTGCGCGGCCGAGGCCATCACCGCGCTGGTGCCGGAAGGTCAACGCGAGTCCTACCGCCGTGCTCTCGGTCGGCTGGCCTCGTCGGAGGTGATCTGTGTCCGCTGAGACCGCCCCCCTGCCGCTGAAGGAACAGTTCAGCCGTGGTCTTCAGGCGCCGATCTGCCTGACGTGGGAGCTGACGTACGCCTGCAATCTTGCCTGCGTGCATTGCCTCAGCTCCTCCGGCCGGCGAGACCCGCACGAGCTCACTCCCGACGAGGCCCGGGGAATCGTCGACGACATGGTCGACATGAAGATCTTCTACGTCAACATCGGCGGCGGGGAGCCGATGCTCCGACCGGACTTCATGGACCTCGTCTCCTATGCCGTCGACAGACACGTCGGCGTGAAGTTCTCGACCAACGGCACCCGTCTCACGCCGGCGCGGGCCCGGCAGTTGGCCGAACTCGACTACCTGGACGTTCAGATCAGCATCGACGGAGCCACCGCCGCCGGCAACGACGCCGTGCGCGGTGACGGGTCGTTTGCCGCGGCGCGAGCCGCAATGGACAACTTGGCCGCGGCCGGCTTCGGGCCCTTCAAATTGAGCGTGGTCGTCACCCGCCACAACGTGACGGAGCTGGATGCGCTCGCGGCGATCGCCGACTCCTACGGTGCGCAACTGCGCCTGACACGACTCCGTCCCTCGGGCCGCGCCGTCGACACGTGGGACGATCTGCACCCGAGCGCCGCGCAGCAGCGCATGCTCTACCACTGGTTGCTCGAGCGCCCGGGGGTCCTGACGGGCGATTCCTTCTTCCATCTGTCGGCCCTTGGCGAGCCCCTCGACGGTTTGAACCTGTGTGGGGCGGGGCGCGGTCGTTTGTCTCATCGATCCCGTGGGCGACGTCTACGCCTGCCCGTTCGTCATCGACCGCCAGTTCCTTGCCGGCAACGTGCGCGACGAGGGCGGGTTTCCCTCCGTCTGGCGTGACTCGGCATTGTTCGCCTCGTTGCGGGAGCCGCAGAGCGCAGGAGCCTGCGCCTCGTGCGGTTCCTTCGACGCGTGCCGGGGCGGCTGCATGGCGGCCAAGTTCTTCACCGGCCTACCGCTCGACGGGCCCGATCCCGAGTGCGTGCACGGGCACGGCGAGGTCGCACTGGCGGAACTGGGGGCGCGCCCACAGTCCTCGTTGGGACACTCCAAGATCGCGCCGGACGGGACGCCCCTTCCTGTCCCCATGCCCGTCCGCTTTCGCTCACCGGCCCGCTCCTGAGGGCGTGGACCTCGCCAACGCCACCTGGCGTCAGGTGGAGGCGACCGGGGCGGCCACGGTGCTGGCGGTCCCTCTGGGCTCACTCGAGCAGCACGGACCGCATCTTCCACTCGACACCGATACCCGTATCGCTGGCGCCCTCGTCGACGGGCTGGGGGCCCGGTGCGCGGGTGTGACCGTGGCGCCCGCAGTGGCGTACGGGGCCAGTGGGGAGCACGCCGACTTTCCGGGCACACTTCTCGTCGGCCACGCCGTCCTGGCTGATTTGCTGGTCGAGCTCGTGCGTTCTGCCCGCACCTCGTTCACCGGTGTGGTGTTCGTCAACGCCCACGGTGGCAACGAGGAGGCGCTCCTCTCGGTCGAACGTCGCGCCGCCGAAGAGGGGGACGACGTCCTCGTCTGGCGCGCCACCATCCGAGGCGGGGACGCCCACGCCGGGAGGACGGAGACGTCGCTCCTGCTGGCCATCGACCCCGAGACGGTACGGCTTGACCTCGCCGAGCCTGGACGGACCGAGCCGATCGCTACTCTCCTGCCCCGTCTACGCGCCGAAGGGGTCCGGCCGATATCGTCCAACGGCGTGCTTGGCGATCCTTCGGGTGCATCCCCCGCAGAAGGCCGGATGCTGTTCGACGACCTCGTAGACGACCTCGTCGCATCCGTCGAGGCGCGCTGGACGATCGCGTCGTGAGCCCGGCCGCAGTCGTCACGGGTGCAGGACGGGGCATGGGAGCGGCGACAGTGGACCTCCTCGTGGCCGCGGGATGGCACGTGGTCGCCGTCGACCGTTCCTCTGACGACCCTGATCTCGACTATCCCCTCTCGTCAGAAGCCGATCTCGAGGGGCTGGCCGACCGCCATGGCACCTCGGTGCGCACGTTCGTCGGCGACGTACGCAGTGTGTCGGACATGCGTGCCGCCGTGGAGGAGGCGGTCACGTCATTCGGCGGGCTGCAGGCTGCAGTCGGCGCCGCCGGCGCCATCAGCGGCGGCCCCGTCGCCTGGGAGATCCCCGATGCCCAGTGGGACGTGCAGTTCGACATCAACGTGAAGGGTGTCCGCAACCTGGCCTCCGCCGCCGTGCCGGCGCTCCTCCAAGCGCCCGAACCCCGGCAGGGACGTGTCGTGGCCATCTCTTCCACCGCCGGCATGCTCGGGCTGCCGAGACTGAGCGCCTACAGCGCGTCCAAGCACGCAGTGATCGGTTACGTCAGGTCTCTGGCGGCCGACCTCGCAGGAACGGGCATCACAGCCAACGTCATCTGCCCCGGATCGACCCGGGGCCCCATGCTCGACGCGTCGGCCGCCGTCTACGGTCTGCCGTCGACCGACGAGTTCGCGACACACCACCTGGTGCAGCGACTGCTCGAGCCGGCCGAGCCTGCCGCATTGATCGCCTGGCTCTGCGGGCCCACATCGTCGGGCCTGACCGGTGCGGTCCTGCCCGTCGACGGTGGCATGACCGCTTCGTAGGCACGCGACAGGAGGAGGACCCATGGCCGAGAATCAGTGCACCCATCTGGACGAGATCACCGAGGTCGATCCTCAGACCCCTGCCGGGTGCGGCGAGTGCATGAAGATCGGGGCCCACTGGGTGCATCTCCGCCTGTGTCTGTCCTGCGGCGAGGTCAATTGCTGCGACTCCTCACCGAACAAGCACGCCACGAAACACTTCCACGCGTCGGGCCACCCGCTGATCCAGTCGTTCCAACCCGGTGAGGACTGGATCTGGTGCTACGTCGACGAAGTGGCGATGGAGCCCGGCTAGACGCTCTGCCCGTAGGTCGTGTCGCGCTGCGCCGTACGCTGCGTTCCGACCTCCGTCACGGCCCGACGCAAGTCCTCCACCAACCACGGCACGGTGGCGGCGCTGCCCGCATGGACCGTGGCGTGCAGCGAGTCCGGGCGGTTCTGGCGGTCGAGGTACCACCCTTCCGCCGCCAGACGCTCTCCGACAGCGAAGATGTCGAGCGCCGCTGGGTCGTGGGCCCCGAACGCCAGCACCGTGGCCGGGGGGTCACCACGTACCGCGAGTCCCGGGATGGACTCGATCCCGGAGCGCAAGGCCAGCGCAGCGTCGTGCGCCGTACGTGTCAGTTCGACATACCCCTCGTGCCCGATGTGCATGAGCGCGGCCCAGGCCGCCGCCACCGGCCCGGCCGGACGGGTCCCCGCCATGGACGTCGAGGCGTAGAACCCCCCGAGCCAATCAGTCGTCGCGAAGATCTGTCTGCGGGCCAATTCGTGCGTCCGGTACAGGATCACCGAGACGCCCTTCGACGCGTACCCGTACTTGTGCACGTCGGCCGACATCGACGTCACCCCGGGGAGACGGAAATCGAACGGCTCGTCGAGACGACCCAGCTCGGACAGGAAGGGGAGGAGGAAACCACCCATGCAGGCATCGACGTGGCACAGAATGTCGCGCTCCCGAGCCAAGGCCGCGATGTCGGCAATGGGGTCGATCACCCCCTGGGGGTAAGTCGGTGCCGAACCCACCACCATGATCGTCTGCTCGCTGCAGGCGGAGGCGAGAGCGTCCGCCGAGACCCGAAAGTCATCACCGACCGGCACCCGTACCAGGTCGACGTCGAAGTAGTCGGCCGCCTTGGTGAAGGCGGCGTGCGCACTTTCGGCGGCCACGACCTGTGGCAGAGCCAGACCCCGTTCGCGTCCGACGTCACGTGCCGTCTTCACCGCCTGCAGCAGGCTCTCCGTGCCGCCGGAGGTCAGGTACCCCTCGACGGCACCACCGGAGGCGGGATCGTCCGCACCGAGCAGCGAAGCAGTATTGGACACGATGTCGTGCTGCATGACGCCGATGCTCGGGAAGGCCAAGACGTTGAGGCCGTTCTCGGCGCTGTAGAGCGCCAGCGCGTCAGAGAGGAGCTCGTGCAGGTCGTCGCCGGCCGAGTACACGAGGCTGAAGACCCGACCGCCCCGCCAGTCCTGGTCGTCCTGCTTCATGGTGATGAGACGCTGCATGACCTCAGCGCGGGGCAGGCCCTGTGCGGGCATCGGCGTCTGGGGGAACGTCGCCATGCCCCGTTCTTACCCCACGTGCGGCCGACACTCCACGGATGACGCCAGCACGGCGCCTACGTTGGACCCATGGCCGACTACGGGGCAGCCAGCGACATCGAACGCCGTGAGTTCATCGCGGCGCTGACCCGGCAGCGCAAGCTCCTGCAGCGGACCGTGCGGGGTCTTTCCGAGGAGCAGGTCCGCCTCCGCCCGACCGCCAGCTCGCTCTGCCTCGGCGGCCTGATCAAGCACGTGACGCTGGTCGAGCGGAGCTGGTCGGGCTTCATCAGTGAAGGCCCGTCGGCGTTCAGCGGCAAAGGGACGTCCACATTCGCCGAGCGGGTCACCACGTTCGAAATGGAGGACGACGAGACGATGCCGGTCCTCCTCGATCTCTACGGCGAAGCAGCCCGGGCCACTGACGACCTGATCATGCGACTGCCCTCGCTCGACCTGACACACCCATTGCCGGACGCACCGTGGTTCGAACGGGGTGCCTCGTGGTCAGCCCGCCGCGTCCTCCTCCACGTCCTCGGGGAGACGTCCCAGCACGCCGGTCATGCCGACATCATCCGGGAGTCCATCGACGGCGCCAAGACGTTGGGCTGACCGGCGACGCCCCCGGCCCCGACGGAAAGGACCTCGTCTACGAGCTCCAGATGATCGCCTGGGGCTCGGTGTAGGCGAGCAGCCCGTAGTCGCCGCCGTCGCGCCCCACACCCGACATCTTGAAGCCGCCGAACGGCGCGTCGTGGTTGCGCTGCGCCGTGTTGATCCCGACGTGCCCGGCCTGCAGCTGCTTGGCGACTCGCAGCGCCCGGGCGCCGTCGCCGGAGAAGACGTAGTCGTACAGCCCGAACTCCGTGTCGTTGGCGATGGCGATGCCCTCCTCCTCGTCGTCGAAGGGGATCATGGTGATGACCGGCCCGAAGATCTCCTCCCGGGCCACCCGCATGGTGTTGTCGCCGGTGATCAGGGTCGGGCCCACGTAGAAGCCGGTGGGCAGGTCGGCCGGGCGCTCGCCGCCGAGCACGATCTCACCGCCGTCCTCGACCGCCGTCTGGATATGCGCCTCGATCCGACCTCGCTGCGCCGCCGAGATCACCGGCCCGATGATGGTCGCGGTGTCCGTCGGATCGCCCACCTTCAGGTAGCCCGCCATCTGCACCAGCCCGTCGCGCACCTGGTCGAACAGACTGCGATGCACCACGGCCCGCGTCGGCGCCGTGCAGATCTGGCCGGAGTGGAAGGTCCAGGTCGAGCCGATGCACCCGATGGCACCCTTCACGTCCGCGTCCTCGAAGACGACGCAGGCGCCCTTGCCGCCGAGTTCGAGCAGCGTGCGCTTCATGGTGCGGGCGGCCTGTTCGCCGATCTTCACGCCCACCTGCGTCGATCCGGTGAAGCTGACGCAGTCGACCTCGTCGGAATCCACCAGGGCGGCGGAGGAGGCCGGACCGTTTCCGTTGACGAGGTTCACGACGCCGGGGGGGAAGCCCACGTCGTGCAAGATGCGCACCAGCTCCACAATGGCCAGCGGGTCCTGCGGTGCCGGCTTCACCACGACGGTGTTGCCGGCGGCCAACGCCGGCGCCACCTTGCCCGCCATGTTGACCATGGGGAAGTTGTAGGACGTGATGCAGGCCACGACACCGAGCGGCTGGCGATTGACCATGCCCCCGATGATCCCGCCCGGGGCCAGCGGCGTCGCCTGTGCCGGCTGAGGGAGCAGGGGAGTCTGCAGGACCCCGCGCGGGTCGCGGGAGTAGCGCTCGAAGCGGTCGGCGGCGACGGGAACCTGCATGCGCGAGCCGACGGTCGCGGTGGCGCCGGTCTCGGCGATCACGAGCGGTAGCAGGTCGGACGACTTGGCTCGGATGGCGGCAGCGGCCTCGCGCATCAACGCGCTGCGCTCCTCCGCCGACCAGGCGGCCCAGGCCGGCTGCGCCTCCTTGGCGGCCGCCGCGGCCAGACGGGCGTCCTCCGCGCTGGCATTGGGGGCCAGACCGACGATCTCCTCGGTGGCGGGGTTGACGATCTCGTAGGTCCCGTCTGACGCGTCGACCCACTTGCCCCCGATCAGGAGCTGGTGCTCGTTGCGCTGGGTGGTCTCGGCCATGTCTGCTCCTGCTCCCCGGCTCGGCCGCCGCCAGCTCGATCTGACGGCGCGTCACATTCAACCCCGCCCGGCCGGGGGTCCGCCAAAGCCGCAGCCCACTGGGTCCGGGACCCGTGACGGCCTCCCAGACACCCGATCCGTGCTCCCGGGCGGTCCTAATCGCCCTATTTATGACTTTTGTCACTTCGCAAGGTCATAGGACCTGTGGGATTCTCTAGATTGGTAATACGTCCTCGGGGGAGTGAACGGAGTCGGTCATGAGCAGGCCTGCCGAAAGGGTCCCTCCCACCGCACGCCCCGTCGCCTCCCAGTCCATCTCCGGGATCGTCGGCGACACCATCCTCGGCAGCGCCGACGTGGCCCGGGCCCGGGAGCGCCGCCGCATCGCCCGCCTGCGCCGCCTGGTGGCCCTCGCCGCCCTGATCCTGGGCTGGGTCGTCATCCGCCGGGTCACCGGCCACGGCATCTTCCCCACCGTCCACCTGCCGCACGGGCTGGCCACGGTCATCCCGATCGTCCTCATCATCTGCATGCTGGGCACGGTCATGCTGGCGCCCCTTCTCGCCGCCGGCCGCTCGCCGCACACCCTCATCAGGCCCGGCGAGACCCAGGTCGGCCTGGAGGACCTGGTCGGCATCGACCCCATCAAGGCCGAGGTCGTCCGCTCCATCAACCTCTTCCTGGCCCATCAGACCTTCCGCGACGCCATGGGCGGATCGGCGCGCCGGGGCGTCCTCTTCGAGGGCCCGCCCGGCACAGGCAAGACGTTCGTCGCCAAGGCCATGGCCAAGGAGGCCAACGTCCCCTTCCTCTTCGTGTCCGCGTCGGCGTTCCAGTCGATGTACTACGGACAGACCAACCGCAAGATCCGCTCCTTCTTCAAGCAGCTCCGCAAGCACGCCCGCAAGGAGGGCGGTGCCATCGGCTTCATCGAGGAGATCGACGCCATCGGCGCCACCCGTCGCGGCATGGGCGGGAGCGGCGGAACCGAAGGCGTGTCCGGCGTCGTCAACGAGCTCCTCGTCCAGCTGCAGTCCTTCGACACCCCGACCCGTGGCCAGCGCGTCGCCTGGGCCTGGATCGACCTGCTGAACCGCTACCTGCCCGACGGCGGCAAGCTGCACAAGCCCGCCGTCGTGCCGGCCAACGTCCTGGTGGTCGGGGCCACCAACCGCAAGGACGACCTCGACGCGGCGCTCATCCGGCCCGGTCGTTTCGACCGCACCATCTACTTCGGCCTGCCGGGACGCCGGGCCCGGGCCGACATCGTCGCCTACTACCTGGGCAAGAAGGCGCACGCCGCCGACCTCGACGAGCACGGCGCCGTCGACATCGTTGCCGGCATGACCTTCGGCTACTCACCCGCCGCGCTGGAGCGACTGCTCGACGAGGCCCTCGTCATCGCCCTGACGCACGGCCGGGCGGCCATGACCATGTCCGACGTCGCCGAGGCCAAGATGCTCGTCGAGCTCGGTGTCACCGACGAGACCATCTACACCCCCAACGAGCGCGAGCGGGTCGCCACCCACGAGGCGGGCCACGCCACGGTGGCCTACTTCGTCGGCCAGACGCGCCAGCTCGACGTGTTGTCCATCGTCAAGCGCCGCGACTCCCTCGGTCTGTTGCAGCACTCCGACACCGAGGAGCGCTTCACCAAGAGCAGCGAGGAGCTGCACGCGCTCCTGCAGATCGCCATGGGCGGCATGGTCGCCGAGGAGCAGTGGTTCGACGAGGTCTCGACGGGCCCCGCGTCCGACCTCGCCGCCGCCACCTCCATCGGCGCCCAGATGATCGGCGCCTGCGGCATGGGCACCTCGCTCATCTCGGTCGCCGCCGCCGGCAACGGGTACCTCGAGGGGAGCCTCGTCGACAAGGTCCTGGGGGACAAGGCCGCCCGGGCCGAGCTCGACGAGCTGTTGATGGGCAGCTGCGACGCCGCCAAGGCGATCGTGTCCGAGCACGCCGCGGTCGTGGAGGCCCTCCGTGATGCGTTGCTCGACCGCGACGAACTCGTCGGCGCCGAGATCACCGAGGTGATCGAGGCCGCGCTGCACGCCCCCGAGCCCGCCCCGATCGCCGAGATCCGCCCGCCCCGGACAGCTGGCCTCGCCTGATCTGCCCTCACTGTCCCCGAGGCGGGGCAGCCTTCCCGCCCCCGAGCACCCGTAGGACGAGTCGGCCCAGGCGACCGGGCGGTGTGGCGGCCCGGGCCGCCTTCGCCTCGGCTTCGTGGTCCCTCGTGAGCGGGCCGCCGAGGCGCCAGTAGCGCCTGCCTCCGCCGGAGTAGCGGACGTAGTTGCGGACGGGCGGCAGCCGACGCTGCCGGCTTGCGGCGTCGCTTCTGGTTCCCGCGTCGGCTCACCCACAGAGTGTGGCGCACGCGGCCTGGGTACGATCCCTTGCATGGGTGACGCCGAGGCCCGTCCTCCGCTGCGGCCCATGCAGCTGCTGCGGGTCCGAGCAGTCTGGACGATGCCGCTCGCCGTCTCGGGCGTCCTCGTGTTCCTGATGACCCTGTTCTATATCGGTTCGGTGGTGAACCCCGTGGGACATCTCAGCGGGTTGCCTGTCGCCCTGGTGAACCAAGATCAGGGCGAGACGGTGCTCGGGCACCGCGTCGACATCGGCGCCGAGGTGGTGAGCGGCCTCGTGGGCTCGCACGCGGTGTCGTCGCGTCTGTCCCTCGATACCCTCACCCTTCGCGAAGCGGACCGCCTGATGGACACCAACGGCGTGTACGCCACCATCGACATCCCGCGCCACTTCACCGACGTGCTGCTCTCCGCCTACGGTCTGGCCGGGAGCGACGGTGGTCAGAAGCCGGCGGTGCGCCTCCTCACCAATCCCCGGGCCGGATCCATCGGCGTGAGTCTGGCCACGGGGGTCGCCCAACCAGCACTCGTCGCGGCGTCGCACAAAATCGGGTCGCAGCTCACCGCCCAAGCCGAGGCGCTCGGCCGTTCCGCCAGTCCCGGGGTCGACAGCTCCAACCCGCTCACCGTCACCACGACTGCAGTCAATCCGCTGCCACCCAACTCGGCGCTCGGGTTGAGCGCCTTCTACATCTCGCTGCTCTCGATCATGTGCGGATTCCTCGGAGCCATCCTCGTACACACGACGGTCGACGCCGCGCTCGGGTACGGCGTCACCGAGATCGGGCCCAAGTGGAGCCAGCGCATGCCGGTCGCCATCAGCCGCGTGCACACGCTGTTGGCGAAATGGGCCATCGCCCTCGTCCTCATCCCGATCCTGACCGGCGTCCTGCTCCTGGTCTCGGTGGGCCTCCTCGGCATGAGCGCGCCCTTCGTCTGGGAGCTCTGGCTCTTCACGTCATTTGCCGGCATCGCCATCGCCGCGGGCACGCTGGCCCTGTTCGCTGCGCTGGGCTCTCTGGGCCAGCTCATCGCCATGCTGCTGTTCATCTACCTCGCGTTGGCGTCGTCCGGTGGCACCATCCCGCTCCAGGCGTTGCCCGGAGGGCTGCGCTTCGTGGCCAACTTTGAGCCGCTGCGTCAGGTACTCGACGGTGTGCGGTCGATCCTGTACTTCGGCGCCTCCGGTGCCGCCGGCCTGACCCGGGGCCTCGTCCTCACCGCCATCGGCCTGGTCTTCTGGCTCCTCGTCGGAATCGGCGTGACGACGTGGTACGACCGGAGTGGCAAGCATCGCCTCCAACCCGAGATCCTTGCCTACGTCCAGGAGTCCGCCGCCGCGTACCAGGGCGGCAGCGCACCGCAGCCGGGTAGCCCGGAGGCCCCTGCCGACCGCCCCGCACCCGGCTGACCTGCCGAACGAACCCATTCGTCTGGGCCGCTCGTCCCTTGACGAGTCGGGCCCGAGGCCCGGATCGGGTCAGCGACGCGCCGTCACCCTGGTCCACAAGGGCGATGGGCGCGACGTCATGACCCGGCCGGTGGGGCCGACGATGGTGAGCTCCTCATTTGCGTCCCCGCGCATGGTCCATCCCTTCGAGTGCACCAGATGATGGTGGAATTCGCAGAGCAGCGCGAGGTTCGGAAGGTCGGTTGTCCCTCCGGGTTTCCACCCGACGACATGGTGCACATTGGAGAACGTGACGTGTGCGCAGCCGGGGAAGCGGCAATGTCGATCCCGCCGCCTCACCTCGCGTCGTTGGGCCGCAGTGGCGAAGCGCTGGGACCGGCCCTCGTACATGGTGCGGCCGACATCGTCGTCGACGGCCACGGCAACGGTGGCGTCACAGGCGATCCGTCGGACGGTGGCGCAGTCGATGAGACCATCGTGTTCGAGCTCACCGGCCAGCTCGGTGGTCGCGTCGCCACCGTCCGAGGTCTGCACCAGCGCGGCGAGGGGAACGTGGACCACAACCATGTGGGGGCTCGGCGAAGCGGCAGGTGCCGTCGAACGGATCACGCCCATGAACGCGTCGAAGAGGCGTTGGTCCCAGGGCGTCTTTCCGTCGGTCGGAACTTCCTTCGCCGCCGCTTCGAGACAGGCCTTGGTCTCGGCGTAGGACTCGGCCGGCAGCTGGGCGGTGAGAGTGCGAAAGGTGTCGTTGAACCGAACGGACCGCCGGTCGTGCTGCTCGGTGGACGTGGCGCGTTGGACGTGCGTACGGGACACATCGGCCAGTTCCCGCACCGAATGCTCCCTCGCTTCGGAGCACAGTTCGCGGTCCGTCTCGGGTGTGGCCACGCCGGCGACGGCCCGGACTTTGTCGAAGGACACGTCGCCCCCGCAGAGCGCGCCGATGAGGTGGGGGAGGTCCCAGGCCTTCTCGCCCAGGCGGGTCAGGGACCGCGCCGTCGCAGTCGCCACGCCGAAACGCTCGCTGACCCACGATTCGGTCGACGTGGCCCCTTCCTCCCCGTATGACTGACTCCGGTCGACCTCGCCCAGCAGCACGACGATCTCGCCGTCGATGGCCGCCCGGCTGCGGAAGAGCTCCTCGAGGCGCTGGGTCCGGGCCTCCGGCGTCATCCTCGCCGCCCGGCTGATCATGTCGGCGCCGGCCGAAGCACCGCCATCGATCTCCTCCAGCGTGCTGCGGCGGGTGACTTTCTCGGCCATCGTGAGGAGAACGGTCGCCCGTTTCGGCGACGCGCCCGCATCACCCGCAGTTACACCGCCGAATCGAGGGCGGCGGCGATCGCTGCACCCGTCACCGACGAGTTCAGGTACGGCTCGGGTGCGTGGGCGCGGTGCCCGTTGTCGATGACGAGCTCTTCGACGCGAGGTCCGAAGTGGTCGGCCAGACAGGTCTCGCAGGCCTTGTCGTTGAGCGCCCGCACGTTCACCCAGCGCTGTACCGACCCGGGCCAGACACCCCGTCCGTCGACGGGTGCCGGTTCGAGGCTGTCGAAGAGCATCGGGACGGCCAGCGGCGAGCCCAGCGTGACGAAAGTGTGGACGGGCCAGTCGTCGTGCTGGGCCAGGGCCGAGTAGGAGAGCACCGAACCGAGCGAGTGCGCCACCAGGACCCGCGTCTCACCGGTGACCTCCGTCTCTATGCGGGCCCGCAGTTTGTCGCGCAGATCCGTCTCGGTGAGCATCGCCGTGGCCAGGTCGACCGTGCGGTCGAAGGTGGCTTGGCCCGCAGCCTGGGCAAGTGCGGCGACGGCGTCGCCTCCCATGTCCGCCAGCATGTCAGCCACGCCGGCCCGCGACTGCTCGAGGCGCCGGTCCTCGTCACTCCCCGGATGATGTCGGAAGAGGTCGCCGTAGAAGCAGACGGCGACG
This sequence comes from uncultured Acidimicrobiaceae bacterium, assembly GCA_963843365.1. Lineage (GTDB taxonomy): Bacteria > Actinomycetota > Acidimicrobiia > Acidimicrobiales > RAAP-2 > Bog-473. The sequence continues at coordinate 949,979 of CAWJKG010000002.1, read as the reverse complement.
TCGTCCGACTCGACCTCGATCCCGTGGTGCCACAGCCCGTCGCGCACGGCCGGCAGCCAGCGCGCCTTCAGCTCGTTAGGTCCCCACAGTTCGTTGAAGGCCCCGTGGACGAGGACGATGCGTGCCATGGCGATCAGGCGGTCAGGTGGGCGGTGTCGTTGTAGCCGCGGACGATCCAGCGATCGGGCGCCACCACCAGGCGCGAGATCGACGCGTTGTCCGGGCCCACGAAGGCGAAGGGGGATGAACCGCTGGCCTGGGCCAGTATTTCGCCGATGGCCGCGCCGTGGCTGAAGGCGACCACACGCCCACCCGGGTGGGCGGCGGCAATGCGCTCGACGGCACTGCGCAGGCGCCCGCCGAAGACTTCGCGGGTTTCCGCACCGGGGATCACGTCCCAACGCTGCTCCGCCATGACGCGGGCGAAGACGGGATCCTCATCGGCTGCCTTCATGCGCAAAATCCCACCCTCCCATTCGCCGAGAAAGACCTCGCGCAGGTCGGCGTCGACGATCGGGGTCATGCCGCAACGGGCCACCAGGGGTGCTGCCGTCTGCACCGTGCGCTGCAGGGTGGTGACGTACAGCGCGTCGAACGGTTCCTGGGCCAGGCGCAGGCCCACCAGTTCCGCCTGGTGATGGCCGGCCTCGGACAGTGGGGGATCGCCCTGACCCTCGACCAACTCGAACGTCTCTCCCTCGAGGGAGTCGGCGGAGGCACCGTGCCGGACGAGCCAGATCTCGGTGGAACCGGGCGGACCGACATAGGGTCGCTGGCTGAAACTGCGAGGCGTCGTCACCGGCGCCGAGTGTAGGGAATGCCAGCCGTCCGGCGTGAACGTCAGTGCGGCGCGCGCAGCTCGGGCGGGCCGTGGTCCTCGTCGTCCTCGACCACCTCGGCGTCGATGATGTTGGGATCGTCGGCGAATCCACTCCGGCCCTCGGCGGACGGCCGACCCTGACCCCAGCCGGCCGGACCAGTGAAGGTGGCGAAGAACGCGCCGGGTGTCTGGGTGAACTGCACCCCCAGGGGTCGCCCGGCATCTGGCCCCAGCTGCGCCCACAGCGGCACGGCGCGCCGGTGCACCACGTAGTACTGGGCGCAGAGGGTCACGCCGAGGTACAGGAGGAAGCTGGCCCCCTCGAGGCCCGCTGCCCCGGCATGGCTCTGGGCAGTGTCGCCCGCGAAGTGCACCAGCAGCGAGACGAGCCACAGCCCCATGGTCAGCGCGTTGCCCTGACGCAGGACCCAACCGTTGCCCGTCCACACATGCATGGAGAGGCCGCGCAACGCGCCCACACCGAGCGCCCCAATGAGCAGGGTTCCCACGACCCAGAGCCAGGCGCTCGACGAGACGTGGTGGTTGCCGGCATAGGAGAACATCTCGAAAAGGCCGATGACGCCGATGACGACCGGGAGGCGGGGCTGGAACACCCGCGGCACTGGACGCACCCTGACCTGGCGCAACAGCACCAGGATGAGGATCACCGCCCCGAGCGCATACGAGAAGAACGACATCGGCTACGAGCCTATGGCGACAGCTCCCTCAGTTGTTCAGCAGGGCCCCCACCTCGACGCCGAAACGGGCCGTCTGTTCGCAGAATTCCTCGGCGCTGCGGGCCATGAAGCGGACCTGCAGGTGGTTGACGCCCATGTCGACCAGTTCGCGCAGGGACGAGGACACCTCGTCGGCGCCCCCGGACAGCACCCAGCCCGGCAAGTCCCAGCCCGAGCCGCCCGAAGTGAGGTAGATGGGCTCGACGATGGTGCCGATATCGAGCGGGGCGCCGCCGCGGTATTCCTCACGCAGCTCGCGCAGCCGGGCGATCTGGCCCGGCAGGTCCTGCCGTCGCGTGCCCTGGGGCAGCCATCCGTCGCCGAAGGCGGCAGTGCGCCGGATGGCGGCGGGAGAAGAGCCCCCGATCCAGATGGGCGGGCGGGGTTGGCGCACCGGGCGGGGCGCGACGCCGAGATCCCGGGCGGGGAAGCGTGGACCCGGCAGTTCCGGGAACTCTTCGGTGAAGGCACGGGCCAACGCCGACACGGCCTCGTCGGTGTCGCGTCCGCGCTGGGCGAAATCGCCGGTGAGGAGCTCGTATTCCTCCGGCACGTGGCCCGCCCCCACACCGACGATGAGACGCCCCCCCGAGAGGGAGTCGATCGTCGACAGCTCCTTCGCCGCGCGCAGCGGATGGCGCTGGGCGAGGATCAGCACGTGGGACAGCAGGTGCGTCTGCGTCGTCACCGCGGCGAGCCAGCCCAGGGTGGCGGTGGTGTCGTACCAGATGGTCCCCATGGCGTCGGCCAGCCGGCGGGGGATCGCGGTGTGGTCGCACACGCCGAGGTAGAAGAACCCGGCCTCGTCCGCCACGCGGGCGATCCGAGCCAGCTCAACCGGGCCCGACTCTTTCTCCCAGTCGGCCACGTACAGCGTTGATTGAGACTGAATCGGGAGCTGCATGCCGTAGACGACGGTTCCCTCGGGGACGGTGCGGACCACGTCGGCAGGGACGAGGGCTGGGTCGATCATGGGCGGTCTCCGATCAGGCGAGGTGCATCATGCGACCGCGGTAGCGGTAGCGGTCGTTCCGGCGTAGGCGGCGAGGGCGGACGCGTGCGCGGCTGGGGTGCCGAAGGTCGTCGAGTGCAGGCGGGAGCGCTTCAGGTGGAGATGCAAGGGCACCTCCCAGGTGAAGCCCATGCCGCCGTGGACCTGAATGGCCGTGCGGGCGTTGCCCAGCGCCGCCTCGTCGGCCAGCAGCTTGGCCCCGCCGACGGACCGGTCCACCAGCTGGGCGGGCGTGCAGCCGGCCACGGCGGCCTCGCTCTCGACCACGTCGGGGGCGTCGGCCAGGCAGGCCGCGGCGTGCACGGCGGCCCGTGCCACCTCGGAGCGCACCAGCATGTCGGCGCACATGTGCTTGATCGCCTGGAAGCTGCCGATGGGGGCCCCGAACTGCTGGCGCTCCTTGGCGTAGGCCACGGCGAGGTCCAGTGCGGCCGCGGCGTGACCCACCTGGAGCGCGGCGGTGAGTACGGCGCCGTCACGCCAGAGCGCCCCGTCGTCGCCCCGCGCCGGGTCGCCGCCCTGCAGCAGCGCCGCGTCAACGCGCCACAGCGGCGACAGCGGGTCGAGGGGCGCCGCCACCCGTACGGCGCCGTCGGTGCCGACCGGCGCCAGCAACCGCGCCGGCCCGCGTCCGCCAGCCGGGAAGACGAGCAGCGCGTCCAGCGCCTCCAAGTGCTCGACGAGGGCCGGCCCGGGACCGTTCCCCTCGCAGTGCACACCGACCTGGGCCCGACCTTCCGCCGCACCTTCGACCAGTTCCGCGCCCGTGGCCAGGAACGTCCCCACGAGGGGCCCCGGGACGAGCGCACGCCCGAGCTCTTCGAATACGACGACCGCCTCGGCCATGGTGAGGCCGGTCCCCGCGGGCTCGGGCAGGGTCAGGGCGAACACGCCGGTCTCACCCAGCGCGGCCCAGTCGTCGTCCGAGATGGCCGTCGCCGCGCCCTCCCGCGCCCGGAGGTGCTCGAGCGGGAGCTGCCCGGCCACCATGGCCCGGATGCCCTCGGCCAGGTCGCGCTGGTCCTCACCGACCCGGAAGTCCATCAGCGCCGCGCCTTCGGGAGTCCGAGGATGCGTTCGGCCACGATGTTGCGCTGCACCTGCGACGTTCCGGCCGCGATGGTCAACGAGATCGACTTGTACCAGGCCGCCAACTGCTCCGCGTTGCCCAGCGGCGCCCCGTCCGCACCGTGAAGCGGGTCGGCGCTCAGAGCAGCCCGATCGAGGATCTCCATGGCGAGGTCGCTGAGGGCCTGCGCGTGTTCGGAGAACGACAGCTTGAAGACCGAGCCGCCGATGCCCGGGATGCCGGTCTGCGCCGCCTCCGACACGTTGCGCTTGGTGAGCGCCCACAGCGCGTCGAACGCAGCCACCAGGTGCCCGATGCGACGGGCCACACCGTCGTCGTCGAGCGCGCCGGTACGCCGGGCAACGCCGGCGAGCTCGCCCAGCAAGCGCATGCACTCGAGCAGCTCGCCCACGAAGGCGGTCCCCCGCTCGAACGACAGGGTCACCATCGTGACCCGCCAGCCGTCGTTCTCGTCGCCGACCCGGTTGGCGACGGGTACGCGCACCTCATTGAGGAACAGCTCTGCGAATTCGGTGGTCCCGCCGATGGTGCGCAGCGGGCGGATCTCAATGCCCGGCGCGTCCATGGGCATGATAAGCCAGGTGATGCCGCGGTTGCGATCCTCGCCGGTGCGGACGAGCAGCTCGCAGAAGTCCGCCACCTCGGCGTGGGAGGTCCAGATCTTGGAGCCGGTGACGACGTAGTCGTCACCGTCGCGCACGGCCCGCGTCCGCAGCGAGGCCAGGTCGCTGCCGGCGTCGGGCTCGCTGAAGCCTTGGCACCAGACCTCCTCGCCGCGCAGGATGGCGGGCAGGTAGCGCTCCTTCTGCGCCGCTGTCCCCTCGGCGATGACCGTCGGTCCGGCGTGCAGCAGGCCGACGAAGTTGACGCCGACGTAGGGCGCGCCCGCCCGTTCGCACTCCTCCTTGAAGATCAGCTGCTCGACCGGCGACGCACCGCGGCCGCCGCCCTCGGTCGGCCAGTCCACGCCGGCGTAGCCGGCTTCGAAGAGCACCTGCTGCCAATGGAGGTCGTAGGCACGCCTCCCCGGCCAGTCGTCATGCGCGGGCGGCGCCGGCAGGCCAGGCAAGGTGGTGGACAACCACGACCGCAACTCGTCGCGGAAGGCTTGCTCGGACGCGGTGTAGCGGAGATCCACGGGGCGGCAGATGGAGCGAGCGGACGGGCTCAGGCGGCGAAGTCGAGCCCGAAGAGCTTGATGGCGTTGCCCCGCACGATCTTGCGACGCTGCTCGTCGGTGAGCCCGGCCATCTGCTCCTCGGCGACCTGGCGGGTGTGGGGCCAGGTGGAGTCGGAGTGCGGGTAATCGGACTCGTAGGTGATGTTGTCCTCGCCGATCTCGTCGACGGACTTGAGCCCGTGGGCGTCGTCGAAGAAGCAGCCGTAGACGTGGTCGGGGAAGTAGCTCGACGGCTTCTCCGGCACGATGTCGGCCACGCCGCCCCAGGCGCGGTTCTCCTCCCAGACGGTGTCGGCCCGCTCCAGGATGTAGGGGATCCAGCCGATCTGCCCTTCCGAGTACGCCACCTTGAGCTCGGGGATGCGCACGAAGACGCCGCTGAAGAGGAAGTCGACCAGCGAGAAGGTGGCGTTGGTGTGGGTCAGGGTGGAGCCGACGGCCGGGGGCGCGTCGGACGACGTCGACGGCATCTTCGACGAGGAGCCGATGTGCATGTTCACGACGGTCTTCGTCTCGGCGCAGGCGCGGAAGAACGGGTCCCAGTAGTGGTCGGGGTCGTGCACGCTCGGCAGGCCCAGGAAGGGCGGGATCTCGCTGAAGCAGACGGCGCGCACGCCCCGCTCGGCGTTGCGCCGCACCTCGGCCGCGGCGAGCTCGGCGTCCCACAGCGGGATGAGGCAGAGCGGGATCAGCCGACCGCCGGAGTCGCCGCACCACTCCTCGACCATCCAGTCGTTGTAGGCCTCCACACAGAGCAACCCGAGCTCCTTGTCCTTGGCCTCGGTGAAGGTCTGGCCGCAGAAGCGGGGGAAGGTCGGGAAGCACAAGGCCGCTTCGATGTGGTTGACGTCCATGTCCTCGAGGCGGGGCTTGACCTCGTAGGAGCCGGGCCGCATGTCCTCGTAGGTGACCCCCTTCATGGTCACCTCGTCCCGAGGCACCCCCACGGCGGAGTCGACCCGCAGCAGGGGGCGCTTGAGGTCCTCGTAGTACCACCAGTCGACCGGGACGCCCTTGGCTCCCGGCTTGACCTTCAGCGACCCGCCCCGGAACTCCACCTCGGGCATGGGGGCCCGGACGATGCGTGGCCCGACCTCGAGATACTTGGCGGGCAGACGGTCCTGCCACACGTTGGGCGGCTCGACGACGTGGTCGTCGACCGAGATGATCAGCGGGAGGGGCTCAGGCATGGACATCGAGCGTAGCGTGCACCTGACGGGGCGTCAGATGCGCGACGTCAACCGAAGACCTCGTCGAAGAGGTCGACCATCGCCTGCCAGGACCGCCGGTCCGTCGGCTCGTGGTACGCGATGCCGGGGAAGGTGTCGGGCGAGGCGAGCGTGTTGGTGAAGGAGTGGACGGCGCCGCCGTAGACGTTCATCTCCCAGTCGACGCCGCCGGCCCGCATCTCGTCCTCGAAAGCACGCCGTTCGTCCTGGTGCACCAAGGGGTCGTCGGCGCCGATCAGGACGAGCACCTTGCCGGTGATGTTGCGGGCGTCCTCGGGGTGCACCGTCGACAGCCCGGAATGGAAGCCGACCACGGCCTTGAGGTCGGCCCCGCCACGAGCCAGTTCCAGCGACAAGGTGCCACCGAAGCAGAAGCCGATGGCCGCCAGCCGGTCGGGGTCGGCGCGCGGCTCGGCGCGCAGTACGTCGAGCCCCGCCGTCCCGACGGCGTACGCCCGCGCCGGATCGGCGCGCAGGGCGCCGATGCGACCCATCATCTCGTCGCGGTCGGCGATCCGCTTCCCCCCACCGTGATAGTCGAGCGCGAACGCGACGTAGCCGAGCTCGTCGGCGATACGTGCCGCCCGCCCCCGGGCGTGGTCGTCGAGGCCCGGCCCCTCGTGGCAGACCAGGACGCCGGGGCGCGGCAGGGAGCCGTCGCCGACGCTGTCGTCGCCCTCGGGCAGGGCGAGGGTGCCGATCATGGTGCGTCCGTCGGCTTCGTAGGTGATGTCACGGGTGTTGGCCATGGGTGCACCGTATCGTCCGGCTACCGGACGCATACTGGCCCTCGTGCGTGGCAACCCTGGTCAGCGGCTGCAATTGGGATTGAGACCGGCGGTCGTCGCCCTGACGGCGGTGCTGGCGACGCCCCTCGTGCTCGCGGCCTGCGGCGGTTCGGGGTCCCCGACGACCTCGTCCACGACGACCTCGACCTCGACCTCGACCTCGTCTACGACGTCATCCGCGCCGTCCACCACGACCACGGTCGCCAGCACCGGACCCCTGCAGGTGGGAGCGCCCATCGCCCTCCCGTTCTCGGCCGACCGGGTGACGGCGGCGGAGAGCCCCGACGGCGCCGTCTTCGCCGCCCCCCAAGATCCGACCAGTACCTCTCCCGCCGTCGCCTGGGTCGTCGACGGCAACGGCCCGGCCGCCATCGCCGAGCACGTGCCGACGGGCATCGCCGCCGTCGCCGCGGACGGCACCAACTTCTACGTGGCCACGTACGCCACCGTGTTCGCCTACAACCGCACCTCCGGGAACCAGGACGGGCAGTGGACGATGCCCTCCGTCCCGACGAAGGCGAGCAGCTCGAACGACGACCTGGTGGCACTCGCCGCGGCCGGCGGGTCCGTCTTCGTGTCGATCACGCGCGGCAACACGGTCAGCGTCTACAGCATCAATCCGGGGGCGGCGACGGCACCGCATCTCGTGCTGACCGGACTGGGTGACGCCATCGGCTCCGACGGCTCCATCTACTACGAGCGCGCCGACCACAGCCTGGTGGCCCGCCGGCCGAACGGCGCCACCGCGGTCGGCCCGACGCTGGCCGACAAGCCCAACGGCCTGGGCGGCGGCGTGCAGTACCTCGACGTGATCGCCGGCGGGGCCGTATGGGTCAGCGAGCCCGCCGGCCAGGGGCTCGATGCGACCTTCACCACCTACGACGCCGCCACCCTCCACCAACTGGGCACCTTCGAAGGCTCCGTCACGAGCTCGGTGGTCGATTCGACGTTCGGTGCCCTGGCGCTCGAGTCCTCCGGCAGCAATCCGGCCTGCCCCCAAGCCTCTCCGACCACGCCGACCGGGTGCGTCTTCAACATCACGCCGCAGGGCTCGGTGAGCAACGCGGCGGGCGTCGGCTCGGCGGTGACGCTGATCGGTCCCAACCCGGCGGTCGTCGCCTCGGACACGACGACGGGCCAGTTCGACCTGTTCCGCCTCTCCTGATCCCGCCCGTCAGTACGACATGGAGACGCCGCCGTTGGGGCTGAGTAGCTGTCCCGTCACGTAGCTGCTGGCGTCCGAAGCGAGATACAGCACGGCGTACGCGATCTCCGATGTCTCGCCGACGCGGCGCAGCGGTGCGAAGCGCGCCATCGGCGCCAGCGTGGCCGCCTTCGCCTCCTCGTTCACCGTGCCGTCGGGGTTGGTGTAGTAGCGCGCCGTCATGTTGGTCGGGATGAAGCCCGGCGCCACCGAGTTCACGCGTACGTTGTCCTTGCCGACCTCGACCGCCATCGACTTGGTCAGCTGCGCCACGCCCGCCTTGCAGATGGCGTAGGGCCCGATGCCCGGCGCGGGAGACAGGACCGCCGATGAGCTCATGTTGATGATGGAGCCGCCGCGCTGCGCCACCATCACCTTTCCGGCGGCCTGGCATCCGTACAACACGCCCTTGAGATTCACCGCCAAAATGCGGTCGAATTCGTCGGGGTCGACGTCGATGATGGAGCTGTCGATCATGATGCCGGCGATGTTGCACATGACGTGGAGCCCGCCGTGGCGCGCCGCGATGTTCTGCACGAGCGCCTCGGCCGCGCCGCGGGCGGCAACGTTGAGCTCGGCGCTCTCGGCGCGCCCGCCCTGGCCGAGGATGGCGGCCGCGGTCTCCGACGCGGTGGCGCCGTTGATGTCGGCGCACACGACGGTGGCGCCGGCGCCGGCCAGCACCTCGGCCGTCGTGCGGCCGATGCCGCTCCCTGCTCCGGTGACGAGGGCCACGCGGCCCGTCAGGTCGAACGCGTTCCGCACACTTTGGGCCGTTTCCATTCGGCGCACACTATGTGCACCGGAGATGGGGCCGCCGCCGAGGCTCCGATGGCCGCCCAGTCCTACGCGGTGACGCCCTCGATGGCCAGCAGCGCGCGCTTGCACGGGAGGCCCCCGCCGTAGCCCCCGATGCCGTTGCTGGCCAGCACGCGGTGGCAGGGCACGATGATGGCGATCGGGTTGCGACCGTTGGCCTGGCCCACGGCGCGGGGAGCCTTGGGCCGACCGACCCGCCGGGCCAACTCGCCGTAGCTGATGGTCTCGCCGTACGGGATGCGCGACAGCTCCGCCCAGACCGACTTCTGGAAGGGGGTGCCGTCGAGCTCCATGTCCAGGTCGAACTCCGTGCGCTCGCCGGCGAAGTATTCGTCGAGCTGTGTCGCGGTTTCCTTCAGAATCGGAGTCTCTTCGTCGCGACGCCCCGACCCGCCGTAGTTGGGGAGCCGGAGCCCGATGAGCACGTCGCCGTCGCCCTCCAGGACGATCCGACCGATCGGGGTGTCCAACGGCATGGTGGCCGTCGTGGTGTTGGCGCTCATGCGGCACGTCCTTTCTTCTGTCTCCTTTGTCGGGTGGCGAGCTGGGGTATGGCGGTGGCCGGCATCGCCCATAGGTGGGCCATGGCGTAGCTGCGCCAGGGCCGCCAGTGCTCGGTCAGCTCGTGCAGGTGCGCCGGGTCGTCCGGCAGTCCGAGCGCCACCGCCGCCCGCCGGATGCCCAGGTCCGTCGGCATGAAGGCGTCGGGGTCGCGCAGCGCGCGCATGGCGACGTATTCCGCCGTCCAGGGCCCGATGCCGGGCAGCGCGATGAGTGAGCGGCGGAGTTCGGCCGGGTCGGCGCCGGGGTCGATGACCACGGCACCGGCGTCGACCGCCTGAGCCAGCGCCACCAGGGCACGCCGGCGGCCCGCCGGCATGGCGAAGGCGCCGGGGTCACGCTCCGCCAGCGCCACGAGCGCCGCCGGGGTGGGGAAGAGGTGGGTGACCTGGCCGATCGGGGTGGGGAGTGGATCACCCGCAGCGTGCACCAACCGGCCGGCCACCGTCCGCGCGCCGGGGACGGACACCTGCTGGCCGATGACGGCGCGCACCGCCAATTCGAAGCCGTCGGCGGACCCGGGGACGCGGCGGCCGGGATCGTTCCGCACCAGCGCCCCCACGAGCGGGTCGTCCCGCAGGGCCTCCCAGACGGCCACGGGATCGGCATCGAGGTCGAGGAGCTGACGGCAGCGGGCCACAGCCGTGTGCAGGTCACGCAGGTCCTGCAGCACGATCTCGCCCTCCACGTAGGCGGGGCCGTCGGGCCCTTCGGCGTCCGGGGCGCGCAAGGTCACGATGCCATGGCCGTGCGGCAACCGCAGGCTGCGCGTGTACGACGCGCCGTCGAGCTCCTCGACACCGGGCAGCGCGCGCAGGCCCAGGAACTCGAGGACCGACGCGGGTGCGAACGGACGCCGACAGGGGAGTCGGAGCCTGATGCCCTGCGAGGCCGGCTCGGGGTCCCGGCGAGCCCGCTTGCCCTGAGCCGTACGGGCCGCCCGGGTCCGCAGGCCGCTCGGCGTGTCGGCGAAGGTCTGGCGCACCGTCTCGTTGCACTGGCGCACGCTGGCGAAGCCGGCGGCGAACGCCACGTGGGCGACCGGGAGCTCGGTGGTCTCGAGCAGGACGCGTGCGGTTTGGCTGCGCTGAGCCCGGGCGAGGGCCAGGGGGCCGGTGCCCACCTCTGCCGTGAGGAGGCGGTTCAGCTGGCGGGTGCTGTAGCCGAGTCGATCGGCCAGGCCCTCGACGCCGTCGCGGTCGACGACGCCGTCGCGGATGAGGCGCATGGCGCGGGCGACGACGTCCGCCCGCACGTTCCACTCCGGCGAACCGGGGGTGGCGTCGGGCCGGCAGCGCAGGCAGGCCCGGAAGCCGGCCTGCTGGGCCGTGGCCGCGGTGGCGTAGAAGCGCATGTTCTCGCGCTTGGGAGTCCGGGCGGGGCAGCTGGGACGGCAGTAGATCCCGGTGGAGGTGACGGCACAGAAGAACTGGCCGTCGAAGCGGGCGTCCTTGCTCTGTGCCGCCTGATAGCAGCGGTCCGGGTCCTCGATCACGGCCGCCACTGTGGCACGCCGTCGCGACAATTACTGGCGGGAATCGGACATGGCCAGGGCGGGCCAGTCAGCCCGCCCGCAGTTGGGCCAGCACCAGCCGCCGGTGCGTGGCGGCGTCTCCCCAGGCCCGCGAGAGGGCCCACGTCTGCTTCAAGAAGAAGTGGAGGTCGCACTCCCACGTGTAGCCGATGGCCCCGTGCACCTGCAGCGCCACCCGGGCCGTCAGGTCGGCGGCGTCCGAAGCCATGGCCTTGGCCATGGAGGCGTCGTGGGAGAGCGTGGGCTGTGCCGTCGCCAGCGACCACGCCGCCCGGTAGGTGGCGGGCCGGGCGAACTCGAGGGCGACCCGTGCGTTGGCGAGGAGGTGCTTGACCGCCTGAAAGCTGCCGATGGGCTTGCCGAACTGGTGCCGTTCCTTGGCGTAGGCGGCGCTCAGGCCGAGCATGCGCTCCGCCAGGCCGATCAGCATCGCCGCGGTGCCGGCGGCGGCGCGGTCGGCCAGGAGGGAGACGGCCGCCTCGGCCGCCACGCCGTAGGCCACGAGCGTGTCCGACGAGAGCGGCCAGTGCACGGTGGAGACATCACGGGCGGCACTGAGTGCCGGCGTCGGGAGGACGGTGCACGAGTCGGCGGGCACCGCGTGGAGCTGCCAACCCGAGTCGGCGTCGCGCACGGCCAACAGCAGGAGGTCGGAGTCGCGGGCGCCGACGACACGCGGTGTGCGCAGGGTGCCGTCCGCCGCCACCACCGTCGGCGACGCGATGCCGTCGCTCGTGACGTCGACGCCGCCGACGGCGAAGCTCACGTCGTCGCGCACGAGCGCGGCCAACGCCGCGGCGGCGGCCGGGTCGGGCAGCAACGCGGCCAGGGTGGGTGCGGCGAGCGCCGCGGTCTCGAGCACCGGCTCCGGTAGCCCGGCCCGGCCCGCCTCCTCGAGCACTCCCACGAGGTCGACGTCGGTCAGACCGAGCCCGTCGGCGCTCTCGGGGACGACGAGCGCCGGGGCGCCGAGCTCGGCCAACACGGCCCAGCGGTTCGCCGACTGCCCCGTCCGGCCCTCCTCGTCGGCGACCTCGAAGGCGCGCAGTGCGTCGGTGCTGCATTCGGTGTCGAGGACCGTGCGCACGCCCTCACGCAGCGCCTCCTGGTCTTCGGTGAACGCGAAATCCATGACCCGACGGTCCGCTCAGCCCCGGGGCAGCCCGAGCAGACGCTCGGCCACCACGTTGCGTTGGATCTCGTTGGTCCCCGCGTAAATGGGACCGGCCAGCGAGAAGAGGTAGCCGTCGAGCCAGTCGCCGGGCGCGCCCGCCTCGAGCAGCTCCGCGTCCGGGCCGAGCAGATCGAGCGCGGCGGTGTGGATGGCGACGTCGGTCTCGGACCAGAAGATCTTGTTGCAGCTCGCCTCCGCACCCACCGCGTGACCGCGGGCGACGCGCGAGGCGGTCCAATACGTGTGGAGCTTGTAGGCCTCGGCATCCATGTGGGCCTGCGCCACGGCGTCGGTGGACGCGGCCGGGCCGCCACGCGACGCGTACAGCGACAGGAGGCGGTCAGCTGCCTCCGTATAGCGGGCCGGCGAACGAAGGGAGAGGCCGCGCTCGGAGCCCGCCGTCGCCATGGCGACCGACCAGCCGGCGCCGACCTCGCCCAACACCTGGTCCTCGGGCACCACCACGTTGTCGAAGAAGATCTCGGCGAAGCCCGTCTCGCCGTCGATCTGGGGGATCGGGCGCACCGTGACGCCCGGTGAGTCCATGGCGATCAGGAAGTAGGTCAGCCCGCGGTGGCGCTCGGCGTCGGGGTCGGTGCGGAAGATGCCGAAGCACCATTCGGCGAACGCGCCGCGGCTGGCCCACGTCTTCTGGCCGTTGAGCACCCACTGGCCGTCGTGCGCCGTGTCGCGCCCGGCGCGGGAACGGATGCCGGCGAGGTCGCTGCCGGCGTCGGGCTCGGACCAGCCCTGGCACCAGATCTCGTCACCGGATGCCATCGGCGGGAGATAGCGCGCCTTCTGCGCGTCCGTCCCGTACTCGAGCATGGTGGGGGCGAGCAGGAAGATGCCGTTCTGGCTGACGCGTGTGGGCGCCCGGGCGCGGTAGTACTCCTCCTCGAAGATCAGCCATTCGAAGATGCCGACGTCGCGCCCGCCGTATTCGGTGGGCCAACTCACGACGGACCAGCGGTCCTCGTACATGGTGCGCTCCCAGGCGCGGTGCGCCTCGAAGCCCTCGGCGGTATCGAGCGAGGGGAGCGGGTCGGCGGGGACATGCGCCCGGAGCCACGCCCGCGCCTCGGCCCGGAAGGCCTCGTGCTCGGGGCTGAAGGTCAGGTCCATGACGCAGGGAATCTTCCACAGCGTCCCCGCCCGTGCCAACGAGGCCGGTCGGGACGGGCGACCGGCGGCGTCAGCCCACCGGGACGGGCGCCTTGTGCTCCATGACCGTGCGCACGAAGAAGTCGACCACCGCGTGTACCACCTGGGACTCGGACGGCACTTCGCCGACGGTGTCGAACGCGTGGCCACCATTGGTCACCGTCAGGAGCTCGCGGGGCACGCCGGCGACACCGAGATACCAGGCCAGCTCCTCCGACTGCTCCGGATAGACGATCTCGTCGTTGTTCGAGTCGAGGATCAAGAAGGGCGGGTCACCCTTCTTGACGTACGTCGTCGGGCTGGCCTTCTTCAGGTCGGCACCGAGCTGCCTGCTCGGGACATTGCCGAGCAGCGAAATGAAGCTCTCGGCCACGAGCACGGCGTCGCCCTGATCGCCCATGGTGAGGAGGTCGCTCGGACCCGCCATGTCGACCACGCCCTGCACGCTGCTCGACTCGTTGCGGTAGGCGCCGACGTCCCATTTTGCCGAGCGCCGCGCCGTGCCCAGGAGCGCCACGAGGTGGCCGCCCACGCTCTGGCCCCAGGCCCCGATGGAGTGCGGGTCGATGTGGAAGTGGCGCGCGCGTTGGCCCGCAGGTAGCGGATGGCGCACTTCACGTCGACGATCTGGGCGGGCCAGTGGTCGTGCGGCCCCAGCCGGTAGTTGAGGCTCACCACGACGAAGCCGCGGGCGGCGAGCGCGGGACCGATGCGGTTGATGATGAAGCCGCCGGTGTCGTAGTCCCCCGAGACCCACGAGCCCCCGTGGACGTAGACGGCGGCCGGCGCCGGCCCACGGAGGACGGCGGGCTCGGTGATGTGGGCCTCCTGGTTGTTGCAGTACCGGATGATCACCTGGCGGCCGGCGGTCAACTGCCCTCCCGCGGCCGAATACGTGGGCGACGTCGACGCCGCCGCCGACGCCGTGGCATCACTGACCAGGACCAGGACGGCCAGCCCGACCACGACCAGGACGGCCAGCCCGGGCGACATCCTGACCCTGATCAGGCAGACCCACCCCCTCCGCATGCCCGTCAATGTTGGTCGATCGCGAGGCCGCGACGGCCCCGTCCGGCGACCACGTCTGGCACCCGACCTGATTCGGCGTCAGAATTGCCTCCTTATGCCCAATGCCGTGATCGTCGACGCCGTCCGTACCCCGGTGGGCCGCCGCGGGGGCCGCCTCTCCGGATGGCACGCCACCGACCTGGCCGCCCAGCCGCTGGCTGCCCTGCTGGCCCGCAACGACCTGGACCCCAGGCTGGTCGAGGACGTCGTCATGGGCTGCACCATGACGGTCGGGGAGCAGGCCATGAACATCGCCCGCAACGCCGCCCTGGCCGCCGGGTTCCCCGAGTCCGTCCCGGGCACGACGGTCGACCGCCAGTGCGGCTCGGCCCAGCAGGCCATCCACTTCGCCGCCCAGGCCGTCATGGCGGGGGCCATGGACGTGGCCATCGGCGCCGGCGTCGAGTCCATGAGCCGGGTGCCCATCGGGTCGACCACCGAGCCCGGACCCGGGGAGGCCTACGGCCCCCTCTACAAGGAGCGCTTCGAGCTCATCCATCAGGGCGAGTGCGCCGAGGAGATCGCGCGACGCTGGAAGATCACCCGGGACGACATGGACCAGCTGGCGCTGCGCTCGCACCAGCGGGCGGCGTTGGCCCAGGACGAGGGCCGCTTCACCAACGAGATCGCCCCGCTCGAGGCCCGCGTCCACCCCGACGTGCCGGGTGCGGCCGAGGTGCGCGGCCTCTTCACCGCCGACGAGGGGGTCCGCCGCGACACCTCGCTCGAGAAGCTGGCCAACCTGAAGCCGGCGTTCTCCGAGACGGGCACCGTCACGGCGGGGACCTCGTCGCAGATCTCCGACGGGGCGGCGGCCGTGCTGATCATGAGCGAGGAAAGGGCCTCGTCGCTCGGCCTGACGCCCCGGGCGCGCTTCCACACCTTCGCCGTGGCGGCGAACGATCCCCAGATCATGCTCACGGCGGTCATCCCGGCCACCGAGCTCGTACTGAGCAAGGCCAAGATGACCCTCGACGACATCGACCTGGTCGAGATCAACGAGGCCTTCGCCTCCGTCGTCCTGGCCTGGAGCGCGAGTACCGTCCCGACATGGACAAGGTGAACCCCAACGGCGGGGCCATCGCCATCGGGCACCCCACCGGCTGCTCGGGGGCGCGCCTCATGGCGACGTTGCTGAACGAAATGGAGCGCACGGGCGCCCGCTACGGCCTCCAGACCATGTGCGAGGGTGGCGGGCAGGCCAACGCGACCATCATCGAGCGGCTCGGCTGATGGCCGGCACGTCCTCGACGAGGGTCCCCGCCGTCGAGGGCTGGTTCACGACGGGCGACGACGGCGCGCCGCCGGCCCTCCTCGGCTCCCGTTGCCCGTCCTGCGGGACCTACGCCTTCCCGGCCGAGACCCGGTACTGCGGGAACCCGGACTGCTCCTCCACCGAGTTCGAGACGGTCGAGCTGTCCCGGCGGGGCCGCATCTGGTCCTACACCGATGCCCGCTACCAGCCGCCCGCCCCCTACGTCGCCGCCGACCCGTACGTCCCGTTCTGCCTGGCCGCAGTCGAGCTGGCGGCGGAGAAGCTCGTGGTCATGGGCCAGGTCGTGCCCGGCGTCACCGTCGACGACCTCACCGTGGGCGACGAGGTCGAGCTGGTCGATCGACACCCTCTACCGCGAGGACGGCACGCGACTACCTGGTCTGGAAGTGGCGACCGGTCCGCCGAGACCGCTCCGACCGCCCCGAAGGGAGGCCAGTCGCGATGCCCGTCGGACGACAGGAAGGTCGCCGTCCTCGGTGCCGGCATGCACGAGTGGGGCAAATGGGGACGTCCCTTCGTGGAATACGGCCTGGCCGCCGCCCGCGACGCCATGGCCGACGCCGGCCTCACCTGGCGGGACATGCAGTTCGTGTCAGGGGCGGACACCATCCGCAACGGCTACCCGGGCTTCGTCTCCGGCGCCACCTTCGCCCAGGCCCTCGGCTGGACGGGCGCCCGCGTCAGCAGCGTCTACGCCGCCTGCGCGTCCGGCGCCGTCGCCATCGCCAACGCCCGCGGCAATCCTGGCCGGTCTGTGCGACGTGGCGCTCGTCGTCGGCGCGGACACCACGCCGAAGGGCTTCTTCGCGCCCGTCGGCGGCGGCGACCGCAAGAACGACCCCGACTGGTTGCGCTTCCACCTCATGGGCGCCACCAACCCGACGTACTTCGGTCTCTACGCCCGCCGCCGCATGGACCGCTTCGGCGCCACCGAGGAGGACTTCGCACAGGTCAAGGTCAAGAACGCGCGCCACGGGCTGGCCAACCCCTACGCCCGCTACCGCAAGGAGGTGACGGTCGACGAGGTGCTGGCCTCGCCCATGGTGGCCGACCCGCTGCGCCTCCTCGAGATCTGCGCCACGTCCGACGGCGGCGCCGCCCTCGTCCTCACGTCCATGGACTTCGCCCGCCGCCATGCCGGCGGCGCCGAGCCCCTCGTCACCATCGACGCCGTGTCCACCGTGACGCCGACGTTCCCCAACACGGTGATCGAGATGCCCAACTTCGCCACGGACTCGGCCGCCGCGGCAGGGGCCGCCGCGGGTTTTCGGCCTTCCATCGCCACGGCGGCCTACGCCGAGGCCGGGATCGGCCCCGAGGACCTCAGCCTGGCCGAGGTCTACGACCTCTCGTCCGCCCTCGAGCTCGACTGGTACGAGGACATCGGCCTGTGCGGCGAGGGTGAGGCCGAGAAGCTCCTGCGCGACGGCGCCACCACCATCGGGGGCCGGGTGCCCGTCAACCCGTCCGGGGGCCTGTCCTGCTTCGGCGAGGCCATCCCGGCCCAGGCCATCGCCCAGGTCTGCGAGTGCGTCTGGCAGCTCCGGGGCACCGCCACGGGGCACCAGGTGGAGGGCGCCCGGGTCGCCGTCACGGCCAACCAGGGCCTGTTCGGGCACGGTTCCTCGGTCCTTCTCAGTCGCTGACGGTCCACTGAAACCCTGGTAGCGGGAAAGTTCGGGCCCAGAGGCCGCATCGTGTGTGAGCCGGAGCGTTTGGGGTATTGGCAGGCTGACGGCACATGTGGGGCTACACCTGTTTAGGGTGGAATTCGCATGGGCGGTCTGATTTCGGGACCGGCGCGGAACGGTCCCCTGAATGGAGGACCACTGCATGTTGGCCACTGATGCGACCGAAGTGCGTGACCAAGAGGCGCGGCGAAGAGGAGCAAAGAGCGCAATGCCGGACCAGAACGACGACCGGAGCGGGACCGGGTCGGACGAGGTGCTGAAGGCCCTCGACGAGCTCGAGGCCGTGCTGCGGGAGAACGCCGAAAGCGAGCGCCTGCTGTCTCAGCGCATCGCGGAGGTTCGCCTGGCCCGGCAGAACGGACGGGAATGGAAGGGCATCCTCGGCGACGAGGACGACCCGGGCACCGTCCAGCTGGTGAGCACCATTCTGCGCCGGCAGTCCGAAGCGAGCGGGTACCTGCGTCGCGAGCTGGTGGTGGCGCTGCGGGCCGAGGGACAGAGCATCCCGAGCATCGCCCACCTCTTCGGCGTGACCCACCAGCGGGTGTCGAACCTGCTGCGCCGGGTGGCGCAGGGCAACGCGGCCGCCGCGGCGGCCAACGGCGACAGCGCCTAGCCGCCCCAGCGCCGCAAGACGGCGTCAGCCTCCGTCATCACGGTGATGATGATGTCGGCCACCGCGGGCAGCGACTCGATCACACCGACGACCTGACCGGTCGGCAGCACGCCGACGTCGGTCTGGCCTTCGACCAGCGCCGCCTTCGTCATGACGGGCGCGTTGGCGGCCATGACGACCTGGGCCCAGGTGAGTTCGTTTCCCTCCTTCATGGCGCGTCCCTCGCGCAGGAGCGACGTGAACGTCGCGCCGGTCTCCTGCCGGAAGCGATAGGCGCTGCGGAGCGCCCGGGGCAGCGCACGCAGCCAGGACTGCGACTCCAGGTGGTCGACGAGGTCGGTCCGGACGACGCGCTGCGGCGCGCCGTCGACCTTGGTGGTGACCACGGTGCCGGTCACCGGCGTTCCCAGGTAGAGGGACTTGACGGCGTCGGGCACCCGGCTCTCGGCCGAGAGCAGGAAGCGCGTGCCCATGGCCACACCGGCGGCGCCGTAGGCCAGGGCGGCGACCAGGCCACGCCCGTCGTAGAAGCCCCCGGCGCCCAGCACGAGCACCCGGTCACCGACGGCGTCGACCACCTGCGGGAGGAGCAGCGTCGTGGGAACCGACCCCGTGTGGCCGCCACCCTCGCCACCCTGGGCGATGACGGCGTCCACGCCCCACTCGGCCACCTTCTCGGCGTGCCGGCGGGCCCCGACCGTCGGCACGACGAACAGTCCCGCCTCCTTGCAGCGGGCGACCAGCGCCGGATTGGGGGCCTGGGCGAAGCTGGCCACCCGGGCTCCGGTCTCGATCATGAGCGCAATGCGCTCGTGCACGTCGGCCACGTCGGTGCGCAGGTTCACCCCGAACGGGCCCGAGGTGCGGCTGCGCACGTCGGCGATCGCCGCCGCCAGCTCGTCGAGGCTCATGGTGGCCGAGGCCAGAATGCCCAGCCCGCCCGCCTCGCTGGTGGCGGCGACCAGCCGTGGCCCGGCCACCCAGCCCATGCCGGTCTGCACGAGCGGATAGCGGATGCCGATGCGCTCGCACAGCTCCGTATGCAGCGCCGGGTGCAGCGGGCGCGGGCTCTCGGTGGACGCGGTCAGGTCCGCACCTCGCGGTCGCGCAGGGAGCCCGGGTCGAGCACGTCACGCAGCAGCTCGAGCTCTTCGGGTGTGGGCAGACGGGTCTCGGCCACGTCGTCGGGGATGGTGAGGGCGAATCCGGTGGCGTCCTCGATCTCGTCGACCGTGACACCGGGGTGGAACGAGCGCAGGCGCATGGTGTGGTCGGGCGTCTCGAAGTCGAACACGCCCAGGTTGGAGACGACGCGGCCGATGTGGTGGAAGCGGGTGGCGCCGGGGCCGGCGGCGGCGGCGCGGGCGTAGCCGACGCCGCTCACGACGTCGACCTGCTCGACGAACGTGCGCACGGTGTGGTCGGGCACCCAGTAGCTGGTGGGGTGGTTGACCGAGTTCCCCGGCGCGCCGC
Source organism: uncultured Acidimicrobiaceae bacterium (assembly GCA_963843365.1). GTDB lineage: Bacteria > Actinomycetota > Acidimicrobiia > Acidimicrobiales > RAAP-2 > Bog-473. Next base: position 930,543 of record CAWJKG010000002.1, on the reverse strand, counting down.
GCACGCCCACGAGTTGCACCTTGGGCTTGGCGTGCGGGCCGATGGCCGAAATGTTCTGATTGCCGGTGCGGTCGATCTGGCTGGCCATCATCATCATGTTGCGCCGCCCCGACCACACGACGTCGAACACGGTGCGGTACGGCATGGCCGCCTCGCGCACCAGGTCGCCCGGCTTCGCGCTGATGGGCGGCGCGCCGACCATCAGCGCCGCCTCGCCGTCGGTGAGCACGATGTCGGGCGAGAAGGTGCGCTTGGCCAGGCGGGCGCCGAGCGCGGGAATGGTGCCGAAGGGGCTGACCATGACCTCGCCCGCGTCGCGCCAGACGTCGGCGCAGGCGACGACGCAGGACTCGGCGCGGCTGACGCCCGGATCGCCGTTGTCGCTCACCGTGTCAGCCCTCCTGCCGTTCCGCCACGTGGGCCCGGTACTCGTCGTCGCCCACGAAGACGTAGCGCTGCGCGAAGGCCTCCCACTCGGCGGGGTCGGTGGCCGAGGCGGCGTACTCCTTCTGGAACTTCTCGTCCCGCCCGTAGTCGGGGGGGTTGGCGGTGAAGTGGGCGCCCCCCGGGGTCTCGGCCACGCCGTCGACCAGCATGCGGTGGATGGGCACGCTGGCGATCGGACGACCGCCGTCGGCGAGGGTCCCGTTCTCGACGATGGCCTCCGTCGTCAGGAAGCGCTTCTCGGCCGCGCCGAGGAACAGCGGGTCGAAGAACACGTCGGGGCTGAGCACCTGTCCGTTGCCGGCGGCGTCGGCCCGGTTGGTGTGGACGATGGCGGCATCGAGGTGCAGGGCCGGCATGGCGACCAGCTCGACGTCGGCGTCGGCCGGGTCGGCCAGGTAGGGGTGGCCATTGCCGTAGGGGGAGCGCACCAGCGCCAGGTCGGGGTTGATGGTCAGCACGTCAGAGCCGAGGCCGGCCCGGGTGGGGAGGAAGGGGACGCGCCACGCCGCCGCCTGCAGCCCCAGGAAGAACATCCCCTCGTCGACCTCCATGACCTCGACACGGCCGTGCTGGCGCGCGGCGCGCCAATGCGGATCGAGCGCGATGGAGTCGAGGGTGACGAAGCCGCACACGACCTTGCGCACCTTGTCCGTGGCGCAGAGCAGCCCGACGTCGGGGCCCCCGTACGCGACGACGGTGAGATCGGTCAGGTCCGAGCGGCAGATGGCGCGCACGACGGCCATCGGCTTGCGGCGCGAGCCCCAGCCGCCGATGCCGATCGTCATGCCGGAGCGGAGCTCGCCGACGATGTCGTCGACGGTGGTGCGCTTGTCGCTCACGTCGAGGTGTCGGCGTCGCGCTTCTCGACGAAGGCGGCCCGCTGCTCGTCGGCCACGCCGCGCACGTGCAGCTCGTAGGTGAACCCCTGCTCGAAGCGGTAGCTGCGCTTCACGTCGACCGGGTCGATGCCGTTGAGCGACTCCTTGGCCCGGCGGATGATGGTGGGACTCTTGGTGGCGATGTCGGCGGCCAGTTCGAGTGCGGCCGCATGGAGGCGGTCCGGCGGCACCACCGCGGCGACCGAGCCGTAGGCAGCCAACTCGGCCGCGCTGATGGGCTTGGCCGTGTAGACCATCTTGCGCATGGCGTGCTGGGGGACGAGGCGGGCCAGATGCGTGGCCGCGCCGAGCGCGCCGCGGTCGACCTCGGGGAGGCCGAAGGTGGCGTCCTCGGAGGCGACGACCATGTCGGCGTTGCCGGCGAGACCGATGCCGCCGCCGAGGCAGAAGCCCTGCACGGCCGCGATCACCGGGATCTCGCAGTCGTAGACGGCGGCGAAGGCGGCCGCACAGCCCCGATTGACACCGACCAGCGCCTCGTCGCCCTTGGCGTTGATCTCCTTGATGTCGACGCCGGCGCAGAAGCCGCGGCCCGTCGCACGCAGGACGGCCACGCGGTTGGTGGGCACCCGGCCCACCGCGATGAGGGCGTCGGCCAACTCGAACCAGCCCGCCACGTCGAGCGCGTTGACCGGCGGGTGGTCGATGACCACCTCGGCGATCCCGTCGTGCTCCTGGACCACATGGATGGGCATGCGGGTGCCGGCTCTCCTTGTCCTCTGCGGGCTCTGACGACGCGTCAGAAAGCCGGAGGGAACTTAGGCCAGCCTGCCGTGGCCGGGCCAGCGCGCACGGCGGGACGTAGGGTTGCCCCGTGACCGAGCCCGTCTACGACTTCAGCGAGCGTGTCGTCGTGGTGACGGGGGGCTCCCGGGGGGTGGGGGCCGGGATTGTGGCGGCGTTCGCCGCGGCCGGGGCGCACGTGGTGGCGTGCGGGCGCCACGAGGCCGTCGTGGAGGGTGCGGTCTTCGTCGCCGCCGACGTCCGCAAGCCGCCCGAGGCCGAGCGGGTCGTCGCCAAGGCGGTCGAGCACTTCGGCCGGCTCGACGTCCTGGTGAACAACGCCGGGGGCTCGCCCCACGTGCCCGCCGCCGAGGCCTCGCCGCGTTTCGTGGAGGCCATCGTCAACCTCAACCTACTGGCGCCGCTGTGGTGCGCCCAGTCGGCGCACAAGGTCATGGCGGTGCAGGAGGACGGCGGCTCCATCGTGAACGTGTCGAGCGTGTCGGGCATGCGTCCCTCGCCGGGGGCGTCGGCCTACGGCGCGGCCAAGGCGGGCCTGATCAACCTCACCCAGACCCTGGCCGTCGAGTGGGCGCCGCTGGTCCGGGTCAACTGCGTCACCGCCGGTTTGCTCGACACGGGGGCCGGCGACGACTTCTACGGTGGTCCCGAGGGCATGGCGCGGGCGGCGGCGACGGTCCCCCTGGGTCGTTTCGGCACGCCGGGCGATGTGGCGGGCGCCTGTCTGTATCTCGCCAGCGAGGCGGCGTCCTACGTGACCGGCGCCAACCTGGTCGTGCACGGAGGCGGGGAGCCGCCGCCGTTCCTGGGGGCCGTGGCCGGAACCTGACGGTCGCTGGCGCGTGCGTCCGTACTGCCTGCGTCGGGTCGGATTAGGGGCAAACGGGGGATCAGCTGCTAGACAGAGCGACCGTGAAATTGGCGGTCCCCACCGAGACCCGTCCGGGCGAGCGCCGCGTGGCTCTGGTGCCCGACGTGGCCAAGAAGCTGGTCGCAGCAGGCTGGGAGGTCTGCGTGCAGGCCGGTGCCGGCACCGAGGCCGCGTTCAGCGATCGCGCCTTCACCGACGCCGGCGCCACCGTGGCGCCCGATGCGGCGGCCACGCTGGCGGGCGCCGGTCTGGTCGTGCGGGTCAACCCGCCGAGCGCCGCCGACGCCGCGGGCGTGCCCGACGGCGCGGCGCTGCTGAGCTTCTTCGGGGTGGCGCAGGCGGAGGAGGCCCTCCGGGCGCTGGCCGCCAAGAAGGCGACCGTCTTCAGCTTCGACCTGCTGCCCCGCATCAGCCGGGCGCAGAGCATGGACGCCCTGAGCTCGCAGGCGACCGTGTCGGGCTACCGGGCCGGACTGAGCGCCGCCGAGCACCTGGCCAAGTTCTTCCCCATGTTCATGACGGCGGCCGGCACGGTGCCGCCGGCCAAGGTGCTGGTGATGGGCGTCGGCGTGGCCGGCCTGCAGTCGATCGCCACGGCGCGCCGGCTGGGCGCGGTCGTCAAGGCCTACGACGTGCGGGCGGCGGCCAAGGAGGAGGCCGAGAGCCTCGGTGCCACCTTCGTCGACACCGGTGTCTCGGCCGAGGGCACCGGCGGCTACGCCCGCGAGCTCACGCCAGAGGAGCTGGACCGCCAGCGCGCCGCGCTGGCCGAAGAGGTCGGGCGCTCCGACGTCGTCATCACCACGGCCGCCGTGCCCGGCCGCAAGGCGCCCGTCTTGGTCACCGCGTCCATGGTGGAGGGCATGGCCGAGGGCGCCGTGGTGGTCGACATGGCGGCGGACCAGGGCGGCAACTGCGAGCTGACCAAGGCCGGCGAGATCGTCGACCACAACGGTGTCCACATTGTGGGCATGGCCAACCCGCCTTCGGGCATGCCGACGCACGCCAGCTTCCTCTTCTCCCGCAACGTGGCCAACGTGCTCGCCCTCATGGGCCCGGAGGGCACGCTCGCGCCGGACTGGGACGACGAGATCGTGGCCGGCATGTGCGTGCTGCGCGACGGTGCCGCCGTGGCGCCGGCCGCGGTGGAACTGCTGGGCGGGACGGGCGGGACGGGCGGGACGGGCGGGACACAAGGAGCGCAGTCGTGATCCATCTGTTGCTGGAGACCACCCCGACGGGTGGTTCGACCACCGGGATCGTCGAATACCTGACCATCTTCGTCCTGGCGGCCTTCGTCGGGATCGAGGTCGTCTCGAAGGTGCCGAGCATCCTGCACACCCCGTTGATGTCGGGCTCGAACGCGATCCACGGCATCGTGCTGGTGGGTGCGCTGACCATCATGGGCGAGGCGCACGGCGCGGCCGAGGTCACGCTCGGCTGTCTCGCCGTCTTCCTGGCCACCTTGAACGTGGTGGGCGGCTTCGTGGTGACCGACCGCATGCTCGAGATGTTCAAGGGCAAGCCGGGTGACCGGACCAACGCACGGGCTGACAAGGCGCAGGCGGCCAAGGCGGAGGACGCGGCGGCGTCGCCGTCCGAGCCCGGTGGGGGCGCCGCCTGATGCTGGCCGTCACCTTCACCCTGACGACCGCGCGCGACCTCGCCTACCTGGTCGCCATCGCCGGTTTCATCTTCGCCCTCAAGGGCCTGAGCTCGCCCCGGCACGCCCGCACGGGCAACCTCGTCGGCGCCGCGGCGGCGACCCTCGCCATCGGCATGACCTTCACCCTGCCGTCGTTGCGGAACTCGGGCTGGAACCTTCCGCTCGCCCTCATCGCCATGGTGCTCGGCGCGGTCATCGCCGTGCCAGTGGCCCGTTTCGTGAAGATGACGGCGATGCCACAGCTCGTGGCCATCTTCAACGGCGTGGGTGGCGGCGCCGCGGCGCTCATCTCCATCGTCGAGCTGCTGCACCTGCACTCACTCGGGCTGTCGCCCGCCGTCTACGTCACGGCCGAGGTGCTCCTCGGCGTGATCATCGGATCGGTCTCCTTCTCGGGCAGCGCCATCGCTTTCGTGAAGCTGCAGGAGCTCATCACCGGGCGCCCCATCACCTACCCGGGCCAGCAGGTCATCAACGCGCTGGTCGCAGTGGCCATCGGCGTCATGGTGATCCTGGCCCTCGTCACCGGGAGCATCGTCTACGTCTGGATCATCCTGGTGCTGGCCCTGGTGCTCGGCGTGATCTTCGTGCTCCCCATCGGCGGCGCCGACGTGCCGGTGCTCATTTCGCTGCTCAACTCCTTCACCGGACTGGCCGTGGCCGCCTCGGGCTTCGTGCTCGACAGCGACCTCCTCATCGTCGCCGGCACCCTGGTCGGCGCCTCGGGCATCATCCTCACCCGCCTGATGAGCAGCGCCATGGGGCGCTCGCTGCCCAACATCCTCTTCAGCGTGTTCGGCTCGGTCATCACCGCCACCGGCGGCGAGGAGGGCGACGCCGCCCGCCCGGTCCGGGTCGGCACGCCGGAGGACGTGGGGGTGCTGCTGGCCTACGCCCGCAAGGTCGTCATCATCCCGGGCTACGGCCTGGCGGTGGCGCAGGCCCAGCACACGGTGCGCGAGCTGGCCGACGCGCTCAAGGAGCGCGGCGTCGACACGTTCTTCGCCATCCACCCGGTGGCCGGGCGCATGCCGGGCCACATGAACGTGCTCCTGGCCGAGGCCAACGTCCCCTACGACGAGCTCAAGGAAATGGACGAGGCCAACCCGGAGATGGCGACAGCCGACGTCGCCCTCGTCGTCGGTGCCAACGACACCGTCAACCCGGCGGCCAAGACGACACCGGGAAGCCCCATCTACGGCATGCCGATCATCAACGCCGACGAGGCGGAGAACATCGTCTTCCTCAAGCGCTCCATGCGACCCGGTTTCGCCGGCATCGACAACGAACTGCTCTACGACCCCAAGACGACGATGCTCTTCGGGGACGCCAAGGACACCCTGCAGAAGCTGGTCGCCGCCGTCGCGGAGGCCTGACCCGACCGTCGGCCCGTCGGCGTCCCTGTGGAGCGGAGCCCCCGGCGCAGGACCGGGGGCGGGGGACGGGGACGCCGCTGAGTCCCGGACCGTGATTTTCCACAGGCCGGAGCCGTTCCCTCCCCAATGGAGCTGGCTGATCGGCTGGCCCACCTCGTCCGGGGGGACGTTCCGACGAGGGTGGGGAGGGTTGCGACGAGCGCACGGGCTCGGGTCCGGCAGTACGCGCCCCTGCTGCACCGACGCAGGCCCGTCATCGCCGTCGTCGCCTTCTGTCTCGTCATGCTCTGCATCGGCTTCACCGTCGGCATGAGCAGCTCGGCCAGCCCAAAGGCGCACGCCGCCTCCACCCACGAAATCCGCGCCGCCGACAGAAGGGCGAGCGACGCCGGCAACGCGTCACTCGAACAGCTCGGGGCGACGTCCACCCTGGCGTTGGCGCCGGCCACGGCCACCCCCGCGGCAGCTCCCGCCGTGCTGAGCGATCAGCCGCCGCTGGCCGCCCGCGAGAACTTTGCCTTCGCGCCGTACTGGACGCTGGCCCAGTCGCCCTCGTTCGACATCACCGGCCTGTCGACGCTGGCCTACTTCTCCATCGACGTGAACAGCAACGGCACCCTCGACGAGAGCGGCCCGGGCTGGAACGGCTTCCAGAGCCAGGACCTGGCCGACCTGATCACGCGCGCCCACGCCGCGGGCGAGCGCGTCGTGCTGACCGTCACCGACTTCGCCCAGAGCTCGCTCGACGCCATCACCACGTCCGCCACCGCTCCGGGCACGCTCTCGAGCGCACTGATCCCACTGCTGCAGTCCAAGTCGCTCGATGGGGTGAACTTCGACTTCGAAGGCGAGGGCAGCGGCGACCAGGCCGGCCTGACCAACCTGATCACGTCGGTGGCCGGCGCGCTGCGTGCCGCCGATCCGCACTGGCAGATCACCCTGGACACCTACGCCTCGTCGGCGGGGGATTCCGGCGGCTTCTACGACATTGCCGCGCTGGCGCCGGCCGTCGACGCCTTCTTCGTCATGGACTACGAGCTCAACCTGGCCGGGACGCCGTCGTCGGCGTCGCCGTTGACCAGCAGCCAGTTCAGCACCCAGACGACGCTCGACCAGTACGACGCTGCCGTGCCGGCCTCCAAGGTCATCATCGGCGCGCCCTTCTTCGGCATCGACTGGCCGACGAACAACGGGACGATGGGGGCGAACGCCACGGGCGGCGCCTCCGACATCCCCGACTCGCAGGCCGCGGGCAACGGTCCCGAGTACTGGGACCCGGTGACGGACACGGCGTGGACGAGCTACCAGGTCGGCGGCCAATGGCACGAGTCGTACTACGAAGGCGAGAACGGGCTCTACGACGTGTCGCAGCTCGTGACCGAGGAGGGCGCGCGCGGCGTCGGCATCTGGGCCCTCGGGATGGAGAGTGACGGGGCGCAGCTGATCGCGGCCATGGACGGGATCTCGCCCGGCCCTCCACCCGGCACCGGACCCCAGTCGACCTCCTCGAGCGCCGTCGCCCAGGCCGCCCCGCCCGCCCCGCCCGCGGGCGCCGCGACGCCGGGCGCCGCTGGCGGCAGCTCCGGTGGGGCGCCCGCGCCGGCCGCCGCCGCTCCCGCACCGGCTGCGAGCGGTCCCGCCCCGGCCGCTGGCACCGGTTCGGGATCGGGTTCCGGCACGAGCACCGGCGCGTCACCGTCGCCGGCCCCCGCGCCCACCACGACCACCACGTCGGCCTCCATCACAGGCGTGTACAACGGCAGCACCGTCAACCTGACGCCCATCGCCTCGAGCTCCGTGCTGGGGGTGGTGGCGGCAGGGACGCTGACCGACTTCCAGACCAACGTGACGGCGTACGCCTGCCTCAATGGCGCGTCGCTCAACGTCTACGACAACATCAACGGCACCCCCGTGGCGGAGGCGATTACGCCCACCGACTGCATCGCCCAGGACTTCCAACTGCCCTGACCTGCTCCGCACCGCCGTGACCAGGGGTAGCCCGCCCCCGGCCGATACCCCTGACCGAGCCATCCGGCAGGCCACCGGTAGCGTTATCCCAAGCATGGACAGCGACCGGGGCACCCAGGATCTGGACGAATCCGACCTCGACGCGTCGGACGGCGGGCGACACCGCGCCTTCCCCTTCGCCGTCCGCACCCAGCGCACCCTGCAGATCGTCCTCGGCCTGTTCTGGATCCTCGACGCCGCCCTCCAGTTCCAGCCCTTCATGTTCGGACGAGGCTTCGTCGACAACAACATCCTGGCCAACGCCAGCGGCCAGCCCTTCGTGCTCGGCGACTTCATCACGCACATCGGGAACTTCGTGGCGCCCGACGTCACGGTCTGGAACACCTTCTTCGCCCTGATCCAATTGGCCATCGGCGTCGGCCTGCTCTTCAAGAGCACGGTGCGCCCCGCGCTGACCGTCTCCTTCGCCTGGGTCCTCGGTGTCTGGATCATCGGCGAGGGCATGGGCATGCTCCTGACCGGCAACGCCAGCGCGCTCACCGGCGCACCGGGTTCCGTCCTCCTGTACGGGCTCCTGGGCCTCATGGCCTGGCCCCGCCCGCCCCGCCGGGTCGCCGACTGGAGCGACAGCCCGGCCGGTGTGGCCACGTCCGCCGCCGCGCAGGGGATCGGCCGCTCCGTCACGCCGCTGGCCGTGTGGGCCGGCTACTGGTCGCTGGCGGCCGTGCTGTTCCTGCTGCCCGCCAACCGCACCCATACGTCCGTCCAGAGCGCCATCGCGGGCATGGCCGACACCGTCCCGGGCTGGTACGCCCACTTCCTCAACAGCCTGGCCAACCTGTTCTCCACCACCGGGACGCAAACGGCCTGGATCCTGGCCGCCCTGTCGGTCGCCATCGGCCTCGGACCGCTCGTGGCCCGCCGGCCCGGCTGGTTCCTCGCCGCCGGCGCGCTCCTGTCGTTCCTGATGTGGATAGCCGCGCAGGGGCTGGTCGGCAACGTCTTCAGCGGGTACGACACCGACCCCAACACCGGGCCGCTGGTGATCCTCCTGGCGGCGGCCATGGTGCCGACGGTCATCGCGTCGAGGGAGGCCTGGCGGTCACCCGCCGGCGAGATCCTGCGGCGCAGCCCCGCCTCGGCCGTCCTCGGCATCGGGGCCCTCGCCGCCGGCCTGGCCCTGAGTGCGAGCTACCCCGCGGTGGCGGCCGAGTCCGCCGGCAACGCCATGTCCGGCATGGTGATGGGCGCCAGCGGCAGCGCCAGCGGCATGTCGGACTCGTCCTCCGGTTCGAGCACGCAGTCGGCCACGGCCAGCACGTGCGTGCCGCACCAGACGGGCCTCAAGATCTCCGGGCTCGATCTGGCCAACACGCCGTACATGATCATGAGCGGAAGGAACGGCATGGACATGAACGGCGCCGACGCCAGCGCCGCCGCCGGCTACAACACGACGACGCCCAACTGGCACTACGACGGCCCTGCCATTCCGCAGGCCGAGGCGAGCCAGCTGCTCGCAGACGGCAACAACGGGCCGAGCGACATCCACATGGCGCTCAGCGGCTGCGCGCGCGCCCTGACGGCGGCGAACGCCATCGGGGCCACGCGGTACGTCCAGGCGACGAGCGCCGCCGTGTCGGGCTACACCACGCCGGCGGCGGCCATGGCGGCTGGATACGAGCCGATCTCGCCCACGGACTACCCCGTCGTGTACTACGTGAACCCGACGATCGTGGCGGCCAACGAGGCGGCGCAGCGGACGCTCGACCCCCAACACGTCGACGGGCTCGTCTTCGCCACCACACCCTCGGGCGACGACGTGCTGGCCGCCGCCATGTACATCCTCCCGCCCGCCGAGACGAAGGTCCCCATGCCCTACGGCGCGCTGGTGCAGTGGCACCGGCGGACCCAGGTGTGCGGGCTTCCGACCCCGACGGGAGCCATGCCCTTCGGCATCACCGGCTTCCCCCCGTGCGCGGCCGGCACGGTGCTGCAGCCCACGCCGTACATGTCCATGGTCTGGCAGGTGCCGGTGGCGGGCGGGCCGCTCGCCGTGCAGCCACCCGACATCCAGATCGTCGAGGCGGCCGCGATGCAGCAGAACGGCACTGCGGTTGCGTCACAAGGATGAGGGGACGCCGCCCAATTCCGCCTCCCGGCTGATTCGGCGGGGCCGCATCCTTGCCTAGCGTGGAGGTATGGCGGCTCCACCCGACGTGACCCAGCGTGCCCTGGCCTGGGCCCGCATCGATTTCTCACCACCGCACCGTCCGCCGCAATGGTGGCGGGTGCTCGTGGCCACGGTCCTCTCCCTCGCACTCTCGCTGGCGGCCGACGCCGCGCTGGTCGCCATCGGGACGAGGCTGTTCCCCGCGACGAAGGGCTACGTCCACTTCCAGTTCCACGACTACGCCCGCTTGACGGTGCTCGGGGTGCTCATCGCCTGTGCGGCCTGGCCGATCGTGGCGCGCTGCAGCTCGGCGCCGCGCTGGCTGTTCTTCCGGCTGGCCATCATCGTGACGCTGGTGCTGTTCCTGCCCGACATCTACATCTGGCATCAGGGGCAGTCGGCGCAGGCCGTCCTGGTGCTCATGGCGATGCACGTGGCCATCGCCCTGGTCACCTACAACCTGTTGGTGCACCTCGCCCCGGTTCGGACGCGGACGGGGACGGGGACGGGGACGGGGACGGGGACGGGGACGACGCGCGCCGGGCGCGCCTAGCTCGTCAGACTGTCCACCGCGGCCAGCACGTCGGCCGGGGGGCGCCACGTGCCCGCCGCCACGTTGGCGACGATCTGCTCCGGGCGCATGGCGCCCGCGATGACGGACGCCACCACGGGGCGTGACAGGAGCCAGCCGAACGCCAGGTCGAGCACGCCGTGTCCCGCACCCTGCGCCACCTCGTCGAGCGCGGCCACCGCGGCCAGGCGTTCGTCGGAGAGCTGACTGGCACCGCGCTCGCCCATGCTGGTGAGGCGGGTGCCCTCGGGCAGCGGCTCGCCGGGCCGGTACTTGCCGCTGAGCAGCCCGCTGGCCAGCGGGTAGAAGGGGAGGAACCCGGCCCCGGTGGCCGCGCACCACTCCAGGACGCCGTCCTCGGGCTCGCGGTGCAGCATGTTGTACTGGTTCTGCACGCTGACGAACCCCGGCCTGCCGGCGGGCGTGGCCGCGCCGGCCTCGGCGAGGAGATCCGCGCTCGAAATTGGAGCACCCGATTTCGCGCACCTTGCCCTCGTCGACCAGCTCGCCCAGCGCCCCGAGCGTCTCGGCGATCGGGACACCGGGATCCGGTACGTGCTGCTGGTAGAGATCGATGTGGTCCGTGCCGAGGCGGGCCAGGCTCTCCTCCACACAGCGGCGGATGTAGGCGGGCGCGGCGCCGCCGTCGTGTCCCTCGTAGGGCAGGCCGAACTTGGTGGCCAGGACGATGTCGTTCCGGCGGGCGCCCAGCGCGGCGCCGAGGTACGTCTCGCTCTTGCTGCCGCCGTAGATGTCAGCGGTATCGAAGAAATTGATCCCGGCCTCGAGGGCGGCGTCCACGACGGACGCGGTCTCGGCCGGTCCCAGACGAGAGCCGAAATTGTTGCAGCCGAGCCCCACGACGCTCACGTGCAACGAGCCGATCGTGCGGGTCTCCATGGCACTTTCCTCCTGCTGATCGGCCGGTCTCCCGCACCGGCGGCGGGTCGGCAGTACTGTACCGGCGACTTCAGATCGGTGAACCGAATGCAACGAGGAGGCCACCATGGCAGCAGGCGCAGTTGACGTGACCATCGCCGCGACGCCCGACGAGGTGTGGAAGAAGGTGGGCGATTTCGGTGGTGTCGACCAGTTCTTCCCGGGCATCGAGTCCTTCCGCCTGGAGGGCGACGACCGCATCATCGGCATGTTCGGCATGGAGATCCGCGAGCGCCTGTTGGCTCGCGACGAGGAGAACCGCGTCCTGACCTACTCGGTCGTGGAGGGCGTGCCTCTCGAGAGCCACACCGCCACTATCTCGGTGGAGCCCGAGGGCGACGGGTCCAAGGTGATCTGGGCTTACGACGTGAGCCCCGACGAGATGGCGCCGATCTTCGGCGACACCTACAAGGGCGCGCTGGCCGCGCTGGAGAACGGCTTCGCATAGCGGCCGGACCTGGGATTGGGTGGGTGCGTCCGCACCTCGCCTACCCTGACCGAGTGGACCAAGGCGCGGCGGACGCACCGGTTGGCACGACACCCCCGGTGCAACCACGGAGGCCGGTATCGGTCCCCGCGCCGCGCCCGCTCAGCGAGGACGTGCCGCGGATCTATCCGCGGCACCTGCCCGAGCCCACGCATCGCGAGCTGCTGCGCCGCAGCCGCACCATCGCCAAGGTGGTGGCCTTCCACTTCACGCCGACGGCGGCGCGCCAGTTGCTCCACATCCGCCAGGGGGTGCTGCCGCCGGCGCAGCTGGCCCGGCCCCTGCGCAAGAGCTTCCAGCACCTTGGCGGGACCTTCATGAAGTTCGGCCAGATCATCGCCTCCTCACCGGGCATGTTCGGCGACGACGTGGCCGACGAGTTCAGGGCCTGCCTCGACACAGGCCCACCCGTGCCGTTCACCGAGGTCAGGCAACGGGTGGAGGAGGACCTGGGCCGGCCGCTGCGCGAGGCCTTCGCGGAATTCGAGCCCGACCCCATCGGCACGGCCTCCATCGCCGTCGTGCACCGGGCCCGCCTGCTCGACGGGCGCTCCGTGGCGGTCAAGGTCCTGCGGCCGCACATCGAGCACGTCGTGGCCACGGACCTCGACCTCATGCAACCCCTGCTCGAGATCCTGGTGCGCCAGACCGGCGACCAGATGGCCGGCTCCACCTTGCAACTCCTCGACGGCTTCCGGGTGCAGATCGGCGAGGAGATGGACCTGCGCAACGAGGCGCGCTCGCTGGCCCACTTCCGCCGTCTGCAGAACGAGTTCGACCTCAAGCTGATGGCCGTGCCCGAGCCCTACCCGGAGCTCTCGGGCCCCAACGTGCTGACGATGGAGTTCTTCGACGGCGTCCCCATCGACGACTTGGCCAAGGTGGCCGCTCTCGGGTACGACCCGACGCCGCTGGTGCAGGAGGTCATGCGGGCCTTCTTCCTCACGACGGTGCGCTGGGGCGCCTTCCACGGTGACGTGCACGCCGGCAACATGATGCTGCTGCGCGACGGGCGCATCGGCGTCATCGACTGGGGCATCGTCGGCCGCCTCGACCCGTCGACGCACCGCTTCTTCATCTCCCTGCTCTCGGCCGCCATGGGCGACGAGACGGCCTGGCCCGTCGTGACCAAACACATCACCGACGTCTACGGGCCGGCCATCGGGGTTGCGGTCGGTTTGTCCGACGAGGACCTCACCGCCTTCGTCCGCTCCATCATGGAGCCGGCTCTGACCCGCCCCTTCGGGGAGGTGAGCCTGGCCGGCATCATGCAGACGATTCAGCTGCAGATGGCCAAGGCCCAGGGGGTGGAGGCGCACCAGCGCAGCGTGCGGGCGATCGTGCGCCGGCTGCGGACCCAGCGCAAGGTGCGACGCATGGCCGACCAGTCCGGCGGTCTCATGTCGGACTTCGACCGGGGGACGTTCCTCTTGGCGAAGCAGCTCATGTACTTCGAGCGCTACGGGCGCATGTTCGTCTCGGAGGTGCCGATCCTCAACGACCGGGCCTTCATTGAGCAGCTGCTGGCTGGCGTCGACCTGTCCAGCCTGGACGGACGGTCCGCATCTGATACCTGACACCTGACACTGGCGCAGCGGGGTGGACCGGGCGGCACCTGGGGCACCTGGCACGAAACTGGAATCTGTTCTAGTTTCAGCCCCGCGGCCCGAGCCGGGCCCGATAGGGGAGATGACATGGCAGAAGAGGTGATCTACAGGGCCGAACACGTGCTCGAGTACCCCTTCGTGCGCTCGGTCGGACCGAGTGTCGGCGCCTTCCTGACCGGCCTGCGCGAAGGCAAGATCGTCGGCACCACCGGGAGCGGGGGCAGGGTGATCGTGCCGCCGACCGAGTACGACCCCGACACGGGGGAAGAGACCAGCGGAGTGGTCGAGGTGGGCCCGGAAGGGACCGTGACCTCGTGGTCCTGGGCCGGTCACCCGCGGGTGAAGCAGCCGCTGGACACCCCCTTCGCCTGGGTGCTGGTGCGCTTCGACGGCGCCGACACCTCGTTCCTGCACGTGCTGCCCGCCGCTTCTCCCGACGAGGTCTCGACCGGCATGCGCGTGCGACCCGAATTCCTCCCCGAGGACGAGCGCGTCGGGCATGTGAGGGACATCCACCACTTCGTGGCCGTGGAAGGAGCATCGTGAGCGAGCGCGAGCCGGTGACGATGATGGACGCGTCGACGCGCCTCGACTACGAGTTCACGGCGGGCGTGGCCATGAGCAAGAACCTGCACGGCTACGAGCAGGGCAAGTTCATCGGGCAGCGCTGCCCCAAATGCAAGAAGGTCTATATCCCGTCACGCGGGTCGTGCCCGACCGACGGCCTGCCCACGGACGAGATCGTCGAGTTGCCCAACACCGGCACCGTGACCACCTACTGCGTGGTCAACGTGCCCTTCGCCGGACAGTCGATCGAGATCCCCTACATCTGCGGCCAGATCCTGCTGGACGGGGCCAACCTGTCGTTCATGGGCCTCATTCAGGAGATCCCGACCGACGAGATCCGCATGGGCATGCGGGTGGAAGCGGTGTGGGTCGCACCCGAGGAGCTGGGGCCGACGCTGGGATCGGTCAAGTACTTCCGCCCCACCGGTGAGCCCGACGCGGACTACGACACCTACAAGGAGTACCTGTGAGCGGCTTCCCCGACCTGACCTCGGGCTCGCGCCCCGTCGGCGTCGTGTCCTTCGCGCAGTACGACAACGTGCGCCGCGAGGACGCCCGCAACGAGGTCGAGATGCTCATGCCCGTGGTGGCCGAGGTGTTCGGCAACATCGGCATCACCAAGGACGACGTCGGCTTCATCTGCTCGGGCTCGACCGACTACTTGATCGGCGGACCGTTCTCCTTCGTCGCCGCGCTCGACGCTGTCGGCGTGTGGCCGCCGCGCGCCGAGTCGCACGTGGAGATGGACGGCGCGTGGGCGCTCTACGAGGCCTGGGTGCTGTTGCAGGAGGGCGAGATCGACGCCGCTCTGGTCTACGCCTTCGGGCGCTCCTCCATGGGCGACCTGAACCAGGTGCTCTCGGTCCAGCTCGATCCCTACTACGTGGCGCCGCTGTGGCCCGACCCGACGGCGCTGGCCGCCCTGCAGGCGCAGGCGCTGATCGACGCCGGCAAGGCGACGGAGGCCGACTTCGCCGCCGTGGCGAGCCGGTCCCGGCGCAACGCGTTGGCCAACCCCAAGGCCCAGGTGGCCTACGACCGCACGCCCGAGGCGCTGCTGGCGGAGGACTACGCGGTGGCGCCGCTGCGGCGCCACGCGCTGCCGCCGCTGACCGACGGCTGCGCCGCCGTGGTCCTGGCCGCCGGGGACAAGGCCTACGAGTGGTGCGAGCGCCCCGCCTTCATCACCGGCATCGACCACCGCATTGAGACCCACTCGCTCGGCGCCCGTGACCTGACGGCCTCGCCGTCGACGAAGCTGGCGGGGGAGAAGGCAGCCGTCGGCACCAAGAAGGTCGACCTGGCGGAGCTGCACGCGCCCTTCGCCCACCAGGAGCTGATCCTGACCGAGGCGCTGGGGCTGGGCGACGACGTCGCGGTCAACCCCTCGGGCGGCGCGCTGGCCGCCAACCCGATGATGTCGGCCGGGCTCATCCGTATCGGCGAGTCGGCTCGGCGCATCTGGTCGGGTGAGGCCGACCGCGCCGTGGCCCACGCCACGTCGGGGCACTGCCTGCAACAGAACCTCGTCTGCGTCCTGGAGGGTGTGTGATGGCCGAGCGCTGCGCTGTCATCGGAGTGGGCCAGACCGTGGCCAAGTCCAAGCGTGAGGACGTGTCGATCGCCGGACTGGTGCGGGAGGCGGCGCTGGCCGCGCTCGAGGACGCCGGGCTGACGTTCGCCGAGATCGACGCCGTGGTCGTGGGCAAGGCGCCCGACATGTTCGAGGGCGTCATGATGCCCGAGCTCTACCTGGCGCCGGCGCTCGGCGCGGTGGGCAAGCCGATGTTCCGCGTGCACACGGCCGGTTCCGTCGGGGGCTCCACGGCCATTGTGGCGTCGCACCTCGTGGCGTCGGGCGTGCACGAGCGCGTGCTCACGGTCGCCTTCGAGAAGCAGAGCGACTCCGACGCCATGTGGGCCCTGTCGGTGCCCCAGCCCTTCTCGGCCCCGCTGCTGGCCGGCGCCGGCGGGTACTTCGCCCCGATCATCCGGGCCTACATGTACCGCTCGGGCGCGCCGCGCGACATCGGGATGATGGTGGCCGTGAAAGACCGGCTGCACGCGTTGAAGAACCCGTACGCGCACTTGCACCTGCCCGACATCTCCATGCAGATGGTGGAGGACTCGATCATGCTGTGGGATCCACTGCACTATCTCGAGTCGTGCCCGTCCTCGGACGGGGCGGCGGCCATGGTCATCGGTTCGGAGAAGGCCGCCGGTGCGTCGTCGGCGGCGACCGGGCGGCCACCTGCCTGGATCCACGGCATGGCCATGCGCTCGGAGCCCACGATGTTCGCCGGCCGCGACCAGGTCAATCCCCAAGCCGGACGCGATTGCGCGGCCGACCTCTACAAGCAGGCCGGCATCACCAACCCACGGGCGGACTTCGACATGGCCGAGGTCTACGTGCCGTTCAGTTGGTACGAGCCCATGTGGCTGGAGAACCTCGGCTTCTGCCCCGAGGGCGAGGGGTGGAAGCTCACACAGGCCGGCGCCACGTCCATGATCGAGGGCGGGGACATCCCGTGGAACGTCTCGGGCGGCGTGCTGTCGTCCAACCCCATCGGCGCTTCGGGGATGCTGCGCTTCCTGGAGACCGCGCTGCAGGTGCGCGGGCTGGCGGGGGAGCACCAGGTGCCCGACGCCCGCCGGGCTCTCGGGCAGGCCTACGGTGGGGGATCCCAGTTCTTCTCCATGTGGGTCGTCAGCGCCGACAAGCCCTGACGCCCGAGGCGCTGCCGATATGCTCGGCGGACCGATCCAGTGACCAGGAGGTCTCCGTGAAGGTCGTCGTGGACTTCGACGAATGTGCCAGCAACGCCGTGTGCATGGGAATCCTGCCCGAGGTCTTCGAGGTGCGGGACGACGGGTACCTCTACGTGCTCAACGAGCACCCGCCCGAGGAATTCCGCGAGCGCCTGCGCGAGGCGGTCAACGGCTGCCCGACGGGCGCCATCTCCATAGAGGAAGACTGACGCCCGCGACGTCATCCGCACCACGGCACCCGGTGTGCGCCGGCGCCGGCACAACCACATGATCGATCCCGACCTCGCCCCGACCTCGCTGCCGCGGGCGCGCTTCGCACCCTCGCCGACCGGCTTCTTCCACGTCGGAAGCGCGCGGGCGGCGCTCTTCAACTGGCTCTTCGTGCGGCAGCACGGGGGGACGTTCATTCTGCGGATCGAGGACACGGACGAGGCCCGGAACCGGCCCGAGTGGACGGACGGCATCATCAGCGCGCTGGAGTGGCTCGGTATGGCGCCCGACGAGGGGCCGTTCTTCCAGTCGGCGCACGAGGCGGCGCACGCGGCGGCGATCGAGGCGCTGTGGTCGAGCGGGGCGCTGTACGCGTGCGGATGCACCCGGGAGGAGATCGACGAGCGGACCCGGCAGCGCGCCGCGGCCGGCGACCCGACGCCGGGCTACGACGGGTACTGCCGCGATCTGGGTCTGCCCCGGGGCGAGGGACGGGCGCTGCGCTTCCGGACGCCCGATACGGGTGTCGTCGAGGTGCACGACCTCGTGCGGGGCGACGTGGAGTTCCCGCAACGGGCGCTCGAGGACTTCATCTGCGTGAAGGGGAACGGCAAGCCGCTCTTCGTGCTGGCCAACTGCGTCGACGACCGGACGATGGCCATTTCGCACGTGATCCGGGGCGAGGACCAATTGCCGACGACGCCCCGGCAGATCATGTTGTGGGGGGCGTTGAATACGGCCGAGGGCGTGACGTTGGCCTTGCCGACCTACGCCCACCTGCCCCTGCTGGTCAACGAGCAGGGCAAGAAGCTGTCCAAGCGCCGGGACCCGGTGGCGGTCGAGATGTACCGGGAGCAGGGCTACCTGCCGGCGGCCTTCCGCAACTACCTGGCCCTGCTGGGCTGGAGCCCGGGAGACGACGAGATCGTGCCGCTCGACGTGATTTTGGAGCGCTTCCGGCTGGAGGACGTGCAGCGCTCGCCGGCCTTCTTCGACGTGAAGAAGCTGTCGCACATGGACGGGGTCTACGTGCGGGACCTGACGGTCGACGAGTTCGTGTCCGCTGCGCGGCCCTGGGTGGACCCGGTGCCGGGGGAGTGGGCTCCGGGGGGGTGGCTCGATCCCGACGCGGGTGCGCCGGTGGTGTCGCCGCCGGCGTGGCCGGCCGACCGGTTCGACGCGGCGGTCTTCGCGGCGATGGCGCCCGTGACCCAGGAGCGGGTGACGGTGCTGAGCGAGGTGCCCGAGCTGGTCGACTTCCTGTTCCTGGCGGACGCGCCGGAGGATCCCGAAAGCTGGCAGAAGGCGATCGGCGGCGACGAGGGCGCGCCGCAGATCCTGCGGGAAGCCTTGACGGCGTACGAGACGTGCCCGTGGGACAAGGACGCGCTGCACGAGGTCACGCTGGCCATCGCGGAGTCGATGGGCCGCAAGCTGGGGAAGGCCCAGGCGCCGATCCGGGTCGCCGTCATGGGACGCACGCGCGGCCTGCCGCTGTTCGACTCGCTGGCGGTGCTCGGCCGCGACGAGACGCGCCGGCGCCTGCTGGTGGCGTTGGACCGGGCCACGTCCGACCCCTGATGCTGCTGGCACCGCTGCGCTGGGCGTTGCGCATCGTGATCCTCGTCCTGGCGGTGATCGTCCTCTACTTCGGCGTCACGTTGGTGCAAGTGTGGCTGACGTCGCGCCAGTACGACCCGCACGCGGCCGGCGCCATTCTGGTGATGGGGGCGGCGCAGGACGACTGCGTCCCGACGTTGGACCTGCAGGCGCGGCTGGACCAGGCGGCGATCCTCTACCACCAGGGCTACGCCCCGTTGATCATGCTCACGGGAGGCAAGCAGCCGGGCGACAAGTGCACGGAGTCGCAGTCGGGCGCCGAGTACCTCGAGATGGAGAAGAGTGTGCCGAAGTCGGCCATTCTGGAAGCGGGGGGCAACGACAGCTATCAGAACATTCAGGACGCGCAGGCGTCGCTGCTGGCCCACCACGGCCGGGTGGTGCTGGTGACCACCGACCCCTTCCACGAAGACAGGTCCATGGCCATCGCCTCGGACCTCTCGCTGCAGCCGTCACCCACGCCCACCCAGACCTCGCCCATCACGGGCTGGTCGACGGTGCCGTACTTCTTGAAGGAGGCGCTGGGGGTCGGGTTCGGCCGGATCATCGGGTACAACCACCTCGAGTGGCTACACAACGCGTGAGTCGGGACTGGCCCTTTCAGCCGGAGGTCGTGGACGAGACGCTGCCCGGCTCGGGGGCGGGTGGAGTCTTGAAGCTGATGCGGATCACGGTGCCCATCCCCTGGGCGGTCCCGACGCCGATGACGCAGGTGGCGTGCCCCGGCGTCCCGCAATAGCCGTCACCGATGATGCCCGTCGTGAGCTGGTAGCGGGCGCTGAACGTCCCCTTGGAGTTCACCCGGAGGGCTTGCGCCTTCGAGATGTCGCAGTGGGGTGTGTCGGTGTCCGGATTGAGGTGGCCCCGGACGGCGGCGGTGCACTCGGTCAGGAACCAGGTCTGGGGCTTCCCGCCGGAGGACTTGGCGAGCCCGTGCCCGCTGACCGTCACCGTCTGGCCCGCCTTGAGGCCCTGGTCGGGAACGACCCTGACGACGATGCCCGGCGTGCCCGCCTGGGCCGGCAGCGCAGGCAGCACGGAGGCCGCCACCACCCCTGCCAGGGCGACTCCCGCTACCCACCACCAGCGCTGCATGTCGAGGACCTCCGACCCGGTTCAGCCGGGGGAACCCCGGGCGCAGCATCTTTCCACCGGGGTCGAAGGGATACAAAGCGAGTCCCCGGGGCTTCCGCAGGGAGAATCTCCGCCGCAGGCCGCTCGGCTAATCTGACTGCCCACCCATTCGGGGGTGGTGTAATCGGCAACACGACTGGTTCTGGTCCAGTTATTGAGGGTTCGAGTCCTTCCCCCCGAGCACCGGCGGCTCCGTATGTGTCACGGAGACCACCGCCCGGCCCCATCGTCTAGAGGCCTAGGACACCACCCTCTCAAGGTGGCGACACGGGTTCGAATCCCGTTGGGGCTGCAAAGTGCCATTGACCCCTAATGGCGAGCCAGCGTTGTAAGAGTTGGGCCGTGAGCTACCAGGAGTCGGAGAAATGTCCTTCCGGCATTGGCGAAACGGTCACTGCGAGGTATTACGCAAAGGCAAGCCGTCTCTCGGTAGCACTCAGTCCAACAACCGCCACAACGCTGAAGACCGCGGCAAAGGCCAAGAGCACGATCACCGGAAGCACCGCTGACTGTAAGCCGTCCCCGTCGAGGATGAGCCCATCGAATCCTCGCATGGCCCAGTACTGCGGAGTAGCCGGTGCGACGTGGTGCACCCACGTCGGCAGTGTCACCAGTGGCATGAGCGCACCACCGAGTGCCCCGAGGGCGACTGGAACGATGTTGGCCACGGCGTTGAGTTGCTGCATGGTTCGCACCATGACGGTGATTGCCAAACCCATCGCAATGACAGTGATGACCAAGACGAGGGCAACCAACGCGACACCCAGAACGGATCCGGTGATACGAAGCCCAAAGGCGGCGTCTCCGACGCCGAACACGACCGCCATCTGGCAGAACCCCAGAATCGCAACGGGGAGCACCTTTCCGATGAAAATCTGCGGACCAGGGACGCCAGATGCCCGCAGGCGGCCCCATGTCGCCCAGCCGTGCTCTCGAAGAAACGAGATACCGATGAGTCCGGGGAGATAGAAGACAAAGGTGACGGCTTGGGCGGGCACGCTGAACTCAGCCCCCGATGCGTTGGGGTGGCCCGTCAGCGCAAGAATGAACTGGACGCCGCCGCGCATCAGGCCGACCAGGATCAAAGGAATCGCGAAAAGGAGCACGATCCACGCTGGATCGCGTTTGAGGATTCGGAGCTCGTTGACGGCGATGGTCAAACTAGGCCGCATCTTCGGTACCTCCTGAGTCGGGCAACCGCCGGCCGGTGAGATTGAGAAAGACGTTCTCGAGGCTCGGGCGCAGAATCCGCACGTCTTGGAGTCGGTGGATGTCCTCGCCGAGTCGATCGAGAAGTGCAACTGCTACCGCCGCCGGTTCTGAGGTCGACACGACAATACGATCGCCATCGATGTGTGTCTTGCATCCGGCCAGGTCGACTCTGGGTGCGGGGCCGATGAAGCGAAGCTCGAGTTCGCCAGTACCGTGCTCGGCGACCAAGTGGTCGATCGTGCCTTCTGCCACCACACGACCGCAGTCGATCAAGACGACATCGGCCTGGAGGCTTTCCACTTCTGGCAGATAATGCGTTGTATAGAGGACTGCGGTCCCCCCGGCGGCCAGGCTTTGGACCAAGGCGATGAGGGCAGCTCTCGTCTCGATGTCTGCGCCGACCGTGGGCTCGTCCAAGAGCACCAAGGGAGGTCGTGCGATAAGTGCGATCGCCGTATGCACCCGGCGCTTTTCTCCCCCCGAGAGGTGCTGGCACTGCTTCGAACGGAGGTTTCCGAGAAGCAGGTCGTCGGTGAGCCGGTCAACTCGGAGCGTCAGTTCCCGCCCCTTCAGACCTCCAAGCGCGCCGAAGAATCGGAGGTTTTCCTCAACCGTGAGGGGTTCGTAGACACCCGTACTCTGAGGGGCGAAGCCGATGGTGCGTTGAGCACGAAGTGGTTCTGCGGTGACGTCCCATCCGTTGACGTGAATCCGCCCCGCGTCGGCACGGAGCAGTCCCGCCACGATGGAGAGGAGTGTGGTCTTGCCGGCACCGTTGGGCCCGAGAAGTCCGACGACTTGCCCAGGTGCGATCGCCAAATCGACGCCGCTGAGCGCCTCGTGACCGGCGTAGGACTTTCGCACGCCGACCACCTCGAGGGCTGCGTCAGTCGCCACGTCGCTTCGGTGGTCGGGCCCAAGGGATGTCGTCGTACGCACCAGCGGCTTCAACCACAAACTATGATGTATGTGAGATACGACATCGTATGTAGCGTACAGTAACGTATGATGGCTGTCCAGAGCCGATGACGACCGACGCCAAAGTCGAGAAGTGGACGCCCGAGCGGCGCCGGCAGCTCACGCGCGAGGCATTGATCGCCTCAGCCCGGGAGGTGTTTGCTCGGCGCGGCTTTCATGGAGCCTCTCTCGAGGAGATCGCCGAGGCCGCCGGATTCTCCCGGGGAGCGATCCACTCGAACTTCCAGAACAAAGAAGAGCTCTTCTTTGCCGTGTTGGATCGACACGTCGAGATCCAACTGGCCGGTTTCCAAGACTTCTTCGAGCAGGTTGGGGGACCGGCGGGTGCGAACGACGTAGACGTTGCACAGACCTGGCGTCGCCTCGTGGGTGGCGACGACTCGGGTTGGACCGCACTCAGCTTGGAGTTCCGGCTCTATGCCTTGCGCAACCCAGAGGTCCGTGAACGCTTCGTCGCACGATTTCACGAGTACCGAGATGCCATCGTGGCGTATCTCTCCGAAATCCTCGCTGAGTACGGGAGAGAGCCGACTATTCCCCTCGGTGATCTCGTCGCCCTCGTGGACTGGGGAACGACGGGGATCCTCGAGATCGGCCAGATCGATCCGACTCAAGCTCACCTGCTCGAGACATTTCTCCAAGTGCTGAGCCATGGAGCATTTAGCGCCGAAGACTCCTCCTCCTAGGCCAGGGTTCAATCGACCACCTCGAACCTGCCGAGTCCGTACCTGCGTTACCGATCGTTCCTTGAGCGGGCAATTGGGAGTGCCATCTTGTTGGTGATGCGGTTGATGTGTCCTCTCTCAGACACGACCGGAGATTGCCGAAGTTTCGGCGATCCCACGAAAACCCACCGATTTGGATCCTCACGTCATCGTGTGATCCGCTGCTCAGAACGCTGGCCAGTTGTCTGCTGCCGCGTGGCTCGGTTCCAGTCAATGAAGTGCCACGCCCGTCATTTAGTTGGTTCCTCGTTGTTCATTTCCCCCTCAATGTGCTGAATAGGCGTGCCGTTATCACCAGTACATACACACCTGGGATGAAGCCTTGATCCGTCAACCGCGTTGGTCGCCTGGTTGATGGGGAGCTAGTGGCGAAACCGACATCCCTGCATGGTCCAGTGCAGAGATCGGAGTCGTCATGTCGGGACGCATTGTTCGTTCGTGTGGTCGATCCACGAAGGTCGCCCTCTGGCGTATGCCCGTATTGGCTTTGACGTTCGCCGGGGTGGTCGCCGGCGTTGGTGTCGGGCTCACCGAAGTGGCGTCAGCGGCGACAACGGCGCCTACGAGCGCAGCCTCGGTCGCCCCCTGCGCGACTCGCACCCTCACTGAGCCGTTCGTCCGCTGGAATGACGCCGGCACTTACTTCCTAGTTCCGAATGGAGGGTTCGAGAACGGGGCGGCGGAGTGGACTCTCCAGGGTGGCGCAGCGGTCGTAAGTGGAAATGAGACCTTCGATGTGGCCGGCGCCGGTTCGCACAGCCTCCAGATACCTCCTGGCTCACAGGCCCAGTCTCAGACGATGTGCGTGACCCGAAATGAGGACTCAATCCGCCTGTTCGTGGGCAATCAGGCGGTCAACGGGTCCATTCTCCATGTCGAGGCCGAGGTCCAGAATCCCCAGACGGGCCAGATCGCTCAGACAGCCTTCGACGTGAACGGGAATGCCGTGGCCGCCGGTTGGTCGCCCACCATGGTCCTTGGGATCCCTGATCTTCTGTCAGGGAGTGGCACCCAGAACCTCACCCTGATCTTCACCACCAGGGGAGCACCCGCGACTTGGAAGATCGATGACGTCTTCGTCGACCCATTCAAATCCCGTTAGCAAATCGGTAGCTGAGCAACCCTCATCAGGAGTCCCTCCGGCAGAACTGCGGGAGGGACTTTCTGGCGCCTCCGCAGATGCGCTGACGGTTGGTCTGCCGCTTCTAGAGTCCAAGTTGAGGGGCGCCCTCCAAGAAGCCAAGGCGGTCGACGAGTCGCGAGGTCGCAGCGCCGGAGGCGGCAGAGTCCAACAGCACCCGTTCGCCGACGTGTGGTTGGCCGCAGCGGAGGTGGCCGCCTTAGCGGTCTGGCTTCTCGTGTCACGACCAGTTCATGTTCCCGTGCTGGCGTTCTTCGCCTGTGTCGCAGCTCAAGCCCTTGCCTCGTCCATAGAGTTCGAGATTGGACCCGGCTCGGCGGTACCCACCACCCCCGTGCTTGTCGTGGGTCTCTTCGTGCTTCCTCCACCTTTAGTACCGGTAATGGTGATCGCCGGAATGCTTCTTGCATCCTTCGTGCGGCGCCTGCGCGACCCGCTTGGTCGAGATCGTCCGTCGATGGCTGTTGCATCGTCGCTCTATTCGTTCGGGCCGGCATTGGTGTTCGCTCTCGCTGGGGTCAGCACCCCCCAATTTCGCGAATGGCCGATCTATCTCGCAGCGGCGGCCACACAGATCGGCCTCGACGCAATGTCATCGTGGTTTCTCAACGGTTACCGGCTCGGGTTCCCGATTCGGGCCCTGAGGGGACCACTCGGGTTTACGTACCTGGTCGACTGGCTTCTTCTGCCGCTGGGGTACGCGGCAGTATTCGCCGCCCCTGGCTCCGCCGTCGCTCTCTTGTTCCTGTTGCCATTGGTGTTGCTTTGGCTCCTTCAGAGGGACCGGCGACGTCAGGTCGATCGGGCCATCCTGCTCGCCACTCGCGACCCGCTGACCGGGCTCCCAAATCGTGACCTCTTCCACCGGCGTCTCGATGAGCGACTCTCCACTTCTCATGGGATGGCGATCCTCTTCATCGATCTGGACCGCTTCAAAGAGGTGAATGACACCCTCGGCCATGCCCGCGGTGATGAAGTTCTCATGGAGGTCGGACGCAGGCTGACTCCGCACCTCTCTCATCGCGATATGGCCGCCCGACTCGGCGGCGACGAGTTCGCCATCTTCTGGGACGACGTCGATGAAGGATTGGCCCTTAGACGAGCGCAGATCTTACTTACCGAGATTCGACAGCCGTTTGCGGTGGCCGGCTTCGATGTGGACGTTGATGCCAGCATCGGCGTCGTGCTCAGCAGTTCTGAGGTCAACGCAACCGACCTGCTCCGCCAGGCCGACGTTGCGATGTACACGGCGAAGGAGGATCACAGCGGAGTCGCTCTCTACACGAGAGAAAGCGATCACTACAGCGCCCAACGTCTTGCCCTGGCAGGTCGATTGCGGCGCGGCATCGAAGATGGTGAGCTCCTGCTCCACTACCAACCCCAGATCGATCTGGCCTCCGGGAAAATCCTCTCGGTTGAGACGATGGTTCGATGGCAGCCGCCCGGTCGAGCAATGGTCCCTCCCGACGACTTCATCGGGCTTGCTGAGCGGACCGATCTGATTCACCCGCTGACGAGCTTCGTCATAACCCAGGCGATCGCTCAGGCCGCAATTTGGCATCGGTCCGGTCGGCGGCTACGCGTCGCCGTGAATCTCTCGCCTCGTAATCTGAACCGTGAGGATCTCGTTGACTTCATCGCGGGCGAGCTGGAGGCGAAGGGGCTTCCACCTCAGGCACTCGAGGTGGAGGTGACGGAGTCAGCGGTGATGGCGAATCCGACCCAGGCGGCCGATGTCATGTCGAGAATTCGCTCCATCGGTGTCCAAGTCGCCATAGACGACTTTGGTACTGGTCACTCTGCTCTGTCGTATCTGACCTCTCTACCCGCCGATGTTCTCAAAATCGATCGGTCATTCATCCAGGCGATGGACATCGACCGGACAGCCGAGACGGTCGTGCAGGCGATTGTGGATCTGGCTCGGAGATTGGGTCTTGGAGTTGTCGCGGAGGGAGTGGAGACAGCGTCCGCGGTACGGTCGTTGCAGCGCATGGGTTGCACAACCGCGCAGGGCTACCACTACAGCCGGCCGGTGCCCGCAGATGCCCTCGAGAAGTGGCTCGACAGACGTGAGGACGGCCAATCCGAAATAGAGGGCTCTCCGAAGGCCGCCGTGCTGCGAGTGGTCTGAATCGGTAGCACTCGAACATAACGGAGACGCGTCCCCCGACGGGTTGCGGATCAGTTGGGAGTCCCACTGGAAGCCCGGAAGTCCCAAGCAATATGGCAGAGAGTTCCGGCGTTCGATCTGTGATCGCCTGGTGGCCGGTGAGCGCCTAACCGGGGAATCCGGCTCGCCGGATGAGCCAAATGAAGGTGTCCTCAAAAGTCGGCTGCTCCAGGGCAATGCTCATGACGTCGACCGTTCGCAGCTGTTCCGCCAGAGCAGCGGCGGGATCCACGTCGTCCGGCATGGGCACGTGGACCGTCGTACCGCGCAGGGTGGTGCCAGGCCAACGGTCGGACAGCAGCTGGTATGCACGTTGCCACGGCTGGGCGTGGACGACTGCAACCTGCAACGACGTCGTTGCCCGCAGGTCAGCGGGCGTTCCGGTTGCGAAAGCC
Organism: uncultured Acidimicrobiaceae bacterium; assembly: GCA_963843365.1. Taxonomy (GTDB): domain Bacteria; phylum Actinomycetota; class Acidimicrobiia; order Acidimicrobiales; family RAAP-2; genus Bog-473. The sequence continues at coordinate 903,877 of CAWJKG010000002.1, read as the reverse complement.
CGACCGTCGAGCATCAGTGCCACGCGATCACAGCGCTCCGCCTCAGCCATGACGTGCGTCGTCACGATCACGGTCGTTCCCTGGGCCGCCAGTCCGCGGATAAGGGCCCAAAAGTCGCGACGTCCCACTGGGTCGACGCCGCTCGTGGGTTCGTCGAGAAACAGCAGCTTCGGGCTGTGGAGGACGGCGGCGGCGAGCGCGGCCCGCTGGCGCACGCCGGTCGGCAGGTCGGTGATCTGACGGGATAGATCAGAATCGTCGAGCCCGACGAGGTGGCACACGTCCTGTTGGCGACCAGCAGGGACGTGGCCGTAGAGGTTCCCGTAGAACTGCAGGTTCTCCGCGACCGTCAGAGACTGATACAGCGAGAAGGCTTGTGACATGTAGCCGATGAGCGGACGGATCTGCGCCGTCTCCGTGGTGAGATCGTGGCCGAGAACGCAGGCCGAGCCGCCGCTGGGCTCCAAGATGCCGCAGAGCATCCGGATGAGTGTCGTCTTGCCGGCTCCATTCGGGCCGACCAAACCAAACATTTCGCCGCTCGCGATATCGAAATCGACGTGGTCGACGGCGACGTGGTGCCCAAAGCTCCGTGTCAGGCCATTGGTGGTGATCGCCGGCGTCACGCCGTCAGCTCCAAGAACGCGTCCTCGAGGGTCGTGTGACTTCCACGCAATTCGTCGGGCGTGCCAGCGGCAACGACGCGGCCCCGAGCCAGGTAGAGCACGTGGTCGCAGCGTTCGACCTCGTCGAAGTAGGCGCTCGCGAACAGGATGGTCGACCCGCTTGCGTGTAAGTGCTCGACCAGATCCCAGAACTCCAGGCGTGACAGCGGGTCGACGCCCGTCGTTGGCTCGTCGAGGAGCAGGACCGGCGGACGGTGGAGGAGCGAGCAGACGAGTGTGAGCTTCTGCTGCATCCCCCCCGAGAGTTCGCCGGCCAGCGATGACCGTCGGTCGCTCAACCCTGCGAATGCGAGCAGGTCGTCCGCGCTCGCGGCCAACGTGGGCTTGTCGAGACCGTAGAGACTTCCGATGAACGTGACGTTCTCGTCCACGGTGAGGTCGGAGTACAGGTGGAAGCCTTGCTGGGAGAAGCCGATGCGGGATTGTCCAGCCCTGCCTGGGAGCACCCGGCCGACGTCGACTTCGAGCAGTCCTGAAATGCAACGGAGCAGGGTTGTCTTCCCGGAGCCGTCGGCCCCGACCACCCCCCAAAGCTCGCCCCGGGGGACAGCCAGGTCGACGCCATCGAGGACGCGGGTGCGTCCGAGGGTCTTTTCGACCTTTTCGGCGAGGATCTCAATCAAGGGTCTTGCGGAATCGAAGGGTGGCAAGGCCCACGTAGGCCACAGCCAGCATTGTCAGGGCGAGCGTTTCCGTCCAGAGGTCGCCAATGCCTACGCCCTTGAGCATGATGCCCCGCGACGCGGAAACGAAATAGGTCAGCGGGAGTAGGTAGCTGATCCACCGCACACCCCACGGCATGGCGGCGAGTGGGAAGATGAGGCCCGAGAGCAGCATCTGGGGCAGCTGCACGAATACCGTCATCTGCGTGGCTTGTAGCTGTGTCCGTGCCGCCGTCGAGATGAGAAGTCCGATCCCGAGGGTGGCGGTGAGAAACAGAATCGCCTCGCCGAAGAGAAGCGGGATACTTCCACGGACCTGCACGTCGAACAGCAACCGGCTCGCCAACAGAACGAAGAAGAAGTCGCAGATTGCGATGATCAAATAGGGGATGGTCTTGCCGACCATGAGCTCCAGCTTTGTGACGGGGGTGATCATCAACTGCTCGATCGTCCCGCGTTCTCGCTCGCGCACGACGCCCAGCGCCGTCATGACCAGCGCCACCTGCGACATGATGATCCCGATCAGGCCCGGGATCATAAAGATCGTCGAACTCAGGGTCGGGTTGTAGAGGACGTTCACGTGCACCGGAGTCCCAGTGCTCGATGGGGCATGCAACGCTGCGAGTTCGCGGTCCGCCGTGGTGGCGACGAGCAGGTTCGATCCGTCAATCAGGACCTTGGTTGGGATGCCTCGGGTATCGAGGACGATCGCGACCGAGGCCCGGCCGTGTTGAATGTCACTCGTGGCGGTTTCTATGTCCGGCGCCACATGTGCGAGCACGCTGAAGTCACCGTTGCGGGAGAGGGTGGTGCGGACTTCCGACGAGTCGTGGCCCACGAATTCGGTCGTGATGTGATGTACCTCGAAGTTGGCGGCGTAGCCGAAGATCACGAGGAGGACGATCGGCACGCCGACAATGAGGGCGATCGTGCGGCGGTCCCGACGGATCTCAATGAACTCCTTGCGGACGAGGCTCGAGAGCCGCCGAAGGCCCAGCCGCCGCCTCTGAGGCGGGACCGGTGGGGTTACGGGAGCGTCCCTGCGAGACCGCTCAATCAGGGCCATGCGAAGAGAATGCGAGGACGGCGGAACAAGAACCAGGGTCGATGGTCCCGAGGGAGAGGGGTCGATGGTCCTAAGAGTTGGCTTTCCCGCCTGTCACGGCGTCAAGCCCGAGCTCAATCAAGGTTTCCTCGAGCCGTGCCTACACGGACTGGAGTACCCAGATGCGGGCGGTGCAGGCCTCATGGAGGGGCCATTCCAAACCGTCCCCCATGAGCGCCGCTCCGTGTTGCCGCTCCGCGTCAGGCCAAGCCGGGCCCGGGCTGGCGGCGAGATCGACCGGGACGACCTCATACGTTCGATCCGGGTCGAGCCCACAAGGACGAAGGCGGTCCGCATCGTTCGTGCCAGGGGCGAGTTGGAAGGCGAAGAGGACGGCCCGATCGCCGTCAGCGGACACATACGCGAACGCGACGCGCTCATCGGGCCCGACTAACCGCCAAAGGTCCCCTTGTTGGACGAGGGGCCGGATAGTCCGGTAGAGCTCCACTGCCCGGCGGCAAACGGTCCACTCGTCGTCGGTGATGCCCGCGAAATCGAGGTCGAAACCGAACCGCGCGCTCATGGCCACGGCGCACGAGAAGGCGAGTGGACGGTCGCCTTCTCGGGTCACGTGGGCGGCCACAACGTTGGCGGGGAGGAAATGTGAAGCGGCCCACTGCATCCTCAGGCGGTCGACCGGATCGGTGTTGTCCGAGAGCCAGACTTCGTGGAACCAGCGCAGTGACCCGAGGTCGACGCGCCCCCCGCCCGAAGCGCACAGCATGAGCGTCTGCTCAGGGTGGCGCTCGGCCACGGTCTCCATCAAGCGCCAGGTGGCTCGGACATGGTCGACCCAGTAGTTGGCCTGACGGTCGGCGCTCAGGGTGGGGGACCCTGGATCGGACAAGGGGCGGTTGGCGTCCCACTTGAGATAGCTGATGCCCGGGTTCTCTGCCAGGGCCCGGTCTACGACACCACACACGAACTCGGCCACGTCGGGCTGCAGGACATCGAGAACGAGCTGGTGCCGCCATCGCCGTGGGCGGCGTGGCCCTTGGCCCACCACCCAGTCCGGATGCTCGGTGTAGAGGGTGGAGTCCGGATTCACCATCTCCGGTTCGATCCAGAGCCCGAACCGGACGCCACGCTCATCCGCCCGCGCAATGAGAGGAGCGAGGCCTCCGGGCAGCTTGGCCTCGTTGACTTGCCAGTCACCGAGGCCCGCCGTGTCGTCATTCCGAGGGTGCGCATCGCCGAACCAACCGTCGTCGAGCAGAAACAGCTCCGCACCGAGATCCGCCGTGTTGTCGATGAGCCCCAGGAGGCGCTCCGTGTCGAACGAGAACGAGGTGGCTTCCCAGTTGTTGACCACGATGGGCCGTAGCTCGTCGCCATCGCGTGCGGCGTGCTCGCGGACCCACCGATGGAGCCGGCGGCTCAGGGGTCCCACACCCTCGGTCGACCAGACCCAGACCTGCTCGGGAGTGACGAAAGTGGAGCCGGCGTCGAGCACGTACTCGGCGGCCGCAGGGTTGTGCCCGCACCAGACCCGCACCGTGGGGACCGTCGTCCGTTCGAAGGCGAATCGAACATTGCCGCCCCAGGCGAGCGCCCCGGCGATGACGCTGCCGCTCGACTCCTCGGGCGGCCCCTCCGGGGCGAGGAAGAAGAAGGGGGAGCACTGCAGGTGAGGTTGCACACCGCCCCGCGAGTCGACGATCTTGGTCCCGGGGAGGAGGGGCTCTGTCGTCGTCGTCCACTCGGCGCACCAGCCGCCCCCGCCGAAGTGAGTCAGGTGAGGTGAGGCCGCGGCGAGTAGGGGTGAGGCAGCAGCCACCTCGTGGAGGGTGACTGCTCCAGGCTGGCGGTTGGTGATGCTCACCCACTGGCGCAAGACGCCGTGGTCCTCAGTGTGGAAGCACAGTGTGACCTCGACGGGGCAGTCGGGGTCGACGAGGAGGATCTTGGTCTCGGGGCCCGCTCTGTGGACGTCCTCGACCCGCAAGCGGGTTGTCGTGGTGCCGTCGCTGTGAGTGACCCGGAGCGAGGGCGACCGCGTCGGCTCCTCGTCGTAGGCCGGATAGGCCAATGGATACAGCGCGGCTGGGATTCTGGGCGGCAGTCGCTGCATGTGGGCGTCGATGTCCGGGCCGAACCCCGCCTGGCGCAGCCGCCCATGGTCGTCGACGAGGAAGCCGTAGCCGGAGCCTTCGGACGACACCATGATGCTGGTCACCGGACCACCATTGCAGAGCTCCGGCCTTGAACCAAGCGCCCGGTGTCCTGGTTCGAGCACGGTACGGCTGGGACTGCAAATGCGTGACGGGTGCTGAATCCAATCGATCCGCTCATCCACGCCGGGAGGGGTGCAAACCCATGACGCCGGGTCGCGACACGGGGTCCCCACGGCCGCTCCTGCCAACACGCGTTTGGTCCCGTCCCAGGCACGGGAGCGCGTTCAGGTTGCGCCCTCGCGGGAGCGGCGACAATCATTTAGCGGATCGTGAGCGGAGTCGTGAAGTGTCGGACGACCAGGCCAGATATCCGGAGCCGGGTGCGCAGGGATGTCGCGCGCGTGGGGAGACTGCTGGGCATCGCCGTTGTCACAGCCGTCACGGCGGCGACGATCATCAATGCTGAGCCCGCCGCTGGCGATCAAGTGTCGAATCTCAAGACGCAGGCGGCCCAGATCGCGCGAGACCTCGTGCTCGAACAGCTCCAGATCGGCACGGATCAGCAGCAATATGACGTCGACGGCGCGAAGGTCGCCCAGGACCAGGCGAAGATCAGCGCGACCCAGAGTCAGATCGCGGCCGACACCCGTCGCATCAGCCGTGACCGCGCACGGCTGCAAAAGGAGGCCCTCGCGGCCTACGTCAACCTGGACCCCGAAGCGCCGGGAGGCCAGGTTCTCTTCGTGGGCAGTCAGAGCGATGCGCTGGCGAGGACGGAATACGAAGAGGTGGCAACTGGTGACGCGAACCTCACCATCGACGCGCTGCACACCGATGAGAACGGGCTGCACGCGCAACAGGCGGCGCTCGAACAACAGCAAGCTGCAGATCAGGCCATCACGAATCAGCAGGCGTCGCAGGCCGACGCGGCGCGCCAGACCCAGGCCGAGCTGAGTTCCAAGCAGGCGCAGATCACCGGGCAACTGGCCGTGGCCGTGGCGCAACAGCAGGCGGCCCAGGCTGCCGCAGCGGCCAAGGCGGTTCAGGCCGCGCAGGCCGCGGCTGTCGCAGCGGCGTCCCGCTCGGCCGCCTCTCCTTCGGCGAGCGGGGATCCCACCAGCACGACCCAATCTGCCAGCCCGGCAACGGCTCAGGGGACCGCTTCGAGCACCGCGACGGTCGATCCACAGCTCCCGCCGTTCCTCCAGTGCGTCCTGAGGGTCGAATCCGGCGGTGACTATCAGGCCGTCTCGCCAGGGGGTGCCTACATGGGCGGGTTCCAGTTCAGCCAGCCCACCTGGAACGAAGCAGCGCAGCTGGCGGGAATGCCGCAGCTCATCAACGTGCCTCCGAACACGGCGAGCCCGGCCGACCAGGACGACCTGGCCATCGCCCTCTACAACGCTGACGGCCAACAACCCTGGGACGACTCCTGTCGCAACGGGTGATGTGAGTCGTCGGTTGAGGGGATTCATCGGTGGTTGAGGACGATTTGGGCCCGGACACGCCGGTCAGGATGGATCTGCACGGTCAGGTCGCGGTGATCTCCCTGAACAATCCGGATCACCTCAACGTCTTCTCGGCGGCAATGGGCGCCCGCCTCTCCTCGGCCTACCGAGTCTGCGACGAAAGGGACGACATCCGTGTCGTCGTCCTGACCGGTTCTGGCCGGGCCTTCTGCGCCGGCGCGGACATGAACGCCGAGGCGGGCGCATTCTCCTCGGTGGATTCCGGGTTCTCGGCCCAGCCGCTCGATCCACCCGCATGGGCGATCCGCAAGCCGGTCATTGCGGCGGTGCAGGGTCATGCGATCGGTATCGGGTTCACCTTGGCCATGCAGTGCGATATGCGGATCGTTGCCTCGGACGCGAAGCTGGCAATTCCCCAGGTGCGACGCGGCGTTCTCGGAGATGCCGGTTCGCACTGGACCGTCCGGCATTTCGCCTCGTCGACGGTGGCGGCCGACCTCCTGCTTTCCGGGCGCACGTTCCTCGGTTCCGAGGCGGTGCGAATGGGCTTGGCCTCGCAAGCGTTGGAAGCGGAAGCCGTCCTGCCGGCCGCGCTCGCTGTCGCGCAGGACATGGCCACCAACTGCGCGCCCGTCTCGCTCGCAATGACGAAACGACTGTTGTGGTCGGACTCCGGACTGGACCGCACCGTGGAACTCGAGACCGCGTACCACGGGGTCGTGATGGGCATGCTCGACGCGCGGGAAGGCCCACAGTCCTGGATGGAGCGTCGAGCTCCTCATTGGACGGGGTCGGTGCGCGACAGCTGGGAGCGGGTTCTCTCGAGCGAGACCGAAGAACCCTGAAGCCGTCGTCACGCTCCGATGACGGGTGGTGTGCGTTCGGCCAGTTCGCGGAACTCCTCCGGCACCCGGTCGGTGCCGGAAAGGGAGGCGGCGGCGTAGCCGACGGCACTTCGGCCGAACTTTTCCCGGATGGCGTCGATGGACCGGTCGAGTCCCCAGCGGGAGGACTCGACCGCTGAGCCGGGTCGGGAGCCCAACGGGGGTACGGCATCCGTGTCGAGCGGCAGCTCGAGCTGCAGAGAGTGCTCCGGGTGCAAGTTGGACACCGAAACGGCGAGGAGCGAGAGCTCGCGCTCTCGCTCGTTCTCGACGATGGCGGTGAGGGCGAGCCGCTCGGCCACCTCTGTCAAGGTCAGCGTGGTCGAGATCGCAGCGGGCAGCGTGATCGACCGGGTCACCGAGCGCAGATGCGGGAAGCGGACCCGCACGGTGACCGTCCGTCCGGCCAGACGCGATGCTCGGAGACGGCCGGCGACACGGTCGGACAGGTACGCGAGTGTCTCTCGGACGAGCTCGGGAGTGGCGTCGCGTCGTTTGAGAGCAGCCTGGGCACCCATGGACCTCGACTTGGGCGGGGCCTGGACGGCGCGCTCGTCGACATTGACCGAAAGCGCCGCCAATTTGGCGCCGGCCGCCTGGCCGAGCAGCTGCCGCAGGATGGGGCTGCCGGTCTGGGCCAGCTGACCGATGGTGTGGATCCCCGCACTGTGGAGGCGCTGTTCGGTCGTCGCGCCGACACCCCAGATCAGCCTGACGGGAAGTGGATCGAGAAAGGTGCGCTCGTCACGCGGTTCCACGGCGACGAGGCCGTCGGGCTTCGCCACTTGCGACGCCACCTTGGCGAGGTGCTTCGTACGGGCAACGCCCACGGACAGGGGCAGGCCGATCTCGTCACGCACCCGCCGGCGGATGGCTGCCGCGATCTCGGCCGGGCTCCCGAAGAGATTGACCGCGCCGGAGACGTCCAGGAAGGCCTCGTCGATCGAGACCCGTTCGACTCGAGGGGTGAAATCGTGGAAGACGGACACGACGTCGTCCCCGAACTGCTGATAGCGGCTGAAGTGGCCACCGACGAAGAGGAGGTCCCCGCAGAGCTGGCGGGCCCGCCACCCCGGCATGCCGCCGTGGACGCCGTAGCCCCTGGCTTCGTACGACGCGGCCAGCACCACGCTGCCACCGACAGCGATGGGCCTATTGCGGAGCGACGGGTCGAGAAGCTGCTCGACCGACGCGTAGAACGCATCGAGGTCGGCGTGCAGGATCGTCGCCCGGTGGGTGCGTGAAGGCGCCACCCCGGCGAAGGTAGTCGAACATATGTTCGTAATCCAGGGCCAAATTCAGGTCACTGCGACGCCAGGATGGCGGCGACCTCCGCCACGGGGTCCCGCACCACCGGGCCGATGGCGGTCACTTCGGCCCGCACGATGGTGCCGTTGAACGCGAACGGTGCCTCGTAGTCGCTCCCCACGGGCGGGCCCCACTCGTAGCCGCACGTAAGCCCGATCATGACCTCGTTGAAGGCCACCGGCGTGTAGCGCTTGACCTCGCCGGTCCCGACGACTTCGCCGTCCTGAAGGAGGGTGGCGAGGCCGCCGAGGAGCTCGTCCTTCTCGAAGCGGAAGGTCAGCCGGTGGCGACCAGAGGGGAGGGGCTTCTCGGCGACCACTTCGTAGAGGCGGGCGCCGTGCAGGTTGTGCAGGTAGCGCAGGGTGCCGTCGTGCACCTGCAGCGACCATCCACCCAGGGAGCACCCGAGTGCGAGGAGCGTGCCGTCGGGCGTCACGCCGTCGGGGACATCGACCTCCACGACGATGTCGTGCGAGCGGTTGCGCGTGTCGACGGCGACCCATTCGGGCACAGGAGCGCCGCCCTGGAAGTAGCGGTACGTGTCCTGATAACGGCGATGGTCGTGCTTGTGCACAATGACGTCGAGCACGCGGTTGTCGAGAGGGAGCACGTCGTTGCGCCGGGCCTCTTCCCACCACAGCGCGACGAGCTCGGCCACCTTGTCCGGGAATTCGGCGGCCAGATCGTGCGACTCCGAGACGTCCTCGCTGACGTGGTACAGCTCCCACACGTCCTCGTCCCAGGGCGCGTTGGCCCGCAGTCCGTCGTCGTAGATCGGGCCGACCGGGTGGTACGCCACCGCCTTCCAGCCGTCGTGGTAGATGGCGCGGGAGCCGAGCATCTCGAAGTGCTGGGTCAGGTGGCGCCCGGGGGCGGCCTCTCCGCCGTCCACCAGGGCGTAGGCGAAGCTGGTCCCGTCGAGGTGGGTCTGGGCGATGCCGTCGATCTCGGCCGGCGGCGACACCCCGGCCAGCTCCAGCACCGTCGGGGCAATGTCGACCGCGTGCGCGTACTGCCGGCGCACGCCGCCGCCGACCGCGGCCCGGCGGTTGGCCGGCGGGCGGACGATGCACGGGTCGGCCACACCGCCCTCGTGCACCTCGCGCTTCCAGCGCTTGAACGGCGTGTTGCCCGCCATGGTCCAGCCCCAGGGGTAGTTGTTGTGGATGTTGGGACCGCCGATCTCGTCGATCCGGTTGACCATCTCGTCGAGGCCCGATGCCTCGAAGTTCGACATGCGGCCCTCGTTGATCGTCCCCTCCTTGCCGCCTTCGGAGCTGGCTCCGTTGTCCGAGACGATGATCACGGCGGTGTTGTCCGCGTCGCCCAGGTCCTCGATGAAGTCGAGCACTCGTCCGATCTGCTCGTCGGTGTAGGACAGGAAGGCGGCGAAGCACTCCATGAACCGCTCGGCCAGCGTGCGCTCGCGCTGGTCGAGCGTCTCCCAGGCGGGTACCCACGGTGGGCGCGGCGTGAGCACGGTGCCCTCGGGGACGATGCCGGTGGCCAACTGGCGCCTGAAGGTCTCCTCGCGCCAGGCGTCCCAGCCCTTGGCGAAGCGCCCCTTGTAGTGCTCGATCCATTGGGCCGGCGCCTGGTGAGGCGAGTGACACGCGCCCGTGGCGAAGTACAGGAAGAAGGGCAGCTGGTCGTCGACGGCGCGCAGGTCGCCCAGGTATTCGATGGCACGGTCGGCCAGGTCGGCGCTGAGGTGGTATCCCTCTGCAATGGTGCGGGGTGGGCGCACCGCATGGTTGTCGTGGTAGAGCGCAGGCACGAACTGGTGGGTCTCGCCGCCGTGGAACCCGTACCAGCGGTCGAAACCGCGGCCGAGGGGCCAGGTGGCCCGCGAGTTCGCCATGTTGGTCTCACCTTCGGGGCTCAGGTGCCACTTCCCGACGGCGTAGGTGGCGTAGCCGGTGGAGCGGAGCATTTCGGAGAGAAACCCGTTCTCCCGGGGTGGACGTCCCCAGTAGCCGGGATAGCCGCTGGCCAGATCGGCCACCCGGCCCATGCCGCTGCGGTGATGGTTCCGACCGGTGAGCAGGCAGGCTCGGGTGGGCGAGCACAAGGCTGTCGTGTGGAAATTGGTGAGCCGCACGCCCTCGGCGGCGACGGCGTCGATGCGCGGTGTCTCGATGTCAGACCCGTAGCAGCCCAGCTGCGCGAACCCCACATCGTCGAGGACGACGAGCAGCACGTTGGGCGCACCCTCGGGGGGTGACGGGACCGGTGGCCACCAGGGCTCCGAGTCGCGCCAGTCGTCGCCTATCTTGCCCTGGAATTCCATCCGTCCCACGCTCCACGCTCCGAGTCCGTCTACCCCGACCCGAGAGCTTTTTCACTTCCGGCGCGTCACGCAAATTCTGGGCACCTGGGTAGGGCGGAATGTGGCGAGCGCATCACCTCGCCGGTGCACTACCCAACGACCGGCTGGAACGGAGTGGTTCAGGTGACGGTGAGGGTGGCGGCGTCCGAGACGACGCTCCCGGCGGCGTTGCTGAAGAGCACGCAGTACTTGTTGCCGTCGTCTGCGTCCGTGGTGGTGGCGAGCGTGAACTCCGGCGCGGTGGCGCCCGCGATGTCCACGAACCCCGTCGCGCCTGCCGCTTCGACCTGCCACTGCACGACCGGCGTCGGCGTGCCCGTGGCCGCCGCCGTGAAGGTGGCCGTCGCGCCCGCCTTGACGCTCTGGTCGGCGGGTTGGGTCGTGATCTGCGGCTTGGTCGGCGCAGGAGAGCTCCCGGTGGGGGCGCCCCCGGCGGGAGCGCTCGTGGCGGGGGTCTTCGGATGACTCGTGTCGCTGGTCTGCGCAGTGCGGGCGCCGAAGTAGAAACCGATGATCGTGATCAGCGCGGTGGTGAGTGCGGTGATCACCGTCTTGAGCTCATCGCTGGCATTGTTGGGGTTGCCGACGAGCAGCGAGACCAGGGCGACACCGACGAGGGTCAAGAGTCCCAGGGCGAGCAGCGTGCGGGTCAAGCCCTGAATGCCCTTCGGAGGTTGCTGAATGGCCTTGGCCAGTCCCTGCACGTCCTCTGGCGTGAGCGACTCGCCCGTTGCCGGCTTGGCTTCAGCAATGAGCGTATTGAGCATCCTCGTGTACTCGGTCTCGCGCCAGGTCGTCGTCCGGATGCGGTCGTAGAGGATGAGGACGAACCAGAGCAGTGCGAAGACGCCGATGACGATCGCGACGAAGGCGACTTGCCCGATGCCGCTGAGGTGGATGACGGAATCGGACGGCGGTGTCGTCGTGGTCGTCGTCGTCGCCGTGGTTGACGTCGTGGCCGCCCCGCTCGCTGCCGTGCTCGTCGTGGTGGTGGTTGCGGTGGCTCGCAGGGCCAGCGTCCGGGCCGATGCCGGCACCGCGGTCAGCCACGAGAATGCTCCCGCGATGCCGATGCTGAAGAGAAGTCGTGCTCGCACGTCCCCACCCCTTTCTCCCCAACCCGCCAACAACGCCAGCGTTATGCTACTCCCGTTGTATCGATAGTGACAAGGAAGAGTCGTGCCGGCGCAGGGCGACACAGGCGAATGTGAAGATCTGGCGATGACCACGCACGTCGTTTCCACGCAGCGGCTGAAGGTGTATCTGGCGGGCCCGGAGGTGTTCTTGCCGAACGCGGCCGACATCGCAAACGAGAAGAGGGAGATCTGCCGCGAGTTCGGGTTCGACTCGATCTTCCCCTCGGTTGCTCCGTCAGAATCTGAACCCTTCAATGCCGCGGAGGGGGGCCGGGTGTTCGCCCAGTGCGTCGCGTGGATGCTGGAGTGCGATCTGATGGTCGCCAACATGACGCCGTTCCGGGGCGTGAGCATGGACGTCGGAACAGCCATCGAAATGGGCTTCATGCACGCCTCGGACCGACCGGTCTTCGCCTACACGAACGATCCGCGGGACTACGACGAACGAGTGCGCGCGACCAGGGAGGACGACATGGCGATCGAGTCCTTTCACTTCGCCGACAACCTGATGTGCGAGGGTGTCGTGCGCCATTGGGGAAGCGAGGTGGTGCGGGTGGAGGCGGCAGGGCGCAACCGGTTCAGCGAGATGCAGGGGTTCACCCGGTGCGTCTCGCGGGCGGCGGACATCATGCGTGACCGTGCAGCCTCAGCGGGGCCGACGTGACCGCCGGGGCGATGGTGTCCACCGCGTCATCGACCCTGAGCACACAGGCTCTCGCCGCCGTCTCCATCGCCCTGGCCGCGGCCTGGGCTCTGGCGACCCTGGTCTTCGATCGTTGGCTGTCGATTCGCCCCAGCCTCAAGACGCTCGATGCCTACATCGAGAGCCTGCTCCTCCGGTCGGATGATCATGGGCAGAGCATCTCGCACCGGGCGGAATGCCAACTCTGCAAGCTCCACGATCGCATCCACAGCTGGGGGCGCCATCTCAAGCCCATCATGACCGACGACGTCCTGGGTGCCTGGCGCCAGGCGCATGCCCTGGAGGTGGAACTCGCTCGGAGGCTGGAGCCGGTCGAGGCGGTGAGGGCCCGTCTCCTGGTCGAACGAGCGCAACTGCGCCTCCCGGAAAATCGGAAGCTGTTCAAGGCGGTCGGGCGGCAGCTGAACGACGACGCCACTTCCCCCAACGCACTCCGCTCGTCGCTCGCCGAAGTGCTCCGATCGAATTTCAACGACAGGGACACCGTTTTCGAGTCCCTGGCGGACCTGCAGACGAAGTCGGCCTGGATCGCACTGGGCGGCATCGCCCTGGCCATCGGCCTCGGTGCCGGATGTGGGCGCTACGAGCTCCTCCTGTTTGGAGCGGTCGGCGGGTTGCTCAGCCGATCCGCACGGCTCCTCACTGGACCGCGGACCGCAACCGACTACGGCGTCTCGGGATCGAGCCTCCTGCTCGCTCCGATAGCAGGTGCACTGGCGGGATTCGCAGGTGTCCTTCTCCTGCAGGGGCTGTACACCCTCGGCGTGACGGGCCACGAGTTCAGGAACATCTGGAGCGGTCTGGTTCCCCTGAGCCTCGCCCTGGCCGTCGTGCTCGGCTTCTCGGAACGGATCTTCGGCAAGCTCATCAGTCAGACCGAAACGGCGATCGTCGGGAAGTAGATCGCCGATTGCAGGCCGCGATCGGGTCGAACGGCCTACCCGGACCAGGTCGGTGCGCTCGAGCCCCGCGGCACGAGAACCGGATCGGGCCAGGCGGGCGGCGTGTGGGAGAAGCGTACCGGTGGGGCGAGCATGTGGACTTCGCCGAAGGGGCTCGCGGCGTCATAGGGGTCAGGCTCCCGCAGGCTGTGCGCATCGTCGCTGCCCGCATGCGTCGGGTCCACCAGCCCGAGCGAGCCGCACCACATCGCCGTCCTGGCCAGGCTGACCGTGACGTGCCACGACCCGCCCTCGACGGCCCGCTTGACGAGACCGGCGCTGGCGCCGACGGCGCCCAGGTGCCCGGTGACGTAGTCGTTGAGCAGCGAGGTGACCGGCAGCCGCGGCTCGGACTCGGATCCCTCGGTCGTCATGAGCCCCGAGACGGCAGAGCCGTTCATGTCGAAGCCGCCCCGGCCGGCCCACGGACCACCCGCGCCGTAGCAATTGATGGACACGAACACGGTCCCGGGGTGGCGAACCGCCAGGTCGCGCGGGCTGAGCCCCCGCCGGGCCAGCGACCCCGAGCGGTAGTTGTCCACGACCACGTCGGCATCGGCCAGCAGGCGCTCGGCCCGCTCCCGGCCCGTTGGGCGGTCGAGATCGATGTACGCACTGCGCGCACCGACGTTGGCCTCGGTGTAAATGAACTCGTGCTCGTAGTCGTTGGGCCGGGTGGCGCCGAGCACGTCCGCACCTTGCTCGGCCAGCGTCCGACCCACGGTCGGTCCGGCCACGGCGTGGGTGAACGACAACACGCGGACGCCGTCGTAGGGCCTGGGGGCGTGACCGAAGTCGCGGACGGGCGCGTCCCCGATCCGCTCGAGGCCGATGACCGGCTGGAGATGCAGCAGCGCTCCCTGGTCGTGAGCCGACCATTCCGCGGATGTACGCACGACGGAGATCGGGAGCCTCTGCGCGCTCGCCGCCTCTTCGAGGTCGAAGGAGTCCCAGGTCCCCACCGCCGCGCCGACCCGGGCGGGGTCGGGCGGCACATCCAAGAAGCGGCACCATGCCGCGACCTGGTGCGGGTAGACGGCCGAGGCCATGACCCAGCGTGCGTCCCGGGTGCGATACGGGACGACGGTGAAGGGGTTGTCGAAGAGCAGGGGGTGGGGTGCGTGCTCCCCGTTCAGCGTGGGGTGCCAGAACGCGCCGGGATTGATGGAGTGGACGGCCTGGCGCAGGTCGAGCCCGAGCTCCTGGCGTGGTCCGCCCCGGAGACGGTGGAAACTCACCGCGCCCACGGCGGCGGCCATCAGAGGGACGCCGATGCAGGCCCCGAGCCGCAGCCGGGACGGGAGCACCGGATCTTGGCCCTCGAACGACACCGACGCCGGGCGCCGCGCCGGCGAGAGGTCCACCGCGGCGAGCAGGTCGTCGAGGGCGTGGAGCGGATCGAACGGATCCGACGGGGCAGTCACAGGGTGGCCCGCCGATCGGGCAGGACGGTGTCGATCGGCGCGGAGAAGTGGGCGAGGAGGGCCTGCACGGCGCGCGGTCCGGTCGTCGACGCCGCCGTCGCGCCGGCGGCCTGGTCGGTCAGCGTCTGGATGTCGTTGCCTTCGGTGACGGCGACGATCATGCGCGCCAGCTCTCCCACCGGACGCGTCGGCACGCGACCGGCTTGCTCCAGCGCCTCGGCCACCAGCAAGGCGAGCTCGGCGCGGACGCGGCGCTCGTGCTGGACGAGGAGCGCCGCCACCTCCGGGTGCCGGATGGCGTAGAGCGAGAACTCCATGGAGACGAGCGTCCACTGCCGGTCGATGCCGCCCGACCTTGTCTCGGTGGTCTGTGCCGCCGGCTCGTCGGTCGTCGGCGGCGCGCCGGCGCTGACGGCCCGACGCACGAAGGCAGCGCGCTGGTCCCAGCTGCGGTCGAGCAGGGCCAAGAACAGCGCGTCCTTGTTGGCGAAATTCGAATAGAAGGCGCCCTTGGTCAGCCCCGCCCGGGCGCAGATGTCGGGGACCGAGGTGGCGCCGAAGCCCTGATCGGCGAAGAGGTCCCGGGCTGCATCGAGCAGGGCGGTGACCGTGCGGGGCCTGCGCTTCGTCGTCCCTCTGGGCATGGCGCCACCTTATAGCATTCTGAACAGTATCGGATACCGACTGGGATCATTTGCGTTTGAGCTGGTCCAGAATCACTTTCCTGAGCGCCTAAAGGTCAGCTTCCAGGGCGACGAAACAACCGTTGAGGTTCGCGTTGTCCGGACACGTGCGAGGGCAGCGGGACCGGCGGCGGTTCGAGGGAGACAGACATGGTTACGGAAGAGGAATGGTCCGGAGAGATCAAGCGGTCGGCCCGCTTCCGCCTCATCAGCCCCGTCATCGCCCTGGGCGCCTTCGGGCTCGTCTTCGTCCCGTGCATGATGCTGGGCCAGTCGCTGGCCTCGGGGATCTACGGCGACTTGGTCTCGGTCGGCATCCTGTTGGGGATCATGTTCCCGCTGGCCTTCGTGCTCGTGATCTTCGGCGAGAAGCAGCAACGGCGCACCGACGAGAAGGTGCGCGGGCTCAACGCCGAACTGAGCACCGCCATCGCGGACGCCGAGCGGCTGAACGCCGAACTCAGCGAGGCCATGACCGACGCCGACCAGCAGGCGCAGATCCGCGACGCGCAAGTGCAACGCCAGCGCTTCGAGAGCCGCCTCGCCAACGCGCTCGACATGGCGGAGGGAGAGCCGGAGGTCATTGAGGTCATTGAGCGCTCGTTCTCGACCGTGCTGCCCGACGCCCCCGCCGAGCTGCTGCTGGCGGACAACAGCCACGCCCACCTGCACCGCATGGCCGCCGTGGGGCCCGACGGGAAGCCGCCCAGCTGCGGCGTGGACTCGCCGGACCGCTGCCCGGCGGCGCGGCGGGCGCAGATCCAGGAGTTCACCGACAGCGACCATCTCGACGCCTGCCCGAAGCTGCGCAACCGGCCCGAGGGCCGGCTCTCCGCGCTGTGCGTCCCGGTCTCCATCATGGGACGGACCGTGGGCGTGATCCACGCCACCGGCGAGGCGGGGACCAAGGTGGAAGACGACCGCGTCGACGACCTGGCCACACTGGCCAAGCTGGCCGGCGCCCGCATCGGCCTGCTGCGGGTCATGGCCGAGACGCAATTGCAGGCGTCGACCGACACCCTCACGGGGCTCCTCAACCGCCGCTCCTTCTCGGAGCGGGTCGCCGCCATTCCCGCCCACCTCCACCCGGTGTCGATGGCCATGGCCGACCTCGACCACTTCAAGCGGCTGAACGACACCTACGGCCACGAGACGGGGGACCGGGCACTTCGCCTGTTCTCGAGGGTGCTGCGGGACACGTTGCGCAACAGCGACATCGCCTCGCGCTACGGCGGCGAGGAATTCGCGCATCGCGTTCCCGGACTGCTCGGCCATTGACGCCACCCGGGCGCTGAACACGGTGCGCTCCCAGCTCGACGCGGCCATCACGGTCGGCGGGCTCCCGAAGTTCACCGTGAGCTTCGGCGTCACCGAGTGCGAGCCGGGGGAGGAGCTGGCGGCGATTCTGCGGCGAGCTGACGACGCCCTGCTGCAGGCGAAGCACGAGGGGCGCGACCGCGTCGTCCTGCACGACACCACGGGCGAGACGGCGAGTGCGCCCAGCGAGGGCCGCGGTGACCTGATGCCGTTCCTCGAGGAGGACTTCGAGCCCGTCGACTGACGCGGACTCGCTCCGCGGCGCAGCCGCCGGTGCCGGCGGGTCAGGCCCGGATCGACTGCGCGAAGTGGAAGGTGTCGTCGGGGTCGTAGGCCTGCTTGACCTTCTGCAGCCGCGGCAGGTTGGCCCCGTAGTAGGCCTGCTGCCAGTCGGAGAGCGTCGGGTCGATGTAGTTCTGGTAGGCGCCCTGTGTCACCGGCGCGAAGGCCCGCTGCACGTGGTCGAGCCAAGAGGCCGCCGCGGCCTTGTCACCCTGTGACGGCGGGGTGCCCGGGTAGGTGATGGAGTACTGCGCGCAGGCGACTGCGGAGCGGTGGACGAAGGCGGTGTCGCCCGCCGCCACCTTGTTGATGGCGCCCCCGTACCCGTCGAAGACGACACCGGCGCCGGCGCCGGGCAGCGACGCAGGGAAGGCCGACAGGGCGGACGTGATCGCCTGCACCGCGCTCTGCGGCAGCGGGCCACCGATGTAGGACGACTTGGCGACGAAGGGGGATTGGGCGGGTGCGGCGCACTGGGCCGCGGTCTCGCCCTCGCAGCCGGCCTCGATCATGGTGGCCGTGAGGTAATCCTCGGGGCCGACGAAATGGTCGGTGGTGGGTGTGCCCACCGCGGCGGTGAGTGGGGCGAGGGCGGACGAGCATGCACTCACGGAACCGACGAACACGCCTGTCACCTTGACGAGACCACCCCCGACGGTCCCGCTGCTGTAGAGCTGGCAGTTGGCCCACAGCCGCGTCGGGCGCCGACGGCATGAAGTGGAGCCAGGCATTCAGGACGTCGTCCGCGGCGGCCCAGGGCCACTCGAGTGTGAAGAGGGTGATGGCGGCAGGTATGGGGTGGGTACGAAACCCGAACGACGTGACGACTCCGAAGTTGCCGCCACCGCCGCCCCGGCAGGCCCAGTAGAGATCCTCGTCGCGGTCGGGTCCGCCGCGGTGCAGGGTGCCGTCGGCCGTCACGACGTCGACCGACTGCAGGTTGTCGCAGGTGAGCCCGTAGGCGCGGGCGAAGACGCCGATGCCGCCGCCGAGCGCCAGTCCGCCGATGCCCACGGTGGGGCAGGAGCCGCCCGGCAGGAGGCGTCCTTGCGCGGCCAACTGGCTGTAGACGTCGAACAGAATGGTGCCGGCCCCGACGGTG
Organism: uncultured Acidimicrobiaceae bacterium; assembly: GCA_963843365.1. Taxonomy (GTDB): domain Bacteria; phylum Actinomycetota; class Acidimicrobiia; order Acidimicrobiales; family RAAP-2; genus Bog-473. The sequence goes on along the minus strand of CAWJKG010000002.1, from coordinate 885,732 downwards.
GCGAGGCCGCCCGCGCCGACGGACACGGAGTTGAGACTGGCGACGTCGATCACGAGCCCTGGGCAGGAGGAGTAGGCGGCGTAGCTGTGCCCGCCCGACCGGGCCGCCACCTGCACCCCGGCTTCCCGGGCGAAGGAGAGGCAGCGCTGGACGTCACTGGCCGACCGGCACTGTGCGATGGCCGCGGCCTCCTGGGTGTAGACGCTGTTGTAGAGGTGGCCGGCGGCGGCGTACCCGCTGTCGGTGGGGAGGAGCAGGGTGCCGTCGAGCGCGGCGGCGAGCTTCGACCAGTCGGGCGGGCCGTGCGCCGTCGTCGACGTGGAGGTGCCACCACTGCTGCCGGAGTGTCCCGCGTTCGAACAGGCTGCCCCTGCGGCGCCGGCGAGCACGGCCGCGCCGACCCCGGCGGCGCCGCGCAGGAAGGTGCGGCGGTCCATCAGCTCCGAACCACCGCAGCCGCGGCGCGTGCCCCTTCGGCCATGGGCGCCGAGGTTAGGTCACGCCCTGTTCACGCCGGAGGAGGCACCGGGGTTCCGTTGGCGGTCAGCGTGACGTCGACGTTGCCACGGGTGGCGTTGGAGTACGGGCACACCGCGTGCGCGGCGGCGACGATGGCGACGGCGCGGTCGGCGTCGGTGACGCCGGGGAGCGTGACATCGAGCCCGACGGCGACGTTGAAGCCGCGGGTCTCGGTGGTGATCAGCCCGACCTCCGACTCGATCGAGACCTCGCCGAGGTCCACCTTCTCCCGGCGGCCCACGACGCCGAGCGCCCCCTCGAAGCAGGCGGCATAGCCGACGGCGAACAGCTGCTCCGGGTTGGTGCCGCCTCCGGCCCCGCCCATTTCGGTCGGCGTGCGGAGCTGCACGTCCAGCGCCCCGTCACTGGTCACGCCGTGTCCCTGCTCGCGCCCACCGGTGACGTGCGCCTGTGCGGTGTAGAGCACCTTGGCCATGGTCGACTCCTCTCGAACGTCCTCGGAGTCAATGTAAAGGGAGCCGTCGACAACCGTGCGTGTCGACGTGTCAGCGTGTGCCCTCAGAACCCCAGGTCCACCACGGGCCGCTCCAGCGGGTTGAGGTTGATCTCTTCGAGGGCGCGGGCGAGCTCTTCGTGGCTGAGCCCGGCCAGATACCCGTCGAGGGTGCGCTCGAAGTTGGCGATGCCCCCCTCGATGCCTTCGGACAGGCGCATGTACTCGAAGCCCGCATTGTGCAGGCCCTCTTGTTGGCGCGGCAGGTTGGAGAAGTCCTGGGTCGGGATGGGCGGGACCCGCGGGTCGTCGTGGGCCCAGGGCTCGGGGGGCGCTGGTGGCTCTGGTTCTTGGCCTTCGGGGTAGCGGGTGAGGGACCAGATCTCCATGAGGGTCTCTTCTGGTCCCAAGGGCCGGAAGCGATAGGCGCTGGCGCTCGAGTACATGGGCAGGACGAAGTAGTGGGGGAAGCAGTAGTACATGGTCTCGCCGATGCCCCGCTCCACCAGGTCGTTGAGGTCGGGCATGTCCGCCCCGCGCCCTGCGTGCCAGGCCACCACGGCGTCGTTGAGGCCCCGGTGCCAGCTCTCCATGGCCTCTTTGGAGGTCTCGGGCAAGGCAACGGTGCGCCGGCCCTCGGCCACGGCCACGTCGTTGGCGTGGACCATGCCCGCCATGCCCTCGCTCATGACGTGGAGATAGTGCAGCTCGGCGTCGACGAAGGCGGCGGCGTCGAAGGCGGCGGGGTCCTTGGGGGCGAAGCGCTTGGGGATGACCAGTTCGGGATGGGTCTCGATGACGTGGTACTGCTCCAAGAAGGCCTCTTGGGCCAGCTTCCAGTTGACCGGGAGGGCGAAGGCGTGCCACCACTCGGCGCGCAAGGAGGCGACCTTCCACTCGTCCATGATGGTGGCGAAGGGCTCGATGCACTCTCGCAAGGGCGGGGCGCCGGGGTCGAGGTTGATCCACGCAGCGCCGCCCCAGACCTCGCAGCGCACCGGGACCAGGTCGATGGAGCCCTCCTCGAGGTTGGCCTCTGAGAACGAGCGCGCCCTCGAGACGAAGGTGTTGACCCCGTCGAGGCCGTAGCACCAGCCGTGGAAGGGGCAGGTGAAGCCGGACTTGAGCGTCCCGGTGCCTTCGACCACCTTGACCCCGCGGTGGCGACACGAGTTCTCAAAGGCCCCGACCGCACCCGACTCGTCGCGCACCACCACCACGGAGCGGTCCAAGATCTCGTACTCGACGTAGTCGCGGGCACGGGGGATCTCTTCGAGGCGACACGCCATCTGCCAGACCCGGGGCCAGAGCCGCTCGGCCTCGAGGGCGTAGAAGGCGGGGTCGTAGTAGCGCTCTTTGGGGATGCGGTCGGCGACGGTGACCTCGTGGGGGACGCCGAGGGTTCTGCGCTGCGGGTGGTCACTGCTCATGGCGTCGTCCCCGTCGTCCGTCGGTGCGTCCCCGCAGCGGGAGCACGCTGCAGCATTTGCTACGAGACCGTAGTGTCGTGGCATGCAGACGCGAGAGTTGGAAGGGAAAGTGGCGGTGGTGACCGGTGGCGCCGGCGGCATCGGGAAGGCGACTGCCGAGTTGCTCGTGGCCGAGGGGGCCCGGGTCGTGATCGGCGACGTCGATGCGGAGGCGGGGCAGCAGCTGGCCGACGGCATCGGCGACGCGGCCGCCTTCATGCCGACCGACGTGAGCGACGCCGATCAGGTCCAGGCGCTGGTCGACTTCGCCGTCGAGCGCTTTGGCGGCCTCGACATCATGTTCAACAATGCCGGGATCGGCAGCCCGCTGAAGCGCTTTCTGCCGGACGATCTCGAGGACTTCTCCCGGATCATGCAGGTGAACCTCTTCGGCGTCATTGTGGGGACCCAGCGCGCGGCGCGGTACATGAAGGAGCATGGTGGGGGATCGATCGTCAACAACGCGTCGATCGCGGCCATCAACGCCGGCACGGGCATGATCTCCTACAGGGCCTCGAAGGCGGCCATCGCCCACGCCAGCAAGTGCATGGCCATTGAGCTGGCGCCCTACGGCATCCGGGTCAACTGCCTGACTCCGGCGCACATCCGCACCGGCATCACGACCTACGAGATGGGCCCGGTGCTGCGCTACATGCAGCCGCTGGAACGGGAGGCGCAACCCGAGGACGTGGCCAACGCCGTCGTCTGGCTGTCCAGCGAGCGGGCGGCCCAGGTCACCGGCGTCGTGCTGCCCATCGACGGCGGGACGACGGCGGGTCCGCCCTATGCGCAGACGAAGCTCATCATGTCGACCCTGCGGCCCCCGGAAGGGCCGGGCACGCCCACATCCTGAGGTGCGCCGCCCGGCCATGCTCAGCCGGCGGGGGTGAACTCGAGGTTGAGGTTCTGCAGGCCGCGGAGGAAGAAGGTCGGCAGGTATTCGTAGCGGCGGGCGTCCGCCGGTCCGTGGTGCTCCTCCGAAATGGAGATGGTGGCGGTGCGGTCGAGGAAGCGGTTGACGGTCACCCGCCCCTCGGCTCTGGCCAGGGGCGCTCCCGCACACGTGTGGATCCCGTGCCCGAAGGCGATGTGCTGGCGCGCGTTCGGGCGGTCGATGTCGAACTCGTACGGGTGGTCGAACACGCCGCGGGTCCCTGTTGCACGCACCCGGGATGAGCATGAGCGAGGCGCCGGCCGGGATGTCGACGCCTCCGAGCTGGGTGGCGACGCGGGTCATGCGGAACTGCGTGCGCAGCGGGCTCTCCAGGCGGAGGGTCTCCTCAATGAAGTTGGGGATCTTCTCGCGGTCCGCCCGCACCGCCTTCTGCAGGTCGGGCCGCTCGCCCAGCATGCGCAAGGCGAAGGAGAGCAGGCGGACCGTGGTCTCCTGTCCGCCGGCGAAGAGGTTGGCGGCGATCGAGCGCGGCGTCCCTTGCCTCCGGCGTGGAGCCGTCCGGGAAGGTGGCGGTGGCCAGCCCCGTGAGCACGTCGTGCCGCGGGGCGCGACGCCGATCCTCGATGTACCCGTTGAACGTCTCGTAGAGGAACTCGAGCGGCTTGTGGCCCACGTCCTGGTGCGCGGTCGACAGCCGCTCGCGGAAGAGTGAGTGATCGGACTCGGGTACGCCTTCCAGATCGGCGATGACCGTGAGCGTGAACGGCTCCGCGTAGGACCCGACCATTTCGAAGGCGCCGTCGTCGAAGAAGCCGTCGATGAGCCGATCGGCGAACTCCCACATGAAGTCCTCGTTCTCCTTGAGGCGCTTCGGCGTGATGAGCCGCATGAGCAGGTGGCGGTGCGCCGTATGGTTCGGCGGGTCGAACGAGGGGAGCTGGTCGCTGAAGGGCAGCTCGTCCCGGTATTTCACAATGAACTCGGTCACGTCGTCGCCCTGCATCGGCTCGGAGAACTTGACGAAGGAGCCGCAGACCACGTTGCACGACGAATAGGTCCCCGACGCCAGGTCGTTCTCGGGGAACGTGGCCGGGTCGCCGTAGACCGCCATGGCCTCGGGGTGGCCGGTGATCATGTACATGCCGAAATGCGGTTCGCGCCAGACCGGACCCTGGTCGCGCACCCAGTCGAAGTACGGGTACGGATCGTCCTGAATGGCGCGATCGGTAATGAAGTTGGCCTGCTCGAACTCACTCATGCGTCGTCCTGCACCTTCCGTCGGAGCCTACGATCGGCCCGTGGGCACGAAGATCGAGATCGAGATCGACCGCGACGTGTGCATGGGCTCGGGCAACTGCGTCTTCACCGCGCCGGGGGTGTTCGAGCTCGACGACGACTCCATCGCGCGGGTGGTCGATCCGAACGCCGCGCCCACCGACGCGGTCGTCACGGCGGCGCGGCAATGTCCCACCCACGCCATCTGCGTGCGGCGCGACGGAGCGACCCTGTCCTAGTTGGGGTCCCGTCACCGGTCGGGTGCCCCGGTACGGGCCGCGTGGCGGGCGGCCTGGTAGCCGAAGACCATCGTGTTGGCGATGCTGGCGCCCGGGCCCAGGTAGTGGCGTCCCATGACGGTGGCGGTGCCGTTGCCGGTCGCGTAGAGCCCGGGGATCACCTGGCCCATCCGGTCGACGACGCGGGCGTCCTCGTCGGTGAGGAGGCCGCCGCAGGTGCCGATGTCGCCGGGCACCACCTGGCAGGCGTAGAACGGGGCCTCGTCAATGGGGCCGAGGCACGGGTGGACTCTGTGGTTCGGGTCACCGAGGGCTCGGTTGTAGGCAGACGCACCCCGCCCGTAGTCGGGGTCGATGCCGCGCTCCGCATGCTCGTTGAAGCGTTGGACCGTCTCGGTGAGGCCGTCCGGATCGATCCCGCACATGGCGGCGAGGTCCTCGAGCGTCCAGGCCTGCTTCAGCATGCCGCTCTCGAGCAGCCGGCGCGGGAAGCGTCCCGGCGAGGAGCGCTGGTCCGCGTAGCGCTTGCGGTAGCGGTCGTCGAAGATGAGCCAACACGGGACCGCCTTGGCGGTCTTGTCGCGGGCGTACATCGCCTTGCCGACCTCCATGTACGAGTTGGACTCGTTCACGAAACGCTTCCCCGCTGCGTCGACGTAGATCGTGCGCGGCCGCTGGCGCGCCTGGTCGAGCGTCGACTGCCCGAAGCGTCCTGTCCGGGGCGAGGGGAGCCACCACGCCTCGTCCATCAGGTCGGTGTCGGCGCCGATGGCCATGGCGGCCCGGATGGCGTCGCCGGTGTCGCCCGGGTTGGAGATCGACCACTTGGCCTGGTTGGGCTGGTCGCCGCCGTACTCGGTGCGCATGGCCCGATTGTGGGCGAAGCCGCCCGCGGCCAGCAGCACTCCCCGGCGGGCCCGCACGAACACGGGGGCACCGTCGTGGACCGTGCGCACACCGACGACGCGCCCGTCCTCGACCAGCAGCTCCTCCAGCGGCGCCTCGGTCCAGATCGGGATGCCGCGGTCGAGGGCGATGCGGAGCATCTGCGCGATCAGCGAGGCGCCGTTGGTCAGGAGGTCCTGCCCCCGCAGGCGGGCGGCGTAGGTCCGCATCACGACCCGGGCCGAAATGCCGAAGGCGCCCAGGCTGCGGTTGTAGTGGGAGAGCGACCGGGCCTCGTTCGTCATCACGGCGAGCCCGAGGCTCTTGGCCAGGCCGGGCTGCAGCTTGGGGAGCCAGTCGCCGAGGGCCCGCCCGTCGTAGGGCACCGGCTCAATGCCGCGGCCGCTGTCGTGCCCTCCCTTGGCATTGGAGTAGTAGTCGCTGTACCCCGGGCAGTAGACGAAGCGGACGCCGCGGTCCTGGAGGAACGTGACCATCTCGGGCCCGGCCGTGAGGAAGGCATGGCGCCGCTCGAAGGAGGAACAGGGCCCGACGTCGCCGACCACGGCCTCGAAATGGGCCATGGCGTCCTCGTAGGAGTCGGGGATGCCCGCCGCCTCCATCACCGGGTTGTTGGGGACCCAGGCGATGCCCCCCGACATGCAGGTCGAGCCGCCGATCTGCTCCTGCTTCTCGAGCACGAGGGCGCTGCACTCAGCGTTGTCGGCAGTCAGTGCGGCCACCATGCCGCCGCCGCCCGAGCCGACGATCACGAGGTCGACAGTGGTGTCCCACGTGGTCATCTCACCCTCCCCGACCTCCCGTCAGCGGCTTCGGCCCCGGTGGAGCAAGCTAGCAGGATCCGTTGACGATTGCTACGAAGCCGAAGTAATCTGCCCGGAGCCTGTCGAGAGCAGACGAGAGCCGAGTGCGGGAAGTGGAGCGGGGGAGATGACTGGTCACGCAAGAACGCTGACGTACCCGGCCGAAGGCCTCGGAGCGCCGAAGGACCGGCACCTGGGACCCCTCGTCGACTCGGGGCTCCCGGCCGGCGTCGAGGTGTTCTCGGCGGACGACCACATTTCGCTGGCCGTGGACATCTTCTACGAGCGTCTGCCCGAGGACGTGCGGGAGCACGCGCCGCGGGTGATGAACGTCGACGGCGGCTGGGTGATCGGCATGGGCGGGAAGTCCATCCTCGTGCGGGAGTTCGTCGAGGTGCTCACCATGTACGACCCGGTGTCCGGATCGCACACCGGGGACGTGGAGGCCCGCCTGGCGGCGCTCGAATCCGAGGGCGTGACCAAGGAGCTGGCCTTCCCGAACTCCGTCCTGGCCCTGTTCGGCTGGCCGGACAAGGAGATGCGCGAGCGCTGCTTCCGCATCTACAACGAGCACATCGCCGAGGTGCAGGAGCGGTCGCACGACCGCATCTACGGCGTGGGGCTCATCAACTGGTGGGACGCCGAAGGCACCCGCCGCACCCTGCGCGAGCTGAAGGCGCTCGGGCTCAAGACGTTCCTGATGCCACTGTCGCCCGGCAAGGACGACGACGGGAAGCCGATCGATTTCGGCAGCAGCGCCTTGGACGGCGTGTGGGAGGTGATCGAGGAGGAGCAGGTGCCGGTCTCGCACCACATCGGCGAGAGCCCGCCGTCGTCGCCGAACGAATTCAATCCCGTCCTCCTCGGCATGCTGCAGTCCGTGGCGCCGTTCCGCGACCTCTTCGGCAAGTACGTGCTCGGGGGAGTCCTGGACCGCCACCCCGGGCTCCGGGTGGGCTGGTTCGAGGGGGGCATCAACTGGGTGCCCTCCGCGCTGCAAGATGCCGAGCACATCAGCGGCGTCCTTCAAGCACATCGCCAACCTCAAGACGAAGCACGAGCCCCGGTACTACTGGGAGCACAACATGTACGCCTCGTTCATGGTGGACCCGCTCGGGCTCGACCTCGTCGACCGCATCGGCGTCGACAAGGTCATGTGGTCGACGGACTTTCCGCACAACGAGAGCACCTACGGCTACAGCAGCGAGTCGCTGAAGTCCGTGGTCGATGCGGTCGGCGTCGAGGCGGCCACCGCCATCGTCAGCGACAACATCAAGCGGTACCTCGGGGTGGAGGACTGATGCCCGCCGGCCTCATGGCGAAGGCGGCGCCCGCGACCATTCCCGCCACGCCGGACTTCGCCCGCATGCAGCGGGAGCGCATGGGTCGGATGCAGGGGATCATGCAGCAGCAGGGCCTCGACGCCCTGGTGTTGCTGGGCAACACCAACGTCGCCTACGCCACCGGCGCCATCTGGCCGCTGGGGGACTCGGGCCGGGCGAACTTCGAACAGCCCGTCGCCGTCGTGCTGGTCGACGACGAATGGCCCCACCTCTTCACCCCGGTGCGTGAGGACGATCGCCTGCGGGAGAAGATGCCATCGGATCACCTCCACGGTCCCGTCTACCTCGACTTCGACGAAGGGGTGCAGCTCTTCGCCACGCAGCTCGGCGGCCTCGTGTCGAGCGGGGCGACCGTGGCCATGGACGAGTGGACCAATGCCCTCCGACGGGAGCAGACGATTCTGTTCGCTCCCGACGCGCCCAAAGATGCCGGACGGGTGATCAGCATGGCCAAGGTGTCCAAGACGCCCGACGAGTTGTCGGCCATGCGCGAGGGCCTGCGGATCACCGAACAGGCCATCGCCGACGTGCAGGCGAAGATCGCCCCCGGCGTCCGCCAGACCGACCTGACCGCGACCTTCCTGCGCACGATTTTCGACGCCGGCGCCGACGCCAACATTCTCGATCCGATCTGGCAGGTCATGCCCGCCCGCATGGAGGACGGTCCGTGGACCACGACGGGCGACCTCGCCTGCCCACTGCTCTCGACCGAGCGCGCGCTGGTCGAGGGCGACGTGCTGTGGGTCGATCTCGGCATCAGCTACGCGGGGTTCCACTCCGACTTCGGCCGGACCTGGGTCGTCGGGCGCGAGCCGAGTGCGCGCCAGCGAGCCCAGTACGACCGGTGGCAGGCGATCATGAGCGCCGTCTTGGACGTGACCCGGGCCGGAGCGACGGCGGCCGATCTCACGGCGGCCGCCATCGGTGCCGCCGGCGGGATCAAGCCGTGGATGCCGCACTTCTACCTCGGGCACGGGCTCGGGATCGACAGCGCGGAAATGCCGTACGTCGGGAGCGACATCGGCGAGGCCTTCGACGCCTCTCTGGAGCTCGTGGACGGCATGGTCCTGGTGCTCGAGCCGATCGTGTGGGACGACGGCGCAGCCGGCTATCGCTCCGAGGAAGTGCTGCGCATCACGGAGGACGGGTGGGAACCGATGACCGACTACTCCTACGACCCGTTCTGAGAAGGTTCGCGTGTCCGTCGTAGAGATCCTTCCCGATGACGCCGCCCTGCGCCGGGCCCGCCGCGCCCGCGTGCGCGCCGCCATGGACGAAGCCGACATCGACTTCCTCGTCGTCGGCCGCGAGGGGAACGCCCGCTACGTGTCGGGTGCGCCGCGCTTGTGGACGGCGGGGTCCCGGGCCTTCGGTCCGGGCTGCGTGTTCGTCCGCGAGGGTGGCGCGGTGCACCTCCTGAGCACGTGGGACGAGGGCATCCCCGAGGAGATCCCCCACGAGAACCTCTACGGGATCACGTTCAACGCCCTGAACTTCGTGAAGGTGCTGTCGCAGATCCCGGGCGCAGCCACGGCGCGCCGGGTCGCCACCGACTCCATGTCGGGCTCGTCGGCCAACCTGTTGCCCAAGGCCTTCCCGTCGGCCGAGTTCGTCGACGCGGAGCCGATGCTGCGCCGGATCCGCCGCGTGAAGAGCCCCGAGGAGACCGAGGCCATCCGGGCTTCGGTGCGCGTGGCCGAGGATGCGCTCGCCGCGGCGACGGCGGCCTTGGTTCCGGGCGTGACGGAGCGGCAGCTGACCGCGATCTTCATGGAGGCCATGGCGGCGGCGGGGGTCACCACTCCCTCCGGACAGGACGTGGCGTGGATCACGTCGCGGCAGGATCCGTGGCGCCGCACCGACCGCGATACGCCGGTGCAACCCGGAGACCTGGTGGCCTTCGAGGCCGGCGTCGTCCTCGGCGGCTACTCGGGGGAGGTCGGCCGAACCCACGCGGTGCGCGAGGGGGGTCACATCGACTCCGAGCTGGCCCAGCGCGCCGGCAACCTGTGGGAGCACCTCCTCCGTGCCTGCGAGGTCGGCGCGCCGCTCTCCGGCCTGCTCGCGGCGTACGACGCCGCCGGCGAGCCGCAGCCGCCGATGCCGGTGGCGCGTGGGCTCGGGCTCGGCTTCGACCTCCCGCTCGTCACCCGCTCGTTGCCGCGGACGGCCGCCGAGCAGTACGTCGAGGCCGGCATGGTGCTGGCGCTGACCGGCTATGTCTGGAAGGAAGGCGTCGGTGCCCTCTATGTGCAGGAGCCCATCGCCGTCACCGATGCCGGCCCCCAGTCGCTGGCGACGACACCCATCCGCCGACAAGGGAGCCTGACGACGTGAGCGTCCCCGACGTCCCGCCTGCCGAGGAGATCATCCTCTACGAGAAGGATCCGGTCACGCGGATCGCCACCATCACGCTGAACCGTCCCGACCAGCTCAACATCCCGACGATCGCGGCCCGGCGCCGCTACGCCGATCTGATCTTCAAGGCGAGCATCGACGACGACGTCAAGGTGCTGGTCGTGCGGGGGATCGGCGACCACCTCGGAACCGGTGCCGATCTCGACGAGCTGATGGCCAAGCGCGAGGCCGGCACCGCCCTGCACGAGGAATTCGGGATCGAGGAGGACGAGGACGTCACCATGCCCGGCCCGCGGTCCTACCGCGCCGGTGCGTCGTTGCTGCACTGGTACGGCAATCCGCGGTCGGGCTGCCGCACGCTGCAGGACTTCAAGAAGATCAGCATCCTGGAAGTGAAGGGGTACTGCTACGGCTGGCACTTCTATCAGGCAGCCGACGCCGACCTGGTGATCTCGTCCGACGACGCCTTGTTCGGGCACCCCGCCTTCCGGTACGTGGGCTACGCGCCCCGGATGTGGCAGTGGGCGATGATGATGGGGCTGCGCAAGTTCCAAGAGATGGTGTTCACCGGTCGGCCCTTCACTGCCGAGCAGATGTACGAGTGCAACTTCGTCAACAGCGTCGTGCCCCGGGCGGACCTCGAAGCCGAGACCGCGAAGTACGCCAGCGCCTGTGCGCGGACGCGTCCCACCGACACCGTGTTCATGCAGAAGGTGTTCTTCGAGATCATGAAGCAGCACCAGGGTGAGTACATGGGCAGCATGCTCAGCGCCTGGCTCGAGTCGATGGGCGGGCAGCTCAGAGAAGACGACGACCGGGGCCGGGCCACCCTGAGCAAGGAGACAATGGACGCGGGCCTCAACGTGGCCGTCAAGAGCAACGACGACCACTTCCCGCCCGAGTGGCGCCTCAGCCGCTCGGGCCGCCGGCGCCCCGCGGCCGACTGACCGTGCCCGCCCCGCTCTCCGGCTTCCAGGTCGTCGACCTCTCGACCTGGATCGGTGGCGCCTACTGCACGAAGCTGCTGGCCGACGGCGGTGCCGAGGTCCTCAAGGTGGAGTCGCCGGAGGGTGATCCGTTGCGGCGGTGGTCGGCCTCCGGCGCCACGCCGGCGGCCGGTGAGGACGGCGCGCTCTGCAACTTCCTGGGCGCCTCCAAGCGCAGTGTCGTGGTCGACGGCAGCGATGCCGCGGCGCTCGAGTCGCTCCACGCGCTGCTCCACTCGGCCGACGCCGCCATCTGGTCACCGGGCTCACCCTTGGCCGAGGAGCCGTCGCTGCAGCCCGGCGCGCTGGGACGGGCGCATCCGCACCTGGTCGTGACCTCCCTGACGCCGTTCGGGCTCGACGGACCCTGGAGCGACAAGCCGGCGACCGAATTCACGCTGCAGGCCTGGTCCGGGGGCATCGTGGGACTGGCACGGGGGAGGCCGGAGCGCCCGCCGGTCTTCGTGGGCGGCCAGATCGGGGAGTGGCTGGCCGGCCTCTACGGCGCCATTGGGACGCTGGCGGCCCGCCGGCGCGCCGCCAGCGGCGGTGAGCTGGTCGACGTGTCCATGCTCGAGGCGCAGGCGCTGTGCCTGACCTATTACCCGGTGACCTTCAACGACCAGCTGGGGCGGCCGATGCGCCGGAAGCGTTTCGTGGCCACGCCGGGCGTCGGGGCGGCCCGCGACGGACTCGTCGGGCTCGGCTGCGGGACGGGACAGCAATGGCTCGACTTCTGCGTGCTGGTGGGGCATCCCGAGTGGATGGAGGACCGGTCGCTCTTCCTCGACCGCACGGCACTGGCTCCCACCATCGACGCCTGGATCGCCGCCCACACGGTCGCCGAGGTGTTGGAGCAGGCCTCCGCCTTCCGGATCCCCAACGCACCGATCACCAACGGTGAGAACGCCACGACCTGGGACCACTTCCGCGCCCGCGGGACCTTCGTGCAGAACCCCCGCGACGGCGCCGCCAACCCCGGCCCGCCGTTCCGGCTGGGGACGGCGGGCCTGCGGCCGCCCGCCGCGGCGCCCCGCCTGGGCGAGCTGCCGTTGGACGAGGCAGTGCAACGGCCGACGCGGACCGCGGGCGCGCGTTCGCCGCGCGCGCAGCCCTTCGAAGGTCTGCGCGTTCTCGACATGACGTCGTTCTGGGCCGGGCCGCTGACCGGACACATGCTCGCCCTCCTCGGGGCGGAGGTCATCCACCTCGAGTCGTCGGCACGGCCCGACGGGGCCCGCCTGGTGGGCGGGGTGCCGCAGACGGAGGACCGGTACTGGGAGCGCGGGCCGATCTTCGCCGCGCTCAACACGAACAAGAAGAGCGTGACCATCGACCTGAGCGAGCAGCGCGGGATCGAGCTGATGCGGCGTCTGGTGGCCACGTGCGACGTGGTGGTGGAGAACTACACGCCGCGGGTGCTGGACCAGCTCGGTCTCGGTTTCGAGACCCTGCGCGCGGAGCGCCCCGATCTCATCATGGTGCGCATGCCCGGGTTCGGGCTCGACGGGCCGGGACGCGATCTCTCGGCCTTCGCATTCATCATTGAGGACGCCGCCGGCCTCACCTGGCTGACCGGGCACCCCGACCTGCTGCCGTTCGAGCCGTACTGCGTCGGCGACCCCAACGCGGGCCTCCACGCGCTGTACGGCCTGATGCTCGCGCTCGAGCACCGGGAGCGTACCGGCGAAGGGGGACTGGTCGAGGCGGCCATGGTCGACGCCGCGCTCAACATCGCGGCCGAGCAACCCATTGAGTTCTCCGCCTACGGCGCGCTCCTCGAGCGGGCGGGCAACCGCGGTCCGGCGGCGGCGCCGCAGAACCTCTACCAGGTGGCCGGGCCCGACGAGCACGGCCGCGACGACGGGTGGGTGGCCATCGCCGTCGCCACCGATGCGCAGTGGGCCGCGCTCCGCACCGCCCTCGGTGACCCGGAGTGGGCGGCCGACCCCGCGTTGGCGACCAGGGACGGCCGGCGGGACGACCACGACCGGATCGACGCGCAGCTGGGGGAGTGGTGCCGTGCCCGCAGCGCCGAGGAGATCGTCGAGGTCCTCTGGGACGCCGGGGTACCTGTCGGCAAGGTGATGCAGCCGCACGACCAGCCGGCGCTCCCGCAGCTGCAGGCGCGCTCCTTCTTCGAGGAGGTCGACCATCCGGTGATCGGGACGTCCCGCTACAGCACGCTGCCGATGCGGTTCTCGCGGGGGCCGGCGCGGCTGCACGACCGGCACGCACCGCTGCTGGGCGAGCACAACGCGGAGGTCCTGGGCGCGCTCGGGCTGTCCGCTCACGAGCTGGCGGCACTCGAAGACGACGGGATCATCGGCCGCTCGTTGGCCGGGGCCACCTGAGCGCGGGTGGAGACGCGCCGTACCATGGCCGCCATGGGATTCCAGAAAGCCCCGTTCGACGTCGTCGAGGCCTCCCGCCGGGTGTGGCTGGAGCGCTGGGAGCCCGAGGCCGCGTCGGGCATGGCCGTCTACACCGCCATCCTCCGCTCGTACCAGCTCCTCAACGACCAGGTGCAGAAGGTCATGCGACACCATGACCTGACCTTCGCCCGCTACGAGGTGCTGGCCTGGCTGGCCATGGACCCCGAATCGTCACTCGCCCTGAGCTGGATCAGCAAGACGCTGCGGATCCCGCCGGCCACGGTCACCAACATCATCGACAAGCTGGAGGACGAGAAGCTCGTCCGCCGCGTCCCCCACCCGTCCGACGCACGCACCACGCTGGCGGTGATCACGCCCCGGGGGGAGCGGGTGGCCACCGAGGCCACGCGGGATCTCAACGCCAGTGTGTACGAGCGCATCGGGCTGTCCGAGCCCAAGCGGGCGCGGCTCCTCGACCTGCTGGCCGAGCTGCGGGCCAGCGGCAACGAGTTCGACACCGCGCACTCGGACGAGGTCATCGAAGAGGTCGGCACCCGGCAGGCGCACAAGCGCGGCCGGAACGGCCGATCCGAGGTGGCGTAGTCGACCCTACGATTCGTCCATGGCGACGATCCGCCCGGCGACCCCAGCCGATGCCGGGGCGATCACCGACATCGTGAATGCTCTCATGGCGACGACGACCATCGAGTGGCGGTCTGAGCCCTACGTGGCCGAGACGACGATGGCCTGGATGCGGGTCCATGAGTGCGTCGTCGTTGCGGAGGACTCGGGACGTATCGTGGGGATGGCTGCCTTCGGTCCGTTTCGCGATGCGGCGAAATGGCCCGGCTACCGCTTCGCCGTCGAGAACACGGTCCACGTCCGCGCAGACCAGTGGCGGTCAGGGGTCGGCCGGCTGCTCATGCAGGCGCTCATCGACGAGGCGCGACGCATCGGCAAGCACGTGATGATCGCGGCGGTGGATGCCGCCAACGAATCGTCCATCCGCTTTCACGAACGACTCGGATTCGTAGAGGTCGCTCGCATGCCCGAGGTCGGGGCCAAATTCGGGCGGTGGCTCGATCTCGTGCTCCTGCAGCTCCGGCTCGACGAGCGGCCCGACCCCGGCGAGCAGTGACGGGTAACCCCGTCGGTCAGTCATTTATTCCGGCCGAGAACGCCAGCCGCCGCCGCCGAGCGCGCCGCGGTGGCTGCGTGCCGGGCCGTGAACGGCGGTGTCACACCGCGCCGCTACCGTGCGCCGCGCCGGGGGCCACACGGCTCCCGCTAGGTTCGCACTGACCCCCCACACATCCGCCCTCTTGCTCCTGGGCGAACGGAAACGAGGGACTCCATGGACTCCAACGAGACGGCCACGTCCACGTCCGCACCCGCGGCCACCGTGCTCGGGACCGGCCCGGACCCGAAACGGTGGGGCATCCTCGCCGTCGTGGTGGTGGCGCAGCTCATGATCGTGCTCGACGCCTCCATCGTCACGATCGCGCTTCCCTCGGCGCAGCACGCCTTGCACATCTCGACGGCCAACCGGCAGTGGGTCATCACGGCCTACACGCTCGCCTTCGGCGGACTCTTGCTCCTCGGTGGCCGCATCGCGGACTTCTCCGGCCGCAAGCGGATGTTCGTCGTCGGCCTGCTCGGTTTCGCCGCGGCCTCCGCGCTGGGCGGCCTGGCGGTCAACGAGGCGATGCTGTTCTCCGCCCGCGCCCTGCAAGGCGCCTTCGCCGCCCTGATGGCGCCCGCCGCCCTGTCGATCCTGACCATCACCTTCGAGCACGACGCCAAGGAGCGCGCCAAGGCGTTCGGTGCCTACGGCGCGGTGTCCGGTGCGGGCGGCGCCATCGGTGTCCTGCTCGGCGGCGTGTTGACGCAGTACGTGTCGTGGCGCTGGTGCCTGCTGGTGAACGTCCCGATCGCGGTGCTGGCCACCATCGGCGCCGTGGCCGTCGTGCACGAGAGCCGGGCCGAGGGTTCGACCCGCTACGACGTGCCGGGAGCCCTCCTCTCGACCATCGGTCTGGTCAGCCTCGTCTACGGCTTCACCAAGGCGGCCAGCGACGGCTGGGGCTCCTCGACGACCATCATCCTGCTCGTGGTCGCCGCCGTCTTCCTGGTTGCGTTCGTTCTCGTGGAGACGAAGACCAGCCACCCGCTGTTGCCGCTGCGGGTCGTGCGGGACCGCAACCGCGCCGGCGCCTTCCTGGCCTCGCTGCTGACGGGCGCGGGGCTGTTCGCCATGTTCGTCTTCCTCAGCTACTACCTGCAGAGCGTCCTGCACTACTCGGCGCTCAAGGCGGGTCTCGCCTTCCTTCCCTTCGCCTTCGGGATCATCGTGGCGGCGGGGGCGTCGACGGGCCTTGTCCCGCGCATCGGCCCCCGCCTGCCCATGACGGGCGGGCTGCTCCTGGCGGCCGCCGGGCTGGCCTGGCTGACGCAGATCGGGGTGCAAGGCGACTTCTGGGTCCACGTCGCGCCGCAGGAGATCCTGATGAGTGTCGGCCTCGGCATCGCCTTCCCGGCCTTCAGCAGCACCGCGCTGATCCGCGTGCGCGATCGCGATGCCGGCGTGGCCAGCGCGCTCGTCAACACGACGCAGCAGATCGGCGGCTCCTTGGGCACGGCCCTCCTGAACACGTTGGCGGCGACCGCGACCGCCAGCTACCTCGTCGCCCACGGCGCCGCCGCCTCGCAAGCGGCAGTCGTGCACGGGTTCGCCGTGGCCTTCGCGGTCGGCGCGGCACTGTTGCTGGTGGGAGCCATCGTGAGCGCGGTGTTCATCTCGGCCGGACCCAGCGAGTTGGCCCCGGTGGAGGGCGCACCCGTCTCCTAGGGTTGCTGTCCGCCGTGGAGGGACCCAGCCTCAATCCGATGCCGGTGATCGCCGACGACGTCCGGCTGCCCTGGGACGACGTCGTGGCGGATCCTGTCGCCCTGTTGGCCGAGGCCCGACGGCGCTGTGGCGACACGTTCGTGGTGGACAGCGGCGACGACCGCTACCTCTTCCTCTTCTCCCCGCTGGGCGTGGCCGGGTTGTACGGCCTTCCCGAGGACGTGGCCAGCAAAGGTGTGGCCGATTGGCGCATGCTCCGGCGCAAGCTGCCCGACGAGCTCTTCGAGGGGCGCCGCGTGCTCCCGCACCAGCTGTTCGGGCGGGAGGACGTGGCCACGTATCTCCGCCACGTCGAGGCGGCGGTCGAGGTCGCTGTCGAGGAGCTCGGGGCGGCCGGGGAGGTGGACCTCTTCGGATGGAGCCGGCGGCTGGGCCACCGCGTCGGCCTGTCCTCGTGGGGCGGGCCCGGTTCCGCGACCGGGGAGCGCTTCGAGGCATTGGTAAAGGCCTTGGACCAGCTCGACGGGTCGGAGTCCTTCGTGCATCCCGATGCCATGGCGCAGGTCGCCGCCACCGACAAATCGGCCGAGCGCACCGCGCTGGCGGCGATCACGGCCCGGCTGACGTCGTCGCTGCACGAGCTGCCGGGCCACGAGGGCGACCACGCGCTCTTCGCCCGTGTGGTGCAGGCGTGGGCCGACGCCGCTCCGGCTGCGGCGGACACTGGCATCTGCCGCGACGTGACGCTCATCCACATCGCGTCCATGTCCAATCTCTTCGCGGCCTTGGGCTGGCACCTGCTCGACCTGCTGGAACGGCCGGACTATGCCGCCCGGGTGTGCGGCGAGGAGCCCGGACTGGCCGAGACGTGCGCCTTGGAGTCGACCCGCATGGCGCAGCGCTCCATCATGGCGCGCTTCACCCTGGCCCCGACCACGGTGGTGCTCGAGGACGGTCCGGTGCAGGTCCCGGCGGGCATGACCGTCGCCACGCTGCTCCCGCTCACGAACCGGAGCGCCGCCCCCGGGCTCGATCACTGGGATCCGGGCCGGTGGAACCGCCGGCGGCTGCGCACCCCCAACGGGCTGGCGGCGCCCGAATTGGTGACCGTGTTCGGGCACGGCGGACACTCGTGCCCGGCCCGACCCTTCTCGCTGGCCGCCATGACCTTGGCGTCGCGCCACATGCTGAGCCGGTTCGCCTGGGAGCCGGCCTGGTCGGAGCACCCCGAGCCCGTGCCGGCCCAGATCGGTGGCGTGGCCCGTGCGGCCGGGCCGTGCCTGGCTCGCTACCGACGACGATGAGCACGGTGGAGACGGCGGGAAGGAGACAGTGTGGGTGACGACGCCTCGGGTCCCGAGGGCAGCGCCGAGCGGGTGGCGCTCTGGCGCGCCCTGCACGTCGAGATCGACGCTGCCCCGCACGTCCTCGAAGACGAGGTCGGCCTGCAGCTCGCCGCGCCCGCCGAGGGGTGGCGCGGCCGGCCCGACATGGACCCGGAGGGCACCCGATGGTTCCGCGCCGGCATGGTGGCGCGGGCCCGCTTCGTCGAGGACCTGGTGGCCGAGCAGGCCGGAAGGGGCGTCACCCAGTACGTCATCCTGGGTGCCGGTCTGGACACCTTCGTCCAGCGCCAGCCGGCGCTCGCCTCACGGCTGCAGGTCTTCGAGGTGGACCAGCCCGGGCCGCAGGCCTGGAAGCGCGGGCGTCTGCAGGAGCTGGGGTTCGGCGTCCCGGACCGGCTGCACCTCGTGCCCGTCGACTTCGAGGCCGGTCGGTCGTGGCTCGACGAGCTGGTGGCGGCCGGCTTCGACCCGAGCCGACCGGCGGTCGTGGTCTCGACCGGCGTCACCCTCTACCTGAGCAAGGAGGCCAACGCGGCCACGCTGCGCCAGATCGCGGGGCTCGCCGCCGGTTCGACGCTCGCCATGACCTTCCTCGTGCCGCCGGACCTCGTGGAGGAGGTTCTCCGGCCCGGCTTCGAGGCGGCCCGGCGCGGGGCCGAGGCGGCGGGCATCCCCTTCGTGAGCTTCTACCTGCCTGACGAAGTCATTGAGCTGGCCCTGGCGGCGGGGTTCAGGGCCGCGGCGCACATTTCGTCCGAGGAGCTCACGGCGCGCTACTTCGCCGGCCGTGCCGACGGCCTCCGGACGGCCCGGGGAGAGGAGCTGCTCGTCGCCACGACGTGACGGGGAGCAGCGACGCCCTAACCGGTGGCGCGCAGCTCGCGCTTGAGCACCTTGCCCGACGGATTGCGCGGCAGCGCCTCGACGAACGTGACGTCCTTGGGGACCTTGAAGCGCGCCAACTGCGCACGGCAGTGGTCGATCAGCTCGTCCGCCGTCGCGTCGGCGCCGGGCCGCAAGGCCACGAACGCCACCGGCACCTCGCCCCAGCGCTCGTCCGGGCGGCCCACCGCCGCCGCCTCGAGCACGGCGTCGTGCTCGTAGAGCACGCGCTCGATCTCCGAGCTGGCGATGTTCTCGCCGCCCGAGACGATCATGTCCTTGAGCCGGTCGACGATGAAGAGGTAGCCGTCCTCGTCACGCACGCCGATGTCGCCGGTGTGGAACCAGCCGCCGGCGAACGCGGCCGCTGTGGCCTCCGGGTCGCGCCAGTACCCCTTGAAGACCTTCGGGCCGCGTAGGACGATCTCGCCCTGCACACCGGCCGGCACGGGCGACCCGTCCTCGTCCCAGATGTCGAGCTCGAGGTACAGGCATGGTCGTCCGACCGAACCGAGCTTCGTCACGATGTTGTCCCGGTCGAGGAAGGTGTCACCGGACACCGTCTCGGTGAGGCCGTAGGCATCGGCGAACCAGGCGGAGGGGAACACGCGCTGAATGCGTTCGATCAACGGGATCGGCATCTTCTCGCCACCGTTGATGATGACGCGCACGGATGAGAGGTCCCGGGACTCTATGTGCTCGAGCGCCATGATCGCGTTGACCATGGCCGGTGCCAGCCACACCGTGCTCACACGGGAGCGCTCGATCTCGTCGACCACCTCGGCGGCGTCGAAGGCGCGGTGGATGATGATGGTGGCACCGACGGCGATCAGGCTGGTCGTCGTGAGATCGAGCGCGCCGACGTGGTACAGCGGACCGCAGGCCAACCCCAGGTCCGCCCCGGTGAAGCCGAATTCGACGGTGTGGGCATGGTTCTTCCAGGCCAGGTTGGCGTGGGTGAGCATGACGCCCTTGGGGCGGCCGGTGGTGCCCGACGTGTACATCAGGCGATGGATGTCGTCGGTGCCGGCCGCCACCGGGTCGACCACCGGTGCGGTCGTGCCGCTGTGGCGCACCTCGTCGAGCGCGACCCAGTCGGCCTCACCCTCGGCGCCCACGACGACCCGCAGGAGCGCGCCTTCGAGACCGGCCGTGGCCGCCGCGCCCAACGGGAGCAGGGAAGGTCCGCACACCAGCGCACGTGCTCCGGAGTGGTCGAGGATGTAGCGCACCTCGGGGGCGGCGAGCCGCCAGTTGATCGGCATGGCCACCGCTCCGAGATAGTTGGCGGCGAAGAGGGCCTCGAGGAACTCGGGGCAGTTGTAGGAGAGCAGCGCCACCACGTCGCCGGGGCCCACGCCCCGCGCCGCCAGCCCGCCGGCCGACGCCGCCACGCGGTCGGCCATCTCGCGGTACGTCGTGGACCGACCCTCGAAGATCGTCATGACCGTGTCGGGCTTGCGCACCGCGTGATGCGCCAGCACGTTGTACCAGTTCACGTCCCCTGTGGGGCGGGCGCGGTCGTCGGTCATGGCAGCGTCCCATGGTGTCCCACGAGAGGGACGCCCGCTAGTGTCGCCCTCAATGGCTCGGGTGGAGACGACCGGCGATTCGAAGCGCAAGGCCAACTGGGATGCGCGCTACCAGGCGATCATCGACACGTCGGCCTCCGTCTTCGCCCGGGGCGGCTACCACGCCACCGGCATCAGCGAGCTCTGCGTGGCCAATGATCTGGGCAAGGGCGCGCTGTACCACTACATCGGGTCGAAGGAAGACCTGCTGGCCGCCATCCACGACCGCGTCATGGACGAGGTCATGCTCGGCGCGGACCGCGTGGCTGCGGCAGGTGGCTCGCCGTCGCAACAGCTGGCCATGCTCGGCGAGGAGTTGCTCGACGTCATCCACCGCTACCCGGACCACGTCTGGGTCTTCCTGCACGAGTTCCCGGCGTTGACCGGGGAGCGGGCCGACAAGTTCCGCCAGCGTCGTCACGCCTACGAACAGCGGGTCGAGGCGGTCCTGCAGGCCGGCGTCGATTCGGGGGAGTTCCGCGACCTGGAGCCCCGGCTGACGGCCATGGCCTGGTTCGGCATGCACAACTACACCTATCTCTGGCTCAAGCCCGGCGGCGAGCTCTCGGCGCGTGACGTGGCGAAGCCCTTCGCCGACATCTTCATGCGCGGCATCGCCAACCCGGCCACCTGACCGGCGTCACGGCGCCGCATAGCCACCGTCGACGACGAGCGCCGACCCCGTGGTCCAGCGGGCCGCATCGCTGGCCAGGTACGAGTAGGCACCGACGAGGTCCTCGGCCGTCCCCAGCCCCAGCGGGTGCCTCGCTGCGATGGCGTCGAGTGCCTCCGGCGGGAGGCCGTCGTGGATGGCGGAGCGGAAGGTTCCCGGGCACACGCAGTTGACCCGGATGCCGTCGCGGGCGTACTCGACCGCCGCCACCTTGGCGAGATGAATGACGGCGGCCTTGGTGGCGCAGTAGGGCGCCGCGTGGGACCACGCCGTCAGGCCGGACACGGACGCCGTCAAGATGATCGACCCCGACCGCTGCGGCCGCATGACACCCACCGCGGCGCGGATGCCGTTGACCGCGCCGAGGACGTTGACGCGAAAGGCGCGTTCCCAGTCCTCCGTGGCGATGTTGTGGATGCGCCCGTTCGGCGACAGCACGCCGGCATTGCTGATCAGGACGTCGAGCCGGCCGAAGCGCTCGACCGCCCGGGCCACCACCGCCTCGACCTCGTCGTCGTCACTCACGTCCGCCAGCATCGATTCGACCGCACCCGACCCGGAGCCCGCGCCCAGCCCGTCGACCGTGGCGTCGAGCGACGTCGCACTGATGTCACTCACCATCAGGTCGGTGGCGGGTTCGTCCCAGAGACGCCGTGCGATGGCGGCACCGAGCGCCCCACCGGCGCCGATGATGGCCACGACCCGCCGCGCCTCGGTCATACGAGCAGGTAGCCGCCGTCCACGCTGAGCACGGTACCCGTGATGAAGGCGGAGGCGTCGGAGGCGAGGAACTGGTACGCCGCCGCCAGGTCGGTGGACGTGCCCCAACGACGTTGCGCGGTGTGCCCCGTGATGGCGTCCGAGAGTTTGGGGTTCTGCATCCACTCCTCCACGAGCGGCGAGTCGAACCAGCCGGGCGCCACCACGTTCACCGTGATGCCGGCGGGCGCCAGATCGAGCGCGAGGCCCTTGGCCAGGCCGACGAGCCCCGCCTTCGACGCGCTGTAGGCCGAGAGCCCCTTGCGCGGCCGCTCGCCCAACACCGAGCCGGTGAAGATCAGGCGCCCGCCCTCGCCCATCACCCGCGCCGCGGCGCGGGCGCCGAGGAAGGCGCCGGTGAGGTTCACGTCGAGGACGTGCCGCCACACCGCGGCTCCGGTGTCCCGGGGACCGGCCACCACCGGCGAGATGCCGGCGTTGCAGATCCAAGCGTCGACGCCGCCCCATTCGGCCACCGTGGCGTCGGCCACCGACTCGTTGAAGTCCTCGTCGGTCACGTCGCCGCTGAGCACCAGGGACTCCCCGGGGAGCGTGGCGGACACCGCCTTGAGGTCGCGCTCGGTGCGCGCCACCAACGCCACCGCGGCGCCGGCCTGCGAGAAGGCGTGGGAGAGCAGGGCTCCCAGGCCACGGCTGGCGCCGGTGATGACAACCCGCTTGTCCGAGATCGCCCCGGGGGCCGGGAACGACTCGGGTATCTCGATCTGCTCGATCATCGTTTCCTTCTCGTTGTACCGACCAGTACAGTACACGGTCGATGACCGAGGCCTCCTCCGCTCCGTCGGGCTACCCGGTGGCCGACCTGCTCGAAATGCAGCGGCGCATGCTCCTGATCCGGGGCTTCGAAGAGCGCGTGGCGGCCCTGTACCGCGACGGCGAGGTCCCCGGCTTCGTCCACCTCTCCACCGGGCAGGAGGCGACGGCCGTCGGCGCCTGTTGGCCGCTCGGCCCGGCCGACGTGATCACCTCGACCCACCGCGGGCACGGGCACTGCCTGGCCAAGGGCCTGGCGCCGGTCGGCATGTTCGCCGAGCTCATGGGTCGCGACCAGGGGACCAACCGCGGCCGTGGCGGCTCCATGCACATCGCCGATCCCACGCTCGGGATCTTCGGCGCCAACGGCATCGTGGCGGCGGGGCTGCCCATTGCGGCCGGAGCGGCCGCGGCGGCGCAACTGCGCGCCGACGGCAGCGTGGCCGTCGCGTTCTTCGGCGACGGCGCCGTGGCACAGGGCGGCTTCCACGAAGCCCTCAACCTCGCCGGCGTTTGGCACTCCCGGTGGTCTTCTTCTGCGAGAACAACGGGTACGCCGAATTCTCCCCGGCTTCCACCAACATGCGGCGTCACTCGAGCAGAGGGCCGCAGGCTATGGCATCCCCTACACCGCGGTCGACGGCAACGACGTGGTGGCGACCGCCGCGCTCATGGACAGGATCGTCGCCGCCACCCGGCCGGTGGCGGTCCGGCCATCGTCGAGGCCACCACCTACCGCTGGCACGGCCACTACGAGGGTGACCCCGAGCGCTATCGGGCCCGGAGGAATTCGAGGAGTGGCGGACCGTGACCCGCTCCTCGTGCACGAGGCGGTGTTGCGGCAGGCCGGGGTCGGGGACGAGCAACTCAAGGCGCTCGACGAGGAGGTCGCCGTTGTCCTCGACCCGCCGTCGAAGCGGCCCGCCGGCATGGCCGGCCGCGGCCTCCAGCCTGCAGGACTTCGTGCTACGGCCCCGACCGGCGCGAGCGGAGCCGGCTCCGCCGGCCGACGATGCACCGGTGTTCCGCACCATGGACGCCATCCGGTCGGCGCTGGCCATCGAGCTGGCCGAGGACGACCGGGTGTTCCTGGCCGGCGTCGACGTGGGGACCGGCGGCAATGTCTTCGGCCTCACCCGCGGCCTGGCCGACGAGTTCGCCGACCGGGTCCGCGACACACCCATCTCCGAGACGGCCGATCGTCGGCCTCGGCGTCGGGGCGGCCATGGCGGGCCTGCGGCCGGTGGTGGAGTTGATGTACCTCGACTTCATCGGCGTGTGCTTCGACCAGTTGCTCAACCAGGCGGCCAAGTTGCCCTTCATGACGGGTGGCACGGCGGAAATGGCCCTGACCGTGCGCACGCAATTCGGCGCCGGACGCTCGTCCGGAAGCCAGCACTCCCAGAGCCTCGAGGCCCTCTTGGCGCACATCCCCGGCTTGAGCGTCGTGATGCCCTCGACCCCGGCCGACACCTACGGGCTGCTGCGGGCCGCCATCGAGGATCCCAATCCGGTGGTGTTCATCGAGAACCGGCAGCTCTACGGGATGAAGGGGCCGCAACCGCCATCCGACTACGTGCTGCCCATCGGCCGGTCCGCCGTCGTGCGTGCCGGCACCGACGTCACCGTCGTCTCGGTCTCGCGGATGGTCCACGAGTCGCTGGCCGCGGCGGCCGACGTGGAGGCGGACGGGGTGTCGGTCGAGGTGATCGACCTGCGGACCGTGGCGCCGCTGGACATGGCGCCGATCCTCGAGTCGGTGCACAAGACGAGCCGCCTCCTCATCGCCCACGAAGCGGTGGTGCCGTTCGGGATCGGCGCGGAGATCGCCGCCACGGTCGCCCGCGAGGGGTTCTGGGACCTGGACGCGCCGATCGTGCGCGTCGGCGCCGCGGCGACGCCGTCGCCCTACGCGCCCGTGCTCGAGCGGGCCTGGTTGCCCGACCGCCAGGACATCGCCGCAGCCATTCGCACGCTCGCGGCGGTGTAGGTCAGCAGCCCAGCTGGCGGGCGATCACGAGGTGCTGGATCTCGTTCGTGCCCTCGCCGATCTCGAGCACCTTGGCGTCGCAGTAGAAGCGTGCGACCGGCGTGTCGAGCATGTAGCCGAGCCCGCCGTGGATCTGGACGGCCTCCGACGCCGCCCACGCGGCCACCCGGCTGGCCTTCATTTTGGCCATGGCCGCCTCCTTCTGGAAGGGCTGTCCCGCGTCGCGCAGGAAGGCGGCGCGGTAGGTGAGCCAACGCGCCGCCTCAAGCTCGGTGGCGATGTCGGCCAGCTTGAACTGCACCGCCTGGAACTTCGAGATCGGCTGCCCGAACTGCACGCGCTGGCGCGCGTAGCCCAGCGCCAGGTCGAGGACCGCCTGCGTCAGGCTGAGGGAGAGCGCGGCGATGGAGATGCGCCCCACCTCGAGGGTGCGCAGGAACTGGCCCAGCCCGAGGTTCGGGTCACCCAGCAGGTGTTCGTCCGGGACCCAGACGTCGTCGAAGAAGAGCTCCCGGGTGTCGAGGCCCTTCCATCCGATGCCCCGCAACTTCGGGCCCATGGTGAATCCCGGCGTGTCCTTCTCGACGACGAGGCTGGCGAAACCGGGCTCCCGCCCTTCGCCGGGCTCGGTCCGCGCCAGCAGCGTGACGCCGAACGACATGTCCGTGCCCGCGTTCGAAATGAAGGTCTTGCGGCCGTTGATCAACCACCCGCCGTCGCGCCGCTCCGCCTTGGTGCGGATGCCGCGGGCGTCCGATCCGGCATCGGGCTCCGTGAGCCCGAAGGCACCGAGTGCCCGGCCCTCGGCCAGCGGGCGGAGCCAGCGTTCGCGTTGGTCGTCGTTGCCGAAGAGAAAGAGCGGGAGCGAGCCGATGGTGGCGTGCGCCTGCCAGGCGGCGGCCACGGACTGGTCGGCCTGGCCGATCTGCTCCATGGCGGCCACGAAGCCGACCGTCGACATCCCGATGCCGCCCCACTCCTCGGGGACGAGGATGCCGAGCAGGCCGAGTTCGCCCATCTCGCGCAACAAGTCGGTCGGGCAGCGGGCCTCTTCCCAGGCCAGCGGCGCGCGCGGCGCGATCTCCTTCTGCGCGAAGTCGCGGCACATGTCCACGAGGGCGCGCTCTGATTCGTTCAGGGAGAGGTCCATGGCGTCCTCGCGTCAGGCCTCGGGCTCGAGGTGCGACAGGAACGTGGCCGACCAATCGGGGAGGTCGACCGGGACGATGTAGCCCGATTCGTCGTTGATGTCGGCCCAGTGCGCCGCCACGTCCTCGATGGTGGGGTGCACCGAGACGTACCCGGGGCTCGTGGCCAGGAACACCCGGGCGAACCGTCCGGCGCCCGCCGCGTACATCTCGCCGTTCACCGGACACCGCTCATGCGCCAGGTAGGCCACGAGCGGTGCCACCAGGTCGGGTGCCATCGGGGAGGCGGCGGCGTCGTGCGGGTCAGGTTCCGGTCCGGCCATGCGCGTCATGGCTGCGGGAGCCACCAGGTTCACCTTGATCCCGTGGGCCTCGCTGGTCGTGGCCAGGCTGCGCGTGAGACCGATGACCCCCGCCTTGGCGGTGGCGTAGCCGAGGTTCTTGGGCAGCCCGAAGACGCCGGAGGACGTGGTCATGACGATGCGGCCGTAGCCCTGTTCCACCATCAGGGGCCACGCCGCCCGCGTGGTGTTGAACGACCCGGCCACATGGACGGAGAGGTGCTGCTCCAGATTCTCCAGGTCGGCATCCGGCAGGCCCGCCCACCGGATGATGCCGGCGTTGTTGATCAGGATGTCCAGCCTTCCGAAGCGCTCCGCGGCACTGTCGACGAGCTGCTGTGCCCCCTCGGGTGAGGCCACGTCGTGGCCGTCGTGAGCGGCGATCCCGCCCGCCTCTTCGATCTCCTCGGCCACGGTCGCGGCGACCGTGTCGTCGGTGCCCGACCCTCGTATCGACCCGCCGAGATCGTTGACGACGACGCGGGCACCCCGGCTGGCGAGGAGCAACGCATAGGCGCGCCCGATGCCGCGTCCGGCACCCGTGATGACCGCGACGCGACCGTCGAAATCGTATGCGTCCACGCCCATCCCGTCGTCGGTGCTGCTGACCCGATGAGTGAGCTAGTTCCGGGACGGCATCGCCGGGAGGGGAGCGGTATACCCCAGCAGGTTCCCGAGGGTGCCGCCGACCATCGCGGCGCGCTCGTCCTCGGGCACGCCGGCGAACAGCTGCGCCATGAGTTGCTTGCTGCCCCGGAATGTCCCTTCGGCGTGCGGATAGTCGTTCCCCCAGACGATCGTCGACAGGCCGGTGATGTGCCGGCAGGCCACTGCCACCGGGTCGTCCTGGAACGACACGTGAAACTGGCGCCGGACGTACTCGCTCGGCATCAGCGGGTAGGGCCACTTCTCGTTCAGCTTGAAGAGCCGGGCGATGCCCGTCTGTTCGGTGGCGGGCACACTGTCGTCCCACACGCCCAGCCACCAGTCCGGATCCTGGCCGATGCCCGTGATCCAGCACTTGTCCATGCTGCCGACCAGCGATGCCAGCCAGTGCGCGTTGAACTCGATCAGCGCGAAGTGCAGGTCGGGATAGCGCTCGGGGACGCCGCCGCCGACGAGCTCGCAGATGAGCTGCTGCGGCACGATGGTGCTGTAGATGGCCTGCGTGACCATCCGCTTCGCCGCCGACTTCTCCGTCACGGGTTGGTTGACCTCGGCCGCGTTCTGCATGACGACCTTCAGAGTCGTCGACGTCGGGTCGTTGACCTTGATACCTCCGGTCTGCGTGTGGAAGAAGACGTGCAGGCCGGCGCCCTGGGTGGCCGCCCACACGGGGTCGAAGTCCCTCGAGTAGTAGGGCTTGGGCGGGGTCGCGGGCAGGAGGACGGCCCGGAACCCGTTGGCGGCGGCGCGCTCGATCTCCACCACGGCGTCGTCGACGTCGGTGAGCGGGATGGGCGCGGTCGGTGCCAGTCGCGAGAAGTAGGGCCCGAAGCGCTCGACGACGTAGTCGTTGTAGACGCGGGCGTGCGCAATCGAGAGCTCGTGGTCGTCGGAGTAGAGGCCGAACAGTGAGAGGTTCGGGTGCATGACCCCGACGTCGACGCCGTCGGCGTGGAGGTCCTCGAGGATGATCTCGGGGTCGCCCTCGGGCATGCGGCCACCCGTCTGGCGATAGCGCGAGATGGTCCAACCCTCGAAGCCGGGCGTGTGCAGGCGGCGGAACTTGGTGGCGCCGCCCTCCACGAGCGGCTCGATCTCGAAGTCGTCCTCCCATACGCCGCGGTCCCGGAGGTTCTTGGGCAACCGGGTGACGAAGAGATCGGTGGGCTCCAGGATGTGCCCGTCAGCGGAAACGACGAGTTGGTTCTCTGCCATGGTGTGTGCCCTTCCAGCGCGGGACGCAGAATCGATGCTCGAGCGCGCACGGACGCGGTACTCTGAGCGCGATTCTAGACCAACCGGTCGGTACAGACAACGCGCACGACAGCCGGCGGCGCGGGCGGCGAGGAGGAGGGCGACGGTGAGCACACGGTGGAAGCAGCGCCCTCCCGGTTCGACGTGGGGGGACTGGGGCGACGACGACGAGCTCGGCCGCATCAACCTGCTCACCCCCGAAAAGGTCCTCCAGGGCGTGCGCGAAGTCGAGGCGGGCATCAGCTTCTGCCTGAGCCTTCCGCTCGACTACCCCGGAGGGACGGCGCTCAATCAGCGCCGCTACCCGCCGGTGATCTCGCCGACCGAGGACATGGACGGCAACCCCGACACCTTCTACAACGTGCCCATGCGCGCCATGGACAAGTTCGGCGACCCCAAGTACGTGGACGTGTGGGCGGACGACGTGGTGACGCTCTCGCTGCAGTACTCGACCCAGTGGGACTCGCTGGCCCACGTCGGCGCCGAATTCGACGCGGACGGGGACGGCGTCGAAGAGGCGGTGTACTACAACGGCTATCGAGCGGGCGAAGACCTCGTGGGACCGAAGCCCGACGCCGCGGGCGATGGTGGACGCCATCGTTGCTTCGCCCATCACCTCGGCCTGGAGCACATGGCGGCCACCGGCGTGCAGGGGCGCGGTGTCCTCGTCGACCTGGCCCACCACCTCGGCCACGAGTGGCGGGGCGTCGATCGCACGACTCTCGAGGAGATCATGGCGGCGGACAACGTCGTCGTGGAGCCCGGCGACATGCTGCTGCTGCACACCGGGTTCGCCACGGAGATCCTGGCGTGGAATCGCGATCCCGACCCGGTGAAGATTCACACGCTCTGTTCGTATCTCGACGCCCGTGACCCGTCGTTGTTGGACTGGATCGCCGAGTCACAGATTTCGGCGTTGGTGGCGGACAACTACGCCGTGGAAGGCCTCCTCGGCAAGGATCGCGACGAGAGCAGGCACTCCTTCCTCCCGATCCACAACCTCTGCCTCTTCAAGCTCGGCGTCCCTCTCGGCGAAATGTGGTACCTGCACGAACTGGCCGCCTGGCTGCGCGCCCACAACCGGAACCGCTTCCTCCTCACCGCGCCGCCACTGCGTCTTCCCGGCGTCGTGGGCTCACCGTTGACGCCGGTGGCAACGGTTTAGGTGCGGGCAAAAGCCTCGTAGTCGGTCTCCTTGACCTTGGCGATCTCGGCCAGGAGCTTCGGCCGCCCCGCCGAGTTCAGGAGGTATTTCCGCGGCTTCCCCGGGATGTTGGTCCCGAAGTAGTAGCTGCTTTCGCCAAAGGAAGGCGCCTTGGTCGCCCAGCGGTCCACCATGGTGGTCCACTTCTCCTCGGCGGCATCGCGCACCTCAATGACGTGGTAGCCGGCGGCCCGCAGGTCCACGAGGAGGTCGGTGATGAACTCGACCTGGTCGCCGTTGTAGCGGGGGTTGTTGCCGGCGGCCGCGTGCGGACCGCCGGGGAAGAAGAAGTTCGGAAACCTGGTCGTCTGGATCCCGAGGAAGGTCCGCGGCCCGTCGGCCCAGTGGTCGTTCAGCGCCAGGCCAGCGCGGCCGCGGATGCCCATGCGGGACAGCGCCCCCGTGCCGAAGTCGAACCCGGTGGCCCAGACGATGACGTCGAACTCCCGCAAGGCGTCCGACGTCTCAATGCCCTGCGGGGTCACACGCACCATCGGCTCGGCCCGCAGGTCCACCAGTTCCACGTTGGGCCGGTTGTACGCCTCGAAATAGGCGGTGACGAACGGCGGTCGCTTCTCGCCGAAGCGGTGGTCGCTCGGGATCAGCTTGGCGGCGATGGCGGGGTCTTCGACGATGCTCCGGATCTTGTCGGCCAGGAAGGCGCACCACGCCGCGTTGGCCTCACGGTCGAACAGCACGTCGCTGTAGTTGCTGGTGAGCTTGGAGAACCCCGGACTCCGCCACATCTCTTCGAAGAAGGCAGCGCGCTCCTCCTCCGAGTCGTCGAAGGCGGCGCGCTCGTTGGCCACGTGGAGAAACCCGCTCGGCGACGTGTTGAGTGTCTCCCGCATGGACTCGAAGTTCTTCCGGAGCTGCGCCTGCTCCTCGTCGGTGATGGGCCCGTTGTTGAGCGGCGTGCACCAGTTGGGAGAGCGCTGGTAGACGGTCACCGAGGCCGCCACTTCGGCGATGATCGGAATGATCTGCACGCCGCTCGAGCCGGTGCCGACGACGGCGACGCGTTTCCCGGTGAAGTCGACGGGGGCCGCCGGCCACAGGCCCGTGTGGTGCGACACGCCCTCGAACGACTCGCGTCCCGGCACGTCGGGGAAGTACGGCACCGAGAGCACGCCCGTGGCGGCCACGAAGTAGCGGGCCCGGGTCCGCTGCCCGCCGCCATCGACCACGGTCCAGAGCCCGGAGGTCTCGTCGTAGTCCGCCGACGTCACCCGGGTGCCGAAGCGCATGTGGCGTCGGAGGTCGAACCGGTCGACCACGTGGTTGAGGTAGCGCTCGATCTCCGGCTGCTCGGCGAAGTGCTCCCGCCACTGCCAGTCCTCGAACAACTCTCTCGAGAACAGGTAGGCGTAGGTGTAGCTCTCCGAGTCGAAGCGCGCCCCGGGGTAGCGGTTCCAGTACCAGGTGCCGCCGACACCCTGGCCCGCCTCGAGGAGCTGGACGGAGAAGCCCGCCTCGCGCGCCAGGTGGAGCTGGTAGATACCGGTGATGCCCGCGCCCACGACGAGCACGTCGACGTCAGGGGTGCTGTGGTCGGATGCGGCGTGGGGGGATGTCATGGGTCTCCGCGGCGAAGGGCACGTCGCGGGTGCGCCACACCCGCAGCTGTCCGCCTGGAGCGCCGGTGCCCACCATGCGGATTGTACCGACCGGTTAGTATATCTTGACTGTCGTGCCTGCCCCAGGCACGAGGAGGCTTGGTCGATGGCAGTCCTGACGACGCGAACCCCGGGCGCTCGGGGCGGTGCGCGGGCGGGCGTCGCATTCAGGCATTCTGCGCCATGAGCGGTGACGGGGCGCCGACGCCATCGCGAGGAGTCGACGGTGGCCGCGACGCCGAGTCCCCGCGGCTGACGCCGCTCCCTCCCGGTGAGTGGTCCAAGGAGGCCGGCCAGGCGCTGGCTCCGCTGCTGCCGCCGACCGGGCGGCCCAAGGGGGAGAACCGGCCCAAAGGGTTGAACGCCCTGGGCGTGCTGGCCCGGTACCCCGAGGCCGCGCTCGCCTACAACACGCTCAGCGGGCATGTCATGTACGGGTCGTCGCTGACGCCACGCCACCGTGAGCTCCTGGTCCTGCGCGTGGCCGCCAACCGGTCGTCGGACTACATGTGGCGGCAGCACGTGGCCAGCGCCGACGACAACGGCGTCACGCCCGACGAAGTGGCTCGTGTCCCCCAGGGACCGGACGCGTCCGGGTGGTCCACCCTCGAGCAGTCGCTGCTCCGGGCCGCCGACGAGCTCCTGGCGGACGCCCGCATCAGCGATGCCACCTGGTCGACGCTGACCGGCGAGTTGGCGGAACACCAGCTGATGGACGTCGTGTTCACCGTCGGCGCCTACGACGTGCTGGCCATGGCGCTGCGGTCGTTCGCGGTCCCGCTCGACGACGACCTGCAGGCGCCATGAGAACCCTCGGCGTTCCCCACGAGGTCACCGTCGCCGACCGCATCCCCAAAGAGCGCTACTACGACCCCGCCTTCTACGCCCTCGAGGCCGAGCGGCTCTGGCCCCGGGTCTGGCAGATGGCGTGTCGCCTCGAAGAGATCCCCCGTGCCCGCGACTACGTCGAGTACGAGATCTTGGACCGCTCCGTGGTGGTGGTGCGCGACGAGTCGGGTGCGGTCGGGGCCTTTGAGAACTCGTGTCGCCACCGCGGGGTCAAGGTGGTCGAAGGCACCGGGACGCTCAAGTCCGGCTTCACCTGCCCCTTCCACGGCTGGTGCTACGGCCTCGACGGGGTCAACACCTTCGTCTCGAGGGCGCGCTCGTTCTCAGAGGCCAACCTCGAGGAGGGCTCCATCGACCTGGTCCCGGTGCGCTGCGAGGTCTGGGGCGGCGCTGCGTGGATCAACCTCGACCCCGGCGCCCCGCCCTTGCGAGAGTGCATCGAGCCCTTCGCCACCATCATGGACGAGTGGAAGGTCGCCTCCTTGCGCGCCGAGTGGTGGCACGCCTTCGCCCTCCCGGTCAACTGGAAGCTGGCCCAAGAGGCCTTCTTGGAGCAGTACCACGTCATCGAGACCCATCCCGAACTGGTCATCCCCAAGCGCTTCGCCCCCAAGGACCCCGCCGCCTTCGACGCCGCCGCCTTCGTCGACGCCGAGCTGCACTATCTCCACGTCATGAGCGAGGGCATGGCGGGCATGGTCCACGCCAACGACGTGGCCGTGGCCGAGGGCCGGCGCACCGTT
This sequence comes from uncultured Acidimicrobiaceae bacterium, assembly GCA_963843365.1. GTDB lineage: Bacteria > Actinomycetota > Acidimicrobiia > Acidimicrobiales > RAAP-2 > Bog-473. The sequence continues at coordinate 853,446 of CAWJKG010000002.1, read as the reverse complement.
GCCTTGCCCGAGACCTCCAAAGAGGCCATGGAGAGCTGGCACCGGGGCCTCAACGACGCCGTGGTGGCCTGGCACGCAGGGCGCGGGGCGGACATGCCCGACCTCAACGACCTGGTGGAGCGGGGCATCGGCGAGACCATGTACTACTGCTTCCCCCACTACTTCGTCCTGCCCATGTACTCGAGCGCCAGCGCCTATCGCTTCCGGCCCTTGGGACCAGAAGAGACCCTCATGGAGATCTGGTCCCTCACCCGCTATCCCGAAGGCCAAGAACCAGAGCCACCAGCGCCCCCCGAGCCCTGGGCCCACGACGACCCGCGGGTCCCGCCCATCCCGACCCAGGACTTCTCCAACCTGCCGCGCCAACAAGAGGGCCTGCACAATGCGGGCTTCGAGTACATGCGCCTGTCCGAAGGCATCGAGGGGGGCATCGCCAACTTCGAGCGCACCCTCGACGGGTATCTGGCCGGGCTCAGCCACGAAGAGCTCGCCCGCGCCCTCAAAGAGATCAACCTCAACCCGCTGGAGCGGCCCGTGGTGGACCTGGGGTTCTGAGGGGCGAGACGGAATGATGACCGAAGGGATGAGCCAGTGACGACGTTCGCCGACGTGTCCGAAGGGGTGCGGGCCGCGCTCGCCACCTACGCACAGGCGCTCGACGACGGCCGGACGGACGACGTCGTCGCCACCTTCTGCGCCGATGGCGTCTGCGACATCCCCGGCATGGGCACGCACGAGGGCCACGTTGGCCTGAGAGAGGCCTACACGAAGTGGGCGCCGCGGCGGCCCCAACGCCATCTCGTGGTGAACACCGCCATCGAGGCCTGGACAGAGAACGAGGCGACGGCGGTCAGCGACGTGGTCTTCATTCTGCTGGGCGAGACCGGCTGGGAGATCAAGCTTGTCGGGCGCTACCGGGACCAGCTGCGGCGCGAGGATGCCGTCTGGCGGTTCCGGCACCGCGCCGCCTCGTTCGTGACCGATACACCGCCACGCAAGGAGACAGCATGACCGACGCCATCGACTACGACGCCTTGGACTTCTTCCGTGGCACCGAGACCGTGGCCGATCCCTACCCCTACTTCGATTGGCTGCGAGAGCAGTGCCCGGTACGCCAGGAGCCCAACCACGGGGTGTACATGGTCACCGGGTACGACGAGGCCTTTGCCGTCTACACCGATCCGGACACGTTCTCGTCCTGCAATTCCGTCACCGGTCCGTTTCCCGGTTTCCCGGTGCCGCTCGAAGGACGCGAGAACGTGAGCGAGCTGATCGAGGAGCACCGGGCGGCCCTGCCGTTCAGCGATCAGATCATCACGATGGATCCGCCATTGCATCACGATCACCGGCATCTCCTGATGCGCCAGCTCACCCCGAAGCGGCTCAAGGAGAACGAGGACTTCGTCTGGCGGCTGGCGGACCGCCAGATCGACGAGTTCATCGGTCGGGGCCGGTGCGAGCTGGTCGGGGAGTACGCCACGCCGTTCGCGTTGTTCGTCATCGCCGACCTCCTCGGAGTGCCCGAGGACGATCACGAGGAGTTCCGCAACGCGCTGGCCCGCCAGCCCGGGAACAACGCGGTCGGGAGCACCAAGTCCGAGATGTCGCACAGCCCCCTGGAATGGCTCTACGACCGATTCAGTCGGTACATCGAGGACCGCAGGAAGACGCCGCGCGACGACGTGCTCACGGCGTTGGCGACGACGACGTTCCCCAACGGCGAGCTGCCCGAGGTGATCGACGTGGTCCGGGTGGCGACCAATGTCTTCGCCGCCGGGCAGGAGACCACGGTCCGACTGCTCGGCACCGCGCTCCAGCTGATCGGTGACCGCCCGGACCTCCAGGAGCTCCTGCGGGAGCGCCGCGACCTGATCCCGGGCTTCATTGAGGAGACGCTCCGCATGGAAGCGCCGGTCAAGGGTGACTTCCGGCTGTCACGCTGTCCCGCCACGGTCGGCGGCGTGGATCTGCCGGCCGGGTCCACCGTGATGGTGCTCAACGGGGCGGCCAACCGTGATCCGCGCCGGTTCACGGACCCGGGTGAGTTCCGCGTCGAGCGCCAGAACGCGCGCGAGCACCTGGCCTTCGGCCGTGGCGTGCACAGCTGCCCCGGGGGCCCGCTGGCCCGTCTAGAGACCCGGGTGAGCATCGAACGGCTCCTCGATCGCACCGTCCACATCGGCATCTCCGAGGAACACCACGGACCGCCCGACGCCCGTAAGTACCAGTACATGCCGACCTATATTCTGCGTGGCCTGACCAAGCTCCACCTGGAGCTCACTCCGGCCGAGGCCACCGCGTGAGACGCCCGAACGTACGGCAGGGGAGTGTCAGATGATCTTCAACGTGGTGAAGCAGCCGGTCCGGGCCAAGTACGCCGACGAGTTCCCGACGCTCATCGCCGACTACATCGCGGCGTCACGGGCCGAGCCGGGCAACCTGTTCTTCGATTGGTGCCGCAGCGCCGACGATCCCAACCTCTGGTTCCTCATCGAGGGGTTCGTCGACGCCGAGGCGGGGGAGGCCCATGTGTCCTCGGACCACTTCAAGGCAGCCATGACGGAGATGCCACGGTTTCTGGCCGCGGCTCCCGAGATCATCCACGTCGATACTCCGGGCCAGGGTTGGGGAAGCGTCAGCGAAGGCGCCTGAACCCGGCCTCGGCCTACTCTTCGAGGAAGTCGGGCTGGACCGACACGATCCACTCGTACAGCGGCTGAAAGGCGCGCCAACCGGCCATGCAGGGACCGACCTGGCCGGCCGTCTTCTTCGCCTGCTCGGCATCGATGAGGACGGGGTCGCCGGCGGCCTCCGCCAGCAGCTGTGCCTGGCACGTGCGCTCCATGGTGATGAACCACCACGCGGCTTCGTCGACTGAGGTCTGCCCGACGGTCAGCAGGCCATGGTTCGACAGAATGACCGCCTTGTTGTCACCCAGCGCGTGGGCGAGGCGCTTGCCCTCCTCGAGGTCGAGCACCACGCCGGTGTAATCGTCGAAGAGCCCGTGGTCACCGTAGAAGGCACAGGCGTCCTGGGTGAGCGGATCGAGCAAGCGGCGCAACGACGACCACGACTTCCCGTGCACCGAGTGTGCGTGCGCGGCCGCCACGACGTCGGGCCTCGCTGCGTGGACCTGTGAATGAATGGCGAAAGCGGCCAGGTTGACCGGCCAGTTGCCGTCGACGACCTCGCCTTTGTCGTTGACCAGGATGAGATCCCTGACGCGGATCATCTTGAAGTTCATGCCGAACGGATTCACCCAGAAGTGATCCAGGAGCTCCGGATCCCGCGCCGTGATGTGCCCGGCGATGCCTTCGTCGAACCCGAAGTGGCCGAACAGGCGGAAGGCGGCGGCGAGACGCTGCTTGCGATGCCTGCGCTCGTCCTCGGGATTGTCGAACGAGGGGAAGGTCACCGGCACGCGGTCAGACGGCATAGCTCCATGCTACGACAGGATCGCCCGGACGCGACCGGTCCACCGTCCCGGCTAGCCTGCGCAGCCGCTGGAGGTCGCTCGGGACACGCGGCGTCGGAGGTCCGGCGCCGCGGGCATGGGGGAGATCGTGAAATTCGGGCCGGCGAAGCCCCTACTGCACCGGCACCGGATGCGGATGCGGACGCTGGCGACCCTGGCGTGCGCGCCGGTGGTGCTCGCGTTCACTCTCATGTCGGCCGGCCACCCGGCCGCGGCGACACCCCGGGCCTCCATCACCTGGACGGCGTGCGCCACCGTGTCCGGGTACCGGTGCGGAACACTGCGGGTACCCCTCGACTATGCGCATCCCTCGCGGGGCACGCTGAGCCTGGCGGTGATGGAACACCCCGTGCCGCAGAGCAAGGGTGTCATCGTCTTCAACCCGGGCGGTCCTGGCGAGAGCGGGGACCTGATTCTGCCGATCCTGGCGCAGCTCATGCCCGAGGCCCTGCAGCAGCAGTACACCTTCGTGAGCTTCGACGAACGCGGAACGGGCTCGAGCGACCCTCTGCTCTGCGGCCCCTCGGCCGCCGCCGCGAGCAGTGCCGTGGCGGGGACTGCAGCGGCCACCACCACCTTCGCCGGGCTGAAGGAGTCCTGCCAGAAGAAATACCCCTCCTTGTTTCCCACGGTGAACACCACGACGTCGGCCCGAGACATGGACCGGCTCCGGGCCGCGCTCGGCGTGCCGCGGATCGACTACTACGGCATGTCCTACGGGACGGTCCTGGGGTCGGTGTACGCGCAGCTCTTCCCGGACCACGTCCATGCCATGGTCCTCGACGGTGCGGTCGACACCAGCCTGAGCCTGGCCAGCGCTGCCACCGCGGACGCGGCCGCCATTGAGGATGCACTGCCCCACGAGCTGAATGCCTGCACCTCCAGGGCGAACTGTCCGCTGGGCGCGGACCCGCTCGGTGTCTACCAGAAGGTGCAGGCGAGCCTGCAGGCCGCCCCGCTGCCGGCGCCGGGCGGCGGCGACCGCGTGCCGGTGACGGTGGGCGACCTCTACACGGCCACGTTGCTCTACCTGTCCGCGCCTGCGCTGACACCCGGTTACTTCAGCGCGCTCGCCGCCGCGGCGGGCGGCGACGGCGCGCCGCTACGGTCGGTGGCGCTCGGTCTGGAGGAGGACCTGAACGGGTCGTCGCTGGTCGGACCGCTCTGGACGATCACGTGCAGCGACGTCCGAAACCATCCCGGGGCGAGCACCACGGCGGCACTGGCGCGGACGTTGGCGGCCCGAGACCCGTTGGCCGGGGCCGAAGCGGTCTCCAACTACCTCATCGGTTGCCCGGGTTGGGGCGACTCGGGCACCGCCGTCGCGCATCTCTCACCACACGGTGCGCCCACTCCGCTCGTGATCGGCACCGTCCACGACCCGAACACGCCCTACGTCGTGGCCCCTCGGCTCGCGGCCGCCGTGGGAGGGCGCCTCGTCACCTATACCGGATACGGGCACACGTGGTTGTTGAACGGCTCGAAGAACGTCTGCATGCAGGGCGTCCTGACGACCTATCTGAGCGCAGGAACGCTCCCGGCCCGGGGCACGCGGTGCGAGGCGTCGTCGTGAACGTCAGATGTACATGCCGCCGTTGACGCCGATCACCTGTCCCGTGATGTAGCTGCCACCGTCGGAGCAGAGGAACGAGCAGGCGGCAGCGATGTCGGCCGGCGTGCCGGCCCGCCCGACCGGGACCATCGGGCCGACCAGGTCGACCCCGGGAAAGTCGCCCGCGGCCTCTGCCGCCCGGGCCATCGGGGTGTCCACCAGGCTCGGTGGGATGGTGTTCACGGTGATCCCGTTGCGCGCCAGGTCGACGGCGAGAGACTTGGTGAGCGCAATCACGCCGCCCTTCGACGCCGCGTAGTGCGCCATGTTCGGGGCGCCGGACTGGGCGCTGGACGAGGAGATCGTGATGATCCGGCCCCAGCCGCCGGCCAGCATGTCGGGCAGGGCGGCCTGCACGCAGGTGAAGGTGCCCGTGAGGTTCACGGCGATGATCCGATCCCACTTCTCGGCGGTGATCTCCAATATGGGGTCGAACGATTCGATCCCCGCACTGGTCACCACAATCTCGACCGGGCCGAGCTCGGACCGCACGTGTGCGAACGCAGCCTCGACCGAGGCGCGATCCGCCACGTCGGTCTCGACGGCCAGCACGGGCACTTCGGCCGTGCTGAGCTCTGCTGCTGCGGCGGCGACGCCCTCGCCGTTGCGGTCGAGCACCGCGACGCGGTATCCGTCCGCGACGAACTGGCGGGCGACGCCGAGCCCGATGCCGGACGCGCCGCCGGTGACGACGGCGACCCGCCCGCTCACGACGCCGCCTCGGCCGGAGTGAACTCGATGTAGAGCTTGTGCAGGCCGCGCAGGACCCACGTGGGCTCGTATTCGAAGTGACGTGCTGACGGTGGCCCGTGGTGCGCTTCGGACAATCGGATGTCGCGCATGCGATCGAGGATGCGTGCAATGCTGACCCGGCCCTCCACCCGGGCCAGGGGGCCACCGGGGCAGGCGTGCACGCCGCGCCCGAAGGCAAGGTGGACCTTGGCGTTGGGCCGGTCGAGGCGGAACTCCGCCGGGCAATCGAACAGCCGGGGGTCGCGGTTGGCCGCCCCGTTGAGCAACATGACCGGCGTGCCGGCGGCGATGTCGACGCCGGCCACCGTGGTCGACCGCCGGGCCAGCCGGAAGTCGGCCTTGACCGGGCTCTCAATGCGCAGGGACTCCTCAATGAAGTCCGGGATCCTTTCCTTGTGCGCCCGGAGCTCGTCCTGGAGGTCCGGGTACTCGCAGAGATACTTCAGACCGACCGCCAACAGGCGCGCGGTGGTCTCCTGCCCGGCTGCGAACAGGAACGTCGCCGTCCGCACCACGTTCGTCACGTCCGGCGTGGAGCCGTCGGGGTACGTCCCCTGCGCCAACCGCGTCAACGCGTCGTCGCGTGGCTCCCGGCGGCGGTCCTCGATGTAGCGGGCGAACCAGGCGTCGAGGCCTTCGAGGGCGTTGCCGATATCGGCCTCACCACCGAGTTCGCCGGGTGTGTTGCTCAAACCGAAGAACTCGCGGAAGCGTTGGTGGTCGGCCTCGGGCACGCCGAGGACGTCCGCCACGGCCAGCATGGCGAAGGGTTGGGTGTAGGCGCTGATGAACTCGCAGTGGCCGTCGGCGACGAACTCGTCGATCTGCCGATCGGCCAGGCCCCACATGAAGTCCTCGTTCTCCTTGAGGCGCTTCGGGGTGAGCAGTCGCATCACGAGCGCACGCTCCTGCGTGTGCATGGGCGGGTCCATGGTGACCATGTGCTCGCTCATCGGGAGTTGGTCCCGGTTCTCGTCGATGATGGCGCCGACGTCGTCCCCCTCGAGCGGCACGGGGAAGGCGGCGAAGGGCCCGATCACCGAGTTGCAGGACGAGAACGTCTCGGTGTCGAGGTAGACCTGCAGCGCCTCTTCGTAGCCCGAAACGGCGGTGACGCCGAGGTTGTCGGTGGGGAGGACCGGGCACTGCGCACGCAGGTGCTCGAAGTACGGATACGGGTCCTCCACCAGGGACTGGTCGCTGAAGAAGTCGATCGTCTCCCAGTCGGTCAACAGGGTCTCCCTTCGCCCTCCCGCCCACCGAGGCCGGGTGGTGCTGTGCACCCGCACAGCATCTTTGGGCGAATGCTTAGCATCGCCTGTCGAATGTGACAACTTGTTCGGCGTGGCCACGGCACCCCACCCGAGGCGGATCGGCGCGACCGGCTCGAGGACCAGGACCAAGCTCCTCGATGCCGCCGAGCAGCTGCTGCTGGACGAGGGCTACGCCGCGGTCACCTCACGGCGCGTCGGCGCCCACGCCGGGCTGAAGCCGCAGTTGGTCCACTACTACTTCCGCACCATGGACGACCTCTTCCTCGAGGTGTTCCGCCGCCGGGCCGACGCCAGCCTCGAGCATTTCGAACGCAGCGTCGCGGCCGACCCGTCCCTGCGGTCGTTGTGGAACCTGAACGCCGATCCTCGTGGCGCCGCCTTCATGACCGAGTTCGTCGCGCTGGCCAATCACCGCAAGTCGATCCGCGCCGAGATCGCCCGCTACGCCGAGCGTTCCCGCGCCGCTCAGTTGGTGGCGCTCACCGCCGCGCTCGAGGCAGACGGGATCACGGCGGAGCAGCTCCCTCCCATCGTCGGCCTCCTGCTGATGACCGGCCTCACACAAGTGCTCGCCTTCGAGCATGGTCTCGGTGTCACCGCCGGCCACGACGCCACCCACGCGTTCGTGCAGCAGGTCATCGACCGGCTGGAGCCGCCGAATCCATGAGGCGCGACGAGCGCGACCGTCAGGACGTCGTTGCCGGCGCCGCCAACTGCCCGATGACCGCGTCGCCGAACGCCGCCAGCGTCTCCGGCGGGGCGAAGTCGCAGAACCAGGCGTACACGCGCTCAATGCCGCGTTCCTGCAGCGAACCGAAGTAGTCGACGAGCTCCGGTCCGGTGCCCACGACCGGGAACCGACCGAACCGCCGTCGTGCCGTCGTCTCGATCTCCTCGCGGGCAGAGGCGTCCGGCACGAATCCCACCTGGACCTGCAGCGAAGGACGGGCCCCGCCGGCGAACGGCCGCATGGCGTCGAGGCGGTCGGCGATGTGCGTGTGCATGTTCCACCAGTCCGCGTGCGCGGCCACGAGCTGCATCGTTCCCTTGCCCGCGCCACCGATCACGATGGGGATCTTGCCGAGCGGACCCGGTTCCTGGCGGGCGCCGCGCAACGTGAAATGCTCGCCCTCGTAGTCGACGGTCTCCCCAGACCACAGCGCGGTGATGATCTCGAGTGACTCGCGGAGCCTCTGCAGGCGGACCTTCGCTTCCGTCGAGCCGACGCCGAAGGTGTGCAGTTCGGGGGCGACCGAACCCCAGCCGATGCCGAGTTCGAAGCGGCCGTTGGACGCGTGATCGAGCGAGACCGCTTCACGAGCCAGGACGGCCGGGTGTCTGAACGAGTCGCACAGGACGAGTGAGCCGACCCGGAGGCGCGACGTCTGGCTGGCCAACCAGGTGTTGGTGATCATGGCTTCGAACATGGGTTGGGTCTCCGCCTGCGGTGGGGTCAGGTGGTCCATGCCGGCCATGCCGGCGAATCCTGCCGCCTCCGCGGCGCGGGCGCGGGCGACGAGCTGGTCCATCGTCAGGCGCATCTGCGGCAGGAAGACCCAGAACTCCAGGGGACGGCTCACAGATGGAAACTCCTTGTCGGCTCTCGCCCGCGAGAGGCAGCGGCGGGGATGCCATCGCTGTCCGATGACACGCGGCTCTGAGGATATCTATGGTCTTTGGGCCGGCGACAACTCGGTCCGGTGTCAGGAGGCAGGAGGGCGATGAAGGGCGTGCGCAGTGTCGAGGGTGGGGTGGCCGTCGTCGACCTCGACGAGCCTCCCGGTATGGGGGAGACGCTCGACATGCGGGCGATGAGCATCTGCGGCTCCGACCTCAGCTACATCCGGTTCGGGAGCAGGGCGATCCTGGGCCACGAGCTCGCCGGCGTGCGGGCCGACGGCACGCCCGTGGTGGTCGAAGCCATCTACGGCTGCATGGAGTGTGCGCAGTGTCGGCGCGGCGCGTACAACCTCTGCCCCACGCACGGGGAGCGGGCCCTCGGTATCAGCGCGGACGGAGGGATGGCCGAACAGTTCCGGGCGCCCTCGGCCAGGCTGGTGCCGGTGCCGGCGGGCTTGCCGGTGCGTGACGCGTCGCTGGTGGAGCCGGCCGCCGTGTCGTGGCACGCGCTGCGGCTGGCCGGTACCGGACCGGCCTCGCGCGTCGCCGTCGTCGGTGCGGGCGCACTCGGACTGTTGGCCGTGGCCGGTGCCCGCAGACTCGGTGCCGATGCCGTGGCTCTCGAGGCCCGCCACGCCTACCAGAAGGAGGCGGGCGAACGCCTCGGCGCGCAGATCGGTGCGGATGGTGTGTACGACGTCGTCGTGGAGGCGGCCGGCACCGAGGCCAGCTTGGCGGCGTGTAGCGAGATCGTCGCCCCCGGTGGCACCATCGTCGTCCTCGGTGTGCACTTCGGCCCGGTGCAACTCAACTGGATGCCGTTGTTCCACAAGGAAGCGCGGGTCATTCCTTCGCTCGGCTACTGCGCCCACGAGAACGGCCGCGAAATGGAGGACGCCGCCCTCATGCTCGCCCAGGACCCGGACATCGCACGCACCCTGATCACCCACCGCTTCCCGATAGAGGACGCCGACGAGGCGTTCCGGGTCGCTTCCGAGAGGGCCAGCGGCGCGGTGCGCGTGGTGCTCGAGCCCTCCTGAGGAGCGCCGGCCGGGCCGCTAGGTGTCGTGGCCGGCGCTCCCACCGGGGGCCCCCGGGAGCGTGCCCTGCACGCCGATGCTGTTGAGCACGCCGGCGAGGCAGAGGTAGCCCCCCACCACGAACAGGACCTCGAAGAGCTCGGCCGGCTCGAGGTGCGCGGCCAGCACCGACCAGGTCGGGTCGGCGACGCGCTGGACGTCGATGAGCTCGTCGGCCGCCGCGACCAGCGCCCGCTCCAGCTGCGTCCACACCGGGGAGGACGGTCCCACCATGGCCGCCTCGACCTGCGCGGGGCTGAGCCCGGCGTCGACGCCCATGCGGCTGTGCTGCATCCACTCGTAGCCCGAGCGCGTGCGCCACGCCACCCGGAGGATGAGGAGCTCGCGGAGCTCGGGCGCCAGGCGCGCCTCGGATCCGGCCAGCATGTCGGTGAACGGGAGCCACGGACGCGCTCCAGCGCGAGGTGATGGGCGAACATCTCGAGGACGATGGGCATCGGAGGCGCGTCGGTCGCACCGGAGAGGTAGCGCTCGGGCCGGCGCAGGAACGGCAGCAGGGTCGTGCGCGTCTCCTCGTCCCACTCGGCGAAGGGGACCGGGTCGAGCCGCGGTTGGTCGGAGGAGGCCATGGGTCCTTTCAGGAAGGAGGAGCAGGGACGGCGTGCTGGGACGACAGGGCGTGCCGGAGCTGAGGTCCGGCCGTGTGCAGCCAGTCGTCGATGCGCGCCTGCGATTCGGGGAGCTCGGCCTCGGTCACGTAGAGCCCGCGAGTGGGCAGCGTCGCCCCCAACTCCACCAACACCGGCCGCAGGTGGACCTCCACGGCCAGCGCATGGTGCGGTGCGGCGCCGGTCATGACCGGCACGACCGTGACGCCCAACAGGTCTGTGGTGCTGAACCAGTCCAGGAACGACTTGAGGAGGCCGGTGTAGCTGGCCTTGTAGGTGGGGGAGGCCACGACGACGAGCGAGCACGAGCGGATCGATTCGACGGCACCCCGGACGTCGTCGGAGGACCAGTCGAAGAGCGCGGGTCCGAGCTCGGCCAGATCCACCGTGCGCGTCTCGGCGCCGTCCAGTCCCGCCGCCGCAGCGGCGGCACGAGCGACGGCGGCCGCCAGGTCCAGTGTGCGCGACCGCGCCTTGGGGTTGCCGACGACGAGACCGAGCGCGGGTGCGGAGGTCACACGCCCAGGCGGGCGATGACCTGCGGCAGGTCGACGATCGTCCGGATGCCCGGTTCCGCCGCGCAGACGAACGGAATGGCGTTGACCGGGCGGTGCGCCGTGAGGCCCGGCGACGTCGCCGCCCACTCATCGGGTGGCACCGGGAACCGGATGTCGATGTCCAGCGGGGTGTCGCCCTGGACGAGGACGTGCCAGCCCGTCTCGCGCAGATCCCACGCCGGTTCGACGTCGGCCGTCAGGTACCAGTTGGCACTGAACGTCACGAGCGGTTTTCCACTCCGCAGGCCGTGGACCTGCATCCGCTGCGCCCCGATGGTGCCCGCCGCCAAGTGGCCTGCCGCCACGTCGACGTCGTGGCGCGCCGTCGCCACCTGTCCCGTCGCCTCCACACCGTCGAGCGGGAGCCCGAGCGCGGCGGCGAACGTCTCGAGCGACCCGGCGAACGAGGCTCCGCCGTGGGCCTCGACTCCGCGCGGGTCGAAGGTCGCGGGGTCGCGGCCGAACCCCATGAGATCGAAGATCAGTTCGGGCGAGTTGCGCGACGACATGTCGGCGAACTCCTCAATGAGGAGGTGGTCGAGCCGGCGCTGCAGTGAGGTCAGGACCAGGGGCAGGGCCTCGGTGATGAATCCCGGGCTCGAGCCGGTGCTGTGCAGCGACGAGCCGCCCTTGGCGCAGGCGTCTTCGATGCGCCGCCGCGTCTCGGGCTCGAGGCGGTCGGGGTTGTGGAACTCGCTTCGGGTCGAGACCACGTTGGCCCCGGACTCCAGCAGCCGGCACAGGACGTCCACGTCGGCCCGGTCGCCCATGAAGAGGACGCAGTCCGGCTGCAGCGCCAGGATCTCGTCCGCCTCCCGGGTGGCGCGGACGCCGGTCGGCCCGACGCCGCACAGCTCCCCGGCGTCGCGGCCGGCCTTGTCCTCGGAGTACACGTAGAGACCCACCAGCTCGAGGTCCGGGTGCGCGAGCACGGCGCGCAGCGAGTGCGTGCCGATGTTCCCGGTGGCCCATTGCACGACTCGGTAGCGATCAGCCATGCCCGACTCCTTACCGTCCTGCCCATCGGGGCGGGCGCCTCTCGGTGAACGCGCGCGCGCCCTCCTGTGCGTCCTCGGAATGGAAGACCTGATCCACCAGCGCGACCTGTTCGGGCCAGACCTCGTCTTCGGTACGGCCGACCGCCAGCCGCAGCATGCTCTTGGCCGCCTGCACGCCGAGCGGCGCGTTGCGGGCGATGGTGGCGGCGAGCTCGAGCGCACCCGCCAGCGCCTCCCCCGGCTCGGTCATACGGACGATGAGGCCGTGGGCCAGGGCGGCCGGAGCGGGGAGCAACTCGGCGGTCAGTGCCATCTCCGCCACGAGCATCTGGGGCAGGTGACGGGGGAGCCGCAGCAACGCGCCGCCGCCCGGGAAAAGGCCGAACTTCACCTCGGTGGAGCCGAAGCGCGCCTCGCGCAGGCCACCAGGAGGTCGGCCACCAAGGCCAGCTCCAGGCCTCCGCCGACGGCGACACCTTCGATCGCCGCCACCAGCGGCTTGCGGCAGCCGTGGCGGAAGATATCGTCGATGCCCTCGGGCAACCCGTCGGTCGCGAACGCCTTGAGGTCCATGCCGGCGCAGAACGTGCCCCCCGCACCGGTCAGGACGCCGACGCGCACCTCCTCGTCCCCGTCGAGAGCCGCCAGCGCGGTGGCGAGACCACGCGACATGACCGAGTCGATGGCGTTCCTGACCTCAGGCCGCTGCAGGGTGATGACGAGGATGTCCCCTCGCCGCTCCGTCGTAACGGCGTCGGTCATGGGACGAGGGCCGGGGGCTTCCCCCAGCCGCACCAGGCGGGGTACGGGTCGGCGTCGATCTCGAAGGCGGAGGGGTCGTCGTCGGGCGCGGGCGCAGTGGTGGCCATGTCGTCTCTCTCCCCGGGGTCACCCGGCGGCGCACTTCGTGTGAGCTCGCCCTTCGAAAGTATCATTATTGTATGGAAAGAGGGCCATTCTCAGCGGGCGCGGTCGGCGGCCCGCGGCGCGTACGGCGACCGTGAGCCGCGGCTCCCCGGGCGCCCGGCAGTGGCCCTCCATCCCGGCCATGCTCGCCAGTGCCGCCGAGCGGTTCGCGGGCCGCACCGCCGTGCGCGACGGGGACCGCACCCTCACATACGCCGAGTTGGCCGCGGCCGCCCGCGAGTTCGGCGCCGCCCTCGTGGCGGAGGGGGTCGAACCGGGCGACCGTGTGGCGATCTGGTGCGGCAACTGTCTCGAATGGGTGGTGGCGGCGCTCGGCCTCTTCTCGGCCGGGGCGGTGCTCGTCCCGGTCAACACGCGGTTCAAGGGCACCGAAGCCGCGGTCATCCTCGCCCGCAGCAAGGCCCGCGTCCTCGTCACGGTGACCGACTTCCTCGGCGTCGACTATGTGTCCATGCTGCAAGGAGCGGACGCGGAGCTTCCGCAGCTCGAGCGGGTCGTCGTGGCCCAGGGTCACGCCGGCGGTGCCGCGCCGGCGTGGTCCGACTTCCTCGCCGGGGCGACGGCGGCGGCGCGGACCGAGGTGGATCGCAGGTCCGCCGGGCTCGGACCGGAGGATCCGTCCGACATCCTCTTCACCTCGGGGACGACCGGCGTGCCGAAGGGCGTCGTGATGACGCACGGTCGCACGCTCACGGTGGCCACGGACTGGTCCGCCATGACCGGGCTCGGGGCCGACGACGTCTACCTCCAGGTGAACCCCTACTTCCACATGTTCGGGCTGAAGGCGGGCATCCTTGCCAGCGTCGCCAGCGGCGCCGCCATGCTCCCCGAGCCCGTGTTCGACGTCGACCGGGTGCTGGCGCGTGTCGCCGCCGAGCAGGTGACGGCGCTGCCAGGACCACCGACGCTGTACCAGTCCATCCTCGACCACCCCGAGCGGGGACGTCACGACCTCTCCTCGCTGCGCCTGGCCGTGACCGGTGCGGCCGACATCCCCGTCGAGCTCATCCGCCGCGTCTTCGAGGAGCTCCCGTTCTCCCGGGTCATCACCGGGTACGGCCTCACCGAGGCCGGCACCGCCTGCGCCACGTCCGACGACGACGATGCCGAAGCCATCGCCACCACGGTGGGTCGTCCCCGGCCCTCGTTCGAGCTGCGCCTCGCCGGCGACGACGGACGGGATGTCGGGCCGGACGAAGCCGGCGAGGTGGTGTTGCGCGGCGCCAGTGTCATGGCCGGCTATCTCGACGACCCCGAGGAGACGGCGAAAGTGCTGACGGAGGACGGCTGGCTGCGCACCGGTGACCTCGGGCAGCTCGACGCCGCCGGCCGGCTGCGCATCGTCGGCCGCGTGAAGGACATGTTCATCGTCGGAGGCTTCAACGCCTACCCGGCCGAAATCGAGAACATGCTGCTGCGCCACCCCGCCGTGCAGCAGGCGGCAGTGATCGGCATCCCCGACCAGCGGTTGGGCGAGGTGGGCATGGCGTTCGTCGTGGTGTCGGAGGAGGTCAGCGGCCGGGACATCATCGACTGGAGTCGCGACGAAATGGCCAACTACAAGGTGCCACGAATGGTCGAGATCGTGGAGGCCCTCCCGCTCAACGCCACCGGCAAGGTGCTCAAGGACGTGTTGCGCCGGCAGGCGGCGGTAGCCGGTCGCGTCGACGGGGCTCCGTGACGTCGGAGGGGCACTTGCCGGCCACGCAGGAGGCGTCCGGTCTCCTCGCCTTCAGCGGTCTGCGCGTCGTGGAGATGGGCGTGTGGGTGGCGGCGCCGTCGGCCGGGGCGTTGTTGGCTGATTGGGGCGCGGACGTGATCAAGGTGGAGCCGCCGCACGGCGATCCCATGCGCAACGCCTTCGGATCCCTCGGCATCGGGAACGACATGCCCAACCCCGCCTTCGCGGAGGACAACCGGGGCAAGCGGAGCATCGTCCTCGACCTCCGCCGGGAAGAGGCCCGCCAGCGGCTCGAGGAGCTGTTGGCCACGGCGGATGTCTTCTTGACCAACCTGCGTCCCGACGCGCTGGACGGCCTCGGCCTGGAGCCGGCCTCCACGGTCGCCCGCCACCCCCGACTCGTGTACTGCAGCGTCAGCGGCTACGGCCTGCGCGGCCATGACCGCAATCGCCCCGCCTACGACATCGGCGCCTTCTGGGCCCGCTCCGGGCTCTCGGTCCAGCTGGCCAACAGCGAAGGCGTCCCGCTCAACGCGCGCGGCGGCATCGGCGACCACATCAGTGGGTTGGCCGCCCTGGCCGGGCTCCTGGCCGCGGTGCTCGAGCAACGGCAGACCGGGCGTGGGCGTGTGGTCGAGGTCTCGCTCCTGCGCACGGGCGCCTATGTGCTCGGGTGGGACCTGAGCCTGCAGGAGAACCTGGGCAAGGTCGCGAAGTCCGAGGCCCGGCACGAGAACCAGACGCCGCTCATGAACTCGTACCGGACCAAGGACGGCCGGTGGTTCTTCTTCACCGGCCTCGAAGCCGACCGGCACATCGACGCCGTGCTGCGTGCGCTGGGCCGGCCGGACCTGCGGGACGACCCGCGCTTCGCCGACGCCCGGGCCTTGCGCAAGAACCGCACAGAGGTCATCGCCGTCCTCGACGAGATCGTCGCCGGGCGGACCCTGGCCGAGTGGGCCGACCGCCTCAATGCCGAAGGGGTCTGGTGGGCCCCCGCCCAGGGCCCGGCCGACGTGCTCGACGATCCGCAGCTCGCGGCGAACGACGGGTTCCTCGCGCTGGATCCCCAGGCCGACGGCACGGTGCGCCGTTCCGTCAACGGCCCGGTGAGCTTCTCGGACCTGCCGGTCGGGCGGGCCGCGCCGGCACCGCGCCTGGGCGAGCACACCGACGAGGTGTTGGCCGAGTTGGCGCAGCGCCTCCGGAGCGAGGGAGAGCCGGCTCAGCCCTGATCGCCGGCGCTGGCGCGGGCGCGTGCCAACAAGCCCCGCGCGATGACGATGCGCTGAATCTCGTTGGTGCCCTCACCGATGATCATCAGCGGCGCGTCGCGGTAGTAGCGCTCGACCGGGAACTCCGTCGTGTAGCCCACGCCGCCGTGGATGCGCATGGCCTCCATGCTGATCTCGAGTGCGGTCTCGCTGGCGAAGAGCTTGGCCATGCCGGCCTCGACGTCGCAGCGCAAGCCCTTGGCGCGTCGCTCCGCTGCGTTGCGGGTCAGGAGCCGGGCCGCCTCCAGGCGGGTGGCCATGTCCGCCAGCTTGAGCTGTATGGCCTGGTGCTCGCCGATGGCCTTGCCCATGGTCTCGCGTTCGAGGCTGTAGGCCAGGGCGGCGTCGAAGGCGGCCCGGGCCACACCCACCGCCCGCGCCGCAATGTTGATCCGCCCCACCTCGAGCACGCCCAGAATCTGGGGCAGGCCACGCCCGGGCTCGCCGATCACGTTGGCGGCGGGGATGCGGTGGTCGGTGTAGGCCATCTCGACCGTCTCGACGCCGCGGTAACCCAGCTTGCCGACGTGCTTGCTCACGGCGATGCCCTCGAAGCGCGGGCCGGGCTCCTTCTCGACGAGGAAGGCGGTGATGCCCTCCTCGGCGCGGGCCGCCAGTGCCACCACCGAGGCCCGTTCGCCGTTGGTCACCCAGGCCTTGCTCCCGTTGAGGATGTACTCGTCGCCGTCGCGCCGGGCCCGGCACGAAATGTTGCGGGTGTCGCTCCCGGCGTCGGGCTCGGACAGGGACAGGGCCCCCCGGCGTTGCCCCGAGGCCATGGCGGGGAGCCAGCGGCGCTTCTGCTCCTCCGTCCCGTGCGTCAGGATCAGCGTGGCCGCCATGGTGTGGGTGTTCACAATGCCGGTGAGGCTCATCCAGCCGTAGGCCAGCTCCTCAATGACGCCGATATAGGTCAACAGGTCCAGGCCGAGGCCACCGTAGGCCTCGGGAATGGTGACACCGAAGAGGCCGAGGTCGCGCATCTGCCCGACGATGGCGTCCGGGAAGGTGTCGGAACGCTCGAGCTCGGCCGCCACCGGAATGACCTCGCGGGCCACGAATCGTCGCACCGTCCCGATGATCTCGGAGCGGACGTCCTCGTCGGTCGCCTCGACGTCCGGGCTGGTCATGGCACTGATAACCATACACTTCCCACGTGTTGACGCTGAATCTCAATTCGGAGAAGAATGTTTCCCGATGGCACCGAGCCTCATGCATCGCGGGCTCGAGTCGGCGGCAGAGCGGCTCCCCGATCATGTGGCCGTCCTGGCGGGGGACGAGCGCTGGACCTACGGCGAGATCGACCGGGCGGCCAACGCGCTGGCCGGGCATCTCGCCGCCCACGGGGTCGGGCACGGCGACCGCGTCGCGGTGATGACCTCCAACCGGCCCGAGTTCGTGGTGGCCGTCAACGCCGTCAGCAAGCTGGGCGCAGCGCCGGTGATGCTCAACTCGTCCTGGAAGGCGCTCGAGGTCGGCGCGGCGGTGCAGCTCACTGCTCCCCGCTTCGGGGTGGCGGACGGCCCCGGGGCCGAACTGTTGACCGACCAGCTCGGTGCCGACGCCGTGCTGCACCTCGACGAGACGGCGGCCGCGGCGGTGATCGATCGCGCCAGCGCCGTCCCGGCACCGTCCGCGGCGGTCAAGGAGAGCGACGACGCCGTGCTGGTCTTCAGCTCCGGGACGACGGGCCGCTCCAAAGCGGTGCGCCACACGCACCGGTCCATCGAGTGCGGCACGCGGCACTGGGTCACCGCGCTGGGTCTCGGCCCCG
This sequence comes from uncultured Acidimicrobiaceae bacterium, assembly GCA_963843365.1. GTDB lineage: Bacteria > Actinomycetota > Acidimicrobiia > Acidimicrobiales > RAAP-2 > Bog-473. Next base: position 835,793 of record CAWJKG010000002.1, on the reverse strand, counting down.
ACGACCGCTTCCAGGTGGCCACGCCGCCCTCGCACATCCTCGGCCTGCTGAACCTGCTGGCGGCGGCCGCGGCGGGCGCCACCGTCCGCCTGCACCGCCGCTTCGATCTCGACGAAGAGCTCCGCTGCATTCAGGACGAGCGCATGACCCTCGAAATGGCGGTGGCGCCCATCGCGCTCGCCATGGCCAATCATCCGAATCTGGAGGACTACGACCTCTCGTCGTTGCGCTACGTGATGTGGGGCGCCACCCCGATCACGCCGAGCGTGGCCGAACACGTGTCGGCGCGGACGGGGATCCGCTGGCTGCCGTGTTACGGAGCGAGTGAATTGCCCGTGATCGCCGCCAACCCGGTGGACGAGCCGGAGAGGTGGCGCCTCGATTCCGCCGGACTTCCCGTCGGCGGCGTCACGCTGCGCGTCGTGGACCTCGACAGCGGGGAGGTCCTGCCCCCGGGCGGCGTGGGCGAGATCCAGGTCGACAGCGCCTCGGCCATGGCCGGCTACCTCCCGGAGGACGCCACGGCGGAGGCCTTCGCCGACGGGTGGTACCGCACCGGGGACGTCGGCTTTCTCGAGCCCGAGGGGTGGGTGCACATCACCGACCGCTGCAAGGAGATGATCAAGGTCAGCGGCTTCCAGGTCGCGCCGGCCGAGATCGAGGCGGTGCTGCACGGCCACCCCGACGTGGTCGACTGCGCGGTCTTCGGCGTTCCCGACGAGCGCGCCGGCGAGGTGCCGGTGGCGGCGGTCCACCTCCAGGACGGGTCCACCGTGACACCGGCGGAGCTCGAAGCGCTCGTGACGGAGACACTGGCCACGTACAAACGGCTGCGCCGCGTCGTCCTGGTGGACGCCGTGCCGCGGACGCCGTCGGGCAAGGTGCTGCGGCGGACCCTGCGTGACGAGTGGGCCCCGACGTTGGCCTCTGTGCCGGCGGACTGACACGCGACGAGACGAGGGAGCAGATGGCTGAGAGCACGCGACGGCAAATGGCGCTGGTGGGGTTCATGCAGGCCGGGAACGCCACGGTCTACGCGGGCTCCTGGCGTCATCCGGCCACCGAACACGGGTTCCTCGACGCCGGCTACTACGAGAAGTTGGGTCGGACGCTCGAGGGCGGATGCTTCGACCTGATGTTCTTCGACGACCGCCTGGCCATGCCCGGCATCTACGGGGGATCCGTGGCCGAGGCGGTGCGCACCGGGGCCCGGCCGGTGAAGCTCGACCTGAGCATCGTGCTCGGGATCGTCGCCGCGGCCACCCGCTCCATCGGGCTCGGCGCGACGTACTCGACGACCTACTACTCGCCCTTCCACGTGGCTCGCACCTTCGCCACGCTGGACCATCTGTCGGGCGGGCGGGCGGCCTGGAACGTCGTGACGTCCGTGAACGACGGCGAGGCCCAGAACTTCGGCGTCAAGGAGCATCTTGCGCACGACGCGCGCTACGACCGGGCCGACGAGTTCCTCGAGGCGACGACGGGCCTATGGGACAGCTGGGACGACGACGCCCTGGTGCTCGACCGCGCCACGCCGCTCTTCGCCCATCCCGACAAGGTGCACGAGCTCAACTACGAGGGGGAGTGGTTCGACGTGCGCGGCCCGCTGACCGTGCCCCGGGTGCCGCAGGGGCGACCACTCCTGATGCAGGCCGGCTCGTCGGGGCGGGGCAGGGAGTTCGCGGCCAGGTGGGCCGAGCTGATCTTCACCGGCGACCCTGGCCTCGACATCGCACGCGCCCACTACAAGGACCAGAAGGAGAAGATCGGTGCACACGGGCGGGACCCCGCGGCCGTCAAAATGCTCCCGATGGCCTACACGGTCGTCGGCGAGTCCAAGGCGCATGCCGAGGAGCGCGAGCAGCTCTTCCTGTACGACCTGGTCGATCCCATGGCCTCGCTCACCCTTCTGTCCGAGCTCATGAACTACGACTTCTCGGGGCTCTCGCTCGATGCACCCATCACCGACGATCTGATCGAGTCCGTTTCGGGTATTCGGGGCCTCGTGCAGAACATCAGGACCCACATCGGCGGCGACACGGTGACGTTGGGCGACCTGGCCGGGCACCGGGCCACCCTGCTGCAGGGGCCGCGCTTCGTCGGGACCGGACCGGACATCGCCGACCAGATGGAGGAGTGGTTCGACGACGGCGCCTGCGACGGCTTCGTCATCGCGGCGACGCACTCGCCCGGTGCGTACGAGGACGTCGTGCGGCTCGTCGTCCCCGAGCTCCAACGGCGGGGTCTGTTCCGGGAGCGCTACACCGGCTCGACGCTGCGCGATCACCTCGGCCTGCCGCGGCCCGCCTCGTCCCGCCGCGCCTGACCCGTCCCCGCGGCCGGATCAGCGACGCCGACGCTCCTGCACGAGCGGAATGCCGAAGGGCGCGAAGGCGACGGCGGCGGCGACCAGGGCCAGGTAGGCGCCCCACGCCCAGCTGGTGCCCGAGGGCTTCAGGACGAAGCCGAGCAGGACCACCAGGGCCAGGTTGATGCCGGTCAAGAGCGCGAGGAGCTGCTCCTTGGAGAGTCGGCCCTGGTCCGCCAGGTCCCCGGCACCGCTGGCCTTGATCACCACGGACAGCACCAGCACGATGCAGTTGAGCAGCGCAATGAACAGCCACCCGTGGGACCCGAGCCCGTCGAGCGTGAAGGGGCCGATGCGGTACCACGGCAGAAAGAGGGAGATCAGGAGCACGAGGGTGGCCGCGCCGAAGAGCAGCTCTCTTCCCTCGAGCGCCTCCAGCCGCCGCTGCGTCTTCCGGACGCGCTTCGGCTGTCGGAGCGGCACGACCGTCGGCCTGATGGCGGCGCCGCACTTGGGACACAGGGCGGTCCCCGGGGGGACCTCGACCAGGCAACGGGAGCACGCAGGCATCCGGCAACAGTAAAGGGGTCGGACGGCGTCTGGGAACATGGCGCCATGCTGCGCACCTCGTTCACCGGCCGCTTCGGCCTCGAGTGCCCGATCGCCCTGGCTCCCATGGGCGGGTGCGCCGGCGGCGCACTGGCGGCCGCGGTGTCCAACGGTGGCGGCCTCGGACTGATCGGAGGCGGCCGGGAGGACCCGGCCTGGCTGGCCCGGGAGCTCGACGTTGTGCAGCGGTTGACGCGGCGGCCCTGGGGCGTGGGCTTCCAGTCCTGGTCGGTGGACGTGGCGACGGTGGAGCGGGCGATCGAGCGGGGGCCCCATGCCGTCATGCTCTCCTTCGGTGACCCGCGGCCCCTGGCGGAGCCCGTGCTCCGTGCCGGCATCCCGCTCATCGTGCAGGTGACCGATCTCGACGAGGCGACGCAGGCCCTCGACGTGGGGGCCGACGTCCTGGTGGCCCAGGGCGGCGAGGCGGGCGGCCACCACGGGAGGAGATGGTCGACCCTCCCGTTCGTGCCTGTCGTCGTCGATCTGGCCGCGCCCCGGCCGGTCCTGGCCGCAGGCGGCATCGCCGACGGCCGCGGCCTGGCCGCTGCGCTGGTGCTCGGTGCCGCCGGCGCGCTCGTCGGCACGAGGTTCCAGGCGACGAAGGAGGCGCTCACCGATGCCGCCACCATGCGGGCGCTCCTGGAGGGATCGGGCGAGCAGACCGAGAGCAACCGCATCCTCGATATCGCCCGGGGCGCCGCGTGGCCGGATCGGTACCCGGCCCGCACGCTGCGCAATGCGTTCCTCGAGCACTGGCGCGGGCGGGAGGCGGAGCTCGCGCAGGACGAGGAGGCAAGAGCGCGGTACCGGGAGGCGGCGACGAGGGGACAGCACGCGGACAGCGCCGGTCTGGGCCAGCGAGGCCATCGACCTCATCACCGACGCGCCGTCGGCGGAGAGTCTGGTCGGAGTCCTGGCCCGGGAGGCCGAGCACGCGCTACGCGGCAGCGCCCCGACGGAGGTGTGACGGGGCCGGCTGGCTCAGGCCGCGGCGACCAGGGGAGCGAGCACTGCGGCGAGTGCCGCCGGGCAGGACAAGAAGGGCGAATGATCGCTGTCGATGTGGACGACGCGGCCTGCGTTGGCGGCCATCTGCTCCTGGGCGGTGACGCTCAGGATGCGATCGTCTGTGCAGACGATGTACGTGCTCGGGAGGATCTGCCATGCGGGCGACACCGGCGGTGGGCCGATCAGCACCGAAGTCGGCATCGACCGGAGCTGCGCCGCCGCCCACTCGGCCTCCTCGCTCGAACACCTGTTGTAGAAGATCGACCGCGCCGTCCGCGGATCCACCGAGGCCGTGACCTCGCCGAGCTGAACCTCGCCGATGCCGGGAGCGTCGCTGAAGTCGACGACCTGTTCGGGCGCCGTCATGAAGGCGGTGAGATAGACGAGCGACGCCGCTCGTCCGTAGGGCGCCCCGCCCTGTTCTGCGGCTGCGCTGATCGCCGCACCGCCGAACGAATGCCCGAGCACGGTGACGGGTCCGTCGCTCCTGTCGAGGGCTTCCCGCACCGTCGCCACGTCGTCCGACGTCGAGGTGAAGGGGAGGTCGACGGTGTCCCAGGCGATACCGAGACGGTCGAGCTCGGGTGTAAGGCGATCCCAGCACCAGGCGCCGTGAAACGCACCGTGCACGAGCAGGAGGCGAGGCGTGTCCATGGGGCGAGCCTAGGGAGCCTCGACCGCTTCCACGAGGCGCCACATGCCCGCCTGCTCCTCGGGGGACAGGTTGGCGTCCCGGGCCTTCCACGTCACGGCCTGCCGTAGGACGCCCCGGGCGGCGCCCTCGTCCACGGCGCCGAGGAAGCCGGCGATGAGGGCCGCCCGGACACGCGCGGCCACCCGGCTCATGAGCCAGTTCATCTCGACCTGGCCGGCGCAGAGGATCGCCCAGCTGAGCGCCACGTCGATGGACGGGTCGCCGCGGCGGGCGTTGGTCCAGTCGATCACCACAGGCCCCTGCGGGCCGAGCATCACGTTGAGCGGATGCAGGTCGAGGTGCACGAGCCGGTCGCCCCGGCCCACCGGTGCGTCGTCGAGCCAGTCGGGCGCCTCCATCGCGTGCAGGGCACGGTGGAGGTCGCCGAGCTCCCGACCCAACCGGCCGGCGCTCCACGGCCGCCGGCCCAGCACCTCGACCATGGTGCTGCCTTCGATGCGCTCCATCACCATGTCGAGGCCGTCGTCGCTGACCTCCTGCACCGCCGGAACCGGGTAACCCCTGGCGCGGACGAACTCCATCACGCGCGCTTCGGTGGACACGGACCGCTCGTTCCGCGACCGCCGCAGGACGAGTCCGGGGCCGTACTCGAAGATGTCGGCGTCGCGGCCCGCAGCGAGGAGAGGTCCGGGCTCGTGCACGGGCCCAGGGTACGTCGACGGGGGCTGCGCGACGCAGGGTGCACCGTATGCTCCTGCGATGGCGCGGAAACAGAGCGGAGACCCCGTGGCGCCGCGCCTTCCTCCGGCGCTGCCGTCGGACCCGGAGCTCACCCTCGGTCCGGGACACGCCGACGTCGTGAGCGCGAGCGTCATCCGGTCCGGAGCGGCCCCTCGGGACTCGATTCGATGGCCCGGCGGACCAGTTCGATCACCCACGTGAGTCCGCGGGTGGCCTCGGCCGGCTCCATCTGCCAGTCCACCACCATGCGCTCGTAGCTGGCGACGCTCCAGAGCACGTCCAGCACCGCCGCCGCGGCGCGGCGATCGGCCGCCGACCATGCCTCGGCGCGTGCGCGCACGGCGGCCAGGAGCGCGTCGTGCTGGCGCAGCTTCGCGTCGAGGAGTGTCGGATCGAGCGGCTGCCGCGCGTCGGGGGGGTAGGACGAAACGTGGCTGAAGATGCGGGCGGTCACGTCGGCCACGTCCTCGAGCTGCATGCCGCGCAGGTCGATCCCGGCCTCCTCCTCGAACTCGTGCATCACCGCGTCGCGCAGCCCCTGCTCGTTGGCGAAGTGGCGGTAGACGGTGCGCTCGTTGACCCCCGCTTTCTCGGCCACGGCCCTGATGGTCAGCGCCTGCCAGTCCCGCACCGAGGAGCCGTGCAGCAGATCGGACCCCGCGGCGATCATGCGGGCCCGGGTCTCGGCCGCCCGCTGGCGCCGCAGGGTGCTGTCGTAGGAGCGTCGCCCCGGCACGGACCGGGCATGTTCGGTGCTCGTCACGCCAGCTTGGCCGACCAGCCTCCGTCCACCGGGATCACGGCGCCGGTGACGTAGGAGGCCCTGTCCGAGGCCAGGAAGGCGCCGACTTCGGCCACCTCGGGGGATTCGCCGGCCCGGTTGAGGGCTGCCTTGGCGGCGATGTCGGGAATGAAGTCCTCGGCCCCCTGCGCCATGATCTCGGTGAGGATGAAGCCGGGACAGATGACGTTCACCCGGATGCCCTGGGTGCCGTACTCAATGGCGGCGGCCTTGGTGGCGCCGATGACCCCGTGCTTGGCGGCCGAGTAGACGCTGGTGCCGGGAGCGCCGTTGAGGCCTCCGACAGAAGACCAGTTGACGATGGAACCGCCGCCCGTCTTCAGGAGGGAGCGGATGCCGTGCTTCATGCCGAGCATCACGCCGCGCAGGTCGACGTCCATGAGCCGGTCGTAGAGCGCCATGTCGAGGTCGGCCAGCATGCCGCCGTCCGCAATCCCGGCCACGTTCAGCACGGCATCGACGCGCCGGAACCTTTCTTCGGCCGCCGCCATCAGCGCCTCGACGTCCGCTTCCTTGGTCACGTCGCAGTGCACCGGGAGGACGTCGGCGCCGACTTCGGACGCGGTGGCCTCCTCGGCGCCGCTGATGTCGGCGGCCACGACCTTGGCCCCTTCCCGCACGAAGACCTTGACGGACGCCTTGCCCATGCCCGAGCCCGCACCGGTGATCACGGCGACCTTGCCGTCCAAGAGTCCCATGGGATCCTCCCCGCTACTTCGTGGTGACCGGCAGCGTCTCCCAACCCCGGACGGTCGAGGTGGGGGAGAGCCGGGCGTGTTCGATGTCGACGTCCCACTCCGGAATGCGGGCCAGGACCTCCTCGAGTGCGATCACCCCCTCCATGCGGGCCAGTGCCGCGCCCATGCAGAGGTGGATCCCGTTGCCGAAGGTGAGGTGGCGGCCGTCTTGGCGGTGGATGTCGAAGGCGTCGCCGTTCGGGAACCGGCGATCGTCCCGGTTGGCCGAGCCGAGGAGGAAGAGCATCACGCTCCCCGCCGGGACCTCGGTGCCGTGGACGACCAGGTCCTGGCGCGCCACGCAGCGCCCGACGTGGGGTGCCGGCGACTCGTAGCGCAGGATCTCCTCAATGGCATTGGGGATGAGCGAGGGATCGGCGACCAGCTCGGCGCGCTGGTCCGGGTGGTCGGCCAGCACCTTGGCCGTCCACCCGATGAGCCGGGTCGTCGTCTCGTTGCCCGCGCCGGCGAGTACCTCGAGGTACGTGAGGAGCTCGTTGCGGGTCAGCTTGCGGACGGTGCCGGTCTCGTCGGTGAACTCGACGTGCAGGAGCTCGGTCATGATGTCGTCCGACGGGTGGTCCGCCCTCCAGTCGACGTAGTCGGCGAACATGGCGCCCGTCACGAAGTTCTCCGAGACCCGCATGGGCTCGCCCGCTTCCGTGCGCAGGTTGGCGTCCACGTGGTCGCGCACCGCTTCCTGGTCGCTCTCCGGGATGCCGAGGAGCATGCTGATCACCTTCATGGGCATTTGCGCGCCGAGGTCGGCGATGAAGTCGAACCGCTCGGCCCCGACGAGCGGGTCCAGGCTCTGGGCACAGAACTCGCGGATCTTCGGCTCGAGCTCGGCGACCCGACGCGGGGTGAAGGCCCGCGACAGGAGGCGCCGGTGAATGGTGTGGGTCGGCGGGTCCTCGAAGATGATGACGCCCGGCGGCATCTCAATGTCCGCCTTGATCAGCTCGATGATGCCGCCCTTGCCCGAAATGTAGGTCTGGGCGTCCAGGAGGCCCTTCTCCACGTCGGCGAAGTGGCTCACGGCGAAGAAGTCGTGCGTCTCGTTGTAATAGACGGGCGCCTCTTCGCGGAGCCGCCGGTAGACGGGGTAGGGGTCGGCGTTGATGTCGACGTCGTAGGTGTCGTAGTAGACGTCGCTGCTGCTGGTCGTGGTCACGGCGGCCCCCTGAATGCATTTGGTGTCAGCACTATGACACCAAATGGCCCGGGTGCTCCACCACGCATGCGGGAGGCACCACGCGCGGGCCCGAGCCGGTGGCCCCGGCGCCTGGAAACGCCCTTCTCACCTGTAGAGAGGGGTGCTACCATCACCCCCGTCACCGCACGCCACGCCGGGAGGACCCCACCGATGCCACGTTGGCCCAAGCCGCCAGAGGGCAGCTGGACGGAGCACTTCGAGCTCGGGACAGAGCCCATCTCCTACGAGGACTCCATTTCGCCGGAGTTCTACGAGCTCGAGCGCGAGGCCATGTTCAAGCGGGCCTGGCTGAACGTGGGCCGGGTGGAGCAGCTCCCGCGCAACGGCAGCTACTTCACCAAGGAGCTCGTCGTGGCGAAGACCTCGGTCGTGATCGTGCGCGACAGCCAGGGCGAGGTGCGGGCCTTTCACAACGTCTGCCGGCACCGGGGCAACAAGCTCGTCTGGAGCGACTACCCCGAAGAGGAGACGAGCGGCATGTGCGCGCCAGTTCGTCTGCAAGTACCACGGCTGGCGCTACGACCTCGACGGCTCGCTCTCGTTCGTCCAACAGGAGCAGGAGTTCTTCAACCTCGACAAGGACGACTACGGCCTCGTTCCCGGTTCACTGCGACGTGTGGGCCGGCTTCATCTTCGTGAACCTGGCCGAGGAGCCCGAGCAGTCACTGCGTCGACTTCCTCGGCCCGATGGTGACCAAGCTTCGAGAACTACCCGTTCGCACCGCAGAGCGAGCGCTGGTTCTACCGGGCCGACGGTGAAGAGCAACTGGAAGCTCTACATGGACGCCTTCCAGGAGTTCTACCACGCACCGTTCTCCACGCGAAGCAGACGCCGCCCGACTGGTCGACGCGCAGGCAGCAGGCCGGCTTCGAGGCGCCGGCGTACCACATCGACGGTCCGCACCGCGTCGTCAGCACGGCAGGCGTCCACCCGTGGACGCTGCCGCCCAACATGCTCAAACCCATGGAGATCATCACGCGCAGCGGGCTGTTCGGCCCGTGGGACATCGCCCGACCTCGGGCTACGACGCAGAAAGCGGCGGGCATCAACCCGGCCGGATGCGATCCGTGGGGACTCGACTCCTTCCAGATCTTTCCCAACTTCGTGATCCTCGTCTGGGGCCAGAGCTGGTACCTGACGTACCACTACTGGCCGACGTCGCACAACACGCACGTCTTCGAAGGGCACGCTCTACTTCGTCCCGCCGAAGACGGCCCGCGAGCGGCGTGGCGCAGGAGATCGCGGCCGTCTCCTTCAAGGAGTACGGGCTGCAGGACGCCAACACGCTCCAGGCCACGCAGTCCATGCTCGAGTCGCGCGTGCTGGAGCGTTTTCCCGCTGAACGACCAGGAGGTCCTGTGCCGCCATCTGCACAAGGTGGCGGCCGAGTGGGTGGACGACTACACGAAGCTCCAGACGGCGGAGGTATGACCGACATGGCCGAGACGTTGCTCCCGACCGAGTTCGCCGACCTCGAGCCGTTCGCCGCCACGTGGTGCCTGGCCACCGAGCCCGAGCGCTTCGCCCAGCGCCTGGCCGAGCCGATGGACGACATCCAGGCCTTCTACGACGCGGTCACGCCGCAGGGCCGAGGAGGCGATGACCTACTCGACAAGCTCCCGCTCGACGACCTGCCGCGACGACGCGCTGCAACCTGCTGCACCTCCTGTACTCCATGGTGATGGTGTCGTTCCCGGTCGAGTGCTGGGGCCAGCAGCGGGTGCCCGACAGCCGGGCCGGCGTACCTGGACCTGCCTGAGCGAGCCCGGGCCCTGAACCCGGGCGCGCGCCCTACAGCGCCTCGTACTCGACCACGAGCGTCGGGCTGCCACGCGGCAGGCTCTGACAGGTCAGGACCCAGCCCTCCTCCACCTCTTCGGGCGTGAGCGCGTTGTTGGCCCGCATCGTCACGGCGCCCTCCTTCAAGAAGGCCATGCAGGTGGCGCAGTTGCCGGCCTCGCAGGAGAAGGGCGGGCGCAGGCCGCCGCGGCGTGCCGTCTCGAGCAGCGTGTCACCGGGCTGATAGTCCGACCACCGACTTCTTGCCGCCGAGGATCACCGTCACCTCGTCGGCGAGGCATTGCATCCGTCGCCGCGGCGGCTCCGGCGTCGATGCGACCGGCCGCGGTCTTCTCCTGCTGTCCACCAGGAAGCGCTCAATGAAGATGCGGTCCTGGGCGATGCCGAGGCCCTCCGGAGCGCCGGTCTCCACCAGGTCCATGAAGGCGCCCGGTCCGCAGATGTAGCAGTCGGCCTCGGGGTGATCCGCCGACGAATGCCTCGATGTCCCCGGTCCGTCAGGAACCCGCTGTCGGTGTCGAGGTGGCGGCGGACCTCCAGCCGCTCCGGCGTGGCGGGCGCACAAGGCCCGCCAGGTCGTCGCCGAAGATGACCGACTGTCGCGGTCACGGTTGGCGTAGAGAAGGCGGACGGGGCGCGGCGTCGCCGCGAGCACGTCTTGGTGATCGACATGCACCGGCGTGATGCCGCTGCCGCCGCAGAAGCCCAGCACCGGGCGCCCGGTCTCCTGGGGGCAGAAGACGCCGGCGGGCTTGGTGAGCTCGACACGTCCCCCGGCCGCGCACGTTGTCGATGAACCAGTTGGAGACCACCCCGCCCGGCACGCGCTTGACGGTGACCGCCAGGTCCTCGTCCCTGCCCGGCGCGCTCGACATGGAGTAGGAGCGCAAGCTGCTCGACGCCGTCGATGCGTACACGGAACGTGCAGAACTGCCCGGGGCGGTAGCGGAAGGTCTCCGCCAGGTCGGCCGGGACGTCCAGGACGAAGGAGCTGGCGTCGGCCGTCTCGCGGACGACTCGGGCGACCCGGAGCGAGTGGTAGCCGTGCTCGCGCAGGACGGGGCGTGGTCGCGTCACGTGGGTCCCCGCCGGCCTACTGCGGCGTCGGCCAGGCCACCGACTTGGTCTCGAGGTACTGGTCGAACCCGGCGAGGCCGTTCTGGCGGCCGATCCCGCTGTGCTTGTAGCCCGCCGAAGGGCATGTCGGCCTGCCCGACCGGCATGCCCCCGTTGACGGCGAACGTGCCGGTGCGGACGCGCTCGGCCACGGCCAGCGAGCGCTCCAGCGACCCGGAGAAGACGCCGCCGGACAGCCCGTAGACGCTGTCGTTGGCGATGCGCACGGCGTCGTCGTCGTCCTCGAAGGGGATCACGACGAGCACCGGGCCGAAGATCTCCTCCTGGGCGATCGTCATGGCGTTGTCGACGTCGGTGAAGAGCGTGGGCTCGACGAACCAGCCCCTCGGGAGGTCGGCCGGCCGGCCGCCCCCGAGAGCCAGCGTCGCCCCCTCCGCCACGCCCTTGTCGTATGTAGCCGAGCACGCGGTCGCGCTGGCGGGCCGAGATCAGCGGCCCCATCAGGACGTCGGGCCGCTGCGGGTCGCCGTAGGCGACCGACGACAGCGTTGCCTTCAGGATCTCGACGCCCTCTTCGTAGCGCGAGCGCGGCAGGAGCATGCGGGTCTGAATGGCGCAGCCCTGGCCGGCGTGGAAGCACACGGCGATCCCCGACGGCACGGACGTGGCGAAGTCGGCGTCGTCGAGCACGATGGTCGCCGACTTGCCGCCCAGCTCGAGGAAGACGCGCTTCAGGGTGGCGCCGCCCTTCTCCATGATCCGCTTGCCGACGGCGGTCGATCCGGTGAAGGAGATCAGGTCGACCTTGGGGGACAGGGTCAGCTCCTCGCCGACCAGGTGGTCGGACGGAGGTCACGACGTTGAGCGACGCCGGCCGGGAAGTCCGTCTCCTCGGCGACGAGGCGACCGAGCCGGGTCGCGTTCCACGGCGTGTCCGGCGCCGGCTTGAGCACGACCGTGTTGCCCGTGGCCAGCGCCTGCCCGAGCTTGTTGAGCGTGACCTCCAGCGGGAAGTTCCACGGGACGATGGCGCCCACGACCCCGACCGGCTCCTTCCAGATCTGGCGGGTGTTGCGTCGTGCCCCGGCGGTCGACTCATCGGGCTGAGGTCGGTGCGCCAGGGGAATTCGTCGATCAGCCTGATGGGGTAGCGCAGCGCGCCGTCCAGCGGGATGTCGAGCTGGTTGGCGTGCGTCGTCATCCGGGGGCATCCCACCTCGAGGATCAGCTCCTCGCGGAGCTCCTCCCGCTCCTTCTCGAGCGCCTCCTGCAGTTGGGTGAGGCAGCGCGCCCGCAACGCCCGGTTGCTGGACCAGTCGGTCTCGTCGAAGGCGCGCCGGGCCCCGTCGATGGCCCGGTGCATGTCGGCGTGCGACCCGTCGGCCACCTGGCCTAGGACCTCTTCGGTCGCCGGGTTGACGTTGTCGAAGGTCCGGCCCGTCTCGGACTCCACGAGCTTGCCGTCCACCAGCATCCGCGCCTCGTGGTGTGCCGCTGCGCTCACGCCCAACCCCCGTCTCGCTTGCGTCTCACCGGATGGAAATCTAATTATCAAAAAGCGTGATCAGCATAATCGGCGAGACCGTCGCCGCCCCGTGGCCGCCCCGTCGCCGCCCCTCCGCCACCGGGTGGGGGAGGGTCAGAGCGGGAAGGCGGTCGGCAGCGTGGCCTGCTGCAGCACGTCGGCCCCGAGCCGGCGGGTCAGGTCGCTCCCCGCGCCGAGCAGCTGGTCGAGCACGAGCGTGCGCCGCACGGAACGGTGGAGCGGGTGCTCGGTGGTGAAGCCGATGCCGGCGAGGACCTGCTGGCAGTGTCGGGCCGCGGCGCGGGCCGACCGCCCGGCGAAGGCCTTGGCCATGGCCGCGGTGACGACGGAGCGCTCCTCCCAGGCCGCGTCGAGCAATGCGGCCGCTGCCTCGAGCGCCACCAGGGTCTCGGCCAGCCGGTGGCGCACCGCCTGGAACCCGGCGATCGCCTGCCCGAACTGGACGCGTGCCAGCGCATGGTCGCGCGCCAGCTCCAGCATGGCGCGCCCGGTGCCCACGAGCTGATGCCCGAGTGCCAACTGACCGAGTGCCACGGCGGCCGGCCAGTCCACCGCGGCGATGACCGACGACTGCTCGACCGCGCCGGTGACGAGGGAGAGGCCCTGGTCCGGGTCGAGGCCCTGCACGGGACGCCGTTGCAGCTGGGCCGGCTCCACGACGAGCAGCGCCGTCCCCGCGGCACCGTCGGCGCGCTGGGCGACGACGAGCACCGAGCTGCAGCGATCGAGCGCCGCGGTGCCCAGTCCGTCCACCACGAAGTGGCCGTTCGCCACCTGCCCCGGCGCGTCGGTCCGGCGGAGCGGCGGCAACACCACGGCGGTGTCCGCCACGCCGGCCGCATCGACGCCGAGTGCAAAGGCCAGCAACCGGTCGAGGGCCGACGAGTGGCTCGTCGTCGCCCCCTGGGCTTCGAAGAGCAGGCCGACGGCGGTGGCCGTGTCGGCCTCGAGGGCGTCGGCCCAGCCCAGTGCGTCGAGCGCGGCGTCGAGCGCGGCGTCGAAGGCGCCTGCCGTGGCGAGTCGGATCCCGTCGGCGAAGAGCGCGCGCTCGGCGGCGTCCATCAACGGTCTGCTCCGAGGTCGAGGAGCCGGCGGGCGATGATGTTGCGCTGTATCTCCGCGCTCCCGCCGTAAATGGTGGCGGCGCGTGAGTACAGGAATTCGGCGCGCCAGCGTTGGCTCGCCGGGTCGTCCCCCAGAGCGACGTCGAGGCCGAGGCCCTCGCCGACCAGGTCGAACACGGCCTGCTCGGCCGACGCCACCAGGACCTTGTCGACCGAGGTCTCCGGCCCGAGCGTCTCGCCCGCGGCGAGCCGGCGCTGGGTCGCCCGGGACCGGGCCCGGAACGCCCACAGCAGCTGCGTCGCCTCGCCCACCGCGGCGGGGTCGAGCGCACCAGGGGGAGCCTGCGCGACGAGCTGCGCCAAGCGCGTCTGGAGGTAGGCGGCCCGGTGCCACAGCGCCGTGCTGCGCTCGTACGGCAGCAGGTCCATGGCGATCGACCAGCCGTGGTCGATCTCGCCCAGCACGCGGTCCGCTGGCACCAGCACGTCGTCGAAGAAGACCTCGCAGAATTCGTGGCTTCCGTGCATGGCCAGAATCGGGCGCACCGTGATGCCGGCGCTGTCCATGTCGACGAAGAGCGCGGTGATCCCGCGGTGCGCGGACTCGGGCGTGCCGGTCCGGGTGAGCAGCACGCACCGCTGCGCGTACTGCGCCAGGCTGGTCCATACCTTCTGCCCGTTGACGCGCCAGCCCGCGTCGGTGCGGGCCGCCCGGCAGGCGAGGGAGCCGAGGTTGCTCCCCGTGCCGGGCTCGGAGAAGCCCTGGCACCAGATCTCCTCGCCGCGCAGCAGACGCGGCACCATGGCCGCCGCCAGCGCGGCGGGCGCGTAGTCGATCATCGTCGGCGCCAGCACCTCGGGCATGGAGAAGATGCCGGGCTCGACCAGGTCGCGCGCGGTCAGGGTCTCGCCGAGATACGCACGCAGGAGGTTCGAGCCGCCCAGCCCCCCCACGCGTTCGGGCCATCCCATGCGCATGAAGCCGGCGTCGTAGGCGAGACGGAGGACCTTGCGCAGCTGGGCCATCTGCTCGTCCAGCGTCCCGATCCCGGCGAAGTCACGGGCGAGCTCGCTCTCGTGCGCGTCCAGCCAGGCGTCGACCGCCGCTTTGAACTCCGTGAGCTCCACGTGGAGTGCTCAGCCCTCGGTGGGGGCGGGACGGGTCGGGTCGTGCGGTTTCCCGTGGTCGCGCGCGCCGCTGCGGCGGAGGAAGGTCATGGAGCGCGTGTGCAGCCGCCATCCCCGCGCTGTCCGCCGGTAGGAGTCGGTGTAGTAGCCGATCCGCATGTCGTGCGTGGTCTGGTCGACGAAGCACAGGGTCTGCTGCCCCCGTCCGGCATCCCCGTCGAGTTCCACCACCGGCGTGCCGGTCAGGAAGAGGCCCTTGGGTGCGGCGGCGACCAGCGCGGGGAAATCCTCGAGCGCGTACGTGTCCCCGAAGGCGCTGTAGGTCCCGTCGGGGGTGAACACGTCGACGACGGCCTCGATGTCGTCGCGGGTCATGCCGAGGGCGTAACGGGCGAGCAGCTGCTCGATCTCGGCGATGTCCGCCCGCTGCGACGGGTCCATCGGCCGTGCGCCTGTGTCCTCTGCCACCCCGGCCTCCTGCCTCGAATTCGTCGTCACGATAACAGCATTCTCTAAAACTGCAATGAACGGTTCACATGCCTCGGAGGCACCCGGCCGGCAGCGAGACCAGGCCGGGGGAGGGAATCCACTTTTCGAATTCCTGCGCAGCGCGCGCCGGGCTGGGGAGAGTCGTACTCTCAAATTGGGACAACAATCGTTAAGCTGCTGCCATGGCAGTCGACGACCCCACGGCAGGCGCCCCCGCGGCCAACGAACCGGTCCGCCGCCGCGACCTGGCGGTGGCGCGCTCGCTCGACTCGGCCCGGCTGCGCAGCGAGGGCAGGGTGCAGCGCTTCCTCGATGCCGGGTTCGAGCTCCTGGCCCGTGCCGAGTCGGGGAAGGAGTTCACCGTTCAGGAGGTGGTGGACCGCTCGGGACAGTCGCTGCGCAGCTTCTACCAGTATTTCGCCGGCAAGCACGAGCTGCTGCTGGCGCTCTTCGACGAGGCGATCCTGTCCACGGCGGACCGACTCGAAGAACAGATCAACCGGCAGAGCGCGCCCCTCGAGCAACTACACACGTTCGTGGTCGAGTACTACCGCATGTGCCTGCCCGCGCCCAAGGGGCGGGCGTCGAAGAACAACCCGACGCCGGTGATGGCCGAGTTCTGCCACCAGTTGCTCACCGCGCACCAGACGGAGGCCTCCCGTGCCTTCGTCCCTCTCGTGACGCTGCTCGAGAAGGTGCTCGACGAGGCCTCGCTGGAAGGAGACATCCGGCCCGGTCTCAATCACGTGGAGGTCGCCGGCGTGATCCTCTCGACGATCATGTTCAACGCCGCCTACGCGCAGACCATCAGCGGGATCGACGGTGCGCCCGACCCCGACCACGCCTCCACCCAGCTGTGGGAGTTCTTGTCCGCCGGCATCGTGCTGCACACCGGCGCCTGAACCCGACGACTACGCCCTCTCGCGCAGCGACGGCGCCACCGAGGCCAGGAAGGCACGGGTCCGCTCGGCCGAGGCCTTCAGCTCGTCCCGGCCCTCTCCCAACGGCACGATCCGCGCGTTGAAGTCCGTGAGGCCGGCGTCGGCGAAGCTGCGCAGGCGCTTCTCCATGGTGGTCTCGCTGCCGCAGACCAGGACGTCGCCGATGGTGCGGGCATCGCCGTGTTCCATGAGGCGGACGTAGTTCGGGGAAGCCTCCACCTCGCTGAGCGTCCGGTTCGTGCGCGCCACGGCGGCCGGAATTTCGTCGTCGCGACACAGGCAGACCGGGACTCCGGCGAGGATGCGCGGTGCGGGCCGGCCCGCCGCTTCGGCGGCCCTGGTGATGGTGGGCACGACGTGCGATCCGATGGTGCGCTCGTCGGCCAGCCACAGCGTGGTGCCGGCCGCCCGCTCGCCCGCCAGTTGGAGCATCACCGGTCCGAGGGCGGCGATCATCACCGGCGTCGGCGCGATGTCGGTGATGTCGAGCGGGTTGTGGATGGAGAACAGCTCGTTCTGCACGTCCACCATGCCGGGCCCGCGCAGGGCCTGATCCAACACGTCGAGGTAGCAGCGCATGGTCGTGGCCCCGCGTTCGTAGGGGAGGCCGAGCATGTCCGCAATGATCCAGTGGTGCGAGACGCCGAGGCCCAGGGTGAAGCGGCCCCGGCAGACCGCCTGGTTCGACAACGCCTGTTGGGCCAGCACGATCGGGTGCCGGGGCTGCAGCGGCACAATCGCGGTCCCCACCTCGATCCGCGTCGTCGCCGCGCCCAGGAGGGTGGCCGCCGTCATGACGTCGAACTCGTCGGGGATCTGCGGGGTCCAGACCGAGTCCAGTCCGGCCTCGTCCGCCCAGCGGGCGTCGGCCTGGAGCTTCTCCACCTTGGTGGCGTAGCGGCCGCGGTCGGCGCTCACCTGCAGACCCATGCGCATCCCGGGGCCCCTTTCTTCCGGAAATGATGTTCTCAGAAACAGTACATGGTGCTATCGCCAGCTGCTAGGAACGCTTGACAGGATTTTGCACTGTCAATAACATCCGACCACTCTACCGGCAGGCATTCGGGCTGGCAGAGGGACGGAACGACGGGGAGGCCCACGTGGGAAGCAGCGGTCGTCGATGAGTCGCGTGGCGGTGGTCACGGGCGGTGGGTCCGGCATGGGACAGGCCATCTGCCGCCGGCTGGCCGACGCGGGACGCCGCGTCGCCGTGCTCGACATCGACGAGGAGGCCGCGGCCGCGGTGGCCGACGAGGTCACCGCATCGGGCGGGACCGCCTGCGCCGTGCCGGTGGACGTGAGCGACCGCGCCGCCGTCGAAGCCGCCCTCGACCGGGTCCGCGCCGCCCTCGGGCCGGTCGAGATCATGGTGACCAGCGCCGGGATCGAGGGGTTCGAGAGCTTCCTCGACATCACGCCCGAGGCATGGGACCGCATGCTGGCGGTCAACCTGACCGGGACCTTCCACTGCACCCAGGCCGCCGTGCCCGACATGATCGAGGCCGGGTGGGGACGCATCGTGACCATCTCGTCGTCGTCGGCCCAGTCGGGCACGCGCCGCATGGCGCACTACGTGGCGTCCAAGGGTGGCGTCATCGCCTTCACCAAGGCGCTGGCCCTCGACCTCGCCCCGAAGGGCATCACGGTCAACACCATCCCGCCCGGCGTCATCGACACCCCCATGATGCGGCGGCCGATTCTGTCGGGCGCCATGGACGTGGACGCGGTGATCGCCCGCGGCGCCCCTGCGCCGTCTGGGCACGCCCGAGGACGTGGCGGTCACCTGCGTCTTCCTCTGCTCCGAGGAGGCGGGGTACATCACGGGCCAGCAGATCAACGTGAACGGCGGCTGGTACGTATGACCGATCCCGCGCCATGACCACCCGCACCCTGCAGACCGAACGGCTCGGCGCCACGGTCGGGGCGGAGGTGCTCGGGGTCGATCGGGACCGGCTGGCGCACGACAGCGGCTTGCCCGCCGCATGCATGGAGTCGCTCGAGCAGCACGGCGTCCTGGTCTTCCGCGGGCTGCACGTCGACGACGAGACACAGGTGGCGTTCTCGAAGAAGCTCGACGACGTGGGCAAGGCGGAGCCGGCCGCCGCGCCTTCCATCTACGTCGTGTCGCTCGATCCGGCGAGGAGCCCGACGGCCGCCTACACCCCGGGCACGTTCCACTGGCACATCGACGGCGCCCAGGACGACGTCCCCACCAAGGCCACCATGCTGTGCGCGCACCGTCTCCGCCGTCGGGGGCGAGACGGAATTCGCCAGCACGTATGCCGCCTACGACGACCTGAGTGACGCCGAGAAGGAGGCGTTCGAGACCCTCCGCGTCGTGCACTCCTTCGAGGCCTCGCAGCGCCTGGTGCACCCCGACCCCACGGCGGAGGAGGTGGCCCGCTGGCGGGCCAAGCCGGACAAGGAGCACCCGCTCGTGTGGCGCCACCGGTCCGGGCGCCGCTCGCTCGTCATCGGCGTCTCGGCGGCGCGTGTCGTGGGCCTGAGTGACGCCGATGGCGCGTCGTTGCTCGCCGACCTGCTGCAGCGGGCCACGGTGCCCGGGCGCGTCTACCGGCACGAGTGGGCGGTGGGGGACCTCGTGCTGTGGGACAACACCGGCGTCATGCACCGCGCCCTTCCCTACGACCCCTCCTCGGCCCGCGAGATGCACCGGACGACCATGAGCGGCGACGAGCCGATCCGGTGAGCGGTCCGGCAGAGTCGAAGAGGAGGGCGCAATGAGCGACACCACTGTTCTGCGAGCCGACCGTTGGCTCGACGTCGTCAGCGGCGAGGTCCGCTCGCCGGGCGTGATCGTGGTCGACGGGAACCGGATCGTGGCCGTCGGCCCGGACGAGCTGCCCGCGGCGGCGACCGTCATCGACCTCGGCGACGTGACCCTGCTGCCCGGCCTGATGGACATGGAGCTCAACATGCTCATCGGGGGCCCGGGCGGCCCCGACGGGCTGCCGGACCCGATGCACGGGGTGAAGGACTCGCCCGTCTACCGGACCCTGCGCGGGGTGGTGAACTGCAACACGACGCTCATGGCCGGGTTCACCACCGTCCGCAATCTCGGCCTGATGGTGTACACGGCGGGGTTCCTCCTCGACGTCGATCTCGCCAAGGGCGTGGACCAGGGATGGTTCCCGGGTCCACGCATCTTCCCGGCCGGGCACGCCATCACGCCCACCGGCGGCCACCTGGACCCCACCATGTTCCAGGGGCTGGCCCCGGGCATCATGCCGCAGAGCGTCGAGTCGGGCATCGCCAACGGCGTGGCGGAGGTGCGCAAGTCGGTGCGCTACCAGATGAAGTACGGGGCCAAGCTGATCAAAATCTCGGCTTCGGGCGGCGTCATGTCGTTCAGCTCCGCGGCCGGCGCCCAGCAGTACTCCGACGAGGAGCTCGTCGCCATCGTCGACGAGGCGCACCGCAACGGCCTGCGGGTGGCCGCCCACGCGCACGGCGACGCCGGCATCCGGGCGTGCATCCGCGCCGGCGTCGATTGCATCGAGCACGGGTCGCTGGCCAGCGACGACACCGTCGAGCTGATGGCGCGGTCGGGCACCTTCCTGGTCGGGACGACAGCGCTGGCCGACCACATGGCCATCGACCGCATCCACCCGATTCTGCAGAAGAAGGCGGCGGAGATCTTCCCGCAGGCCCGGCAGATGTTCGCCAAGGCGCTCGCCGCCGGCGTCAAGATCGCCTGCGGCTCCGACGCGCCGGCCATTCCGCACGGGACCCAGGCCGACGAGCTCGTCGCCATGGTCGACCGGGGCATGACGCCGACGCAGGCCCTGCAGGCGGCCACGCTGACCAGCGCCGATCTGGTCGAGCGGGCCCACGACCTGGGGCAGCTCGCCCCGGGCTTCCTGGCCGACGTCATCGCGGTGCCGGGTGACCCGACCCGGGACATCACGGTGACCAAGCAGGTGACCTTCGTGATGAAGGACGGCCGGGTCTACAAGGGCGCCTGACCGGCGGCCGCCCCTCACGGCCGGGCGGCCGAGTTGATGGGGAGGGGCGTTGTCGCCGAAGATCCTGCGGGGGCGAGGCCGCCACCGGGGCCATCCGGTCCCGTCGACGCATGCGACGCATGCGGCGCCAGAGACGCATGACCAGAGACGCATGAGAGGAAAGGTGCGAGCGTGACACACGTGATCCTGGGGGACCTGAGCACATCCTCCGTCAACATGGCGCTGCTGATCCTCCGGGTGACGGTCGGGGTCGTCTTCCTGGCGCACGGCATCAACCACATCTACGGCGGCGGCAAGATCGAGGGGACGGCGCGCTGGTTCGAGTCCCTCGGCATGAAGCCGGGCATCCTGCACGCCTGGATGGCCAGCCTGGTCGAGGTGGCCGCGGGCGCCGCGCTCGTGCTCGGCTTCTTCACCCCGATCGCCGCCGCGGGTGTCGTCGGGGTCATGACGGTGGCCTTCATCACCAACCACATGAAGAACGGCTTCTTCATCTTCCGGCCCGGCGAGGGCTACGAGTACGTCGTGACCCTCACGCTCGTCGCCATCGCCATCGGCACCATCGGTCCCGGCCAGTGGAGCATCGACGGCCACGTGAGCACGCTGCAGGACCTGTGGGGCTGGCCCGGCTTCGGCATCGCCTTCGGTGCCGGCGTGTTGGGCGCGCTCGGGCTGCTGGCCGCCTACTGGCGACCGGAGAAGCCGGCCGCGTCCGACAACTCCTGAGCCGTCAGTCCCAGGTGCGGGCCAGCAGGAACCCGGCGGCCGCGTTGGCCGGCGGGAAGGAGTTCGTGATCCCCGAGCTCACGTAGCCCACGTCGCTGATGAGCGTGATGCCCGAGATGGCCGCCGCCGCATCGCTGCAGAGGAAGACCAGCGGGTACGCCTGCTCCAACGGTGTCGAGGCCCCGATGCCCGTCTCCTCGCGGTAGTCGGCGCCGAAGCCGAGCCACATCTCGGCGTTGGCCTGGGCCAGCGGCGTGTCCGTGGGGCCGGGGCAGATGGCGTTGATGCGGATGCCCCGCTTGAGCAGCGGGAAGGCCTCGCGGGCCACGTAGGCGCACACCGCCTGCTTCGAGTGGAAGTAGTCGGCGTAGCCGTGCTCCTGGGCCCAGGCGGCGCCGGAGTCGAAGTCGGGCGTGTCGAGGTACTCCTTGATTTCGCCCAGGCTGGCCTCCCAGCCCAGGCCGGCCGCCGACGAAATGAAGCCGATGGCCGAGCCCCGCGGCAGCATGTCGCCGGCCAGCATGCGGTTGATGAGGTGCCGGTGACCGACGAAGTTGATCTTCTCGATCCCGGGCGTGCCGTCGGCCACACCGGCGCACGAGAACAGCGCGTGGATCGGTCCGCCGCACTCGTCGACCGCAGCGTCGATGGACGCCTCCTCGGCCAGGTTCACGTGGATGGCCTTGGCGCCGGGCAGCTTCACCTCGGCGAAGTCCATGACGACGACCTCGGCCCCGGCGTCCTGCGCCAGCGCGGCCGTGGCCGCGCCCATGCCGGTGGCGCCCCCGACAACGAGGACTCGCTTCCCGTCGTAACGGAATGCATCGAACAGACCCATGTCTCTTTCCCTCCTAGTGCGCGCGTCCGCGTGGCAACCAAACGACAGATTTCAACCGACGACAGAGCGGACCTTGAGGTCGACGATGGTATCCCAGTCGACCCCGATCTCCTCGAGGATGGCGTCCCCGTGTTCGTTGTACTCGGGGGCCCGTCGCGCCGGTGCCGGCTCCCCGCCGAACTGCACGGGCGCCGCCACGAGCTTGAACGGTGTGCCGCCCGCGGTTTCGCAGTCCTGGATGTACCCGTTGGCGACGCTCTGGGGGTCGACCGCTCCCTCGAGCGTGTCCTGCACGACGCACCACTGGCCGGTGAAGTCGGCCAGCCGCTCGCGCCACTCGGCCAGCGGCCGCTCGGCGAAGGCCTCCTCCATCGCCGCCTGCGCCGCCAGGCTGTTCTCCATCAACCCGGCGTGGTCCGCGAAGCGCGGGTCGGTCCCGAGCTCGGGCTTCCCCACGGCGACGCACAGCTCGGCCCAGTAGCGGGCGACCTGGAGGCAGCAGATCGACAGGGAGCGGCCGTCCTTGGCCGTGTAGTTGCGGACCAGCGGGTTCAGCCGCGGCGCGGTCGACGGAGGGCCCCGCCAGGGGATGTCGGTGACGAGCGAGAGGGCGTAGGCCTGGCCCATGGCCCACATGCCGGTCCCGAGGAGCGAGACGTCGACGGTGGTGGCCTCGCCCGTGCGCTCCCGGTGGAAGAGGGCGCCCATGATGCCGCCGGCGATGGTCATGGCGCCGATGGAGTCCCCGAAGCCCGGCGCCGGAGGGCCGGCGAGCTGGTCGGAGTCGGCCGGCGTGCCGCCGAGGGAGACGCCCGGACGGAACCAGAACGACAGGGAGTCGTAGGAGCCCTTGTCGGCGTCGGGTCCACGCTCGCCCTGTCCGGTGCCGGCCACGTAAATGATGTTCGGGTTGTGCGCGCGGATCTCGTCCGGCTCAATGTGGAGCTTCTTGCGCACACCGGGCAGCTTGTTGGTCAGGAACACGTCGGCCGTGGCGGTCAGCTTGTAGAGGATGTCGAGGCCTTCGGGGGTGGTGAGGTCCAGGCCGAGACTGCGCTTGCCCCGGTTGGAGTGTTCGAGCAGTGCGTGGACGTCGCCGCTGATGGAGACGACGCCGGTGCTGGCCAGGCCGCGCATGGCGTCCCCGCGCTCGATCGGCTCGATCTTGATCACGTCGGCGCCCCAGTCGGCCAGCAGCGCCGAGGCCGCCGGCACGAACGTGTGCTCGGCCACTTCCAGGACGCGGACGCCCTCCATCACTGCCGTCGTCACCCGAAGCCTCCCTCTGTCCACCCTGCTCGGAGGCGAGCCGGACGGTTCTCAAAACCTGAAACTGACATCAATGTCGACAATAGCCCTGCCCCTGGCGGGGCCGCCTCCCGGATCCGCCGGGCCTCAGCCCGGAGGGGTCACCTGCACCAGCACCTTGCCCACCGCCTGGCCGTCGCCGACGTGGCGCAGGGCGTCCACCACGTCGGCCAGGCCGAATTCGGCCCCGATGTACGGGGCGGCGCGGCCCGAGGTCAGGAGGTCCAGGAGCTCGCGGTCGTTGCGGGCCATGTCCTCCGGCTGGTGCAGGGCGAAGTCACGGAATTGGAAGCCGAGGATGTGGACGCCCTTCAGCAGCACGAGGTTCAGGGGGATGCGGGGGATGGCGCCGCCGGCGTAGCCCACGGTCACGAAGCGGCCGCCGTAGTGGAGCGCGCGCAGGGCGGGCTCGGCCAGGTCGCCGCCGACCGGGTCGACGACGACGTCGGCGCCGCCGGGCAGCGCGTCGCGCAGTGCCTGGCGCAGGTCGCCGGCCGTGTGGTCGATCAGCCGCGCCGCGCCGCAGGCCCGGGCCGCCTGCAATTTCTCCGCGGAGGAGGCGACGGCCGTGACGGTGGCGCCCAGGGCGGCGCCGAGCTGCACCGCCGCCGAGCCGACGCCCCCGCCGGCCCCGAGCACGATGAGCTCCTCGCCCGGCTGCAGCGCCGCCACGGAGCGGAGCACGTGGTACGCCGTCTTGTAGGCCACGCCGAAGGCGGCCGCCACGCGGTCGTCCACCTCGTCGGGAATGGGGGTCAGCGCGCCGGCGCCGACGACCACCTCGTCCGCGAAGGCGCCGATGAAGCAGGAGCCGAAGACGCGTTGGCCGACGGCCACGTGGGTCACGCCCTCGCCCAGCTCCGCCACCACGCCGGCGAATTCGCTGCCCGTCACGAAGGGCAGGGGAGCGGACATCTGGTACGTGTTGGCGATCACCAGCACGTCGGGGAAGTTGACCGCGCCCACGTGCACGCGGACCCTGGCCTCGCCGGCGCCCGGGGTGGGCACCGCAATGTCGGTCACCGTCACCACGTCGGGGCCGCCGTAGCGGGGGACCAGCGCGGCGCGCATCAGCGACGCGTCACGCCGGGGCCACGACCGCGTAGTCGGTCGACTCGGCCAGGTCTGCGGCCGCCTGCATGAGGTCGAGCACAATGGGCCCGAACGCCTGCAGCTTCTCGTCGTCGCCGGCCCGCTGGAAGCCCTGCTCCAGCACGACGGCCAGCTTCCACTTGGCCAGGACGCAGTAGTAGTCGATGTCGTCGACCTGGCGTCCCGACGTGGTGGCGTAGTGGTCGAGCATCTCGTCCCTCGAGGGCATGCCCGTCATGTCGACGTACCCGCCCGAGGTGTCCTCGCTGGTGTCGTCGGGCCAGCCCTGCATCACCCAGCCCAGGTCGAGCTTGGGATCGCCCACCGTGCCCATCTCCCAGTCGACGATGGCGGCCAGCCGCGCCGGCGCGCCGTGCTCGAACATCACGTTGGCGAACTGGTAGTCGCCGTGCATGAGGCCCGGGATGTAGTCGATGGGGCGGTGGGCCCGCAGCCAGGCGGCCGCCTCCTCGAAGCCCGGCAGCTCCCGGCCCTTGATGCGCTCGAGGAACGCGGTCCAGCGGTCCACCTGGCGCTCGTGGAAGCCGTCGGGACGCCCGAGGTCGCTCAGGCCCTTGGCCTGCCAGTCGACGTTGCCCAGGAGGGCGATGCCCTCGGCCAGCTGGAAGGCGAGGCCGCGGCGTTCCTGCCAGATCGGTGTCGAAGGGCGCCGGCCACTCGCGCCGGGTGGACATGGGGGACCAGCCGTCGACGAAGCCCATGAGGTAGAAGGTCCGTCCCAGCACCGACTGATCGGTGCACAAGGCGACCGCGTCGGTGTGGGGGACGTTCGTCCCGGTCAGCGCCTCGATGATGCGCCATTCACGCACAATGCCGTCGTCGCGCGAAGCGGGGGCGCTCGCCGGGGGGATGCGCATGGCGCAGTGCAGGTCGCCGCGCCGCAGCTCGTAGATCTCGTTCTGGCTGCCGCCCGAGATGTAGCCGTGCTCGAGCGGCGCCCCGACCCCGAGGCCCTGGGTGTCGAGCCAGGCCGTCAGCGTCTCGACGTCGGCGATGGTCGGCACGTCGCCGGCCGGTGCGGACTCCTCGGTCATGCTCACAGGTTCCCGACCTCCAATTCCATGTACTGGCCGTACTTCGCCACGGCCGCCTCTTGCCGTTTGGGCAGCCATTGGGTGGGCCAGATGTCGTCGCTCTCCTTGTAGTCACGCAGCACCTGCCGGGCGACCGTGACCTTGTGCACCTCGGTGGGACCGTCGGCCAGCCCCATGACGGCGGCGCCGTGCACCATGCCCATGAAGGGCATTTCGTTGGTGGTCCCGAGCGCGCCATGGATCTGCATGGCCCGCCAGGCGATGTCGTGCAGCACCGTGGGCATGACCACCTTCGCCGTCGCGATGTCCTTGCGCACGCGCTTGTAGTCGTTGTACTTGTCGATCTCCCACGCGGTGTAGAGCACGAAGAGCCGGAACTGGATCAGCTGGGCGTAGGAGTCCGCGATGTAGCCCTGCACGAACTGCTTGTCGGCCAGCTTGCTGCCGGCCGTCTCCCGGCTGAGCGCGCGCTCGCACATCATGTCGATGGCCTTCTGCGCCATGCCGATGGTGCGCATGGCGTGGTGGATCCGCCCGCCGCCGAGACGCGTCTGCGCAATGACGAAGGCCTGGCCCTCGCCGCCCAGCAAGGCCTCCGCGGGCACGCGCACGTCCTCGTAGTGGATCAGCGCGTGGGACCCCTCGTTGACGGGCTCGCCGAAGAGCCCGACGTTGCGCACGATGTGCACGCCGGGCGTGTCCGTCGGCACCAGGAACATCGACATGCCCTTGTAGGGGCTGACGTCGGTGTTGGTCACCGCCATCACAATGAGGAACGACGCCGTCTTGGCGTTGGACGAGAAGTACTTCCAGCCGTTGATCACCCACTCGTCGCCGTCCTTGACCGCCTGGGTCTTGAAGAGGGTGGGGTCGGCGCCGGCGTGCGGCTCCGTCATGGAGTAACTCGAGAAGCACTCGCCGTTGAGCAGCGGCTGCAGGTAACGCTCCTTCTGCTCGTCCGTGCCGTAGTGGGCGATGATCTCGGCGTTGCCGGTGTCGGGCGCCTGGCAGCCGAACACGACCGAGGCCCACTGCGACCGGCCCAGGATCTCGTTCAAGAGCGCCAGCTTCAGCTGCCCGAAGCCCTGCCCGCCCAGTTCGGGCCCCAGGTGCGTGGCCCACAGGCCCTGGCGCCGCACCTCCTCCTTCAGCGGGTCGATCGCCTCCCGGCGCTTCCCCTCCAGCGGCACGAATTGGAGGTGCGGGAACGCGAGGTCGAGCGGCTCGATCTCCTCGCGCACGAACTGGTCCACCCAGTCGAGCTTCGCTTGGTACTCAGGATCGGTCTCGAAGTCCCAGGCCATGTGCCAACCCTCCCTCGGTCGGGAATCAGAATATGATTCTGGCTATCAAGAACGCAATACCAACCTCGGCGCCGGACGCGACCGGGCCCGACGACGTGACGGGCCGCATCGTCCGTCGCAGCCTGGCCAAGCGGGAGGACCAGTACGCCAGCGAGGTGCGGCGCCTGCTCGATGCGGCGCTCGAGGTCATCCGCCGCTGCGGCACCTCGTCCCGCCCCCGGGTGGCCGACATCGTGGCCGAGGCGGGGCTGTCCAACGACGCCTTCTACCGTCACTTCCGCTCGAAGGACGCCCTGGTCACGGCGATCCTCGAAGACGGCGGCGAACGCCTCCAGAGCTATCTGGCCCACCAGATGGCCAAGGACCCGACCCCGGAGGGCCAGGTGCGGCGCTGGGTCCGCGGTGTCCTGGCCCAGGCCGACGAGGACATCGCGGCCACGACGCTGGCGGTGCTGTGGAACGCCAGCGCGCTCGGAGGCGGGCCGGCGGCCGGGCGCCACTTCGCCAGTGCGCCGCTGGCGTCCCTCCTGCGGGAACCCTTCGCGGCCCTGGGCAGCGCGGCACCCGCGCTCGATGCCGCGCTGGCCGCGCACGCGGCCCTCGGTCTGCTGTCGGACTGCCTGTGGCAGCAGGTGCAGCCGACGCGCGCCGAGGTCGAGCGCGTCACGTCGTTCTGCCTCGCCGCGGTGCAGCGGGCCTGACCGCGTCGCCGCATCCCTCCGGCCGGGGGACGCCGTCCGGCTAGGCGAACTCCGCGGGGACCCAGCTCGGCGCCCGCTTCTCCATGAAGGCCTGCATCCCCTCGCGCGGTTCGGGCGAATCGGCCAGGGACCCGAACATGGTCTGGTAGTCGATGAGCCCGTAGCGCTCGTTGAGCATCCGTTTCACGTGCATGCGCGCCAGGGGCGGCGTCTGGAGGATCTCGCCGACGGCCTGCAGCGCCGCGGCGCGGAGCTCCTCGTGGGGCACCACCCGGGCGATCAACCCGAGCCGCAGCGCCTCGGCGGCATCGAAGCGCCGGGCCGACAGCAGGAGGTCGCGGGCGACCGCCAGCCCGACGTGGGCCGGCAGCACGGCGGCATAGGTGGCGTCGGGGATGCCCCGCAGGAGCTCGGGCACACGGAAGGTGGCGCGGTCGCTCACGACGGCGATGTCGCTCAGCATGGCGACCAGGAGGCCGCCGGCCTGGCAGATGCCGTTGACGGCGGAGACCACCGGCGCCCGGCTGTCCCTGATGGTGAGGAAGGGGAGCATGTCGGCACCGATGTTCGGCGTGGGCGCGTCCCCCGGATCGGTGCGCCCGCCCAGGTCCCCGCCGGGAGCGAAGACGTCGCCGGTGCCCGTGATGATCAGGGCCGAAAGGTCCGGGTCCTCGTTCACGATGTTCACGGCCAGCTTGATGCCGAAGTACATGGCGGGGGTGAAGGCATTGCGGGCCTGGGGCCGGTCGATCACGCACCAGGCGACCGCGCCCTCGCGCTCGAAGCGCAGCCCGTCGGCGCCGAGTTCCTCTGACACGCGCGTCCCTCCTCAGTGCTCAGTCGTCGAGTGCGGGCGACACTACCGGTCGCCACCCGTCGCGGTCTCCGGCGGTCCCTGTCGCGGCGCGCCGGCGCCGGGGTAACGTCCGGTCCGGCCATCGGTCGGGGAGGACGCGGCACATGACTGTGGGGATCGTGACGGGCGCGGCACGCGGCATGGGGGCGGCCTGCGCGGCGCGGATGGCGGATCTGGTCGACGACCTCATCCTGGTGGATCGGGACGAGGTCCTGCTGAGCACCCAGGCCGACATCATCGCGGGCGCCGGGCAGCGGGCCGAGGTGGAGCCCTATGTCCTCGACGTCGGCGATGCCGACGGCATCGCCCGCCTGGCCGCCCGGGCCTCCGAGCTCGGTGCGCTGCGCGCCGTCGCCCACGCCGCCGGCGTGTCGCCGACCATGGCGGCCTGGGAGCAGGTCATGCGGGTCGACCTCGTCGGCACGGCCCTTCTGGTCGAGGCCTGTCGCCCCCTCGTCACCGAGGGGACCGCCATCGTCTGCTTCGCCTCCATTTCGGCGTCGCTGGCCTTGCCCGACACGGACCTGCCGGCCGACGCCGCGCTCGACGTGCCGCTCGACCCCGACTTCCTGGCCCGCATCCGCGAGGCCGTCGGCCCCGACATCGAGGACCCCGGCCTGGCCTACACGTGGGCCAAGCGCGGCGTGCACCGGCTGGTCCGGCGCGAGGCGGTCCCGCTCGGACGGTTGGGCGGCCGCATCTGCTCGGTCACGCCGGGCGTGATCGACACACCCATGGGGCGCCAGGAGGCTGACGCCCACGACGTCATGGCCCTGCTCGTGCAGTCGTCCGCCCTGGCGCGCGAGGGCCGCCCCGAAGAGGTGGCGGCCGGTGTCGCCTTCCTGCTCTCGGACGAAGCGCGCTACATCACGGGCATCGATCTCACCATCGACGGCGGCACCATGGCCGCCATCCGCAGCGGAGGAGTGACACTCGCATGAACGACGCGACAACGAGCGGGCCGGCCCGGCCGGCGGTGGACGTGCGCGGGCTGCTGGAGCCCGAGCTCGGCCCCATCCTCGGCGGCTTCGACCTGCCGCCGTTCTCGGCCGACACCATCGCCGCCGTGCGCAGCTCGGCCTTCCCCCCGGCGGAGCTGTCCGACGCCGTGGTCCGCACCGACCACCAGGTGCCGTCGCTGACGGGGGGTGACCCACCCATTCCGGTGCGGGTGCATCGGAGCGCCGGCGCCGAGGGCCGTCTGCCCGCGCTCTTCACCATTCACGGCGGGGGCTACATCATCGGCTCCTACGCCATGGACGACGCGCTGCTCGATCGCTGGTGCCCCGCCCTGGGTGTCGTCGGCGTGTCCGTCGAGTACCGGCTGGCGCCCGAGACGCCCTACCCGGGACCGCTCGATGATTGCTACGCGGCCTTGCGCTGGGCCCACGACAACGCCGACGAACTCGGCATCGATGCGGGCTGCATCGGCACCTACGGCATCAGTGCCGGCGGCGGGCTGGCGGCGGGCCTGGGCCTGCTGGCACGCGACCGCGGCGAGGTGCCGTTGGCCTTCCAGCTTCTCGACTGCCCCATGCTCGACGACCGCCAGACGACTCCCTCGATCGTGGCCGACGGGCTCTACGTGTGGAACGCCGCGTCCAACGAGTTCGGCTGGCGCTCGTATCTCGGCGGGCTGTTCGGTTCGGGTGACGTCCCGATCTACGCCGCCGCCGCCCGGGCGACGGACCTGGCGGGCCTCCCGCCCACGTGCGTGGTGGTCGGCGCCATCGACGGCTTCCGCGACGAGGACATCGACTACGCGCAACGGATCAACCAGGCCGGGGTCCCGTGCGAGCTGCACGTGGTCGCCGGCCTCCCGCACGTGTACCAGCTGGCACCCGGCTCGGCCGCCGTGCGGCTGATCGAGCACTGCAAGGACGACTGGCTGGCGCGCCAGCTGGCGCGCCACGCCGCGGTCTGACGGTCGGGCCGCACCCGTGCGGCCGCGCCGCGCCGCGCGGCCGATCAGAGCTTGCCGGCGCCTCCCGCGCGGGCCCGGATCATGGCGTCCTGGACGAAGGAGGCCGCCAGTTGGCCGTCGCGCCGGAAGATGTCGCCCATCCCGTAGCTGCGGCCGTGCCCGGCGTACGAGCTCCGCTGCTGCAGGAGATGCCACTCCGCCGCCGGGCAGGGCTCGTGGTAGGTGAGCGTGTGGCTGAGCACACCCGTGGACAGCGTCTGGTGCGCCTGGGCCTGGCCGACGCCGGCGTGCGGCCGCATGGCGGTCCCGATCAGGAAGCCGTCGGTGGAGTAGGCGACGAGCGCCTGATCCGTGGCGGCATCGTCGGGTGCGCCGGCGAAGCGGACCCAGGCGTCGAGCTCGGGCGGACCGACCAGATCCGGGTCGCTGATGTCCACGTCCCCGACGATGAGGATCTCCCAGGCTCCCTCGCCGCGCACCGTGCCGCCGGCCTCGTCGGGCCCCGCCGTCGAGCGCGGCGCGTCGGCGTGCCGGATCACGTCCGGCTCCTCGGCACTCAGCAGGACGAGCGACCGCGTCACCAGCGTGTCGCCCTGGCGGATCGTCACCGTGCTGCTGGCCACCGACCGGCCGCTGTGCATGCGGTCGACCTCGATCTCGAGGGGGGTCTCGGGTGACGCGCCGCGGGCGAAGACGGTGTGGATCGTCTTGACCGACTTCCCCTCCTGCCCGGCCAGGCCGGCCATGACCGACTGCGCCAGCAGCTGCCCTCCGAAGACGACGCCGTGCGCGGAGCTGAGGCTGGTGGCCCGGTAGCGATCCGTGCCGACCTCTTCGAGCGTGAGCGCGTCGACGAACGCAGAAATGGTGAACATCGGGGTCTCCATCCTCCTCGGGCGGCGGGCCCACCACTGTGGCACCGGCGGCCGGGAACCGGGATTTTCCTCGTTTTTGACGGCGACGTCAAAGTCAGATACCCTCCCGAACGAGGCCTCCCAGGCACGAGCGCGCGGCATTTCGTGTCGTCGCCGGCTTCGCCTGCCGTCGTGACCTGGGTGATCCGGACGACGAGAGGATGACACCCGTGAGCGACGCAGTGAAGGTCAACCCCGAGCGGCGGATGCTCATCGACGGGAAGCTGGTCGAGGCCGACTCCGGCAAGACCTTCGAGAACGTCAACCCCGCCACCGAGGAGGTCATCGGGGAGGTGGCGGACGCCTCGGGCGCCGAGATGCAGCGCGCCATCGACGCCGCCCGCCGGGCCTTCGACGAGACGGACTGGTCGACGAACCACGCCTTCCGGAAGCGCTGCCTCGAGCAACTCCACGAGGCGCTCCAGGGCGAGCACGAAGAGCTCCGCGAGCAGCTGATCCTCGAGGTCGGGTGTCCGCGCATGACGACGCAGGGCCCCCAGCTGGACGCGCCGATCTCGGAGGCGTTCGCCTGGCCGGCCAAGGAGATCGACGAGTTCGAGTGGGAGACGGTGCTGCCCGACGCCACGAACCTGCAGGGCTCGGTCGACTCGCGGCGCATCTGGCGCGAGCCGGTCGGCGTGGTGGGCGCGATCGTCCCGTGGAATTTCCCCTTCGAGGTCACCTCGCACAAGCTGGGTCAGGCGCTGGCGACCGGCAACACCGTGGTGCTCAAGCCCGCCCCGGACACGCCCTGGAATGCGACCCTGCTCGGGCGGGTGATCGCCGAGCAGACCGACATCCCGGCCGGCGTGGTGAGCGTCGTGACGTCGTCGGACCACCTGATCGGCGAGGAGCTGACCCTGTCGCCCAAGGTCGACATGATCTCGTTCACCGGCTCGACCGCGGTCGGGCAGCGCATCATGGAGAAGGGCGCCGCGACCATGAAGCGCGTCTTCCTCGAGCTGGGCGGCAAGTCCGCCACCATCGTCCTCGAGGACGCCGATCTCGGCGTCGCCACCCTCATGGGCATGGGCGCCTGCTTCCACGCCGGTCAGGGCTGCGCCATTCAGACGCGCATGCTCCTGCCCCGGTCGCGCTACGAGGAGGGCGTCGAGCTGCTCAAGGGCCTCTTCGCCGCCGTGCCCTACGGCGACCCGCAGCGGCCCGACGTCATGATGGGCCCACTCGTCTCGTCCAAACAGCGTGAGCGCGTGCTGGGCTACATCGAGAAGGGCAAGGCGGAGGGTGCGACGCTGGCGGTCGGCGGCGGCCGGCCCTCCGGCGACGAGTTCGCCAAGGGGTGGTGGGTGGAGCCCACGCTCTTCACCGACGTGGACAATTCCATGACGATCGCCCAGGAGGAGATCTTCGGTCCGGTGCTCGTCGTCATCCCCTTCGAGGACGAGGACGACGCCGTGCGCATCGCCAACGACTCCAAGTACGGGCTGCAGGGCGGCGTGTTCTCCGCCACGGTCGAGCACTCGCTCGCCGTGGCGCGGCGCGTCCGCACCGGCGGTCTGAGCATCAACGGCGGCGCGCCCTACGGGCCCGACCTTCCCTTCGGTGGCTTCAAGCACAGCGGCATCGGGCGTCAGAACGGCGTCGCCGGATTCGAGCAGTACCTCGAGACCAAGTCGCTGGCCTGGCCGGCGGCCTCGCCGCGGGAGGGCGCCGCATGACCGTCACCAGCGACTCGGAGGTCTACTACGACCCCTACGACTTCGAGATCGACGCCGACCCCTATCCCGTGTGGAAGCGTCTGCGTGACGAGGCGCCGCTCTACTGGAACGAGAAGTACGAATTCTTCGCGCTCAGCCGCTGGGACGACGTCGACGCGGCCATGCTCGACTGGAAGACGTACATCTCGGGCCGCGGCTCGGTGCTCGAGATCATCAAGGCGGGTGTCGAGATCCCCCCGGGTTCCATCCTCTTCGAGGACCCGCCGACGCACGACACGCACCGCGGCCTGCTGTCGCGCGTGTTCACGCCGCGCAAGATGCAGGCGCTCGAGCCCCAGGTGCGCGCCTACTGCGCCGAGGTGCTCGACCCGCTGGTGGGGTCGGGCCACTTCGACTTCGTGGGGGATCTGGGCAAGTTCATGCCCATGCGTGTGATCGGCATGCTGCTCGGCATCCCCGTGGAGGACCAGGAGGCGATCCGCGAGCAGATCGACGACGGGCTCCGCCTCGAGGACGGGGTCCCGAACGAGACGGACTACGACGGGCTCCGTTCAGCGGAGGTCTTCTCCGACTACATCACCTGGCGGGCCGAGCATCCCTCCGACGACCTCATGACCGAATTGCTCAACGCGGAGTTCGAGGACGAGCACGGCGTGACGCGCACGCTCACCCACGAGGAGATCCTCGGCTACGTCGGCCTGCTGTCCGGTGCCGGGAACGAGACGACGACCCGCCTGATCGGCTTCACCGGCGAGGTGCTCGGCCGTCACCCGGATCAGCGGGCTGCGCTGGTGGCGGACCGTTCCCTCATTCCGAACGCCATCGAGGAGCTGCTGCGCTACGAGTCGCCGTCGCCGGTGCAGTCCCGCTACGTCGCCCGCGACGTCGAGGTCCACGGCACGACCGTGCCCGAGGGGAGCATCATGGTGATGCTCAACGGCTCGGCCAACCGCGACGAGCGCCACTTCCCCGACGGCGACAGCTTCGACATCCACCGCCAGATCGGCCGCCATCAGGCCTTCGGCTATGGCATCCACCTGTGCCTCGGTGCCGCGTTGGCCCGGCTCGAGGGCCGGGTGGCCCTCGACGAGGTCCTGACCCGCTTCCCCGAGTGGGAGGTCGACTACGACGCGGCCAAGCGGGCCCGGACCTCGACGGTCCGCGGCTGGGAGACGCTGCCGGTGCGCACGGCGTGAGCGCGCCCGTCGAGAAGGGAGACGACACGACCATGGACCTCGACGACATGATCCTGGTCAGCATCGACGACCACATGATTGAGCCGCCGGACATGTACGAGAACCACGTGCCCACGAAGTGGCTCGACGAGGCGCCCAAGGTCGTGCACGAGGACGGCATCGACCGCTGGGTGTTCCAGGGCGAGAAGACGAGCACCTCCTTCGGCATGTCGGCGACGGTCGGCTGGCCCTCCGAGGAGTGGGGCTTCGACCCCGGGACCTACACGGAGCTGCGACCCGGTTGCTTCGATGTGCACGAGCGGGTGCGGGACATGAACGCCAACGGCGTGCTCGGCTCCATGTGCTTCCCGACGATGGCCGGATGGAACGCCCGGACCTTCTCCGAGGCCCACGACAAGGAAATCGCGCTCGTGATGCTGCAGGCCTACAACGACTGGGCCATCGACGAGTGGTGCGGGGCGTACCCCGGACGCTTCATTCCGCTCGGCATCGTCCCCATGTGGGACGTCGACGCCGCGGTGGCCGAGGTCCGGCGGATCGCCAAGAAGGGTTGCCGGTCCATCAGCTTCCTGGAGACGCCCCACGTGCAGGGCTTCCCGAGTTTCCTGTCCGGCTACTGGGACCCGATGCTCGCGGCGCTGAGCGAGGAGAACATGGTGCTGTCGCTGCACATCGGCGCCGGTTTCAACGTCATCAAGAAGCCCGAGGAGGCGCCGATCGACCACCTGATGGTCCTGGCCTGCCAGATCAGCGCCATCACCGCCCAGGACCTGCTCTTCGGGCCGACCCTGCGGCGCTTCCCCGATCTCAAGGTGGCGCTGTCCGAGGGTGGGATCGGCTGGATCCCCTTCTACTTCGATCGCATCGACCGCCACTTCACGAACCAGCAGTGGATGCACGGCGACTTCGGGGGCAAGCTTCCCTCCGAGGTCTTCCGCGACCACATCCTGGCCTGCTACATCACCGACCCTTCCGGGTTGTTGTTGCGCGACCGCATCGGCATCGACGGGATCGCCTGGGAGTGCGACTACCCGCACACCGACACGACGTGGCCCCGGTCGCCCGAGTTCGCCTGGAAGGAGTTCCAGGATGCCGGCTGCCGCGACGACGAGATCCACAAGATCACGTGGGAGAACGCCTGCCGCTTCTACGGCTGGGACCCCTTCGCGCACACGCCCAAGGCCCAGGCCACGGTGGCGGCGCTGCGGGCGTCCACGCCCGACGTCGACGTCACGCGGATGTCCAAGGACGAGTGGCGCACGCGCAACGAGGCTGCGGGCATCGGCGTCGTGAGTGCGGTCTAATCTCCCCCCTCCTGTTCGCACCATGAAGACGACGAGAGACGAAGTGAGGCGCAGCGCGCCCGAGAGGACCAGAGAGATCCACGTGAGGACACAGCAGGGGGCCCCATGCTCCTGAACCTGAGCGAAGACCAGCAGTTCTTCCGAGAGACGACCGATCGCTTCCTGAGCGAGCAGGCGACCCCCGACATGCTCCGCCAACTGCGTCACGACCCCGTCGGCTACGACCCCGCATACTGGCGCCGCGGCGCCGAGCTGGGATGGACCTCGTTGCTGGTCGCCGAGGACCACGGCGGTGGCACCATCAGCGACTCCGGGTTGGCCGATGCCAGCCTGGTCGCCTACGAGTTCGGCCGCCACGCGGCACCGGGGCCGCTGGCCGTGGTCAACGTGGTGGCCGCGACCCTGAGCGAACAGAACGCAGCGCCCGACGTCCTGGCCGGATTGCTTTCCGGGGAGGGCATCGCCAGCTGGTGCGCGCCGCCGTTCGGTTCGACTCGGTGGGAGCCGACCGTCGAGGCCACCGCGTCGGGGGCCGACCTCGTGCTCAACGGCGAGGCCCGCATCGTCGAGTCGGCCGGACCGGCGGATCACCTCCTGGTGACCTGCCGTGACCAGGACGGCACCGGTGTGACGCAGGTCCTCGTGCCGACGACCCTGCCGGGCCTCACGACGGCACCGATGCAGACGATCGATCTGACCCGCCGCTTCGGCCTGGTGCGATTCGACCAGGTGCAGGTTCCCGGCGCGGCGGTGGTGGGAGCCGCCGGCGACGCCCGGGCCCAGGTCCACCGCCAGTTCGAGCTGCTCATCGTCCTCCTGAACGCGGAGTCGGTCGGCGCCATGCAGGCGGCCTTCGACATGACCGTGGAGTGGGCCTTCGACCGCTATTCGTTCGGGCGACCGCTCGCCTCCTACCAGGCCCTCAAGCACCGTTTCGCGGACATGTACATGTGGCTCCAGGCGGGCCACGCCACCAGCGATGCCGCCTGCGCCGCCGTGGCCGGCGGAGACCCCGACTCGGCCGAGCTGGTCAGTGCCGCCAAGGCCTACATCGGCCAGTACGGCGCCGAGTTGGTGCAGGACTGCACGCAGATGCACGGGGGCATCGGTGTCACGTTCGAGCACGATCTGCATCTGTTCCTGCGGCGGGTCACGCTGAATCGTGCGCTCGCCGGCACGCCGGCGGAGCACCATCAGCGCATTGCCGCCTTCATCGACGCACGGGAAGGGGCGGCGGCGTGAGCGCCGTGCAGGTGGAGACGACGGAGGAGATGGAGAGCCTCGAGGACTTCCGGCAGCGGGCCCGGTCCTTCATCAGGGGCAACCTGCGACAGGTCACGCCCGAGGAGTTGCGCTGGGAGCGGAACGGCAACGACGACGAGGCGGAGCTCGCCACCGTGCGCCGGGACCGTGAGATCCAGCGCATGCTGTTCGACGCCGGTCTGGCCGGTATCTGCTTCCCGCGGGCCTACGGCGGCCAGGGGCTGACCCACGAGCACCAGAAGGTCCTGAACGAGGAATTCGCCGGCTACGAGTACCCCTTGCGGGTGCAGATCCCCACCCTGTCGCCGTGCGCCGCCGTCATTCTGGAGTTCGGGACCGAGGAGCAGAAGCTGCGGCACCTCCCCGCCATCCTGAAGGGCGAAGAGCTCTGGATGCAGTTCCTCTCCGAGCCCAGCGGCGGTTCCGACGTCGCCGGCGCGCTCACCACGGCCGTGCGCGACGGCGAGCAGTGGGTGCTCAACGGGTCCAAGGTGTGGACATCGGGCGCCTGGTGGTCGGACTGGGGCCTCTGCCTGGCGCGGACCAACTGGGACCAGCCCAAGCACCGCGGGTTGACGGTATTCATGCTGCCCATCCACCAGCCGAACGTGGAAGTGCACCGCATTGAGATGAACAACGGCTCACGGGAGTTCTGCCAGGAGTTCATGACCGACGTGATCGTTCCCGATACCGACCGCGTCGGTGCGGTCGACGAGGGCTGGACCGTGGGCACGCGCTGGATGTTCCACGAGCGCATGCTCTACAACTCGTCCTATGTGACCGAGCCTGTCGGCCTGGCCCACGGCAGCCAGGACGCGAAGATCGTCTACGACATCGCCCGGGCCAACGGCCGTCTCGACGATGCCACGGCTCTGGCCAACGTCGGCGAGGCGCGCATGCTCGAGCTCGTCGTCAACCAGCTCGCCGAGCGCGTCGGCGAAGGCATCCGCACCGATCGCATGTCCGATCAGGCGGCGGGACTCGTCCGGCTGTTCAAGGGCACGTCGGTCTCGCGGGTCGTGACGTTGGCCTTCGACAACGCGGGGTCTTCCGGCGCGGCCTGGACCGAGGGCGACACCGCCTCCATGAGCGCCATCAACTTCCTGATGCGCCAGGCCGGCAGCATCGGCGGCGGGACGACCGAAATGGCGCGCAACGTCATCAGCGAGCGCGTCCTGGGCATGCCGAGGGAGCGCCGCCTCGACAAGGACGTGCCCTTCCGGGAAGTCCCCCGCAGCCGCCCGACCACGCCCTAGCCCGCCGCCGGGACATCTCCCCCGGAGGCCGACCCAGAGGAGTCCATCCGTGCCCACCACCTCCGTCAACGGACTGTCGCTCGCCTACGAGATCGTCGGCGACTCGGGACAACCCTGGGTCATCACCCCCGGCGGGCGCTTCACCAAGGAGACGCCGGGGGTGCGCCAACTGGCGGCGCTCCTCGCCGAGCAGGGCAACCGCGTGCTGATCTGGGATCGCCCGAACTGCGGCGCGTCGGACGTGTGCTTCGAGGGCTCGTCGGAGTCCGCCATGCAGGCCGACGCGTTGGCGGCGCTGTTGACCGAGCTCGGCATGACGCCCGCCGTCATCATCGGCGGCTCGGGCGGTGCCCGCGTCTCCCTGCTGACCGCGGCCCGCCACCCCGAGACGGCGGCCGGTTTGGCCATCTGGTGGATCAGCGGCGGCGTGTTCGGCCTGCTGTCGCTGGCCACGCACTACTGCGGCGGGTCCGTGGGCGCGGCGTGGATGCACGGCATGGAGGCGGTGGCGGATCTGCCCGAATGGGTGGAGGTGCAGGAGCTGAACCCCTCCAACCGGGAGCGCTTCCTGGCCCAGGACAGGGCCGAATTCATCGCCACCATGGAGCGCTGGATGCTGGCCTACTGCCCCCGCGACGACGAGCCGGTCCCCGGCCTGCCCGAGGCCGACGCCCGCGCCCTCACCATCCCGGCCTTGGTCTTCCGGAGCGGGGAGAGCGACCCCCACCACACCAGGGCCACGTCGGAGGCGCTGGCGGAGGTTCTGCCCAATGCCCGCCTGGCCGAGCCGCCATGGGGCGACCGCGAGTGGATCGAGCGCGGCGAGTCCGCGCAGGACGGCCTCTTCGTCCGCTGGACGCTGCTCGCCCCGCAGCTGCTGGAGTGGAAGGCGGAAGTCCTGGGCTGATGCTCAGGAGGCCTGGCGGACCGTGCGCTCCAGAATGCCGAGCGTGGCCCGCAGGGATGTGTCGGGGACGATCGGGAAGCGCTCCTTCATGTCGCCCTCGACTTTCGACCAGTCGTAGTAGGAGGTCACGTTGGTTCCCCCGTCCTCGCCGGGTTCGAGGCGGTAGCCGTAGAAGTGCGGGATCGGGATGTCGGGCCCGAGGTCCCAGGCGATCTCCTGGTCGGGCTCGAAGACGATGATGTTGACCGTCACGTCGTACTTGCCCAGCGGGAAGTCGTTGAGGGACTCGCGGTCCATGTGAATGACGAAGGTGTCGCCGACCTTCTCGGCCGGGTCGCCGGTGTAGTCCTGCAGCATCCCCGAGGCGTCGATGGCCACGTGGCCCGCCGGGCTGCGCACGACGTCGAATATGGCGGAGGCCGGTGCGGGAATCAGCCGCGTGACCTCTATGCGGTCGGGCAGGAAGACGGTGTCGGGCATGGTGGCTCCTCGGGGTGCTGCGGTCGGTTGCGGGGGGGCGACATCGAGTCTCGCGCGCCCGCGCTCAGCCGTGCCGGGCCAGGGCCTCCCGTGCGCGCGCCGGCGTGCAGCCCGGGGCCGCTCCGAGATACCGGACGACGGCCGTGTCGTCCAGCCCGTGCGCTTCGCGCAATCCGGTGATCAGCATGGCCAGGTACCGCAGGGAGGGCTGGCCCGGCGTCAACGGCCGACAGGGCCCAGGGCGCGGTGAAGGTGACGATCGGCACGTCGTCGCGCCGGCCGAGGCAGAGCAAGTTCTCGTAGCGGCCGGGCCCGATCCGCTCGCTGCCCCCCTCGGTGAGCGGGCCGACCGTGAGGGGCGACGAGGCCCGGACGTTCTCCTGCGCCACCACGTCCTCGAACTGCTCCCACGTGATGAGGTAGGCCCGCACGTACGCCGGTGCGGACGGGTGCCGTTGGGTGTCGAGGAAGGCCGGCGATCCGCCCCAACCGGTGGAGTCACCCGCGAAGTAGAGGCGGTACGGGACCTCGAGCGGGAGCGTGGCGCGGGGCGGGCGCGTGTCGCGGGCACCCGCATGGGTGTGCGTCGCCCCCGGTGGTCGCCCGCCCCGGATGTAACAGGCAAAGCGCTCGGCACACAGGTTCGAGCCGTACGAGGCGTACCAGACCGAGGGAGACGGCGGGTACGGCGGGTGCACTCGCGCGGTCAGTCGGCGACGAGATCCTCCGCCACCGACGACGAAGGGGTCGCCGGCGCGGCCGGCTCCCGCAGGCCCAACGCGTTGGTGAAGAGCCGGGTCAGTTGTTCCACGCCCCGGTCGAAGTCACAGTCCAGCAGGTCCTGCACGAACCACATCTCGGGGAAGCGGTAGGTCATGGCACCGAGGCCGGCCGCGGCGATCGCCGGATCGAGCCGGGGGTCGGCCAGCCCGTGCTGTTGCAGCCGGCGGATGGAGTCCGCGATCTGGGCCGACGAGAGGTGGTGGCGCTCGTTGCGGAAGGCGCGGAGCGTGTCGTCGAAGCGCGAGACCTGCTCGATCACACCCATGATGCGGGCCTCGTCGCGGTAGCTCTCGAAGTTCCGGCGGATGCCCTCGTGGATCCGCTCGTAGGGCGAGGCGGTCGAGTGCGAGTCCAGAATGACGCTGTAGAGCGGCTCGCTGAGGCGTTCCTCGACCTCGGCCGCCACCTCGCGGAACACCTCTTCCTTCGATTCGAAGTAGTGGTAGAAGGACCCGTGCGACAGGCCGGCGCGCTCCGCAATGTCGGAGATCCGGGCATCGAGGAACCCGTCCTGCTCGAAGACCTCCTTCGCCGCGGCCAGAAGGCGCGCCCGGGTCTCGATGCCCTTGCGGGAGCGGGGCCCGCTCGGCTTCTCGCCCCCGAGCGGCGCAGCCGTCGTCTCGGCCGGCACGGCCTCCTGCTTCGCGGCGGGATTCGTCATGACGCATCCTTCCTCTGCAACAGGAGCACGCCCGAGGGTGTCCCGCCCCCCGACGTCACGACCGCAGTCTTGGCGTCCTTGACCTGGCGCTCGCCGGCGCTGTGGCGGAGCTGCTGCACGGCCTCGTAGATGAAGCCGAAGCCGTGGGTGCGCCCCTCGGAGAGCTGGCCACCGTGCGGGTTGACCGGCAGCTCGCCGTCGAGCGCGATCCGGCGGCCCCCGTCGAGCCAGTCGTAGGCCTCGCCGAAGCCGCAGAACCCGAGGCCCTCGAGCCACGAGATGGCGTTGAAGGTGAAGCCGTCGTAGACCAGCGCCAGGTCCACCTCCGAGGGCTGCACGCCGGTCCGGGTCCACAGGTGTGCGCTCTGGCCGATGACCTGCGGCTCGTGGGTCATGGTGTCCTGGTCCCACGACACCCGCTCCAGAATCTGGGTGCCGACCGCCTCCATGCGCACCGCCGGGTGGGGGAGGTCGTCGGCGACAGACGCTGCCGACACGATGACAGCGATGGAACCGTCGCACGGGACGTCGCAGTCGTACAGCCCGAAGGGGGAGGTGATGGGACGTGCCGAGAGGTAGTCGTCCATCGTCATCGGGTCACGGTAGATGGCCGCCGGGTTGCGCGCGGCGTTCCGGCGGCCGTTGACGGCGATCAGTCCGAGTACCTCGCGGGGCACTCCGTAGCGGTGGAGGTACTGCGTGGCATTCATGCCGATCCAGTTGGCCGCGGACATGGCGCCGAAGGGAGCGCGCCACTCGCGGAAAGGTCCCGAGACGCGCTCGGCCCGCCGCCGGCTCCGATCGGCGCCGGCACCCTCCGCTCCGGCCGACGCCGCCTGGGCCGCCTGGGCCGCGAGCACGCCGAAGGTCGATTCCCACACGGTGCGGAAACAGAGCACGTGGCGGCACAGGCCCGAGGCCACCGCCAGGGCGGCGGCGATGACGGCGCCCCCCGGTCCGGGCAGGTCGCCCCCGCCGTTGGCCCACGTCGGATGGATCCGCAGCGCTTCCTCGAGCGCCGTGACGCCGCCCTCGCTCATGCCGCCGCCGCTCGCCCCGGGATACGTCGACAGCCCGTCGATGTCGTCCACCGTCAGCCCGGCGTCGGCGATCGCCTGCAGGCTGGCGTCGACGGCCAGCGAGAGCGGGTCGAGCATCAGGCGCCGGCCGAAGGCGGAGCGACCGACGCCGCTGAGGACCGCCTTGTGTTCGAAGCGCTCCTCGCTGCGCGGGGCGCGGGGGAGGGGCCGCACCGGCTCGT
The DNA here is from genome assembly GCA_963843365.1 of uncultured Acidimicrobiaceae bacterium. Lineage (GTDB taxonomy): Bacteria > Actinomycetota > Acidimicrobiia > Acidimicrobiales > RAAP-2 > Bog-473. Next base: position 794,174 of record CAWJKG010000002.1, on the reverse strand, counting down.
CGACGCGGTCGACCGGATCGACGGAGCCGGTCAGCTCGAAGAGCGGGAGCCACACGTCCTCCTGCTGCAAGAAGGTGACCGCGACCTCCTGGCCGATCCGGACGTCGTCGGGCGCGCAGCCCACGATGTTGGTCGTGAGGTGCACGTGGGGGTCCTCCGCCAGCGCGACGTTGGCGATCACGTACGGCGGGTCGAAGTCCGGCAGCCAGCGGTGGGCGTTGACGGTGAAGCCCACGATGGTGCCGCGCCCCGAGACCGCGGTCGGCTTGGCCGCACGGCTGCGGCAGGAGGGGCAGATGGGCACCGGCGGGTGGACGAGCGCACCGCAGTCGGTGCACCCCTGTATGCGGAGGACGCCGTCGGCACCGGAAGTCCAGAACCAGTCGTTGGCCGGGGTGAGTTCGGGGAGGGGTCGCATCAGCGCTCCGGCGTCGCCCCGTCGGGGCGCCGGGACAGGCGTTGGGGGCCGGCGTCGGTATTGACATCGACGTCGCAATCGAACACGTCGCCATGTTACGTCCCGGTGGACGTCGTTGCCCGACCCGGTCCTCGTCGTCTGTCCGTCCTCCCTGCGTACGGGCCATGCGCGCGTGTGCGGTGACCCGGAACGCCGGTGTCGGGGCCGACAATAAGATCACCGGCGTCATGCCTGCACTTTCGACCATCGGGCACTGGGTCGCCGGCCGACCCGCGCCGGGTGAGTCGGGCCGGACGGCTCCGGTCTACGACCCCGCCCGGGGCCTCCAGACCGCAGAAGTGGCTCTGGCCTCCCCGGCCGAGGTGGACGCGGCCGTCGCGTCGGCGGTCGAGGCATCCCGCCAGTGGCGCTCCTCGTCGCTCACCCGCCGGGCCGGCCTGCTGTTCCGCCTGCGCGAGTTGCTCGACGCCAACCGGGACGTCCTCGCGGCCGCGGTCACCCGCGAGCACGGCAAGGTGCTCGAGGACGCCCGGGGCGAGGTCGCCCGCGGCATCGAGAACGTCGAATTCGCGTGCGGCATCCCGAATCTCCTGAAGGGCTCCTCGAACTCGGAGGTCTCGACCGGAATCGACATCAGAACCGTGCTCGAACCCTTGGGCGTCGTGGCCGGCATCACCCCCTTCAACTTCCCGATCATGGTCCCGCTCTGGATGATGGCCAACGCCATCGCCTGCGGGAACTGCTTCGTGCTGAAGCCGTCGGAGAAGGACCCGTCCGCCTCGCTGATCCTGGCCGACATGGTGCAACGGGCCGGATTCCCCGACGGGGTCTTCAGCGTGGTGCAGGGCGATCGTGACGCGGTCGACACGCTGCTGGCGCACCCCGACGTGGCCGCCATCTCCTTCGTCGGCAGCACCCCGGTGGCGCGCCACATCTACGAGACGGGGACGCGCCACGGCAAGCGCGTGCAGGCGCTCGGCGGAGCCAAGAACCACATGGTCGTGATGCCCGATGCCGACATCGACGCCGCGGCCGATGCGGCGGTGTCCGCCGCCTACGGGTCGGCCGGAGAGCGCTGCATGGCCATTTCGGTCGTTGTCGCCGTGGGCCCAGTGGCCGATCCGCTCCTCGACGCCATTGCGAGCCGGATTCCCGACGTCGTGGTCGGCGCCGGCGACGACGACGCGTCCATGATGGGCCCGCTGATCACCGCGGAGCACCGCGACCGCGTGCGGTCCTATGTCGAAGGCGCCGCCGACGAGGGGGCCAAGGTCGTGGTCGACGGCACGGCGGCCCCGCGCCCCGACGGATTCTTCGTCGGGTGCTCCCTGCTCGACGACGTCAAGCCGGGTATGCGCGTCTACGAGGACGAGATCTTCGGGCCCGTGCTCAGCGTGGCGCGCGTCCCGACCTTCGACGAGGCGCTCGCGTTGGTGAACGACAACCCCTACGGCAACGGCACCGCCATCTTCACGCGCGACGGCGGCACCGCCCGTCGTTTCGAGCGGGAGATTCAGGTCGGGATGGTGGGCATCAACGTGCCGATCCCGGTGCCCGTGGCCGCGCACTCCTTCGGCGGATGGAAGGCCTCGATCTTCGGCGACTCGTCCATCTACGGCCCGGACGGGATCCGCTTTTACACAAGGCCCAAGGTCGTCACTTCCCGTTGGCCCGACCCCGGCCCGACCAGCATGGAGCTGCATTTCCCGACGAATCGGTGACGGCGCTGGGCGGGCGTCGCCCAGGGCGCATACACTGAAGAAAAGCCGCCGTGAACAGGTCATTCATCCGGCGGGGCCGCTGCCGCAGGGGTGCGATGTATGACATTGACGTCATAGTCAAAAACCCGTATCCTTTTCGGTATGACGAGAGTTTGCGATTTCCCTGTTTTCGACGCCGACAACCACTTCTACGAGACCCGGGACTCCTTCACGAGGCACCTGCCCGATCGCTACAAGGGCGCCATCGACTACGTCGAACTGCATGGCCGCACCAAGATCATGATCCGGGGCACGGTGAGCGAGTACATCCCGAACCCGACCTTCGAGGTGGTGGCCCGGCCCGGCGCGCAAGAGGAGTACTTCCGCAACGGCAACCCCGAGGGCAAGTCGTACCGCGAGGTGATCGGCGAGCCCATGCGGAGCATCCCGGCGTTCCACAGCCCCGCACCCCGGCTCGAGGTGATGAACGAGCTCGGCATCGACCGGACGCTGATGTTCCCGACGTTGGCCAGCCTGTTGGAAGAGCGCATGCGTGACGATCCCGAGTTGACGCACGCGGCGATCCACTCCCTGAACGAGTGGATGTACGAGGAGTGGACGTTCAACTACGAGGACCGGATCTTCGCCACCCCGGTCATCACGCTGCCCATCGTCGACAAGGCGATCGAGGAGCTCGAGTGGTGCTTGGCGCGCGGCGCCAAGACGGTGCTCATCCGTCCCGCTCCGGTCCCTGGCTTCCGCGGCTCGCGCTCGTTCGGCTACCCGGAGTTCGACCCGTTCTGGCAGGCCGTGGTGGACGCCGACATCCTCGTGTCCATGCACTCGTCCGACAGCGGCTACGCCCGGTACACGAGCGACTGGACCGGACCGAGCGAGATGCTGCCCTTCCGGCTCGACGCCTTCACCTACATGACCGGTCAGCACCGGGCGATCCAGGACTCCATGTCTGCCTTCGTCTCCCACGGCGTGTTCGCACGCTTCCCCGACCTGAGGATCGCCTCCATCGAGGCGGGTGGCGAGTGGATCAGAGGATTCGTCAACCACCTCGGCGACACCTACAAGAAGATGCCGCACGCCTTCGACGGCGACCCGGTCGCACAGTTCAAGCACAACGTGTACGTCAGCCCGTTCCACGAGGACGATCTGGGAGAAATCATCGACGTGATCGGCGCGGACCACGTGCTCTTCGGCTCCGACTGGCCGCACCCCGAAGGCCTGGCCGAGCCGTGCAGCTACGTCGACCACCTCCCCGAAGGCCTGTCGGACGAGGAAGTGCGCAACATCATGGGCGGCAACCTGGCCCGGATCATGCGCGTCGAGCAGGTCGCCGCGGCCGTCTGACGGCGCTGGTCCCTCTGCGCCACTGCCGGCGCGGAGCGGTCCGGTTGCGCAGCCGAGCCAACATGCGGCCAGCAGTGTCCGCCAGTAGGGTCACGATCGGAACGACCGGCGCCATTCCTCAAGGAGCATGCTGATGAGCGATTACAAATTCGTCACCTACGAGAAGCTTGACTCGGGAAAGGTGGCGCGCATCATGCTCAACCGGCCCGAGGCGCGCAACGCCCAGAACAGGGGACTCCTGGTCGACCTCAACGATGCGTTCCTCGAGGCAGAAGCGGACGACGAGGTCCGGGTCGTCATCCTCGGGGGCATGGGCCCGATGTTCTCCTCGGGCCACGACATGGGTTCCAAGGTCTCCATGGAGGAGGGCATGCCGGGACCGAACCAGCACTACACGCGCAAGATCAACGGGGCCACTCGCCAGGGCGCCGAAAGCCTCATGCTCCAGGAGTGGCACTACTACTTCCAGAACACGCTGCGCTGGCGCAATCTGCGCAAAATCACGATCGGGCAGGCGCACGGCGACGTCTACGCCGCGGGTCTCATGCTGCTGTGGGCCTGCGACCTCATCGTCTGTGCGGAGGGCACGCGCTTCGCCGACGTCGTCGGCACCCGCCTGGGCATGTGCGGGACGGAGTACTTCGCGCACCCGTGGGAGCTCGGTCCCCGCAAGGCGAAGGAGCTGCTCCTGACCGGCGACTCCATCGACGCCGAAGAGGCGCACAGCCTCGGCATGGTGAGCAAGATCTTTCCGCTCGACGACCTCACGCAGCGCACACTCGAGTTCGCCGAGCGGATCGCGATCCTGCCTTCGGTGACCTCGCTGCTCGTCAAGGAGGCGGTGAACCAGAGCGTGGACAACATGGGCTTCTACAACGCGCTCAACGCCTGCTTCACGATCCACGAGCTGAACCACTCCCACTGGGCCCAGGTCAACGAGGACAAGTACCCCGTGGCCAAGGAGGACAGCGGCCTGCCGAACTGGAAGGACGCACCGCCGATTGTGCCGGCCCTCAAGGACAAGGTCCGAGCCGACTCCTGATCCATCCGCTCGGCGGCGCCGCATCGCCGTGAGCTGACCAGGACCGCGCAGGGCGCCACGGGTCTGGCGCCGCCGCGCGCTCCGCCCTCGAGCCCAACGCGGGACGCGCCGCGCCGGAATACCCACTCCGCGCGCGTCAGGCCGGCGCGGTGGGTGCCTGAGTCCCGGGCGGACGCGGTCCGCCGCGCAACCTTCCTCCCTGGTCGCGACCCATTTCGTCCGTCGTGCACGGTGTGGCCCGCATCGTTAGTATCTGGAATCGACGTCGATGTCAGAAACGCCCCCGGCGGAGCCGGCCGGTGAGAAGGGGTCCGCAGGAATGCTCCAATTCGTGATCGCCGGACTGGTGCTCGGCGGGATCTACGCGATCTGCTCGGCCGGCCTCGTCATCACCTACACCGCGTCGGGCATCTTGAACTTCGCCTTCGGGGCGATGGCGTTCTTCATCGCCCGCTTCTACTACTTCCTCAACACCCAGCACGGGTGGTCGATCGTGCCCGCCGCGCTGCTGTCCATTGTGGTGGCGTCGCCCGCGCTCGGGGTCTTCCTCTACTACGCCCTCTTCCAGCATCTGCGGCTGTCCTCGCCGATGATCAAGGTGGTGGCCACCATCGGCCTCTTAGTGGCCATCCCGGCCCTGGCCGTGCTGATCTTCGGGAACCAGGCCATTCAGTCGGCACCGGGCCTGGCGCCGCAGCCCGTTGCCGTCTACCAGGTCTTCGGCGTCGCGGTGACGCTGGACCAGGTCATCGTCTACGCCTGCGTGCTGGCAACGGTGATCCTCGGCGCGGTGATCCTGCGCTACACCGACGTCGGCCTCAAGGTGCGCGCCATGGTCGACTCGCCGGCCATGACCGACCTGTCGGGCACGAACCCGAACTTCATTTCCGTCGGTGTCTGGGCCGTGAGCACTCTCTTTGCCGGACTCGCCGGAGTGCTGGCCGCGCCCATTGTGGGCCTGGACCCGGACAAGTTCACGATCCTCATCGCCGCGTCCTTCGCGGCGGTGGTGGCGGCCCGGCTGCGCAACCTGACCGTGGCCGTGGTCGTGGCCCTCCTGATGGGCATCGCCACCTCGCTCATTGAGGGATACCTCCCGCCCTCGAGCTCGTGGACGACGGAGTTCATCGACGCCGTGCCTTTCATCGTCGTGGCCATCGTCCTCGTCTACGAGCTGGTGCGACGGGGACGGGTCGGGGAGTCGGACGGCTGGGGCGGTGCGCTCGACCGCGCCATCACGCCGCAGGGCGAGAGCCGGCTGGCCGGGTCCACCAGCAACGTGCTCGAGTCCGCCTCGCTCGGCTTCCTCGGGCGTTACGGCGGACCGGTGCTCCTCATCGCCGCCATCGGCGTCGTCCCCCTGATTGTGCAGGGCTACTGGGTGGGCGTGATGGCCGCCGGGTTCGCCTACGCCGTCATCCTCCTGTCCTGGACCATCGTCACGGGCGAAGGTGGGATGCTCTGGCTCTGCCAGATCACCTTCGCCGGCGTCGGCGCCTTGACGACGGCCCAGTTGGCCAACAATCACGGGTGGCCGGTGCTCCTGGCTGTGGTGGCCGGTGGCCTGGTGGCGCTGCTCATGGGCGTGGTGGTCGGCCTGCTGAGCATCCGGCTCGGCGATCTCTACGTCGCCCTGGTGACGCTGACGTTCGGCCTTCTCATGGAGAACCTCGTCTTCACGCTCCCGAGCTTCGTCAACCAGGGCCTGGGGCTGACGCTCAACCGGCCGCAGTTCGCCAGTTCCGATCGCGCCTTCGCCTACCTCTGTCTGGCCGTCTTCGTGATCTTCGCGCTCTTCATCGTCAACTTCCGAAGATCGACGACCGGCTTGGCGCTCAACGCGGCGCGCTGGAGCGAGGCCGGCGCCAAGACCTCTGGCATCAGCGTGGTGCAGAAGAAGGTCATTGCGGGTGCCATCGCGGCGCTGATCGCGGGGATCGGCGGAGGGCTGTTCGCGCTGTCGCAGACGACATTCCAGCCCAGTGAGTTCGCCACCTTCGAAGGCGTCGTCTGGTTGGCCGTGCTGGTGACATGGGGTGTCCGCTCGAATGCCGCCGCGCTGCTGGGCGGCGTGTCGCTGGCGCTGTTGCCCGCGGTGACCCAGAACTACCTCCCGATCTGGACCTCGAACGTGACGCCCGTCCTGTTCGGCCTCGGTGCGGTGTCAGCGGCCAAGTACCCCGACGGCGTCCTGGCGGAACAGAGCCGCCGTCTCCGCCGACTCCTGCTGCACATCCGACCGCAGCAGGACGGCACCGATGGGACCGATCTGAGTCTCGCCGCCTGCCGACGTGGTGCCGGCTCGGGTGGCGGAGCACGTCTCGTGACGCCGGCCCCGAGCGAGCAGGCCACGGCGGTCCGGCGAGGACGTCGCTCTGGCGGCGCGCAACATCACCGTCCGCTTCGGCGGCCTCACTGCGCTCTCGTCGGTGAGCCTCGAGGTCCGGCCGAGGGAGATCGCCGGCCTGGTGGGACCGAACGGGGCCGGGAAGTCGACCCTGCTGGCCGTACTCTCCGGTCTGTTGCGCGCCGAACAGCGGCGAGGTGCACCTGCACGGCAGAGGACGTCACCAACGTGTCGTGCCGGACCCGGGCCAGGATGGGCCTGGCTCGTACCTTCCAGCAGCCGGAGCTCTTCATGGGCCTGACCGTGCGGGAGCATCTGGTACTGGCGCACCGGGCCCGGGTCGCGCCGCAGCGCCTGTGGCGCGACATGTTCGACCCCCGTTCGCTGCTCCCGCCCTCGAAGGCGGAGAACGAGCGGGTGACGAGCTGCTCGAGCTGCTGCGGCTCACGAGGGTCGAGAAAGCGCCCGTGGCCGCCCTCCCGCTCGGCATTCTCCGCCTGGTCGAGGTGGGGCGGGCGCTGGCCAGCGAACCCAACGTCCTCCTGCTCGACGAGCCGCTCTCGGGTCTCGACATCAAGGCGTCGGAGAACCTGCTGGCGGTCTTCCGGACAGATCGTCGACCAGCCGGATCACCCGGTCTCGCTCATCATGGTCGAGCACGACGTCGCCGCCGTCCTCTCGCTGTCCGACATCGTGTTCGTCCTCGACTTCGGAGAGCGGATCGCCGTCGGCAGTCCGGAGGAGATTCGCAACGACCCGGCCGTGCGGGCGGCCTACCTGGGCGACAGCGGACCCGGAGCCGGGGCCGCCGGCCGAAGCGTCGCCCGCCGGCGGGAGGCCCGGCGTGAGCGAACCGCTGCTCGAGGTCGCGGACCTCGACGTGCGCTACGGGTCGTCGCAGGCGCTCTTCGGCGTCTCCGCTCACGGTGCGAGCCGGGACGGTCCTCGCCGTCCTGGGCGCCAACGGTGCCGGCAAGAGCACCCTGGCCCGGGCGGTGTCCGGGCTGGTGCCGCCGACGGTGGCCGCGTCCTCTTCGACGGCCAGGACATCACCGGCCAGCCGGCGCACCGCATCCGCAAGCTCGGCCTGACCTACATCCCCGAGGGCCGTGGCATCTTCCCCGGCCTCTCGGTGGTCGACAACCTGCGCATGGCCGTGGCGCAGGAGAAGCGGCACGAGCGCGCCGCGGCCATCGACCGCGCCATCGAGCGCTTCCCGGTGCTGGGCCAGCGCCGGATCCAGCGGGCCGGCAGCCTCTCCGGGGCGAGCAGCAGATGCTGGCCCTGGCCCGGGCCCTGGCCGTCTCGCCCAAGCTCGTGATCGCCGACGAGATGTCGCTCGGGCCTGGCACCGATCGTCGCCGAGTCCGTCTTCCAGGCGCTCGAGGAGGCGCGCCGGTCGGGGATCACCATCGTGCTCACCGAGCAGTTCGTCCACCGGGCGCTGGCCATGGCCGACACCTGCGTGATCCTGACGCGGGGCCAGGTCGGGCTGGTCGGGCCCGGCGTCCGAGGCGGGCCAGGAGGTCATCGACCGCTACCTCGGGGAGGCCGAGACCGGCGACCCCCGCTGGCGTTACGAATGGGTTACAGTAACCACCTCGCCTGAGCGATACGGTCATTACAACGGCTGAGCGCGGGCTCAGCGTATGACCTCCGACGCCAAGGGATCCTCTGGCAGGGGTCCGGGGAGGCAGTTCAGACCGTGCAACACGCATTCGACCGCATCCGATCGATCCGCGAGGCGACGGGTCTCATCCCCGTTGCGCTGGCCGCCGCCGTCGTCGGCCTGCCGCTGCTCCTGCTGGGCACGACGGCCGTCGACCGCGTCGGCATCGCCGGCACCGATCACCATCGCCTACATCACCGACCTGACCGGCGAGGGCGGCGTCCGAGAACGCGTACTTCGCCGGCCGGCTTCGACGCGCGCATCGCCCTGCAGAACGCCGAGGGTGGCGTGAACGGGCACAAGCTGGTCCCGCTCGTCATCGACGACCAGACCAACCCCAGCGCAGATCGCGACGGCGGTGCAGGAGGCCGACTCGAAGGCCTTCGGCATCGTCTCGCAGAGCCCGCTGTTCTTCCTGGCCGCCAAGTACCCCGCAGCAGGCCGGCATGCCGGTGACCGGCACCTACGACGACGGGCCCGAGTGGGGCACGCAGCCCTACACCAACATGTTCGCCTCCGACGAGGGGAGCGTGGACCCGAAGTACCCCGTCAACACCCAGCATCGGCGACTTCCTCAAGCAGCACGGGGGCACGGTGCTCGGCTCCTACGGCTACGGCATCTCGCCGTCGTCGAGCCGGGCCGCCACCGGGACGGCTGACTCGTTCCAGCACGCCGGCGGCAAGGTCGGCGTGCTCGACACCACCGTGCCCTTCGGCAGCGTCGACTTCACCGCGGAGGCGCTGGTGGCCAAGCAGGACGGGCATCAACGCCATGGTGCCGGCCATGGACGCCAACTCGAACTACGCCCTGGCCACGGCGCTCAAGCAGGCCGGCGTGAAGCTCAAGGCCACGCTCTACGCCACGGGCTACGAGCCCGACGTCATCAACTCGCCGGCCTGGCAGGACGCTGCAGGGCGCCTACTTCCTGTCCCCCTTCCGCCCGTGGTCGCTGCCCAACGCCGGCACCGAGCAGATGCAGGCGGCGATGGAGAAGTACGCGCACTTCACCAAGACCCAGTTCCCGACCTTCGGCCAGTACGAGGCGTGGGCCGGCGCCGACCTCATGATCAAGGGTCTGCAGATGGCGGGGCCGAACCCGACGCAGGCCGCGGTCATCAAGGACCTGCGCGGGCTGAAGTCCTACAACGCCAACGGCCTCCTGCCCGAACCCATCGACTACTCGACGATCTTCGGGCACGACCCGGCCCGACGTGCGCCTGGGTCATGCAGGCCGAGCCAAGACCGGGTTCAAGGCGATCTCGTCGCAGCCGACCTGCGGGACGGACATCCCGGGGACCTCGACGGCGAGCTGACGCGCTCCCGGTGCCGAGCGCCGGGCGGCGAGCGTCGCCGGCGTCGCGTCGCGGGCGGGCTCAGCGCAGCCGCCACTCCGGCCGAGGCCGCCCTGGAACGTCTCCTGGCCGTCCGCGATGTTCTCGAACTGGGTTCCCAGCGAGACGAAGGACGACACCTGGGCGAGGGCGTCGCGCCGGGTGAGCTCGTGGGCCATCCACACCGCCCGCACCGTGCCCTGGATGGCCTACACCGGTGCCGAGGCGATCGCCCGGGCCACCCACATGGCCCGCTCCATGAGCTCGGTCCAGCGGCACGACCTCGGAGACGAGGCCCATCTGGTGGGCCCGATCGGCCGACATGCGCTCGTGGGCGCCCGAGCAGCACGACGCGCAGCAGTCTCGCCCAGGGGGAGCTTCTGCAGGAGGTGCGTGGACTCGAAGCCGGCCACCATGCCGTAGGTCACGTGGGGGTCGAAGAAGGTCGCGTGCTCGGCCGCGATGATGATGTCGGACTCGCCCAGCAGGTAGAGCGCGCCGCCGCACGCCATGCCGTTGACCGCGGCGATGATCGGCTTCCAGAGGTCGTTCTCCTTCGGGTTGATGTTGATCCCGGGGTCGTTGTACTGGAACGGCGTCGACACGGGGCCGGTCCTGTTGCCCTGCATCTTGTAGCGGCTCTCCTCGTCGGCGAGGTAGCCCTGCTCGATCGTCTCGTCCCGGTCGATGCCCGTGCAGAAGGCCTTGTCGCCCGCACCGGTCAGGATGACGGCCCGGACGTCGTCGTTCCGGCGCAGGGGCGCCACAGCCCGTGCAGCTCCGCCTGCATCTCTGGTCGAACGCGTTGTGCACCTCGGGACGGTTGAGGGTGACGACGGCGACGCCGTCGTCCTCCTCGTACAGCAGTGTCTCGAAGTCTCCACACTTTCCCTTCGCGGTCCACGCCCAGCGCACGTGCGCCGGACCCGCCGCGCCACACTAGCGATGGCTTCCGGAGGCCCTCGGCCCGGGTCAGTCGGCGCCGGGGAGGTCGTGCGACGACGGTGACGCGCTGGTTCGTCGAAGCTCAGAGATGTTGCAGGGGCACCGACTCGGGGAGCGGATCCTCGTAGCTCCAGGCGACGTCGTCGAGGACGACGTCGCCGATGCGCGCCGTCCAGTAGGTCGCCGTGCCCTTGTAGGGGCAGTAGGTCTGCGGACTGACTCCGCGTCAGCATCCATGCGGACGAGGCGCGGGTCGACGTAGAGGCGGGGCTCGAGGGCGGTCTCGTAGACGGCCAGGGTGTCCGCCGTGTCGACCAGCGTCGTGCCGGCCGCCTCGACCCGCAGCCGGCGCTGCGAGCGCAGGCAGTCCACCCGGTGGTACGGGTTGCGCGGGTGCCCGAACATCTCTTCGTCCTCCTCGAACCAGGCATCCGACGGCGTCCCACGGCGACGTCGACATAGCCCGGGGCATCGTCGTCGGGCTCGGCCGGCACGCCGGCGACGTCGCCGGCGGGGAAGGCGTAGGTCGGGTGGTTGTCCCGGTCGGTGCAGCAGCAGGGCGCGCTCGCTGTCGATCGACCGTCCGCCGTCCTTGTTCGCCCGCACCCGCCGCCGGAAGGGCTCCATGTAGGCCACGGTCGCGGGCATGGGCGACGTGAAGCGTCCGGCCGGCCGGGCACTCAGCGGTCCGCGGCCGGTCGTGAGGCTCACAGCGCGGTCCGCGCGTCCATGGGGCCCTGGCGCCGGCTGGGGAGGGGCCGCACCATGGCGTCCACGGAGAAGGAGGCGACCAGGTCGCCGCCGCTGTCGTAGCACCCGGCTCTCCGCGTGGGTCGTGCCGGCGCCGGCGAAGGTCGACAGATGGCGGTAGAGCATCCACTCGTCCGCCTGGACGGCGCCGTGGAGGGACAGAGCGATGCCGTTGATCCCCATGGAGAGCGTGCGGTGCGCCTGGTCCTGGCTCGACACCGGCGTGGGGCCGCAGGGCGGCGGCGATCGACATGTGGCCCGTGAACTGCGCCAGCAGTCCGGCGTGCAGCGGCGGGTCCGCGGGCACCTGGCGGAACCGAACCCAGGCGTCCATCATCGGGCGGTCCGAGCGGCAGCGTCGGGCTCGTTCGTGTAGGCGCCGTCGACGACCCTGATGTCGCGACCGGTCACGCCCATATCGTAACGGCTCGCACTCGTAGGGACCCGGCACGGCGCGGCGCTCGGCCGCGTGCCGGACGACGTCGGCCGAGGGCACGTCGAGGAGCAGCGTGCCCGCCGCGCAGAGCCGGTCACCCTGGAACACCTGGACCGCCAGCGCCCGTGAAGGTGCGGCCCGGCGCTGAGCTCCTCCAACTCGAACCGGAGCGGCTCGCGGGCGTCGGCCGCCCGCAGGAAGATCATGCTGGCCGAGACGACACGGCGACCCGTCGTGTAGCGGCCGGCGGCCACGATCGCCTGCCCGAGCATCTGGCTGCCCTCGACGACCGGCCGCCGGTCGTCGGTCCGCGCCACGCGTGACGAAGCTGAAGCCATCGTCGGTGGGCCGCACATCCATGACGTCGACGAGATGCGCGGCATCGCCCCAGGTGGGGAACCGCTTCATCGTGACCTCGTCCGCGGCGTCGCCCTCGGCCGCGTCGGTGACGTCAATGAGCAGCCGGTCCTGCTCCTGGTCGAACGGCGAGGTACCCGGAGAGGTCGGGGTGATCGGAGCCCTGCAGATACTCCGTGGCCTCCTCGGCCTGCGCCAGCTCGACGTCCGTCTTGGGGAAATAGAGGACGGGAGACTCGCCGGGCGACTCGGCATGCAGACACGAGTCGGACTCGGCCACGACCTGGCCCTCCCACCACGCACTCGCCCGGTACGGATAGGGCTCGACGTTCATGGCGCGGTGCCTGGTGCTCAGCTCTCGCCGGCGGCACGGCCGGCGACCGTCACCGACGGGATGGCGACGCCACCGCCCTGCCGCAGGACCGTGTGGACCACCGTGATGAGGTCTTCGACGTCCACGAAGGACCCGCTCATGTAGCTGCGGGCGAACCAGACCGGCATCACGTCTGCCGCGAGGTCCGGGTCCCATCCGTCGGCGAACCCTGGCGTCGAGTCCCCCTCACCCCCCATGCACTCACCGACGACGACCCGGGTGAACCCCACTGTCGGATGCTCGCCACGCCACGCCTCGACCAGCTTGTCGAGGGCAGCCTTGCTCACGGCGTACGCACCCAGTCCGGGCCAGGGCGGGGTGACGGACGCGCTTACCGACGACAGGTAGACGGCGGTGCCCGTGCACTCGGTGAGGTACGGCACCGCAGCCGCCGTGACCAGCGACGCGCCGATCACGTTCGTGTCGAAGACCTGTCTCCACGTCTCCGCGTCCATGTCGACCAGGCGGGTGAGCGGCCCGATGCCGGGGGCGTAGACCAGGGCGTCAATGCCCCCGAGGCCTTCGGCGGCCTGCTGCACGGCGGCCCGGCACGACTCATTGCTGGTGACGTCACACGTGATGGCGAGCGTGCCCGGGCCCGCCTCCAGGGCGGCTCCCTCGAGTCGCTCGCGGCGGCGGGCGAGCAAGGCGGTCTTCGCGCCGCGCTGGGCGAGCCCTATTCCGATGCAACGCCCGAGACCGCTCGACGCACCAACGACAACCGTTCGCAATGCCCCTCCTTCGGTTTGCTCACCGGGATGTTAGACACCTTTGGCACCCGCTCAACCCGGGGTGGGAGGAGAGCGACCCAGAGGGGCCGGCACACCCCCGGGGCGCGTTGCAGCCCCGCCGAGGGCGGGGCCGCAACGGTGCCACCTGGGGTCCGAGCGAGACGACCCCGCCCCGGGGGGTGAGGGGAACGCGGGGCCGAATCGCTCTTTCGAGATTGACAGCTCGTCGTTACAGCACCGTTGCAATCAGCGCGCTCCCACATGGGAAATTCATAAGAAGTCTCTAAGTCACCTGACCACGGGCACTCCCAGCGCTCCCGATCGGAGGGAGCAGCACTGGCGCCGGCAACGTCTAGCGTGCCGCCATGGCCGAACCACGCCGGCTGACCTTCGATCCCATCGGCGAGGCGGAGCGCCAGTGGGCCTCACACGGCTGGCCGGACCAGGCGCCGGGAATGGCCGTCGTCACGTCCATCATGCGGCTGCAGCAGATCTTCCTGGCGCGTGCCGATGCAGTCCTGCGCCCTCTCGGGCTCACGTTCGCCCGCTACGAGGTTCTGATGCTGTTGACCTTCTCGCGCCAGGGGCGCCTCCCTCTCGGGAAGATCGGAGAGCGCCTCCAGGTCAACGCGGCGAGCGTGACCAACGCAGTCGACCGGCTGGAAGCGGACGGCCTGGTCGACCGACGGTCCAATCCCGACGATGGGCGGGGCACCCTGGCCACGTTGACGGCTTCAGGACGGCAACTCGCCATGACGGCAACGGCGGCAATGAACGAGCGGGTGTTCACCGACATCGGCGGGGGCCCCGAGGTGGCGGCCCGCCTCTTCGAGCTCCTGGCCGAACTCCGGCGTGCCGCCGGCGACTTCCACGACGAGGGCATTGAAGAGTAGTTTGACGTTGAAGTAATGTTGCTGGGTGGCCGACCGCGAGATCTGGCGGGAGCAGTTCGAGAGCTCGCCACGCCGAGCGGCGCGGTTCGAGACGATGTCGGGCGTGCCCGTCGACGCCGTCTACGGGCCCGACGGAGCCGAGCTGCCCGGTCAGTACCCCTACACGCGGGGGCCCTACGCCTCCATGTACCGCTCCCGGCTGTGGACGATGCGCCAGTTCGCAGGCTTCGGCACGGCGGCCGATACGAACAAGCGCTTCAAGGAGCTGCTGCGGGCCGGGGGTGACGGGTTGTCCACGGCCTTCGACATGCCGACCCTGCTCGGTCGCGACTCCGATGACCCCTGGGCCAAGGGGGAGGTGGGGCGGGCGGGCGTCGCCGTGGACACCCAGGACGACATGGAAACGCTGTTCTCCGGCATCGACTTAGGCCATGTCTCGACCTCCATGACGATCAATTCCGCGGCCGCTCCCATCCTCGCCATGTACGTCGGCGTCGCCGATCGGACCGGCGTGGCGAGGTCCGCCCTCTCGGGCACGCTCCAAAACGACATTTTGAAGGAGTACCAGGCCCAGAAGGAGTACGTCTTCCCGCCGCGACCCTCGGTCCGGCTCGTCACGGACGTCATGCGGTTCTGCTCGGCGGAGCTGCCGCGCTGGCATCCGGTCTCGGTCTCCGGGTATCACATCCGCGAGGCGGGTTCGACCGCGGCGCAGGAGCTCGCGTTCACGTTGGCCAACGGGTTCGCCTATGTCGAAGCGGCGACGGCAGCCGGAATGGCGGTCGACGACTTTGCGCCACGCTTGAGCTTCTTCTTCAACGCCCACAGCGACTTCTTCGAGGAGATCGCCAAGTACCGGGCCGCCCGTCGGATCTGGGCGCGCTGGATGCGCGAGCGCTACGGCGCCGCGGATGGGCGTTCCTGTCAGCTGCGGTTCCACACCCAGACCGCAGGTGTCTCCCTGACCGCTCAGCAGCCCGAGGTGAACCTGGTGCGCGTCGCGATCGAGGCGTTGGCCGGCGTGTTAGGGGGGACCCAGAGTCTGCACACGGACTCCTTCGACGAGGCGCTGGCACTGCCGACCGAGCACGCAGCAGTGCTGGCCCTTCGTACCCAGCAGGTCATCGCCGAGGAGACCGGCGTCGTCCACGTGGCCGATCCCCTCGGTGGGTCCTGGTTCGTCGAAGCGCTGACCGACGAGCTCGAACGGCAGGCGGAGGAGATGTTCGCCCACCTCCAGGAGGCGGGTTCGGGCTCCATGTTGCAAGGGGTCTTCGCCTGCATTGAGGACGGCTGGTTCGTGGCGGAGATCGCCGACGCGGCCTATGCGTTCCAGTCGAAGCTGGCCAAGGGGGAGTGGACCATGGTCGGGGTCAACGGGTATGTGGAGGACGACGGGATCGCACCCTCCACGCTCTCCATCGGTGCAGACGTCGAGACCGAACAATTGGAGCGTCTGGCCGCCGTCAAGCGGGCTCGGGACGACGATGCCGTCCGCGCGTCGCTCGCCCGGCTGGCCAAGGACGCGGCGGATGCGACCGTCAACCTCATGCCCGCGCTCATTGAGGCAGCGCGTCATCACGTCAGCGTCGGCGAGACGATGCAGGCGCTCGAATCAGTATTCGGGCTCTACACCGAACGTCACGTCGCCTGAGGCACGGCGTCCCAGAGCGCGGTCGGGCCCTGGGGGCCCTGGCTGGAGGGAGACTTCCGGGGCCCCGAGCAGCGGCCCAGGACAGCGGTCGCGTAGCCTCGCGGCGATGGTGCACGGATGGATCTGGAACCCAGAGGAGTGTCGATGCGCGTCGTAGTCGATTTCGATCTGTGCGAGAGCAACGCGCTCTGCATGGGGCTGGCCCCCGAAGTGTTCGAGGTGCGGGACGACGATCTGCTCTATGTCCTCGACGAGAGCCCGCCCGAGGAGCTGCGCCAGAAAGTCGAGGCCGCCGTGCGGACCTGTCCCAAGAACGCCATCTCCATCGTGGACTGAGCCGGCCCGCGTGGGCGAGACCGGCTCAGTCCCCAGATGAGACCACGCTGCGGGCGCTAACCCTGGACCGTGGTGGTGCCGGGGATGTCGGTGCCGCACCAGGGCTGGCTCGACACCGCCACGAAGCCGCTCTTCTCCGCCTTCATGTACCACCCACACGACTTGGGGAGATCCTTGCCAAAGTCGGTCGCGAAGTCGATGTTCTCGGGCAGCAGCCCGTTTCCGTTGTAGCTCGTGATGCCCCGCAGCGCCTTGATCACGGCGGCGTGCGACGCGGTGGGTCCGGCCAGCGTCAGCCCCTTGATCATGAGGTCGGCCCCGAGCCAGGACTCGTACTGGGCGAACGAGGGGAACTGCTTGCTGGTGAAGTGCTCGTACTTCTCGAGTGCCGACTGCATCTGCTCCGTGCCGGCGTTGGGCAGCGAGAAGGGGCGGAACTCGGTCTCGAAGTAGCTCCCCTGCACCGCCTTCCAGGCCGGTGTGCCGATCACGCTCGGCTCGTAGCCGGTGGGGAACACCATGACCTTGGGCTTGACGCCCTCCTGCTGCAGTGCGGTCGCCAGCGCGTCGTTCGAGTTGTCGTCGAGCCCGGCGTAGTAGGCGTCGCAGCCTGCCTGCTTGGCCGCCAGCGCCGGTGTCGTCATGGCGACGGAGCCGAAGGGGATGGACGTGTCCAGGACGCCGGACTTGCCCCCGGCATGCTCGAACGACAGGTTGGTGCCGACGGCGGAGCGGCTGGACGACGGCGAGATCCCGTAGCCGTACGAGCACACGACGGTGCCGCCGTGCGCCTTCATGAACGCGCCGATGGAGGTGTTGACCGGGTACTTGTCATTGAGGCTGCCCACGTCGGCCGCGAACATGTTGGTGAAGGGCTGCTCGCCCCACTCGGGCCCGTCGAAGAACCCGCCGGTCACCGGCATGCCCGCCTGCTGGGGGTACTTGTCGGCGAGGAAGAACAGCGGGCTGGTGGAGACGATGCCCACCGGGTTCTTCGACAGCGCGTCCTGCACGGCGGTCGCGATCTCCGTCGGGCTCGTCTGGTCGTCGAGAACGATCCCCTTGATCTTGTGGCCGTCGACCCCTCCCTCGGCGTTCTGCATCGCGATCCGGGCATTGAAGCCCACGGGGGCCTGGCTGAATTCAGACGACCCCTCGCCCGTCAGCGAGCTGATCATCACGATGGTGATCGGCGACTCCGACGCCGCCGCTCCTGCGGTCCCTCCCGCCAGGCTGGTGACGCCCACACCCGCGGTGAACGCGAGTGCCGCCAGCCCCAACCTGCCCCTCACCCTGCCGGAAATGCTTCCCATGTCGTGTTGATTCCTCCCCAAGAAGTGCCACCCGATGCCGATTCGGGACCCTAGGCATACACGCCCTGAGGGCGCGGTGCCGGTCAGGCCACTGCGACCTGCTGTAACGCGTCCGCAACCTTCTGCGGCTCGGTGATCATGAGGTCGTGTCCGGTGTCGATCTCCCAGAACCGGCCCTCGGCCCGGGCCCGGGCCAGCGGCTCGGGGTCCCGCGTGGCCACTGTCGAGCTGCACACGATGTGGAACTGCGGAATGGCCCACAGTGCCGCCTCGTTTCTCAGGTCCAGCGGTTGTTCGAAGCACTTCCACGGGTGCGCCGTCAGCCGCTCGGCCATCCAGGCCAGGTCGTCGGGGTCGGTGACGCCGTAGAGGAGGCCGGCGTGGGGCCCCGGCAAGAGGACAAGCTCCATGCCGTCGAGCACCTCGCCGAAGGGTCTGACGGCACCGATGACGGGACCGGCGACGTCGGCGAGCGACTGCCCGTTCGTGGGGTTGGCGGCGTCGAGGAACACCAGACGGCCGATTCGCTCGGGGACGCGGTCGGCGGTGCCCGTGATCACCATCCCGCCATAGCTGTGGCCCACCAGAATGACATCGCGGAGATCCTCGAATCGCAGGACCGCGGCGACGTCGTCGATGTGGCAGTCGAGATCCACGTCGGCGTTGAGCAGGTGGGCGCGCTCGCCCAACCCCGTCAACGTGGGCGCGTAGACCACGTGGCCCTCGGCCTGCAGGAGCCGGGCGACGCGCTGATAGCACCAGCCGCCATGACCCCCACCGTGTACGAGCACATACGTCGCCATCCGCGCCTCCTCCGCCCTGGCGCCGGCGTGCGGTGCGGCACCATCGCTGGGTGCCGGTCAACGTAACACCGCGCCCTCACCGGCGACCCTGGGACGGGACGACGGCCCGCTTCCACAGAGCAGTGCTGCCGTAGAGTCTCCCCGTGCGCCGTTCCCCGTCCGCACCAGATGCGCGGCCGGTGTCGGCGCACCAGGAAGCGTATGCCGACCACCCCTGAGGAAGCCCGTCATCTGCTGTGCGCGCTCGGCGCGCACGTGCGTGACCGCGTCGCACGGGGCGCGGGACCGGGGCCACGACATGGCTGCCGTCTCGGGAGAGACCGTGGCCGATACGCAGTACGCCATCGATCGCGTCGCGGACGACGAACTGCTGCAATGGTTCGCGCAGCACTGGTCCGACGTCCTCGTCGTGTCCGAAGGGCTCGACGAGCCGGTGCTCGTGGGGAGCCGGGCCGCGTGGACGGTCATCGTCGACCCGATCGACGGCACGCGGGGGCTGATGTTCGACAAGCGCCCTGCGTGGTGCTTGGCCGCGGCGGCGCCGCCGGGAGGCGGTCTGGCCGATGTCGTGGCCGCCGCCATGACCGAACTGCCCACCGTGAAGCAGGGCGCCTGTGACCAGTTGAGCGGCGTCCGTGGCTGTGGCCTGCACGCGGAGCGTCTCCATCTCGGCAGTGGGGAACGCGCGGCCATCGTGGTGCGCCCGTCGGCGGAAACGGATCTCGACCACAGCTTCAGCGGCCTGTCGAAGTTCTTCCTCCCCGGGAAGACGGCGTTGGCCTCACTGGAATCCGAACTGTTCGCACGGCTGGGGTCGCGTCACGTGTTCGACGACCAATACCTCTCGAGCGGGGGCCAGGTCCACGAACTGATAACCGGGCGGGACCGCTTCGTGGCCGACCTGCGCCCGCTCGTCGGCGCTGGGGGAGTCGCCTGCCACCCCTACGACGTGTGCACCGTGCTCCTGCTCGAGGAGGCCGGAGGCGTGGTGACCGATCCGTGGGGAAACCCCCTGGCCGTGCCGCTGGACACCGTGACCCCGGTGGCCTGGGTCGGCTACGCCAACGGCGTGCTGGCCGACCGGATCGGTCCCGTGCTGGCCGAACTCGTCGACGAGCTGACGCCCATTGTGCCGGCGACCCCTTTTTGAGTAATATTGACGTCGAAGTTGAAAACGTGCCGTCCGCCCCGTGAACGCGAGGCCGGGCGGTCCCGTCCTCATGGAGATGTCATGCCCAAGCCCATTGTCGACTTTCCCGTCTTCGACGCCGACAATCACATGTACGAGACCACGGATGCCTTCACCAAGTTCCTGCCGCCCGAGTATTCGGGGCTCATCAAGTACGTCGAGGTGAACGGACGCACGAAGATCGCCGTGCGCAACGTGATCTCCGAGTACATCCCCAATCCCACCTTCAGTGTGGTGGGGCGACCCGGGGCGTCCGAAGAGCTGTTCAAGCACGGCAACCCGGAGGGCAAGACCCGCCGCGAGCTGATGGGCGATCCCATCCGGTCGCCCGAGGCGTTCTTCTCGCCCGAACCGCGGCTGGCGCTGATGGACGAGTTGGGTCTCGATCGCGCGCTCATGTGGCCCACACTGGCCAGCCTGCTCGAGGAGCGCCTGGCCGACGACCCGATCGCCACGCATGTCGTGGTGCACGCGCTCAACCAGTGGATGCATGAGCACTGGACGTTCAACTACGAGGGCCGGATCTTCGCGTCGCCCGTCATCACGCTGCCCATCGTCGACAAGGCGATCGAAGAGCTCGAGTGGGTGGTGGAGCGCGGCGCCAAGCTCATTCTGATCAGGCCGGCCCCCGTCCCCGGCTACCGGGGCTACCGCTCCTTCGCCTTGCCCGAGTTCGACCCCTTCTGGAAGCGCGTGACCGAGCTCGACATCACGGTCGGCATGCACGCCTCCGACGACGGGCTGACCCGCTACTACAACCAGTGGGAGGGCAACCACGGCGGCGAGCACCTGCCCTTCGCCGGCTCCTCGGCGTTCATGCACATCGCACACACCCAAGGCCGGGGCATCTTCGACACGGTGGCGTCGCTCATCGGGCACGGCCTGCTCAACCGCTTCCCGACGCTGCGGATCCTTCCGGTGGAGAACGGCGCAGCCTGGGTGCGACCGCTCATCGACGCGTTGGGGCGCTCGTATGCGCACGAGCCGGCGCTGTTCCCCGAGGACCCGCTGATGGTGCTCAAGCGCAACATCTGGATCCACCCGTTCCACGAGGAGAATCCGCGTGAGCTCATTGAGCTGGTCGGGGTGGACCGCGTGGTCTTCGGTTCGGACTATCCCCACATCGAAGGGATGTCCGAGCCACTGTCCTACGTCGAAGAGCTGGAGGGTCTGCCCCACGGCGACATCGCCAAGGTCATGGGCGGCAACCTGGCCGAGGTGATGAAGCTGCCGTTCGCCGCCTGACCACTACGCCGGCCGGCGGTCCGACGGTCGACGCGCTCCAGCACAACGGAAGCCCAACAATGAGGGTTGTTCCGCTTCAGTCCCTTTTCCGCCGTTTTTCTGGAACGCTTATTGGGGCAAGCGGTTTCGGGGCTGAATTGGACTGGTGGGGGAACCGGTGGCGTTTGGCAAGGGGCGGGAGCACGCGTGGCTGGTCACTGCGGCCTGCATCACCGCAGGCTGCGCGCTGGCGGGAATGGCGGCGTATGGGGCGACGAACTGGGTCGTCGGCCTGACGAGCAACGCCGCGGCTGAGGCGCAGTCGGCCACCATCTCCAAGGTCACCATCACCGCGGTCTCGACCCCGGGCGACCTGCTCGACCCGGGTGACAGCGGCGATGTGGTGGTCAGCATCGCCAACGCCAACCCGTATCCGGTCACCATCACGGCCGTGCAGCTCCCGACGAACACGACGTATGCCACCGGGTACACCTCGAGCGCGCTGACCACGACCCAGGCGGGCTGCCTGTCCACCACCCCGAGCGACGTCGTGTGGAACTTCGCCACGACCACGAGCGGCAGCAGCCACACTCTCGCAACGCCCCTCACGGTGGCCGCGAGCGGCCAGGCCGACAACCCCCTGACGGTGACACTGAGCAACGATGCTTTCATGGGCGCCTCGGCTCCCCTGGCCTGTGCCAACACCTTCTTCTCCATGCCCGCCCTCATCGGAATCACGGCGACCGGGGGCGGGACGGGCACGGCCACGACGAGCCCGGCGGTGGACGGCTGGACGAGCTGACCGCTCAGATGTAATCGCTGCGGCGCATGTAGACGAGCGTGGCCCAGCCCCAGATCGGGGGCAGGTAGGCGGTACAGAAGCGCTCGATGAAGACGGCCGCCACGGCCTGGTCCTGGGGATCCCGGCCGCCGTGAGGCCGGCGATCAGCCCCACCTCGATCACCCCCGCGCCGCCGGGGACGGGCGCGGCGCCGCCGATCATGGCGGCCAGCGTCAGCACGACAATGAGGGTGGCGAAGTTGGCGTGCTCGCCGACGGCATGGAGGGACGCCCCCAGGCAGAGGGCGATGAGGAGTTGGCTCCCGAGCGACCCGCCCAGCACGTAGGCGATCTTCCGGGGTTCCACCGCGATCCCCTTCACGTCCTTCCAGATCGTGACCAGGTGCGGCCGAGCCTTGTCCGCCGCCAGTCGCCGGACCCGGGGGACCAGTGTCACCACCGCCAGGAGGACGGCGACGACCAGAACGACGATGAGGATGATCCAGACGATGCCCTGATGGGCGCCACCGTCCCCTCCCGTCGGCTTGTGGAAGTCGCCGACGGCGAAAGGGAGGCAGATCAGGAAGAGCGCCCCCTTGACCACCCAGCTCGCAGTGCCCGCGATGGCGCCCGAACTGATAGCCGCGGGCGCGTCGAGACCCTGACGCTGGAAGAAGCGCACGCGGACGCCGAAGACGGCGGCATCGCCGCCGACGAAGGAGGTGAACATGTTGGACATCTCGAGCGCGACGCAACGCCCGAAGGGCATGGGGCCCAGCACGGCCCCCGTCAGCGCCCAGGCGCCGGTGACCACGGGGAGTTGCGCCAGGACGAAGGCTGCGGCCACCCAGCCCCACGCCGCGCCGCGGATGACGCTCAAGGACCCCGAGGCCTCGGTGAGCACGCCGATGATGAGCCACAACCCGACCAGGCTGCCGATGACCATCAGCAGGTTGGGCCAGCTGATGCGCTTGGCCTCGACGAGCTTGGGTACCTCGACGCCGGCCGCGTTCGCCAGGTCCTCGCGCAACCCCTTCAGAAAGCCCTTCTGCGGTCGGGTCATGCGCTCGGTCTCGGGGTCGAGGGTGGAGCGTTGCAAGCGGGTCAGGACGGCTTGGATGGTCTCCGTGTCGAGCACGCGGCATGTCGCGGCCACGGCTCGCTCCGTGCCCACGACCGCGGCCGCCGCCGCCACAGCAGCGGCCAGGTCCCGCTCCGTGCGCGTGGCGGGCGCAGAGGAGGAGGCGCGCCGGAAGTCGCGCAGCAGCGGTCCCTGTGCGGTGACGACCACGGTCTCCGGGCTCAACGCGCCGTGTGAGATCCCCGCCCGGCACAGCACGACCACGGCTCGGAGGAATTGGTCGATGTCGTCGTCGCAGACCTCGTCGCCGGCAGCGCGGAGAGTCGGCGCCCCTCGGGCAGGCGGGTGACGAGGACGGCGTCATGCGCCGGCCCGCAACGCCCGGCCGCCACCACTCGGGCACGAGCGTCCCCGCGTGGCCGGCCAGAAAGGTCAGGTAGGCCTCGTGCTCCACCTGTTGGAGCCGGTTGATCAAGAGCGTGGGACCCGAGTCCCTGTAGATGCAGAATCGCCAGACCTTGCGCAGCCATTGGGCGTCGGCGGCGTCGCGCCCGTAGACCGCCAACTCGACGGGCCGGCCTTCGGGATCCCTGCCGGCGAAGGACGCCACGCCCCATTCCTGTCGTGGCGCGGGAGGCGAGCCCGCGCACGTCGATCTGCAGATCGCGGACGGCCTCGGTCACCTCCGAGGCCGACGGGAGCCCGTTCGGCGCGCCCATGGCGAGGTGGCAGGCCGCCGCCGTGCCCCAGCCCACGATCACCGCGGCCACGACGCCGAGTGGGAGACCGTAGGACCCGACGACCGCACAGAGCCCGGCCAACCCGATCGCCGCGGCGACGATCCGGTGCAGCGGTCGGCTCAGGTAGGGCAGCCCGGCCAGCGCGACGGCGGTGGCGATGGCCAGCTGCAGAATCGGGAAACGCGGGTCGAAGCCGGAGAGATCCGGAACGGGCGGGCGACCGGCGGCGGGTCCCAGCACTGCGTCGAGCAGCAGGCAGACGAGGAGCGCGGCCAGACCGGCGACCCCCATTTGGCGGACGGCGGTCAGCCGGGGCACCAGGAGGCCGATGAGGACCAGGGTCACGGTGACGCCGATGGAGCCGACGAACCAGATGGTGGTGATGAGCCACCGGATGCCCGTCGGCGGGGGAGAGAGGAGGTCGGAGATGTGGATCTCCAGGGACGTGTTGGCCTGCGCCAGCGGCACGCAGATCACCACGAGCACCGCCGCAATGCAGACGCGGACGGCGTCGGAGGCCCGGCGCCTGGTCGTGCCCCCGCCGTGCGGCCCCAGCAGGAGGGAACGGACCCGCTGGTTCCAGGGCGTGTGGCCGACCGTGGGGACGGCGCGCCGATCCGTGGTCGCAGGCGAGGCGGGCCCCATGACCTTCATGTCGGAAGGACGTGCCGTGGGCTTGTGGCCGGGGGCCGGCGCGGGGGATGCATCGCGGCAATCTTGTCCGGTGCAGGTGCCCGGGCCAGGGACGAAGCTCATTTCTCTCTAAATACGATTGACTTAGTCAGCTTTAGTCTCTACTCTCACGGGATGCTCACCTCGGCCCCCCGTCACCGCACCAACCCCCACCGCATCGACCCCCAGGATGTGGCGAGCAGGCTCGCTCCCGCCGTGCACTGGCCGGGGGCGCTCGACGTGACGCGACGCTCGTGGCGGCTGGTGGCGCGGACGCCCGACTTCGACGCCTGGCTGATCGCGTGGCCCAGCGGTGGGAGAGTGGAGCTCCATGACCACGGGCCTTCGAGGGGCGCGGTGAGCGTGATCAGCGGGGCGCTGGTCGAGGCGGTGCCGTGGCGCGACGACACGGGGCGGCTGTCCCTGGTGCGCCGCGAGCTCCATGCCGGGACCACGCTCGGCTTCCGCGCCGGCCACGTGCACGACGTGACGAACGAGTCCGACGGCCACGCGCTGAGCTTGCACGTCTACAGCCCGGCGTTGACCGCCATGACGCTTCTACGAGGTGGCGCGGGAGCAGCAGCTGGTGGTGCGCGACGTCGGCTGGACGGACGACGGCAGCGGCGAATTCCGCGCCGGCGGACGAGACCGTCGCCGTCACCGCTGCGGCGGCGGCCCGCTGAGATCGGCGTGCGCAGCCGCAGCACGGACGAACTGCTGGCGGAGGCCCGCAGCCGCATCGAGCGGATCGAGCCGGCCGCGCTCGAAGGACCGCCACGCAGAACGGCGCGCTCGTCGTCGACATCAGGCCCGCCGCCCAGCGGGCCGCCGAGGGCGAGCTCGGGTTCGGGCTCGTCGTGGAGCGCAACGTGCTCGAGTGGCGTTTCGACCTACCGGGAGACCACACGCTGCCCGAGGTCAGCGGCTACGACCAGCGGGTCGTCGTGGTGTGCTCCGAGGGCTACGCGTCGAGCCTGGCTGCGGACTCGCTGCGCGACCTGGGCTTCGACCAGGGCCGGTGACCTGGCCGGTGGGTTCCTGGCCTGGCGCCGCTGGCGGGAGGGCCGGGCAGCAGCAGCCGGCAGGCCAGGCCGCATCGTCCTAGCCGAGCCCGGAATCCCGCCGGAGCCTCGGTTCGGACCCCAGTGCGCCGCGGGGCCGCTGCCCGGAGCCCGACGACACGGTCCGAGGCGACACGCCGCATGGTGCAGGACGCATGACGACGATCAGCACGCCGCCGTGTCGGCCCCGCCACGCGGCCGCACCGCCGGCCGCGTGCACCTCGGCGTGGCGCCGCGTCGCCTCCGTCTCGCCGGGCACCCTCGGTGTCGCCGCCGCCACGGGCCTCGTGCTCTTCGAGGCACTCGACGCCCTGATCGGTTCGCGTGGCCTCGGGACGACGCTGGCCGCGGGTTGGGCCCAACTCGTCGCGCCCGGATTCGTCGCGCTCGTGCTCGCCGCCGTGGCCTGCGAGCGCCTGTGGCCGGCCGAACGACGGCCCTTCCTCGCCCGCGGCCACGTGCAGGACGCGGTGTACTTCGTCCTCTACGTCGCTGGCCATCGCGCCCGTTCATGACGCTGCTCAGTGTCGGGAGTGCCGTCGCTCTGCGCAGCCACGCCTCCTGGCTGCAGGCCGGCTGGACGGCGCATTGGCCGCGCTGGACCGTCGTCGTCGCCACGCTCGCTGGCCATGGACCTGTGCAATTGGTTGGCCCACTGGAGCGACCACCGCATCGGCGCCCTGTGGCGCATCCACGTCTCTGCACCACTCGCAGGAGGAGCTCAGTGTCCTGACCTCGTTCCGCGCCCACCCGCTCATGCACACGACCGGCTTCGTGCTCGCCACCGTGCCAGTGCTCCTCCTGGCGGGCGCGCACCCCCTGGCGCCCGTCCTCATCACCGTCTACGTCTGCCTCGGCACGCTCCCGCACACCAACGTGCCGCTGGTCCTACGGGCCGCTCGGGCGTCCTCCTGGTCAGCCCGGCCTACCACCGGCTCCACCACGCGGTCGACGGGCGCCAGGACGTGAACCTGGGCATTGTGCTCACGGCGTGGGACGTCCTGGCCGGGCACGGCCCGGTTCCCGAGTCCGGGGCGCGCGCTCCTTGCCCGACCGGCCTGGCCGGTCGGCCCGTCCCGGTGGAACAGGCCGCACCCGGAGCCGGCCCCGTCGCTCCGGCGCGCCGCATGGCGCGCCAGCTGGCGCAGCCCTTCAGGATCGGGTGAAGCGGGGCGCCGCCTCCCCGTGCAGACGGCCCGGTGGCAGTAGGCGGCCACACGCCACCAGCGCCAGCGCCTGCGCCGGCCCCCGAAACGACGTCGCCCGTGCCGCTCGACCAGTCGAGGTCGTCCGCCCGCAGTTCCACGTCACGCAGATCGACGCCGAACAGATTCGGGGATCCCTCCGCCGCCACCAGCTCGAGCACGGCGCGCACCGTCTCGCCGGGGATCCGACGGCCGAGCGGGACTCGCCTCGACGACGTCGAGCTCGTGGATGACGCAATGGGTGCGTGCCGCCTCCGGGCCCCGCCACCGGGCGGCTCCCAGGCGTGCAGGACGCGGGAGCGCAGGTCGGCCAGCAGCGTGGCGACGGGCAGCGCGGCGTCGCGGGCGGCCACCGTGTTGGAGAGGCGGGTGAAGTCGCCGCCGGCGGCATCCAGCTCCACCATGAAGGCGGGGCCGTCATAGCGCGCCGGCATCGTGACGTGCGCGACGACCTCGCGGGTGCGCCACCCCTCGCAGAGCGAGGGCGCGTCCCACACCGCCGGCCGGGGACGTACTCGAGGAGGTCGGCCAGGGCGCCGTACTCGGCGGCGATGTCGGCGCCGGCCAGCCGGATCGCCCCGGCCGCCGCCCTGCGCTCATGGCCGCGGCCCCAGTCCGGCGAGATACGCGTCGAACCGGTCCAGCGACGAGAGGAAGCCGGCCCGGGCCTCGGGGCCCAGGAACGCCTCCGGGACGTAGGTCTGGTGGATCCTGACCTCGGTGCGCTCCGGTCCGAGGGCGAGGAACTCGGAGCGCACCCGCATGCCCGATGACGACTCGGTCCACACCAAGAGCTCGGGCGGGCGCACCTCGTCGTAGACGGCCCGGGTCGGATACTCGGTCGCATCGGCATCGCGCACCATGACGGTCTCGAAGACGCCGCCGGGACGGGGGTCGACACGCATGCGGTCCTGCGGCGCGCTGACACCGGTGGGTCCCCAGAAATGCGTGAGATGAGCCGGATCGGTCATGCATGCGAAGACGAGCTCGCGCGAGGCCTCGAAGACGCGGCTGAAATGCAGTTCGCCGTGCTCAGCCACGGGCGCGCCCCGCTCGCTTCTGCGCCGGCCGCAGGTCGGCCAGCAAGGCGTCGAGCTTGTCGAAGCGCTCGTCCCAGATGCGCCGATTCGTCGTGATCCAGTGCAGTGCCCCGTCGAGCGCGGGCGCCTCCAGGTGGCAGGGCCGGAACTGGGCGTCGCGTCGGCGGGAGATGAGCCCACTGCGCTCCAGGACCTTGAGGTGCTTGGAGACTGCCGGGAGCGACATGGCAAAGGGTGCGGCCAGCTCGCTCACGGTGGCGTCGCCCCGGGCCAGGCGGCTCACGATGGCCCGCCGGGTGGGGTCCGCCAGCGCGGCGAAGGCCGCATCGAGACGGTCGGTGGTGGCTGTCGGCATGCTTGTATTTAACTTCTGAGTTAGTTAACTGTCAAGTTAATTACCGGAGGGGCCAGAGCCTCCCGGTAGACCGCTGCCATGGACACCCTCCTCGCCGCCCTCAGGGGTTCGGTCGATCGCCTGCACGAGCTCGTGAACGGGTTGGACGACGCGCAGCTCTCGTCGCCCTCCTATTGCGACGACTGGTCGATCGCCCAGGTGCTGTCCCATCTCGGCTCCGGTGCGGTGATCTCCCGGCGGGGACTGGAGGATGTGCGGGCGGGGAACCCGACGCCGGACGACTTCAACCAGTCCGTGTGGGACGAGTGGAGCGCCAAGTCCCCGCGGGCCCAGGCCGACGACGCGCTGGTGGCGGACGAAGCCCTCATGGAGGCATTCGACGCGGTGGACGACGCCGAGCGGGGCCGGCTGCGCTTCCCGATGGGCCCACTGCAGCTCGGATTCGAAGAGATCGTCGGGTTGCGCCTCAACGAGCACGCGCTGCACACGTGGGACATCGCCGTCGTCCTCGACGACGCCGCTCGCCTCCCCGACGACGCGGCGGCACTGATCATCGACAACCTGGCGCTGCTGGCGCGCTTCGGCGGCCGACCGGACGGCACGGAGCGGACGGTCGTCGTCCGCACGACCGCACCCGAGCGCACGTTCGCCCTGCGTCTTTCCGCGGAGGGGGTCGAGCTCGGTGCCGGCGAGGCGGCAGCAGAGTGCGACCTGGAGCTGCCGGCCGAGGCGTTCTCGCGGCTGATCTACGGCCGCCTCGATCCGGGGCACACCCCGCCGGACACGCGCGGCTCCGCACTGCTCGACGACCTGCGCGCCGTCTTCCCCGGGCCCTGAGCCCGGCGCGTCAGACGGCGGACACGCCGTCGCGCAGGAGCGTCTGGCGAGGCCACGACACGGCGTGGCGCGCCCGTGTGCCCAGGCGGTGGCCCGATGCGAGCAGCACGAGGAGGATCTTGAAGCGCTGCGCGGGGGCGTCGGTCAGCGCGTAGTTGAGGCGGTAACCGGGCAGATCCCCGTGGGTCAGCGGCCAGGTGACCGAGACGAGCTGATCGAGCGCCCGTCCCCGCCAGCCCCCGGCGGGGAGACCGAAGAGGTCGGGCGTGTCCACGCCGGCGTGCGCGGCCAGGGCCAGCGCAGCGGCCACCACCGTCGTGCAGCGAGCGGCCCGCGCCACGGCGTGGACGCGTTCCCAGTCGACGGGCGTGCCCCGCTCCGCCGCGTCACCGACGATCATGGCCAAGTCCGCGATCCAGGCCAACCGCGCGAAGCCGTGGTGCGGCTTGCCGGCGTGGGCGGCGAGGACGACCAGCTCGTCGGCCAGCGGCAGCCCGAAGGCGGGCGTGCCCGCGCACGCCATCGGCTGCCGGTGCTCCCACAGGCTCTGCGGATGGAGCGCGGTCACCCTCTGCGACGCCCCTTCGAGCCCGTAGTGCAGCTCGAGGACCAGCGACGGGACCTCGGAGTGCGCCAGCACCGTGTCGTAGCGGTCCGGTCCGGCGGGCCGCACGACCCGCCAGCCGGCGCGGCCCAGCACCTGCAGCGCGCGGGCGTGATCGCGATGGGGGAGCAGGAGGTCGATGTCCTCCATCGGGCGCAGCCCGGGCTCGGGATAGCGGGCCGCGACCGCGGGCCCCTTGAAGACCACAGGCTCGAGGCCGGCGTCCGTCAGCGGGCGTAGTGCGAGCGCCACCGCGCGTGGGAGGAGGAGCAACGCCTCCATTTTGATGGTGTCCGCCAGACCGCAGAGAGCGGCCCGGCGGGTTCCGAGCCGGTCGCGGGCATCGGCCGCGCCGAAGGCCCGCCACAGCAGCGGCGCGATCCGGTGGTCGGTGGCCGCGGTGAGGGCGCGGTCGATGTCGGCGCCGCAATTGAGGGCACGCCGGAAGGCGGGCGGATCGGGATCACGGCGGCAGGCCTCCCATAGCAGCATGGCCGTTGCGGGAGTGGACGTCGGCGGGGCGGCGGGTCCCAGGAGGGTCTGCACATGAGGGGAACGGCGGACGCGCACCGTGCATGCGGTTGCATCCCCCCTGGGCCTGTGGCTTGGGGATTGCGGGCTCCGCAGCCCCGGACGGTGAGAAATCCCGGGCTCAGGCGTTACCAGATCACTGCTGTACCCGGCGACCTTCGCAGTGCGGCCGTCCCCCGACGAGGCGGACGCGGGTCGGCGCAGACACGGGAGAGACGACATGGGACAGGGACAGACCGCAGACGACGGGCCGCAGAGCGACCAGGTGGCCCCCGTCGGCATCTCGCGACGCCAGGCCATGGGCCGGTTGACGGCCGTCGCCACCGCCGGCGCCGCGGCCTGGGTGGTGCCCGAGATCCTCACCGCCAAGCCGGCCGCGGGCGCCGCCCTCTCGGGCACGGGGTCGGGGGGCGGATCCGTCGGCGCGTCCGGGAGTGTCTCCACCAGCGCCTCGACGGGCGAGCCCTCCACCGGCGCGTCCGTCGGCGCCAGTGGCAGCGCCTTCACCGACGGACCGGACGGCGTCGGCACCGCGGCGGGCACGACGGCGACCGCCGGTCCCAGCACCCTCGCCTTCACCGGACTGAACATCGAGCGGGACGCCGCGGTCGGCGGTGCACTGGTCGCCGGCGGGTGGGCCATGCAGCACTGGGCCAGCCGCACGCCGCGGCCGGCCGGATCCGCGCCCTCGGTCGCGGCCACCGACGACTAGCTCCGTGACGGGCGACGGCCAGCGGGCGGGGATGCGCACCTGCGCGCCGCTGCGGGCCCTGTCCTGGCGCTTCGGCGTGCGCTGCGACGACACGCGCCTGGCCGCCCAGGTCGCGGTCATCTGTGCCGGACTGCGCGAGGCCGACCCCGGTTCGCCCGTCGACCACTGGTACGCCCTCACGGGCGCGGCAGGTGGTGACGGCACGTTCGACGTCGTGCGCGACGGCGCGTTGGTGGCCGGGGGCCAGCGACCCGGCGACGCCTTGGGCTGGCTGGTGTGGGACGTGAACCGCGCCGCGGCCGAGGCCAGCCGCGAGTACCTGCTCTTCCATGCCGGCGCCCTCGACGCCGCCGGCGTCGGCGTCCTCCTCCCGGGCGCGTCGGGCTCGGGGAAGTCGACCCTGACGGCAGGGCTGGCCCGCGCCGGCTTCGGGTACCTCAGCGACGAGCTCGTCGCCCTCGACCTCTCCGACGGGCTGCTCGTGCCTTACGCCAAACCGATCACGCTGAAGCAGGGGAGCTTCGCGGTGGTGCCCGAGCTGCATCCTGATCGCGACCTCCCGCCGGGCGGGAGGCCCTGGGACGGCGCAGAATGGCAGGTGGCCGTGGGCGGTGCCACCGGTCGCCGCCTGGGCGGACCCAGCGCGCCGCACGTGCTGGTCTTCCCGCGCTACGACGCCGCCGAGCCGACCCGTCTGACCCCGCTGTCCGACACCGAGGCCTTCCTGGCGCTGGCGTTGCACGCCGTCAATCTGCGCACGCACGGCGCCGCCGGCAGCGCAGCGCTGGGTCGGGTGGTGGCGCGCGCTTCCTGCTACGTCCTCACGGTCTCGGATCTCGACGCTGCGTGCGCATGCGTGCGCGAGCTCGTGGTGTCGGCCGTGCCCGCAGCACCGGCGATCGGAGCGGCTCATGCCCGCTGACGCGCGCGCACGAGCGCGTCGGGGGGCGTGGCCTTCCCGGCCCGGCGTCCCGGTGCGTCCCTTGTCGCGCTGGACGACAACGTGGCCGTCTACGACGACGTCGGGCAGCTGCTCATCCTCCTCAACGCGAGCGCGGCGGCCGTCTGGGAGCGTTGCGACGGCACCACGACACTGGACGATCTCGCCTGTGCCCTCGCGGCGGCGTACCCGGGTGCGCCCGCCGAGATCGCGGAGGACGTGCGCCTGACCGTGGACAAGCTGGTCGAGCTGGGGCTGGTCGTCGACGCCCGCCCCTGAGCGAGTTGCCGCCCCGCCACGCGTTGGCGAGGATGGAGCGTGCCCCTCGTCCATCTGCCCCCCGGTGCCGGTCCGGACGAGGTGACCGCCGCCCTCGGCAGCGACGGGGCCGTCATCGTCGACGGCGTGGCACCCGAGGCCCTGCTGCAGCGCATCGAGTCGGAGCTCCGTCCCTTTCTCGACGCGACGCCGACGGGACCCGACGACTTCAGTGGGGACCGCACTCGCCGCACCGGCTCGCTGATCGCGCGCTCACCGGCGTGCCGCGAGCTGGTCATGCACCCACTGGCGCTCGGCACGGCACGGACCTTCCTCGGCCACTCGACCACCATGCAGCTGCACCTGACCCAGGCCATCGCCATCGGGCCGGGGGAGACGCCGCAGCCGATCCACCGCGATCAGTGGGCCTTCGATTTCTTCCCGTTCCCGGCGGGGTACGAGGTGCAGTGCAACACCATCTGGGCCCTGACCGACTTCACGGAGGAGAACGGCGCCACGCGGTGTGGTGCCGGGCAGCAACCTCTTAGAGGACCGGTTGTCCTTCGGTCCCGACGACACGGAGCCGGCGACGATGGCGCGCGGCTCGGTCCTCTTCTACTCGGGGAGCGTGTACCACGGAGGCGGGGCGAACCACTCGGACGCCACACGGATCGGGCTGAACATCACTTACAACGTGGCCTGGCTCCGCCAGGAGGAGAACCAGTACCTGTCGGTGCCGCGCGAGGTGGCCGAGACGCTGCCCACCGACCTGCTGCGCGTGATGGGCTACGACCGCGGCGCGTACGCGCTCGGTTACATCGACGACCTCCGCGACCCCATTGAGGCGGTGCGGCCCGGCACCGGCACCTCCGGCTTCGGCCCGAGCGCGTAGAGGCGCTCGTCGCTCCTGGCGGCTCGCCCGCACCCCCTGTTCGATCAGTCGATTCCCAGGTGGGCGCCGCTACCGTGGTGCCGTGCCGGTAGAGATCCGCCAGGCGGCCGCCGACGACCACGACGAGCTGTTCACGGCGTTCAGCCGCATTGTCGGCGCGGGTGAGGGGTTCCCGCAGCGGCCTCCGCTGCGCCGCGAGGACTTCGACGACTACTGGCTCGGGCACTCGTCGGCCGTGTCGGTGGCCCGCTTCGGGGGGTATCTCATCGGCGCCTCCTACATCAAGCCGAATTTCGTCGGACGGGCGGCCCACATCGCCAATGCCGGCTACTTCGTGCTGGCGCCCTACCGGGGCACCGGCGTGGGGCGCAGGCTCGTGGAGCACTCGCTGCAGGAGGCGAGGCGGCTCGGGTTCGACGCCATGATGTTCAACCTCGTCTTCGAGTCCAACCCCGTCCGTGCCCTCTACCGCGAGCTCGGCTTCGAGGAGCTGGGACGGATCCCCGACGCCGTCGAAGGCGAGGATGCGATCATCTACTGGCGCAGCCTGGAGGACATCACCGCGTGAGTGCCGACGACGTCAGCGTGGAGCGGGACGGCCCGCACGTCACGGTCGTGTGCATCCGCCGTCCCCCCAACAACTTCTTCGACACGGAGCTCCTGGCGCGCGGTGGCCTCGGCCTACGAGGAGCTGGGCCGTTCCGGCTGGTGCCGGGCCATCGTGCTGGCCTCCGAAGGCCGGCACTTCTGCGCCGGATTGGATTTCGCCGGGAACGCCGGCCAGGACATCGCGGCGTTGTACGACGTGGCGCTGCGGCTCTTCGCCGCCCCGTTGCCGGTGGTGGCCGCCGTGCAGGGGGCGGCGATCGGGGGCGGCTGCGGGCTGGCGCTGTCGGCAGATTTCCGGCTGGCGACGCCCGGGAGCCGATTCAGCGCCAACTTCTCGCGGCTCGGCTTCCACCACGGGTTCGCGCTGACGGTGACGTTGCCCGCTGCGGTCGGACGCCAGGCCGCAGCCGACCTCCTGTTGACGGGGCGCCGCGTCGGAGGCGAGCAGGCGCTGGCGCTCGGCCTGTGCGACCGGCTGGCCGACGAGGACGACCTGCGCGCCCAGGCCATCGGCTACGCCGGCGAGCTGGCGGCGGCGGGACCGCTCGCCGTGCGGGCCATCCGGGCCACGCTGCGGCAGGGACTGGTGGAGGACACGCGGGTGGCGATGGCGCATGAACTCGTGGAGCAGACCAGGCTGCGCGACACCGCCGATTTCGCGGAGGGTGTGCGAGCGGCGGCGGAGCGGCGCGACCCGTTCTTCCACGGCAGCTAGCGGCGTCCCCGCCGGAATCTGTGGCTCACGAGAGCCGTCGGTGCCCGCACTAGGGTGCAGGACATCGGGGTGACCCGAAACAGCATGAAGGGGGTCCCATGACAACGACCGCGCCCGTGAAGGACTGGGCAACCGACTTCGACGTCCTCGACCCGCGCTACGTGAGCGACCCCTTCAGCATTTGGGACGAACTACGGCAGAGCTGCCCCATCGCGCACACGTATCGGCGCAAGAGCAGCTGGCTCCCCACCCGCTACGAGGACGTCACCGCCATCGCCCACGACATCGCCCACTTCAGCTCGCTCAAGATCGCCGTGATCCCCGGCGACGAGGACGAGGATCCGAACGCCAACTTCGACGGGCCCAATCTCGAGTACGGCCTGCCGCCGATTTCCGCCGACCCGCCACTGCACACCTGGACGCGGCGGCTGCTGTTGCCGTGGTTCTCGCACACACGCGTCGACAGCTACGTGCCACTGACCCGCGAGCTCTGCCGCGGGCTGCTCGACCGCTTCGCCGACCAGGGCCACGCGGACGCGGCCGCTGACTACGCGCAGCAGATTCCGGTCCGGGTCATCGCCCGGATCCTCGGCGTGTCCGCCGACCTCTCGGACACCTTCACCGGGTGGGTGCGCGACGTGCTCGAGTTCGCCGATGACGCCGAACGGCGCCAGCGCGGCGCGGAGGGCCTGCTGAACTACTTCCTGGGGGAACTGGAGGACCGGCGCCAGCACCCGGGTGACGACCTCTTGAGCGAGCTCTTGACGACCGAGGTCGAGGGCCAGCCGGTCGACGACGGCATCGTGCTGGGCATGGCCGCACTCGTCCTCATCGCCGGCGTGGACACCACGTGGAGCGCCATCGGCTCGTCCCTGTGGCACCTGGCGGCGCATCCCGAGGACCGCCGTCGCCTCGCGGCCGAGCCCGCTCTCATGGCGACCGCGGTCGAAGAGCTGCTGCGCGCCTACGCGCCGGTCACGATGGCACGGGAGGTCACCGAGGACATCGAGTACAAGGGTTGCCCCATGAAGGCGGGGGACAAGGTCCTCATGAATTTCCCGGCGGCCAATCGCGATCCCGATGCGTTCGAGGATCCGGACGTCGTGCATCTCGACCGCGCCATCAACCGCCACGTGGCGTTCGGCTCGGGCATCCACCGCTGTGCCGGCTCGAACCTCGCCCGCATGGAGCTGCAGGTGGCCCTCGAGGAGTGGATGGCCCGCGTGCCCGAATTCTCGCTGGCGGAAGGTCAGGAGATCACCTGGGCGGGCGGACAGGTGCGCGGACCACGTATCCTGCCGGTCGTATTCCCATGAAGATCCGTGTCGACCCCGAGAAGTGCCAGGGCCATGCCCGCTGCTACGGACTCGCGCCCGAGATCTTCGACGTCGACGACTACGGGCAGGCCTCGGTGATCCTCGACGAGATCCCGGCCGAGCTGCAGGAGAAGGCCCGGCTCGCGGTGGCCAACTGCCCCGAATACGCGATCGAGATCATCAGCGACTAGGTGTGCGGCCGTCACCGGGCCGGACGCACCCCGGGCGGGGCGTCCGGCCCCGTCCCCCGCTCAGGCGGGGGCCAGCGCGAACGGCTGCTCCTCGGCCTCGGCGACGACCTCTTCTTCGGGCATGCCGGGCCGGCCCCGACGGATCAGCACGAGGGCGCTCACCGCGGCCACGGCCAGCACCACGGCGCTGAAGGTGAAGGCCGTGGTGTAGCCGTGAATGGACCCGGCCGTGAGCGAGGCCACCGACTTCCCGTGGGCCGCCACGTAGGACACCGTGGCGCTGGTCGCGATGGTGTTGATCAGGGCGGCCCCCAGCGTCCCACCGGTCTGCTGGGTGGCGTTGACCAGGGCGCTGGCCACGCCGGCGTCGCTCGGGTTGACCCCGATCAGCGCTGTGCTGCTCATGGCCACGAACGAGAGGCCCATGCCCAGGCTGACGATGACCTCCGCCGGGAGGACGGTGCTGACGTAGGCCGAGTGCACGTCGAGGGTGCTGAAGAGCGCCAGCCCGACCATGCCCAGCAGCAGCCCGCCGCCCATGACCAGCCGGGGCCCGACGCGCGGCAGGAACCGGCTGGCCAGCGTGGCGCCCGTGATGATCCCGAGAGAGAACGGCACGAAGGCGAAGCCCGACTTGAGAGCCGAGTAGTGCAGCGTGCCCTGGAAGTAGTAGGTCAGCGACAGGAATGTCCCCAACATGGCCACCCCGACCAGCAAGGAGGCGAGGAAGGACCCGCCCCGGTTGCGATCGAGGACGACGCGCAGGGGGAGCAGCGGGTGGGCCACCCGCTGCTCAATGAGCACGAAGGCCACCAGGAGCACCGCGGCCACCGCGAAGAGGGTGACGGTGGTCGAGGAGCCCCAGCCGTCGGTGCCCGCCTTGGTGAAGCCGTAGACGAGGGCGAGCAGGCCGGTCGTGACGGTCGCCGCCCCGGGAAGGTCGTAGCCGTGGTTGGCGCTGGCCCGGCTCTCGGACACGTAGCGCAGGGCGGCCACCGCGGCCACGACCGCGATGGGGACGTTGATGAGCAGCGTCCAGCGCCACGACGCGAACTCGGTGAGGAAGCCGCCCAGAATGAGTCCGATGGCCGCGCCGCCGCCGGCGATGCCGCCGTAGACGCCGAAGGCACGGGCCCGCTCCTTGGGCTCGGTGAAGGCGACCGTCAGCAGCGAGAGCGCGGCGGGCGCCATGACGGCGGCGAAGGCGCCCTGCAGGGCCCGTGCACTGAAGAGCATGGCCGAGTTCTGGGCCAACCCGCCCAGGGCCGAGGCGGCCGCGAACCCGATCAGGCTGATCACGAACATGCGCTTGCGCCCGAAGTAGTCGGCGATGCGGCCGCCGAGGAGGAGCAGGCCGGCGAAGGCCAGGGTGTAGGCCGTCAGCATCCACTGCCGGTTGGCCGTCGAGATGTGGAGCGCCCGCTGCGCCGATGGCAGGGCGATGATGACCACCGAGGCGTCGAGCACCACCATGAGCTGGGCCACGGCGATGATGGCCAGGGCCCGGAAGCGCTTCGGATCGAGGTCGGCCGCCGGTCCGCGGTCGAGGCCAGGGGTGTCGAGAGTCGAGGTCATGGGTTTCTCCGTGTCCAACGAGGTCCGTGCCCGAATGTCCCGCCCGCCCCCGTGACCTGGAAAGGTCTGGTGTTCCGGGTGAGGATGGCTTACAATCGGAATCGGAGTTCTGGTTCCACTTAAACTATACGGAGCGAGAGTTCCGTTTGTCAATGGGGGGAGGAGAGGTTTCTGTGGTCCAGAGTTCGAAAGGAGCGGCGGGTGGAGGCGAGACGTCTGCCGCGCGCCCGCAGCGCGCCGATGCGCAGCGCAACCGGGCGCGCATCCTCGAGGCCGCCGAGAACGTCTTCGCCGTCGAGGGGATCGAGGTCCCGGTCGACTTGATCGCCGAGAAGGCGGGCGTGGGCGTGGGCACGCTGTACCGCCATTTCCCGACGAAGGAGAAGCTCTGCGAGGCCGTCCTGCTGGACCGGCTGCAGGCCATCACCATGGACGCCCGCGCCCTGGCCGACGCCCAGGACCCGGCTGCGGCGTTCTTCGGCTTCCTGTCCCACGTGGTCGAGGAAGGGGTGGCCAAGCGCGATCTCATGGTGGCGGTGATGGGAGCCGGCGTCGAATTCGAAGAGGCGTCCGCCGCGGTCAAAGCGGACCTGCACGAGTCCATCGGCGTGCTGCTCGAGCGGGCGCAGGAGGCGGGCGCCGTCCGGCCGGACGTGACCCCGAACGCGGTGATGTCGCTGGTCGGAGCGACCTGCCAGGCGACGGCCCACGCCGGCGCGGCGGCGCCCACTGAGCTGCTGACCATCGTGTGCGACGGGCTGCGCGTCCAGGGTGGCGCACCGGGCTGACCGAAGGCGCCGCGAGAACGCGTTCAAGTCCGGCGCCGGAGCTGTCGATAGTGCTCACCAGGCGGGGGACGCGGTCCGCGCATGGGACCGGGCGCCTTGAGTGGAGGTCGGCAAATGGAGGATCGACGTCGGGTGCCGCGGCACGCCGCGGTGTGGATGGGCACGTGCCAGTTCGAGGGGGATGCGCCAGACTTCTGGCGAGACTGCGGGGTGTTCGACTTCTCGACCCTCGGCGTCGGGATGGATCTGCGCTACCCGGACCCGGTCGGCCTGGTGGGGCAGCACGTCTCGGTGCGGCTTCCGGTCGGGGACTCCCTGGGCATCACGCTCACGGGTGAGGTGCGGAACGCCAAGGCCGGACCGGACGGCGTCGTGCGGACCGGCATTGAGTTCGTGGGCCTGTCGGAGGAGGAGCTCTACATCGTCGACCTGCTCGAGCTCGACTGCGTGAGTGTGGTCACCGCCTGATCGTCAGGGACGATCAGTGCCCTTCTGACGCCGGGAGCACGTCACAGAACACGAACCCGTCGCGCGCCACGACCTGACCCGTCCGGACCGGGATGGGCGAGCTGAAGGTCGGCGTGTCCCAGACGAACGTGTGGAACTCACCACGCTCGCCGCAGGGATCGACGCCCGGAGGGAGCTCCTCGAGCAAACGCTCGTCGAAGGCGCGGCCGACGAACGACGGCGAGAGCTGGGCCGGGTCGACACAGGTCACGACGGCCCGGATGCCCCACGACAGCATCTCCCGTGCGAGCTCGGCCGTCGGGCGGGACCAGAGTGGGAAGACGGGCACGAGACCGGTGCCCGCCAACGTGTCCTCCCGGTAACGACGGACGTCCTCGAGGAAGAGGTCGCCGAAGACCATGGCGTCGACGCCGTCGCGCACCGCGGTGTCCACGGCGCTCCCCATCCGGTCTTCATACACCTCGTTGGGACACGGCGAGGGGATCGGCACGACGTGCAGGGGGAGGCCCAACCGGGCCGCC
This sequence comes from uncultured Acidimicrobiaceae bacterium, assembly GCA_963843365.1. Classification (GTDB taxonomy): domain Bacteria; phylum Actinomycetota; class Acidimicrobiia; order Acidimicrobiales; family RAAP-2; genus Bog-473. The sequence continues at coordinate 755,409 of CAWJKG010000002.1, read as the reverse complement.
TGTGCTTCGAGCAGCTCCCGGCGCACCGCGTGCATGGCCACCCGGTCCGCCTGCTCGTTCACCGTGACCAGGAGCGCGGTCACCGCAACGGAACGGTCCAACGCCTGCAGGGCGAAGGTGCTGTCCTTGCCGCTGCTCCAGCTCATCCAGGCCCGCCTTCGCGTCACCAGGCGAGTTCCCCCTCGTTCTCATGGAAGGTGCTCGTCGGCCCGTCCTTGCCGATCGTGGCGTAGCGCACGATCACCTCGGCACCGACCTCGACCGGTTGGCCCGCGCTGCTGAAGGGAGTGAGCTCCGTCGCGGTGAAGCCGGGCTCGACGGCGTTGAACTTGATGTCCGGCTCTGCCTTGGCGTACTGCACCGTCAGCATGGAGACGGCGGCCTTGCTCGAGCCGTAGATGACGGTCGGAAAATGGAACTGCCGCCGCTCCGGATTGGTCACGGCCCAGAACGACCCGAGCGCGCTCGACACGTTGACCACTACCGGATTCTCGGAGCGACGCAGCCACGGGAGCGCAGCCTGTGTGACCCGGATGATCCCGATCACGTTGGTGTCGAACACCTCCAGCGCGGCTGGCCCGGTGACCTCGCCGGTCGCGCTGACACCGGCATTGTTCACGAGGACATCGAGCCGGCCCCGCTCCGCGCCGACTCGCCCGAGAGCCTGCGCCACGGAGGCATCGTCCGTCACATCGAGCTGCACGAACCGCCCGCCGATTTCGGCGGCCGCCCTCTCTCCCGCGCGACGTCGCGCGCGCCCACGTAGACCGTGTGGCCCCGGGCGACGAGCCGGCGGGCCGTCTCGTGGCCGAGTCCCTTGTTCGCCCCCGTGACGAGCGTCACCGTCACGCCTGCTCCTCCTCCCGATGGCGAGCCACCGTGCCCGACTGCACTGCGACCCTAGGGGCGCCGACGCGCGCTCCGATCCGTGTGCCGGTGGGTGTCAGCGCCCCCCCGTGGGGTCGATCGGGCTGTGCAGCGAGAGCCCGCCGTCGCACTCGAGGACCTGCCCGGTGACCCACTCCATGGCGTGCAGGGCCTGGATCGCCTGGGCGATGTCGGAGGCCTCGCCCAGGCGGCCCAGCGCCGTGCGCGCGGCCACGCCGGCCAGCCACGGCGATCCTTCGACCGTCGTCGCCGGCCCGCGTCCGAGCATCGGCGTCCGTGTCACCCCGGGCGCGACCGCGTTGACCCGGATGCCCGAGTCTCCCCATTCGAGCGCGGCGGCCTGGACCAGCATGGAGAGCGCCGCCTTCGAGGCGGAGTAGATCCCCATCGTCCGGTCGACCAGCCGCGCGCTGATGCTGGAGACAGCGACGAAGGAACCCTGAATCCGTTGCTCCTGCAGCGCACCCACCCAGGCGCGCATGCAGAGCCACGGGCCCCTCGTGTTGACGCGCAGGACCCGGTCGAACACGTCAGGCTCGGTGTCGCTCAAGAGCCCCGCGTGCCCGACGCCGGCGGTGACGGTGATGCGTGCGGGAACACCCCAGCGCATGCGGGTCACGCCCACCGCGTCATCGATGGCGTCGGGCTCGGTGATGTCACAGGTGACGTCGTGGGCGCCCGCGATGTCCCAGGTCACCGTGCGGGTGCCGAGGGCTCGCGAGGCGTCGGCCACCGCGGCGCCGATGCCCGACCCACCGCCGATCACCAGGGCGAGGGGCCCGGACTCGTCACGCATGGCACTCCCTTCGAGGTTGCTCGGGCCAGACCGTACCCGCAGGACGGCGCCGGCCCCGTGGCCTTGGCGCTCTCGACGCGGGAGGATGGACGCCATGAAGGCAGCGGTGTACTACGAGACCGGGGCACCCGACGTGTTCCGCTACGAGGACGTGCCCGACCCCACCGTCGGTCCGGGCGACGTGCTCATCGATGTCGAGGCGATCAGTATTGAGGGCGGGGACACCCTCAACCGGCTGGGCGGGGACCTGGCCCGGGTGCCGCACGTGGTCGGGTACCAGTGCGCCGGCACGGTGGCCGCGCTGGGTCCGGGCGTCGAGGGCTTCGCCGTGGGGGACCGCGCCGTCACGGTGGGCCTCGACGGCTCCCATGCGGCGCGCCGGGCCACGCCGGCCGGGTTCGCCTGGAAGATCCCCGACAGTGTGACGACCGAGGACGCCGCCTGCGTGCCCGTGCCCTTCGGCACGGCCGACGACTGCCTCTTCGAGTTCGGCCGCCTGCAGCCGGGCGAGACGGTGCTGGTGCACGCGGGTGCGGGTGGCGTCGGCATCGCCGCCATTCAGATGGCGAAGCGGGCCGGCGCCCGGGTCCTGGCCACGGCGTCGAACGACGACCGCCTGGAGCGGTTGCGCCCACTCGGCCTCGACGAGGGCATCAACTACGTCACGCACGACTTCGTCGCGGAGGCCCGCCGCCTCACCGACGGGCGGGGCGTCGACGTGGTGGTGGACTCCGTCGGCGGCGTCACCCTGCAGGGGAGCATCAACGTGCTGGCCTACCGGGGGCGGTGCGTGACGGTGGGGGATGCCGGCCGGGCCCCGGCAGAGCAAGTCGACATCTCGACCATGCGGGGCAACAACCAGACCTTGTCGGGTTACTTCCTCGGGGCCGAGCTGCTCTTGTCCCCGCGGCCCCACGCCATGATCGCCAACCACCTCGACGCCATCGGCCGCGGCGAGCTCGCGGTGGTCATCGACCGTGTCTTCCCGCTCTCGGACGCCGCCGGCGCGCATGCCTACATTGAGAGCCGGCAGGCCTTCGGCCGGGTGCTGCTGGTCCCCTGACGAGGGCGCCTACGACGCGGCGGGCGACTGGGGGACGAGCCCGCTCGCCGCGGTCACGTCTTTGAGCTCCTCGAACGCCGCCTGCATGGTCCGGGGGAGGTCGAGGTGGACGGGGTCGCCCGCCCAGCGTTCGAAGGCGACGCGAAAGACGGAGATGGCGACCTCGGCTGCCAGGCCGGCGGCTCCCGGTGCCACCCCGCGACGGCGCAGCGTGTCGGCGAGCGCCGCCGAGAGCCTGGCCATCTTGATGAGCTCACGCTCCTGCAGCTCGGGGTTGGCCGCAATGATCTCGTAGCGCTGGCGCGCGAAGTCCCGTCGTTCCTGAATGAGGTCGCCCGCGGCCAGGACGCCGGCCATGGCCGCGTCCACGGGCGCCAGCCCGTCGGGCGCCGCCAGCACGTTGGCCACGAGGCGCTCCTGGAGCAGGGCCGCGCCGGCGAAGAGGACCTCGCGCTTGTCGGCGAAATGGCGGAAGAAGGTCCGCTCGGTGAGACCCGCCCGCTGGGCGATCTCCGCCACGGTGGTCTCGTCGAAGCCCCGCTCCAGGTAGAGCTCCATGGCCGCGGCGCCGAGCCGGCCGGCTGCGTCGGGCTCCCACCGGCTCATGGCCCGAATGGTATCTGATGACAGGAACTGACATAACCTGGTACAGTGATGTCAGCGAATGACATCGCTCCTCTCCCGAGGGCGTCTGCCCCCCGGGAGAGCCGACAACCTGGAGGTTTGTGCCATGCGTCTCTTCGTCACCGGTGGGTCCGGCTTCATCGGCTCCGCCGTCGTTCCCGAGTTGCTGGGCGCGGGCCATCAGGTCCTGGGGCTCGCCCGCTCCGATGCCTCGGCCGCCGTCCTGTCCGACGCCGGGGCGGAGGTGCTGCGGGGCGACCTCGAGGACCTCGACAGCCTGCGGCGGGGCGCGGCGGAGACCGACGGGGTGGTCCATCTGGGCTACGTGCACGACTTCTCCGACATGGCCATCGGGGCCGCGGTGGACCTGCAGGCGATTCAGGTGGTCGGGGAGGCGCTCGCCGGCTCCGACAAGCCGTTCGTGGTCACGACCGGGACCCTGCTGCTGGCCTTCGGCGACGTCGGTCTCGCGCCGGGCGCCTTCGGGACGGAGGACGACTTCGCCCGCTCCGGCATGGCCCGGATCGCCTCCGAGAACGCCGCAGTCGCCCTGGCCGGGCGCGGCGTCCGCTCGGCGGCCGTCCGCCTGGCGCCGACCGTCCACGGTGTGGGCGACCACGGCTTCGTCCCGATCCTCATCGGCATGGCGCGGGAGAGGGGCGTGTCGGCGTTCGTGGGGGAGGGCGCCAACCGGTGGCCGGCCGTGCACCGGCTCGACGCGGCGCGTCTCTTCCGGCTCGCCGCCGAGGGGTCCCCGGCTGGCGCGCGCTGGCACGGGGTCGGTGACGAGGGCGTCCCCTTCCGGGCCATCGCCGAGGTCATCGGCCGCCACCTCGACGTCCCCGTGACGAGCATCGCCCCCGAAGAGGCGGACGCGCACTTCGGGTTCCTGGGCGCCCTGGTGCAGGCCGACAACCCGACGTCGAACGCCCTGACCCGCCAACGCCTCGGGTGGGAGCCCGTGGAGCCGGCGCTGCTGGCGGACCTCGACGAGGGCCACTACTTCGCCTGAGCACGGCTGGTGGCCGTGCGCGGTGCCCGTCCCGTACACTCTCTGCCCGGTCGCCACGGGTCCCGTGGACCCGGTGCGTGCGTAAGGGACGGAATGAAGATCGCGATTGTCGGAACGGGAGCGATGGGCTCGGTCTATGCCGGCCTCCTGGGCAGGGCCGGCCACGAGGTGTGGGCCATCGACACCTGGCAGGAGCACGTCGACGCCATCGCCGGTTCCGGGCTGGCCGTTTCGGGGGCCAGCGGCAGCTATGTCGTCGACAGCCTCCAGGTGGGCCGCGTCCCGGCCGACGCCGGGACCTGCGACGTCTGGGTCATCGCCACCAAGGCGGCCGATGTCGACGTGGCCGCGGCGGCGGTGGCACCGCTGCTGCAGCCCGGGAATGTGGTGATGGCGTTCCAAAACGGACTCGGTGCGGGGGAGCGGGTGGCCCGGCGCATCCCGCAGGAGCACATCGTCATCGGCATCGCCGAAGGATTCGGCTCGTCGATCCCCGAGCCGGGCCGCGTCCATCACGAGGGCATGCGGATGATCCGGATCGGGGAGATGCACGGCGGGATGAGCAAGCGCGTGCAACGGCTCGAGGAGACGTGGCGCGAGGCGGGGTTCAACGTCATGGCGTTCGACGACATCCACCTCATGATCTGGGAGAAGTTCCTCTGCAACGTGACGCTGAGTGCGCCCTGTGCCGTCTTCGACGTCACCGTCGGGGAGCTCATGGCCGATCCCGAGGCCTGGGGGGTCGCGCTGGGCTGCACGGCGGAGGCGCACCGGCTCGGCCTGGCCATGGACGTCGAATTCCCCTTCGACGACCCGCTGCGCTACGTCACCGAGTTCGCCGCCACCATTCCCAATTCCAGCCCGTCCATGCGCCTCGACCACCTTGCCCGCCGCCGCTCGGAGGTCGATGCCATCAACGGACAGGTGGTCACGCTGAGTCGCCCGCGCGGGCTCCCGACGCCCTACAACGAGACGCTCTGCGCGGTCCTGCGCCGGCGTGAATCGGCCTTCGACTGAGGTCGCGCGCCGCCCATCGGCTGACGGGCGGGGCTAGTCTCGGGCCGCTCGCTGCGCCGTCAGCGGGCCGGGGGTTGGCGATGCGACAGTGGGGTCGAAGCAACGCGTGCCACTCGCTGCGTCACGCGGTGGGGGCCGTCATGGTGCTCGGGGGCGCGCTGGCGCTGGGTGCCGCCACGCCCGCGCCAGCGGCGGGGGCCGCGACCCCGGTGTCCCAGGCCAGCACGAGTGCACGAGGCGTCTCGGCGGGCGCCATCAACGTGGTCTTCCCGATCATCTCCTTCGCCAGTATCGAAGGCCAGTTCGAGATCGAATCCGACGCCGAGTACGGGGAGCAGACCAAGGCGATCACCCTGTTCGTGAACCAGGTCAACGAGGCCGGAGGGATCAACGGCCGCAAGATCAACCCCATGATCGTGAGCTTCGACCCCACCAATCCCGACGAGGAGCGGGCCTTGTGCAAGCAGTGGACGCAGGGCAGCCCACCCGTGTTCGCCGTCCTCGACGGGCTGGGCACGTTCGAAGGGGTCAACCAGCTGTGCATCACCCAGCGAGGGGCACACCCCGATGCTCTCCCAGTGGACCACCACGACCAACTGGACGAGCCTGGGCGCGCCGTATCTCTGGTGGACGGGAGCGGACGACGCACCCATTCTGGCGGCCACGGTGCAGTGGGGACTCAGCTCCGGGCGCCTGGGCCACGGCACCAAGGTCGGGGTCGTGGTCTCCGACGAGGTGAACGACCAGGACGCGCTGAACTCCTACTTGTTGCCGGACCTGAAGAAGGTGGGCGTCCATCCCCAGGTGGTCACCATCACGGGGGACGTGGGAGAGACGGCCACCACCGACTCCGACGCCACGCTGGCCGTCGAGCGCCTGAAGGCGGCGGGCATCCAGTCGGTCATCCCGCTCCTGCCCGAGAACGCGTTCACCCCGTACCTCGGCGCCGAGAACGCGCAGGACTACTTTCCCAAGCTGTTGCTGAGCGACTACCAGTCCGAGATCGAGATCGCGCTCGGGCTCATCCCCGTGCCCTACGAGAAGCCACTGAACGGGCAGGAGGGTGTCACGGCCGAGACCCTGGGCGGCATCGACCTCCCGATCCCCGAGGCGGAGGGCGGGTATGACCCGGGCGTGCGCAGTTGCTGGACCGTGTGGCACACGGCCTACCCCGAGACGCCGAAGGGCAACATCAACGACGACATCGAGGAGCAGGGACCCGTGCAGGGCTGGTGCCAGGAGATCCGTCTCTTCGCCAAGGCGGCGACCATGGCGGGAAGGGATCTCGACCGCCGGACCTTCGTGGAGGCGATGTCCCACATCACGAACTTTCCCGGGGGGTATTCGCCCGTTCTCAGCTACGGCCCCGACAAGTTCTCCGGCCCGACGCAGTACCAGGTGGTCGAGGTCCACGACAACCACCCGCCGACGAGCCAGTGCAAGCGGGGTCCGCCGCCGGCCCCTGCCGCCGGCGTCTGCTGGGTGGTCGTGCAGAAGTGGAGGCCCCTGCCCTGAACCGCCTCAGCGGGACGAGTGGACGATGCGTCCCGTGGTCCTCACGGCTCCGGCCGGTCCAGGCGGTAGGCGGTGGTCGGTTCGGCGAAGCCCTTGAGCGACAGCGGCGGCAGCCGGGCGAACCCGAGATCCGGGCAGGCGGCGCGGACCGCCTCGGACGCGACCGCCGTCGACGGCTGGGCGGCCGCGACGAGCCGCGCCGCCAGGTTGACATCGGGTCCGTAGAGGTCGCCGAACACCGATGCCATCTCCCCGGTGGCCAGGCCCACCCGCACCGGCGGGAGGGTGCCACCCGCAGCATCGACCAACGCCAACGCAATACGGCAGGCGTCCTCGGCGTCCTCGGTCACGAACATTGCCTCGTCGCCGATCGTCTTGACGATCTGCCCGCCGCCCGCGGCGACGACCTCCGACGTGCGCTGGTCGAAGGCGACCAGCACGTCCGTCAGCTCTCGCAGTGACAGCGCCGCCGTTGCCGTCGTGTAGCCCACCAGGTCGACGAATCCGACGGTCCGCTGCAGCGTCACCACGGATCGCTCGGGGTCGGTCGACCACATCCGCTCCGCCACGGCCACAATCTGGCGCCGCAACACCGCGTCCAGCGTGGAGACGAAGCTCGGCAGCATGGTCTCGCTCAGCGCCGCGTACTCCTTGACGATGTCGACGTAGGGCTTTCCGGCCGCCCGCCGCGGCAGCTCGACCTGCAGGCGGAAGACACCCACGACGGTCTCGGCCAGGCGCGCCATCGCGTTGCCGGTGACCCGGGCCAGCTGCAGAGTGGCCTCCTCGCCGAGCAGGGTGTTGTGCGCGCCAGCCAGGAGCCTGACGCTGGTCGCCTCGTCGGCGGTCACCCGGAAGTCCGGATCGGTCGGGAGGCCGGCGGCCGTCATCAGCCGCACGGTCGTGGGCCAGTCGATTCCCGCCGCTGCGGCGACCTCGCGCAGGGGGACCTGGCCCCGCGGCCGCAGAGTCATGTCGAGTGCAAGCTCGCCCAGGTTCGACGTCGTCATGAGGTCGTCGAGGGTGGCGCCGGTGGCCAGCACGAGTTGGAGCAGATCCAGGTGCTCGGCGGCGTCGGGCGCGCCAGGGTCGTAGAGCCCCAGGCGGGCCAGTTCGTCCGGCTCGGGGGCGGGCGCCTCGTCGGTCACAGCACCAGCTTGCCCCCCGGGCGGGTGGGGTGCGCCGGTCAGGTCCGGCGGGTGGCGACGGCGAGCTTCTCGTGGCGCAGCGTGGCGCAGCGCAGTGCGACCAGCACCCGCACGGCCCACCAGCCCGGATCGACCTCTCCCTTGGCCATGGACATCCGGCTCGACGTCGTCAGGGCGTGATGATTGTTGTGTAGGCCTTCGCCGGCGACCAGCCAGGCCAGCCACTGGTTGTTCGTGGCGAGGTTGTCGTGCGGTCGCTTGCCCCACTTGTGGCCGATGCCGTTGATGGCGCCCCCACCCAGCAGGTACACGGAGGCGTGGACGGCCGCTGCGATCACGGCGATCTCCCATCCGAACAGCGCCACCAGCAGCCCGATGCCCAGCGCCAGTCCCAGGAGCGCATGGTTGAACAGCACCTTGTCCCAGCGGTCCTCGGGGAGATCCTTGGCGTACCGGGCGACCTGGTCGGGCGGCGCGACACGTGCCGGTACAGAGCGGCGTTCCCGAACTGCACCAGCGAGTAGCCGAAGATCACCGGCGAGTGAGGATCGCCTTCCTTGTCCGTGTGGGCATGGTGCTTGCGGTGCACCGCCACCCACTGGCGCGGCCGGGTGCCGGTGGAGATCCAGATGACGAAGCGGCAGGCGAAGGCGACGAAGGGCCGCATGGTGATCGCCTTGTGCGCCAGAGCCCGGTGCAGGTACACGGTCGTGACGACGAACGCGATCTGCGAGGTGAAGAGCCCGATCAGAACGGCCTCCAGGACCGCGACCGCTGGCACGTCACGACTGTAGCGCAGGCCGCGAGGGTCCAAATGCGACGGGTGCGGTTGCGACCTTCAGCCGAGAGGGTGCAGCAGGCTCTCGGTCGACGCCATCACCGCGCTGATGCGGTCGTGCCGGACGGCCGCGCTGCTGCGGGAACCGGCAATGCCGGTGTGGAGCCGCACAGGATCACGCGCGGCCCCCGGCCGGTACGGTGGATCCGTGGTCCCCGAGCACGCCGCAGCGAGCCTAGGCCGGCGCATCGGCGCCCTCGGTCTGACCGTCTGCCTCGTGGCGGGCACGCTGGTGGTCGGGTGGCTCGTCTGGAGCGTCGTGGAGTGGCGCAACGGCCGTACACCGAGCTACCGGCTGCTCGGGCTGCGCGTCGTCAGACGGTCCGACGGCCTACCGGTCGGCCTTGGGCGGTCGTTCCTCCGCAGCGGCGTCTGCTGTCCCGTCCTCGTCGTGCCGACCGTGGTCGTCGGCGCGGTGGTGTTGCTCTGTTTCGCCTTCGGCGCCTCACCGCCGGACGGCTTGTTCCGCCAGCCGCGGCGCGCGCCCTGGGACGTCCTGACCGCGACGGACGTGCGTGACGAGCGGGCCCGACCGACCGTCGGGCCGACGGCCGCGTTCAGGCCGATCGACCCCGTCGACCTCGCCGGGAGGACGTCCACCGAGGTCCCGCAGGCCAACGGGCACGCGCTGAACTGACGTACGGCGCTCCCGCCGCCGGCGGGATGACTGGACTCAGCCGGCGGATGTCCCGCGCCAGCGACGCTCGAAAGGCAGGCGCCAGGTGCGCGGCGCGATGAGCTCGTTGATCGACGGCGGCCCCCAACTGCCCTGCGCGTAGGGCTGCACCGGGGGCGGGTTCTCCAGGAGCGGCGTCGACACCTCCCACAGGCGCTCAATGCCCTCGGCCGTGTTGAACAGGGTGTGGTCGCCGATCATGGCGTCGTGGATGAGGCGCTCGTAGGCCTCGAGCACGTCGGCGTCCTGACCCGTCTCGTGCAGGGCGAACTGCAGGCTCAGCTTCTCGAGCTTCATGCCCGGCCCGGGCCGCTTCCCGTAGAAGGAGAGGGACAGCTTGGAGGAATCGGCCAGGTCGAAGGTGAGGTGGTCGGGCCCCTGGGTGCCGACGCCGGAGTCGTCGGGGAACATCGACTTCGGCGGCTCGCGGAACGCGATGGAGATGATGCGCTCGCCGCCGCCCAGCTTCTTGCCGGTGCGCAGGAAGAAGGGGACGTCGGCCCAACGCCAATTGTCGATCTCGACCTTGAGTGCCACGAACGTCTCGGTGTCGGAGTCGGCCGCCACCCCGGGAATGTCGCGGTAGCCGTCGTACTGGCCCCGCACCACCTCGGTCACGTCCACGGGCTGCATGGAGCGGAAGACCTTGTTCTTCTCCTCGTTGATGGGTCCGGCGGAGAGCGCGGTGGGGGGCTCCATCGCCATGAAACCCAGGATCTGGAAGAGGTGGGTCACCACCATGTCCTTGAAAGCGCCCGTCGCCTCGTAGAAGGCGACGCGATCGTCCACGCCCAGCGTCTCGGGCACGTCGATCTGCACGTGGTCGATGTGGTCGCGGTTCCAGATGGGCTCGAAGAGGCCGTTGGCGAAGCGGAAGGCCAAAATGTTCTGGGCCGCCTCCTTGCCGAGGAAGTGGTCGATGCGGAAGATCTGGTCCTCGTCGAAGACGGAGTGCAACAGGTCGTTCAGCGCCACCGCGCTGGCCAGATCGGTCCCGAACGGCTTCTCCATGACCACCCGCGACCGCTCGACGAGCTTGGCGTCGGCGATCATCTGCAGGACGTCGCGGTCCGCCGCGGGCGGGACGCTCAGGTAGTGGAGCCGGCGTGGCTCGCCGCCCATGTCTTTTTCGGCGCCGGCCACGTGGTCGGCCAGGGCCTGGGCCCCGTCGGAGGTGGAGCAGAAGCTGAGTCGCTTCTCGAAGTTCGCCCACTGCAGCAGTGAGATCTTGTCGGTGGAGAACTGGTCGACAGCGTGGCGGGCCAGGTGCCGGAACTCCTCGTCACTCAGGGAGCTGGTCGAGCTGCCCACAATGCGGTAGTCGGGCATCATGCCGTTCACGGCCAGGTGGAGCAGGCCGGGCAACAGCTTGCGCGCCGCCAGGTCGCCGGTGGCGCCGAAGAGAATGATGACGTGTGGCTCAATCCGGTAGCCAGGCGCCGCCGAGTCGACCGTTTCGCTCTGGTCGACGACCTCGCTCATGTGGGCCTCCGCTCGTTCAGCTCGGACACGTTGCCTCCCATGATCTTGGGCACCGACTCGCGTGGGAGCTTCTGCAGCTCGGTCACCCAGTCGGTCGGCTCGGGCAGCCCTTCCACGTGGGGCCAGTCCGATCCGAAGATGACCCGGTCGTCCCCCATGAGGTCGACGATTTCGCCCACGTCGTCCTCCCAGAACGGGTTGATCCACACGTTGCGCCGGAAGGTGAGGACCGGGTCCTCGGAGAAGTAGCCCGGCATGCGCCGCGCCGTGGTGCGCAGCTTGGCGAAGAGTGGGGCGAGGAATTCCGAGCCGTTCTCGACGGAGGCGACGCGTACGTTGGGGAACCGGTCGAACAGCTTCTCGAGCAGGAGCGTGGCCAGGTAGTCGTGGGCGGCCCGCTCAATGGCGAACATCTTGATGCTGGGCCGCGAGGGGCCGGCGCGGAACGAGGCGGAGAACCCGTCCGGCGCGTACCCGTTGGAGGAGAGGCCGGCATCGCCCGCGTGGATCACGACCGTGATGCCGGATTCGTTGACGCGGGCCCAGAAGGGGTCGAACACGTCGTCGGCCGGCGACACGGGGCCTCCGGCGGTGAGAGGGGCGGCCGCCCGCATGACGATGGCGCGCGCGTCCTGGTCGAGCGCCCACTCCAGCTCGCGCACGGCCTCGTCGATGTCGGCCAGTGTGATGTAGGGGGCGGCGAAGATCCGGTCCTGGTACGCCATGCCCCAGTCCTCGGCCAGCCAGCGGTTGAAGGCCCGGAAGAGCAGGACGACAGCGCCGGGGTCGTGCTTGAGCGCCTCCTCGTAGAGCATGCCCAGCGTCGGGAAGAGCCAGACCTTCGAAAGGTTCTGCGCGTCCATGGTGGCGAGGCGGGCGTCGCGGTCGCGGTATTCGGGTCGGATGGGCCCGGCCTTGCCCATCAGCTCGTGCATGGGCCGGCCGTCGGGGTTGCCCCGGAAGTAGTCGACGAGCGCGCCGGCCGGCGCGATCGGGTCGAAGGTGGGGTTGGTCACCGCCCGGCTGACCCGGCCCCCCAACGCGTGATACCGGCGCCCGCCGACCTCGACCCACTCGATCACCCGCGGCCCGAGCTTCGGATCGAGATGGCGGGTGAAGGCGTCGAGCGCCTCGTAGTAGTGGTTGTCAGCGTCGAAGACGGGCGAGTCGACAGCGTGCATGGTCAGCCTTCCGCGAGCGTGCGCAACACAGCAAACTCTATTGGGTGCGGGTCGGTGGTCCCGCCGCCGTGTGGGCGGCCCCGGCCGGGTCGACGGCCCAGACGGGAGCCTCACCCCAGCGCTCGCCGAACACCAGCTCGGGGAGGGGGCGCCGACGAACTGGTCCGTGGTGGCCCTGTGGTCGTCCGAGGGTGATGGTCGCCATCAATTCGGTCTCCTCGGGAATGTGCAGCAGTGCCCGCAACTCGGTGTCGGCCGCGAACTGCCAGCTCGTCATGACACCGCCGAAGCCCAGGGCCCTGGCGGCCAGCAGCAGGTTCTGGCAGGCGGGGTACACCGACGCACCGTCGGTGTACTGGTTGGCGTGGCGGTAGCGCGTGAAGCAGGCCAGCACGAGCACCGGCACCGACTCGTAGGTGTCGACATAGTGCTGCATGGTCCGAGCCATGCGCGCCTTGGGGGAGTCGGCTCGGGCTCCCGAACCGGAGTCGTAGCCGTCGGCCTCCCGCTTGGCGGCCCAGAAGGCGCGGGCGCCTTCGCCGATCAGCCGCTTGGCTTCGCGGCGCGACGGGCCCATCGGTGAGGACGATGAAACGGAAGGGCTGGCGGTTCGAGCCGCTCGGGGCCCGGGTGGCGGCGAAGAGGATGTCGCGCAACGCCTCGTCGGGGACGGGTTCGTCGGTGTAGCGCCGGATGGCACGCGTGGTGAGCAGCCCCTCGTAGAGCGAGACCTCGTCGCGGAGCCCGGATCCCTCGTCGGCTGCCATGCAGGCGACCCTATCCAACGGCCGGCGTCGGGCCCTCCGTCTCAGCCCTGGTTGCCGAGCGGGGCGTAGGCCCGGCAGGGCTCACCTCGCAACGCGCCGCAGGCCGGTTGTCCGGTGGGCACGACGCCGCCCACGGCGTTGACCACCAGCGATGAGCCGCGCAGCGCCACGGTGTCGACCACTGCGCCGTGGGTCGCCGGCGTGTCGAACGTCCACGAGGGGCGGTCGCCGCCGGGCGCCGAAATGACGATGCGGAGCCGGGTGCCGGACCGGAACGTGTGCGCAATGGGATCCACCGGGATCCGTACCAGCGTGAAGTGTCCCCGTGGCAGAGGGCGCCGGTCCGCCGCGCCATAGGTGGGCACAGGGTCGAGCGGCGTCGACGCGGCGGACAGGGCGCGATCGCTGCTGCGCAGGAAGCCCGAGGTCACGTACTCCTCCTGGGACGCACCGGGCTCGACTTCGGTGACCGTGACCTGCAGGTCCGTGACCGGTGCGGTCGACTTGAGCCGCAGATTGAGACTGGCCGGTCCGACGATCGTGGTGGTGCTCGTGAACGTGGGCGTCTCGAAGGCGATGCCGTTGGCGGCGGGCACCGTGGTCCAGTGGTACGGCGGCTGGGCCGCCCAGGCGTTGGCCGATGCCGCCAGGTCATCGGCGGGGCGCACCGACGGGTCGGGCCGGAACGACGCGGTCGAAGCACCGCTGGTCGTACCCACCCGGAGCTCGCCGTCGGTCCCGAGGGCGTAGCGCAGCACCGTGCCGGCGGGAGGCCAGGACGAGAACCCCGACTCAGAGGTTGGCTGCAGCGCCGCCCGGCCCGAGAGATCCGCCTCCGTTGTCGAAGAGTACGCGGACCCGTGGGTCCTGTGCGGCGAAGGCGGACCTGCCCGCGGCCACCGAGGGCTCGTTCGTGAAGCGGATGGCGGGGACCGGCGCCGAAGGGGCGCCGCCGGTGAGCCCCGAATACAAGGTGGGCGCCAGCGCGTCCAGGGTCGGCGGCGGCGTCGGCAGCCGGTCGGCGACGTACAGATCGAGGAACTCGAGCCAGCGCCCGATCGTGTCGGGACCGAGTGAGTCGGTGTGGGTGCCGTTCATCATGGTGACGTAGACGTTCTTGTCGCCGTGGAGGGACGTGATGAGGGCGGGCCACTGGGGTCCCACCTGCTCGTCCTGCAGCGCGCCGGCCAGGAAGACCGGCACCTCAATGTGCGTTGCCCACGCCGCCGGCGAGCGAGGGGTGAAGAGCGACGGCGTGCGGCCGAGGTTCGGGCTGACGAGCGACTCGAGGCTCTGCGCCTGCAGATGGAGCCGTTGGTCGGCCAGACAGGTCTTGTCGCCGGTGTTGATCTCGGCCGTCGCCCAGGGCTGCCCCCCGCCGGGGGCCGGCTGGGCGTCCGAGGCGCGCTGGGCCACCCAGCTGGCGGCGAAGCCGTCGTTGTAGATGCCGCCGGGGTAGCCGGTGGAATAGAGATCGTCGGTCGGGCTGAGCGGCGTGATGGCCGCCAGGTCCGGCGGATCGGTGCCGGCCACGACGAGTTGGGAGAAGCCCGAGTACGAGATCCCGACCATGCCCACCTTGTGGTTGAGCACCCAGGGCTGCGCGCCCACTGTCTGCACCGCGTCGTAGCCGTCGTAGTCGGACGGGAGACCGAGGAGATCGAACGCCCCACCCGAGCACCCGGTGCCGCGCATCTGCACGCTGACGGTGGCGAAGCCCAACAGCGGCGCCACCACCGAGCCGAGAATGGTGGAGGTGTCGGGCAGCAGGGGATCGCTCGTTGACGCGTGACCCTCGAGCGCGTCAATGAGGCTGTGCGGCCCGGCCACGTTGTACCCGGAGTACTCGATCACGGTGGGGAAGGGCCCGTCGGCGAGGGTCTTTCCCGGCGGGAGGCGCACCGTGGCCGCCAGCAGAACGCCGTCGCGCATGCGCACGTAGTTGAGGCCGGCGTGCAGGTGCTGCCCGGAGTAGAAGGACGGGGAAGGCGTCGAGTGCGTGGAGAGCACGGAGAACGGCGGCGTGCGGCGCGCCCCCGGGTCGTGTGCCGTCGCGAAGCGGTACCCCGGCCCCGGTGGCACGTTGCGGATGATGAGGCTGCCGAGCCGGTCGACCACCCCGGACCCGACTCTGGTCCCGGCCGCGTTCAGGACGATCAGGTGGGCGCCGGGCGGAGCGCCGGTGAGGTAGGCCTCTCCGATCGAGCCGTGGCCGTAGAAGGGCAACACGGACGGCGTGGCCATGGCGGTGCCGTCCGTCGCCAGGACGCCGGCCGCGGCGAGGATCACGACGGCCCACGCGAGAACGACCCGCCATGGGCACGCACCCATGACGTGCACGTGCCATGGCACGACCCGCGGTGCGCCCCCCGTCCCTCCCATGCGGGCGACCCTACCCAACGGCGACTGCCCCGACACCGTGGTTGAATGAGCCATGTTCTACGTGATCATCTTCAGCCTGGCG
Source organism: uncultured Acidimicrobiaceae bacterium (assembly GCA_963843365.1). Lineage (GTDB taxonomy): Bacteria > Actinomycetota > Acidimicrobiia > Acidimicrobiales > RAAP-2 > Bog-473. Next base: position 739,938 of record CAWJKG010000002.1, on the reverse strand, counting down.
GCCGTGGTCCTCGTCGTCGCCTTCTTCGCCGCCATGGCGCGTCGGCGGCGTACCATGCGGGGCGAGGACGTGTCGATCGCCGGGGCTGGGAGCAGCGCGCACGTGAGCCATGGCACGCACCCCGACGCCGCCGCCCGGCGGAGCCGGAAGGCCAAGCGGGCCCAATCGAAGCACGACCGGCGCAAGCGCCACTGAGGCCGCCGCAGTGGTGACGGCGCCCGAGCGCTTCGGGGAGGAGCAGCCGCTCACGCTGGCGGGCGTCGAAGGAGCCATCCGCGCCTCATGGTCGCTGCAGACGTGTGATCCGGCGGACGCGCCGCTGTGGACCCCCGAAGAGCCCTCGCGGGGGCAGTGCGCCGTCACGGCGCTCGTCGTGCACGATCTTCTCGGAGGGGAGCTGCTGGAGGCGGAGGTGCAGCACGCCGACGGGTCGCCGCAGGGTTATCACTACTGGAACCGCTTCGCCGGAGTCGACGTCGACCTCACCCGCCGCCAGTTCGACCGCGGCGAGCAGGTGCAGGCGCCGCATCTGATTGCGCGGCTGCCCTCGGTCCCCTGGCTGGCGCATGACCAGTACGTCGTTTTTCGTGCCCGCGTGCACGCCGCACTCCGCGCCGCGACGGACGGCGGGTAGCAGCCGTCAGGCCGACTCGGCCGCCAGGCGGTCGAAGTAGAGGTCCGGGTGGCGCTCGTCCTCCAGTAATCCCGAGATCCCCTCCCGCGCGTAGGCGATGTGCAGATCGATGCGGTGCACCAGGAGCTCGGCCCGGCTGGGCGCGCCCGGCACGGCCCGGCTCGCCTCCGTGACCACGGTGCCGGTCGGCGCCACAATCCGGCTCCCCCCGAGCAGGGTCGAGGTGGAGTGCGATCCGGCCTGGTTGGCCTGTATCCACCATTGGCTGTTGGTGAGCGCGAGGGCCGGGTACAGGAGGTCCCAGGCGTTGGCCCCCTCGACCTCGTAGGCCGCCGGCGCCAGGACCAGCCGCGCCCCGCGCAGGGCCAGTGTCCGCGCCACCTCGGGGAAGTCGCCGTCGAAGCAGACGACCAGCCCGACCCGTCCGAGCGCCGGGTCCTCGAACGTCGTCAGCCGGTCGCCCGGGCTGAACACCGAGGGTTCGAGTGTCGGCGGGTAGAGGTGCACCTTGCGGTGCCGGGCCACCAGCTCGCCGCGCGGGTTGAAGACGAGCGCCGTGTCGTAGACGAGGCCGTCGTTCCCGAGCTCGGGGACGGACCCGGCCGCCAACCACATGGCGCGCCGCCGGGCCGCCTCGCCCAGTCGCGTCACGCGCGGCCCGTCGAGCGGCTGCGCATCCGCCCGGGCGTCCCGGGCCAGGGTCTCAGGGTCGTACCCGCAGGACCACAACTCGGGGAGGACCAGGAGCTCGACGCCGCGCGCCGCGGCGTCGTCCATCATGCCCAGCGCCACGTTCATGTTTTGGCGCGGCTCGCCCGGCGCGGCCAGCCATTGCGCCACACCAACCAGCAGGTCTCGCTTCACGTCGGTACCTGGTTTCCCACCTCTGTATTGCGCTGTGCCGCTCACCCTAGGAAGGCAACGTTCGCGGCTGGTTTCCCCCGCGTGAATGCACTGTTACAGGGTCACTCGGCCCCGCGGCCGCCCAACCGATCGGCGGCTCAGGCCGTCGTGGGAGCCGCCATGATCGTCACCAGGTCGTAGAGCACGTGCGCGGCGGCGATGGCCGTGATCTCGGCGTGGTCGTACGCCGGTGAGACCTCGACCACGTCGGCGCCGACGACCGTCGCCGGCCGGAGGCCCCGCACCAGGGCCAGCAGCTCGCGGCTCGTCAGGCCACCGGCCTCGGGCGTGCCCGTCCCTGGCGCGTGCGCCGGGTCGAGCACGTCGATGTCGACCGACAGGTAGACGGGCGCGTCACCCACGCGGGCCAGCAGCCGCCGCACCACCTCGGCCACGCCGTGCGTCGCCACGTCGTCGGTGGTGAACTGCGCGAACCCCATGGACGCGTCGTCGGACAGGTCGGCCTCGGAGTACAGCGGCCCGCGGAGGCCCACGTGGGCGCTGTGCTCGTACAGGAGGAGGCCCTCCTCCCAGGCGCGGCGGAACGGTGTCCCGTGGGTGTAGCGCTGCCCGAAATAGGTGTCCCAGGTGTCGAGATGCGCGTCGAAGTGCACCAGTGCCAAGGGCCCGTGGCGGCGCGCCGTGGCCCGTAGCATCGGCAGCGCAATGGTGTGATCGCCTCCGATGGCGACCAGGCGCCCCCCGTCCGCCACGAGCGCGTCGGCCGCCGCCTCTATCTGGGCCACCGCCTCCTCGGTGCTGAAGGGCGTGCACGCGATGTCACCGGCGTCGACCACCTGCGCCCGTTCGAACGGCAGGACCTCGAGCGCGGGGTGGTAGGGACGCAGCAGGCGCGAGCCCTGGCGCACCGCCGCCGGGCCGAAGCGCGCCCCGGGGCGGTAGCTGGTGCCGCCGTCGAACGGCACGCCGACCACTCCGATGTCCCAGCGGGGCACCTGGTCGGCGGTGGGGAGCCGGGCGAAGGTGGCCAGGCCCGAGAACCGCGGCACCACACTGGCGTCGGCCGGCCCGACGGGTTCGGAGCCTTCGGTCATCAGTCGTCGATCGCCTGGTACACGAGCGCGCGCAGCTGGGCCCGGAACGGGTAGGCCGCCGAGGGGAACAGCTGTGTCATGAACACGACGAAGAGGTCCTCGACCGGATCGACCCAGAACGCCGTGCTGGCCGCACCGCCCCAGTAGAACTCTCCGGCGGAGCCGGCCATGGCGGTGGCCGCCGGGCCCTGACCGACGGCGAAGCCGAGGCCGAAGCCGACGCCTTCGAAGTTGGCCTCGCCGAAGCCCCCGATCGCCATCTCCTCCAGGGTGGCGCCGCCCGGCAGGTGGTTGACCGTCATCAGCTCCAGCGTCTTGCGGCCGAGCACCCGTCGCCCCTCCAACTGACCCCCGTTGGCCAGCATCTGGCAAAAGGCCACATAGTCGTGCGTCGTCGAGACCAGGCCGCCGGCGCCCGATAGGTACGGGCGGGGGTGCAGCATGAAGCTGGCGAACGGGCCGCGCATGGGTCGGGGCGTGTTGGCCGGGCGGTACTGGTAGCAGGCGGCCAGGCGGGGCAGCGAGCCGTCGGGCACGGAGAAGCCCGTGTCGACCATGCCCAGTGGGTCGAAGACCTCGCGCTGGAGGTACTCGTCGAAGGGCAGGCCCGAGAGGATCTCGACCAGCCGGCCCACAATGTCCGTCGAGATCCCGTAGTTCCAGTGCGTCCCGGGGTGGAACTTGAGCGGGTGCTCGGCCAGCAGCGCCGTCACGTCCTCGAGGGTCTGCTCGGGACCGAGCGCGGCCCGGGCCTCGCTGAACGCGGCGTCGATGGGGTTGCCGGGGAGGAGGCCGCCGGGCAGCCCGGTCGTGTGCATCAGCACGTCGCGCATGTTCATGGGCCGCTCGGGCTTGACCAGCGTCACCGAGTCGTCGTCGCCGACCACGCCGACCTGCAGGGTCCGCCAGGCGGGGATGTAGCGGTGCACCGGATCGAGCAGCTGGAACAGCCCCCGCTCGTAGAGCTGCATCAGCGCCAGGGAGGCGATGGGCTTCGTCATGGAGTAGATCCGGAAGATGGCGTCCTCGGCCATCGGCGTCTGCGCCTCACGGTCCATGAGCCCGAGCGAGCGGTGATACGCGACGTGACCCCCCCGCGCCACGGTGATCTGGCAGCCGGCGATCTTCCCCGGGTCCACGTAGGTGGTGGAGAAGAGCTCCGTGATGCGCTCGAGGCGGTCCTCGCGCATCCCGGCTGCGTCCGGTTCGGTCTTCATCGGGATGGCGCGACTATCCCTTCTTGCTCTTCTGGTCCCGGAGGTACCCGGCGGTGCCGGCCAGGAACGCGCCGACGTCCTGGGCCTTGGACGCGGCGAGGTCCTTGAAGTACTCCGGGAAGTACACCTGGGCGGCGCCGGCGTCGAGCCCCGCCAGAATGGCGTCGGCCATGGCGGAGACCGGTTCGGCGGCGATCGGGAGGTCGGGCACGTCGTTGTCGGGCAGGCTGAACAGCGGCGTGTCGATGACCGCGGGGTACACCACCATCACCTTGATACCGGTCTCCCAGAGGTCCACGGCCATGGCCTCGGAAAAGGCGGTGAGGGCAGCCTTGGAGGCGTCGTAGGCCGCCTCGCCGGGCGCGCTCAGGGTGGCGGCGATCGACGAGATGTTCACGATGGTGCCCGAGCCGCGCGCCAGCATCTGGGGGAGCAGGGCGTAGGTCAGCCGCATCGGCGACAGATAGTTGATGTGCATGACGGCCGTGATGGTGTCGATGTCCAGTGCCGTCGTGTGGCGGCGCTTGGGAATCCCCGCGTTGTTCACGAGCAGGTCGATGCCGCCGAAGGCGTCCAGGACGTCGACCGCCAACTGGTCCACCGCGTCGGGGTCGGCCAGGTCCGTCACCCACATGCGGCTGTCGGGCGAGTGCTTCATGCAGCGTTCCAGCACTTCGGAGAGTTGTTCGGCCCGTCGGGCGCAGATGCCCACGACCGCGCCCCGTTCGGCCAGGGCCTCGGCCAGTCCGGCTCCGATGCCCGACGACCCCCCGGTCACCAGGGCCCGGCACCCCTGCAGGTCCATCGCCATCGCCCACCCCACTTTCGCTCTGTGCGACTGGCGCTCACCTTATGCACAGCCGGCCCGCACCGGCCATTGACGTTTTTTTGATGCCACCGCCCGCCGCGTTGACGTCCGGTTCACGGTGCGGCCTCCACAGTGGGACGCATGGCTGACTTCCTCGCAGTGCTGGGCATCGTGGGGTTCATCGCGGTGTTCATGGGTCTCATCTGGTGCCTGGAGCGGGTATGACCTGGGTCCAGGGCGTCCTCCTCGGCATCTCCGTCGTGCTGTTCATCTACCTGGGCATCGCGATGTTCAAGCCCGAATGGTTTTGATCTGACATGGGCTTCTTCTGGACCATCGTCGTCCTGATCATCACGCTCGGCCTCGCCTGGCGGTACCTGGGTTCGTACATGGCCGCCGTCTTCGACGGCCGCGTCACCTTCCTCGCCTGGGCCGAACGACCCTTCTACCGGCTGCTCGGAACCAGCCCCGACAACGAGCAGTCCTGGAAGCGCTATGCCGGCTCGACGGTGATCTTCTCGGGGGTGTTCCTCGCCGTCGGCTACCTGCTGTTGCGGATCCAGGGGTCGTTGCCGCTCAACCCGCAGCACCTCGGCGCCGTCCCCCAAGCGCTCAGCTTCAACACGGCCACCTCGTTCCTCACCAACACCAACTGGCAGAACTACGGCGGCGAGACGACCATGTCGTACTTCTCGCAGATCGGCGTGCTCACCGTGCAGCAGTTCGTCAGTGCTGCGGTCGGGATTGCCGTGGCGATCGCCGTGACCCGGGGTTTCTCGCGCCGCAACTCGCCCACCATTGGCAACTTCTGGGTCGACATCACGCGCTGCATGCTCTACATCCTGCTCCCGATCGCCTTCCTGGCGGGGATCGTGATGGTCGCCTCGGGCGCGGTGCAGACCCTGGCCGGGCCCGTGACCATCCACAACGCCATGAACGGCGTCACGCAGACCATCCCGCGGGGACCGGCCGGCTTCATGGGGCCGATCATGCAGCTGGGGACCAACGGCGGCGGCTTCTTCGACGTCGACCTGGGCCATCCGCTCGAGAACCCGACGGGTCTCACCAACTTCATCTACATCTGGCTCACACTCTCCATCCCGTTCGCGTTGACGTACACCTTCGGCAAGATGGTGGGGAGCATCCGCCACGGCGTGGCGCTGTTGATCGCCATGGTCCTGATCTTCGGAACCTGGGTCGGCTTCACCGCCTACGCCGAGCACCAGAACAACCCGGCCATCGCGGCGGCGGGCGTGCATTCCACCGTGGGCAACACAGAGGGCAAGAACGCCGAATTCGGCGACACGACCAGCGCGCTGTTCAACGTGTCGATGACCCAGACCTCCGACGGCGCCGTGGACAGCGCCACCGACTCGTACAACCCGATGGGTGGCTTCGGCCCGATGACCGGCATGATGCTCGGCGAGGTCACCCCTGGTGGGACGGGGAGCGGGCTCTACACGCTTCTCATCTATGCCGTCATCGCGGTGTTCATCGGTGGCCTCATGATCGGGCGAACACCGGAGTACCTGGGTAAGAAGATTCAGGCCCGGGAGGTGAAGCTGGCCGGCCTGGCCGCGGTGGTGATGCCGATCACCGTGTTGGTGTTCACGGCCATCGCCGTCTCGCTCCATGCCGGGCGGGCCGGCCCGCTCAATGCCGGTCCTCACGGATTCTCCGAGATTCTCTATGGCCTCACGTCACAGGGCAACAACAACGGGTCGGCCATGGCTGGCTTGACGGGCAACACCACCTTCTACAACATCATCGGCGCCGTCGACATGATGATCGGCCGCTTCGGAATCATGATCCCGGCTCTCGCCCTCGGAGGCGCCCTGGCCGCCAAGAACACCGTGCCCGCCTCGCTCGGGACGTTCCGCACCGACAACGGCATGTTCGTCGGGCTGACCATCGGCGTCATCATCATCATTGGCGGCCTCACCTTCTTCCCTGCCGTCTCGCTCGGTCCCATCGTCGAGCAGCTCAGCCACGGAAAGTTCTTCTGATGACAACAGTGACCACACAACCGCAATCCCAGCCGAGCGACCTGCCACACGGCGTCACCGGGTCGCGGAGTCTCTTCGACCGCCAGATCATGCGCGGAGCCCTGGTCGACGCCTTCAAGAAGCTCGACCCTCGGGTGCAGATCAAGAACCCGGTCATGTTCGTCGTGCTCGTCGGCACCGTCGTGACGCTCATTGAGTCGATCGCACACCCCGGGGTGTTCGACTGGTCCATCACCGTCTGGCTCTTCCTCACCGTGATCTTTGCCAACTTCGCCGAGGCCATGGCGGAGGGGCGGGGCAAGGCCCAGGCCGACACCCTGCGCCGCATGCGCGCCGAGACCGAGGCGCGCCGTCTCACTCCGGCTGGCGCTGAGGAGCGGGTTGCGGCCGCGGATCTGGCGAAGGGGGACCTCGTGGTGTGCGAGGCCGGCGATCTCATCCCGTCCGACGGCGAGATCGTCGAGGGCATCGCGTCGGTCGACGAGTCGGCCATCACCGGGGAGTCGGCACCCGTCATCCGTGAGTCAGGAGGTGATCGCTCTGCCGTCACCGGAGGCACACGCGTGCTCTCCGACCGCATTGTGGTGCGCATCACTGCCGAGCGTGGGCACACCTTCCTGGACCGCATGATCACCTTGGTCGAAGGGGCCAACCGGCAGCGGACCCCGAACGAGATCGCCCTCACCATCCTCCTCTCCGTGCTGACCATCGTCTTCATCCCCGTCGTGGTGACCCTGCAGGCCTTCGGCGTCTATTCGGGGGCGACGGTGTCCATCGTCATTCTGGTCTCCCTGCTGGTCTGCCTGATCCCGACCACCATCGGCGCGCTCCTCTCGGCCATTGGCATCGCCGGCATGGATCGGCTGGTGCAGCGCAACGTCCTTGCCATGAGCGGCCGCGCCGTCGAGGCGGCCGGCGACGTGCAGACACTGCTGCTCGACAAGACCGGCACCATCACGCTCGGCAACCGCATGGCGTCGGACTTCTTCCCGGCCCACGGACACACCGAAGAAGAGGTGGCCTCGGCCGCGCAGCTGGCGTCGCTGGCCGACGAGACGCCCGAGGGCCGCTCAATCGTGGTCCTGGCGAAGGAGCGGTTCAACATTCGCGAGCGGGAGCTGCCGGTCGGTTCGCACGAGTTCATCCCATTCTCGGCGACGACCAGAATGTCGGGACTCGATCTCGATGGCCGCCAGATTCGCAAAGGTGCGGCAGAATCGGTGCGGAACTGGGCGGTCGGGCTGGGAGGCACACCGCCCGACGGACTGGAGGAGATCGTCGATCGCATCGCCAGGGCCGGGTCCACTCCACTTGTCGTGGCGGACGGCCCGACCATCCTCGGCGTGATCGAGCTGAAGGACGTCGTGAAGCTCGGCATCCGCGAGAAGTTCGACGAAATGCGCCAGATGGGGATCCGGACGGTCATGATCACCGGTGACAACCCGCTGACCGCGGCGGCTATTGCGCAGGAGGCCGGCGTCGACGACTTCCTGGCCGAGGCAACGCCCGAGGCCAAGTTGGAGCTGATCCGGCACGAGCAGGAAGGCGGGAAGCTCGTGGCCATGACCGGCGACGGCACGAACGACGCGCCGGCCCTGGCCCAGGCCGACGTCGGTGTGGCCATGAACACGGGGACCACGGCCGCCAAGGAGGCCGGGAACATGGTCGACCTCGACTCCAACCCCACCAAGCTGATCGATGTCGTCGAGATCGGCAAGCAGCTGCTCATCACCCGGGGATCGCTGACCACGTTCTCCATCGCCAACGACATCGCCAAGTACTTCGCCATCATCCCGGCGCTGTTCGTCGCCACGTACCCGCAGCTCAACGCGCTCAACATCATGAAATTGCACAGCCCGGAGAGTGCCGTGCTCTCGGCGGTGATCTTCAACGCCCTCGTCATCGTGGCGCTGATTCCGCTCGCTCTCCGCGGGGTCAAGTTCCGTGCCGCAGGTGCTGCCGCCATCTTGCGCCGAAACGTCTTCATCTACGGCGTGGGAGGGATCATCGTTCCCTTCATCTTCATCAAGCTCATCGACATCATCCTCGTCGCCCTTCACGCCTACTGAGAGCGAGCCTCAATGATCACCCACCTCCGTCGCTCCATCATCGCCGTCATCGTCTTCACGCTCTTCTTCGGCTTCCTGTACGCCTTGGCCGGCACCGGGGTCGCCCAGGCCTTCTTCCGGGGCCAGGCAGACGGCTCCATCACGGCGAACGGCTCGCGTCTCATCGGCCAGGACTGGTCGCAGACGCGCTGTCCCGGTCACCGGTTGGGGAGCTGTGTGTTCCAAGGACGTCCCGACAACCTGGGGCCCTATGCCGGTTCGGCCAGCCCGGCCGCTGGTGGCGGGGACAACCCGCTACAGGCCAACAACATCCCGGGCAAGCCAGGGGTCCTGAACTCCGGCGAGTCCGCCACGACCAACCTCGGGCCCCGCTCCAAGACCCTCCTGCAGAACACCCAGCAGCTGGTCGCCTACTGGAAGGCGCGCGGGGTCAACCCCACGCCCGACCTGGTGACAACCTCGGGAAGCGGTGTGGACCCCGACATCACGCCGCAGGACGCCATTGCGGAAATCCCCATGGTCTCGCGGGCGACCGGGATCTCGCCCGGCGCGCTCCGCACGCTCATCGGACAGCAGACACAGGGTATGCAGCTCGGGTTCCTCGGCTCTTCGTTCGTGAACGTGCTCCAGCTCAACGAAGCGCTGGCCAAACTCAAGGCGTGATGGTCACCGCCATTGCGGCGGTGGTCCCACGACGGCGGACGACAGTCCACGGGGAGGTCGTTTCCGTCGCGTCCTACGAGCGGCCGTGGGTGCGCACCGACGTGGAGGTCACGGACGGGACCGGCAGCCTGGTTTTGCGCTTCTTCGGACGGGACGCGGTTCCGGGTCTGGTCCCCGGGTCTCAGATCGCCGCCGACGGCACCCCGGGCCTCGTGGGTGGCGTCTTGGTGATGCTCAACCCCCGCTATTCCTTTCCGGGGACGGGTGATCGTCGGCCACGAGCTGATAGCCGATGCCGGGAACAGTCCTGAGTACGTGACCGTCTTCGTCGCCGATCTTCTTGCGTAGCCGGTGCGAGTACACGCGCACATAATTGGACTCGGCCCCGTACCCGGGGCCCCAGACGTCCTTGAGAATCATGTGGTGGGTGCAGACCTTGCCGGCATGGCGGGCCAGGTAGGCCAGGAGCTCGAACTCCTTCGCCGTGAGCTGCAACGGCGCGCCCGACCGGGTCGCCATGTGGTGGACCAGGTCCACGTCGAGGTCACCCACCACAATGTTCCGGGCCTTTTCGCCCTTGTCACCGCCCGCGGCGGCGTGGCGCAGCGCCACCCGCAGCCGCGCCTCGAGCTCGGCCATGCCGAAGGGTTTCGTGACGAAGTCGTCGGCCCCACTGTCGAGCGCCTCGACCTTGCGGCGCTCGTCGCCGTAGGCGGAGAGCACCACGATCGGCACGTCGGAGAATTCCCGCACCCGTCGGCAGACCTCCAGGCCGTCGAGGTCGGGCAGGCCGAGGTCGAGGATGACCAGATCCGGTCCGGCCAGCGCGACCTGATTGATGGCCTCCGTGCCCGAGTGCGCCACGAGGACTTCGTCCCCGCGGGCGGTCAGCCCGATCCGCAGTGCCTTCAGCAGCGACGGATCGTCGTCGACGACAAGGACCTTGGTCACGTCGACTCCTCAGACCGTCGCAGCGACCAGGGTCTCGGCCGGGACGGTGAAGACGATCCGGGCGCCCTGCGCCACGTCGGGGTCGATCCAGATGAGCCCGCCGTGTGCCTCGACGAAGGCCTTGGCGATGGCCAAGCCGAGTCCCGCCCTGCCGCCGCCGCCGTTCTGGCTGAACATCTCGAAGACGTTCTCACGCTGGTCCCGGGCGATGCCGGGACCGTCGTCGGCGACCGCGATCTCGACCAGCGGCGCACCACCGGGGGCCGGACGCGCCGTCACACGGATGACGCTGCCGAGGGGGGAGAGGCGGTCGGCGTTTTCGAGCACATTGGCCAGAACCTGGCTCATCAGGACGTGATCGAGCCGGAGCAAGGGCAGGTCCGCCGGCAGCGTCGACCGTGACGCGGCCAGGCGCCAAAATGCCGCCGAGCAGCGCCAATGCCTCGTCGAGCAGGTCGATGAACGCAACGGTGGTCGGCCGAAGCTCGAGTGCACCGGCCTCCAGGCGGGTCATGTCGAGAAGGTTGGTCACGAGCCGCGCCAGTCGGTCCGACTGCACCTCGATCAGCTCCAGCAGCTCAGCCCGGTCCTCGGGGCTCAGCCGCGCGTCGACCTGGCGCATGCTCGTCACGGCGGTCTTGATGGAGGCCAGCGGTGTGCGCAGGTCGTGCGAGGCCGCGCCCATCAGCGCACGACGCCAACGGTCGATCTCTTCGAGCAGGCGGGCCCGCAGAGCCTGCTCGCTCAGCTGGGCCCTGTCCACGGCCAGTGCGGCCTGGTTGGCGAACGTGCCCAGCAGGCTGCGCTCGTGCTCAATCAGCTGCACGTCCTGGAGCACCAGCATCCCGACTGGCCGATGGTTGACCACCAGCGCCACCGAAACGCGGCGAGGGCCGGCGTCGTCGAGCAGCCCGAGGGATCGTGTCTGACCGCCACCCGATGTGACCGAGGTGATATCTGCGTCCGACAGGGGCTGGCCGGCACTCGCCGCAACCTGCAACGCCATCGCCGATTCGTGTTCCGCTCCGTCCGAGGTGGGCAGGACCAGTGCGGTCCAGCGCGGCGCGAAGACGGACTGCACCGTCGTGACAATGTGCGACAACAGTTGCGACAGGGTGAGGTCGCCGATCAACGCCTGCGACAGCTCGTACAGACGTTCGGATTCCTCAGTCCGCCTTTCTGCTTGCTCGCGGGCCGTCCGCAACTTGGCCACCACCTGCGAGACGATCAGCACGACCACCACGTAGACGCCGAGCGCGGTCCAGTCCTGGGGCGAGCGCACCGTCAGCGTGTTGTACGGGGGAAGGAAGAAGAGGTCGTAGCAGAGGAACCCCGCCAGTGCGCCGGCGACGCCGGGAATGGGGCCACCGATGACAACCCCGACCAAGACCGGCAAGACGAACACCAGGGCGGGAATGGTCGTGCTCAGGTGGGCCCGCAAGGGGAGCAACAGAGCCAACAGCGCACCAAGGCAGGCCAGGGTGACGATGATCCCGAGCGCAGTCCGCTGGTACCTTCCCCTGGTAACCGGCCCGCTTGGTTTGACGTCCATCACAAATTTCCGTCCTTCGGAGCGTCATGGGAGTGTACCGATGCCGTTGCGGGACCGGGCAAAGCAAGGTGAATCGATGAACTTGGGCACGGGTGAGGACGAGGGCGTACGCCCGACGGGAAAGTTCAGGGTCTACGTTGGCGCGGCGGCCGGCGTGGGCAAGACCTGCGCCATGCTCGACGAGGGGTGGCGGCGTTTCCAGCGGGGCACCGACGTGGTGGTCGGGTTCGTCGAGACACACAAGCGTCCCTACACCGTCGAGCAGATCCGCGACCTTCCCGTGGTGCCGCGGAAGAAGGTCCGCTACCGCGACTCGGATTGGGAAGAGTTGGACGTCGACGCTGTCCTGGCCCGCTCGCCGAAGGTCGTGCTGATCGACGAGCTGGCTCACACCAACGTGCCAGGTTCGGGGCGCCACGACAAGCGCTGGGAGGACGTCCTCGAGATCCTCGACGCGGGGATCGCCGTGATCTCGACGGTCAACATCCAGCACATCGAGTCGCTGGCCGACGCAGTCGAGCGCATTACCGGCGTGGGAGTTCGCGAGCGGGTGCCCGACTGGGTGGTGCGACAAGCCGACCAGATCGAGTTGATCGATTCGTCAGCCGACCAACTTCGCCGCCGCATGCTGCACGGCAACATCTACCCGGAGTCCAAAGTCCCGGCCGCCCTGAACGGATTCTTCCGCCCTGAGAATCTCGCCGCGCTGCGCGAACTGTCACTGCGCTTCGTGGCGGACGAGACCGAGGAGGAGATCCTCGAGTATCTCCGATCGAGGGGGGCGGCGGGAGAGTTGTGGGAGACCACCGAGCGCATCATGGTTGCCGTGACCGGGGCGCCGGGAAACGCCGCCGTGATCAGGCGGGCGGCCCGCATTGCTGCCCGGGTCAAGGCACCGCTGATCGCCATCCATGTCGTCGCGGGCGACGCCGAGTCGTCCCACGCCAGCACGGCCCAGTTGGAGGAACTTGTGACGGCGGTCGGCGGGACGTGGCAGACAGCGGAGGGGGACGATGTGGCGAAGACGATCTTCGCTGCCGCGGTGGACCAGCAGATCACCCAGATCGTCGTCGGCACATCGCGACTCACGCGCTGGCAATCCATTACGCGGGGATCGGTCATTCAGCAGATCCTGCGCATGGCGTCCGAGAACGATATCGACCTTCACGTCATTGCGCGTCGTGACGAGCCCACCGATCGACCCAGTTCGGACGACGTGACCTAGCCGCGTCGCAAGGATGCTTCGGGCGTGGGGATATCTCGAGAAGAGCCGACCGTCTACGTGCCCAGGAGATCGGCGCAGGCGGCGTCCGCCGCCGTGCGAGCCGCCAACTGCATGCACTTGTTGAGATGCGCCAGCGCCTTCGCCCGGCGCGGATCGCGGGCCAGGTACCGGGCGACCGCCACCGGGTCGGCCGAGCCGTCCGGCTTGCTGAGCGAGAAGACGGCCTGGTCCACGATGTGCTCGTCAGGGCGGTCGCTGATGCCCCGGTAGACCGACCAGTCGACACCCGACTCCTCGCAGACCTCGGCCACCCCGGCTGCCTCCATGTCGACGGCGCCAAAGCCGCGCTCGAGGATGGGCTGCCACACGTCGTCGTTGTCGAAGAGCCCGTCGGTGGTCATGAGGGCGCCGGACGACTGGCGTGCCTCGACGGGATGGGAGTTGAACACGGGCCCGTCGGGGTAGAGCTGCACGCGTTCAGGCACCAGCAGCGACCCGACGGGCAGGCCGGGGTCGAGCCCACCGGCGATGCCGATCACCATGACATGGTCGATCGATCCGGCTGAGAGCGCCCGTCGGGCGGCCTCGCGGGCCAGGGCGGGGCCCATGCCCGTGACGAGCGCTCCGACCCACCACGCACCCGCGGTGCCGCTGTGCGAGAAGACCGGGTCCGTCGGCGTCGCCTGCAGCCCGAACGACTTGACGATCGCCTTGAGCTCCGGCTGCATCGGGGCCAGCACGGCGACCCGCTTCGTTGTCGTGCTCACCCCGTCATCATGCCCGATGGTTGGCTAGCGTGGGCGGCCCGGCGAGCCAGAGAGGAGCCCCGATGCCCAGCGCCGAAGAGGTCGTGAAGGATTTCTGTGCCGCGGCGAGTACGCGCGATCCGCAGGTGCTGCGCGCGTTCTTTTCCGAGGACGTCGTCTATCACAACATCCCGATGGAGCCCGCCGAGGGGATCGAAGCCACCATGGCCGTCATCGACATGTTCCTCGGCATGTGCGACGCCCTCGAGTTCAAGCTGCATCACGTGGCGAGCGACGGGACGTCGGTCCTGACCGAGAGGACGGACGTCTTCACCATCAAGGGAAAGTCCGCCCCCTTGCCCGTGATGGGCACCTTCGAGGTGACCGAGGGAAAGATCACCGCCTGGCGGGACTACTTCGACATGGCGCAGGTGACGGCCATGTTCGACGCGGGGTAGGCGGCGCGGTCGACGTCGGTGCGTGTCGCGCCGACCGCGCCGCCTGAACTGACTCAGTACCCGTGGCACTCCCCGGGTGCGTCGGGCGGCCCCTGGCCGTGGGCGGCCTCCCAGGCCAGCTGCACCGAGAGCGGCGCGCTGCCCGCGGTCCGGTAGCCGTCGAAGCCGTTCCACTCGAGGATCCCGAAGTAGCCGGCTGTCGGATCGTTCCGGCCGCCCTCCTCACAGATGGCGGTGGGCATCCATGCCGCCGGAATGGTCTGCTCCTGGGCCGCGACGGCCTGGAAGAACTTCAGGTTCTGTATGAAGGTCAGGTCCTGGTAGAAGGTGGCCTGGTGGGCCGCCTCGACGGCGTTGGCGTAGGTCGCCATCTGGGCGACCTTCTTGGCCTGGGAATAGGACATCAACGTGTCGTTGAGATGCACCGCGTGGTGCGCGTCGCCACCTCCGTGGGCGCTGACCGCCTCGTGGCGGGTGGCCTGGGCCCAGGCGGTGTCGCTGTGGGACAGCGAGGTGAGTACAGCTGGAATAGCAACAGCATTGACGGCCACTGCCGTCGTGAGTGCAATGCGGATCCGCACGGCACCTCCCTTCGTCGGGCGCGCGCACAGCACGCGCCAGGCTCTGCTCGGTGTAGGCGGGCTCCGGCCTTCGCATTCGCGCCCCGAACGGGGCGCGGGAGGCGTCATCCGTTCTGGCTCGTCGCCGCAGGGTGTGCGGCCGGTTGTGTACAGCCCTTCTTTCGGTGTTGCTGGGTATGGCCCTCATTTCATGTCCCCACGTGGGGAACGGTCGGTCGGTCGATCCTCAGAGTCCGCAGACGTAGCGGGTTGTCCAGGGCTCCCAGCCGCGCTGGGCGAAGAGCTCGAGTGCGGCGGCGTCCTGCACGGCGGGCGGGTAGTCCTCTGCCGGCGAAGGCAATCCGGTCAACGCCGTCCACGTTCCCAGTTGGAATTGGTAGGCGCCGCCGTTGCCGACGGCGTAGTTGCCACCGGATTCGTGTTGGCGGATGCACGCCCAGTCGGCCGTGGCCGTGCTCGTGGCGTCGGACACCGCAGCTGGTGCAGCCGGAGCGGCGGCGGGCGCCGGAGCGGTGGCGGGCGCCGGAGCGGGTGCCGGTGCGGCCTGAGCTGCCGTGGCGCGCGCCGCTGCTGCAGCTGCTGCCGCCTGCGCGGCCGCCACCGCCGCCTGCTGCTGCTTCTGCGCGTCGAGCGCCTTGAGGTACGAGATCTCGGTGAGGTAGGTCTTCACCTGTCCCGCTTCCACGGCGTCGGCGTACGCGGCGTCCACGGCGTTGGCGTACGCGACCATTCTGGAGGCGTTCTCCGCCTGGGCGTACGACATCAATTTGTCGTTGATTGTCACGGTCGGCGTCCGGCTCCCCGCCTGGTGGCGGGACAACCGCGCCGAAGCCGCGGAACTACTAGTGAAGAACGCGAAAAAGATCGCGGGTACGGCAATAGCGGCGACTGTCGCCGCGAGTGCAATGCGGATCCGCACGGCACCTCCCTTCGTCGGACGCGCAAGGCGCGCCAGGCTCTGCTCGGTGTAGGCGGGCTCCGGCCATCGCATTCGCGCCCCGAACGGCGAGCGGGAAGGCGTCGTCCGTTCTGGCGATTCGCCGCAGGGTGTGCGGCCGGTTGTGTACAGCCCCTGGAATGGTCCTGGGTGTCGTCCTCGATTCATCGTCCCGGAGGGCCTGCGGGCAGACACGCCGGGACTTCGTTTAACTCTGAAAACTCCGGTTCAGTTCGTTGCTTTCGGTATGCAGCAAAATTCTTTTTCCACCGCATGCACCCGAATGTCCGTCCCGGATTTGCGGACAGCAATCTACATGTCTCCCGCGATAACCCGTGTTCAGAGAGTGGTTCGCCGGTCTGAACTGGGGTTTTGTGTCGATTCTTTGTGACGGGATTCACAAAGTCCCTGGTCGGAGGGTCGCATTTGCCCCAATAGGGGCCGTAAATTCCCCTTAATTTCTCGAAAAAGCGTCTGACCAGTGGGAACGCAGATCGAAGAAATCGCTCAGAACGGCGTGTGGGGTCCTGCAGGGCCGCCGAGACGCTGCGTAGGGTGCCGGGTCGAAATCGTCGCGGCGGGGAGGTCACCGGTGGCATCGAGCGTCACGGTCACGGCACAGGAGCGCTACACGGTGGCCGGTCTGCTGCGGCACCTGTCCCAGGTGCGCGCGGACGACGAGATGCTCGTCCAGGGCACCGAACGACGGACGTGGGCCGAGGAGTTCGCCGCCGCCTGCCGGGTGGCGCAGGCCGCACGGCGCGACGGCCTCGGTGCAGGTGACCGCATCGCGTTCCTCGACCGCAACGGCATCGCGTACTTCGATGTGTTGTTCGGCGGTTCCTTCATCGGCGCGGTCAACGTCGCCGTCAACTGGCGGCTGGCACCGGTGGAGATGGCTGCGATCATCGACGACTCCACCGCCCCGCTGCTCTTCATTCACACCGACTATCTGCCGATGTTGGCCGACATGCCGGGCGGTCTGCCTTGCGTCCGCCGGATCGTCGTCATCGGTGACGAGCGCGTGGCGTCCGACGACGCCCGTGTCGTGTCGTTCGGGGAGTGGATCGCCGGCGTGCCGGCCGAAGATCCCGGCTACGTCGGAGGGCCGGACGATGTCAGCATGCAGCTCTATACCTCGGGCACCACCGGTCTGCCCAAAGGTGTGATGCTGTCGAACGCCAATCTCTCGACGGCGGTCGGCGAAGCCGGGATCACGTTCCACATCACCGAGGACACGGTGAGCCTGGTCGCCATGCCGCTCTTCCACATCGGCGGTTCGGGCTGGGCCCTCTGCGGCATGTCGAGGGGCGGTCGGTCCATCATCCTGCGTGACGTGGACCCTCGCCTGCTCCTGGAACTGGTGGCCGTCGAGCGGATCACCGAGATGTTCGTCGTCCCCGCTGTCCTGATGCTCCTCCTGGGCACGCCGTCACTGGCGGACACGGACCTCTCGAGCCTCCGGCTCATCTTCTACGGCGCGTCCCCGATTTCAGAGGATGTCCTGGTCAAGTGCATGACCGCCTTCGGGTGTGGTTTCTGCCAGGTCTACGGCATGACCGAGACCACCGGAGCGATCACGGCGCTCTCCTTCGAGGACCACGACCCGGAAGGTCCCAGGCGCGGTCTGCTGCGCTCGGCCGGCAAGCCGCACGAGTCCGTGGCCCTGCGCATTGTGGATCCGGACAGCGGGCGGGACGTGGCGGAGGGCACGGTGGGGGAGATCTGGACGCGCTCGCCCTACAACATGATGGGGTACTGGGGCAGGCCGGAGGAAACCGCAGCGACCGTCAACGCCGAGGGGTGGTTGCGCACCGGGGACGCCGGCTACGTCGACGCCGACGGGTACGTCTATCTCCATGACCGGATCAAGGACATGATCGTCAGTGGGGGCGAGAACATCTATCCGGCCGAGGTCGAGAACGCGCTGCTGTCGCATCCATCGGTGGTCGATGCCGCGGTCATCGGGGTTCCCGATGCCAAGTGGGGCGAGACCGTGAAGGCGATCGTCGTGCTGGCCCCGGGAGAGGAGCTGCGCGAGCGCGGACATCATCGAGCACTGTCGCGCCAACCTGGCCCACTACAAGTGCCCGACCACAGTCGACGCCACCGACGCCTTGCCACGCAACCCCTCGGGCAAGCTCCTCAAGCGGGAGTTGCGGGCGCCCTACTGGGCCGACCGGGAGCGCTCCATCAACTGAGGGGCTCCCGGTCGGCCGCCGGGCTACTTCTTCTCGCCGGGAAGTCCGCTGCGAACGGCGTCCTTCACCTTCTCGCCGGCCTGCTTGAGGTGGCCGACCATCTGCTCGGCCTTGCCCTCGGTCTCCAGGTCCTTGTCGCCGGTGACGCGCCCGGCGACGTCCTTCGCCTTGCCGCGTGCGGTCTCCGCCGTGTTGCGTGCCTTGTCTTCGAGTGCCACGTGCGTGCCTCCTCATTTCGTCGTCGTGGGTTCATACCCACATGCGGGCGCGACGAATCGAATGGCCGGTGGCGCTAGCCGAACGTGAAGTCGTAGGCCTCGACGCCGGGTGAGACGGAGAGGGTGAGCGTGCCGGTCTGCAGCACGTTCCCTGAGAACAACGTGTACAGCTTGGGGATGCCCGACACCGACACCGTGCTCAGGTGTCTGCCGTCGTAGGACACGTCGACTGTCCCGCTCCCACTCATGACGAGGTACACATCGTCTGCCGTGAACTGCAGGCCGAGTGTGGCGTCGTTCCCGGCGGTCGCTTCCTGGTCGTGCACGGTCCAGGTGCCGCCGAACGCAAGGCTGTTCGACGGAATGGTGGCGGGCGGGTGGTACACGATGGCCTTGTTCGGCACCACCGCGGTCCCGACCTCGTTGTTCAGGCGCTCGTCGCCGACATAGCTCTCCGGCGTGATCTCGTTGGTCGGCGTCTTGTCCGGGACGTCGGTCCGCGCGGGGAGATTTGCCACGCCGTTGGCCGTGAGGAGCATCCTGATGTTGTCCTCCATGGTGCTGTAGCCACCCTCGCCGAAGTCGTAGGCGCGCACGATGCCAGTGGGGTCGATCAGGTACTCCGCCGGCCAGTACTCGTTGTTGTACGCGCCCCAGGTGGCCAGGTTGTCGTCCACGGCCACGGGGTAGTCGATCCCGAGGCCGCCCGCTGCACTCTCGACGTTCGAGACGACATGCTCGAAGGCGAACTCCGGCGCCGACACGCCGACCACGACCAGGCCGTCCTTCTTGTAGTCGTTGTACCAACCCTCGACGTGGGGGAGGGCCCGCTGGCAATTGATGCACGAGTAGGTCCAGAAGTCGATGAGGACGACCTTGCCGCGCAACTGGCTGAGCGTGAGGGGCATGTTGCCGGGGGTGTTGAACCATGCCGTGATGCCGGTGAAGTCCGGTGCCCGGCCCAGGTTCGGCAGGTCGGTCTTGTTGGCCATGAACACCGGTGCCTTCTGCGGCGACGTGAGGGCGGCGTTGGGCGAGGTCGTGGTCGTGGTCGTCGTCGTCGTCTTTCCCGCCGCGAGATGCCCGCTTTGCGAGTTGCCCTGGTCGGTCGCGGCGCACGTTGCCTTCTTGCCTTCGAGCCGGGCGTTGGCGGCGGCGAACTGGTTCTGGTGCTCCCCGCTGAGATGCTGCAGCTGGGTGCAGGCCGAGCCCGTCGACTCAATGTGGTCCTCGAGTGCACTGGTGTAGCCGGGGACGTCGCGCTGCGAGCGCGCCGAGCCAGTTGAACGCGATCGCCAATGTGGCCACGCCCAGCACCACGCCGGCCGCCTTGCGGACCGTGGGCAGGTGGCTGCGCAGGGACGACCATGACGTGGCCCGTTGCGCCACCACGGCGAGCACGAGCAGTGGGATGGTGACACCCAGCGCGTAGAAGAGGGTGACGAGGAGCGACGTCGCCCCGGCGTGGTGACGGGCCGCCGCCACCGAAATGGCCGTGAGAACCGGTCCGGCACAGGGGACGAAGACGAGGCCGAGGCTCAACCCGAGGACGAAGCCGCCTCCCTCGTTGGCGTAGCGCGACGCGCCCAGTCGGGCGAACGGGCGCTCAATGAGGTCACCGACTCTCGGGATGAGGAGGCCCACCGACAGCAGCCCGAGAAGGGCGACGCCCAACCAGAACAACAGGTCCTGGGGCAGGTGGAGAAAGCCGAGCAGCGAACTGGCGAAGAGGACCGAGAGGCTGAAGCTCACCACCAGCCCGGCGATGATGACAAAGGGCCGCCACTTGCTGGTTCCCGTCGTCCCGCCTGCCATCACGACGGGGATGACCGGGACGATGCACGGCGAGAGACCGGTGATCAAACCCCCGAGAAAGGCGACGACGAGGAGCTCACCCATGGGAGTCGCTCTGTTGCGCACGCTGAGCGGACACGGTGTCGCTCCTTCCGGAAAGGTGTCTCGTGGTCGAACCTAGTGGTCGGCGCCCCGAAATGGGCGTCGCCCGCCGGGGGTGACGCCGGGCCCCGGGTGACGCCGGGCCCCGCCAGACAGCAGACTGTGGAACGGTGATCAACGAGAATTGGATTTACGTCGGCACCGCAATCGGCGCGGCCGGCGCCATCGTCTACCTGCGGGACACCCTGCGGGGAACCACGCAGCCGAATCGGGTGACGTGGCTCCTCTGGGCCGTCGCCCCCCTGCTCGCCGCCGGGGTCGAGCTCAAGGAGGGCGTCGGTCTGCGCGCCCTTCCGACGTTCATGGTCGGGTTCATGCCGTTGCTCATCTTCGTCGGCTCGTTCCACAACTCCGCCTCGGTGTGGAAGGTCCGGCGCATGGACTACGTGTGCGGCGCCGTGTCCGTCCTCGGCACCGTCATCTGGTTCGTCACGCGCAACGGCGTCCTCGCCATTTCCGCCGCCATCGCCGCAGACTTCCTTGCCGGCCTGCCCACGCTCGTCAAGAGCTGGACCCATCCCCAGTCCGAGACCGTGCACTCGTACGTCGGCGCCCTCATCAGCATGGTGATCCTCTTGTTGACGGTGGACCACTGGACGTTCGACGTGGTGGCCTTCCCCCTGTTCGTGGCCTGCATGGCCACGGTGGAGTCGGTGGTCATCGGTTTCGACCTGGGCCCACGCTTCCGCCGGCTGCATCCTGGTGGCGGAGTGGTGACCGCCCCGGCCGCAGCGCCCGAGGAGAGGACGCGCTGAGCACCATCGCCTGGTAGGAATTCGGTCGGAACCGCCGCCCGAAGGGAGCTCTCGTGCCACAGGCCAGCGTCAACGGGATTCAGATCGAGTACGCCACCGAGGGTGATCCTTCGGATCCGGCGCTCCTCCTCGTCATGGGCCTGGGCGCGCAGCTCATCACGTGGCCGGACGAGTTCGTGGACGGCCTCCGCCGGCGCGGCTTCTTCGTCATCCGCTATGACAACCGCGACTGTGGCCTGTCGACCAAATTCGAGGGGACGCCCGACATCGCCGCTCTCTTCACCGGCACCGACCTGTCGTCGGCGCCCTACCGCATTGAGGACATGGCGGACGACGCCGCCGCGCTCCTCACCGCTCTGCAGATCCCGACGGCGCACGTGGTGGGCGCCTCCATGGGGGGCATGATCACGCAGGCTGCTGTCATCAACCACCCGGCACGCTTCCGCAGCGCCACCTCCATCATGTCGACCACGGGCGACCGCGCCGTCGGTGCGCCCACTGGCGATGCCTTGACGGCGCTGTTGCGACCGGTGGCCACCAACCGGGAGGAGGCGATCACGGCCAGCGTGGAGGGCAGCCGCGTCATCGGCTCGCCGGCGTACCCCGTGGACGACGCCGTCCTTCGCGACCGCGCCGCCGCGGCCTACGACCGCTCCTATTGCCCCGAGGGCACCGTGCGCCAACTCGGGGCCATCCTCGGTTCGCCCGATCGCACCGAGGGCCTGCGCGGCGTCCGCATGCCGTTCCTCGTCGTCCACGGGGAGGCGGACCCGCTGGTCACGCTGAGCGGCGGGGAGGCCACGGCGGCGGCCGTGCCGGATGCCAAGCTGCTGACCTACCCGGGCATGGGCCACGACCTGCCCGAGGTGCTCTGGGGCGACATCACCGACGCCATCGTGGCCAACACGGAGCTGGCCGCCGTCTGAGGCCGCCTCAGGCGGCGCCGACTTGGGTGAACGTCGCCCCGTCAACCCGACGATCCCGAATTCCGGTTGGACCCGGAGACTCGCTCGAAGTGGCCCGAGCCGCCATCTCCTGAGTGATCCGGGACAACGCCCACTGGCATCCCGAGTCCGCCGCTTCAGATCGGGACCTTCCTCCCTACTGAAAGGGGATCCGACGCGGGCATCCTCAGGGGAACGGACTCTGCGAGAGGGAGCGTCTTCGATGAAGCCGATGCGACACTCCGCTTCTCGCACTATTCCGGTTCACGCGCAAGCTCGAGGGAGAAAGAGGTGATGTGATGTTCGGACGGCCAAGGCAAACTTCTGAGGCCGAACAATTCTGGTCGCGGCTCAATGAGGAATTGGCCCCGCTCTTTGACTTCTGGGTGCAGGAGTTCTATGCCACAGCATCGGGGACGGAGGTCGGGTCGAATTCGGGTTTGGGCCACCCAGTTTGAGTCGAGGCGATGCGGAAATCCGCCCGTCAGGCCCCGTCAGATGGCCACGTCCCTACCATCTCTGAGCGTTCAGCTTTCGGCGCGGACCAGCGAGATAGACCGCGGCGATGGCCGCGCCGACGATGCCGAAGAGGAGCCAGCCCAGCAACGAACTGATCACCCATGCGGCCTTCTTGCCCTGTGAGAGCTCATCACGAGGCCTCCTCAGCACGTCGACCACGCACCACATGACGACGATCAAGGAAGCGCCATAGATGAAGAGGGTGGCTGCATTGGCCCCGACTGTTGCCGTCGTCATCGCCTGCTGGTTCCGTGAATCCCCCGATTGTGGCGCGTGTGTCCTGCATCCCGGGCGGAGGCAGTCGCGGACCGCTCTCGCTCAGACCTGAACCTCGGGGGCCAGTGGATCCCGTTGTGTTCGGCTGCGGGTGCCACGAGGACCGGGAGGGACGATCCCCTGAGAATTCGCTCCCGCACGCCGTGCCCGGAGAGCCGGGCAAGCCCGCGCACGCGCCGCGATCCGAGAACGATGGCCTGGCATTCCCAGAGCAGTGCCTCCTCGACTATTCGCCGCGCCACGTGTTCGTGAAATACCGAAGACGACCGACCCTCCGCCCCGACCCCCCGTGTCGACAGCGATTGCACAGTGTCGCGTACCAATGCGTCGGCCTCTGCAGGTGACTCGAGGGGGACGGCGTGAGCCATTCTCGGAACGTCTCGAATGTGGAACACTCTGACGCTGGCGTCGTTCGCCGAAGCCACGCCCGCAACGAAATCTAGAGCGGTCTGGCCTGATTCGAATTGGTCAATTGCAAAGAGCAGCCGGTCCCACATCAGCGCACCTCCATCGCTGAAGCGATTCTCTGCCGCCAGGAAGAAACAGAGTGTGAACACGCTCCGGCTTGGTATTAAGAGAACATCAAAAGGTGGCGGCGGCCGTGCCGGACACCACGCTGCTCACGTACCCGGGCCTGGGCCACGACCTGCCCGAGGCGCTCTGGGGCGACGTTGCCGACGCCATCGTGGCCAACACGCAGTCGGCCCTCTCTGAGGACGCCTCAGGCGTCGAGCGCGTTGGAGGCCGCGACCGACGACAGCCAGGCGGCGCTGGGCTTCGGCGTCCGGACGAAGGTCGTGCGGTCGACGTCCACCAGTCCGAACTTGGGCCGATACCCGAGGGCCCACTCGAAATTGTCGAGCAGCGACCAGTACGTGTAGCCGCGCACGTCGACGCCCTCGGCCAGCACGTCGAGCACGCCCGAGAGGGCCAGTCGGACGTACTCGATGCGCTGCTCGTCGTCCCTGGTACCGATGCCGTTCTCGGTGACCGACAGGGGCACGGCACCGCCGGTGTACTCCCAGGCACGGCGCAGGCAGTTGCCGAGGGACGCCGGGTAGAACTCGTATCCCATGTCGAGGATGGGCACGCCGTCCTCGTAGCCGGCCCATCCGTCGGGCCCGATCAGCATGCGTGTGTAGACCTGCACGCCCAGGAAGTCGTCGCCCGCAGTGGCGTCCAAGAAGACGTCCTCGGCGTAGTGGCGGATGCTGGCGAGCTTCCCCTCGCCTCCCGGCGCCGGCTGGTAGTCGGTCATCGACAGCGTCAAGCCGACCGGCACCGCCGGTGCCCCCGCCCGGATGGTCTCGACGGCGACGCGGTGCGCGGCGACGAGGCGGGCCGCCACGGCGCGGGACAGGGCAACGTCCTTCTTGCCGGGAGGGAACATCCCGGCGTGCCAGCCCATGGTGGCGACAATGTTGGGCTCGTTCAGCGTGCAGGCCCGCGCCATGACGTCGCCCAGCGCGTCCGTCACCACCGCGCAGAAGCGGCCGAAGCGCTCCACGGCCAGGTCGGACTCCCACCCGCCCTGCGCGGTCAGCCACGTGGGCGTCGTGAAGTGATGGAAGGTCACGACCGGGTCCACGCCGAGGGCGCGCAATCCGACGCATTGCCGCCGGTAGTGCGCCAGCGCGGCCCGGGAGAATTCCCCCTCGGCCGGCTCAATCCGGCTCCACTCCACCGAGAAGCGGTAGTTGTCGAAGCCGAGCGCGGCCACCAGGTCCACGTCCTCCTGCCAGCGATTCCACGAATCGCAGCAGTCGCCGGACGGCTCGGCGCAACCGGACCCCGGCGTGTGCTCGAACGCCCACCAGTCGTTGTTGGCGTTGCCGCCCTCAATCTGATGGGCGGCGGTGGCGGTGCCCCACGTGAAGCCGGGCGGGAACGCCCGTCCCAGTCCTGTCCCAGCCATTGGCGCGTCCTCCGTCTCGCGTTCGGCCCGTGGGCGGCACGGTATCGTTCCCTGACAATGACGTCACATTCCTCGCCGATGACTGCCGTCCCCGGTTCGGACCCCACGGGGACGGCGCCCGCGCCCGACGCGTCGAGCGCTCCCATGGTGGAGGCGCACGGCCTCGAGAAGCGCTTCGGCGAATTCGTCGCCGTGAAGGGGGTCGATTTCAGCATCGCCAAGGGCGAGTCGTTCGGCTTTCTCGGGCCCAACGGCGCCGGCAAGACCTCGACCATGCGGATGATCTCGTGCATCAGCCCGCTGAGCGGGGGCACGCTGCGCGTGCTGGGGATGGATCCGGCCAAGGACGGGCCCCGGATCCGGTCCCGGATGGGCCTCGTGCCGCAGGAGGACTCCCTGGACCTGGAGCTCACGGTCCTCGACAACCTGATGATCTACGGGCGCTACTTCGACATGCCCAAGAAGACGATCCGGGAGCGGGCCGAGCAACTCCTCGAGTTCGCGCAGCTGACCGACCGGGCCAACGACCGGGTGGACCCGCTTTCGGGCGGCATGAAGCGGCGGCTCACCATCGCCCGCGCCCTCATCTCGGACCCGGACCTCCTGATCCTCGACGAGCCGACGACGGGCCTCGACCCGCAGGCGCGTCACCTGCTGTGGGATCGCCTGTACCGGCTCAAGCAGGACGGGGTGACGCTGGTCATCACCACCCACTACATGGACGAGGCCGAGCAGCTCTGCGACCGCCTCGTCGTGATGGACAAGGGCTGCTTCGCGGCCGAGGGCACGCCACGCCAGCTCATTGAGACGTACTCGACCAAGGAGGTCGTCGAGCTGCGCTTCGCGCCCGGCCAGCACGAAGAGGTGGCGCCGTCGCTGGTGCAGCTGGCCGAGCGCACCGAAGTGCTGCCCGATCGGATCCTCCTCTACACCGACGACGGTGACGCCGCGCTGGCCGAAGTCGCCCGCATGGGACACGTGGCGCAGGCCACCCTCGTCCGGCGGTCGACGCTCGAGGACGTGTTCCTCCGCCTCACCGGCCGCTCCCTGGTCGACTGACCCGATGAGTACGGTGAGCGGCGCGGGAGCCTCCGCGTCGGACGCACTGTTCGGGCACAGCGCGGACCGGCCGACGCGCCGGTTCGCCACGCCCATGTGGCTGCGCGCCGCCCGCTACTGGGGCTATCAGTACCGGCGGACCTGGCGCAGTTCCGTCGTCACCAGCTTCCTGATCCCCGTGCTGTACCTGGCCGCCATGGGCGTCGCCCTGGGCTCGCTGATCGACAAGCACTCGCACGGGGTCGACGGCGTGACCTACGTGGCCTTCCTCGCTCCGGGCCTGCTGGCCGGCACCTGCATGCAGATCGGCACCAACGACGCCACCTACCCCGTCATGGGCGCCATCAAGTGGGTGCGCACCTACATGGCCCAGCTGGCGGGTCCGCTCAGCGTCTACGACGTCCTGCTCGGGCACCTCGCCTGGATCGCGGCGCGCCTGGCCATCGTGAGCTCCATCTACCTGGCGGTCATGGCGGCCTTCGGGGTGGTGTACTCGCCCTGGGCCGTCCTGGCCCTGCCGGCCGCGGTCCTCACCGGTATGGCCTTCGCCGGCCCGGTGAGCGCGTTCGCCGCCACCCAGGACAAGGACTCCTCCTTCTCGACCCTGTACCGGTTCGCCATCATTCCGATGTTCCTCTTCTCCGGGACGTTCTTCCCCGTTTCGCAGCTGCCCATGTGGCTCGAGGTGGTGGCCTACCTGACCCCGCTGTACCACGGCGTGGCGCTCTGCCGCGACCTCACGCTCGGCCAGGTCGGCTGGGCCGATCTCGGACACGCCGCCTACCTCTGCGCGGTCGCCGGCGCGGGCTATGCCGCGGGCCGGCAGACGTTCGCCAAGCGGCTGGTGGTCTGAGCGCGTGACCACGACCTCGCCCGGTCCGGGCCGCGCGCTCGACCAGCGGTCGCCCGCGGTGGCGGCGCGCATCACACCGCTGGCCCTCTTGGGCGGCCGGCATGCGTCGCGGGTCCTCGAGCGCAACATCCTCGTCTACCGGCGTTCCTGGATCTTCATCATCTCGGGCTTCTTCGAGCCGCTGTTCTATCTCCTGTCCATCGGCGTCGGGCTGTCACACCTCGTCGGCCCGATCAACGTCGACGGGCGCGAAATCCCCTACACCGCGTTCGTGGCGCCCGGGCTCCTGGCCTCCTCGGCCATGAACGGCGCCATGCTCGATTCGACCTTCCTCGTCTTCTTCAAGCTCAAGATCGCCAAGACCTACGACGCCATGCTCTCGACGCCGCTCGGCGTGACGGACGTGGCGCTGGGCGAGCTCAGCTGGTGCGTCCTGCGCGGCACCCTCTACTCGGGGGCGTTCCTGGCCATCATGGCGATCCTGGGCTACATCGTCAGCCCGTGGGCCATCCTGTGCTGGCCGGCGGCGGTGTTGATCAGCCTCGCCTTCGCGTCGGCGGGAATGGCCGGCACCACCTACATGCGGACCTGGCAGGACTTCGACATGGTCTCGCTCGCCTTCATCCCCCTCTTCCTCTTCTCCGCCACCTTCTACCCGCTGACCGTCTACCCGGGCTGGCTCCAGGCGGTCGTGCGCTGCACGCCCCTCTATCAGGGGGTGGTGCTGGTGCGCGCCGCCGACCTGGGCATCTTCGCCTGGACCCTTCTGTTGCACATCGCCTATCTGCTCGCAATGGCCGTAGTGGGCGTCCTCGTCACGCGCCGCCGTCTCGGCGCGCTCCTGTTGCCGTAACCGCGCCACCCGGCGGACCGGTACCGTAAGGGCCGCATTTTCCCGATTCCAGAGGACCGGACCGAATGAACATCGTCGTCAGCAACGTCAAAGGCGGGGTCGGCAAGACCACGACCTCGGTGTACCTGGCCGCCGCCGCCGCGGGCCGGGGCCGGGGTCCCGTCCTGCTGGTCGACGCCGATCCCCAGGGTTCGACGGCCGAGTGGTACGAGGTCGATCCCCTGGAGGGCGTCGAGCTGATTGAGGGACCGTCCGTCCGGACGGTGACCAAGGCCATGGGCCGCGACGAGGGCATCGTGGTGGTCGACACTCCGCCGGGGGAGGGGAACGTGGTCCAGGCGGCCTTGGGCCGGGCCGACGCCGTCGTGATCCCGACCCGGGCGGGCGGGGTCGAGCCGAACCGGGTCGTGACCACCCTGGAGATGACGCCGAGCAACGTGCTGGCCGGCGTGGTGATCTGCTCCGCCCGGCTGGGCACCAACGACCTCGAGGCAACCGTGGAGTGGTGGACGGAGCTGAAGGTCCCCGTCTGGGGCATCGTCCCCGAGCGGGTCTCCATCGCCAGTGGTCCGGCGGCGGCGCTCTCGTCGGAAGGCCTGGAGCACTACGGCAAGGTGCTGAAGAAGGCGACCGCCAGGAACCGCTGAGGGCCGCCGGTCAGTACGCCGGCACCGCCTGGAGCTCGTCGTGGAAGCGGCTGTCGAGCCAGGCCACGGGGGCCTTGCCGTGCAGCTGTCCGGTCAGCTCGGACAGGAACCAACGCCGCACGGCCACGCTCGTCGGTGAGGCGGGCAGGGTCAGGAGGCGCTGCGCCAGCCCGAACTCGTCCGCCTCGTCGAGCATGGTGTCGTAGAACTCGACGGCGACCACCGCGGCGGGGGAGCGCGAGCGTCCAGTCGAAATATTCGACGTGGTTGTCGACCGCCGCCTGCCACATGTCGTCCATGCCGGGGCCAAGACCGTTGAAGCGGGTCCCGATCTGCGAGACCAAGACGGCGAGACGCTCCGGCAGACCGGGCGCGTCGGGAACACTGTCCGCCCGCTCCTTCATCAGCCGGAGCTCGCGGAACAGCGCCTCGTACTCCTCACTGGACTTCTGCAACAGCGCCACCGGTATCCCCCGGAGCTCAATCGTGAGCGTCTGTGCGTCTTGGGGGTCTCCGTGCAGGTCCGGGCGCGTGATGCCGGCGAGGTCGAAGCGGAAGCTGCCGTCGGAAATGCTCGCCGGGGGGATGGGGAAATCGACGGGCAGCTCGAACCACACGATCTTGCCGCCGTCGACGGCCTGGACCCCCCAGTCCGACGCAAGCGTGCTGAACAGCGTGAGGCCGCGGCCCGTGGCCGCGTCCTTGCCGTATTCCTTGACGGAGGGGAAGGCGGGGTTCCCGTCGGCGACGTCGATCCGGATCCGGTCCGGCAGGGTGTGGAGGGTGATGCACATCGGGGTCGCCGCATGGAGGACCGCGTTGGTCACGAGCTCCGAGGTCAGGAGGGTGGCGCACCCGCTCACCTCGGCCGGCAGATCGCGCAGGTGCGCTGCCACCCAGTGGCGCGCGACGGGGGTGCTCTCCACCACCGGTTCGAGATGCAGCGTCGACATGCCATCCCGTGACGTACCCACTGGCGAGGCGGTTATGCGCCCCTGCGACCGGGCGCGGTAGGTGAGGCAGAGGACCACGACGTCGTCGGTGCGCTCCTCGACGCTGAGCATGGAGGCGAAGGTGACGGCGGGGTGGTCCGGCCACCCAGCGCGCGCAACGACTGTTGCCGTGTTGGCCAGGCGCTCCATGCCGTGGGTGATCACCTCGCCCCGGCGCTCGATCAGCCCGTCCGAGTACATGATGAGGGAGTCGCCGCGGTCGAGGACGAGCTCGTCGCGCGGACGGGGCGAGCCGCTGAGGCCGGCCGCAATGAGAAGCGTGCGCTGCATGGGGCAGAACGTCGCGCCGCCGTCGGCGCGCACGACGAGTGGGGGCGGATGGCCGGCATTGCTGAGGACGACGCGCCCGGTCGACGGCGTGATGGTCCCCACGACCGCGGTGACGACCCGGTCCTCGATGAGGGCGTCGAAGAGGCGGTCCAACGACGAGAGCACCTCGGTGGGCGACAGACCGGACACGGCGTACGCACGGATGGCGCTGCGCACCTGGCCCATGAGCGCGGCTGCCGGCGTGCCCTTGCCCATGACATCGCCGACGCTGAAGAAGACGGTGTCGTCATCCAGCTCGAAGACGTCGTACCAGTCGCCGCCGGCGTAGGTCCCGGCGACCCCGGCCCGGTACTCGGCGTCGAAGGACAGGCCCTCGACCTCGGGCAGGGACTCGGGGAGGACCGCGCGCTGGAGCACGTCGGCCACGATGTGCTCCCGCTGGAACCGTGTGGCGTTGGAGAGGGCGATGCCGGCCCGGCTGGCCACCTCCGTCGCCAACGAGACGTCATCGGCCTCGAACAGGCGGCCCGGGCCGTCGACGAAGGTCATCACCCCGATGACCTCACCCAGCGCGGTCAGCGGCACGGACAGCGCGGTGGAGACCCCGCGTGGGGCGGCCCCCCCTCCTCGTCGTGCAGCGGGGCGAGTTGCGTGCGGCCGGTGCGGAAGGCGACCGCCGCCGGCGCGTCCGACCCGAACGGAAGGATCTCGTGCCCGTGCTCGTCGGCACCGGCCCGCTCCCCATGGCGTGGTTCGGGCGCGTCGATCCGCACCAGGCCTGACTCGCCGGGAACCAGGACCGCGGACGAGTCGGCCAGCCGGCCCTCCACCAGGCTCATGGTGCGCCGGATCACGGTCGTCGGGTCGAGGCTCGAGCTGAGGAGCCGGGTCACCTCCGAGAGAAGAGAGAGCCGCTCGCGCCCCGCCTCCGCATCGCGCAGCGCCTCGCGCTCGTGCTCGAACATCTGGGCCCGCTCCAGAGCCTGTGCGGTCAGCCCGGCCAGGGTCGAGAGGAATCGCAGATCGGTCTCGCTCGGCTCGGGCTGCGCGACGAAGGCGAGCGACAGGACCCCCAGCGGTCCGAGACTGCCGATCAGGGGTTCGCTGACGATGGTCACGGGCTTGGGGAGCTGGTGCAGCACGCGGGCCACGAGCTCGGTCTCGAGGCTCTGGCGCATCTCCCCGTCATCGGCGATGCCGGCCATCACGGTCAGGCCGCGGGTGAAACAACTGCCGGCATGGCTCCCTTCGATGGGCACCATCGTGCGGGCCAGGAGTGCGGGGTGCCCGCTGCTGGCCAGGCAGGCCAAGCCGCGTTCGCCCTCAGCCGGGACACGCACCACCGCCGACTGTGCGCCCAGCGCGCGGCGACCTCCGGCGATGGCGGCATGCGCCACGTCGCCCGGCGTGGCGGCGGCGGCCAGGGCGGAGCTGAGCTGGTGCAGATGCTGGCTGCGCTCCAGGTTGACGAATTCGGTCAGCGTGAGGCGCGCCCGCTCGACGGCCTGCGCCGCCGTGCCCGTGATGGTGAAAAGGAAGGTGCGGTCCGACTCGGAGATCTCCCTGTCGTCGTCCCAGTGGACGACGACGGCACCGATGGTGTGGTCCGAGACGACCAGGGGGATGATGGCCAGGGCGCGGAAGCGCTTGGAATTGAGCGCGGCGGAGATGTCGGGCCGGTCACGCCGCAGGTCGTCGAGGGTCTCGGCGAAGAAGGCGACGTTGTGCCCGAGCACGGGCCCGTCGATCTGCAGGGAGGCCAGCACGCCGTCGGTCGGGTCGTCCGGGTCGTAGCCGAAGCGCCGCAGCGTCTGCAGGCTGCCGCGTTCGTCCAGGAGGGCGAAGGTCGAGGCGTCGACGCGCAGCTCGTCGCGCATGGCGGCAAAGACCGCGTCGGCCACCTGCGCCGGGTCGGCGGCGGTCGTCAGCGCCCGCGCCATGGTCTGCATGCGCTGCGTCGTCTCGGCGGCGACGCGCCGCCGCCGCTCGTTCCTGGTCTCCGAACGCGTGGTCCAGAGCTGCGCGTTGCGCTGACCGCGCAGGTAGGAGATCCACATGGCCACCGCGGTCGCCGCCAGCATCGTGACCACGCGCAGCGTGTGGTTCAGCTCGCCGTAGCTGCGCGGGGGGGTGGTGATGACGAGCGCGAAGAAGGCGGCCAGAATGCCGACCAGCGCCACCCTCGAGGGCCGGGCGAAGGGGGCGGCGATGAAGGGGGAGAGGGCCAGGAGCCCGACGAGCGAGACGTTGCCGCCGTAGACGGCGAAGATGATCGCCACCGTTGACGCCCAGACCAGCGCGACGAGCGTGGCCACCGCCTCGGCCCGGTCGACGCGGGCGCTGCGGGGGGTGGCGGAAAGTTGCTCGTCTCCTTGTTCGGGCACGGACGCTCCCCCTGGTCGGCGGGCTTGCCTGCAACGCTATTCCCCCTGGCCGGGCGGCCAGGCTCGGGCCCGGCCGGTCACCGGGGTTGTAGTGGTGCTTCGTACCCGGTCGTCTC
Source organism: uncultured Acidimicrobiaceae bacterium (assembly GCA_963843365.1). Classification (GTDB taxonomy): domain Bacteria; phylum Actinomycetota; class Acidimicrobiia; order Acidimicrobiales; family RAAP-2; genus Bog-473. Next base: position 708,154 of record CAWJKG010000002.1, on the reverse strand, counting down.
CGGCTGGAAACCCCGATCGTGCCCCGAGGTTTAGGTTGCGCCGCGGGCGGCAATAGAAGGGGTGGCCAATCGGCATTGCACGTCGTCCTCGGGGTGGCGCAGGATGAGCCCAGGAGGGCGCAGTGGAACAGGACTTTCACATTGAGCGGCGGGCCGGCTCGGCGCCGCCCGTGATCGCGGTGCAGGGGGAGATCGACGTGGCGACCGCCCCGCAACTGCGGGAGTGCCTGCACGACGTGATCGCCGGCGGCGAGGCGACCATCTACCTCGATCTCCTCGAGGTGACGTTCCTGGACTCGACGGCACTGGGCGTCCTGGTGGGTGCGCTCAAGCGCTGCCGTGAGCTGGACGGGGAATTGCACGTCGTCGTCGCCGATCCCCGCATCGTCAAGATCTTCGAGATCACCGGCCTCACCAGTGTCTTCACCATCGCCGACTCCTTGGAATCCGCAGGAGCAGCATGACGGAGACGACCGACCGGCTCGAGACCGGCGATCGTATTGAGCTCAAGTTCCCGGCCCGGGGCGACCTCATTGTGCTGGCCCGCCTGGTGACGAGTGCCATCTCGGCGCGGGCCGGCTTCGACATCGAGGAGTTGGAGGACCTGCGGCTCGCCGTCGGCGAGCTCTGTCTCCTGACGCTCCAGGGTGGTGACGCTGACCCCGGGGACCTGTGCCTCGTGCTGAGCGTCCTCGGCGACGCCATTGAGGTCGTGTGCACGCTGCGCCGCGCCGGCGTGGCCCGGGCGGTGCGGCCCGAGAGTGACGAGGCGGCCCGACTGAGCGAGCAGATTCTCGACGCGCTGGTGGACGAGCACGGCAGGGAGAGCCGGGACGGATCGGCCCGGGCGTGGCTCCGGAAGCGGCGGGGGGGGCATGCAGAGTGACGGCCGGCCGGGAACACGATCCCGGGCCGCTGTCGGACGTCGCCGATGCTGACCGTCCCGCCCTCGATCCTGCCGCTCGTGAGGAGCTGATCACCGCCAACCTCGGATTGGCCCACCAGCTGGCCCGACGCTTCCTCCACCGCGGGGAGCCACTGGACGACCTGGTGCAGGTGGCCTCGGTGGCGCTCGTCAAGTCGGTCGATCGTTTCGACCCGGCCCGAGGCGTCGACTTCGCGGCCTTCGCGACCCGGACGATCATCGGAGAGCTGAAGCGGCACTTCCGCGACAAGGGCTGGGCCGTACGCGCCAGCCGTCGGGTGCAGGAGCTCTACCTCGAGCTCGGGCATGCCACGGGAACGCTGGTGCAGGAGCTCGGACGCAACCCCACCGTGAGCGAGCTGGCGGAGGCCACCGGGGCGAGCGAGGAAGCCGTCATCGAGGCGATCGAGGCCGGCCAGGGCTACCGGGCCGCCTCCATCGACGCCTCGGAGAGCGAAGACGACCCGCTCTCGGCGCGGCTGGGGGAGGAGGACGACAACTTCGACTCCGTGGAGGATCGGGCCCTCCTCGGGCCGGCGCTGGCCACCCTTCCCGAGCGCGAGCAGTCCATTCTGCGCATGCGTTTCGTCGAGGGCCTGACCCAGTCGGAGATCGCGGCGGCCGTCGGCGTGAGCCAGATGCACGTGTCCCGGCTGCTGTCGTCGAGCCTGCAGAAGCTGCGTGAGGGCATCGGGCAGACGGAAGCCCGGCCTCGCTGACCCGCGAGACGGAATTGGGCACGCGAACCCCCGAACCATCCTGAAAAGGTGGTGTGAGTCCGTCTCGCAGCCGTAATCAGCGAATTAGTCGTGAAATTCTGGCGGCGCTTGAGTATCGTGCGACCGAAACCGTCTGAAAGGTTTGGGGGCAGGCCATGGTTCATCTCGATGCGACGCTGGCGGAATCTGAGGAGCCGGGCGACAAGGGCCTGAAGGGTGGCGCCCTCGGCTTCGTCTCCTCGGTCGTGGTGGGAGTCGCTTCCACCGCGCCGGCGTACAGCCTGGCGGCCACGTTGGGGTTCGTGGTCATCGCCATCAACGGCCTGCAGGCGCCGATCATCACGATCATCGCCTTCATCCCGATGCTGTGCGTCTCCTACGGCTACAAGGCGCTGAACAGCGCCGACCCCGACTGCGGCACCACCTTCACCTGGGGCACGCGGGCCTTCGGGCCGAAGACGGGATGGTGGGGCGGGTGGGGCATCGTCGTGGCCGACATCCTCGTCATGGCAAGCCTGGCGCAGGTCGCTGCCGACTACCTGTTCCAGCTCTTCGGCGCGTACGGCATGCCGGCAACACCAACAGCGGCTGGGTCCTCCTGGTCGGCGTCGGATGGATCGTCGCCATGACGGCGATCTGCTACGTCGGGCATCGAGATCTCGGCCAACTTCCAGAAGGTTCTGCTCGGCATTGAGATCACCATGCTGCTTGTGCTCTCGGCGGTCGCTCTCGTCAAGGTGGGCAACGGCAGCGCTCCCGTCGGTCACATCACACCCTCCTGGACGTGGTTCAACCCCTTCGACGTGCCGAGCCCGGAGAGCTTCATGGTCGGCTTCACCCTGATGCTGTTCATCTACTGGGGCTGGGACACCGCGGTCTCGGTGAACGAGGAGACCAAGGAGCGCGACAAGATCCCGGGCCGGGCCGCCGTGACGTCGACGCTCATCCTCCTGGCCACTTACGCCCTGGTCGTCATGTCGACCCAGTCCTACGCCGGCATCGGGACCCACGGCATCGGCCTGTCGAACCCGAACCACAACGGCGACGTGCTCACGGTGCTCGGCACGTCCATCTTCGGCACCTCGGGTTTCGGCACGCTTCCTGACCAAGCTGCTGGTGCTCATGGTGCTGAGCTCGGCCGCCGCCTCGACCCAGACCACCATCCTGCCCACCGCACGGACCACGTTGTCGATGGCGGTGTTCAAGGCCATTCCGAGCGCCTTCGCCCGGATCCACAAGCGTTTCCTGACGCCCACGACGTCGACGCTGGCGATGGGCGGGGTCTCCATCGTGCTCTACGTGACGATGAACTACCTCTCGAGCGGTAACGCCGTCATTCAGGACTCGGTCTCCGCGCTGGGTATCTGGATCGCGTTCTACTACGGGCTCACCGGGCTGCCTGCGCCTGGTACTTCCGCTCCACGCTGCGCGAGAGCCCACGCAACCTGTGGCTGCGTGGGATCGTGCCGCTGGCCGGCTGGGCCATGCTGTGGTTCGCCATGGGGTGGGCCTTCTGGTACTACTGGAAGCCGGTCAACTCGTACACCTCGTGGACGATGCCCGTCACCAACTGGCACATGGGGGGTGTCTTCGTGCTCGATGCCGGGGCCGTTCTCCTCGGCATCGTGCTGATGTTCCTGTACCAGGGGCTCCGCCCGGCTTTCTTCCGCGGCGAAGTGCTCAACCGCGACACCCCCACCAGGGTGCCGACGGACGTGGGTGTGCCGGTCGGCCTGTTCGGGATCGAGCCCTTCGCCGACGCCGAGGGACGACGCCGGGAACGAGCCCACCGGGTCCGCCTGACTTCCGTGCGCGACCACCACACGATCCGGTAGACCGTGACGGCGTCGCCGCGGCCGGGCGCGACGTGACACGACGTGGAGGTCCCATGACGAAGAAGCTCGAGGGAACGGTCAGCCTCGTGACCGGAGCCAGCAGCGGCATCGGTGAGGCGACCGCGTTCGCCCTGGCCGAAGAGGGGGCGACGGTGGCGCTCGTCGCCCGGCGCCGTGACCGCCTCGAGGCGCTGGCGGAGCGCATCGCCGCGGTGAGCCGGGCGCTGGTGATCGAGGCCGACATCACGGACCAGGCCCAGGCCGAACGTGCGGTGGCCACGACGGTGGCCGAACTCGGTCGCCTGGACACGCTGGTCAACAACGCGGGCGTCATGCTGCTCGGGCCGATCGTCGGTGCGCCGGTCGAGGAGTGGCAGCGGATGGTGCAGATCAACCTGCTCGGGCTCCTCTACTGCACCCACGCGTCGTTGCCCCACCTGCTGGCCGCGGCCGAAGCGGAGCCGCGCTCGGTGGCCGACGTCGTCAACGTGAGTTCCACGGCGGGGCGGGTGGCCCGGCTCAACAGCGGCGTCTACAACGCGACCAAGCACGGCGTCGGGGCGTTCAGCGAATCCCTGCGCCAGGAGGTCACGACTCGCCACGTCCGCGTGACCCTCATCGAGCCCGGCGCGACCGCCACCGAGCTGGCCTTCCACAACCGACCCGAGATCCTGGAGGGCATGGCGCAGACCTTCGGCGGCATTGAGATCATGCAGCCCGAGGACATCGCCGAGGGCATCCGCTACGCGGTCACCCAGCCCCGCCGCGTCGCCGTCAACGAGATCCTGATCAGGCCGACCGAACAGGAACGCTGACATCCGACGCGTCGCTGTGGTCGGGTGCTCGGGCTCGGGCAAGACGACGCTGGCCCGCTCGCTGGCCCGGGCCATGGGGGCACCGACCATTGAGCTCGATGCGATCTTCCACCAGCCCGGGTGGGTCCCGCTCGACGACGAGAGCTTCCGGGCCGAGGTGGCGCGGGCGACCGCGGCACCGTCGTGGGTGGCGGACGGCAATTACTCCACGGTGCGCGAGGTCATCTGGTGCCGGGCCGACACCGTCGTGTGGTTGGACCTGCCCTACGCCCAGGTGCTGTCCCGCACCATCCGCCGGACGGTGCGGCGCACGGTGACCCGCCAGGAGCTGTGGAACGGGAACGTCGAGCCCTGGTCGAATCTCTACTCGTGGAATCCCGAGAAGTCGATCATCGCCTGGGCCGCCACCCGGCACAAGGTCTACCGTCAGCGCTACGGCGAGGCGGAACACGACCCTCGTTGGGAAGGCATGGAGTTCGTCCGCCTGCGTTCGCAACGCGACGCCGACGCGTTCCTCGCCGGAGTCGGCGCACGGGAAGGGGAGTGAGAGATGGACCTGGAGCTGGCGGGCAAGCGCATCCTCGTCACGGGCGGCACGGACGGGCTCGGCCTGGCCCTGGCCACCCGGCTGGCCTCGGAGGGCGCGCCGTCGGAGTCTGCGGGCGTGACGGGGAGCGTCTCGGCGCGGCCGAGGCGGCGATCCGGGCGGCGGGGGGCGACGTGCTGGCGCAACAAGCCGACGTCTCCCGCGCCGCGGACCTCGAGGCCTTCGTCGAGGCGGCGGTGGCGCGCTGGGGCCGCATCGACGGCGTCGTCCACAACGCCGGGCGTGCCTCGGCCGGCGCGCTCGAGACGATCGACGACGAGCAGTGGGAGTCCGACGTCCAACTCAAGTTGATGGCCGCCGTGCGGCTCACCCGGCTGGCCCTGCCGCACCTGCGCGCCAGCCGCGGCGCCGTCCTCTTCACGCTGGCACTGGCGGCCAAGGCTCCCGGTGCCGCCAGTGAGCCGAGCTCCGTCACGCGGGCCGCCGGTATGGCGCTCATGAAGGCACTGTCGAAGGAGCTGGCGCCCGACGGCATCCGCGTCAACGCCGTGCTCATCGGGTTCGTCGAGAGCGGGCAGTGGGTCCGCATCGCCGCATCGTCGGGCACGGAGCCGGCGGCGTTCTACGAGCGCTTCGCCAAGGACGCCGGGATCCCGCTCGGTCGGTTCGGCCGCGCCGCCGAATTCGCCGACCTGGCGAGCTACCTGCTCTCGGCGCGGGCCTCGTACGTGACGGGCACGGCCATCAATCTGGACGGGGGCCTGTCCCCGGCGGTGTGAGGCACGCCGCCGGCAGCCCGGAGACTCAGTTGTAGCCCTCGGTCTCGGTGGTGTCGCCGGTTCCGGCCGGCTCCAGCCCGACGGCGAAGCCGTCGATCATGTCCAGGCGGGTCAGCGCGTCCACGTGCGGCCGTCCGTCGCCGCCCCACTTCGCCCTGGCCGCCCGGCGGGCCGACTCCATGTCCTCGGCCACCACGAAGACGACCTCGTGGTCCTCGCCCATCCGGCCGGCCGCCAGCTCGCCACCCAGGAACGCCGCGAAGAGGTGCACGCGCGGCATCGTAGCGAGTACGAAAGGGGGCATGAGTCCAGACACCCTGCAGGGAAGCACCATCGTCATCACCGGCGTCACGGGACAGGTGGCCCGCCCGTTGGCCACGGCCCTCGCCCGTGACAACCGCGTCATCGGCGCCGCCCGCTTCTCCGACGGCGCGGCACGGTCCGCGCTCGAAGCCGCCGGTGTCGAGTGCGTCCCGGTCGACCTGGTGTCGGGCGACATGGGCCAGCTGCCACGCGACGCCGACTACGTGCTCCACTTCGCGGTGGCCAAGACCAACAACTGGGAGAAGGACCTGGCGGCCAACAGCGGTGGCCTGGCCTACCTCATGGAGCACCACCGCGACGCCCGTGCTTTCCTGCACTGCTCGTCCACCGCGGTCTACAAGCCGGCGGGCCATCGTGTCTTCGACGAGGACGGGCCGCTCGGGGACAACCACGGCGTGTGGCCCTTTCTCAGCACCTACAGCATCTGCAAGATCGCGGCGGAGGGCACCGCCCGCTGGGCCGCCGAGCGCTTCGAGCTCCCGACCACCATTGCGCGGCTGTCCGTGCCCTACGGCGACAACGGGGGCTGGCCCGCCATCCATCTGCACATGATGCTGTCCGGCCACGCCATTCCGGTCCACGTGGACGCGCCGAGCGTCTACCACCCGCTGCACGCGGACGACATCGTGGCCATGGTGCCGCGCCTGCTCGCCGCCGCCTCGGTGCCCGCCGTCACGGTCAACTGGGGCGGCAGCGAGCCCGTCAGCATTGAGGAGTGGTGCACGTACCTGGCCGGCCTGACCGGCACGGAGGCCCGCTTCGAGCCGACGGAGCAGACGATCGACAGCGTGCAGATCGACACCACCCGCATGCACGAGCTGGCGGGGGCGACCACCGTCCCGTGGCGCGAGGGCATGGCACGCATGGCCAAGGCCCTGCACCCCGACCTCGTGCAGTGACCACGGGCCCGGCGGGGTCCCCGGCACCATCCGCTTCACGCTGTGCGATCCCGAGGAGCCGCCGGCCCGCGACCTGCTCGCCGCCATGCGGGCCGAGCTCATCGGCGCCTACGACAACGCGGGCCGGCTGGACAACCCGCCCTCCTGCCCGCTGAGCTCCGCCCGCCCGGAGGCGGGTACTACGTCGGGTTCGAGGGTCGGAGGCGGTGGCCGGCGGTGGCTATCGGCGGCTCGCCGACGGCACGGCGGAGATCAAGCGCATGTACGTCCGCCCGGAGTACCGCTCGCGGGGCCTGGCGGCGCAGTTGTTGCGCGCGCTCGAAGAGGCCGCAGCTGCCGCGGGGTACACCGCGGCCCGTCTCGACACCGGCCCGAAGCAGGTGCACGCGCAGAGGCTCTACCGCGCGCGGGATACGTGGAGATCGCGCCGTACAACGACAATCCCTTCGCCTGCTTCTGGGGGGAGAAGCCGCTGGCGTGCACCGGGACCGGCAGCGGTCGGCTGACGGACCGGCCCGGCCCCCCTCCGAACGCGGCCTCCCGTTCCGGCAGCGCTGGGCCTGGACGCTCACGCTGCACACGGCGATGGCGTCGCCGCTCATCGGGTTCGTCTGCGCGGCGTCGATCGGCGGCCCGCTGGCCGTCGGTATCGCCACCGGCCACCCGCGGGCGGGCGGCTGGGCCGCCGTCGGGTCCTTCTTCACCGACATGGCCGTCTTCCAGCCGGGACACCGCTTCCGCGCCCGGATCGTGGCCGGTGCGGGCCTGCTCGTGGCCGCTCGGCGCCTTCCTGGGTGCGCTGTGCGGCATCCGCAGCCTGGTCATCTACCCGGTGGTGGCCCTGTGCGCCTTCGGGGCGGGGCTGCTGGTGGAGCTGGGCCCGCAGGCCGCGTTGATCGGCGTCTCGGCCGTGACGTCGCTCGTGTTCTCGGCCTCCTTCGACGTCTCCGCGACCGAAGCGTTGGTGGTCGGCGGCGTGACGCTGCTCGGCGGGATCTTCACCGCCGCCCTGGCCGTCGTGGCGCGGCGGGCCTCGCCCGCTACGCCGACCCGACCCGGCCCGCCGGCCCGAAGGGCTGGGCCTGGGCGCGCGCAGAGCGCCGGGACCCTGCGCCGGTCGACCCATCTGCGGTCGGCCGGTTTCTGGCACGCCCTGCGGCTCGCCGCGGCGGCCCTGGCCGGCACGGTGCTCTTCCGGGTCACCAATCCCGGCGACGGCTTCTGGATCCCGGAGGCGGCGCTGTTCATCATGCGCCCCGAGCCGGAGCTGACGCGGCGCCGGGCCGTGCTGCGCGTCGCCGGCAGTGTGGCCGGCGCCGCGCTCACCACTGCGGTGCTCGTCCTGCTCCGGCCCGGGACGACCCTCTTGGCCGTGCTCGCGGTCGTCGCCAGCGGCATCGCCTTCTCGGTGCAGCGGGTGAACTTCGGCCTCTACATCACTTTCGTCACGTGCATCTTCGTCCTCCTCACCGCATTCGGTGGCCTGCCGGCGCGCACGGCGATCTCGAACCGGGTCGTCGACAACCTGATCGGCTCGGCGCTCGCCGTGGCCGCGCTGTGGCTCTGGCCGACGCGGCCGCGGTCGACCGACCCGTCGCAGCGGTGACGCCGCCTAGGTCGGGAACGTCCAGACCTCCACGACCTGTGCGGGCTCGGGAGCCCCGCCTGTGCCCTCGTAGGTGGCCCGGGCGGCCAGGTTGTCCTCGTCGGTGATCACCCACATGCCGTAGCAGCCGGCATGGCGCGGCCAGCTGCGGCGAGGCGCTCCACCAGCGCGCGCCCGATGCCGCGGCGCCGAAGGTCTCGTCGACCGCGAGCTCGTAGAGGAACATCTCGGTGCCCTTGTCGGGGTGGGTGACCTCCACCCCGCTGACGAACCCCACGGGCCGCTCCTCCTCGTAGGCGATGAGGAGGTGATGGCCGGCCTCGGCCAAGAAGCGCGCCGTGGCGTCGGGCCGGGCCGGTCCGTCGAACAGATGGGAGGCCGCCGTGACGAGTCCGTCGTCACCGGGGCGGAGTGCCCGGATGTCCACGGCCGACCGCGGCGTTCAGTCCGACCGCGGGCGGGCCTGGCGCGCCGCCCAGGCCATGGCCAGCTGCAGCGGGAGGCGGCCCCAGGCGAGGGCGCGGCTGTCGCCGGGCCCGGTGTTGCGCCCCGTCCCGGCGTCGAGCGCCATCTGGACGTTGGCCGGGAACACGGCCCCCAGGGTGGCGAGGCTGGCCGCGCTCGCCCAACGCGTGCGCCGGAGCAGCCCGACGGCGCAGACGAGCTCGACCACGCCGCTGGCGTAAATGAGCGCAGTGTGGTGCTCCTCGGGGATGGCCCGCGGCACAATCGACGCGAACGCCTGCGGGCGGACGAGGTGCACCAGGCCGCTGCCCACGAAGAGGGCGGCGAGCGCGTCGGGGGCACGACGCCGGAGGCGGTCCATGGGCGGGACTGTACTGTGGCGGCGTGCCCACCCAAGTGACGATCGTCGGCGGCGGCAGCTATCAGTGGGGGCCCGAGCTGATGGCCGATCTCTTCGGCACGCCGGCGTTGGCCGGCATGCACCTCGTGCTCGAGGACATCGACCCGGCACCGCTGCCCAAAATGGAGGCGCTGGCGCACAAGCTGAACGACGCCATGGGGGCCAAGGCGACGATCGCCACGTCCACCGACCTGCACGCCGCGCTCGACGGCGCCGACTTCGTCATCGTCTGCATCTCGACCGGCGGGTTCCGCTCCATGGCGGTCGACCTCGACGTGCCGGCGGCCCACGGCATCACCCAGACCGTCGGGGACACGGTGGGGCCCGGCGGCATCAACCGCTCGTTGCGCAACGTGCCGGTCCTCGTCGGCATCGGCAAGGCGATGGAGGAGCGTTGCCCCGACGCCTGGCTCTTCAACATCACCAACCCCATGACGGCGCTCGACCCGCGGTGTGCCGGGAGACCAGCATCAAGACGGTGGGCCTCTGCCACGAGGTGGGCAACTTCTGCATGGACCTGGCCATCGCGCTGGACGGCCCCTCGAGGCGGTCTCGGCCGCGGTGACCGGGGTCAACCACTTCCCCGTGCTCACCTCGCTCGAGGTCGACGGCGCCGACGGCTTCGAGGTCTTGCGGGGCCTGGTCGAGGAGGTCGGCGGGCTGGCCTCCCTCACCCCGTACCCGGGCCGGCCCGAGGCGGACGACGTTCTCCAAGCTCGACTTCGCCCAGCGCCACCTCTTCAAGCTGACGCTCCTCGACCGCTGGGGCACCTTCCCGGCCGCCGGCGACCGGCACATTGCCGAGTTCGTGTCGTTCGCGCTGACGCCCGAGTCCGAGTGGGGCGCGGCCTACAACATCGGGCTCAGCCCGATCGCGGTGCGGGAGAAGCACCAGGCGGAGTACATCGCCGACGTCGACGCCTGGCTGGCGGGGACCAAGGACCTGCAGACCTGGCAGTCCGGCGAGCTGCCCTCGCCCATGATGCAGGCCATGCTCACCGGTGAGCCGTTCGAAGCCCCGGTGAACATCCCCAACACGGGCCAGGCCGTCGGCCTGCCGGCCGACGCCGTGGTGGAGTCGATCTGCGTCATCGACGGCGACGGCATCCGCGGGCGGGACCGCTCGACACTCCCGACGCCCTACGACGAGATCGTCCGCCGCCATGTCGCCACGCAGGAGCTGACCGTCGAGGCGGCGTTGCGCGGCGACCGCACGCTGGCGGGGGAGGCCTTCGCGCTCGACCCGCTGGCCGGCCGGGGTGACCTGCGCACCACCGAGACCATGGTGGACGAGCTCCTGGCGGGCACCGCGGAGTGGCTGCCCCAGTTCGCCTGCCCGCTGACCGCGACGACGGGAGGGACACACATGCGCATCGGATTCATCGGATTGGGTGCCATGGGCCTGCCCATGGCGGGCCACCTCGTGGCGGCGGGGCACGAGGTCACCGTCGCCTCGCGCGGGCGCGGGCCGATAGAGGCCATGGTGGCGCAGGGCGCGACGGACGGCGGCACACCGCGCGGTGTGGCCGAGGCCTCCGAGGTGATCCTGCTCTGTGTCCCCAACTCGCCCGAGGTGGAGCAGGTGGTGGGGGACATGCTCCCCGCTCGGACCGGGCCGGACCGTCATCGACACGTCGACCATCGACCCCGAGGTGGAGCGGGCCCAGCACGCACGGGTGGGAGAGACCGGGGCGCGCTACCTCGACGCCCCGCTCTCGGGCGGGACGGCCGGTGCGCACAAGGGCACGCTCACGCTCATGGTCGGGGGCGACGCCGCCACGCTGGCCGACATGGAGCCGGCGCTCCATCCCTTCGCCGGGCTCGTGGTGCACGTGGGCGGCCCCGGCATGGGCCAGGTGGTCAAGCTGTGCAACCAGGTGATCTACGCGGCGCAGATGACGGCGACGGCCGAGGCGACCGCCATGGCGGCCCGCTCCGGAGTGGACATGGAGAAGCTGCTGCTGGTGCTGACCCACGCCACGGGCGACTGCGTGGCGGTGCGGACGCGCCTGCCCGTGCCCGGCGTGATCCCCGAGAGCCCGGCGTCGCACGACTGGCAGCCCGGCTTCATGACCGACCTCATGGCCAAGGACCTCGACCTCGCCATGGCCTACGCGGTGCGCTGCGGCGTGCCCGTGCCGACGACGGCCGTGGCGCGCCAGCTGCTGACGGCGGCCAGCGCGGCCGGGTACGGCCGCGAGGACTTCTCCGCCGTGGCCAAGGTCGTGCTGGCGCTGGCCGAAGGCCGATGACGGGACCCACCGCCCTGCCCACCCCGGCGCTGGTCCTGGCGGCGGACCATCGCGCCCGGGCCGTGCTGACCACCGAGAACTGGGACGAGTTCTTCGGGTCGCTCGTGCAGGCGCTGCCCTCGTGCGACGGCATTCTGGCCACGGCGCAACCACTGGCGGGCCTCGCCGCGGCGGGCCACCTGACCGCGCTGCACCGCACCTACCTGTCGATCAACCGCACCGGCCTGGCCGGCTCGGTGTTCGAGCTGGACGACCGCCTGGTGGCCAGCGTGCCGCGGGCGGCGTTCGACGGCTGGTCGGGGGTGAAGCACATGACGCGGATCGACCTGGAGGATCCGCTGACCGCCGGCGCGCTCGAGCTGCTCGGGCAGGTGCTCGAGCAGGCCCGCGCGGCGGGGCTCGAGGCGCTCATTGAGCCGCTGCTGTGGGAGCACGGGCGGATACGCCGCGACACCGACGGCATTGTGCTGGCGTCGGTCATCGCGCACGACATGGGCGCGCCGGTGATCAAGGTCCCGGTGCCGGCCGTCGAGCCGGGGGCCGAACGCCAGCGCGCCGTGGCCCGTGTGGTCGCCAGCGTCAGCGTGCCCGTCCTCTTCCTCGGTGGCCCGCGCACGGCGGCCGGCCGCACCCACGTGCTCGACGAGGTGCGTGACGTGATGCACGGCGGCGGCGCCGGCATGGCCATGGGGCGCACCATCTACCAGGACCCCGACCCCGCCGAGGTGGCCGGCCTGGTGCACGGGCTGGTGCACGGCCGGTGATCCTCACCATCGACTTCGGGACGTCCGTGACCAAGGTCGGCCTGTGGGGCGACGACGGGCTGGTGACCCTCGCCCGCAGCGAGCTGGCCACGACGTACCCGCAGGTCGGCTGGACGGAGCAGGACCCGCTGCGCTGGTGGACGTCGCTCGTCATCGCCTGTGCGGAGGCGCGCGCCCAGGCGCCGGCGGCCTTCGGGGCGGTCGACGTCGTGGCCTGCTCGGGGGCCCGGCAGAGCTTCGTCCCCGTCACGGCCGAAGGGGATCCCATCGGCAAGGGCATCCTGTGGTCGGACCACCGGGCGGCGGCCCAGGCCCGGGCGCTGGCGGTGCAGATGGGCGGCGACGACATCAACCGGGCCCGGACGGGCATTCCACTCGATGCCGGCGCCGTCGCCGCCAAGCTGGCCTGGCTGGCCGAGCACCAGCCCGAGCGCCTTCAGGCGGCGCACGTCCTGCTGTCGCCCCGGGATTTCGTCGTCTACCGCATGACGGACCAACTCGTGACGGACGCCACCTTCGCCTCGCGCAGCGGGCTCTACGACTTCGACGGCAACGCCGTGCGCGAGCTGGCCGGGCCGGCCCTGGGCAAGCTCCCCAGCGTCGTCCCGTCCGACACCGTCGTGGGCCAGCTCAAGCCGGTTCCGGCGGCCGAGCTCGGTCTGCGACCCGGCATGCCCATCGTCATCGGTGCCGGCGACCGGCAGTGCGAGGTGCTGGGTTCGGGGGCGTCGGAGTCCCACCCCATGGTGAGCTGGGGCACCACGGCCAACGTGTCGGTGCCGGTGCAGGAGCGGCCGGTGCCGTCACCCGCCGGTGCGGTGGTGACCCGCGCCGCCGACGGCGGTTGGCTGCTCGAGGGCGGGCTGTCCGCCGCCGGCTCCTTCCTGGCCTGGCTCGGCCGCCTGCTCGACCGCAGCACGGAGGAGCTCGGGCTGCTGGCGGCCGAGAGCGGTCCCGGCGCACGCGGCGTGGTCGCCGTGCCCTGGCTCGACGGCGCCCGCGCCCCGTGGTGGCGCGACGAGGCCCGGGCCGGGTTCATGGGCCTGGGCGCGGCCCACGGCGCGGCCGACATGGCGCGGGCCGTGGTGGAGTCGGTGGCCTGGGACGTGGCGCGGGTGATGGAGGTCGTCACCGTCGGGCGCCTGGGCGGCTCGACGGCGGACGGCGTGACCCTGGGCGGCTCCGGCGCGGGGCTGCCGGTGTGGATCGAGGTCCTCACCTCGGTGCTGGGCCTGCCGGCGCTCCGCCACCGATCGGGCGAGGCGGCCTCGGCCGGCGCGGCGCTCCTGGCCGGCAAGGCCCTCGGCATCGGTCTCACGCTCGACCAGATCGATCCGATCGAGGCGGTCATAGAGCCGAGCCCGGCGGCGGTCGAGCTGTACCGCAGCCTGCGGCCTCGGATCGACCACGTCGCCGAGTCGGTGTTGGCCGCCACCGAGACGCTGCCGGGATCCGACCCGCCGGCGCCCTGAGCGGTGCGGGTCGAGCTGGCCTACGGGCGCCGCGGCACGTCGGTCGAGGTCCCCGACACCGCCGAGATCATCGTCCCGCTCGACGAGCCGGGCCTGCCCGACGAGGCGGCGGCCATCACGGCAACACTGCGGCGCCCCCTGCACGGACCGCCTCTCCATGACCTGGCCGCGGGCGCGGCGCGGGTCGCCGTCGTCTTCCCGGACCTGACGCGCCCGATGCCGAACCGGACGGTGCTCCCGCCGCTGCTGGCGGAGCTGGCCGGCGCCGGCGTGCCGGACGACGCCATCACGCTGCTCTGCGCCACGGGAACCCATCGCCAGGCCAGCGCGGCCGAAATGGAGGAGCTCGTCGGTCCCGAGATCGTCCGGCGTTTCACCATCGTCGACCACGACGCCACCGACGTCGACGCCCACGTCAGCGTCGGCTCCGTCGACGGCGTGCCCGTCCGGCTGGCGCGCCCCTACGTGGAGGCCGACCTCCGCGTCGTCACCGGCTTCGTCGAGCCCCACTTCTTCGCCGGCTTCAGCGGGGGGCCCAAGGCCGTCTGCCCGGGCCTGGCCGCGGAAGCCACCATTCTGGAGGCGCACCATCCGCGCCGCATCGCCGACGGGCGGGCCACCTTCGTGACCCGGTCGGGCAACCCGGTGCACGACTTCGTGCGCGCGGCCACCGCGCTGGCGCCGCCCCACCTCTCGCTCGACGTGGCGATCAACCGGGCCCGCCAGGTGACGGCGGTCTTCGCCGGCCCGCTCCCGGCGGGCCACGATGCCGCCTGCGCGCACGTGGAGGCGCACGCGGTGCGCCGGGTCGACGCGCCCTTCGACCTGGTGGTGACCACGAACGGGGGCTACCCCCTCGACCGCAACCTGTACCAGGCCGTCAAGGGGATGGCGGCCGCCGAGCGCATTCTGCGACCGGGCGGCGTCATCGTCATGGCGGCTGCCTGCGAGGACGGCATCCCGGCCGGCGGCGCCTTCGCCCGCCTGCTGGCCGGGGCGCGCACCCCGTCCGACCTGCTCGGCACCTCGGGCGGTCCCGAACTCGACCGCTGGCAGGCGCAGGTGCTCGGCCGCGTGCTGGCGCGGGCCGAGGTCCACCTCTGCAGCGAAGGACTCGAGGAGGAGGGGGAGCGGGGGGTCTGCTGCGCCTGGCGCCCGACCTCGACGAGGCCGTCTCGGCTGCGTGGACGCGGCTGGGCGGCGGGGCCCGGGTCGCCGTCCTGCCCGAGGGCCCGTTGACGGTGGCGACGGTGGTCGCCGTCGGGCTGACGGGTCCCAACGTCCGTTGGACGGATTCGCCCTGGCCGGCCACCCACGTTGCCGCTACCGGAATGAACCGAAATTCCTCAGCCATGTGGGCCCACGCACAGCTAACCTGACGCTGTGTCACAGGCGGACGTGGCCGGGCCGGAGGGGGCACCGCTGGACGCGCGCGCGGTGAGGATCCCGCGCTTCGACGTCGTGTCGGGCGAGGGCTGCCCGGTGCTGGCGGCGCCGGAGGCGTCGCCGGCCGACACCTTGTACTACTGGGACTACCTCCACCTCGACTATCTGCTCAACGCCCAGAACCCCAAGAGCGTGGAGCACGGCGAGGGGGTGCACGACGAGTACTTCTTCATTGTGGTGCACCAGACCTACGAGCTCTGGTTCAAGCAGATCCTGCGTCGAGCTCGACTCCGTGATGGCGATCATGGCGCAGGAGCGCGATCCCGCAGGACGCGCTCGGGCATCGTCCTGGCCCGGCTGCGCCGCATCAACCAGATTCAGCGTCTGCTGGTGACGCAGATGGATGTGCTCGAGACCCTCACGCCCCTCGACTTCCTCGACTTCCGCTCGCTACCTCTGCCGGCGTCCGGATTCCAGAGCGTGCAGTTCCGACTCATTGAGAACGAGTTCGGCCTGCTGGAGCGGGATCGCCTCAAGGTCGAGGGCCACGACTACGTGGCCACGCTGCGGGAGGACCACGCCGAGCTGCGTCCGGCAGTCCGAGGTCGCGCCCTCCCTCTTCGACCTCGTCGAGGCTGGCTGGCCCGCCTCCCGTTCATGCACGGCGACGGGTACGACTTCGTCGACGAGCTACGCGGCGGCGGCCGCCGCCATGCACGCCCGCGGCCGGTGCCGCCATCGAGGGCCGCCCCGACCTCAGCCCGGAGGTACGGCGCCGACAGCTCGACGGCGTTCGACGGCAGCGCCCGGCGCTTCGACGCCGTGTTCGACGAGACGGCATGGGAGCAGGAGGTCCGCGAGGGCAGCCGGCGCTTCTCCTACGAGGCCTTCATGGCGGCGCTCTTCATCAGCCTGTACCGGGAAGAACCGGTGCTGCAGCTCCCGTTCCAGATTCTGGAGACTCTGATCGACATCGACGAGACGCTGACGCTGTGGCGGCAGCGGCACGCGCTCGATGGCCCACCGGATGCTGGGACGGCTGGTCGGGTCGGCCGGCAGCGGCTACGCCTACCTGGACGAGACGGCCCAGCGCTACACCCCGTTCAAGGACCTCTTCGACGTCTCCACCTACCTCCTGCCCCGTGTCGAGCTGACCCCCGTTGCCCGAATCGCTCTTCGCGGTGGCCCGCCGGCGATGCCTGGTAGTCGACGCAGCTCGTGCCGCGCCCGGGACGCGCCACCGGCCGGAGAACGCCGTGCCGTCCGATCACGCCCGCCGCTGCTCGCCATCGTCTACGGCGAGGGGGCGACGTCACCCTTCGCGCTCGCGGAATCGGCGCGCGTCGACGTGCGACATCGTCTGGGTGGTCGATTCGAGCGAGTTCGACGACGCCCTGGTCGCTCCGGCTCCTGCGCAAGCTCGGGCCGCATCGTCGACATCGCCGGCCATGGCGGACGACGAGGCCGCCGAGTCGGTCCGCGCGCTGCATCCCGCCGGCATCGTCGCCTACGCCGACGCCCAGATGGCCACCGCGTCCGCACTGGCCGAGCGGTCTGGGGCTGGACTACCACGACCGCGTCGTGGCCGAGCGGCTGCTCGACAAGGTCACCCAGCGCAGGCGCTGCGAGAGCGGGGGACTGCCCGTGCCGTCGTGCATCGCCGCGCCGGGCCGCCCCGAGCCCGGAGCCGTCGACGAGCTGCTCGACGCCATCGAATTCCCGGTGGTGGTCAAGCCGCGGCAGGGGGCGGCGAGCCGCGACACCCACCTGGTGCGCGACGAGGAGGCGTTGCGGCGCGTCATGGCGGCCGCAGCTCGCCCGACGAGCTCGTCGATCCATGGTGGTCGAGTCGTACATGGTCGGTGCCTCGCCGCCACCCAGCCCGCACTTCAGCGACTACGTCTCCGTCGAGAGCGTCGTGTCCGGCGGCGGCGGATCAGCCACCTGGCGGTGACGGGCCGCCTCCCCAGGTCGAGCCGTTCCGCGAGACGGGTCTCATCATCCCCACCGACTTCGACTCCGTCGCTGGCCGCGGAGATCCTGGAGGTCGCCACGGCGGCGATCGCGGCCATCGGCATCCGCATCGGGTGCCTGCACACCGAAATCAAGGTCACCGACCGAAGGGCCCGCGGGTCATCGAGGTCAACGGGCGCATCGGCGGCTTCGTCCCCCAGGTGCTGCGACTCGCCTCGCCCGGCACCGACCTTTTCGACATTTCGCGCCGCGTGGCGCTCGGGCGAACGGTGGTGTTCCCGGACCTGGTGCCGACGACGGGCGTCGGGTATGTCTTCGCCCAGCAACCGCCGATCGGGGCACGACAGGTCGCCGCTATCGACGGCCTCGACCGCCTGGCGGACTACCCAGGCGTGGACGCGGTGGCGCTCAGTCGCCCGCCCGGCGACAGGTGGACTGGCGCAAGGGGAGCCATGAGTACGTCTACTCGGTGCTGGGCACCGTGCCCACCCACCAGGACATGCGGGCGCTGCAGCAGTTCATCGCGGACGAGGTGACGGTCACCTACAGGTGAGCGCAGGGCGGGCCCGCCACCCTCCCTGACACCGGCGTCAGAGATAGAGTCCCCGACCGGTGACCGACGAACCGCTTTTCGACTTCGCCGTCCCGGACGATCTGCTGCGCGAGGCGGTCTCCCAGGTCAGGGACACCGACGTCGTCGCCGATCTGGCGGTCATGCCCGGCACCGGGGAGGGCAAGCCGCCCCCGCTGACCGGCATCCTCAAGGCTCGGGCTACGCCCCCCTCGTCCTTCTCACGGCAGCGGCGCTCGTGCCCGGCACCTTCGGCAACGGCATCAACCTCATCGGCAGGAACCTCGAGACCTCCTTCCACATGTCGAACGCCTCGCTCGGCGCGGTGGCCTTCATCGCCCAGGTGTCGCAGCTCCTCTGGGCCGTCCCGCTGGCGGTCTGGGCCGACCGCGGCAGCCGCAAGGTGGTGGCCGGCGTGGCCCTGCTGATCTTCGCCGGGTTCGGCTCGCTCATGGCGCTCTCGCCCAACGTGTGGTGGTTCGCCTTCCTCTACCTGGCCGCCTCCGTGGGCACCGGCGTCAACAACACGGTCCACAACTCCTACCTGGCCGACGCCTACCCGACGGAAGGGCGCGGCCGGATCTTCAGCTGGCACAACCTGTCGGACCCGCTGTCGCAGACCGTGGGATCCTCATTTTCGGCTACGTGGTGACGGTGGCGCACAACTGGCGCTTCGGCCTGCTGGTCGCGCTGGCGGGCATCCCGCTCGGGTTGGCGCTCTTCACGCTGCGCGAGCCCGAGAAGGGCGCCAACGAGAGCAGCCACATCCTCAAGGCGTCCGGCATGGACCTGCACAGTCAGCAGGAGAAGGCGCCGCGCGTCCTGCTCGGCTCGGCCGTGACGCGGCTGCTGCGTGTGCGCTCCCTGTACTACGAGCTCGTCGCCGTCGCCATTCTCGGCTTCGCCGGCACCGGGGCGCCGCTGTTCGGCAACCTGTTCTTCATCGACAAGTTCCACCTCGACACGGCATCACGCAGCGAGGTGTACGCCATCATCGGCCTGGCCGCCTTCCTCGGGCTCCCGCTGGCCTACGTCTTCGGGGACCGCTACTTCCGCCGGGCGCCGCAGCGACCGCTCGTCATCGCCGGCATCTGCATCACGCTCTACGGCGGCCTGTTCGTGCTGTCGCTCTACGTGCCCCAGCTCTGGCTGTGTGTCACGCTGCAATTCCTGGCGCAACGCGGCGGTGTCCCCGCTGGCCATCTGCATCTTCCTGACCCTGGCCGCCACCGCACCCCCGGAGATGCGCACGATCTGCTTCGCCATGTTCGGCGTGTACTCGCTCGTCTTCGGGGGGTTCACCGGATCGGTCCTGCTGGGGGCGGTGTCCGACGCCATCGGCGGGCTGCACGGCATTGTCGTCGCCCTCACCATCATCTTCCCGGTCTGTGCGGTCGGCGGGTTGCTGCTCGTCATCGGCTCGCGGAGCGTCCGACGGGACATCACGCTCGTCATCGAAGACGTGCTCGAGCGCTACGCAGAGGGCAAACGCCGCCAGGCGGGCGGGGACATCCCGGCGTTGCAGGTCCACAACCTCGACTTCTTCTACGGCACCAACCAGGTCCTCTTCGACGTGAACCTCCAGATCGAGGAGGGCGAGATGGTGGCGCTCCTGGGCACGAACGGAGCGGGCAAGTCGACGCTCCTGCGCGCCGTCTCGGGGCTGTCGCACCCGCACCGGGGGGTCGTCCGCCTGTTCGGCATGAACTCGACCTACCTCGAACCGGAGCAGATCATCGACGAGGGGGTCGCCCTGCTGGTCGGGGGGAAGATGACCTTCCCCGGGCTCAGCGTGCGCGACAACCTCCGCATCGGCGGGCACACGCTGCGCCGGGACCGGGCCCGGACGCAGCAGGCCTACGAGGAGGCCTTGGCCGCGTTCCCCGAGCTGCGGGAGCGGCTCGACCAGCCGGCCGGCACCCTCTCGGGCGGCGAGCAGCAGATGCTCGCCCTGGCCCGGGTGATGATGACCGGTCCCCGCCTGCTCATGATCGACGAGCTGGCGCTGGGCCTGGCCCCCATGACGGTGGAGCGGCTGATGGCGATGGTGCGGCGCATCAACGAGTCGGGCACCACGGTGATTCTGGTGGAGCAGAGCCTGAACCGCGCCCTCAGCCTGGCCGAGCGGTGTTTCTTCATGGAGCGGGGCGAGATCCGCTTCGACGGGCCGACGGCCGAACTGATGGCCCGCGACGACCTCCTGCGCCCCGTCTTCCTCGGCACCGCCGCCGCCGGGCTGTCCTAGGCGCCCGTGCTCGCGTTCTCGGCCCCCAACTTCGTCCTCGTCCAGGGCCTCTTCTACGGCTTGGGGTATGGGCTGCTGGCGCTGGGCTTGGTCCTCGTCTACCGCACCAACCGGGTCCTGAACTTCGCCCAGGGCCAGATCGGCGTCATCGCCGCCGTGTTCCTCGTCAAGCTCACGGCGGACTTCCACTTCAACTACTGGTTCGCCCTCGTGCTGTCCATCGGGTTGGCCGCGGCCACCGGCGCCGGGTCCGAGCTGGTGCTGCGCCGCCTGTTCAGCCGGCCCCGTGTGTTGGTGATGGTGGCCACCATCGGGCTGAGCTACGTCCTGCTGGCGCTCACCGCGCTGCCGTTCATCAGGCCGGCCAACCTGTACAAGCCCGTGCCGGTCCCCTTCGACCTGTCCTTCTCGCTGGGCCCCTTCATCATCACGCCCACCGAGGTGCTCACGCTGATTGTGGCGCCCATCGTGACGGTCGTCCTGGTGCTGGCGGTCCGCTTCACGTCCTGGGGCCTGTCCATGCGCGCCATGTCGGAGAACGCCGACTCCGCCCGGTTGTCGGGCGTGTGGATCCGCCGCACGTCCACCTTGACGTGGACCGTGGCCGGCGCGCTCTCCGCGTTCACGGCCATCCTCAACGCACCGAATCAGACGAGCGCCCTGACGCAGGCGCTCTCGCCCGACCTGCTCCTGTACGCGCTGACGGCCGCGCTCATCGGCGCCATGGTGAACCTGACCGTCGCCTTCATCGCGGGCATCGGCATGGGGCTGTTCCTCGAGATCCTCGAGTGGAACATCCCCTCGCCGGCCAAGCAGCAGCTGATCATCTTCGTCGTCGTGATGGTCGTCCTGCTGGTGCGCGTCGGCGCCCTGCGCAAGGGGGCCCGGACGGGGGAGCGGAGCACCTGGCAGCACGGCGCCGCCACCACCGTGCGGGCCGGGGTGGACCAGCTGCGGCGGCGGGTCTCGGTCACGGGCGTGTGGCTGACCGTCGGTGTCGCCGTCCTGCTGCCTTTCGTGTTGTCCGTCGGCAACAACGTGCTCTTCAGCCAGATCTGCATCTACGCTGTCATCGCGCTGAGCCTGACCATGCTGACGGGGTGGGCGGGCCAGGTCTCGCTGGGCCAGTTCGGCCTCGTCGCCGTCGGCGCGCTGGTGGCCGTGCACCTCGGGACGTCGCTGCCCCTGCCGATCGTCATGCTCTACGGCGGTGTCATCACGGCGTTGGTGGCCATCCTCGTCGGGTTGCCGGCACTGCGCATGCCCGGTCTCTTCCTGGCCGTGACGACGCTGGCCTTCGCCATCTTCATGCAGAGCGCGGTGCTGGCCACGCCGTGCTTCAGCGTGCCCGGCATCGGCAAGACGCTCTGTACCGGCCTGCCCGATCCCGGCTACACCTTCGTGGCGCGGCCGTCGCTGTTCGGCCTGAGCCTGGCCTCGCAGCAGTCGTTCGCCCTCTTCTCGCTGGGGGTGCTGCTGCTGTCGGTGTTCATGGTGCGGATCTGGCGCGACAAGGGCGTGGCGCGCCGGCTGGTGGCGGTGCGGGACAACGAGCTCACCGCGGCGGCCATGGGCATCCCCATTCTGCGCACGAAGCTGCTGGCCTTCGGCCTGTCGGGCTTCATGGCGGGCTACGCCGGCGTGTGCTTCGCCTTCGCCACCCAGCAGCTGAACAACACGGACATCACCTTCGACCCCACGACGTCGTTCGTGATCATCTCCATGGTGGTGATCGGGGGGCTCGGTTCCATCCCCGGCGCCATCCTCGGGGCCCTCTACCTCGAGGGCCTCCCGGCGCTGTTCGGCGCCAACCAGACCATCCAGTTCATCACCAGCGGCCTGGGGCTGATCCTCTTCATCCTCTACCTGCCCGGCGGGCTGGCCGAGCTGCTGCACCGCTCCGGTGACGCGGTCGCCCTGGGCATCCGGACGGTGCAGGAACGGCTGCACTCGCAGGCCGGCCCGCCGGTCACGCCCAGCCTCGCCGCCGAGGGGAGCGAGCCGTGACCGCCGTGGCACCGAGCCCCGCCGCCGCGCACCCGGCCCGGCTCACCGTCGAGGACGTGCGGGTGCAGTTCGGCGGTGTCCACGCGCTCAACGGGGTGTCGTTCGAGGCGCCGCCCGGCTCCATCGTCGGGCTGATCGGGGCCAACGGTTCGGGGAAGACCACGACGCTCGACGTGATCTCGGGCCTCGTGCCGGCCCAGTCGGGCCGCGTGCACCTCGACGACGTCGACCTGGCCGAGTACCTCCCCGAGGAGCGCCTGGGCGTCGGCATGGTGCGCTCCTTCCAGGACTGCCGGCTGTTCCCCGAGCTGACCGTGCTCGACGTCCTGATGCTGAGCGAGGACGCCCGCCACGAGGTGGCCGTGCTCTCCACCACCCTGCGCCTCCCCTGGGCGCGCCGGTCCGAGCGGCGCAAGCTCGCCGCGGTGGACCAGGTGATCGCCGCCTTCGGGCTGGAGCGCTTCCGGAACCACCGCACGGCGGAGCTGTCCACGGGGACCCGCCGCGTGGTCGACCTGGCCTCGGTGGTCCTCTCCGAGCCGCGGCTGCTGCTGCTCGACGAGCCCACGGCGGGCATCGCCCAACGGGAGGCCGAGGCCTTCATTCCGCTGCTGCGGCGGATCCACGAGGTGGCGGACACGACCATCGTGCTGGTCGAGCACGACGTGCCGCTGGTCTTCGAGCTCTGCTCCACGGTCGTGGTGATGGAGCTCGGCCGTGTGGTGGCCGCCGGACCGCCCGAGGTGATCCGCGCTGACGCCAGGGCGCTGGCCGCCTACCTTGGTGCGAGCGACGAGGCCCTGATGGCGTCAGGACCGATAGGGGAGGGCGACGGTTCGGGCCGTCGACAAGGAGGGTGAGCATGGACGCGAGCATGGAGGTTCCCGCGCCGCGAGGGGCGGGGTTCCACCCCCTGGCCCCGCTGGGCCGGTCGTGGCGGCGCCTGCGCCGGCGGCCCCGGGCCATGCAGGTGCGCACGGCGCTCATCATCATCGCCATCGTCGTCGGGCTCGTGGCCTGGCTCGTCCTGGCTCCGGCGGGCACGCCGGGCGGGTCGGACAGCGCCGGCGCGGCCGAGGTGGCGTCGAGCACCAGTGCCACCCCCCCGAGCCAGGCCAGCACCAGCACGCGCGGGGTCAGCGCCACGAGCATCAACGTCGTGTTCCCCGTCGTCGCCATCAACAGCCTGGCCGGCAAGGAGGGCTTCGCCCAGGACAAGGAGTACAACGAGCAGATCCCGGCCATCCACCTCTACGTGGACCAGATCAACAATTCGGGCGGCATCAACGGCCGCAAGATCAACCCGATCATCGTGCAGTTCGACCCGACCAACGACGCCAACATGCAGTCGCTGTGCCAGCAGTGGACCCAGGGCAACCCGCCGGTCTTCGCGGTCGTCGACGGCATCGGCACCTGGCTGGGCGACAACCAGCTCTGCGTGGCCCAACAGGGCCAGACCCCGCTGATCAGCGCCTGGTCCACCACGACGAACTGGACCAACCTGGCCTCGCCCTACCTGTGGTGGACGGGCGCCGACATGGCTCCCGTCCTGTCGGCCGTCGTGCAGTGGGGGGAGAGCTCGGGCCGCCTCGGCCACGGCAAGAAGGTCGGCGTGGCCGTGTCGGACCAGGCGGCCGACCAGGCCGCACTGAACGACTTCATGCTGCCGGACCTGAAGAAGGCGGGCATCACCCCGGTGGTCGAGACGATCGCCGCCAGCCCCGACCAGACGGCCACGACCGGGTCCGACGCGCAACTGGCCGTCGAGAAGTTCAAGGCCGCCGGCGTGCAGTCGGTCATCCCCATGCTGCCGGAGAACGCGTTCTTCCCGTACATCGGGGCCGAGAACTCCCAGCAGTACTACCCCCAACTGCTCCTGAGCGACTACCAGTCCACGGTGACGGTCGCGCTGGGCCTCATTCCGATCCCCTACGAGCAGGCGCTGAACGGGCAGGAGGGCGTGACGACCCAGACGCTGGGCGGCTTCGACGACAACCGGCCCGAGAGCCAGGGTGGCTACGACCCGGGTGTGCGCTCCTGCTACGCCACGTGGCACGCGTACCATCCCAAGCCGATCGCCGGCACGACGAGCTTCTACATTGAGGAGCAGGGGCCCATTCAGGCGTGGTGCGGTGCCATCGGGCTGTTCGCCACCGCGGCGAGAGACGCCGGCAAGGACCTGAACCGCCGGACGTTCGTCGAGGCGATGTCCAAGATCACGAACTACCCCGGCACCCTCTCACCCGTCTGGAGCTTCGGGCCGGACAAGTTCTACGGCCCGACCGAGTACCAGGTGGTCAAGATCCACAACAACGTGCCCCCGTCGTCGCAGTGCAAGCTCAAGACGAACCACAAGCCGCAGGGCACCTGCTGGGTGACCGTGCAGCCCTTCAAGCCGCTGCCCACCGGCTCGGGCTGACGGGGCCGCCGACGGCTCAGGCGATCATGGTCGGGCTGGGGGCGCGTCCCTGGAGGATGTCGTCGAACCTCGTCGCCAACGCGCCTTCGAGCTCGGGGTGCGTGAGGATGTAGAAGGTATCGGTGCGGATGGCGTCGATGACGCGGTCCGCCACGGCGGCGGGAGAGATGCCGCTGTCGACGAGGTTCTGCACCACACCCGCGACGGCGGCTGCGCCCTCGGCATCGCCGGCCGGCGCCCAGGTGGGCCGGTTGCGCTCCGATTCGGCGATGCGGGTCTGCACGAAGCCGGGGCAGAGCACCGAGACGCCGACGGGCGAGCCGATGCCCTGCAGATCCTTGAAGAGCGTCTCGGAGATGGCCACCACCGCCTGCTTGGTGGCGTTGTACGGACCGAGGAACGGGGCCGCGATGAGCCCGGCGATGGAGGCCGTGTTCACAATGTGGCCCTCGCCCTGCGCAATGAGCAACGGCGTGAAGGCGGCGACGCCGTGGATCACACCCCAGAGGTTGACACCCAGAATCCAGCGCCAGTCCTCTTCGCTCACCTCCCAGATCGGGCCGCCCAGTCCGATGCCCGCGTTGTTGTGCACCACGTGCACGGCGCCGAAGCGGTCGAGCGCCTGGTCGCGCAGCGCCCGCACCGACGCCGCGTCCGCCACGTCGGTGACGACGCCGAGGACCTCGGCACCGGCAGCGGTCAGCTCGTCCACGGCTGCCTGCAGCGGGCCCGGCTCAATGTCGCCCAGCACGACCTTCATCCCCTCGGCCGCAGCCCGGTCCGCCACGGCGCGGCCGATGCCGCTGGCGCCGCCGGTGATCACGATCACCCTGTCCCGCAGGTTCTCCATGGGGTCTCCCTCCCTCATCGGTGGCCGCAGTCAAGCACGGTGCCGAGCGGCGCGGCCAGCGAAGGGCGGGCGTCGGCGGCGTGTCGCAGGCGGGTCAGGCGGGCGCGTCGACGCGATGGTGGCGCAGGTGCGCGGCACCGACCGGTGTCACGCCGACCAGCGCGCCCGCACCCGGCACGTGGGACCGGGCCACGTAGCCCCGGTCGTTGGCCTCCTCCCACACCGGCAGGCGCGGACACGAGGTGCGCCACGCCTCCATGACCTCGTCGTAGGGGCGCGCGCCGGGTCCGATCCACTCCAGCAGGTCGAGGACCAGGGCGTCGACGGCGTCGGGCACGCTGCCATTGTCGCGCCCGGTCAGAGCAGGGAGAAGCTCCCCGCCTGCACCAGGACCAGGATCCCCACGCCGCACAGCAGCACGGGGACCGCCACGTGCCCCAGGCGGAGCATGACGCGGCGGGCGCCGGCGTGGCGTCCCCCGGCCAGGACGAGCCAGGTCACCGCGGCCTCGCCGAGCACGAAGACGGTTGCGATCGCCCCGATGTTGGCCGCCCCTCCCACCCGGAAGAGCGGGATGTAGACGGCCAGGTTGTCGCCGCCGGCCGCGACGGTGACCAGGGCGGCCGCGGTGAAGCTGCGGCCCACGGCGCGTTGCTCCGGTCGGGCGCGCCACCGTCGTGTCGTCCTCTCGACCGCGCCGGCGGCTTCCTCGGACGGGTCGGACGGCCCGGACGTGTCGGACGGGTCCGCCGGGTGCGGGCGCGCCAGCGCCGCCAGCCCGTGGACGCCGATGGCGAGGGGCACCAGGCCGAGCAGGCCGACGACCGCCGTGGAGAATTCGAACAGCACCGCGGCGGCGGCCGCGGACGCCAGCACCAGCACCACGAACCCGACGACCTGGCCCGCTGCGATGCGGTGGGCCCGGTGGAGCGGCGCACCGGCCACCATGGCCATCACCACGACGCAGTTGTCGACGTTGGTCCCGACGAACGCCGCCGCGGCGACGCCGAGGTCGGCCCCGAGGCCGGCGGCCAAGCGCGGTCAGCCCGCAGGCGGGGGCATGGCCGGGCCGTAGGGCTTGTCGCCCCGCAGCGTGACCCGGTGGGCGAAGCGCGCCGCCGTGCCGTAGTCGTCCAGCGCGTAGTGGAGCGTGGCCCGGTTGTCCCAGAACGCCACCGACCCGGCGCGCCAGCGGAAGCGGCAGGTGTATTCGGGCTTCACGCAGTGGTGGTACAGCATCTCGAGGATGGCGTTGCTCTCGTTGTCCGACAGGCCGAAGAGGGTGCGGGTGAACTGGCGGTTGACGAAGAGGCCGTTGCGGCCCGTCTCGGGGTGGGTGCGCACGACGGGGTGCAGCGCCGGCAACAGCGTGTCGCGCCACGTGCCGTCCCACTCGTAGCCGCCGCGCTCGGCCACGTCGGCCGCGAACCAGGGATCGTGGTGGATGGCGATCAGCTGATCGCACATGGCCCGCACCGGCGGCGCCAGCCCGTCGTAGGCGTCCTGCAGGCTGGCCCACATGGTGTCGCCTCCGACCTCGGGCGCCTCGAGCATGTAGAGGATGGAGCCCATGGCGGGCGTGTCGAGGAACGTCACGTCCGTGTGCCACCAGCTGGCCCGGTCGACCTTGCCGTCGATGGCGAGCACCTCCGGGCTCTCCTCAATGGAGGGCAGCACGGGGTGGGCCTCGGTCACGGTGCCGAAGTGACGCGGCGAAGTCCGCCTGCTGCTCCGCCGTCAGGGTCTGGTCACGGAAGAAGATGACGTGGTGCGTGTTGAGCGCGTCGCGGACGGCCGCCACCGTGTCGTCGGACAGCGGCTGGGCGATGTCCACGCCCGCGATCTCCGCCCCGATGGTGGGGGAGAGCGGGTGGACGCTGACGGTCGTGGCGAGGGTCACGGGCCAATTCTGCCCGAACCGGATCGCGCCCGCCTACATTGGCCGTCCATGAGCGACGACACCGGGGGACTCGTCCTGACCCCGCCGGCCCGCAACTACTCGTCGTGGTACCAGTGGATGACCCGGCTGGCCGCCACCGCGCACGAGGATCCGCTACCCGAGCAGGATCCCGCCGCCATTCCCGCCTGGCTGGAACGGCGCCGGGCCACCCTGGGCGAGCTGCTCGGTCCGGAGCCGGACCCCGTCCCGCTCAACCTCGAGACCCTCGAGTCGGAGGCCTGCGACGGCTACCGGCGCGACACGATCGTCTTCGACACCGAGGACACCATGTCGGTGCCGGCCTACCTCCTGGTCCCCGACGGCCGGCGGGACGGCGCGCCCGGCCCGGCCGTGCTGGCGGCGCACGGGCACGGGCCCGGCAAGAGCCAGGTGGTCGGGCTGGCGCACACCGCCATGCCCAATGCCGACTACGGGCTCCAGCTGGTCCGGCGGGGCTACGTCGTGCTGGCGCCGGACCTGCGCTGCTTCGGGGAGCGGTTGGACTGGAATCCCGAGGACCACTACGCCTGCGACACGAACCTGGTGCACGCCGCCATGGCCGGCTGGAACCCGTTGGCCCAGAACATCTGGGACCTGCGGCGCGCGCTCGACGTCCTGGCGCAACACCCGCTCGTCGATCCGGCGCGGCTGGGCATGGTCGGCATTTCGTACGGCGGGACCGTCACGCTCTTCACGGCCGCCGTCGACGCCCGCGTGGCGGCGTGCGTGGTCAGCGGCTACCTCTCGTCGTGGGCGGAGAGCCACAAAATGCCGTGGAACATGTGCGGCTCGCAGATCATGTTCGGCATGCTCGGCCGGCTGGAGCACGAGGACCTGGGCGCGCTGGTGGCGCCGCGGCCCATGCTCGTCGAGTCGGGCACGCAGGACGACCTCTTCCCCGCGGTCACGGCGGCGGAGTCGGTGCGCCGGGTCCGGCTGGTCTACGAGCAGTTCGGTGCGGGCGACCACCTGGTGCACGACGTCTTCGAGGGCGGGCACCAGTGGCACGGGGCCGAGGCCCTGCCGTTTCTGGACCGCTGGCTCGGCCCGGTACGGGCCTGACGGCGCGCCGTGACGGCGCGTCCTACAGGAAGGCGCGCAGCACGTTGGCGAAGGCGGCCGTGAGCACGACGACGCCGTGCACGTCGCGCTCGACCGGCACGGAGACGGGGTGCGCCGTGGGCACGTTCATGAGCGACAGCACGGCGGAGACCGGGGTCCCGGGCCCGAGGTAGATGTGCGAGGCCACCTGCTCGAGGAGCGAGCTG
The DNA here is from genome assembly GCA_963843365.1 of uncultured Acidimicrobiaceae bacterium. Lineage (GTDB taxonomy): Bacteria > Actinomycetota > Acidimicrobiia > Acidimicrobiales > RAAP-2 > Bog-473. The sequence continues at coordinate 679,693 of CAWJKG010000002.1, read as the reverse complement.
GTCCCCGTCGGGTTCGACATCATGGACGTCATGGAGAGCTTGCCGGTGGCGAGCCGGCCCAGGTTGGACGACGGGTCGACCATGTGCAGGTCGACGCCCACGTAGTGGCTGACCGGGATGCCGAGGTGGTCGAGCCCGGCGATGATGGCGGTCGGTGCGTGCAGGCTGAGCGCTCCCAGCGGGACGGTGCTCCCGTTGGCCAGCGGGAGGCCGAGCGTCTTGGGGATCTGCAGCACGTTGGTGTGGCCGCCGGCGTCGTGGAACACGAAGACCTGCTCGCTGTGATCGGGCCCCTTGACGACGGCGAGGAGATCGTCCTTGCCCTTGGCCAGGAGCGCGGCCGACACCCCGACGTGATGCACGGCGTGGTCGATGCGGTAGAGGCTGAAGCCGACGAAGGAGCCCACCACCAGGATCAGTGCGACGAGGCCGGAGGCCGCCGCGATCACGACCCGCTTCACGGTGGCGCGCCGGCTCCGGCGCGGTCCAGGGGCCGGGGGACGCAGGCCCAGTTCGGCCGTCGCCACCGCCATCGTCACGCGCCCCTCCTCCCGTACCCGCCGTCCCCGCCGGGCACGCCCGATCTCCGTGCCGGCAACCTAGGGAACAGCCATTGCCCCGCCGTTGCCCGCCGGGTTCGATGTGGTTGCCGTGCCTGCAGGGGCATGGGCGGTCCCGGGTCGGTGTTCTCCGCCACGCCCGGCGCCATGAAGGGGGAACAGCACCGAAGGCGGGAACCGGCGGTGCCGCCCGTGGCCGGACGGCGTCAATCGGGAAGCAGCCGGGCCGAGGCGGGCTCGAGGTAGACGGTGGCGTGGGCGATCGTCCGCAAGGCCGAGGCCGGGCAGGCCGGGCCGATCGGGCCGGTCAGCGCCGCCGCCACGGGCGCGGCCTTGCGGCTCTCGGGCACGACGGCGAGCACGCGGGCGGCCCGCAGGAGCGCCGGGATCGTCACGGTGATGGCCCGCGCGGGCACGTCCTCGATGGCGGGGAAATGCCCCTCGTCGACCTGCTGGCGGCGGCAGGCCGCCTCGAGCTCGACGACCTTGACGTCCCGGGGGTCGGCGAAGTCCGCCACCGGCGGGTCGTTGAAGGCCAGGTGGCCGTTCTCGCCCACCCCGAGGCAGCAGAGGTCGAGCGGGAAGCGCTCGAGGAGCTCGGCGTAGCGGACGCACTCGGCCTCGGGGTCGCCGAGCCCCTCCACGTAGTAGGCGGCCCGGGGCCGGGCCGGCACGACGATGCGCTCCCGGATCCAGCGCTGGAAGCCCGCCGGGTGGTCGGGCCCCACGCCCACGTACTCGTCCATGTGGAAGACGACGGTCTGGGCCCAGGGCACGCCGGCGGTCTCGTGCACCAGGGCCCGGGTGAAGGCGAGCTGCGAGTTCCCGGTGGCGAACATGGCGTGCGCCGTCCCCTTGGCCGCCACCGCGGCCTGCAGCACGGCGGCGGCCTCGTCGGCGGCCGCCCGGGCCATCGCCGGGACGTCGGGGAGGACGCGCACGGTGGCGCCGTCGATGGTGCGGGTCCCGATCTCCACGGCGTGCAGCATGCCAGGGTCGGCTCGGCCAGACTGGACCGGTGCGCGCCGTCGAGCTCCCCGGGCCGGACCAGCGGGAGGCGGCGTGGGAGGTGGTGCGCCGGTTCCTCGGGGTGACGCCCCTGGTGGTCGCACCCCAGCTCGGCCCCGCGGTGGCGGTCAAGCTCGAGACGCTGCAGCCCACCGGGTCCTTCAAGGTCCGGGGCGGCCTGGCCGCCGTGTCGGCGACGCTGGCCCGAGATCCCGGCCGCGCCGTCGTGGCCTCCTCCGCCGGGAACCACGGACTCGGCCTGGCCTTCGCCGCCTCCAAGCTCGGCGCGGCCGTGACCGTGGTGGTGCCCACCGGCGCCTCGGCGGCCAAGGTGTCGGCCCTGCAGCAGTTCGACGTCCGCCTCGTGCTGCACGGGGAGGGCTACCGCGAGGCGGAGACCTACGCGCTCGAGCTGGCGGCGCACGACGGCAGCCGTTACGTGTCGCCCTACAACGACCCCGACGTGATCGCCGGCCAGGCCACCCTGGCCCGGGAGCTGCTCGAGCAGGTGCCCGGCCTGGGGACGGTGGTCGTCCCGTGCGGCGGCGGCGGGCTGCTGGCCGGCGTCATCCTCGGGCTCGAGGGCACCGGTGCGCGGGTCGTCGGCATTGAGTCGGAGGCGTCCCCGTCCATGAGCGCGGCCCTGGCCGCCGGGGGCATCGTGCCCATCGAGGTGGAGCCGACGGTGGCCGACGGTCTGGCCGGCAACCTGGAGCCGGGGGCGGTGACCGTCGACGTGGCGCTGAGCCATGGCGTGGACGTCCTCACCGTCAGCGAGGCCGACATCCGCTCCGCCATGGCCTACTCGGCGACCAAAATGGGCCTGGTGCTCGAGGGCGCCGGCGCAGTCGGGGTGGCGGCACTGCGCACCGGTGTCGTGGCGCCGGCGGGCGGAGAGGGGGAGACCGTGGTGCTGCTCACCGGGCGCAACGTCGCCCCGAAGCTCCTCTCGGAGGTGCTCCATTCCTGACCTGCGCGCCAACGGCGCCACGCTCAGCTACGACGTCTCCGGCGACGGCGAGCCGCTCCTCCTCATTGCGGGGTGCGGGCAGCCCGCCGTGGCGTGGCACCTGCAGCTCGTGCCGGCGCTGGTGGCCGCCGGCTACCAGGTGGCCACCTTCGACAACCGCGGCGTCGCACCCTCCTCCTCACCCCCGGCGCCCTACAGCGTGGAGGGGATGGCCGCCGACACCGTGGCGCTGCTGGACCACCTGGGCTGGACCGATCCGGTGCGCCTGGCCGGGCATTCGATGGGCGGCTGGATCGCCGAGACGCTGGTGCTCGACCACCCCGACCGCGTCCGCTCGGCCGCGCTGATGGGGAGCGCCAACGCGCCCACGGCCTGGGAGGTCGCCATCACGACGGTCGAGCGCGACCTGGCCCGGCTCGACTACGACCTGCCACCGCTCTTCTACGCCACCGAGACGCTGCGCTACCTGCCGATCGCCGACCTGCAGGACAACGACACGGTGTCCACCTGGCTCTCCATGATGGGCGGCATGGAGGTGTGGCCCAATCCCGGCCGGCTGGGCCAGTACGAGGCGGCGCTGGCCTGGTCGACCGATCCGGCCCGCACCACGCGCTGGCCCGAGGTGCGCGTCCCTTGCCTCGTGCTCGCCTTCGAGCACGACGTCGACTCGCCCCCGCGCTACGCCCGCCAGGCCGCCGAGGCCATTCCGGGCTGCCAGTACCGCGAGGTGGCGGGCTCGGGGCACATCGGCATCCTCACGCACGCCGATGCCGTGGCGGCGCACCTCACCGAGTTCTTCGCCCGGGCCTGACGGAGAGCGCGCCCAGCCCGGCGCGCGCCGTCAGTCGGCGAAGCTCAGGTACTGGTGCACCGCGCCCACGCAGGCGGAGCCCTCGCCGACGGCGGCCGCCACCCTCTTCGTCGAGCCGGAGCGGACGTCGCCCACGGCGAACAGCCCGGGGTGGCTCGTCTCGAAGGGCAGTGGCATCCGGGCCAGGGCGACCCAGCGCTCGTCGAGGTGCTCGGGCCCCAGGGCCCGGTCGGTCAGCACGAAGCCGCGGTCGTCGAAGGCGGCGCAGCCCGAGATCCAGCCCGACGAGGGCTCGGCCCCGATGAAGGAGAAGAGCCCCCCGCAGGCGACCTCGGTCTCCCCGTCGTCGTCGGTGATCAGCACCGCCTGCAGGTCGGGCTCGCCGAGGAGGCCGGTGACCTGCGCGTTGGTCCGCACCGTGATGCCCGGGTGCGCCTCGATGCGGTCGACGAGGTAGCGCGACATGCTCTTGCCCAGGTCGTCGCCGCGGATGACGACGGTGACCGGTCCCGAGTCCGACAGGAACATCGCCGCCTGCCCGGCCGAGTTCCCGCCGCCGACCACCACCGTGGGCGAGGCGGCGCACTCCCGGCGCTCCATCTCCGTCGCCGCGTAGTAGACGCCGTTGCCCTCGAACTCCTCGAGGCGGTCGATCGGGAGGCGCCGGTAGCGGGCGCCGCTGGCGACGATCACGGCCCGGGCCGTGACGTCGGTGCCGTCGGAGAGCCGGATGACCAGGTGGCCCGCCTCCTCGCGCAGCGACACCGCCTCGCACGGCGCCGTCAGGTGCGCGCCGAACTTCTCGGCCTGCACGATGGCGCGGGCCGTGAGGTCGCCGCCCGAGATCCCCGTCGGGAAGCCGAGGTAGTTCTCAATACGCGAGCTCGAGCCGGCCTGCCCTCCGGCGCCGAACCGCTCGACGCCCAGCGTGTTGAGGCCTTCGGATGCGCCGTAGACGGAAGCGGCCAACCCGGCCGGCCCGCCGCCGACCACCACCAGGTCGAAGCAGCGGCCCGGCAGGCTCTCGAGCGTGAGCCCCAGGTACTGGGCCAGCTCACCGGGGGTGGGCCGGCGCAGGACGGTCCCCGACGTGATGACGACCGGCAGCTCGTCGGGGTCGATGGCGAAGGCCTCGAGCACGGCCTCCACGTCGGTGTCGCTGTCGGGATCGAGCCATTCGTAGGGAATGCGGGAGCGGGCCAGGAACTCGCGCACCTGCAGGCAGAGCGGGCAGTAGCGCGACCCGATGAGCCGGGTCGTGGCCGAGGCGCCGCTGAGCAGGACGGCGCGGCGGGCCATGAAGGCGGTGAGGATGGTGTCGCCCAGCCCGGGACTGGTGGCGATGAGCCGGCGCAGGTTGTCGCGCGGAACGACGATCACCTCGCCGCCCTCGGTGACCCGGGCCGAGACGAAGACGCGCATGCCCGACAGCAGGTTGAGCTCGCCGAGGAAGCGGCCCGGCCCGTGCTGCGCCACGATCGTCTCCTCGAGACCCCCGCTGTTGCGGGCGACGACGTCGATGGCCCCGGACACCACGACGATGAAGTCGTAGGTGACGTCGCCCTCGCGGTAGAGGTACTCGCCCGGGGTGATGGTGCGGCGCGTGCCCAGCCCGTCCAGCACCGCCATGTCCGCCTCGCTGAGGGTGGGGAAGGCGGCGGATTCATCGGCCATGGTCGGGCCTCCTCGGGTCGGGATCGGGGCCGCTCTGGGGCACCGGTACGGCGCGACCCTATGGGTGTCTCAGGCCCCTTCGGGCGGGCCGGACCAGTCGGAGTGGGGGTCCGAGGCCGGGAACGAGTCCTCCTCCTGGCCGTCGAGGTACTCGTCGCCCCCCGGTTCGCCGCCCGTCTCCACCTCGTCCGACTCGTCCTGTGGTGTCGCGCTCACGGTTGCGCCCTCTCCATCCGAACTGCCAGGTCCTGCGTCATGGACTACACCTTGCCCAATTGGGCGCGCAAGGCCCCCGCCCTCAGGAGGGGGGACGGGGCGTCTCCCAGTCGATCGTCACGGCGGCCGCCTCGTCGGGGTGTTCCTGCAGCCAGTGCCGGGCGTAGGGGCACCAGGGCACCACCGTGAGGTCGTTCGCCTGCGCCCGGGCCAGGGCGGCGCGCACCAGCCGGCCCCCGATGCCGTGACCGCTCCAGGCATCGGGCACGCCGGTGTGGACCAGGATCATCCGGTCGCCCTCCACGGCGTAGCGCAGCTCCGCCTCGGTCCCGCCCTGGCGGATGACGAAGCTGCTGGCGGCGGCGTCGTCGACGACGGGGGCGTCGTCGGGGATCGTCATGGGTGCCTCCGGGTCGCTGGGCTCGTGTGCGCGCCCACCCTAGGGGTGTAGAAGAAAAGATGATGAGCGGACCGGTGGCCACGGACGACGCCGCGCCGGCACCGGCGCCGCCGGCGGGCGCGGCGGGACCGGTCGTGGAGCTCGCGCCGGGGCGCCTGACCCAGGTCGGGTCCCTGCCGGTGCGCCGGGTGCTGCCGCAGCGGCCGCGACGCACGGTGGGATCCTGGTGCTTCGCTCGACCACGCCGGTCCCGTGCCGGTCACCCCCGGCGCCTCCTTCGGCATCGGGCCGCATCCCCATATGGGCCTGCAGACCGTGACCTGGCTCCTGGCCGGCGAGCTGCTGCACCTCGACAGCCTGGGCTCCGAGCAGCTGATCCGGCCGGGCCAGCTCAACCTCATGACCGCGGGCCACGGGGTCGCGCACGCCGAGGAGGACCCGGCCCGGGCCGAGGAGGTGCACGCCGTCCAGCTCTGGGTGGCCCAGCCGGCCGCCACCCGCGACGGGCCGCCGGCCTTCGAGCACCACGCAGCACTGCCGCGGCTCGACCTGGACGGCGCCGAGGCGACCGTGCTCGTGGGCGACTTCGGCGGGGCCGGTTCCCCGGCACGGCGCGACACCGAGCACATGGGCGTCGAGCTGGCGCTGCGCCCGCCCGGTGCCGAGGTGCCGCTGCGCGCCGCCGACGAGCACGCGCTCGTGGTCCTGCAGGGCGCGGTCGCGGTGGACGGAGTGCGGGTCGAGCCCGGTGTGCTGGCCTACCTCGGACAGGGCCGGGACGGGTGCCGGTTCGGGGTGGACGCGCCGGCGCGCGCCCTGCTGCTCGGCGGCGTGCCGTTCCCCGAGCCGATCCTCATGTGGTGGAACTTCGTCGGCCGGAGCCGCGACGAGCTGGGCGAGGCCCGGCGGCAGTGGGCGGCCGACGACGGCCGCTTCGGGCGGGTGCACTCGTCGCTGGAGCGGATCGAGGTCGGACCGCCCCCGTGGGAGTGACCTACCACTCCCCCCAGCCGGGCGGGCTGACGGTCCCGGTGATGCCGCGGGGGTCGACGGGCTGGCGGGTCGCCCCCGCCTCGTAGACGGCGAAGCACAGGCGGAGCACGTCGGTGGCCTCGCGCGGCCGTCATGGCGGCGGCCGTCCCGTTGACGAGCGAGTCGATGAAGTGCTGGGACGAGCGGGCGAAGCCGGCGCCCCAGTCGGCGTCGACGTCGGTGAATTCGGTCGTCTTGATTTCGTCGGCCGTCCCCGTGAAGAGCATGACGGGGGCCAGGTCGAGCATCTCGCCGGTGGCCCGGGTCACCCAGAGCTGCCCTTCGTCGCCGGTGATCTCGAAGAACTCGTCGGCGCCGTAGTACTTGGAGCGCATGTAGAAGTTGGGGGCGTACTGCACCTCCATGGTGCCCAGCACGTACGGGTCCTCGTACTCGAAGATGACGGCGCAGGGCTCGAAGAAGAGGTCCCGCCGCCGCACGACGGCCTGCACCGAGGTGATGTCCATGTCGAGCAGCCACAGCGCCATGGCGTACTTGTGCACCATGTCGTCGAAGAGGTGGCCGCCCGCGCTCCGCTTGTCGAGGCGCCAGCCGTAGCCCTCCGGGCGCAGCGAGGCCTGGAAGGCCGAGTCGGTCTGGCCGACCAGGGTCCGGATGCGCAGCGAGGTCGGCTTCCCGATGGCGCCCTCGGCCACCAGGCGCTTGGCCAGCTCGAGCGGCGGGTAGTGCACGAAGCACTCGCTGACGCGGAGGGTGCGGCCCGACCCGCTCGGCCACCGCCCCCATTTCCGAGCGCGTCCTCGACGGAGTTGGCCACGGGCTTCTGCACCGACACGTGCTTGCCCGCCTCGAGCGCGGCGATCACGTGGTCGTGGTGCAGGTGGGTCGGCGTCAGGATCTCCACGGCGTCGATGGAGTCGTCCGCCAGCATGTCGGCCAGGTCGGGGTAGAAGGACTCGGCCCCCCATTCCTTGGCCGCCTGGCGGCCCACCTCCTCGTCGGTGTCGCACACGGCCACGATGTCGCAGCGGGGATCCTCCAGGTAACCCCGCACGTTCATGACCGCGATGTTCCCGGCGCCCAGCACGCCCAGCCGGACCCTGTCCATGAGACCCTCCCTTGGCCGACGCCGCCGCCTACGTGTCGGTACCGAATGCGCCCCCGTCCCGGGCGGTGGAGATCTGATTGTCGTCATAACCCAGGACGGAGCGCAAGACCGCCTCGGTGTGCTGCCCCACGGTGGGGGCCTTGGCCGGGTGCGGCAGCTCCTCGCCGACGAAGTGCAGGGGTGTGAAGAGCTGGTCGGCACCGACCTCGGCGGCGGGCAGGAGCGGGAAGCGGTCGGCGAACTGCGGATCGTCGAGCAGGGTCTTGGGGGTGTTGACCGGCGCGATCGGGGTGTTGACCCGGCCGCCGAACTCCAGCCACTCTGCGGCCGTCTTGGTGCGGAAGATGTCGCGCAGCTCGTGCTGGAGCTCGCGGTTGCCCCGCGCGTGGTCGGCGTACTTGGAGCCGGGCCAGCGCTCGAAGAGGTCCATCCGGTCGACCGCCTCGCAGAAGTTCTTCCAGAAGGCCTGCTCCGAAGCCATGAAGAGGACGTAGCGGCCGTCGGAGGCCTCGTAGACCTGGTAGCGCACGCCCTCGACCATGCCGGCCGTGCCCGGCGCGCGGCGCTCGTAGTTGTCCGCCTTGTTCCCGGTGACCTCGGACTGCGGCCGCTCGTAGGCCCGCCAGGTCTCGGAGCGGTACCAGTCCATGGCGGCGGCGGCGTCGGACTGGGCCAGGTCGATGTAGGCGCTCTCGCCGGTGGCGCGGGCGCGGATCACGGCGGCCAGGATGCCGAGCGCGCCGAACAGCGGTGCCGGCGTTGATGCCGATGGAGGCGTGCTCGGGAATGTAGGTGAAGCCCTCGTCGTCGGTGGCGACGTTCACGATGCCGGCCCAGGTGTCGTAGGCCACGCCGTGGCTCGGGTAGTCGCGGTAGGGGCCGGTCATGCCGTAGCCCGAAATGGTGCAGAAGACGATCTTGGGGTTGAGGACCCGGAGGTCGTCGTAGCCCGACGCCGCGCCGCGCCAGGGCGCCCGGGCGCATGGCCTCGACGACGACGTCGGCGCCGGTCGCCAGCTCCTTGAGGATGGCCACGCCGGCGTCGGTGCGCAGGTCGAGCACGAGCGAGCGCTTGCCCCGGTTCAGGTGGAGGTGCATGAGCGACGTCGCCCTCGACGATGGGCCACGTCATTTCGCGGATGTAGTCGCCGGCCGGCGGCTCCACCTTGATCACGTCCGCTCCCAGGTCCACCAGCGCGGTCGTGATGGCGGCCGGACCCAGCGCAGAGCACTCGATGATCCGCAAGCCGTGCAGTGGCGGCGTCGTCGCCATCGGACCTCCCGTCGTCAAAGGCCGGATCGTAGCGGTCGCCGGCCCGGACGGCTCCGGGCCGCGGCTGGCCATACTGGGGTGATGGAGACGGAGGCCCTCGACGACGCCCTGACGGTCTTCGCCGGCACCGCGCCCGAGTACGGGTCGCTCGGTCTGGCCAATCACGGGCCGATGGCGGCCGAGGCGCTGGAGCAGCTGGGGCGCGCCGACGCCATCCCCGGTTGGGTGGCGCGGTACCGCCGCCGGCTGGACGAGGCACCGCCACCGGCGCGCCCGCTGACCGAGGAGGAGTGGCCCGCCGCGCTGGGCCGGCCGGACCGCTTCCCCGAATGGCTGGCGCTCTTCGAGCGCGAGCTCGCCGACCGCCCCGCCGCCGCGGTGGTGGGGGAGTGGGTGCCGCGCCTGCTCCCCGGCGTCCATCGGCGCCGCCACGCACGGGCTCATCCGCACCGGCCACGCGCTGCGCGGCGCTCGGCGGGGCCGACACGCGCGCCGCGTCGCCTCGAGGCGGCGAGCGGGCTCGCCTTCTGGGCGTCCAGCTACGAGGAGCTCCCGGGGCCGCCGCTGCTGATCGGCCACGAAGGCGTGGCGCAGGCGCTGGCCGACCTGCCCTACCTGCCCGAGGACGCGCCGCGCCCGCCGTTGATCAGCGACCGGGTGGCCGCGGTGGCCGACATCGCCGACGAGTTCGAGCAGGCGGTCGCCTCGCTCGGCTGGACCGGCGGCCCGGTCGACCTGCTCGACCAGCTGGCGGCGGGCGGGGCGCTGGCCTACCTGCGCAACGCCGACGGCAGGCGGGGCCATCGGCCTCCTGCACGCGGTGACGTCCCCGCTGGCCTGCGAGCTGCGTGCTGCCCTGGCTGGCCGAGGAGGACCGCGACGCCGCCCTGGGCTACGTCTGGCAGGCCGCGGCGGCCCTGCACGTCGCCTACGACGTCGACCGGCCCAGCACCGGCGCCCGACGGAGGCGCCCCCGGCCGCCGACGACGCTGGTCGAGCGGCGCCTGGCCTCCGGCGACGAGCACGCCATCAAGCTGACCGAGGCGGCGCTGCGCAGCTTCGGCCGCAGCGGTGACCCGGCGCTCCTGCTCGGCGGCGGCCGACGCCTGCCGCCCGCCTCTGAGCGGCGCCGGGGCCGGCGCTGCCCGCGGCGCCGGGCCCTTGGTAGTTTCGGCGCGATGGAATACCGCACGCTCGGAAGCACCGGCATAAAGGTCAGCCCCCTCTGCCTGGGGGCGATGATGTTCGGCTCCTTCGGCAACCCCGACCACGACGACTCCATCCGCATCATCCACGCCGCGCTCGACGCCGGCATCAACTTCGTCGACACCGCCGACGTCTACTCGTTCGGCGAGTCCGAGGAGATCGTCGGCAAGGCGCTGGCCCAGACCAAGCGGCACAAGGTCGTGCTGGCCACCAAGGTGCACGGGCAGATGGGCCAGGACCCCAACGCGCAGGGCAACTCGCGGCGCTGGATCATGGCCGAGTGCGACAACAGCCTGCGCCGACTCGGCATCGACTACATCGACCTGTACCAGATCCACCGGCCGTCGCCCGAGACCGACATCGACGAGACGCTGGGCGCGCTGACCGACCTGGTGCGCGCCGGCAAGATCCGCTACTTCGGCAGCTCCACCTTCCCGGCCCACGAGATCGTCGAGGCGCAGTGGGTGGCCGAGCGCCGGGCCCGCGAGCGCTTCGTCACCGAGCAGCCGCCGTACTCCATCCTGGTGCGCGGCATCGAGAAGGACGTGCTGCCGATGTGCCAGAAGTACGGCATGGGCGTGCTCTCGTGGAGCCCGCTGGCCGGGGGCTGGCTCTCGGGCGCCTTCGGGCCCGGCAAGGAGAACACGAGCCGCCGCGCCGACGTTCCTGCCGCACCACTACGACATGGAGGTGCCGGGCAACCGGGCCAAGCTCGAGGCGGTCGACCAGCTCACCGAGCTGGCCGACAGCGCCGGGCTGACGCTCATTCAGCTCGCGCTCGGCTTCGTGCTGGAGCACCCGGCCGTGACGTCGCCCATCATCGGGCCCGCGCACCATGGAGCACCTCGAGTCCCAGCTGCCGGCGCTCGAGCTCCGCCTGGGCCGCTGACGTGCTCGACCGCATTGACGAGATCGTCGCCGCCGGGCACCGACCTCAACGACACCGACGTCGGCTGGGTGCCGGCCGCCATCGCGGATCCCTCGCTGCGCCGCCGCCCCCTGCAGGCGGCCGCCCGGCAGCGGGGCCTGCTCGACGCCGTCGCGTCCTCGGACTGAGGCTGCGATGGCGGGGGTGTTGCCCTAGCCGCGCCGCGTGACGAGGGCGACGTTGCGCCCGACGGTCTGCCGGTCCGCCATCGCCTGCAGCGCGTCCGGCAGCTCCTCGAAGGCGAACTCCTTCCCGACCACCGGGCGGAGCCGGCCGTCGAGGACGCGGTGGAGGATCTGGGCGTGCGCCCGCTCGCCGGAAGCGTGCGAGGGGAAGTTGTAGCCGGTCGTCGCTTTGAGGGCGGCCGGGTCGTCGACGTAGGCATGGCAGACGCCGAAGAGAGAGAAGTTCCCGAAGAGGACGGGGCGCGGCACGATCCCCTCGTCCTCGGCCTCAATGCCCGAGGCGAACCCGACCAGGAGATGGCGCCCGTTGAAGGCCATGCAGCGGAAGGTGTCGGTCGTGACAGCGCCCCCGACGGAATCGAACGCCACGTCGACGCCACGGCCCTTGGTGGCGTCGAGGACGGCGGCGACGAAGTCCTCCTCGTTGTAGTTGATCGGCGACATCCGCGCCGAGGGACCGGCACAGAGCCAACTTCTCCGCGGACCCCGCCGTGGCGATGACCGTGGCGCCGGCCTCATGGGCCAGCTGCACCGCCGCCGAGCCGACCCCGCCCGCGGCGGCGTGGATGAGCACCGTCTCGCCGGACTCGATCCGGGCCCGCTCGTGCAGAGCGAGCCACGACAGGTGGAAGGGGAAGTAGACGGCGGCCGCCGGGGCGTCGGCCAGCGCGGCTGCCGGCGGCATTTCGAACGCCATGGCGGCCGGACCGGCCGCCACCTCCGCGTAGCCACCGAAGGCGCCGCCCGGTATGGCGACCACCCGCTTCCCGATCCACTCCTCGGCGCCGTCGCCGGCGTCCTCGACGGTGCCGAGCACCTCCATGCCCGGCGTGTAGGGGAGCGGCGGGTGCACGGTCCGGTAGCGACCGCGCACCCCGTCGACGTCGTTGAAGTTGAGTGTCGTCGCCGCCACCCGCACGAGGACTTCACCCGGCCCGGCGACCGGCGGCGGCACCTCTTCGAGCCGCAGCGCATCCCTCGGCTCGCCGAACTCGTGCACGCGCCAGGCCCTCACGCCCCCGACTGTCTCACATTCCGGGCGGCCGGTCCCGGCCCGCGGGAGGGGCTTCGTCACCGAGCAGTGCGCGCACGGACGCGCCGGCCCTGACGCCGACCTCCACCGGATCCATCGCGGCGAGGACGTCGGAGAACACCTCGACGCCGAGCGGCGCCGTCGTGCCCGTGGCCCGCAGGTCGCCCAGCAGCCCCGCCAGTCCGAGCCCGCCCTCGCCCGGGAGCAGGCGCTCGTGCAATGTGGCGTGCAACGCGTCGGCTTCCGGTGTCGCCGGGGCGTCGCACAGCTGCACGCCGAGGATCGACTGGCCCGGAATGGTGCGCAGGAGCGCCGGGTCGGGACGGCCGCGGAAGTAGTGCCAGGCGTCGATCATCAGGCCGCCGTTCGCGCGGTCGGCGGTGCGGACGACCTGCCAGGCCGCCGCCACGTCGGGGATGCGCGACCAGGGGAGGAATTCGAGGTGCACGAGCAAGCCGTGCTCCGCCGCCCTGTCGCACAGCGCGGCGAAGGCGCCCGCGGCGTCGTCGAGCGTCCACTGTCCGCCGAAGATGTCGACGGCGTTCAGCGAGCGGGCGCCGACCGCATCCGCCACGGCGAACAGCTCCGCCTCGGTGAAGGTGAAGATCTGCTCGTGGTCGAGGTCGGGCGGAATGCGGACGTCCGCCGCACCCGGAGGCCACCACCAGGCCGGGTCGAGCTCGCCCACCGCCAGGCCGTGATCGGCCAGCAGCGAGCGGATCTCCCGGTCGCTCAGTCCCTCCCCGCGGGCGACCCGGTAGTCGCGGCCCCAGAGCGAGATGCCCGAGAACGCGCCGGCGGCCGCCGCCCGCACCCGCTCCCGGAACGAGATGGCGCGCGGCAGCGTGCCCGAGCACAGCACGGTGTCGCCGGCGCCGAGGCTCATCGGTGGTCCGGAGCGCCCGGGCGTCGCTCGGCGGTGGCGGACCCCTGCGGGCCGCGGCGTCTGGTCACTATCGTTCCCTCCGTGTCCGAGAACGGTACCGGAGCCGCGTCCGGCCGCACCGGGGGAGTCGGGCCCGATGCCTAGGCTCGTCCTGCGCGACGCCACCGTCCTCGACGCCGACGGGCAGCGTCCGCGCGCCACGGTGGTGATCGAGGACCGCCGCATCGCCACGGTGGGGCCCGTCGCCCCCGAGCCCGCTCCCGACGACCGGGGGGTCGACCTCGGCGGGCGCACCGTCATGCCGGGGATGGTCAGCAGCCACTTCCACGCCACCTACCACGAGCTCGGCACCAAGGCCACGCCGTTCGGCCTCGAGGAACCGCCGGCCCTGCAGGCGGTGCGGGCGGCCGGTCACCTGGAGCTGTTGCTGCGTTGCGGCTTCACCGGCGCCGTGAGCGCGGGCGCCCCGTTCGCCATCGACGCCTCCATGAAGGCGGCCATCGCCGAGGGCCTCTTCCCCGGTCCCCGGCTGATGGCGGGGAGCCGGGACGTGAGCACCACCGGCCACGCCGGCGACAAGAGCTTCCCCTGGTACTGGGACGTCGGCGCCCGCGGCGCCATCAACCGCTCGGACGGGCCCGACGGCTTCCGGCTCGCCGTGCGCGAGGAGATCAAACAGGGCGCGGAGATCATCAAGATGTTCGTGACGGGCGGCCACGGGACGGTGGCGCCCAGCGAGCAGACCGAAATGACGCCCGCCGAGATCACGGCGGGCATTGAGGCCGCCCACCAGCGCGGCGCCCTCGTGCGCGGCCACATCGCCAACCGTGACGCCCTCCACATGGCGCTCGACGCCGGCATCGACGTCGTCGACCACGGCGACGGCATGGACGCGGCCGCCATCGAGCGCATGGTCGAGCTCGGCACGTTCCTCGTCCCGAGCCAGCTCTTCCCCGTCCGCTTCGCCGAGCTGATGGGCGGGGGCGGCCTCGGCTTCACCGCGGCCATGGCGGCGGACATGGAGCAGGCGCTGACCATGCTGCCCCGGGCCAACGAGGCCGGGGTGAAGCTCCTCATCGGGGACGACTACGGCGCCATCGGCCTGCCGCACGGCCGTTACGCCGACGAGCTCGAGTTCTACGTCAAGGAGGCGGGCATCCCACCCCTCGACGTCATCCGCTGGGCGACCCGCCACGGCGCGGAGCTGCTGGGCCGGTCCCACGAGCTGGGCTCGGTGCGCGAGGGCTACCTGGCCGACCTGCTGGTGGTCGACGGCGACCCGCTGGCCGACATGGGCCTGCTGCAGGACCGGGACCGGCTGCTGGCGATCATGAAGGGCGGCACGCTGGTGCACGACGGGCTCGACGCGCTCGCCCTCGCCGCCGGCTGAGGACACCACTACCCTCCCGGCCATGATCATCATCGCCGGCTCCCTGCGCTTCGACCCCGCCGACCGCGACGACGTCCTCGCCAGCCTGGCCGAGGTGACGGAGGCGAGCCGGCGTGACGCCGGCTGTCTCGAGTACTTCTGGGGCGAGGACCTCGAGGCTCCCAACACGTTCCGCTTCTTCGAGTGCTGGGAGTCGCAGGCACTGCTCGACGCCCACCTGGCGCAACCGCACGAGGTGGCGTTCGGGGAGCGCAACCTGCACCGCATCACGGGGGCGACGGCCAGCTTCTACGAGGCGGCGCCGACCACGCCGAGCATGCCCGCTGGAGCCTGATCCCCGCTTCCCCCGTGGTCACGTGCGGCCCGCGGCGGGAACGGGTGCCGCGGCCCCGAGACCCCGCGTGAGGCGGGCGTCGGTATAGTCCTGGCGCATCGCGTCGAAGGTGCCAAGGGGGAAGTCCATGTCAGGGTGCACAAGGCACGACCGGGTCGTGCCCAGGGGCGGGCCCGTGCTCGCCGCCGCCGTGACCTTGATCGCACTGGTGCCGCTGTCCGTGGCCGGCCCGGACGGAGCCGCCGGGGCCTCGTCGTCCGGCGTGACCTTCCACAGCGCGGCCACGCTGACGGGCCCGGTCACCGTGGGCCACATCGTCGAGCCGCTGTCGGCGCACCCGCTCGAGCTGGCCGCCAGCGGCTACGAGGAGCACGAGTATTTCGCCTCGGGGACGGCCATGGCCTTCGAGGCCGATGCCACACCGAGCGACGGGAAGTGGACGGTCAGCCCGACCTCGACCGCGCCGTACAAGACCCGCATCATCGTGCGCCGGCCGACGGACCCGGCCCGTTTCAACGGGACGGTGATCGTCGAATGGATGAACGTGTCGGCCGGCGAGTCCTCGCCCGACTGGGACTTCCTCAATCCCATGCTGATGCGTGACGGCTACGCCTACGTGGGCGTCTCGGCGCAGGCGCAGGGCGTGAACGGCGGAACGGCCATTTTGGGGACTCCCGGCGGGTCGAGCGGACTGGTTCAGGACGAGCCGGCGCGGTACGGCTCCCTGCACCATCCCGGTGACCAGTACGCGCTGGACATGTACGCCCAGATCGGCGAGGCCCTGCGGGCGCCCGGGCAGACCGCGCTGGGCGGCCTCGAGCCGAAGCACGTCCTGGCCGTCGGCGAGTCGCAGTCGGCCTTCTACCTGACGACCTTCGCCGACGCCCTGCAGCCGCGCACCGGCGTCTACGACGGCATCTTCATCCACAGCCGGGGTGGCTCGGGCGCGTCGCTGAGCGGCTCGTCGATCACGCGCAGCAGCGGGCCCGACAACCTGCGCATCCGCACCGACCTGAAGGTCCCGGTCTTCATGTCGGAGACGCAGACCGATCTGATCCAGCTCGGCTACGCCCCGGCCCAGCAGCCCAACACGGACAGAGTCCGCACCTGGGAGATCGCCGGGACGTCGCACGCCGACGCGTACTTCGTCGGCGTGGCGTCGAGCATCCTCGGCTGCACCACACCGGTGAACAGCGGCCCCCAACACAACGTGGTCCAGGCCGCCTTCACCGCCTTCGACAAGTGGGTCGACGACGGCACCCCGCCACCGAGCCCGCCCCCGTTCCGCCTGTCGAGCACGGACCCGGCGACCCTGGCGCTCGATGCGCACGGCAACGTGGTCGGAGGCGTGCGCACGCCTGCCGTCGACGTGCCGGTGTCCACGCTCAGCGGCGCACCGGCCAAGGGGGCCAATGCGATCTGCTCCCTGTTCGGGTCCACCGTCGCCTTCACGCCGGCGCAGTTGGCCGCCCTCTACGGGACGCCGGGCAACTACGTCAAGGAGTACACCAAGAGCCTCGACAAGGCCATCGCCTCGGGGTTCATCCTGAGTGCCGACAAGCACTCGCTGCTGGCCCAGGCGGAGCAGGTGCAGTTCGCGCCGGCGTCGTGACGACGGCCGCACCGGGCGACGGTCGCCCACAGCGCGTGTCCCTGCCCGGCGGCCGGACCCTGGCCTTCGCCTCCTACGGCGCCGCGGCGGGCGTGCCGGTCGTCTACTGCCACGGAGGGCTGAGCTCGCATTCGGACATCGCGTTCGCCGACGAGCGCGCGCGCCGGCTCGACGTGCGCCTGCTCGCGGTCGATCGTCCCGGCATCGGCGACTCGAGCCGCGTCGCAGGCCGCAGCGTGGCGGACTGGGCCGGGGACGTGGGCGAGCTGACGAGACAGATCGGCGTCGACCGCTTCGCCGTGTTGGGGTGGTCGGCCGGCGGGCCCTTCGCACTGGCCTGCGCCGCCGGCCTGCCCGATCGGGTCAAAAGCACCGCGACGGTCGGGGGGATGGCCCCTCTCGACGCGGCGCATCCGGCCCGCGAGCTCGGGCTCGCCACGGACCGCCTCCTGTTCCCGCTGGCGCGCCGGGCGCCGCTGGCGGCCCGGGTGCTCCTGTCGGCATCGAAGGGGATGCCGAACCGGGCCCTGCAGCGCCAGCTCCTCCGCGCGTTGAGCCCGGCGGATCGGGACGTCGTCGCCGCCATGACACCGGCTGAGGTGACGCGGGACCTGCGCGCCGCCATGCGCCACGGGTCGAGGGGCGTCGTCGACGACTACGCGGTGGTGGGAGGCGACTGGCACTTCCGGCCCGAGGACGTCCCCGGCCCGGTCACGGTGTTCCAAGGGGAACAAGACGTGCTGGTCCCTTTGGCGCACGCCCAGGCGATGGCGGCTCGCCTCCCGGCAGGCCGGCTGGAGGTCGTGGCGGGCGCCGGTCACTTCCTGCTGCACACGCATTTCGAGCGCGTGCTGGCGGCCCTCGTCGGCTGAGCGTCCCGGCCGGGCAGTCGCCGCGAGGCCGGTGCGAGGCCGGTGCGGGGCCGGTGGCCCTAGGCCGGTGGGCCTAGGCCGGTGGGCGCAGCTCCGCCAGCCCGCTGCGGATCACGGCAGCGTCGCCGCTCGTCGCCTCGAAGACGACACGCGTCGGCCCGAGGGCGCACACCCTGACCGTCAGGTCGTGGTCGAGAAAGGCCGGCGTGGCGAATCGCACCGCGAAGCGCTGCAGGCGCGACGGGTCGCCGTCACACGCCGCCCGCACCACGGTCCGGGCGCACAGTGCCATGGTGCACAGCCCGTGGAGGAAGGGGGCGTCGAAGCCGCTGCGGCGGGCCGCCTCGGCGTCGAAGTGGTGCGCCGAGAAGTCCCCCGACACCTCGGCGTACCGGCGTGCCATCTCCCGGTCCACCCGGACGGCGTCCTCGGCCACCAGCGCCAGCCCTTCGAACGCGGGCACGTCGCGCCGGGGGAGGTCGGGTCCGACCCCGTCCGCCGTGGTGCCCAGGAGCACCGTGGTCCACCACTGCTCGGCGACGAGCCGCTCGTGCGCGTCGAAGGTCCGGTGCAGCAGCGTGACGCCCAGGTTGTCGCGCGACGGCGTGGCGCTGTGCAGCTCCACCAGCGTGTGCAAGGGCTCTCCCGGGTGGAGGGGCCGATGGAGCAACAGGTCGTGTTGTCCGTGCACGCCCCCGCGGGCGGCGGCGAATACCGGCGCGGGCACCAGCTCCAGAATGGAGGGGAGCTGCGCCGCGTAGCTCTGGGTGGCGATGGCGGTGGGGGGCAGGGCGGATCCGTCCGCGTAGCGCGGGTTGTCGTCTCGGGTCGCCCGGGCGAAGGCGGCGGCCAGGTCGGCGTCCAGCACCAGGTCGAAGGGTCCGGTCCGGTTCCCGACCCTGAGCTCGTCCACCGGCACGCCCGTGATTCAAGCAGGCGGCCGGGCGGCCACCGCGGCGAAGGCCACCGGCGGACCCGCCTGCACTCGGCGCACGACGGCGGCCGCGCACTCGCGCGGACAGGAGGGAGGTGTCCACCTCGAGGTCGTAGAGACCCGGACGGTGCACGGCGCGCTCCCAGCGCAGCGCCGCGTCGGGGACGCCGCCGCCGGGCTCGCTCGTCAGGTAGCGGCCTGCGCCGGCGCCTCCGCTCACGCGTGCACCCGCATCGCGGCGCGCCATGACGACCTCGACCGGACAGCGCACGCCGACGAGGTACGCCGGCAGCTCGGCCAGCGTCGCCGCCATCTTCGGCAGAACGCCCAGCGGCCGCGAGTAGTCGTCGTGCAGGCCGACGTCGACGGCCACGTTGAGCCCCGCCCGGCTCCAGGCCGCCACCGTTGCGCACAACCCGGCGTAGAGCGACGCCACGGAGTCCTCGAGATCGGGCCGCTCCCCGCCGGGGCGCAGTCCGATGCCGGGCCCGACGTCCTCGGGCAGCACGGCGGCCAAGGCGTCGACGCCGAGGATGAGCCACGGGCCGCCGACCGCATCCGCCTGCAGCACCGCCGCAATGCTCGACTTGCCCGACCGCGGCGTGCCGTTCAGCACGACGACGGTCCCCGGCTCCGCCACGCCGCCGCGTTCCCTCAGGCCGTCTCCTGCGCCGGCATGGTCTGGTGTGCCGGCACGGGGTAGTTGGGCATGGCGCTCGACGGTGCCGCCTCAATGATCGACGCGTTCGTGCACCCGAGAGCCAACACGTTGGCCGTCTGGTCCTTGGAGGTGCTCGGGAGTTTCGGCACCGTCGGGTCGCTGCGCTTCGGGTGCAGCGTCGAGGTCAGGTCGCCCGCGGTGTGGCGGCGCCAGGCTGACAGGTTGGGCGCCTTGACCCCGAAGCGCTCTTCGAGGAAGCGCAGCTGCGACGTGTGGTCGAACACCTCGGAGGCCACGTGGCCGCCCCGGCTGAAGGGGGAGAGGACGAGCATGGGCACGCGGAAGCTCATGCCGATCGGGCCGGCCGTGCCGTCGGCGTCGTCGGGGATGGGCGAGACCGTGAGGTACTCACCGGGCGTCCCCCTGGGTGCCACGGGGGGCACGACGTGGTCGAAGAAGCCGTCGTTCTCGTCGTACATGTGGAAGAGCACCGTCTTGGACCACACCTTGGGGTTGGCCACCAGCGCGGCGAGCACCTGGCTGGTGAACCACTCGCCGAGCGCGGGTGGCGACGACGGGTGCTCGTCGTAGCCGAGCGGCGGGATGATCCAGCTGACCGCGGGGAGCGTCCCCGCTTTGATGTCGCTCACGAAGTCGTTCGGGTACAGGGGCGTGAACGCTTTCTGGTACAGCGCGGAGGTGGGGTCCTTGTACTGGCTGAAGTACGGGAGGATGGCGTCGCTGAGGATGCCGTACTTCTGGAAGGTCGCCGGCGTGTAGAGCGTGCCGGTCGGGTTGTAGACCTTCCAGCTGATCCCGGCGTCCTCGAGCACCTCGGGCATGGTGTCCCAGTGCACGCTGTAGACGGCGTCCGATGACCCGTTCGTGATGACGACGGGCCCGCCGGCGGCCCCGGACGGATCGATGGTGCCCGACAGCGCCATGAGGCGGTTCGGGTGAGTCGGCCCCATCACCGAGCAGTGGTAGTTGTCGCACAGCGTGAAGGCGTCGGCCAGCGCGTAGTAGAAGGGCAGGTCCTGCCGGCGGTAGTAGCCCATGGTGAGAACGCCGTGCTCGGGCCCTTCGGACTGCACGTGCGTGCTGACGAAGGCGCCGTTGGTGCCCTTGTTCCAGCTCGAGTGCTCCGCCGGCCAGCTGTGGTCGAGGTCGTTGGTGCACTCGCCGATGCCCGACGACGAGTCGAGGTGGAAGGGGAGCAGCGTGTCTTCCTGCCCGCCAGGCCAGGTCTGGGCGAAGTTCCCGAGCTTGTTCTTCGGGTGGTCGTCGAAGCCCCGGACGCCTGGGTACGTGCCGTAGTAGTGGTCGAAGGAGCGGTTCTCCTGCATCAGGAAGACGACATGCTCAATGGCGCCGAGATCGGAACCCGCCGGCTTGGTGCCCGCCGCGTACTGCGCCATGGCGGCGCCGGCCCCCTGCCCCCGGCTGGCGGCGGCGAGGATGGCCCCGCCCCCGGTCGCCAGTGCGGCGGCCAGCACGGTCCGGCGATCGACCCGCACCCGGTCGAGACTCATGGCCCTCCTCCTTCACGTGTCGTTGCTCACGTGGGCCCCCCGGCCCCTGCCTCTTCTCTGCTGCAGCCCTGCTTCAGCTGCAGGGCACCCGGCCAGCCGCGACCGACCCGGACGATCCGTCGCCCGTCGCGCCCCTCATGCGGACTCGATGAGTGTCGGATCGTTGTTGCGCACGTTACCGATGCGCGGCCCCACCGTGTGGTGCACGATCGTGCCGGCGGGTGGCGGGCGCAGCAGGGCCCGCAATTCCTCGACGTCCTCGTTGGCGGGGTCGAGCCAGACGTCGAAGACGGCTGGATCCAAAATGACGGGCATCCGGTCATGGATCCCGGACATGTCCACCCCGGCCGACGAGGTGATCACGGTGCAGCTCCTGATCGGCGGCGCCTCGGGTCCCGCCGCCTTGTCGCGCCAGCGCTCGGCCAGCCCGGCGAAGGCCAGCGGCTGCCCGTCGGCCCGGGTGAAGTAGTGGGGTTGGCGGGCCCCGGTCTTCGTCTTGTGCCACTCGTAGAAGCCGTCGGCGGGCACGATGATGCGCCGCTCCTTGAAGGCCTCGCGGAATGAGGCCCGGGTGGCCACGGTCTCGGCGCGCGCGTTGAAGAGCCGGCTGCCCGCCTTGGCGTCCTTGGACCACCAGGGGATGAGCCCCCAGCGGAAGGTCATGAGGATCCGTTCCGGCTCGCCGCCCCCTTCCGCCGGGCCCTGCTGCGGCGGATCCTGGCCGGGCTGACTCTGGCCGGGCTGACTCTGGCCGGGCCGCCGGGCCGGGCGGTCCCGCACCCCGAGCACGCTGTCGGTCGGGGCGACGTTCCAGCTGGGGGCGTGTTCGCCGTCGGCCCCTTCGGCCAGGTTGGCGCCGAAATAGCGGGCGATCTTGGCCGGGGGAGTGTAGAGGGCGAAGCGGCCGCACATGCGCCAGCATTGTGACCCAGCACGGGTCCTGGGCCGCGTCCGGCTCCCTGAGCTGGGGGTTCGTCTCCCGGGCAGGCGGCACACGGCCTGGCTAGTGTGCGAACATATGTTCGCTCTCTCTGCCGGGGACCCGTCGTCCCCCCGTTCCCGGGAGCTCCCCGCCGGCCTGGCCGAGCGGGTCCGGCCCACCACGCCGGTGGCCGGGCGGACCCTCCCGGTGCCCCCGCCCCTGGCCCCGCTCTTCCCGGCCGGCTCCCTCCGGCGGGGCACGACCACCACGGTGACGGGGGCGCCCGGCCACGGCGCCACCACCCTGGCCCTGGCCCTCCTCGCCGCGGCCTCGGCCGCCGGCAGCTGGTGCGCCGCCGTGGGCCTGACCGATCCCGGCGTGGTGGCCGCCGCCGGCCTCGGGCTCGATCTGCGCCGCGTCGTCTTCGTCCCCCACCCCGGCCCGGGGTGGGCCGAGGCGGCCGGTGACCTTCTCTCCGGGGTCGACGCCGTCCTGGTGCGCCCACCCGGGCGGGCCCGGCTCACCGCGGCGCGCCACCTGACCGCCCGCGCCCGCGAGCGCCAGACCGCGCTGGTGGTCCTGCTCGAGGGTTCCGGGGCCTGGCCCGAGGGCGGCGACCTGGCGCTCGCGGTCGGCGCGGTGGAGTGGGAGGGCATCGGCCGGGGCCACGGGCACCTGGGGGGCCGCCGGGCCGAGGTGCGGGTCAGCGGTCGCCGTGCCGCCGGCCGGGTCAGCGAGTGCTCGCTCTGGCTCCCCGCCGGCTCGGGCGCGGTCGAGGGAGCCGGGCCGTCCGAGGCGGAAGGCGTGGCACCGGCGCAGGACCCCGGGCCGAGGGCAGCCGGTCCCGGTGGTGGGCCGGAGGCGGCCTGACCGGCGCGGTGGGGAGGACATGGTGGAACGGCTCGTCGTCATCTGGTGTCCCGAGCTCCTCGAGGAGGGGGCGACGGGGGAGGAGGCCCGGCGGTTCGCCCGCGTGCTGGACCGGGCCGGCGAGCTCTGCCCGTGGGTCCACCCCGTCCGCCTCGGGGTCGCTGCGCTGCCCGCCCGCGGCCCCGCCCGGTTCTTCGGCGGCGAGGAGGCGGTGGTGGCGCGCCTGGCCGGCACGGTGGGCGAGGTGGTCACCATTGGCGTGGCCGACGGGCTCTTCGCCGCCGTGCTGGCCGCCCGCGCCGAGCTGATCGTCCCGCCCGGGGGGACGGCGGAATTCCTCGGCCCCTGGTCGGTGGCGACCCTGGCCCGGCCCGACCTGGCCGTCACCCTGCAGCGGCTGGGCGTCACCACCCTGGCCCAGCTGGCCGCCCTGCCGGCGGCGAGCATCTCGGACCGCTTCGGCGCCGACGCGGCCGCCTGCCACGCGGTGGCCCGGGGGGAGAGCGGGGAGCTGGTGGGCCTGCGCGACCGCGGCATCGAGCGGCGGCTGCGGGTGGCCCGGGGCGAGGACCCCGACCGGGGTCCCGACGTCCCGCCCCCGCCCTCCCAGCCCGGTTTCTTCGGCGGGGCCTCCGAGGCCGACAACCGGGCGGCCCGCTCCTTCGTCCGCGTGCAGGAGCGCCTGGGGGTGGAGGCCGTGGTGATGGGCCGGCTGCGCGGCGGGCGCGATCCGGCCGGCCAGTCGGTGCTGCTGCCCTGGGGCAGCCCCGAGGTGGAGGCGCCGTCCGGCGCGCCGTGGCCGGGGCGGGTCCCCCCGCCGGCACCGACCGACGTGCTGCGGGTGCCGCTGCGCGCCGAGGTGGCCGACGCCGCCGGCCACACCGTCGCGGTGAGCGGGCGGGGCCTGCTCACCGGAGGGATCGAGCGGCTCTCGGTGGCCGGTGGTCCCTGGCAGCCGGTCCTGGGGTGGGCGGGGCCCTGGCCGGTGACCGAACGCTGGTGGTCCGTGCGCCGGCGCCGGGCCCGGGTGCAGGTGGTCACCGCCGAGGGGGTGGCGCGCCTGCTCAGCACCGAGCGGGGGCAGTGGTGGGTGGAAGCGGTCTACGACTGATGGCGGCCGACGATGGCCGGCCGACGATGACCGCCGACCGGTGAGCGACGACCGGTGAGCGACGACCGGTGAGCGAGGCCTATGCCGAGCTGCACGCCCACTCGGGGTTCAGCTTCCTCGACGGCAGCAGCGACCCCGAGGAGCTGGTGGCCGAGGCGGACCGGCTCGGGTTGGCCGCGCTGGCCTTGACGGACCACCACGGGTTCTACGGCGTGGTGCGCTTCGCCGAGGCGGCGCGGGTGTGCGGGCTGCCGACCGTGTTCGGCTCCGAGGTGACGCTGGCGCCGGCGGGCGCGCGCACCGGCGAGCCCGACCCCACCGGTGCCCACCTCGTGCTGCTGGCCCGTGATCCCGAGGGGTACGCGCGCCTCTCCACCGTGCTGGCCGACGCCCACCTCGAGGGCGGGGAGAAGGGGAGGCCCGTCTTCACCCTCGACGCGTTGGCGCGCGCGGCGGGGGACCACTGGGTGGTGCTGAGCGGCTGTCGGAAGGGGGCGGTCCCGGCCGCGCTGATGGAGGCGGGGCCGCAGGCGGCTTCGCGTGAGGTGGGACGGCTGGTCGACGCGTTCGGGCGCGCCAACGTCGCGCTGGAGCTGTGGGACCACGGGGATCCGCTCGACACGGCGCGCAACGATGCGCTGGCCCGCCTCGCTGTCGAGTGGGACGTCGACGCCGTGGCCACCAACAACGTGCACTACGCCACGCCGGCCGGCTTCCGGCTGGCCACCACGCTGGCCGCCGTGCGGGCGCGCCGGCCCCTGGCCGAGCTGGAGGGTTGGCTGCCCTCGGCACCGGCGGCCTGCCTGCGCTCCGGGGCCGAGCAGGCCCGACGGTTCGCCCGCTGGCCCGGTGTGGTGGCGCGCGCCGCCGAGCTCGGGCGCGCCTGCGCGTTCGACCTGCGCCTGGTGGCGCCGCGGCTGCCCGACTTCCCCGTCCCCGCCGGCATGGACGAACAGGGGTACCTGCGCCAGCTGGTGACCGAAGGGGCCACGGCGCGCTACGGGCCGCCCCACGACGAGCGCGTCCCCGGGGCCTGGAAGCAGCTCGAGCACGAGCTCGACGTGATCGGACAGCTTGGCTTCGCCGGCTACTTCCTCGTGGTGTGGGACATCGCGCAGGTGTGCCGCCGGCTCGACATCTACTGCCAGGGCCGCGGCTCGGCGGCCAACTCGGCCGTCTGTTACGCGCTCGGCGTGACCAACGTCGACGCCGTCGACCTCGGGCTGTTGTTCGAGCGCTTCCTCTCGCCGGCGCGTGACGGGCCGCCGGACATCGACGTGGACATCGAGTCGGGGCGACGCGAGGAGGTCATTCAGTACGTCTACGAGCGCTACGGGCGACGCCACGCGGCGCAGGTGGCCAACGTCATCACCTACCGCCCGCGCTCGGCCGTGCGTGACGTGGGCAAGGCGTTCGGCTTCACGCAGGAGCAGGTCGACTCCTGGTCGGCCGGCATCGACGCCGGGCACGGGCGCGGGCCCTCCTCGGCGGCGGCGGTGCACGAGGCGGTCGGCCCCGACGCGCCAGCCGGTGGGATCCCGCCGTTGGTGGCCGAGCTGGCGGCCGAGGTGCTGGACCGGCCGCGCCACCTCGGCATCCACTCGGCCGGCATGGTGCTGTGCGACCGCCCGGTGGTCGAGGTGTGCCCGGTGGAGTGGGGGCGCATGCCGGGCCGCAGCGTGCTGCAGTGGGACAAGGACGACTGCGCCGCCATCGGGCTGGTGAAGTTCGACCTGCTCGGTCTCGGCATGCTCGAGGCGCTGCACCGCATGGTCGACCTGGTGCGTGACTTCGACGGGGTGGAGGTCGACCTGGGGCAGCTGCCCCAGGAGCCCGCCGTCTACGACCTGCTGTGCCGGGCCGACACGGTCGGGGTCTTCCAGGTCGAGAGCCGGGCGCAGATGGGGACGCTGCCCCGGGTGGCGCCGCGCGAGTTCTACGACATCGCCATTGAGGTGGCGCTCATCCGGCCCGGCCCCATTCAGGGCCACGCCGTGAACCCCTACATCCGGCGCCGCCGGGGCGAGGAGAAGGTCACGTACCTGCACCCGTTGCTCGAGCCGATTTTGAAGCGCACGCTCGGGGTCCCGCTTTTCCAGGAGCAGTTGATGGAGATGGCCGTGGCCATCGCCGGCTTCAGCGCGGCCGACGCCGACGAGCTGCGCCAGGCCATGGCGGCCAAGCGCTCGGCGGCCCGCATGGAGAAGATGCGGGCGCGGCTCTACGACGGCATGGCGGCGCGTGGCGTGACGGGCCCGGTGGCGGACCAGGTCTTCGACGCGCTGGCCGCCTTCGCCAACTTCGGCTTCCCCGAGTCGCACTCGGTGTCGTTCGCCCACCTGGTGTACTCCTCGGCCTGGCTGAAGCTGCACTACCCGGCGGCGTTCACCGCGGGTCTCCTGAATGCACAGCCCATGGGCTTCTGGTCGCCCCAGTCGCTGGTGGCCGACGCCCGCCGGCACGGGGTGCGGGTGCGCCGACCGCACGTGAACCGTTCCGAGGTGGGGGCGTCGCTCGAGCGCGGCGAGCCGGGGGAGGCGGTGCTGCGCCTCGGGCTGGGGTCGGTGCGCGGGGTGGGCGATGCCACCGCCGAGCGCATCGTGGCCGGCCGCCCCTGGGCGGGGGGCGAGGATCTGGTGCGGCGGGCGGGCGCGACCCAGGCCCAGCTCGAGACACTGGCCGCCGCCGGCGCTCTCGACCCCGAGCCGTCCGCGGGGCCCCACGGCGACGCCGCGGCCAACCGCCGCCGCCTGGTGTGGGCGGCCGGCGCGGCGGCCCAGGGCACGCCGGACCGCCTGCCCGGAGTGGTGGTGGGGGCGGAGGCGCCGCCGTTGCCCGCGCCCAGCCTCTCCGACTCGGTGGGCGACGACATGTGGGCCCTGGGGCTGGCGCCGGAGCAGACCGCCATGCATCTCGCCCGCGAGCGGCTCGAGGCCCTCGACGTGCGGACGGCCGTCGCCCTCGAGGCCTGCGACGACGGCGAGCGGGCGTCGGTGGCCGGCGTGGTGACGCACCGCCAGCATCCCGAGACAGCCGGGGGCGCCGTCTTCGTCAACCTGGAGGACGAGACGGGCCATGTGAACGTCGTCTTCTCCCGTGGTGCCTGGGCGCGCTGGAAGCATGTGGCCCGTCACGCGCCGGTGCTGTTGATCCGCGGCCGCGTGCGCAAGGGGCAGGGCGCGGTCAGCTTCGATGCCGAGCGGGTCGAGGCCCTGGCGGTGGGGACGACGGTGCCGGCCAGCCGGGACTTCCGCTGACCGAGTGGCGCGGGTCGCACTGGGCGATCAGGGAATGCACCTGGCAGACTGCGGGCAGTCGAGCAAGGGAGCAGCCATGATCCGCGTGTCCGTGTTCTATCCGGCAACCGAGGGCGCATCGTTCGACCACGACTACTACCGGGAGAAGCACGTCCCGCTCTGCGTGCGCACCTGGAGTCCCCAGAGCGCCGAGATCGACAAGGGGATCGACGGTCCCAACGTGGCCGCCGTCCACCTGACCTTCGAGTCCCTCGACGCGCTGCACCAAGCCATGGCCTCCGAGGGCACCGCAGCCATACTGGCCGACGTCGCCAACTACACGACCATCGCGCCCGTCCTGCAGACGAGCGAGATCGTCGCCTGACCCGCAAGGGGAACCCATGTTGCTGAAGGGCCTCAACCACGTCGCCGTGCTGACCCACGACGCGACGCGCCTGAACGCGTTCTACGAGGAAGTCTTCGACGCCGAGGTCGTCCGGGATGGGCCCGAGCCGCTTCCTGGTCGAGAGGGGCCGCGGCTCTCCATCATCAAGATCGGTGCATGGGCTGAGCTCAACGTCTTCCAGATTGAGGGAAATACCGAGGCCGACCGCCAGACGCCGATGTTCGGTCGCGGCAGGCTCGACCACTTGGCCCTGCAGGCGGCGTCGCTGCAGGATTTCGAGACGATCCGCCACCGCCTCATGGCGCGCGGCCTGGCCGACGACTTCGTCACCGACTTCGGGCCCATGCTCAGCCTCTTCTTCCGCGACCCCGACGGGCTCGAATGCGAGGTCTGCGTCGAGAATCCCGACGCGGTGCCCGGCGTCTTCAACGGTCCGGGGACCCGGGCGGCGCGGTACTCCTGAGGCGCCCGGATCAGTGGACGATGTCGAGGCCATCAAACAGCTGAAGGCGCGCTACTTCCGGACGATGGACACCAAGGACTGGGAGGGCATGCGCCAGCTCTTCGTCGACGACGTCGTCATCGACACGACGGAGTCGGGCGGCGGCGTGGTCACCGGCGCCGACGAGTTCCTCTCCTTCCTGCGGCCGACGCTGGCCGACGCCGTGACGGTCCACCACGGGCACATGCCCGAGATCACCCTGACCTCGCCCACCACGGCCAGTGGGATCTGGGCGCTGCACGACGAGATCGTCTGGCCCGACGGCACGCGGATGCGCGGCGACGGCCACTACCACGAGACCTATGTCCGCGCTGAGGGTCAGTGGCGGATCAGCTCGTCCACGCTCACCCGGCTGCGGATGGACCTCGAGCTCCCTCCGGGGTCGGACGGACCCGACGCCGCGCCGCCCGGCCGCGACGCCTGAATCCTCGGGGAGGCCTCCCGACGATCAGGAATCCGTCCAGGAGCTCAGGTCCCGGCCGATCTGCTCGCCCAGCCACGCGATGTCCGGCGCCAGGTCGGCCTGGAGCTGCCGGCGCAGCGCGGGATCGACCGGGGCCCGGGGCGTTCGGACGGTATTGAGGGCCACGAGGCGGTTGCCGAGAGCCCAACGGGTCGTCTGGTTGCGCACGGCGAGTCTTCCGAGCGCCCGCACCGGCTTGGGTGGGTGGCGCATGAAGTCGCGCATCCGGCTGCTGCGCACCACCGTGTTGGGGTTCACCCTCGGGAATTCCGGTTGGAAGGTGTCGTCGATCTCCAAGAAGCGCAGCAGGTCCCGATACACGCCGGGGGTGTCGGCGGCGAGATCGTCGTACAAAACGACGTGCAGGCGCTTCGCCTCGAGCACCGCCCGATACCGGGCCAGCTGTTCGCCCACTCGGGCGACCTCCCGGTACTGAAGGGCCCAGGGTATGTTGCACGACGGCGGGATCCGTTTGCCGTTGCGGCGGTCCTCCTCGGCCCCGAGTGCCTCCGCGAAGTCGGTCAGGTCTTCGGCGCCTTGGAACAGGAATTCACTGTGGAGCGAATGGAGCATGTCCACGGGATTCCGCACGAGGACGAGGTAGCGCGCCTGGGGGGAGGCTGCGGCGATCTCCTCGGCGGCATGCTTGGAGAACAGGTACCAGATGGCGCCGTCGCCCCGATAGCGCTCCGTCGAGGCCTCGTCGTAGTGGCTCAGATAGTGCTCGAGGGTCATGCGCTCCTTGTTCGCGAAGACGAGATCACGGCCGAAGTAGTGCATCTCCTTGCGCCCCATGAAGATGTCCGGATGCTGCGCGAGATAGATGAAGAGGGCCGACGTGGCGCACTTGGGCGCGCCGAGGATGAAGAGGTTCGGCATGCGCCGATCGCCCGGGACTCCTCCCGCTTGTGTCGACCCCTCCGTCTCGTCGCCCGTAGGCATCCGTCGTCCTCCCCGTCCGGCGGCTCGTTACGAGGCGGCGGCGCCCAATGCCTGGGCGATCTCGTCGATGGCGGCCTGTTCCGCCGCGCTCACGTCCTGGCCGTGCTCCCGGTGGGCGGCGGCGACGTGGTGCGCCAGCGTCACGATGAAGCGGCGGTATTCGTCGACCTCTTCCGGTGTGGCCTTCGTCTGCAAGAGCGCGACAGCGTCGCGCTCGGTGCTGCAGCCCGTGCTCCTTGAGCTCCTCGGTGGAGTGGTAGTGGGTGTGATCGCGCTCGGGCTTGGCGGCGACGATCGCATCGAGCAGCTCGCTCTTGCCGTGTTGCTGGCGTGCATCGGCGTAGGACTTCGCCATGGCGAACGTCTCGCGGAACGAGCCCCCTCGCTGCGCGGTGATCACGATCATGCCCGCGCTGGGCGGCGCCTCGAGGATGAGCTGCCACTCCTCGGTCGTGAAATCGTCCTTTGCGGTCATTCCGGCCTCCGGTCTCCTGGGCGCACGTCGTCGATCAATGGAATTCGTCGACGTGCTGTACGCGTCCGTCGCTCCGGGCGAAGAGCACGTCGTTGTAGCCCTGCCCCGGGCCGACCATGTCAAAGGTCAGCGGGGGGACGAACGAGAGGTAGAGGGCGCGCCGTCCGTAGGCACCGGGGTCCTGCGGCGGCGGTGCCGCGTGCAGCGTGTGGCCGAAGTGCACGGTGACGTCGCCGGGCTCGGTCGTGAGCGCGACGACATCGTGGTCCTCGGCCTCACGCGCACTGGGCAGCCTGGAGGTGCCCCGATGTGATCCGGGGATCATCTGGAGCTGTCCGGCGGCGGCCGTGGCGGCATCGAGCTGGATCCCCACATTGAGCATGGGGCACTTCACCGGGTGCCCGCCCATGCCGCAGTCGCGGTGCCAGGGCAGATCGGCCAGCCCGCCGGTGGATCCGGGCACCTTGATGACCACGCCGTTGCCGTCGAGGCGATCGTGGGCATCGCGCAGGTTGTTGCCTCCCAGGGCGGCGATGGCGGTGAACCGGGGGTCGGCGCCCAGCGCGGCGATCCGGTCCGATCCCTCGTTGAGGTAGTTCACCCGGTTGCACACCTCGCGCCCGTCGACGGTGGTCCACCAGGATTTCCGGTCGTCGGGTCGGGCCCGGGCGACCGCCGTGTCGACATCGTCGCTGAGCGCGGCGACCTCGGCGGCGTCGAGGACGCCGCGAAGATGGACGAAGCCCACGCGGTGCAGGAAAGCCTCGACCTCCGACGGGGGATCGTCGAGCGTGAAGGACTGCGCCAGATTGAGCGGCAATCCGTCTTCACCGTCCACCGGAACCGGGTTGGCGAGGTCGAAGAGGACCTGTCCACTGAAGGCGACCCGGAGCGGGGGCTCCCACCGCGCCAACTGGCCGAAGTTGCCTTGCTTCACGGTGAGCCGCTCGGCGTACAGGAGGGCGAAGCAGGTCTTCAGTTCCCAGGCGAAGGCACACCAATCGTCCGGCGTCAGCGTGACCACGGTGTGGGCGGCATCCGTGCCGGGACGTATGGCGAACGACGCTCCCTCGGGAACGTAGGTGTATGACCTCCCGTCGGAGAGCTCGAATCCCAGCGGGCGGACCACTGCGGCGTCGCCGTCGGAGAAGACGGCACCCCGTTCCAGCAGCAGCGCGGGCAGGTGCTCCCGGTGGAACCAGTCGAAGTCGATCGGCCCGAACCGTTCCAGCTCCACGCCGGCAATGTAGCAGCGGCCGGTAGCGGAGCCCCGGCCCGTCGACGTGCCGTCCAGCGCCGCGGACGACTCCTCGTCGGATCGATGGGCGCGCCGGCGGCGCTGACGGGCTGCTGTTCGCGGAGGCTACGCGTGGCAGAAGCGCAATCCGCAGGCAGAGGGCGATACCCAGGAGCAGGTTCCAGAAGGTTCTAAGTCCGACCGTCTGTTCGCGAATCTAGGAAGGCTCCCATCGCCATCCATTGTTGTTCTCGCAGGTGATGCTCTCGCCGTCTCCGGCGATGCCGCTCACTCCATGATCCGAGTCTCGGCAGTATTGGCCCGGCTCGTAGCACGTCCCGTCATCGTTGATCGGAGAACACCCCGAATAGCCCGAGTTCCCCGATTGCCCCGAGTTCCCGAGGTTCCCCGAGTTCCCGAGGTTCCCCGAGTTCCCGAGGTTCCCCGAGTTCCCGGTGGCCCCGGAGTTCCCCGAGTTCCCGGAGTTCCCGGTGGTGCCTGTGTCGCAGCTGTCTCCGCTGTTGCCCGTGTTGCCCGTGTTGCCCGTGTTGCCCGTGTTGCCCGAATTGCCGGTATTGCCTGTGGTTCCCGAAGACCCTGAGTTACACGTCGGGCCTTGCGATGCAGCCAAACGAGCGCCGTGATGCACGCTTCCGCATGCCGTCAGTGTCACAGCGGCGATCAACGTCACGATCGCGGCCGCAGTCCAGGAAACCGTCCTACGCCAATGATTCTCTCTGGGCCTCATATCGGAGTCTTCTGCCGCCACGAGTAGTCGCCTGCCTGTTGCGCTCAAGAGGCGGCCTGAGCGACTGTGAACTGGTCACCGTCCAGCGAGTCGACTTGCTGGATCAGGTCGCTGCGTGAACCAGCATCGCTCGAGAACGGATTGCGATTTGGGAGCACCAGCGCCGGGCAGCGGTGGTGGATACCCAGCCGGGGCTGGAGGAAGTGATGTCCGCCGTCGCTCATTTCGCTCCTTCGCCAAAAATGCCGGTCGCCACATTAGATTGCCGGGCCGAACGTCTACTCAAGGGAGGCTCGGTCGGGGCAGAGCGTCCGCGCTGTGGAAAATCCTCGTAACCGTGGCCTCGGAACCGGGGAAAACGGCTTCTTCAATTCGTTGACCACGGCTGTGATGGTCGAGCGGCGGCGGCCGGCCGAGAGGAGGAGGATCCGACGCACGACTTCTTCCAACTACGCCCGGCGGCGCGGCATTCCGGGAGGATTCAGATACCGAGTTGCTCCAGGAGCGAGCCGGGACCCACGACCTCGGCTCCGACGGCCTCGGCGCGCCGCCGGAGTTCGCGATCGGCCGTGACCAGCGTCACCGGACCCTCGCCCGCGCGGGCCGTTTCCACGAGTGCATCGTCGCCGCTTCCCTCGGCATGCACCACCTGCACGCCGTCGGACAGGCCGGCCGGCGCGCCCCGACGGGCCTGGCCCTCGAGGACGACGACCACGGGTGGGCTCAGCACCCCGGCGCGCGACCGCCTCGCGTAGCTGGTCCACGAACGTGCGGGCCGCGCCGGCGCGGTCCTTCCACCAACCCGTTGGTCGCGACCCGACGACGTTGGCGGCATCGACGAGGAGCACCCCGTCAGTCTGCCTGTTACTGCGCGGCGCGGCCCTTCAGCAGATGGCGACGTTCGCTGCGGCGAGGTTCGGCGGCGGCGTGCCGTGGGGGGACCCGCGTCCCGCGGTCCGGCGTCGTACTGCCGAGATCACCCGGGCCGGCGCACGCGCGTGGCGAATTGCGCACCACTTCGGCTGGGATCCCCGCCACAAATGTGGTCGGATGCGGGGATGCGCACAGCCGGGTGCTCGCCAGCTGCGCGGCGTCCAGCCCGGATACCGCCTGCAGGGAGACGGTGGCCCGCCGCGCGACCAGGGGGTCCCTGTCGTCGTCGGCGGTGATGAGAGAAAGAGCGCCCCGGGAGAGGGGCGTCCTGTGCAACGCGCCCGCGCCGACGGCGCTGCGTCGGCTATTGCGCTTCGGCGCGGGTTCGGTGGGCACACCTCTGTAGTCGCCAGCTGGGGTGGCCGGCTTGACGGCGGGCCCTCATTTCTTTCCCAGAATTGTGCGTCCAGGTGCAACCAGGTGGCAACGCCTGATGCAGCCGTCAGGTGACGACGAGGCCACGACCTGTGACGAGGGGAAGGTCGAGCGCAGTGACGAGGCCAGGCGGCGCCGCGATCACGGCGGGCACCGCGTTGACGAGCCGCATCGCCGTTGCCTTCAGCCCCGCCGTGTTGTGGTCGCCGTCGGTCCCCATCAGCTGGAGGTCGAGCGTGTAGTTGGGCTCTCCCGTGATCTGCACGCGGTAGCAGCCCTGCCCGGCGGGCTGGGGCCAGGCGGCCCCGAGGTCGTCACGCAGGCGCGTCACGTGCTCGAGCACGACGACGGCGCGGTCGCCGACCATGCCGCGCACCTCGAAATGGAGTGCAGCGGCGGTGCCCGCCTCGATCGTCCCGGCGTCGACGGCGAAGTCCTCAGGCGCCGCTTCGCGCTCGTACCATTCGGTGATGTCGGTCAGGTCCACCCCGAGGCCCGCCGCGATCTGGCGCACGACGGAGCCCCAGGCCATGGTCAGGACGCCGGGAGTGAGAAGGAAGGGCACCTCGTCCATCGCACCCCCGAAGCCCATGATGTCGAACAGCACCATGGGCTGGTTGTACGTGTTGTAGTTGAGGACCTCGGAGCAGCGAACTTCCTCGATGCGCTCGCTCACGCCGGAGAGGACGAGCGGGAGCGCGTCGTTGGCGAACCCCGGGTCGACGCCGTTCACGAAGAGGGAGACGCCCGCCTTGCGGGCCGCCGCGATCACGGGCTCCGCCAGCGGGTCGTCCGGCGCCGGGTACTGCAGCATCACCGGGCTCGACGAGACCACATTGCAGCCGGCGGCGAGGAAGCGCTCCAGATCGTGCAGCGCCTCGAAGATGCGATCGTCGGCCATGGCGGTGTGCACGATGCAGTCGGGCCGCAGAGCGAGCAGCTCGTCGACGTCGCTCGTCCCGTGCACGCCCATGCTGTGACCCAGGCCGGCCAGCTCTCCGGCGTCGCGGCCGACCTTTTCCGGGTTCGAGACGAAGAGCCCGACGAGCTCGAGCTCGGGGTGGGCGTCGATGCCGGCGAGGGTGTGGCGTCCGACGTTGCCGGTGCTCCATTGCACGACGCGGTACGACATGAGGTGTGGCTCCTTGGGAGTCGGGGGCTTTAGAGGTCGGGAAGCGGGAATTCGAGGTTGGGCGACTGCAGGCCGCCGTCGACCTCAAGGATCTTGCCCGTGACGTAACCGCCCGCCGGCGACACCAGGTAGAGGATCGCCGACGCGATGTCGTCCACGTGGCCCAGGCGCTTCAGCGGGGTGGCGTCTTCCATCGCCGTACGCAACTCGTCGCTCGACATCACGATGTCGAGGGCCGACGTGGCGGTTGAGCCCACACCGATGGCGTTGACCCGGATGCGCGGCGCCAGGTCGCGTGAGGCCAGCCGGGTGTACTGCTCGAGCGCGCCCTTCACGGTGCCGTACCCCACGTAGCCACGCCCGGCCACGTGACCCATCACCGACGAGATGCTGACGATCGCCCCGCCCGGGTGGTCGCCCTCGAGCATGCGGGGGACGCCGGCCCGGATCAGCGCGTGCCCCGCCGAGACGTTGAAGCGGAAGGCCTCCTCGAGGAAGCGGGGGGAGGTGTCGAGGAGTGGCCGTGGCATCGTCCCGCCCATGTTGTTGACGATGATGTCGAGGCGGCCGAACTCGGTGAAGGCGGTCTCGGCCAGCGAGGCCATGAGGTCGAAGTCGGTCAGGTCGCCCGGCACCACGACGGCGCGGCGGCCGGCGCCCTCGACCTGGGCGGCGACGGCGCGCAGCTGGTCCTCGGTGCGGGCGGCCAGCACGACGTCCGCGCCCGCCTCCGCCAGGGCCACGGCGGTGGCGGCACCGATGCCGCGTCCGCTGGCGGTGACGATGGCGGCCTGGTCGGTGACGAGGAAACGGTCGAGGATCATCCGGCGAATGTAGTTGGCTCCCGCGGACGGTGTGCCACGCAGTCAGGCCGGGACGGTGCCTCCTGTGGCGCCGCTGTCTCCGCCTCCGGGTGAACCGACCCGCGAGACGAGCTCGGCCCACCCGACCTGGTCCTCCAGAACGGGGAAGGGCTTGGGCAGGACCTTGGCCTTCACCTCGTCGGGCAGGCTCAGATCGCCACCCGTGTGCCCGACGCTGAACACGCGTTCGGGCCGGGCGCGCCCGATCATCGCCCGACCCCAGCGCAGCAGTGTCGTGAAGCGGTGCCCGAAGCCGCTGAGGAAGGCGAGGTGCACGAACATCCAGACGATGAAGCCGGGAAAGCCGCTCAGGCGCACCGGCCCCACGCTCACGATCGCCTTGAAGCGGCCGATGGCGGCCGCGCTGCCGAGGTCGCGGTACTTGAACGGCACGCTGTCCGAACCCTTCAGCCTGCGCTTGATCGTGTTGGCCGCGTGCAGGCCGCCCTGCATGGCGACCTCGCACACACCGGGCAGGTCGTTGAGGGCCGCCATGTCCCCGATGGCGAAGACCTCGGGGTGCCCGGGCAGGCTGAGGTCGGGCCGCACGGCGATCCGGCCGGCCCGGTCGGTCTCGGCCCCGGTTGCCTCGGCCAACAGGCGCGCCAGTGGTGAGGCCTGGACCCCGGCGGCCCAGATGACGGTGCCGCACTCAATGCGGCCTTTCTCGTCGTTGCCCCCCAGGGTGTCGACGCCGAAGGGATCGACACCCACGACGCGCAGGCCCATCTGGAACTGGACGCCCATCTTCTCCAGCTCGGCGTGGGCCCGCCCCGAGAGTTGGTGCCCGAAGTTGGCCAGCGGCTCCTTGCCGCCGTCGACCACAATGACCCGGACCGAACCCGGATCGATGCTGCGGAAGTCGCGCGTGAGGCTGCGCGTGGCGAGTTCGCGGATTTGGCCGGCCAGCTCAATCCCGGTGGGCCCGGCGCCGACGATGACGAAGGTCATCCAGAAACGCTGGAGCGCGACATCCTTCAGGTTCTCGGCGAGCTCGAGCGCCCCGTAGACGCGGCGGCGCAACTCCATGGCGTCGTCGATCGTCTTCATCCCCGGGGCGATCATGGCGAATTCGTCGTGGCCGAAATAGGACTGCCCGGCTCCGGCCGCGACGATGAGGCTGTCGTAGCCGAACTCGTTGATCTCGCCGGGGAGGGCCGCGGTGTGCACGACGCGCGCCTCCAGATCGAACCCGGTGACCCGGGACAGCACGACCCTGACGTTCTTGCGCCGGCGCAGCGTGTGGCGGAGCACGGGCGATATGGAGCCGGGCGACAGGATGCCCGTCGCCACCTGGTAGAGGAGCGGCTGGAAGAGGTGGTGGTTGCGCTGGTCGATCAGCGTGATGTCCAGGTCGGATCGGGTCAACAGCCGTACGGCGGTCAGGCCCCCGAAGCCGCCACCGACGACCACCACACGATGCCGGGGCGTGTCCGTCATGGCACTCGCCAGATCAAGACGCAGTCGTCTCGGCTTCGATCAGCCGGCCCACCGCGTCGATGAGCGCCAGGTGCGTGAACGCCTGGGGGAAGTTCCCGAGGTGCTCGCCCGTGTCGGCGTCGATCTCCTCCGCATAGAGCTGCAACGGGCCGGCGAAGTTGAGCAACTTCTTGCAGAGGGTACGCGCCCGCTCCTGCTCGCCGATCATGCACAGGGCCGTCACCAGCCAGAAAGAACAGATGGTGAAGGTGCCTTCTTTGCCCTCGAATCCGGTGTCCGTCGAGTCGACCCTGTAGCGCAGGACCAGTCCGTCCTCGGTCAGCTCGTCGGCGATGGCGAGCACGGTGGCGCGCACACGCTCGTCGTCGGCGGGCAGGAATTCGAGAATGGGGATGAGCAAGAGCGATGCGTCGAGCTCGTCGTTTGCGTAGTGCTGACGGAAACGGCCCCGTGTCGCCGACGCCCTTGTCGAGGATCTCCGCCTTGAGGTCGTCCGCCTCCTTGCGCCATGCGTGGGCCCGCTCGTCGTCGTTGCGGCCGCGGGCCAGGTCGGCGCCGCGGTCCATGGCGACCCAGCACAGCACCTTGGAGGCCGTGAAGTGCTGGGGATCGCCGCGGATCTCCCAGATGCCCTGGTCGGGATCGCCCGCGTGCGCGATGGCCGAGTCGACCAGCTTCGCCACCCCTTCCCAGACGGGTTTGACGATCTGGGACGAGACCTGGCGGAGGTGGATGTCCACCGCGTCGAGGATCATCCCCCACACATCGTTCTGGTGCTGGTCCCAGGCGCCGTTGCCCACCCGGACAGGCCGCGAGTTGCGCCACCCGGTCAGGTGATCGAGGGTCCGCTCGGTCAGATCCTTGCGTCCGTCGATCCCGTACATGATCTGCAGCTCGAAGTCGCCCGTCCCGCCGGCGAGCGCCTCCAGGACGAAGGCGAAGTACTCCAACGCCTCCCAGTCGAAGCCGAGGCGGTAGAGGGAGCGCAGCATGAAGGACGAGTCGCGGATCCAGGTGTAGCGGTAGTCCCAGTTGCGCGCCCCGCCGGGCGTCTCGGGTAGCGACGTGGTGGGCGCCGCCATGATGGCCCCGGTGGGGGCATAGCTCAGACCCTTCAGCGTGAGGGCGCTGCGCTCCATGTAGCTGCGCCACGGGTGGTCGGGAAAGGTGCCGTTCGACAGCCACTCCCGCCAGTAGGACACGGTCGAGGCCAACTGGGTCTGAGCCTCCTCGAGGTCGGCCGGCGGGTGGCCGTCCCACGAGAGGGCGACGAAGGCCGTCTCGCCCTTCTGGAGTGTCGTGCGCCCGTAGCAGCGAGCGCCGGCCGAGCCGAGGCGCATGCTCGCAGTCAAGGTGAGCGAGGGGTCTCCCTCCGGCGGGCATACCGTCATGGTGCCGTACCCGTCGCCCTCGTACGACCATGTGCCCGTGGCCAGTCCGTATTCGAAGACGGGCACGACGTTGACCACCACTTCGACGTGGCCCTCGATACAGGTGGCCAGGCGCAGCAAGGTGGCGCAGGCGGCGGATTCGCCGGGCGCGCGGCGGTAGTCGGCGCGCCGCGTCTCGTCGGAGACCGGCTGCACGACGAGCAGGTCCTGGACGATGAGCCACCCGGTCGGCGTATGCCACGTCGACTCGAGCACCATGGTCCCCGGGATGTAGCGGCGCTGGTGCGGGACCACGGTGTTGTAGGGCCCGAAGCGGAAGTTGCCGGCGGAGCGGTCGAGCACGGAGGCGAACACGCTGGGCGAATCGGGCCGTGGCAGGCACAGCCACTCGACCGATCCGTTCGGCGCGACCAGGCAGTTGTTCTCGCAGTCCGACAGGAAGCCGTACTGGGCGATGGGGGGAAAGGCTTCGAGGCTGACTTCCT
The DNA here is from genome assembly GCA_963843365.1 of uncultured Acidimicrobiaceae bacterium. Taxonomy (GTDB): domain Bacteria; phylum Actinomycetota; class Acidimicrobiia; order Acidimicrobiales; family RAAP-2; genus Bog-473. Next base: position 641,576 of record CAWJKG010000002.1, on the reverse strand, counting down.
CGGCGGTAGCGGTCATCGAGCCGATGCTATGCCCCTTTGCGCTGCGGGTGTCTCGGGAAGGTGACGCGACAGTGACAACGCTCCCGGCTCGCACCGCGATGGCTAGCGTACGGGCCATCGCTCGAGGCGCCACGCGGGCGCGAAAGGGAGGCATCCAATGGCCGAGGAGCTCGAGGGCAAGGTCGCCATCGTCACCGGGGGCAACACGGGCATCGGCAAGGCCGTGGTCCTGGCGTTGGCGGCGAAGGGTGCCAAGGTGGTGATCGACTACGTCACCAACGAGCAGGCCACCGAGGAGCTGGAGCAGAAGCTGCATGCGCTCGGGGAGAACTCGGTCGGCGTGGAAGCCGACGTCTCCAAGGTCGAGGATCTGCAACGCATGGTCGACACCGCGGTCAAGACCTTCGGGCGTCTCGACGTGATGGTGAACAACGCCGGCATCGAGACGCGCACGTCCGTCCTCGACACCACGGAGGAGCAGTACGAGAAGGTGCTGGCCATCAATCTCAAGAGCGCCTTCTTCGGCACGCAGCTGGCGGCCAAGCAGATGATCGCCCAGGGGGATGGCGGTCGCATCATCAACATGACCTCGGTGCACGAGGACTGGCCCATGCCGGGCAACACGCCCTACTGCCTGTCGAAGGGCGGCATGCGCATGCTCACCCGGACGGCCGGCGTCGAACTGGCGCCGCACAACATCTGCGTCGTCGGTGTGGGCCCGGGGGCCGTGGACACGCCGATCAACGCGCAGACCGTGGCCGACCCCGCCGTGCTGGCCACGCTCAACGCCGCCATTCCGCTCGGTCGGCTCGCGCAACCCGAGGAGATCGCCTCGGTCGTCGCCTTCCTGGCCGGCGCCGGTGCCAGTTACCTTGCGGCCACGACGATCTTCGCCGACGGGGGCATCATGCACAGCAGCCCGGGGCTCTGAGCCGTGGCCGACGACTTGTTGATCGTTGCCGGCACCTTCACCGTGGACCCCGAACGGCGCGCCGAGTTCCTGGAGGGTCGGAAACAGTCGATCATGGCCTCGAGACAGGACCGCGGGTGCCTGCAGTACGCCATGAGCGCCGATGCCGTCGACCCGGCGATCGTGCGGCTCTTCGAGCTCTGGGTCTCCCGGGCCGACCTCAATGCGCACCTCGAACGGATGCGGGAGGAAGGGCCGGCACCCGAAGGAGGCGTGCCGATCCTGGGCCTCGACATGAAGATCTACGTCCACGCCGAGGAGCAGGAATTCGCCTAGAAGGCCTGCTCCTCAGGTCTTCTCGGCCTCCGCCTGCGCCGCGGGTGGAGCGGGCACATCGTCTCCGCTGACCCGCGGCACCGACAGCCGCTTGCGGAAGATGTGGTAGCCCCAGGCCTGGTACACGAGGACGCACGGGAAGAAGATCACCGCCACGACGGTCATCACCTTGAGCGTGTACGGCGGGCTCGCCGTGTTGTTCACGGTGAGGTCGTAGGCCGCGTTCGTCGTCGAGATCATGACCCGCGGGAACAATTCCTGGAAGATGGATCCCACCGTTCCTGCGATGCCGACGGCGGCCGCGGTGAAGGCCCACCCGTCCGCCTTGGCGGAGGCCAGCCACGCGGCCGCGATCACGGCCATGAGCGCCAATGCCTCAATGGGTTTGGGCACGAAGCCGGTGCTGAGGCCGACGTGCATCCACGTCATGAACCCGAATGTCACCAGGATCGCCACCGCACCGATCACGACGGAGGCGCGCTGCGCTCGCTGCGTACAGTTCGCCGGTGGTCTTGAGGGTGAGGTAGGTGGCACCCATGAAGAGCGAGAGCACCAGGAGCGTGATTCCGGTCCACAGCCCGAAGGGTGTCAAGAGGGTCCAAAAGCTCCCGGTGAATTGATGGGCGCCGTTGATGGGCAGCCCGTGCAGCAGGTCGCCCAGGGCTACGCCAACGAGGAGCGGGATCAGCGCGCTGCCGATCGTCAGCCCCCAGCGCCAGCTCGAACGCCAGCGAGGGTCGTCGAACTTGCGCTGATATTCGAACGCGAGGCCACGGACCATCAGGGCGAGCAGGAGGACGACGAGCGCCAGGTAGAAGGTCGAGAACATGGTGGCGTACCAGCCGGGGAACGCGGCGAAGATGACTGCGCCGGCGACGATCAGCCACACCTCGTTGCCGTCCCACACCGGGCCGATCGTGTTGACGATGACCCGGCGTTCCGTGTCCGTGCGGCCGAGGAACGAGTGCAGCATGCCGACGCCGAAGTCGAATCCTTCCAGCACGAAGAAGCCGACCCAGAAGAGCACGTCGATGATGAACCAGAGATCTCCGAGTGTCATGATCTGCTCCTAGTAGACGAGGGCGGACTCGTCCTCGTCGGACGAATCGTGGGAAATGGACGGAGGGGCGTCGTCGTCGGGCGAGGTGATCTTGGCCAGCGGATCCTGCCCGAGCTCGCGTCGGCCGTAGCGGATCATGAGCCAGGCGTCGGCCACGCCCAATACGGCGAAGACGGCGACGAAGACGATGATGGAGATCCAGATGTCGGTGGCCGACACGGAGGGCGAGACCCCGTTGGCCGTCTTCATCAGTCCCTGGACGATCCAGGGCTGGCGTCCGTTCTCGGCCAGCATCCAGCCGGCGGTGTTGATGAGGAAGGGCAGGATCACCACCCAGGGCGCTATTCGGAGGAACCACTTTGCGTGTTCCATCCTCCGCCGATAGAGGAGCCATCCTCCCCAGAGGGCAAAGACGAAGACGAGCGTGGCCAGGTACGCCATCACGCGCATGGACCAGTACTGAATGAAGACGTTCGGGACGTAGTCCCCCGGTCCGTACTCCTTCTGGTACTGGGCGTTCAGCTGCGTGAGGCCCTCCACCTTCCCGTTCGGGCTGTTCGTCGCCAGTATGGACAGGAGGCTCGGGATCTCGATGATCTGAGTCGGCGTGTGGTCGTTGTTGCCTCCGCCGATCTGGAACGCCGAGAAGGAGCAGTGGCTGTCGCAGGTGTTCCACTGGGCCTCGGCCGCCGCGATCTTCATCGGCTGGTACGTGGCTTCGACGACGCCGAGCTCGCTCCCGACGAAGAGGGCGAGCGTGACCGCGGGAATCAGCACGGCCAGGGAGATGACCGCGGCCCGTTTGAACGCCTCGACCTGCTGTTGGCGGCGCAGGTGCCAGGCGGCCACGGCCAGCATGAGCACCCCGCCGGTGACGAGGGAGGCCAACAGCACATGGATGTAGCTCCACACGAACACGGGGTTCGTGAAGAGTGCCCAGATGTTGGTCAGTTGGGGCTGTCCTGTCTGCTTGTTGATGGCGTAGCCGACGGGATGCTGCATCCACGAGTTCGCAGCCATGATGAACGCAGCCGAGAGCATGGTCCCGGCGGCGACGAGCCAGATGGTGGTCAGGTGCGCCTTCTTGGAGAGCCTGTTCCATCCGAAGATCCAGATGCCCAGGAACGTCGACTCGAGGAAGAACGCCACCAGGCCCTCCATGGCCAGCGGGCCACCGAACACGTTGCCGACGAGACGCGAGTAGGCGGACCAGTTCATGCCGAACTCGAACTCCTGAATCAGCCCGGTCACCACGCCGATGGCGACGTTGATGAGGAGCAGAGCGCCGAAGAAGCGGGCCAGACGGCGGTAGGTCTCGTCACCGTTGCGGTACCAGGCGGTCTGCAGGAGGGCCACCAGGAAGGCAAGTCCGATGGTGACCGGGACGAAGAGGAAGTGGTAGATGCTCGTCAGCGCGAACTGCCATCGGGCGAGGTCGAGGTTCACGGTTGTTCGTTCCCTTCTCTGGAGACGTCGGCGGCGGCGGAATCCGTCCCGTCAGTCGAATGGCTTCTGGTTCGTGGCGCATGGAGCACCGGTCCGTCGGTCATACGCTCATCCCACCAGAGGGCGGCGTAGCGGCCTCCGATCGCCAGGAGATCGCGATGTGTGCCCCGCTCGAGGACGCGCCCATCGACGATGAGGACGATCTCGTCCACCTCTTCGAGGCCGGCGAGCCGGTGGGTGATGAGCAGGGTCGAGCGGCCTTCGGTGAGCGTCAGCAGGTCGGCCCTGAGCGCATCGGCTGCCGGGGGATCGAGATGCTCGCAGGGCTCGTCGAGCAATAGGATCGAGAACTCCGCCAGCAGGGCACGTGCCACGGCGATCCGCTGGCGCTGCCCACCTGACAGGCGTCCGCCCTGCGCTCCGACCGCGGTGGCCAGCCCGTCGGGGAGGCCGGCCAGCCAGTCGCCAAGACCGACTTGCCCGAGCGCGGCGGACAGCTCCGCGTCGCTCGCGTCACGCCGGCCAACCCGGAGATTCTCCGCCAGTGTGGTGTCGAAGAAGTGGGGGTTCTGCTCGACCAGCCCGACAATCCGGCGCACCTCGTCGGCGGCGAGGCGCTCCACCGGAATGCCGTCCAGCGTTGCTTCCCCCGCGTCGGCGGGCAGGAAACGCACGAGCACGTCGGCCAGAGTGGACTTTCCGGCCCCACTGGGACCGACGAGGGCCACGCGCCGACCGGGAGTCAGTTGCAGGTCCACGCCGCGCAACGCGGCCCGCCCTGCGCCCGGATACGAGGCCCAGACGTCGCGCAGGACGAGGGTGTGCGGGGCGTCATCGAGCGTCACCGGCCGCGCCGGGTCGTTGACGACGGCGGGTGCGTCGATGGCCTCGAACACCCGCGCCGCGGCCACACGGGAGCGTTGCAGCGACTGGGTGGCCGCCGGCAACGGCGAGGCCAGCTCGAAGGCAGCCAGTGGCACGAGGGCCAGCACGGCCAGAAGGGCGCCGTTGAGCGAGCCGGCGTGGCAGGCGTGGACTCCGAGGGTGAGGGCGCCCCAGCTGGCCAGCCCGGCGAGCGCGGTGGTCAGAGCGAGGCCGACGCCCGTGGTGGCGGCTCCGTGCCGTGCCACCTCTCGGAGCTCGCCGTCCGACGCATCGATACGTTGCACCTGTCCGGCGACGGCGCCCATGACGAGCAGCTCGCGGGCGCCGTCGACGAGGTCGACCACGCCTGCCGTGAGCTGACCGCGGACGGTGGCCTGCCGGGACTCTTCACGCCCGGCCAGACGACCCGTGAGCCAGGGGACCGCGGTGGCGGAGAGGAGGAGGGCGACCAGGAGCACCACCCCTGCCTGCGGGAGGATCCACCACAGCACGGCCACCGTGCCGGTCCCGACGAGGGCCGCCACGAGGAATGGCTGCAGGACGCGCAACACCACGTCCTGGAGCGAGTCGACGTCGTCGACGAACCGCGCCACCAGGTCCCCCCGACGGAAGACCGGGATGCCGCTGGGCGCCACCGCCTCCAGACGTTCGAAGACGCGTACGCGCAGGTCCGCCAGGACTCGGAGCGCGGCGTCGTGTCCGACCAGGCGCTCGCCGTAGCGGAAGAAACCCCGGCTGAGCCCGAAGAACTGGACGCCGACGATGGCCAGGGTGAGGGAGGCCTCGGACGGGTGCTGGGCTGCACGGGAGATCAACCAGGCCGATGTGCCCATCGAGCGCGATGGAAGCGCCGATGGCACCGGCGCCGAGGAGCGATGCCTCGGCTAGCCGTCGGCGGGCGCTGCGGGCGATGCCGAGGGTCCGGGCGATGCCGGCGCGCCGATCGCTCACGTCGTCACCACTTCCGGCGCGGGGAGCGCGACGACCCGGTCGGCCAGCGCAGCCAGCGCCGGGCGGTGCGCCACAATCAGCGCAGTGCGCCCTGTGACGAGGCGGCGCACGGAGGACAGGACGTCCGCTTCGGTTTCCCCGTCGAGACTGGCGGTCGGCTCGTCGAGCAGGAGGAGGGGGGCGTCGCGCACGAAGGCCCGGGCCAGAGCGACGCGCTGGCGCTCTCCGGTGGACAGTCCTGTCCCACCCTCGCCTAGCCGCGTGTCGACCCCATCGGGGAGGCGGCACACGACCTCGGTGAGCCCGGCGGCCTCGAGCGCGTCGGCGACGGCCGCGTCGGAAGCGCCCGGACACCCGAGCCGGACGTTCTCGGCCACGGTCCGTGCGAAGAGGTGAGGTTGCTGCGGTACCCAGGCAACGTGGCGACGCCACTCCTCCAGATTCAGGGCGCCGAGGTCGACGCCGCCGAGGGTCACCGAGCCCGCATCGGGGAGGCGCAGCCCGAGGATGACCGCCAGCAAGGTCGACTTGCCGCACCCGCTCGGTCCGGTCAGGGCGACGATCTCGCCCGGTGCGACGGCGAGGTCCGCACCGGCCAGCGCCGGCACGCTCCGACCCGGGTAGGTGAGCTCCAGCCCGCGGATGCGGATGGACGTGTCCGCCGCCTGCCTCGAGCCGCCGGCGGGGCTCACCGCAGGCTCCTCCAGCAATGTGAAGAGGTCTTGGGCGGCTTGCATCCCGTCCGCACTGGCGTGGTAGTTGGCCCCGAGGGCGCGCAGAGGGAGATACGCCTCCGGCGCCAGAACGAGGACGAACAAGGCGTCACGGAACGACATGTCACCGCCGAGCAGTCGGAGCCCGACAGCGACAGCCACGAGCGCGACCGACACCGTGGCCAGCAGTTCCAGTACCAACGAGGACAGGAATGTGAGACGGAGCGTGGCAAGCGTGGTGGTGCGGTAGCGGTCGGTGACATCGGCAATGGACTTTGCCTGTGCCTTCGCCCGACCGAATATCTTGAGCGTGGGCAAGCCGGCCACGACGTCGAGGAAGTGGCCGGCCAGCCTTTGGAGCGCTCGCATGCGGGCCGCCGTCCGATCTCTCGTCGTCGCGCCCACCAGCGCCATGAAGATGGGGATGAGTGGGATGCTCACGGCGATGAGCACCGCGCTGACCCAGTCAGCGCCGGCCACGACGGCGATCACGGCGACAGGCACGATCACGGCGAGAAACAGTTGCGGCAGGTACCGGGCGAAGTAGCCGTCGAGCGCGTCGATGCCCGTCGTGATGAGCGTCGTCAGCCGTCCTGGTTCGGAACGCTCGACCCCGGCTGGTCCCAGTGCGGCGACGTGCTCAATGGCAGCCCGGCGCAGTTCCGACTTCGCCGAGGCGGAGGCCCGGTGGGCGGTGCGTTCGGCGGCCCAGGCAAGGATCGATCTGAGTGCAATGACGGCGAGGAGCGCGAGCAGCAGGCCACGGAGCGACTCGAGCGAGCGGTGGTGGAGAAAGGCTCCGGCCACGATCTCTGCGATCAGCCATGCTTGGGCGATCAAGAGCAAGGCCGTCACACCGCCGATGGCGACGGCGAGAATGAGGAAGCGGCGGGTCGCCTGCGCGTAGTGCAGCAGCCGGGGGTCGAAGGGACCGCCCTGGTGCTCCGGCCGTGTCGGGAGAGGATGATCCCTGGTCGCGTTCGCTCCTGCGTCCACCGTGTCCCTTCGTGTCGGTTCGTCCTCACGCCGCGATCCGGCTCGTGCCCGCCTCAGTGTGGAGCGGGCCGTCACCTGTCCGCTAGGGACATACGTCCGGAATTCGGGCCGGACTTTTGTCCCAAATGCTCCGACCGACACTGTAGGGCTGGCAGGCCGCAGTCGTCCTTGACGCCGCGCACTCCGGCGCACCAGGGTGGCTGGGTGGTCCGCGCGCTTACCAACACCGACCCCGCCCTGCGTCGCTGCTGGCACCCGGTGGCCCGCTCCGGGGAGGTGACGGAACAGCCCCATGGCGTCATGCTGCTGGGTGAGCCCTGGGTCCTCTACAGAGCCGAGGGCCTGGTGCGTGCCTTTGCCGACCGCTGTCCCCACCGGCATTGCCCACTCACGCTCGGCCGGTGCGAGGGCGGGGTACTCCAATGTGCCTACCACGGTTGGCGTTTCGACGCCGACGGCCGCTGCGTCGAGATTCCCGCACTGGGGGACGGGGCGACGCTCCCACCGGCGGCGCGCCTGACGGCCGCCGAGGGTGTCACCGAGTCGCACGGCATGGTGTTCCTCGCCCCCGAACCGCCCATCGCGCCGCTGGGGTCGGTCCCCGAAGCGGACGACCCCTCCTTCATGGAGGGCGTGCTGCCGACGCTGCGGGCCCGGGGTTCGGCGGGCTTGCTGGCGGACAACTTCCTCGATATCGCCCACTTCCCCTTCGTCCACGCCGGCACCTTCGGCACCGACGAGGCGGCCGAGGTCGCTCCCTTCACCGTGGCGCGCGACGACTGGTCGTTCAGCGTGTCCTACGAGCATCCCTTCGCCCATCGGGAGGATCCCGACGTGGCGACCGGGGTGCGCCCCCTGATTCAGACGCGTCGGCTCACCTACCGGCTCAGCGCGCCGTTCCACCTCCGTCTCCGCATCGACTTCGTCGAGGCGGGCGGTTCCAACGTGATCGGCTTCTTCATTCAGCCCGAGACCGTCGACACTTGCCGGCTCTTCACCACGCTGTGGCGCGACGACCTCGGGCACGACGAGGCGCGCATGGCCGACGCCGTGGCGTTCGAGGTCGCGGTCCTTCGTGAGGACCTCCGGATCCAGGAGGCGTACCACGAGCTGGTGCTGCCGCTCGACCCCACGGCGGAGGTCCATACCCGAGCCGACCGGGCGACCCTGGAATTGCGCCGGACCCTCGCCGATCTGGTGCAGGCCGTCGAGGGCGGCCCTTCGTGACCGCCGTCACCGTCGTCGACCACCCGCTCCTGGCCCACCGGGTGGCTCAGTTGCGGGACCGCCACACCAGTGGTGACTCCTTCCGCCAGTTGATCTCCGAGGTGTCCGGGTTTCTGGCCTACGAGGCGCTGCGCGACCTGGGCACCCGGGAGGTCGCCGTCGACACGCCGGTCGCAGCGGCCGCGCCGGCGCGCCGCGTCGACGAGGTCGTCCTGCTCGTGCCCATCCTGCGGGCCGGACTCGGCATGATCCAGGCCATCCAGGAGATCGTGCCGCTGACCGAGGTGGCGCATGTCGGCCTCCGCCGTCACGAGACGACGCTGCGCTCCGAGGTGTATCTCAACCGTCTCCCGCGGGACCTCAGCGGGCGCCGGGTCATTGTGTGCGACCCCATGCTCGCGACGGGCGGCTCCTTGGGTCAGGTCTGCGAGTTGGTGCGGTCGCGCGGAGCCGCGGAGATCGTGGCCCTCTGCATTTTGGCCTCCGAGCCCGGCCTGGCCGCCTTCGGGGGCCAGCATCCGGGAGTGCGGGTGTATTGCGCCGCCGTGGACGCCGAGCTGAACGAGGCCGGCTTCATCGTGCCCGGTCTGGGCGACGCCGGGGACCGGCTCTTCGGGCCTCCGGACTGAGCCGACCTACAGGCCGATGTCCTCGTGCCACAGCTCGGGGTTGGCCGCAATGAACTCGGCCAGTATCTGCGTGCACTCCGGGTCGTCGACGAGGACGACCCGGCAGCCGTGCTCGGCCACCCAGGCGTGGCCACCCTCGAAGTTCCGCGCCTCGCCGATGACGACGGTGCCGATGCCGAACTGCCGCAGGAGTCCGCTGCAGTACCAGCACGGGGAGAGCGTGGTCACCATGACGCAGTCGCCATAGTCGCGTCGCCGCCCGGCATTGCGGAAGGCGGACGTCTCGGCGTGCATGGAAGGGTCGCCGTCCTGGACCCTGCGGTTGTGGCCGCGGCCGAGCAACGTGCCGTCGGTATGGAAGAGGGCGGCGCCGATCGGGATGCCGCCCTCGGAAAGACCGTGACGCGCCTCGGCGACGGCGGCGGCCAGCATCTCGGCGACCAGCGCATCCCCAAGGGGTTCAGCAGGGGACATATGCTCGGACGGAAGACCCATGTCCACGGCCGCCGATCGTACCTACACGACCACGGTCGGGAGCCAGGAGATGGAGCTCCCGCTCGTCGCCCTCTCCGACGAGCTGACGATCGCGCTGCTCATCACGGTCGACTGGGGTGTGGCCTTCGCGGAGACGGCCGGGCGCGAGCTGGCGGAGCTGATGCGCCCGGCGCAGCCGGACATCGTGGTCTCCGTCGCCACCATGGGCATCCCCCTGGCCATTGAGGCGAGCCGCGCCCTGGGTCTCGACGACTACGTCATTTTGCACAAGACGCCGAAGATCCACCTCGGCGATTCGTGGGCCGAGCCGGTCTACTCCATCACGACGGACACGCCGCAGCGGCTCCGTATGGATCCGGCCCGGGTCGCGGCCGTACGGGGGCGGCGGGTGGCCGTCGTCGACGACGTCATCTCGACGGGCGCGTCGCTCTCCTCGGCCCTTCGCCTGGTCCGCCGCATGGCGGCAGAGCCGGTCGTCATCGGGACCCTCATGACCGAAGGCGGTGCCTGGAGGCGCGCGCTGGGTGAGGACGCCTCCCTGGTCCGCGCCCTCGGCAGCATGCCGCTGTTCCATCCCGACGCCTCGGGAGGTCTCGTCGAAGACTGGGACTGAACCGGACGAGGGACTCGCACAAAGTCGCCTGGATCTGTGGAAGAGGCGGGCTACTTCCGGGCGACGATGACGTCTTGCAGCAATCCGACCCCGGAGTGGATCGGTTCGACCACGGTAAGCTCGGCACGCGCGAACGCAGACCGGACAAACTGTTCGCTGTACGCGACAGCGAATTCAGGTGCCGATGGTCTCAGCACAGCGAATTCACCGAGGGGTCATTCTCCATTTCGGTGGCCAGGGGGTTCGCCCAGCGTGACGGTCCGACGTCGAACAGAAACCACGTCCCGTAGAGGATGCCCCCAGGTCGCAGGACGCGGGCTACCTCTTCGAAATAGTGCTGGGTGACATCCGGCAAGAGATGCGTGAAGACCGAGTGCGCAAACGCGAAGTCAAATGATTGATCCGGGTATGGGAATTCCAGGGCGGTTGCCGGCGGAAGCGAGGGGTCGGGGTTGATATGAGGGTGGAAAACCGGTGTCCACTGAAAACGGAAATGTGGAAAGGCAGGAGTGATGTTCTTCTGGCACCACCGGATGCCGGCCTCCGCGATATCGAAGCCCTCGTAGGACCCCTCGGACCCCACAAGGTCGCACAAGTACCGTGCTGTACGTCCTACACCACATCCGATGTCCAGGACGTCGTCATCAGACCTGATGCCTGCCATGCTCATGCGCCCGATTGTCGTCAAGGGGATCTCCTCGAACGCTGCGGGAGGTCCGACAGCCCTCTTGAGCCGATCGCTGGGCATCGGCAACGAGGCTGCGGCCTTGAAGACGCGTCCAGACACAAGCGCCGTAGGAGGAGCTTGTGAATCAAGTGTTTGTCGTTGTGCTGTGACTCTGCGCTTCACCATCGAGCCGAAGCGACGGAACTTGTTGGCACCGCTCAACGGTCTGCTCCCCTTGATCGAACCGGCAATTTGCTCTCCACCTCAGACGGCCGGCAGCAAGCCCTCGTCCCGGAGGAGTTGTTCCTGCGCGTCGGCCTGCTTGCGCACGCTGCGAGTGGCCAATATGGCGTAGACGATCGCGCCGACGCCGAGGCCGAGGAACACGCTGAAGTCACCGCCGTAGCCGTAGGCGTCGCGTGTGTGGTACGTGATCAGGTTCAGCCACTGCGGGAGGTGGAACGTCGCCGAGAGCGCCGAGATGGCTGCGAACATGCCGATGAGCTGAGCCACGATGGCGGGCCAGAAGACGCCGCCGCTGCGCCAGTAGAGAGAGGTCCGACCCGTGTTCTGCAGTTCGCTGGGGACGTAGCGGTAGCGGCGCAGGACCCAGTCGGTGAGGAAGATGGCGCACCAAGGAGCGATCCAGACGATGACGATGTCCACGAAATCCTCGAGGTACTGGGTGAACGACGAGCTGAAGATGGCCCACATTGTGATGGCGAGCGCAATGACGCAGTCGACGAGTACGGCCTGGTAGCGCTTCACGGGGACGCCGATCGCCTGCAGAGTCACGCCCGACGAGTACATGTCGAGGCTGTTGATGCCGAAGAGCTGGACGACGGCGAAGAGGAGGAAGACCACGACGAACCAGGAGGGGATGGCGCTCTGATGCGCAAAGGGGAGGAAGCCGCCCGCCCCGGTGCCGATCTTGAGGACGAAGGTCCCGACGACCGCCCCGAGCGTCATGATGAGGATCTCCGGAACGGCCGTGCCCAGGAAGACCCAGCCGACGATGCCCTTCTTGGAGGTGTTTGTGGGGCAGTACCGGGTGTAGTCGTTGCCACACTCGGCCCAGCCAAGGCCACTCAGCGCAATGGTGAATGCGAGCGCTTCCGTGAAGCCCTGCCAGTCGCCGCTCGTCTTGACCACGTGCAGGTTGGCGTGCGGAATGGCGAAGCCCAGCATGATGGCGAAGAGGATCACGAACGGAATGACCAGCAGCCGCAGCGTCTTGACGATGGTGGCGTGGCCGAAGAACGGGAGGATCCCCTGTATGAGCACGGCCGCGATGACCAGGACGACCTTGGCCGGGCTCCCGGGAAGGAAGCCGGCCTTGATCATCAACACGAGCGCGGCTCCCACAATGAGGATGAGGCCCTCCACCTCGAAGCCGATCTGGGTGATCCAGTTGAAGAACGAGATGGGCCGGGACCCGTTGGGCCCGAACGGTGCCCGGTTGATGGCGAACACTGCTGTGCCGGTGTTCGGACCTTGGAGCGAGCAGAGCCCGAGGAGGAAGTAGGACAGGTTGCCCACCACGATGATGATGAGCACCTGGGCGAACGTGAGCCCGAACGTCATCAGGATGGCCCCGTAAATGAAGTACTCGACCTGGACGCTGGCGCCGGCCCACATGCCGAAGATGTCCCTCGGGGTGGCCCAGCGTTCGCTTTCGGGGATGTAGTCGATCCCGTGCTGCTCGAGTCGGAATGCCTCGTCGACGTCGGGCTCGTGGATGACCGCCAGGTCCTCGGCAATCGCCACCGTCAGTACCTCCTTGTCGTACGCCTCCGCGGGGGCGCAGACGCCCCGAGGGCGACCGGAGGACGGGCTCGGGCCCTGGCTGCCCCCCGGCAACCCCTGCGGTCTCGCGTCCACGCACCCACCTGTCAGGTCCCGGTACGCGTCCCTGGCGAGCGACCGAAGGTGTGTCGGCCCACAGAATGAGTGCTGGCGGGTCCCCTGGTCAAGTGGGTTCTCGGGCCCCGCCACCAGGGGCCCGAGCCCCGGGCGGCCCGGAGCGATGGGCGCCACCTGTTCCGCTTTCGTATATTGCATACTGCTGGGGTTCAGAAGCCCGGTGTGGCCCGCCCTCCAGACGAGAGCGTGCTCGGGCGGGTCAGGCGAGACCGGGGGTATGAGTGTGAAGAGGCGACGGCAGGCGAGGCACAGCAGGCTCCTTCCGCTGCTGCTCAGCGCAACCTTGGTCTCGGGCGTCGGCGTGGCCGCGCTGTCCGGGGCGGGCGGTGCAGCCGCGGCGACGCGCGGTCTTGCCGCCAGCGGAGGCGGCGGGAGCTGGCCCGGCGTGGGCACCCTCTGCGAGTCCGGTGCGGGAGGTGCCTCGACGGTGCGGGGGGTCGGTGACAAGAGCATCCACATCGCCGTGTTCAACGACCAGTCGAACACCGAGGTGCCGGGTCTCGAGAAGGAGTTCGTGCAATTCGGCAAGGCCTTCGCCGACTGGTGCAACGCTGCCGGCGGCATCAACGGCCGTCAGATCGTCATCGACAACCGCGATGCAGCGTTGTTCAATGCGGCGCAGGTCACCGACGAGAGCTGCCAGAGCGACTTCATGGCCATCGGTGGCGGCCTCGTGCTCGACCAGTCGGCCGTGCCGGTGCGGGAGAAGTGCGGGTTGGGCCAGATCACCGGCTACCTCACCTCGGACGCGGGAAGCTCAGCCTCCCTGCAGGTCAGCCCCAGCAACACAAACCCGGCCTATGTCGCGGCCGGATGGTTCTCATCGTTGGCGAAGAAATATCCGTCGGCGGTGAAGAACGCCTCCATGGGGGCCGAGAACAATCCGGCCGTCATCGAGCCCGAGAAGAAGTACGAGGACGCCGCCGAGGCGATGGGCTGGACCGTCAAGCAGTTCCAGACGGTGCCGCTCTTGGTGAACGACTGGACCCCCTATGTCCAGTCCCTGGCCACCGGCGGCTACCAGGCCGTGTGGCCGTCCGACGACGGGAACATCACCCCCTACTTCCAGGCGATGACGACGGCGGGCTACAACCCGGCCTTCGTCCTCCTCGGCGTGCAGTTCTACGCCCAGTCGACCATTCAGGGCATGCAGGGGCTGCACCTGCCTCCCGTCTACGTCGAGACCGGCTGGTGGCCGCTGGAGATGGCCTCACAGAACCCGTCCACCCAGCAACTCGTCACCGTCATGCACAAGTACGCCAAGGGCGACACGATCGACTTCGACGACGAAGAGGCCGCCGAGTCGTGGCTCCTGTGGGCCAAGGAGGCCAGCGCCTGTGGCGCCAACCTGACGGTGTCCTGCGTGTTGGACAAGGCCTCCGTCGTGAAGGACTGGAGCGCCGGCGGGATCGAGGCGCCGGTGGCACAGCTCGCGCCGTCGGACGGGAACCCGATTCCCTCGCCCTGCTTCGCGATCCTCCAGGCCAAGACCAGTGGCTTCGTCTACGACAAGGCGCTGACGGCGCCGACGCAGTCGATCTGGAACTGCAGCCCCAAGAACGTCGTCCACCTCAGCGCGGCGCAGGTGGCTGCCATCAACGCGGCCAGCTAGCACGGCCTGCGGGGTCAGCCTTCCAGCTGACCCCGCATGAAGTCGACCGCCTGGTTCTGCATGGACCGGGCCTGCTGCTCAATGAAGCGCTCGACGATCGGCCCGGCGCCGAAGATCTTGACGCGGGCGTCGAGGACGAAGGTCTCGAGCGTCTGGTCGGCCTGGCGCGCCAAGGCGATGCGCCCCTCAATCTGGGTCTTGTTGGCCATGGTGCCCGGGGTCATGGTGAAGGTCGTCGTCGTCGTGGCGGGGTCGTAGGTGCTCACCTCGGTGGTGATGACCTCGTCGCCGAAGATCTTGCGGACAGGCCCCGGCATGTTAGGGCGCTGCCCGTAGCGCAACGTGCGCACCAGGCCGCGCGAGAGGTCACCCTCCTGCGAGACCACCTCAGCCGAGGTTGACCCGAGCGCCTCGAGGTGCATGCGGACCGTGAACTCCGGGTCGTAGTACAGGGCCCAGAACGTCTCGGGCCCGCACTGCCATCCGTACTCGAGCGAGAGCTTCACGGCGTCAGGTCGAACAGCATGTGGTGGCCGAGGTCCCCGACCAGGTCGATGATGATGTGCATGGTGGCGACCTCCCAGCGCCCGTCCGCCTTCGTGTAGCCGTGCCGGTAGCGTCCGGCGATCACCGGCTGCAGCGCGAGCTCTCCGGGCACGGCCTGCAGGACGGTGAAGTACGAACGGCTCGTCGCCGACGCGCCATCCTCGGCCACATCGACGATGACGTTCGTCATCACGTGCTTGGTGCGGGGCGTGCCGTCCTCGTAGCGGCGGGTCGTGCGGCCGTAGAGCGCCGCAATGGCATCGCGACCCGAGACGGCGTCGCCGAAACCCTCGAAGGTCAGCGTCGCGTGGGCGAAGACCTCGGCGACGCCGGCGAAATCGCCGGCGTCGATCCGCTCGGCATAGGTGTAGATCAGCTTCGTGATCGCCTCGGACGCCGTCTCCTGCACGGCGCGATTGTGGCACCGAATCACTGGCCCAGGAGGCGTCCCATCGCTCCGGCCAGCCGGCTGGGGCGGCCGCGCCTGGTCTCGCTGCGGTCGGCCAGCTTCATCGTCCAGAGCCCGGCGTTGACGCCCAACCAGCGCAGCGGTTCGGGCTCCCAACGCGGGGAGACGTGCCCGACCCAGGGCAGGCGGGTCAGCGGCGTGTCGGCGCCCGTGATCAGGTCCGCCAGTGTCCGCCCGGCCAGGTTGGTCGTGGAGACGCCGTCCCCCACGTAGCCGCCGGCCCAGGCGATCCCGGTGGCACGGTCGAGCCCGACCGAGGAGTGCCAGTCGCGGGGGATCCCGAGTGGGCCGCCCCAGGCGTGGGTGAAGCGGGCGTCCGCCACCTGGGGGAAGAGCTCGGCCAGCGTCTGGCGCAGCAGGGCGTGGACCTGGGGCTCCCGGTCGAAGCTCTCGGAGATGGCCGAAGCGAAGTGGTAGGGGGCCCCACGGCCCCCGAAGGCGATGCGCCCGTCGGCCGTGCGCTGGCCGTAGATGATCATGTGTCGGTAGTCGGTGAAGGTGGCACGCCCGTCGAGCCCGGCCTGCGCCCAGAAGTCGGCCCCGAGGGGCTCGGTCGCCACCATGAGCGAGTACACCGGCACCACGGCGCGCTCGAGCCCCGGCAGGGTCGCCGTCCACGCCTCGGTGGCGCGCACCACGAACTCCGCCCGGACCGTCCCGCCGCCCGCCCGCACCGACGGACGGTCGCCCGCCTCGCCGGCGTCGATGCGGCGGACCTCGGTGTGCTCGAAGATCCGGACGCCGCGTCGTTCGACCGCGTCGGCCAGCCCGCGGGCCAGGAGCGCGGGCTGCAGTGCCGCGCAGTGCGGCGTGAATGTGGCCCCGCGCACATCGGCCGCGCCGATCAATTCCCGTGTCTCGTCGGGACCCAGCCAACGCAAGTCGCTCTCCCCGAAGCCGAGCGCCCGCGCCTCGTCGACCTCGGCCAGCGCGCGCAGCTGCTGGGCTTCGCTGCGGCTGACATCGATGGTTCCTCCCTTGGCGAAGTGACAGTCGATGCCCTCGGCGGCCGCGCTGGCTCCGACGACGTCCACCGTCTCCTGCATGGCGCGGCGCATCTGGCGCATCGCGTCGAGGCCGTGCTGGCGGGCCAGCGCGGCGTCGGAGGTGGCGAAAAGGGCCGAGCACCAGCCTCCGTTGCGTCCTGACGCGCCGAAGCCGGCCACCTCACGCTCCAGCACGACCACGCGCAGCGTCGGGTCGGCCAGCGCCAGTGCATGGGCCGTCCACAGCCCGGTGAATCCGGCCCCGACGATGCAGACGTCGACGTCGAGGTCCTCTGTCAGTGCGGGCCGCGGCGGCAACGGGGCGGGGATGGCCTCCCACCACAGAGAGAGCCGTTGATAGCCCGAGGTTGCCGTCCCTGCTAGTCCTTCTCGCCCCATGCCGCTCGCGTCCGGTGCCGCCGTCTCCGTCGTCCTCGCGTGATGCATGAGGCCGGTCTGCTTCCCGGCTTCGGTCAGCACCTCACGCAGGGTGCCGGCGATGAAGTCGATCTCCTCCTGGCCGCAGATCAGGGGGGGAGACAGCTGCACCACCGGGTCGCCCCGGTCGTCGGCCCGGCAGATGAGACCCGCGTTGAACAGGGCGCCCGAGAGGAAGCCGCGCAACAGCTTCTCCGACTCCTCGTCGTCGAAGGAGAGCCGCGTCTCCTTGTCCTTCACGAGCTCAATTCCATAGAAGAACCCTGCCCGCGCACGTTGCCGACGATGGGCAGGTCCAGCAGATCGTCGAGCGCGGCCCGGAACGCCGCCTCGGTCGCCTGCACGTGCTGCAGGATCTGCTCGCCCTCGAACACGTCGAGGTTGGCCAGCGCCACCGCGCAGCTCACCGGGTGCCCGGCGAAGGTGAACCCGTGCAGGAAGGACGCCCCCGGCGCCAGGAAGGGCTCCATCAGCCGATCGGAGGCGATCATGGCACCGAGCGGCGCGTAGCCCGAGGTCAAGCCCTTGGCCACCGTTATGATGTCGGGCTGGTAGTCGTAGCGGATGGCTCCGAACCAGTGCCCGAGGCGACCGAAGGCGCAGATCACCTCGTCGGAGACCAGGAGGACGCCGTGGCGGTCGCAGATCTCGCGCACCCGCTGGAAGTACCCCGGGGGCGGCGGGAAGCAGCCTCCGGCATTCTGTACGGGCTCGAGGTACACGGCCGCCACCGTGTCGGCGCCCTCGCGCTCAATGGCCCGCTCTATCTCGTCGGCCGCCCACCGCCCGAACGCCACCTCGTCGTCGGCGAACAGCTCGGCCCGGTAGAAGTTGGTGTTCGGCACCTTGATGGCGCCGGGGACCAGCGGCTCGAACGGTGTCCGCAGTTCCGGGATGCCCGTGATGGAGAGCGCGCCGAGCGACGTGCCGTGATAGGCGATGGAGCGGCTGATGACCTTCGTGCGCTGCGGCTCCCCTGTGATGCGGAAGTACTGGCGCGCCAGCTTCCACGCCGACTCCACCGCCTCGGAGCCGCCCGTGGTGAAGAAGACGCGGTTGAGATCTCCGGGGGCGTAGCTCGCCACCCGCTCGGCCAGCTCAATGGCGCGCGGGGTGGGCATACGTCCACAACGGGAAGTAGGCGAGCTCGCTGGCCTGCTTGGCCCCGGCCTCTGCCAGCTCCGTACGGCCGTGGCCGAGCTGAGAGGTGAAGAGGCCGGCCAGGCCGTCCAGGTAGCGCTTCCCGTGCTGGTCCCACACGTACGCGCCCTCGCCGCGCACGATCACCGGCACCTCGTGGGTCTCGTAGGCTGCCCATGCGGCTGAAATGCATCCACAGGTTGCGCCGCGCCTGGTCGCTCAGGTTCGAATTTTCCGGGCTGGTGTTCATTGCTCCTCCGCGTTGGGGACGGGGCCGCTCATCGTGTGCCCCAGGTATAGGTCTGCTTGGCCAACTTCAGGTACATGAACGTCTCGGTGGCGCGCACGCCGGGAATGGAGCGCACGGAGTCGTTGAGGACGTGGAGCAGAGCCTCGTCGTCCTCGCACACGATTTCGACCAAAATGTCGAACGAGCCGGCGCACATGACGACGTAGTCGACCTCCGGCATGGCGGACAGCTTCTCCGCCACTTCCGCGAATCCCCCTCGACCGAGATCGCCGACCATGGCCTGCCGGGTGAAGCCCAGCTGCAGCGGGTCGGTGACCGCCACGATCTGCATGATTCCCGACTCCCGCAGGCGCTGGACGCGACGCCGCACGGCCGCTTCGGACAGCCCGACCGCCTCGGCGATGGCGCCATACGGCTGGCGGCCGTCCCGCTGCAGTGCCTCGATGATGGCCCGGTTGGGCCCGTCCAGAAGGGCGCTCGTCGCCTGCACCGGATCGTCCTGTAGGCCCACCTCCGCCGACCCGTCGGCGTCGGGCATCTCACACCTCTCTTCGGTCGTCACGGCGGGGGGCGAGCCCCGGTCTGCAGAATTGTGTCATCTTCAGGACCTCAGTCAAGCAGAATTCGTCATATGAGGGTCCCGATATTGCGGAAACGCTTGTTGGCAGCGTGATCTTCTGTGATTCTGTAGTCAAGGGCCGGCCAGGAAAGGACACGCATGCGCACGCTGCAGAACTTCGTCGGGGGCGCCTACCGGGACGCCGAGGACGGGCCCGTCGCACCCCTGATCGACCCCAGCACGGGTGAGGCGTTCGCCGAGGCGCCCGTGTCGGGGGCTGCCGACATCGACCACGCTCTGGCTGTGGCCGCCGAGGCCTTCACCTCCTGGCGCCGGACCACCCCCTCGGAACGGAGCCTGGCGCTCATCCGGATCGCCGACGCCCTGGAGGCCCGGGCCGAGGACCTGGTCCAGGCCGAGAGCGAGAACACCGGCAAGCCGTTCCAACTCACCATGGACGAGGAGATCCCGCCCATGGTCGACCAGATCCGCTTCTTCGCCGGCGCCGCCCGCAACCTCGAGGGCCTGGCCGCGGCGGAGTACATGGCCGGCCACACGTCCTTCATCCGGCGCGAGCCGCTCGGCGTGTGCGGCGCCGTCACGCCCTGGAACTACCCGATGATGATGGCGGTCTGGAAGTTCGCGCCCGCGCTGGCGGCCGGGAACACCATGGTGCTCAAGCCCTCGGACACCACCCCGGTCACCGCGCTGCTGATGGCCGAGATCATGGCCGAGCACCTCCCGCCCGGGGTCTTCAACGTGGTGTGCGGCGACCGTGACACGGGCCGGGCACTGGTCGTCCACGAGACGCCCGCCATGGTTTCGGTCACGGGCTCGGTGCGTGCCGGCATGGAGGTCGCCGCGGCGGCCGCGCCGACCCTCAAGCGGGTGCACCTGGAACTGGGCGGCAAGGCGCCGGTCATCGTGTTCGACGACGCCGATCCCGCCGCGGCCGCCGAGGGGATCGCCGGGGCCGGGTACTTCAACGCGGGGCAGGACTGCACCGCCGCCACCCGCGTGCTGGCCAGCCCCCGGGTGCACGAGGCACTGCTCGCCGCGCTCGTGGAACAGGCCGAGGGCACGACGGTGGGCGGCACGGACAACGAGGAGGCCGACTACGGGCCGCTCAACAACGCGCAGCAGCTCGACCGCGTGCGCGGCTTCCTGGAGCGCACGCCGGCGCACGCGACCGTGGCCACCGGCGGCACACCGGTGGGGGAGCGCGGCTACTGCTTCGCTCCGACGGTGGTGGCGGGTCTGCGCCAGGACGACGAGATGGTGCAGAACGAGGTGTTCGGCCCCGTGATCACGGTGCAGGAGTTCAGCGACGAGGCGGAAGCGCTGCAGTGGGCCAACGGTGTGCAGTACGGCCTGGCGTCGTCGGTCTGGACCCGTGACCACGGCCGGGCCATGCGCATGGCCCGCGACCTCGACTTCGGGTGCGTGTGGATCAACACGCACATCCCGCTGGTGGCCGAGATGCCTCACGGCGGGTTCAAGCGCTCCGGCTACGGCAAGGATCTCTCGGCCTACGGGTTCGAGGATTACACGCGCATCAAGCACGTGATGAGCAACATCGAGGAGTAGCGATGATCATCGGCGTCCCCAGCGAGACGAAGACCGACGAGTGGCGGGTGGCGCTGACGCCCGCGGGTGTGCGCGAACTCACCTCCGCAGGACACACGGTCCACGTGCAGAAGGGGGCGGGCGACGGCTCGTCCATGCCCGACGCCGACTTCGTCCGGACCGGAGCGAAGATCGTCGACACGGCCGAGGACGTGTGGTCGTCGGCCGACCTGGTTTGCAAGGTGAAGGAGCCCATCGCCGAGGAGTTCCCGCTCCTCGGCGCCCGCAAGGACCAGACGCTGTTCACCTACCTCCACCTCGCCGCCTCCCGCCAGTGCACGGACGCGTTGGTCGCCGCCGGCAACGTGGCCATCGCGTACGAGACCGTGCGCAACGAGGACCACACCTTGCCCCTGTTGGCGCCCATGAGCGAGGTGGCCGGGCGCATGGCACCGCTCATGGGGGCCCACCACCTCATGCGGCCGGGCGGCGGCCGCGGTGTGCTGGTGTCGGGGGTTCCCGGCGTGCGCTGCGCCCGGGTGGTCGTCATCGGTGCCGGCGTGGCCGGCTTCGCGGCCGCCACCATGGCCGTCGGCATGCACTCGGAGGTGTTCGTCCTCGATCGCAACCTCGACCGCTTGCGCGAAGTCGATCACCACTTCCGCGGCGCCCTCGAGACGATCGCCTCGTCGGAGCACGCCATTGAGGAGGTCTGCCTCGACGCCGACATCGTCATCGGCGCCGTGCTGGTCGTCGGTGCCCGCGCCCCGCGCCTGGTCTCCGACGCGCTGGTCGAGCAGATGCGGCCGGGGTCGGTGCTGGTCGACATCGCGGTGGATCAGGGCGGTTGCTTCGAGTCGACCCGACCGACGACCCATTCGGACCCCACCTTCGAGGTGCACGGCTCGGTGTTCTACTGCGTGGCCAACATGCCGGGCGCGGTGCCCCACACCTCGACCCACGCGCTGGCCAACGCCACTCTGCCCTACGTGGTCAACATCGCCAACCAGGGCTGGGAGGCGGCCGTGCGGGCCGACGCGGCGCTGGCCGAGGGCGTGAACGTGGTCGACGGGAAGATCACCTATGAGCCCGTGGCCGAGGCCCACGGCCTGCGCTACACGCCGCTGGGGGAGTTGCTCGTCTGAATGCGGCTCACCGCGACCGCAACAGGGAGTCGCACGTCGGCGTCGCCAGGGCAATCGTCTTCACTCTTCCCGGAAACTTGCTGGCCACCGGGCCTCCAAGGTCGCTCGATCCGACGGTGACGTGTTCGGGGTCACGTGTGCCAGAAAGGTAACTGAGGACGGTCGTGCCGTTCACCGACACGCTGATGTACCCGATGGATGGCTCAACCGACACATTGATGAGATAGCGGTGACCAGGAGTGACGGTCACCGCGGGGCCCGACAGCCATGGACCCGAAGGATCCTGGAACAGATACGCGAACTTCACTCGGTCTGCGCCAACGGGTTGCACAGCAACGTAGTCACCAGCTCCTGCTGTGCCGGTGACGACCAGTGGCCAGTGTGTCTGGGCGGGCCCGCGGATCGCTGGGAATGTCACCGCCAGCTGCCAGTTCCCATCGGCGCCCGATCTCTCCACGGGCGCCCACTCCTTTCCGTCGGACAGGTAGAGAGCGGCGCAGTTCCCAAGGATGACGAGTGAGCCCGCGGGTCCGGCGCGTGTGGGCAAGTGCGTCTCGCGCTCGTACGAGAGCGGCTCCCCAAAGAGCGCCTTATTGATCCTCTCTTGCAATGCAACGAACTGATCGCGCGAGCTGCTCGGCTGCCCGGTCCACATCTCGCGCTGAAACAGAATTGACAATGACGTGGTGGCCAGAATGCCGAACAGGGCCAGTGCGCCTGCCCCCAGGAGCAGTATGCGCCGGGTCCAGCGAGCCATCGTGATCATGCGATGCACGAGCACCTGGAACCCCACAATCCCCGCAAGCACGAGGAGAGGCATCAGGTCTCCCACTGCGCGCTGGACGATTGAAAGGTAGACGAGGACCCCCGCTGCACCCAGTGCGGCGCCGATCAAAGGGACCCGGAGTACGACAAGATCGGTCATTGCGTCCCGCCGGCTCCGGAACACGAAGAAGATCCCGACAATCGCCGCGGCAGCGATGGCCGGCATCATCGCCGTGACGCTCGATGCCGGGCCTCGGCTGAAATAGAGCAGATGCCCGATGACGGTGGCAGGGGGAGGGAAGGTGATGAAGGGAAACACTCGGCTGAAGCGAAGCGCATCGGGCCTGAGATACTGGAGCAGATCCGTCGGCAGGAACTTGAGTCCGAACTGTTTGCCACCGTTGGCGACCAGGACATTCATGTATGCCGGGAGTAGGTGTGCCTCCACCTGGTCTTCAAGCGGAACGCTGAAGAACGAATGAAACTTGGCCTCATTGATCCACGTGTACACACAAACGGGGATCAGCCCTGCTGCTCCGAGGGCGACCCACCGTGTGTTCCCGCGCTCAGTGATGCCGAGCCAATTCGGATCATCGGCACCATGGCCAGGCGGAGAAAGCACTCGGTCCCCGCCCTGAGCGGCCGGTGCGGCGGTGAAGGTGGTGCGGCGGTGACGCATCGAAACCACCAAGTGTCCGACCGCGAGCACGAACAGCGCAGCGATCGGGCCGACACCTATCGTTGCTCGGGTCAACAAGCACAGGCCGGAAAACACTCCAGCGAGAGCGATAGACTTTGTCGAGGGTCGGATCAGGAAGCCGGTGATGGCGTCGAACGCCCCCAGCGCAAACGCAACGGCCCAGATTTCGGCTTCGTGATACACGCTGGGAGCGCTGGCGAGAAACAGCAACTCTGATCCGACGCCGAGCACCATGATCGACGCTCCCGTCAATATGGCCTCGCTCAGCGAGACCGGAGAGGCGGAAATGAGGTTGCGGACCTTCCAGCTCAGTCGGCTCGCGAAGATGAGAGCGACGAGCTCTGCCAACAACATCGACGGTTCGGTCAGGCGACCGTCGAAGCGGGAGGTGAAGAAGAGAATGGGCATACGCAGCACGGCTGGTACCGGTCCGAAGTACATATATGTCCGGCGCCCGACACGGATTCCCTCTTGATTCACGATGTCGGCGGGTACGTTCCAGGCGCCATGGAAGAGCGCTCGCGCCTGAGCATCGTAGAAATTCCCGGTTTGGTTCGCCTGGAGAAAGTCCCACGTGCCGCTGGTGAGCATCCACGCGACGACCACGCCTGATAGTGCGATCCCTATGGCGCAGGCTACGACGAACCGACGTCGCGAATCCGCTGCACCCGCCTCAGCGAACGGCACGGGACGACGATAACAGCGTCGGCACGTATCGGGTGGGGCGGAGTGGTTGGAACCTGCACCGGCCGGAACGCGGACAACCCCGCGGTCAATGAGCGGTGCGTGGGTTCGCCTCGGAACCGCCCAGGAGGGGACAGCTCATGCAGTGGGTCCGAATCGCGCCAAGCCGCGCTACGACGAGGTTGCCTCTCTGGGCCGCGCCGCGCCGCGCGCCGTGAGCCGGTCTCGACACCCTGCTCGACGGGAGGACCGCCGTCGAACTCGAAGGGTGGCGGAGTCGGCCGAAGGAGGCCCCTCGAGACCCAGCCGCGGGACTCCTCCGCCCAGACGAGCACGGGAGGCAGCACGACGAGCGCGCTCAGGAGCGCCACGGACACGTTGAGCGCCATGACGATGCCGAAGTCCCTGAGCATCGGCATGGGCGAGGTGGCCACGACGAGGATGCCGGCGACCACCGTGAGGGCCGAGACCAGGAAGGCCCGACCCGTTCGGCCGGCCGTCACCGTCATCGCCTCGCGGGGACGACGGCCCCGGTTTCGCTCTTCGACGAAGCGCAGGAGGATCAGTGACGTGAATTCGGTGCACACGGCGACCACCAGCGGCCCGCTCACCGCAGTGAGGGGACTGAGGGTGGCTCCGAACGCGAGAGCCGCCAGCGTCACGCCGCCCACCGCGATGAGGACGGGTATCAACGAGAGGAGCGATCGCACAATGCTGCGCAGGCGAATGGCGAGGAATACGCCGACAAAGGCGAGAGCCAGATAGGTGAGCAGTGCCCGCGTCTTGGCCAGGTTGTCGAGCAACCCCACACTCACGACGCCGATTCCGCCGGGTTGAGCGGTCGTTCCGGGAGGCGGCGGCGCGTCGCGCTGCAGGTTGTCGATCATCGGTTCGAGCGCGGTGAAGTCGTTCGTCCGTGACAGAAAGATGACGTTGATGGCGTCGTTGTGGACCAGAGTCTTCTTCAGCTGGGTCGGAGCAAGCTGGTAGAACTCCTTGATCTGGGCCGCCGTCGGGGGAACGAAGTCGGCACCGGGTATCGTCAGGAACTCGTCCGCACTCGAGACGACGCCGGCGCCCGGATAGAGCACACGACCGTACTTGCGGGCCTCCGTCTCAGTGAGGTTGCTCACGTAGCTGACGGTCTGTGGGCTGAAGGGATGCTTCGACTCGACCACCACGCCGATCTGGTTGTCGGACCCGGTCACGGCTTCGAGCGCTTCGATCTGGCGCACCGCCGTCGAGTGGGAGTCGAGCCACTTGATCGGGTCCGGCTGAATGACGAGCCGTCCCTCGAATGCCACTCCGGCACCGAAGACGACGGCGGCGAGGATGATCAGCGGCAGAGCACTCCGCGAGGGGAGGCCACTCAGACGAGTGGCCAGGCGGCCGAGCGAGTCCGTTCCTCGATCGACGGCTGGAGTCGGAGACCGGTACTCCCGGATGCCGAGGATGGCCAGGGTCAGCATCAGGCTGCAGACACAGACGGCGATGATCCCGATGACCATGAGCGAACCGAATTGGCGAACAGCCGGGACCTTGGAGAACCACAGCGCGGCGAAGGCGAACACCGCGTCGAACGTCACGATGAGCAGGGCGGGACCGAGACCCCGGGCCGCCGCCTGAATCGGGTGCCCGGCGCGGTTCACGCGCACCTCTTCCTCAATCCGCGCATGCATCTGAATGGAGTAGTCCATGCCCACCCCCATGAGGACGGGGATGGCGGTGAGGGTGGCGAAGGTGAGTGGGATTCCGAGGTAGCCCACCAATCCGAAGGCCCAGACCATGCCGACGGCCAACACGGCGAAGGGGAGGAGACGCCAGCGGACCCGGAAGGCCACCACCAAAATGATCGCCATGAGCACCGCTGCGAGCAGAATGAGTGTGCGCAACGCGCTGCGTACGTAGTCGTTGACGTCCTTTTCGATCTCGGGGACTCCGGTCGTGATGGTCGTGGCGTTCTCGTAGTGCGCCGACGCCGTGATCCGCTCGACGGAAGCGGCGGCGGCGAGTTCCTGGTTGAAGTTGAGATTCGACTTCAGAAAGACCGCCATGAGCACATGTCGCTCGTCGGGGACAAAGGCGCCCAACTCCGCACGGATGGATCCGTTGGGCTCGTGGAGCAGGAAATGGACCCACTTGGGGTTCGAGAGCACCTGCTGCGCGGGCGGGATCGCGCTCGAGCTGGCGCGCTTCGGCGACCGCGTAAGCCTCCCGGATGGCTCTCGAGCGCGCGCTCGGGTCCCGTGCGTACGCGGAAACAAACATCCGCTCGGTCAGATTCTGACCGCTCTCCTCGTTCGACGCGAAGTCGAGGGCGGTCAGGGGCGACACGACATTGAAGATCGACGGATCGTGCTCGAGTGTGTCATCGACGCGGCGCATCCGAGCCTGGTTGGCCGGCGTCAGGAGATCATCCACGCTCTCGCCGTGCTTCATGGTGAAGAGCACGGCGATCGGGTCGCCGCCGAAGAGCGACGTGTACTTCTGGTTGCCGATGGCCAAGGGATCGTTGCCGTTGAGGTAGTCGGAATCCCCGGTCGAAAGCGTGACCGAGGAGAGCCCGATTCCGAGGACGAGCGTGATGGCCAGGCCGATGCACGCGACGATGCCCGCGTGCTTGCCGAGATTCAGCCCGAGCCACTCCCAGGTGCGTCCCATGCCCCCAACTCCTCTGGGCGGTCAGGCTTGCAGGTGGACGAAACGAGGTCAATCGCAACGGAAGTGCCGATGGGACTCCCTCAGCCCGGCGGCGAGCCCGGGTGAACGGGCCTTCAGCCCAGCTGGTTGCCCACCACCGAGACGAACGACAGCATCTCGCCGGGGTAGCCGCCCAGATTGTGTGTCATGGCGAGGCCGCGGTCGGCCGTGGCGATCTGACGCTCCTCCGGCGCCTCCTTGCGCAGCTGCAACCAGCACTCGAAGAGCATGCGCAGGCCCGAGGCGCCAACCGGGTGCCCGAAGGACTTCAACCCGCCGTCCGGATTGACCGGGAGCTCGCCGTCGAGGTCGAACGTCCCGGCCAGGACCTCCTTCCACGCCGTCCCCCGCGGCGCGAAACCCAGGTCCTCCATCAGCACCAGCTCGGTCGGCGTGAAGCAGTCGTGCACCTCTGCCATCGCCAGCTGCCGGCGCGGCTCGGTGATGCCCGCTTGTGCGTAGGCGTCGGCAGCGGCCGCCTCGCACTCCGGGAAGTGTGTGTAGTCGTAGCCGGGGTCGATCAGGCCCGAGCCGCTGCCCGTGGCGAACGAGAGCGCCTTGATGTAGATCGGCGACTCCGTGTACTTGTGGGCGTCCTCGGCCCGCACGACGATGGCGGCCGCCGCCCCGTCGGCCACGCCGGCGCAGTCGAAGACGCCGAGGGTGCCGGCCAACCGGGGCGAGCCCAGCACCGTCTCCTTGGTGACTTCGCGGCGGAACTGGGCCCGGGGGTTCCGTGCGCCGTTGTGGTGGTTCTTCACCGCAATGGAGGCCAGCACGTCGGCCATCGTCTCCTCGTCCACGCCGTACTTCTGCCCGTAGGCGGGTGCCACCATGGAGAACATGGCGGCCGCCGTCAGCGTGCGCGCCGTCCCGTCCCCCGGAGGGTTGTTGGCGTTCAGCCCTTGGTACCCACCGTCCTTGACCTTTTCCGCGCCGACGGCCATCGCCACGTCGTACGCACCTGAGGCAACCGCGTAGACCGCGCCGCGCAGCGCTTCGGATCCCGTGGCGCAATAGTTCTCGACCCGGGTGACGGGCTTGTTCCGCAACTGCAGCGGCCGCGCCAGCGTGATGCCACTCATACCGCTCTGCGCGGTGCCGAACCAGAAGGCGTCGATGTCGTCCTTCTTCACGCCCGCGGCGGCAAAGGCTTCCTCGCTGGCCTCGACGATCAGGTCGTCGAGGCCTTTGTCCCAGAGCTCGGCGAACTTCGTGCAGCTCATGCCGACGATGGCGACCTTGTCGCGGACGCCGTGTGATCCCATCAGGCCTCTCCTCCTTCGCTCGCCGCGCCGGAGCGCACGGGACGCGCCTTCCAGAAGTAGTCGTGAATCCCGTCCGCGCTGAACAGCCGTCGGAACGTCATTTCGACCCGGCTCCCGGCGCGGATCTCGTCGGCGTCGGTGTCGGTCAGCTCGACCGGGTACCGACCGCCCCCGTCGAAGTCCACCACCGCGAACACGATGGGCGGGCTCGGCGAGTAGGCCAGCCGGTCGATGGTGGAGGTGACCACCGTTCCCGTCGCGTCGGCCATGGCGACCGGCTCCATGTCGTCCACCGCGCCCCCCTCCATGGAGACGCGCGCCGGCGGCAGGTGGACGGCGCCCGAGCTCCGGTCCTTGGAGCCCACGAAAGCGAACTTCCACTCCTCGTTCCGGTAGGCGGCGGTGCTCGAGACGCGTGCCGGCTCGGGGCGCCGCGGCGGTTCGGGCCTGAGCTGACCCCGCCACGCCAGGAACTTGGAATAGGGGAGGGGCGCACCCGCGGCGACCTGTGCCGCGATCGGCCGCGCCGGGCGCCAGCCGTGCAGCGCGTCCGTCGTGCGCAGGACCACCGCATCGGCCCCGTCGGCCAGGTGCACGGCCACCACCATGGTGCCCGGCGGCGCGCCCTCTGCGGCCAGCGTCTCGAGCACAGAGGCCAGGACGAGCAGCGGATGGGCCGTGCCGCTCTGTCCCACGCTCTGGGCCAGGTCGTCCACCACGACCCCTTCGGCCAGACCGAGCTTCTTCGTCAGCCCCGACACGGCCCGCCCGTGCATCCCGGTGACGACGAGGCGCCCGACGTCCTCTGCCTGCAATCCCGCCGCTTTCAGGGCTCTGGCCAGGACATCCTGGCCGAGCGCACCGTAGCGGTTCTCCCCGAAGCGCTCCTCCCACAGCTTGGAGGTCCGGTCTCCCGGGGCCCGCCAGCGATCGGTGAACTCCTCGGTGGCCGATGCGCCGGCGACGAACTCGGCGATCACTCCGGGGTCGTCGCCCACCAGCACAGCCGCCCCCGCATCGCCGCCGGCGGACTCGTCCGCGCTCGTCGGCAGTCCGTCCCGCAGGTCCCCAGCGACCACCAGGTCCGTGCCGCCGCCCCGGAGCGCCGCAATTAGAGAGCCCATACCCGAGCGCAGGGCCCCGCCGAAGTCATAGGCCGCCACGTCCCCGGGCAGCCGCAGGGCGGCTGCAATAGCAGTTGCGTTGGTCTTGTCCAGGTAGGCGGGCAGCGAGGTGGCGAACGACACCATTTCAGGGCTCTGACCTGGGGCGGAGCGTAGAGCGAGGCGAGCCGCCTCGACCCCGAGGGTGGTCGTGTCCTCGTCATGGGAAGCAACGGCCCGGGTTCCCTTGCCCCCGCCGCTGCCCATGAAGTCCTTGATGTCGCTCCGGGCCAGCCGACGGTAGGGCACGTAACCCGCTGCACTCAGGATGCCTCGCACGGCCGCTGAGCCTAATGGGTCGCGAATAGCGGTCTGATTGGTCGTCAGATCACGCCGCGACCAGGCAAAACGCGGCAAACTGTGCCCTATGGCGGATCCGCCGGGCCCCCAGAGCCCACCCCCGCTCCCACGGGAGCCCGCACCGTTGGCCGAGCGGGTGGCTGACGCCGATCGAGACCGGACAATTGCCCAGCTCAGGGAGCATGTCGTGGACGGCCGGCTCACGCTCGACGAGTTCTCGGAACGGGTCGGTCTGGCCCTCCAGGCTCGGACCCGAGGCGATCTGGTGGCCGTCATGGCCGACCTGCCCCAGGCCGCCGCAACCAGCCGGTCCCTGCCCGACGCGGTCGAGACCCCGTCTAGGACCAAGAAGAAGGGCCGGCACATCGCCGTCATGAGCGGGCACCGCACCCGGGGCCGCTGGCGCATCAGCGGCAAGACCCACGCGGTCGCCGTGATGGGTGGCTGCGAACTGGACCTGCGCCGGGCCGAGCTCGACGGGCCCGAGATCGAGATCACGGCCGTGGCCTTCTGGGGCGGCATCGACATCCTCGTCCCGGAGGGGTTCGACGTGGAGCTGCAGGGTTTCTCCTTCATGGGCGGCCGCGATCTCAAGCTCCGTGACGTCCCGCTCGTGCCGGGGTCGCCCCGGATCGTGGTGCGTGCCTACGCGGTCATGGGAGGAATCGACGTCAAGAGCCGCCCGAACCGGTCCGGCAAGCGGCCGGACCGCGGTCCGGCAAGCCGAGACCAGCTCATGGCGGCGGACGCCGTCTCGGAGTCCGCCCGCCTCGCCGCACTCGAGGCGGACATCAAGAACGAGCTCCCGGCCGACGGCACGGTCACCATCCTCTTCTGTGACATGGTCGATTACGCCGGCATGACCGAGCGTCTGGGCGATCAGGCCTCCCGTGAGGTGCTGCGCCAGCACCACCGCATGGTGCGCGACGCGGTCGCCCGGCACGGCGGTCGTGAAATCAGTGTCCAGGGCGACGGCTTCATGGTGGCGTTCGGCGGCGCCGCCCGCGCCCTGCGCTGCGCCGTTGACATCCAGCGCGCCGTGCACGCACACGAGACTGCGGACAGCGCGGAGCGTATGGCCGTGCACATCGGCATCCACACCGGTGACGCCATTGACGAGGGCGACGACTTCCTGGGGCACACCGTCATCGTCGCCAGCCGCCTGGCCGACGCCGCAGGAGCGGGCGAAGTCCTGGTCTCCTCCATTTCGGAGCAACTCGTGCAAGGCTCGGGGGACTTCACGTTCGGCCCCGCCGCGAGATGCGCCTCAAGGGCATGGAGCGGACACAGCTGGCCGCCACGCTCGCCTGGGAGGGATGAGCGGTGGACCGGACCGAGAGCTGGCGCGCCGCCGGCCTCTATGACCCGGACGACCCGGACGCAGCAGAGCGGTTGGCGCTCCTCGAATACCTGACCGAGCGCGGCGCCACCGTCGAGCAGATGGTCGAGTCGCACCGGATGGGCACGCTGCCCGGCGTGGCGGGGGATCTCGTGACCCAGGGCCGCACCGAGATGCTCACGGTGGCCGACGTCGCCGAGCGCGCCGGCCTCCCGGCCGCCCGCGTCATGCGCGCGCTCCTCGCCGCCGGCATTCCGGCCGCGGACGGCACCGAGGTCCCGCTCGACCTCGTGTCCTTCATGGCGGCTTTCGAGCAAGGGGCCGCGCTCATGGGGGAGGAGGCGATCCTCGCCTTCACGCGTGTGCTCGGGGCGGCCGCCAACAATGTGGCCGAGGCGGCCATCGCCCTCTTCTTCGCTGAGTTCGGGCCCGGGACCGTGCGGGAGGGCCCGGACGAGCTCGCCCGGGCCCGGCTGTCCGAGGCGGCCACTACCGCCTTCACCGCGGTCCCCGGCGTCCTGGCCCAGTTGGTCCTCGACGCCTTCGAGCGGGCGCAGCGCCGCGCCCAGGCAGCCCGGTCCTGGCCGGCTCCCGGCCCTTCCGCCGAGGACCGATCGGACAGCCCGACCGAACTCGTCGCCCTGGGTTTCGTCGACCTGGTGGGGTCGACGGCCTGGGCCCAGACCCTCTCCCTGCGCGAGCAGAGCTTGGCGCTGGCCCGCTTCGAGTCGGCCGCGTGGACCAGCGCCGTGCTGGCCGGGGGGCGGGTCGTCAAGACGATCGGCGACGAGGTGTTCTTCGCGGCGCCGACGGCCGAGGCGGCCTGCCGGATCGGGCTCGAGGTCTGCCGGGCCGCCCACGAGGACGAGGTCCTCCCTCCGGCCCGGGGGGCAGTGGGCCGGGGAGTCGCCACGCCTCGCGAAGGTGATTACTTCGGTCCGCTGGTCAACCTGCTCTCCCGTCTGGTGAAGGCGGGCGCCCCCGGGGAAGTCGTGGTCACCGAAGCTGCTGCGGCCGAACTGCCCGTCGAAGCGTGGGAGCTCCGGCCGCTTGCGCCGGCCGAGCTCCGAGGGATCGAAGAACCGGTTCGGGCTTTCACGGTCCAGTCCCGACGGGAGTTCCTGTGACGGCCCTGAAGTGTTAACACCCTGCGTAACACCGCGTTAACGCGAGAAACAGCCGCCTCTCGGCGGGGCTCTGAGGCTCTGGTGTTTACGGCTGACGGCACGCCCGTTTCTCGGCCCGTCGAGAAGCATTCCCGGAGTAGGAGTCGACCGGATCCTCATGTGATGCGCCCTGTGGTGCTCCGGCGAAGAGTCACCACGGCGCACGGTCCTCCTGGGACCGGTTCGTCTGATCGCCCCTCACGAACTCGTCTGGCGGGAGCTCGAGACCGGCCCAAAGAGGCCGTGGTCGGCTCAGGCACTAGCCCGGACACCAACCACCGGGCTGCCACCAATCTGCGCCTGACGCCGTAAACACCGGGGGTTACTGTTAACGGGTCATGGCGACGACCAAGTCCACCGTTGTTGGCATCCGGCTCGACCACGAACGGCGCGCCTGGGTCGAGGCCGAGGCGGCGCGCCTCGGCCTCTCCGTCCGCGGACTGTTCGAGGGCATGATCGACGAAGCGCGAGCCGCCGAAGCGGGGCCCGCGGCCCGCCCGGCGGATTCTCCAGAAGATTCCGTGCGGGCCTTCCGGCCCTCCGTCGACGAGGTCGAGGTTCCGTCCAGCCTCGGCGAGCAGACGGCGTCTGAACAGCAGGAAAGCAGTCGGCCCGGCGCAGATTGGCCGTCGGGTCCGAGCTCGCCCGGATCGTTCGTGCCGGGTGTGGGGATGGTTGCCGGGATCCCTGGGAACATCCTCCGCGGGGCGTTCTCACTGACGGCCAACATGATCGAGTCGAGCGGACGTTGTGCGGCGGAGCGACTCGGCAGTTGCGTGTTAACGCGCCGTTGGTTCGATCGCTCGCTGTAAACACCAACGCGACCGCAGCGATCACACCGAGTTATTACCGAGCTGTCGGACTTGGTAATTGTTTCACGAGGAACACCCGGTGACGTCATTTATTGATGAAGCGAATGTCCCAATGACGACGGACCGAATGTCCGAATCATGATGAACGGTGTCGTCACTCTCGGGCCACCGACGCGCCAGCTCCCACCGCGCCGACGGAAAGCTGTGACCTTGTCGATCGCACCACAACGGTGTGGTTTGCCGCACACGCGTTCTCTCGCGCCAGCGGCACGCTGTCCGACGGCGGGATCCCGACGGCCGTCGGGTCTGCCTCGCCGCAATCTCGGAGAGAGAACGCCGAGCGCCCTGATTTCGACGTGCCGGCACTTCCACACAAGCGGGAGCTGTCCGGTCGAGTTCACGTGAGGGCACGACGATCAGTGGGGCGGGGGAGGAACACCTTCGACGACGCTCCGTTCACGGCGAGGCGTCCATGTGTGCCCTTCTCGATGGACAGCACACTCCACCCGATCCGGACTCCCCTTCTGGATGCTCTCGAGATCAGGGCGTGCAGGTCGTTGGGTCACCGCGGCAGAACATGCCGACCGATGTGAGCGACGAGTGGAGGGCGATGCTGCGGAGGTCTTTCGGTCAAGGCGCACGCGGGCAGGGCTACCATCTGCACCGATGGTCGCACGAGGAACCACCCGCGGTGTTGCCAGCGCAGCAAGAGACCTCGCACGGCGTTTCGGCGTGTCGATCGAGAAATATCCGCCACCGGGCAGTCTCGAGCACAACCTGATGCAAATCATCAAAGCCCTAAATATCAATTGCGTGATTGACGTCGGTGCGCATTGCGGGGAATACGCCACACTCTTGAGAACGACCGTGCGTTATGAGGGTCGGATCGTAAGTTTTGAACCAGGAGCGCACGCGTTCGAACAGCTGAACGACGTGATGAAGAATGATTCCAATTGGCGCGGCATCAAGATGGCGCTCGGCAGTGAACCCGGCCAATCTGAGCTCTCAATCATTGGCGAGGGAAATTTCTCCCATTTCAGTTCATTTCATGACCCGAATGACTTCGGAAAGGACCGATTCGGGTCGACATTTTCGAAAATGGGGACGGAGAAGGTTGACGTGCAGCGATTGGATCTCCTGCTCGATGAGATCATTGTTGGAATCGAGGAGCCTCGTGTCCTCTTGAAGATCGATACGCAGGGCCACGACCTTGCGGTGATCCAAGGCGCGGGCGATCGCATCAAAGAGATCGCCGCCGTCCTGCTCGAAGCACCGACGTTGCCGATTTACGATGACATCCCGACCATGGATGTGCTGCTCGTCGAAATGAGAAACCGCGGCTTTGACCCGTGCAACATCTTTCCGATCATGCGTACCTCCGATTGGCTGCGCATGATCGAGTTTGACTGCACATTCGTGAACCGCGCATTGTCCCGGGCGGCGTAGGTAGAACTCGTTCGGAACGGAGGCTCGTCGCAGTCGCGACAAGCACGCGGGGGATGGACGGTCAGGACGCTCCGGGCCGGTCGGGCGGGAGCAGCGAAGACCGTGCCTCTCGTCTGCGCCGCAATCGCGCCAACATGTCGTTGACGTCCGGGTCGGCGCGGCGCGTCTCCACGAACTGCACGACGGCCTCGCGGATGAGGCTCCTGAGGTCGGAATCATCCAAGAACGCGCACGCACCCAGAGCGTCGACCTGAGGCTGGGTCAAGCCGACCTCGACCATTTCGACCACCTCGTCGCCGTGCAGGAGCCATTCCAGGGACTTGTCGGCGGCGGCGGCGAGCTGTTCCAGGGTCTCGGCTCGAGGGTTGTCGACCTCTCCGGTGAGGAGCTTCTTCAGGTGGCTTTGGGAAAGGCCGGCTCGAGCTCCCAATCGGTAGACCGACATTCCGACGTCGACCGTGACTGAGCGCAGTCGCACCAGCCAGTCGGGATACGAAGACCGCGGTAGGAACCGCAGTAAGGTGCGGATGCGCCGATTTCATCATCGTTCCTGGTAGAACTTGGACACCACCGGTATATTGTGTCAAACTACAGGGATGGGTTTCAACCAGACCGCGGTAAAAACCGCGGTAGAGGGGGCTAGAGCTGGAGGCCGAGGCGCGTCAGCTCTGCCTGCCCGGCTCAGGTTGCGGCTGAAAAGCGCAGAAAGCGGAATTTTCGAGCTCACGCCCCGTCAGGCGAGCGCGGTGCTACTCGGCTCGTACCAGAAGGGCATTCCCTCGCTCGTGCGGACGTACGAAATGATGTCCGCCGCCGGCATGAGGGTGCTCTCGCCCTCGGGGCGTGATTTCGTGGCCGAAATGGACGGGCTGCTCCAGAGCGACCAGGGGGCCGAGGCTCCGCCTGAAGCTGTCGAATGGCTTCCTCTGAACTGCATCAGGGCGGCCGACCTGGTCTGGCTGCATGCACCGGACGGCTACGTCGGGCTCAGCGGGGCTTTGGAAATTGGATTTGCGAACGCCGCCGGGGTGCCCGTCTACGCCGAAGAGGTGCCCAGCGACCTCGGTCTGCGCTCGCTCGTGACCATCTCCCCGTTGGAGCAGGTCCTCGCGAAGGCCCGCACCGGAGAGAAGGATGATCCGGAAGCCTCGCTGCTCCCGCTCCAGGCGTACTACTCGGCCGTGGCACAGGGTCGGGCGCCCGAACAGAAATCGCCACAGGATGTCGTGTCGCTGATCACGGAAGAGATCGGCGAGCTCGCCCGCCAGAGTCCTGGGCAACGCCAGCGACGCGCTCGAAGTTCGAGAATCGCGCGTCGGCTCATCGGAGTAAGAGGCTCAGACGCAGATAGGGCCCTGGCAAGCCGGATTAGCGAGTGCCCACACAGCAACAGTCATCGAGACCGACGCGCCAAACGCTTAGTCCATCGATGCAGAGCGAGACATCGGTGCAGGAACGCGACGATCGTTCTCCCGTCGCCTCCTAATTCGAGGGCGGGAACTTCCGTGGCTTTGCCAGAGTTCCCAGGTCCCGAAGGATCTGTTGTCGAGTTGGGACCGGAATCTTCACCCGTTCACCCTTGGCGGGCATCGTCTCTTGGGTGGGAACGGGTTGCTCAGGATCGGTTGCGATCGCCATTCCGCGTCAGGCGCCCTGTGTATTCAACATGGCGAGTTGGTGTCTAGATTCAGCACGCCCCAGTACGAGGCGGCGCTCTGGCTGGCAATCTTCAGTTCGTGCTGCACCTGAGCGAGTGACGGCTCGAACAGGCCCTGCGGCAGTGAGAAAAGAACTGCGGCGCGCTTGCCGCACACCCGTCGCTCCAACGCGGACATCTCGGAAACAAAGTGATGGTTCGCCTTGAGCGTGGTCACGTTGATGGTGTTCGGGAGCAGGTAGACCTTCCGGCCCGTGAGGAAGTAGACCACGTCGGGTTCATTGGAATAGATGATCGTGTTCGCGGGAAGGCTCGCCGCGGCGAGCTTCAGTCCGGTGCTGTATGTGGAGGGCGTGGCAACACTCTCCGTTTGGGCACTCCGGCCCGCGTCGACTGCCTTCCAGATCGCCGTCACGACCAGCAGTCCCACCAGCATGGTCGACACCGTCGGCACCAGCCAGTGTCGTGGCACAGTCGACCACGAGGCGATCCGAGGCCAGTTCTGCGCGCACCACAGCAGGACGAGCATGAAGGGCAAAAATAGGACCCGATCGTCGCCTCCATGCAGGACAAGGGGGTCGACGAGCGACAGGGAGATGAAGACGAAGAGAAGGTAGACGACCGCGAAGAGCAACGTCGACCAGTTGACCCTGTCGCCCCCGACGGGTGCGAGGGTTGTTCGAGTCCCGACGGCGGCCAAAATGCCTATTGGCACAATCACAAGAACTGCCAGTATCAGATCCCGGAGGTTGGCGGACTGCACGCCGGGGACCATGAAGCCGGAGATGCTGTACAGGGTGGCTTTCACGTCGTACGACGTGACCAGGTGAACGGCGAGCGAGTCCGGTGCATTGTGGACACTGCTGTACCAGATCAAGAACGGGATGTTCCCGACGACCACTAGGAGGGCGGCATCACGCAGCCGTCTTGCGAACGGCTCCTTCAGGGAGATCAGTATCACGAGGGCACCGCTGATCACGAAGGACTCTCCGAGAAAGCGAGTCACCGTCGAGAGGCCGAACGTAACTGCGACGATCAGGATGGCGATAGCTGATGGTCGGTTGAGATAGCTGACGAATGCATGCAGTCCCAGGAGGACGAGGAGGAAGAAGAGAGGCTCAGACTGGACCGTGCCATGGATCTCAAACGACAACCCGGCGAAGATGATCGCCAACGCGATCGACCCCAAGCGCGCCACGCCTGTCCGGAGTGCGAGGAGTCCGAAGAGGAAGACATTGATGCCGTATATGACGACTGCGAGAACTCGCGCCCACGAGAGTAGCGAGTGGGTGTCGAGGCTGAGAAGCAGCGGATATCCCACCGGCCAGTGTGAGACCGGCCCACCTGCGGTCAGCGGTGAGGCCGTGTAGAGGTCACCGTAAGGCAGGCTGGCGCCGTGGCCGGCGGCCAAGCTGCGAGCCATCGAGAGGTATGCAATGGGGTCACCGAGGCTGACCTGCAGACCGCCCCGGTAGGCGAGTGCCAGAGCTGCACTGCTGAGAACTGCGAGACCGCCGAGGACGAGAAGTGGTGTGAGCTCTGGACGGTTCCTATTGGTGTCCCTGGTACCCGGAGCAGCCGAACTCGGGGTCGCCACAATAGTCATGGACCTGTCCGAAGCGAGACTGTCTCCTCCGTCCCCATTCTCATGGGCCGGTGACATTAACGCTTCACCGGGGCGGTCGGGCATCGACTGCTTTTCGGAAGGACCTCCTCCGAAAGCTTGTTATCGATGATCACCGAGATGTTCCAGGATTTGCCGGTAAATGAGATGCAGGCGCCGCCTGTCGGACGGCTAGCTGTTGCTCGTGGCGGAATTGTCGGCGCCAGCGCCTTGCAGACCTGTAGTACGGCGGGTTCGCCGGCGAATCGTGAACGCCGCCAAACCGAATCCGAGCACGATCACGAGGATCAAGACCGGAAGGAGCGGGCCACTCTCGCTGACGACCAGATTCGTGTTGGCCTGGTTCTCGGAACCGCCGGACGCTGTCTTTGCACTGGCTTGGGCCTGCCCATTGAGCCCCTTCGCCGTCGCGGCGCCTTGCAGCGAGTCGCTCGGATCATGAATGCTGTTCGTCGTACCGGTTCCACCGTTGGAGGGATCGCCCACCCCGTTGTGTGCCCTGAGCGCGGCGAGATGCTTCAGGTACGCTGCCCACTCCACTTCAGCTTTCTGAGCTGCCGCGGTCTGCTCGGCGACGGAGACGTCGTCTTCGTAGGTTTGGGCCGACGACTCGATTGAAGCCAGTGAAACCGTGTTCGGGCTCACCCCCGCAAGCCCGGGGATCGGGTTCGGACTCGTACTCGGAGTGCCGCCGAACTTCGGTGGCGGCGTCGGTTCGGTCACGCTCCCGGTGCCGCCCCCAGTTCCCGCGGTCACCCCAGGGCCCGCAATGCTCAATGCTCCACTCGATGACGAACTCATGAAGTTGGCATCTCCCGAATACGAAGCCCTGACGGAATAGGTGCCCGTCGAGACGTTCGGGCTCACGGTCGGGGAGCAGGAGGCGGAATTGGCCGTCGCGGCGGCCAGCGTGCATGAGTAGCTACCGCCGCCGACGAGAAATGCGACCGAGCCCGTGGGAACCCCGGAGAATTCTGACGTGACCGTCGCCACGAGAGTGGTGGCTGTCGTACTGGGAGACGCCGGGATCGCTGCAGGGGAGGAAGCCGTCGTCGGGGGAGGCTTCAACGAGAGCGAGCTCGTGGCCTTTGAGACACTCAGTGTCCCCGGTACGAATGCGAAGGCATAGTCGGAGGAGGTGAGCGAACCTACGATGCATGTGATTGGGTACGAACCTACTGGGCTAGTGCTCGTGGCAGTCGTCGTGCACTGGGGTTGACCAGTGACATCCGAAGTGGCGAGTGACTGCCCGTCTGCAAAGCCCGACATTGTCGAACCGAGCGTCGGCAAGGAGGCGCCGAACGGCATTGTCGCGTCGCTGCCGGTGACCGAGAGCGGGGCGGGAGTGATCGTCAGCCCCACTGGCGAAGACAGAGGTGAAGGGTCGAAGTTCGAGTCGCCGCCGTAGCTCGCGGTGATCGGCTCTGGCCCAGGAGCGAGTGCCGTGGCGCCTGGTGAGCAGGTTCCCGAACCGTTGGCGAGCGTCACCGTGCAAATGACGTCCGACCCTTGCTCAACGTTCACCGTTCCTGTGGGGACGCCGACGCTGCCCGGTTGCGCGTCATTCACCGTCGCAGAGAAGACCAGCGACTGTTCGCTTCCCCAGCTACCCGCCGGCGACGACGTCGTCACCGATGTCGTCGTGTCCGCAGCAGTCACGGCGCCGGAGATCTTGCCTTTCGAGGCCAGATAGTTTTGGTCACCGGAGTACGAATATTGAGCGATCGTGGTCGTGTTCACGGGGATCGCGACGGTGGAGTCAGCGCAGATCACGGTCACCGGCCCTACTTCAGCCGCCGGTAGCGTGATGGGCGAGCACAGATTGACTTGCAGATCGGAAACAGTGACGACTCCCGTAGGTGCGACATCGCCGGTTGCCGGGGGAGCGATGGTCACGCTGAACACCTGGTCCAGGACGCCGTAGACCTCAGTGGGTGGTGAGACCTCGACGGTGACCGCGACGGCGCTCTTCGTCGGCGCCGCGGCGCCGGCCGACCGGGTACCAAGAACGCCCACGAGGAGAACGAGACAAAGCGCTGCCCCAAAGGCCGTCGCCACCCTCCGGCCAACAACCAACGTTCCCTCTCCCATCGCCACTGCATGTTCGCGCGAAACCCAGAGCGGGTCCATGGCGCCAGCTGTCAAACCCGCAGGGATCAGGCGATGCCGCTCTCTTGCGAGCTGGCGTGCGAGTATGCGAACCCTGCCCTCACCCGGGCAGGCTCGACTCGTTGGCGGAGTTCTCGCCCCTGTCGGCTCACCACCAGTCCGTCGGCGAGGAAACGGGGCCCCGTCCATCGAGTCGCTGACATCACCCTCCTGGCCAGGGATTTCGCGAAGGGTGGCCGATCCATCGGCTCTCTAGCCGGACTTATACAGTGAAGGGATAAGACAGGCCCCACTCGAAGTGGCGACCTCCGGATCACAAGGAGGTCCCGCTCTGGGCCAGGACCCGGGGTCCGCACAAATTTCACGGCCAGTAGGCGCTTGCAAAAGTTAAGCAGCCTTTGGGTCGTCTCGCCTCTGGGATGGCGGAGAGCGGCCCTCCGACAGGAATCGGATGGCAGCGGGGCAGATTGAGCACAAATTTCGAGCCAATTCCGGTGCCGGCCGTGGCTGGTCTCAGGCGGTCATCAGCGAAGTTCGTTCGTAACTCCCATTGCCGCACGCCTGTTGGCCCCGCGTTGACAGCCTGCGGGGGATGGCTTACGGTTCGGACCCGCCTAAGCGGCGAGGGGGGGTTGCAAACTGGCCAAAGGCCATGGGCCAAGGGGAGGAATGCGGTGACCAAGCGGTTGCTGGACACGTTCGTTGTGGGTTCGCTGCGTTTCGTGAGAGGTGCGCTTGCTCTGGCCCTCTGCCTCGGCACCTTCGGGGTGGCACTGACCGTTGTCGGAGCGTCGCCGGCCGCCGCCGCAGGAGTTCCCACCATCGCCTCGGTCACTCCCGCGACGGGCCTGCCGGCCGGCGGCACCAAGGTGACGATCGTCGGCACGAACCTCACTGCAGCCACAGCCGTCGACTTCGGAACGGCTGCGGGCACCATCACCAAGAACACGGCGGGCCAGGTCGTCGTCACCTCTCCTGCTTCACCGCTGCCAGGAACGGGCCTGGGCACGGTTGACATCACCGTGACCACGGCGTCGGGCACCTCGGCCATCGTGCCAGCAGACCAGTTCCAGTATGTCAACGCGCCCACGGTCACCGCCCTCTACGGAGGCAACGGCCCCCAGGCCGGCGGCACGACCATCATCATCGCAGGCACAAACTTCATCGGGGTCACGGCCGTCAGTTTCGCCACCACCCCCGCCACGTCGTTCACCGTGCAGTCGAGCACCCAGATCTCGGCCGTCGTGCCGCCGATCAACACCGAGACGCCGCAAACCATCTACAACGTGACGGTGACCACCGGCTCGGGGGTGTCGGCCAAGGCGACGGCCAACCAGTGGTACTGGTTCGGCGCGGGCACGTGCACTTTCAGCGGGACCGGTGTGGTGAACAGCGGGGCGCCGCCGGGTGCGAGCGCCTACATCCAAGGCGCCGTGGCGGGTACGAGTCCGAACAACCCCTCGGGCGGCACGTCCATCCCATCGGCGTGCACGGGTCTCGTGGGCTTGGGCACGACCGCG
The DNA here is from genome assembly GCA_963843365.1 of uncultured Acidimicrobiaceae bacterium. Lineage (GTDB taxonomy): Bacteria > Actinomycetota > Acidimicrobiia > Acidimicrobiales > RAAP-2 > Bog-473. The sequence goes on along the minus strand of CAWJKG010000002.1, from coordinate 600,761 downwards.
CCCATGATCGAGTCCCTGGGGGCGCCCACGGCGGGCATCGTCACCGGGACCGGGCCGGGCGGCAACGGCGGGAACGAGGAGTGGCTCGGCTGGTCGGGCAAGAACAACTATTTCGCCACCAGCGGATCGACCTACAACGCCCCCAACCCGGGCTTCAACCTGCCCGCGTCGGGACCGTCGACGAGCGGTGGATGCCCGATTACGACCGCCTTGTGCAACGCGGCAGGGCAGCCGGTGTACTACGGCACCGACCCCAACGCGACCTGCCCACCATCGCAGGCCCAGACCGACGCCGGGCTGGTCGACTGCAGCGTTGGGCTCTTGACGGCGGCGACGACCAGCTCGAGCCCGAGCACCTACATCGCGGCCACCTTGCAGATCTCCTACGCCAACGACCCGACGCCGGACCCGGCCACAGCCACGTTCTCGCCCGGGACGGTGGCGCCCGGACAGACCGTCACGCTCAACACCTGTGGCAGCTGTAACTGGTGGGGCGCGGGGTCCCAAGGGGCCCCGAGCTTCGTCGACCCCATCGGGCCGACCGGCACCGCGGTGGCTGTTCCCGCCCCGGCGGTCTGGGTCGGGACGACCCGGAGCAGCGCCGTCGAGGCCTCCATGGCCACCGACACCCTCGCCGTCACCCCGGCCGGCTACGACTGTGGCAGCACCGGCGGAGCGTCCGAAACGAGCCCCGGACCCACGGCGACCTGCACGCTGACGCAAGGCACCATCAGCGGTTCGTTCGTGATGCCGTCGGTGTCGTGCTCTCCGTGCCACGTCTACGTCGACGAGCCGAACCTTTCCTTGACGCAGAGCACGTACGCAGCTGACGGCGGGACCGGCACCTACAACAACGGCCTCTCCTACCAGCTCGTCAACTCGGTCGAGTCGAACACCCTCATCTCGTGCCCGACCTGTGGCACCGGCGGCACGGCCCCGACCGTCACCGGCGTCAGCCCGACCAACGGGCCCGCAGCCGGCGGGACCCAGGTCACGGTGAGCGGCACCAACCTGACCGGGGCCACCGCCGTGCACTTCGGCTCGACCGCGGGCACCAGCATTTCCAACGTCACCGCCGGCAGCCTGCAGGTGACGGCCCCGGCGGGCACCGGCACCGTGGACGTGACCGTCACCACGCCCGACGGCACCTCGCCCGTCAACTCGCCCGCTGACAACTACACCTACAACGCCGCCTCTCCACCGACGGTCACGGGAGTAAGTCCGACGAACGGGCCCGCAGCCGGCGGGACCCTGGTCACGGTGAGCGGCACCAACCTGACCGGGGCCACGGCCGTGCACTTCGGTTCGACCCTAGGCACCGGGATCTCCAACGTCACCGCCGGCAGCCTGCAGGTGACCGCTCCGGCGGGCACCGGCACGGTCGACGTGACGGTGACCACGCCCAACGGCACCTCGGCAGTCAACTCGCCGGCCGACAACTACACCTACAACGCGCCGGCGTTACCAACGGTCACCGGGCTCAGCCCGACCAACGGGCCCGCAGCCGGCGGGACCCAGGTCACGGTGAGCGGCACCAATCTCACCGGGGCGACGGCCGTGCACTTCGGCTCGACCCTGGGCACCGGTCTCTCCAACGTCACCGCGGGCAGCCTCACGATCACCTCTCCGGCAGGGACCGGGACGGTCGACGTCACGGTCACCACGCCCAGCGGCACCTCAGCGGTCAATTCGCCCGCCGACTCGTTCACCTTCAACCCGGCACCGACGGTCACGGGCGTCAGCCCGAACAATGGTGCTCCGGCCGGAGGCAACACCGTCACGGTCAACGGTTCCAACTTCACCGGGGCCACCGCCGTGCACTTCGGCTCGACCCTGGGCACCGGGATCTCCAGCGTGACCTCGGGCAGCCTGCAGGTGGTCGTCCCCTCAGGGACCGGCACCGTCGACGTCACCGTCACCACGCCCAACGGCACCTCGCCGGTCAACTCACCCGCTGACGAGTACACCTATAACGGTCCGCCCACAGTCAGCGGGGTCTCTCCGAACAACGGTCCCCAGGCCGGTGGCAACACCGTCACGGTCAACGGTTCCAACTTCACCGGGGCCACCGCCGTGCACTTCGGCTCGACCGCGGGCACCGGGATCTCCAACGTCTCCGCGGGCAGCCTGCAAGTGGTCGTCCCCTCAGGCACCGGCACCGTCGACGTCACCGTCACCACGCCCAACGGCACCTCGGCGGTCAACTCGCCGGCCGACAACTACACCTACAACCCGCCGCCCACGGTGACCGGGGTCAGCCCGAACAACGGGCCCCAGGCCGGAGGCAACACCGTCACGGTCAACGGTTCCAACTTCACCGGGACCCCCACGGTCGACTTCGGTTCGGTCCAGGGCACCAACGTCGGCAACGTCACCTCAGGCAGCCTGCAGGTGGTCGTCCCCGCAGGGACGGGCACGGTCTCGGTGACGGTCTCGACGTCCGCCGGTGGTGCGTCCTCACCGCTGCCGAGCGCCTACACCTACAACCCGCCGCCAACGGTCACCGGGCTCAGCCCGACCAACGGGCCCGCAGCCGGCGGGACCCAGGTCACGGTGAGCGGCACCAATCTCACCGGGGCGACGGCCGTGCACTTCGGCTCGACCCTGGGCACCGGTCTCTCCAACGTCACCGCGGGCAGCCTCACGATCACCTCTCCGGCAGGGACCGGGACGGTCGACGTCACGGTCACCACGCCCAGCGGCACCTCAGCGGTCAATTCGCCCGCCGACTCGTTCACCTTCAACCCGGCACCGACGGTCACGGGCGTCAGCCCGAACAATGGTGCTCCGGCCGGAGGCAACACCGTCACGGTCAACGGTTCCAACTTCACCGGGGCCACCGCCGTGCACTTCGGCTCGACCCTGGGCACCGGGATCTCCAGCGTGACCTCGGGCAGCCTGCAGGTGGTCGTCCCCTCAGGGACCGGCACCGTCGACGTCACCGTCACCACGCCCAACGGCACCTCGCCGGTCAACTCACCCGCTGACGAGTACACCTATAACGGTCCGCCCACAGTCAGCGGGGTCTCTCCGAACAACGGTCCCCAGGCCGGTGGCAACACCGTCACGGTCAACGGTTCCAACTTCACCGGGGCCACCGCCGTGCACTTCGGCTCGACCGCGGGCACCGGGATCTCCAACGTCTCCGCGGGCAGCCTGCAAGTGGTCGTCCCCTCAGGCACCGGCACCGTCGACGTCACCGTCACCACGCCCAACGGCACCTCGGCGGTCAACTCGCCGGCCGACAACTACACCTACAACGCGCCGCCGACGGTCACCGGCGTCAGCCCGAACAACGGGCCCCAGGCCGGAGGCAACACCGTCACGGTCAACGGCACCAACTTCACCGGGACGCCCACGGTCGAATTCGGTTCGGTCCAGGGCACCAACGTCGGCAACGTCACCTCAGGCAGCCTGCAGGTGGTCGTCCCCGCAGGGACGGGCACGGTCTCGGTGACCGTCTCGACGTCCGCCGGTGGTGCGTCCACACCGCTGACCGATGCCTATACCTACAACCCGCCGCCGACGGTCACCGGGCTCAGCCCGACCAACGGGCCCGCAGCCGGCGGGACCCAGGTCACGGTGAGCGGCACCAACCTGACCGGGGCGACGGCCGTGCACTTCGGCTCGACCCTGGGCACCGGTCTCTCCAACGTGACCGCGGGCAGCCTCACGATCACCGCCCCGGCGGGGACCGGCACCGTCGACGTGACCGTCACCACGCCCAACGGCACCTCAGCGGTCAATTCGCCCGCCGACTCGTTCACCTTCAACCCGGCACCGACGGTCACGGGCGTCAGCCCGAACAATGGTGCTCCGGCCGGAGGCAACACCGTCACGGTCAACGGTTCCAACTTCACCGGGGCCACCGCCGTGCACTTCGGCTCGACCCTGGGCACCGGGATCTCCAGCGTGACCTCGGGCAGCCTGCAGGTGGTCGTCCCCTCAGGGACCGGCACCGTCGACGTCACCGTCACCACGCCCAACGGCACCTCGCCGGTCAACTCACCCGCTGACGAGTACACCTACAACGGTCCGCCGACGGTGAGCGGGGTCAGCCCGAACAACGGGCCCCAGGCCGGAGGCAACACCGTCACGGTCAACGGTTCCAACTTCACCGGGGCCACCGCCGTGCACTTCGGCTCGACCGCGGGCACCGGGATCTCCAACGTCTCCGCGGGCAGCCTGCAAGTGGTCGTCCCGACAGGCACCGGCACCGTGGACGTGACCGTCACCACGCCCAACGGCACCTCGGCGGTCAACTCGCCCGCGGACAACTACACCTACAACGCGCCGCCGACGGTCACCGGCGTCAGCCCGACGAACGGGCCCGCAGCCGGCGGGACCCAGGTCACGGTGAGCGGCACCAACCTGACCGGGGCCACGGCCGTGCACTTCGGCTCGACCGCGGGCAGCGGGATCTCCAACGTCACCGCCGGCAGCCTGCAAGTGACGGCCCCGGCCGGGTCCGGAACGGTCGACGTGACCGTCACCACCCCCAACGGCACCTCGGCGGTCAACTCGCCGGCTGACAACTACACCTACAACCCGCCGCCGACGGTCACCGGGCTCAGCCCGACCAACGGGCCAGCTGGTGGCGGGACCCAGGTCACGGTGAGCGGCACCAACCTGACCGGGGCGACGGCCGTGCACTTCGGCTCGACCCTGGGCACCGGGCTCTCCAACGTGACCGCGGGCAGCCTCACGATCATCGCCCCGGCGGGGACCGGCACCGTCGACGTGACCGTCACCACGCCCAACGGCACCTCAGCGGTCAATTCGCCCGCTGACTCGTTCACCTTCAACCCGGCACCGACGGTCACGGGCGTCAGCCCGAACAATGGTGCTCCGGCCGGAGGCAACACCGTCACGGTCAACGGTTCCAACTTCACCGGGGCCACCGCCGTGCACTTCGGCTCGACCGCCGGCAGCGGGATCTCCAGCGTGACCTCGGGCAGCCTGCAGGTGGTCGTCCCGGCGGGCACGGGGACGGTCGACGTGACGGTCACCACGCCCAACGGCACCTCGCCGGTCAACTCGCCCGCTGACGAGTACACCTACAACGGTCCGCCGACAGTGAGCGCGGTGAGCCCCTCAGGGGGACCGACAGGTGGTGGGACCTCGGTCACAGTGACCGGAACGGGGTTCGTATCGGGATCGACTTCGGTCGACTTCGGTTCGAACGCGGGCACCTCAGTGAACGTGACCACCCCCACCAGCCTGACGGTCACATCCCCGGCGGGCACCGGCGCGGTTGACGTGACCGTGACAACCCCCAACGGGAGTGGCGGGGACGACTCGGCGTTCACCTACGTCGCGGCTCCGTCCGTCACCTCGGTCAGCCCCAACCAGGGCTCGACTCAGGGCGGCACCGTCGTGACGATCGCCGGTTCCAACTTGGCGTCGCCCAGCTCGGTCACCTTTGGTGGCAAGGGCGGCAACGTCACGGCGAGCAGTGCATCGTCGATCACCGTGACGACGCCGGCCGGCTCCGCTGGTGCGGTTGACGTTGTCGTGTCAACCCTCGGTGGTTCGGCGACCGACAAGGGTGCCTTCACGTACGTGGCGCCGCCCGTCACCAAGCCCTCGTCCACGCCGGGATACTGGGAGGTCGCCTCCGACGGTGGCGTCTTCAGCTTCGGCGGCGCAGCTTTCCACGGCTCCGCCGGTGGGATGAAGCTGAGCCAGCCGATCGTCGGCATGGCCTCGACTCCTGATGGTGGCGGCTACTGGCTCGTCGCCAAGGACGGTGGCATCTTCGCCTACGGCGACGCGCACTTCTACGGATCTCGCGGGGGCCAGGCCCTGGACGCGCCGATCGTCGGAATGGCGGCAACGCCTGATGGAGGCGGTTACTGGCTCGTTGCCAGCGACGGCGGCATGTTCGCCTATGGCGACGCCCACTTCTACGGGTCTCGTGGGGGCCAGCACCTCAACGCGCCGATCGTCGGAATGGCTGCGACGGCTGATGGAGGCGGTTACTGGCTTGTTGCGAGCGACGGCGGCATCTTCGCCTACGGCGACGGCCACTTCTACGGGTCACGTGGCGGCCAGCCCCTCAACCAACCAATCGCCGGGATGGCCCCGACTCCCAACGGCAAGGGCTACTGGCTCGTGGGCAAGGACGGCGGGGTGTTTGCGTACCCCAGTGCCCAGTTCTACGGCTCAGCCGGTGCGACGCCACCGAGCGCGCCCGTCAGCGGCATTGCCTCCAGTCCTGATGGGGGTGGCTACTGGTTGGTGGCGGCCAACGGTCTGTCCATGCACTACGGCGACGCCACAGCTCTTGGGTCCGGAGGGAGCCAACCCCTGAACGATCCGATCGTGGGAATGGCCGTCACCGGCTAGGGCCGTTCCTCCGTGGGGCTGGGGGAGGGGAGCCCTTCTGGGATTGAAGACGAGATGGTGGAAAGGCTGCTTAATAACCTGCTGCCAGAACGCTTTAATTACCTGCTGCCAGAACGCTGAGTTGACCCGCTGCCGTCCGGTGGCGGGTCAACTCATTTGGCCAGCCATTCGCCGGGCCCGAGCGTCAGCGAGGGGAGGGACCTCTGGGAGGGCTCGACCAGACTTCGATCGCACGGCCAGGGAGCCCGTCACCGTCCTGGGTCGTGAGTTGGGTCCTGATCAAGGTGCACATCCGGTGCGCGGTCTTGTAGGTGACTCCGAGCTCTCGCTGCAGTTGCTTGGCCGAGATTCCACAGCGAGTACCGGTCATCAAATACGCGGCGTAGAACCACAGGTGCAAGCCGGTCGAGGACTTGTGAAAGACCGTCCCCGCCGTCGGGTGCACGTGAAGGCCACAGGCCGTGCACGTCCAATCCTGGCGCTTCTGCTTCGCTCGATAGCGCTTGAAGGCCGTCAGGGCCTCGCAGCGTGGACAGAATGCGTGGACGCCGTCCGGGGAGTAGCGGCGGCGCCACAGCCATTGCAGGCAGGCCTCGTGGTCGGGAAAGTCGCGCCGGAATGCGGCGAGCGTGTACCGAGAGTCCGAATTGGGACCGTTCGGGGGAATTTCGTCGTCACCGAACACCATGATTCAACGGTGACATACTGGACTTATACAGTAAAGGGCCAAGCGCGAGGCTGAGACTGGATGCCGGTGGCATAGCGAGGCCACCTTGCGGCCCTCGCTATGCCGCTGGTCGGTTCGCCAGGGGCACGCGGCCCCTGTTGGAGATGAGTCTCACCCGGACCCCTCTATCGAAAACTGTGCGATCGCACAATCTTGACAGGCCGAGGGAGGCGTCTAAAATCCCCATTCCGCTGCCGTCGGGGGGGGCCTTCGGCGAAGTATCAACAGGTCCCACTTTGAGAATCGAGGGCGGCAACATGTCGAAGCACCGGGAATTTGTGTCTCGTGTTGGATGGGCACGGAAAATCCGACAAACCGCAGTGTCACTACTTGCGGTAGGGGGCTTCATCGGCGTTGCAACCCTTGCCACCGTTCCGGTCACGAGTTCTGCCGGGGCGGCCTCCGTTCGACCGGCGGATGCGGGTGCGCCGTGCACCTTCACCATCGGCTCGCAGTCGACCAGCGGAACGACAGCATCGCCCGGCATCCTCACCGGAGTGAACAACAACAGCTCGCTCTCGGTTGTCTGCAACGGGCTCAACCCCGCCGACAGCTACGGCATCTTCCAGACGAGCCCGCTGGCAGTGGTCACCCAGCCTTTCAACCTCAGCGTGCTGGGCAGCGAAGCGGACATCCTCGGGGGAATCAACACGCTCGCTAGTCCGAACGCATCGGGGACCTATAACGGCACGATCACCGTCGGTACCTCGGCCGGGGGCGGCTTCAGTTCCGGAGGGAATCTGGGGTCAACGGTATTCAACCCCGATCCAAATGCCGTGTGCCCACCCAGCCAAGCGGAGATCAACGCAGGACTGAGTACCTGCATCGTTGCGATCGCCAACATCACAGCCACGACGGCGGTCGGGGCCACGCCTTCGCAGGCCGACTTCGCCGGCGAGGCGTTGCTCGACTTCACCGGCCAGGGGACTCCGCAGAGCCCTCCGACCGTGGCGTTTCAACCCGCCGCTCGCCGCAGCCGGCCACAGCGCGACGCTGTCCGACGCCGGCGCATCAACCAACTGGTGGGCCGGCGGCTGGTGGGCCGGCGGCTACCCGAACGGGCAACTCAACGCCGCTCCGTACTCGATCCCCGTCATCCAACGTGCTCCTCAACGGCTCTCCCGCTTCCGGCACGCAGGTCCAGGTGAATCCCGCCGTGTACTGCTTCTACGGAGGGTCGTCGTCCACCTCGTGCAATGCGGGAACGGCCGACACGCCCGGAGCGGGCGTCATCTTCCCGTCGCTGTTGAGCGGCACCGTGCCGATTCCGGCCGGGTACGCGCCCTCTTCGGCGACGATCAGCATTTACGAGCCAAACGTCTGGGGATCGGTGTTTCCGGGCAACAACACCGGCAACTCCAATTTCCCCGCCAATGACCTGACGGCGTCGGGAACGGTCGGAATCACCAAGGTCGGCTACTGGGAGGTGGCCTCCGACGGCGGCATCTTCTCCTACGGCACCGCCAACTACTACGGCTCCATGGGCGGCAAGCCCCTCGCGCACCCGGTGGTCGGCATGGCAGGCACCCCCGACGGGGGCGGTTACTGGGAGGTCGCCTCCGACGGCGGCATCTTCGCCTTCGGTGACGCCCAGTACTACGGCTCCATGGGCGGCAAGCCGCTCGCGCATCCGATCGTCGGGATGGCCTCCACCCCCGACGGGGGCGGTTACTGGGAGGTCGCCTCCGACGGCGGCATCTTCGCCTTCGGTGACGCCCACTACTTCGGCTCCATGGGCGGCAAGCCCCTGGCACATCCGGTCGTCGGGATCGCCTCCACCCCGGGCGGGGACGGCTACTGGGAAGTGGACTCCGACGGTGGAGTCTTTGCCTACCCTGACGCCCACTACTTCGGCTCGATGGGCGGCAAGACCCTCAACAAGCCCGTAGTCGGGATCGCCCCCACCCCCGACGGGAACGGCTACTGGGAGGCTGGCCGCGGACGGAGGGATCTTCACCTTCGGCGAGCCCAACTTCTTCGGCTCGATGGGCGGCAAGCACATCAACAAGCCCGTCGTCGGTGTGTGGAGCACCTCGAACGGTCAGGGCTATTGGGAGGCTGCGGCCGACGGTGGGATCTTCAACTTCGGGAACGCCCCCTACCTGGGTTCCACGGGGAGCCTGAAGTTGACTGCACCGGTGGTCGGCGGATCGATCGTTCCCGTCCTGCCCGACCTCGGCCATCAGCCTGTCACAAGTCGACGACGTCGACCGGATACAGCGGCGGCCGGCGACACGATTCCGTACAGCTACCTCGTCACGAACTCCGGGGCGACGACTCTCACCGGTGTTTCGGTCAGCGACAACCTGGTGTCGGTGAGCTGCCCCTCGACCACGTTGGCCAAGGGCGCCAGTGAGACCTGCACCGGCACGTACACCGTGACCCAAGCCGACGTGGACTCCGGCTCGGTGACGAACAACGCCACGGCCAGCGCGAACGGTCCGCACAACGCCTCGGTGAGCTCGACCCTCGCCGTCCTGACGGTCGAGGCGAGCGGAGCGACGTCGAACCTCAGTTTGCCAAGTCGACGACGTCGACCGGGTATACGCAGGCCGGCGACATCATCCCGTACACCTATACGGTGACCAACACCGGTACGACGACGTTGAACAGCGTCGTCGTCGTTGACTCGGCCGTAGACGGGAACGGCGACCCCGCCGAACCGGTGGACGTGACCTGTCCGCGCGGGCACGGTCGCTCCCGGCGACAGCGTCGTCTGCACGGCCAACTACACGGTGAGCCAGGAGGACGTCGACAGCGGATCGGTGACGAACACCGCCTCGGCTGCTGCGCTGAACCCAGACGGAGCGTTGGTATGCCCAGCGGATGCGAACTGTCCGGTTCCGTCGGACCCACCTGCCCCCGGCACGAGCATCACGGTGAACCTTGGCAACTACACGGGGAGTCTCAGTCTGGTGACGACCTCGACGTCCACCTTCACGGCGTCCGGGCAGACCATCAACTACACGTACACCATCACCAACACCGGACCGATTTCGCTGACCGAGATCGGGGTGACCGACCAAACGACATCGGACCCGGACCCGAGCACGCCGAACATCGACGTGTCGTGTCCTGATTCGCTCGAGAATCTGGCACCGGGTCAACAGGAAACGTGCACCGGCACGTATACGACCACCGATGCCGATGTCACCGCTGGGAGCGTGACCGATAGCGCCCAGGCCACTGGTTTCGACGTGTTCAACTTCTTCCAGTGGAATTCGAATAACTCGGGAGTGACCATTCCGCTCACGTCGTGATCGACAAGAGCACAGATTGTGAATGGAAACTGCCGCCGGTCATCCGGCGGCAGTTTCCATTTGGGGGTGGTGGGCGTCGTCGGCCAACGAGCGATTGGGACGCTCCGAGGCATGGGTGGGACTGATCGGCGCGAAAGATCATGAAATCCCTGGTCAGAGCCATATAATGGCCGATGCCGCAACGCCTAGCGCATCGATATTTTTGGTGCTACGTTGACCAAATCGAGCCTGACAAAGGTCTTTGACCACATGGTCGGATGTCGGTCCGTCCGGTTGGGGGTGGCGTCAGGAGCGATTGAGAGGGGTCCAAAGACACCGGTGCCTCGTAACGTGGGCCGGAGGGGAGAACAGATGAATATCCGAAAGAAGCTGGCCGTGGCAGCCGCAGTTGCGCTGCCAGCGAGCGGCCTCATCGTGCTGGGGGGGGTGTCTCCGTTTGTCTCTGCGGGGGGCCCACCGGTGTTGCAGTGCTCATCGCTCGGCAACGATCCAGCCAATGCAACAGGGGGCGTAACCTTCGACGACACCGCCGACACCTCGATTCCCGTCAACACCAGCACGGGTTCCGGAACCGTCGGTCTGGCCCTGGATGCGGGGCTCTCGCCGAACCCCTCCGCGGGTGGCCCCACCGGTCCCGTTGACGAGAGTGCCCTTCCGGTCGGCGTCGCCGGGGTCCCGCAGGTGATGGTCATCACCGCCCAGGCCATCGCCGGTCAGCAGATACTGCTGGGGGACGGCATCACCGTCACCGTGATCAGTGACAGCAACAAACTGCTTGGCCTTCCGAGCGCGAAGAACTTCGAAACCGCGCAGGTCACGCCGAACGTAGGCGTTGGGGCCACGGCTCTCGCCAAGAAGGCGGCGATCACGATCGAGCCGACTGTCACTCCGGTCACTCCGTACTCGACGTTCTCCGGCACTGTGAGCAATGGTTCTGCCACGGTGACGACGAGCACCCCGGAGTTCGATACCACGCATACCTACAATCCCGCGACTGGGGCCTTTCCTCTGGCTCAGGGCTCTCCTGTTTCGGTGTTCTACTACGACACCACTGATACGGAGTACGTCTCGCCCTTCAGCCTGCCGGAGGATCACACGCCGACTTCGCCGGTGCTCGTGGCGGCGGAAATCCTGTCCGTCACCGACTCCACGCACGCTGTCATCGGGCAGTTCCAGTTGCCAACCGGCTCAACCGCAGTGGCGCCTTCGGCAATCACGTCTGAGACGTCGGGCTCGGTGGTTGTGACCGCCGGCATGACAAACACGGCGACGGCTCCTGCCGTGGCGACAGACTACGACTTGGCCTTCACCGGCTGCGCGTCGTCTCTCCACGCGGACGCGGGTGTCATCTACCCGAACAACGTGACCCTCACGACCCCGGCTACTACCGGGTCGCAGGGCCCGGGTTCCGCTTCCGCTCTGGAGGGGTCTGTCCTCCCGGTCACCAACGCCACGATCAACTTCCCGACGGGTCTTCCCGCCGGGTACACGTGGGGCGGCACGGGTAGTCCTGACACCGCGTCAGTGACGTTCAACAGCCTCAAGGACGTGCTCAACCTGGGCACCGACACGGAGAGCTTCGTGGGCGGCACGGTCCCGGCCCCCACTAACCCCCAGCAAAGCGTTGCCTACCCGACCCCGAAGGCGGCCATGAGCTTCAAGCTCGCTACTACTGTGGCGTGCACCGAAGGCGAGCTCGAGGCCATCGAGACCGGGCAGGGTATCGACGCGAGCAGCGTGCCACAGGCTTCGAGTGCCTCTGACGTTGGTGCGAAGGCACTGGCGTACTGCGACGGTGGTACGCGGACGGATGCGGCAACCGTCACGAGTGGTTCGGACGTTGTGCACGACACATCCATCCGCGCCAGTGATCTTCACAAGCCGGTGAGTGGGCCTGGCATTCCTCCGGGTGACTTCGTGGGAACCGTGACGGCAGGGTCGAGCTTCCTGCTTTCATCGTCGGCAACCACGCAAACCAATGACAATGCCACGGCGTCCGGTACCAGTGTTTCGGTCGTCCCGTCAGGAATCCTGCCGGGACTCGCTGGGGCACTGCCGGGTACTCCGGGGGCATTCGGTGAGCTGAGCGCCATTGAGGGCGCGGCGTCGGATCCGTCCGAAGGCCAGTTGACCGCCTCTGACGGTACGGGCCTTGCTGCAATCTGGCAGGCCGGCGGCACGGGGACTGCAACCTTCTAGTCCCAGGCAACATCGCCGCAAAGCAGTCCCGAAAGAGGGGCGGGGTTTCATCCCCGCCCCTCTTTCACGTCCCGAGGCAGATCGGCGGTGTCCTCCATTCGGTTCTCCGGCGACCGCCAATCTGCCGCATGTTTGACTCTCCGGTCGTCGCGACAGCCGAGCGACGGGACGAATCTGGTCCTTGGCCCTTCCGAGTCCCCGACGAAAGGCATATAGTCGCCTTAGCTCTGAGGGAACACGACTGTTGGCGTATTGATCGCTGAGGGGCTCCGGTGTCGGCCGGATGCGAAGCCAACAGTGGGGATGGGGGAGGACAAGCTCATGGGATCACTGCGCGTCGCTTCGCGCCTACTCGTCCGGCTTTCGAAGACGGCCTTGGGAGTGGCGCTCTTCTTGGGTTCCTTCGGGGTGGCACTGACCGTTGTCGGAGCGTCGCCGGCCGCCGCCGCAGGAGTTCCCAAGATCGCCTCGGTCACTCCCGCGACGGGCCTGCCGGCCGGCGGCACCAAGGTGACGATCGTCGGCACGAACCTCACTGCAGCCACAGCCGTCGACTTCGGAACGGCTGCGGGCACCATCACCAAGAACACGGCGGGCCAGGTCGTCGTCACCTCTCCTGCTTCACCGCTGCCAGGAACGGGCCTGGGCACGGTTGACATCACCGTGACCACGGCGTCGGGCACCTCGGCCATCGTGCCAGCAGACCAGTTCCAGTATGTCAACGCGCCCACGGTCACCGCCCTCTACGGAGGCAACGGCCCCCAGGCCGGCGGCACGACCATCATCATCGCAGGCACAAACTTCATCGGGGTCACGGCCGTCGAGTTTCGCCACCACCCCCGCCACGTCGTTCACCGTGCAGTCGAGCACCCAGATCTCGGCCGTCGTGCCGCCGATCAACACCGAGACGCCGCAAACCATCTACAACGTGACGGTGACCACCGGCTCGGGGGTGTCGGCCAAGGCGACGGCCAACCAGTGGTACTGGTTCGGCGCGGGCACGTGCACTTTCAGCGGGACCGGTGTGGTGAACAGCGGGGCGCCGCCGGGTGCGAGCGCCTACATCCAAGGCGCCGTGGCGGGTACGAGTCCGAACAACCCCTCGGGCGGCACGTCCATCCCATCGGCGTGCACGGGTCTCGTGGGCTTGGGCACGACCGCGCCCATGATCGAGTCCCTGGGGGCGCCCACGGCGGGCATCGTCACCGGGACCGGGCCGGGCGGCAACGGCGGGAACGAGGAGTGGCTCGGCTGGTCGGGCAAGAACAACTATTTCGCCACCAGCGGATCGACCTACAACGCCCCCAACCCGGGCTTCAACCTGCCCGCGTCGGGACCGTCGACGAGCGGTGGATGCCCGATTACGACCGCCTTGTGCAACGCGGCAGGGCAGCCGGTGTACTACGGCACCGACCCCAACGCGACCTGCCCACCATCGCAGGCCCAGACCGACGCCGGGCTGGTCGACTGCAGCGTTGGGCTCTTGACGGCGGCGACGACCAGCTCGAGCCCGAGCACCTACATCGCGGCCACCTTGCAGATCTCCTACGCCAACGACCCGACGCCGGACCCGGCCACAGCCACGTTCTCGCCCGGGACGGTGGCGCCCGGACAGACCGTCACGCTCAACACCTGTGGCAGCTGTAACTGGTGGGGCGCGGGGTCCCAAGGGGCCCCGAGCTTCGTCGACCCCATCGGGCCGACCGGCACCGCGGTGGCTGTTCCCGCCCCGGCGGTCTGGGTCGGGACGACCCGGAGCAGCGCCGTCGAGGCCTCCATGGCCACCGACACCCTCGCCGTCACCCCGGCCGGCTACGACTGTGGCAGCACCGGCGGAGCGTCCGAAACGAGCCCCGGACCCACGGCGACCTGCACGCTGACGCAAGGCACCATCAGCGGTTCGTTCGTGATGCCGTCGGTGTCGTGCTCTCCGTGCCACGTCTACGTCGACGAGCCGAACCTTTCCTTGACGCAGAGCACGTACGCAGCTGACGGCGGGACCGGCACCTACAACAACGGCCTCTCCTACCAGCTCGTCAACTCGGTCGAGTCGAACACCCTCATCTCGTGCCCGACCTGTGGCACCGGCGGCACGGCCCCGACCGTCACCGGCGTCAGCCCGACCAACGGGCCCGCAGCCGGCGGGACCCAGGTCACGGTGAGCGGCACCAACCTGACCGGGGCCACCGCCGTGCACTTCGGCTCGACCGCGGGCACCAGCATTTCCAACGTCACCGCCGGCAGCCTGCAGGTGACGGCCCCGGCGGGCACCGGCACCGTGGACGTGACCGTCACCACGCCCGACGGCACCTCGCCCGTCAACTCGCCCGCTGACAACTACACCTACAACGCCGCCTCTCCACCGACGGTCACGGGAGTAAGTCCGACGAACGGGCCCGCAGCCGGCGGGACCCTGGTCACGGTGAGCGGCACCAACCTGACCGGGGCCACGGCCGTGCACTTCGGTTCGACCCTAGGCACCGGGATCTCCAACGTGACCGCCGGCAGCCTGCAGGTGACCGCTCCGGCGGGCACCGGCACGGTCGACGTGACGGTGACCACGCCCAACGGCACCTCGGCAGTCAACTCGCCCGCCGACAACTACACCTACAACGCGCCGGCGTTACCAACGGTCACCGGGCTCAGCCCGACCAACGGGCCCGCAGCCGGCGGGACCCAGGTCACGGTGAGCGGCACCAATCTCACCGGGGCGACGGCCGTGCACTTCGGCTCGACCCTGGGCACCGGTCTCTCCAACGTGACCGCGGGCAGCCTCACGATCACCTCTCCGGCGGGGACCGGCACCGTCGACGTGACCGTCACCACGCCCAACGGCACCTCAGCGGTCAATTCGCCCGCCGACTCGTTCACCTTCAACCCGGCACCGACAGTCACCGGGGTCAGCCCGAACAACGGGCCTGAGGCCGGAGGCAACACCGTCACGGTCAACGGTTCCAACTTCACCGGGACTCCGACGGTCGACTTCGGCTCGACCCCGGGCACCGAGGTGGCCAACGTCACGTCGGGCAGCCTCACAGTGGTCGTTCCCGCGGGGACCGGCACTGTCTCGGTGACCGTCTCGACCACTGCTGGTGGTGCGTCCACGCCGCTGCCGAGCGCCTACACCTACAACCCGCCGCCCACGGTCACCGGGCTCAGCCCGACCAACGGGCCAGCCGGTGGCGGGACCCAGGTCACCGTCAGCGGCACCAATCTGACGGGTGCGACGGCCGTCGACTTCGGGTCCACACCCGGCACGGGGCTCTCCAACGTGACGGCCGGCAGCCTGACGGTGACCGCCCCGGCGGGCACCGGCGCGGTCGACGTGACGGTCACCACGCCCAACGGCACCTCACCGGTGAACTCGCCGGCCGACAACTACACCTACAACCCGCCGCCCACGGTGACCGGGGTCAGCCCGACCAACGGGCCCGCAGCCGGCGGGACCCAGGTCACGGTGAGCGGCACCAACCTGACCGGGGCCACCGCTGTCGACTTCGGCTCGACCTCGGGCACCAACATTTCCAACGTCACCGCCGGCAGCCTCACCGTGACCGCCCCGGCCGGGTCCGGCACGGTGGACGTGACGGTGACCACGCCCAACGGCACGTCGCCGGTCAACTCGCCTGCCGACGAGTACACCTACAACGGTCCGCCGACGGTGAGTGGGGTTGTCCCGAACAATGGGCCCCAGGCCGGTGGCAACACCGTCACGGTCAACGGTTCCAACTTCACCGGGACCCCGACGGTCGACTTCGGTTCGATCCCGGGCACCGACGTGGCCAACGTCACCTCGGGCAGCCTCACGGTCACGGTTCCAGCCGGGGCGGGGACCGTCTCGGTGACCGTCGCGACCGCTGCCGGCGGCGCGTCCACGCCGCTGCCGAGCGCCTACACCTACAACCCGCCGCCCACCGTCACCGGGCTCAGCCCGACCAACGGGCCCGCAGCCGGCGGGACCCAGGTCACGGTCAACGGCACCAACCTGACCGGGGCCACGGCCGTCGACTTCGGGTCCACACCCGGCACGGGGCTCTCCAACGTCACCTCGGGCAGCCTCACGATCACCGCTCCGGCAGGATCCGGCACCGTCGACGTGACAGTCACCACGCCCAACGGCACCTCGGTGATCAACTCGCCGAGCGACCAGTTCACCTATAACCCGGCTCCAACGGTGACCGGCGTGAGCCCTAACAACGGGCCTGAGGCCGGTGGCAACACCGTCACGGTCAACGGGTCCAACTTCACGGGGGCCAGCGCCGTGCAGTTTGGCTCGGTCGCGGGGTCCGGAATCACCAACGTGACCTCTGGCAGTCTGCAGGTGACCGTCCCGGCAGGAACCGGCACGGTCGACGTCACGGTGACCACGCCCAACGGCACGTCGCCGGTGAACTCGCCCGCGGATGAGTACACCTACAACGCGCCCGCGCAGCCCACGGTCACCGGGCTCAGCCCGACCAACGGGCCCGCAGCCGGCGGGACCCAGGTCACAGTGAGCGGCACCAACCTGACCGGGGCCACCGCGGTCGACTTCGGCTCTACACCCGGCACCGAGATCGGGAACATCACCGCCGGCAGTCTCACCGTGACCGCCCCGGCTGGATCCGGCACGGTTGACGTCACGGTGACCACGCCCAACGGCACCTCGCCGCTCAACCTGCCCGCTGACGAGTACACCTACAACCCGGCGCCCACGGTCACCGGGGTCAGCCCGAACAACGGGCCTGAGGCCGGAGGCAACACTGTGACTGTGAACGGCTCCAACTTCACCGGGACCCCGACGGTGGACTTCGGCTCGACCCCGGGCACCAACGTGGCCAATGTCACGTCAGGCAGTTTCACGGTCACAGTTCCCGCGGGGACCGGCACTGTCTCGGTGACCGTCTCGACCACTGCTGGTGGTGCGTCCGCACCGCTGCCCAACGCCTACACCTACAACGGCTCGACCACGGCCGGAGGGACCGTCTCCCTTAGCAAGGTGGCCGCATTGATCGGCAACTACCCCGACAAAGTCTCGGGCACTGGTTGGGGCGTCAATGGTGACACGAAGGTCACGCTTAATGAGTGCGCGACCACCTCATACAGCTCGGCGACGTGCGATGCGGCAAACCAAGTGAGCGTCACCCTCGGGACCGGTCACTACGCAGGGACGTTCAAGAGCTTTGTGATCGACGTCGCCGTGGGAAGGATCGACAGCAACGGTGATGCCTGCGGAGTCGCTGGCTCGACGACGACGTGCTACATCGTCGTCGTGGGCAACACTGGGGATTCAACCAGCAGCGGAGCACTGAGCTTCATGCTCCCCACCATCACGCTCAAGAAGACGACAGGCGTACTCGGGAATTACGTCGACGGCGTCAAAGCGGCTGGATTCCCGATCGGCGACACCATCGTCGTTCAAGAGTGCGACGCGGACGTCTCGGTACCCAGCACCGTGTCGACGAACTGCGACGCCGCAACGCAAGTATCCGGAGTGTCTGGACCGACCGGAAAGGTGACGTTCAATTCGACGGGCGTGACTCTCCGCGTCGGAAGCGCCTACTTCGACAGCGCGGACGGAATCTGCCAGGTCGGTGGCGAGTGCACCGTCGGCGTGACGGACTCCGACAATGGAGCGCTCGGCGCCGTAGAGGGCGTCGGGTTCTCTTCTCCGATCGTCTCGCTCAAGCAGACCACCAACGTGTTGGGGAACTCCGTCGACGCGGTGAAGGCAGCTGGATTCCCGATCGGCGACACGGTTGTTGCGCAAGAGTGCGATCCAAACGTTGTGGTTCCGACCACAATCGGCTCCGACTGCGATGCCGCGACGCAAATCTCGGGAACGGCTGCCGCGAACGGCAAGGTGACGTTCAGCCCCGTCGGGGTGACCCTCGCCGTCGGTAGCGGGTACTCCGACCGGTCCGATGGCGCCTGTCCAGTCGGTGGCACCTGCACGGTCGTCGTCAGTGATGCGGCAAGTCCCAGCATTGGCCTCGCGGTGGCCGTGACGTTTGCGGTTCCGACTGCGACCTTGAAGGAGAGCTCCGATGTTTCCGCGAACTATGTGGACAAGGTCACGGCCGGGGAGTTCCCCATCGGCGCTACGGTCACTGCACAAGAGTGCGATCCGAATGTGACTTCTGCCAATCTGGCCATGAACTGTGACGGGGCAACGCAGATCTCCGGGACGGTGGGAAGCAACGGCAAAGTGGCTTTCACAGCCGCCGGGGTGATGATTCTGGTCGGGAGTGCATACTCCGACGGTGCGGGCGGCGCATGTTCCGCCGGCGGATCCTGCAACGTCGTCGTCAGTGACTCGACTCACAGCGGCGTCTCGGTTGTGGTCCCGATCGGCCTTGCTTCCTGATCCTCATTCGCGACCGGTCAGGGAAGGCTGGTCGCGAATGAGGCGTCCCGAAGCAGGGTGACGGACGCGTCGGTGAGCCGGGCTTTGGTCGAGTGCCCAGAGCAGGTGGTGCGGTCAGGAGGATGACGGGGTGGCCTGCTCAGCACGGTGCCGCTGCCGTCGTGCGACGACCGCCGCCACAATCAACACCAGCGCGGCGAGCCCCGCGATGACGAGTCCGGCGGTGAAGGCGCCCGGCCAGTAGGTCAGGACGATGATGTGGTGGCCCGGCGGCACGCGGGCCTGGAGCATCACCCCGGCGTAGGGGAGGAGCTTCAGGGGATGCCCATCGATGGTTGCATGCCAACCGGGGACGTTGGTCAGGCGCAACCGGAGGACCTGGGGGGTCGAGGCATGTGTCTCCATGTGCCAGGTCCTGCTGTTGGGATGGACGACGGCCACGGATGACCCGGTGGCCGTCGTGGCGGGCAGGGAGTTCCCGGTGAGGGGCGTGAGCGTGGCCACGCTGGCTCCGGGAATCCGGTAGAGGTCCTCGTCGCCCAGGGAGCGCACGAAGACGCCTCCGGCGGGTCCTGCCGTGCCCTTATCCTCCACGACGTAGCTGATCCCGTAGAGCCGGGCCAGCGAGGCGGTGGTCACGTTGGGGCAGTAACGAAGGCCGGACCTGGGAGGCAGTTCAGGACCGTCGGCGGCTCGCCACGACTTGAGGTACGCGAAGGGCAGGACAGGGTCGTAGTCGACGAACTCGTGGACCCCGTAGACGGCGTTGAAATCGGGAATGATGCCTGGTGACGCCGCGTGACCGAGGGAGGCCCCCGGGCCGCAGGAACCCGAGCCGACGCCCACCACGGAGGAACCGACCACCTGTTGCAGGGTGGCCTCGGCGGGCGTCGGTTGGGGTATGTTCGAGGCCGACGAGAAGAGCGGCATCCCTGCGGTGAGTAGGAAGGCGGTCTCGCAGGCCAGGAGAGCCAGAGCGCCCCATCCGCTGGCATCAAGACCGGCTGCCGTCTTGCGCACCGCCTGCCGCCGCCGAGAATGCAGTACCAGTGCACCGATGACCACAAGCCCCACGACCGTCGCTACGGCGGGCCAGACGAAACTGTGGGCCCTGATGGACGCATCGGTGGGATTCAGGTGGCCTCGGTCGCCCACCCAGATCAATGCGAGCAGAAGGCCCGCCGCGGCAAACCCGCCCGCCGACCAGGCGAGCACGGTCCGCTCGCCTTTGGAGCGTACGAGGACGTCCGCGCCCACGCCGGCAAGCACGGCGGCGACGAAGGCCATCGGCAATAACGCATAGGCCCAGCCGATGGTGCCGATCACCGGGAACTTGTCGAGAATCGATCCGATTCCGACGTCGAATCCGATCACCGACACACCCAGTCCGGCGATCACCAAGGCGATGACTTCCGGACGGCCCCGACGGATCACGATGCCCATCCCGGCCAGCACCACGCCGATGACGCCCACGTAGGCCGCCGAGTACGAGTAGATGCCATGACCCCCGAACCAGTGGTTTCCGGCCACGGGGAGCCCGTCGTAGCCCTGCAGAAGGACGTTGACCAGGTCCTTGACCGGCACTCCCGTGGCGGTGCCCTTGAGCTGCGCGTCCAGAGAGCCGTGGAGGATCTGGAGGCCGGGGAGCAGCAGCGGGGCGGCCAAGGCGAAGCCCGCGGCGAACGCCAGCACCAGGTCGACCAGCGGCCGCACAATGGGTGTCGACTCCTCCTTCAGCCAGCGGACGCGCAAACCCAGGAAGACGAGGATGAACGCCACCAGGCAGGAGATCATGAGGAACAAGGTCTCGGGATGCCCGGCGTAGATCGCAAACATGAGCACCAAGGCGAACCCGATGATGTGACGAACGCGCCGGTGGCCGCGGAGGATCAGTATCGCCAGCGCGAAGAGCCACCCTGCCCACGCGATGTCCGCAGCCATTGGCCAGCCCAGCCACCCGACGAATGGTCCGCTGAGCTCGAAGATGGTGCCGGTGAAGGCACAGGCGATGATGCTCAACCCGAGGACGCGCCCGAACACGTAGGCCCCTGTGCCGGCGATCAGGATCGACAGCACGATGCCCACCGTGTACGCCAGGTGCATCGGGACCAGGTACCCGACCAGCGACGTGAGACCGAAGGTGGCGGACTGCCAGTTGAAGGCCAGCGGCGTCCCCAGCACGTTGTAGGGGTTCCAGAGCGGCAGCTGCGCATGGTGAACCTGGGTCCAGGTCTGGACCGAGGACGGGATCATGAAGGCGATCTGGTCAACCGTTCCCGTGCTGTGCACGGTCACGCCGGACCGGGCCGAGAGTCCCACGGTGGAGAGCAGGTCGTAGGGCCCGATGGAAGTCCCGTGCGCCAAAGCAGGGATAAGGACCGCCACGCCGGCGATCATCACCCAGGCCACGCCCAGAGCCTCGGGTGCCCAACGCGGCAACGGCCGCGCCATGACCTTCACCACCCCGTCCCCCTTGCGATTACCACGCGCCTTTCCTGCATCCCCACCGGTCTCTGACCCTCCACGCCTCGTCGGACGATCCTGTCGGAAACGGAGAGTAGGTCAGCATGGCGGTGACCTGCTCGTCAGGGCAATCGGCAATCAAAAGCCGGTGGCAGCGATAATCAGTCCGTTGAGATTCGTGCCCGACATGTCGCCGTCGTTGGGCGCGTCACCGAAGTTGTCCACTTCCCCGCCCGCCGAAGCGATCCAGTACCCGCCTCCGTCCGATGTCGTGAAGATGGCTGTCGCCGGATCGAATCCGCCGAAGGCGCCTGCGGAATCCCCGTAGTTCCCGGCGTCGCCGTAGTTGTAGACGGAGCCATTGGCCGTGAGGATCCAATAGCCACCGCCGTCGGGCGTTCTGACTGCGGAGGTCACGGGGGACCCCGTGTTGCCTGGGGCGCCGTAGTAGCCGGCGTCGCCGAATGTGTAGACGACCCCCGTCTTGGTCACCAGCCAGTATCCATTCCCGCTCGCGTCAGGCATCACCGCGACAGCTGCACCCGAACACCCACCAATACCCGGACACGAACCAGCGAAATGGGCGTCACCGAATGCGAACACGCCTCCGTCGGACGCCACCATGAAGTAGCCACCATCGTCGTTCGAGGGCACCATGCCAACGATGGGGGCATCCAGGCTGTTGGGCAGGCCTGAGCCGGCAGGGTGGAGGCCCAGCCCGGGAATCGAACCGTAGAACTGAGTGTCGCCAAAGGCGAAAATGCCGCCATCGGATGCGTCGAGCCAGTAGCCGCCGTCGTCCCGTGTCGGCACGATGCCCACGACGGGGCGCTGGAGCTTGATGCTGCCCGTCGAGCCGTAGAACTGGGCCGAACCGAAGCTGAAAATCCCGCCGTCAGAGCCAACGAGCCAGTAGCCGTTCCCTGAGCTCGTCGTCGGCGACGTCGACGGCGGAGGCGGCGGAGGCGGCGGAGGCGGCGGAGGTGTAGGCGCCGGCGACACGGCCAAGGATGTCGTGCCGGATGATGTCGAGAAGTTGGGGTCGCCAGAGTATGTGGCGGTGATGGTGTCACTGCCGGCCGGTGCATTGGTGGCGGGGCAGCTGGCGGACCCCGACGCAATGATCGAGCTGCACAGGGCGGTCGAGCCGCTGGTAAAGGTCACCGTTCCCGTCGGACTGCCGGACCCCGAGGTGACCGTGGCCGAGTACGTGACCGATGAGCCGGACGTCGTCGACGTGGGATTGACGGAAACCGAAGTCTCATCGACTGGTAGGTCACGGCCACGGCGGCGCTCCCAACAGAGCCGGCGTAGGTGGAATTACCTGAGTACGTGGCGTACACCCTGCCGGTACCGACCGGTGCGGTCGAGGCACTGCAGCTCGCCGATCCCGAGGCCAAGGTCGCGATGCAGATCGTCTTGGGGCCCACCGTGAAGTTCACCGTCCCAGTTGGAGTCCCTGCTCCCGACTGGGGAGCAACCGTTGCCGAGTAGCTGACCGAATTGCCTGCGAGTGAGGCAGGCGGACTGGCCGCCGCAGTCACCGTGGTCGGGGTCAACGTCGTCTGGAAGCTGAAGACTGCCGCTGCTCCGTCCCCATCTGGCCCTCCGCACGGATCGCCCACCGCCGCCGTCGTCCCGTTGCCGGAGAGTGCAACCGAGGTGCCGAAGGCCAACGAGTTGGCTGGCGGCGTCAGGTGAGTTCCCGCAGACCACGTACTTCCCGAGAAGTTGTAGATGGTGGCGGTGCCAGGGCCCGTTCCCGGCAGGCATTGGTTCTCCGGGGTCCCCTGAGGGTCACCCACGATCGCGTTGATGCCGCTCGAGGACATTGCGATCGACGTACCGAACGCCGACGCGCCCGACGGGGCGGCGAGAGCCGTCCCGTCGGACCACGACCCGCCGCTCTGACTGAAGACGTTCACGGCGCCTTTGCCGGATCCTCCGGTTGGGTCACCGACGATTGCTGCGGCACCGGTGAAGGGCAGAGCGACGGAAGTCCCGAACGCCGACGTACCGGCCGGGGTCGGAAGTGCAGTCCCACCGGACCAGGATCCGTTGGAGTAGCTGTACGCGGTCACCGCCCCGGTTCCCGTGCCCTCCGGTTGGGTCACCGACGAGTGCCGTCGTCCCGTCTCCGGACAGCGCGACCGATGTGCCGAACTCGGGCGACAATGATGCGTCGCATGTGTCTGACGCCGCCGTCGCCGGGTCCGCCGTGAGAGATGTCCCGGCGGACCACGACCCGTTGGCATAGGTGAAGACGGTGGCTTCACCGGTGCCGTTGACGCCGCCCCCGGGATCCCCGACGATCGCCGTTGTCCCATTCGCGGATATCGCCACCGAGGTGCCGAAAGAGTAGGCCGTGCCGGCGGGGTCAGTGCGGTGCCATGCGACCACGTCGTCCCGTTGTACGTGTACACGGTCGCCGCGCCGAAATTGTATTACAGGGATCCCCGACGATGGCCGTCGTCCCGCTCGACGAAACCGCGAGCGACGTGCCAAACGCGCCGGCAGAAGCAGGGAGGGTGAGCGCACTCCCTGCGGAGAGCGACGTCCCGCTATAGGTGTAGACGGACGCAGCGCCGGTGTCGTTTGCGTCGGGATCTCCCGCCAGCAGAGTCGAGCCCGTCGCCGACAGGGCGACTGCACTACCGAACACGATTGAGGTGCTCGGGGGGTCGGCTGCCGTTCCCAGACTCCAGAGTCCCGGGCTTCCGCTCGTGGTGTAGACGGTGACCCACCCAAATCCGTTCCCACCGGCTGGGTCCCCGACCAGCGCGGTCGAGCCGTCGTTGGACAGTACGACGGCAGTGCCGTAGGTCACAGCTCCGATGGCAGCGGCTCAGAGGAGTCGACGCCGGACCACGTCGTGCCGCTCAGCGTGTAGATGCTGGCTGTCCCCGTTCCGCTCGCTCCGCCGGTGGGGTCCCCAACTAGGGCCGTGGTTCCGGCTCCATTGAGAGACACCGAGGTTCCGAATGCGGCCCGGGGGCTCGGCGGGGTCAACAATGCGGACGCCGCCCAGGCACCGCTGGTTAACGTCTCAACTGTCGCAGCCCCGGTAGCGGGGGTCCCCCCGCCGCCCAGTGGGATCGCCGACGAGTGCCGTAGTGCCGCTGCCGGAGATCGCCACCGAAGTTCCGAATTTCCTCGCCTGGCCGGGGGCCGGCACGGAGCTCTTCGGTTGCCCACGATGTCCCGCTGAAAGCGGTCACGATGCCGTGCCCGGGTGGCCCTCCGGTGGGATCACCGACCAGTGCGGTCGAACCGTTGCTGGAGAGCGCCACAGAAGTGCCGAACGCCGCCGAGCTAGCTGGGAGAGCCAATGGCACAGCGGTCCACGAGGGTGCCTTGAAGATAGTGGTGGCGCCGAGGCCCAACGACCCGTTCACCGAATCGTTCACCGATCCGCCCTCCGGATCGCCGACCAGTGCTGTGGAGCCGTCGTTGGAGAGCGCCACCGAGGTGCCGAACGCCAACGCATCGGCAGGATCCGGATCCGCGAGCGCGGTTCCTGCGGACCACGAGGTCCCGTTGAAGGTGTAGATGGTCGCAGTCCCGCTGAACGCAGCACCTCCCTCGGGGTCGCCGACGAGCGCCGTCGTCCCCGCGCCCGACAGGGCGACCGAGGTCCCGAATGTCCTCGGTGGACGTTGGGGGAGTCAGGGCCGTTCCGGCAGACCACGACCCGTTGGCGAATGTGTAGACGGTCGCGGCGCCGGTGTTCTTGGCGCCCCCGAGAGGGTCGCCCACCAATGCGACCGTCCCGTTCGACGAGGTCGCAATGGATTGTCCCGAACTCCTCGGCCGTAGCCGGTGGGACCAGGCTGGCCAGCTCGAGGTAGGGGTCCACCGTGACGGGGTAGGTGGCGCCCTGGTCGTTGAACGCGATCTCGGATGTTCGATCCCGAGGTCTCCAAGTGGGCGGGCAACACCTTGTGCGTGGCGTCGGTCACCTTCAGCCCTGAATAGTTCAGCTCCGGCTGTCCGCTGTGTCCCGAAAGCGACAGACTGGTTGGGCTTGTCAGCGCCGGCGTGAGACCACCCGCTGACGTCATGCCGATCGTCACTTCTCCGCTCGTCCCTGCGGGCCGCTGTTCAGGGTGAAGCCCTGCTCGAGGCCGGTTGCTGTGGCCGAATACCACATCGAAAGCTGCCCGTTGTCGTAGGTGCGCGTCGCGGCATCCAGCCGCGTCCGCCCCGCCCTGGAGAGGGTCGACCTGCACACGTCCCAGGCCGGTGGGGGCCAGGGACCAGCTCGAACTCTGATTGTTCCGGTTGGAGACGCTCAGCCCTCCGCTCGCCGCAAAGTTGACCGCTAGGCCCGCCGAGGACCACGTGTGCGATGTAGTCGCGGCAAGTTGAGACCAGGCTGGGTTTGGGTTACCGGTTGAGGCGGCAGTTGGAGCGGAAATCGCCGCACCGGCCGGCGGGGCTGAGACGGCGACTCCTGCCGACGAAGAGGGCCGAAAAGGCCAGGAGGAGGGCTAAAGGAAGCCCCGCCACTGTCCAGGCCCGCTGCCCTGACCAGCGAGCGGGGGTTCCAAGGTCAGCTGACCAAACCCTGCGACCGTCCCGGTCGCTCAGTCGGCTGGACACATGCGTGCTCATGAATGCTCCTCTTAAGGCGGTCCCCCCCAAACCCCCGTTCGGCGCCAAAGGGAAGAAGAGTATGACAAATCATTGGGGTCCGGCACTAGCGCGGCCCCGATGGCAGGTCTGCGGGCTTCAGTGGGGGCCGGCGCGGGAGAAATCGCCTCTGAACTGGGATTTCACGAAGCGGACTGGGCTGAGGAGCCCGTCGGAACGCTGCTCCCGGGGATCGAAACGAGGAAAACAGACGGATTTCTGCGCAAGGCACGCACAACTCTGCTTCAGAAACCCTCGTCCCTACCGAGTCGGCGACGTTCCGGGGGTGGGCTCGCCGCGTCGCGTTGGCATGGCGGCGGCGAGCCGGCTGAACGCAACAATGGCGTCGGGTGCCGAACTGAGGCCCATTCGCTCCGCGGCATGCCGGTCGGGACGGGGTGGCGGATCCTCCGCGAAGCGCTCGAGCGCCCTGGCGAGACCCAGCGGTTCACCGGCACGAAAGAGTCGAATCCATGGCTCATTCGCCAATCGGTGCGAGAGGTCCGGGTCATGGTCGGACATGACCAGCGGCACTCCGTATCTGGCCGCGTCGAAGAGCGTTCCGATCTCCTCGGGCCATCCTGGCGTGCGAGTCACGAGGGCACCGTCACTGGCGGCGTAGATTCGACGAAGCTGGTTCTCGGTGACCGCCCCGGCCAGATCCACCACTCTGCCGCCGCCACGCCTGACAGCGGGTTCCAACTCGGAGGGTCTCACGGGCACACCGCAAACCACGAGCGTGACCGGCCGACCGAGAAGTTCGAGTCCGCGCTTCACCGTCTCCATGTCGCGATACGGCCACCATCCGCCGACCATCGCCATTACAAATTCCGTATCGACTATTTCGAGCTCGTGGCGTGCTGGTCCCCGTTCGTCTTCACCTATGCGCATGGTCGGATCGGCCACAGTGAACGAGCGGACCGTTAAGCGACGACCCGGATGGCGTTCCCTCGTAGTGGATTCGATCGTCGTATTGGTGGCGATCAAGGCAATGCGTTGCTCGTTCTGTGCAAACACCTTTTCGACGGCACGTAGGCACATTCCCTCTGGAGCCCCTTCGTAGTGAACGAAACGCACGTGCGGAGTGTTCGAGAGTCCAGCCGCAGTGGCGGCTAGACCTTGGCTCGCTGTCAAGATGACAACCGCATCGACGTCTGGTCCCAACCACGCGGGTCGCTGTGCGCAAGGCCGCGACCTCCTCCAAGCACCGGGAGACATAGCGCACCTGAGCGGGGAGCTCTGAGCTGCCGGCCATCCGAGAGACCAGACCATGTAGTGGCCTGAGGATTCTGGACATCCATAGCGATGCCAAGGCCATGAGTCCCACCGGTCGAACGACGATCATGGCCCCTGTTGCCGAAAGGGAAGGACGAACCTGGGGGTGTAGTCCACGCACCGCTACAGCGACGGGGTCATATCCGGCTGCAGTTGCTCCGCTGCAGAGTCGCACCAGATTGTCTCCCCAATGGCCCGCCGCACCGTTTGCGAATATCTCTATCAGAGCGATCCGGGGACGGGTGACGACAGCACTCACAGTCCGCTCCACATGGGACAAGTCCGTCGCGGACGGCAGCGGACTCGGCGTGCCTCCAACCGTCTTGTTTGACGCAAATTCACCATCGGACCTGCCAGCACCACAGCATTCTTACTTGGCACGAGCTTGTGCTTTCCTACCTACATCATCAAGGACTGTTCCACGAGGCTCGAGACATCGATGTGACCTCGGTCTGTCGCGTACCCGAACCGCAAGGCCTACCTCGTGGCGCGATCGAGAAATCTGCGAAGTTTCGATCAAGGCCGAGGGTAATGTGTCTGCCAGGAGGCCACGGGACCGCACCAGGAGGGATGGGATGCCGAGCATCGAGGAGAACCTCGACTGGTGGAACAAGGGACATGACTGGCGCTATGCCGGCGATCCGTGGTCGCGGCCGTGGGGCAGCGCTCGGGGGCAGTGGTATAGGAGCATCCTACCCCGCATTCAGCAGTTCATTCCGGTACCGACCATCCTTGAGATCGCTCCCGGATTCGGTCGATGGACCCAGTTCCTCCTCGAGTATTGCGAGACGCTTGTTGCCGTGGACGTGACGCCAAAATGCATTGAGGCGTGTCGCGCGGCGATTCTCCGATAGTTCCCGAGCGCGCTTTGAGGTGAACGACGGGCACTCGTTACCCATGGTGGGGGACACATCCATCGATTTCGCCTTCAGTTTCGACTCGCTGGTTCTCGTCGAGGCCGACACGCTCGCCAGATACCTCAGTGAACTGGCTCGCGTCTTGAAGCCTGACGGAGTGGCATTCCTCCATCACTCGAATTTCGGCGCCTACGAACGCTCGACCCGCTGTCCTCGCGCCGCTGCAAGACTCCTTCGACCGACTGCCGTCTTTGGCCCGGGCCGGTCTCTTACGATCGGGGACCTACCGTGGCAAACACCGGCGTGCTCCAAGTGTGACCGCTGCCGGATTCGCGGACCTCTGCGACAAGGCAGGCTTGCACTGCATGGGTCAAGAACTCATCAATTTGGGAGGGAGGGGTCCTTCTCCTCGACTGTTTTTCTGTAGTGACGCGTCCGGGTTCAAGGTGGGACCGTCCAAATCAAGTCGTGAAAAACCGACTCTTTCGCGTCGAGGCACGGGCCATTCGTCGATCTGCCCCGCTTTACGATTCCCTGCCTGCTCGCACCCAATAACCTGGCGGACGGACGAACATCGCGGACCGCGCGTTCGAGTTGTTCGACCGAGTGGTACTCAATCCGCAGTGGCAACGGCGATAATGGTGTCATACGCCAGCCTGGGCGGGAGCGTATGTTGCACTGTGAACGTCGCTAGTTTGCGGGCTGTCGTTGGACTCGTGTGACCCGTGAAAGTGATGTCCGCGGTTCCGAATCCGTCGGCGGCCAGGACCTGCCGCAGGGTGTCCTCGCAGTACCAACACGTGTGCTGAGGGTGCACGTTTCCATGACCCCCGAAGCGATACACAAAGTTGCCGACATAGAATGCGTTTGGTGTCGTCAGGACTAACCGACCACCGGGATTCAGATGTCGACGGACGCTCCCGAGGAACCCGCGTACATCGTCGAGATGCTCAATGAGTTCTCCGGCAAAGACCACGTCGAATGTGCGATCCAAGTCGAAATTGCGGGCATCTCCTATTTTTGCGTCGTAGCCCTCGGACTTCAACGATTCGATAGTGGCGGCGTTGATGTCGATCCCGACGACATCGGAGACTTCCTGGCAGAGAAGCCCGTGGAGCCAGTCGGGACGCCCAAAGCGAGACGCACAACCGATATCGAGCAACGACTCCCCACGGATCAGTGGCCTTACGACCTCGAAGCGATCACGCAGAGAGCCTTCGCCCCATGGCCCGTCACCCCACCTCGGCTGGAGGAAATGGCCCGTGCTTGAGCCCTCCGTCGATTTGACCGCTGTATTCAATCGATTCATCGAAAAACTCACCGTCCACCACCTTGTCATTTTGCAAACCGCGCCACACGACCACGCAGTGATGCCCCCGGGACGTTAGTACCGGCAGTCAGGCACGGTCCACGGCGAGGAGACTTCCCCGGTAGCATCTGCGCCTTGTCCAGCTTGCAGGATCCCGGAATCGCCCAGCTGAGCACGGGTGAGAAAATCGATCGCGGGCGCCGGGTCGCGGCCCTCGTGCTCAGCCACAACGCGCCCCAGTCGCTAGCCCGTTGCCTCAGTGCCATTGCGGCGCAGACACACCTTCCGCAGGAGGTCGTCGTCGTCGACAACGCAAGCAATCCGCCGATTCAGCCAGGTGCACTCCCACCGATCGGCGTGCCAGTCCGAATCATTCGATCCGAGGCCAATCTGGGACCTGCCGGAGGGTGGGCCATTGCGCTGCGCGATTTCCTCTCATCCGACCTCAGCGACGCGTGGATCATGGACGACGACATCGTGCCCGAGCCCGAATGCCTGGGCACCTTGCTGATGGCGCGGGACGAAGATCCCAGTCGAACCTTTGTTGTACCCGTGTCGATTCAACCTGACGGAGCGGTGGGCCGGTGGGGTTCTTGGTGTGGGTTCATGATCGCCCGTGAGATTGTGGAGGCAGTTGGGCTACCGAGAGCGGAACTCTTCTGGTGGGCTGAAGACACTGAATACTGCCATTGGCGGATTCCTCAAGCGGGATTCGAACGACGCGTCATCGAAGAAGCAGTTGTCCACCATGACGCCATCCGCCAGGGCGGAACCATGCCGCTCTGGAAGTACTACTACGAGGCTCGGAACATGCTCTACTACCACCTCCACATCATGCACAGGGTGGGCCGTTATCCGCGGAACGTCACCAAGCTGCTGGGCCGAGCAATCTTCCGACCGCAGAACGACCGTCTTCAGTGTTGGTGGGCTATCGCACGCGGGCTCTTCGACGGAGCTTTTGGTCGCCTCGGTATCCGGTATCCCGTGAGCTCGATGCAAGAGCGTGACCTCTCTTCGGACTGAACGTCACAACAAGCGCGAGCACCCCTACACGGTTGCCAGGGCTTTCTCAAAGGGGGGGACGGCAGCGCGCGTGCCCGCCCGACCAACTCGTAACCCGGGGCTAATCAGGCTGAGGGTTCTTCGGGTGTCGTCGGGGGTTTCGCGGCCAACTGATCGGCGGCCGACCCAGAGGCCACCGCCGGCCCCGCCTCTGCACGGCGGATACGCGCTACCAACACTCCAGCGCCGACGAAAGCCAGGATGGCGATCAAGGCGGCAACTGCTCCTCGCTTGTGGTAGTGCCCATACACGGGACGATGGCCCGGGATGAAGCTCGGCAACGAGTGAATCTGGACTGTGAAGTACTCGATGGCCACAATCGCCGCCAAGACACCAATCACCGCGAGAACAATGACCGCTACCCATTTCATGCCGGCGGAGTGTAACAAACCGGGCTGACGATGTCCCGTGTCTGGCTGCGATTCAACCAGCAGGCACGGCTCAATTTACTTGAGTGAGCAGGAAACTTGGTGCCCTTGCGGTCATGCCCAGCTCGTGGAAGGTGCCTCAGACTTTGGTCGACGGGACACGGCAGAATTACGCACACGGTACGAAAACTGCGGAACTCCGATTGTGCTCTAGGGAGCGATGAGTCGCAGGTAGAAATTCGGATCGCGCCGGAGCAACTGGAACCACTCCTCGCCGAGTCGCTCGTTGCGGAGCTGCAGTTCCTCCAGCCACTTGCGGTGTCGGCGGGCGTTCTGCCTCCCGATGATCTCTCCGAGGATTGGGATCCTTTCGCCACGAATCGCCGTTGGACTGGTGCCCATGTCGGCTCTGGCGAAGGGTCGCCGGAATCCGGAGCCATGGTGGTAAACGATGTCTCCGTACACTCCAAACCAGACGGGATGATCGTTTCGTTTGTTCGTACGCACCAGAGGTGTCCAGAGAACATTCTCTCGTTCCAAGACGCCCAGGAGGTTGCCACCAACGTCGCTGGTCGGGACTCCGGTGTCGCTGGCCCACACATAGCCGGCGGACCAATCACCATGGAGGCGATTCCATTCTCGGACGGTAACTGCGCAGAAGCTCGGGTGGGGTTGCCTGTCTCCCTGGTTCTCGTTCCGACGGATGGCGATGAGCGCCGTCGACGCCAAAGCGCGACGGATCGCGGGCATAGGGTCAGCTACGGGGAACGCATCCCCGTCGAGAAACAGAATCACATCATCGGGATCTGCAACGGCTGAAATCTCCGCAGCGAGGAGGTTAAGGCGTCCCTCGTGGGAGCCCTTCGCTGGAACGAGGCAATGAAAACGCGAGTCGTACTCCTCGTCGATCCCATCGAGTACGGCGAACGTCTTGAAAGGTTCGCCGATGTGTCGATGCAGGTAGCTCTGCTGCACATCAATCCACTTTGGCGTTTGAAAGTGGACCGTGGCCACATAAAGCATTGGTAAAGAGTAGCAATTGGCGGCTCGCAGCGGCTCCCTCGCCAGCGCCTCGTGGGATACGACTTACCGGCCTGCACTCCGCACCGAACCGATGTGCCCCTCCCCTCCTCGGGTCCATTCCGATGCCCCCTATTCTTCTGGAGACCAGGAAACATCAGCCACTACCGACATGCCTAGCACGATCGGTTGAAAACCAATGCTTTGATCAGTGCTCCCCATTCGTATGCCACACCGACGACAAGCTCTGACTCTTGCACCGGCACCATCTCAATATTGATGCGGGTGCAGCGCTTAAAGAGGAGCCGAGCTCGCGTCGTCTGCGTGCGGTCTGGGATCACAATGATCCGTTTCCAATGTCGCTGGGCGGCGAGCCTCGCCACGAATTCGGCCTCTCCCCGCGTATTGACTGGGTTAGGGCGGAAGCAGATCACCTCCAGTCCCTTCGGAGTGCGTGGACAATGCACCTCCGGGTCGCCTCCAAGTGAAATGACGACTATTGATGCATAGCTCGCTCTGGCCAGTGTAAAAGCGAACTTCATTCGATCTCGACCAGGATCACCCCCGAGAGCCACGATTGCGTCGACGTGCGATGGAGCATCACTCGGTGGCCATACAAATAGTCGAGCGGTCGCGATCAAAAAGATGACAAAGGCCAAGCCCATCACCAAGACGACGCGCCTGAGCCTGCGACCTGGGGCCCGCATGGCGGCAACGTAACAGAGGCGACCGAAGAATCGCTGAAGCGGATTGCCGGGATGCAAGTCAATCCGAGCGGTTGGTGGCGATGTCATGATTCATCGGATCAGCCGAAGTCCGCCCAGCGAACCGGGAACGTGACTCATTCGCGAGCGGACCACGTCCATCTTCTGGTCCGAGAGGCGCATGTTGGACCCCCGGCCTCTTTGCGAACCGTCTGCACCAGACGAGCCTCTTCTGTATGCTCGCAAGGTGAAATTGGCGAGTATCAGCGGGGAGCGCCAGCCTCCGCCGGGGCAGAAGCGGATCTCCGACGATGCGACATTCGCGGGGACCGACAATGCTGTGCCGGTTCCCCGACTCGCTCAAATCATCACCGAGGTGCGTGGCATAGTTCGAGCGTCGGGGCGGGCGAGGTAACTGATGGGCGCTCACTCGCCGGACGATGTCGAGCAATCCCAATCGTGGTTGAACGGATTGTTCCGTCTGAATGAGATCATTGCCGCGACGGGGGCGCCGCTTGAGGGGAATCTCTTTTATGAGCATGGTGACACGCCATTCGTCAATTGCCCTCCAGACCCCCGCCTGCGCAGAAAGCGTGATCGATTCCGCAGCGTCGCGGCATCGCGCTCTCGGCTGCTCGAGATTGGGGTGAACGGAGGGCATTCCGCATATGCGGCCCTCACGGCAAACCCCGACCTCATCTATTTTGGCGTCGACATCTGCGTTCATCCGTATGTTCGGCCGGTCATCGGATGGCTGCAGGCAGAATTTCCCGATCGAGTGCACTTCGAGTCGGGCAATAGTCTCAAAGCTCTTCCGGCATTGCGCCGCCGGGGCCAACTCTTCGATGCCTTTCACGTAGATGGGGCAAAAAAGAATTATCTTGGGGATGTCCTGCACTGCCGGCAAATGATGACAGGCGAAGAGGCCGTTGTGATTATTGATGATACAAACGGTCCTCTCGTAGCCGCTACGTGGCGCCGATGTCTTCGCTGGAGAATTGTTGCGCCGCTCGATGCGTATCCGAGCCAAGACGAAGGTGGCTTCTCGAATGAGATCGCACAGCTACTGCCACCGCGCACAGGCCACTCCGAGGTAGAGCTCGTTGCGGCGGCAGCCATTCGAGCAGGGTGGTGGATGAACCAATCTGCTCGGAGGATTCGCCGGTCGGTTCTTGGTTTGAATGCAAAGAAGCCACCACCGTCGCTCGAGACTTGAACCGTGTGGTGGTGCGTCTCGGTTGATGTCCAATGCCCGAGACCGGTCCCGGGCACAAGCATCGTGCAACTGATGGAGTAAGGCGCTCAGGTAATCTGGATGGGGTGGAACGATTCGAACGGGCTGCCAGGCGATACAGCCCACCAGGGATGCCCTACCTTGGCCTCCTCGATCGCATTCACCGACATCTGCTTCCTCGGACATATGCCGAAATCGGGGTGAACAACGGGTCTTCGCTCACTTTGGCCGTGCCCGGAACCATCTGTGTCGGAATTGATCCCTCGCCCGACGTGCGCTGTCCAGTCAGGCGCAGGACGAGGGTCTTCAAACAGTCCAGTGACGAATTCTTTGACCAGCACGATCTTGCGCGCTTGTTTGGTGGATTGCCAGTGGATCTTGCGTTTATTGACGGGATGCATCACTTTGAATTCGCTCTGAGAGATTTCATGAATCTCGAGAAAGCCTCCGACGAAGAAGGCACCATTCTGATTCACGATTGCCTTCCAGTGAGCGAGATCACCGCGAGACGGGACCGAACAACCAACGTGTGGAGCGGCGACGTGTGGAAATTGATCGTGTTGTTGCGGCAGTGGCGGCCCGACCTACGGATTGAAGTCATCGACGTCGCTCCCACCGGGCTTGGAGTCATACGTGGACTTGACCCCACCTCGACAGTGCTGGATGAACACTACGACAAGATCGTCGACGAATACTTGCCTCAGCCGTATGAAGATCCGACGATGGGTTCGGCACCGGCACGCATGGGGCCAATTGCCAGCGACTGGACCAAAGTCAGCTCGCTCTTACCCATCCGACCCTTTCGCCGAAATCGGGCGCACTTCGTAGAAGGGTGGCAAGCGGCTCGCTATTCAAGCGCAATAGGCAGAAGGACGCTCAAGACCGTTCGCCTAGGCATGAGTCAGACCGCCAGGAACCGCGTCCCTCGCGAGCCCGATCCATCCAATTCACCCACGCGGTAACCGGCGGGTTCTGACGTTCGAGATTGTCGGCATGAGGGGGATCCCTAAGCCTCACGGCCAGGCTGTCCAGGTGATCAGCCACGTAGCGCGACAGGCAGTGAGCGTTCCTACCTGTGACAGCTATCATTTGCCGCCACATGGAAGTAATTGCGCACTACCTGCCACAATTCCATCCCATTCCCGAGAACGACGAGTGGTGGGGAAAGGGCTTCACGGAATGGACGAACGTGGCGCGAGCACGTCCGATGTTTCGCGGGCATGTACAACCACGTCTGCCGGGAGAGCTGGGCTTCTACGATTTGCGAGTCGAGGAAGTCAGAGAAGCCCAGGCGGATCTAGCTCGGCGTCACGGGATAACGGGATTCTGTTACTGGCACTATTGGTTCGCCGGGAGGCGACTGCTCGAGCGCCCATTCGACGAGGTTGTTGGCTCCGGTAATCCGAACTTCCCATTCTGCCTGTCGTGGGCGAACCAAAGTTGGTCAGGTGTGTGGCACGGAGCGCCCGACCGAGTGCTCATTGAGCAGACATACCCTGGAGAGAAGGACGATCTCGAACACTTCTCGAATCTACGTCGAGCCTTCGAAGACCCTCGCTATATTCGAGTTGCTGGAAGACCAATCCTCTGCATCTATCAGCCCGGACAGCTTCCGAATGCGGCACAGTTCGTAGAGCGCTGGCAAAAGATGGCTCATGATGCCGGCTTGGGAGGTCTGTATCTCGTTGCCGGGCTTGGGGAGTCTGACTACAACTCTCATGTGAAAGACGGTTTTGATGCAGCCGCGTACTACAAGCTCCCGTTCGTGCGAGATGGCTGGTTTCGACTCAGAACCCGGCTGCATGCCGGCGGAATCGCGCGATATCCGAGACGGTTTCCCTATGCCGACGTGCTCCCTGAGCTGCCTAGAGACGTTTCGGGTCGTGTGTTTCCCGGTATCTATCCGAATTGGGACAACACGCCGCGCCTCGGCAGACAAGGTCTGGTTGTCACCGGATCATCCCCCGAACGATTTGGCGCGCACGTTCGGCGCGGTATCGAAATCGCCGCTGCCTGTCCGGTCGATGAGCAGATCGTGTTCATAAAGTCCTGGAATGAGTGGGCTGAAGGGAATTATCTCGAACCCGACGCTGAATATGGTTCAGCCAGGCTCATGGTCCTGAGAGATGAGCTTGATCGTGCAAAACGGCTTCGTGCCCAGGGACTGGCGGATCCAGCTACGGAACCTGGTTAGGCCCACGACGGTGTACCCGATGCATGCGGGTGCTTTCACTGTCTCGAGCGAATGGAGTGGAGGGCGGAAGCGATCGCGCGCAAGGGTTTTGTAGCCCGCCAACTGGTCGAACCTCGCATTCGATCGATCGCCCGTTGTGTGTCGTCGAGTTCAACCAAGAGGCCGTATGTTCGACTGTTATTCCGCGCAGCGAGGAGCGCTGTCGTCCAGTCAGACTCACTTCCGTTCGAGGACATTCGAAGGGGTTGATGTCCGCCTGTAAGTGACGAGAGTGTGAGGACGAGTTCGCGGTGCTGGGGGAGGAGAAGTTCACTGCCTGCACTATCGCCCTCGGTACCCGTGTTGCTTCGAACGATCGATGCGGCGGACTGCTCGCGACGCCATTGCCCAGTTCGGTCTGACAGCTGTGGGAGCGTGCTCAACCAGTCCGCAATTCGGTTCAGCGCTCCCGCTGGATCGCGCAGTACCGTCTCATAGTTGCATATATAGGTATCAATGCCCGCGAGATTGCGTAATGCCGAGCGGTTGTAGCGCTCCCATAGGGCGAGTCCATCTGCAAGGTGGAATCCGTCCCGCTTCTGGAGGGATCGAGCTACTGCGAGTGGCGAACGCCATATCAAAATGGCGGCGAGAGGGCTCGGGAGAATCCTCTTCCACAGCGGAAGGAGAAGACACAAGCGGGGATCCTTCCAGACAGATGGACCGAGTAGTGGGTACGCCCTGTTCAGAACCAGCAGGGCAGAGTCCAACTCAGGCTCTGGATCGCCATGCTCCCAGCGCAGGGGGAGATCTGGCGGCGCGTCCCAACTGCCGCCCAGCTTGGCGAGCAGATGGTCGTTATAGACGCTGAGCGAGAGGCTCTCCCAGTGCTCGGCGTTGCTGGCGGAACTGAATCCCATTCGATCGCGGACATGGGGGGTATGGAATCCGAGTACACCCAGCGAGCCAGTTATTGCCGATGTGCCACTTCGGTGCATACCGACGACCAGAAGCAATGGTCTGCGGGACCAGTCCAGACTCGGGTCGCGCTGGTTCGAACTGTTCATAGTGAAACAGTTTCGCGTTTGCCATCGAACCCAGGGGGCAATGCCCGACCGCAAGCCGATCGTGAAAGGGAAAAGGATCTGCGTAGGGCCGAGAACGCAGCGCCGCTCTCGGCGGGATGCGTCAGTCTCACTCCACTGGCGTCGGGGGAGAGTACGGACCGCGATCGCAGGACGATATGTGCCACTATGAAAAGGACTTCCGCCAGAAGAATCCGGTTCCGTCAATGTCGACGAGTTCCTCACTGATGTCCTGGGCTTGACGGTAGTCGGTCACGGCACGTTTGCAGCTGTCGATCACCCCGTAGTCGTCAATGATGCAGTAGCCGCCCGCTGCAAGCTTCGGATAGAGCGACTCAAGAGCTAGAATTGTGGATTCATATAGATCACCATCGAGCCGTAGGATCGCAAGCTCTCTAATGGGTGCATCTGCCAATGTGTCCCGGAACCAGCCCTCTATGAATCGCACCTGATCATCAAGTAGTCCGTACCGCTCGAAGTTGTGGCGCACCTGTTCCACTCCAACCGACAGGATCTTCCAGTCACTGAGGTCAAGATCACGATCGGTGGGGTAGTGATCCACGTCGGGAACCGGCAACCCTGAAAATGAGTCCGCAAGCCAGACGGTTCGGTCAGTTACGTCGTATGCCTTCAGAACGCCGCGCATGAATATCGACATCCCGCCCCGCCAGACCCCGGTTTCGATAATGTCACCAGGAATCTTGTCCGTGAGCACTTGTTCGATGCAGCGACGAGCATTGCCAAGGCGCCTCAATCCACACATGGTTTCGGCTCTCGCCGGCCAGTCGCTTCCACCCTCTCTCTTGCTGCTGGAATAGGGCTGCTTTATGGACATCTCGATCCGGGCTTTGCCGAGGGCCGGCGCGAATCGGTCGAGGAGTCGCACCCATGCCTTCGCGTGATCCTTCGTCGGGACCCCGATGATCCGATCACTGTCCTCGAAGACCGCCCGGGTGAGTGTTCGCGCCAGCAAATCCAGGTACAGATCGACGGCTTCCGGTGCTGGCGAAATGGAGAAATCAGACGTCACGACTTGCTGTGGTTTGTACTATTCATTTCCTGTTCAATGTCTCCTTTGATTGCGGCAACGCCAAGAATGTGAACTATTCGCAGCGGTAGGTTCGGGTTGCTGGGCGCGATAACGAGATATTCCCATATTGACACCAAACGCCGCGGGGATATCCACATCCTCGTGGACTTGGGACAGTGTTTGGTGACGCAGTTCCTATGGCTGCCATCGTCCTTGCAAAGAGGACATCTAGAATGCTCCGGTCATGGGTCCGACCGATACACCGTCCTACATCGGCGCGGGAAGAGAGACTTCCCGAACCCCGCGCGTGCAGACGGCAACCGGCAATGAGCAAGGTTCCGTACACCGGGACCACGGGTTGAATGCAGTCGGCGAACCGACGCGTGGGCATTGGAGGAATCATGTTGGACCATATCTGATCGCTGGCTGTGCCTATCTACTCCTATCTACCTTCATGTGGATTCATGTATGGACAAGTCATCCCTCATCGGTGACGACGTGCGGCTGCGGAGACACTTCTCCCACTATTTGGTACATGGCGTGGCCGGCATATGCGATGATCCATGGGCAGAACCCCTTTTACTCGACGGCGATCGGGTACCCGAATGGCGACAGCCTTGTCTTTGCCGCATTCGGCATCGTGATGGCCCCCGTCACTTGGTTGTTCGGACCCGTCTCCGCAGTAAATGTGGTCTTCACCGTGAGTCCGGTGATATCTGCTCTGGCGATGTTCGCCCTAGTACGCCGCTGGGTATCTTGGGCGCCGGCGGCGTTTGTGGCAGGCCTGTTCTATGGCTTCTCACCGTTCGTCGTGAGCAATCTCGGCGAGGGACATGTGGACTTCGTCATGATGGCCATACCACCGTTGCTGGTTCTCTGTCTCGACGAACTGTTGATTCGTCAACGCACGCGAGCGGGCATCATGGGGATCGTCATCGGCCTCCTGTTGACCGCACAATTCTTCGTCAGCGTGGAAATACTGGTCCTCTCGATCGTCGAGGCGGGGATTGGGATCGCAATGGTCGTCATTTACGCCGCGATCCGGAGTCCGGCAACGCTACGTAAACATGCGGGTCACGCCGCTACCGGTGGTGGGGTGGCCGCTCTCACGACCGTCATCCTGCTGGCCTTTCCGGTTTGGCTCGCACTCGCAGGACCAGCTCATTTTTCAGGCGTGACGCATCCCGGTGTCCCGCTGACCAGGTTTTCAGCTTCGATCGCCAATGCCATCTTCCCCGCTTCAACCCTGAACGACTTGCAGTGGCAACACATCGTGGGTGCGTATCAGGGGCCGATGCTTTCCCCGCAATACTTCGGTCCCGGAGTGATCGTCGTGTGCTTGGCAGGATTGCTTGTCTGGTGGAAGGACCGCCTCTTGTGGCTGTTCGGAGTTCTGTCCGTAGTGACGCTTCTCATGGCAACCTCGTCGGGTACCTTGATCGCAAGACTCCCGCTTCTCAAGAACGCATTTCCGATTCACTTCGTGTCTCTCGTCTATCTGACGGTTGGGGTCGTCTTGGCAGTTGTCGTCGACCACTCTCGGTCCGCATTTCGAAATCGGGAGAGCAGAAGCACTGGCGGCAGCGGGAGCATTTCCGGACTGCGGGCGCATCTCTCCTCGTGGAGCGGAACGCTCGCTGGAATCGCGGTGGCGATTATAGCGATCGCCCCAACTGCTGCATACGTGGCACAGAGCATTCCGATGACCACAGAGGCCGTCGTCCTTCCCACTTGGTTTCACGCTGTGGCACCTCGGCTGCCGGGGCGTTCCGTTGTATTGGCCTTGCCAGCTCCATTCACAACGACGACGCCGGGGATCACATGGGAAGCGAGGGACGGTAAGCGTTATCTTCAAGCTATCTCTATGAAGCAAGCTGCGTTGACGTGGCACGCACTGACTGGGCAGGAGTATTCAACCGTCGGAGCGGGTGGTCTCGGAGTGGGGGTGAAGCACGATACTGGCGAGGATCAAGGCCAGAACATCATCACCAAGGTCACTTTCGCTTACGGTTCAAGTCCAGACGTGACGTCGTCAGACATCGCTGCGGTCCATAGGGCTCTGTCTGACTGGGGAGTCACCAGAGTGGTACTTCCAGATCAGCCTGAGTTGCCGAGCTACGACCAGGTCGCATCCGTTACAGCAATGGCGGAACTGATATCTGCCGCGACCGGAACGAATCCGACGCATGTTGCGGACGCCTGGGTGTGGCGACAAGTCAATGACGACGATCCTCGGGTATTCCCGAACGCCACCCAATACGCGAGGTGCTTGAGCGGTCTTGGGACACATGGACCGGTGGCAGTCCATCGAGCTACCACCTGCGTTCTGGGCTCAGCTTGATCACCGCGGGAGCGCGTTGGCGTCGCGCGAAAAGACATCTCACCGGTCCTGGAATCTTTTCAGAGCGCTCTGTTACACGCAATGTGACGAAGTTGATCGAAGATCACATCGGTGTGAATACAAAGTTATGAGCGAATCCGCGTGCGTGAAAGAGAAAGTTCACTCCGTAGCCACGTTGCGCTACGCGCGCAGCCATTTGTCTCGTACGCCGACGATCCAGATCGCTCGTCGGACGCCACCTTCCTTTTTGCAGAAACTGTCCCCTGTAGGAATGTTCGCTCAGGAAATCAACAACGTCGTCTAGCGAGGCTTGCCGATACGGGTGGTCTTCTATCTCGACCATCAGAACTGGGCGTTGAGCCTCGAGCAGATTCTCGGCCCCTTGGAGCACGGCGAGTTCGTGACCCTCAACATCTATCTTGACAAATCCGACGTCTCCAAGATCGAAGTCATCTAACCGACTTGTCACCACTGACTGTGTTCGCCAATGCAGCCCAGCTCGAGGTTCCGGCTCCAGAGAGGCGCGCCCCTCTGTGCTCGACCCGCCGGGAGGAAGCCACAGATTCGATCGCCCTGTCTGATTGCTCAATGCGACTGTGTGGATGTTGACGTTTCGCGGCATCACCGGGGCGACGCGGGCGACAACATCGGGATTTGGTTCAAAAGAATCCACCCTTGGAACCCGTCGAGCCAGCCACCACGTCCATGGTCCCCACCACACACCCACGTCGACCGCGCCGCGCTCATTGGGGACGAACTGACTTAGTTTCCTGAGTTCGGGCTCGAAAAGGCGATATTGCCAGGCGATCGAAGGCACCATGACTCGTGCCGGAACGCGATCGAGGATCTTGGCAGCAAGACTCACGTGCGTCGGCGCTCTCTGCAGACCAGTCCAAGAGGCTCAACCTTCGATTTCAAAGGACGGTCCTCAGTTCCCAATGGGGCTGGAGCGGCGCGGTAAATGTAAATGCCAGCGACATCGAGACTCACCAGATTCACTCGTTGGCGCCTTTCTGAGTCTCTATGGGTGTTCCGGTCGTGTGTGGCTGCGGGTCAGAGTGCGGATGGAAGAAGACGTCTATCAACTATCCGAATCGGCTATCTCAAATGAACGGGCAGTTCGCCGTCGCCCTTCCTCCACAATGACGCAACTCAGAGTGGCGCAGAGGGCCGTCACAGCGCAAACTTCGACAGGCCAGCCAATTGACCTCGCTCCCAGCGCAAGAACAGCCTCCGGATCAATTGCCACAATGACGCCGGCCAGACTGAAACTCAGACCCGCGATCGCGGCAGTGACACTGCTTCCCCAGCGGTACGTGATGGCAACGAGAGGAACCAGCAAAAGGACGAGAACGCCACCCACGCAGAAGACTCCGACAGCCGCGACACCGGCTAAGGCGAACATAGGCAGCCGTTTCCGAGGTCCGACCGCCTCGCGGTGTGAGGAACGCCCCTTTGCCAAAGCGAGGATGAGCAGAAGTAAAAGGAAGAGTCCACCAACCAGAAGGAGCGCTCGGTACGTGTGGTCGGGAACAAACGTCATTGTCATGACGCCTGATGCTCCCGCTGGCACGATCCACCCTTGCTCCCACCCTCCCAGAGTCACTGCCTTCAGCGTGCGGCCATTGAGGGTTGCCACCCAGCCGGGGTTGAAGTTTTGCGCGACTTGGACATATGCCGCCGGCCCCGTTCCGATTGTGAGCTTCCGCGTCTCCGCGGTCCACAGAGTTACGTGAGTGCTGCGCGTGCTGGAATGAGTGGAATGTTCACTCGTATGACCGACGAGCAAACTGGTGACTCGAAATGCTCCCTGTGGGAACGAGATCACGTGGCGTCCAGCCGTCAATGCCGTTGCGGACGAACAGGTGCGAATACGCATGGGTTGGAGAGTGATCAAGTCTCCGAGTGTTCCCGTTACCAGGGTGGGCATAGGTGTGGTGTCCACTGTGATCGTGGGACCGCTGCCACAAGGCAAAGAAAGTGGTTGTGCCAGTGAGGTTGAAGACGACGAGCCAACGTTGACGACTGGAACCCTGACCGAGGACAGGCCAACCGGCAGGCGGACTCTCGGTGATGCTGGCAGGCCCACCGTATGTGGCCCGGTTGGCACCGCTGAAAATCGAGGGGACACTGCAAGAAATCTGATTGTAAGAGTGTCGGTAGTCATAGGTGCAAAGAAGATGGTCCCGCCTCGCTTCGGGACAAATTCGGTTCGACTTCCCTTTGGACTACTCACCACAATCCTCGTAGGTCGACTGGCCTGTCGAGAAAGACCCAGCGAAATCGAATCTACGGAACGCGCGCCATTCCAGTGAAGGGTTAGCGACGGAGCTCGATCGCTGAACCCGGCGATCCACGGTGTTGCGGAATTCGCCAGCAAATTGTCGGGCGCGAATCGCGGTAGGTCTCGCAGCCACGAGCTGGCTGAGATCTGAACCGTTTGGCGAAGCGGGTCCATTTGTTTGGTGAGGAGTTCCTGGAGTGCGTCACCGGGGTTCGGTACGGCCGTTCCGCTGATCGTCGCAGGCATGGATTTTGGCAGAATGAACTTTCGGGCGATCGGTTGCAGTGATGAGATCGGGCCGGTGAAATCGAGATTGGGATTGGTCACCGGATCATTGAAACTGAGCAGAGGCGCCGCACTTGACGGCTTTGAGAATGTCGTCAAGTCATCGCTGGGAAGCTGCATGGCTTGTTGGAACTTGATGCCCGGAATGGCGATGTCGGTGATTCCAGCACCCTCGGGAGGGTTCGCGGGGCTACCACGCAGATGAGTCACGTCGATAATCACCTTGAGGTGCCGCGTCTCACCTGGAGCGATGGATACCTGGACGGGGGTGTCATTTCCGGGAATGTGCCGGCGCACGGATCCTCGATCCGTTTTGATCGACACCCATTCAATGCTTGGACGGTGAACAGAGTCGTCGAGAGGAGTGATGACGATCGATGACAAGGGGACCGAGTGGTCGAACGTGATCGAGGCCCACTGATTCACGGACCCGTGAATGGACGACGCTATCCATGCGGTCGATGGGTCACCATCGAATGCCGCTGCTGGCCCTTGAGACGGCTCTAACTGGAGAGTGTTCGAGCCGTAGGAGCTTGCCGTCACGAATGCCGCGCCGATCGGGGCCGCGACCGTTTGAGCATTTGTAGCACCCAACGATCCGTAGGTTAAGGGAGGAAAGTGGTAGGTAGTTTGTCCGGCACTAAATAGGTAGGAGACGTTGTCGTCGACCTTTCCAAACGCCGTCGCCCGACGTTGGTTGCCGTCGGTGATCACCCAAGTTGCTCCGACGCTCGATGCAGTAGTTGTCGCGTGAGAGTCGTCGGCCAAAACCGCAGCGCGCCCGTTCAATACGCCATCTCCGGCGAGCGTCAGCAATGATCCGCTCGATCCGCTGACGACGAGTGGATTGGAGGCAGGAAATGTCTGGACTTCGGACGCGGGTGGCTCGACCTTGAAAACCTCGACCGACCGAAGATGAGTGTATGACTTTGAGTTGTAGACGGGTAAGTCGCCCTGCGCAACTTGAGAACGAGAAAGGTACGGTCCGAAGGCTGCGACTTCAACGAGTCCGGGGGACTCACTGAGAACCTGGTGAACTTGGGCCGGGGGAATTGCTCCAGTCGCCTTCAGGTTCAGATCGTTGCGTTCGACTACGAAGTCGATGCCAGACCGGGAGAGATACTGGGCAAGCCCAGGCTGCGAGTTGCCCGTGGCGAGAGCGTTTTCGACGGCGCTGAGCATGTCTGTGTTCCCGTCCGATCCAAGGGGAATGATGGACCGGACTGTTACGGATGTGGAAGCGAGCACTGACAGTGGCTCATCTTGAGGTGACCCCCAGGTGTATTCAGCAAAGTTTGCACCGGGAACTAACAGCGCCGTTTGATGGCCTTGGTGGCTATCGAGCCAATTGGCAGTCTGTGACCAGTACGGAGGGATTGCGGCAAACCCGCCTGACGGATATAGCTGAAGCTGCCAGATCGGCAACGCTGCAAATACCACTGCAACGACTGCAAGCGATCCGATAATCGAGCGCCAGTGACTTCGAATGAATTCATTTGGCCAACGGGTGGTACGGGCACTGAGCGACACTGTCGAAACCAGTGAGGTCATCCCAAGTGCCAAGGGAAGTGACACAAGCGGAGAGAACTTTGCAACGTTTCGGAAGGGACCGAGGCCTCCGCGAAGCAAATCGATAACGCTGGAGGAAAACGGACCCCCCAGTTGGCCCCAGTAGCCGACCGTGATCACGATTACGCCGAAACTCAGTCCCGTCACCAGAAACAATCGTTCGGGTATTCGCCGGCTCACTCCGGCGAGCCCGAGAGCTGCAACGAGAGCGGTCGCCACAATAGCGATGCCCGAAGTCACAAGGGTCCATCCTCCGGGTATCAGAGGACCCCCGACGTCGTCAAAGTTTTGCCAGAACGACGTGCCACGAAGCGCGT
The DNA here is from genome assembly GCA_963843365.1 of uncultured Acidimicrobiaceae bacterium. Classification (GTDB taxonomy): domain Bacteria; phylum Actinomycetota; class Acidimicrobiia; order Acidimicrobiales; family RAAP-2; genus Bog-473. Next base: position 555,873 of record CAWJKG010000002.1, on the reverse strand, counting down.
CAAAGACAGATCCAGTGGAGGTGGTCACAGTGGGCGTTTCTGTATAGGGGAGGTAGTTGTATCCGTACTTTCCCTGCAGCAACGTCGCAGCAATCCACCAGAAGCAAGCCAGCACAACGCAGGCGAGCCACCATCCTGTCAACGACCGACGACGCGGCCCAGAACGTCGGGTGAACAGCCATATGACCGCGAGCGGGAGGGCAGAAACAATGACTGTCGCATTGACTCCCCCCATCAGGGCGAGCGCGACACCAGATTTTGCAGCTGCCTGTCGTGTCGACCCCGCCCTTGATCCAACGACCAGCGGCTGCAGCACCCAGGGAAGCAAAACCACCGCAAGCAGCGCCACCGATACAGCTGCCCAATCGATAACGATAGGAGCGATACAGTATGCGAGCGCACCTAGCAGTCGCGCCCACCGCTTACCGATGCCCAGAGCCTCCGCTAAACGAATCACACCCCAAGCGCCAGCTGTAAGCAATAGCGCCAACCAAATTCTCTCGGCAATCCACACCTGGACATGTGCAAAGTGCATCAGCCCGAAGAATGGAGCCATGGGAAAAAGGTAACCGTAGGTTTCGGATTGGACGGAACCTGAAGCCACCGACTGGTTCCACAAATGCAGGGACGATTCCATCCAGGCCAACGGGGACATGATGACCGGAAGCTTCGTGTCATCGATGATCAGTCCGGGCGCCTGAACAAAAGTGACAACGAGAAAGAATGCCGCCAATCCAACGAGCCACCAACGACTCATGTGATCGGTGCAGGGATCGCTCATTGACTCGGTGTCGGTCGGCGTGATCGGATCCGATGTACTCATTGTGCGAAGGTCAGTCATGTGCGTGGGTATTCGGTGATCGCACGACCTTGTTCGCGATCAGTGAAAAGTCGCGGGCTACCTGGTCCCAGCGGAAGGTGGACGCGTGACGTCGGGCATTCTCGGACAATTGACGCCGCAAGCCATCATCCCTCGCCAACTCGATCCACTTGCGAGCAAGGTCCTGTTCCGTAGTGACCAGTACTCCCGTCGCACCGTCAACGATTGCATCCTTTACTCCTGGCACCGAGAATCCCAGTGCTGGAGTGCCAACCGACCCAGCCTCGATGATGACGATACCCCACCCCTCGTGTTGAGCGGGATGTATGAGAGCCCAAGCCGAGCCCAATAGACGCCACTTCTCATCTTCGCCGACCCGACCGGTGAATACGACACCTTCGCCGGCGAGAGCTTCGAGGGAGGCGCGGTCGGGCCCGTCGCCCATTATGACAAGGGTGCCACCGACCGAAGATCGAACGCGGTCCCACACTCGAAGGAGTAGGTCAATCCGTTTGTGGGGCACGAGTCGTCCGGCTGAGACAAAAAGCGGTTCAGCCGACTTCTCTTCGACCGTTACTGAAGGGAGATCGACTCCGCTCTGAAGCACGTGGATCCTGTTCCTCTCAATACCGATGCTCTCAAGCGCGACAGCAGTCGAAGAAGAAATTGCCATGAAGGGCACCCGGCGATAGACAAGTGGCATTATTTTCGCCTCGGCAAAGCGGCCGGCGGCGGCCAGGGGGAACGGGAACCGTTGAATCCACTGGTCGCTGTGGACGTGGTACACGCATGCGAGAATTGGCTTGCGGCGCCACAACGGCGAGAAATAGGGGAGTCCATTCTCTGTGTCGACCAAAAGATCCCAATCTCGCGCCACTCTGTGGTGCACAAATGGAGCCCGCACATATTGGCTGTAGGTGCCTCCCATGTTGAAAACGGGGTAGCTCCTGACGCCTATTGGCCCTCCACAGAGGTGAGCCACCTCATGACCCATCTCTTGGAGACCGACCGCCAGGCGATCAATAAAGACTTCCGAGCCGCCGGCCTGCTCATTCGCGAGATCACGCCAACTCATGAACGCTATGCGCATCAGAACTCCGCTATTGATGGAACGCCGCCTGTCGGTGCTGCATTCAAGCTGGCAATCTCAAGGTGCGGGATCGATCCCCGACTGGGCCGGTCTTCGTAAGCAGTCACGTTAGATCACGGCTACTTAGGAGAAGCCGCGAGTCCGATCCGGCGCATCACCACGACGAGATTCCACGTCAGAATCTCCCTAAGGCCCGGGATTCTTATGATCCCCTTAGTCCAGTGTGGGTAATAGCGAGGAAATGCGTCGAGCACGTTGACGTCGGGACTCGACTGGCACCAACGAAGAACCTCTCCGATACTCAAAGAGAAGAGGCTCTCTCCATATCTGTTCTTCGGTGGGCTGCCAGTTCTTCGTTCAAAGCGCTGGGCCGCCCATTCGCCGCCCCGATAGTGCCACGGCGACGTCTCATGGCCTCCCCAGGGAGAGAGCCAGTTGGTGAATGTGAGGTAGATAACTCCGCCCGGAGCCACCACGCGGACCATTTCGGACAGCATCTGTTCGTGAGACACCACATGTTCCAGGACATTTGAGGAATAGCAGACGTCAACGCTTCCCGTCGCGATCGGCAACTCGCAACCATCAGCGATAATGCCGCCTACCAATTGCCGACCGTGTTCGGTCGTCTGATCGAGGTTGTACTCAGCGGTAAATGCCTTCGCTCCCGCTTCCCGAAAGACGTCGGCCACGTATCCCGATGCACCCCCCACATCGAGGACAATCGAACCGACGAGGTGGCAAAATCTCTCAACGTCGGCGACGGTGTCCTTTGCGAGAAAGCGGTAGAAGGTCTCGGGATCCGTCTCTTCATGGCGGAACGCTCGAAAGAGGTCCACTGACCGGCGGAGTCCGTTCACTGCGCAACCTGCCCATTGAAGGCGCCGGTGACAGAAATGGGGTCAGCCAGAGCTTTGAACTCCACGCTGATGAGTCGCAAGTTGTGAAAATTCAGCTCGGAGGACATTCGCGTGAAGACGCGACGCGACTCAGTCGGCGGAAGGCAAGGAAAGAACACCGCTGTCCCTTCGCCCCATTTTACCAGGAGGTCAACTTTGCGGACGTGGGGCTGGATAGCAGCTCCCGCGGCTTCGATCGGAATCTCCGGAAACATCACACCCTGAACCGGCGGAGGTCTCCATTTCATCATTCGCATTCGAAGGATGTCTCCCGCCATCTGCAGCCCATCATGGATTGGGCGGACATGACTGCCGGCAACGTCAGTCCAACGCACGGGGACCTCTTCCATGCTCAGGCCTAGCCTGGCGGCTAAGTCCAACATTTCGACGTCGAATGCGAATCGGTCGACTTGTGCTCCGTGAACGAGGAGTTTGGCAACAGGCCCTCGAAACGCTTTGAATCCGCATTGGGTATCCATATAGGGAAGCAGTGTTGTAGAGGCTACTAACGTGCCAAATATCCGGTTCATCAGTTCACGGTGGATTCCTCGATCGCTAACAAGTGATGCCTCATGCGCCCGTGAGCCTACGGCGACGTCATTCTGCTCTACAGCCGCGCAACAAGTAGTTCAAATCGCCGGGATCGGTTGCCATATCAGCGTCGAGAAAGGCAATCACCCCGCCCCGCGCTCGAACAACCCCAGCTTTCACGGCGGCTCCCTTTCCGCGATTGCGAGGAAGGGAAATCACTGAAGAACGAGTCCATTCCTCTAGTTGCCGTCGGGCTACGTCGACGGTGTCGTCGGAGCTGCCATCGTCAACGACAATGAGCTCGGTATCGTCCGGACAAATCGACTGCGTTAGTCGCTGCAGAGCGCTCGCCAGTCGGCGCCCTTCGTTGAACGCGGGAATGACGAGGCTGAGGTTGATGTTCACCGACTCCCCAGCCATGGATCCAGAATCCTCCCCGACCTCCGAATAAGGTCTTCCAGCTTGCCGCATAGCCAACCCCTGGTACAAGGCGACCGAATCCAAACCGATTGATCCGATATGCGAATGAACCGGCTGTGAGTCCAGACATCACGGTTTTGTCCGATCATGGTCGTACTCCCCGCCTTGCCTTCCCAGAACCGCTCCGTGGCGCCACGACCGAAATGTGGCTGAGTGAAACCTCGAGTGAATCGCCTCTCCGACATCGCGAAGTCACACCGCCTTCCCGATGCATGCTTTCGTCGGAATTTCTCGGGGACCTCAATCGGTCAAAGGGAATAAGCTTCTGAAAGTGATCATCACGCCGGACTGTGGCGGGTGTGACCGGGATCAACGGACACCTTTGGTCGTCCAGAGTCGGATGTAGTCCCATATGGTGGGATGACTGAAGAGTCGAGAGTCCGCCAAGAAAGAGTCGTCATCGATCGGAGCCATTTGTTGGCGATCGAGCACCGTACGCACCGAGTCGACCAGGAGGGGCAGTCCGGCGGATAAGTGAAGATACGGATATGTGACGATTGAATCGGCCGGAGATGTATCGAAGCAAACTCTTGCCAGGACTCGGCCAGTGTCGATTCCACTGTCAACCAAATGCACGGTGGTTCCGACGTTCTCTGGATGACCCTCCGCCAAGGCCCAATAGCCTCCGTGGACGCCACGATAGCGGGGCGTGAGACCAGCATGGATGTTCACAATCGGGCAGTTGACCGAGTCGAGAACTTCAGAGGAGATGATCCGAGTTCCATTTACGACTACGACGCGAGGTTGCAGTCCCTTTAGGAGGTTGATCGTCTCGGGGGAGTTGACGGATGTGACGCAAAAGTCGGGTGGGCGACTCGCGTCATCCAGACTTGATTCGGACAGAATTTGTCTTCGACGCCCCTGATCCCGAAGCCGCAAAACCGGCATGGCAATCGCGACAAAGCTAACTTGACCAAATGTCTTCACCCATCCGAGCCGTGTGATCCGCTTTCGCGCCAATTGGACCCGCGATTGAGATTCTTCCCTCACTAGGGTCACCGGGAAGATGTGTTCGTCCAACCAATTTGCGACTATGTCAGTGGTGTCGCCCGGTCCTGCGAGGAGCACCACTTGCCGTGATTCGTCTCGCGATTGATCTTCAAACGTGCCTTTTGTGGGAGTCATCGCCGATCGTGATGCGACTGGTTGAATTGGACCGAAAGGCCTGCCGAGGGAGATGCCGAATCAAGGTTTAGGAACAAGGGCGGAAGAGCGCGAAGCAGTTGGCAGATAGGCGGCACAGATCAAGGAGTGAGTTGAAGTGTTCGAAACCATTCGACGGTGGCGCGAAGTCCTTCCTCCAAAGAGACAGCGTTTACCTGGGAGAATAGCTGTCGAAAGGCCGCTTGATCTGCCTGCGAGTCCCGGACGTCGCCGGGACGAGATGCGACATGTTGACGGATGAGCTCCACTCCCAGGATCCTCTCAAGAAGCTCGATGACGGTCAGCAGTGACACCCGCGAACCAAAGGCAAGATTGATCGGCTCTGCGTTCGAAATCCGTCTTCGGACGCAGTCGGCCAGGACTTCCACGACATTGCCCACGTACGTGAAATCTCGCGTCTGCAGGCCATCTCCATGAATCTGCAGTGGCTCCCGCCTGAGCGCCCACGACACAAACGACGGCACAACTGCTGCGTAGGCGTGGTCAGCAGGTTGCAGCGGACCAAAAACATTGAAGAAGCGAAAGGCGACCACCGGGAGTCCGAACGATCTTCCATAGGCCAGAGCGTACGCCTCTGCAGCCAACTTGCTCGCTGCGTACGGGCTGACCGGAAGGGTCACCATGTCCTCTCGTTTCGGGAGCGTCGGGTTGGCCCCGTAAACCGAGGAAGAAGAGGCGATGATCACCTGCAGATCCCCGATTGCACGAGCGGCCTCGAGGACATTCATGGTGCCTGTGGCATTCACTTGGTGCGTCGCCATCGGATCGGTGAGTGACCGCGGCACCGAGGGTCGGGCCGCCAGGTGGACTACTGCGTCTGCACTCCCAAAGTGCCTGGTCAAGAGGTCAAAATCGAGAACCGAACCTTCGATCAGATCGATGCGGTCCAGACCTTCCAGGTTCTCCCGGCGACCCGTGGAGAGGTCATCGATCGCGACGACGCTGTCTACAGCCGGTTCTGCCACAAGCAGTCGGCACAGGTTGGCCCCGATAAAGCCTGCACCGCCGGTCACGATCACTTTCATTTCTTGCTCCCCAACAGTCGAGATTGCATCAAACGCCGATGCCTCGAATCGCCCATCATGGTCCAGCTGAGTACCTTCCGGCCAAGAGTCGGTGATGCGCGTGCAGTCGAAGAGCGGAAGACATCAGGAGCTCAGCGGCTGCCATACCCGCAGAGAGCGCGTTTGGCAGTCGAAGTCTCGACGTCATCCCTGCTCAGCCTCAGCCATCGTCAGGCGGGGGCAGTGATGACCGGGGGGAGTCCATTCTGAGTGAGCGGCACGGGTGTAATAACGGCGGATTCGGCCGCAGCTATGTTTGCCACGGGCACTCCGGGTTGATCATCGACCGACGCTGAGACTGCCCGGAACAGCAGAGCGCGGACAGCGTCTTCGTTTCGTCGTACGGCAGCGTCCTGCAGCCCGGCCAGCCTTATGTTCAGTTCCTCTTGAGGCAATGGGACCGGAGCGAGCCGGTTGATGTACGGATGAGTCGTGCTCAGGACTTCCTCGTTAGGCTCGCAGAGTTCTTCGTCGAGTTTCTCACCGGGGCGCCGGCCGGTGATCTCGATTGGAATATCGACTCCGACCCGGTAACCCGACAAGCGAATCATGCGTTGTGCCAGGTCCATAATCCGAACAGGCTGCCCCATGTCCAGCATGAAGATCTCACCACCCCGGGAGAGCATTGCGGACTGCAACACAAGCTGGACCGCTTCCGCGACACTCATGAAGAACCGGGTCATCCGAGCGTCGGTGACGGTGACGGGACCGCCGTTCGCGATCTGACGTGCGAACGTGGGAATCACGCTGCCGCGGCTCCCGAGCACATTTCCGAAACGAACCGCGCAATAGGGCGCTCCCTTCGGAGTGTTCGCGAGAACGACCTGCTCGGCGAGGCTCTTCGATGCACCCATGACACTTGTTGGCTGCACGGCTTTGTCGGTCGAGATCTGAACGAATCGCTCTGCGCCGACCTCGACAGAAGCCTCGACTACGTTCAAGGTGCCAAACACGTTCGTGTTGACCGCTTCCACCGGGTATGTCTCGAGTACAGGCACGTGTTTGTGGGCTGCGGCATGGAGCACTATCTCTGGGCGGTAGCGGTTGAAGACTTCGAAAACTGCTGTCCGGTCCCGGATATCAACCAGTGCTTGTTCGCACGGCTCGAGGATGGTCGACGCGGTGTCGTGCAGGTGGGTTTCGTCGTGGTCGAGGAGCACGAGCAGCGCGGGTTTGAGGCTCGAGATCTGCCGGCATATCTCAGAGCCGATGGAGCCGCCGGCACCGGTGACCAGAACCCGCCGTCCAGCTAATGCAGGACGAATCGAGTCGAGCTCCCCGGCGACAGGCGTCCGGCCGAGCAAGTCCTCAATGCGTGGCTCGCGGGCTTGTCGAACGGTCTCCAGGTGCGAGGGGCCATTCATGACGTTGTGCATGCTGGGAAGCACCTTCATCGACACGCCCACCTCCTCCGATGCTCGGAGCACCTTTTCCACCAGTTCAGGCGGCGGGGAGGGGATGGCCAGGAGCACCTGCTGAAGCATGTAGCGGCTCGCGGCGTCGGGAATGTCGGCAATCTTGCCCACGACGGGAACGCCCAAAAGGGAAAGACCATGAGCGCGCGTGTCGTCGTCAAATACTGCGACGGGAATGAGACCGGCGCTTGGGCAATTCTGCATCTCACGAATGGCGGCGGCGCCCATATCGAAGCTGCCAACCACTGCCACTCTCAAACCCATCTGCCGGGATCCCCGCTGCCACGCAAACAGCCGCGAGTGGAATCTGATGATCCCCATACCCATGGTGGAGAACAGACACCCGACCACGACAACACTGACCGGAACGAGTTCCGGGCTGTACATGCGCCAGATGAGATCAAACGCCAGCAAAATGGCCATTGTGATGACGGCAGAAAGGCACAGCTGGCTGGCCTCCTGTGCACCCGCGTGCCGCCACATGCGTTCATAGAGGCCAAAGCGATGGTTGACCGTCAGCGCGACAACGACGGCTACTGCAAGAAAAAACGCGAAATGCTGCCAGTAGTCCGCGGGAGGCTTTTTGAGGAAATAGATGATCTCAGCCAGTCCGTAGCCCGCGCATACCGATATTGCGTCAAGTAGCAGAAACAGCAAGCGGGCTCGCACCCGGCTTGCACGCGCGGCGACGCTGCTCTCGCTCATGACGGGCTCCCGCCCGTCGTCGCGAGGCCTCCACGCGATCTCGAAACTGCACCCCAGACGTCCATCCGCACCCCCAAGCCCGATTGCCGCCACCGAAGTGACGTGCAACGTGCCACCGTGCGGTCGATGACGTCCCCCTCCTGCTCCGCTCCCGCAGAGCCCCGTGTTTCGACCAACTCCCGTTTTCGCTGTCCGTAACTCTTATCACGCCGACCCCGAGTCTGGCTACGGCGCCGTGAGACGCTCGGTACCTCCTGCCGGTCCCGGAAGAGCCTCGATACTGGGACTCGCCTCCGAGCCGACGGACGCGGATGCAGGGACGGAGTCGTTCCTCGGAGTCTCGGCCAAAGGAACGACTCCTCGCCTTGTCCTCTTCAAGTTGCGCCGGCGATCCTGAGGATGTCGGGTTCGAGCCTTGAGCAGGAGATAGCGCTCGGTCCCCATAACTCCTTTCAAACTCGGTGGTCAGCGAACCTTTTCGAGGAATTATGTAGTAAATCTATCAACTAACAGGGTTTTGTCATGTTCCCTATGGCCCGATAGCCAAGGGCAAAATTCGAGATGTATCCTTCTTGCCTCAGCTGGAGGGCGTTGCAGCTGATAGAAGCGGGCCAACGCCCCCTCGGCGGGTTCGCCGAACCGAATATCTGGGAGCGAGGAGGTGCGGCGGAATGGAGCCGGTTGACTTCGGAGGCGCGCTGCTCCGCCGTTGGTGGCTTCTGTTGGCGCTCGGCCTTTTCGGGCTCGTGGCGGGGTTGGCGGCCCCGGTAGGCCATACCCGGCATTCGAGTCCGCTGACCTACAGCGCAACCGCCGTCGTCGGCGCCTCCCCACCAGGGGTGGGAGCCAACGGGGCGCTGGCGGGTGGTATCACCACCAGCCAGATCACTTTTTACGCCAGGACTGATCAGGTTGTGGAGGCGGCCGCAAAGCAGGCGGGGCGCGCGGGATCGGTATCGCAGCTAGAGCGAGAGATCACCGTTACAGCCGACACTGCGAAGAGGGCCGCCAACACAGGGACGATCAAGCTCACGGGTACGGGATCGACGCCGGCGGATGCGGCCGCTTTTACGAATGCTTTCGCTGATCAGCTCGGGGACTACATGGGCAATCTGGCCGCGCAGCGGAACCAGGGCGAACTGGCTGCTGCGAAGGAGAAGGTCACTCAGCTTCAAAACGAGATCGCCGCGCAGGGAAAGACGACAACGAGGGCTTCCGCCTCCCTTCAGAATCAACTCAATAGCGCCTTGACACAAGTACAAGCCCTTTCGGCCGCATCATCGTCGACGGGATACCTCATTCTGCAGCCTGCTCAGTCGAATGCGGCAACCAAAACTGGTGGCGGGCTGAGTAATCTGGGGTCCAGCAGAATGGTTCGAGGCATTGCTGGTCTCTTGATCGGGCTGGTGGTGGCAGCCGGAATTGTGCTCGTCCTCGAGATGCTCGATAAACGCATCCGGGGAAGTTCGCGTGCGGAGGAGACCTTCGGCTTCCCCGTGGTTGCGGAGATCCCGATTCCGTCGAAGGAGAACGGCGCAGGAGTGGTGTCGGTCTTCAGTGGGGCCAGCACACCGACTGCTGAGGCTTATCGGATGTTGAGGATGTCTGTGCTGTTTGGTGCCATGGATCCTCCGACCCGATACGAGGAAGTAGAAAACGGCCAGCATCGTCGCGGGCGGAGCAGTCAAGGGGCTGCCTCGGGCGCCCAACAGGGAGACGAAGATGCATACGCATCCGAGTTGCGACGTCCGCGTTCCGGAGCGCGGCAGGTCATCATGGTGGTTTCAGCGGGAACTGAAGCGACCCGTCCGTTGGTGGTCACGAATCTCGCCGCCACGTTTGCCGACGGCGGACAGCGCGTCCTTGTGATGAGCACACACGATCTCCACGCCAGCAATCGTGTCAGCCCTCGCGGTGAAGATCCGATGGCACCGATACCTCCGGAGGTCCTTGAAAAGGCCTTGAGACCTTCTCCTTTGGCCAATGTCTCGTCGGTTCCGCTCGTTCCATTCGTCGCGAACAGCGGGCAGCTTGCATTGCGGGGGCCGGCGGTACTGGAAGCGGCACGGCACTTGGCGGAGGTGGTTCTTGTCGAGGCACCTCCGCTACTCGGGTTCCACGACGCCGAGGCCCTGGCTCCGTCTGTCGACGTCGTTTTGGTCGTGGGGGAATGCATGGCCACCACCTTCGATCAGGCAAGAAGAGCCGGAGATCTGTTGCGACGGATTGGCGCGCCCGTGATCGGAGTGGCTCTGACCAACATGCGCATTGGTTCGCGCGACATTCGGAGGTCGGTCGAGAAGCCGCAGGTGGGTCCGAAGAACAATCTTGAGCCAGAACCGGCGATGGCTGACGTAGGGCACGCTTCCTGGCAGCAATGATCTGAACCTGCGCTCGGAGGGTTGGCATCGCGATCCACCCCGTGGCGCCGCCTGGGTTTAGGTATCTCTCTGTACCCGCGTTGTCGCTGGCGTGAACCTTCGCGATGGTTGCCTCACAGCTGATCATCCGAAGGCACGGGCGACCCGACCCACGAACGAGATGTCGGCGCGTGCGAGCGCCTCGACGAGGACTACTTCGGACGGGCGAGGAGGCTCTTGTCAGCGTCGACGCTCACGACCGATTCGACGTTCTCGAACAGAGTTCGTCGATTAGCTGCCTCCAGCGATCAGCGCTCGCACCGATCGAGAATCGCTGGCAATGCGTTCGCGCCGCCGCTCCCATCGCACGACGTCGAACTGGGTCTTTGACGAGGCTGGCGACTGCGTCGATCAGACCCTCCCGGTCGTCGGATGGAACGACCAGACCGGTTTCGCCGCTTACAACGACGTCGGTCACACCTGGCGCGTCGGTAGCGACGGTTGGCAAACCTGACAGGCCGGCATCGATGAGCACGCCCGCCATCCCCTCGCCCGTCGGTTGGCTGGGAAAGACGAAGATATCGGCGCGCCGCATTTCAGGAGCGTCATCTCGCCGGCCCAGCATTTCAACGCCCGCGGCCGCCGCAAGTGGTCGGAGAGTCTCGTACAGCGGCCCGTCTCCGACCATCCGCCCTCGAACGGGAAGACCTTGATTGTTCAGCGCATCAACCACTTCGACGAAGAGCCCGGGCCGCTTCCCGTCGTTGAGATAGCCGACGAAGAGCAGTTCGACAATCTCGTTCTCCTCCGAACCTGTCGTAACTCTGCCTCTGTCACTCCCCGACGCAGGGCGAAATAGGGTGTCGTCGCGTCCAGTCCATAACACCGGCAGACGACGTTCGTGAATGCAGAGCGCCTGCCGATACTGGTCGGTCACATCCTTCGATACCGTGGCGATACGGGCTGCTCGCCAGCACAAGAACCGCCATAGCTGACGCTGCGCACCTCGGCACGCCGATGCCGGAAGCGTGCCGATGGCGTAGTACACGACGGGGGCAGGGCTCACGATCGCTGCGTACTTATGGGCGTCACCGCCGTACGTGATGACAAGAGCGGGACTCCAGCGCCGAAGGGTCCGCCAGAGCCTGAGCAGCGCGGTCACGCGGATGCCGGCGGCAGCCTTCTCGCCACCTGGCAAGCCCACCGACGCATCGACAGCGATTTGCTCGTCTCCCTGGAACATGGAGACGAGCACGTGTCCCTTGGCCGGGCCACCAAGTTCGTCTACCAGTGCGCGGGCTGAAACCTGCGCTCCCCGAAGCAAACCGCTTGGAACAATATGCAGGATGCAACCTGGCAAAGGATCGCCCCATGGCCCTTCGACAGATGCTGCAGGTTGCCGTTGGTCGGCGGGCATAGCTCCGCAAGTATTGCAGTTCACTGCAACTACGTGTTTCCTGGTTCGTCGCGGCGATCGGCCGCCCGCACATCCGATCGCCTTCTAATGCCCCACGAGCCGAGACCATTCACAGATCGCTCGGACGGCATTGGCAATGCAGGTGATCGTTTCCGTATTAGGTTCGACGACCCGTTCTGCGCTTCGGCGAGCGCCACGATGTGCGTCGAGTGCGATCGCGTTAGGCGAGAAGGGCAGCGATTTCGGACATAGACCACACGTGAGTCGCTACTTCTGCGGCCATCGCTGGAGTGACCTGCTTGTGTGCTCCCGCGGTTTCGGGGACGGTGACCTGCAGTCGGGCGAAGTTGTGATACATGAATTGAAGCGAGATCGCTGCGGCATGATTCTCTACTTTCTTTGAGAAGAGGTTCGATGGCCGTGCGGTCCCGGGTATCCCTATTCTGATTGTCAGGTTCTTGAGTTCCCGGTGATGAACGGCGTAGCCCTTGGCGATCTGTGGCTCGACCCCGCGGTATGTCGAGGACGAGGTGGGTAGGTAGTCGCCGCCGCTGTTGAACGCATTCATCAGCGCGGCGTGGTCAAACTGGCCCGAGCTGAAGAGCGGTTCGATTACGGAGAGGTATGGCGCATGGCCACCCGTTGTGAGCTCAATGCTTCGATGGGACATCCGTGACCGGGGATCGGACAAAAAGCTGGAGCAGGCTCGTTCGTCGCGCCAGCCGACAAGCCACGACGGGACAAGCCTCGTTTCGGTGTCAATCGCAGTCCAAGTCCACACGTCCATTGAACCGAACCCGTCGTCTGTTGTGAAGTTGTTGGCCTTGGGATAGCCGAACGACCAGATCTCGTCGCACTCAATCACCTTGCACGGCAGCTGGCAGAGAGCGTGGCCGAGGTACTCGCTGCACGCCACACCCACGTCGAACAGGATCTTGGCGACCGTGTTCTTGGCGACTCCCGTCACCAGCCCTGTGGGACGTATGCCCATGCCTTGCACCAGGCACGAGATGACCCGCTCCCTGTCCTCCGACCTCAATCGGTTCATAAATGAAAATTATACGTAGAGATGTTGAACTGGTAAAACAGTCTAAACAGGCTTCTGAGCAGGGGTTTGTCAACACAGCAATCTGAAGACGAGCGGTGGCTCGGCATGATGGGGTAGGGGAGCGCATTCGGGTTTCCGCCCAGTTCCCGGTGCTATGGCGGTCGTTGCTGAGCAATAGGAGAGGAAGCTCAGCTCTCTCGAGCAGTGAGATTTCTGACCGTTAGCTGGTTGCTAGCAGTGTCTCTTCAGCGTTTCCGCAGCCCAGCGGGCGTTTACCGCCTCCCGGGCGTCATTGCTGCGGACAGACGGAGGGGTATTCCTTGCTCGTGCTTGACCCCCCAGACGCCCTCTCGCAACTGCAGCGGGGTCCTTCCTCCGCTTTGGTGTCTGCCCGGTGGCCTGCGCCGCGACATCAGCAGCGCGCGTGTTCACGTCTTTCGCCTGCTGGGCCACCCGCCCTCCTCGCTTGCCCCTGGGATCACCTGAGTTTCTTACTGGCGGTGAGTAGGAATGATGGTAGCACCGGACCTTTCGGCTATGGCCGTGCTGCCTGGAGAATAGGGCAGGAGCCCCTAAAGAAGATCGATGCTCCCTCGATCGGGCCGGCAACGAGGGAGACTGGGTCCGAAAAGCAACCCACCCACAATTGTCGCTACTCTATACAACGGGGGGGGCCTTTGCGGAGTTCATTTCGAAATGTGTTTGAGGTAAGTTGCGCCTCTCGAGCGAGGGACGGGGAACGGGCGGATGGAGCCAATCGACTTTGGAGGGGTGCTTCTTAAGAGGTGGTGGCTGCCTGTTGTTCTGGGCTTTGTCTTTGCGTTAGCAGCTGTGTTCCTCATTCCAGGGGCCTCAAAGCCCTCGAGCAGCGCCAACAACTCGCCGAGCTCGTCGAAATTCTCGTCGGCTGCAATCGTGGGAGCACCGCCTCCATCCGCCAAGGGTCAGAGTGGAGTGGGCGGCAACCTCACGACCTCGCAGATCGTTTTCTATTCGCAGGAAGCGTCTGTCATTGCCGCGGCAGCGAAGGCCGCCGGGATCACAGGGCCGCCGTCTTCGCTTATCGCGTATGCCGTCGGGCCCGTTGGTAGAACCGCAGTTACGGGACAGGTGACCCTATTCGCCGAAGGCCCGACAGCGGCGAAGGCGGCAGCGTTCACCAATGCATACGCAAAGGCCCTGGGCGACTACATCAATAGTTTGAGTGGGTCGAAGCAGCAAGGCCAGCTCCAGCAAATCCAGCACACCATCAATAACCTGAAGTGGGAGATCGCCGCCAACGGATCGAAGGTGCCACCGAATCTGACCACTCAGTTGGCGGCCGCGGAGGCGACCCAGCAAACGCTCCTTGCAACGACGACTACCACTGGGTATCAGATCCTGCGACCGGCAAGCGCAGCCTCGGCAGTTGGAGTGGGCGGTAAGACGCTCAGCGGAGCGACCTCGAGCAAAAAGGTGCGCTTGATCGGCGGTTTCTTGATCGGCGTGATCATTGGTGCGGGAGTGCTGCTGCTGATGGCACTCCTCGACAAGAGACTGCGCGATTCATCCCGGGCCGAGAGCAACTTTGGATTCCCGGTGGTGGCGGAAATCCCGCTGCCATCGAGGAAGAACGGTGAGTCCGATGTGTTGACCCTCAGCTCGCCGAATGCCTCAGATTCGCCTGTTGCTGAGGCGTTCCAGATGCTGCGCATGGCAGTCACTCTGGAGGATTTGGCCGGCGAGCTGGTTTATGACGCAGGAGAGCACGAGACTCAACCACTCGGTTCGATAAGGAATGGCACTTTTCACGGCGATGAAGCAGACCGGCCGGGTCTGGAGCCTCTGAATACGCGTCAGGTCGTGATGGTGGTGTCTCCGGGTGAGGAAACGACCAGATCTGCGGTTGTGGCAAACCTCGCCGCGTCCTATGCCCGAGCGGGACTCCGAGTTTTGGTGATGAGCAGCCTTGACGTCCGGAACAGCGAGGCATCCGGAACGCCCAGCGATCTGGCGGCGGACGTCTCTTCAGTGGATCTTGCTGTTCGGGTGCAGCCGACCCTCATCGAGAATGTCTCGTCCGTATCGTTGGGTGAGTTCGTAGCCAACAGCGCTCAGCTGGTAATCCGCGCACCCGGCATCATTCGAGCTGCCCGAGATCTGGCGGACGTGGTTATTGTCGAAGTTCCTCCTGTACTGGCGTACCACGACACTGAGGCACTTGCGCAGGCCATGGATGTAGTCCTGGTCGTGGGTGACAGCGCCGAGACAAAATTCGAAGAAGCGAAGCGGGCTGGCGAACTCCTGCGCCGCATGCATGCCCCAGTTCTCGGTGTCGTCCTCACGAGCGTGGAAATCGGCAAAACGGGACATCAGGCACCTCGTCTCTGCTCGGCCGGAGACCAAAGAGGTCGAGAAGCCACAGGAGGGAGTGCTCGAGCCAGCGCTTCAAGCCGGCGTTGCCAGCAGCGACTCCGAGACTCTCGAGTCGAAGGCGACCAGCGCCGGAAGCGAAGCCGAGACCTCCCAGGCAAAGAACGGCAGTGGGAACGAGAATGCGGTTGACCCGGACGGTGAGCCAGTCGCTTCCGAGGTTCCACAGAACGGCGAGGGCGATGGAGACGCTACTGAGCCGATCGGCGTGCCCAACGGCGGACCTGCCATGCCCCGACTCGGAAATGACAGAGGCCACGGGGGCGGTAATGGCCGCGGGGCCGGGCACGGCAATCGGAATGAGTCGGTACCCGCCCCGGAGGTGAACCCGCCACACTTGAGCTGGCGAACTCCGGGAGTGGCCGCTCGTCTGGGAACGGCAGGGAGAAGGTAGCTGTGGCGAGCAGCGAACCCACGACCACTCTTGAGCTAGCGAAGACCGGGAATGGCCTGGCAACTGCGATTGGTGAGGAGAGTGTGGCCGTAGCGGACCGCGAGCCCGCTTCGCTTGAGACCCTCGGCAGTGGTCACGCCAGCGGCAGCCAGAACGTGGCTGTAGCTGAAACTGAGCCCGCGACCCTCGACCTCGCTAAGAATGGGAACGAGGCACAGACGCGGCTGGATCCGACGGCGAGGCTCTGACCCTCGAACTCGCCGCGGATGGCAATGGCCACGCCAACGGGAACGGGAACGGCAACGCGGCCGTAGCTGGCGACGAGCCCAAGGCCCTCGCTTCCGAGGTTCCACAGAACGGCGAGGGCTATGGAGACGCTACTGAGCCGATCCCCGTGCCCAACGGCGGACCTGCCATGCCCCGACTCGGAAATGACAGAGGCCACGGGGGCGGTAATGGCAAAGAGAAGGCACCCGCAGCCGACGCCGAGCCGAAGGCCCTTGACCTCGCGGCGAACGGGAATGGCCACGCCACCGGGAATGGCCACGCCACCGGGAACGGCAACGGCAACGGCAAAGAGAAGGCACCCGCAGCCGACGCCGAGCCGAAGGCCCTTGATCTCGCGGCGAACGGGAATGGCCACGCCAACGGGAATGGCCACGCCAACGGGAACGGCAACGGGACGGAACGGCAACGGGACGGCAACGGCAAAGAGAAGGCACCCGCAGCCGACGCCGAGCCGAAGGCCCTTGATCTCGCGGCGAACGGGAATGGCCACGCCAACGGGAATGGCCACGCGGAACGGGAACGGCAACGGGAACGGGAACGGCAACGGGAACGGGAACGGCAAAGAGAAGGCACCCGCAGCCGACGCCGAGCCGAAGGCCCTTGATCTCGCGGCGAACGGGAATGGCCACGCCAACGGGAATGGCCACGCCAACGGGAACGCCAACGGGAACGGGAACGGCAAAGAGAAGGCACCCGCAGCCGACGCCGAGCCGAAGGCCCTTGATCTCGCGGCGAACGGGAATGGCCACGCCAACGGGAATGGCCACGCGAACGGGAATGGCCACGCGAACGAAAAGGGCCACGCCAACGGCAACGGCCACGCCAACGGAAACGGCGAAGCGGCGGTAGCCGGCGACGAGCCCAAGGCCCTTGATCTCGCGGCGAACGGAAATGGCCACGCCAACGGGAACGGCAAAGAGAAGGCACTCGCAGCCGACGCCGAGCCGAAAGCCCTTGACCTCGCGGCGAACGGAAATGGCAACGGGAATGGCCACGCCACCGGGAATGGCCACGCCACCGGGAACGGGCCACGACCGACGGGAATGGCCACGGAACGGGAACGGGAACGAACGGGAACGGGAACGGCAAAGAGAAGGCACCCGCAGCCGACGCCGAGCCGAAGGCCCTTGATCTCGCGGCGAACGGGAATGGCCACGCGAACGAAAAGGGCCACGCCAACGGGAACGGGAACGGCAAAGAGAAGGCACTCGCAGCCGACGCCGAGCCGAAGGCCCTTGATCTCGCGACGAACGGGAATGGCCACGCGAACGAAAAGGGCCACGCGGAACGAAAAGGGCCACGCCAACGCCAACGGGAACGGCCACGCCAACGGAAACGGCGAAGCGGCGGTAGCCGGCGACGGCCAAGGCCCTTGATCTCGCGGCGAACGGAAATGGCCACGCCAACGGGAACGGGAACGGCAAAGAGAAGGCATCGCAGCCGACGCCGAGCCGAAGGCCCTTGATCTCGGCAACGGGAACGGCCACGCGAACGGAAACGGCCACGCGAACGGAAAGGGCCACGCGAACGCCAACGCCAACGGGAACGGCCACGCCAACGGAAACGGCGAAGCGGCGGTAGCCGGCGACGAGCCCACGGCCCTTGATCTCGCGGCGAACGGAAATGGCCACGCCAACGGGAACGGCAAAGAGAAGGCGCCCGCAGCCGACGCCGAGTCGAAAGCCCTTGACCTCGCGGCGAACGGAAATGGCAACGGGAATGGCCACGCCACCGGGAATGGCCACGCCAACGGGAACGGGAACGCCAACGGGAACGGGAACGGCAAAGAGAAGGCACCCGCAGCCGACGCCGAGCCGAAGGCCCTTGATCTCGCGGCGAACGGGAATGGCCACGCCACCGGGAATGGCCACGCCAACGGGAACGGGAACGCCAACGGGAACGGGAACGGCAAAGAGAAGGCACCCGCAGCCGACGCCGAGCCGAAGGCCCTTGATCTCGCGAGCAACGGGAATGGCAACGCCAACGGGAAGGGCCAGGGCAAGGGCAAGGGTCCGGCGGCCGTGAGCCGCGAACGGCAATGGCAAGGGCTCGAACAAGGCGACTGTCCCGGAAACAAACCCAAGACCCTTGATCTCACGAAGAACGGGAATGGGAAAGCCCAGACCACCGGAAACCGCAAAGCGAAAGCAGCTGCCCAGAGGCAAATGTCCAAGGCCCGAAGCAGGCGGAGAACGCCAAGAACGGGCATTCCCTGCACTCAAAGCTTTGGTCTGCCCTGACTCGGCGGCCATAATTCAGCCGTGTAGTCGCAGTGATCTATCGACGACGGCTCCCGTCCACCGTCGAGGCTCAAATGGTCCGATGATCAGGCGTCACGTTGGAACTGCCGATGCCTTCAAACCCTGAAGGAGATGAGACGCCGGGTTTTGAGGCGTCGACCAGCATCCGGAGTGTCGCAAACATAAGGGCGTTGTGATGTTGCCCATCCTGGGTGTTGCCATACCCTCCAACCCCATCGTTGGGCTCGCAATAGCCGGCTTACTGTACGCGATTGGACGTCCCGTCATTCTCCGGGTGGCGCATGCGGAGAACAATCCCTGGCTGATTCGCGTGCTCACGGCCAGCCTTCTCCTGCATCTCATTGGTGCACCGCTGCAGATCTGGGTCGTAGATCATTTCTACAACGGCGTTGCCGACTGGCTCAGGTACGACCACCTAGGGCAAGTGCTCGCTCCGAGCTACCGGCACTTCAACTTTACGGTTCCGGGCGGGAAATTGGTCGGCTCAGGAATGGTCAGTGCGATCACGACGGCTCTGTTCGCCATCATCGGGATTAATCAGGTGGGGGCATTCCTCATCTTCAGCTTCTGGGCTTGGCTGGGTCTCCTCTTCTTCTACCGCGCCTTCAGCCTTACATTCGCAGGCGCCAATCATCGACGTTACGCCCTTTTGTTGTTCTTTCTGCCATCACTCATATTTTGGACGTCCGATGTGAGCAAGGAAGCAATCATGACCCTTTCGCTCGGGCTGGCTGCTTTTGGGGCTGCCAAAATATTGGCCCGACGTCGTGGAGGCTTCGTTCTGCTCATCCTCGGAGCCGCCATTGGCGCCGCGGTCCGACCCAATGAGCTGCTCCTCTTCTTGGCGGGATTCTGCGTCGCGCTATTGGTGCTCCCTGCTGGACCACGCCGAACGTTGGGGGGAGTGCGGCGCATTGGCGCCATTGCCTTTCTCGTGGGGCTGTTGGCGGTGTCAATTTACTTGACCCTCCACTATCTTCGCAGCACCGGAGGGACCTTATCCCTGCAACAGATCTCGACTACCGACAAGGGTTCAACGGCTGGATTCGGCAGCAGCGACGTGACCTACTCACCAGGTCCACAGGGTTTTCCTCACGATATTTTCACCGTTCTGTTGGACCCCCTGGGATACAACGCACATGGAAACGGGGAGCGGTTGGCGTCAGTCGAGAACTTTGTGATCCTTTGCGTCATCCTGTCCTCCTGGCGTCAATTCCGGATTGTGGTGCGGGCGTCGTTCGCGCGGCCCTACGTGCTGCTCTCTGGGATCTATTCCGTGGCGTTCGTGTACTGTTTCGCGGCACTCGGAAACTTGGGCCTGATCACAAGAGAGCGCACGCTCCTCTTCCCATTTCTGCTCGTGGTCCTGTCGATCCCCGTTTCGCCCAAAGGGGAGGAAAAATACGACTGGGAACTGCGCCGAAGTGCGCGGCTCAGAAGACGCCGCGCGGGTGAGTCGGCGATGCCGGTGTCAGTGCTAGGTGCGACGCCTACCGATCCGAGACCAAGACTGTTCCGGCCAACGAGCTTGCCGATGCGCCATACCGTCGCAGCGAGCGCAGGTTTGGGGGCGCCCGATGATCCATCAGAGGATCCGGATCATCCATTCACTGATCCCTCACCGCCATCAGATTGAACAATCAAAGGGGCGGAGCTCTGCCGCGACCCTCGTCGACTTTGGTCCAATAACGTCGACCAGCGTCTCATGTCCGGACCCCTTCTCATCGTCGGAGGGAGCGCTCTGCCTCGGCCTGGTCGTGAGTACCAAGTAGCACGAATCATCGCGAGTTCCCTAACCCTCGGGCGGGCTGGCTGAGCCCGGTGAACACCTTCGAATCGGTGACGATGCACGACTGAGCTTGGGCGAGTCGCTCCGACCCCATTCATCGTCGGGATCTCTTCCGTGGGACGTGGGGCTCGTTGATGCGAATGAACGTCCACACAGCTGTGACCAGGAAGTTCATTCGCCTGGACCCTCGGTTTTCATCTCAGATGGCAATCAGACCAAGTCCTTTGCCGCGAGGATCGTGACTCGACGGCTTGGTGAGAACGGTGCAAAAGAATTGTTTCGAAGTTGTGTCTCGTACGAAGTCACTCGTTTCACTATGAGCCAGCATCGGGCGAAGCTTCGAACAGTCGCCGGTAGATGTCTTCGATTGCGGCGCTCGCCGACCGGATGTCGAATATGACGCTCTTGCGCTTTGCGCTCGCTCCAAGACGCTGGCGTAGCTCCGAATCGGAGCAGATGCGGATGAGCGCATCACCGAGGAGATCCGGGCGACCCGGTGGTACGAGGAATCCATCTTCAGAGTCGGTGGTGAATTCGGGGACGCCGCCGACGGCAGTCGCGACGACAGGAAGGCCAACACTCATAGCCTCCATGAGCGACACGGGGAGGCCCTCGTGGTGAGAGGCCAGAACGAAGACATCGGATCCTGTCATGAGCCTCAAAACGTCGTCTCGTTGGCCGAGAAAGATGAATCGATCTCCGAGACCGAGAACTCGATGTCGCTCGTGCAGTTCGTCCTGGAGGGGCCCCCGTCCGACGGCCGCTATGCGGATCGGAAGACCCTTGTCGGCAAGAATTCGGGCTGTCTCAAGAAGGACGTCGTAGCCTTTCTCCACTCGGAGGTTGGCGACCGCAATGACCAAGATCTCTTCAGCAGACAAACCGAGTTCGGACCGCACATCGCTCCGGACCTCGTTGCGCCGTGAGAGCAGCGCATCGGATTGGCCCAGGTCAACGCCATGAATCACGACGGTGGCGTCAGCTTGCAGCGATGCAGGTAGGGCATCATGTGCGGCGGGGGACACCGCCACCAGCGCCTTGTCGAGCCCAATGGTTGCGCGATTGAGGATCCGGACAGGCGCGGCCGTCTTGTGCCAAAGACTGTGTTCCGTGTACATGAGCGCTGGGCGATTACCTGGTGGGAGCGATCGAGCTACGAGGCGACCGAGCGCCGCTGTATAGGGCAGGTGAAAATGGACGATGTCGAATCGACCGTCGGCTAACACGCGACGGAACCGGAGCATCCAGCGAAGGTCACCGTTGTGTCGGGCGCCCAGGCAATGCACGATCACGCCGCTTGCTCGGACGGCGGACACCAAGGCGTCCTCGGACGCCAGCACATAAGCGAATTCGTAGTCGAAGGCATATCGATCCCTGGCCGCAAGGAGATCGACAAGGAGACGCTCGGCTCCCCCGTAGCCCATGCACTTGATAACGACCAGTACTCGCGGGCGAGTGTCCGCCGGGTATCCACCCAGTTCCGGCCGGGCCGACACCCTTGAATAATAGCCCGGAGTGGGCGATCTCGACTGTGGTTGGGTCGCGAGATACAAATTCTTGACGGTTCAAGCCAGCAATCGGCCCCCAGGGCCAGGCCCGGAGGGGATTGTGTCGTCGACGGTTGAATCTGGTCCGCAGGGCCAGAGTTCGCTCCAAGTTACGGATGTTTCGGCCATCCCGGCCGAGCCACCGCCGGATTCGTATTACCGCCACAAGGCGGGCTTACTCCCGTCGGCAAAGAGGCTGTGGGCACATCGGGAGATCATCTTCACGCTGGCTGAGCGTGATTTTCGGGCTCAGTACAAGCAAGCAACCCTGGGAATCATGTGGGCGCTATTAAGCCCGGTGCTCACCCTGGTCATCATGATCGCCGTCTTCTCTCGGGCAAAGAGTTTTGGGACGGAGGGGATTCCGTTCGCGCTGTTTTCCTTCGTCGGCATTCTGTGCTGGTCCTTCTTCTCCTCGGCGTTGGGTACCGGAGGGAATGCACTTTTGACCAATAAGGCATTGCTCTCCAAGACGCAGTTCCCTCGAGAATGTTTTCCGTTGGAGGTCATGGGCGTATCTGGGATCAATACGGTCCTGTCATGGATCCCCTTGGCCATCCTGTTCGTGGTGTTCGGGCGCGCCCCGGCGATCACCACCCTTTGGGCCCCGTTGTTCATGGTCATTGAGGTCGCGTTTGCGGCTGGACTGACCTTGGCGATTTCGTCGCTCATCATCCAGATGCGAGATCTCGTGCAGGTGCTCCCGGTCCTGCTCTCCCTTGGCCTCTTTGTAAATCCCGTTATCTGGCCGTTGTCAGCGTTATCGAAGCCCACGGTCCCTCATTTCGTGCTGCCGCTCTATTGCTTGCTCAATCCACTGGGACCAGTCATCGACAATGTGCGACGCACAATGTTGCTCGGGCTGGAGCCCGACTGGTCTTTGATCGGGCTCGCCACAATCGGAACAGTGCTTTATCTCGGCATCGGGTATCGGATCTTCAAGCGGCTGGAGGTGAATTTTGCCGACATTGCCTGATGGGACGATCCAAGTCGAGAACATGTGGAAGAGGTTTCGAGCCGATACAACAGCTCCACTCTTCTACGACCAACTAAAGCGCTTTGGACGGTCGATCGGGTCCGGTCGGTCCTACCGGTGGGTTCTCAAGGACATCAACCTCGATATCGAGCCGGGATCCTCCACAGGTCTTATCGGTGTGAATGGATCCGGCAAGACCACCTTGCTCAAGATCATTAGCCAGGTCACGTACCAGACGGCCGGTCGGTGCACTGTGACAGGCCGGATCGGCGCGCTGCTCAGTATCACCAGTGGACTGCATGCAGATCTCACTGGACGCGAGAACGTCTATCTGTACGGGACCGTTCTCGGAATGAGCCGGCAGGCTATCCGGCGGAAGTTCGATGACATTGTCGAGTTCGCCGGTCTCGAAGATGCCATCAACCGCCAGGTCAAGTTTTTTTCGCTTGGGATGCAGATGCGCCTCGGCTTCTCGGTTGCTGCATTCTTGGAACCCGATGTGCTTCTCGTGGACGAGGTGCTCGCTGTCGGCGACGCGAATTTTCAGCAGAAATGCCTTGAGCGCATCGGAGAGGTTGTGCGCCAAGGCACCACGCTCATTTACGTTTCGCATGATCTCGCCTCGGTCGAGGCCTCGTGCGATCAGGCCGTGTGGTTGGCCGATGCCGTGATGCAGGCGCAGGGGCCGACGAAGGAAGTGGTGCGGATGTATCGCTCCACGGTTGAACAGAATGCGGTGTTGCTTACCGCAAAGGAGGGGGACCTCCAGATCCTCAAGGCGGAAGTCACCGCGACTGACGGCGGTCAAATCCGCGCTGGGTGTGACATGGAGGTCCGCCTGACCCTCAAGTCTCCCGAGGCCCTCAACGGCGACGTCTTCGTCGGGGTCTCGCAGGGAACGGCGTTTCCAATGTTTGTCGTGTATTACAGCGGATCTTATCCAGCCGGGGAATTCGAAATCCGCTGCGTCCTGAACCACATCCCTCTTCCGAGGGGGCGCTATTCCGTGTGGACGGCCATGCTGGGCGTAAAGCATCGCCGATTGCTGCCGTGGAATCCGGTCGTCTCTTTCGAGGCCTTCGGGCCCGATCAGTGGCCGACACCTGAGGGTGTCATGATCCTCACGCCGATCTATGTAAAGGCTGATTGGCAAGTCAACTGATCGTCGACCGAGTGCGGTCCGGATGGTTCGATCGTCTACGTAGTTCGCTCGTCCAGCGCGCCTCAGTCCTGTCGAGAGCCTCAAAACGTGGGACGTTGAAGGGCGCACTCCGACGAACGCGCGTATCGCCGTCTCGGGGGCCACTGAGCGGCGAATGAGGGCAATTGCTCCGGGTGGACCGAGATTCGACACGAGCAGGTGCTCCAACACCGGTGGGTAAACGAGTGGCCGACTCGTCCCGCTGGAAAACTCCACCTGAACCCCAATGTGAGCCGGGGATATACTCACCCGCCGTGACGAGCGCCACGCCCTCCGGCAATGACGCCTTCTCCGTCGAAGAGGGGTCGGGGACCGAGCCTTCTCCTCCAGCCGATCCTCAGGCAGTGCCTCGAAGAGAATTGAGGCCAGACGTCACCGCCGTAATCGTCACTCACATGCGACCAACCCTGGCTGGCGATTTGACGCGCATGCTTATCGAGTCAGAGGGATTCTTACCCGAGCGAGTTATCGTCGTGGTGAACGCGATCGGAGGACTCGACGATGCGGCACTCGAGTCACGGGTGCGAATGGTGAGACTCCCCGAGAATGTCGGGCCCGCCGGCGGATTTGAAGCCGGCATGGCGGAGGCCTTCTCCGATTCGACGACTCGATGGGCCTATCTGTGCGAGGACGACATAGTGCAGTTCCCGCTCCCGAAGCCTCGGCTGGCGGACCTCATTGAACGAGCCGAGACGCGACAAGCCCAAAATCACCGTATCGGCGCCATCGTTGCATACGGCCGTAATTTCGTGGGTCGTGGCGCTCATACGGAGAACGTGGTTCCTCCGGTGGGTACGCCGCTCGATCTGACTCTTACCGCCGTGGGGGCGTGGGGCGCCACCTTGGTGTCGCGCGACGTCTTTGACGCCGGCGTGGTTCCGGACGCCGAATTGTTCATCGACATGGAGGACTTCGATTGGTACTGCTCCATCAAGGAGGCTGGATTCGAAGTTCTGGTCGACGCGAAGGCGGCTCGGGCGGTGGAGGAACAGCAATCGTGGGTGGGGCGACAGCAAGCCTTGAAGGGGCGACGACCTACGGATGTCGAGGAGCCCTGGCGGGCCTACTACCAGGCGCGAAATCCCTTCGTCATGGCTCGCCGACACGGAACGCCGAGCTGGTATACCTGGCACATCGCCTATTCCATGCGCCGGATGCAACGTGCCCACGGACGGGATGAACGAGTGGCAATCCTACGTGGACTTTGGGACGGAGCCACCGGACGCCTCGGGAAGAACCCTCGCTTCGTGAGGCAAGTGGGTGAGTGGTCGGCAGCTGGAAACTGATGTCTCCTTCCGACGCTGGTCGGCACTCTAGGGACATTCGGCGCTGGCCAAATGAGCAAAGTTCGGCCACAGCGATAGCTTGATGTCAGGCAATTGCGCCGCGAGAGCCGTCACGTCCGCTGCATAGAGCTCCACGAGCCGTGACCGTACGTCCTCGTCGTGGTGTCGCGTGATCGGGGATTTCTGCGGAAGAGCAGCATTCTCTGATGGGTCGACGGCGAATTTGCTGAGACCGAGAAATTCGAACGTTCTCGCGAGTTGGCCGTCGGTGTCGGCGACGCACTGCTCGAATTGGAGCACCAGGATCTGATCCGCCGAGAAATGTTCCAGCCAAAGGGTCAGGGACCGGTGGTACAAGCCACGCTCGAATGCATCGGCAAGCGTGGCGCCGTTGCAGGGAAGACCGACGCGCTTCTGATGCGCAAGTCCAGAAAAGAACCGATCAACTGGATCGCGTAGCAAAAGCAGAAGACGCGTGTCGGGAGCGGCGCGTTGGAGCAAAGGTGGTACCCAGACCCAATTGAAGTAGTCGGGCGTCCATTCTCCTGCTCGGGTTCCCGGACTGTGGGGAAACCATCCGTGATAGTCGGCGACATCTGAAGCCTCGAACCGTCGAGAGCCGAACCGATCAAAAAAGTGTCGCTCTTTGTGAATGTCGGTTCGTGATGAGACGTCAGGGTGACTGAGCATCAACGTGTACCACCAAGTTGTCCCGGCCTTTTGGACGCCGATCCCGACAAAGGACGGCGCGCCCACCTCTTCGTTGGGGCCTGCCCCTGGTGGAGTGAAGTCGAAGCCCGCCTCCCATGGGGCGTACCGGCCCAACCGGTGCAGAGCGGCGTGACGGACGTTGGTTGGTAGTGCCAAAAATCCCCGTCGCAAGACGCTCATCGGGTATCCCTTCCCCTCACCGGACGCAGAATGCCACAGACGGCACCGGCTCACAACCAATGGTGAGTCGAACCACCCGCAACGAGAACCCTGGCGATTGCCAGGCTGGGGAGCGACTGCCAACAGTGCTACGGGGAGTCACTGTGTGTCGTGGATCAGCATGTCGCCATGGGGTGCTGCCGTCAGGGTCGGCGACAGTATGCCCACACCGAAACGGGGATATTGGGCTCGTTAAACATCGGCTGTCCGAATCGTCGGACTGGCCGCCACCGTGTTCCGAAATTCTGGAAGGCCACGAATCGGTTTCCCCATGCGTCGACCTGAATGTCCTTGAATCCGGCCTGCGCTAGGAGAATCCGCATCCCGTCTGGGGTGAATCGCCAGTAGTCGCCGGGAATCCGGTGGATTCGGACAAGAAACGGCGTATTGACAATGAGGTATCCGCCTGGACGGAGTAGCCCGAAGAGGTTGCGGGTCGCCGTGATTGGGTCCACGACATGCTCGAGGACTTGTTCGCAGATCACGATATCTGCGACCTCGGTTTCCGACAGCGGCGCGCACAAGTCGAATTCAGGGAAGTGGACAGACCGATAGGAACTCCAGCCGGACTGAGCCAACCTATCGCCGGACACCTCGAGAGCATCGAGGTCGGCGCGGGGGAGCGCGGCCACGTATCGATCGATGTCCCGATTCATCACGGCGCGAATCCAGTGTTCCTGCTCGATCCTGCCGTAGAAGAGCACCGCAACGGGGTGACGAATCCGGTCGGGAACGAGCCGTCTTGTGATGCGATGGATCAGGCTCTCCGCCATGATGTGATCTTAGGCGAGGTAAAAGACTCAGGAACGGAGGTCCGACTCCATTCAGCGGGCGGAAATGTCGATGGACTAGAACGAAGTCGGAGTCTCGGCCGCCTCGTCCGGCCATCCTTCAGATGGGTGCAATCGGCGGTCGATGTTTGTGCCCAGGCGTCGGTAGCGCAACGAAGAGAGTCCATGCAGGCGGGCCCAGCCCCGAGACTCTTCTGCCGGGGTGCTGTGTCCGAGGGCAAGTCGCAACAGGCGCGCGACCAACATGGGAGAGGTCAACAGCTCGTCGGTAGTGCGGTTGCCCAATGCCGGGCCCATCGATTTGTTCCACAGCATCACCGTGATGGGGTCGGCAGCGAGGACTCGTCGGGGGTCCTGGAACGGCGAGAGGAAGCATCGCCACTTGAACCACAGCACCGGCGCCACTTCCCACGACGGAAGGTTCGCGTAATCCAATCGGCGTAACAGCGGATGGATGGCGTCGTTGCCCAGGCTGGCCCACGGGAGGCTGGTCCAGTTGTCAGTTGCGGCCAGCACTCGGTCTTGAGCGTCTAACCACGTGGCCACGAATGTCGAGTCAGCACGGGCGGCGAAGAGGTTGTTGAACAGGCGACCCTGCACGTCGCCGCCCCAGGCCACGAACTCATAGTGTTCGAGATGGTCGGCCAGCGCGTCCAGTGGACGTCGCACGATGCAGTCGTGGTCGATCCAGATGCCGCCATAGCGGTGAACCAAGCGGGTGCGGACGTAATCGGCCCGCTGCACCGGGCCATCCAGGCGGTCCCACACGCGGCGGTCGAGGTCGGGAAGCCAATCGAAGACGGTGTCGCGGTTCAGCACGCGGAGAGGGCCGCAGCGGCCGAGGTTCCGGGCCACCGTGTCGCGGCAGAGGAGAAGGTAGTCCGGGCATTTCTGACCGGGTCGGTTCTCCCAGTACATCCAGACTGGAATCTCTTCGGTAGGACCGTGCGACGGCAGTTTCATCGAAAACGCCTTCTTCGGGGACTTCGGGCCCCCGGGCCTGTGAGGTCGGTGGTTAGGCAGGACATCTTTCTCCTCCACACGAACGGTCTTGGCAACGAGGCTCGGATGGGGTTTGCATGACTTGCCAGTTGCCTGACCCTCAGATCGACCCGTCTCGATGACAAGTCAAGCGCCGCGCTCCACACCTGGCATCGATACATGTGGTGCGAACGCTCGGAGTAGCGAAAAGACATTGCGCGCCGAAGGAACGGCGCGAAACGCCCTCCAGAAGTAGCGCCGAGCCAACCCCCTGTCTCCCTGCCGAAGTGCAGATGCAGCGTTCCATTTCCACTGATAGGCAACCATTTCGGGGTGTGCCTTGAAATAGTCCTTTTGAATGCGGAAGAGGGCGACGCGACCGTCACCAACCAATCGGAGGTCGTCACTCAACTGAGGACCCGGATGCGATCGTCTGATGTATCCAACCTCATCGATCGTGTCGACGCCGACTGGAAGGAGCCGAATCATCCACTCCAAGTCTTCGGAACCAGGCCGTAGCGCTTCGCTTTCATCGAAAAGGGGGCAACGGGCCCTCTCAATGGTGAATTGCCCGGCATGAAAGCCACTGCCGTTGAGAAAACGCTCCAGATCTTGACTTGCCGGTGTTCTGTAGTTCTTGCTGCACGCGGTGAGACCCGTGCCCCTCATCGCTTCCAGACCGAGAGCAAGGCGCGTGGGAGTGTAGAGGTCGTCGTCATCGAGAAACGTCACATACTGGCCTCGGGCAGCCCTGATGCCACCATTTCGGGCAGAAGCGGGACCGCCGTTGGCCTGCGTCACGATACGGATCCGTGGGTCGTCGGGAACTGTCGGTACATTCCCTCCGTCGTTCACGACGATAATTTCGAAATCCTGGATCGTTTGGTCCAAAACCGAACGAATGGCTTCAGTCAACAGGTCTTCCCGGTTGTAGGTCGGAATAATGACTGAAAACTGTGGCACGACAATCCTCGAGAACTGGGGGTATGAGGTACCGACTATTACGCGGCTCGCCAATCAAGATACCTGCTTGTTTTCTTGACTTTAGCATCCTGTTCTTCGCGTTCCGGGGGCCGCGCGGTTGGCTGTTCACTTCGCGTCACCGGAGGGGACGGCCCAATTGGCGAAGCCCGGTAAGCGGGGATATCGCCGACCTCTAGCCCTGGGTCGCTCCGAGCACGTCGAGCAAGGACGCGGGCTGTGGCGGCCCAGGTGCGCCCGTCCACCGCTGATGGCCCCGCTCGCCTGGGCAGCCGCCAGCAGGGACGGTCCTCGCTCCACGCCGACAAGACGGTCCGCACGGCTGCGGGGTTGCCCGACGACACCAGGTGCGCTGCCCCGCCAGCCAATTCCGCCGCGCCACTTGCGTCGAGGGCCACCACCGCACAGCCGGCGGCCAGCGCCTCCAGTATCAGGGGGGGATATGCGTCGTCGACGTCCTGGAGCAGGCAATAGACGTCGTGCGCCGCCAGTACCGCGAGAGCGGCGGCCGGCTCGGCCAATGCCACGGCGGCGCCCGGGTCGAGCGCGGCCGCGCCGAGCACCACCGGTCGGGGGGACGGCCCGTGGACGGCCGACCAGCGCCGGCCGTCCACCAGGGACACCGACGCGCCCTCCACGGCGCCGGCTCTCGGCCAGCCAAGCCCCGTCGGCTCTCGGACGTCCCGGCTAAGGCCAGGACGGCAAGCGGGCGCTCCGGGTCCGCCGGTGGCCCGACCACGGGCCCGGAGTCACCCCGTAGGGCACCACGGCACGTCAGCTGGAAGCACCCCGAGCCGCGGGGCTACCCGGCGGACGAGGGCCGACGTCACCGCCACGACGGCATCGGGGCGGTCTGCCGGCATCCGCTCGGGCGGGAGGCGGTAAGGGACGCTGTGTTGGAAAGCCACGACGGGCACGCCGGGTAGCCACCGATGGAGGTGGCGGACCGCCCGTGGGTCGTCGTGCACCACGATGACGTCGGGGCGGGGAGCATGGCGGGCCCGGTGGCGGAGTGAGGCCAGGCGCCATGGGTACCCGGGCCCGAACCAGCCTGTGGTGGCGTTGATCGCAGCACCGACCCGCAGGCGCACCCCGGCGCGCCCACCCATCCGGTCGCACGCCGAGCGGAACGATGTCGGCGAGGACTGTCGAACGGATCACCGGCCATCTCGGCGAGCACGGTCACCTGGTGGCCGGCGTTGTCGAGTTCGCGGGAGAGCATGGCCACTACCTCCGACACCACTCGGCCTCGCAGCGGGCGAGTACGGCTCGCCCGGAGGTCCGAGCTGCCAGATCCTCACCGCAGCGGGGGGAGGGGCGTCACGGGCCCGGTGTGAGCTGCAGGTCCTCCGATGTCCAGGTGCGGAACGGAAATGGCGCAAGCACCCGCTGCATGACATCTACCGTGGCCGGTGAAAGGCGGGTCTTCCACCGGTCCACCTGATCCCTTGCCACACGCTCCACGGACCAGCCCTGCCCCGGACGGTTGAGTCCCTCTACTGCTTCGTCGGCCCGGTCCGTCCACTCCAGGCCGAGCTCGCGATAGAGCGAACGGAACTCATCTGCCGGCGACGACACACATCTGCTCGTGGGTGCGCAGGACGAAGTCCGATCGACGGGCCGCCTGCTCCAACGAGGTGAGCAGCACCCCCAGCAGCCATACAGTGTGCTCCAGCTCGTCGGGCCCGGGGAGCGGCACGCCCCATTCCTCGCAGCGCTGGCGCACCTCGGGTACGCGCTCCAAGCGGGCGAGGTGTTCTGGAAGGCCCAGGCTCTGCCAGCTCGCCAGCACTGCCCCTGGGTGACGCAGCAGCACGAGCACCTCGAGGTCGAAGGTAGCGGCCAGCCACTCGACGGACATGGCGGCGTGCACGCTCTTCACCAGCAGTCTGTGGTCGCGCAACGCCGGAACCGGCCGGTCGCCGGGCCTCCGACCCAGCTGGCCGGCAAGGCGCATGGTTGGCGTCCAGCGCCCCTGCACGTACCAGCGCCACTCCTTGATGGCGACCTTGCGCACCCGCTCCGCCGCCTCGAGGCGCTTGTTCTGCGGCGCGCCGGCCAGCACCCAGCGCCACAACTGCTCGTAGTCGGCGTCTCGGTCGCCAGGCGCCAGCACCGGGTAGCGCCCCAGGCGCCGTTTGGCCCAGATGGCCGGGGCACTCTTGGTCTCGCTGTCGGGCTCTGTCACCGCGAAGATCGAGGGATCGCGGCTCAGGATGACCTGGGTCCAGCTACTTCCCGAACGGGGAATCCCGGCGATCAGCACAGGCCGCCTCGGTCTTGTAGCTGGCAGGGGCGCTTCCGGGTGCTCGGAATCCTGGCCCTCCACGGGCAGCACTGTACCAGCGACACCCGCTCTGACCACCACTTTTGCAGGCTGCCGGCGACCGACGCGACCTCCAGGCGCCCGAACGACCTCGACGGGATGCCAAAGATGGAAAGTTGTCGATCCGGGTCCCCGAGTAGTCTCCCGCCAGTTATGGCCGATCACCGTCGCGCCAGTCAGGCAGTCCGGGTGGGGAAAATGCCGGCCGGGCCAGGGGCATGCACGTTTGCGTTCGCGGTCCTGGTACGAGCGTGACAGGGAACTGCAAGGACGTTCGCCGGACGTGCCTTTCCTCACCTTCGAGGTGCGGTTCGATCCGTCAGGCGAGAAACCGCGCATGAGACGCAACCGGGTACTGCGTAAGCGGGTTCTGACAGTGGCCAACCACCTCGGCTCAATCGGAGGCACTGAAGCCGGACAGCTCGCCATCTTCCGGGGTTTGGTCGAACGGGGTTGGGAAGTACATCTTCTCTACGTCAGCAAGGGCGATTTCTGGCCGGCGTGGAGGGAGTTGGCGGCCACCACGACGCAAATTGGCGCGAGCCTCCCAAGCTCTACCTCGCCGTTTTCGTCCAGCATCAGCACGGTTGACGGAGCACTGAAAGGGATGCGCACCTCTCCGTCGGTCATCTATGTGCACAATGCCGGCGACGTGCCGCTCGCCCTCGCAGCGGCAGCGCGCACAGGAGCACGGGTTGCGGTGCATTTGCATCTGCCACCCCCGATCCGGCAGCCGTCTTGGCTGAACGCACTCATGCGTCGCGCAACGGCCGCGATTGCCCCATCTGCGGATACCGCAGATCGTTGGATCTCTCGGGCCGGATTGGATCCAGTTCGAGTCTCGGTCATTCCCACCGGTATCGATGTCGATCGCTTCGTCCCTCTTCCACGCGACGAGCGCAAGGCGGTGCGAGCCAGCATCGATGTCGGCGGAGAGGAATCGATGGTGATATTTGCCGGACGGCTGGAACGGATTAAGGGTCCTCACTTCCTCGTCGACGCTGTTGGCCGTCTCGGTGGGAGCGTGCACCTGGTTCTCGCCGGTGCCACCAGGTCGCCTTCGTATATGCACGAATTGGAATCCCTGGCGAAAGGCCACCGGGTCTCTTTCCTCGGACCTCGATCGGACGTTCCCGCCCTCATGGCGGCTGCGGACCTCTCGGTTCTCCCGAGTATCTTCTTGGAGACGCAGGGCTTGGTTGTGAGCGAGTCGATGGCGTGCGAGACGCCTGTCGTGGCGTCGGACATCGGCGGACTTGGTGCGACGATGCGAGGATTTCCAGAGCAACTGGTCCCCCCGGGAGACCCCGTGCGCCTAGCGGAGAGCATCAAGAAATACGTGACCTGGCGGCGCACTGATCCCGACCTCGGGCCTCGGTCGAGAGCCTGGGTCCTTGAGCACATGCGATTCAGCCAGACCATCGGCGCCGTTGACGAGGTGATCACCGAGACTGCTTGGCGGACGGCGTGAACACCTGGCAGCCGTGAGGGCGATCTGCCTGACCATGCCTCGGCGTTCAGCCTGAGACGCGGCGAACATCGAATCACCCGAAGGATCCCATTGAGTCGAACTACAGCGATGTGACTCAGTCGGGAGCCGGTCAGTGCGTGCAGATTCGAAGGGCTGCCAGAGAACTCGATGCCCTGGAGGGATGGTTGCTTGTGGCAGCCTTGGGAAATGGGGATTCGCCAGACCACTGCCAATGTGCTGAAGGAGCTACCTCTGGGAGTGCACAAGGCCATTCCGCCGGGACTCCGGAGCGATTTGCGGCACCGCTTAGGGCGCTACTACCGGTACGAGCCCGGGTTTGATTTCAGCAAGACCCCGCCACTCGGCGCTGGCGAGACTGACGGTCCGCCCGGTTTCGTCGGCATCGGGGTGCAGAAGGCCGGAACGACGTGGTGGTTCAGGCTCATTGTGGATCATCCCGGCGCAGCCGATGTGTCCCCACCCGACAAGGAGCTCCATTTCTTCGCCCGCTTTGGGAGTCAGCCCTTCGGATCTTCGGACATCACGGAATACAACCGGCAGTTCCCGCGTCGGAACGGCGCCCTCACCGGGGAATGGACGCCGGACTACCTCTACTACCCCTGGGTGCCACCGCTGCTCGCCAGAGCCGCACCCGATGCGAAACTCCTCTTGATTCTGCGTGATCCGATCGAGCGATTTCGATCAGGTCTCGCCAGTGAGCTCCGCAACGGAGCTGCGCATGTGGGCGCGACCATTGCCGAAGTGGTCGGGTACACCATGTATGCCGAAAACCTTCGACGCTGGATGGACCACTTTCCCCCGGAGCAGTTGCTCGTGTTGCAGTACGAGCACTGCAAGTCTGCGCCGGTCGAACAGCTGGTGACCACGTATCGCTTCTTGGGCCTCGATCCCGAATATCGCCCGACGACCATCCTCGATCGGCCGATCAACAAGACGTGGGAGGAGAAGCCAGCCCTCGATCCCGAGGTGAAGCGTCGGCTGCAAGACCTCTTCGCGCCCGACGTCGAACAGCTGGTCAAGTTAGTTCCCGCCCTCGACCTGTCGGTGTGGAAGGGACTGCGCGAAGCCTAGTCATAAGCCTCCGAGACCATCTGGGGCCCGTTCTCCCTGTTGCCTCCGGGCGCGAGAGCTGCCTTTCCCGTGTCCTGGCGCATTGGCGATGAGACCGCACCCGGAGGGGCCATTGGCGCGTGCCCTATGATGTCCAGCGAAAACTGACGGGTCGTCAGATTTGAGTCCCGCATTTCGAGAGAGGCGCCATGGATTTCGAATTCTCGCCGGAGCAGCTGGCCTTCGTGAAGGAGGTCGAGACCTTCCTCGATGCCAACGACGACCCCGAGGTGTTCGACGTGACCAGGGAGAACATGGCCCAGATCGTCGACACGCCGAAGCGCCGGGCCTTCATGGCCTCCCTGGGCCGGCGAGGTTGGCTCGGCATGACCTGGCCCAAGGAGTACGGCGGCACCGAGGGGGAGGGCATCTACGAGTACCTCCTCAACGAGCAGCTGGCCGGTCGCGGCGGCCCCCAGATCGGCAAGGGCGTCGGCATCGTGGGCAAGACGATCATCCGGCACGGCAATGACCGGATGAAGGCCGAGTTCCTCCCCAAAATCCTGCGGAACGAGGTCGAGTTCGCCGTCGGCTACTCGGAGCCCAACGCCGGCTCGGACGCCGCCTCCATGCAGCTCAAGGCCACGCGGGACGACGGCGGTTGGATCCTCAACGGCCAGAAGACGTGGACGACCTCCGCTCACTTCGCCGAGTGGTATTGGGTAGGCGGACGCACCGACCCCGACTCCAAGCACGCCGGCATCACGCTGTTCCTCGTTCCGATCGACCAGCCGGGCATCACCGTGAACGCCATATGGACCATGGGCGACGAGCGCACCAACGAGGTGTTCCTGAACGACGTCTTCGTCCCGGACGACTACGTAGTGGGGGAGGTGGGTCGCGGGTTCCAGTACATCTCGGAGGCGCTCGACCTCGAGCGCTTCACTATGTTCACGCTCTCGCCCATGCAACAGCGCTTCGAGCTGCTCGTCGAGTACGTGAAGACGACGACGCGCGACGGCACGCTTCTCAAGGACGACCCAGTGATCCGGCAGCGGCTGGCCCAGCTGGCCACGCAGCTCGAGACCGCCCGGGTGCTCGGCCTCAAGTTCGTCTTCGAGTCGTCCAAGGGCGGCGCGGCGCCGACGGCAGAGGCGTCGGAGTACAAGCTGTTCGCCACCGAGCTCTCGAAGCGGCTGGCCAACGCCTCCATGGATATCGCCGGACCCGGTTCGCAGCTGCGGGTCAAGACGGAGGAGGCACCCATGGCGGGTCGGGCTGAATCGACCTACCGCTACACCGTCATCGACACCATCGGCGGCGGTGCGTCGGAGATCCAGAAGAACATCATCGCCCGGCGCAAGCTCGGACTCCCGAAGAACTTCTAGGTGGAGCCGGTGTCTGTTGCGGGCGGGCCCCTTGAGGGGATCACCGTGCTCGACCTGTCCACGGTCGGCCCGGCGGCGCGTTGCACGCGGCTGCTCGCCGACTACGGCGCACTGGTCGTCAAGGTCGGCCCGGTGCCGACGGCCGATGCGGCGCCGATTGTGCCCCCGTACTTCGCGTACAGCGGGCACCGGGGCATGCGAAGGTTCCTGGTGGACCTGAAAGAAGAGGACGGGCGGGAGGCGTTCCTCTCGCTGGCGACCGCCAGCGATGTGGTGGTCGAGAGCTTCCGTCCGGGCGTCGTCGACCGGCTGGGCATCGGCTACCCGGCGGTCTCGGAGCGCAATCCCGGCATCGTCTACTGCTCGACGAGCGGGTACGGCCAGAACGGGCCGGCGGCCCAGTGGGCCGGGCACGATGTCGACTACCTGGCTGTGGGGGGCTACCTCGCCATGAGCACACCGGGGGTGGGGGGCGCGCCGCCACTGCCGGGCGCCACGGTGGCCGATGCCGCCGCCGGCGGCATGCACGCGGCGCTGGCCATCACCACCGCGCTGGCGGGCCGGGCGACGACGGGACATGGGGCATATCTCGATGTGGCGGTGGCGGAGGGCGTGCTGTGGTTGACGTCACTGTCAATCGACGAGCAGCTGGCTCTGGGCGGGGAGGTCCTGCCCGGCCACGACATCCTGTCCGGGCGCTACGCCTGCTACGGAACCTACGCCGGGTCAGACGGCAAGTGGCTGGCGGTAGGCGCCATCGAGGCAAAATTCTTTGCCAACCTCTGCCGCGCGCTCGGCTGCCCGGAGCTAGCGGTCCTCCAGCTCGACGATGGGGCGCAGGACCGTATCCGATCGACGCTGGCGGCGGCCTTCGCCACCCGGACGCGGGACGAGTGGGTGGAGGTGCTGGCGGGCGCCGACACGTGCGTGGCCCCGGTACTCGAGATCGCCGAGGTGGCGACCTCGCCCCAGTTCGCGGCCCGGGGTGTGCTGGCCGAGGCCGAGCACCCGACGGAGGGCAGGCTGGTCCAGCTGGCACCGTTGCTGGCCGGTATGGAACGACCGCCCGCCGATGAGCCGGTGCGGCTGCCGGACATGACGCAGACAGACACGGAGCATCTTTTGAAGGAGGCCGGAGTGGACGGTGAAACGGTGGCGAACTGGCTGGCCCGACAGGTGATCGCATGACATCGACCGAGGCGGCGCTGGCCGACATGCGCGACCTGATCGGCAAGGAGCAGTACCACGAGGTGGGCGAGTTCCCGGTCGAGCGCTCCTACGTCTGGACGTCATGCGCGTCAGTGGAGAACGGCAACCCCCTCTACTGGGACGACGCCGTGGCGGACGAGCTGACGGACGGTCCGATCGCTCCGCCGTCGATGGTCTCGGTCTGGTTCCGTCCCCACCACTGGGCTCCGGGCCGGACGGTCGAGGCTCTGCCGCTGCAAGTGCATTTCGACCTCAAGGCGGCGCTGGGACTGCCCGAGGCGGTCATGACCGACAACACCATTGAGTTCCACACGCCGGTGCGGATGGGCGACATCCTCCGCACGCATCAGGTGCTGCGCTCGGTCAGCGAGGAGAAGACGACCAAGCTCGGGACGGGACGCTTCTGGGTCATCGATGTGGTGTACGCCAACCAGGACGGCGAGCTGGTCGCCGTCGAGTCCTACACCGGCTTCGGCTACCGCCGGGGGGAGGCGGCGGCCTCGTGAGCACGACCACCGTGCCGCAACTGCTGTTGGGCGACGTCAGTGTCGGACAGGAACTGCCTCCTCTTAGTTATGCAGTGACGGCGACGACGGTCGTCCTGGGCGCCCTGGCCACCCGCGACTGGCGGCCCATGCACCATGACAAGGACTTTGCCGTCGAGCGGAACGGGACACGGGACATCTTCCTGAACACCCCCAATCAGGCTGCCTGGTTCGAGCGCTACCTCACCGACTGGACCGGGCCGCACGGCCGTTTGGCCCGGGTCACGTTCCGCATGAAGGGCTCGGTCTTCCCGGGCGACACCATGACCTTGACCGGGGTTGTCGAGTCGGTGTCGGTGGACGACCTGGGTTGTGGTTTCGTCACCGTGGCCGTAAGCCTGTCGGTGGACGGCGACGTCAAGACCACGTGTGCGGCCCGCATCGCCCTTCCTCGCAGTGCCGACGACAACCCGTGGGCCCGTCGGGGCGATCAGTGGCGACCGCCACCGTGAGTGCATCTTCATCGGGTGGTG
This sequence comes from uncultured Acidimicrobiaceae bacterium, assembly GCA_963843365.1. GTDB lineage: Bacteria > Actinomycetota > Acidimicrobiia > Acidimicrobiales > RAAP-2 > Bog-473. Next base: position 518,563 of record CAWJKG010000002.1, on the reverse strand, counting down.
TGCCCGCGTCCGTGTCCGTGTGCCTTCGAGCAGGGGAGAGAAGCTGAATGTTGGACCTTGAATTCGACCAGGAGCAGGAGCTGCTGCGCCAGACCGTGCGCGACGTCCTGGAGAAGTACTCGCCCCTCGACGTCGTGCGCGCCATGGAGGACGACCCGGTCGGATACCCCGCGACCCTGTGGACCCAGCTGGGTGAGCTGGATCTGATCGGCCTGCTGTTGCCCGAAGAGTACGGCGGCTCGGGCATGTCACTCGTCGAAGGCGTCGCCCTCTACGAGGAGCTTGGCCGGGCGCTGGCCCCGACGCCGCACTTCGTCAGCGCCGTGCTGAGCGGTGGCGTCCTGGCGGCGGCCGGGAGCGATGCCCAGAAGGAGCTGTGGCTGCGTGGCGTGGCCTCCGGCGAGGCGGTGCTGACGCCGGCCTGGCTCGAGCCCGAGAACGGGTACTCGCCGCTGGGAGTGCAGACCCGGGCCGAGGCGCAAGGGGACGGGTTCCGCCTCAACGGGCTCAAGCGGCACGTCCTCTTTGCATCCTCGGCGGATCGACTGGTCGTGCTGGCCCGGATCGGCGAGGCGGATACGGATGTCGACCTCTTCCTGGTCGACCCCAAGGCGGCCGGCGTGACCCTGCGCCAGCAGTTCAGCCTCAATTCGGACACCCAGTACGAAGTGACCTTGTCCGACGTGGTCGTCGCCGGCGCCGATCGCATCGGCGGAGCCGGCAGCGGCTGGACGACATGGCAGGAGGTGCTGGAGCCCGCGCTGGTGCTGTTGGCAGCCCAAGCGGTCGGGGGCGCCCGCTACGCGCTGGAGATCACGACGCAGTACGCCAAGGATCGCCACCAGTTCGACAAGCCACTGGGTGCCTTCCAGGCGTTGGCGCACTACCTCGCCGATGCGGTCACGAATCTCGATGGGGCCGAGCAGCTGGTGCACGAGGCCGCGTGGGCCGGCGCCAACGGCCGCTCCCTCGAATCACTGGCGCCCATGGCCAAGCTCTTCGCCTGCTCGACCTTTCGCGACATCACCGCGACGGCCCAGCAGATCTTTGGCGGCATCGGGTTCACGCTCGACTTCGACATTCAGCTGTACTTCCGGCGGGCCAAGGTGCAGCAGATGATGTGGGCCAACGACCGCGCGTTGGAGGATGCGGTGGCGGCGTCGCTGCTGGACTGACGACGCGCCGGCCCGGCGCGAAAGCCGGTCACCGGGGCGACCGGCTTTCAGCTCGACGCGCGTGTCTCGTCGAACCAGGCCTGGAAGGCCAGAACGGCCCAGAGCGGGTACTCCAGTCCGGGCCGGCCGGCCTGGTGCGCATCCCAGCAGGCCCTCACCGCCACCGGGTCGAAGAAGCCCTGGTCCCGCAGACGGGACGCGGCGAGGTGGTCCTCGGCCCAGCCGCGCAGCGGCCCACGCAGCCACAGGCCCAGAGGGGGGTCGAAGCCCGTCTTGGGCCGTTCGAACAGTTGACGCGGCATGTGCCGCTCCAGGAGGAGGCGCAGGGCCTGCTTGCCCACTCCGCCGCGGATCCGCAGGGAGGGCGGCAGATTCCAGGCCGCCTCCACCACCTTGTGGCCGACCAGAGGCGGCCGCACCTCGAGGCCGAAGGCCATGCTGGCCCGGTCGACCTTGACCAGCATCTCGTCGGGCAGGGTCGAGAGCGTGTCCCAGGCCATCATCTCCTCTGCCGGCGTTCCCGTGAGGCCGTCGAGGGGCGGGGGTCCGCTCCACGGCGAGTCGCCAGCCCCCAGCACAACCGTGTCGGCATCGTCCCACGCCGAGACGAGGCTCATGTAGACCTGGCGAGACGACCCGGCTGCCAGGAGGCGGGCCAGTTTGTGGGCGCGGGTGCCTATGTCAGACCCGGCCCCGTCGGGCCTGATGCGCTGGGCGCCGCGTCCGATCCCGTCCCAGACAGCCGCGGGCACGGCGTCCAGACCGCCGGCGGCAATCACCCGCAGACGTCGGGGGAGTGGCAGCACCCGCCGACTGAACGCCTCGCCCGCCGTGTAGCGGCGGTACCCCCCGAAAGCCTCGTCACCGCCGTCCCCCGACAGTGCCACGGTGACGTGGCGGCGGGCGGCGCGGCACATGAGGAAAGTTGGCAGCTGGGATGGGTCGGCAAAAGGCTCGTCGTAGTAACGGCCGAGGTCGGGCACCAGTCTCAGCGCATCGTCTGCTGTCACTTCGATTCTGGTGTGATCAGTGCCAAGATGCCGAGCCACCGCCTCCGCGTGGCCCGACTCGTCGTGCCCATGTCCGGCGAACCCCACGGTGAAGGTGCGTACCGGGGCCGCGGACCGGGCTTGGGCCAGAGCAGTCACCAGGCTGGAGTCGATGCCCCCGGAGAGGAAGGAGCCGATGGGGACATCGGCGACCATCCGACGGGACACGACCTCGGCGAGGACCTCCTCCAGGTGGTCCAGGGCAGCCTGGTCGTCGCCTGCGGGCGGTCGTGCCGCCACGGCAGACCGGACCGCGTCGGGGAAGTCCCACCAGACCTCGGGCTCGGGCCAGCCCCTCTGGCCCGAGCGCAGGCTCACCAGCGTGGCTGCCGCCAGCTTCCGTGCCCCCGTGAAGATGGTCAGGGGAGCGGGAATGTAATTCAGACGCAGGAGTAGCGCCAGCGCCCGGCGGTCGATGTCACGCCTGAAGCCTGGGTAGGCGAGCAGCGCGCGCAACTCCGAACCGAAGACGACGACGTCGCCGATCACCGCGTAGTAGAGCGGCTTCTCGCCCAGGCGATCCCGGGTCAGGTGCAGGACGCGGTCCCGACGGTCCCACAGGGCCAGGGCGAACATTGCATCGAGCCGCTCCAGGGTCGGGCGTAGACCCCAGGCAGCCACGGCCTCTAGAAGGACCTCGGTGTCGCAGTGCCCCTTGAGGTTCCGGCCGCCATCGGGCAGTCCGGCTCGCAGCTCGGCGGTGTTGTAGCACTCGCCGTTGTAGGTGGCGACCCAACGACCATCGGCCGACACCATCGGCTGGTGGCCAGCTGGCGAGAGGTCGATGATGGCGAGCCGTCGGTGCCCGAAACCCACGCCGGCCTCGACGTCGCACCAGGTGCCCTCGTCGTCGGGACCCCGATGAGCCAGGGGCAGGACGAGAGCGCCAGCAAGTGCGGCAAGCTCGTCGGACGTCCCCGACCAGCCGGGATCGAGCAATCCGGCGATGCCACACATGACGATCAGAGCTGCTCTACGTCGGTCCCGGTCAACCGGTGGCGAGTGTCAAAAACGAATCGAGAATGCTGGCGAACAAGGTCCCAATCGAAGACATCGTGGTCGGTCAGCACCACGACCGCGTCCGCCGCAGCCAGTTCTGCCGCGGTGAGATCACACATCCGGATCCGTGGATCCATTCGGCTCCGGTCAATGTGCGGGTCGATCGCGCCGACGTCGGCCCCCAACGCGATCAGTCGTTCTGCCACGACAAGGGCCGGCGACTCCCGGAAGTCTCCTGTGTTGGGCTTGTAGGCCAAGCCGAGCAGCAGGACGCGGCTCCCGTTCATTGTCTGCTTTCGTCGGTTGAATGCCATCATGAGGCGGCGCGCCACGTAGTCCGGCATATGGTCGTTGATGTCGTTCGCCAGCTCGACGAAACGAAAGGGTTGGCCAGCTCTGCGCTTCACCTGCCACGACAGATAACTTGGGTCAACGGGAAGGCAGTGGCCTCCAACGCCAGGTCCCGGGTTGAAACGGGTGAACCCGAAGGGCTTCGTGCCGGCCGCGTTCAGCGATTCCCAGATATCGATGCCGAGGTCCGACGCGAACATGGCGAGTTCATTGACCAGTGCCACATTGACATGGCGGTACGTGTTCTCGATCAGCTTCACCAGTTCGGCTTCCTCGGTCCGGCTGACCGCCACGGTCGATTGAACCAGCCCGCCGTAGAATGTCTGTACCGAGGCCAGCGACGCGGCGTCGATGCCCGACACGACCTTCGGCGTGTTCACGAGCGTCCATGTCGGGTTGCCCGGATCGATCCGCTCGGGGCTGTAGCCGACGTGAAAGTCGTCTCCCGCGACGAGGCCCGAGCCCGCTTCGAGGATCGGGACCAGCAACTCGACCGTTGTTCCTGGGTACGTAGTGGATTCGAGGACCACGGTCGCCCCCGAACGCAGATGGCGGGCCAGCATGGCTCCGGCATCCTCAATGAAAGACAGGTCCGGCACGCCCTCCTTCAATGGAGTTGGCACCGTGATGAGGGCCACGTCGAATCCCTCACACGCCTCTTCATCCTGCGTCGCCACGTAACGACCGGAGGCCAGCGCGGCGTTGAGCTCCTCGGAGGGCACGTCATCGATATAGGAGTCACCCGCCGCCAGCCTCGCTGTGCGTGCGCTATCGGTGTCGAAGCCCACCACTCGGTGGCCCGCCTCCACCGCCCGTAGGGCAAGCGGTAGTCCGACATAACCCTGCCCGACCACCACCACCAACGGCACGAGTGTCTCCTTCCACATGATGGGCAACCCGGCAGATGGTAGCCAGTCAGGGTGGGAGTGTCGTCGGTTTCGGGCTAGGAGCTGACAAGGCCGATGCATGCGAGCACCCGAATGACTCGGCTCTGGGGCTTTTGAACACCACAGAAAATTTCGCGCATGGAAGCGCCAGTTCTGTGCTTCCCACGGCTCTCGTCGCATCGAAGTCCGAGTTGGCTTGGCCGAGTCCGGAGATGCTCTGGTTCGGTGGGACGTCGTACCACGGCCCCGGACGATCTGAGGTCAATTGGTCACAGGACGGTGACGATTAGTGGAGGGCGTGGCTGAGCGGTTGGTCGCTGGCGACTAGATCAGCGACCCCTTGAAGAATCCATAGGATGCGATGGCAGTCACGGCAACGAGGAACGTGAGAATGACGCATTGCAAGAAAAGCGGCGTTCGCTTCAGCACAATCACTGCCGGTGCAGCCAGAAGGATGCTTCGGTACCACGCCCCCGCGGTGGTGAGAAGGATCAATCCGATCGTCACGGATGCACCGACCAAGGTCGGGTACACGACCGCGACATCAGGAGCGTGCTTGGCGAACGGCCGGGTTCTGATCGTAGCCCAGGCGCAGATGCCGACGATTCCGATGGCCAGCCACGCCTGTACTTTCAGCGCGGATGCGTAGGCAGTGCTCAGCGACGCAATGACGAACTGTGTTCCCGTGACGGCGTAGCTGGCGAAATCAGACCCCGGAAGCCCGAGTGCAGCTGTGGGACTCTTCGCCGAGAAGTAGCCGAACGGATGGCCCGACGGCTCGAAGAAGGCGAGTACAAAAACTGAAACCAGGCCAAGCGAGGCCAACGCGACCCGCGTGACGATGGCACGGGCGCCTTGACTCCAGGCGGCCAGTCCCACTCCTACCATCAGACCCACCGCGACGAACCAAGCCGTGGGATAGCAGAGACCACCGACCAGAAGAAGGATTCCCATGAGGACGAACCGCTGGCGGATAGCCGCCACAATGGCGCTGGTACACAGCAGAAGCGCCAGAGACATCGGAAAGACGGCGAAGTTGTAGACGGAACCAGGAAAGACCGCGAAGGTCAGGAGCATCACAAATGCTCTGGGCGCCGAAAGGTCACGTGCCCATTGCCACCACACGATATAGAGCACGAAGTAGAAGGCCAGCCCGGAGATGATCACACCGCTCTCGGCATACGGGAGGCCAAATGTGTGCACGCCGCGCATCATCCAGGGATAGCCGGGCAGCCATCCCACGGTCCCGCACTCCTTCGTCAAGAACCTGTACTGCTCCAGGGCGGTGCAACGCTGCGAACGCAAGCCCTGGACGGCAATCAGGATGTAATTGATGCTGTCGCCCCGTACCCAACTACCGACCGAAAAGCTCGTCGTTCCTTTGACGACCCCCCAGGCGAATGAGACGATGAAACGGGTCGCTATCCATACGGCCGCGGCCAATACCACACCCACTGGCAACGAACTTTTCCATTGAGTCTCCGAGCCCAGGGGACCCGGCGCTCCCGGATCGTCGGCCACGACCGGATCCACCGTCATCTCGCGCCTGCCACCAGTTCACCCCGAAGTCGTTTGACGTGATCTCGCCTTTCCCGAACATCCTTGCCAAATGCAATGCGATGTGCAAGAAAACGGCGCGGCGGCCCGCGGCCTCGATCATCAGAGCTTTCTGGGAGGTGGAAATGGCGACACCGCGCGCAGTCCGTGCGCAGTTGACAACGAGAAGCTCGTCGCCGGTCGTCCTCGGAAGATGAGGGTGGAACGTGCGGAAGGCGACGAGAACTGGAGACCCCCTAGCGTGAGCCGGACGTGGACACCGAACCCTGGCCGGCATTGTGAGCCAGCGATTCGTCCCGATGAAGGCGAGCGGACCAGGTCGTGCGCTCCTTGACCTCGTGGACCATATGAGAAGCAGAACTGGACGATGGGGCGCTCCATCGTCTGGCGCATTCGTCACGATCCGGACAAAAGGCTGTGTGAGCTGGTACAGCGCGCAATTGTTGCCGCATGCGGCACCAGGGGCTGCCGGCATCGCGAAGCAGCCTGGCATGATGGCGAGCGTGGGGAGGCCGTCTGCGGTGAAGCAAGTCGGGCGGCGCGCCCTCAAGCAGGCAGCGGCCGCCCACGATATGCTGCGCCGGCCGCGGAGCGGACTCGTCGTTCTCTGCTATCACCGAGTCGGCCGGCGCACGACTTCAGTGGTCGACCTGCCCAGCTCGCTCTTCGACGAGCAAGTGGCCCGATTGGTGGCGGGCTCGGGCATTGTCGATCTCGACGGAGCGTTGACGGCGCTGGACGGACCACACCCCACGGAACCGGCTGCGGTGGTCATCACGTTCGACGACGGCACCGCCGACTTCGTCGAGGAGGCGCTTCCCATTTTGGTCCGCCATCGGGCTCCCGCCACTCTGTACGTGGCGACCGACTTCGTGGAACGTAGCCGACCGTTCCCAGGGAGCGGCACCCCACTCAGCTGGTCGGCCCTGACTGAAGCCGTCTCGACGGGCCTCGTCACGGTCGGCTCCCATACCCACACCCATGTGCTTCTCGATCGCCTGCCGCCCGACGCGGTGGACGCCGAACTCGACCGCTCCATCGAGTTGATCGGCGAACGCCTGGGTGTCGATGCGCGGCACTTCGCCTACCCGAAGGCGCTCGCGCCGACGCCGGCAGCCGAACGAGCCGTGCGGGCGCGGTTCGCTTCCGCCGCCCTCGCGGGCACCCGGGCCAACCCCTACGGAGGGACGGATCCGTATCGCCTGGCCCGCTCGCCGGTGCAACTTGACGACGGGCTGGCCTTCTTCGACCGCAAGGTGCGCGGCGGTATGCGAATGGAAGACGACCTCCGGCGTGTCATCAACCGTCGCCGTCTAGCCGGGGCCACGACTTGAGCGAGCCCCTGCTCGTCCACGTCACGACGACGGACATGACTTTGGCTCTGCTGCTCGGGCCCCAGCTCGTCGCGTTCGCCGGGGCCGGCTACGACGTGGTCGGCGTCTCCGCTCCGGGCTCGTTCGTGCCTGAGCTGGAGCGCGGCGGGATCCGTCACATCGCCCTGCCACATGCGACCCGCAGCGTGTCGGTCCTCGACGACGTCCGGGCGGCGGCGGAGTTGTACCGGCTGCTCCGCCGGTTACGGCCCGACATCGTGCATACCCACACGCCGAAACCCGGCATTTACGGACGACTGGGGGGTCGGGCAGCCAAGGTGCCTGTTGTGGTGAACACCGTTCACGGCCTCTACGCCACCCCTGAGGATTCGCTGGCCCGGCGGGCCGCCGTCTACGGGGTGGAGCGCCTGGCCGCCGCCTGCTCGGACGCCGAGCTTGTCCAGAACGAGGAAGATGTCGCCACGCTCGCCTCGTTGCGTGTGCCGGCGGATCGACTTCACCTACTGGGTAACGGCATCGATCTGGAGCGCTTCGCTCCCGGTCCAAAGGCTCTCGCAGCACGTGCCCGCGTGCGGTCCGAGCTGGGCGTGGACGACGACAGCGTCGTGGTGGGTGCGGTGGGGCGCCTGGTGTGGGAGAAGGGTTATCGCGAACTCTTCACCGCGGCCGATCAGTTGCGCCGGCGCTGCCCAACGGCGACTGTCGTCGTCGCAGGACCACACGAGCCGGAGAAAGTGGACGGCATCGGTCCGTCGGAGCTGGCCGCTGCTCAATCGTGCGGCGTCCGCTTCCTGGGGCACCGCAACGACGTCGAGGACCTCTACGCCGCGTTCGACCTGTACGTGCTGGCGTCGTATCGCGAAGGGTTCCCACGGTCAGCCATGGAAGCCGCGGCCATGGGGCTCCCGGTCGTCGCCACTGACATCCGCGGCTGCCGGCAGGTGGTCGACCACGAGGTGACCGGCCTACTGGTGCCCCCGCGTAATGCGGCGGCCCTGACCGACGCCGTGGACCGGCTGGCCAGCGATCCCGGGCTCCGCGCCGCCATGGGGGGCGAGGCCGTTTCAAAGGCGAGGCGGGATTTCGACCAGCGCCAGGTCATTGCGACGACGCTCCGGGTGTATGAGGACCTGCTCAATCGGAAGGCGCGGGCCAGCAGGTCGCCGAGTTAGGGGAGCGAGCCAAGGGGCCTCCGGGGCCGACCTCCTCGCTCTCTACCCGTCCTGTCCCTTGAACTCCGGCATGGTGGCGTGCCCGTCGTGGGAGATACCGCCACCACGAAGGACGACGATCGGTGTCTGGAGGAGGATGAGGAGGTCGAGGGCAGGGGTGCGATGCTCGACGTACCAGACGTCGAGGGCGAACTTCTCGTCCCACGTCGAGCGCGTTGCGGCCCCGCACCTGGACCAGTCCGGTCAGACCCGGCTTGACCTCGAGGCGTCTCGCTTCCGTCGGTGAGTATTCCGTGGTGTAGGCGACGGGCAGGGGGCGAGGACCAACGAGATTCATCTCGCCCCGGATCACGTTCCACAGTTCCGGCAGCTCGTCGAGGCTGGAACGTCGGAGCAGGCGGCCGACGCGGGTGATGCGGGCGGCGTCCGGCTCCCCAGGCGAGCGGGGCGGGCGCATGGTGCGGAACTTCACGAGTCCGAACGGCCGGCCGTCGAGTCCGGCGCGCTGGTGGACGAACAGCAGGGGACGGCCATCGGTGAGCCGAACCAGTACGGCGACCACGGCCAATACCGGTGCCAGCAGGATGGCCAGGCCCGCGGCGAGTGCCCGATTCATGATGTGGACGCCGTAGGGGTGGTTACCCGGCTGATGGCGGCCGCAAGACCCGCGGCGACATCAGCCACCTCGTCGCGGGAGAGGAGGGAGTGCATGGGCAGGGAGAGAATTCGTCCCGCTAGGTCCTCGGTCACCGGGAGATCCGCGGGCAGGCCGGCAAAGATGGGCTGTCGGTGCGCCGGTGGGAAGTAGAGGCGGGATTCGATCCCCTGTTGCGCCAGGTCGGCGATGACGGAGTCGCGCTGGTACGCGTCCGCGGTTGCCAGTGTCACCGTGTAGAGCATGTGCACGTGGTCCCGGTCGCCTCGCACCACCGGCGCCTGCACGCCGGCAATCGGATCGAGATGCTGGTCAAGGTCGGCCGCCAGCGCGCGCTTGCGAGCGAGAATGGCCTCCAGCTTGGCCGTCTGCACCCGGCCCATCGCCGACTGCATCTCGGACAGCCGCCAGTTACAGCCCAGGACGGCGTGCTCGTAGGTCGAGACTTGGCCGTGGTTGCGCAGCAGGCGCAGCCTGCGGGCCAGATCGCCGTCGCCGGTGATGACCATTCCCCCTTCACCGGTCGTGATGTTCTTCGTCGGGGTGAAGCTGAACATGCCTGCGACGCCCCACGTCCCCACGTGGCGTCCGCGATAGCGGGCGCCGTGGGCCTCCGCAGCGTCCTCCAGGAGTGCGACCCCGGCTTCGTCGGCCAGGTGCGAGAGTTCGGCCAGATCGGCGGGCTGACCGCCGTAGTGCACGGCCACAATGGCCTTGACTCGCGGATTCATTCGACGGGCCACATCGGCCGGGTCCAGATTGAAGGTCTCAGGGTCGACGTCGGCGAAGACGGGTGTTGCGCCGGCGTAGACGATGGAGGTGGCCGATGACACGAAGGTGAGCGACGGCACAATGACCTCGTCTCCTGACCCGATGCCGAGCGCGGCAAAGAGCGCCACCAGAGCAACGGTCCCGTTGGCGAAGGCGATCCCGTGCTCCCCCTGGTGCAGGTCGGCGAATTCCCGCTCGAAGGCGGCCGTCTCGGGCCCGTTGGTGAGGATCGGGCCGCGCAACACGCGGGTCACCGCCTCAATTTCTTCCTCGCCGACGTCGGGGCGTGCGAGGCCGATCCGCCACTCGGTGTACCCGCCGCTCATTCGTGCCACCCTGCCCGCCGGGTGTCCACGACCCGAGCCGGACAGCCCACGACAGTGGTATCCGCGGCCACGTCGCCGATCACCACGGTCCCGGCGCCGACGATGGCCCAGGCACCGATTGTGTTTCCTTGCGTCACCGACGCACCGATGCCGATGTCGGCTCCTTCACCGACGTGGACGCCCCCGGCCAAATTGGCCCCGGGAGCCACGGTGGCAAAGTCGGCCAGACGCGCGTTGTGGCTCACCGTCGCCCCGACGTTTACCAGGCTGAAACGTCCGACGAGCACATCGACCGTCAGGGTGGCGTGGGCCCCCACCACCGTTCCCTCGCCAAGCTCGACTCCCAATCCCATGAATGCCGAGGGGTGAACGAGCGTTGGTGCCTCGGTTGTCCCAGTCGCTTGCGCGGCAGCCCAGGCACGACGCCTCGCAGCGGGCGCGCCTATCCCCATGGCGAGCGCGGCCCGGTGGCCGGATAACCATTGGAGATCGCCGAGCACGGGCAACCCGAGCACCTCGCGTCCGTGCAGCGCTCTGTCGTCGTCGATGAACCCGATCAGCTTGTAGCGGGAGCCGTCCGTTGCTGCGGCGAGAACGATGTCCGCCACCTCTTGCCCCATGCCACCGGCGCCGAGGATAACGAGGTCACGGGCCGAGGACATGATCGACGATACCTTTCGGCTCCTGCACCGCTTCGACGTTCTGCACGTTCACGCCGTGGAAGCGACGGTCAGTGGCCGTCTAGCGCCTCATGCTCCGATACGCCGACTGCTCGGACCGCCTACGGCGGGTCACCAGGACGAGCATGCCTCCCATCCCGATGGCGACGGCGCCGATCGTGAACAGCAGCGCGAGCTCGGCACCGGTGAAGGCGGTGGAGGACGGGCCGGTCTTGTGGGAGGGACCGGCGCTCGAGGAGGGGGCGACGACCGGGGTCGACGGCTCGGCCGAGGTGGGCGTGACCGTCGTCGGTTGGGTGGCGGGTCCGTAGGGCGCAGTGTCGGCGGCCGCCGGGCCGGAGGTGAGCAGGACGGCAGCAAGCAGCGCCGTCGCCCCCACCATCAAAACCCCGCCCCACACAGCACCGACCCTGCGCCACATCAGGTGCCCTCCTGACTGCTCTCCGGCCGAAAGGCTAACCCGAAAAATCGGCCAGGTATACCGGCTCAGGCTGCCGTTTTCGTAGGGCCACGCACGATTTCGGCTTCTAGTGGCCCTCGTGCAGCACGAATGTGTGCTCCTCCGTCGAGTCGTTCCCGGGATTCCACGTGGCTGGGCCCGCGAGCTCCCACCCAGTGGTCGGCTCGACGGTCACCGTATCGAGGTCGTCCTGCACCATGGGCTGGTTGAACAGGCTGAGCTTGTAGCCCGGGCCCGACGAGGTCACGCCGGCGAGGTCGAAGGTCAGCGTGGCCTTGCCCTGGGGAGGGACGTCGACGTATTCGCTGTAGGCGTGGACGCCCAGCTCCGCCCCTGCGCTCACTCCTTGTGACTGGCCGTTGACCGTGGCGGAGCGCAATTCGAGCGGTGTGTAAAGGGTGAGCCAGGTCTCGTTGGTTCCGGGTGGCAGTCCGCTGCCCGGATAGCTGCCGATCACCTCGTTCGGCAGGCCCTGGGCGGGCGCCTCATTGTGCAGCGTGATGGTGACCTGGGACGCCACGGCGCCGTTCGCCGGGTCGTAAGTCACCGCGTCGGAGATGAAGCGCTGCAGGTACACATCGATCTTGTTGTTCGCCGCGTTCTGCGTGGTGACCCCCAGCAGATCGTGGCCGTCAGCCGAAGGAAAGGCGTCGGCCAGACCGAGGCGGTCGAGCAGCGGTTGCTCCGCCTTGTCGAAGCTCCAGAAGCCGATGCTGCCCTGACGAACATCGGAATCCAGTGCGTTCGAGAGCGTGCTCGGGCCGGGCAGCGACCCCGTGGTGAGCCGGTGGAACTCGATCTTGAGGGCGTCCTGGTCATAGTCGTGTGCCACCTTCTGCTGGTTGACCGCAAAGTTTGCGTACTGGCCTTGCAGCAGTTCCGTGGCAGTATTCGTTCCGGTCAACCGGCCCAACCCGGGTACGTCAATGGGCCCGGTGAGGCCGATCAGATCCGCCAGTCCGTAGGGGTCGAGGGCGAGGACGCCATCGATGGGCTCGCCACCCGCCTGTGGGTAGAGCTGCTGAATCACGTCGGCCACCGTCGGCAAGTCGGGGGCATAGCTCACGTCCTGGAAGAGCTTCTGGGGGTGGAAGGCGCCGTAGCGGGCCAGGTAGTCAGCGGGCCCCGTCAGGTGACCACCTCCCTGGGGTAACGCCTTGTTCAGGTCGGAGATGTCACCCGACCGGGTCAACGTCAGGTGACCCTGGTCGGCGGTCAGCTCCCCGTACGCGGCAATCAAGCCGTCGAGGCCACGGCTTTCGGCCGGCGTCATGAAGGCGATGAAGTAGTGGCGGACGCCGTCTCCCCCAAGGAGGGAGGGTGCGGCCTGCACTACCTGCGCGGCCAGCGAGGCGCTCGCTTGTGCGCGGAAGACCTTGGCGTCCAACTGGTCCAGGCGGGACGCCACCGGGTTGAACAGCCATCCCGATTGCAGGGACCGAAGCTCCGTGCTGGCAGACGTCAGCTGGTCGCTCACGATGTCGATCGGACCGGTCAGGGTTTGGAGTCGGTGAAGGTTCAACTGGCCGTCGGAGTAGCGGAGCTGCTGGTAGTCGATCCCCGACGCCTGGTAGGCCGCAGTCGCAGTGACGTCGCTCGCCACGGCCGCGGCCTGCCCCAGAGCCTGACGTTGCTGGGCCACCACCGGGACCAGGCGTGCAGCCGCGGTCCACCAGCTGTCCGTGCGGGACGCGGCGGAGCCGAAGTCGCTGCTCGCCTGCCCCAGCATCGCCGCACCCGATCCAGTCGTGCCCTGGCCGATCGATTCCAGGGCGCCTTGGGCTTCGCCGATCCCCTGGCTGAGCTCGGAGTGAGCCAGTTGCGCTGCAATGGCGACCGGGACGGACACGACAACTGCCAACGCGATCAGGCCCCACGTCCACCGACGCACCCGGCGCCGGGCTGGCGCCGATAGCCCGCGCACGGCGCTCAAGAGACACGGTCCGGTGGCGGCCACGCACACCAGTGCGGTGGCGCCGTGGAAGCCCGTCGGAGGCCAGCGCAATACGACCTGAACGGCCACGGCACCGGTGAGCGCGCCGAGGACCGCATTGGGCCGGCGCGGCCACACGCCGGCGAAGGCGAGCAACAACGCGGCGAGTGCCGGCAGCACCAGCCAGCCTCTGCTCATGACCACGGTGAGCACGCCGAGCCAGAGGAGCGCGCCCTGCGAGGTCCGGGAGCCGGCCCAAGTCACCGCGGCGGCGAACACGGCGGCGTAGACCTGATCGAGGACGGGTGTCCCCGTCGGGTGGCAGCCGGCCAGCGCGCCACCGACGGCAGCTGCGATGACCAGTAGAGAGATGGGCGTCGACGCCGCGATCGTGCCTCGATCAGTCTTCAAGCGCACCAATATAAGGGCAGGTCACCCGGGTTTACCCTGCGCCCCGACGGCGGGCCAAACGCTTCGGTTGCGGGCGGGACGGCGGGCCTGAGACCCACGAGCAGTTCGCGCGTTCATCGGTGTCGCATGGCAGCCTGCTGGGCCCGCCGGTCTGGGAGAAATCGGCCGAATCGCCTGAGCCCAACTGTCAACCGGCCTCGTCGCGAACTCTGGCCGCCAAGAACACCGAGGTGCCGAAAGGCGAGTGTCGTCGCAGATCGAGTGAGATGCTGCCGAGGCCATAGAGCACGTCGTTCACCACCGAAGGCAGATCGGGAAATTCGGCGGAGTCTTCGGCCACCTGGAGGTTGCCCTTCCTACTCCGGCGCGCCCGCACCTTGCCGAGCGGGACCATCTCCGGAAAGAGATAGCTGACCTCCTGTACATCGACGGGCAATCCTTCGAAGCATGCCTTCAGCGACGTCTTGTCATAGCGCCTGAAGTGTCCGAGCGCGACGTCCCACTGCGACCAGAGCCGCTGATTTGCCGGAACCGTGAGGAGCAGCTGTGCACCGGGCGCCATTTTGGCCACCAGCTGTTCGCAGAAGGGTCGGTCATGTTCTTGGTGCTCGAGCACGTCGAGCAGCGTGACGACCCCGGCGTCACCGAACGACGCACGGTCCGTCGCGTCCGCCTGCTCGCCGAACCGCTGCCGAAGGTCTGTGCGTAGGGACTCAATCGGTTCAGCGAACTCGTACGCCACGTTCGGACGATCCTTCGTCACGTACTCTCCAAGGAGCCCTGCACCGGCACCGACGTCAATCAGGCGCAGCGGTCCGTCAGCCGGCACGTACCCGCGGACGGCCTTCCACCGGAGCCGGTGCCAGAAGAACCGGCGGGAATGTTCAAACTGCCGACGAAGATGTCCTTCGAGCGCTTGACTCAAGGCTGTCCTCCAGACCGGAAAGCGAGATTCCTCGCGAATGAGTGAAGCTCGTGAACAGTACGACGAAGTTCGCCAGTGCCAAGAACGAGATCACCATGATACCCAGCAGCGTCGCCGTAGCCCAACCGGGAATGGCATTCGAGGTGAAGATCCGGATGCCAATGACCGCCAGCCCAAGGATGCAACCGAGCGCGAACACGGCGCTGAACGTAATCAGAGCACGGATGGCGATGCGGTCGGTGAAGGGCATGAGCATCCGGATGCCGTGCATCACAAGCTTCTGCGGGTTCATGCGCGACTTCCCGGCGTAGCGCGCTCCGCGAGGGCACGGCACCCCCACTACGTCGAACTCGAGCGCCACGAGTGAGCTGGAATAGCACAGGTCAAAGTAAGGATGCTGCAGCATGCGTCGCGCCAGTCGCCCGTGGTAGGCCGCGAAGTTGCCGCTCCGGACCCTCGTGCCCGTCAAGAGCTTGAACAGGAGACGGAACATGACGTACATGGTGCGAAACTGAAACGACTCCTGGCGCTGGGTTCTCATGGCGACACACATGCGAAGCTGGTCGCTCGGAACGTCGAGCAGTGGAGCGAGCAGGATTGGCAGGTCTTCGGGTCGGTCCTCGCCGTCGGCGTCCATCGTTACCACGAGATCATCGTCGGCAATCTGCTCCATGGTCGAGCGGAGGCCGAGCACAATCGCTCGCTGGTGGCCGATGTTGAACGGCGGCGTCACCACCTGCACGTCGTTCAAATTGGCAATCGAGGCGACCTCGGGATCCATTCCGCCCGTGTCGTCGACGAGCACCCACCGCACGGGCATGTCGGAAAGGAGGTCGCTGTTGCGGCATACGTTGAGCAATTGTTCGCGCAGCTTGGTAAAGGCGGCAATGTCGCGGAAGCTCGGGCACACGACTCGGATCACCGGCCTTCGCTCCTCGAACTGGTCGGGGTTGGCGGAGCCAGGACTCACGGTCGGGGAGGGCACGCCCAACCCGATTTGGTCAGTGGACGACATCGGTCGCGCGACCTTTCCCTTGCCGCCTTTTCGCGACAACGCCAACCGTCGCCAGGGCCACCACCGTCACCACAAAGACAATGATGCCCTCCGTGAACGCTTTCGGCCAGTAGCTGACCTCGATCACATGATGTCCTGGTGGGATCCGTGCCTGCAGCATGATTCCCGAGTAGGAGGTGAGCGCCAGTGGCTTGCCGTCTATGGTCGCGTTCCAGCCAGGCACGTTTGACAGGTGCAACCGGAGCGCCACAGCTGTCTGTGTGTTGGTCACGATGTGCCACGTGCTTGGTGACGAATGCCCCACAGCGACGGCCCTACCCGCGGCGCTCGCCGGTGGCATCTGCCCGCTTGAAGGGAGGACTGCCTCGGTGGCTTCCCCTGCGCCCGGCACCCGGTACAGGCTCTCGTTACCGATCTCGGTGACGAACACAGTGCCTCGCGGCGCGTGGGCGCCGACAGGTCCGAGGATGTACGACACGCCGTAGCGCCGCGCCAGGGCCGCCGAGGAGACGGCTGGACAAAACGTATTGAAGAAGGCGTAGCCTCCTGGTTCACCGGTAACCGCGGACCACGAACTGAAGTAGTCGGATGGCAGCGCTGGGTCGTACACGTTGAGCTCATGTACCCCGTAGACGTCGTTGACGTCGGGCAGGATCCCCAGTTGCCAGCAGAGAAGGGAAGAGTCGGTGGGCGGTCCGTTGACCCCGACCGTGGATGAGCCCACGAGGTGTTCGAGCTTCACCTCCGCTGCAGTCGGTGTATAGAACCCGGGGCTCGACCACCAGAGTGCGGCCCCGACAGTGACCAGGAAGGCGGTCTCGGCCACCAGCAGCAAGGAAATCGCAACCATCCGACCACGTCGAGACACCCATGCCGTTGCATCGTCCGTCGCTTCCACGCCGACAGAGGACGTTGTGTGCGCCAAGTGGCTCCGCGATCGATCGTCAGCTGGCGAGGGCATTCCAGGCTGACCTCGGACCCAGTACAGGAGGATTGCGGTGACCCCGAACCCGATCAGCGTCTCGATCACGGGCCAGATAAAGCTCCTCTCGCGGATCTGCTTCTCAAGATTTGTCGGTACTTCCAATGCGAAAAAGGAGACAAGAAAGATCAGAAGTGCGATGGCGATGAAACCCCAGAGCGCCCAGGTCCAGTACTTTCTGCTCCGGCTCTGGAGGAGTACGTCAGCCCCGACGCCGGCGAGCAAGGCGGCAGCAAACGCGAACATCAGCACTGCGCGCTGCCAGAGGACCGTTCCGACCAATGGGATCTTCTCGACGAGATCGACGACGAACGGCGCATAGAGGATTGCCGCAATGACCAACGCCACCACCGCCAGCGACACGACTTCGGGGCGACGGCGCCGCGCGACCAGGCCGACGACGGCGAGCACGAGGGCGATCACCCCGATGTAGTTGTCGTTGTACCACTGAAATCCGGGGAAGCTCTGGCCCGGCTTCGGAAGGCCATCGAACCCGTCAAAGATCCAGAAGAGCATGTAGTGAAGAGGAAGAGCCCCCTTTGTCGTGCTTGAATTGCGGATCGACTGGGAGACGAATTGGAAGCCGGGAAGCAGAAAAGGTGCGGCGAGAGCTCCGGCGGTGATCGTTGCAAGCACGAGGTCCAAAAGGGCACGGTATGTCGACGAGAGCCCCTGCCGTTTCGCTTGAATTCCCAGCACCGAGAGCAGAAAGATCGCCGCCGTCACGATCAGCATGATGAGAATTTCGGGCTGGCCGCAGTAGGCGGCCAGTGCCAGGACTACCGCGAACGCGAGTATGGAGCGGAAGCGACGCCTGCCGCGCACGACCAAGAGTCCGGCCGCCAGCAACCAACCCGTCCACGCGGCGACCGCGGCGTGCGGCCAGCCGAGCCAGCCCACGAACGCGCCACTGAGCTCGAAGACCGTCGCGCCAAAGGCGGCCGCCAGGGGGGTCAGACGGATCAGCCGTCCGAACGCGTATGCACCTGTGCCGGCGATTATGACGGTGACGATGATGCCGACGGTTGCGGCGTACTGGAGCGGGAAGGCGTATCCGACGAGCGCCGGCACGCCGAAGGGAGCCGACTGCAGGTTGAAAGCGAGTGGCGTCCCTAACCCACCGAAGGGATTCCACAATGGGAGGTGACCGCTGTGGACCTGCATCCACGAGAGTGCGGTCCATGGCTGAATGGCGTCTATCTGGTCTTGGGCCAGGGTGTTGTGGAGCGTCACGCCGGGCTGTGCCGAAAGCCCATACCTCGACAAGAGGTCGAACGGGCCCAAGTGGCTGGCGTGGATCAGCGCAGGCACGAACAAGGCAATGCCTGCGACAACCGTCCACGCCACGGCCAGCAGATCCGGAAGCCAAGAGGGCAGTGGGTTCCGGGTGGCCGCGGTCGTGGTAAGCGGTTCGCCGACGACCGCCGTCTGCTGCATTGCCCCCCTTGGGCCAAAGTACCGGGGCGCAAGTGTAACTCGGCCTGCAAACCCTGTGGCAGGCGCTTGCTCGGACGGACTTTCGCGCACGCGCACGACTGGCAGCCGCTGGCGGTAAGACGCCGTACGGGTATGGTCACCTGCAGTTTCAGCGCGTCTGATGCGTCCTCGTGAAAAGTGCAGACCGCGCATCGGGAAGCCGCCATTGCGACGACCTTCTCAATCGTGGGCGTGCGACAGGCCACCATGTCTCGCCCGCGGCGGCGTGCCGAGACGCTGTCCGAGGCAGGGTGCCCCGGTGCCTCGAGGCGGTGTCACTCCCGGCAGGTTCAAGCCAATTCTGCGTCAGTATCGGGTATGGCACCTGAACCGCTGAGCCTCGAGGACGCCCGCCGGGTCGCCTTACTCGCCCAGGGTCTGCGGGGGCCCGGATGAGCACAGGAGGGGTGGCGGCCATGTTGCGGCGGCTCGGCGCGGTGCAGCTCGACACCATTTCGGTGCTGGCCCGCTCCCATGAGCTCGTCGCGTACGCGCGCCTCGGGCGCGATCGGGCCGACGCAAGGTCGAGCAGGCTTACTGGGGTCCCGCGGAGCGAGACGTTCGAGTACTGGTCCCATGCCGCATGCATTCTGCCGCTCGAGGACTGGCCGGCCTACGGCTTCCGGCGTCGGGCCCGGCGCGTGCCAAGGGCAAGCGCTGGCACGTCCTCGAGGAGCGGGACAAGACATGCAACGAGGTGCTGGCTCGGCTGCGCGGCGAAGGGCCGCTGACGGCCAACGAGCTCGGCGGGGCCAAGAAAGGCGGCCCGTGGTGGGACTGGTCCGAGACGAAGATCGCCGCCGAGTGGCTGCTCGATATCGGCGAGCTCGTCTGCCGCGAGCGCCGCGGGTTCGCCCGCGTCTACGACCTGGCCGAGCGGGCCATGCCTTCCGAACTCTTGGCGGCGGAGTGGACCGACGAGGAGTGCGCCCTGCGGTTGGTGGCGGCCGCCGGGCGCTCGCTGGGTGTGGCGACCGAGGCCGACCTGGCGGTGTACCACGGGGTGCCGCGCGCACAGGTGCGCCAGGCCGCTGGCCGACGTCGGGGCTGGTGCCGGTGTCGGTGGCAGGGGTGGAAGCAGGCCGCCTACGCCGATCCCGGTGCGCTCGGCGCGGCTGGGCACCAGGACGCGCGGGCGGACGGTGCTGCTTTCGCCGTTCGACTCGCTCATCTGGTACCGGGAGCGCGTCGAGCGCCTCTTCGACCTGCGTCACCGGCTGGAGGCCTACACGCCGAAGGAGAAGCGGGTCTACGGGTACTTCGCCATGCCGGTGCTCGACGGCACCCGCATTGTGGGTCTGGTCGATCTGGGGCGTCGGGGCGAGACGCTCGTGGCCAAGCAGGTCACGCTGCTCCGCGGCGGCAGGGCGGTACCGGCCGCGTGGCGCGGGCGCTGGTGGATGCGGCCTCGTGGGTGGGCTGCACGTCGTGTGCCGTTGAGCGGGTCGAGCCGGCTTCGGCGGGCGACGACGTCAGGGCGGCAGTGGCCGCCGCGTTCTCAGGCTGACCGACTACCCGAGCGAGCTGCCGGCGATCTGCTCGAACGTCCGGACGTCACCCCCGAACGGTCCCGTCTGGTCGGGATGGTGGACCACGAACTGGTCGAAGCCGAGCTCGGCGTAGGGCCCGGCCAGCTCCTCGAACTGGTCGACCGAGGTGATGCGCGGTTCGGTCGGCATGAAGAGGACGACCCTGCCGACGGCCGATGGATCCCGGCCCTCGGAGCGGCAGGCCTCTTCGAGGAGCGGGATCTGGCGTCGCACCGCCTGCAGGAGCGTCTCGGGTGTGCGGGGCCCGGGCCCCGTGGGGCCGACCGTGACCCAGCTCTGCCCGCGCCGGGCGACGAGTCGCATGCCCTTTGCCCCTCCCGCGGCGATGGTGAGGGGCAGGGGACGCTGGAGGGCGCCGGGGGTGCTGGGTGCCTCGTCGGCCGCGTAGTGCGCGGTGCGCAGAGTCGTCCGGGCGTTCGGCCCACCCTCGACGATGGGCTGGAGCACCTGGAGGAACTCACCGAAGCGGGCCATGCGCTCCGCCGCCGTCCAGGGCTCCTGCCCGAGCGCGGTGGCGTCGAGGCCCACGCTGCCCGGGCCGAGGCCGAGGTCGAGGCGGCCGCCACTGACATCATCGAGCGCGAGCGCATCCCGGGCCAGCGTGACAGGGTGGCGGAAGTTCGGCGTGGCGACCAGGGTGCCCAGCCGGATGCGTGCGGTCACGCCGGCGGCGGCGGCCAGGACCGGCACGGCGGCGTGCCACGGCCCGTCGGGCATGCCGCTCCAGCGCACGTGGTCGTAGGTCCAGGCCGTCTCGAACCCGACGGCGTCCGCCCACTCCCACTGCCGGCGGGCCTCGGCCCAGCGGTCGGTGGGGAGGATGACGAGCCCGATGCGCACCCGCTCACGCTAGTGGGGACGGTTACGTTGTCGCCGTGGCCAACGAGAAGGAAGCGGCGCGCTGGAACCACGAGCAGTGGGTGGCCGCCTGGCCCAGGCGCGAACGGCTGACCGGGGCGCTGACGCCCCATCTGTTGGCGGCGGCGGCGGTCGAGCCCGGCCAGCGCGTCGGTGACATCGGCTGCGGCGGGGGTGCGCAGACGATCGCGCTGGCGGCCGGCGTGGGTCCGGCCGGGCGGGTGGTCGGATTCGATCTCTCGGCTGCGCTCGTGGAGCTGGCGAGGACCCGGGCCGCCGAGGCGGGCGCGACCAATGTGGAGTTCGTGGTGGGCGACGTGCAGACCGGGGGCCTGGGTGCGGAGCCCTTCGACCTGCTCGTCAGCCAGCTGGGGGTCATGTTCTTCGATGAGCCGCTGGCGGCGTTCGGGGTGCTCCGGGCCGGGCTCCGTCCGGGCGGACGGCTGGTGTTCGCCTGCTGGCAGTGGGTGGAGAAGAACCCCTGGCACACGGGCACCGTCTTCCGCCGCTATCTGCCGGCACCCGGTCCGCCGGCCCCGGGGAAGAGCCCCGTCGGGCCGTTCAGCCTGGGCGACGACGAGTACGTGCACGACATCCTCGGAGGAGCGGGGTTCGGCGAAGTCCGGAGCACGCCCCTCGAGATCACGGTGCGGGCACCGGCCAGCGCCGTCGTGGACCGGTCGCTGTTCGAGTTCATGGGCGTGGCCCCGGAACAGCGGGACGAGGTCGAGTCCGCCATCGACGCGCATCTCGCCCGTTTCGCCGTAGGTGACGACGAGTACGAGTATCCCCTGGCCTTCCGGATCTACGAGGCCGTCAATCCCTGATGGCGGGGATTGGGGCGGGCGCGGGCTACAGCGGGACGCCGCTGCCCAAGAAGCTGGGGATCGCGGCGGGGTCCACGCTTGCCCTCATCGGCGAGCCGGCGGGAGGCGTGGTGGAAGGGCTGCCCGCCGGGGTCACGGTGAAGCGCGCCGCCCGGGGCAAGGCGGACGTCGTGGTCGCCTTCTTCACGGAGCGGCGCGCCTTCGAGCAGCGCATCGACGCGCTGGGCCGGATGATCTTTCCCGCCGGCGGTCTGTGGGTGGCCTGGCCCAAGCGGGCCTCGGGGATCGAGACCACCATGGACGAGAACGTGGTGCGCGCCGTCGCGCTGCCACTGGGGCTGGTGGACAACAAGGTGTGCGCCATCGACGAGACCTGGTCGGGCCTGCGCGTGGTGTGGCGCCGGAACCGCCGCTGACGGATTCTGCTGTCTACTTGGGCCGGGGGATCTGGAAGTAGCAGGTCCCGCGGACGAGCACTGCTCCCTCCTCGTTCAGGATGCGGGCGTCGGCGATCGCCATCGCCCTGCCCTTGCGCACGATGTCGCTGTGCACTGCGTAGTGCCCGCCGATCTGCACGGCGTTCAGGTACTCGACGTTCAGGGAGACGGTCGGTGCCGACGGCGCCTCAATGAGCGGCATCAGGGCGGCTCCGCAGGCTTCGTCGATGACGGTGGCGATGATGCCGCCGTGGACGCTCCCGAAGGGGTTGGCCATGTCGGGCGTCGGTGCCCACGATCCTTCGGCGTGGCCGTCCCGCGAGGACAGGAACACCCATCGACCCGGGCTTCCGGCGTACGGCGCTGTCATGGTGCGTGTCTCTCCTCGGTCGGTCGATATGGCGCCAGGCATACTGCCCGTTCCGCATAGGGGAGAGCCATTCGAGCCACGAGCGCTGTCGTCGTTCGCGCACAAGCCGTGACTGGTGCGATGCGCGCCGCGAGGCATGCGCGAGGCGCGCAGTGAGTGCTCACGCGCATCGACGTGTCACTCCGTGATGCGCCAGGTGCATACGGCCGTTGTTTGTGCCTTCTCGTCGACGGGTACATGTATTGCAACGAATTGAAAGGAGTTTTCGCATGATTGGTGCCGGTGGTCTCGTCGTGAGCATCATCGCGTTTGCGGTGGGGGCAATCTTGGATTGGGCTGTGACAGAGCCCTACCAACACGGCTTCAACATCAACAAAGTGGGCTGGATCCTGATGATTGTCGGCGTCGTGGGCGCCGTGATCTCCGTCATCGTGATGGTTGCAGGGAACACGCGCCGCCGGCGCACCGTGGTCGACGACGGACAGGGCAACGTCGTCCGTCGCGTCGATTCCACCTATTGAGTCCAGCTCGTCTCTCCCCTGAACAAGGGGTTTCATTCGTCGGTATCTCTTCAGAAAGGTTGTGTTGTCTCATGCTGCTCGTTCTTGCGCTACTGCTCGTCCTGATCCTCTTCGGTGCAGGGTTCGCCCTCCATGTGCTCTGGATCGCCGCCATCGTGTTGCTCGTGTTGTGGGTGGTGGGATTTGCCATCGGCCGCGGCGAGAACGCGGGGAGCCACCGCTTCTACCGCTGGTAGGGGACGGATGGGACGGCTAGGGGAAACCGATCCGCTCCAGCGGCCAGACGCGCAGGTCGACCTTGCCGATGATGGTGGATTCCGGGACAGAATCCCAGTAGCGGCTGTCGCACGAGTTATCGCGGTTGTCGCCCATCACGAAGACGGTGCCCGCAGGAATCCGGTAAGGCTGCTGTAGCGAGTAGGGGCCGTCCGATTCCGAGGGGTAGGTGTCGTGGCGGGCAGCTGGGGGGAGGAACGGCTCGGGCAGGAATTGCCCGTTGATGTAAACGTTGCCGTCGTGCAGCGAGATGATCTCGCCCGGGAGCCCGATCACGCGCTTGACGAGGTCGGCTACCGGCGGCCCCGCGCACGCTTCGTTCGGCGGTGTCGTGAACACCACAATGTCGAAACGGTCGACGCCGTGGAGGTGGTAGCTCAGCTTGTCCACCACAATCCGGTCGCCGATCTGGAGGGTCGGCTCCATGGATCCCGAGGGGATGGAGTACGTCGCGACGACGAACGTGCGCAGCAGGAAGGCGACGACGAGGGCCACTACAAGGATGCCGACGATCTCGACCAGCCAGCGGTTGGAGGGCTTCGGTTCGTCCGTGGCGGGTTGCTGAGGGTCCGGGACGTCTGCCGCCTGCGGGTCGCCATCCATGTCGGGAGAGAGTATGACCCGGCCACCTCGTTCCCGGCGCGCACCGCGGCCCTGTCACGCCCCGCGGGCACAATGGGAACGTGGTCAGCGCAGTCATCTTCGACTTCTACGGCACCCTGGCCCATTTCGCCGACACCGGCGCTTCGAACTACGTCACGATTTTCGCAGCCCACGGCTACCACCCCGAACGGGAGATCCTGGACGGGTACTACTCCCGTTACGACGGGGTGGCGCACGGCGAGCACTCTGTCAGCGAGCAGGCGTACGAGGCCTGGGTACGCCTGCGCCTGCGTGACCTGACCGATGCCTGCGGTGTACCGGACCCGCACGCCGAAGACATCATCGACGCTCTGCGCGCATCGGACGGTGGCGCCATGGTGGCCTACCCCGAGGCGGCCTCGACGCTCTCGGCCCTGCGTGCTGCCGGCCTGGCCATCGGCGTCTGCTCGAACTGGGGCTGGGAGCTCGACGGCTTCCTGGACGAGGTGGGCCTGTTGGATCTGGTCGACGTCGGTGTGACCTCGGCCCGGGCCGGTGCCCGCAAGCCGCACCCCGACATCTACGACGCGTCGGTCGGCGCGTTGGGCGTCGATCCGTCAGAAGTCGTGTTCGTCGGGGACTCCTGGGAGCCCGACGTCCGGGGGCCTCGGCAAGTCGGTATGACGGCGGTGCACGTCTGGCGCGCCGCGGAACGGCGGGGCATCGAGCCGCCGGAGCTCCAGCCGGGTGACCACCGCGTCGGTGATCTGCGGGGCGTTCTCCCGGTTGTGGCGGCGCTGCGCCAGGCGGGCTAGGCGCCGCTCCCCGTCAGACGACCACGCCGGCGGCGCGCCATTCCTCAATGTGCGCGGACAGCCCGAGCTCTCCCAGCACCTCGTCGGTGTGCTCGCCCAGGCCCGGTGCGCGCCGGCCGAGCGCGGCCGGGGTGCCGTGGAAGTCGGTCGGGTGGCGCGGCAGACGGGCCCGACCGGCGATCGGATGGTCGAACTCGGTGAACATGCCGATGGCCCTCGCATGGGGGTCGTCCACGATCTCGGCGGCGGACAGCACCATCGCGAAGGCGACGCGTTCGCGTTCGAAGCGTGCGGTCGCTTCGGCCTGGGTGAGGTTGGCGGCCATGGCGTAACACATGTCGAGAATGGGCTCGAGCACGTCACGGTGCACGCGTCGTTCGCCCACGGTCGCGACCCGGGGGTCGTCGAATCCGGCCACGTCCAGGGCCTTGCACATCCCCGCGAAGTCGGCATCGGTCGTCGGCACCACGATGCCCCACCCGTCGAGAAAGCGCATGGGCTGGAACCCGGCGTTGAAGCTCGAGCTCTGGGAGCCATCGGAGTCGAGCAACACCTCGTTGCCAGCGGACTCGGCCCACAGGAAGGACACGCAGGCGTCCGCCATGCCCAGTTCGAGGTGCTGCCCGCCCCGACCCCTGGCGCGGGCGTACAGCGCCGCCGTGACGGCCTGGCAGGCGTACAGCGCGCTCACCTTGTCGGCGGCGTTCTGGTGCAGGAACGCCGGCGCACCGTCGTCGGCGTCCGCCTGGTTGGCGGCGAACCCGGCGTAGGCCTGAATCGACGTGTCGTAGGCGCTGCGGTGGCTGTAGGGGCCCTCCGGCCCGTAGCCCGAAATGGAGCAGTAGACGACCTCGGGGTTCAACGCCCGCACCGCCTCGTACCCCAGTCCCAGCCTGTCGATGACGCCGGGCCGGAAGTTCTGGACGACCACGTCTGCCTCGGTGGCGAGTGCCCGCACGATCCGTTGACCCTCCTCACGCCCGAGGTCCACGCCGATGCACCGCTTTCCCCTGTTGCAGGCCAGGTAGAACGCGCTCATACCGTTGACGGACACGCCGATCCAGCGGGCGATGTCACCGATGCCGGGGCGCTCGACTTTGACCACGTCGGCGCCCTGGTCGGCCAGCAGTGCGACGGCGTAGGGACCGGTCAGTGCGATGGAGAGGTCGAGCACCTTCACTCCGGTCAGCGGTCCGACCGGCGGGCTCCCTGCGAGTGTGGCGGTAGGTCCTGACATGTTCTGCATCCCTCGGCCATGGACACACGGTGTGCGGCAGGACTTTACAGGGTGCGCAGTGTGTAAGGTCTGCTCCCGTGTCCGGTCCCAGCGCGACGAAGATCGCCCCCAGCTGGGCCGGCCGGCCCCCCGCCGACGACGCCGAAGCGAGCCAGCGGATTCGAGACGCCGCCCGCCGCTGCATCGACCGCACCGGCGTCAACGTGCGGATCGCTGAAGTGGCGCGCGAGCTGGGCGTGAGCCGCCCGACCGTCTACCGGCACTACCCGAGCGGCCACGCCGTGCTCATGGCGGTGGCGCTCGAGTCGATCGAACCGTTGCGGACGAGCGTCGCCTCCATGGAGATCGATCGCGGCGCGACGCCAGCGGAAGTCGTGGCCGAAATCGGGTGCCGGCTCTTCGACCGGCTTCGTCGCGACCCCCAGCTGCGGCTGTTGACGAGGTTCGGCTCCGGCGGAGCGACGGACGACGTGACGAGCAGGGCGGCGCTCCTCCTGACCCGCGGGTTGATCGAGCAGGCCGGACCCACGCGCGACGAGCCGGTGCTGGCGACCCATCTCGACGAGGTGGCCGAGCTCGTCACGCGGCTGGTCTCCTCCATGATCGAACGGCCCCTGCTCGCAGCGGTGCCGCGCGGCGCACAGCGCCAGACCCTGGGCCGCTGGATCGCCGGCGCCGTCGACGCCATCCTGGCCGGGACGCCCGCGGCCGGTGACGGGCCGCAATGAAGCGGGCGAAGCCACGAGGGAGGACGATCCACGCATGAGGCGACGACGCCGAGGGAGGCGATGACGTTGGTCAGGTTCGAGGAAAGCACCATCACGTTCCCCTACAAACGGTCGCTCGGGCCGGTGGTCGGGGCGTTCATGACCTCGCTCACCGAGAAGAAGATCCTCGGCATCCGCAACGGTGACGCGGTGCTGGTGCCGCCGATGGAATGGGATCCCGCCACGGGGGCCGAGCTTCCCCGTGAGCTGGTCGAGGTCGGCCCCGCGGGCACCGTCGAATCGTGGACGTGGGTGTCGGACCCGACCGAGCAGCACCCGCTGGACCGGCCGTTCGCGTTCGGGTTCGTCCGGCTCGACGGGGCGTCGACACCCCTGCTCCATGCCGTCGATGCCGGCTCGCCGGCGGCCATGGCGGACGGCATGAGGGTGGCGCCGCGGTGGAGAGGCACGCGGACCGGCCACATCACCGACATCGCCTGCTTCGTGCCGGGAGAGGAGCCCGAAGTCGATGGCGACGACATGGGGCCGGCCTCAGAACCGGTGGAGATGATGGACTACGTGGCCTCCATCGCCTACCGCAACCCCGTCCCGGCAACGAGCGACCTGGTGGTCGAGGCGTCCCGGGACCATCGGCTCGTCGGGTTCCGCTGTTCCCGCTGCGGCAGGACCTACGTGGGCGGTCGGGGCGTGTGCCCGATCGATGCACTCGAGCTCGCGGAGGAGCACCTGGTCGACCTGCCGGCGACCGGGACGATCACGAACTTCGTGATCGTCACCCCGGTGCAGTACCCGGGGCAGACCGAGACGGAGCCGTTTGCCCGGGTCTTCGTGCTGCTCGACGGCACCGACGTGATCCTGAGCTACCAGCCCGTGGTGGAGCTCCCCGTCCCCGATGTGGCCGTCGGCGTGCGGGTCGGCGCCGTGTGGGCCTCGCCGGCGGAGGACGCCGAGGGCAACCAGTACGGGAGCCTGATCGGATGGATGCCGACGGGCGAGCCCGCCGTGGACGATCCCGACCTCGTGAACCGGATCTTCTGACATGCCGACCTCGACCGATATCGCGGTGGTCGGCTGGGCGCACAGCCCGATGGTTCGGCACACCGAATTGAGCGAGACCCAGCTGTTGGTCCGCGTCATCACCGACGCGCTGGAACCGCTCGGGCTCTCCCGGTCCGACATCGACTTCACGTGCCTCGGCTCGTGCGACTACATCACCGGTCAGGCCTTCTCGTTCGTGGGGAACCTCGACGCCATCGGCGCCTGGCCGCCCAAACGCGACTCCCACGTCGAAATGGACGGCGCCTGGGCGCTGTACGAAGCCTGGCTGCGCCTGCAGGAGGGCGACATCGACATCGCCGTGGTGACGGGGTCCGGCCGCTCCTCGACCGGCAATCCGGCGCTGATCTACCCGATGGAGATGGACCCGTTCTTCCTGGCGCCCCTCGGGGCCGACCCGGTCACGTTCGCCGCGCTGCAGGCCCGCGCCCTCATCGCCGCCGGGATCGCCGACGAGCGCGCCATGGCCGAGGTGGCCGTGCGCGCCCGTGGCGAGGGGAAGGTCGACGAGCTGCTGGCCGGCGACTACGTCCGTGAGCCCTTGCGGCGCCATGACCTCCCGCCCATCACCGACGGCGCGGCCGCCATGGTCCTGGCCCGAGGTGACCGCGCCCGTCGACTCGTCGAACGGCCGGCGTACATCACCGGGTTCGACCACCGGACCGAGTGCCACAACCCCTCGTTCCGCGCGCTCGACGACTCACCGTCGACCCGGATCGCGGCCGAAGCGGCCGGCCTCGGCGACAAGCCTGTCGAGGTGGCGGAGTTGCAGGCCGCGTTCACGCACGAGGAGCTGCTCCTCCGTGCCGTGCTCGGCCTCGACGACGACGTCACCGTCAATGCCTCGGGGGGCGCGCTCAGGGCCAATCCGATCATGGCCACCGGTCTCAGCCGCATCGGGTACGCCGCCGAGCACATCTTCGCCGGCGGCACCCGAGCGCTGGCGCACGCCACCAGCGGGCCGTGCCTGCAACAGAATCTCATTTGCATTGTGGAGGGACGCTCATGATTCCCGTCGCTGTCGTCGGGGTCGGCCAGACCCACCACAAGACCCGGCGCCGTGACGTCTCGGTGGGGGGCATGGTGCGAGAGGCCGTCTTCCGGGCGCTCGAGGACGCCGAAATGACGATGGACGACATTGATGCCGTCGTCCTGGGCAAGGCCCCGGATCTGTTCGAGGGCATCATGAAGCCAGAGCTCTACCTGTCCGACGCCCTCGGCGCCGTCGGCAAGCCGATGTTCCGGGTGCACACCGCCGGCTCCGTGGGCGGGACGACCGCCATTGTGGCCGCTTCGCACGTCCAGGCCGGCAAGCACACACGTGTGCTGGCCGTCGCGTTCGAGAAGCAGTCCGAGGGCAATGCGCAGTTCGCGCTCGGGTCCGGGAAGGGGGCGTCGCTCGGCGCCGGCGGGGCCTTCGCCCCGTTCATCCGCGCCTACATCCACCGGTCGCACGCCCCTGAGCACATCGGGTGGAAGGTGGCCGTGAAGGATCGGCAGAACGCGCTCAAGAATCCCTATGCCCACCTGAAGATCGAGGACATCTCCATTGAGAAGGTGCGCAACAGCCCGATGATGTGGGAGCCGATCCGCTTCCTGGAGTCGTGCCCCTCCTCCGACGGCGCCTGCGCCGTGGTCATCACCGACGAAGCGGGCACCCGCGGTCGCAATCCCGCCTGGATCCTCGGCACCTCCTCGCGCTCCGAGCCGCCGTCCTTCCCCGGGCGCGACCCTGTGCGGCCCGAAGCCTGCCTGCAGTGCGCCACGGACGTCTACGCGCAGGCCGGGATCACCCGCCCGCGCCAGCAGCTCGACATGGCCGAGCTCTACGTGCCGTTCTCCTGGCACGAGCCCCTGTGGCTCGAGGGGCACTTCATCGCGGAGGAGGGCGAGGGCTGGAAGATGACCGATGCGGGGGATACCGAGATCGGGGGCTCGTTCCCCGTCAACTGCTCCGGCGGTGTGCTCTCCTCCAACCCCATCGGCGCCTCCGGGCTCCTCCGCTTCGCCGAGGCGGCCAATCAGGTGCGGGGCGCCGCGGGCGAACATCAGGTCGACGGGGCCAAGACGGCGCTCGCCATGGCCTATGGCGCCAACTCGCAGTACTTCAGCATGTGGGTGGTGGCCAACCGGCTGCAGCCGTTCGACTGAGAGGACGTTGGATATGGACGCGGACGTGGTGGCGGCGTTCCAGTTCACCGGCCAGGACATCCCGTGGCTCCTGGCCCAGTGGGCCGATGCCCAACCGGACACCCCGCTCCTGATCTGGGAGCCCAAGGAGGGCCGCTCGGCCCAGTGGACCTACGGCGAGTTCCACCTCGCCACGCGCCGCCTGGCCGCCGGCCTCGCGGCGAGGGGGATCACCAAGGGCGACAAGGTTCTCCTCCACTGCGACAACTGTCCCGAGGTGGTGTTGGCCTGGTACGCCTGCGCCATCGTCGGCGCGGTGGGCGTGACCACCAACACGCGGAGTGTCGAGGCCGAAATGCGCTACTTCATTGCGCAGACCGACGCCGTCGCTGCCATCACGCAGCCGCAGTACGCGGCGCTGGTGGCGCGGTCGGGCCCGGACCTGCGGTGGATCGCCGTCACCGGGGACGACAGCGGCGCCCCGGCCACCGCCGAGCAGGCGCACGACCTCGAGCCATTCGACGCGCTCTACGGGGACGAGGCGGCGTGCCCCGAGCGCGCCCCGGATCCCATGGCACCCGCCGGCATCGTCTTCACCTCGGGCACGACGTCGCGCCCCAAGGCCGTGGTGCACACGCATGCCAACGCCCTGTGGGCGGCGCGCGTCGGGCCGACCAACATCTCCATGCACCCGGGAGGCGTCTACCTGGTGTTCTTGCCGTTCTTCCACGTGAACGCGCAGAGCTGGTCCATCTGGACCACGGTGCTCGGTGCGGGCGGCACCATCGTCCTGCAGCCCAAATTTTCGGCCAGCCGCTTCTGGGAGGTGGTCGCCGCGCTTGACGTCACCCACATTTCGCTCCTGCCGATTGTGTACACCACCATCGCCGGCCAGGCGATCCCGCCGAACAAGCTCGAGGTCGGGGTCTTCGGGCTCATCGCCCCACCCATCGAAGCGCTCCTCGGCGGCGTCACGGTGGTGCCCGCGTACGGCATGACCGAGACCGTCACGCACGCGACGACGGCCGCGCCCCACCAGCAGATTCCGCCGGGATCCATGGGAAAGCCCACTCCCGGCTACGAGATGCTCGTGGTCGACCCCGACACGGACGAGGTCCTGACGGACGGCCGGATCGGCGAGTTGTACGTGCGGGGCACCCGGGGCATCCAGTTGTTCCTCGAGTACTACGGGAACCCGGACGCCACCGCAGCGAGCTTCACCGGGGACGGCTTCTTCAAGACGGGCGACCGTGTGCGCATCGGGGCGGGGGGAGCGATCTTCTACAGCGAGCGGGACAAGGACATGCTCAAGGTCGGCGGTGAGAACGTCTCGGCCAAGGAGATCGAGGACCTCTGCCGCCAGGTGCCGGGCGTGCGCGACGTCGCCGTGGTGGGACGGTCCCACCCGACGCTCGACGAGGTGCCCGTCGCCTTCGTGGTCAAGGGTCCGGACGCCGCCGCCGACGCCGCGCTCGAGGACCAGATCAAGACGCTCGCCGGGGCGCAGCTGGCAGACTTCAAGGTTCCACGCGCCGTGTACTGCGTCGACGACTTCCCGCGGGCGACGCTCGACAAGGTGGCGAAGAACAAGCTGCGCGAGCTCGCAGACGGGATGCCCGAGCCGTTCTAGGCGCCGCCGAGCCAGCGCGCCGTGAGCGTTGCGGGTGCCCAGCTCGGCCAGTGCGGGGTCCCGACGGCGAAGCCGTGGCTGAACTCGGCCACCGGGCTCGGGCCGGCGCGTCTGGCGTTGTCGTAGACCGTGGCGGTGTCGGCCAGGACGATGCCGTCGGCCACCACGGGCCACAACCGGGCGTAGCGCCCGCGGATCTTCTCCTCCGGAACCGCGTGCCCGCCGGCCGCGACGCCGCGGCCACACGGGCGACGGCCAGTTCCTCGGGGACCAGCACGACGTGGAGAGCCGTGTAGTAGCCGGCGCTCTGCGCGGCGCGCAGCAGGTCGAGCTTGGAGGAGTGGGAGAAGACTGTCTCCGCGATGAAGGGTGCACGGCGCGCCAGCAGCGCCTGCCGGGTCGCCGCCGCGATCCGGGCCGCGTCGTAGGCGTGGGCCTCGGCGTCGTCCGGCCAGCGTTGCGCCGCGATGAGATCGGCATTGACGAAGCTCGACCGGGGGAGCACCGGGGCGAGGGTGAGGCGGACGAAGGTGGACTTGCCCGCTCCGTTGGGCCCGACCACCAGGTCGAGGCGCACGCGTGGACCTCAGACCGCGGTCAGTCCAGCAGGGTCGTGGTGCCGTCGGGGTCGAGACGGACCAACCGCCCCTCGTCGTCGAGCGCGACCGTCGTCATCCCCTCGGCGGACAGGACGTCGCCGTAGTGCAGCGTGCGCAGGCGCTCCGCCACGAGGGCGTCCGTCTCCGCGTTGGCCACCAGGCGTTCCTCGGCGGTGAGGTCGGTCAGGGCCAAGGTGCCCTCGAGCGCAGCCTCGACGCGGCGCCGGGCGCTGGAGTGGTGGGTGGACACGGTGCGGCCCACCCGGGCCCAGTGATCGAGCTGCTGCTTGGCGGAGCGGCTGTGGCGGGCTCCCTCGACCGCGGCGGCGTCGAGCAGGTCGGCGGCGAAGCGGGTTGGTCGGTCTGCGGCCATGCTGGTCTCCGTTTCGTCTCGTTCTGAGACGAGTGTAGCAGTCTGCTACGCCGGTTCTCCCACCGGCGGCCGCCCGTTCTCGGCCAGCCCGGCGGCCAGGGCCTCCCGGTCGTCGTCGGTCAGGGGGACGAAGCGCACCTCGGCGCTGTCCAGCGGCCGCCACCAGATCACGTCGTCGGTGGCCCAGGCCTCCCGGCGCAGGCTGACCTTGGTCACCTTGCCCGTCGCCGTCTGGGGGAGCGACGGTGAGACCCGGATGTAGCGGGGGAGCCATTTCGGCCCCAGGTCGGGCTGCTCGGTGAGCCAGGTCGCGAAGCCGTCGGGGTCGAACTCCTTGCCCGGCACGGTCTCGAGGGCCACCATGACCTGGTCACCCGCGCCCGATGCCGTGTCGGGCACCGGGTAGACGGCGGCGACGGCGAGGTCGGGATGCCGGGAGATGATCGACTCGACCGGGCCGGCGGCGAAGTTCTCGGAGTCGACCCGCAGCCAGTCCCCGGTGCGGCCGGCGAAGTAGAAGAAGCCGTCGGCGTCCACGTAGCCGAGGTCGCCGGTCCAGTACCAGCCTCGGCGCAGGCGCTCCTGCTCCGCGTCGTCGCGGTGGTAGTAGCCCTCGAAGCTGCCCCGCCCGCTGCGGTTGACGATCTCGCCGATGGCGGCGCCGGCGTTGAGGAGACGGCCTTCGGCGTCGAATTGGGCCGGAGGGCACTGCTCGCCTGTCTCGGGGCTCATGACGGCCAGGTCCACGCCGCCCACGGGCTTGCCCAGCGCTCCTTTGGGCATGCCGAGCACGGGGTTGATGGCGGCGCCACCCTCGCTCTGGCCGTAGCCCTCAATCAGGAAGCAGCCGAAACGCTCCCGGAAGCGGTCCCGGTCGCGTACCGAGGCCTCCGTGCCGAAAGCGCTCTTCAGCGTGTTCTCGCCGTCGTCCGGCCGCTCGGGCGTGGCCAGAATGTAGGCGATCGCCTTGCCCACATAGCTGAACTTGGTCGCCCCGTAGCGCCGCACGTCGTCGATGAAGGCCGAGGCGCTGAAGCGCGGGCGCGTCGCGATGGCGGCGCCCACCATGACAGCGGGTCCCCAGAGGGCCATGAGCGCGTTGCCGTGGAAGAGCGGCATGGGGCAGTAGCAGACGTCCTCGCCGGTGTAGCCGTAGCCGGGCGCCGCCACCTCGGCGATGCCGGCCAGCCGGCCCTGGGTGCAGCGCACGGCCTTGGGCACGCCGGTCGTCCCCGACGTGAAGATGAGGAGGAACAGCGCGTCGTCGTCGACCTCGTCGGCGTGCTCCACGAGGTGGCGGGCCTCGTCGCTGCCGGCGTACCGGGCCAGGAGTTCGTCGTAGCGCGCGGTGCCGACGACCAATACCTTGTCCTCGTCGACCCCGAGGTCGAGGCCGCGCAGGAGGTCGGCGCCCTCGGCGTCGGTCACGATGAGGGCGCAGTCGGTGGCGCGCACGTCCGCGGCCAGGGCCTCGCCGCGGCGGGTGGGGTTGATGCCGACCTTGGCCGCACCGGCCAGGGCGGCGGCGTTGAGCCAGAAGAGGTATTCGGCGCCGTTGGGCAGCAGCACGCCGATGTGCGGTTTGCCCGAGCCGAACAGGGACCTGGCCAGGGCGCCGCGGGTTGCGCCCTCCTCGACGGCCTGCCGCCAGGTCCAGCGCCTGTCGCCGTCCATCACCCCGATGCGGTCGTCCTCGGCCCGGGCCGCCAGCAGGTCGGCAACGCTCGTCATGGCAGGGCCCATCCCGGCGTGCGGCGGATCAGCGCGCGGTCGATGGCGTCGACGTTGCCGGCGCCGCACAGCGCCATGGTGCGCCGCAGCTCGGACTCGTACCACCGGAGCAGCCCCGCCACGCCCTCGGCACCGCCCGTGGCCAGGGCCCACAGCGACGGCCGCCCGACGAGGGCCGCCCGCGCCCCGAGAGCCAGTGCCTTCACCACGTCCGGGGCGCGGCGCACCCCGCCGTCGACATAGACCTCGGCTCGTCCGGCCACGGCGTCGACGACCTCGGGCAGAATGTCGGCGGTGGCCGGTGCGTCGGCGAGCTGGCGGGCACCGTGATTGGATACCACGACGGCGGCCGCCCCGGCGTCCACGCAGCGTGCGGCGTCGTCGGCCCGCTGCACCCCCTTGACCACCACGGGCAGGTCACTCAGTCCGGCCAGCCACCCGATGTCGTCGGGCGTGAGCGCCGGCTCGAACTCGTGGGTGACGATGGCCATGAAGCCGCCGGCGCGGGCGCTCGCCGTGCTGTCGCCCGCCAGGTTCGGCAAGGCGAGGTCGTCGGGCAGGCGCACGCCCATGCGCCACTCGCGCAGACGGAGCCCCGAGACCGGGGCATCGACGGTCAGGACCAGCGCGCCGTAGCCGTGGGCGGCCGCGCGGTACACCAGTTCCTCGGTGCGGGCCCGTTGGCGGAGGATGTAGATCTGCATCCAGCGGGTGCCGTCGGGCGCGGCGGCGGCCACCTCCTCGAGCGGGCACGTGGCCAGGGACGACAGGATCAACAGCGCGCCCGCGTCCGCGGCGCCGCGGCGCGGTCGCCACCTCGCCCTCGGGGTGGGCCAGGCCCTGAATGGCGGTGGGTGCGATGGCGACCGGCGAGCTGACGGGGCTCCCGAGCAGCGTGGTGGCGGTGGAGACGTCGGCGACGCCGGCCAGGACGCGGGGGTGGAGCTGCCAATGGCTCCAGGCTTCGACGTTGCCTGACAGGAGGCGCTCGTCGTCGGCGCCGCCCGAGTAGTAGGCGTAGGCCATGTCCCCGATGGCCCGCCGCGCCTCGTGTTCGAGCTCGTCGAGGGAGAGGTCGGTCACCAGCGGCGCCGGGGAGCCCGGGGAGGCGGGGTTGTGCTCGGGTGCATCGGTCCTGGCAGGATGAGCGGGCACGGGCCGCATGGTAGGCGCGCCCGAGCCAAGGACACCCGGAGGTGCCGTGCGTTTCTCGTATGCCGAGTCGATGACAGACCCGTCCTTCTACGTCCCCCTGGCCCAGGCGGCCGAGGCGGCCGGCTACGACTCCATGGTCGTGCCCGACAGCATCTGCTACCCCGAGGTTTCCGACACCACGTACCCCTTCAACCCCGACGGGACGCGGGAGTTCCTCGAGGACAAGCCCTTCCTGGAGCCGTTCTCGCTCATTCCCGCCATGGGCGCGCTGACGGAGCGCCTGCGCTTCGTCACCTTTGTGATCAAGCTGCCCATCCGCCAGCCCGTGCTGGTCACCAAGCAGGTGAGCTCCACCGCCGTTCTGACCAACAACCGGCTGCTCCTGGGCGTCGGCACCAGCCCGTGGCCAGAGGACTACGAGATCTGCGGCGTGCCCTGGGAGCGCCGCGGCAAGCGGATGGACGAGGAGATCGCCATCATGCGCGGGCTCATGGCGGGCGGGTTCTTCGAGTTCCACGGCGAGGTCTTCGACGTCCCGTCGATCAAAATGTGCCCGACACCCACCGAGCCCGTGCCCATCCTCATCGGCGGGCACCACGAGGCGGCGCTGAAGCGGGCGGCCGTCGACGGCGACGGATGGCTGCACGGCGGGGGAGACCCGGCCGACCTCCCGGGCCTGCTGGCGCGCCTGGCCGAGCTGCGCAGGGAGTACGGCACCGAGGACAAGCCGTTCGAGGTCCACGTGATCTCGCTCGACGCCTACACCGTCGACGGGGTCCGCCGGCTCGAGGAGCTCGGCGTCACCGACGTCATCGTGGGCTTCCGTTGGCCCTACGGCGTGGAGCAGGACACCGAGACGCTGGCGACGAAGGTCGACAGCCTGCGTCACTTCGCCGACGAGGTCATCGACAAGGTTCGCTGAGAGGGAGGAACAATGACCGACGCACCGCTGAACGCCCGCGAGCTGGGCCTCAAATCCCGGGCTGCCGTCACGGCCGGCGACCGTGAAGGCTGGTTGAGCCTGTTCGCCGACGACGCCTTCGTGCAGGACCCCATCGGGCCGTCAGCCTTCGACCCGGAGGGCAAGGGGCACCACGGGCGCGACGCCATCGCTGCCTTCTACGACACCGTCATCGCCTCGGGCGAGGCCATCGACTTCGAGATCGCCGAGTCGTACCTCTGCGGTGACGAGGTCGCCGACGTGGGCGTCATCCGGACCACCCTGGCCGGCGGCACCCACCAGGCGGTGGTCCACGGCGTCTACACGTACAAGACCGACGGGGCCGGCAAGATCGCCTCGCTGCGCGCCTACTGGGAATTCGACGGCCTCGAGATGGTCGAGCTCAGTTGACCGGACGGGTCCTGGTCCGGGAGGGCCTCTTCACCGACGGGGACCCCCCGGCCCTGCTGGGCACGCGCTGCGGGGCCTGCGGATCCGTGCATTTCCCGCGGGCCGACGCCTGTACCTACTGCGCCACGCCCGATCCGGAGCCGGTGGAGCTCTCGCGCCGGGGGACGCTGTGGGCCTGGACGGCCGTGACGGCACCGCCCCCCGGCTACCTGGGTGAGGTGCCGTTCGGCATCGGCGTCGTCGAGCTGCCCGACGGCGTGCGCGTCATCACGCGCCTGACGGAGAGCGATCCGGGCGCGCTCACCGAGGGACAGGCCATGGAGCTGCGCATCGTGCCTTTGCACCGCGACGACGATGGGAACGACGTGGTCACCTACGCCTTCGCGCCGGCATGACCGGGGTCAACGTGGCCGGTGTCGGCCTGCATCCCTTCGGTCGCTTCGACGGCGTCTCGACCACCGACATGGGTGTGGTCGCCGTGCGGGCCGCGCTGGACGAGGCCGGCATCGGGAAGGGTGACTTCCAGGCTGCCTTCTGCGGCACCGCCTACGGCGGGGTCGCGACGGGCCACAAGGTGCTCAGCCGCCTGGGCATGACGGGCATGCCCATCCTCGACATCGAGGCGGGCTGCGCGTCCGGAGGCGCCGCCCTCATGCTGGCTGCGGCGGCCATCCGCGCCGGACAGTACGACACGGTGCTCGTCTTCGGGACCGAGAAGATGCCCCGGGGCATCATCCGTTCGTCCTTCTTCGAGCCCTGGCAGGAGGAGGCAGGATTGGCGGCGACGCCGGCCTTCTTCGGCCTGCGGGCGCAGCGCCTCTGCCTGACGTCGGGCGTGACCAAGGACCACCTGGCCCGCGTGGTGGTCAAGAACCGCCGGCACGGCGCCGCCAACCCCGACGCCATGTACCAGAAGGAGACGACGGTCGAGGCGGTGCTGGGGTCGCGTGTCGTGTGCGAGCCGCTGCACCTCTTCATGCTCTGCTCACCCAACGAAGGTGCCGCCGCGCTCGTGTTGCGGCGGGCCGACCTGGCTCCCTCTGGCGTCACGCTGGCGGCCGCCGTGCTGCGCTCCCACATCCCCGGCTCGGTGCTGAGCGAGTCCACGCCGCTGGCCGGCCTGGCGCAGGATGACGCGCCGGCGCCGACCACGCTGGCGGCCACCGACGCCTACGAAGAGGCGGGTGTCGGCCCGTCCGATCTCCACGTGGTGGAGTGCCAGGACACCGACGCGGCGCGGGAGCTCGGATCATGCGAGGAGCTGGGGCTGTGTGAACCGGGCGGCTCGGCGGCATTGCTCGACTCGGGCGCGATGGAGCTGGGCGGCCGCCTTCCCGTCAACCCGAGCGGCGGACTGCTGTCCAAGGGCGAGCCGCTGGGCGCCTCCGCGCTGGGGCAGGTGGTCGAGCTGGTGCGGCAGCTGCGCGGCGAGAGCGGTCCGCGTCAGGTGGAGGGCGCCCGGGTGGCGCTGTCGCACACGGTGGGGCGCGGGGCCAACGCCGGCGTGGTGATCCTCACCCGCTGAGGATTCTCACCCGGACGTGAGCCGGCGCGGACCTCAGGCTCCGTAGAACGGCGCACCGAAGGCGAAGACACCGCCGTTCGAGCTGGCCAGCCAGTAGCCGCCTGTCGCCGGGTCCTGCGCGATGCCGACGATGGGGCCGGTGAGGGGCTGTCCCCCCATCGACCCGTAGAAGGGCTCGTTGTAGCTGAAGACGCCACCGTCGGACGCCACCAACCGGTAGCCGCTCCCGTACGGGTCGGTCTCCATGCCGACGATGTGCTCGTTCAGGTGGAGCGCCGCGGCGGAACCGTAGAACGGCGCGTTGAACGCGAAGACGCTGCCGTCACCGCCCACCAGCCAGTAGCCACCGGTCGCCGGATCTCCCTGAATGCCCACAATGGGCTGGTTGAGGTGCTGGCCTCCCATGGAGCCGAAGTAGCCGGCGTCGCCGAAGGCGAACACGCCGCCGTCCGCGCCCACCAGCCAGTATCCGCCGTGATCGGGAGTGGAGCGCGATGCCGACGATCGGCGCGTGCAGGCTGAGTCCGACCGCCGATCCCATGAAGGGCGCGTTGGTGGTGAAGACCCCACCGTCGGCTGCCGCGAAGTAGTAGGAGTCTCCGTTTCCGCCGCCCGATGCCGAGGCGAAGGCGCCGACGCCCACGATCGGCGCGTGCATCTCGTTCACGAGCGGGCTCGGCGTGTCGGTGGAGTGGTTGGGCCCATGCGAGACCACCGCCGCCGCGTCGGTCACGGTGAGGTACCCACCGTCGGGGTTGGGCTCGTCCGCAATGCCGACGGAGTTGTCGTTGCACGAGGGGATCACGAGCATTCCGTCGTAGTTGTACGTCGTCCCCTGGGTGTCGTGCCCTGCGAGCTGCACGGAATAGGTGCCCGGGTAGACGTGGTAGAGCGTGACCACGGCGCCGACCAACGCGACCTGACCCCCGTACATGGTCGAGTTCGGACCCTTCGCCCAGGCCGACAGCGTGCCCGAGACGCTCCCGACCGGTCCGAGAGGCGAGGTGAGCACCGCTTGGACCGAACCGAACCCGACGTCCCAGCAGGGAGTCGCGATGGTCACGGTCCCTCGGGCGGAGACCCCCTCGGCGGATGCCGCCTGGGGGAGTGCGGCGACCCCGAGGACGCTCACGACGACGGCGACGACGACAAGCGCGCAGGCGGCCAATTTGCCGTCAAATACTTTTTCCCGAGACCGACAACGGAACCTCCTCGAACAACGCGCCAGGGACTGCCTACTGGCAGGAGCGCAGCGGTGCAAGTGGCTCGGGAGGCGCCGGCCGGAGTTCGCGGGATCGTCACGTGTCGGTGACCCGGGTGGCGGACCGTGCGCAGACGGAAACGCCGGGGGTGGAACGACACCGGCTGGGGGCCTTCGGTCCCCGGAGGGTGGGGCTCAAGGCGGAGACGGGAAACACCCGGGCGGGGCAAGTCGACCCCTGCGGGTCCTCTCGAATGTCCCCGGGAGCGCCGACCACGAGGGACGGGCCCGTCGGTTCTCTCTGTAGAAGTCGAGGTCAAAGCACTCTTCTTCCCCTGCCGGTGGTCGCTGCGGGGCACGTGCCCAGAATCCCCTGTTCGGCGACAGGTGCGAACATGTGTTCGGTCTCCTCACCCGTGTGTGGGTAGGGGCCGGCGCAGTGGGACCGCCCGCAACCGGGCGGTCCCGGCGCCCAGGGTCGATCCCACCACCGGTAGTACCAGACCGCCGGTAACTGGCATTTCGCGGCGCGTGCGCACGTCAGTTCGATCGACATGGCGGTGGGCGGCTCCCGGGTCGCCGAGGACAGCCGAGGGGCCGGCCGCCGAGACGCCTCCTCCCGATCCGACCGCAGGGCGCGTGCGGGGCACGGGCGCGGGCACGTGGCAACCCCTCGTCGTGCCCGCTGGCGGGCACGACGGGACGCCGGCGCGTCGGGACGCAACCGAGGTGAAGTTCGTACTCGGGGATCGTCGAGAGCCGGATGCATGACTGCACCTCCTCACGCCTCGAACATCGCCGCGGTGGCGCTGCACGCGACCGTCTTCGTTCGCGGCGGGCGTCGCGTGCTGAGCCCTAGTGTGGGGCGGCGGAGAGCCGGGAAGACTGGTCGGCACGTAACCGAGAAGGACCGTGCCCTTGCCCGCTTCGACACCCGCCGCCCGCGCCAAGCCGTGAACACGCCGGCCGACGTCGTCGCGTTCGTCCTCGGGGCCGCGGTGAGCTTGGGGTCCAGTTGGGTGTTGGTCTCGCGCATAGAGCGCATGGGCAACCGTCTCGGCGTCACCGAGGCCATGCTCGGACTGATCGCCGCGCTCGCCGCCGACGCGCCCGAGATCACCTCCGCCGTCAGTGCGCTGATCGGCCACCAGCAGGAGATCGGGTCGGGCGTGGTGGTCGGTTCGAACGTGTTCAATCTCGCCGCACTGCTCGGCCTCGGTGCCGTCGCCGCGGGGTGGGTCGCGCTGCACCGACGTGTGCGTGCTGCTGACGGGCGCGATCTCGCTGTGGGTCGCCGCCGCCGCTGTGCTCGTCGTCTTCGGTGACCTGTCGCCGTCGGTGGGCCTCGTGCTCGTCGCGGTCGTGCTCGTCCCGTACGCCGTCCTCGCCGCCCGCCGGCACACTCGACCGGCACGCTCGCGGGTGGGCCGCTGGCTCACGCGCGCGATCCGGGAGGAGGAGATGGAACTGCACCCCGCGCTGATCCCCGGTTCGAAGCGCCTCGACGTGACCGTGGCCGCGCTCGCGCTCCTGGTCGTCGTGGGAGCTTCCGTCCTCATGGAGCGATCGGCCCAGAGCCTGGGTGTGCGCTTCGACATCCCGAACATCGTCGTGGGCGCGCTGGTGCTGGCCGCGGTGACGAGCCTGCCCAACGCGGTCGCTGCCATGTACCTGGCCCGCCGCGGTCGGGGCACCGCCATGTTGAGCACCGCGCTCAACAGCAACGCGTTGAACGTCGCGTGCGGTCTCCTGCTTCCCGCTGCGATCGTGGGCCTCGGGGTCACCACCGACCGGGAGGTCCTCGTGGCGCTGTGGTACGCCGGGCTGACGACCGTCGTCCTCCTGCTCGCCTACCGCGAACGCGGGCTGCGCCGGCATACCGGCATGGTCGTGCTGGTCGCCTATGCGCTGTTCGTGGTCGTGCTCACGGCCGTCGCGCTGGGACACACCGAGTGGTACTGGTATGCGGTGCCTCCGTTCCTGATCGGGCTCTGGACCGCCGTGCTGCTCGGGCACGACAGGCCGGTGCCCGACGCCACGGCCACTGGCGCGTCGGCGTCGCCGGAGCCGGAGGAGAGCGTGCTGCCGCCGCAGTGACGGGCGTCCGCCGACCCCTCGGGCGGCTCTGCTAAGGATTGACCGTGCCCGCCTCTGCACCGACGCCGCCGGATCCCCTCTGGGTCGACGACCTGCAGATCCGCCTGCTCGATCCTTCCGAGTCGGACCGGCTCGGGGCTGCCGTCCGGGCCGTCTACGGCGAGACCTACCCCGTGCGGTGGACCTACGACGCCGCAGAGGTGGCGCGCCGGATCGCGGCGGGGCTCCTCCTCTCCGCCATCGCCGAGACCGCCGACGGCGAGCTGCTCTGCCACTCCGGGCTCGTCCTGAGTGCGCCCGACGACGTCGTGGGTCATGCCGGTCAGGCGCTCACGCTGCCGGCGGCCCGTGGCCGGCACATCTTCACCACCGTGAAGCGGTACCTCGTCGACCGGGCCGCCGCCCTCGGCCTGATGGGGATGTACAGCGAGGCGACGGCGGCCCATCCGTTCAGCCAGAAGGCCCTCCTGCAACTGGGCGGCCACGAGACCGGCTTCATGCTCGGGTTCATCCCCGCCACCGTCGACAACAACGCCGCCTCCGGGTCGCGGGTGGGGCGCACCTCGGCCGCGCTCTTCTTCCTCCGCATGCGGCCCGGTGCCGAGCGGGTCGTCTTCGCGCCGGCCCGCCACCGCGCCATTGTGCGCGACACCATCGAGATCTGTGACTTCCGCTCCCGGCTGGCCGATACGCCGCGACGCACGGACCTTCCCGCCCACGCCCAGGTCCACGTCGAAATGGATGACGGCGACAACGTCGCCGTGCTGACCGTGAGCCAGGCCGGTGACGACCTCGCGTCGCGGGTCAGCGCGGAGCGGGCGCGGCTGTTCGATGACGGCGTGGATGCGCTCTACGTGGACCTGCCGCTCAATCGGCCCGAGTCGGCCCACGTCGGCGACGCCCTCGAGGAGCTCGACCTCACCTACTCGGGGATCTTTCCCAACAACCAGGCGGTGGGGGACGTGATGCGGCTGCAATGCCTGCGCGACGCCACCGCCTGGAGTCACGACGTGGCGGTGGCGTCGACGCACGGCGCCGCCTTGCTCGAGTACGTGATCGCCGACATGGAGGCCGCGGGACAGCCGGTGGTGCGGGCCGCGGGAGGCCACCCCGGCGGCCGCGTCCCGGACGACGCCGTGCCGCTCGTAGCGGTCCGGTAGCGGGGTTCACGCGGGGAGCGGCCTCCTAGTGCTGGAGCACCAGCGAGAAGCTCTGGGTGGCCGTGCCAGCTGCGTTCTTGGCCACGATCTTCAGTGCGTAGGTCTTGGCCGTGCCGGTCGGGGTGCCCGAGAGGGCAGCCGTCCCGTCGCCGTTGTCGATGAAGTGCACCACGGTCGGTGGTGTCCCCGTGAGGGTCAGCGCCGGGGTCGGGAAGCCCGCTGTCGTGACGGTGAAGCTCATCGCCTGGCCCACGGTGGCGCTGGTGATGGTGGGCCGACCGAATCGGCCCCGGCCGGTCGCGCCGGCGCACCGAGCACGGCTACCGAGACCCCCAACGTCACGCGGCCGCCAGCAGGATGGCCGGCAGGCGTCGACGCCTTGTACCCCACAAGGATCGTCCCCCGTGCATGGTCGAATTCGCCCCGAGTCGTCGCATGGCCGCCCTCCGTGTCAACAGATCTGCGGTCGCCATGGCGCAGGCACGCATGATTTCGGAGGAACGAAATTTATGCAATGCGGGCAAATGGCCGAATTAGGCGATAGTAGTGGTGTGGAAATGTGCGCCAGCGAGCGGAGGCTCCGTGACACCCG
The DNA here is from genome assembly GCA_963843365.1 of uncultured Acidimicrobiaceae bacterium. Taxonomy (GTDB): domain Bacteria; phylum Actinomycetota; class Acidimicrobiia; order Acidimicrobiales; family RAAP-2; genus Bog-473. Next base: position 475,604 of record CAWJKG010000002.1, on the reverse strand, counting down.
ATGATCGACGCCCCGCCAGGGGCAGGCCCCCCGGTCCGAGCCTGGCCAACGAAGCGGTCGAGATCCTGGAGCGGAACGCACTCGCCGCGCTCCGCGGCCCCAACAGCCGGGGCGCCGTGCCCCGGGGTGCCTTCGCCGGCGTGGACGTCTCGACGGTCGATAGGGCGGTGAAGCGGGCGTTCGACGGGGAGGCGGGCCGGACGCCTTTCGACCTCGCCTCGTTCCACGTCTGCGGCGCGCCCGATGCCACGCGGGAGACCATGCAGGCCGTCTTCGCCTTGGTCGCCCAGAGCTTCCGCGAGGCCGAGGCGATGGAGCAGACCCTGCGCGTGTTCCTGCGCGCCAACTTCGTCGAGGCCTGCCGCGAGGAAGGCCTCCTGGCGACGAGCATCGTGACGACGGCCGCGTGCGCCCATCTCCAGCAGGCGCGAGAGGAGGACGACGCCGATCAGGCGACCATCGCGCGGGAGATCATCGCCATGCGGCGCGCCAACACTGCCGAGCTGGTGGACGGGTTCGTCGCCGGACTTTCCATTGCCATGCGCCGACTGCGGCGGCGCCCCAAGCACCAGCACTCCATGCGCGAGATCGTGTTGGCGATCATGGCGTCGACAGAGGGCTTCATCCATCACTGGCACGTGCAGCCGGATCTCTTCGATACGGAGCTGGTCGTCGAGACGCAGTGGGGGATCATGTGGAGCCTGTCGGAGCCCGGCCTGCTCGATCCGCCCAATCGGGCTGACGAAGCGGAGCGGAGGCTCGTGGAGGCCGCGCTGGACGTCTACGCCTCCGGCCGCCATCCATCGCGGGACGCATTGGCGAAGGAGGTCGGAGTGGAATGGTCCAAGACCGTCGACCTCTTCCCCGACGACCTTGTCCTGGCGCAGCGCTGCATGGATTACGCCGTGGGCAGTTCGGTCGAGGCGGAGGCCATCGCCATCAACATGAGAGGCGCGGAGGTCGCGGCGATCCGCAATCTGCTGCTGGCCACCACCGACCTGACCACGACGACGCCGCTGCTGGTCGAGGTCATCCGCCGGCACAAGGACGTCGGGTTCTGCGCCGAGGTCAGGCGGCACGTCGGCGAGGCGCTGGCGCAGTCCACGGCCGTCGCGCTCGATGCCACGACCGCGGACGGCGTCGCTCTGATGCTGGTCGATGCGGCTTTGCACGGTGAGGCGGGGAGGTCGGTGTGGGAGGCCGGCCTCGACACCTTCGCCGCCAAGAGGTAGCGGCCGGCGCTCAACCGAGCCGGTCCAGCACGTCGGGCAGTTCGGTCAGCGAGGCCACGACCGCATCGGGTCGCGGCCCCTCGTCGGGGAACAGGACGGCGCCGTCGCGGTCCAGCCACACGGCGCGCCAGCCGGCGTGGTGCGCGCCGGCCACGTCGTTGACCGGGTGGTCGCCCACCAGCACGCACGCCTCGGGCCCGACGCCCAGCTCGCGTTCGACCACCTCGAAGATCGCCCTGTCCGGCTTGGCCACGCGGTGGTCCTGCGCGAAGACCACCGTCTCGAAGTAGGAGGCCAGGCCGACCGTCTCGGGCAGCCGGCTCCCGTTGGAGAGCAGGCCGAGCCGGTAGTCGCCCCGCAGCGCGTCCAGCGCGGGGAGCGTGTCGGGGAAGAGGGCCGGGTCGCGGTCGCGGTGGGTGAAATACGACGCGGCCAGCTCGCGCGCCAACTCGTCGTCCGCGCTTTCGTCACCCCCCTCGGCGGCCCGCCGGCGCCGCAGGGTGCGGGCGAAGCCGAGCACGCGCAGCTCGGCCAGCGACCACACGTCGGGATACTCCTCGACCACCACCTGGCGGTCCGCCTGCAGGTCCTCCCAGGACAGCGCGTCGGCGAACGGGCCCGGCCGGGCGACGCCGAGCTCGGCGGCCGTCGCCACCAGCGCGGCGCGCATGACGCGCTCGAAGTCCCACAGTGTCTGGTCCCCGTCGAAGAGGACGGCCTCCATCACGGGGCGACGAGCACCACCTTGCCGAACTTGGCGCCGGCGGCGAAGCGGTCGTAGGCGGCCTGGGCCTCGGCCAGCGGGAACGTCTCGCAGACGGGGATCTGCAGCCGGCCCGCCCGCAGCGCCGGCAGGACGTGCGCCGCCATGTCGCTCGCCACCTCGGCCTTCTCGCCCCGGCTGCGGGCGCGCAGGGTGGAACCGCCGATGCTGGCGCGCAAACGCATGAGCGTCATCAGCTCGAGCTCCATGCGGCCGCCGCCACCGACGCCGATCACGATCACACGCGCCCAGGGCGCCAGGTGGGGCAGCACGGCGCTCAGGCTCGGCGCGCCCACCAGCTCGAGCACGACGTCGTAGGGCGCCCGTGCCTCCTCGTCACCGGGCGCCAGCACCGCGTCGGCGCCCAGCGCCGCCACCGCCGCCCGCCGGTCCGGGTTGCGCACCGTGGCCGTCACGGTGGCGCCGGCCGCCGCGGCCAGCTGCACCCCGGCCGTGCCCACGCCTCCCGCCGCACCCGAGACGAGCACGCGCTCGCCCATCTGCAGACCGGCCTGCCGGAAGAGCGCGTCGTAGGCGGTGGTGAAGACCTCGGGGAAGCCGCCGGCCTCCGTCCACGGCACGCCGTCGGGCACCGGCAGCGCGTGGGCCTCGTCGACGACGGCCAGCGTGGCCTGCGCCCCGCCGCCCACCACGGCCATCACCCTGTCCCCGGGGGCGTACAGCGTGACCTGCCGGCCCACTGCCACCACCTCGCCGGCGAACTCCATGCCCGGGATGTCGGCCGGCCAGCCGGGCGGGGCGGGATAGAAGCCCGCCCGCTGCACCAGGTCCGCCGCGTTCAACCCGGCCGCCCGCACCGCCACCAGCAACTCGGTGTCGCCGGCGACGGGGTCGTCCCGCTCCTCCCAATGGAGCTGGCCCTCCCTGATCACGACGGCGTGCACGGGTGACAACCCTACGGCCCCGGCACGGCGTCAGCGGTGCCCGGTAGGGTCGGGCGCATGGCTCTCTACGACATCCCCATCCACACGCTCCAGGGCGCGGACGCCACGCTCGGTGACTACAAGGGCAAGGCCCTCCTCGTGGTCAACGTCGCCTCCAAGTGCGGGTTGACCCCGCAGTACGAAGGTCTCGAGCGCCTGCAGAAGACCTACGGGGACCGCGGCTTCTCCGTCATCGGGTTCCCGTGCAACCAGTTCCTGGGCCAGGAGCCGGGGACCGCCGAGGAGATCGCGACGTTCTGCTCGACCACCTACGGCGTGACCTTCCCGCTGATGGAGAAGATCGACGTGAACGGCGACGACCGCAGCCCGGTCTACGCCGAGCTGACCCAGAAGAAGGACGCCGAGGGCAACGCCGGCGACATCACGTGGAACTTCGAGAAGTTCCTGATCTCCCCCGAAGGTGACGTCGTGGCGCGCTACCGGCCCCAGGTGGAGCCGGAGGACCCGACGATCATCGCCGACATCGAGGCGCAGCTGACCGCTTGAAACCGCCGCACCCCGTACCGGCGGGGTTCGCCGCGTCCATCTTCGACATGGACGGGCTGTTGATCGACTCGGAGATCCTCTGGCACGAGGCCGAGATAGAGATCCTGGGCGGCCTCGGGGTCCCGCTGGCCGTCGAAGGCTGCCGCTCCACCAAGGGCATGTTCGTGGACGAGGTGACCGCGCACTGGTACGCGCTGTACCCGTGGCCCGGCGCCACGCCCACACCGGCCGAGGTGGCGGTCGCGATCGTCGACCGCGTCATAGAGCTGATCACCACCAAGGGCGAGCTGAAGCCGGGTGCGGCGCACGCCATCGCACTGTGCCGCGCCCGCGGCCTGCCGCTGGCGGTCGCCTCCTCCTCGCAATACCGATTGATCGATGCCGCGCTCGCACACTTCGGCCTCCGTGGCAGCTTCGATCTCGTGCACTCGGCCGAGGACGAGGAGTACGGCAAGCCGCATCCGGCCGTGTTCCTCACCGCGGCGGCGAAGTTGGGCGCGGCGCCGAAGCGTTGTCTGGTCTGGGAGGACGCACCGGCCGGCGTGCTGGCCGCCAAGGCCTCGTCCATGACCTGCATCGCCGTGCCCGAGGAGGGGGAGGGCGGTCACCCCGCCTTCGGTCTGGCCGACCTCGTCGTCGACTCGCTCCTCGACGTCACGGAGGCCTCGCTCGACGCGCTCGAGCACGCGCTCACCTCCGGCGTCTGACGCGGCGCCCCGGCCGGGGCCCCATGGCGAGGCGGCTGGTGAAGGTACGTGGCACCGTCGCCTCGCTAGGGGCCGCGCAGCTCCCGCTCCAGGCGAGCCGCCACCTCGCGGTAGCGGGCGACGGGAACGAGGTGCACGCCGTCGAAGGCGCCCGAGTCGCGGATGGCGACGACCAGATCGCAGGCGGCGTCGACGCCGGCGTTGCGATCCATCTCCAGCCTGGCGACGAGGTCCGGCGGCACGGTGAGCCCCGGAATGGTGAAGGTGCGGGCCATGGCGGCGCTGGCGATCACGATGACGCCGGCGTACACGGGGACGTCCACCTCCACCGTGGCTCGCCAGGCCAGGAGATCGTCGAGGGAGAAGCCGACCTGCACGCAGAGGAAGTCGGCCGACCTCTTGAAGGCCGGCAGCGGACGCAGGCCGCAGGCGGCGCCGAAGCGCATCGCGGGGCCGCCGACACGGCGACCGCCCCGTCCGCCCCGGTCCGGGCCGCGGTCCCGGTCGCGGTCGTGGTCATGCAGGGTGGCGGCGTAGTCACGCCCCTCGGCCAGCATGGTGCGCACCGTGAGCTCGCTGGTGCGGGCGCCGGCCAGGGGCTCGTCGCCGTAGACGAAGAGGAACTGGTCCACGCCGTACGCCGCCGCCGTCAGCAGGTCGCGGCGGAAGCCCAGCAGGTTGCGGTCGCGGGCGTTGAGGCAGGCGATGGACCGGCCGCCCATCTGCTGCACCTCGTGGGCGACGGCGACGCTCGAGACGGTGGCCCGCCCGATGTGGTTGTCGGGAATGAGGAAGGTGGTGGCCACCGGGCTCAGCACGCCGATCTGGTGGCGCACCCTGGTCAGGTCCGGAGTGGTCGCCGGCTCGATTTCGCAGATCACCTCGAAGGGCGCGGTGGTCATGGGACGGCCACCAGCTCTTTGGTGAAGCGGAATCCGTTGGCCTCGCCGTTGGCCGGGTCGGGCTCCCACCCGGTGGCGGCGTAGAGGGCGACGGCCTCGGGCTGTCGGGACCCCGTGATGAGGCGGAGGGAGGTCAGGCCCAGGTCGCAGGCGGCCCGCTCGACGGCCTCCATGAGGCGGCGGCCGACGCCCCGGCCGCGCCAGTCGGGATCGACCCAGAGCCGGCGGATCTCGCCCCGGCGGCCGGGGACGTCGTGGTCGACCGCACGTACCCCGACCCCGCCGACGACCGGTCCGGCGGTACCGGCGCGGCCCACCACGAAGGCACCGGCGGGAGGATCGAACATGGCGGCGGTGAGGCCGGTCTCGCCGTGGTGGAGGTAGCCGTAGCGCACCACGAGCTCGGCCTCGGCCTGTGCCACCACCCAGCGGGGACCGTCGTCCGCGTACGGCTCGACGGCCAGCGCCAGGGCAGAAGAGGGTCGAGGCATACCCTCTATCCTTTCCGACGTGGCCGGGGCGCCTGTTCCCGCCGCACATAGGCTGCCGCTTCCCGTGTTCACACCCGTCCCCCCTGACATCGACTTCGTCGCCTTGGAGCAGGCCGAATTGGCCCGCTGGGCGGCCGAGCACGTCTTCGAGCGCTCCGTCGAGCAGCGCAAGGGGGCAGAGCCGTGGGTCTTCTTCGAGGGGCCGCCCACCGCCAACGGCATGCCCGGCCTGCACCACGTCTGGGCCCGGGTCTACAAGGACCTCTTCTGCCGCTTCCGCACCATGGCCGGTGCCTATGTGGCCCGGCGGGCCGGGTGGGACACGCACGGGCTGCCGGTCGAGGTCGAGGTGGAGAAGAGGCTCGGCATCACGGGGAAAGAGCAGATCGAGACGCAGGTCGGCATCGCCGAGTTCACCCGGCTGTGCCGTGAATCCGTCTACTCCTACGTCGACGAGTTCGCCCGCCTGACGACCCGCATCGGCTACTGGGTCGACATGGACGCGGCGTACTGGACGTTGGACCCGACGTACATCGAGTCGGTCTGGTGGCACCTGCAGCAGCTCTTCGACCAGGGCCTGCTCTACGAGGACCTCAAGGTCGTGCCCTATTGCCCCCGATGCGGCACCGCGCTGTCGAGCCACGAGCTGGGCCAGCCCGACGTCTACCGCGACGAGGAGGACGAGTCGGCCTACGTGCGCTTCCGGCTGGTCGACCGCGACGCGGCGGCGGCCGCCGGCCTGGGGCCGGAGGCGGAGTGGCTGGGCGTGTGGACCACCACCCCGTGGACACTGCTCTCCAACACCGGCGTGGCGGCCAACCCCGAGCTGGTCTACGCCGTCGTCGACGGGGTCGTGATGGCCGACGAGCTGGTCGACGCGGTCATGGGCGAGGGAGCCTCAGCGCGCGTGACGGCGCGTGTGCCGGGGTCGGCGCTGGTCGGGTTGCGCTACGAGCGGCCGTTCGACGACGTCGACGTGCCGCACGGCGCCGACGGCTGGCGGGTGGTGCCGGCCGCCTACGTGACGACCGAGGAAGGCACGGGCCTCGTGCACCTGGCGCCGGCCTTCGGTGAAGTCGACCGCCAGATCGGCCGGGAGAACGGCCTGCCGTCGCTGAACCCGGTCGGGCCGGACGGACGCTTCACCGACGCCGTGGCCTGGCTGGCCGGGCGCGACGTGCGGGAAGCGAACCACGACATCAACGACCGGCTGGAGTCGGCCGGTCTGCTCCTGCGCCGCTTCCCCTACGTGCACTCGTACCCGCACTGCTGGCGCTGCCGGACGCCGCTGATCTACTGGGGGAAGCCGAGCTGGTACATCGCCACCTCGACCCGCAAGGACGACCTGCTGGCGGCGAACCAGACGGTGGACTGGCACCCGGCATACATCCGCGACGGGCGCTTCGGCGAATGGCTCGAGAACAACGTCGACTGGGCGCTGTCGCGTGACCGCTTCTGGGGGACGCCGCTGCCGATCTGGCGCTGCGGGCGCGGGCACGTGCGCTGCGTGGGCTCACTGCGCGAGTTGTCGGAGCTGTGCGGGCGGGACGTGACCGGCATCGATCCGCACCGGCCGACCATTGACGAGGTGACGTTCCCGTGCGGGACGTGCGCAGCCGACGTCGGCGCGGTCGACGAGGTCGACGAGCTGGCGGTGTGCCGGCGGGTCGAGCCGGTCATCGACGCCTGGTTCGACTCGGGCTCCATGCCGGCGGCCCAGGTGGGGTATCCCCACGTGCCGGGCTCGGCCGAGGCCTTCACCTTTCCGGCCGACTTCATCTCCGAGGCGATCGACCAGACGCGCGGCTGGTTCTACTCGCTGCTGGCCATCAACACGCTTGTCTTCGGCGAGAGCCCGTACCGCCACGTGGTGTGCCTCGGGCACATTGTGGACGCGGACGGCCGCAAGATGTCCAAGTCGCTCGGCAACATCATCGACCCCTGGTCGATCCTCGACACGCGCGGTGCCGACGCCATGCGCTGGTGGATGTTCTCGCAGGGGTCGCCCTGGACACCGACGCGGGCGACGCTGGCGGCGATCGACACGGCAATGCGCGACATGCTGCTCACGCTGTGGAACACGTTCAGCTTCTTCACGACGTACGCGTCGCTGAACGAATTCGACCCGGCGGATGCGGGGGTCCCCGCGCTGGCGGAGCGGGGGCCGCTCGACCGCTGGATCCTGTCGCGGCTGGCCAGCACCACGGCGACGGCGACCGACGCGCTGGCGACGTACGAGCCCCTGGCCGCCGCGACCGCGCTGGGAGACCTGGTCGACGACCTCTCCAACTGGTACGTGCGGCGCAGCCGCCGGCGCTTCTGGCGCACCGACCCCGACGCGCCGGCCGGGGACACCCTGGCCGCGCAGGCGACCCTGCACGAGGTCTTGACGACACTCTCGTTGTTGCTGGCGCCGTTGTGCCCGTTCGTCTCGGACGCCATGTGGCGGCAGCTGACGGGCGCCAGCGAGGACGAGTCGGTCCACCTGGCCGACTGGCCCGTGGCCGACGCGTCGATCGTCGATCCGGACCTGGAGGCGCAGATGGCGCTGGCCCGCCGCTTGACGTCCCTGGGGCGTGCCGCCCGGGGCGAGGCGTCGGTCAAGGTGCGCCAACCACTGAAGCGGGCGCTGGTCTTCCTGCCGGCGGGCTCGCCCGAGATCCTGCGGGACATTGTGGCGGACGAGCTGAACGTCGACGAGGTCGACACGGCGGACGAGCTCAGCGAGGTCATCCAGTTCGAGCTCAAGCCGAACTTCAAGACGCTCGGCTCCCGGTTGAAGGATCTCGTGCGCGAGGTCGAGCCGGCGCTCAAGGCCCTCGACGGTGCAGCCGTGACCGCCGCGCTCGAGGACGGCCAGTCCATCACCATTGTGATCGGGGGCCAGGACGTCGAGCTGTCACCCGAGGACGTGCAGTCGCGTGTCCGGGGGCAGCAGGGCTTCGCCGTGGGCCGGGAGGGCGGTGAGGTGGTGGCGCTGGACCTGCATCTCGACGAGGGGCTGCGCAGGCGTGGGCTGTCCCGCGACGTCGTGCGGCTCGTGCAGGACCTGCGCAAGGCGAGCGGCCTGGAGGTGTCCGACCGCATCCGCCTGTACCAGGTCGGCCTCGACGCCCTCGCCGACTTCTTCGACTTCATTGGCCGTGAGGTGCTGGCGGTCGAGATCGTGCCCGGTCCCGGTCTGGGCGAGGGCACCGTGTTGGAGCTTGACGACGAGTTGCTCGCGTCGCCGGTGCGGGTCTGGATTCAGCGGGTCGACGCGGACTGACGGGACGCGGGTGCCACCGCTGGTATCCGTTTCTCAACGTGTTTCTCTCCCGACTACTCGACGGCGATGGCCTGGAAACGAATCAAGGCTCTCAGGCCACTCCGTCTGACCTTCGCCGGTTCGCCGCGTCCCAGCTCATGGCCCCCGGAAGCGACGAGAAGCCTCGACCCGATTGAGACGATCAGGGCCGGAGGTTCGTAAGGATCCCCCCCGGCGACAGTCCTGGCGCCTGTACGACGATACTGCTCCGATGCATTTCCCTCGCTGGGTCGCTGCCTCCGCCTCTGTGATCGCCCTATGGGCCGGCGGGATCATCGGTACCGGCACACCGTCCGGCGCTGCGCAGACGCCGGCCTTTCCATGGAAGGGGAGCGACCCGTCGTGTGAGGTTCGCCTGCCGATCCCTGGGTTCGTCGCTTATGGCAGCTTCGCCACGTGCCCTCCCAAGCGTGTGCTCGTCCTGGGTGATTCGGTCGCCTTGACCATGGGAATTCAGTTGTCTCTCGATCAAGAGGACTGGGGGACGCTCATCGAGAACGCCGCAATCAACGGGTGTGGATTCGTTACCGGATACGACGTGAGGATCACACCCCGCTCTGGTTCTTTTGCTCTGGGTTCTCAATGTGAGAGCGAAGCAACGATCTGGGTATCCGACGTGCGTAGCTTCGGGCCTCAAGCCATCGTCGTCGAAATGGGCTGGTGGGACTCCTTCCCGCACGTGATCAAGGGCAAAGAGTCAGACCTCTCTCAGCCCCGATACGACGCGCGAGTGGAAAGCGGTATTCGGGGCCTTATCCGGAAACTCAGAACTGTGTCGGCGGCCCCAATCTATTTTTTGTCTGTTCCATGGATGCGGCCGCCAATCTTGCCGAACGGACAGCCAAGACCGGCCGCGTCGACAGCCAATCACGTTGAGGTCAATCGGCTTATCCGGTCGGCCGCCCGGTCTTCGCCTTCGACGCATTTCATCGACATCTCGCCTTACATCACTCCCACTGGCCACTTTCAGACGAACGTGGGTGGCGGCGTATGCCGCACCAGTGATGGGGTGCACCTCTACTACACGAACTACGTGCACACCGAGTGCGGAAAGGCGCTCCAGCGAGGAGTTCTCTCCATAATCCGTGAGAACCTCTAGTACGACGCCGACACCTTGTCGGCGTGTCCTGGCCGATTCGGGATGTCACGGCACCGGGGCGGAGAAGGCACGGCGCCGCCGCCGGCCCGGTTCTGGATTCAGCGGGTCGACGTGGACTGACGACGGGGATCGCCGGGGAGCAGTGAGCCGGTGAGCGCCACCTGCACCCCTCCGGTGGCGGCCGGGTCGAGCACGACGAGGTCGTCTTCCCTCCGGACGGCGGCAACACCGGCCCGGGTCACGGCGTCGGCGGCGCCCTCGAGGTCGTCGACGCGCAACGCCAGCAGGTGGGTGCGGGGTCGCTCGTAGGGGCGGCCCCACAATGCGGGAGCGTCGGGTCCGGGCAGCGGGTAGAGAGCGAGGGTGCAGTCGCCCAGCGAGACCCCCGCCATGGGACGGCCGGGCGCGGCCGCGGCGTCCGCGAAGGTGACGCTCGTCCCGAGCAGGGTGGCGAAGGTGGCGGCCCAGGCGAGCGGGTCGTCGACCAGGGCGCCCACGAAGGCATGGTGCGTCGCTGGCGCCAGAACGCGGCCGGCCGGGGGCGGGTCAGGCCGGGGAGCACCGAAGCGGGGATCGACGTCCAACTCGAAGGTGCTCCACTGGAAGAACACGCCGCCGGTATCGCGCGGGTCGCTGAAACACATCTCGGGGCGGGGTCGAGCGGCGATGTGGACCTCCTGCTCCTGCAGGTGCGCCATCGTGGCCTCGAGGTCCTCCACCTGCAGGGCGAGGGAGTGCATGCCGCCCCCGTGCCGCGTCACGAACTGCGCCGCCCCGCCCTCACCGATGGGCTGACCGATCTCGATGCTGTTGTCCCCGGCCCAGGCCATGCCGCCGCGGCGCCCGATGCCCGGTTCGGTCGACTCGCTGTACTCCAGGACGGTGAGCCCGACCAGGGTGCCCAGGTTCCGCACGGCGAGGTCGTAGTCGGCCACCATGGCGGTGGAGTGGAACATCCAGCGGACGTGGTGGCGCCGGCGGGCCGTCATCGTCCGGCGGTCACGGGCAGCTCGATCCCGGTGATGTTGCGCGCGCCCGGCCCGGCCAGGAACACCACGGCTTCGGCGACGTCCTCCGGGTCGACGTGGCGCCGCAACGATGCGCCGGCGGCCATGCGGGCGGACACGTCGGCGGCGCTCTCCCCGGTGCGGGCGGCGATGGCGTCGATCATGGCGGTGAGCGGGGCTCCGGTGGTGAAGCCCGGTGTCACCACGTTGACGCGCACCCCCGACGAGCCGAGCTCCTTGGCCATGGTGAGGGAGGCGGTGACCATGGCGCTCTTCGTGGCGGCGTAGCGGGCCCGCCCCGCCGGAACGTTGCGGGTGCCGATGGTGCCGATCTGAATGATGGAGCCGTCGTCGACGTCGCTCTCGCTCGCACGCATGGCCCGCGCCGCCAGGCGGCTCAGCTCGAGCGTTCCGATGACGTTGACCTCGAAGGCCAGGCGCCACGAGTCCCACCCGCCCTCGTCCATCGGTGTGTACTCGCCACCGGCGGTGGCCACGTTCACCAAAATGTCGAGCCGCCCGAACCGGGACATCGTCCGGTCGATCAGGGTCCGGCAGGACGACAGATCGGCCAGATCGAAGGTCATGGGGACGACCTGGGCGCCCGGTCGGCCGGGAGCGGCGGCGATGTCGTCCGCCAGTGCCTCGAGCCGCGTGGTGTCGCGGGCCGCCACGACGACGTCGGCACCATGCCGCCGCAGTGCGGTGGCGCTGGCCCGGCCGATGCCTGGCCCGGCGCCGGCGACGATGGCAACGAGGCCGTCCAGGGTGGTCATGGCGTGCTCGGTTGCTCGGTTGCTCAGTCGCCCAGATCGGGCGCCCAGGCCACGCCGTTGATGTGGCCGCCGCCGTCGACGAACAGCGTGTTGCCCGTCACATAGCGAGCGTCCTCGCTGGCCAGGAAGACCGCCACGGGGGCGATGTCCTCCTCGGGGTCGCCCAGGCGGCCCATCGGGTTGGAGGCGTCGGCCGCGGCCTCGAGCTCAGGGTGCGCGGCAAAGACTTCACGGGTGGCCGCCGTCTTGGCGCCGGGACAGATGACGTTGACCCGGACCTGCCAGGGTGCCCACTCCCGCGCTGCCGTCCGGCTGGCCGCGCGCAGCGCCTCCTTGGCGACGTTGTACGAGGTCGTACCCATGTGCGCATTGACGCCGTTCAACGAGCACATGTTGATGACGGCGCCGTCGCGCTTCGCCTTCATGATGGGGAGGACGGCTTGCATCCCCCAGAACGGTCCCATCAGGCCCATGGAGAGGCCCCACTGCATTTGGTCGTCGGTCGTCGCCTCGAAGCGGCCCAGGGCGCCGCCTCCCCAGGCGTTGTTCACCAGTACGTCCACGGTGCCCCAGGCGTCGATGGCCGCGGCCACCATCGCCGTGACGCCGTCCTTGGCACTGGCATCCGCGTGCACGAAGCGCACGTCGGCGGCGAATTCGTCGTGGCAGGCACCGGTCACGGCCTCGCCGGCCCGATCGTCGATGTCGGCCACCAGGACGTGGGCCCCTTCGCGGGCGAAGCGGCGCACGACGCCGCGCCCGATGCCGTCACCCCCGCCCGTGACGATGGCCACCTTGTCAAGCAGTCGTCCGGTCACGGCCTCACCGTAGCCACGGGTCCCGGCGTCCGCTCGCCCCGATCGACAGCCGTGGCCGTGGCGGGCTCCCCGGTCGAGCTACGACGGCTTTCCCTCCCAGAGCAGCGAAGCGGTCCCTTTGCCTTCGGAGGCAATCGAGATCAGGGCGGACTCGTCGGCGTACCCGTTGCCGTAGTACGTATCGAGGTAGAGGGTGCCATCGGGGCCGGCGGCGATGCCGTTGGGAGAAAACCCGGTGACGCCCAGATAGCTCACCTTCGCAGTGGTCGGGTAGCTGACGATGGTCTCGAACCCCTGTGGTGAGAGCGTGTCGACCCCGAGTTCGTCCATGGCCACGGCGGTGCCGTCGGGAAGCGTGATCAGGCCGCCGGGGCCTCTCGGGTACAGACTCCCGAGGTCGTGCACGATGCCATGAGGATCGACCATGCTTCTTGAACCGAGCAGCACCTCCCACGAGACCCAAGGCCACCATCCCGCTCCCGTCTTCTGCGGGTGGTGGTGGGCGACGGAGGGTCACTTGGATGACCAGTCGGCGGGTAGCCAGTCTCCCTGTGGGTCGGTGGTTTGCCCGACCTCAATGATGTAACCGTCGGGATCCCGGATACAGCAATGGGGTCTCATATGCGTGCTGTTTCGGTGGCGTCAAGAACTGTGCACCCTGGCACTCCATTCCTCGTATGCGGCGGCGATATCAGGGACGCGAATGTTGAGAAAGCTGCTGAGCCGGTCCGGATCGGGCGGCGTCTCGAGCGTGACAGGCGGCTTGTCGTCGGTCGGGCCTCCGCCGGAATTGATGACGATGAAGCTGTTGGCGAGTGCGACGTTGGTGGGCACCGGACCGAAGACCACGGTTCCACCAAGTACCTCGGTGTAAAAGCGCGCAGACCGCTCAACGTCATCGGAAGTGATGAAGTGGCAGACCACCATGTGCTGCCCGGGTTCGGCCACGGGGTGCCTCCACCCATGAGTCAGGATCCCAGTAAACCAGCACGGTAGGGCGCGGCCAATCTACGAGCCATACATCCGTCATGAAGAGCCCATCCGTGTGGGCCGATCGGGGACGGCGGGCTAGCAGCCCGGAAGTGAATGTCCCTTCGGATCAGCAGTGGCGGACAATTCCCATTTCCTGACCACCGTTGGCGTGGGCGTGAGGAACCGGATACGCATATGCATCCCCCTGAATTCCGTGTCGCAGCCTCTTGGTCCAGTGTGCGACGGAACCTGTAGCGGACACACTCTGTATCTGCCTCCCTTGCAGCGGCGCCAGCGCGACCCAGCCCAGATCCGCGAGGGGCGCGTCGAGGGTGTTCGCGACGTCGCCGATCGGCGGCACGAACTGTGTCTCGACTTGCACCGCGTACCATCCTGATTGCCCGGATGGGCTGTCGGGACATGTGCCGTGCCGGGTCGAATCCGTGTAAGTCGTCTTGATCTCAGTCGATCCCGGCGGAACTGTGGACACGACTGGCTTCAATTCCGCCAAAATCTGACCATGCGGGTCGCCGCCGAATGGGGCCGAGGACGCCCATCTGACAACAAAGAAAGCAATCAGGACGATGGCGACGATGACGCAGGGTCCAACAGCCAACGGACCCGCCCGGCTTCCACAGGGCACATCATCGCTCAGCCGATCGTTCGTTGCGCCGGGAGATCATCCCTCCATGCCGGGGAACGGCACCGATTGAGCACCCAGAGCCGTAGCTCCGCATGTGTCTGGGGGACGACGAGGAAAGGCAGAATCGGAGACGCCGACGGATACGTGCTCACAGCGTGCAGCAGGTTCCGGCGGACCGGTCACCCTGGAAGCCCGAGAACAGAGCGCGGCAAGGACCTTCTCCGCTAGCGTTCGAAGGGTGAGTGGTAGGGCGCGCTATGCGAATCAGGCGCACAAGATTCGCGTCACGGACGGTCACGAAGCCGAAGCCAAGGCGGCACAGTTGCGCAAACGTCCAAACCGGGTTGGCTTCCTCATCCTCAAGCTGCTGGGTTTCCGCGGTCAGGTCAGCCCGTTGACGGGTCAGAGCGGACATGTGGGGCCTTCTCATGAACACCCCGGGCATCACGAGCACGCGCACCCTGATAAGTAGCTGCATGGGGCTGCGGGTTCTGTCATCAGGCAGGTTGCAGGTGTTAGCTCGACTGGTCAGGTTCACACTCGCACCCGGAAGCGAAACGAAGGCGCAGGAACTGGACGGCGACTTGACCCCCTCATTTTCCGCGGAACCGGGTTATCTGGCGGTCACAATATGAAGACCACAGCGATCGCGAGTACTGAATGTACGTCCAGTGGGACACGCAGAAGCATGCCGGCGCAGCGGCCGGATTGGTGCGACTCCTGCTCGACAAACCTCTCGCGGGGAAGTGTCATGGCGTCGCGACACATGAGACTACTTGCGGTTTCTCGGGTCGGCCGAGGCGCCGACGATACGCCGCTCCCGCTGGACCGCAAAAGAGCTCGGCACCCTTCATCGGGGATCGACGCGTGATGATCAGGTGTCGGCCGGTAGTTGAAGGGCCTGCTGCAAAACTTGTTCGAGAACAATCGAATAGTCGGCAGTGACGTGATACTGACCGTCATACACCTCGTATTTTCCAACGACCGTCGTGCAGGTCTTCGAGCAGAACCATGACGTGACGTTCACGTAGCGAGCTCCGCTTGCGTGGGCCGCCACGCTCTCAGCTTCGTTGTATTTCGTGAGGACCGTCTCAGGCGATACGGAGCACGCTTGAATATTTGAGCTGCTTCGGGCAAGGCATTGGGGTGCGCTCCACGGAAGTAACGGAATATTCCCCAGGACGACCACCTGGGTCGTGGGCACCCGAAGTTGATTCAGAGTCGTCCTCAGACCTTTCTGCCACTGCTGAGCCGTGAAGTTTCGCGCGTTCACGCCCTTTGCATACTCCTGCGTGATGACCAAAAGGTCTGGGTCTAGCTGACGTATCCGGCGCACCGCGAACGTGTGCCATTGATTGCACGCGACGTTTAGCCGCCCAGGTGCACCTCCGAGCAAATCTTCGTAGGGCAGCGTGTTCGCGGGACAAGCGCCCTTGCTCAAATCGATCAACCTCCAATCGTCTCGTTTCGCAATCGAATCGAGTGCGTCGAACCACATACCCGCGTGAGAGTCGCCATAGACGACCATGGTCTTCGACCCCCGAGGATTACCGAAGACGCACGAGTCCGGGATGCTGGTTTGCTGCGGCCCCGGCCAGCAGCGAGAAGGAGGGCCTCCCCAGTCGTTATCTGCCTGAGTCAGCGACGGCGTCAGGTCCGAAGGCAGGAATCGCAGCTTGGGTGCTGATTCCAACAGCTGATGGAGTTGACTCGGAGAAGCGGGAATAATTTCCTTCTCTGCCGTCCGCACCGCAATCGGTGAATCGTCGCGACCGGAATGACTATTGAGTTCGATCGTCGCGACGACCACGGACAACGTAATCAGCAGGGCTCCAACCGCAATCGGTACCCATCCGCGAGCCAGGATTCGGGCGTGTCGCATCGGATTCTCCACGAATCGGTAGGAAACGACAGACGCTCCGACCGCCACGAACAGCCAGACCACATTTTGGCTGAAGGAGAGGTGTGCCTTCCCAAGGGATTCTGCCGCGATGATCAGGATCGGCCAATGCCACAAGTACAGCGAGTAGGAGAGCCGACCCATCCATCGGAACGGCCGTAGTCCCAGAAGTGATTCCGCAGCCCAGCGTGGAGCGGCGATGCCGCCTGCAATCACCAATCCAGCCCCGAGAACTGGCACCGCGACCGCCGTTCCTGGATATGACGTATTGGCACCAAAGACGACGGCCGAGGAGCCGATCGCTCCCAAGCCAACCCAGGTCATGATTCCGGCAGCAAACTTGGGTATCCGGAGGAGCCAACTCGTGCCCACAGCGATCAAAGCCCCGAGCGCGAGTTCCCATGCTCTGGCGAACGGCGAGAAGTAGGCCGCGGTCGCGCTTGTATTCGTTTGAGCAGCTGAGATGACAAACGAGATGACGATCACGACCGTCAGGCCGACGGCAAGTTTGGCTTGAAGCGACACCCTGCCTCGCAGCAGCGCCAAAAAGGCGAAAAACGCTGGATACACCAAGTAGAATTGCTCTTCGACCGCAAGGGACCAGAAATTGAGTAGCGGGGACGGCGGCTCCTGTGCGGTCAAGTAGTTGGTGCCCGTCGCGGTGAAATGGAAGTTTGCCAGAAAGACCGCCGTCCATCTCGCATCGACCGCTGTCGGATTCCCGTAGATGGCGCCAAGAACTGCGTACGTCGCTATGACGGTGACAACGATGACCAAGGTGGCCGCGGGAATAATGCGGCGACTGCGCCGACCGTAGAAACTTAAGAACGACGTACGCGTGCTGGACGTGCGCTCTCTGAGCAGGAGTCCAGTAATCACGAATCCAGAAATGACGAAGAAGACATCGACTCCGACGTAGCCACCACTGAGTGCTTCCAGGCTCCCGTGATAGAGGACGACGAGGACGATGGCGACTGCGCGAAGCCCTTCGACATCCGGGCGAAAACGGCGATCACCTGGAGCCGTTCCAGATTCGTCGCGAACGTCAGGCAGGTGCTCGTCGATTGAATCGATGGACACCCCTGTCATTTCGCCTCCCCCGCCTATCTTCGGCGACAAGAGTATTCATAGTTTGCGTCGAGCCGGCGTCGGCGTCGGCGTCGGTGCCTAGGCCAGCTCCTTGGCGCGGGCGAACCCGCTGGCGCTGTAGACGCCATCAGGAAAGACCGCATCCCAGGCGTCGCGGATGCCGCGGAAGTCCTCGGTCTGCCCGTAGGCAGCACGGGCGGCCGCGACCACTTCGTCTCGGCGTGCCGCCACCACGGCACCCGAGTCGTAGTCGAGCTGGGCATCAATTTGGGCGATCGCCTCGGCGAAGCGGGCCTTGTGTCCGATCAGGCGGACCGAGTTGGGGGGAGGCGTCACGACCTGTTCCTGCTTCCTTTGTCCGGCGTTGGGTGCGACCACGTGCAACGTAGTGCCGCCGGGAGCGCACCGGGGACGATCCTGGGGTCAGAACGGGCGCCGAGCCCGGTCTCGCCGGGTGCGCCGTCCGGTGGCAGGCCGGTGGCGGTGAGCGGCGGATCGCAATCAGGGTTCAAGCCCTCGGTGATCACCGACGATGGTTCAGCATGGATCGCAACAGAGCCACAACGAACTCCGAGATCACGACTCAGGTCTCCCGCACATTCTGGCGCCAGACCGTGCTCACGAGCTGCATGCTCGCGGTCTGCCTCGGCGTGATCGCTGCCTTGGTGATGTTCTGAGACGCTGACGTCGTGACGGCGTGATGGTGGCGCCGCAGGTGCAGCAGGTCTGACGACCGCTCAGGCCCGCCGCCCCAGGAAGTAGAGGAACTCCGTCTGCAGATCGGCGCCGGCCGGTGGCTCCAACTTGGGACCGAAAACCTGGGGCCGGCGGATCATGGCGTCGAGGGGTTTCAGAGCGTCGTACGCACGGCCGACGGAATCCTGGTCCAGGTGTTCGTCCGAGCCGATGGTGCGGGCCAGGTCCCATGTGTGGACGAGGACGTCCATGGTCATGAACTGGCCGATGGCGTCGCCCGCGGGGAT
The DNA here is from genome assembly GCA_963843365.1 of uncultured Acidimicrobiaceae bacterium. GTDB lineage: Bacteria > Actinomycetota > Acidimicrobiia > Acidimicrobiales > RAAP-2 > Bog-473. The sequence continues at coordinate 457,464 of CAWJKG010000002.1, read as the reverse complement.
CTTGCCCGTCGGTCCGTCCACCTCCTTGGCCGCGGCCTCGGGATCTCCCGTGATCTCGCTGATCCCACGGGACGCGTCCTCCCACGCCTGCCGCGGGTCCTCGTCCGGGCCCAGAGGCTCGGACGTCCCACCCCTGACGCTGGCGATCATGCCCCGATGGTTCTCGACCACGTGCGTGACGATGTCCCGAGCCGTCCAGCCCTCGCAGGGCGAGGCTTTCTCCCATTGATCGGGGGTCACCGCCTTCACCGCGATGTCGAAACCACCGGACACGACCCCATATCTCTTCTGCACGTCGCTCATGACTGGACACTAGAGCGCGCCGCCGGCGCATCCAAAGGGTCGCTGCCCGGTGCCAGCGGCGCTACGTTCGCCGTCGAGCCCTGATGGAAAAGGAGCCATGGTGGTCGACGATCTGATTGATCCCCGGCGGGAAGAGCCCGGATTCCTCCTGCCGGAGCGGGCCATGCTCGAATCGTGGTTGGAGTTCCACCGCACCACTCTCGAACTGAAGACGGAGGCGCTCACTGACGCGCAACGAAAGGCGCGGCCGGTGCCGACGTCGAGGCTCTCACTCCACGGATTGGTCCGCCACATGGCCGAAGTCGAGCGGAACTGGTTTCGCCGCGTCCTGGCGGGGGAGGACCCCGGCTACATCTGGTTTGATCCGGCGCACGAGGACAGCGAGTTGGTGCCGCTCGACGCGGCCGACTGGGAGGCGGACCTGGCGGCATGGAGGGCCGAATGCGACACCGCGCGCGCCATCGCCGTCGGCAAGGATCTCGACGACACCGGATTGCGCCGTGGCAAGCCCTGTTCCTTGCGGTGGATCTACACCCACATGATCGAGGAGTACGCCCGCCACAACGGTCACGCGGACCTCATCCGAGAGCTGATCGACGGCGCCGTGGGCTGTTAGCTGTGAGCTGTGAGGTCCGGCTGTCCTCGGGTATCGCCACGACATGACGATCCCGCAGGAACCGACTCCCGTGGAGCCCGAACCCGAGCCCAACCCGCCCTCTCCGATCCCCGAACCCGCCATCCGCTGACGCGGGTCCGCGACGGGGCGTCAGAATGCAGCTGTCCTGCTGTGGGCGCGGTCAGCTGGCTTCGAGAACCTTGATCAGCGCCACCTCCAGCGCGGCGCGGTCGCGTTCGTTGAGGTGGGCCATCAGGTGGCGGTCGATGCCCTCGATGTGCGCCGCGACCGCCTGGTCGAGCACCGCCTGCCCCTGGGGCGTCAGTACGACGTAGATGCTGCGCCGGTCGCTCGGGCAGGCCTCCCGCGCCACCAGGCCAGCCTCGACCATCCGGTCGACCAGGCGCGTCACCCCACCGGTGGTCAGGGCCACGTCGGCGCTCAGACGGGACATCGTGAGCCGGCGGTCGGGAGCGCCCCCGACGTGAATCAGCACGTCGAAGAAGACCAGTGGGATCCCGACTCCCTGCTCTAGCTCTCGGCCCAGCGAGTCGGTCAGCCGGCGGTGGGCCCGGACGATGAGGCCCATGAGCTGAATGCGCTCGTCGTCCATCTGGGCCAGGACCCCGCAGGTACCCCCCGGTTCTCCGGCGTCCAGACCAGGCGCGACGTCGCCCCCGGGACGCACTCCTCCCGGTTCCTGATCACCGCCCCTCGCCGAAATGGTCGCCGTTCCCATGTCGCTTTCCTCAGTCTCCCTGAAATCTTCCAGGATTCCTATTCTATCTGATTGACAAGTATCTGTATAGTCAGATATAGTACAAGCAAAGAAATCCCGTCAGACACAAGGAGATCAAGAAATGACCACCATCAGCACGACATCGACCCTTCCGAAGGCGGGGACCTACACCATCGACCCGGCCCACACCGAGGTCGGCTTCGTGGCCCGTCACCTCGTCGGCACGAAGGTACGGGGCCGCTTCGCCGACTTCGAGGGCACCTTCACCGTGGCCGAGAAGCCCGAGGACTCGACCCTGCAGGCGACCGTCCAGGCCGCCAGCATCCACACCAACCAGCCCCAGCGCGACGAGCACCTGCGCACCAACGACTTCCTCGACGCCCCGAACTACCCCACGCTGACCCTGGTCAGCACCGGGCTGCGCCGGGTCGACGAGACCAACTGGGTCCTGAGCACGGACCTCACCATCCGTGGCGTCACCAAGCCGGTCGACTTCGACCTGGAGTTCCTGGGCGAGGGGCCGTCCATGCAGGAGGGCAAGACCGTCGTGGCCTTCTCGGCCACCGCCACCATCGACCGCCGCGACTTCGGCGTCAGCTTCAACCACTCGCTGCTCGACGGCAGCGTCGTGGTGGGCAACAAGGTCGTGATCGAGATCGAGACGGAGGCCACCCAGGCCGACTGACGTTCGCCGTCACCGGAACACAGATCCACCGAGAGGCCGGCCCCGAAAGGGCCGGCCTCTCCTTCTCCGCTCCTCGCCATGCCGAGCCCGGCCACCGGGGTCCGCTCCACCGCATCGACCAGGGCCCACGTGCTGGCCGTCGACCTCGGGACCGGCGGCCCGAAGATGGCCGGGTTGGCCTCCCGCGGCCGGGTCGTGGCCCACGCCTTCCGAGCGGTCAACATCGATCTGACCGACGGCGGAGGAGCGCCTCGCACGATTCCATCACCGTGCACTGGGTGAGGGACACCCGTGACATCGGCGCCGTCGCGTACGACGACAGCCTCATTTGCCATGTTCGAGGGCGTCGCTCTGAACTCGGCCTGGCTGCTCGGTGCGGTGGAGAAGTACTGCAAGCCTCCTTCCCGTCCCTCGCCTTCGTCGGGGGTGGCGCCAACTCGGACCAGTGCTCGCAGATCCACGCCGACGCCATGGGCCGCACCATCCGACAGATCGACGAGCCGCGTGCTGGCCAACGTGCGCGATGCGGGACTCCTCACCCTTCTCGCGCTCGGCCATCTCACCGTCACCGACATCCCGGCCACCGTCACTGTCAAGGCGACGTACGAGCCCGAGCCCGCCGCCAGCGAGGAGTACGCCACGCTGCTCAAGGAGTTCGTCAACCTCTACGAGAAGACGAAGGCCATCCACAAACGGCTGAACGGTCGCCGCCTGATCGGCTGATTCTTGAATCGTCGACGCGTTCGGAATCGCCAACCCTCGACCGCTCGTCGCAGTGAGATGAGACGAATGTAAACGATACGAATCCGCGTCGGGGGGGATCGGCAGCAGGAACGCGGAGTGACTTGGCACCCCGTGCCCGGCAAAAGAGTCGGCCGAAGTCGTCTTGCGAGCCAGGTGAACCGCGCCGCGTCAGACCTGAACCGACCGCCACTGAACGACCTCGCCGCTGAAGTTGCGGCGCATTGCACACCCCCCTCGCGTCGCCGAGGACGGATAGCATGTCGCCGCCCTTAAGGAATTGTGGAGCCGCATTGACACGCACAGAACAGCCCGTAAGGACTACGAACGACCAGGACCAAGCGGAAGCAACGGAACGATCGGGTCGTCTACATGGTCGCCTTGCGGGTGTCGATTGGACGTACGAGATCCTTTATCTTCTCTGCGTTCTCGCCGCGATAGCTCTCGCCCTTTCGTTGGCGGGACGCAGACCGGGATGGTTTACAGGCCAGACGCCGCCCGATCCCTTGTTGGTGCAGATCTACGCCGCCCACTTTCGCCACGGAGACTTCTTCCCGGTGTGGTCAAGTAGCGATGCGTACGGCATGGGCAGCCCAGCACCACTCTTTTATGAACCGGCCTTTTTTATGGTGGGTGGGCTGGTTTTCATCATTCTTGGTGGAGCGCTCAAAGCAACAATGATCAGCACGATTGCCATCTTCATGGTGGTCGGCGCTTACGGCATGCGCAAAGCGCTCGGAGTGGTCACCGAAAGCCGGATGTTGCGGAGCGTCGGCTCAATCGGATTCCTGCTCACCAACTGGGCGTTCGCCGAGTGGCTAGTTCGGGTGGAGCTCGCAGAGTTCGCGGCCTTCATGATCGTTCCCTGGCTTATTTATTGTTGCCTTCTTCTCATCCGAGATCGACGGCTTTCATGGTTGATCATTCCCATAATGGTGGTGCTCACTCTCACTCACAACGTTATGACAGAGATCTCTGGGTTCCTGATTGCCATTACGGGGTCCGTCTTCCTGGTGGTGTACGGACTCCCGGGATTACGTGCGATCATGCGACGGCTGATCGTGTCCGCTTCGGTGATCGCGTTGGTCCTCGCACCAGAGGTCATCGCTCAGCTCAAGATGTCGAAGTCTTACGACGCCACGGCAGCGGTCATCTACGCGAAGAAATTCGACCCTATTCCATCATTCTCGGTTGGGCATCCCTGGCAATATTTTCTCAATCCTTCTTATCACTGGCTTTCGAATACCAACCATCAGATCGTTCCGTACCAACTTGATCTCACCATCACGATACTTCTGATAGTCGGGGCCGTCACTCTGCTCGTGGTGTGGCTTCGAAAGGCCATCCGGCATAAGGAGTCCGAACTCCCTCTGGTCAATCGCGCCGTGGTGGTGGTGCTTGCGGTGAGTTTTCTTGTCTATATGTTTTTTCAACTCGGAATTTCGATAAGTATCTACAAGAGTTTCTGGCAGCTCGATGTCATCGGATTCCCATTTCGGATGATGACGTTTGCGGTGCCGCTTGCTTTGATCTTGGCAATCGTCGTGGCGGACTGGTACCTGCGATTCTTTCGCGTCCGCTTACCGCGACAAACTAATTTCGTGGCGGGTGTGCTCGCTGCCTTGTGGTTGGCTTCTTTTGTATGGCTTTCTCCAATTACTGCGCACGAACCTGCGCCAGTAAAGGGGGCGCTTCCGTACCAACCGTTCATTCCGGTTCGGGATCTGACCCTGCCGAGCCATGAAACGTTTCGGACCGACGAAGCTGTTCCTCTGTTCAACCAGTTCTTGCCCAACGTGGTGCCACGCGTCACTGGAAAGTACCGACTGCCCACGGACTGGCTTCTTTACCCACGTCTCCACGGGGCCCACATCGAAGCGCAGTCCCTGACCTCAGTTCCCTGTTCCGTGGTGCAGACGTCGGGCACGGCCTTGGAGTCGCTGAGGATCACTTACAGAGTGGCCTGCAAGGGCTCGACGGAACTGGCACTGCCGATCAGCTATAACCCTTTCACCAGTATTGAAGATCGCGTGAGTGGGACAACGCGGCCGCTGAGCACGCTTCACGTTCTCAGCGATCCCCGAATCGTCGTCCGCATTTCTGGCCCTCAGACGCGCACACTCATCGTCAATCTCCCGACGCTGAGGGGAATCCTCTTTTGACGGATGTGTGTCAGCGGCCAGCAGTGACGTGACAAAGACAGTTGGGCGAACGGACAGCGAGCAGACCGTGGCCGTGGCTCAAGCGTTCTTCGCTCCAGCTCGTTCCCGGAACCGGCGATGCTGGGCGATGATCTCCTCGTGCGTCGCCCCGTGGTTCGGAACGTGCGGGTGATGGTGCTTGCAGAGAATGAAGGGTGTCCCCTCGAGAGGGTGGTGCCCGATCCTCCAGCAGCCTTTCGTGTGGCAGTTCACCTTGCGCACACCGGTGTACACACCGACGATGACCGCGCTGATCAATGTTGCTTCGCCGAGGTCGGATCCGAAGCCGGACCAGAAGTTGTAGTACACGTCGGGTCCGCCGTGGAGGGTGCCGGTGTGGAGCGCGAACCAATGGCGGAGACCGCCGACGAAGGCGATCAAGAGCGCGACAAGGAGAATCACAGCGAGCAGGCCTGCCACCCAGACCGCTCTGTTCCCGGAGTTGTCGGGCGGACAGGGCGGGGTCCAGGCTGCCGCGGGATCATCTGCCGTCGGGGTGTCGGAGGTTGCGTTGGCCGCCGTCTCAGACGCTTCAGTCATGTTCTCTCCGATCCTCGCTCTCCGATGTCGAACCGGTCCGACTTCGGCGTCTCACGATTCTGCCGCCGGGAGGGCCTGTGCCCGCGGACCGGTCGAAGGCCGCTCCGCTCCCGTCCCGGCCGCATGGGACCTCGGTGATCAGTTTCCCCGCCTGCGCCGCAACCGGCTCGGGCGTCCGGAGCCGGACGCCTTGGTCACGATCAGCGCCAGCGACGTGGTGACGTACCCGGCCAGTTCGGTGCGCAGGTGCACGTCGGTGTAGGGCGGGACGTCCACGTGCTCGTCGTCGGGCGTCGCGCCGAGGGTGTAGTCCATGTCGACTTCGTGGCCGGCCCGGCGCAGCCGCGCCACCAGGTTCTCGATGTCCCGGCGCCGGTAGAAGACCGTCCCGCCCGCCTCCACCGTGTCGTGGTTCGAGGAGACCAGGTACTCCGTCGTGTGCACCGCCACACCGCCGGGGCGCAGGCAACCGAGCGACGCCACCACGAAGTCCATCCCGGCCTCGAGCGTGCCGAGATGCTCCAGGGCGCACGACGACCAGGCGAAGTCGAACCCGGTCAGGTCCGTCGGTAGTGCGTTCATGTCGACGGGCCGGAAGGTCACCCGCTGCGCGAAGGCGTCGGCCGCGCACAGCCCGGCCTCGTTGAGGTGCTCGAGCCCGCCCGCCCACTCGGACTCGGAGTCGGTCCAGCCCGACGCCACCGCCGACTCGAGCGGTTGGTCGGTGGCGACGACCTCGCAGCCGGCATCGGCGAAGAGCGCCACCAGCGGCTCCTGCCCGACTCCGAAGCCGACGCCGCGGCGGCCCGCCGTCAGCAGCCCGCGCTCGCGCAGGGCCTCCGCGATGAAGAGCCACTCCCACATCTTGCGGTGGAGCATGATGTCGCGGTCGTCGTGGTCCGCCGCCCACAGCGGGCGCAGGCGCTCGGCCCAGGACCGCAGCGCGGGGGAGCGCAGCGACGCGGCCGAGCACAGTTGCGAGCGCAGCATGACCGGGCGACCTTACCGGCCGTCCGGCCGTCCCGATCAGATCCGCTCGAAGTTGCGGGCCAGCTCCCAGTCGCTGACGTGGCGGTTGCTGGCGAGCCACTCCTGCTCCGCCGTGTTGAGGAGGTGGTGGTGCACGTCGGGCCCGAAGGCCTCCAGCGCCACCTCCGAGTCGCGCAGCGCCGCGATGGCGTCGACCAGGGTCGAGGGGATCCGGGGCACGTCCGTCGCCTCGTACGCGTTGCGGGGGTAGGGGTCACCCGGCTCGAGCTCGTGGTCGATGCCGTAGATGCCCGCCGCGATGGCGCCCGCCAGCACGAGATACGGGTTCACGTCCGCCCCCGGGATCCGCGACTCCACCCGGCGTCCCGACCCGTGCCCCACCAGGCGGAAGCCGCACGTGCGGTTGTCCTCCCCGTAGACCGCCGCCGTCGGGGCCCAGCTGCCGGGCACGTAGCGCCGGTACGAGTTCACGGTGGGCGCGGCGAGCCAGGCCAGCTCCTTGGCCGCATGCAGCTGGCCGGCCAGGAAGTGGCGGCCGAGCTTCGACAGGCCGCTCGGGTGTGCCGCGCCGTCGTCGTCGCCGGAGCCCGGGGCCATGAGCGCCTCGCTCCGGTCGAGGTTCCACAGGCTGGTGTGCACGTGGCAGGAGGAGCCGACGTCGTCCATCGTCCACTTGGCCATGAACGTCGTCGCCCGTCCCTCCTGCGCGGCGATCTCCTTGATGCCGTTCTTGAACACGAGATGCCGGTCCGCCGTCACGAGCGCCTCGTCCCACAGGACGTTCACCTCGTGCTGCCCGCGGCCCGCCTCACCCTTGGAGTTCTCGACCGGGATGCCCGCGGCGCTCATCTCGTTGCGGATGCGGCGCAGGACGTACTCCTCGCGGGTCGTCTGCAGCAGCTGATAGTCCTCAATGGTGGAGGTGTGGGGCGTGAGGTCGCGCCATCCCTGGGCGTGCGCTTCCTCGAAGGACTGGTGGAAGAGGAAGAACTCGAGCTCGGTGGCGCTGCAGATCCGCAGGCCGCGCTCGGCCGCCCGCTCCAGCTGCCGCCGCAGTATCCGCCGGGGCGACACCTCGATCGGCGCGCCGTGCTCGTCGGTCAGGTCGCAGATCACCAGGGCCGTGCCGGGTTGCCAGGGGATGAGCAGCGCCGTGTCGTAGTCGGGCCGGCAGACGAAGTCGCCGTACCCGGTGTCCCAGTTGGTGAAGCGGTACCCCGGCAACGGGTTCATGTCCACGTCGACCGCCAGCAGGTAGTCGCACGCCTCCATGCCGTGCTCGCCCGCGTACGACGTGAAGAAGTCCGTCGTGAACCGCTTGCCGACGGGGCGGCCGTGCATGTCGGGGAAGGCCAGCACGACGGTGTCGACCGTTCCGTCGGCGATGGCGGCGTCAATGAGCTCACGTCCTGGTCCGGGCATGCGCCATGTTGACGCCACGGCCGTGTGCCGTCCAATACGTCGGTACGCTGGGCCGGTGGTTCCCCTCGTTGGCATCTCGACCTACGTGGCCGACGTGGCCTGGAGCTCGTGGGAGCGCCGGTCCGCCGTCCTGCCCGAGTCCTACTTCGAATTGGTGGCCGCCGCCGGGGCGCGTCCGTTGCTGCTGCCGCCGCCGAGCCGTGCCGCCGGAGGCCCTCAAGCGGGGGCGGCCGAGGTGATCGCCGCGTTGGACGGCCTCGTCCTGACGGGCGGGGGGGACGTGGACCCCGCCGCCTACGGGGAGGAACCCGACCCCGAGGTGGGCGGCGTCGACCGCAACCGGGATGCCAGCGAGCGCGCGCTCCTGGCCGCCGCCCTCGACGCCGACTTGCCGGTGCTCGCCATCTGCCGCGGCTGCCAGGTGCTCAACGTGTTCCTGGGTGGCACCCTCCACCAGCACCTGCCCGACCTGGTGGGGACCACGGACCACCGCCGGGCGCCCCTCGTCTTCGACGACGTCGAGGTGGAGACGGTGCCCGGGACGATCGCGGCGGCGGTCTTCGGTCCCACCACCACGGTCCTGTGCTCGCACCACCAGGCCATCCGCGACCTCGGCCGCGGCCTCGTCGTGAGCGCCCGCGCCGGCGACGGCGTGGTCGAGGCGGTGGAACTGCCCTCGGCTCGATTCGTCCTCGCCGTCCAGTGGCATCCCGAGGAGGGTTTGGACCAGCGTCCCTTCGACGCCCTCGTCGCCGCCGCCCGCGACCACATGGCCGCCCGTGCCGGCCGCGTCACCGTCTGACCCGGCCGCCCGACCCGACTGGCCGACCCGGCGGGCGGCGGGCCGCTACCCCGCGGTCACCAGGACGGCGACATCCCGGCCGATCTGCACTCGATCTGCCGGAGCAGTGTCGGCCAACCCCGGCCGGGTAAGGTGCCCGCCATGGCAAAGAGCGGGGGTCGCAGTGTCGTCAAGCCCGTCGCGGCCGCCGCGGTGACGCTCGGGACGATCGCAAGCATCTGGTGGTTCGCGCTGAAGCCGCGCCGCAAGGCCAAGGCCAAGGCCGGCGGCGAGACTACGGGCGGGAAGTAGCAGCAGGCAGTCCCTCCAGCAGTGCCGGCAGGCACGTGCTGATCGACTGCCGCAGGACCACGTCGGCCAGGCCGTCCATCTCCGTCGGTTCCGCGTTCACGATGACGGCCACGGCCCCGTGCCGCACCGCGAGCGGCACCACACCGGCCGCCGGGAAGACGGCCAGGGTCGAGCCCACTGCGAGCACCAGGTCACACTGCGACGCCGCCACCTCGGCCCGCATGAGGTCCTCGGCCACCAGGCTCTGACCGAAGCTGATGGTGGCCGACTTCAGGATGCCGCCGCACACCTCGCCGGTCGCGCCGTCGCCGATCGTCGCCGTGCAGGCCGGGTCGGTCTCGCCGGCCCGGACCCGGTCGTGCACCGGCTCCGCCGGCTGGCGATCCCCGCAGCTCAGGCACATCACTTCGAGCGACGTGCCGTGGATTTCGACGACGCGGTCCGGGTCGCTACCCGCCTTCTGGTGCAGCCCGTCGATGTTCTGCGTGATCAGCAGGTCCAGGCGCCCGCTCCGTTCCAGCTCGACCAGCGAGCGGTGCCCGCGGTTCGGCTCGGCCGACCACATCGACGAGGTCAGGCGGTTCTGCCACGAACGAGCTCGCAGTTCGGGGTCCGCCACGTAGGCCTGCAGCGTCGCCATCTTCTCGGCCTCGGGATTCTTGGTCCAGACACCCTGCGGTCCCCGGAAGTCGGCGATCCCCGAATCCGTCGAGATTCCGGCGCCGGTCAGCACCACGACCCGCCTCGCCTGCTCCACCAGCGCGCGGGCCCGCTCGACGTCGCCGCCGCCGTCATCGCCATATGAGGTCACGTCCACGAGGGACCAAGCGTATGGGTGTGGGGATCGGGCGGGCGTAATCTGCGCCCGTGCCCGGGGATGCCACGACCGCCACCCCCTCCACTCCCGCACCCGCTCCCACGGTCGAGCTGCTGCACGCGCCGGACGCCGAGGATCGTCAACGCCGGGCGGCCGGCGCCCTCCTGGCCAGGGGCTGTGTCCGGGGTGATCGGGTCGCCTTCGCCCTCGGCTCGTCGGGCGACCTCATATGTGCAGTGCTGGGTGCGGCCCGCGTGGGCCTCATCCCCGTCCTGCTCAACGCCACCCTCACGCCGGCCGAGCGCGACGACCTGGCCGCCGACGCCGGCCCCACCGTGCGCGTCTTCAGCCAGCCCGAGCTGCACGACCTCATAGAGGGGGGCGTCCCCACCGACCTGTCCCCGTATCCCTTGACGCGCCCCATGCACTACACGTCGGGCACGACGGGCAGGCCCAAGGGGGTGACGACCGGCCTGTGGGACGAGGACACCGCACGCCAGGTCTACGAGGACGAGGCCGGCGTCTGGCACTTCGATCCGAAGGACCTCCACATGGTCTGCTCACCCATGTACCACACCGTGTCCGTGCGCTTCGCCAGCTGCACGCTGCTCGCGGGCGGGTCGCTGGCCATTCTCAGCCGGTTCGACGCCGCCACCGCGCTCGACACCCTGCGTCGTCACCGGCCCACCACGGCGTTCCTCGTGCCGACCCACCTGCACCGCATGCTGCACAGTCCGGCGCTCGGTCCCGACGAGCAGTTCGACTCGCTGCGCTTCCTCGCCCACGCCGGCGCGCCGTGTCCCGAGTCGCTCAAACGGGCGGTCATGGAACGCGTCCCCGGCGGCGTCTGGGAGTTCTACGGCTCGACCGAGGGCCAGTTCGCGGTGTGCCCGCCCGAGGACTGGGTCGAGCACCCCGGCTCCGTCGGCCGCGCCCGCAAAGGCCGCCGCCTTCACATCGCACCCGTCGCCGATGACGACGCCGCTACCGCCACCGACGATCCCGACGCCGCCGGCACCATCTGGTGCGACATGCCCGACTTCGCCCGCTTCAGCTACTGGGGGAACCCCGAGGCCACGGCGGAAGCCTGGAACGGGCCCGCCTGCACCGTCGGCGATCTCGGCCGCCTGAGCCCGGACGGATTCTTGTACCTGACGGGCCGTCGTCACGACCTCATAATCAGCGGGGGCGTCAACGTCTACCCGGCGGAGGTCGAGAACGTCCTGGCCGCCGTCGACGGCGTGGCCGAGGTGGCCGTCTTCGGGTTGGCCGACGAGCAGTGGGGCCAGAAGGTGTGCGTCGCCTATGTGCTCGACGGCGCCGCGACCCCTCAGTCCGCCGAGGAGGCGCTCCGGGTGGCGGCCTCGGCCCGCCTCGCCCCGTACAAGCGCCCCAAGGACTACTTCGCCGCCGCAGAGCTCCCTCATACGGCGACCGGCAAGCTCATGCGCCGGGCCGTCCCCGAGCACCTCGGCCTCCGGGCCTGACCGGCCTGACCGCCCGGCACCCGTCCGCGTCCCCTCGTCGGAAGCCTTCGGGCTGCTCAGCGGGTAGAACTGCTGTCATGCCTTTCGCCACCATCAACCCGGCCACCGGAAAGACGGAGAAGGAATTCCCCGCCCACACGCCCGCCGAGGTCGACGCCATCCTCGACCAGGCGATGGCCGCCTTCGCCGAATACCGCACGACCTCATACAAGGGGCGCTCCCGCCACCTGATCACCGCGGCCGAGCTCTTCGAAGGGGAGGTCCCGGACCTCGCGCGCCTCCTCACCACCGAGATGGGCAAGACCTTCGCCGCCGCCAAAGCCGAGGTCTCCAAATGTGCGGCCGGCCTGCGCTGGTTCGCCGACAACGCCGAGGCACTGTTGGCGGACGAGCCGATCGTCACCAACGGGTCGAGGTCATATGTGCACTACCAGCCGCTCGGGGCGGTGCTGGCGATCATGCCGTGGAACTTCCCGCTGTGGCAGGTCATCCGCTTCGCCGCCCCGGCCCTCATGGTCGGCAACGTGGGCCTCCTCAAGCACGCGTCCAACGTGCCGCAGACCGCCCTGGCCCTCGAGGACCTGTTCCGGCGGGCGGGCCTGCCCGACGGCGCCTTCTCCAACCTGTTCGTCCCGTCGAGCGAGGTGGCCGCGCTGATCCACGACCCGCGCATCGCCGCCGTCACGCTCACCGGCAGCGAGCCGGCCGGCATGTCGGTGGCGGCCGCCGCGGGCGACGCGCTCGAAGAAGACGGTGCTCGAGCTCGGTGGCTCGGACCCCTTCGTCGTGTTGGCCAGCGCCGACCTGAAAGCGGCCGTCGAGACGGCGGTCACGGCGCGCGTGCAGAACAACGGGCAGTCGTGCATCGCCGCCAAGCGCTTCATTGTGGTCGACGCCGTCGCCGACGAGTTCGAGTCCCGCTTCATCGAGGCGATGGACACCCTCGTGGTCGGCGACCCGTTCGACCCGGCGACCAACATCGGCCCGATCGTCAGCGAGTCGGCCCGGGACGAGCTCGTCTCCCAGGTGGCCGACGCCGTCGCCGAGGGCGCCACGGCGCACGCCGGCGCGCCGATCCCCGACGGTGACGGCTGGTGGTTCGCGCCCACCGTGCTCTCGGGCGTCACGACCGACATGGCCATCGCCCGCGTCGAGATGTTCGGTCCCGTCGCCATGGTCATCCGCGTCCCCGACGCCACCGCCGCCATCGCCGCCGCCAACGCCACGCCGTTCGGGTTGGGCTCGAGCGTCTGGGGCTCGGACGAGGAGGAGCTGGCGGCGTGCATCGAGGGGATCGAGGCGGGCGCGGTCTTCGTCAACGCCATGGTCGCCTCCATGCCCGAGCTGCCCTTCGGCGGCATCAAGCGCTCGGGCTACGGGCGCGAGCTCTCCGCCATCGGGCTCAAGGAGTTCGCCAACACCAAGACCGTCTACGTCGCCTGATGGCTTGACCTACCTCGACCACGCCGCCACCGCACCGCTCCGGCCCGAGGTGGCGGCCGCCATGGCGGCCGTCCATGACGAGGTCCTCGGCAACCCGACCGGCAGCCACCCCCCGGCCCAGCGCGCCCGCCGCCTCCTCGAGGAGGCCCGGGACGAGGTGGCCGCCTTCCTCGGCCGCGACCCCGGCGACATCGTCTTCACCTCCGGTGGCACCGAGTCGGCCAATCTGGCCCTGTTGGGTCCCGCCGAGTCGGCCCGCCGGGACCGGGGTGAGGCGGTGCTCCTCTATTCCGCCGTGGAGCACCCCGCCGTGCGGGAGTCGGCCCGCGCCGCCGCCCACGCCGGCCTCGATACCCGCGAGCTCCCCGTCGACCCCCACGGCCTCGTCGACCCCGACGCGCTCGCCCGCACGCTCTCGTCGCGCGTGACGAGCGTCGCCGTCATGACGGCCAACAACGAGACGGGCGTGATCCAGCCCCTGCGCGACCTCATAGAGACGATCCACCGCCGTGCTCCCGACGCCGTGGTCTTCACCGACGCCGTGCAGGCCGCGCCCTGGATCGACCTGGCCGAGGCCACGGCAGGCGCCGACCTCGTCTCGGTCAGCGCGCACAAGGTCGGCGGGCCGGTCGGCGTGGGCGCGTTGGCCATCGCCAGTCGGGTTGCGCTCGAACCCCGCCAGTACGGCGGCGGGCAGGAGCGCGAGCGGCGCAGTGGCACCCAGAACGTGGCGGGGGCCGTCGGGCTGGCGACGGCGCTGCGGCTGGTGGCGGCCGAGCGCGCCACGGCTGCGCCCCGTGTTGCGGCGCTGCGCGACCGACTCCGGGACGGGCTGCTCGACGCCATCGACGGGGCGCATCGCACCGTGCCGGCGGGGCCCGACGTCCTGCCCGGCCACCTCCACCTCTGCATCCCGGGCGTCGAGCGCGAGGAGCTCCTGGTCGCGCTGGGGGAGGAGGACGTCTGCGTCTCCGGGGGGTCGTCCTGCGCCAGTGGCGCGCTCGCAGTCCAGTCACGTCCTCGCCGCCATGGGGGTCGCCCCCGAGTTGGCGGCGGGCGCACTCCGGTGCACGCTGGGCTACGGCACGACGGAGGACGACGTGGACCGCGCCCTGACCGTCGTCCCCGCCGTGGTGGCGTCGTTGCGTCGGAAGGGCTGAGTCCCGGTGGCACACTGGGACCCATGCGGGTGCTCGTGGCCATGTCGGGAGGCGTCGACTCCTCCGTGGCGGCGGCACTCCTGGTGGAGCAGGGCCATGAGGTCGTCGGCGCCACGCTGAAGCTCTGGGGCGGTGCGTCCGACTCGGGATGCTGCTCCGTCGCCGACGTCGAGGACGCCCGCCGCGTGGCCCAGCAGCTGGGCATCACCCACCACGTCTTCAACCTGACCGAGGAGTTCGACCGCAACGTCGTGGCGCCCTACGTGGGGGAGCACGCGCGGGGGCGGACGCCCAACCCGTGCATCGAGTGCAACCGGACCATGAAGTTCGACCGCCTGCTGCACCGGGCCGACCGGCTCGGGTTCGACCGCCTGGCCACGGGCCACCACGCCCGGGTCGTCGCGCCCCCGTCCGGATCCGTCTGGCAGCTCCGCCGCGGCGCCGACCCGCTCAAGGACCAGTCCTATGTCCTGTCGATGCTCGGGCAGGACGCGCTGTCCCGCGTCGTCTTCCCCGTGGGCGACATGACCAAGGACGAGGTGCGGGCCTGCGCCCACCGCCTCGGGTTGCGCACGGCGGCGAAGCCCGACAGCCAGGACGTGTGCTTCATCGGCAGCGCGGAGGGCCGCGAGGGGTTCCTGTCCCGGCGTGTCGAGCTGCACCCCGCCGAGGTGGTGGACGGTGAGGGCCGCCCGGCCGGCTCGGTCCCCGCGGTCGAGCTGGTCACGGTGGGACAGCGCCGCGGCATGGGCCACGGCAGCGACGGTCGGCGGCGCTACGTGACGCACGTCGACGTGGCGGCCCGCCGCGTCGTGGTGGGGGACGCCGCCGCGGTGCTGCGCGCCTCGGTGCGTCTGGCCGGGCCCTCGCTCACCTGGACCGACCGGCCCCTGGCCGCCGGTGCCCGCGCCGTGGCACAGGTCAGCGCGCACGGACGGCCCGCGCCGTGCACCGTCGACCACGTCGACGCCCCGTCCGGCCTCGAGGTGCGCTTCGACGATCTGCAGCGCCCGGTCGCACCCGGCCAGACGGTGGCGCTGTACGACGCGCAAGACCCCGACGTCGTGGTGGGCGCCGGCATCGCGGCGTGAGCACGGTCCCCAAGAAGGCGTCCGACCGGGCGGCCGAGCTGCGCCAGCAGATCACCCACGCCAACGAGCTGTACCACGCGCTCGATGCGCCCGAGATCCCCGACGCCGAGTACGACCTCCTCGTCGTCGAGCTCCGCCGGCTCGAGGCGGACCATCCCGCGCTGGCGACTCCCGACTCGCCCACGCAGGCGGTGGGCGCCGCGCCGTCGGGCCTGTTCCAGGAGGTGCGCCACCGCGTCCCCATGATGAGCCTCGACAACGCCTTCAGCGACGAGGAGCTGCGGGCGTGGGCCGAGCGGCTGCGCCGGCAGGCGCCCGACCTCGACCTGGACACGCTCGCCTTCGTGTGCGAGCCCAAGGTGGACGGCGTCGCCATGTCCCTGATGTACGAGCGCGGCACGCTCGTCCAGGCGGCCACCCGGGGTGACGGCGTGACCGGCGAGGACGTGACGGCGAACATCCGCACCGTGAAGGACGTCCCCAAGGATCTGGCCAAGGCCGGCGGCCCCTATCCCGACGTGCTCGAGGTCCGCGGCGAGATCTACATGCCCGTCAAGGAATTCGAAGCCATGAACAAGCGCCAGGCCGAGCGGGGGGAGCGCCTCTTCGTGAACCCGCGCAACTCGGCCGCCGGCGCGCTGCGCCAGAAGGACCCGACCATCACGGCCCAGCGCCCGCTGCACTTCTGGGCCTACGCGCTCGGCGACGTCCAGGGCGCCCCGTCGAAGAGCGCCTGGCCTGCCGCGACACAGACCGAGATCCTGGCCCAGCTGAAGAAGGCGGGCTTCCCGGTGAGCCCCGACGCCCGCCGCATTGTGGGAATGACACACGTCATGGCGCGCTGCGAGGAGTTGGCCGAGTTGCGCCACAGTCTCGCCTACGAGATAGACGGTGTCGTCACCAAGGTCGACGAGGTCGCACTACGGACCGTGTTGGGCTCCACCTCACGCGCGCCCCGGTGGGCCATCGCCTTCAAGTTCCCGCCCGAGGAGCGCACGACGCGTCTGCTCGACATCATGGTCTCAATCGGCCGCACCGGACGGGCCACGCCCTTCGCCCGTCTCGAGCCCGTCTTCGTCGGCGGCTCGACCGTCGGCGTGGCAACGCTGCACAACGAGGACCAGGTGGCGGTGAAGGACGTCCGCCCGGGCGATCTCGTCATCGTGCGCAAGGCGGGCGACGTGATTCCCGAGGTGGTCGGCCCGGTGAAGGACGGCCCGGGCGCCCCCAAGCGCCGCAAGCCGAAGTGGAAGTTCCCGACGTCGTGCCCGTCCTGCGGCCAACCGCTCGTGCGCCTGCCCGGCGAGAGCGACACCTACTGCACCAACATCGACTGCCCGGCGCAGCGTGTGCAACGCATTTCGCACTACGCGTCCCGGAGCGCCATGGACATCGAAGGCCTCGGCGAGGAGCGCGTCCTGCAACTCGTCGGAGCGGGGCTGCTCAACGACGTCGCCGATCTCTACGACCTGACTCCGGAGCCGCTCGCCGCCCTGGAACGCTTCGGCGCCCTGTCGGCGGCCAACCTCGTGGCGGGTATCGATGCCTCGCGGTCGCAACCACTGAGCCGGCTGCTGGTCGCGCTGGGCGTCCGCCACGTGGGACCGACGGTGGCGCGGGCCGTGGCGCGCGCCTTCGGGACCCTCGAGGCGATCGCGTCGGCCTCGGTCGAGGAGCTGGCGGCCGTCGACGGGGTCGGCGGCATCATTGCGGCCAGCCTCGCCGAGTTCCTCTCGGCCGACACCAACGTGGCGGTCATCGAGCGGTTGCGCCGGGCCGGGGTCTCGATGGAGGAGCCGGGTGCCGCCGGAACGACGGATCGGGCAGCCGGGGCGGCGGCCCTCCCGCAGACCCTCGAAGGCAAGACGGTGGTGGTGACCGGCGCGGTCCCGGACTACACGCGGGAGGGGGCGGAGGAGGCGATCATGGCGCGGGGCGGCAAGTCGCCCGGAAGCGTGTCGAAGAAGACGTTCGTGCTCGTGGTGGGCGAGGCGCCGGGCGCCAGCAAGCTGAAGAAGGCGGAGGACTTGGGCATCCCGCAGCTCGACGCCGCGGCGTTCCAGACCTTGCTCGATACCGGTGAACTGCCTTCATGACCACGACCGTTGCTGGTAGGAGGGTGTCCACCGGATTCGCGTCCGGGTCGGTAGCCTGAGTGCGCCCCGATGCCCCTGATATCTGACTCCATCGGCCGGGTCCTTGGGAAGCGGTACCGGCTGCTCTCCGCACTGGGCACCGGCGCATCCGCTCACGTCTATCTCGCTGAGGACGTGTCGTTGCAGCGCCACGTCGCGGTGAAGGTGCTCCAACCGGGGTTGGCAACCGACGAGGCATTCCTGAAGCGCTTCCGCGCCGAAGCCCGTTCGGTGGCGTCTCTGAATCACCCGCACGTGTTGCGCGTCTTCGACTGGGGTGACGACGCCGACGGGCCGTATCTGGTTCTCGAATATCTGGGGGGCGGCTCCCTTCGTGATCTCCTCGATCGTGACATCCGGTTGTCTCACTCCCAGGCGGCGCAGCTCGGGACCGAGGTGGCGCAGGGCCTGGCCTACGCGCACCTGCGGGGGCTGGTGCACCGCGACATCAAGCCGGCGAACCTGCTCTTCGACGAGGAGGGCCGTGTGCGGGTGGCCGACTTCGGCGTGGCCCGCGCCCTGGCGGAGGCGGCGTGGACCGAGCCGGCGGGAGCGATGGTGGGGACCGCTCGCTACATCTCGCCGGAGGCGGCGGAAGGGAAGCCCGTCGACGGCCGGGCCGACGTGTACTCGCTGGCGCTCGTCCTCTATGAGGCCGTGACGGGTGTCGTCCCCTTCGTCACCGATACGACGATGGGGACGCTGGCCGCCCGCATCGGGCAGCCCCTGCCGCACAACGACGCGCTGGGCCCGTTGGACGACGTACTGGCCCGTGCCGCCGCACCCGACGTCGCGTCCCGGTTGGACGCCGCGGGACTGGCAGCCCGGCTGGGCGCGTTGGCGGCGGCGTTGCCGACGCCCTCCCCCTTGCCCCTCATCACGCCCAAGCTCGAGGACTCCGCCCCCATCAACGCCTTCCACGCCCCGGGGGTCTCCGAGTTGACCGACTCGGGCATCGGCATGGCGGCGGGGGTCGCGGTGGGCGACTCGACGGCGATCGCGCCCGGGGTGGGCGCGGCCGCGGGGGCACCGATCGGGACGAAGGCCGGACCGGGTGAGCTGTTCGACGCCGAGCCCGGCGATGGGAGCGGGAAGTCGTCGAAGCGACGTCGTCGAGATGAGGTCATGAGCAAGGGCGGCCCGCCCGAGCCGTACAAGCCTCGTAAGAGCAAGAAGTGGTGGTGGATCGGGGGGGCGATCGCGCTGGCGGTGATTCTGGCTGCCGGGCTGGTGACGGCCTTCGCGACCAACGTGTTCACGCCGTCGCACCCCACGCCGACCGTGGTGAACCTTCCGCTGGCCCAGGCGTGTGCCGCGGTGGCCAAGGTCCATATGACCTTGAAGGAGGGGGCGCCGGTGACGTCGATCACCGTGGCGGCCGGGGACGTGGTGTCACAGTCACCCAAACCTGGTGTGTCGCAGAAGGAGGGGTCGACGGTCGACGTCGTGGTGTCGTCGGGCAAGCCGGACGTCACCGTGCCCTCGCTCTCGGGTATGACCTGCGCGCAGGCGGCGGCGGCGTTGCAGTCGGCGCACTTCCAGTCGGTCTGCGCCCCGGGGACCTACAGCAACACCGTGCCCACCCAGGTGCTGGTGCTGTGGTCGATCAACGCGACGCAGAACCCGACCAAGGCGCCCTACGGCTCCACCATCACCCTCGTCCCGTCGCTGGGCCACGAGCCGGCCACGGTGCCCAGCATCCCGACCAGCTACACGTACACGCAGGCCCAGGCGGCGTTGCAGGCGGTGGGTCTCAGTGCAACGCAGAATCCCGAATCCAGCACGACCGTGCCTTCGGGTCAGGTCATCTCGACCTCGCCGGCCAGCGGCCAGCAGGCCCCTTACGGGTTCGCGGTGACGGTCAACGTCTCGACGGGCCCTCCGACGACGACCGTCCCCAACGTGATCGGTGATTCGGTCTCGCAGGCCACGTCGGCGCTGCAGGCGCAGGGACTGAGCGTCTCGGGTGTCTCTGGCAGTCCGAGCAACAACGTGAGCGGGACCCAGCCTTCAGTCGGGTCCACGGTCAACACGGGCTCGTCTGTCCAGATCTTCACGCACTAGCGCGGCTCGATTTCACGATGACGGCCCTCCCATATGACCCCGCCTGCGACCTGTGCGAGGCGGCGCGCCTGTCGGAGTGGCACCACGAGGACGACGTGTGCTGGGTGGCCGACTGCGAGGTGTGCGGCGTCCCGATGGTGGTCTGGAAGCATCACGGGCCGACGCCGCCCGAGAGCGACATCGAACACATGCTGGGCCAGCTGACCCGGGTGGCCGACGCCCGTTTCGGCGAGGGCGAGTGGGCCGTCGACCGGGTCATGCGCCAGATCCCGAACCACTTCCATGCACACGGGCGCGATCCGAACTGGTGGTTCCGCCTGCGCGGCCTGCGCTGACGTCCTCATACTGAGGGACGAGGTCGGCGCGGCGGGCCGGCCGGCGGAGAAACGTCTCGAAACGGCCACGTAGGGTGTCGCAGGTGGAGGAGCCCGGGGACGAGCAGGCCGACGTCCTCCTCGATCCGAACTTCGACCCCGGCGGTGGCGCCATGGGGACGATGGGCGCCGACGGGTCCGTCGAGACCAACTGGTTCTCCCTGCTGCACCGTCGCGTCACCGACCGTGCCGTGCGCAGCCCCCGCTATCAGTGGTGGGCGCTCGTCGCGTTGCTGGCCGGACTGCTCTCCCTGAACATCACGTTCACCGTCTTCGTGGTGGCACTGCCCACGGTGAAGGCGGACTTCAATACGAACTTCTCCGTGCTGGCTTGGGCATCGACGGGTCCGCTCCTGGCCTTCGGCGTGGCGGCACCCTTCTTCGGCAAGGCCGGGGATCTGTTCGGGCACCGCCGGCTCTACCAATTCGGCCTGCTCGGGGCCATGGTGAGCGCCATCTTGACGGCGACAGCGCCCGACGTCGGGATGCTCCTCTTCGCGCGAGCGCTCGACGGGGTGCAGGGGGCGGCGACCGGCACCGCATCGATGGCCATCATCCTCGAGTTGTTCTCACGCCAGGACCGGGTGAAGGCCCTGGGCTGGTGGTCGCTGGTCGGCGCCGGGGGCCCGGTCCTCGGCGTGACGATCGGTTCACCGGTGATTCAGTTCTTCGGGTGGCGGGCGCTCTTCTGGGGACAGCTGGTGTTGCTGATCATCGCCTCCGTCGTCGTTGCACTCCTCTTGCCCTCGGACCGGCGCATGCGGGCCCGCGCCGGCGATGCGGCGGACGGTGGCGACGGCACGGCCGGTCGATCGCGTCGGCGGTGGGGTCGGGAACGGGTGCGGCATCCGGGGGTCTGGGACGGGATGGACTGGGTGGGAATCTGGAGCCTGGCCGGCTCCGTCACCGCCGCCATGTTGGTCCTGAGCATCGGTCCGATCGTGGGCTGGACGTCACCGGCGGTGCTCACTTCGGGAGTGGTGGCCATTGTGCTGGCGGTCGTGTTCGTCCGCCAGCAGCTGACCTTCGCGACGCCGCTCATGCCGACCAAGTATTGGCGGCGCCGGAATTTCACGTTCCCGATGGGCACCAAGGCGGCTTCGAGCTTTGCCTACTTCGGCGGCTTCTTCCTGTTCCCACTGCTCATGGAGCAGGTCTACGGCTACAGCGTGTCCCAGGTCGGATTCATTTCGGTGGCCCGGCCGCTCATTTTCGCCATCAGCGCGCCCATCGCCGGCTATATGACCGTCCGGACGGGGGAGCGGACCGCCACGCTCTTCGGCGCCGGGTCGTTGCTCATCTCAATGATCATGTTCGCCACCCTGAGCGAGTCAGCCGGTTTGGTGCTCATCATCGTGGCGCTCGCCCTCTCGGGCCTCGGGATGGGCGTGTCCAACCCGGCGACGTCCGCGTCGATGGCCAACGAGCTGGCGGCGTCGGAATACGGCGTGATGAGCGCCGCGCAGCTCCTGGCCACGCAGGTCGGGGAGGTGGCCGGGATCCAGGCCGTCCTGACCATTCAGGAGTCGATCGCCCGGCGTTCCGGCCTCGCCAACGTGCACCACAGTCCGGCGCTGCTCCACAGCTTCAGCGTCGCCTTCTGGGTCGGGGCCGGCGCCGCCGCGGTCGGCGTGGTCTGCGCCTTGTTCATACGGTCGATGCCGCGGGAGGCCCGGCGGGCCCAGGTGCAGGCAGACGGCTGATGCCGATTGATATCGGGAGGG
This sequence comes from uncultured Acidimicrobiaceae bacterium, assembly GCA_963843365.1. Lineage (GTDB taxonomy): Bacteria > Actinomycetota > Acidimicrobiia > Acidimicrobiales > RAAP-2 > Bog-473. Next base: position 435,839 of record CAWJKG010000002.1, on the reverse strand, counting down.
CCGCCCCTGCGGGCTATTCGGTGATCTCGCGCAGCTTTGCGGCCATCTCGGCCGCCGTAGGATCGGCTGCACTCGGGGACGCTGTCAGCGCCATCAGCTTGGCCATGTCGCCCTCGACCCGGACCTTGCCGGCCATGAAGGCCTGCATCCCGGCCTGGGGGTTGCCCTCGATGAGGATCGCCTTGGCCGTGTCGTAGTCCACGACGACCTTGAGGTCCTGATCCTCGAGGTGACCCGTGTCGAGCACCAGCTCGCCGGTCGAGGTGTCCATATGGGCGTGGATGTCATCGTCCGAGAAGGGGACGGCGGTCACCACGAGGTTCATACGGACGACGTGGGGGACGGGAGCCGTCTTGCCCTCGTATTCGGCGCGGATTCTGCGGGCCTCGTCCAGCCACTCGTCGCTCAAGAACGGGTACGACGGCATTGCGGTGCTCCTTCATTTTCTGGGTCTCGGTCGTGGCGCACAGCCACTGTCCCCCCGATCTGGCCGCCGGAACCCTACCTTGCCCGCCGGTAGGCTGCCCTCTCGTGGCCGACCTCATAATCCCCGGTGCTGAGCCCTATTCGGCGACTGGTGACACACGTGGTGCACTCGTCCTGCACGGATTCACAGGCAACCCGCAGTCGATGCGCGGCCTCGCGCTGGCGCTCGCCGACGCCGGCTTCACCGTCGAGATGCCGCTCCTCCCCGGCCACGGGACCCAGATCGAAGACATGCTCGATACGACCTGGGCCGATTGGTCTGGTGCAGCCGAGCGCGCCTACGCCGACCTGGCGGCCCGCAGCGACGCCGTCGTGGTCGTCGGGCTCTCCATGGGCGGCATGCTCGGCGTCTGGCTGGCCGAGCAGCACCCGGAGATCGCTGCCATCGCGGTCGTGAACCCGCTCCTCACCCCGCCCGACGCCGACACGCTCGGGTTCATACAGGCGATGATCGACGGCGGCGACGAGGTGGCGCCGGGCATCGGTTCTGACATCGCCATGGAGGGGGCGGTCGAGGCGGCGTACCCGGGCCTCCCGCTACGGGCGACGCTGTCCCTCTTCGCCGCTGCGGCCGAGGTCGGAGCGGATCTCGAGTCGGTGACCTGCCCCGTCCTGGTCTTCACCAGCGTGCAGGACCATGTCGTCGATCCCGGTTCGAGTCAGCTGCTGGTGGAGCGGGCCAAAGGGCCGGTGGAGCAGGTCATGCTCGAGCGGAGCTACCACGTCGCCACCCTGGACTGGGACAAGGACGAGATCGAGGCACGGACCGTGGCGTTCGTGAGCGGTGTCCTGCCGCCCCCGGCATGACCGAGCTCAGTCGCGACGACGTGATCTACGTCGCCCGCCTCGCCCGCCTCGACCTGAGCGAAGACGAGGTCGAGCTGTTCACCGCACAGTTGCGCACCGTGCTCGATCATGCCGCTGACGTCGCTTCGCTCGACCTGTCGCACCTGGAGCCCTCGTCGCATCCGATCGCGTTGGTGAACGTCCTGCGCCCCGACGAGCCCCGGCCCAGTCTCGATCGTGACGAAGTCCTGGCGGCCGCCCCATCGGTGGAGGACCATCGGTTCCGGGTGCCTCGCATCGGTGGCGAAGCACCATGACGCCCACCGCCGTGACGCTGGCAGCCGAGGTCCGCGCGGGCACTCGCTCGGCCCGCGAGGTCGTCGACGACGCGCTGAGGAATGTCGAAGCGCGTGACGGCGAGTACCACGCCTTCCTCTCGCTCATGCCCGACGAGGCGCGCGCCGCCGCCGACGCCGTCGATGAGGCGGTCGCGGCCGGGCGCGACCCGGGCCCGTTGGCCGGTGTGCCGGTGGCGCTGAAGGACAACTTGTGCACGCGGGGAGCCGTGACGACGTGTGGGTCCAAGATCTTGGGGGGATGGAAGCCGCCGTACGACGCCACCGTGGTCGACGCGCTCCGCACCGCCGGCGCCATCGCGCTCGGCAAGACGAACCTGGACGAGTTCGCCATGGGCAGCTCGACGGAGAACTCGGCCTTCGGGCCGACGCGCAACCCGCGGGACACGACGAAGGTGCCCGGTGGCAGCAGTGGTGGGTCCGCGGCCGCGGTCGCGGCCGGCTTCACCCCGCTGGGGCTCGGCTCGGACACCGGCGGGTCCATCCGTCAGCCGGCGGCCTTGTGTGGGGTCGTCGGGATGAAGCCCACCTACGGACGCGTGTCCCGGTACGGGTTGGTCGCCTTCGCCAGTTCGCTCGATCAGATCGGCCCGTTCGCCACGACCGTCGAGGACGCCGCGCTGCTGTTCGACGTGTTGGCCGGCCATGACCCGCTCGACAGCACCTCGTTGCCCTCGGTGCCGGAGCCGACCCTGGCCACGCTGCGCGACGGGGTGGAGGGGATACGGGTGGGGGTGTGCCGCGACCTCGTCGACGGGTGCGCCCCGGACGTGGTGGCGCGGGTGCAGGAGGCGGCCGACGCGCTGGCCGGCGCCGGCGCCAAGGTCGAGGAGGTGTCGGTGCCCGAGTTCGGCTACGGGCTCTCGGCCTACTACCTGATTGCGCCGGCTGAAGCGTCGTCGAACCTGGCCCGTTACGACGGCGTGCGCTACGGGCTGCGCGTCGACGGGGAGGACGCCGCCGCGATGAACACGGCGACGCGCACGGCGGGGTTCGGGGCGGAGGTCAAGCGTCGGATCATGCTGGGGACGTACGCCCTGTCGGCCGGCTACTACGACGCCTACTACGCGCAGGCGCAGCGGGTCCGCACGTTGGTGATGCAGGCGTTCGACCGGGCCTACTCCTCTTATGACGTCCTGTTGGGGGCGACGGCGCCGACGACGGCCTTCGATCTCGGGTCCAAGGTCGACGACCCGATGGCCATGTATATGAACGACGTGTGCACCATTCCGTCCAACCTCTCGGGGCACCCGGCCGTGTCGGTGCCCTTCGGCACCGGGGCCGACGGCCTGCCCGTCGGGGTGCAGGTGTTGGCGCCGGCCTTGCAGGAAGCGTTGCTGTTCCGGGTGGCGCAGGTGGTGGAGGCGCACGCACCCGGGAGCGATGGAGTGGGAGGTGCGGGATCGTGAGCACCGAATGGGAGATGGTCATCGGGCTCGAGGTGCACTGCGAGCTGCAGACCGCGACGAAGCTCTTCTGCGGCTGTCGGAACGCCTTCGGTGACGAACCCAACGTGAACATCTGCCCGACGTGCCTGGGCTTGCCCGGCTCGTTGCCCGTGCTCAACGAGCAGGCGGTCGACTTCGCCATGCGCATTGGCGCGGCGCTGCACTGTGAGATCTTGCCCTCGGTCTTCGCCCGGAAGAACTACTTCTACCCGGACCAGGCCAAGGACTATCAGATCAGCCAATATGACCTCCCGCTCAATGCCAACGGGTGGCTCGAGCTGCCGGACGGCTTCCGCGTCGGTGTGACCCGGGCGCACATGGAGGAGGACACGGGCAAGCTCACCCACATCGGGGCGAGCGGCCGCATCAATGCGGCGTTGCACGCGTTGGTCGATTACAACCGCTCAGGCGTCCCGCTGGTCGAGATCGTCAGCGAACCCGATATCCGCACCGTCGCGCAGGCCAGGGCCTATGCCAGCGAGCTCCGTGGGATCCTCGTGGCGACGGGCGCGTCGGACGGCCGCATGGAGGAGGGGTCGATGCGGGTGGACGCCAACGTCTCCGTCCGCCCGGTGGGCTCCGACGCGTTCGGGACGCGCTGCGAGATCAAGAACCTCAACTCATTGCGGTCGCTGGGTCGGGCCATTGAGTACGAGGCCACGCGCCAGATCGCCGTCCTCGAGTCCGGCGGCTCCGTGGTCCAGGAGACGCGGCACTGGGACGAGTCGGCGGGGCGCACGGACTCCATGCGCTCCAAGGAAGAGGCCAACGATTACCGCTACTTTCCCGAGCCGGACCTGGTGCCCCTCGCCCCTGATGCGGCGTGGCAGGACGAGGTGCGCAGCGCACTCGGCGCCATGCCGTCCGACCGTCGGGCCGTTCTGGCCTCGGCCCTCGGTGGATCACCAACCGACGCCGAGACCGATCAGATCCATGCAGTCGTTGACCAGGGTCTCGACGTGCTTGTGACGACGGCGGCCGAGAATGGGGTGCCGGTGGCGCTGGCGCTGGCTCGGGCCGCCAACGAGGTCGCTGCCCAGAGCGAGGCCGCCCACCAACTCGACCCGGGCGCGTTCGCAGCCACGCTGACGATGGAGTCCGGTGGCCAGCTCTCCGCCACGCAATCCAAAGCGGTGCTCGGTGCACTGCTCGAGCGCGGCGGGGGAGATCCGGCGGGCATCGCGAAGGAGATGGGCTTCGAGGCCATGGGCTCCGACACGCTCGGCGCGGTACTCGACGACGTCATCGCCGCCCACGCGGACGAGTGGTCGCGCTTCGTCGAGGGCGACGACAAGCTCATGGGCTTCTTCACCGGTGAGGTCATGAAGGCCACCAAGGGGAAGGCGAACGGCAAAGAAGTGGCGGCTGAGCTCCGCGCTCGCCGGGGCTGACCCGAGCTCGGGGGATCGCAAAAGCTCCGAAGCGCCGAAGGGACTCGGCGCTTCGCCCTAGGACCCAGGCAACCCGGGGCCGCGACGACGCTGCGACGCCCTGGTCCAGAGGGGCGAGGGGCGCGAGGACATGATCCGACCGGTGGGGCCGACGACCTGGAGCTCGTTGTTGGCGTCGCCGACCATCGACCACCCGTCCGAATGCACCAGATGATGGTGGTACAGGCACACGAGCGCGAGGTTGTCCAGATCGGTCCGACCGCCCGGTTTCCACGGGACGATGTGATGCACGTTCGTGAATGTCACGTTGGTGCAGCCGGGAAACCGGCAGTGCCGATCCCGCCGCATCACCTCCCGGCGCTGGGCGTCGGTGGGTTCTCGCCGAGCCCTGCCCTCGTACATCGTGTGGCCCACGTCATCGTCGATGGCGACGGCGAAGGTGGCATCACAGGCGATCCGCTGCACGGTCTCGCAGTCGATGAGGCCGTCACGCTCGAGCTCAGCAGCAAGTTCCGTCGGCTCCACGGAGTCGTCAACGAGGGCGGCCAACGGCACGTGCACCACCACGACGTGCGGGCTGGCCGTCGTTGCCGAACTGGCCGCTCCGGGGACCCCCGAGCGCACGAGTCCGAAGAAGGCGTCGCAGAGGCGCTGGTCCCAGGGGGTCTCCCCATCGGTCGGGACCTGGCGGGCCCGGGACTCGAGACAGGCCCGCGTCTCGGCGAAGGACTCTGCCGGCAGCTGGGCGGTGACGGTGCGGAGTTCGTCGTTGAAGCGCAGAAAGCGACGATCGTGGTCGGACTGTGGGGTACTCGGCGGATCCGTTGGCGGGGCAGCCTGGCGCGCCACCTCGGCCAATTCACGCACGGAGTGTTCCCGCGCCTGATCCCGGAGTTCTGAATCGGTCTCGGGCGTCGCCACGTGTGCCACCGCCCGCACCTTGTCGAAGGACAGGTCGCCCGCGCAGAGGGAGCCGACGAGTTGGGGAAGGTCCCAGGCCTTCTCGCTGAGCCGCTTCAGCGCTCGCGCCGTCGTCATCGAAATGCCGAAGCGCTCCACGACCCAGGCTTCCGAGGAGGTCGCCCCTTCCTCTCGGAAGGCCTGGCGTCGGTCGATCTCGCCCAGGTCGACGACCACTTGGCCGAAGGTGGCGGCGATCTGCCGGAATCCTTCCTCGAGTCGCCCGCGGAGTTCCTCGTTCGACAGGGCGGCCGACTCGCTGATGATCTCGGCACCGGGTCGGCCAGGGATGGCGGAACTGACGGACATCACCACGAGAACGGTCCCGGTCTCGCACGGGCGGTACTGCGCGTCTGACGCGATGGCGAGACGGCCCGGGGCGCGAGAGTGGGTGCTGATGGGCGAGCCAAGCTTCGATCGGGACTACTGGGACGGACGATGGTCAGAGGTGTTGCGTGACCACGCGGCCCAGGTGGCGGACCGTCCTCCGAGTGTGCATGTCACGTCGGTCGCCGCCGACCTCCGACCGGGCCGGGCCCTTGACGCGGGGTGCGGGCACGGCGCGGAGACCTTGTGGTTGGCCGGGCACGGCTGGCAGGTGACCGCGGTCGACTTCGCGCCCGCCGCGCTGCGGCAGGGCAGTTCGACCGCGGCCGCGCTCGGCCTGGACAGAGAACGCCGGATCGAGTGGGTCGAGGGTGACCTCGGCCTCTGGGCTCCGGCGGAACAGCACTACGACCTCGTGATCAGCCTGTACGTGCACGTGGCCGGTTCGGTGGAGGAGATGGTGGCTCGACTCGCGACGGGGGTCGCGCCCGGTGGGACGTTGCTCCTTGTCGGCCATCTTCCGATCGACCCGACCACCGGCGCCGAGACGGCCGCCGCCGGACAAGTGCAGGTGACGGTCGAGGCGGCTACCGCGGTCCTCGACGCACCGCAGTGGGACGTGCTGATCGCCGAGGAGCGCCCGAGGACCACGGGCCCATCAGGCGTTGACGCGGTCGTCTGCGCGCGGCGTCGGACCGCTGCTCAGGCGCGAGGGGAGCCGACGTCGCCCACCATGTAGTGGTCGAGCGTGGGGCCGGCCCAGCTGGCGATCTCCTCCGGCGTCCCGGTGGAGATGGGCGGCACCCGCAGGATGTAGCGAATAAAGGCCAGGCCCATCAGCTGCGACGAGACGAGCGCCCGCCGCTCGCGTGTCTTCTCGCCACTCTCCCCGTCGTTGACGGGGCTCTTCTCCCAGATCCGTTCGGCGACGAACTCGCGCATGGCGTCGGCGATGTTGGCCGACGATGCCATTCCCGCGACACACGAGGCGAATGAAGAGCCCGTTCCTTCAGCGTGGTCCCACATCGTCAGGAATCCGGTGATCACCATGGTGCCGGGGCTCGTCGCCGACGACGAGACATCTGGGCGGTCGTGCACGGGGATGACCCGGGGGTCGAAGGGCAGCGCCATGGCGGCCACGAAGAGGCTGGCCTTGCCGTCGAAGTAGTGGTGGACGAGGGCGGGGTCCACCTCGGCCTCGCGGGCGACGGCGCGCAGGCTGGCGCCGTCATATCCCTTGGCCGCGAAGACGCGCTTGGCCGCCTCGATGATCTCGCTCTTGGTGTCGACGTTGCCGGGTCGGCGGCCGGCCGCAGCGGCGGCGGCGGCCGCAGCGGCGCTCATATGAAGATTCCCCCATAGGGGTATTCACCAGCGGGGAATTCTGTGTTACAACTCATCAATGGTGAATCTTACAGGTCGACGGGCCCAACACGCAGGACATTCGGAGGATGAGCCGGCCGAGACGGTAACGGTGCTGGGGCGGCTGGCCGGGCTCTGTTACGACCGTCGCCGGACGGTGCTGGTCGTGTGGATCCTGGCCATCATCGGCGTGACCGTCGTCGCCCAACTGGTGGGCACGCATTTCGAGAACAAGTTCACCGCCGGCAACACGCCGTCGCAGCAGGCGACGAACATCTTGCAGGAGCGGTTCCCGTCCAAATCGGGGGACACCGCCGACGTCGTCTTCCACACCACGGCACCGATCACCAGCGCGGCCAACCAGGCGGCGATCGGCAGGGTGGTGGCCAGCCTCGAGCCGCTGCCCTACGTCCGGAGCGTGACCAGCCCGTTCTCGACCGCCGGCGCCCACCAGATCGCCCCGCCCGACAAGGGCAACATCGCCTTCGCCCAGGTCCAATTCACGACCGACACCGCCGACATTCCCGACGGCGGCGGTGAAGAAGGTCATCACCACGGCGCAGGCCGCCGCGCATAACGGGTTCCAGGTGGAACTCGGCGGCAGCCCCATCAGCGCCGCGGCGACGGCGGCACCGGGCCCGAGCGAGGGCATCGGCATCACCGCCGCCATCCTCATCATGCTCCTCGCCTTCGGGTCGGTGGTGGCCATGGGCCTGCCGGTGATCACCGCGCTGGCGGGCCTCGGCATCGGCGTGGCGCTGCTGGAGCTGCTCACCCACGTCCTGACCGTCCCGAACTTCTCGCCCGAGATGGCAGCCATGATCGGCATCGGCGTGGGCATCGACTACGCCCTCTTCATCGTCACGCGCTACCGGCAAGGCATCTTCGAAGGCCGTGACCCCGCGCAGCGCCGTCATCACCTCGCTCATGACGTCGGGCCGGTCGGTGCTCTTCGCCGGCAGCACGGTGGTCATCTCGCTCTTCGGGCTCTACCTGATCGGGCAGGCGTACATGATCGGCCTGGCGACGGCGTGCATTGCCGCCGTGCTGATGGTGCTCATTGCGGCGCTGACGCTCCTCCCGGCCATGCTCGGCTTCGCCGGCAACGCCATCGACAAGCTGCACGTGCCGCGCCTGCTGCAGACCGGGGGACCGCCGCCGGAGAACGGGTTCTGGTACCGCTGGAGCCGCTTCGTGCAGCGCCGGGCGTGGGTCACCGGCATTGTGGCCGTGCTGGTCTTGGTGGCGCTGGCGCTCCCGTTGTTCAGCATGCGCCTGGCCTTCACCGATGCGGGCAATGACCCGACGTCGCTGACGACGCGTCAGGCCTACGACCTGCTGGCGCAGGGCTTCGGCCCCGGATTCAACGGCCCCCTCGTGGTCGCCGCGGACATGCCAGGCGGCGCCGCCGATCGGGGCACCGTGGACCATCTGCAACAGGCCGTCGCGGCCCACCACGACGGCATCGCCTTCGTGACCCCGCCGGAATTCAATGGGAGCAGTACGGGCGCGGTCATCGTGGTGTATCCGACGACGTCACCGCAGTCGTCCCAGACCGAGGCGCTCGTCCAGACACTGCGCAACGACGTCATACCGCCGGTGGTCGGCGGGCACCGGCGTCGAACGCGGAGGTGGGCGGGCAGACGGCGGCCAGCATCGATGCCGCCAACTTCCTCGGGCACCGGCTCTTCATCGTGATCGGCGCCGTGCTGATGCTGTCCTTCGTCTTGCTGATGATCGTGTTCCGTTCGCTCGTCCTGCCGCTGAAGGCCGTCATCATGAACCTGCTCAGCGTGGGCGCCGCCTACGGCGTGATGGTGGCGGTGTTCCAGTGGGGCTGGGCGGGGCGCATCATCGGCATCGGCGAGACGGGCCCGATCGACCCCTGGATCCCCGTCGCCCTGTTCGTCATCCTCTTCGGGCTGTCCATGGATTATGAGGTCTTCCTGCTCTCCCGCATCCGGGAGGAGTGGCTGCGCACGCACGACAACTCGCTGGCGGTGGCCGACGGGCTGGCCGTGACGGGCCGGATCATCACGGCGGCGGCGGCGATCATGTTCTGCGTCTTCGCGTCCTTCGTCATAAAGGACCCGCTGCACATTCTCAAGGTGTTCGGGCTGGGGCTGGCCACGGCCGTGCTGGTCGATGCCACCATCGTGCGCATGGTCCTCGTCCCGTCGATCATGGAGCTGCTGGGCCCGGTCAACTGGTGGATGCCGCGCTGGATGGACCGCTCCCTCCCGACCATCGGCGTCGAGGTGACGCCCGATGTGCTGGCGCCGCTGCCGCCATCTGACCCCGGGGACGACCCGTATGCTGGTCACCCATAAATCGGACGACCAGGGCACACCGCGCGACGACTCCACGCTCGTGTCCATCAACCCCGGGCGCGACGTCCAGCGGGTGGGCACGGCCAACTTCCTGGGGAGGACGTCCGCAAGATCCACGACCCTGTGTGGGCAGTCATCGGCAATCTGGGCGACAGCCAGTGCTACCTCGGCGTCACGGCCAAGGTGCAGGCCGTCCAGCACGCCCTGCACCGCCGCATCGCCGAGGACGACATCCTCGGTTCCGCCTCATAAGCCCGGCCTTCACCCTGGGCGTGTCCGACGGCCAGCTCAACGGCACGCCGCAGATGCGCTTCAGCCTCATCGGCCGCGGAGCTCGTCCACGATGTTGCCGACGTCCACCTCGCCGCCAACGGCGTCGCCGGCCTCATCGCCGTCGTCGCCTGCGACAAGCCGCCCGTGGGCACGCTCGCCGCCATCCTCGAGAACGACACGCCGGCCGTGATCCTGTCCGACGGCTCCATCCACCCCGGCACGGACCCCGCCACCGGCGACCCCATCGACCTGGTGTCGGCCTTCCAGATGGCGGACCAGCCCGAGGAGGTCCGCACGCGCGTACGCGCTGCACGCCTGTCCCGGCCAGGGCAGCTGCGGCGGCATGTTCACCTACAACACCATGCAGACGTTCATCGCGGTCCTCGGCCTCGAGCCGCTGCACATGGTGTCGCCGGCGTCGGACGACCCCCGCCGCATGGATCGACTTCCCCGACGAGATGGTCGACTGCCTCCTCGCCATGACCGCGCAGCGGCATCCGCCCCCGCGACATCGTCACCCCGGCCTCCCTCCGCAACGCCATCACGGTCGCCATCGCCATGGGCGGCTCGACCAACGTCGTGCTGCACAGCGTCGAGATCGCCCGTGCGGCCGGCATCGACCTGTGGGCCGAGGCGATGAGCCAGGAGGAGTTCAACGCGCTGGCCCGCCGCCTGCCCGTGCTCGTCAATATGAGGCCGTTCGGGGCGTACTCCATGGTCGACGTCGACGCCGCCGGTGGGCTCCAGGTCGTCGTGAAGGAGCTCTTGGATGCCGGCTTCCTCGACGGGTCCGCCCTGACCTGTACAGGAGAGACTCTCGACGAACAGGTGCGACGCCTCGACCCGCCGGCCCCGGACCACGAGGTCATCTACAGCGTGGACAAGCCCTTCAAGGACACCGGCGGCCTGCGACTGTTGCGGGGCAACCTGGCGCCCGACGGCGGGGCCATCCTGAAGGTGGCCGGCGTCGAGGGCGGCGTGCACGAGGGTGTCTTCACCGGCCGTGCCCGCGTCTTCAACGGCGAGCGCGACCTCATAGAGGCGCTCGATCAGCATCCCGACGACTTCGGGGACAACGACATGGTGGTGATCCGCTACGCCGGCCCCCGGGGCGCCCCGGGCATGCCCGAGCTCCTCGACCCCACGTCGCGCATCACCGCCCTGTGCCGCCAGCGCGACATCACGATCGCCCTGATGACCGACGCCCGCTTCTCGGGAGGATCGGTCGGGCTGGTCATCGGCCACGTGGCGCCCGAGGCGTTCCTCGGGGGGCCCATCGCGCTGGTGGAGGACGGCGACACCGTGGTGGTCGACGTCAACACGGACCGGATCGACTGCCCGCAGCTGGCCGACCCGGCCGAGGCCGACCGCCGCGCCGCGGCGTGGTGGGCGGCGGCCGAGGCCAACGGCGGCGTCCACCCCGACGTGACGCCGGTGACGGACCGGATGCTGACGCGCGATGCGGGCCACGGCGCTCCCGGCCCTCCTGGGCGGCGGGATGGCGACATAGATCCTCCCCGCCGGTCGGACCAGGGGGGCTTGTCCCAAAGCGCCGGCCATGCCACAATGTGCAGGTCATGCAGGCACGCAGCTTCCGGCCCGAGATTCTGGTACTCGTAACGTAGGCACGCGCCCACATTCGGAACGCGTGCCCTACGACCTCCCGCACCGGGGGGTTTTTTCAATTTCGGGGCCGATTCGCCCAAACCGCAGCACCGCCAGCACGAGCAGACAGGGGAGTCATATGAAGATGACCGGGGCCCAGGCCCTCATAAAGAGCCTCGAGATGCAGGGAGTCGACGTCATGTTCGGCCTCCCCGGCGGCGCCATCCTGCCCGTCTACGACCCCATCATCGACTCGTCGATCCGCCACATCCTGGTCCGCCACGAGCAGGGCGCAGGTCATATGGCGGAGGGGTACGCCATGGCGACCGGGCGCCCCGGCGTGGCCATGGTGACCAGCGGTCCGGGCGCCACCAACATCGTGACCCCGCTGGCCAACGCCTACATGGACTCGACGCCCCTGATCGTCGTCTCGGGCCAGGTGGCCACCGGCTCCATCGGCACCGACGCCTTCCAGGAGTGCGACATCACCGGCGTGACCATGGGCATCACCAAGCACAACTGGCTCATCAAGGACGTCGACGACATCCCCCGGGTGGTCGCGGCGGCCTTCCACGTGGCCACGACGGGGCGGCCGGGGCCGGTGCTGATCGACCTGCCCAAGGACATCTCGAACGCGCACCATGGAGTGGTACTGGCCGTCGTCCGTCGACGAGCTCGACCTGCCGGGCTACCACCCGGTGACGTTCGGCGATCCCGTGCTCATCGGGCAGGCGGTCGACCTCATCGCCCGGGCGCACAGGCCCGTCCTCTACGTCGGCGGCGGCGTGCTCAAGGCCCGGGCCGCCGAGGCGCTGCGCGTCCTGGCCGAGCGCACCGGCATCCCCGTCGTGACGACGCTGATGGCGCGGGGCGCCTTCCCCGACTCGCACCGCCAGGCGCTCGGCATGCCCGGCATGCACGGCCACTACACCGCGGTCACGGCGCTGCAGAAGAGCGACCTGCTCATCAGCCTCGGCGCCCGCTTCGACGACCGGGTGACCGGCAAGATCAGCGCCTTCGCCCCCGACGCCAAGGTCATCCACGTCGACATCGACCCGGCCGAGCTCGGCAAGGTGCGCATCCCCGACGTCGGCATCGCCGGCGACTGCCGCCAGGTCATAGAGGAGATGCTGCTGGCCATGGACGCCCAGGCGGACGGGGACCGGCCGCTCGTGCAGGACCTCGCCCCGTGGTGGCGCCAGATCGACGAGTGGCGGGCGCGCTTCCCGCTCTACTACGAGGACGTCGAGGGCGGGGCGATCAAGCCGCAGAACGTGGTCGAGCAGCTGCGTGACGCCGCGCCGGCCGACACCATCGTCGTCGCCGGCGTGGGCCAGCACCAGATGTGGGCCTCCCAGTACTGGAAGTTCGAGCACCCCTACACCTGGGTCAACTCCGGCGGCGCCGGCACCATGGGCTTCGCCGTCCCCGCCGCCATCGGCGCCAAGGTGGGCAGGCCGGAACGCACGGTGTGGGCCATCGACGGCGACGGCTGCTTCCAAATGACGGCGCAGGAGCTCGTCACCGCCAGCTCGGAGCAGATCCCGGTGAAGATCGCCATCCTGAACAACGCGTACCTGGGCATGGTGCGCCAGTGGCAGGAGATGTTCTACGAGGAGCGCTACTCGGAGGTGTACCTCTCGCCCGACCTGCCCGACTACGTCAAGTGGGCCGAGGCGATGGGGTGCGTGGGCATCAAGGCCGAGACGCCCGAGGACGTGGGGCCGGCCATTGAGAAGGCGAACTCCATCGACGACCGCCCGGTCGTGGTCGACTTCCGCACCGACGCCCGGGAGAAGGTCTTCCCGATGGTGCCGGCCGGCGCCTCCAACGACGACATCGTCGTCCACCCCGACCAGCTGCGCGGGGTGGCCGCCCGATGACGTCCGCCCCGCTGCACTCCGTCCCCGGACATCGCACGGCGGCGCCGGGCCAGCGGCACCACATCCTGTCGGTGCTGGTCGAGAACAAGGCCGGCGTCCTGGCCCGGGTGGCCGGGCTCTTCAGCCGCCGCGGCTTCAACATCTACTCCCTGGCCGTGGCCCCGACGGACGAGGACGAGCACTTCAGCCGCATCACGATCGTGGTCGACGTGGAGTCCGCGCCGCTCGAGCAGGTCATCATGCAGCTCGACAAGCTGGTCAACGTCGTCTCCATCGACGAGCTGTCGCCGGCGGAAGCGGTGGAGCGGGAGCTCGTCCTGGTCACGGTGGCCGTCGGCCCGACGGAGCGCTCCCAGGTCATACAGCTGGTGGGCGTCTTCGGCGGCGAGGTGGTCAGCGTGGGCGCCGACCACATGACCGTCATGCTGGCCGGCCGGCCCGAGAAGATCGACGACTTCGAGGGGCTGCTCGAGCACTACACCGTCGAGGAGCTCCAACGGACGGGCCGCGTCGCCCTGCCTAAGCTGGAACGCCACTAAGAGCCGCCATCGCACCGAACAGAAAGAGTCACGACATGGCCACGATGTACTACGAGTCCGACGCCGACCCCGCCCTGATCGCCGGCCGCAAGGTTGCCATCCTGGGCTACGGCTCCCAGGGCCACGCCCACGCCCAGAACCTGCGGGAGTCCGGCGTCGACGTGCGGGTCGCCCTGCGCGAGGGCAGCAGCTCCACGCGCAAGGCCGAGGAGGCCGGCCTCCGGGTCCTCAGCCTGGCCGACGCCGCCGCCGAGGCCGACGTGATCATGATGCTGCTGCCCGACACCGAGCAGAAGGCGGCCTACGACGAGTTCGTGGCGCCCAACCTCAACGACGGCGACTGCCTCATGTTCGCCCACGGCTTCAACATCCGCTTCGGGCAGATCGTCCCGCCGCCCGGTGTCGACGTCACCATGGTGGCGCCCAAGGGGCCGGGTCACCTCGTCCGCCGCACCTACACCGAGGGCGGAGGGGTCCCGACACTGATCGCCGTGCATCAAGACGCCACCGGCAAGGCGCGGGAGCTGGCGCTGTCGTACGCGCACGCCATCGGCTCCACCCGGGCCGGCGTGCTCGACACGACCTTCGACGAGGAGACCGAGACCGACCTCTTCGGTGAGCAGGTGGTGCTGTGCGGGGGCCTCACCGCGCTGGTCACCGCCGGGTTCGAGACACTGGTCAACGCCGGGTACCAGCCCGAGTCGGCCTACTTCGAGTGCCTGCACGAGCTGAAGCTCATCGTCGACCTCATGTACGAGCAGGGGATCGCCGGCATGCGCTACTCCATCTCGGACACGGCCGAGTACGGCGACCTCACCCGCGGGCCGCGGGTCATCAACGACGCCGTCCGCGCCGAGATGCAGACGATCCTCGACGAGATCCGCAGCGGCGCCTTCGCCGAGGAGTGGATCGCCGAGAACAAGGCGGGGCGTCCCCGCTTCGAGGCCCTGCGCAAGGAGGGCCAGGCCCACCAGATCGAGTCGGTGGGGCAGGAGCTGCGGGACATGATGCCGTTCATCTCGGCCGGCAAGACCAAGGTGCAGGACGCCTCAGGCGGCTGACCAGGATCCCCGACGGGGACTTGACATGACATCAGTTTGACATCATCATGACGTCATGAAGATGTCACTGGTGGTCGACGGGCTGCGTTCCGACGTGGTCGCGGTCGGGGAGCTGGGCGACGAGACCGTGGCCGAGGTGGCCGAGCGGATCGCCGACGTGCTGGGCCGGTCGGTGCCCGGGCGGATCCTCGACGTCCTGTCGGACGCCGCCGCCGAGCTGACCGCCACGCTGCCGGAGGGGCGCATCGACATCCGGGTGGCGGGCGACGACGTCGCGCTGACCTATGTCGAGGACGCGTCCGGTCCGGCTGCCGTGCCGGCGAGCGACGGCGACGCGCAGTCGGCCCGCATCACCCTGCGCCTCGGCGAGGGCCTCAAGGCCCGCCTCGAGGAGGGGGCGGCGGCGGACGGCGTCTCGGTCAACACCTTCATCGTGCGCGCGCTCGAGCGCGGCACGGCGAGCAACCGCGGCCGGGGCGCCCGGGTGGGGAACCGCCTGCGCGGCTACGGCACGACCTGAAGGGAAGGGAGCAGGAGCCATGGAGAAGACGTTCGAGACGCCCGGCGGCGTGCAGCTGTCCGTGGAGAACCACGCCGGCGAGGTCGTCGTCACGGCGCGGGAGACCGACCGCACGGTGGTGTCGCTCGAGGCGGAGACGCCCGGCGCGGCGGAGCTCGTCGAGCGGGCCGTCGTGGAGTGCCGGCCGATGGGGGATCACGACCTGGTCGTGGTGAAGCTGCCGCACGTGTACGGCATGCGCCTCCTGCGGCGCAACGCGGTGCGGGTGCGGGTCGAGGTGCCCGAAGGGGCGCGGGTGTCGGTGGCGACGGCGACGGCGGACATCGAGATCAACGGGTCGGTGGGGGAGGCCGACGTGTCGACGGCGAGCGGCGACATTGCGACGGACGATGTTGCCTCTGATGTGACGGTCAAGACGGCGAGCGGCAATATCACCTTGGGCCGGGTCGGCGGCGACATCCGGGCCCACACGGCGTCGGGTGACCTGCGCTGCTCGAGCGTGCGGGGCGCCGCCGCCTTCGCCACCTCCTCGGGTGATCTCGAGGTCGGGTCGGCGGGGAGCCGGGTCGAGGTCAAGGCCACGTCGGGCGACGTCCGCCTGGGCGAGCTGGCCCGCGGCGCCAAGGTCGTCAACGTGTCGGGGAACGTGCGGGTTCTGGCCCTGGGTCAGGGCACGCTGCACGTGCGCTCGGTCTCGGGCGACGTGGCCGTCGGCGTCGTCAAGGGTGTGGACCTGCACGTCGACGTGGAGACGGTGTCGGGCATGGTGCACTCGGACATTCCGCTCGACGACGCGCCGGCCCGGGGCCGGGGCCGGGGCCGGGCGCGCGGCCCGACACGCGGGTGGACCTGAGCGTGCGGAGCGTGTCGGGGAACGTCGAGATCGGGCGGGCGCTCGAAGACGTCGCCTGACGACCGTCTATTCGAAGACGATCGGGAAGGCGTCGAGGTCGGCCATCATGTCGGCCACCGGCGTGGTGGGACAGACCTCCACGGTGTTCCATTGGGACAGGCCGGTCGCGTAGACGAGCTGGGTGACCGCTTCGATGCTGGGCGCGTCGACGACGGACACGGTGCGGTGCCCCGGATCGAGATGCAGCGGGCCGCTGAGGAACGTGATGCCCGCCTCGGCGGCGAGCTTGGGCATGTCCTGGCCCATGCCCTGAATGGCGCGGTTCCGGCTGCGGCTGTTCGACGACGGGCAGATGTCCGGCGTGTGGTCGGCGAGGATGACGTACTGGGGCATGGGGGACTCCTCCTTCTGTCTGATCATCGCCCGCACCTCGGCGTATGTCCACCAGATCAGGTCGCGGCGCCGCCGGTGGGCCCGGGGGCGCGCCCATGTGGGATTCACCCGAGTGCAGACTGGCGGGGTGCGCCGTGCCGCCTGGGTCCTCCTCGCCTTTTCCCTGGTCATGGGCGTGGCAGGCGTCGGCGCCGACCCGGCAGCGCCGGCGGCGACGGCATCGGCCCGCAGCCCCGTCACCGACCTGCCGACGCTCGCCTCGCCCACCTTCGTGGCGGCCAGCGACACCGGGAGCGGTACGTCGGGGCGCATCGGGGCGCCGGGCGGGCCCTACCTCTACGACTCCCAGGGCCGCGTCCTGTTCTTCCACGGCGTCAACGCCGTCTACAAGTTCGCGCCATATGAGCTCTACCCGGACCCGAAGAAGCCCTGGAACTTCTCGAGCGCCGACGCCTCGCTGATGGCCCGACTGGGTTTCAACGTGGTCCGCCTCGGCATGACCTGGAGGGGCCTGGAGCCGGGCACCGCACCGTCGAACGACCCGGCCATCTGCACGCCCGGGGCCCCGACCAACCCGGGCCAGTTGAACCGGCAGCATCTCGACCGCTATCTGGCCCGCCTCACCGAGACGGTCGACCTGCTGGGCCGCTTCCACATCTACACGATCCTCGACATGCACCAGGACGTCTACAACCAGATGTTCGAGGGCGAGGGTGCCCCGAACTGGGCCGTCTGCACCAACGGCGTGCCGAGCGCCGACCCGCCGGGCCGCTGGTCGCTCGAGTACGGCACCAAGGCCGCCGGCATCGCGTTCAGCCATTTCTGGCACAACAACGTGCGGGGCGATCTGCAGGGCCAGTACGACCAGGTGTGGGCCGACGTCGCCCGGGCATTCCGGGACAACCGCTGGGTCCTCGGGTACGACCCCTTCAACGAACCCTTCTCGACATCGCTGATCCGATTCGGCGACGAGCACTTCGACGCCCAGCTCGAATGCTTCTACACCGGGACCGCCCACATCGGCAGTGCGTTGCACGGGGCGCCGCCGCTGCGCTGCCCCAAGGCTGATCCTGCCAACGGCGTGGTACCCACCATCCTGGCCAACGACCACGATCACCTCATATTCGATGAGCCCGACAACTTCGCCAGTCGGGGCCTGCCGACGTACATCGGGCCGATGGACTTCCCGGACCTCGTCTTCAACGTGCACATCTACTGCGGCGCCCGCAGTCCGGTGACGGGCAACCCGACGAACGACCTCCTCTGTGCCGCGCAGGATGAGCACTCGCTCGCCGTGCGGGCATCGGACCGCCCCGAGATGGCGTCGGCCGCCCAACCGAACGGCCCGCCCTGGATGGTCACCGAGTTCGGTGCCACCAGCGACCCCCGCCTCCTGGCCCCGATCGCCGCCGCCCTCGACGCGCACCTGGTCGGCTGGATCTACTGGGCCTGGAAGTTCTACGGCGATCCCACGGGGAGCGCCGACGAGTCGCTCGTCATGGCGGACGGGCGCCTGCGCTCGACGGCCTCCGTGCTCAGTCGGGCCTATCCGCAGGCGGTGGCGGGGACCCCGCTGCGCTTCTCCTTCTCCCCGGCCACCGACGTCTTCGACATGGCGTACGTGCCCGACCACCACATCACCGCGCCGACGTTGATCTTCGTGCCGACGGACGTGCACTACCGCCACGGGTACTGCGCCCGGACGACCGGCGCCAGCGTGACGTCGGCCCGGGGCAGCGACGTGCTCCAGGTGCGCAACAACCGCACCGGCAGGCGGGTCACGGTGGAGATCACGCCGGGTCGATGCTCGGCAGGAGGGCCCGGCGCCACCCGGACTTAGGCTGGCGTCATGTGCCGGAACATCACCACCCTGCGCGGGCTCGAGCCCGTGGCCACCCCCGAGGAGATCGAGGCGGCGGCCCGTCAGTACGTCCGCAAGGTCAGCGGAGTCCAGAAGACGTCGGCCGAGACAGAGGCGGCGTTCGAACGGGCCGTGACCCAGATCACGAAGGCGACGACGACGCTCATCGGCGCCCTGCCGCCCCGCAAGCAACCCCCGCCGACGTTGCCACCGCTGCGGCGGATCGCCGCCCGGAGTGCCCCCCCAGCCTGACCGGCGGACTTGACAATGTATATGCTGTAGGAGAAATATACCCAGTGTGACGGGAGTTTTTGAGGTGCTGGCCGAGGACAGTCGCCGGCGCATCCTCGATCTCCTGACCGAGGAGGAGCGTGCGGTGGGCGATCTGGTCGTCCTCCTCGGCTTGAGCCAGCCGGCCGTCTCCAAGCACCTCAGGGTCCTGCGTGAAGCCGGCCTGGTCGAGTCCCGGACCGACGCCCAGCGCCGGATCTACCGGGTGAGCTCCGAGCCGTTGCGCGAGGTGGACGACTGGCTGACCCCCTACCGGCGGCAATGGGCCGGCCACCTCAACGCCCTGGAGCGTCACCTCGCCATCATGGAATCGAGTGAGGTCGGGACCTGGTCGTGAGCGATCCGGACCGCAGCTCTGGGCCTGACCCTGACGAGTTCGGCACTCTCGAGCAGCACGGCGATCACTCGATTCTGCGCTTCGAGCGCCGGCTCGCCCATCCGCCGGAGCGGGTCTGGCGCGCCCTCACCGAAGAGGCGGAGCTGGCGGCGTGGTTCCCGACGACCATCGAGGGAGAGCGCCGGGTGGGCGCACCGCTCGGCTTCTCGTTCCGCCGGGGTGAAGGGGCGCCCTTCGCCGGCGAGATGCTCGCCTTCGTCCCCCCGTCCCTGATGGAGCTGCGCTGGACTGACGACGTCCTGCGTTTCGAGCTCGAGCCGTGCGACGGCGCCGGAGCGAGCGGCCGTCCCGGATGTGTCCTCCGTCTGCAGGTCACCTTCCCCGAACACAAGAAGGCCGCCCGCGACGGCGCCGGATGGCACGTCTGCCTCCATCGGCTGGCATCGGTGTGCGACGACGACGCCTCGTCCCCGGACGAACCTCGGGACCTCTGGCGCATGGTGCATGCGCAATACGTGGAGCGCCTCGGACCCGAGGCGTCTGTCATCGGTCCGCCCCAGGCCTGAGGCCGACGGCACCGGACGTCGGCCGGAGATGGCCGGCCCCGCCCCGACGGGGGAGACTGTCGGCGGCGTATGACGGAGAGGGTGGGACCGACATGAGCATGCAGGGCAAGGTGGTCGTGATCACCGGGGCCAACACGGGCGTCGGGCTCGAGACGGCCGTCGGCGTCGCCGCGCAAGGCGCCACCACGGTGCTGGCCTGTCGCAACCAGGTCAAGGCGGAGGCGGCCAGGCACGAGGTCATACAGCGCACGTGGAACGACGACGTCCACGTCGTGGCGCTGGACCTGGCCGACCTGGCGTCGGTGCGCAAAGCGGCCGATGACATCCTCACCCGCTGGGACCGCCTCGACGTGCTCGACAACAACGCCGGCGGTACCTGGTCGGTGCGCCAGGAGACGGCGCAGGGACTCGAGTACACCATGGGCGTCTGCCACCTGGCGCACTTCTACCTGACGTCGCTCCTGCTCGACCGCCTGCAGGCGTCGGCACCGTCGCGCATCATCAACGTCACCTCGGTCGGCCACCACGCCGCCTTCAAGGGCATGCGCTTCGACGACCTGCAGAGCGAAGGCCGCTATGACGGGATGGAGGTCTACTGCCGGGCCAAGCTGGCCAACGTCCTGTTCACCCGCGAGCTGGCGCGGCGCCAGGCGATGGCGAACACGGGGGTCACGGCCAATGCCGCCCATCCGGGCTGGGTGCGCAGCCGCTTCGGGATGGACGGCGACACGGCGGGTCTGAGCGCCTTCGGATTCAGGGCCGTGCGGCCCTTCCAGATCAGCCCGCGCACCGGCGCCAAGACCTCCGTGTACCTGGCCTCCTCACCCGACGTGGCCACCCGGACGGGCGACTACTGGGTGCGCTGCAAGAGAGGTCATATGGCGCGCCGCGCCCGTGACGACGCGGCGGCGCGCCGGCTGTGGGACGAGAGCGAGAAGATCCTGGCTCAGGTGGGCTTCAGCGTCCCGCCGACCTGATCGAGAATCAGGCGTCCCGCGTCTTCATCCGCCACGCCCCGATGGCGGTCCAGAACACGATCCAGCCCACGATCACCAACGACGACACCAGGGTGGACTCGGGGATGAGCGGATTACCCCCACCGCCGCCGTCCCCACCCCCGCTGAAGGGCGTCGGCAGTCCCCCGGCTCGATATGCGCCATCGCCACCCCGACGATCCCCCGCTGCACGTTGAGCATGTACTGGATCACATGACGGCTGAAGATCGGCGTCAGGATGAGTTCCAGCACAATGAGCAGGATCACCGCCACGGTCCGTTGCCCCATCAACGAGGAGAGCCCGAGCCCGACCATGAAGCCGATGGTCGCCTCGAGCGCGATCCAGAGCCCCACCTGCACCATCAAGGTCGTCGACGGCGCCAGGAAGTTCGAGGAGTAGTCCGCGTAGTCCTGGTTGGCGACGGAGACGGCGAAGGCCCGGATCTGTGCCGGCGATTCGGCCGCCGGGATGGTGACGGTCCCTCCGTCCTTCGTGCGGATGACCGTCCCCGGGGGCGGGCCGATCGACTGCCCGCCGCACGTCACGTTCGGCGGCGGACCGTTGAGCCCTCCCGGTCCGCCGTGGAAGTTGAAGTCGCAGATGACTTCGTTGGCGTGCGCCGCCGCCCAGCTGTCGAGGGCCGGTCGCGAGAGGCCGGCCGGGACGTTGACCCCGTCGTAGTTGAGCTGTGTCGGCGCCGCGAACGCGCACACCGCGCACACGATGGTGTAGCCGACCGCCACCATGGCGATGACGATGGCGAGCCCGGCCGGGATGCGGGCGAAGTACAACGCCAACCGCGAGCGGCCGGTGATCACCAGGTGCCGGAACATCCCCTCGGTCAGGTCGACCGACCCCGCCGTGCAGCCCACCACCGCCGCCACGACGAAGCCGAACACGTACATGAACCCGGTCACCAGCGTGGTGAAGATGCTGTAGCCGCCGGCGGGCCCGTAGGACTTCGGGTCGACGGCGTGCGAAATCAGCCGCACGGTGAGGAAGACGACCGGGATGCCGATGTTCACCGCGATGAGGGCGATCATCAGGCCGCGCCGCCGGCGCAGCTCCATGAAGCGCGTCGTGACCATGCCCCAGGTCGGGATCCACGAGCCGCGGTGGTCGCTCCGCGTCGCCGCCGGGACCGGTGTGGGAGCGGGACTCGGCGCGCCGAGGTCGGTGACGGTCGTCATTCGCTTTCCCCCAGACGCGTGGTGACCTCGAGGAACCACGACTCGAGCGAGGCCTGTATGTGCTGGAGCCGGTACACGGAGATCCCTCCTTCGACGAGCAGGCGGTTGATCTCCGCGATGGCGTCGCGCTCGGTGCCCTCCGGCAGCGAGATCGCAAGTCCGTCCGGGCCGGCCTGCACGTGGGCGCCGAAGGGTGTGGCCACGAGGAGGCTCTCGGCCCGCCCGGGATCGGCGCACTCGACCTGGACCTCGAAGGACGATCCGGCCAGCAGCTGCGAGATCGGTCCCTGGCGGATCACCCGGCCCCGGTCGACGATGGCCACGGCGTCGCAGGTGCGCTCGACCTCGTCGAGGAGGTGCGACGACAACACGACCGTGCGCCCCTCGGCCACGAGCGAGAGGATCATGTCGCGCATGTCGAGCATGCCCGCCGGGTCGAGGCCGTTCATGGGCTCGTCGAGGATGAGCAGCTGCGGGTCACCGAGCAGGCAGGCGGCGACGCCGAGGCGCTGGCGCATGCCCATGGAGTACTTGGAGACCTTGTCGTTGGCCCGATGGAGAATGCCGACGCGCTCGAGCGCCGGTTCGATGCGGCCCTTGGCCTCCGGTTCCGCGCGGCGGCGAGGATCTGCAGGTTCTGGCGGCCGGTCAGGTGGCCGTGGAACCGGGGCTCGTCCACGATGGCGCCGACCCGGGCCAGGGCTTCGGCCCGGTGCCGCGGGACGCTGTGGCCGAGCAGGAACATCGACCCCGCGTCGGCGTGCGTCAGCCCGAGGAGCACGCGGATGAGCGTCGTCTTCCCGGCGCCGTTGGGGCCGAGATACCCGAAGGCGCACCCCCGCGGAACCAGCAGCTCGACGTCGTCCACCGCGACGTTGGCGTCGAAGCGCTTGGTGAGCCCGTGGGTCTCGACCGCCCACTGGCTGTCGCCTCGACGCGTGGGGGAGTCGGCCAAGGTTGCCGTCATACGACCTGCCCTTCTCGTTGTGGAAGCGCGCGTTGCGGGCATCCCGTTCTGCCCCGTATACCCGGTATAGTACAGAGCGCACCGCCATTGCGGCTAGGGGGCAGACACCCGTTTTCTCGCTGGTGCTGGCACCAGTGCGGGTGCCCGCCGGGCCTGGTCAGGCCAGGGCGCCCACCACATGGGCGATGCAGGCGCACAGGGAGGCCACGTCGTCCGGCTCGATCGCCGGGAACATGGCGATCCGCAGCTGGTTGCGCCCGAGCTTGCGATACGGCTCGGTGTCCACGATCCCGTTGGCCCGCAACACGGCCGCCACCGCGGCCGCGTCGACCGCGTCGACGAAGTCGATGGTGCCGACGACGTGGCTGCGGTCGGCCGGGTTCTCCACGAAGGGCCGGGCGTAGCCGGACTGCTCGGCCCAGGTGTAGAGGATCTCGGCGGAGCGGTCGCAGCGCGACGCGGTCCACTCCAGGCCGCCGTTGTCGTTCATCCAGTCGAGCTGCTCGGCCGAGCAGGAAGATGGTGGCCAGCGCCGGCGTGTTGTAGGTCTGGTCGAGCACCGAATTGTCCACGGCCGTCTTGAGGTCGAGGAAGGTGGGGATCCAGCGTCCCGGAGGCGGCGATGCGCTCCACCCGCTCGAGCGCGGCGGGCGACATCAGGGCGATCCAGAGGCCGCCGTCGCCGGCGAAGCACTTCTGCGGCGCCAGGTAGTAGGCGTCGAACTCGGCCGGGTCCACCCGGAGGCCGCCGGCGCCCGACGTGGCGTCGACCGCGACCAGTCCGCCGCCGTCGGCGGGGGCGGCCGCACCCGCCGGCCGCCGGATCGGCATCGACACCCCGGTGGAGGTCTCGTTGTGGGTCAGGGCGTAGAGGTCGACGCTGGGGTCGGCGACCGGGCTGGGGTGGGTGCCGACCTCGGCCGTGATGACCTGCGGGTCCTTGAGGTGGGGCGCCGCCTGGGCGCAGGCGGCGAACTTGGACGAGAACTCGCCGAAGCTCAGGTGCTGGCTCTGCTCTTCGATGAGGCCGAAGGTGGCGGCGTCCCAGAAGGCCGTGGTCCCGCCGTTGCCGAGGACCACCTCGTAGCCGTCGGGGAGCGAGAAGAGCTGGCGCATGCCGGCGCGCACGCGGCCCACCTGTGTCTTGACCGTCTTCTGGCGGTGGCTGGTGCCCATGTAGGTCGTCGCCACGCCGTCGAGCGCGTCGATCTGGGCCGGACGGACCTTGGAGGGGCCGGACCCGAAACGGCCGTCTGATGGGAGCAATTCGGGCGGGATGATGATGTCGGGGACGTCTGGCACGTATGCAAGCATGGCAGGTGTGACGACGACGAAATCCCCGCCCGAGCTCCGCCGGATCTCTCGCCGGGCCGCCTCCGTGGCGCCCTCGGCGACGCTCGCCGTCGATGCGAAGGCGAAGGCGCTGCAGGCGGCGGGGGAGCACGTCATCGGTTTCGGCGCGGGCGAGCCGGACTTCCCGACCCCGCCGCACATCGTCGAGGCCGCCGTGGCGGCCTGCCGCGACAAGGCCAACCACCGGTACACCCCGACGGCGGGCATCCCGGCCCTGCGCGAGGCCATCGCCGCCAAGACCCGGCGCGACTCGGGCTACGAGGTGGCGGCCAACCAGGTCCTCGTCACCAACGGCGGCAAGCAGGCCGTGGCCAACGCGTTCGCCGTCCTGTGCGACCCCGGCGACGAGGTGCTGGTGTTGGCCCCGTACTGGACGACGTACCCCGAGTCCATCGCCCTGGCCGGCGGCACGCCGGTGGTGGTGTCGTCCGACGAGACGACCGGCTTCCGCTCCACGGTGGCCGATCTCGAGGCCGCCTGGACGCCCAACACCAAGGCGCTGCTCTTCGTGTCGCCCTCCAACCCCACCGGGGCGGTCTATCCGCGCGGCGAGATCGAGGCCATCGGGCGCTGGGCCGTCTCCAAGGGGATCTGGGTCCTGACCGACGAGATCTACGAGCACCTCGTCTACGGCGGCGCCGAGCACCATTCCATGCCCGTGCTCGTGCCCGAGCTGGCCGACCGCTGCCTGGTGGCCAACGGCGTGGCCAAGACCTACGCCATGACCGGGTGGCGCGTCGGGTGGCTCATCGGCCCGACCGACGCCATCGCCGCCGCCACCAACATCCAGAGCCACGAGACCTCCAACGTGGCCAACGTGTCGCAGCGCGCCGCGCTGGCGGCCGTCTCGGGCAACCTCGACGACGTCGCCATGATGCGCGAAGCCTTCGATCGCCGGCGCCTGACCATGGTCTCGATGCTCAACGACATTCAGGGTGTCGAGTGCGTGGTGCCCGAGGGCGCGTTCTACGCCTACCCCTCGGTCAAGGGCCTGTTGGGCCGGGAGCTCCGGGGACAACGTCCGGCGAGCAGCGCGGAGCTGGCCGAAATCTGCATCAACGAAGCCAAGGTGGCGGTCGTGCCGGGAGAGGCGTTCGGCGCGCCGGGCTACTTCCGCATGTCCTACGCGCTGGGCGACGAGGACCTCGTCGAGGGCGTGCGCCGCTTGGCCGCGCTCTTCGGCGAGGCGTGAGACCGACCGACATTCGGCGGGGGGAGTGAGGAGACCACCGCGGTGGCACGGGTACTGGTAACGGAGAAGATCGCGCAGAGTGGCCTCGACCTGCTGGCGGCGGCGGGCCACGAGGTCGACGTGCAGGAAGGGCTCAGTCCTGAGGAACTGCTCGGGGCGGTGGTGGGCGCGGACGCGCTGATCATCCGTTCCGCCACGCAGGTGACCCCGGAGGTGCTGGCGGCCGGCACGTCGCTCGCCGTCGTGGGCCGCGCCGGTGTCGGCCTCGACAACGTGGACGTGGCAGCGGCGACCGAGCGCGGCGTCATGGTGGTGAACGCACCGACGTCGAACATCCTGTCGGTGGCCGAGCAGGCGATGGCGTTGTTGCTGGCGCAGGCCCGCAACATCCCCCAGGCGCACTCGGCTCTGATTGCCGGGCGTTGGGAGCGCTCCAAGTGGGAAGGCGTCGAGCTGCACGGCAAGGTGCTCGGCGTGGTCGGGCTGGGCCGGGCCGGCTCGCTGGTGGCGCAACGCGCCCATGCGTTCGGCATGGAGCTCATCGGGTTCGACCCCTTCGTGTCGCACGAGCGGGCGCGGGCCATGGGGGTGCGCCTGGTCGGCATCGAGGAGCTGGTGGCCGAGGCCGACTTCGTCTCCATCCACACGCCCAAGACCCCGGAGACCATCGGGCTCTTCGGGCGCGACCTGCTGGCCAAGGCCAAGCCGGGCATCCGCATCGTGAACACGGCCCGGGGCGGCATCGTGGACGAGGAGGCCTTGGCCGACGCCATCCGCGACGGCATCGTCGCCGGCGCCGGGCTCGACGTGTTCGCCAAGGAGCCGTGCACCGAGTCGCCGCTCTTCGAGCTGCCGCAGGTGGTCGTGTCGCCGCATCTCGGTGCCTCGACCGAAGAAGCACAGGACAAGGCGGGCGTCACGATCGCCGAGCAGGTGCTCCTGGCCCTCGCCGGCGATTTCGTCCCCTACGCGGTCAACGTGGCGGCGCGCGACGTCACCGACACGGTGCGCGGCTTCATGGGACTGGCCGAGCAGCTCGGGCGCTTCTTCGTCGGACTGCACGACGGGCTGCCCGACGCCATCGACATGGAGTACCAGGGTGAGCTGGCGGGGGAGAGCACGGGGATCCTCACCCTCTCGGTGCTCAAGGGGATCTTCGGCGGCTCCACCGAGGAGCCCGTCTCCTACGTGAACGCGCCGCAACTGGCCGAGCAGCGCGGCCTGCAGGTGCGTGAGTCCAACACGGCGACGTCACGCGACTACAAGTCGCTCATCACGCTGCGCTCGGGCTCGCACTCGGTGGCCGGCACGCTCATCACCGCGGGCCTGCGCACCGAGCCACGCATCGTCATGGTCGACGAGCACGGGATCGAGGTGCCGCCGGCGCAGCACATGTTGGTGGTCCGCAACGACGACCGCCCGGGCGTGATCGGGATCGTCGGGACGGCGCTCGGGGCGGGGGGCATCTCCATCTCGTCCATGGCCGTCGGCCCGAGCCCCGAGTCCTCGACGGCGATGATGGTGATCACGACGACGACACCGGCGCCCGACGCGGTGGTCGAACAGCTGCGGGGCGACGAGACCGTCCTCGAGATCCACCGCGTCACGTTGTAGCGGCGGGGCGCCTCAGGACTGCGGCTTGCGCGGCACGGGCGGCCACGTGTCGAGGCTCCCGATCACGGGCTCGTCCCCGTGCAGTTCCCGCCGCGGCGCCCGGTCGAGCAGGACGGCGCGCAGCACCGCCAGGGCCCCGACGATGAGGGCGGCGCGCAAGAGGGTCCACACGAGCCGGCGCATCCGACCACGCTAGCGTCGGCGGCCATGGCCACCCTCCAGCACGTCGCCCCCATCTTCCCGACGGCGGACATGGAGGCCATGCGGGCCCACTACGAGGCACTCGGCTTCAGCGTGCACGTGCACGGGGGCGGGTACGGCACCGTGGCCCGGGACGGCGTGCGCATCCACTTCAAGCACGTGCCCGACATGGGACCGGCCACGGAACGGGGCGCCGCCTACCTCGGCGTGGACGACGCCACGGCACTCCACGCCGAATGGCGGGCGGCGGCGGTGGGCGAGACCACCGACCTCTTCGACCCCGGCTTCGGCGTGTTGGAGGCCGCCCACACCGACGACGAGGGCAACCTGCTGCGCTTCGGCTCCCCCCTGACGCCATGAGGCCCCCGGCGCCCGATGGAACGACTACAATGGTGCCCGTGAAGCCCGCCACGTCCGACCTGCTGCTTACCTGACGGCGAACGCCACATCGCGTTCGCTCGCAACCTCCTGCGCCACTCGGCCGGGAGGTTTTTTGTTGGGCCGGCACGGGTTCGGGTCGATGGAGAGCAAGACAAGGAAGGGAAAGAGACCGATGGCTGAGGGACAGAGAGGGAGTGGTGACGACATGGAGCGGGGTCACCTGGCCCTGCCCTGCGATCCGTCACCGATGCCCTTCGACAAGTACCGCTCGCACGTGCCGCTCGTGCTGCACGACCGCACGTGGGCCGACCGCCAGTTCACCCGCGCCCCGCGCTGGGCCAGCGTCGACCTGCGCGACGGCAACCAGGCCCTGATCGACCCCATGGACTCCGAGCGCAAGCTGGCGCTGTTCCAGACGCTGGTCGACGTGGGGTTCAAGGAGATCGAGGTCGGGTTCCCCTCCGCTTCCCAGACGGACTACGACTTCCAGCGCCTCATCATCGACGAGAATCTGGTCCCCGACGACGTCGAGATCCAGGTGCTGGTGCAGTGCCGCCAGGAGCTGATTGAGCGGACGTTCGAGTCGTTGGTCGGCGCCAAGAGCGCCGTCGTGCACTTCTACAACTCGGTGTCCGAGCTGCAGCGACGTGTCGTCTTCGGCCTCGACAAGGCGGGCATCATCGACATCGCCGTGACGGCGGCGGAACTGTGCAAGCAGTACGAGGCCCAGATGGGCGGGGCCACGGCCATCCGTTACGAGTACTCGCCCGAGAGCTTCACCGGGACCGAACCCGAGTTCGCGGTGGAGATCTGCGAGGCCGTCATGGACGTCATAGAGCCCAGGCCCGACGCGCCCATGATCCTCAACCTGCCGGCCACCGTGGAGATGTACAGCCCGAACGTGTACGCCGACGTCATCGAGTGGTTCGGCCGCACCATCAAGAACCGCGACTCGATCGTGCTGAGCCTGCATCCGCACAACGACCGCGGGACGGCCGTGGCGGCCGCCGAGCTGGCGGTGCTGGCCGGAGCCGACCGGGTGGAGGGCACGCTGTTCGGCAACGGTGAGCGCACCGGCAATGTCGACATCGTGACCCTGGCCATGAACCTGTTCTCCCAGGGCATCGACCCGGCGCTGGACTTCGGCGACATCGAGAAGGTGCGCCGGGTCGCCGAATACGCCACGCGCCTGCCGGTGCACCCGCGCCATCCCTACGCGGGCGACCTCGTGTACACGGCCTTCTCCGGCTCGCACCAGGACGCGATCAAGAAGGGGATGGCCGCCATCGGGGAGGACTACGACGAGTGGGAGGTGCCCTACCTGCCCATCGATCCGAAGCACACCGGCCGCACGTACGAGGCGATCATTCAGGTGAACAGCCAGTCGGGCAAGGGCGGCGTCGCCTACCTGATGGACACCGACCACGGTTTGGACCTGCCGCGCCGACTGCAGGTCGAGTTCTCCAAGCGCGTGCAGGAGATCACCGAGGCGAGCGGCACCGTCATCCCGTCGGGGAAGATGCGCGACGTCTTCGAGGAGATCTACCTGCCCGAGGACGCGGGACTGCGGCTGATGACGAGCGAGGTATCGACCGGTCAGGGCCAGACCACCGTCACCGCCCAGCTCCTCGTCGACGGCCAGCACCGGACCGTCACCGGTCAGGGCAACGGCCCGATCGACGCACTGGTCTCGGCGCTGAAGGCGGACCTCGGTATCGTGCTGGAGGTGAAGGACTACTCGGAGCACACGTTGACCGAGGGCTCGGGCGCGTCGGCCGTGGCCTACGTGGAGTGCGCCGGCGCCGACGGGGCGACCTGGTGGGGCGTCGGGCGCGACTCGTCCATCCTGGACGCCTCGCTCGGTGCCGTCGTCTCCGCGGCGAATCGGGCCCGCCAGGGGTGATCCGCCCGGCGGTCGAGGCCGATGTCCCCGAACTGGTGGCGATGATCCGCGAGCTGGCGGACTTCGAGCACCTGGCCGACCAGGTGGCGATCAGCGAGGACGACTTGACCCGCACGCTCTTCGGGCCCGGGGCGGTCGTCTTCGACTGGGTGGTGGAGGAGGGCGGGGAGCTGGTGGGCCACGCCCTGTGGTACCGGACGTTCTCCACCTTCCTCGGGAAGACGGGTATCTGGCTGGAGGATCTCTACATCCGGCCCGCGCACCGCCGGCAGGGCCATGCCGCGCAGCTCCTCCGTCAGCTGCGCCGGGAGACCGAGGGCCGCCTCGAATGGGACGTGCTCGAGTGGAACGCCCCCGCCATCGACTTCTACCAGCGCCTGGGCGCCCGTCCCATGGCCGGCTGGACCCGCTACCGCTGGTTCGAAGGGTAACTCCCGCTAATCTCTAATTGAGATAGAAGGAATCTGCCCCAGCTGGTTGACAGATCACCGGCGCAGGGGCCACCCTGGGAGTGGAAGAGAATGACGGAAGGAGCACCAATGCGTTTGCTCAAAGACGATCTGCGCGAATTGGACCTATTTTCTGAGGCCAGCCGATCGGAGCTGACTGTCATTGGCCGCCAGCTGACGAGGCTCAAGGTCAAGGCGGGGCGGGTGCTCGTGCGTGAAGGCGGCCTCGGCAACGAGTTCATGATCATGGTCAGCGGCACGGCCGAGGTGACCCAGAGCGGTCACCACGTCGCCACCATCGGCCGGGGAGCCCTGGTCGGGGAGATGGCGATTGTGCAGCCCGTCGGCACCGGACGCCGCAACGCCACGGTGACGGCGCTGACCGACTGCGAGATCTACGCCGGCTCGGCGAGCGAATTCCGTCGCATCCTGGAGGCCGCCCCGTCGGTGGCCGAGAAGGTACGGCGGACGATAGAGGCGAGGACGCCGGTCCCGGTCGCAGCCTGATCTGATCCGAGCCGCCTGACGCCGGCCCCGGACTTGGACGTTGCCGGGTTGGTAACCATTCTGTTACGGTAACTGATGTGTTACCGAAGGCCGATCCCTTCGAGGCGCTCGGCGATCCGACGCGACGGGAGATCCTGCGCCTCCTGAGTGCGGGCGACAAGCCGGTGCACGAGATCGCGCCGCCCTGCCGATCAGCCGCCCGGCCGTGTCGCGTCATCTGCGCGTGCTGAAGGACGCCGGGACTGGTCGCCGAGCGTGCGGAGGGCAACCGGCGGATCTACCACCTGCAGGGCGGGGGAGTGCAGGCCGTCCAGGAGTACCTCGAGGGGGTGTGGGGCGAGGCCGCCGCGCGTTTCCGGCTGATGGCCGAGAACACGGTGCCACCGCCGGCGCCATGACCGCACCGCTCCGCATCAGCTTCGATGTCGCCTGCCCGCCGACCACGCCTTCAGCGTGTGGACAGCGAAGATCGGCAGCTGGTGGCCGCGGGACCACACGGTCAGCGGGGACGCCGCCGAGGTCGTCCTCGAGCGAGGCCCGGCGGGAGCATCTACGAGCGCACTCCGGAGGGAGTGCAGCACGACTGGGGCGAGGTCACCGTGTGGGAGCCACCCCGTCGCCTGGCTTATCTGTGGCACATCGGTCGCACGACGCGACACCGCGACGGCGGTGGCCATCACGTTCGTGGGCGAAGGCTCCAGTCGCACCCGCGTCGAAATCGAGCACAGCGGGTGGGAGGTGCTCGGCGACGAAGCAGACGTCTGGCGCGACCAGAACCGGGGCGGGTGGGACGCCGTCCTGCGGCACTTCGAGGCGGCGCTGAAGGAAGGGGACTGACCGATGGCGAGCGGGACCAAGGACGATCCGTGGGTGCTGAAGACTCCTCCCGGAAGCTCGGAGTACACGATGTACCGCGACGAGGAGGCCGAACCGGCCCTCCTGGTGTGCCAGGTGGGGTCCACGAAGCTGACCTACGAGCTCCGTGCGATCGAGGACCTGCACGCGTGGTTGGCCGCGCAGGGAGAGTGGGTCCCGCTCGGGGCGGCCGACGAGAAGAAGCCGGCGGCCGAGGGGACGGTCGAGGCGTGGGGCCGCTCCCGGACAACCCCGTGGGTGGCTGGTACGGCCGGCGCAAGGGTTACCGGGGCCGGTTCGGCATGTACCTGCCGCCCCTCCTGGAGGAGCTGGGCCTGGCCGAGGTCACGCACGACGCCCGCAACAACAGCATGCGCGCCATCTGAGTCACCGTTCTCGAGGAAGAGGAGCACAGACATGCCGACGACCAGAGTGATCCGCTACATGACGAAGCCCGAGCACGCCGAGGAGAACGAGCGGCTGATCCGTGCTGTCTTCGCCGAGCTGGCTGCGGAACACCCCGACGGGCTCCGGTACGCAACGTTCCGCCTCGACGACGGCGTCAGCTTCGTGCATGTGGCCGTCACCGACGGCGACGAGAATCCGCTGACATCCTCGCCGGCCTTCGCCGCGTTTCAGGCCGGCCATCGGGGAGCGGTGCGCCGAGGGGCCGCAGCCGGCCGGCGCTGCGGTCATCGGCAACTTCGGATTGCTCGCCTGACCCGGGATCGGCCTCTACGCCCTCGCCGCTGCATGGCGGCCGGCCCGCCGCCCGAAGAACGAACCGTCGCCCAGGCTGATGCCACTGGCATAGTGGCTGGCGGCCAGGCTGGCCGCGGTCCGCCCGACCGCGTAGAGGCCCTCGACGGCCTGCCCGGCGCCGTCGAGCGCGACCCCGTCCGCATCGGTCACGAGACCGCCCAGGGTGAAGGTGGCGTAGATCGCACCGTGGTCGACCCGCAGGTCGATGGCCCCGATGCCGCTTGCGGGCGGGACACCGATGGGCTGCAGGAAGGGCGCGCGCTTGTGGAACTGCGGGTCGTCGCCCCGGGCGGCGCCCTCGTTGTAGTCGCGCACGGTGCGGGCCAGCGCCTCGGGCGGTATGCCCAGATCGACCGCCAGCTCTTCGGGTGTCGCCGCCGCGGAGGCGACCCGCAGTCCCAGGAGGTTCGGTTCGTGCAGCACGTCGTCGGTGATCATGTAGACGAACCCGCCCTGGTCGCGCAGGGCATGCAGCCCGATGCGTCCGGTGTAGGTGTCCTCGTTGATGAAGCGTTCGCCGTGGCGGTTGACGAGGATGCCGCGGGCCAGCCGGTGCGGCGGGCCGAGGGGGAGCGCGCATTCGAAGGAGCCGAGCCTGGTGGTGGCCGCGCCCGCACCGGCGCCCATGCGGATCCCGCGGCCGTCGTCGTTGGGGGTTCCGATGCGCCAGGCCTCGTCGGGGACGTGGGCCGTGGGGCACAGCTCGGCGACCATCGCATCGTTGTGGATGAATCCGCCGGCGCCCAGAACGACCCCGCCCCGGGCCCGCACGGTGCGGGTGCCTTCCGCGCTCGACACCTGCACGCCGACCACCTCGCCCCCCTCGGCCACCAGGGCCTCGGCGCGGGTGTCGGTCACGACCCGGGCGCCGCTCTTGGCCACGGCCTTGCCGAGGCATTCCATGAGGAATCCCCCGGCCGAGTCGACGAACTGCGGCTTGTGCCCGCGCGGGACGGGCACCGCGATCTCGTCGTAGGGGTAGCTGTCCTCGCCCCCGCTGAAGAGCAGACCGGCGTCGTCGGCCGACTCACGGTTCGGTTCGTCGCAGAAGGCCGCCCGGAACGGGACGCCGATGGAGACCAGCCAGTCGAAGTGCTCCGGGGAACCGTCGCAATAGGCCTGCAGGCGCGCCTCGTCCGTGCCGGGGCCGAGAGCGGCCCGCAGGAAGGCCGCCATGTTCTCGGTCGAGTCCTCGAAGCCGCAGGCGCGCTGCAACGCCGTGCCGCCCCCGAGGTAGATCAGGCCGCCCGAGTTGGCCGAGGTTCCGCCGGGAGCGGTGGCACGCTCCACAGCAAGGACCTCTGCGCCCACCTGCCGTGCCGCCACCGCCGCCGACGAGCCGGCGACGCCGAGCCCCACCACGACCACGTCGACCGTCTCGTCGAAGTGGACGGAGGCGGCCTCGAGTGCGGGTATGGACTCCATCGCCGCATTCTGGCCCGAACGGTGCCGGCGCGGCGAGACGGGTGCGACGCCACGGCCGGGACGGGACCGCACGCCGTCCCTAGACTGCCGCCGTGGCGGATCCCTCCCTGGCGCAACAGGAGCGTCGGACTCTGTGCGACCTCCTCGCCGAGCGCGGCCCCGACGCACCGACGCTCTGCGAGGGTTGGCGGACGGCCGATTTGGCCGCACACCTGGTGGTGCGTGAGCGACGACCCGACAGCGGGCCCGGGCTCGTCTGGCCGCCGTTGGCCGGTCACACCGAGAAAGTGCGCCGCGCCGCCCGTGATCGTCTGACCTGGGAGCAGCTCGTCGACACCGTGCGTCGCGGGCCGCCGCTCCTCCTCCGACCGTTCGACGGTCCCATGAACACGGTCGAGTACTTCATCCACGTGGAGGACGTACGGCGGGCCCAGCCCGGGTGGGAACCGCGCGACATCTCCCCGGCGTTGGCCGATGCCCTCTGGGCGCGCGTCGGGCCGGGTGGCATGGCGAAGAAGGTGGGTGCGACCATTGTCCTCGAGTCGCCGGGTCGGGCCGAGAAGCGGGCTGGCAGCGGGCCGGACCTGACCTTGCTGGGCGACCCTGGCGAGCACGTCATGTTCGCAGCCGGGCGGCAGGCGGCAGCCCGGGTGGAGATCACCGGCGACGCGGCTCTGGCCGAGCGGCTGCGGACGGCGCGCCTCGGCGTCTGACGGCGCGGGCGGGGAAGGGGACCCGGTG
The DNA here is from genome assembly GCA_963843365.1 of uncultured Acidimicrobiaceae bacterium. GTDB lineage: Bacteria > Actinomycetota > Acidimicrobiia > Acidimicrobiales > RAAP-2 > Bog-473. The sequence goes on along the minus strand of CAWJKG010000002.1, from coordinate 401,675 downwards.
GACCAACCGACGGCAGAGGACGCGCTGCGCAGGTTCGATCCGCTCGTCGGCGAATGGACCCTGGAGGCGACGCCGCCGGGTGGCGATCCGTGGCCGGGCGGTGGGCGCTCGACGTTCGAGTGGCATCCCTCCGGCGCCTTCCTCGTGCAGCGGACCGTGGTCGAGCTCCCGGAGGCTCCCGACAGTCTCTCCATCATGGGATGTGACGGCGCCAACGGGACCTACTACCAGCTCTACTCCGACGAACGCGGCGTGTGCCGGGTCTTCGACATGAGTATCGACGACGCCGGGTGGCGACTCTGGCGGGAGGGCGCGCCCTTCTGCCAGCGATTCACGGCGACCATCAGCGAAGACGGCAGTGTCATGGCGGGCCGATGGGAGATGTCGGAGGACGGGATGTCCTACAGGACCGATTTCGATCTGGTCTACCGGAGGGTCGTGGTCTGAGGAGTGCCCTCGGCCCTCAACGGGCCGGTTACTCGAGCTCTTTCCACTTCTCCCGTCCGAACAGGCGCCCGAACCGCGCCGAGAGCGACGGTCCTTCGTCGCGGGCGGGGTCGGGGTGCAGCACCAGGGTCCCCTGCGGTGCCGGCAGGTTGGCAGCTTCCTCGTCCGAGAGCGCACACCGCACGAGGGTCGTGGTGATATCGGTGATCTGGTCGCGGTCCACGAAGCGCAACCCATGCTCGGTCTTCACGGCGATGCCGTCGAAGAGATCCTCCTCCGGGATCTGCAGCACGTGCTCCACGGTGCCGAACTCCGAATCGGTGGAGCTCAACACCGGGGTGCCGACCGACAGGGCCATGTAGGAGATGGGCCGACCTTCGTCCACGGGGCGCTCCTTTCCGTTGCCGCCGCGACTCTAATCAGGCCTGGTCATGAGCGTGGATGGTGGCCCGCGCCCTCAACTCGACGAGCCCACGTCCGGAACACTGGATCCCCGGATATCGCTCGAGGGATCCTTCCGGTCCCTCGCGGCGGGAGTGCCTAGCATCGGGGCAGGTTCGGATCGACCGTCACCAGCAAGGGGCGCGCACCGCATGTTCGGTCGTCACAAGAAGAAGACCGCCGGCAGTCAGGCCACCGTCGCGGTCGAAGCCACACTGGAGGGCGACATCGACCGGGTGGAGCAGATGGTGGCGGCGTACCTGGCGCGCCCGACCGACGGTTCCCGGCGCTCGCTGTTCGAGTCGCTCCAGGCGCTCGACGCCCAGACGGAGCAGAGCGATGCGTACGGAAGTTCGGCGATCGGATCGGGCGCCGTCGGCTACGCCTCGAGAGGGGAGGTGCTCGGCGAGACGAGCCCGGACCCCGTCGTCGACGAGGTGCCCAGTGCCGAGCTCGGTGCGCAGTTCGCCTTGGTGAAGGCCGCCAAGGACGAGATGCGCCAATCGACCGCCACGACGCGGGTGGCCCTGCAGGAGGCGTATGCAGCGGTGATCGAGTCCAGGGATCGAGGATCCGCCTGACGCCGTCATCGCGCTGAGCCTGACGGCGCACACGACGAAGACGCTGGCCGAGGTGGGTTCCGAGATGATCGTGGCGGGTATCGCCCTCACGGCCGTCGGCGTTCCTTCTCGTCATCGCCACACACTGGGGCCACCTGCGACAGCGTCGCAGGGCGTAGCCTCTCGCTTTCCGGCCACACAGACGGAGGACCAGTGAACGTGCTCAGCCTTGGAACCAGGTTCGTCGCCCGCTGCACCCTCGCCGCCTTGGCCATGACGGTGCTGCTCGCGGTCACCGGGACGGCGGCGGCGGACGCAGCACCGGCCCCGGCGGGGACCAAGGTCGTGCACGGCGACACGGTGCCGACCGTGACGCGTCTCGGGCCGAGGTCCTTCACCAAGCCGGGACCGCTGGGCGTCGGTGAAACGACGTTGCTGCTGCCGACGGACCGCGCGCCCGTCGAGGTCTGGTACCCGGCGACGAAGGCGAGCGTCTTCTTGCAGCCCGTGGCGACCTACGACATCGCCACCTGGCTTCCCGCGGCGTTGCAGAAGTTGATACCCGCCGGCACCAGTGTCTCCTACCCCAGTGGTGGCGTGCGCGGAGTTCCCGTCGCGCCCGGGCGCTACCCGCTGGTGGTGTTCAGCCATGGCTATGCCGGCTTCCGGGACCAGTCGACGTTTCTCACCGCCTGGCTCGCGTCGTGGGGGTTCATCGTCGCCGCGCCCGACCACTTCAGCCGAGACCTCACCGAGGTGTTGGGCGGCTCGACCGGAGCGACCGCCAAGACGACCGACGTGCAGGACCTGGAGGCAACGATCTCGTTGATGAAGACCCAGAACGCGTCCCCGACGAGCGTGTTCCACGGTCACGTGGACACCCGCCTCATCGGTGCCGTCGGCCATTCCGCCGGCGGCGCCGCGGTCGAGTCGCTGGCCGCGACCGACCGTCAGGTGAAGACGTTCATCGGACTGGCGGGAGCGACGGTCGGCGCGTTCGGGCAGGCCAAGAAGGGCCCCGGCAGCAAGGTCCCACGCCAGCCCGGGCTGTTGATGTCCGGGACGTCGGACCACGTCGTCCCCACCGCGAGCATGATCAGGGCCTACGGGAAGTTGCGCAGCCCCAAACAGCTCATCCTGCTCAGAGGAGCCGGGCACCTGGTCTTCGCCGACCTCTGCGAGATCGGGTCCTCGCAAGGCGGGCTTCTCTCCATCGCCTCGGCGCTGCACGTCCCCGTCCCGGCCAAGCTCGTGCCGCTGGCCTCGGACGGCTGCAAGGTGCCGGATCTCGCCCCGCCGTTGGCATGGCCCGCCATCCGGCAAGCGGTGACGGCCCAGTTGCGGCACGTGTTCGGCTTCGATGCCTCCCGTGCGGGGCTCACCGGACTCGTGGCGGCCTTCCCGAAGGTGGTGGCCGCCGTCCACACGTCAGCCTCTTGACGCACCACTTACCGCAAGTCAATACTTACGGTAAGTGGAAACTTACTCTGAGGCACTGAGCGCCCTCGGCGACCCGACGCGGCGGGCCATCTTCGAGCACCTGGGAGCGCAGCCCTCGGCCGTCGTCGACCTGGCCGCGCTCGTTCCCGTGAGCCGTCCTGCGGTGTCGCAGCACCTCAAGGTCCTGAAGGACGCCGGCCTGGTCCGCGACGTCCGGGTCGGGACCCGACGGATCTACAGCCTCGACCCGGACGGGGTGGCCGGGCTGCGCGACTACCTGGACCGGTTCTGGAACACCGCGCTGCATGCATTCAAGAAGCGAGTTGAGGAACACCAAGAAGAGGAGAAGAAATGACAGAGACCCAAGCCACCGCCGTCACCCAGTCCGTCACCGTCGACGCGCCGGTCGACGTTGCGTTCAAGGTCTTCACGCAGGACATGGCGAGCTGGTGGCCTCCCGAGCACCACATTCTGCAGGCGCCTCTCAAGGCCATGGTGTTCGAACCGCGGCCCGGTGGCCGCGTGTACGACGTGGGGGAGGACGGCACCGAGTGCCAGTGGGCCCGCGTGCTGGTGCACGAACCGCCCCATCGGGTCGTCTTCAGCTGGGACATCAGCCTGCAGTGGACCATCGAAGGGGATCCGGCGCGGACGAGCGAGGTGGAGGTCCGCTTCATTTCTGAAGAGCCGAACCGCACACGGGTCGAATTGGAGCACCGGCACCTGGAGCGCCACGGCGAAGGCTGGGAGGGCATGCGCGACGCGGTGACCTCCTCGGGTGGCTGGAGCATGGGCCTGCAGCGGTTCGCGCACTACGTGGACGAGCGCGCCGGGTGACGGCGGCGCCTCGGCGCGCCGCGGTCCCAGGGGTCAGCCGAAGCCGCCGCTCGGGATGTAGGGCCGAGGCGGTCCGTCCATTCCGCGCACCATGACCGGCCCGTAGGGGCGCAGCTCGATGCCGGCGGCCACGACCTCGCGCACGGCCCATTGCTGGGCGGAGGTCAACCAGTTCACCTCGATGGTCTCGCCGGCCGGTGCCTCGGCCAGCATTGTCCGCAGCACCAGCGCGGCCGACTCCTCCTGATTGGCGCCGAGCGTCACGATGCGCTCGTCCTTGGCGAGTGCATAGCCCTGATCTCCGTGGAGCAGGAGTCTGGTCCCTGGCTGGGCCAACATCGCCACGATGTCGACGGGGCGCGCCGAACCACGCACGTTGCGGTCGATGGCGCTGATCACGTCGAGTTGGCGCGGGCCGACCTCGTCGGCTTCGTAGCGCTCGACCTCGGGCGGTCGGGTGACAGCGCCGGGACGCTGGGCGCCCCACGCCGTCACCACAGGGTGCAGCGTGAAGCCGAAGCCGGTGTAGAGGGCCATCGCCTTCGGATCGCTCGAGCATTGGATCGTCCCGGGGCTCTGCGGGTCCCCGTGGGAGAGCGCGAGCTTGAGCAGATCCCGACCCACGCCGCGCCCCTGGCGGCCGGGGACCGTGCCCAGCTGGGACAGCATCCAGTAGCCCTCCCGGACGAACGACTGCGACATCCCCACGATGGTGTCGCCTTCCTCGGCAACCCAGGACCCGCCGGGGTCCGTGGACAGGAAGTGGCGGGTCCGGTCCTGCCGCCGCCGCTCGTCCTGGATGGTGTTGCCGGTGATGGGCAGTCCCGCGTTGGCCGAGATCCCGAGCAGCCCGCTCTCGAACGCCGCCACGGCAGCCGGGACGTCGTCCTCCTCCATGTGGCGGAATGTGACCATCGGACGGCCCTCAGGCCGAGGGCAAGAAGGTCGGACGCCCGCGCTCGAACTCGGCGATCTTGTCGACGTGACGGAGCGACAGGCCGATGTCGTCCCAGCCGTTGAGCAGGCGCTCGCGGGTGAACTCGTCCAGCGGGAAGGTGCCGGCCAGGCCGGCCGCCGGAGCCTCGATGGTGCCGCGGGCGACGTCGATGGTGATCTCGAGTGTCGGGTCGGCGGCCACGGCATTGAGCAGGGCGCGGTCGAGCTCCTCGCTGACCTGCACCGGCAGCAGTCCCTGCTTGGTCGAGTTGTTGCGGAAGATATCGGCGAAGCGCGACGAGACGACGGCCCGGAAGCCGAAGTCGGTGAGCGCCCACACCGCGTGCTCGCGCGAAGAGCCCGTTCCGAAGTTGTGTCCGGCCACGAGGATGGTGGCCCCGACGAACTCGGGGTTGTTGAGCACGAAGTCGCGGTCGTCGCGCCATTCGGAGAAGAGCCCGGCGCCGAACCCGGTGCGCTCGACGCGCTTGAGCCAGTCCGAGGGGATGATCTGGTCGGTGTCGACGTCTGTCCGGTCGAGCGGGACGGCCCGTCCCGTCACGACGACGATGGGTTCCATCAGGCCAGATCCTCCGGTGTGGCGAACGTCCCCGCCACCGCCGTGGCCGCCGCCACGGCGGGTGAGACCAGGTGGGTCCGGCCACCCCGCCCCTGCCGGCCCTCGAAGTTGCGGTTCGAGGTCGACGCGCAGCGCTCGCCCACGGCGAGCTTGTCGGGGTTCATGGCCAGACACATGGAGCAGCCCGGCTCGCGCCACTCGAAGCCGGCGGCGGTGAAGATCTTGTCCAGGCCTTCGGCTTCGGCCTGGGCCTTCACGCGGTGGGATCCGGGCACGGCCAGGGCGCGCAGGCCTTTGTGGACGGACCGCCCCTCGAGCACGGCGGCTGCGGCGCGGAAATCCTCGATGCGAGAGTTGGTGCAGCTCCCCAGGAACACCGTGTCGACGCTGATGGCGCGCAACGGCGTGCCGGCGGTGAGGCCCATGTAGGCCAGGGCCCGCTCCGCCGCCTCGCGGTCGCCCGGGTCCGCCATGGATTCGGGGTCCGGCACGACGGCCGAGATCGGCGCCACCTGGGCCGGGTTGGTGCCCCACGTCACGTGCGGGGTGATGGTCGCCGCGTCGAGCACCACTTCCTTGTCGAAGGTCGCGCCGTCGTCGGTGGGCAGCGTGCGCCAGTGCGCCACGGCGGCGTCCCAGTCCGCTCCCTGGGGGGCGTGGTCGCGATCCTTCAGATAGGCGAAGGTCGTCTCGTCCGGTGCCACCAGGCCGGCTCGGGCGCCGCCCTCGATCGACATGTTGCAGAGCGTCATCCGGCCTTCCATGGACAGGCCGCGGATGGCCGAGCCCCGGTATTCGATGATGTGCCCGATGCCGCCGCCGGTGCCGATCGTCCCGATGATGGCGAGCGCCACGTCCTTGGCCGTGACACCCGGTGCGAGGTCGCCCTCCACGGTCACCGACATCGTCTTGGGGCGGACCTGCGACAGGGTCTGGGTGGCGAGCACGTGCTCCACCTCGCTGGTGCCGATGCCGAAGGCGATGGCACCGAAGGCGCCGTGCGTGGAGGTGTGGCTGTCGCCGCACACGATGGTCATCCCGGGCTGGGTCCAACCCTGCTCGGGACCGATGATGTGGACGATGCCCTGATCGGGGTGGCCCATCGGGAAGCAGGTGATGCCGAACTCGGCCGTGTTGTCGTCGAGGACCTTGAGCTGCTGCGCCGAGATGGGGTCGGCCACCGGCTTGTCGATGTCGGTGGTGGGGACGTTGTGGTCGGCTGTCGCCACCGTCAGGTCGGGTCGGCGCACGGTGCGACCCGCCAGCCGCAGCCCGTCGAAGGCCTGGGGCGAGGTCACCTCGTGCAGCAGATGGAGGTCGATGAAGAGCAGATCGGGTTCGTTCGCTGCGGCGTGGACGACGTGCGCGTCCCAGATCTTCTCCGTGAGCGTGCGGGGGGTCATCAGCGGTCGACTGCCGTGATGTGCACAGTGAGCATGCCCCCGGGCGCCTGGTACTCCACTGCGTCCCCGGCGACCCGCCCGACCAGGACCTGGCCCAGGGGCGAGCTGGGGGAGATGACGGGAAGGTCGCCCTGCCGCTCCTCGATGGAGCCGACGAAGAACTGCTGGGTGTCGTCCTCGTCGTCGCCCTCGTAGCGCAGGGTCACGGTGCTGCCGAGCGAGATCGAACCGTCGTCGGAACCCGCTTCGTCGACGATCTCGACCTCCTTGAGCATCGCCTGGAGCTGGCGGATGCGCGACTCCATCTTCCCCTGGGCGTCCTTGGCGGCGTGGTAGTCGCCGTTCTCGCTCAGGTCGCCCAGCGCCCGGGCGGACTCAATGGCCTGGGCGATCTCGACCCGCCCGCGGGTCGTCAGATCCTCCAGCTCGGCCACCAGGCGGTCATAGGTGGCCTGGGTCAGCTTGGTCGTCTCGGTCTGATTGGCGGATGCGTTGGTCACGGCACTGTCCTCTGAAAGGCGGGTCCTGCAGGCGGTGCGGTGCACGGCGCCGGCAGTCTCCAAGGCTAATCGGCCCCACGCGGGCGGTCAGTCGCCCGGCGCGGCGCTGCACCCTTGGTTGACGAGACGCCCCAGCTGCGAGAGACTGGTGTGGCTATGTACCGCTCCGAGCACCTCGTAGGCATTATTCACTAGGCGCGCCCCTCCCCCCGCGCGCCGTCGAACCGTCCACTGCGTGGGCGGTTTTTCAATTCCCGGCCGAATCGGTGCGGCCGAACCACGGGCCGCCGGCGCAGGACGGGAGCGCCGGACAACAGCACGCAGCACCCGCACCGCACAGCATCACCCACCACGCAGCAGGACGACGAAAGGATCAGAGGAGTGAACCAGGGCAGCAGGCATCGGGTCGCCGTCATCGGCGGCGACGGCATCGGGCCGGAGGTCTGCGCCGAGGCGCTCAAGGTCGTGGCTGCGGCCGGCGTCGACCTCGACACGACCGAATTCGATCTCGGCGCGGCCCGCTACCTCCGGGACGGGACGGTGCTCCCCGACGAGACGCTCGAGGAGTTGCGAGGGTACGACGCCATTCTGCTGGGCGCCGTCGGACCGCCCGTCGGCGACACCACCGTCCCGCCCGGGACGCTGGAGCGTGGGCTCCTGCTGAAGCTGCGCTTCGAGCTGGACCTCTACGTCAACCTGCGGCCCTTCAAGGGGGTGCCGGGGTCGATCGCCGAAGGGGCCGACTTCGCCGTCATCCGGGAGAACACGGAAGGGACCTATGCCGGTGAGGGCGGGTTCCTGCGCAAGGGGACCCCCTACGAGGTGGCGACCCAGGGTTCCGTGAACACCCGCATGGGCGCCGAGCGCTGCGTCCGCTTCGCCTTCGAGCTGGCGGGCCGGCGCAGCAACCGACTGACGCTCGTGCACAAGACGAACGTGCTGACCTTCGCCGGGGACCTGTGGAACCGCACGGTCACCGAGGTGGCCTCCGAGTACCCCGACGTGTCGTGGGACTACAACCACGTCGACGCCGCCTGCATCTACATGGTGGAGCAGCCCACCCGCTACGACGTGATCGTCACGGACAACCTCTTCGGCGACATCCTGACCGATCTCGCCGGCGCGGTCTCCGGTGGCATCGGCTTCGCGGCCTCGGCGAACCTCAACCCGGCGCGCACGGGCCCCTCCCTCTTCGAACCGGTACACGGTGCCGCCCACGACATCGCCGGCAAGGGGATCGCCAACCCGCTCGCCGCCATCCATTCCGCCGCCCTCATGCTCGACCACCTGGGCGAGGCCGACGCCGCGGCGCGCATTCTCAAGGCGCTCAGCGCCCAGTCCGATTCCATGTCAACGCCCTCTTCCACCACCGAAGCGCTCTCCACCACCGCCGTGGGCGACGCCATCGCAGAAAGGCTGTAGCCGAAATGCCGATCACCACGACCGAGAAGATCTGGATGGACGGGGAGCTCGTCGACTGGGCCGACGCCACCGTGCACGTCCTGACCCACACCATGCACTACGGCTCCGGCGTCTTCGAGGGGATCCGGGCCTACCCGACGAGCAGCGGCGTGGCCGTGTTCCGCCTCGGGGACCACATCCGGCGCCTGTTCGCCTCGGCCCACATCTTCATGATCGACGTGCCCTTCACGGTCGACGAGATCATCGAGGCGACCAAGCTGGTCGTGCGCGTCAATGGCCTGCACGACGGCTGCTACATCCGTCCGCTGGTCTACCTCGGGTACGGCGAAATGGGGCTCAACCCCCTGCCCTGTCCGGTCAACGTCTCGGTGGCGGCGTGGCCCTGGGGGACCTATCTGGGCGACGAGGGCGTCGCCAACGGCGTCTCGTGCAAGATCAGCTCGTGGCGGCGTCATGACCCCAACGCGGTGCCGACCGCGGCCAAGGGGACCGGGATGTACGCCAACTCCTCGCTGGCCAAGGTGGAGGCGCTGAAGGCGGGCTACGACGAGGCCATCCTGCTGGCCCCCAACGGCGACGTCAGCGAGTGCACGGGCGAGAACATCTTCCTCGTGCGCGACGGGGTGCTGTTCACGCCGCCGACGTCCGACGCCGGCGCGCTGGACGGCATCACCCAGGACTCGGTCGAGACGATCGCCCGCGACCTCGGCTACGAGGTCCGTCACGAGCCGATCATCCGCACCGACCTCTACCTGGCCGACGAGGCGTTCCTCACCGGTACCGCGGCCGAGGTGGTGCCGATCCGCGCCGTGGACGATCGGCCGGTGGGGCCGGGGCGCCCCGGCAAGATCACCAAGGAGATCCAACAGACCTACTTCGCCACCGTGCGGGGCGAGGTCGATCAGTACAAGGAGTGGCTGGACTATGTCGACTGACGCCCACAGCCACGGTGGGGTCCGCCACACCCATGCCCACGGCCACAGCGCGCACGCACACGACTTCGCCGTCCCCGAGCTGCCCGAGGCGGTCGACATCTTCGACACCATTCTGCGGGACGGGAGCCAGCAGGAGGGCCTCTCCCTCACGGTCGACGACAAGTTGCGGGTGGCCGAGCAGCTCGACCACCTCGGCGTCACCTACATCGAGGGCGGGTGGCCGGGGGCCAACCCCAAGGACGTCGAGTTCTTCGACCGGGCCAAGAGAGAGCTGACGCTGCAGAGTGCGACGTTGGTGGCGTTCGGTTCAACCCGGCGGGCCGGCGTGAAGCCGGAGACCGACAGCGTGCTGGCCAACCTGGTGGAGGCCGGCGCACCTGTCGCCTGCATCGTGGCCAAGTCGTGGGACCGCCACGTCGCCGAGGCCCTCCGCACGTCACTGGACGAAGCGGTGGCCATGGTGGCCGACTCGGTGCGCTTCCTGCGCGAGCACGACCTGCGGGTCTTCCTCGATGCGGAGCACTTCTTCGACGGCTACCGCCGCAATCCCGACTTCGCGCTGTCGGTCCTGGCCGCGGCCGAGGAGGCTGGCGCGGAGGCGCTGGTGCTCTGCGACACCAACGGTGGCTCCCTGCCCGACGACGTGGGGCAGGCCGTGGCCGACGTGCGGGAACGGACGAGCGCGCAGCTGGGCATCCACTGCCACAACGACGCCGGCTGCGCGGTGGCGAACTCGCTGGTGGCGGTGCAGGCGGGAGCCACGCAGGTGCAGGGGTGCATCAACGGGTACGGCGAGCGGGCGGGGAACACCGACCTGTCGGCGGCCATCCCCAACCTGTCGCTCAAGCTCAACATCCGCACGATCCCGGCCGACCGCCTGGAGCGCCTCACACCGGTTTCGCACCACATCGCCGAGCTCGTCAACATCGCACCCGACCCGCAGCAGCCCTACGTGGGGAACTCGGTCTTCGCGCACAAGGGCGGCCTGCACGCCAGCGCCGTGGCCCGGAGCGCCGACCTCTACGAACACGTGGAGCCCAACCTGGTCGGGAACGGGACGAGGGTGGTCGTCTCCGAGATGGCCGGCCGGTCGACGCTGGCCATGAAGGCGGCCGAGCTGGGGCTCGAGCTCGACGGTGAGGTCATCGGCCGCGTGCTCGACGAGCTCAAGCGCCTGGAGCACGAGGGCTACCACTTCGAGGTGGCCGACGGGTCGTTGGAGCTGCTGCTGCGCCGGGCCACGGGCTGGGTGGCGGACTTCTTCACGGTGGAGTCCTTCCGCGTCATCACGGACCACGATCAGCGTCACGAGACCGACGGTCCGGAGACGACCGGCGGCGACGAGGCCGCCGGGGTCATGACCGAAGCCACCGTCAAGGTCCACGTCGGGCCCGAGCGGATTGTCGCGGTGGCCGAGGGCAACGGCCCGGTCAACGCGCTCGATGGCGCCTTGCGCGGCGCCATCGGCTCCAAGTTCCCGGCGCTCGACCACATCCACCTGACCGACTACCGCGTGCGCGTGCTCGACACCGGGCGCGGCACCGGTGCCGTGACCCGGGTCCTGGTGGACACGACCGACGGGCAGCGGACCTGGACCACCATCGGGGTCTCGGAGAACATCATCGAGGCCAGCTGGCAGGCGCTCTACGACTCGATCGTCTTCGGGTTGCTGCACGCCTCCTGAGTCGGGGAGAGTGGAGCTCACGAGCTCGACGGAGGAATCGCAGGGGGGTCACACATGACGGTCTTCAGCCGGATCGCCGCGTCCGTCGTGAAGCTTCCTCCTCCCCAGACCACGGACGTGTCGGTCGAGCGTGGGCTGGCCGCCAAAATGCCCGACGGCGTGGAGCTGGTGGCCGATCGCTGGTACCCGACGCACCCCGATCGCGACCCGGCGACCGTACTGATCCGCACGCCCTACGGACGCGGGATCATGGGGCCGCTCGGCCGGATCTACGCCGAGCGCGGCTACCAGGTCGTGATCCAGAGCTGCCGGGGGACGTTCGGGTCCGGCGGCGCCTTCGTCCCCATACGCAACGAGCAGGCGGACGGACGGGCGACGCTGGAATGGGTGGCCGGCCAGCCCTGGTTCGACGGGCGCCTCGTCATGTGGGGCGCCAGCTATCTCGGCCTGGCGCAGTGGGCCGTGGCGCAGGACGCCCCGGACTACCTGCGTGCCCTCTGCTTGCAGGTCACGGCGGCCAACTTCGGGGACTCCGCCGTGTTCCCGGGCGGCGCCTTCGCACTCGAGACCGGGTTGGCCTGGATCCACGAGATCTCGCACCAGGAGCTCGGGTGGCGCGCCGTCCTGGGCGCCCGGCTGCGCAGTGCCCGCGTGGTGGCGGCGGCGAGCGAGGTGCTGCCCCTCGGGAGGTGTGACAGCGCCGCCGTCGGCACGCCGGTGGACTTCTACCAGGACTGGCTGGCGCACAGCACGCCGGGGGACTCGTGGTGGGACCCCGTCGACTTCGGGCGGCGCCTCGACGCGGTCCCGCCCAGCAGCTTCATCGGGGGCTGGTACGACCTCTTCCTCAAGGCGCAGGTGGACGACTACGAGGCGCTCCGCCGTGCCGGCCGGCCGGCGCGCCTGACCATCGGCCCCTGGACGCACAGCAGCCCCGGGCTCTTCGCCGAATCCGTCCGCGACGGTCCCCGTTGGTTCGACAGCCAGCTCGGGGGTGACGACGTCGAGCGGCACGACGCGCCGGTACGCGTGTTCGTGATGGGCTCGCGCACGTGGCAGGAGTTCTCCCTGTGGCCGCCGGCCGGGGAGTCGGCGCGGTGGTACCTCGGGCGCGGCGGCACGCTGGCCGCCGAACCACCCGGTGCCGACAGCCCACCCGCCCGCTACCACTACAACCCGCACGACCCCACCCCCTCGGTGGGCGGGCCGTCGCTCAACATGGCCACGGCGGGTCGCAAGGAGCAGTCGCGGCGTGAGCGGCGGCGGGACGTGCTCACCTTCACCAGCCCGGTGCTCACCGAGGACCTCACGGTCATCGGCCCGGTCACGTCCACCCTCTACGTCCGCTCGTCGCTCGCACACGTCGACGTCTTCGTGCGCCTCTGCGACGTCACCGAAAAGGGCAAGTCCTTCAACCTGAGCGACGGCATCGTCCGCGTGGTGCCCGGCAGCGTCACGCCGGACGAGGACGGTGTCCTGCCGATCGAGATCGCGTTGTGGCCCACGGCCAACACGTTCCGGGCCGGCCACCGCATACGCCTGCAGGTCTCGAGCGGCGCCCACCCGCTGTTCAACCGCAACGCGGGGACGGGCGAGCCACTGGCCACGGGGGCCACGCTGCGCTCGGCCGACGTGGAGGTCTTCCACGACGGCGCACACCCGTCCTCCGTCATGCTGCACGTGGTACCGCTGCTCGACGAGGGCTCGCTCGGTCGGCACGTGGTGGGTGCAGCCGACCCCCTCGGCTAACCTCCCGCGCATGACGCAGCCCACGTTCGTGCCCATCGCCGAGGCGGATCAGGTCCGGCCGGCCCGGCACCTGGACGTCCCCGGGATCTGGACCGCCGACCGGCCGGCCGAGCTGGTGGGACCGACGATGCGGCGGGGCGCCTCCATCGGGACGCCGGGTCCCGACTCGGGTTTCGCGCTCCGCCTGGCCCACCGTTTCGAAGGTGAGCTCAGGCTGAGCGAAGGCGAGTCGGCGCACGATGTCCTGCTCGGCGTCGCCCTCGTCGCGTCCCGGCGGGCAGCCCTGTTCGGGCGGGCGCCCTGCATTTACGACGTCAAGTTCGCGCTGGACCTGTGGGACTTCCTCGGTGACGCCCCGGCCGACGTGCGGGCGGCCCGCCGCATCGCGTTCTCCTCTGTGTCGCACGACTACGTGGCGCAGCGCGCCCTCGTCGACTCCGTCCCCGAGGAGACGCTCCGGCAGCGCCCCGATGTGGTCCGCGCCGGGAGCGGCCCGGCCGCGTAGCCGCGGCGCACGCACCGTGGACGCGATCGGGGCGATCGACCGGCTCGAGATCGAGGCGGGCGGCTTCACTTTCACCGGCCGGGCCTGTGGCCCGCACGAGGGGCGCCGGATCCTGTTGCTGCACGGCTTCCCCCAGACCTCGTGGGCCTGGCGGGACGAGCTGTGGGCGTTGGGCCGCGCCGGGTACCGGGCCATCGCCCCGGACCAGCGCGGGTACTGCATGGGCGCCCGCCCGGCCGGGGTGGACGACTACGCCACCGAGCATCTGCTGCAGGACGTGATCGCCTTGGCCGACGCCATGGACATGGAGTCGTTCGATCTGGTGGGACACGACTGGGGCGGCATGCTCGCCTGGATCATCGCCTCGCAGCACCCGGGGCGCGTGCGCACGTTGAGCGTCGTCTCGACCCCGCACCCGCTGGCGCTGCACGAGGCGCAGCGCGGCGCCGATCCGACCCAGGCCGCCTATGGCGCGTCGATGGAGGCCTTCCGAGCGCCGGAACTGCCCGAGCGCCTGCTGTTGGGGGCCGACGGCGCCGGCGGCGGCCTCGCCACGCTCCTGGCCGAGACGGGCCTCGACGACGAGGACGCCCGGATGTACGTCGCCGCGCTGACCGAGCCGGGCGCCCTCACGGCGGCCCTCAATTGGTACCGGGCCATGGACGGGAGCTCGCTGGTGGGGCTGAACCCGATCTGTGTCCCCACCCTCTACGTGTGGTCCACGGGGGACGTGGCGTTCGGGTGGGCGGCTGCCCAGAACACGGCCGAGTGCGTGCAGGGCCCGTACACCTTCGAGGTGCTCGACAACGTGTCGCACTGGATTCCGGAGATGGCACCCGTCGAGCTCTCGTCCCTGCTGATCCGCCACCTCAAGGCGCACTGAGCGCACATCCCAGGTGCGCGGCGGCGCACGGCACCACGGGCGGCGCCTGCGAGAATGGCTCCGTGAGCACCTCGACCTTCGCCCTGACCGATGTCCAGCGGGAGTTCCGCCAAACCCTGCGCGTCTTCTGCGAGGAGAAGATCGCCCCCAACGCGGCCGAGGCCGACCGCACCGCCGAATTCCCGTGGAAGTCGTTCGAGGCTTGCAAGGAGCTGGAGCTGCCGGCCCTCGGCATGCCGGCCGCCTACGGCGGCGCGGGCGCCGACACGGTGACGGTGGCAATCATGACGGAGGAGCTGGCACGCGTCTGCGCGTCGACGGCGCTGACCATCCTCATCTCCAAGCTGGGCGTGACGCCGATTTTGAACTGGGGCTCGGAGGAGCTCCGGCAGACCTACGTGCCGCGGGTGGCCGCCGGCGACCTGCAGGCGAGCTACTGCCTCTCGGAGGCCGACGCCGGCAGTGACGTGGCCTCCATGCGCACCCGCGCCGTGCGCGACGGCGAGGACTACGTGCTGACCGGCTCGAAGTACTGGATCACCAACGCCGGGATCTCCGACGTCTACATCGTCTTCGCCAAGACCGACCCCGACGCCGGCGGGCGCGGCATTTCGTGCTTCGTCGTGGAGAAGGAGTGGGGCGTCCGCATCGCCAAGCACGAGGACAAAATGGGTCTGCGCGGCAGCCCGACCGGCGAGGTCGTGCTCGACGAGGTGCGCGTCCCCGCCTCCCACCGCATCGGCGAGGAGGGTGAGGGGTTCACCATCGCCATGCACACGCTCGACCGCAGCCGGCCCACCATCGGCGCGCAGGCCATCGGCATTGCGCAGGGCGCCATCGACTACGCGGGCTCCTACATGAAGCAGCGGCACGCCTTCGGCGCCCCCATCGCCGATCTGCAGGGGCTGCGCTTCATGCTGGCCGACATGGCGACGCGCACCGAAGCGGCCCGGGCCCTGGTGTACCGGGCCTGCGCCATGGCCGACGACGACCCCACCGGGGAGCTGACCCGGTTCGGCGCCATGGCCAAGGCCTTCGCCTCCGACACCTCCATGTCGGTGACGGTCGACGCCGTCCAACTGCTGGGCGGCTACGGCTACACCAAGGACTTCCCGGTCGAGCGCTTCCTGCGCGACGCCAAGGTGACCCAGATCTACGAGGGCACCAACCAGGTGCAGAAGGTCGTCATCGCCCGGGAGCTGCTCAAGCACCTGTGAGGCGCCCGCGCCGTGAGGGGCGCGTCCGGCGGCACGGCGTCTGGCGCCCGGCGTCGCGGCCCGGGCAGACTGCCGGGGTCGGCCCGGAAGGGCCGGTGCTAAAGTTAGAACAGGTTCTAGAAATCGCCCAGCGTGGGCAGCCGGCCGTGGGCCGGGACTGGGAGCAGGAGGAACACCGTCATGGCGCAGCCGGTAATCATCGAGGCGGTCCGCACCCCGATCGGGAAGCGCAACGGGTGGCTCTCCGGGCTCCGTGCACCCGACATCCTGGGCGCGGCGCAGGTCGAAGTCGTCAAGCGGGCGGGCATCGACCCGGCGACGGTGGAGCAGGTCGTCGGCGGCTGCGTGACGCAGGCGGGGGAGCAGGGCTTCAACGTGACCCGGACGGCCTGGCTCCTCTCGGGCCTGCCCTACGAGGTGGCCGCCACCACCGTCGACTGCCAGTGCGGGTCGTCGCAGCAAGCCAACCACTTCGTCAACAACCTCATCGCGGCCGGCGCCGTCGACACCGCCATCGGGTGTGGCGTCGAGGCCATGAGCCGCGTCCCGCTCGGGGCGAACGCCGCGGCCGGAGTCGGGCGGGCCATTCCCGCCGATCTGCCCTACGACATGCCCGACCAATTCACCGCGGCCGAGCGCATCGCCAAGAAGTACGACATCACGCGCGCCGACGTCGACTGGCTCGGCCTCGAGTCGCAGAAGAAGGCGGCCCGCGCGCAGGCGGAGGACCGGTTCGCCCGGGAGCTCGTGTCGGTCGAGGCACCCATTGTGGGCGAAGAGGGCCCGCGCGGCGAGCACTCCGGCGAGAAGATGGTCGTGTCCAAGGACCAGGGTCCCCGTGACACGACCGCCGAGGGCCTGGCCAAGCTGAAGGCCGTGCTGCCCGACGGCATGCACACGGCCGGGAACTCGTCGCAGATCTCGGACGGCGCGGCCGCCGTCCTGTGGATGTCCGAGGACCGGGCCAAGGCCGAGGGGCTCCGCCCGCGGGCCCGCGTGGTGGCCCAGGTGCTGGTCGGCTCGGACCCCTACTACCACCTCGACGGTCCGATCGCGGCCACGACCAAGGTGCTGGCCAAAGCCGGCATGACGATGAAGGACATCGACCTCTTCGAGGTGAACGAGGCTTTCGCCTCGGTCGTGATGAGTTGGGCCAAGGTGCACGACGCCGACATGGACAAGGTCAACGTCAACGGGGGCGCCATCGCCATCGGGCACCCGGTGGGGGCCACCGGCAGCCGGCTGATCACGACGATTCTGCACGAGCTCGAGCGCAGCGACAAGACCTACGGGCTCGTGTCGATGTGCTGCGGTGGTGCGCTGGCGACGGGCACCATCATCGAGCGGCTCTGAGCGAGCAGCCGCACACTTCACTGCACCCGCACCACTTATTCGGCGCCTACCTCTGGAGGGGACCGTGGTCACGACTGAGCACCTGACGTTCGAACGCGACGGCGCCACCGCCATCGTCACCATGAACCGGCCGGAGGCGAAGAACGCGCTGAGCCTGCCCATGCTGGTCGGCATGAAGGACGCCTGGGAGGAGATCGACGGCAACGACGACATCCGCTGCGCCATCCTCACCGGCGCCGGCGGCACCTTCTGCGCCGGCATGGACCTCAAGGCGATGGGCAGCAGCGACGCCGAGAAGTACCGGCCGCGCATGGAGGAGGACCCCGACCTGCACTGGAAGGCGCTCCTGCGCCACTACGACCTGACGAAGCCCCTCATCGCAGCGGTCGAGGGCTGGGCCGTGGCGGGCGGGACCGAGATACTGCAGGCCACCCACATCCGCGTCGCCGGCGCCAGCGCCGTCTTCGGGGTCTTCGAAGCCAAGCGCGGGCTGTTCCCGCTCGGGGGCTCGACGGTGCGCCTGCGGCGCCAGATCCCCTACACGCTCGCCATGGAGCTGCTCCTCACCGCCCGCGAAGTGCCGGCGGAAGAAGCGCTGCGCATCGGCCTCATCGGGCACGTGGTCCCCGACGGCACCGCGCTGGACAAGGCGCTGGAGATCGCCGCCGTCATCGGCGCCAACGGACCGCTGGCCGTCGAGGCCATTCTGCGCAGCGTGCGCGAGACCGAGGGCATGTCCGAGGTCGACGGCCTGGCCCGCGAGCTCGAGATCGGCTGGCCCGTCTTCGCCAGCAACGACGCCACCGAGGGTCAGAAGGCCTTCGCGGAGAAGCGACCCCCCAAGTACACCCGCACGTGAGCGGCAAGGAACGGCCGCACCACCCCCCGGCCGGCGCCGGATTCCCGGGCGTCGACGGCCACGCCGAGACGTGGGCGGACTCCCCGTTGAACCGCCTGGCGGCCGCGGCCCGGCGGATCGGCAACGTGGCGGTCGGGCAGCCGCTCCCCGAAGACGACGTCGTTGCCGCGGCGGATGCGCTGACGGCGGTGGCCGAGCGCCTGGAGGAGGTGGCCGACTCCGAGCGCCGCACGCGCAACCAGCCGACATCCGGAGACCACCCCCAGGACATCTTCTCGACCAGCCCGGTCATCGGCTTCGCCAATCCCGTCGCGCCGCCGGTGGAGGTCTGGGCGGTGCAGGGCCACGAGGGTTGGCGGGAGGTGCGGGGCCGCGTCACCTACGGCTACGCCTACGAGGGACCGCCGACCTGCGTGCACGGGGGCGTCATCGCCGAGCTCTTCGACGAGCTCCTGGGCATGTGCAACATCCTCGTGGGCGAGGGTGCGATGACCGGGACGTTGACGATCCGTTACCGCCGGCCCACGCCGCTGCTGGCCCCGCTCGACCTGGTGGCCCGCCACACGGGCAAGGAGGGGCGCAAGGTCTACGCCTGGGGCGGCATCTACTGCAGAGGCGAGTTGACGGCGGAGGCAGACGGCATCTTCATTGAGGTGCCCCCCGGCCGCATGCTCGACATCGTCTCGGGCAACGCGCACGCCACCGAGGCGCCGCTCGTCGTCGATCCCGACTGGCAGCGCATGATGGCGCGGGCCGCCCAGGGCGAGGGCAAGGGCACGGCGCCGGGCTGACCGCGGGCTCGACCGGCGGCGCTCCGTCAGTCGGTCGGAGCGGGCAGGAAGCTGAGGCGCACCTGCCGGTGCGGGTTGTCGACGTTCAGGTCCACCAGCACGACGGACTGCCAGGTGCCGAGCGCGACCTGGCCTGCGAGCACGGGCAGCGTCACCGACGGACTGATCAGCGAGGGGAGCACGTGGTCGGCGCCGTGGCCGGGCGACCCGTGCGCGTGGCGGTAGCGATCGTCGCGGGGGAGGAGGCGCTCGAGTGCCGCGAGCAGGTCACTCTCGGACCCCGACCCTGTCTCTATGAGGGCGACCCCGGCGGTGGCGTGAGGGACGAAGACGTTGACGAGCCCGTCATCCTGGCCGGCGCAGAAACTCTGGAGCTCGGCCGTGAGGTCGATGACCCTCTGCCGGGAAGCGTCCACGGTGAGTGTGACCGACTGCATGGTCATGCCAGTCTGCCCTAGCGTGCCGTCGTGCGACGCCACCTCCCGCTGGCGGCAGTGGCGACGGTGGTGCTGCTCGCCGGGACTGTGCTCAGCTCGGTGGCGTCCGATCCGGGCAGCGCCACCGCGGCGGTGGCGCCGGGACACGACCACGACTGCATCGTCGGCCCGCCGCCGCCTTCGATCGACTGGTCGGCGTTGTCCAACCCGGTGCTCTCGTACTCCACGGTGGGGGTCAAGGATCAGGCGCTGCAATGGTCGGGCGGCCAGTGGCACATGCTCTTCAGTGACATGACGGCAACGAAGGCCGCACCGCACGTCCACTTCAGCGTGGCCGAGTCATGGAGTCCGGACCTGCGGCGCTGGACCCAGCCGACCGTCGTCGCCGACGACGCCGCATCGCCCGACATCGTCCGCGACCCCTCGGGCACCTTCATCGTGACCTACCAGACGCCCCAGGGGTTGGCCTATCGGGCAGCGACGAACGCATCGTTGCGGACGTGGTCGGCGGCCCACCCGCTGGGGCACGGGCTGGCGCACCGCATGATCGATGCCGCCTTGGCTTTCACCGGGCACGGGGTGATCCTCGGGTTCAAGGCCGGAACCACGACGCAGCATTTCGAAATCGCGTGGGCGCCTTCGCTGACCGGGACGTTCCATGTGGTGGGCCGCCCCGACATTGCGCTGTACGGGGACACCGTCGAGAATTACGAATTCGTCACGGTGGACGGCGCGTGGCATCTTGTGGCGACGTCGAACACCTTGGACCAGCCGTTCATCTTCACGCTCGGGGCCGGTGACCCGTCGAGGCCGTCGACGTGGCTGCACTGGAGCGCAGGACAGGAGCTGTCCGTCCCGAGCCAAGCCTTCGACAGCGGGACGGGGGTCTCGAGCGTCGGATACGAGCATGCGAACTCGGCCTTCCTGTGTGTCGGTCCGGCCGGTGAGGACTACCTCACCTACGCGGGCAGCACCGAGCTGACGCGGTTCGGCGGCTGGGGCCATGCTCGCATCGGGTTGGCCCGCGGCACCGACCTCGTGCACTGGGACGTCCCACCCGGCTGAGCTGGGATGTTCGGGCGTCGGAAGATCAGATGACCATATCGGCGGTTTGCTTCGTCTTGGCCCGTTGGCAGCACCAGGAAGCCCAGTAGCCGACGCCCGAGGCCGGTGTCATAATCGCCCCGTGCCGGTGGAGGGCCACCTTTACGGCGATCGCACCTGGTTCTTCGACACCAGGGGATCGGTCCGCAGGATGGGCGTGTCCGCGCACGCAGCCGACTCCACCATGGTGTTCTCGCTCTGGCAGGGCGATGTGTGCACCGGCACGTTCCGGCTGCCGGCCAGCGAGGCTCCGGGTCTGATCTCGGCTCTGGCCTACGGCATGTCAGAGGCGACCCTCGGACAAGGTCCCCCCGAGGGCTCGGTGCAGCCACGCCGCCCGGGCCGCGACGTGTGGGCACGCCTGGTGGGCCGAGTCGTGGCGCGGCTGGCGCGGGCGCCGGGCGGCGATGGCAACTCCCACCTCCGGCTCCTGAAGTGACCGAGGCGGCCCGCCATTTTTCGCCCGGGCGCCTCACTTAGTCTCTGCCAATGGCGTGTCTGGAGTGGCCCGATGGCATGCGCTACGAGCTGGCCGACGACACCGTGACCATCGGGCGGGACCGCTCCAACGATCTCGTGCTGGCCTACGACGCCAAGGTGTCGCGGGCCCACGCGGAGATGCAGTTCCGCGACGAGCGCTGGTTGTTGCTCGACCTCGGCAGCCGCAACGGCACGACGATCAACGGGCGCCGCGTCCGCCAGCACCCGCTCAAGGACGGGGACCGGCTGCAGATCGGCGACGTCACCTTCGTCTTCGTCGCCCATGAGGACCCGAACGACACCGAGACGAGCGAGGTCGTCATCGGCGAGCGCCTGCCGCTGTCGCCGCGCGAGCGAGAGGTCATCGCCCTCGTGGCCGAGGGCCTCACCGACCGCCAGATCGGCGAGCGGCTCTTCATCAGCACGAGCACCGTGCGTTCGCATCTCGACCGGATCGCCGAGAAGACCGGGTCGCGGCGTCGGGTCGAGCTGACCCGTCTCGCCTCGCAGCTCGAGCTCCGGGGCTGACCTCGGTCTCGCAGCGCCGGGTGTGGGCAATTGTGCCCACCCGAATGGGTAGTCGTCGCTCTACCGGGGTGTCCACCCGTTTCTGCACACTGCCTCCATGCAACACAGGGCGCGGCGCCGGTAGGTGGGACGGCGCATCCGACTGCTGGGCGTGCTCGTCATGCTCTGTCTCGGGGCGGTGATCATCCAGCTCGTCAACATTCAGGACGTGCGCGCGCCGGCCTTGCGCGCGTCCCCGTTCAATCCCCGCAACGTCAAGGCGGCCTCGGACAACCGGCGCGGCACCATATACGCCGACGACGGGACCACGGTGTTGGCCCGGTCGGTGAACGCCACGGGAGGGACGTACGACGACACGCGCCAGTACCCGGGGGGCTCGCTCTACTCCCAGGTCGTCGGGTTCGACTCGACCTACGAAGGCACGGCCGGTGTGGAGTACGAGTACGACGCTGACCTCTCGCTCCACCCGCACCCGGCGGAGAACCTGTCCCAAGCGCTCGGATTGTCGGCCGTGCCCGCCACGACGGAGAGCCTCATTTTGACCATCGATCCCACCCTGCAGGAAGCGGCGCGCACGGCGCTCAGCCAGATCACAGGGAGCAACGCCGACGCAGCCGTGGTCGCGCTGGACCCCAAGACGGGCGCGGTCCTGGCCGACTACTCGACGCCCTCCTTCGACCCCGCCCCCCTCGAGGCACCGAACACCCGCGCCGGCACGCGGGAGCAGGAGCAGGCCGCGGTGGCCGACTTCAAGACGAAGGACCACGAGGGCTTCTATCCGGGACTGCCGTTGGCCACGGGGGAGACCTTCTTCCCTGGCTCCACCTTCAAGGTCATCACGTCGGCCGCCGTGTACAACCTCGACCCCGCGCTGGTGGGGTTCACCTTCCCACGGGCGGGCTCCACGACCTTTCCCAACTCGGACAAGGTGATGACGAACGACGGCGGGGAGGTGTGCGGGGGGACGATGGCCGATGACATGTTCGCCACCTCGTGCGACCCCGGCTACGGGCAGCTCGGCGTGAAACTCGGAGCGTCCACGCTGGTGCAGCAAGCCCAGCTGTTCGGCTACGACAGCCGGCCCCCGATCGACCTCCCCGCCGCCTGGGTCGCCACTCCCACCCTGCCGGCGGCCGGGACCCTGAACCCTCCGGACCAGGAGGAGCTGGCCGACACCGCCATCGGGCAGCTCGACGACCAGGCCGAGCGCGCTCTCCAATGCGTTGGTCGCCGCCGGCATCGCCGACGGCGGCACCATTATGACGCCGCACGTGTTGGCGCAGGTGATCGACAGCGACGGCGGCGCGGTCAGCACGTACACGCCCCGACCCTGGAAGCAGGCGGTCTCGCCTGCCGCGGCGGCCCAGGTGACCGCGCTGATGCGCAGCGTGGTCACCGACCCGCAGGGCACGGCGGCCGGCGTCGGCTTCCCCGCCGACATCGACGCCGCCGTCAAGACGGGCACCGCGCAGACCGGCAACCCGCTCGAGAACACCGACGACTGGATGATCGGGTTCGCACCGGCCGACGACCCCACGGTGGCCGTGGCCGTCGTCGTCCCCTTCGAGCACCAGTCCGACAACGGCGCCGGCGTGGCCGGTCCGATCATGAAGGCGATGCTCGAAGCGGCGCTGGCGTCCCGCCCCGGGACGGCAGGGATCAGCGCCGGCGGATGAGAAGCCGGCGGTGGCGGTGGCGGTGGCGGAACGTCATCGGTTCTCGCCGCGTCGCAGCAGCGCGGCGACATCCGCCAGGAGCACGACGGCGTCCTCGGGCGGGAGCGCGGCCAATCGGCCACCCGAAAACCGGTCGTCGTGCGTGACGTCCGCCGCCGTGAGCGGGGGCGGCGGGAGCAGCGGTTCGTCCGGGCCCAGTTCGATTTCGGCCAGCACCAGCCCTTCGAGATCGCCCGTGAACGCGTCGACGCTGTACTCGCGGCCACCGGCGGGCCACGCGTGACGGACCTTGTGCAGCGGGGCCGCCTCCAACCGACTGAGCAGCGCGTACTCCTCCTCGGTGAGGTAGAGGTTGGTCGAGCGCGACGCGCTCGGGCGACCCGCCTTCGGCGCGGACCTTCTGGCCCAGCTTGTACACGGTCTCGGCGTCCGCACGCATGCGGCGCAGGCGGAGGCTGGTCCCGACGATGTAGCGATCCTCTATGTCGACGGCGCCAGCGACGTCATCGGGCAGCCGGCGCAGGAGCCAGCGCTGTTCCCGTTCGGGTCTGGCGTACGCCCCTGCTCCCGGAGTGCGATGGAGCGCCGTCACGCCGGTCAGTATGCCGCGAGGCGGGCCCGGGGCAGCGCTGTCGGGGGAAGCGCCTAGCATCGAACCATGACGCCCGAGGAGTTGGCCGACCTCGCACACCTACGCCGGGCGCGCGACCGCATCGATCGTGACTATGCGCAGCCGCTCGACGTGCCGGCCATGGCACGCACGGCGTGCATGTCGCCGGCGCACTTCTCGCGCAAGTTCCGCGCCGCCTACGGCGAGACCCCGTACAGCTATCTGATGACGCGCCGCATGGAGCGCGCCAAAGCCTTCCTGCGTGAGGGGAGGTCCGTGACGGACACCTGCGTCGCCGTGGGCTGTACCTCGCTCGGTTCGTTCAGCTCCCGCTTCACCGAAATCGTGGGGGAGACCCCGTCGCAGTACCGGGCGCGGGACCACGTCGCCATCGGGGCGATCCCGTCGTGCGTGAGCATGGTGGTGACGCGACCGCGCCGGACGCCCAGCGCCGTCTGAATCTGGTCACCTCACACCGAGCAGGATCGGAGAAGTCCCGAGCAGGATCGGAGAAGCATTGCGCGGCACCGCCTTCGTACGATGGAGGCATGCCAGTCACCGTTGCCTCCATGTTCATATCCGTCCACGACCCTGACGAAGCGCTCGGTTTCTACCGGGACGCGCTGGGTCTCGAAGTCCGCAACGACGTCCGGTCCGGGGAGTTCCGCTGGGTCACCGTCGGCTCTCCCGAGCAGGACATGGACATCGTCCTGTCCCAGCCGCACGGCGGCCGTTCCCAGGCCGAGGGCGACGCCCTCCTGGCGCTCGTCACGCAGGGGTCGTTGCAGGCCGCCATCTTCCGCTCCGACGACCTCGATACGACGTTCGAGAAGGTGCGGGCGTCGGGCGCCGAGGTGCTGCAGGAGCCCACGTCCCAGCCCTGGGGCGTGAAGGACTGCGCCTTCCGGGACCCTTCGGGCAACCTCGTCCGCATTCAGCAGGCGTAAGGAAGGAGCGAGCGCATGAAGACCATGACCTGCAAGCAGCTGGGCGGCCCCTGCGACCTCCCGCACCACGGGCAGTCGGCCGACGAGGTCATAAAGGCGCAGGACCGCCACCTCAAGGACGTGGTGGCCGCCGGCGATGCGACGCATGAGCACGCGCTGAAGGACATGAAGGGGCGCTGGAAGCACCCCATCGCCAACATGGGCTGGTACAAGCAGACGAAGCGGGACTTCGCGGCGCTGGCCGACGACTGACCGCCCGCGCCCGGTATGCGAGGCCGGGCCGCTCGCGTTCTCCGGGCGTCACACAGAGGCCCCCGGCGGCGCCGTCACACCGCCCGCTGCACGCCCTCCCAGTAGGGGTCGCGCAGCTTGCGCTTGTAGAGCTTGCCGTTCGGGTCCCGGGGCATCTCCGTGGTGAAGTCGATCGTCTTGGGCGTCTTGAACTTGGCCAGCTTGCCCGCGCAGAACTCCAGGATCTCCTCGGCCAGCGCGTCGTCGGCCTCGACGCCCTCGGCGGGCTCGATCACCGCCTTGACCTCCTCGCCCCAGTCTTCGTGCGGAATGCCGAAGACGGCGGCGTCGCCGACCTTCGGATGGGACAGCAGGACGTTCTCTATTTCGGCCGGGTAGATGTTGGCCCCACCCGAAATGATCATGTCGATCTTGCGGTCACGCAGGAAGAGGTAGCCGTCCTCGTCGATGAGCCCCACGTCACCCACGGTGAAGAAGGCGCCGATGCGGTTCTTCCGCGTCTTCTCCTTGTCACCGTGGTACTCGAAGTCGGCCGACTGCATCGCCATGTACACCGTGCCGATCACGTTGGGCTCGGTGATCCGGTTGCCGTCGTCGTCGAACACGGCGATCTCGCTGATGGGCCAGGGCTTGCCGACGGTGCCCGGCTTCTGCAGCCACTCCTCGGCGCTGACGAGCGTGCCGCCGCCCTCGCTCGCCGCGTAGTACTCGTCGACCGCGTTGCCCCACCAGGCGATCATCTTGTGCTTGACGTCGATGGGGCACGGGGCGGCGGCGTGGATCATGTGCCGCAGTGAGGAGACGTCGTACTTGTCCCGCACGTCCTCGGGCAGCGCCAGGAGGCGGTGGAACTGCGTGGGCACCATGTGCGAGGTCGTGACCCGCCGCTGCTCAATGAGCACCAGCATGTCCTCGGGCAACCACTTGTCCATCAGCACGATCGTGTGGCCCAGGTGCAGCGACGCGCTGCCGAAGCGCAGCACCGCCGTGTGGTACAGCGGCGAGCCGATGATGTGGACGTTGTCGTCCTGCGGCTGGATCCCGAAGAGGAAGAGCAGTCCCGAGAGGCCGAGCGCCGCCTGCTCGGGGGTGACGCCGAGCAGCGAGCGGTAGATCCCCTTGGGGTTCCCGGTCGTGCCCGACGTGTAGTTCATGACGTCGCCGATCGTCCGCTCCTCGGGCAACGTGGTCGGCTGCGCGTCGCGCACCGCCGCGTAGGAGGCGAAGCCCGGGACGGTGCCCACGGCCAGCCGGCCGGTCGCCGCCACCCCGGCCTCGTCGGCCGCGGCCACCGCCACGTCGGCGAAGCGCTCGTGGGCGACGAAGGCCTTGGCTCCGGAGTCCTTGAGGATGTAGGCCACCTCCGGTGCCACCAGGTGGTGATTGATCGGCACCAGGTACCAGCCGGCCTGCAGGGCCGCCAGGTAGACCTCGAGCATCTCGGCGCAGTTGGGCAGCAGGGTCGCCACCACGTCCCCCACGGCGAGCCCCTGGGCCCGCAGCGCATGGACGAGCTGGTTGGCCCGTCCCAGCAGTTCCCCGGCCCTGACCTCGTCGCCCTCGGGGGTCACCAGGGCCAGGTAGTCGGGGTCTTCCTGGGCCAGCGCCCAGAAGCCGAGGTCACCCATCAGCACTCTCCTTGCAGGGTCGCGGGACGGGGCGGCAAATGGCAGCCCCCGCCGTCCGCAGGCTAGAACGTGTTCTAACTTACGGCAATTTCCCCGGACCGGCCGGCGCGTCGGTCCCCACGCAGAAGTCAGGAGACTCGACCATGGCTGGGTTCCTCGAAGGAAAGGTCGTCGCCATCACCGGCGGCGGCGGCGGCATCGGGCGCGCGGTCGCGCTGGCGGCCGCCGAGGCCGGGGCCAAGGTCCTGGTGGCCGACTACGGGGTGGGCATGGCCGGCGAGGACCCGAGCAGCGAGGTGGCCGACGCCGTGGTGGCCGAGATCACCAAGGCGGGTGGCGAGGCCATCGCCGTCGCCGACGACATCTCCAAAATGGAGTCGGGCGAGCGCCTGGTCGCCACGGCCGTGGACACCTGGGGCCGCATCGACGGCGTCGTGGCCGTGGCGGGCATCCTCCGCGAGCGCATGCTCTTCAACATGTCCGAGGACGAGTGGGACGCCGTCATCGCCACGCACCTGAAGGGGCACTTCACCGTGTTCCGCGCCGCCGCCGCGGTCATGCGCAAGCAGGAAGGCGGCGGGGCCCTCATCGGGTTCACGTCCGGCGCCTTCCAGGGCAGCGTGGCCCAGGCCAACTACGCGGCGGCCAAGGGCGGCATCGTGTCGCTCGTGCGGTCGGCTGCGGTCGGCCTGCACCGCTACGGCGTGACCGCCAACGCCATCGCGCCGGTGGCGCGCACGCGCATGTCCGCCAACGTGCCCTCCGAGCTGGCCGAAATGGGCGACGCCGAGGACGTGGCGCCCATGGTCGTCTACCTGCTCAGCGACAAGGCCAAGCACGTGACCGGCCAGGTCTACACGGTGGTGGGCTCCAAGATCGCCGTCTGGAACCAGCCCGAGGAGGTGCGCGCCATGTGGGCGGACGGCCGCTGGACGCCCGAGCAGATCGCCGAGCGGCTCGACGGCAACATCGGGCAGGAGCGGATGGCGATGATCGACCGCCTCGAGCAGATGCGGGCGGACGCGTCGTCGGGCGACAAGCCCAACGCGTAAGCGCTAGACGACCCGGTGCAGGCGGGGCCGGGGCTTCACCGCGCTGTAGACCTCGAGGGAGTTCCCCTCGTGGTGTGCCGCGACGACGACGGGCGCGCCGCCGCTGTCATCGGCGAACACCCGGCTCATGTCCCTGTCCCCACGTGACCGCACAGCGCGCGATCTGGCGGTCGGGATGCTCCCACGGCGGGATGCACAGCTCAATCTGGTACATCGGTTCGAAGGTGACGACGTGGGTCGCTCCGCCGCCGTGCGCTGCGAGCCACGCCTCCTTTTCCTCATCGGTCCAGATCTTCTCAGTCATCGGAATCCATGGCTGAACGGTGGCCATGCGCTCGCACCTCCCTCTCTCCGCCATATCGGTTGCATCAGGAGAAGCCTTGAGAGCACGCCTTCTTGCGCAAGAGGCGGGAGATCGCACGCCCGTTGTCCCCACACGCGTGGTCGCCGCGTCGCGCGCCCTTGCGTGTCGCAAAAACGTTGCAGCCACGGTGTAGGGAGCGGTGGGGCCCGCCCCGCCGGGCCGGAATCCACCGTTCCGGAGGGACGCATTCGTACGGTGAACCCGCAAGAAGTCCGCATCGGTCGCAGTTCCCCTTGCAGGGGCGGCACGGAGACGTGGTGGGGAAAGGGGGAACGGCGAAATGAGGACACGGCTCAACAAGGACAGCAGGCCGGGCACCGAGCGCACGGAGGGGATCCCCGAAATGCGCCCGTGGCGCGAGGTGGGATGGATCTTCCGCAACGGCGACGCGCTGGCCATCGAGCGCCGGGGCGACCGCACCCGGGTGCGCACCACGTCGGTGCACCACCGGCGCCAGGACTGACTCAGGTCGTCTGCGCCGCGTTCTCCCGCGGACTGGCTGCCGTGGGCTCGTGGTGCGTGAGGAGCCACCGCTTCCAGCGGGCCCGTGTGCGCACCAGCACGATGACGCCGCCGACGACGAGCAGGACGCCGGCGATCTGCACCAGGTCCGATCCGAGCCGGCCGTCCTCGCCTAACCAGAGATGCTCGTCGAGGGCGCGCTCGATGCCCCAGAGCACCATGGCGACACCGAGCACCACGCCCGAGGGGTAGCCCGTCCGCGGCGTCCGGTCCGGCCAGCGGTCGAGCCGGCGCTCTATGGCGATGAGGATCAGGTAGACCGTGAAGTCCTCCAGGGCCTGGAAGATCGGGACGGGCAACCGGCGCCCCGTTTGCCCGGCGTAGTACATGCCGAACCACTGGTGGGTCGGGTGGCCGCCCCCGGCCACCATCAACTGAGGCCCCAGGAGCCGGCCCATGGCCCAACAGGCCAGGAGGACCGGGACGGCCAGATCGAGGGCGCGGCCCAGCGGGAGCTCGGGGCAGCGCCGCCGCGTGAGGATGATCCCGACCGGCACCGCGAGCAGCAGGCCGCCGAAGGAGGACAGTCCGCCGTGCCAGACGGCGAGGATGTCGCCCGGATTCTGCCTGTAGTAGCCGAGGTTCGACAGGACGTGCATGGCGCGCGCGCCGACGACGGCGGCCAGGACGATCCAGAGGAAGACGGGGACGAGCCAGTCGGTGGGATAGCCGTTCTTGCGGAGCCGACGCTCGAAGTAGACGAAGCCGAACCAGAAGGTGAGCGCGAGCCCGATGCCGTAGGTATGGACCTGCAGCGGTCCGATGTGGAATTCGACGGGGACGGGTCTCATGGCTCGTTCGAGGCCAGGTTAGGACCAGCGGGCCGCCAGCAGAGCCCGGGCGTGTAGAGGCCTCGCCGCGGAACCGAAGAGAACCGAAGGGAAGGGACGGCCGGGGGAGGAGTCGGGACCGGCTAGGGCCGGCCGGCTCCGACGAAGTCGCCGCCGAGTCGGAGCCCGGTGGTCCAGACCGACGCCCCGGTGTACGGCGCCTCGATCATGGTGCCGGGACCGACGTACATGGCCACGTGCTGGGAGCCGCCGGGCCCGTAGAACAGGAGATCTCCCGGCTGCAGGTCACTGATCGGCACGGGCGTCGAGTCGGCCATCTGGGCGCCCGAGTAGTGCGGCAGGCCGACACCGACCTGGCCCCACGACCACGCGGTCAGGCCCGAGCAGTCGAAGCCGGGGCTTGCCGAGCCCTTGGGGGACTCGGCGCCCCACACGTAGGGGACGCCGATCTGGCTCTCGGCCGCCTGTACGGCGCCGGCGCCACCGGGGGAGGAGGGCGGGGGTGCCGCCTGGCTGAGGGCAGCGGACGCCACGTTGGCCGTGGTCCCCGACGATTGGGACTGCGCGGCGGCCGCCTGGGCCGCCGCCTGGGCCGCCTGGGCCGCCGCCTGGCGCTCTTCGGCCGCCTTGGCGGCCGCGGCTGCCTCTGCCTGCTGTTGCTGCTGGACGAGCTGGGCGATCTGTCCCTGCTCCTGCGACAGTGCGCTCTTCTGCGATTGGATGGCCGCCGCGTTCTCGGTCACGGCCTGCTGTTCCGCGGCGACCTGCGTCTGGGCCTGTGACTGCTCACCCTGCAGCTGGCTCTCCTGCGCGTTCAGCGAGTCCTCTGCCGTGTGCAGATTGTCGACCGCCAGCGAGATGTCGCCCTCCGCGATCTTGTTGTACGTGGTGGTGGCGCCGAGGCTCTGCTCGTTGCCGCTGAAGATCGGGTTCTCGCGGCGGCCGTCCCGTCCGAGATGTAGTTGGCGACGGCGGCCTTGGAGAGGGTGTCGCGGTCCTTGGCGACCTGCGCCTCGTCCGCGGCGACGTTGGCCTTCGTGGTGGCGATGGTCGAGTTGATCTGCGTGAGGTGGTACTGCGCCGCGTCGTATTGCTGGCTCAACGCCGACATCTGGTCCTGGGCCTGGGTCAGCTGTGCCTCGATCGCCGCCGCCTTCGCCTTGGCGTCGGAGATGGCGTCACCGGCGGCCGGACGCGCGGCAACGAACACAGTGCTTGTCAACACTGAGACAACGGTCAGTGCGGGGATCCCGACCCGCTGGAGCACACGAGCGCTCCTCTGAGACCGCGGCGCGGAGTGGTGGTGAACCCGCTCAACGTCAGTCACGATGGGCCTCATTCTTATCGGCAGCCTTTCGTCGATTCAAACACCCTCGGTAGGAAACGGCCGTGTGCAGTAGTACCGAAGGTGGGAAGATGCAGGTCATAAGGCGGAACGAAGAAATTCGAACTTTTTGTGAACTGTAGGGAGGAAACGGAAGAGCCTCGGGCGAACTACGGTCGCCGTCATGGGTGAAATGATCGAATTCGCGAGCAACGGATCGACGGCGGGAGGCTATCTGGCCACCCCGGCCGCGGGCGAGGGACCGGGCGTGATCGTCATCCAGGAGTGGTGGGGCCTGGTCGGGCACATCGAGGACGTGTGCGACCGCTTCGCCGCGGCCGGCTTCGTGGCCCTGGCGCCCGATCTCTACCACGGCAAGAAGGTGCAGCCGGGTGAGCCCGACGAAGCGGGCAAGGCGATGATGGCGATGCAGATGGAACAGGCGGCGCGCGACATGAGTGGGGCCGTCGACGAGGTCCTGCGGCGGAGCTCGGGGGACAAGGTGGGCGTCATCGGGTTCTGCATGGGTGGCGGCCTCGCGTTGGTGCTCGCCACGCAGCGCCCCGACGCGGTGGCGGCGGTCGTGCCCTGTTACGGCATCATCCCGTGGCCCGACGCGCAGCCCGACTACGGCGCGATGGAGGCCGCGGTTCTCGGCCACTACGCCGAGAAGGACGCCTTCTTCACACCCGAGGCGGCCAACGCGTTGGGTGACCAGTTGCGCGCCATGGGCAAGTCCGTCGAGATCATCATCTACCCCGGCACCGATCACGCATTCTTCAACGACACGCGTCCGGAGGTGTACGACGCCGAGGCGTCGAGTGCCCTGTGGGATCGCACGATCGCCTTCTTCTCCGAACACCTCGGCTGAACCGACTGCGCCGCGTCGCTCCACGGGCGACGCGGCGCGCCGTGGTGCTCCGCGCCTGCGTGGAGGCGTCGGCGTCGCCCGGGAAGGGTGCCGGGAGCCGTTTGTTACCATCGCCTCATGTCCGCTCGTTCCCGTGACCTGCCCCGGCGCTCCTGTCTCTCCACCCCCGGCGACAACGAGAAGTTCCTGGCCAAGGCCCCAACGGTGGCCGCCGACATGACGTTCCTCGACCTCGAGGACGCCGTGGCGCCCCTGGCCAAGGAGGGGGCCCGGCCCAAGGTGGTCGACGCCATCAAGAACCTCCCCTGGGACGATCGGGTCCTCTGCGTGCGGGTGAACGCCTGGGACACCGAGTGGACCTACGGGGATGTCATTGAGGTCGTCGGCAACGCCGGCGAGCGCCTCGACGAGGTCATGCTGCCCAAGGTGCAGTACGCCTCCGACGTGGTGGCGCTCGACCTGCTCCTGACCCAGGTCGAGAAGAAGGCGGGCTTGCCGGTCGGGCACATCGGGATCGAGGCGCAGATCGAGACCGCCCGCGGCCTCATCAACGTCGACGACATCTGCGCCGCCTCGCCGCGCCTCGAGACGATCATCTTCGGACCGGCCGACTTCGCCGCCAGCATCGAGATGCCGGTGCTGACGGGCGGGGTGCCGATACCCGAGTACCCGGGCGACCACTTCAACTACGTCTTCAGCCGCATCCTCATGGCCGGCCGCGCCAACGGGCTGCAGGTGATCGACGGCCCGTTCCTCAAAGTGCGCGAGCTTGACGCACTCCGCGACTACTCCATGCGGGCCCGCATGCTCGGCTACGACGGGAAGTGGGCCCTCACGCCCGATCAGGCCACGACGCTCAACGAGGTCTTCTCACCCACGCAGGAGCAGTTCGACCGTGCCTTCGACATCCTCGACGCCTATCAGAAGGCGACCGAGGACGACCGCAAGGGCGCGGTCATGTTCGGTGACGAGATGATCGACGAGGCCAGCCGCAAAATGGCCATCAAGTTCGTCAGCCGTGGGGAGCGGGCCGGGCTCAGCCGCAGCCCGGGCTAGGAGCCGATGAGGCGCCGGGCGATCACCTTGAGCGCCAGGGTCTCGTCGGCGCCCTCGAAAATGGAGAGGACGCGGGCGTCCACGAAGTAGCGGCTCACCGGGAACTCCTCCGCGTAGCCCATGCCGCCGTGGATCTGCATGGCCTCCCGGGTCACCCACTCGGCGGCGCGGCACACGTAGGCCTTGACCATGGACGCCTCGAGCGTTCCTTCGCCGCCGGCCATCAACCGCGCCACGTGGTACGAGCTCTGGCGCGTCGCTTGAATGATCACCGCCATGCGCCCGAGCTTGGCCTGGGTCAGCTGGTACTCGCCGATGGGCGAGCCGAACACCTTGCGCTCGGACGCATAGGCGACGGCAGCGTCATAGGCGGCCTGCATCACGCCGAGCGCGCGCGCCGCCGTCTGCAAGCGGCCGTTCTCGAAACCCTGCATCTGCAGGTAGAAGCCCTTGCCCAGCCCCTCGGTCCCGCCCACCAGGTTGGCCTCGGGCACGAACCAGTTCTCGAAGGCCAGCTCGTAGGAGTGCATCCCCCGGTAGCCGAGGGTGTCGATCGGCCGTCCCTCCAGCCGGCCCGATTCGAGACCCGCCGGGCGGCCCCCTCCCTCGTCCTGGGTGAAGACGAAGCCGTGGCCGTCACCGCGCGGCTTCTCGACGACGAACATGGAGATGCCGCGGTGGGCCAACGAGCGGTCGGGGTCCGTGCGCGCCAACAACATGAGGACGTCGGCGCGGGCGGCGAAGGTGCACCAGGTCTTGACCCCGTTGATGACCCAGCCGCCGCTGACCGGTGTGGCGGCGGTGACGATGCCGGCCACGTCCGATCCGTAGTCGGGCTCCGTCACCGCCACCGCGGCCAGTATCTCGGCCGAGGCCAGCTTGGGGAGCCATTGCTTCTTCTGCTCCTCGGTTCCGCCGTAGACGAGCGCCCGGGTGAGGATCTCGGGCCGTGTGATGAGCGAGCCGCCGACGCCCAGCGAGCCCCAGCTGAGCTCCTCGGTCGCCACGACCATGCCCATGTAGTCGCTCTCCCCGCCGGAGGCGAAGCCCCCGTACTCCTCGGGGACGGACAGCCCGAACCCACCGAGCTCGGCCAGACCCTCGATCACCTCTTCGGGGATGTCCTCGTTCTGGCGGTGCACGTGCTCGGCATGGGGCCGCACCTTTTCCTCGGCGAAGCGGTGGAACGTCTCGCGCACCAGCTCGAAGTCCTCACCGAGGTGGCGCGGCCCCTCGGTGGTGGCCAGCGCCGCCAGCACCGCCGGGTCGCGTTGGGTCGCCAGGAACCCCCACGCCGGCGCGTCCCACCCCGCCTCGACACCCCACGACGACTCCCGGCCGGCGACGCGCCCCACGAGGTCGGCGACGACGTCGGCGACGAAGGCCGCGGCAATCCGCGCCTCGACGTCTCCCCGGGCGCCGTACTCGAGCGTGGACCGCGCCGAGGCCACCGCGGCGGCGGCGTGGGCCACGTCGTACGCGACGACCTGGTTGGCGTCGATGCCCCCACGGGAACGGACCGACTCGCAGGCCTGGTCCACCAGGCGTTGGGCCAGATCGACCGCGTCAGCGGCCTCGGCGAGGTCCGGAACGGGAGGCGTCGTCACGGGGTGCGACCCTAATGGCTCCCCCACGTGCCCCTTTTTGCGGGCGGCGCGGCCCCGCTCAGGTGCGGCGGCCGATGACGGTCACCAGCGGTGGCAAGACCACCGGATCGTCTCCGGGATCAACGCCCGTGAGCGATTCGAGGTAACGCGTCACGGGGCCCGGTCCGACGCCGGCCGGTGCCTCGGCCCAGGCGTCCACGACTTCCAGACCGGCGTCGCGCACCAGCGCCGGCAGCAGCGCACCGACGTCGGGATGGCGTGCATCGGGCATGGAGAGCGGCGCCCCCGCAATGCGCCCGGCCGACGTGATCGGCTCCTGCGCCACCACCCAACCGCCCGGACGGACCGCCGCCGCCATGGTCCGCACGACGGCTGCCGGCTCGAGCACGTGCAGCAGGAGGAAGCGGCAGAACGCGAGGTCGACTTCCTCGGGCAGCGAGAGGTCTTCACCGGACTGGGTGAGCGCAATGACCTGTGCGTGCGCGGCGGCCGCCCGCGCCACTTCGTCCCGGGCGGCCGGGTCACTGTCGACGGCGTAGACCCTGCCGTCGCGTCCGACCATCTCGGCCAGTGCGACCGAGACGTCGCCACCGCCCGCGCCCACGTCGACGCAGCGCCACCCCGGCGCGAGACCCAGTCGGGACAAGGCGGTGGCGAGCGGGCGCCGGTAGACGTCGTCTCTCAGACCCTTGAGTTCCCCCACGGCGCCCGGCTCCGTCTGCTCGACCATGCGTGTGCACTCTACGGCGCACGGCCGCCGATCCCGGGGGCCCGGCTGCCGGCGCCACCCGGAGGGCGGCGGGCGGCTCCCCGCCTGGCCGTTCGGGGAGCGCGGCCGGCGACCGGTAACCTCCCGTTTCGTGAAAGTAACCATGTTGCTGTGCGACGCGGCCCAGGTGTCCGACGGCAAGCTGTTCATTCTGGGCGGCGGCTGGAGCATGACCGGCCCCGATCCCGTGCCGTCCGCGGTCGCGCTGAAGATCGATGTGGACTGGCACGAAGCCGAGACCTCGCACCACTGGGAGCTCTTCCTCGAGGACGCCGACGGGCAGCCCGTGCTGATGGAGACGACGGAGGGGACGCAGCCCGTGGAGGTGCGCGGCGAGTTCACGGTGAGCCAGCCGCAAGGGATCCCGGAGGGATCGCCGATCGACGTGGCGCTGGCCGTCAATCTGGGCCCGCTCCCGCTGGCGGCCGGCACTCGCTTCGCCTGGCGCCTGATGATCGACGGCGAGTCCTTGCCCAACGCCTCGCTCGGTTTCACCACCCGCCCGCGTCCGCCGGCGACCGACGGGTGACCGTCTACGAACGGCCCTTCGGCCGTTACCTCGAGGACTTCGTCCCGGGCGACATCTACCGGCACTGGCCGGGCAAGACGATCACCGAGTACGACGACCACCTGTTCTGCATGATGACGATGAATCACCATCCGTTGCACACCAACGCGTGGTTTGCCGAGCACGAGACCGTGCAGGGCAAGAACGTCGTCGTGGGCAACCTCGTCTACTCCTTGGCTCTCGGCATGAGCGTGCCCGACGTCAGCGGCTCGTGCATCGCCAACCTGGAGGTCGAGTCGCTGCTGCACCGCTCGCCGACCTTCCACGGCGACACCATCTACGCTGAGACGCGCGTGCTCGACGCCACGCCGTCGAAGTCGAAGGACGACCGCGGCATCGTGACGGTCGAGACCAAGGCGTTCAACCAGCGGGGCGAGGAGGTCTGCTACTTCCGCCGCAAGCTGATGGTGTGGAAGACGGCGGCCGCGCCGGCCCGGCAGCGTCCCTACGGCGACGACGTCTGGGACTGAGCTCCCGCCGCTCCCGCCCGACCGGGCCCGCCGGTTCCGGCGTCGCCTGCTGGAGTGGGGGGAGCAGCACCGTCGCGACCTGCCGTGGCGCCGCACGCGTGACCCCTGGCCCATCCTCGTGTCCGAAGTCATGCTGCAGCAGACGCAGGTCGATCGCGTGGTGCCGCACTACGCACGCTTCCTCGCTGCGTTTCCCACGCCGGCGGACTGTGCCACTGCCGGCCCGGCCGCCGTGGTCCGTTCGTGGTCGGGCCTGGGCTACAACCGGCGGGCGCTGAACCTCCAGCGGGCGGCCTCGGCCATCGTCTCCCGACACGGCGGTGCCGTACCCCGCGACGATGCCGCGCTGCGTGCGTTGCCCGGCGTCGGGGCCTACACGGCGCGGGCCGTCCGCGCCTTCGCCTTCGGAGACGACGTGGCCGCCGTCGACACCAACGGGGTGCGCGTCCTCGCCCACGCTGCGGTGGGGGTCCCGCTGGCACTGCGCCAGGCCATGGCGCTGGGGGACCGGCTTGTCCCGCCGGGGGAGTCGTGGGCCTTCAACCAGGCGATGTTCGACCTGGGGGCCACGGTGTGCACGGCAGCCCGCCCGGGCTGTGCCCGCTGCCCCCTCCGCCGCCAGTGCGCCTGGCGCCGCACGGGCGCCGAGGGCGCCGACCCCTGGCGCCTGAGTCCGACGGCGCGGCCGCAGAGCACCTTCGCCGGATCCGACCGCCAGGGCAGAGGCCGCCTGCTGCAGGCGCTGCGCCAGGGCGGGGTGCGCCGGCGCTCGCTGGCGGACGCCTGCGGGTGGCCCGACGACCCGGAGCGGGCGGAGCGGGTGGCGGCCGACGTCGTGGCCGAGGGCTTCGCCGCCTGGTCGGGCGGGAAGGATCCCGTCCTCCGGCTGCACGAGGGCGTCCCGGGCGAGGCGGTCGCCGACCGCCCGGGCGGTCCCCCTCAGGACGCGGTGAGGAAGCCGACGATGTGACGGTTGACGACGTCGGGCCGCTCCACGTGCAGGAAGTGCCCGACATCGTCGACGACTTCGAACGCGGAGCCTTCCGCCATGAACTCGAGCGGGGAGGCGCTCATGCGACGACAGCAGCATGCAGGCGTCGTCGCGGCCGTGCAGGTACAGCGTCGGCTTCGGCGTGGGCAACAACGCCGCCGCCTGCTCCTCGGCCAGCTCCGGCACTTGCAGCGAGGGGTCCCACATGGCGCGGTAGTAGCCGATGGCGGCCAGCATGCGCTCGGGGTCGCCGATGGACTCCTTCACCTGCGCCACGTCCCAGCTGCCGTCGTAGCGCGGCGACCAGTCGCTCCAGAGGTGGGCAATGAAGGAGTAGTCGTCGAGCGGGAGAGCCACCTCGGCCAGCGGGGAGAGGAAGAAGAACATGTACCAGCTCTTCTGCAACTCCGCGTAGGTGAGCAGCGACATGCCGATGGACGCGGTCGGGGGGACGGCGGCCGTGACGGCGCGGCGCCAGCGTGCCGGTTGGTGGGCCACCGCACCGTAGGTGGCCAGTGCACCCCAGTCGTGGCCGATGAGGACGGCGTCGTCCCCGCCACCGAGTGCCTCGTGCAGCGCGTTGGCGTCCCGCACCAATGCGCCTACCTGGTAGCGCCCGTCCGCCGGCACGGTCGTCGGCGCGTAGCCGCGCAGGAACGGCGCCACGGCGTGGAAGCCGGCTTCCGCCAGCTCGGGGAGCAGGTAGCGCCAGGTGTGCGCCGTGTCGGGGAAGCCGTGCAGGCAGAGTGCGAGGGGCCCGTCCTCGGGGCCTGCACTGAAACAGCCGAACTCCAGCCCGTTGGCGGCGATCGTCCTTTGCTCCATGCGTGAAGAACGTAGCCCTCCGGGCAGGGTAACGTCGCGTGGGTGAACGTCACGTTCTACGGCGTGCGGGGGTCGTGCCCATGCTCCGGTGATCGCTACCGGCGCTACGGGGGAAACACGTCCTGCCTGGTGATCGACATCGAGGGGGACGAGCCGCTCATCGTCGACCTGGGTACGGGGTTGCGCGCGTTCGGGGACGTCCTGCAGCGGGAGGTGCGGGCGCTCGGCACGCCGATGCACGCCACGGCGCTGCTCACCCATCTGCACTTCGACCACATTCTGGGCATCCCCTTCTTCAGCCCGCTGCACGATCCCGGCGCGCGCCTCACCGTCTACGGACCGGCGCAGCCGAAAGGCACCCTCAAGGACGCACTGCACGCCGCCGTGCAGCCGCCCGTGTTCCCCATCCACATGGAGCAGTTCCGCGGCGAGCTCATCACCGTCGACGTCGGGTCCGAGGACTTCTCCATCGGCTCGGCCAAGGTGATGGCCCGGCCCGTCCCCCACGCGGGGGTGACCCTGGGCTTCCGGGTGGAGGCCGAGGGACGCTCCCTCGCCTACATGTCCGATCATCAGGCGCCGCTGGACCGCCGCGCCATCCCCGAGGCGGTGCTCGAGCTGTGCCAGGACGTCGACCTGCTGATCCACGACGGCCAGTACACCGACGACGAGTTCTCGGCCAAGGCCGACTGGGGCCACTCGACCGCCGCCTACGCCGTGCACGTGGCCGCCGAGGCGGGGGCGAAGCGCCTTCTGCTCTCGCACCACGATCCGTCGCACACGGACCGGGAGCTCGACCGCATTCTGAACCAGGCGCGTCGCCTGCCCGAGGCCAAGCTCGTGGAAGACGTTTCTTCTGCGCACGAGTCGCAGTCGATCGATCTCGGCAAGGCATAATCACCCCCATGTCGGGCCTCGATCAGGCCCGGTTCCGCGAAGTACTGGGCCACTTCGCCACCGGGATCACCATCGTCACCGCGCTGGAGGACAACGTCCCGGTCGGCTTCTCGTGCCAATCCTTCGCCGCGCTGTCGCTCGATCCGCCGATGGTCATTCTGGCCCCGGCGCGCTCCTCGACGAGCTGGCCGCGCATCGCCAAGGCGGGCGCCTTCTGCGTGAACATCCTCGGTGAGCATCAAGAGGCGCTGTGCCGCTCCTTCGCTGTCTCGGGCGGCGACAAGTTCGAGGGTGTCGGCTGGACGCACGGCATCACGGGGTCACCCGTGCTCGATCACTCGCTCGCCGTCGTCGAGTGCCGGCTCGGCGACATCTTCGACGGCGGCGATCACGAGCTCGTCACGGGTCACGTGGTCGCTATGGAGATCGGTGAGGGCAGCCCGCTCCTCTTCTACCGCGGCGGCTTCGGCCGCTACACATCCTGATACCGTTCGCGCCATGCCCGAGCTGACCCCGTCCACCGTCATCGACGACGTCGTCGTGGTGCATCCCGACGTGCACGGCGACGCGCGCGGCCGCTTCGTGGAGACGTACCGGCGCAGCTGGTTCCCCGACCGCCCCGAAATGATTCAAGGCAACCGTTCGGAGAAGCAGGCCGGCGCGGTGGTCGGTCTGCACTTCCATCTGCACCAGGCGGACTACTGGTACGCGCTCCGCGGCAGGGTCCGCGTGGTCCTCCACGACCTGCGCGTCGCGTCACGCACGGAGGGGGCGACGGAGGTCATTGAGCTCGACGGCGACGTCGACCAGGGCGTCTACATTCCGCCCGGGGTGGCCCACGGCTTCGCCGCGCTGACGGACATTTTGCTGACGTATCTCGTGGACAACTACTACGACGACTCGGACGAGCACGGCCTGGCGTGGGACGACCCGGCCGTCGGAGCCGACTGGGGTGTCAGCGACCCGATCCTCTCGAAACGGGATCAGAGCAACCCGCGGCGGGACGAGATCCCCGCCGAGATCCGCCCCCGCCTGGCTCCCTGAGGCCGCCTCGCCGGCCGCCGCCCGGGGGCCGGCGGACGCGCGTGTCCGGCGCCCCGCCCATCCTGTTGAATAGGGGACGGTGCTGATCGGTTGGCTCGTCGCTGTGGTGGTGGTGCTCGGCCTGGTCGCGGCCGTGCTCCTGCTCCGGCGCTCGCACGACGACGAGCACTCGGTGCAGCACTACCACCGCCAGCTGCACACGCTCGAGGAGATGCGCACGCACCCGCCCGGCGATGGCACCAACGGCGACGGGGGCAAGGAGCCGGCGGCGTTCCCCGCCAGCGCGTTCCGCATTTCGGGCTCGTCCACGGTGCGCCTGACGGACGACGACAGGCAGATCGTGCCGCCGGTCCCGCCGCCGCCCGTGCCCAACCCCTCCTCGCCGGTCAAGTTCGACGACGCCAGTCCCGACCCGGTCCCGGCCACGTTCATGACCGGCCGCGACGACCGGGTCATCGGGTCCATCAACCACCGCCCCCGCCGGCTGGGTGGCCCGGCCGCCGCCGTGGCCGCCGTGCTCGTACTGGTGGTGGTGCTCATCCTCACGGGCCTGCACTCGAACACGCCCTCGCACCACCGGAAGCCGGCGGGGGCCGCCGGGACCACACCCACCACGCACCCCGCCACCACGCACCATCACCACGCGGCGTCCAGCACCACGACCACGACCGTGCTTCCTTCCGTCTCGGCCCCGATGGCGGCGACCGCACACACGGCGACCTACACCGTCGCCGCCCCCACGTACTCGCTGACGATCGCCGCCACGACGGGGGAGTGCTGGGTGGACGTCACCAACCCCACGAGCGGGGCCGTGCTCTTCACCACCACGCTCCTGTCGGGCCAGTCGCACGCCATCGCCGCCACCGGCCCGGTCACCGTGATCGCCGGCGCGCCGGCGGCCTTCACCGCCACCGTCAACGGCGCGCCGGTGACCCTGCCACCGGGGAACCAGGCGCCGTTCACCCTCAAATTCCAGACGGCGTCAGCGTCGAGCACGGCCTAGACATCCCCATTGGCGGTCGCTGCCGGGTGTGGCGGCCGATCAGTTCGGACCGGCCAGCCCGAAGACGTCGAGCAGGAAGGCGTAGACCAGCGCCTCTTCCTTCCAGGCGTCGTAGCGGCCGGACGGCCCGCCGTGGCCGGCGCCCAGCTCGGTCTTGAGGAGCACCCGGGTCGTCGGGGAGAGGGCGCGCAGCTTGGCCACCCACTTGGCCGGCTCCCAGTACGCCACCCGAGGGTCGTTGAGGCCGGCGGTGACGAAGAGGTCGGGATAGGTGCGCGGCGACCCGTCCTCGTTGTGGCCCGTCACGTTGTCGTAGGGCGAATAGGTGAGCATGCGCCGGTAGGCGGACTCGTCGGCCAGCGGGTTCCCCCACTCCTCCCATTCGCCGACGGTCAGGGGCAGCTCGTCGTCGAGCATGGTGGTCACGCAGTCGACGAAGGGCACCTCGGCCACGAGGGCGCGGAAGAGCTCGGGCGCCTGGTTGGCCACGGCGCCGATGAGCAGGCCGCCGGCGGAGCCGCCGCGGCCGACGAGCTGGCCCGGCCGGGCGAGCCCGGCGTCGAGGAGATGGTGCCCGCAGGCGATGAAGTCCGAGAACGTGTTGGCCTTGTGCTCCATCCGCCCGTCCTCGTACCAGGCGCGGCCCATCTCCCCGCCGCCCCGCACGTGGGCGATGGCGAAGACGACGCCGCGGTCGAGCAACGAGAGGCGGTGATGCGAGAACGTCGGGTCGATGCTCACCTCGTAGGCGCCGTAGCCGTAGAGAACGGTCGGCGCCGGCAGCGACGTGTCGGCCCGCTGGACCACGGAGATCGGCACGCGGGTGCCGTCCGGGGCGACGGCCCACTCCCTGTAGGTCGTGTAACGGACGGGGTCGAAGTCCCCGAGGACCGGCTCCTGCTTGAGGAGGGTCTCGGCGCGCTCGTCCAGTGTGATCTGCAGGACGCTCGAAGGCGTGACCATCGACGTGCGGCCGATGCGCAGTGCGGAGGCGTCGGGCTCGGGGTTCTGCCCCAGCCAGGTGGAGGAGGGGCTTTCCACCGATGGGACGATCCAGCCGTCCCGCAACAGGTCATCCGCGAACGGCTCTCCCTGGGCCGGGAGGGGAAGGACGTGCACCAGGGTCTGGGCCTCCGCCCGCTCGCTCAGCACGAGGGCGCCGGCGAAGGCGTCGACGTCCTCAATCCGCGTGCCCGGGCGGTGCGGAATCACCTCATGCCAGTCCGCGGCTCCGCCGAGCGCGGCGCCGTCGGGCGCGGCGAGCACCCGGAAGTCCTGCGCCTCCTCGTTGGTGAGCACGAGGAACCAGCCGGTGCCGCCGCCTGCGGGCGTGAGGTGGTCGACCGCGTACTCCACGCCCTCGCGGCGCGCCAGGACGACGCGCGGCTCGGCCAGGGGATCGTCCGACGGGATGGCCAGCCACTCGGTGGTGTTGGTGCTGTGCAGCCCGACGAGGATCCACGCCGTGTCGCGGGTGGAGCCGGTCCCGAGCGAGAAACGCCGGTCCGCCTCCTCGAAGACGAGCACGTCACCGGCCGGGTCGCTGCCCAGCCGGTGACGCCAGAGCTGAAAGGGCCGCTGGGCCTCGTCCATGCGGACGTAGAACACGAAGTCGGCCGCGGCCGACCAGGCCAGGCCGTAGCCCGTCTCGGGCACCGACTCGGGGGCGAGGGGGATACCGGCCTCCAGGGGCCGGAACGCGAGCTCGTACTTCTCGTCCCCGCGGCGGTCGGTCGAGAAGGCGAGCCACCGGTGGTCGTGGCTGACGGCCGCGCCGCCGACGGCGAAGTAGTCCGTGCCCTCGGCCAGCACGTTCTCGTCGAGCAGGATCTCCTCGTCCTCCCCGGGCTCCCCGGCCGGAGGCAGTTCCTGGAGCCCGCGGGCGGGACGCCGGCAGTGGATGGCGTAGTCCTTGCCCTCCTCGGTGCGCGAGTAGTACCACCAGGGCCCGCGCCGGGTGGGCACCGACATGTCGGTCTCCTTGATGCGGGCCTTCATCTCCTCGAAGAGCCCGCGGCGCAGCCCGGCGAGCGGGGCGGTCGCCTCCTCGGTGAAGGCGTTCTCGGCCTGGAGGTAGGCGAGAACCTCGGGGTCTTCCCGCTCGCGCAGCCAGAACCAGGGGTCTTCGCGGTCGTCGCCGTGGGCCGAAATGACGTGCGGGCGCCGGGGGGCGGCGGGAGGGCTGGCCATAGGATTGAGACTCTGCCACGGCTGGCGACACACCCGTGCGACCGCGAATGCGTTTGACCTGGCCCGGGCAGTTGTTACTATCTCCATAGGGGAAATTCCCCTTTTCCCTCCGACTTCAGGAGCCAGATGGCAACCACTGATCTCGACCTCGGGCGGTACCAGCTCGGGTGGAGCGATGCCGAGGACTACGTCTTCAAGCCCAAGAAGGGCCTGAACGAGTCGATCGTCCGCGAGATGTCGGAGATGAAGAACGAGCCCGGATGGATGCGGGACTTCCGGCTGCGCGCCCTCAAGCACTTCGAGCGCAAGCCGATGGCGCCCTGGTTCGCCACGCAGATGCCGAACCTCGACTTCGACGACATCTTCTATTACATCAAGCCCACCGGCGGGCAGGTGGACAAGTGGGAAGACCTCCCCGACGCCATCAAGAACACCTACGAGAAGCTGGGCATCCCAGAGGCGGAGCGCAAGTACCTCTCGGGAGTCACCGCACAGTACGAAAGTGAAGT
This sequence comes from uncultured Acidimicrobiaceae bacterium, assembly GCA_963843365.1. GTDB lineage: Bacteria > Actinomycetota > Acidimicrobiia > Acidimicrobiales > RAAP-2 > Bog-473. The sequence continues at coordinate 358,618 of CAWJKG010000002.1, read as the reverse complement.
CGTCTTCCACCGCAACCGGGAGGACCTCGAGCAGCAGGGCGTCTTCTTCTGCGACATGGACACCGCGGTGCGCGAGTACCCCGACATCGTGCGCAAGTGGTTCGGCAAAATCATCCCGCCCAACGACAACAAGTTCGCCGCTCTCAACTCGGCCGTGTGGTCCGGTGGCTCGTTCATCTACGTGCCTCCGGGCGTGAAGGTGGAGATGCCGCTGCAGGCCTACTTCCGGATCAACGCCGAGAACATGGGCCAGTTCGAGCGCACACTGATCATCGCCGACGAGGGCTCGCAGGTGCACTACATCGAGGGCTGCTCCGCGCCGGTGTACTCGACCGACTCACTGCACTCGGCGGTCGTCGAGCTGGTGGCCCTGCCGGGGTCGCGGATCACCTACACGACGATCCAGAACTGGTCGACCAACGTCTACAACCTGGTGACCAAGCGGGCCCGCGCCGAGGCCGAGGCACACGTCGAGTGGATCGACGGGAACATCGGCTCGCGCCTGACCATGAAGTACCCGTCCGTCTACCTGATGGGGCCCAAGGCGAGCGGGGAGGTCCTCTCGGTGGCCTACGCCGGGGCGGGCCAGCACCAGGACGCCGGGGCGAAGATGTACCACATCGCCCCGGAGACGAGCTCGACCATCGTGTCGAAGTCGATCTCCAAGGACGGCGGGATCACCACCTACCGGGGCAAGGTGCACGTGGACCCGGAGGCCTACGGTGCCAAGTCCTTCGTGCGCTGCGACGCCCTGTTGCTCGACGACGACTCCATCTCCGAGACCAAGCCCTACATGGAGGTCGGTGAGCGCAGCGCCCGCATCGGCCACGAGGCCACCGTGTCCAAGGTCGGCGACGACCAGCTCTTCTACCTGATGTCGCGTGGCTTGTCGGAGCAGCAGGCCATGGGCATGATCGTGAACGGCTTCATTGAGCCGGTGACCCGCACCCTGCCGATGGAGTACGCGGTGGAGTGGAGCCGCCTCATTGAGCTGCAGATGGAGGGGTCGGTCGGCTGACCGCCTCCAGCCGCAACCCCGCCTGCGGCGTGGCACCATAGAACCGTGCCGATGCGCGAGGAATGCATCCATTTCCAGAGCCGGACCTACGCCTCGGGCGAGGCGGCGCGGTTCTGCGTGCTCGACCTGGCACCCGAGGCGCCCTGGCGCTGCCCCGAGAACTGCCCCTCGTACCATCGCCGGCTGGCCGACGTGGGCTGGGTGCACGGCAGCCTGGTGGAGCCGGCGATCGAGGAGGAGCCGGGTGCGGGCGGCGGGGACGTGGCCGCGCTGCTCGGCTCGGCCGAGGACATCGTCAACGAGGTGGCGCCCGACGTCCTCGAGTCGGTGCGGGCCGAGGACGCCAGGCGCGAGCGCTCTGCCGGCCGCTGGTGGCGCCGCAAGCGCTGACCCGCGCGCAGCAGCCGGCGGACGCCGGCCGGCGGACGACTCAGCGGCCGGTGAACTTCGGCGGGCGCTTCTCCATGAACGCGGTGACCGCCTCGGTCAGGTCGTCCGAGGCGAGCATCCCGGCGTTCCAGGTCGCCACGTAGTCGAGTCCCTCGGCCACGGTCCGCCCCTCGTTGGCCCTCAGGACCGCCTTGGTGCCCTGGACGGCGATGGGCGAGTTGGAGGCGATCTCGACCGCCAACGCCTGGGCCGCCTTGTGCACGGCGTCGGCGTCGGCGACGACGTCGTTGACCAAGCCGATCTCCTTGGCGCGCTCGGCGCTGATGTCCTTGCCGGTGTAGGCGAGCTCGGCCAGGTGGCCGGCGTTGATGATCGCCGGCAGCCGTTGCAGGCTGCCCAGGTCGGCCACGATGGCCATTTTGGCCTCGCGCACCGAGAAGACGGCGTCCGAGGACGCCACACGGATGTCGCAGGCGGCGATGAGGTCGACGCCCCCGCCGATGCAGTACCCGTGCACGGCGGCGATGACCGGCTTGGGGCAGCGGGCGACCGCGGTGATGGAGTCCTGCAACCGCAGCACCTCGACCCGGCTGCCGCGGGCGCGGGCCGCCATGGACTGCCGCGTCCCGCCCGAGCCGTCGCCACCGGTGAGCATGCCGCCCATGGCCTTGAGATCGAGGCCGACCGAGAAGTGCGGGCCCTCGGCCGCGATCACGACGACCCGCACGGCCGGGTCTTCGGAGAGCAGGTCCATGGCCCGGGGCAGGTCGCGCCACAGGTCCACCCCCATGGCGTTGCGCGCCTCGGGGCGGTCCAGCCACAAGGTGGCCACCCCCTCGGCCTCGTCCTGCTCTATGCGCAGGACCGGTGACTCGAACGCGACGGTGTCTCCCATGCGCAGAAGGCTAATGCGCCAGGTAGGGCGCCCGGCGGGGTGCCACTAGAGTGCATGGGCCGCATTGGCTATCCCGAGAGGACGCGTGACCCCCCACCCCTTCACCGCTGAAGCCGCCGCGGGCCTGGTCGGACCCGACTGGCTCCGGGCCCGGCGCGCCGCCGGCTACGAGGCGTTCGCGTCCTCGGCGCTGCCCTCGGAGAGCGAAGAGGTGTGGCGGTACACGCCCATCGACGACCTGGCCCTGGACCAGTTCGCACCGGCGCGGCCGGACGGGCCCACCCCGGAGGGCGACCAGCTGCTCGCCGCGCTCACGGCGGCGCTGGGCCCCGTGGCGGGGAGCGTGCTCGTGCACAACGGGAAGGCCGGCGCCTTCACGATGGCGTCGGTGGCCGCGGCAGAGCTCGTGTTCGGCCGGGCCGACTCCGTCCCCGGCGCGGCGGACATGCTCGGGTCCGTGCAGCAGGGTGGCGACGCCCTGGTGCGCCTCAACGACGCCTTCGCTCCGGACCCGGTCTTCGTGGACGTGCCCGCAGGCGTGCAGGCGGGCGGGCCGATTCTGATCGTGCACTGGTGTGACGACTCCTCCGCCTTCCCGCGCACCTGCGTGCGTGTCGGCGCGGGGTCGGCGCTGTCGGTCGTCGAGGTGTTCGCCGGCCCCGAGGGGGCGGAGCGCAGCCTGGTGGTGCCCGTGACCGAGCTGGCGGCGGGCGAGGGCGCCGCGCTGGGCTACGTCTCCCTGCAGATCCTCGGCAGCCGTGCATGGTCGATCGGCCGGCTGGCCGGGCGCGGCGCGGCCTCGTCGTTCTTGCGCACGTTCACCGTCGGCCTCGGTGCCGCCTACGACCGGGTGCGGGCCGACGTGGCCGTCGAGGGGCGCGACGCCCGCAGCGAAATCCTCTCGGCCTATCTCGGCGACGGGACCCAGGTGCACGACGTGCGCACCCTGCAGGACCACGTGGCACCGCGGACGACCAGCGAGCTTCTCTGCCAGGGCGCGGTGGCCGGGACGTCGCGGTCGGTCTACAGCGGGCTCATCCGGGTCCACCGCGGCGCGGTGCGCAGCGACGCCCGCCAGACCAACCGCAACCTCGTGCTCGACGAGGGCGCCCACGCCGACTCGGTGCCGAACCTCGACATCCTCGAGAACGACGTCCGCTGCTCCCACGCCTCGACCGTGGGCCCCGTCGACGAGGACCAGCGCTACTACATCGAGTCGCGGGGCGTGGCCCCCGAAGTCGCCGAGGGTCTGATCGTGCGCGGCTTCTTCGACGCCATCATCGACCGGTCTCCCGTCCCCGAGCTGGTGCCGTACCTCCAAAGTGCGGTGCACGATCGCCTCGACGTCGCCCTGGGCGGCCGGGCGCTGCCGGCCGGTGTCTGAGACCGTGGCGCTGTGCGCGCCCGACGACCTGGCCCCGGGCGAGGCGCGGCGATTCGACGTGGCCGGACACCGGATTGCGCTCGTGCGCATCGGCGACGCCTTCTTCGCGCTCGACGACGAGTGCAGCCACGAGGACTACTCGCTGTCCGAGGGCGAGGTCTGGGCCGACGAGTGCCAGATCGAATGCCCCCGCCACGGCAGCACGTTCGACCTCGTGACCGGCGCGCCCTGCTCGCTGCCGGCGACGCAGCCGGTTTCGGTGTACGAGGTGACGCGGCAGGACGGCAAGGTCGCCGTGGTGCTCCCGTGAGCACCGAGCACGTCTTCGAGGTGCGCGGCCTGCACGCCAGTGCCGGCGGCAAGGAGGTCCTGCACGGCATCGACCTGACCGTCCGCAGCGGCGAGGTGCACGTGATCATGGGCCCCAACGGTTCGGGCAAGAGCACGCTGGCCCACGCGCTCATGGGGCGCCCCGGCACCGAGGTGACGTCGGGCTCCATCACCATGGACGGGCACGACCTGACCGGCCAGCCGGCCTGGCAGCGGGCCCGGGCCGGGCTGTTCCTGGCGCTGCAGCATCCCGTCGAGGTCCCCGGGGTGGGCCTCTCCTCGTTGTTGGCCGCGGCGGCGGCCGGGGGTGCCCTGGACGCCGCCGGCGACACGCCCGCGACCGCGGCGACCTTGGAGGAGCGCATGCGGGAGGAGGCCAAGGCGGTCGGCCTCGACGCCCGTCTGCTCAGCCGGCCGCTCAACGTCGACCTTTCGGGGGGGGAGGCGCAAGCGCACCGAGATGGTCCAGCTGGGCGTCATCCGCCCCGCGGTGTGCATCCTCGACGAGGTGGACTCGGGCCTCGACGTCGACGCGCTGGGCGAGGTGGCGCGCCGGCTGCAGCACGCGACCACCGAGTGGGGCGTGGGTCTGCTGGCCATCACCCACTTCAACCGCTTCCTGGTGCAGCTCGAGGCGGACCTGGTGCACGTGCTCGTCGACGGGCGCATCGTTGCCACGGGCGATGCAGCGCTGGCGCTGCAGCTCGAACAGACGGGATACGCCGAGTACCAGGACACACACTGAGCACGGGCCCTCCGCGCGCGGGCAGCGCCGGCGGGGGACCTGCCGCCACCTGTGCAACCGTGCTTGGTACCGTTCTTCCCCATGGCGAACGGTCGTCCGACGGGCGACGGGTCGGATCGCTCCCCCGAGAAGCGCCGCGGACGGCACGCAAACCAAGAAGGCCTGGCCGCGCTCGGCCGGCAGATGCGGACGGGCGCGGAAGGCGAGAGCGTGGCGAACGAGTCGGGCCTGCGCGCGCTCGGGTCCAAGATCGACGCGGAGGGCGGCAAGTCGAACGTTCGGCGCAGCGGGAAGCCCAAGTGGAGCGGTGGCAAGAAGGTGGTGGTGGCGCTGTGCGCGCTGATCGTCCTCGTGGTGGCCGCGGTCGGCGGTGGCTACGCCTACCTCTGGTACCGCTACAACCAGATCAACAAGGTGCACATCAACGCCGAGGTGGCCGCCGCCAGCGGCGCGCCCTTCACCCTGCTCGTCATCGGTTCGGACAGCCGCGTCGGCGAGTCCAGCCAGGCCTTCGGCTCGGCCTCGGCGGTCACGGGCCAGCGCAGCGACGTCGTGCAGCTGTGGCGGGTCACCCCGTCCACCAAGCAGATTCAGGTCGTGTCCATCCCGCGCGACACCGTGGTCTCCATGCTGCCGCCGGACTCGTCGCAGTACGGCACCTACAACCGCATCAACTCGTCGTACAACTCGGGCGCCGACCAGTTGGTGAAGACGATCACGGCCAACTTCGGCATCCCCATCAACCACGTGGTCCAGGTCGACTTCTCCGGCTTCCAGGACGCCGTGAACGCGCTGGGCGGCGTCTACCTCGACTTCCCCTACCCGGCCAAGGACTCCTACTCGGGCCTCGACATCACGACGCCCGGCTGCCAGCTCCTCAACGGCGCGCAGGCCCTCGCCGTGGCCCGGGCCCGGCACTACGAGTACTACGCCAACGGCTACTGGCAGTACGACGGGACGAGCGACTTCGGCCGCATCCAGCGCCAGGACGTGTTCATCCGGTCGCTCATCACCGCGGCCAAGTCGAAGGTGAACCCGCTGACGGTCAACGCCTTCATCGGCTCCATCCACGAGGGCATCACCATCGACGACGGCTTCGGCTTCAACGAGCTGATCGGCCTGGCCCTGGACTACCACTCCTTCGACCCGGCCAACCTGCAGGCCCAGACGCTGCCGACCGAGGCGGCCAACGGGTTCGGCGACCTGGGCGACGTGCTGACGGTGCAGCAGCCCGAGGCGCAGCAGATGCTGGTCAACATCTTCGGCTCCGACCTGCAGACGCCGACCAACCCGCCCCCCGACGCGGCCGGCGACCCCAACCCGCCCCCGCCCGTCACGCCCACCACGGCCCCGCCGGCCACGCCGACCACGGCGGGGCACCGATCCACTCCGGCTCCGACGGCGCCGGCGCGGCACCCACGCACGGCCCCGGGCTCGTTCAACCCGTCCCCTGCACCCCGAGCTGAGCCGCTGGCACGTCCGAGCTGAGGCTCCCCGGCGCCGGACCCGGGCCTCGCGGACGGTGCGGCTAGGAGGCCTGCGCCGCCACCTCGTCGAGACCCTGGGCCAGCGCGTTCCAGCTCAAGGTCGCGCACTTGATGCGCACCGGGAACTTCACCACGCCCTGGAGCGCCGCCAGCTCGCCCAGCTTGTCGAGGTCGATCTCCTCGGGCTCGTCCTCCACGGCCTCGGCGCCGTCCCCGTGCTCTCGGGGTCGAGGTGAGCCTCGTGGATCGACATCATCCCCTTGAAGGTGCGAGATCAGCCGGCGCACCTCGCCGACCGGCTTGCCCTTGACGGCGGCCGACATCAGCGAGGCGGAGGACTGGCTGATGGAGCAGCCCGAGCCGCCGATCTTGAGGTCGGCCAGCTTGCCGTCCTCGACGACCATGGACACCACGACCTCGTCGCCGCACAGCGGGTTGAAGCCCTCCACGCGGTGGGCGGGAGGGGAGTCCAGCTCGCCGCGGTTCCGGGGCGAGCGGTAGTGGTCGAGGATGATCTCGCGGTACAGCTCTTCGAGGTCGGCCATCAGCCGAACAATCTACCGGCTTCCAGCAATCCCTCGATCAGCACCTCGATGTCGTGCTCGTCGCTGAACAGCGACAACGAGGCGCGGGCGGTGGCCTGCACGCCGAGCCGCCGCATCAGCGGCTTGGCGCAGTGGTGGCCCGGCCGCACGCACACGCCGAACTGGTCGAGCACCTGGGCCAGGTCGTGCGCGTGCACGTCCCGGTAGGCCAGGGAGAGCACGCCGCCGCGGTCGTCGCCCGCCGGCGGCCCGAACACCCGCACGTCGGAGCCGAGCTTCTCGTCCAGGCGGGCCAGGGCGTAGTTGGTCAGCGCCAGCTCGTGGGCCCGGATGCGGTCCATCCCGATGTCGCTCAGGTAGGCGATGGCCGCGGTCAGCCCGACCGCCTCGGCGATGGGCGGCGTGCCCGCCTCGAAGCGGGCCGGCGGCGGCGCCGGCCGGAAGCCGTCGAGCTTGACGTCGAGGATCATGCCGCCGCCGCCGAGGAAGGGCGGCATGGCGTCGAGCAGCTCGGCGCGGCCCCACAGGACGCCGATGCCGGTCGGGCCCATCATCTTGTGGGCCGAGAAGGCGAGGAAGTCGACGCCGAGCTCGCGCGACGTCGACCGGCGCGTGGGGGACGAGCTGCGCGCCGTCGGCCACCACGACGGCGCCGGCGGCGTGGGCCGCCTCGGCCACGTGGCGCACCGGGTTGATGGTGCCGAGCACGTTCGACATGCAGGACACGCCGACGACCTTGACGCCGTCGACCAGCCGGTCGAGGTCGTCGAGCACGAGGCGCCCGTCGCCGTCGATCGGGATGTAGCGCAGGTCGAGGCCGCCCAGCTCCTCGGAGAGGATCATCCACGGCACGATGTTGGCGTGGTGCTCCATCTCGGTCAGGAGCACGGCGTCGCCCGCGCGCAGGTTGGCCCGGCCCCAGGACTGGGCCACCAGGTTGAGCGACTCGGTCGTGTTCTTGGTGAAGACGACCTCGCGGGCGGGGTCGGGCGCGCCGACGAAGCGGCCGGCCACCACGCGGGCCCGCTCGTACAGGGCGGTGGCCTCCTCGGCGGTGGCGTAGACGCCGCGGTGCACGTTGGCGTGCGTCGTCTCGTAGTAGTGCGCCATGGCGCCGATGACGGACTGGGGCTGCAGCGCGGAGGAGGCCGAGTCGAGATAGACGATCGGCCGCCCGTTGACCGTGCGCGCCAGCAGCGGGAAGTCCTTGCGCAGCGCCTCGACGTTGAGCGGTGCCGGCGTGGCCGCCGCGCCGTGGCGGCGGTGGCGTCGGGCGTCATCGCCACGCCTCGTAGCCCTCGGTCTCGACCTGCGGCGGCCAGCTCGGGGCCGCCGCTGGCCACGATGCGCCCGTCCATCAGGATGTGCACGACGTCGGGCACCAGCTCCTCGAGCAGGCGCGTGTAGTGGGTGATGGCGAGCACGCCGAGCTCGGGGCGCGCCTCGCGCACGGCCCGCACGCCGCGGCCGACGACGCGCAGCGCGTCGATGTCGAGGCCCGAGTCCGTCTCGTCGAGGACGGCGACCAGCGGCTCGAGCAGCGCCATCTGCAGGATCTCGTTGCGCTTCTTCTCGCCGCCGCTGAAGCCCTGGTTGAGGTGGCGGCTGGCGAACGAGGTGTCCATGCCGAGGCGCTCCATCCACTCGGTCATGAGCACCCGCACCTCGAGCACGGAGACCTCGTCGGTGCCCTTGCGCGCCGCCATGGCCTGGCGCAGGAACTGGGTGACCGACACGCCCTCGATCGACTCGGGGTACTGGAAGGCCAGGAACAGGCCGGCCTTGGCCCGCACGTCGGTCGCCCAGCCGGTGACGTCCTCGCCGTTGAGCAGGATGGAGCCGGCGGTCACCGTGTAGGCGGGGTGCCCCAGCAGCGCGCCGGCCAGCGTCGACTTGCCGGCGCCGTTGGGGCCCATCGAGCGCGTGGATCTCGCCCGCCCCGACGGTCAGGTCGACGCCGCGCAGGATGGCGCCGTCCTCGGCCGAGACGTGGAGGTCCCGGATCTCGAGCAGCGGGGGGGTGGGGGTCATCGCCTAAAAGCTTACCGTTTTGGTCAGGTTTTCGCGGTAGGGGCCGCCGGGACGGTTCCGGCGGACTCCCCGCGGCGGCCCTCACCAACCCCGCTCGACCCATTCCTCCAGGTGAGGGGACTCGTTGCCGACGGTGGTGGAGGCGCCGTGGCCGGGCAGGACCAGGGTGTCGGGGTCGAAGGCGGCGAAGATCCGGCGGTCGATGGACTGAATGATGGTGTCGAAGTCGGCGTTCTCGAACGAGGTGTTGCCCGGCCCGCCGGGGAAGAGGGTGTCGCCCGTGAACAGGAGGTTGGTGCCCTCGACGGCGAAGCAGATGGAGCCGGGGGTGTGGCCCGGGGTGGCCAGGGTCTTGATGCGCAGGTCGCCCACGCTGCAGCTGCTCGTCGTCCTCCAGGATGAGGTCGTAGCTGGGCAGCATGCCGGCGTCGGCGCTGGTCACGGCCACCGAGATGCCGGCTCGCGCACGGCGGGCACGGCCTGGATGTGGTCCCAGTGGCCGTGGGTCTCCACCACCTGGTTCACGCCCAGCCGCCGGCAGATCTCCAGCAGTTCCTCGTGCTCGTTGGCGGCGTCGATCAGCATGGCCTCGCCGGTGCGGCGGCAACGCAGGATGTAGACGTTGTTGTCCATCGGGCCCACCACGATCTGGTGGACCTCGGCGTTGGCGTCGCTCCAGATCTCCTCCAGCTGTCCCATCGCCCCAGCGTCGCACATCTGGTCCCGCGCTCCTTCGTCTGGTAGACACGCTGGTGGGACCGCCGGCCGGGCTGCCGGGGGAAGAGGCAGAGGAGCCCTGCATGAACTTCGCCTTCAGTGACGAGCAGGAGGAGCTGCGCGCCGCGGTGCGCCGGTTCCTGGCCGAGAAGTCGCCCGAGACCGAGGTGCGCCGCCTGATGGACACCGAGGACGGCTACGACCCCGCCGTGTGGAGCCAGATGGCCGACCAGCTCGGCCTGCAGTCGCTGACCATCCCCGAGGAGTTCGGCGGCTCGGGCTTCACCTACGTCGAGCTGCTCGTCGTGCTCGAGGAGATGGGCGCCGCGCTGCTGTGCGCACCGTTCTTCTCGTCGGTGGCCCTGGGCGCCAACGCGCTGCTCACCTCGGGCGACGACGAGGCCAAGAAGTCGTTCCTGCCCGGCATCGCCTCCGGCGAGACGATCGCCACGCTCGCCATCACCGAGGACAACGGGAAGTGGGACTTCAGCGGCATCGAGTGCGCGGCGACGCAGAAGGGCGACGGCTGGGTGCTCAACGGCCACAAGATGTTCGTGATCGACGGGCACGTGGCCAACCTCATCGTCGTGGCCGCCCGCACCGCCGCCGGCGTCTCGCTCTTCGCGGTGCAGGGCGACGCCGCCGGCCTGACCCGCACGTCGCTGCCGACGATGGACCAGACGCGCAAGCAGGCGCGGCTCGAGTTCGCCGACACGCCGGCCGTCCTCATCGGGACCGACGGCGGCGCGGAGGCCGGGCTGTCCAAGACGCTCGACCTCGCCGCGGTGGCGCTGGCCGCCGAGCAGGTCGGCGGGGCCCAGCACGTGCTCGACGCCTCGGTCGAGTACGCCAAGACGCGGATCCAGTTCGGGCGGCCCATCGGCAGCTTCCAGGCCATCAAGCACAAGTGCGCCGACATGCTGCTCGAGGTCGAGTCGGCCAAGTCCGCCGCCTACTACGCGGCCTGGGCCGCGGCCGAGGACTCCGACGAGCTGCCCGTCGTGGCCTCGCTGGCCAAGTCGTACTGCTCGGAGGCCTACTTCCACTCGGCCGCCGAGAACATCCAGATCCACGGCGGCATCGGCTTCACCTGGGAGCACCCGGCCCACCTCTACTTCAAGCGGGCCAAGTCGTCCGAGCTGTTGCTGGGCGACCCCTCGTACCACCGCGAGCTGCTGGCACAGCGCATCGGCATCTGAGGTGCCGGGGCCATTCAGGCTCCGTCCCGGACCGGCGGGGGACCTCGCCACCTACGCCAGCACGACGCCGCTCGGCGCACCCGTCCACGGTCACGTGCTGCTGGTCCACGACCTGCCGCGGCCCAAGGGTGCGGCAGCCGACGTCGCCCTGACCTACCCGGCGCTGGCCGACCGGCTGACCCGCGAGTCGGGTTGGCGCGTCGTCACGGCGTCGCTGCGCGGTGCCGGCGAGTCGGCCGGCGACTTCTCCGCCCTGGGCTGGCTGGAGGACCTGGCCTTCGTGGCCGCAGCCGAGATCCCCGAGGCGGCTCCGTGGCTGGTGGTGGGCTTCGGCTTCGGGGGCGTGCTGGCCCTGCACCTGGCGGCCGGCGACGAGCGCGTGGCCGGCGTGGCCTGCCTCGGCACCCCGGCCGATCTCGGCCCGCTGGCGGGCGACCCCGAGCAGCTGTTGGCGCGCTGCCGCCAGACCGGCGTGGTCAGCACGCCCGGCTTCCCGGCCGCGGCCGACGCCTGGGCCAAGGAGCTCTCCGTGCTGCACCCGGCCGAGGACGCGGCCTCGCTCAAGGGGCGGCCGCTGCTGGTGGTGCACGGCTCCGACGACCCCGACGTCCCGCTGGCCGATGCCCGGGCGCTGGCCGACGCCGCCACCGGGCCCTCCGAGCTGCATCCGGTCCTCGGCGCCGGCCACTGGCTGCGGGCCGACCCCCGTGTCATCGCCATCCTCGTCGGCTGGCTGGAACGGCGCCACTGAGCGACCCCGGCCAGGCTCCGGCGGCGGGGCGTCACAACGGGTCCCCAACAATGCCGGCCGCCATCCGGGTGTGGCCTGCGGACACCCGGATCGGGCTCAAGCCTGCGGCGCCGGCGCCGATGTCTAGGGCGTGTCGGGTGGATGGGGTGGATCGAAGTTCACGGTTGGCGTCGACGCGGCCGGGCGGGCCTCGTCGGCCCAGCCGTACGACCAGGAGGCCGACACAGACGAGCCGGTCACGCCGGTGCAGCCGGAGACGGCCCGCTACTCGACGCTCGATCAATCGCCTGGCGAAGCGCCTGCGCCGCACGCCGAGCATCGGTGGCGAGGGTCAGGTATCGGACCACGACGAAATGGCGGACACCGGCACTCGTCAGAGCGGGAATCTTCTCGGGGGTCACTCCGCCTGTCACGAAAACAGGAACACTGGAGCGTGCGCTGGCCCGAGTGACGTAGGCCAGCCCGGTCCCCGGGCGGCCCGGCTTGGTCGGCGTGGCTTCCACCGGGCCCGCGGAGATGTAGCTCACCGGCTCGCCCGCGGCGCCCTCGAGGTCGGCCGGGCCGTGGGTGGACAGCCCCACGATGGCGTCGGGACCCAGGATCCGGCGGGCCAGCGAGACCGGGACGTCGTCCTGCCCGACGTGGACCCCGTCCGCCCCCGCCTCGAGCGCCAGGTCGGGTCGGTCGTTGAGGACGAAGGGCACGCCGAGGTCGTGGCAGACAGCCGCCGCCAGGCGGGCCCGGGCGAGCAGCGGCCTGGCCTCGAGCTCCTTGTCGCGCAGCTGGACCACGTCGACCCCGCCGGCGATGCAGTCGCGCAGGAAGTCGGCCAGGTCGGGCCGGTCCGGCGTACAGAGGTAGAGGCGACGGGCCGCCAGGTCGGGCGCCCCGCTCACCCCCCGGCGCGCGCCTTGGCCTTGGCCTTCATCGCCTTCTTGGTGGCCCGGACCTTGGCCAGGCTCTCGGGGCTGGTGATGTCGGCCACCGACAGCGAGCTGCCTTCCTTGCCGTAGGGCGTGGTCACGGCGCGCCAACCCTCCGGGCAGACGCCGAGCTGCTTGCCCAGGAGGGCGGCGAAGATCTTCGCCTTCTGCTCGCCGAACCCGGGCAGGGCGCGCAGGCGGGCCAGCAGCTCGTCGCCGCTGCGCACGCCCTTCCAGATGGCGTCGGCCTTGTTGTGGTACTCCACGGCCACGACGCCGCACACCGCCTGCACCCGCGCCGCCATGGAGCCGGGGTAGCGGTGGAGGGCCGGGGGCTGGCGGAAGATGGCGACCAGCTCGTGGGGGTCCATGGCGGCGATGGCCGCCGCATTGAGGGGTCCGTCGGTGCCGAGGCGCCGGGCCAGGTCGGCCGGCGAGGAGAAGGCCTTCTCAATGGTGATCTGCTGGTCCAGCACCATGCCGATGAGCAGGGCCAGGGGATCACGGCTCAGGACGGCATCCGCCTCGTCGTCACCGGTGATGTGCAGCGCGATCCGGGCCATGGGGAAGATCTTGGCACGGCGGCCCGCCGGGAGAGGAAGTGACCGCGGACGCGCGGCGCGGCAGACTCTCGCTATGCACATCCCGGCCAAGGTCGACTACGGCATCCGCGCCCTGCTGACACTGGCGGCGGCGGGGACGCCGCAGACGGCCGAGTTCCTGGCGGGGGAGCAGGGTCTGCCGCCCCGCTTCCTCGGGGCGATCCTGGCCGACCTGCGCCGCGCCGGGGTGGTGGCCAGCCAACGCGGCGCCGAGGGCGGCTACCGGCTGGCCCGCGACCCCGACGCCATCAGCATCGCCGACGTGATCCGCGCCCTCGACGGGCCACTGGCCGAGGTGCGGGGCTACCGGCCCGAGGCCACCAGCTACAACGGTGCGGCCGAGAACCTCCAGCAGGTGTGGGTGGCCGTTCGGGCCAGCCTGCGCTCCGTGCTCGAGAAGATCACGCTCACCGACGTGATTTCGGGCAACCTGCCCCCGCACGTGCGCGAGCTCGTCACCGACCCCGATGCCTGGGTCGCCCACTGACGACGAGGGGGCGGCTGCGGTCGCCGTCCCCACCAGCGACTACCTCTGGTTCGTGGACCTGGCGCTGGCCCAGATGACCGCCATCGTCGAGGACCTGGGCGACGAGCTGGTCAACCGGCGCCCGCCGTTCCGCGACACCAACTCCGCCTACGTGATCCTCACCCACTGCCTCGGCGTCATGGAGTACTGGGGCGGCGCCACCGTGGCCGAACGTCCCATTCAGCGCGACCGCGCCGCAGAGTTCACGGCCAGCGGTGACGTGGCCGGGTTGCTGCGCCGCACCGAGCAGGCGCGCCGGCGCCTGCAGGAGGACCTGGTGGGCCTGGTCGCGGGCGACCAACCGGTCAACGTGTGGCCCGACCCCGACCATCCGGTGCCCTACACGGAGCGCAAAGGCGCCGTCCTGCTGCACCTCCTCGAAGAGCTCTTCCAGCACTGCGGCCAGATGGAGCTCACCCGCGACGCGCTGGTGGCCGGCCGGCGCCAATGACGGGGACGCCCGGGGCGGACCCCGCGCCCATCGCCTGCAGCCTGGACGCGGCGGCGCTGGGGGAGCGCGCCGAGGAGTGGCGGGCGCTGGTGCGCTCGTCGGTCGTCGCCGTGTCGGCCGACGACACGGCGGTGCGCCTGGAGCTGCGCCCGACGGACGCCGCGCTCACGGCGGCGGTCGCGCTGGCGCAGCGCGAGAAGCACTGCTGCCCGTTCTTCGAGGTCTCGCTCGCCCTCGACGCCGACCGCCGCACGCTCGTGCTGGCGGTGCCCGACGGCGCCGAGGAGGTCCTGGCGGCGTTCGCGGCGCTCCTGTCGGCCTGACGCGCGTTCAGACGACGAAGGGCGGCGTGGCGTCGGCGTCGATGCCGAAGTCGGCGATGGCGCCGGCCACGACGGAGGGCTCCAGCCGGCCCGCCCGGGCCAGCTGCCCGAGCACGGCCACCACCAGGTGGGCACTGTCGACCTCGAAGTAGGAGCGCAGTGCGTCGCGGGCGTCGGAGCGCCCGAAGCCGTCGGTCCCCAGCGACACGTACGGCCGCTGCACGAACCGCGCCACCTGGTCGGGCACGCCGCGCATGTAGTCGGTGATGGCGACGACCGGGTCGGGGCCCTCTCCGAGCGCGGCGGTGACGGTGGCGGTGCGCGGCGCGGCCTCGGGGTGCAGACGGTTCCAGCGCTCCGCCTCGAGGGCGTCGGTGCGCAGGTTCGTCCACGAGGTGACGGCCCAGGTGTCGGCGGCCACGCCGTAGCGCTCGGCCAGAATGCGCTGCGCGTCGGCGGCGATGCTCCACATGGGGCCGGAGAAACACAGCGAGGCCCGCAGGTCGCCCGCCCCCTTCAGCTCCGGCGCCGGCGCGAAGCGGTAGATCCCGTCGATGATCCCCCGGCGCACCGCCTCGCCGTCGGCGCCCTGGGGCAGCGCGGGCATCGGGTAGGTCTCGTTGTAGAGCGTGAGGTACCAGAAGCGGTCTTGGGGGCTCGGTCCCAGCATGTCGGTGACCGCCGCTTCCATGATGGCCGCCACCTCGTAGGCGAAGGAGGCGTCGTAGACGAGTGCGGCCGGGTTGGTCGAGGCGAGCAGTGGCGACTGGCCGTCGTCGTGCTGGAGCCCCTCGCCCATGAGCGTGGTGCGCCCCGCCGTGCAGCCGGCCAGGATGCCCCGGCCGCGCATGTCGCCCAGCGCCCAGGCCAGATCGCCGACGCGCTGGAAGCCGAACATGGAATAGAAGAGGTAGACGGGCACCATCGGTTGGCCCCAGGTGGCGTACGCGGTCGCCAGCGCGGTGAAGCTGGCCAGCGCGCCCGCCTCGGTGATGCCCTCTTCGAGCATCTGGCCCGAGGAGCTCTCGGCGTAGTTGAGCGGCAGGTCGGCGTCGACGGAGATGTACTGCTGGCCGTCGGGCGCGTAGATCTTGGTCTCGGCGATGAGCGGCTCGAGCCCGAAGGTGCGGGCCTCGTCCGAGACGATGGGCGCCACCAGCGAGCCCACGGTGGGGTCGCGCACGAGGTTGCGCAGCATGCGGGCGAACACCATGGTGGTCGACACCGCCTGTTTCCCGGACCCCGCCGCGAACTCCTCGAAGACCTTGGCGTCGGGCCGCAACGCCGGGGTGGGGCGGACCACCCGCACGGGCAGCGGACCGTCGAGCACGCGCCCGCGGGCACGCAGGTACTCCATGGCGTCGGAACCCTCGGCGGGGCGGACGTAGGGCGGGTCGCCCTCGAGCGCGGTGTCGGGGATGTCGTCGGTCATGTAGAGCCGGTCGCGCAGCACACGCAGCTGCGCCTTGGACATCTTCTTGATCTGGTGCGTGGCGTTGCGCGCTTCGATCTCGGGCCCGAGCGTCCACCCCTTGATCGTCTTGGCCAGAATGACGGTCGGTGCTCCCTTCTGCTCGGTGGCCAGCTTGTAGGCCGCGTAGAGCTTGCGGTAGTCGTGCCCGCCGCGGGGCAGCGAGACCAGGTCGTCGTCGCTCAGGTCCTCGACCAGCTTGCGCAGGCGGGGATCGGGCCCGAAGAAGTGCTCGCGGATGTAGGCCCCCGACTCGACGGCCAGCTTCTGGTACTCGCCGTCGACCGTCTTGTTCATGCGGTCGAGCAGCACGCCGTCGACGTCCTTGGCCAACAGGGCGTCCCAGCGCGAGCCCCAGATCACCTTGATCACGTTCCAGCCGGCGCCGCGGAACACGGCCTCGAGCTCCTGGATGATCTTGCCGTTGCCGCGCACGGGACCGTCGAGGCGCTGGAGGTTGCAGTTGACGACGAAGATGAGGTTGTCGAGATGCTCGCGGCCCGCCACGCCGAGCGCACCGATGGACTCGGGCTCGTCCATCTCGCCGTCGCCGACGAAGCACCACACCCGGCTGGCGCTGGTGTCGACCAGCCGCCGCAGGTTGAGGTAGCGGTTGATGTGGGCCTGGTAGATGGCGGCGATGGGGCCCAGCCCCATGGACACCGTCGGGAACTCCCAGAAGTCGGGCAGCGAGCGTGGGTGGGGGTAGCTGGGGAGCCCGTCGCCCGCCACCTCGTGGCGGTAGTTGTCGAGCTCCTTCTCGGTCAGGCGGCCCTCGACGTAGGCCCGGGCGTAGATGCCCGGTGAGGCGTGGCCCTGGAAGAAGACCTGGTCGCCGAAGCCGCCGTCGGCCTTGCCCCGGAAGAAGTGGTTGAAGCCGACCTCGTAGAGGGCGGCCGAGCTGGCGTAGGTCGACAGGTGCCCGCCGATGCCCTCCGTGCGCGTGTTGGCCCGGGTGACCATGGCGGCCGCGTTCCAGCGGATGTAGGCCCGGATGCGGCGCTCCTGGTACTCGTCGCCGGGGAACCAGGGTTCGGCGTCGGCCGGGATGGTGTTGACATAGGGCGTCGACACGGTGGCGGGGAACTCGACCTGCTTGGTGCGCGCCCGCTCGAGCAGCTTCATGAGGAGGTAGCGCGCCCGGGCCCGCCCACGGGCATCGACGATGGCGTCGAACGAATCGAGCCACTCCTCCGTCTCACCCGGATCGGTGTCCGGGACTTGGTGGCTGATCCCGTCGAACAGCATTTCTCCACGGTACCGGCCGGTGGATGGCCTCCACGACCACCCGTGCGGGGTGTGTCACATTTGTGCGATGGCACCCGAGCGCGATCCGATCGTCGTGTACACGGACGGCGCGTGCCGCGGCAATCCCGGTCCGGGCGGGTGGGCGTGGGCCGTACCGGGCGGTCACTACGCCAGCGGTGCCGAAGGGCACACCACCAACCAGCGCATGGAGATCAGAGCGGCCCTCGAGGCGCTGCGCGCCCTGACCCCCGATGCGCCCGACGGGATAGAGGTGGTCAGCGACTCGACCTACGTCGTCAAGTGCTTCACCGACGGCTGGTGGCGGGGTTGGCAGCGCCGCAACTGGAAGAACTCCCAGAACAAGCCGGTGGCCAACCGGGACCTGTGGGAGCCGCTGCTGGAGTTGGCGCTCGACCCCGGGCGGACGGTGACGTGGCGCTGGGTCAAGGGACACTCGGGTGACCGCTGGAACGACAGGGTCGACGAGTTGGCCGCGCAGGCGGCCGATCTGGAGCGCGGGACGAGCGGCTGAACGGGCCGGCGGCGCGGGCCGCCACCGGTCTCGGCCCTGCGGAGCGGCCGTTAGGCTGCGGTGGGCACGCGCAGGGCAACAGGAGAGGACTCCCGCCAGTGCGATCGGGTTGTTCCGGGGAGGCCGAGCGCGCCGGACGGACGTCGTGAGCACTCCAGGGAGAGGACAGGCAATGGCAGGCGAGGACGAGTTCGACATCGTCGTGATCGGCGGTGGTCCGGGCGGCTACGCCACTGCGCTCTACGCCGCCGCCGCCGGTCTCTCCGTCGCCATCGTGGAGCGGGACAAGGTCGGGGGCAC
The DNA here is from genome assembly GCA_963843365.1 of uncultured Acidimicrobiaceae bacterium. Taxonomy (GTDB): domain Bacteria; phylum Actinomycetota; class Acidimicrobiia; order Acidimicrobiales; family RAAP-2; genus Bog-473. The sequence goes on along the minus strand of CAWJKG010000002.1, from coordinate 340,750 downwards.
CTGCCTGCACCGCGGCTGCATTCCCGCCAAGGAATTCCTCGAGACCGCGTCCGTCTACCGGACGATCGAGGGCTCCAAGGAGTTCGGGATCGACGTGTCCGGCGTGTCGGTCGACTTCTCGGTCAGCCAGGACCGCAAGAACGCGGTCGTGGGCAAGCTGCACAAGGGGCTGGAGGGGCTCCTCAAGGGCCGCAAGGTCACCACGCTCATCGGCACGGGCACTCTGAAGGCCGACCACCGGGTGGAGGTGGTGGACGGGGAGGACGCCGGCAGGGTCGTCGTCGGCCGCAACATCGTCCTGGCGGCCGGCTCGGTCCCGTTCCTCCTCCCCGGCTTCGAGGTCGACGGGCGGCTCATCATGACGTCGGACGAGTTCCTCGACCTCAAGGAGCTGCCGGCCTCGGTGGTCGTCATCGGTGGCGGGGTGGTCGGCTGCGAGTTCGCCTCGTTGCTGGCCGATCTCGGCTCCAAGGTCACGATCCTGGAGGCGCTCGAGACCATCCTCCCGGGCTGCGACGACGACATCACCCGGCTTGTGGTGCGCTCCTTCAAGAAGCGCGGCATCGACATCGTCACCGGGGTCAAGGTCGAGGGGCACACGCCGTCGAGCGACGGGACGATGACGACCGTCAAGGCGGGCGAGCAGACGTTCGACGCGGAGGCGGTCGTCGTGTCGGTGGGCCGGCGCCCCCGCACAGAGGGGCTGGTGGAGGACGGGCTCGGCGTCGAAATGGACCGCCGTGGCTTCGTGGCGACCGACGAGTACCAGCGCACGGGCGTGGACGGCGTGTTCGCCGTCGGCGACATTGTGGCCGGGAGCCCGCAGCTGGCCCACGTGGGCTTCGCCGAGGCCATCGTGGCCGTGAAGACGATGCTGGGCGAGCCCGCGGTGCCGGTCGACAACGCCAAGGTGCCCTGGGCCATCTACTGCCGCCCCGAGGTCGCCTTCTGCGGCATGACCGAGGCCCAGGCCAAGGAGGCGGGCATTCCGGTGGTCACCAAGAAGGACCCCTTCGGGGGCAACAGCCGGGCGCAGATCATCGGCGACACCGAAGGCGTGGTGAAGGTCGTCGCGGCGCAGGAGGCCGACGGGTCGGCCGGCCGGATTCTCGGCGTGCACCTCTGCGGCCCGTGGGTGACCGAGCAACTCGGGTCGGGTTACCTGGCCGTCAACTGGGAGGCGCTGCCCGATGAGGTCGCGCACTTCATTCAGCCGCACCCGTCGCTGTCCGAGACATTCGGTGAGACCATGCTCGCGTTGAGCGGAAGGGGACTGCACCTTGGCTGACGTGATGATGCCGCAACTCGGCGAGACGGTGACCGAAGGGACGATCACCCGCTGGATGAAGGCGGTCGGCGATGCGGTGGAGCGCGACGAACCGCTCTTCGAGGTCTCCACCGACAAGGTGGACTCCGAAGTGCCGTCGCCGGCCGCGGGCGTCCTCAGCGAGATCCTGGTACCCGAGGGCGAGACGGTCGAGGTCGGCGTGAAGCTGGCGGTGATCGGCGACGGCACCGGCGCGGCCCCGTCCGGGGCCGCGCCCGCCGCCGCCGCCCCGGAGCCGGCAGCCGCCCCGGCGGCCGAGGCACCGGCACCCCCTGCCGCGCCACCGGCTGCCCCGGCCGCTCCTGCGCCGGCACCTGAGGCGGCGGCCCCGCCGCCCGCTCCACCCGCTCCGGCACCGGCACCTTCGGGGGTCGAGAGCAACGGGGATGGCGCGGCGCCTTCGGTGCTGTCGCCCATGGTGCGCAAGCTGCTGGCCGAGAACGACATCAGCGAGGCGGAGGTCACCGGCACCGGCTCGGGTGGCCGCATCACCCGCGACGACGCGCTGCGGGCCGTCGAGGCGCGTCACTCGGCCGCGTCGGCCCCGCCGCCTGCCGCGGCCGCACCACCGCCACCGCCGGTCGCGCCCACCGTCCAGCGTGCGCCCGCCGCGCCGGTGGCGAGGCCGGCGCAGGCGCCGCCGGTGTCGATGGCGTCGTTCCGTGCCGCCGGTGATCAGGTGGTGCCGTTCTCCAACATGCGGCGGCGCACGGCCGAGCACATGGTGCGCTCGAAGGCGACGTCGCCCCACGCGTTCATCGCCAACGAGGTCGACTTCGAGAGTGTCGAGCGCGTGCGCAAGGCCTGGGGCGAGCGGTTCAAGGCCGAAGAAGGGTTCGCGCTGACCTACCTCCCGTTCGTGGCCCGGGCCGCGGTGGAGGCGTTGCGCGACTTTCCCCTCCTGAACGCGTCGGTCGTGGACGACTCGCTGCTGGTGCACGCCGAGGTGAACCTCGGCATTGCGGTGGATCTCTCCCATGAGGGGTTGATCGTGCCCGTCATCCACCGTGCCGAGGAGGTCACCCTGCGCGGCGTGGCCCGTCGCATCCGGGACCTGGCCGAGCGAGCCCGGGGGCGGCAGCTGAACGCGGACGACATCGCCGGCGGGACGTTCTCCATCACCAACGACGGCCCCTTCGGCACCTACTTCACGGTCCCGATCATCAACCAGCCCCAGGTGGCGATCCTCGCCACCGACGGCATTGCGCGCCGGCCCGTGGTGGTGACCCAGCCCGACGGGTCCGAGTCCATCGCCATCCACTCCACGGGCATCCTCGGGGTCAGTTGGGACCACCGCGCCGTCGACGGCGCCTACGTGTCGTTGTTCCTCCGCAAGGTGGCCGACCTCCTGGGCAGCCGCGACTGGGCCGCGGAGCTCTAGGTCCCGCGCCAGTGCTGCGCGTCCGGTCGCTCGGGACGGTTCCCTACCACGAGGCCGACGCGCTGCAGCACGCGCTCGCCACCGAAGGGGCGGACGACTACCTGCTGGTGCTCCAGCATCCGCACACCTACACGCTGGGCGCGCACGCCGACGCCCGTCACGTGTTGGTCGACCCCGAGTCGGTCGGCGCCGTGCTCGTGCACGCGGACCGTGGAGGCGACGTCACCTACCACGGGCCGGGCCAGCTGGTCGCCTATCCGGTCGTCACCGTGCCCGACGACCCCGCCTCGGGCCCCGCCCATGTCCACCGGCTGGAGCAGGTCGTCATCGCCACCTTGGCCGACCTCGGCCTGCCCGGCGCCACCACCGAGGCCGCGTACCCGGGGGTCTGGCTCGACGCCGGCACGCCGCAGGCCCGCAAGATCGCCGCCATCGGTGTGCGCACCGTGCGCCGCGGTCCCGACGCGCGCCGCACCCTCCACGGAGTGGCGCTCAACGTCTCGTCCGATCTGGCCATGTTCGGCCACATCGTGCCCTGCGGCATCGCCGATCGCGGCGTGACCTCGCTGCGCGCCGAGGGCGTCGACGTCCCCTACGGCACTGTGGTCGACGCGTTCGTGGCCCGCGCCGTGGCCGCGTTCGGATCGGCCCACAGCGAACGGGCCGATGTGCTGCACGGCCCCGCCGGAGCGCACGGTGGGCCGCCCACCGCGGAGAGACCGCTCCTGCGCCGGTTGCGCCAGGCGGGAGTGGCACCCGAGGCGGGACTCGACATCAGCCGCCGCAAGCCGGACTTCCTCCGGGTGCCCGTGCGCATCGGCAAGGGCTACCGGCAGCTGGGTGCGACCGTGCACGATCTCGGCCTCGTCACCGTGTGCGAAGAGGCGGGGTGCCCGAACATCTACGAGTGCTGGGCCGACGGCACGGCCACGTTCATGATCAACGGCGAGCGCTGCACGCGCGCCTGCGGCTTCTGCCAGGTGGACACCCGACACCCCCTGGCGCTCTCACCCGACGAGCCGGAGCGGGTGGCCCGCGCCGTGGAACGGATGGGCCTGGGGCACGCGGTGGTGACGTGCGTCGCCCGCGACGACCTGGCCGACGGCGGCGCCGGCGCCATGGCCGCGACCATCGAGGCGATCCGCCTGCGCGCGCCGGGGACGACGGTCGAGGTGCTGATCTCGGATTGCCGTGGCGACGCGGCGTCGCTCGATGCCATCTTCGAGGCCCGCCCCGACGTGCTGAACCACAACATCGAGACCGTGGCGCGCCTGCAGCGGGCCGTGCGTCCCTCCGCCGGCTACGCCCGCAGCCTGGCCGTGCTCGCGCGGCGTGGGCCAGGCGGGACTGGTCACGAAGTCGGGCCTCATGGTCGGCCTCGGCGAGCGCGAGGAGGAGGTCGTGGCCACCATGGCCGACCTGCGCAACGTCGGTGTCTCCATCGTCACGATCGGTCAGTACCTGCGCCCGAGCCGGGAGCACCTGCCGGTGTCCCGCTACTGGACGCCGGAGGAGTTCGAGGGACTGCGCCGGGCCGGGACAGCGCTCGGCGTCGCCCACGTGGAGGCGTCTCCGCTCACCCGTTCGAGCTACCACGCCCGTGAGGCGGCAGTGGCCGCGGGTCAGCGGGCCTGAGCACCCGGCATGTGACGGCCCGGTGCAGTCCGGGTTGTCCGAGGCACCCCAGAGGGAGTTGATCCTCCGTTGCTGTCGCCAGGCACGAGGGGATCGCTTAAGGGCACTTTGACTCGGGCCGAAAGTCCTATGTGCGCCTGCGCGAGCACCTCTCCCACCCCTTCACCGCCGTCCGCACGCACCGGGCCGCGTTCCTCGCCTCGTGGAAGCCCCGTCGCTCCATTTGGATGGGCGGGATCGTGTCGATCGCGGTCTTCGGGCTCGGGAGCGTCTACGGAGTGCCCGCCGCCGTGTCCTCGCCGGACTACGGCGCGTCGCAGCAGGGCGGGACGCAGTTGGCGCGCCTGGCCTCGGACCCTTTGACCGTCGCGCCGACGACCACCACCACGACCAGCTCGTCGACCACGACCACGACGAGCACCACCACCCCCACCACCACACCGACGACGACTCCCGCCGCGCTGACGGCTGCGCCGGTGGTGGCGACGCCGCCACCCGCTCCCACGCCGCCGCCCGCGCCGGCGCTCCCGGGCTACGGGCAGGCCACCACGTGGGGGTGCACGGCCGCGCTCGCCTACCTGCAGGCCTATGCCGCGCCGGGCTTCGCCCTCGACTGCCCGGGCTACGCGGAGGGTCACGAGGCCATGACATGCCTGCACGGCACGCCCCAGTATCCCGACGCCTGCCCGGGCGGGCCCACCATCGCCATCTCCGACTCGTGCCCGCAGGCGTACATGAACGAGGCTGCCAACTCATGGAACCTGACGGGGCAGCTCCCGACGGAGCAGCAGAAGTTCGGCGTGTCCTACGGCGCCATCGACCCGTTCGGGGCCTGCCCCTAGACGGGACCGCTACGCTCGCCGGGGATCGCGCGACGAGCCGCCGTGGCTGATCGTGGCACGACCCCGGAGAGGAAGCCCGGTCGCACGTCGATGGCGAATGTCTCGCAGAGTCCCGAGGCCGTGGCGGGCCCCCTGTGGCCCAGCCCGTCCTCACCCCGCTCACGGCGAGCGCGATCATCCTCGTCCTGACGATCGACGAAGGGGGAGAGCCCGCGGTGCGCGAGCTGCTGGCCGATCTGTCGGGCCTCGCCCGCACCGTCTCGTTCCGTTCACCCGAAGGCGGGCTGGCCGTCGTGGCCGGCATCGGATCGGACGCCTGGGACGCCCTGTTCGCCGGTGCCCGCCCCGCCCATCTCCATCCCTTCGCCGCGTTGGACGGAGGACGGCACCGGGCCGTCAGCACCCCGGGGGATCTCTTGTTCCACGTCCGGTCCGCCACCATGGACCTCTGCTGGGAGCTGGCCTCGCTGGTGGTCGGAAGACTGGCGGGCGCGGCGACCGTCGTGGACGAAGTGCACGGGTTCAAGTACTTCGACGAGCGCGACCTCCTGGGCTTCGTCGACGGCACGGAGAACCCCACCGGACGCGCCGCCGAGATGGCGGTGACGATCGGCGCCGAGGACCCGGAGTTCGCCGGCGGGAGCTACGTCATTGTGCAGAAGTACCTCCACGACATGGCCGCCTGGGACTCCCTCAGCGTCGAGGAGCAGGAGCGGGTCATCGGCCGGGCGAAGCTCTCCAACGTGGAGATGGACGACGACGTCAAGCCATCGAACTCGCACGTCGCGCTCAACACGATCGTCGAGCCCGACGGGACCCAGCGCCAGATCCTGCGCGAGAACATGCCGTTCGGTTCCCTCGGCTCCGCCGAGTTCGGCACGTACTTCATCGGGTACAGCGCCACCCCCGCCGTGACGGAGCTGATGCTCCAGCACATGTTCCTCGGCGATCCTCCCGGCAACTACGACCGGATCCTCGACTTCTCCACGGCCCTGACCGGGTCGCTCTTCTTCGTGCCGACGGCGGAGTTCCTCGACGACCCGCCACCACCACCGGGGGAGCAGGCGGAGACGGAGTCCGACGGACCGGAGCAGCCGGCGCCCGCCGCGCCCGCCGCGCCCGCCGCCGAGTCGCTCGGCATCGGCGGGCTCGCCGGCTCCCGCTGACCGGGCGCGACGGCGCCCCGCCCCGCCATACTGTCCCCCGACACACAGGGCGAGAGCGGCCGGAGGTCGGGTGTACCTGGGATTGACGGCGGAGCAGCAGGCTCTGCAGCGAGAGCTGCGCGCGTACTTCGCCGGCCTCGTCGCCGAGGTCGAGGGCTCGCCCTCGGACGAGCCGACCTACACCCGCTACATCCGCCGGATGGGGCAGGACGGCTGGCTCGGCCTCGGCTGGCCCGTCGAGTACGGCGGCCAGGCCCGGGGGCCCATCGACCAGATGATCTTCGTCGAGGAGTCCCACTGGGCGGGCGTGCCGCTCCCGCTGCTCACGCTGAACAGCGTCGGTCCCGACGCTCATGGCCCTCGGCACCGACGAGCAGAAGCAGCGGATCCTGCCGGGCATCCTCCGGGGCGAGGTCCACTTCTCCATCGGCTACACCGAGCCGTCGGCCGGCACCGACCTGGCCTCGCTGCAGACCCGGGCCGTGCGCGACGGGGACGAGTACGTGATCAACGGCCAGAAGATCTTCACCAGCGCCATCCAGTACGCCGACTACGTCTGGCTGGCGGCCCGGACCGACCCCGACGCCCCCAAGCACAAGGGCCTGTCGGTGTTCATCGTGCCGGTCGACACCCCCGGGTTCCACTGGACCCCGCTGCCCACGATCGCCGGCGACATCACCAGCTCGACCTTCTACGAGGACGTCCGGGTCCCGGCCGAGAACCTCGTCGGGGCGGAGAACCAGGGCTGGAAGCTGATCACCAACCAGCTCAACCACGAGCGGGTGGCGATCTGCCCCGCCTCGGGCCTGCTGCGCAGCCTCATCGAGGTCCGGCGAGTGGGCGCAGGAGCACCGGCTGAGGCGACGGTGCGCAGGGTCATGGACCAGGAGTGGGTCCAGATCAGCCTGGCCAGGGCGCACGCCAAGGTCGAGGTGCTGAAGCTCCTGAACTGGAAGGTGGCCTGGGCCTCCGACAAGGGCCTGAACCCCGCCGACGCGTCGGCCACCAAGGTGTACGGCACCGAGCTCGCCCTCGAGGTCTACCGCGCTGCTGCTCGAGGTGGTCGGCCAGGCGGGCTACCTGGCCGAGGGCTCGCCCGGTGCGGTGCTGCGGGGCCGGCTGGAGAACCAGGCCCGGAGCCAGACCATCTTCACCTTCGGCGGCGGGACCAACGAGATCCAGCGCGACATCGTCGCCATGATCGGCCTGGGCATGCCCCGCGCGCCACGCTGAGCCGAAGCGCCACGCTGAGCCCGGGCGGTCCGGCCCTGCGGGCGCCAGGGCGCCCCGCCGACCTGCAAGTAACCTGAACGAGTGTTCGAACGCTTCACCGACCGGGCACGGAAGGTGCTCACCCTGGCCCAGGACGAGGCGCGCCAGCTCCACCACCCCTTCATCGGCACCGAGCACATCCTCCTCGGCGTGCTGCGTGAGGGTGACGGCATGGGGGCGGAGGCACTGCGAGCGCTGGGGGTCTCGCCCGCCGTGGTGCGGGCCAAGGTGGTCGACATCGTCGGAACGCCGGGCGCCGGCGGGGCGGGCTCACCGCCCTTCACGCCCCGGGCCAAGAAGGTCCTGGAGCTCGCGCTCCGGGAGGCGCTGCAACGCGACCACAGCTACATCGGGACCGAGCACATCCTCCTCGGGCTGGAGCGGGAGGGGGAGGGTGTCGCGGCCAAGGTGCTCGCGGACTGCGGCGCCGGTCCGCCCCGCCTCCGCCGGACCGTCGACGAGCTCATCGCGGGCGGCGTGGTGTCCCTCGGGGTCGGCGTCATCCCCGAGGTCGAGGAGCCGGTCGAGGTCGCAGATCCTGGAGATCCCCCGCGCGAGCCTTCGTGCCCGGGCTGCCATGCCCCCTTGCGCGGCGCGGCGTGCCTGCGCTCGCTGCGGGTACCGCACGACGACCCCTCCATTGAGCCGCGGGTGTTCACCGTCGCGTACTGCACGCGTTGCGGGACCACGCTGCAGATGTTCGAGCGGGACCTCGCGGGGTAACCGAGCCCGCCGCACCGTGGCCGGCGGACGTTCCCAGCACTTCGGCTACGCCGTCGACCGGCGCTACCTGCCGGTCCTGCTGCCGTTCCTGCTCCGGCCGTGGCGCGACGGCGTCACCCTGACGGCCGACGGGCTCTTCGTCGCCACCTTCGGCGTGGTGAGGCTGACGACGCCGCTGGCGAACGTCGACGGCGCCCACGTCACCGGTTCCTACCGGTGGTGGACGGCCTGTGGCGTGCGCATGTCCTTCGTCGACGACGGCCTCACCTTCGGAACGAATTCCCGGCGTGGCGTGTGCGTGCACTTCAGCGAGAAGGTGCGGTCGTCGCTCCCGGGCCGCAGCCACTCGGCCCTGACGGTGACGGTCGCCGATGTCGCCGGCCTGGAGTCCGCGCTCCGCGGGGGTGATCGACCCGTCGACGGCTGATCCGGCTCCACGGCGCGGTGACGTGCCGGCGCGGTCACCCCGGCGGGGCGAAGAACTCCAGCGCGATGTTGTCGGGGTCGCGGAACGAGAGCCCCGAGCCGTAGGGCGCGTCCACAACGCCGCCGTTCGCTATGCCCAACTCGTTGAGCCTGGTTTCCCACTCTGCGAGCTCGGCGCGGTTGGTGCAGGCGAATGCCACGTGGTCCAGCCCCGGGCTCCGCTCGTCGAAGGGGTCGGAGCCGTGGAGATCGGGGAACTGGTGGATGCCGATCAACGTCTGCCCGCCGAGAAGCCACACGACGTGGTGGAAGGGCCCGGTGTCCTCGTCGATCACCGGTGCACTCCCGAAGAGCGCCTCGTACCACGGACGACTTCGCTCCAGGTCTGTGACGGTCAGGGCCACGTGGGTCACGCCGGGAAAGTCGGTCATGTTGTCCTCCTTGCACGCGTCGCCCGTGACGCTAGTCCTCGGACCGCGCCCGTGTCGGGGGCCGGCAGCGCCGGCGCACGGCGGCGCGCCGTTTCAGGTGCAGCCCAGGAAGAGGCAGCTGACCGGGCGCATCGGCGTCGCGCGCGTCGGTGCTGGTGGGGTGCGGACCCGGGGCGCTCCGGGCCGCGTAGCGTGGTGGGGCATGACGCGTACCCGGCTGGGCATCATCGCTGCCGTGAGCCTGGTCGCGACCGCGCTCTTGAGCCTCGCCGTGGCCCGTGGCTTCACGGCCTACCGCCTGGAACGCCACATCATCCACCTGTTCTGGCGTCCGTGGCCCGGCCTCGACCGCTGGGACGAGCTCGCCTCGTGGCTGGCGACGCCGGCGATCGTGACGGTGTTCGCCGTCAGCGTGATCTACGGGGCCCTGCAGAGGGTCCTCCTCCGGGTGGCGGTCCTGGCCGCGAGTGCCGCCGTGGCCTTCTTCATCGGCGAGCAGATCGCCAAGCCGGCCGTCCACGTGTTGCTCTACGGGCAGCTCAGCTTCCCGTCCGGCAACGTCACCGCGGTCTGTGCCACCGCGCTGGCCATGTGGCTCGCGCTCTATCCGGTCCTCGGGACCGAAGCCCGCGTCATCTGCTTCGCCCTCGGCGCGGCGTGGACCGCCCTCATGTCGGTCGCGGTCGTCGCCGCCTTCTGGCACACGCCCCTCGACTGCCTCGGCTCGATTTTGCTCTCCATCGGGGTCGTCACGACGGGCGCCGCCGTGCTGGCGAAGCGCAAGACGGAGCCGGAGCCGACGCCGCCCGTCGACGCCGAGCCCGAACCGGTGATGGGAAGCGTCTAACGGGCGTTAGTGTTCGGGCGCAATGTCGCCGGTACACGACATCGCGGAGCTGTTCGGAGGGAGGCCCGGCTGGCGCCGCGAGCCGCGGTCGACCCCCGGCAGCTCGCCGCTCTGGGCCTTCGTCTCCAACGGGCGGATCGAGTTCTCGGTCACGGCCGACGAGCGGTCCGTCCGCCTCTACGTCATGGAGACGGACCAGGAGTACGTCTTCGACGACGGAGAGTCGCTGCTGGCCTGGCTCCGGACCAATCGGGCCGAGGCGGCGCAGGAGCCGGTGCAGCCGGGCACGCGGAAGTCGCGCTTTCGCCGGTTCACCGAATGGAGCTGACCGCTCAGGGCGCCACCAGCTCAATGGCGATGCCGTCGGGGTCGCGGAACTGGAGCGAGGGGTGCCCGCCCTCGAGCACGACCCCGCCGTGGTCGATGCCGACCTCGGTCAGGTGGGCGGCCCAGGAGTCGAGCGAGGCGCCGTCGGGGACGGCCAGGGCCAGGTGGTCCAGCCCCACCCCGGCCGCACCGTTGCTCGGCCCGTCCGGGGCGGCCGCCCGGGTCAACACCACGACGAAACGCCCACCCCGGTGCCGCAGCGCGACGTAGCCGATGTCGGGGTCGTCTGCGAAAGGCACGAGACCCAGCACGGCGCTGTACCACCGCGCGCTCGGCTCCCACGTCGGACACCAGGAGCTGTACGTGCGAGAGCCCGCTGATGGGCGCGCCCTGCTGCGCGTCGTCCGCCGTCACCGGCGAGATCCTAGTGAGACGGTCCGGATGTGCCGGCGCGTCCCGATGGCGCGCCGGCCGGCGCCCCTGCCGTTCCGGGGGTCGCTGCCACGGCGGGCGCGGCGCGCCGCCGGCGCAGGAGCCACGGCGTGGCGACGGCCAGGGCCAGGACGGCGACGGCCAGCACGGCGATCACGATGGAGCCGGTCGTGACGCTCTTCGTTGCGGTGGACCCGGCGGGCCGGGCCGATGTCGCGGCCGCGCCCCCGGGCGCCTGCACCATGGCCGCGTACTGGGCCTTGGCCACCACCTCCGCGTCCGCCGGCGAAATCGGCTGCGCGTTGCCGGTGGCCGCCGAGAAGAACGAGAGCAGGTCGACGTAGACGCCGGCGCGCATGGTGACGGCCTCGCCGACGCCGTCCTCGTTCGTGGCCGCGAAGTAGGTCACGCGCCGGGCCCCCGGGATCGACGGCATGGCGTCCGAGCTCACGATCTCGCCCGACTCGAGCGAGTGCTGGGCCGCCTGCAGGAAGATCCGGGCCCCGACGGCGTCGGGGAAGCGGACCAGGAGGTCCTGCACCTGGTTCAGGCCCCCGTCGGCCTGCCAGACCCGCTCGTAGGTCGAGATCGACTTGGCCAGGGTGGACAGCGCCCCCGCCGCCGCCGAGGGGTCCGGCGCGTTGGAGGCGAACTGCGCCGCGTCGAGGGGGCCCTGCGAGCTCACCGCGTAGCCCGGGCCGAGGTCGGGGATCACCACGTCGCTGAGCGAGGGAGCCGGCGCCGGCGCGCCCCCTGCTGCGACGGCACCGAAGGTCAGCACCACCACGGCGCACGCCGCCGGCACGGCGGCCGCGCGCGACCGCAGCCGATGCCGGGCCCGCGCCGCGCTCACGCGATGAAGTACTTGGCCTCGGGGTGGTGGCAGATGATGGCGTCGGTCGTCTGCTCGGGGTTGAGCTGGAACCCCTCGCTCACCGTCACGCCGACACGGTCCCCGCCGAGCAGCTCCACGACCTTGGCGTTGTCCGTGAGGTCGGGGCAGGCCGGGTAGCCCCACGAGTAGCGGCCGCCCCGGTACTGCTGCTTGAACAGCCCGGTCAGCGTGGGCCCGTCCTCGTCGGCGAACCCGAGCTCCTCGCGGATCCGGCGGTGCCAGTACTCGGCCGTGGCCTCGGCCATCTCGACGCTGAGGCCGTGCAGGAAGAGGTACTCCTGGTAGTGGTTCTCGGCGAACAGCCGCGCCGTCTCCTCCGAGGCCCGGGCGCCGATGGTGCAGAGCATGAAGCTGGCGAAGTCCTCGTCGCCCGACTCGCTCGGGCGGAAGAAGTCCGCGATGCACAGCCAGGGCTCCTTGCGCTGGCGCGGGAAGGTGAAGCGCATCCACTCCGAGGAGCGCGACTCGTCCTTCCAGATGACGAGGTCGTTGCCCTCGGCGTTCGCCGCGAAGTGCCCGTAGGCGACGGACGGCACCAGCAGGTCGGCCTCCTTGGCCCTGCCCAGCTGCTCGCGCAGCGTCCCCTTCACCCGGTCCTTGAACTCGGCGTCGTTCTCGCCGTTCTCGGGCCGGAAGCCCCACTGGTTGCGGAAGAGGGCGGTCAGGTTGAGGTATTCGGCCACCTCGTCGAGGGGGATGCCGACGGCGACCCGTGAGCCGACGAAGGGCGGCGTGAAGAGCCGGTTGTCCGCCGCTACGTCGGCCCGGGCGGGCTGCCCCTCGACGGGACTCGGGTCCTGCTCGTCCAGCCGGCTGCGGCGCGGGACGTTGCGCTCGGAGATCTCGCGCCCGAACAGGGGATCGTCCTCGCCGTTCTTCTTCAGCTCGACCAGGCGGTCCATGGTGCGCAGACCCTCGAAGGCGTCGCGCCCGTAGAAGAGGCGCCCGTCGTAGACCTCGCGCAGGTCCCGCTCGACGTAGGTGCGGGTCAGGGCGGCCCCGCCCAGCAGCACCGGGATGTCCGACAGCGACCGGTCGTTCAGCTCGACCAGGTTCTCGCGCATGATCAGCGTCGACTTCACCAGCAAGCCGCTCATGCCGATGGCATCGGCCTTGTGCTCCTCGACGGCACTGACCATCTCGTTGATGCCGATTTTGATCCCGAGGTTGACCACCTCGTAGCCGTTGTTGGTCAGAATGATGTCGACCAGGTTCTTGCCGATGTCGTGCACGTCGCCCTTGACGGTGGCCAGGACGACGGTGCCCTTGCCCCCCTGGTCCGTCTTCTCCATGTGGGGCTCCAGGAAGGCGACCGCACTCTTCATCGTCTCGGCCGACTGCAGGACGAAGGGCAGCTGCATTTCGCCCGAGGCGAAACGCTCGCCGACGACCTTCATGCCCTCGAGGAGGATGTCGTTGACGATGGCCAACGCGCCGGTGCCCGATTCGAGGGCCTCGGTGAGGTCGAGCTCCAGCCCGTTGCGGTTGCCGTCGATGATGCGCTGCGACAGGCGCCGGTCGACCGGCCAGTCGCTGTGGTCCTCGGTCGCGCCGGACGAGGCCTTGACGCCCTCGAACATCGACAGCAGCTCCTGCAGGGGGTCGTAGTCGTCGGTACGGCGGTTGTACACGAGGTCGAGGCAGACCTCCCTGGCCCGCTCGTCAATGCGCGACAGCGGGAGGATCTTGGACGCGTGGACGATGGCCGAGTCGAGGCCGGCCTCCACGCACTCGTGCAGGAAGACCGAGTTGAGCACCTGGCGCGCCGCCGGGTTGAGGCCGAAGGACACGTTGGACAGGCCCAGCACGGTCGACACGCCGGGCAGCTCCGCCTTAATGGCCCGGATGCCCTCAATGGTCTCGATCCCGTCCCCCCGGCTCTCCTCCATGCCGGTCGAGAGCGGCAGGGCGAGCGGGTCGAACAGGAGGTCCTCGGGCTCCAGGCCGTAGCGCTCCACCGCGATGTCGCGGATGTTGCGGGCCGCCCGCAGCTTCCACTCGCGCGTGCGCGCCTGGCCCTCCTCGTCGATGCAGGTGCAGACGACGGCGGCCCCGAACTCCCGGGCGAGGCGCAGGAAGGTGTCGAGCCGCGTGCCGGGCTCGTCGCCCTCTTCGAGGTTGACCGAGTTGAGGATGGGCCGCCCGCCCAGCCATTCCAGTGCGGCCCGGGCCACGGGACCCTCGGTCGAGTCGACCATGAGCGGCACGCTCGACTGCGTGCAGAAGCGGCTGGCGATCTCGTGCATGTCGGAGACCCCGTCGGCTCCGGTGTAGTCCACGCAGACGTCAATGAGGTGCGAGCCCTCCTTCACCTGGTCCCGCGCCATGCCGACGCAGGTGTCCCAGTCGCCGTCGAGCATCGCCTCGCGGAAGGCCTTGGAGCCGTTGGCGTTGGTCCGCTCGCCCACGGCCAGGTACGACGAGTCCTGCGCGAACGGGACGGAGGTGTAGATGGAGGCGGCGGCGGGCTCGTGCACCGGGTTGCGCGTGGCCGGGGTGGCGCCGGCGCAGCGCGCCACGACGGCGGCCAGGTGGGCCGGGGTGGTGCCGCAGCACCCGCCGACCGCGGTCACGCCGAACTCGGTCACGAAGCGGTGCAGGTGCTCCGCCAGGTCCTCGGGCGTGAGGTCGTAGTGCATGTTGCCGTCGACCACCGAAGGGAGGCCCGCATTGGGGACGCAGGCGATGGGGACGCGGCTGGCCCCCGAAAGGTGCCGGAGTGCCTCGCTCATCTCCACCGGGCCGGTGGCGCAGTTGAGGCCCACCACGTCGACCTGCATGGCGTCGAGCACGGTCAGGGCGGCGCCGATCTCGGTGCCCGGCAGCATGCGGCCCGTCAGCTCGATCGTCACCTGGGCCTGCAGCGGGACGTACCGGTCCAGCGCCACCATGGCGCGCCGCGCCCCGTTGACCGCGGCCTTGATGGAGAGCAGGTCGAACTGGGTCTCGATGAGCAGCAGGTCCACGCCGCCCTCCAGCAGCCCGAGCGCCTGCTCCTCGTAGGCGTCGCGGAAGTCGGCGTACGAAATGTGCCCGAGCGTGGGGAACTTGGTGCCCGGCCCCATGGAGCCCGCCACCCAGCGCGGCCGCTCGGGCGTCGAGAACTCGTCCCGGACGGCGCAGGCCAGCTCGGCGGCGCGGCGGGTCAGGTCGCGGGCCTGGTCGGCCAGCCCGTACTCGGCCAGCACGACCGAGGTCGACCCGAAGGTGTCGGTCTCCACCACGTCGCACCCGACCTCGTAGAAGGAACGGTGCACCTGAGCCACGACGTCGGGCCGGGTCTCCACGAGCCATTCGTTGCACCCCTCGAGCTCCGGGCCGCCGAAGTCGTCGGCATCGAGGCCGAGCAGTTGGAGGTTCGTCCCCATGGCCCCGTCGAAGATCACGACGCGCTCGCGCAGCGCCTGCAGGTAGGTGGAGGCGGACGGATGCAGCCGACCGAGCAGCTCAGGGGAGGAGATTGCCACCCGCACAGGATACCGGCGGCCCCCCTGGCCCCCCGAACAGGTGCCGGTAGATTGGAGGCCCCATGGCGCCACGGATCTACACCAAGCGGGGCGACGACGGGACCACGGGCCTGCTCTACGGCGGCCGGGTGCCCAAGAATTCGTGGCGGATCGAGCTCAACGGACTGGTGGACGAGGCGCAGGCCGCCATCGGCGTGGCCCGGGCCGAGACGCCGGCGGGGACCGAGGTCAACGACCGCCTCGTCACCCTGGCCCGCGCGCTGTACGTCCTGATGGCGGAGGTGGCCACCGCCCCGGAGAACCGCTCGAAGCTCCAGGCGGGGTCCAGCCTGGTGACGCCGGACATGGTGGCGGCGCTGGAGACCGGCATCGACGACCTCCTGGGGCGCTTCGACATGCCGGCCGACTTCACCGTGCCCGGCGAGAACCGGGTGGCCGCCGCGCTCGATCTGGCCCGCACCGTCGTGCGCCGGGCCGAGCGCCTGGCCGTGGCCGAGCCCGTGGGGGAGGGCTCACTGGTGGTGGCCTACCTCAACCGGCTCTCTGACCTGCTGTGGGCCATGGCCCGCTGGCAGGAGGGCACCGAGCACGTCCTGTCCAAACAGGGAGACTGAGAGCTCCGGCCCGGCCGGAAACCCGCACGGCCTGGAGCCGCCATTGACGTTGCAGGCTCTGCGAGAATGCCTTCGGGGCCGAGGCCGCGTCTGCCCACCAGTGGAAAGAATCCCATTGCCGAACGACACGACCGCCGAACTCGCCGCCCGTCCCCGACTCGAACCTCTCGAGCCACTCGAGGATCTCCCGCGGCCGCCGCCTCCGCCCGGGCGGCGGGAGTTGCGGCGGCAGCGGGCCGCGGGCCGGCGGGCGCGCCTCTTCCTGGCGGCCGCCGTGGTGGTCGCGGCCGGAGTCCCCACCGCCATGTTGCTGTCGCTCTGGCAGAACCTCACCGTCACGTTCTGGTACAACGAGCAATGGCGGGCCTACTACATCTCGCTGCCGGGCAACTGGTGGGCCGGCCTCAAGGGTGACGGCGGGCCGTTCACGGCGGGCTGGTTCTTCCTGGAGCGGGCGGCCGCGTCGCTGTTCGGCAGCACGGAGCTGGTGCTGCGGCTTCCGACCGCGCTCTTCCTCCCGCTCGGCTGCGTCCTCCTGCTGTTCCTGGCCCGCCGGTGGATGCCGCTCGGGGCCGCCCTCGTCGTGGCGCTCGTCGGGGGACTGACCGGCACCCTCTTCATTTATGCCGTGCAGCTCTCGGAGTACGAGATCGACGCGGCGGCCGTCGTGGCGATCGTCCTCCTGCACGAGATCGCCGGCGACGTGGACGCGTCACAGTGGCGCAGCCCGCGGATCTACCTGGCGTACGCGGGCGTCGGGTTGGCCTGTGTCTTCAGCACACCGGCCGTCTTCGTGGCGGCCCCGATCCTGTTGTTGGACACGCTGCGCGCGCTGCGCGCCCGGGCCCTCCGGCCACAGACGATCGGGGCGGCGGGCGCCGGACTGATCGCGGTGCTCCACCTCGAGCTGTTCATCCGCCCGCAGAACGCCCTCACCAAGAGCGACTACTGGGACGTCAACTTCCTGCCGCACAATGGCGTCGGGAACCAGATCGCCTTCGTGTGGGACGGTCTGCGCGGCTTCGTCACGGGGACGTTCACCGGATCGGACGTTCCCTACCTGCCGGTGCTGCTCAGCCCGCGCTATTCGTGGATCCTCTCCGTCGCCTTCGGCGTGCTGTTCTGCCTCGGGGTCGTCGTGGCCGCCCGGTCGCCGCGGGGCCGCGCGCTGCTCGTCGGCATCGGCGGTTCCCTCGTGCTGACGCTGATCGCCTCCTACGTCCGTTACTGGCCCTTCGGCTTCGTCCGCACGAACTTCTACCTCGTGCCCCTGCTCGTGCTGGTGGCGGGCATCGGGGCGGCGGGCGCGGCCACGTTCCTCATCGGGCGGATCCGGGCCCGTCCGGACCGGGCCGGTCCTTCCCGCTTCGTCCCCCCCGTCGTCGCCGCGTCTCTGGCTCTCGTCATCCTCGTCGTGGTCGCAATGGCGGCGACGTACGAGGCGGGGTCCTACTGGCAGGTTCGGAAATCCGTGCCCTCCGGGGCGTACGGGATCCTGATTCCCTCAGCCGTGGCGTCGGTGAAGGAGCAGGCGAAGAGCGACACCGCCCTCGTCGTCGTCGGCATCATGGCCGAGCAGAGTTGGCAGTACTACCAGTACGAATACTCGGGCGCGTTGTCACACACGGGCCACCAGATCGGGCGTGACCGGGCGGTGTTCCCCCTGACGCACGGTTCGCCGTCGATCACACGCATGGTCCGACGCGTCCACCCTCGGCTCCTCTTCCTCTACGTGCCCTTCGGGACGACGTACCAGGAGATCGAGGCGGACATGCACGACGCCGCCGCCGGCGCGGGCTGCGTGCAATTCAAGCAAGTGACCTACACGGGAAGCGGCCTTCTCGAGTCGATGTCGTGCTCGGGACACGGGGCCCCGACGTAGCCGGAGCGCACCATCACCCGGGCGCTCGGGTGAGGACGCACCAACGTTCCCGGTGGATGCGGGCGGCACCGGCCGCCGTCGAGTCCGCATGCCCCCGACGCCGGGAGTGCGGTCTTACGAAACCGAGGAAGGCGACACGCCGTAGGCGATCAAGTTGGACCGCATGCCGAACAGCCTGATCCCCGTGATGGTGGGATCCGTACCGGCCGGGAACAGCGCCGCCAGCTGACGAGCGTCGAGCAGGTTGAGGTTCTCGGTGTGGGACCACCCTTCCTTTCCGACCATGCGCAGGGCACGTTGGTGGACGTGTTGGGGAAGCCAGTGGAAGAAGGGATAGTAGGTGTGCAGTTCGACCGGGTACCAACGGTTCGGCGTCGTGATGAAGAACCGTTTCGATACCCGGAGCAGCTCGTGCACGAACGCGCGCTGACTGGCGCGATCGCCGACGTGCTCGACCACCGCCGTGGAGAATGCAATGTCGAACTGGCCGTCTTCGAAGGGGAGCGATTCGCCCGAGGTCTGCACGAAGGTGAGGCCTGGGTGGGAGATCTCGAGATGCGCCGCGTCCTCAATGCTGGTGGCGGTGAGCCTCTGGGTGTGCGGGTACCACTTCTCGAAATAGTTGGAGTCCGCTGCGCTCTGGTCGGGGGTCACCCCCACGTCGAGGATGGTGGTCTCCGCCGTGGGATTCATGGAGTCCATGAAGGCCTGGTAGAACTTGCGCCGGCCGGCGATGTTGAACCGGGTGATAACACCCCGCCAACGGTGCTGACTGTTCGTGTAGTCGATGCGCGGGGTCGTGGGCGTGCCCAGAGCGTCGAGATCCAGTTCGCTCGCGTCCTGATCAGGATCGAACAAGGTCACGGTGCGCAAAGACTCCTTTTGCGGTTTCTCAGTCCAGCCGAATCCGGCCCAGCCTTCGATGAGCCGGGACACTCTCTCATACCGACGGGTCCAACACCCGATGGATCCACCGGCCCCGGTGGATCCGTTCTGACGGGACCGGTGCGGGACGATCGAGGGAGCGAGAGCGATGGCCCGCTCCGTCGGGGTGACCGACCACGACGGCGCAGAAGAGGCGCCAGCTCTGCGGCACGCCCAATGCGCCGGCGAGCTCCTCCTCGCCCCGAAAGTTCCCCAGTACACAACTCCCGAGTCCGGCGTCGACGACAGCCAGGAGGAGCGCCATCACGCCGAAGGCGGCGTCGCCGTACCAGTAGGGGACAGGCCAGGCCTCGCTGCTGTCGCCGAGGCCCGAGGCTGCCTTGTCAGGCTCGCCGTAGCGGCCGACGTAGGCCTCGGGCGAGGTGTAGGAGAGGAGGACCAGGGGAGCCCGCCGCAGGCCCTCGCTCCACTCCGCGTGCGCCGCTCGCCACGACGCGTCGGTCGTGGCGTCGAAGTACGCCGCCGTCTGCGCCGCGCCCTCGAGGACGACCCAGGCCGTGCCCCCGGTGTTGCCGGCGGTGGGGGATCGGAGGGCGGCCCCCAGGATCGCCTCCAGCGTCCCCTCGTCGACCGGGTCGCTCGAGAAGCTCCGGACCATGGTGCGACGGCGGATGGCCTCGTGCAGCTCCATGGCCGGGGAGTCTCCCACCGGACTCCGAGCGGTTCCCGGGGACCATGCCGGGAATGTTGACCCCGCTGGTAGTGTTTTACGGTTCGATGCCGGCCGTAGGGACGGTTCGGTACGACCCGGAGGTTTGCGAGTGCCCACTCCACGAGACCTGCTCAACGAGGCCAAGTCGTCCATCCGCGAGGTGGAGCAGGCCGACGCGCAAGCCCTGCTCGAGGGCGGCGGCGTGACCTTCCTCGACGTCCGGGAGCCCGACGAGTACGAGCAGGGTGCCCTGCCCGGCGCCGTCCACCTGCCACGCGGCCACCTGGAATTCCAGGTCGAGGGGAAGCTCCCGGACAAGGAAGCGCCCGTCGTCGTCTACTGCGCCGGGGGCGTGCGCTCGGCCTTCGCGGCCAAGACCATGGGGGACCTGGGCTACACCGACGTGCAGTCGATGGTGGGCGGCTTCAACAAGTGGAAGGACGACGGGCGTCCCTGGGCGGCCCCCGAGACGCTGACGCCGGCGCAGCGGAACCGCTATCAGCGGCACCTGCTCCTCCCCGAGGTGGGCGAGGTCGGCCAACTGAAGCTGCTGGGATCGAAGGTGCTACTGCTGGGTGCCGGTGGTCTCGGATCACCGGCGGCGCTCTACCTGGCTGCGGCCGGCGTGGGCACCATCGGCATCATCGACATGGACGTGGTCGACGAGTCCAACCTGCAGCGGCAGATTCTGCACAACATGGACCGGGTCGGTGACCGCAAGGTCGACTCGGCCAAGAAGACGCTGACGGCGCTGAACCCCGACGTGAACGTCGTCACCTACGACGTGCGCCTCGGGGCGGACAACATCCTCGACATCATCGACGGGTACGACGCCATCGTCGACGGGACCGACAACTTCCCGACGCGCTATCTCGTCAACGACGCCTCGCTGCTCAAGCACATCCCCGTGATCCACGGGTCCATCTTCCGCTTCGAGGGCCAGGTCACCGTCTTCGACCCCTACAACGGCCCGTGCTACCGCTGCCTCATCCCCGAGCCGCCGCCGGCCGAGTTGGCGCCCTCGTGCTCGGAGGCCGGTGTACTGGGTGTGCTGCCCGGCATCATCGGGTCCATTCAGGCGGTCGAGACGATCAAGGTGCTGCTCGGTCTCGGTGACCCCCTGATCGGCCGGCTGCTCGCCTACGACGCGCTGGAGGAGTCGTTCCGCACGTTCAAGGTGCGCCGGGACCCGGCCTGCCCGGCCTGCGGACCCGACGCCGGTGAGATCGTGATCGCAGAGTACGACGATCTCTGCATGCCTCACGCCCACTGACCCGGTTCCGGAGGGTCCGCGGCGCCGACGGCACGGGAAGCCGAGCCGGAGCCGGCCGTTTCGGATACCGGCTGCCTAGAGTGGCGCCACGACCCCGACAGACCTGCTGACACGCCCGGTCCCCGAGGCCGACACACCGACGCGGCCGCCGGAGCGGCCCGGGCTGACCTCGCGGCGGGTCAAGCGTAATCGTCGCTTCTGGGCGGGCGGACTGCTCGTGCTGGCGGCGTTGGTCGCGCTCGCCCTCACCCGAGGTGGTGGGCGTCCGGCGGCCGCCGGAAAGAACTCCGCCGGGGCGGGGCACCGTCACGGCGCGGCTGCGCCGCGCCCGGGCAACCCGCGCCTCGATCCGGACTGGCAAGGCGACGGGCAGGCCGTCTCCTTCGCCTTCGGAGGGGACGTGCACTTCCCGGCCGGCACCACCCTCGGTGATCGGCTGGCGGCCGACCCCTCCGACGCCCTCGGTCCGACGGTGCCGGCCCTGCTCTCGGGCGTCGACCTCTCCATGGTCAACCTCGAGTCCGCCTTGACCGACGGCACGTGTCCCCAGCCGCAAGGGAAGCAATACGTGTTCTCTGCGCCCGCGTCGGCGGTGAGCGCGTTCAAGGGCGCCGGGGTGACCCTCATCACCGAGGCGAACAACCACGGCGAGGACTGTGGTCCGGCGGGCCTGCAGATGGCCCTCGGCACGCGGACACAAACGGGCTACACCATTCTGGGGATCGGGCAGAACGCGGCACAGGCCTTCACGCCCTACACCGCCACCATCCACGGGCAGCGCATCGCCATCATCGCGGCGACCCAGGTGATCGACTCCGACCTGCAGACGGCGTGGACGGCGACCGCCACCCAGCCCGGACTGGCGTCCGCGTACGACGTGCAGGACCTGGTCGGGGCGGTGGAGGCGGCGCGCAAGACGGCCGACACGGTGATCGTCTACCTCCACTGGGGGACCGAGCTCCACGCCTGCCCGAACCCGCTGCAGGAGCCGCTGGCCCAGGTGCTGGTGCAGGCGGGTGCCGACATCATCGTCGGTACCCACGCGCACGTGCTGCTCGGCGGCGGCTATCTCGGCTCGGCCTATGTCGATTACGGGTTGGGCAACTTCGCCTTCTACGACAACACGCCACCGGAGAACGCGAGCGGGTCGTTGGTGATCACGGCAACCGGCCGCCACATCGACCAGGTCACCTGGCGGCCGGCGACAATCGTCGACGACCTGCCGCAACCCCTTTCGGGAGACGCCGCGACGGCCGCGCTGGCGGCGTGGAACCAGGCCCGGGCGTGCACGAACGTCTCGGTGTCGCCCGCCGCGCCGGTCGCATCCCCCGCAACCGAGAGCTCGCCCGCGCCGGCGGCGGCGGTGCAGACCCTCTCCGGCGACACCGGATAGCCGCCCCGCCGCGAGCCGAGTGGCGCACCAGCTAGACAGGGTGCATGACAGCACAGGCGGCCCCGGCCGAGACCTTCCACACGCACGGCGTCGACCTGACCTGGCACGCCCGGGGAAGCAGCCCTGCGGGAACGCCGACCCTCGTGCTCTGCCACGGCTACACCGGGTCCTCCGCACGACTTCGCACTCCAAGTCGACGCGCTGGCATCCGACCGGCGCGTCGTCACGCTCGACCAGCGGGGCCACGGGCACTCGACGAAGACCGGAGCGCTCTCGGGCTACACCATCGAGCAGCTCTCGGCCGACCTGGCTGACTTCGTCGAGGCGGTGGGGGAGGGACCGGTCGACCTGCTGGGTCATTCCATGGGCGGGCGGGTGGTCATGGGCCTGGTGCTGGCCCGGCCCGATCTCGTGCGCTCGCTGATCCTGATGGACACCAGCGCGTGGTCGTTCCTGCCCGAAGACGAGGGGATCCGCTCGCTGGTGCGCGGGTTCATCGACGCGTTCGACCCGGCGGGGGGCATGCCGTCCACCCTCAGCATGGACGGACCGGAGAACGGGCTCATGGAGGCCGCCACGCCGGCGCAGTGGCGCGCGGAGAAGGACGGCATCTACGCCGGCATGGATCCGTATGCCGTCAAGGCACTCGGCGCCACGCTCATGGGCGATACCGCCGACACGGCGACGTCCCTGCGGGCCAACCTTGCGAACATCGCGTGTCCGACGACCGTGATGGTGGGCGAGCACGACCACCCGCTGGTGGACCAGGCACCGGAGCTGGCGGCCGCGGTCGCCAACGGCAGGCTGCGTCGTCATTGCGGGGGCCTACCACTCACCCCAGCTGACCCACGCCGCGGAGTGGCGGGCGGCCGTGGAGGGACCATCTGGCGTGGGCCGCCACGGAGTCGGTGGCGCCATGAGCGACGCCAGGCCCTCCCCGGACGCCGCCGCGCATCGAGCTGGCCGGCACCGATGTCGCCATCCCGCCGCTCGGCGTGGGCACGTGGGCCTGGGGCGACAAGGGCACCTGGGGCATGGGCGGGTACGACCAGTCGCTGACCGAGGCGACCATCCGGGAGGCCTGGGACGCCAGCATCGCGGCGGGCGTCGTCCTCTTCGACACCGCCGAGGTCTACGGCGGCGGCGAGAGCGAGCGCATCATCGGTCGCCTGCTCGCAGCCGAGCCGGCCGTGCGCAACCGCGTGGTCATCGCGACGAAGTTCATGCCGAGCCCCTGGAAGGTGAACGTGCGCGCCGCACTGCTGTCGGCGGCCCGCCGGCTCGAGGGACCGGCTGGGGACCGACGTCATCGACCTGTACCAGATCCACGGTCCGATCTCGCTGCGCTCCCACGACGCGCTGGCGGAGGCGCTGGCCGCCGCGCACGGCGAGGGCATCGTGCGGGCGGTCGGCGTCTCGAACTACTCGGCCAAGGAGATGCGGGCCATGGATGCCGCCCTGCGCAGGCGCGGGCTCCGGCTGGCCAGCAACCAGATCGAGTTCTCGCTCCTGCGGGCCATGCCGCTCCGGGTCGGGCTCATCGGCACCTGTCGCGAGCTCGGCGTCGTCCCCTTGGCCTACTCGCCGATCGGGCAGGGGCGTCTGACCGGCAAGTACTCGGCGGCCAACCCGCCGCCCAGGGGCCGCTCGTTCTCGGCCCACCCCATGGCCGAGGTGGACGCGATCGTCGCCTAGCTGCGCCGCATCGGCGAGGCCCACGGGGCCGCACGCCGAGCCAGGTGGCGCTGGCCTGGCTCATCGCCCAGGGCGCGGTGCCCATCCCCGGCGCCAAGAACCGGGAGCAGGCGGAGCAGAACGCCGGCGCCCTCGGCTGGCGCCTCAGCGACGAGGAGCTGGCTCTCCTCGACGCGACGCCGCCCTCTACGGCACCCGGAGCGTCTCCACAGCGCATTTGGCAGCACGGCTGACCGCGGCGGTACCGTCTTGTGGTGATCGCCGCGCTCGCCGACGCGGGGCTTCCCGCCGCTGCGGAGGCTCGCAGTTCTTCTCCACCCAGTTCGACTTCGTGCCGGTGGCGATGATCGTGGCCGCCCTCGCCCTCTACCTGTGGGGCGTGCGGCGCAACAACGCCCTGCACCCGCGCCACCCGTGGTCGGTCGGCAAGACGGTCGGCCTGGATCGGCGCGCTGCTGCACCACCGGCGATCGCCATCTTCAGCTTCGTCGGCGTCTACGACGGCGAGCTCTTCTGGGACCACATGGTCCAGCACCTGATCCTCATCATGGTGGCGGCGCCGCTCTTCGCCATCGCCTCCCCGCTGCGAGCTGGCCTGGCGCGCCACGTCCGGGACGGCACACGTGGTCGTCACCGAGGCGCTGCGCTCCCGCGTCGGCCAAGTTCTTCGGGAACCCGATCGTGGCCTTCATCCTCTACGCCGTCGTCATCCCGGTCAGCCACCTGACGGTCTGGTACAACTACACGCTCACGCACGAGAGCGTCCACAACGCGGAGCACCTGGCGTTCCTGCTCGTGGGCTACCTCTTCTGGCGCCAGATCTTCGGGAACGACCCCAACTGCTACCGGCTCCACCCCGCGCTGCAGTTCTTCTACCTCTTCATGGCGATCCCGATCGACACCTTCACGGGGCTGTCGCTGGCCGGCGCGACCCACGAGATGTTCCCGGCCTACTTCGCCACCCACCGGACCTGGGGCCCGTCCTACGTCACCGACCTCCACATCGGCGGCGACATCATGTGGGTGGTCGGCGACACGCTGATGCTGTGGCCGATGATCCCCGTCGCCCTGCGCTGGATGCACATGGACGAGCGCAGGGCGGTGCGCGTCGACCGCGAGCTCGACGCGCAGGCGTCGGCCGAGGCCGCCGCGGCGGGCCCGGTGCCCGATCAGCCGCCGAGGTCCATCAGCTCGACCCGCACCCCGTCGGGGTCGGTGCAGTAGACGAACTCGAGCGCCGTCCCGCCGAGGTCGATGGTGGTGCGGCTCGACTCGACGACGGCGCCACCCAGCTCGACGATCCGGGCCGCCGTGCCCGCCACGTCGCGCACCCGGAAGGACAGGTGGGTCAGCCCGAGCTGGTTGACCGCCCGGCGCTCGCGCGCGCCGAAGGGCGCGGGCTCCTGAAGGCCAGGAGCTCAATGGCGGTCGGGCCCCGGCGGATGAACTGCGACGTGACCGCGACGTCGGGCAGATTCCATGAGCGCGGCGAACTCGGAGCCGATGGCGTGCGACTCGGCCTTCTCGAAGCCGAGCCCGTCGCAGTAGAAGCGCAGCGACCGCTCCAGGTCGCTGACGCAGATGCCGAAGTGCGAGAAAACAGGTTCTGGGGCGTCGTCCACGCCCGTAGTCTGCCCGCGTGTGGCCCGGTGTCCCCGGGATCCTCCGTAGTCTCGTTGCCGTGACACCGGAGAAGAAGGACCCCCAGGACAGCCCCGAGCGCCGCACCGACTCGGGCATCGCCATCCATCCCGTCTACCGCGCCGACGACCTGGAGGGCTGGGACCCGGCGGCCCAGCTGGGCGAGCCCGGGGCCTTCCCCTACACCCGGGGCGTCCACCCGCAGATGTACCGCTCGAAGCTGTGGACGATGCGCCAGTACGCCGGCTTCGGCTCGGCCGAGGCAGACCAACCAGCGCTTCAAGTTCCTCCTCGACGCCGGGCCAGACCGGCCTGTCGTGCGCCTTCGACCTGCCGACGCAGATGGGCTACGACTCCGACCACCCCCGGGCCGAGGGCGAGGTCGGCAAGGTCGGCGTCGCCATCGACTCGCTGGCCGACATGCGCCTGCTCATGGCCGACCTCCCGATGGACAAGGTCACGACGTCCATGACGATCAACGCCACCGGCGCCATCCTGCTGCTGCTCTACCAACTGGTGGCCGAGGAGCAGGGCGTGGCGAGCGAGAAGATCCGCGGCACCATCCAGAACGACATCTTGAAGGAGTACATCGCCCGCGGGACCTACATCTACCCGCCGCGCCCCTCCATGCGCCTCATCGTCGACACGTTCTCCTACTGCGCGGCCAACCTGCCCAGCTGGAACACGATCTCCATCTCGGGCTACCACATCCGCGAGGCCGGTTCGACGGCGGTGCAGGAGATCGCCTTCACGCTGGCCAACGGCATCGCCTACGTCGAGGCGGCCATCGCGGCCGGCATGGACGTCGACGCCTTCGCGCCCCGGCTCTCGTTCTTCTGGAACGCGCACAACAACCTCTTCGAGGAGGTGGCCAAGTACCGGGCGGCGCGGCGCATGTGGGCCCGCATCATGACCGAGCGCTTCGGCGCCAAGGACGAGCGCTCCAAGATGCTGCGCTTCCACACCCAGACCGGCGGGTCGACCCTGACGGCCCAGCAGCCCGAGAACAACATCGTCCGGGTGACGGTGCAGAGCCTGGCGGCGGCCCTCGGGGGCACGCAGAGCCTGCACACCAACGGCTTCGACGAGGCGCTCGGCCTGCCCACGACCCGGGCCGCCAAGATCGCCCTGCGCACCCAGCAGATCGTCGGGTTCGAGTCCGGCGTGGCCGACACGGTCGACCCGCTTGGCCGGCTCGTACTTCGTGGAGTCGCTGACCGACGAGGTGGAGCAGGCGGCCAACGACTACCTGGAGCGGATCGAGCAGCTCGGCGGCGCCGTGGCCGCCATTGAGGCCCGGTTCATGCAGGAGGAGATCGAGGCGGCCGCCTACAGCTTCGCCAAGGCGGTCGACGACGGCGAGAAGGTGGTCGTCGGCGTCAACCGCTTCACCGACGCCGAGGAGGAGCCCACCGAGGTCTTCCCGATCGACGTGAAGCTCCAGCAGATCCAGATCGACCGCACGCGGTCGGTGCGGGCCGAGCGCGACCAGGCCGCGGTGGACCGGGCGCTGGCCGACGTCGCCGAGACGGCCAAGGGCGACGGCAACCTGCTCGTCCCGATGAAGGCCGCCCTCAAGCAGATGGCCACGCTGGGCGAGGTGTCCGACGTCCTGCGGGCGGAGTTCGGCGTCTACCAGCCCGGGGGCTGAGCGCAGTGGCGGGGAGGGCCCGACCCGGTTCTGGCCCCTGTTCGACCTCGTCGTCCGCACGCCGCGCCTGGAGCTGCGCCTGCTCCGCGAAGACGGATTTCGCCGACTTCGTCGAGCTGATCGACGCGGGCATCCACGACCCCGGGACGATGCCCTTCTTCGTCCCGTGGACCGACGCCGAGCCCGGGCAGCGCGCCCGGGAGGCCGCGCAGTGGATGTGGCGGCACCGCGCCAACTGGTCGCCGGAGAACTGGACGCTCACCGTGCGGCGTCTTCGTGGACGGGAAGCCCGTCGGCGTGCAGGACCTCGAGGGCGGAGCACTTCCGCGCCGTGCGTTCGGTCGAGACGGGTTCGTGGCTCGGCCGGGCCCACCAGGGGCAGGGCCTGGGCCGGGAGATGCGCGAGGCGGTCCTGCACCTGGCCTTCGCCGGCCTCGGCGCCGAGGAGGCGCTGAGCGGCGCCTTCGAGGACAACGCGGCCTCCCTGGCCACCTCGCGCGCCGTCGGCTACGAGGAGAACGGCGAGGCGAGAGGCCACCGCCGCGACGGGTCGGGGCGCACCATCCGCTTCCGCCTGGGCCGCGAGGCCTGGGAGCGCCGCCGGCGCCCGGACATTGAGATCCTCGGGCTCGACGGGTGCCTCGACATGTTCGTCGGGCCCGACGCCTGAGCCGGCGGCTTGCCCGGGCGACGTCACTCGCCGGGTCCGCCAGGGTGCGACCGGCGACCCAGCCGGGGGACCTTGGCCATGAGCGAGTACGCGCGCCGCTGCCGCAGCGCGCTGCGCCGGAACGGATCGTCGGGCTCCAGATGCTCGACGGCGCCGGCGACCACCTCGTCGAACATCTGCGCCGCCTCCGGCCGCCGTTTGAGCGCCAGCAGCTCGGTGGCAATGGCCCACTTCTGGTAGAGGATGGACCGCTGGTCCGCACCATTTCGTTCCAGGCCCTCGAGGGCCCCGGTGAACAGCTCGAGTGCCAACGCATGGTTCCCGAGGTGGCGCTGGGTCTGGGCCAGATCGACTTCGGCCCGGGCGGCCTCCACGCTGTCGGTGCCGGCGAGACGTCGGGCCGATTCGAGGACCCGCACCCGCAAGGGGAGCTCGTCGCCGTAGCGCTTCAGCTTGCGCAACGTGATGGCCGGGTTGATGGCCGTCTGCAGCGAGAGCTCGCTGTCGGTGCCGTCGTCACGGTCGGAGGACGCCAGCACCTGTGCCCAGAGCCGCCGGGCCGTCTCGAGATCGCCCAGACGGTCGAGAACGATCGCCAGGTTGAACTCGGCCCAGCGCACGCGGGTGGCGTTCGACTCCGGTGATCGGTCGAGCAGGCTGAGGGTCGTCGACAACACCCCCTCGGCCTCGCGCAGCTGTCCGGCGTCGCGGAGGGCACGCGCCAAGGTGACCATGGCGTCGCACGTCGTGGGATCGGACCCCCCGTAGAGCTCCTGGCGGGCGTCGAGGAGGAGGCGGGCTTCCTCCACCAGCCGGGCCTGCTGCTCGTCCATTGCGAGCCGACGTTACCGGCGCTTGGCGGATCCCGGTCCGCGTCGGTCGCCGCTCAGGCCACGGCGCGCTGAATCTCCTCGAGGGACAGTTCGGAGGTCCGCGAGCTCCCGCACACGGCACACGTCTGCGTGTGCATCGTCGCACGCACCAGACGGGACCGGGCCTCGTTCAGGAACACCGTGAACGTCCTGCCGTGGGGATCGATCTCGAGCTCCCAGTAGGGCCGCCATTCGGTCGAGATGTGGCGCCGCCCGACGGCGATCCCGCGCAGAATGCGGCAGAAGCGCAAGTGGCGGGTGTCGAAGATCCAGGTGCTGTGGCACGATTCGAGGGTGATGATCTGCATGGAACGAGCATGTCCCGTCCCGTTCAACCCGAGCCGCGAGACAGCTGGCCGAGGCCTTGGAATCCGGTTACGGAGCCGTGACGGGACGCCGACGCCGGACGCGGAGCACAGGGCCGCGTGCGGTCAGGCGGTGACGATCGACTCGAAATGCTCGACGACGGGAAAGGGGTCGTAGAAGTGGTGCAGGGCGGCCCGCCATTCCTGGTAGGCGGCCGAGCCCCGGAACCCCTCCGTGTGGTCCTCCAGGTGTTCCCACTCGACGAGAAGGAGGAAGCAGTGGGGCCGCTCGAGGCACCGCTCGACCCGGAGGGAGACGAAGCCGGGGCTGGCGGCGATGTGCCGCTTGGCGGAGCCCATGGCCGCGACGAAGGCCTCCTCCTGCCCGGGAACCACTTCGAGGAGTGCGTGCTCCGTGATCACGCGCCGAGCAGGCGGCTGCGCAGGGCAGGGTCCGTGGCGGCATCGATGGCCGTCCAGGCCAGCGCGATGGCGCCGTCCCGCACGGCGGCGTCGGCCGACGGCGTGATGCAGGCGGCCGCGAACTCACGCTGGTGGTTGACGGCGCCGCCAGTCTCAATGCCGATGAGCGGGTGGATGGTGGGCACGGCGAGCGAGACGTTGGCCATGTCCGTCGAGAAGGTGGGCAGTGGCGCGCCGCTGTCGTCGGCGTCGAAGTGGCGCCCGAGCGCCTCGGCGTTGGCGCGATAGGCCTGCAGGAGGACGGGATCCGCCTCCATGTGCGAGTAGACGGGTGCGAGCTCCTCGTAGCGGACCGAGCAGCCCGAGGCCAGCGCGCCCGCCTCGAAGCAGGCGTCGACCCGCGGCCGCAGGGCGGCCAGGCCCGCGGCGGTGCGGGAACGGGCCATGTACCGGGCCGTCACCGCGGCGGGGATGATGTTGGCCGCCGACGAACTCTGGGTGACCACGCCGTGCACCTGGTCCCCGGGCGGCAGCTGCTGGCGGAGCAGGGCGATGGAGACCTGGGCGATGGTCAGGGCGTCCTGCGCGTTCACCCCCTCCCAGGGCGCGGCCGACGCGTGTGCCTCGCGCCCGGAGAAGTGGACGTCGAAGTGGGCGACGGCGAGGCAGCTCCCCGTGAGCCTCTCCGTCGGCCAGGGGTGCACCATCATGGCGGCGTGGACGCCGGCGAAGGCGCCCCGCTCGAGCATCAAGACCTTGCCGCCGCCGCCCTCCTCGGCCGGCGTGCCGAGCACGCGGACGGTCAGTCCGAGCTCGTCGGCCACCGCGGCGAGCGCCAGGCCGGCCCCGACTGCGGTGGCGGCGATGATGTTGTGCCCGCAGGCGTGGCCGATGTCGGGGAGCGCGTCGTACTCCGCGCACATCGCCACCACCAGCTCCCCGTCGCCCGCGCGCGACTCGAGCGCGGTCGGCAGGTTGTAGACGCCTTCGTCGACCGCGAGGCCCCCGGCGCGCAGTGCGTCGGCCACGGCGCGGGCGGACGTGGTCTCGCCGAAGCAGAGTTCCGGGGTGGCGTGGACTGAGTGGCTCAGCGAGACGAGCTGGTCCAGGTGCCGTTCGACGACCGCAGCGGCGGCGTCCTTGGCCGACGACGCGGTTGCCGGCATCTACTCGATGACCGCCACGACATCGCCCGCACCGACCGAGTCGCCCGCGCCCACCTTGATCTCCTTCACCACACCGTCCTTCTCCGCTGCCACGGCGTTCTCCATCTTCATGGCTTCGAGCAGGCAGATCGACTGGCCCACCTCGACCACGTCGCCCACGTCCACCAGAACCTTGACGATCGTGCCCTGCATGGGGACGGTGACCTGGCCCGAGCCCGTCCCGGCCGCCGCCGCTGCCGCGGCGCGCTTGGGCCGTGCCGCCACGCGCCCGGGGGCGGCCGCGGTGCCCAGATCGGGCACCCAGAGGCGGACCGAGAAGCGCCGGCCGTCGACCTCGGCGGTCACGTCGCGTTGCACCGTGGGCACCTCGTCCTCCACCGCCGGTGCCGGAGCAGGGCTGCCTGAGGGGTCGACGGTCAGGCCGCTCAGGTCGAGCGTGTCCTCCACCCACTTGGTCGAGTGCGTGCCCGCGGCGAAGTCCGGATGGCTCAGGATCACCTGGTGCGCCGGGAGCGTGGTGGCCACCCCCGTGATGTGGGTCTCGTCGATGGCGCGCAGCATGCGGCGCCGCGCCGCCTCGCGGTCGGGGGCCCACACGATCATTTTGGCGATGAGGTTGTCGTAGTACTGCGAGACCGTGTCGCCGGACTCGTAACCGGCGTCGAGGCGCACGCCGGGGCCCGAGGCGGCGTGGAACGAGGTCAGGGTGCCCGGAGAGGGCGAGAAGCGGCCGCCGCTGGGATCCTCCGCATTGATGCGCACCTCGATGGCGTGGCCGTTGCGAGCCACGTCCTCCTGGGTGAAGTCGAGCTTCTCGCCCGCTGCGATGCGGATCTGCCAGGCCACGAGGTCGAGCCCGGTCACCAGCTCCGTCACCGGGTGCTCCACCTGCAGGCGCGTGTTCATCTCGAGGAAGTAGAACTCGCCGTCCTGGTACAGGAACTCCACGGTGCCGGCGTTGAAGTACCCGCAGGCCTGGGACACCTTGACAGCGGCCAGGCCCATGGCCTGGCGCACATGGTCGGGGAAGTCCGGGGCCGGGCTCTCCTCGATCAGCTTCTGGTGGCGGCGCTGGGCCGAGCAGTCCCGCTCGCCGAGCCAGAGCGTGGTGCCGTGCTGATCGCCCAGCACCTGCATCTCCACGTGGCGGGGCCAGGCGAGATACCGCTCCGGGTAGATCTCCGGTCGCCCGAAGTAGGCCTGCGCCTCACGCGCCGCCGACTCCATGGCCTCGGCGGCCTCCTCCGCCGACGCCACGACCTTCATGCCCCGCCCGCCGCCCCCGTAGGCCGCCTTGATGGCCACGGGCCAGCCGTGGAGGTCTCCGAAGGCCACGACCTCGTCGGGCGAGGTGAGCGCCTCGGAGCGGCCGGGAACCCCCGCGACGCCGGCCTCCTCGGCGGCGAGGCGGGAGCTGATCTTGTCGCCCATGACCTCAATGGCTTCGGGCGGCGGCCCGATGAAGGTCACGCCGCGGTCGGTGATGGCGCGGGCGAAGTCGGTGTTCTCCGAGAAGAAGCCGTACCCGGGGTGGACGGCGTCGGCACCGCTCTGCTCAATGGCGGCGAGGATCGCCTCGGTGTTGAGGTAGCTCTCGGCCGCCGTCTCACCGCCGAGCGCGTAGGCCTCGTCGGCCATGCGGACGTGCAGGGCGTCGCGGTCCAGGTTGGAGTAGACCGCGACGGTGCCGATACCCATCTCACGGCAGGTGCGGATCACCCGGACGGCGATCTCCCCACGGTTTGCAATAAGGACCTTCTCGATCACGCTGGCCTTTCCTCCTTGCGGCGGACCTTCACAATTGCACGCACCCTATGGTGTCTGCCATGTGGGCCGGCGAGTGGGAGATCCGCTGGCTGGACGAGGTCGATTCCACCAACACCTATCTCCGGGAGCAGGCCCGGCAGGGTGCGCCGGCCGGGCTGGTCGCCGTGGCCGACCACCAGACGGCCGGTCGGGGTCGCCTGGACCGGCGCTGGGAGTCCCCACCCGGGGCGAACCTGCTGACCTCCGTCCTCTTGCGTCCCGACTGCGGTGCGGAGGACGTCCACCTGTGTGCCGGGGCCGTGGCCTTGGCCGGAGCCGATGCCTGTCGCGAGGTGGCCGGGGTCGATCCGGCGCTCAAATGGCCCAACGACCTGCTCTTCGGCGGCGCCAAGCTGGCCGGAGTGCTGGCAGAGGCCGAATTCGCCGGGTCGACCCTCACGGCCGTGATCGTGGGCATCGGCATCAATGTGGCCTGGCCCGGACCGGCGGGGGCCGGCGGTACGAACCTCGACGCCCTGGCCGAAGGCCCGGGGCCGGTCGACCGTCGGCAGCTTCTCCACGCCCTGCTCGAGGCCCTCGAACCCCGGTGCGCCCTGCTCGAGGGGGCGGGGGGCCGCCTTGCCCTGGCCGACGAGGTCCGGGCCCGCTGCGCCACGCTCGGCCAGTACGTGCGGGTGGCGCTGGCCGGCGAGGAGCTGTTCGGAGTGGCCGCCGCCATCGACGACGCCGGGCGGCTGGTGGTCGAGACCGCAGCCGGACCACGGACCGTGCACGCCGGGGACGTGGTGCATCTGCGGCCCGGCCCGGAGCCCGGAAGGGCCGGGGGCCTGGGCTAACATCCCCTCCCTATGCGCCTTCTCGTTACGGGAGGTGCCGGTTTCATCGGGTCGAACTTCGCCCGTTACTGGGTCGAACAGCACCCCGAGGACCATGTGGTCGTCTACGACGTCCTCACCTACGCCGGCAACCGACCCAGCCTGTCCGACATCGAAGACCGGATCGTCTTCGTCCAGGGGGACATCTGCGACCCCGCGGCGGCCGAAAAGGCGCTGCGGGGTGAGAGCATCGACACGATCGTGCACTTCGCCGCCGAGTCCCACAACTCCCTGGCCGTCCTCAACCCGGGCCTGTTCTTCCGCACGAACGTCATCGGCACCCAGACCATGCTGGAGGCGGCCCGGCAGGTCGGCGTGCACCGCTTCCACCACGTCTCGACGTGCGAGGTCTACGGAGACCTGCCGCTCGACACGGACGAGGCCTTCCACGAGGACTCGCCCTACCGCCCCCGGACCCCCTACAACGCCTCGAAGGCCGGGGCGGACCACGCCGTGCGCGCGTATGCGGAGACCTACGAGCTCCCGATCACCATCACCAACTGCGCCAACAACTACGGGCCGTACCAGTTCCCCGAGAAGCTGATCCCGCACTTCTGCGCGCTGGCGCTCGACGACAAGGCGCTCACGCTGTACGCCAGCACCGAGAACCGTCGCGAGTGGCTGCACGTCCACGACCACTGCACCGCGATCGACGCGGTCCTGTCCCGGGGCAGGGTGGGGGAGACCTACCACGTCGGCAGTGGTGTGGAGGCCTCCATCATGGAGGTGGCCGATCGCATCCTCGACGCCCTGGGCAAGCCCGACTCGCTCAAGACGATTGTGCCCGACCGTCCGGGGCATGACCGGCGCTACGTCCTCGACTCTTCCAAGCTCCGCACCGAGCTGGGCTGGGCGCCCTCGGTCGAGTGGGAACAGGGACTGGCGGACACCGTGGCGTGGTACGAGGCGAACCGGGACTGGTGGGAGCCGCTCCTGGCTCGGGCGCCCGTCGCCGAGGGATCCTGGGGCACCGGGGACACCTGAGCGGTGCGGATCCTCATCACCGGGGCGAACGGGCAGCTCGGCCGCGATCTGCGCGACTGCTTGGCCGGCCGTGTGCCCGACGGGGGCCGTCGTTGCGCGTTGTTGGGTCCGGAGGGCCCGCGGGCGGGCCTCAGCCACGAGGTGCTGGCGACCGATATCGACACCATGCTCATTGACGATCGGGACGCCGTCATGACGACGTTCCACTCCTTCCGGCCCGACCTGGTGCTGCACGGAGGGGCGTTCACGGCCGTCGAGCGCTGCGAGACCGAGGTCGACGCCGCCTACGCCGTCAATGCCACGGGGACCCGCCACATCGCCGAGGCTGCCGCTCTGGTCGGTGCGCACGTCGTCTACGTGTCGACGGACTACGTCTTCGACGGCACCGGCGACCGCCCCTATCGGGAGTGGGACGCCCCCAACCCGACCTCGGTCTACGGCGCCTCCAAGCTGGCGGGCGAGCGTGAGTGCCGCCCCGGCTCCACCATTGTGCGGACGAGCTGGCTCTGCGGGGCCCATGGCGCCAACATTGTCGTGACCGCGCTCCGCCTGGCCCGGAGCGAGGGCGAGCTGCGCTTCGTCGACGACCAGCAGGGTTCGCCCACGTTCACGGCCGATCTGGCGCCGGCCATCGTGACGCTGGGGCTCGACCGCCGACCGGGGATCTTTCACGTGACCAACGGCGGCGCCACCACCTGGTGGGGATTCGTCCGCGCCGTCCTCGCCGAAGCGGGCGCGGACCCCGAGCGGGTGCGACCCATCGGTACCGCCGACTTCGACCCGCCGCTCCTGGCTCCCCGCCCCGCCTACTCGGTCCTCGACAACATGGCCCTCCGTCTGTGTGGTCTTCCGCCCCTGCCGGACTGGCAGGACGGCCTCGCCCGCCTCGTTCCCGTCCTCATGGCCCAGCAGGAGGCAGCGTGAGCAATTCGGTCACCGATCGCACGAACCGGCATGCGGTTGCCGTCATCGGCGCGGGCTACGTCGGACTGCCCACCGCGGCGACGCTGGCGCACTTCGGGCACCATGTCGTGCTGGCCGAGCGCGAGCCGTCCAAGCTGGCGGCGTTGCGCTCGGGGCGCATGCCCATTGTGGAGGCGGGACTGGACGAGTTGGTGGCCGGCGGCGTCCGCGCCGGCAATCTCTCTTTCACCGACTCCGCCGTCGAAGCGGTGGCGGGGGCGGAATTCGTGTT
Source organism: uncultured Acidimicrobiaceae bacterium (assembly GCA_963843365.1). GTDB lineage: Bacteria > Actinomycetota > Acidimicrobiia > Acidimicrobiales > RAAP-2 > Bog-473. The sequence continues at coordinate 305,576 of CAWJKG010000002.1, read as the reverse complement.
CCTCTGCGTACCGACGCCGCAGAGTTCCGATGGCTCGGCCGACCTCTCCTACGTCGATGCGGCGGCCAAGGAGATCGCGTCGTCCCTGCGGTCCGGGGCCATCGTCGTCAACAAGTCGACCGTGCCGGTCGGCTCCGCCAACATGGTCGAGAAGGTGATCGGGCGCCCGGACATCACCGTGGTCTCCAACCCCGAATTCCTCCGCGAGGGCACGGCGGTGGTCGACAGCCTGAATCCCGACCGGATTGTCGTCGGGGCCGACGACGCGCTGTCCGCAGCCAAGGTCGGTGACCTGTTCTCATCGACCCGCGCGCCGCTGATCGTGACCGACGCCACTACCTCCGAGACGATCAAGTACGCGTCGAACGCGTTTCTCGCCACCAAGCTGAGCTTCGTGAACGCGCTGGCCGGGTTGTGCGAGGAGGTGGGCGCCGACGCCCGTGACGTGCTGCTCGGCCTCGGCTACGACAAGCGCATCGGCTTCGAGTTCCTCCGACCCGGACCGGGCTGGGGCGGATCGTGCCTGCCCAAGGACACCCGGGCGCTCCTCCACATCGCAGGCGAGGCGGGCTACGACTTCTCGCTGCTCGCCGGGGCGATCGCCTCCAACGACGAGCAGCTGTCGCGCGTCGTCGCCAAGGTCGAGGCGGCCTGCGGGGGCTCGGCCGACGGCGCCACGGTCGCCGTGTGGGGCCTGACCTTCAAGGCCAACACCGACGACAGACGGGACTCGCCGAGCCTGCAGATCGCGCACCGCCTGGCCGGCCTGGGCGCCACCGTCCAGGCGTTCGACCCCACCGTCCACGCCGAGTCCGACGTCCCCGACCTCCAGGGCCTGCAGCTCCGGGGCGACCCGTATGCGGCCGCAGAGGGCGCCCAGGCCCTGGTCGTCCTCACGGAATGGGACGAGTTCCGCTGGCTCGACTTCTCCCGCGTGCTCACTGCCATGGCGAAACCGCACATCGTCGACGCCCGCAACCTGCTCGACCCGGCGGCCGTCCGGCGCATGGGGTTCCAGTACTCGGGCATCGGACGGCAGTGAGCCGCGTCGTGGTGGCCGGCGGCGCCGGCTTCCTTGGTTCGCATCTGTGCGACCGTCTGCTGGAGCGGGGTGACTCCGTCGTCTGCCTCGACGACCTGTCCACGGGGTCGCGCGAGAACGTCGCCCATCTGATCGGCCATGACCGGTTCCGCCTCGTCGTGACCAACGTGAGCGAGAAGGTCGAGCTCCCCGACGCCGAGACGGTCGACGCCGTCTGCAACCTGGCCTCCCCGGCCTCCCCCCCGCCTACCTGGCCCGCCCGTTCGACACCCTGGCCGTGGGCAGCGAGGGCACGCGGCGGCTCCTCGAGTTGGCGCGGGAGCACGACGCGCGGTTCCTCATGGCGAGCACCAGCGAAGTCTACGGAGACCCCGAAGTGCACCCGCAGGTCGAGAGCTACCGGGGTAACGTCGACCCCACGGGTCCACGCAGCGTCTACGACGAGGCGAAGCGCTTCTCCGAGAGCCTGACCATGGCCATGCACCGGACGCACGGCGTCAACGTCGGCATTGTGCGGATCTTCAACACCTACGGCCCCCGGCTGTCCGCGGGTGATGGTCGCGTCGTGTCCAACTTCATCGTGCAGGCATTGCGGGGCGAACCCCTGACGGTGTACGGGGACGGCAGCCAGACCCGGAGCCTCTGCTTCGTCGAGGACGAGATCCGCGGTCTCATCGCTTTGCTCGACTCGTCGCTGGTCGGACCGGTCAACATCGGGAACCCGGACGAGCGGTCGATGCTCGACCTGGCCCGCTTCGTCCTGGAGGTCACCGGTTCCGCATCGGACGTCGTCTTCGAGCCGTTGCCGACCGACGATCCGACGAGGCGGTGTCCGGACATCACCCTGGCCCGGCGCGAGCTGGGCTGGGAGCCCAGGATCGGGCTCCGTGAGGGGATCGAGCGCACAATTCAGTACTTCGCGGACAGAATGCAAGACTGACCATCCCATGACGGAGCCAGACGTGACAGAGACAGACGGGACCGCGGCAGACGCTGTGTTCGAGGCGCAGCCGCTCCGGGAGTACAAGACGTTGACGGTCATTGTGCCGGTGTTCAACGAGCGGACCACCGTGGCCGAGGTCATCCGCCGCATGCGCGCGGTCGAGTTGCCTGTCGTGCTGCAGGTCATCGTCGTCGACGACGGATCGAGCGACGGCTCCGACAAGGTGCTGGGGGCGATCGAGGATTCGACCGTGCGGGTCATGCGCCACCAGAGGAACCAGGGCAAGGGCGCGGCCATCCGCACCGGCCTGGCCGAGGCGCGGGGCGACCTGGTCCTGATTCAGGACGCCGACCTCGAGTACGATCCCAACGACTGGCCGCGGCTGTTGGAGCCGGTCCTGCGTGGCAAGGCGGACGTCGTGTACGGGAGTCGTTTCACGGGCGAGCGCAAGAACATGATGCCGTTGCACTGGTTCGGCAACCGCCTGTTGTCGCTCGTCACCAACATCCTCTACAGGACGACGCTCTCGGACATGGAGACCTGTTACAAGTTGTTCGACGCGCGCGTGCTCGACGGGCTGACGGTCGTCTCCAACCGGTTCGACTTCGAACCCGAAATCACCGCCAAGGTGCTGCGGCGGGGCTACCGCATTTACGAGGTGCCGATCTCGTACGCCGGCCGCGAGCACGACGAGGGGAAGAAGATCACCTGGCGGGACGGATTCAGCGCGCTGAGGGCGCTGGTGAAGTTCCGCTTCACCCGGGAGTACTGAGCACCGGGTGTCCGCCGCGATCGGCGCCGTCGTCGTCGACCACGACGCCGGACCGCTGCTCACGGACTGCGTCCGCTCGCTGTTCGAGAACGGAGCGGCGACGGTCGTCGTGGTCGAGAACGGGGCGGCCGGGAGCTCGTCCGTCGCACTCGAGGAGCTGCGCACGGACGGGCGGACGGGGCCTCTCCGTGTGGTCCGCCCGGGCCACAACGTCGGCTACGGCGCGGGGGCCAATCGGGGACTGGCCGCGCTGGCGGGGGACGAGGCGCCGCCCGAGTTGGTCCTCGTCTGCAATCCCGACCTGGTGGCCCACCCCGGCGCACTCGTGGGGCTGCAGGACGCGCTCGAGAACCGACCGGCCTGGGCACTGGTGGGACCGCGGATCCTGACAGAGTCCGGTGAGGTGTACCCGTCCGTGCGGAACTTTCCCAGCTTCACCGATGCGGCCGGGCACGCACTGCTGGCGCTCTTCCATCCCGACAACCCCTTCACGCTGCGCTACAACCCGGGTACGCCCGACGGGGACGTCGTCACGGAGGCCGGATGGGTGTCGGGCTCCTTCTTCCTCGCCCGCCGGCGTGCGCTCGAGGAGCTGGGCGGCTTCGACGAGGCCTACTTCATGTACAACGAGGACATGGACCTGTGCTGGCGCGCCCACGACGCCGGGTGGGGCGTCGGGTTCGCCGGCCGGGCGGAGGTGACGCACATTCAGGGCGTCAGCACGGCACGGCATCCCTACCGCATGATGGCGGCCCACCACCGATCGGCGTTGCGCTTCACTTCCCGCACCACGAAGGGCTGGCGCCGCGTCGCGCTGCCTCTGGCGGCGCTCGTGTTGGGCGCGCGCATGGCGATCGCCACCGTGCGCATCGCCGTCAGCCGCTAAGCCCTTGCGCGGGCACCGGGGTCTGCTCGCCGTCGCCCTGGTGGCGATCGGGGTTACCGTCCTGGTGCTCGTCCTGGCGGCGGCGGTGAGCGGGCCGCCGCTGCGGCCGCACACGACCGTGCACGTCGAACCACAGGTCACCTTCGGCCTGCCCCCGGCGCGCGGCGGATGCACCGGTGCCGCCGGGCAGCCCGGGGGAGGCGTGCGGGTGCCGATGACGGTGAGCATCGTCGCCGGGCAGGTGGCCGAGTCCGTCGACGTGTGCATCGACGGACAGGGCCCCTATCCGTTCGTCCTCGACACCGGTGCGGGGCAGTCGACCATCGACGCCGCGCTGGCCCACCGCCTCCACTTGGCGACGGCAGGCCTCGCCACCCAGTTCGCGGGCGTCGGGTGCACGGGGACCGCCCAGCCGGTCTCGGTGGGCGCCTGGTCGCTCGACGGGGTGACCCTGACGCCGCAGGCGCTCACCGCGGCGACGCTCCCGCAGATGGGCGGGAAGGGTGAGCCCGACGGACTCCTCGGTTCCGACGTGCTCTCGCGCTTCGGCGCCGTGCGCCTGGACTTCGGTGCCGGCGCGCTGGTCCTGCCGGGTCCGGAGGGTGCGCCACTCGCGCAGACCTCGCCGTTCACCGGCCCCCGGGGACCGGTCCCGGCATCCCTGACGCAGGGCGGCGGCGGCACGACGGTGCCCCTCACGGTGACACCGACCGAGGGCGACGTGTCGCTCGGCGTGGCCGTCCGGTTCGCCGGCGGAACCCGACGCGCCTTCGTGGTGGACACCGGCTCGTCGCAGAGCGTCGTGTCCTCGGCCGTGGCCCGGAGCGAGGGCCTGCAGGGCTCCAACCTGGCCCAGCGCCAGTCCACGGTGTGCTCGGTCATCACGGTGCCGCTGGTGCACTCGGGGGACTGGTCGATCCCGGGCTTGGCGCTCCATTCCCAGCTGCTCGGTTCCGCCGCGTTCGGCGTCGGGCTCTCGGGAACACAGGGTCTGTTGGGCTCGGACCAGCTCCGGAGGTACGGCTGGGTCGTCCTGGACTACGCCCACGCGCAAATGCTGTTGGGCTGATCTGCCCCAAGCGCTCAATTGCTCAGGAGGTCCACGACTCCTACAGCGGGAGCAGCTCCTCCTTGACGGTCCATAGGAGTCTCGATGCGGGATGGCTGCCCTACTAGATGGCTGTCCTACTAATAGCCAGCCATGGCGATGACGCGACCATTGAGATTGGTCCCGTTCATTCCTCCAAATGAGGGTGCTCCCAACCCGAAGACAGTGCCATTTGCTGTTGCTACCCAGTAGCCATCATCACCAGATGCATAGGCGCTGAGATGTACGACGATTGCCGTCGCAGGATTATTGCCGCCGGCTTGGCCGGTCGGTATGGAGCCGAAAGATTTGTCGGCATTGCCATATGCGAAAACCTGACCGTTTGCGTCTAGGACGTAGTAGCCGCCGCCGTATCCCTCACTGAGGTTGTACGACACCGTGGCAGAAGTTATCGGTGAGGACTGCGGTCCGGGCTGCCCATAACTCGGAGTGCCGAAGCCATAGACATTCCCGGTCGAGGTGACAACCCAATACCCGCCGTTGGTGCCTCTGGTTGGAACGACACCCACCGCTGTTCCAGAACAACCACCGATCCCTGGACAAGAGCCTGCGAACGTGGCGTCGCCAAATGCAAAGACTCCACCGTCAGCTCCAACCATGAAGTAACCGCCGCCATCGTTACTGCTGACCATGGCGACGATCGGTGAATTCAGGCTGTTGGGAAGCCCCGACCCCGCTGGATGGATCCCGAGACCTGGAATGGAGCCGTAGAAGGAGGTGTTTCCGTAGCTGAATATGCCCCCATCGGAGGCAACGAGCCAGTAGCCCTGGTGTGTCTCGCTCAGTACGATCCCCACAACCGGTCGTTGCAGGTGCAGTGACCCAGTCGAACCGTAGAACGAGGCGTTTCCGAACGTAAAAACACCCCCGTCGGATCCGACAAGCCAGTAACCGCCAGACTGGTCTGCCCCGGCCTCTGTGGGCTGAGCAAGAAGGAACCCCCCAGTCATTGAACAAATGGCGATCAAGAGAAACCCTGCTCGCGCCATTAGCCGCATGTCGCACACCTCCAAAGATCGCTTTCTAGCACCGAGGCGCCATGATGCGGCGACATGGTCCTTCCAGGAATGCGCTTCGTATCGAGAGGGGATGACATCCTGTCCAGCCGTCGCCGTCACCCGTCCGGCGTCACTCGGGCCCGGAGAGGCCGAGCATGTCGGTCACCCCGTGGTCCCGGCCCGCCGTGTAGCCGCCGTCGACGGGGAGGGCATGGCCGGTGATGAACGAGGCGTCGTCGGAGAGCAGGAACACCGCGGCGGCGGCGATCTCCTCGGGCCGGCCCATGCGCCGTCCCAGTTTGTGCTCGTGCACGATGTCGGCCAGCGCCGCCTCCATGCCCGGGCCGAAGACCGATGCGGTCATCGGGGTCTCGATGAAGCCGGGACAGATGGCGTTGACCCGGATGGCGCGCCCTGCGTAGTCGATGGCCATGTTCTTGGTCAGGATCACCACGCCGCCCTTCGACGCGCTGTAGGCGCTCCCGCCGGCGGTGCCCTCGAGGCCCTCGATGCTGGCCACCGTCACCACGGAGCCGCGCGGCCCCTCCGCGCGTCGGGGCTGGCGCAACATCTGGTCGATCACGTGCTTGGCCGTCAGGAAGGTGCCGGTGAGGTTGACCGCGATGACGCGCGCCCACTCGTCGGCCGGGAGCATGTGCACCGGCCCACCGCCGGCCACGCCCGCCGCATTGACGAGGCCGTCGACCGTGCCGCCGAAGGCCACCGCGGCGCGCACGAGCTCCACCACCGATTCCTCGTCCGCCACGTCGACGTGGGTGAAGAGCCAGCGTTTCCCGTCCGCCAGCGCCTCCGGCCCCGGGGCCAGGTCGGCCCCCACGACACGCGCCCCCTCCTCGAGGAGCCGGGCCGCCGTCGCCCGGCCGATGCCCGACGCCGCGCCCGTGACGATGTAAGTCCGGCCGTCCAGTCCACGCATGATGCCTCCGTTTGGTTGCGCCCGGGTGACCCGGGCTGATAGGAGCAGGGCACTGTTCTAGCCCGGGGCGCTTCCCGGGTTCACCGTCCACCGTTTCCGGGGGGAGCCACGCCATGAAGTTCGCGCTGTTCTACGAGATCCCGGTGCCTCGCCCCTGGGGGGAGGACAGCGAGCTGGTGGCGTACCAGAACACGCTCGAGCAGGCGATCGCCGGCGACCGTCACGGCTGGCATGCGTTCTGGACGGTGGAGCACCACTTCCTGCAGGAGTACTCCCACTGCTCGAACCCCGAGGTCCTCTACGGCGCCATCGCGGCACGGACCGAGAACATCCGCCTCGGCTACGGCGTGCGCCTCATGCCGAAGCCGTACAACCACCCGGTGCGGACCGCCGAGTCGGTGGCGGTGCTCGATCTCCTCTCCAAGGGCCGCGTCGACATGGGCGCCGGCCGATCGGCCACGCGGACCGAGCTCGAGGGCTTCGGCATCGACCCCGCGGTGACCCGCCAGATGTGGCAGGAGGCCCTCGGCCACATTGTGGGGTGCTGGACCAACGAGGAGTACGAGTTCGAGGGCGAGTACTGGCAGATGCCGCGCCGCCGCGTGCAGCCCAAGCCGTGGCAGAAGCCCCACCCGCCGCTGTGGGGCGCCACCACCAGCGACGAGGGGCACGCCCAGGTGGGCGACCTCGGTCTCGGACTGTGCTCCTTCGCCGTGGGCCTGCCCCCGAGCGAGGTGAAGCGGAAGATCGACGTCTACCGGGCCGCGGTCGAGAAGTGCACCCAGCCGGTCGGGGCCTTCGTGCACAACCAGGCGGCGACGTTCACCATGGCCCTGTGCGGGCCCGACTCGGAGAAGGCGAAGGCGGCCGCGCGCGAGTCGTTCGAGTGGTATCCCAAGACCGGCGCCGCGCCAGATCGCCACGCTCACGGACTGGATGGCGGAGCGCAAGCAGGAACTGGGCAGCTACTCCTACGCCGCCGACATGAAGAAGACGGACGACGAGGGCACGCTCGACCTCCTCAGTCTCGAGTACCTGGTGGATGCCAACGCGTGTGTCCTCGGGACACCCGACGAGTGCCTGGAGGCCTGCCGCGCCTACGAGGCCGCCGGGGTCGACCTCCTGCTGTGCCTGGTCAACCCGTACAAGATCTCCCACGAGTCCGTCATGCAGACGATCGAGCTCATGGGCACCGAGGTCATCCCGCACTTCGCCGACTGAAGCGGACACGCGCCATCAGGCAATCTGGAGGGATGGGGAGGGACGCCGGGCGCCGGCTTTGCCACCCGGCCGTCGCGGCCGCCGCCATCGCCACGGCCCTGTCGGCGCTGGCGCCGATCGCCTGGGGCGCCGGACCGGCCGCGGCAGCGCGGAAGGGCACCACGCTGGCCAAGGCGCCGGCGCTGGCCCAGACCGGCCATGCCGCCTTCTGGAGTTGCCCGGCCAAGACCACCGAGCTCCTGGTCGTCGTCAACACCCTCACCCTCCACCCGGGCGCGCCGCTCCGCGTCTCGTTCACGGTGCGCAACTCCGGTACGGCGTCGTGCAACTACACCGCCCCCTACGCCGGCGCGGCCCCGGGACCGACCTCGACCGTGCTCACGGCCGGCCCCTGCGGCTCGGTGGGGTTCGAGATCGAGAATGCGCAGCGCCACGACGTGTGGCCCGGCGACGAGGTCGTCAACTGCCCGGCGCTCGGGTTCGCTCAGCTGGCCCCCGGTGCGACCGTCTCGGGTACCGGCTCGTGGGACCAGACGAAGCCCAACAGCACGCGCCGGGTGACGCCGGGGACGTACCGGCTCGTCATCACGCGCACTCCCTTCAGCTTCCCGCTCCACATCGACAAGTCCTGAGCCGACGACACCGCTAGGGCACCAGCGCGATCTTCCCCACGGCGCGCCGCCCCAGCAGGTCGTCGAGCGCGCGGGCCACGTCCTCGAGCGGGTACTCGGCCGGGTGCACCGGGTCGAGCGTGCCCGCGTCCACCATGGACAAGAGGTCGTCGAGGAGGGCGCGCTGCTCGGCGGCGTGGGTCATGGCCCAGATGCCCCAGTCGATCCCGATGACGGACCGGTTGCGCAGCAGCACCTGGTTGAGCGGCACCGACGGGATGTCGCCCGACGCGAAGCCGATGACGAGATACCGGCCCCGGTCGCCCAACGCCCGCAGCGACGGCTCCGCCAGCGCACCACCGATCGGGTCCACCACCAGGTCCACGCCGCTCCCGCCCGCCCAGGCCCGTGCCGCCTCCTTCACCCCTTCGACCGCCGGGTCCACCACGGCCTCGGCGCCCGCCTCGAGCGCGGCTTGGCGCTTGTCCGCGCTCGAGGCCACCCCGAGCACCCGGCACCCGAGCGCCCGCGCCACCCCGATGGCGGCCAGGCCGACACCGCCGCCGGCGCCCAGCACCAGGACCGTCTCCCCGGGTGCGGCATGGGCCCGGTCGCGCAACGCGAAGAGGCTGGTGCTGTAGCTCTGGGTGAACGTGGCCGCCCGGGCCGCATCCATGCCCTCGGGCAGTGCGATGGCGGTGTCCGCGGGCACGACCACCCGGCTGGCGAAGCCACCCAGGCCGACGGACGCCAGCACCCGGTCGCCCGCAGCCAGACCGTCCACCCCGGGCCCCACCGCGACGACGTGCCCCGCCACCTCGCTCCCCGGCACGAAGGGCAGCACGGGCTTCATCTGGTACTGCCCGGCCACGAACAGGCCGTCGACGAAGTTCACGCCGGCCGCTTCCACCGCCACCACGACCTCGCCCGCGCCGGGCTCGGGGTCCGGTCGCTCCTCGACCCGCAGGACCGAAGGTGGGCCCAGCTCGTTGCAGACGGCGGCGCGCACGGGGCGAACGCTACCGTCGCCGGGTGGAGCGCAACGATCCCTCGCCGCATCCCCGACGCCCTGCGGTCCCGTCCATCCGTCCCGCCCGCCCCGGCGAGCTCGCCCTCCTGCCCGCCATCGAGGCGGCGGCCGACACCATGTTCGAGCCCCTCGGCATCGGGCCGCTCCCGGGCCCCGGCACGGTGGAGGAATTCGCCGCCGCCCTGGTCGTGCTCGTGGCGGGCGACCCGCCGCTCGGCCTGTGCCGGATCGACGCCGTGACCCGCCTGTCCGACGGCCGGGCCGGGGCCCACCTGGAGCAGCTCTCCGTCCTGCCCGCCCACGCCGGGCGCGGCATCGGGCGGGCCCTGCTCCGGGCCGGCTGCGACTGGGCCACCGCCCAGGGGTACGACGACATCACCCTCGCCACCTACCGGGACATCCCGTGGAACGGGCCCTTCTACGCGTCCGAGGGGTTCGTGGCGCGCGGCTCGGTCGACGACTTCTGGCGCGCCCACGGCCGGCCCGCCGAGGAGCCGGTCATGGCGCGCTTCGGCGTGCCGCGTCCTGATGGGCCGGAGGCTGTGAGCTCGGCGTAGCGGAAGCAGCCGACCAGGTGGTCGTTGATCAGCCCCGACGCCTGCAGGTGGGCGTAGCAGACGGTGGGCCCGACGAAGCGGAAGCCGCGCCGGCGCAGGTCGGCGCTGAAGGCCTCCGACTCGGGGCTGACCGCGGGGAGCTGCGCCGTGCGGCGCCACCTGTTGACCAGCGTCCGCCCGCCCACGAAGCCCCAGATGTAGGCGTCGAAGGATCCGAACTCCTCCTGCACCGCGAGGAAGGCGCGGGCGTTGCCCACGGTCGACTCCACCTTGGCCCGGTTCCGGATGATGCCCGGGTCGCCGAGCAGCTTCTCCACCCGCGCCGGTGTGAAGCGCGCCACCTTGGCCGGGTCGAAGCCGGCAAAGGCCTTGCGGTACCCGGCCCGGCGCTTCAGGATGGTCGACCAGCTCAGACCCGCCTGGGCGCCCTCCAGCACCAGGAACTCGAAATGGGTGGGGTCGTCGTGCACCGGCACGCCCCATTCGGTGTCGTGATAGGCCACCATGTCGGGATCGCTGCCGGCCCAGTCGCACCGCGTCGGCCCCGGCTCTCGCGCCGGCGTGTCGCTCATGGCGCCACGCGAGGGCCGGCCTGTGACGGCGCGGTCGGTGCGCCGATGCGATAGAGCACGTGGCGCCGCAGCGGGCTGTCCTCCGGCAGGCCCGGGTGGTCGAAGTCGTCCGCGGCGTCGTGCGTCATGCCGAGCCGCGCCATGACCGCCTGCGAGCGCGTGTTCACCGTCGTCGTGAAGGCGACGATCTCGACCATGCCCGCCGGGCCGAACCCGTAGTCGAGGGAGGCGGCGGCCGCCTCGGTGGCGTAGCCGCGGCCCCAGTGGTCGGGGTGCAGCCGCCACCCGACCTCGATGGCGGGAGCGAACGGCATGACGTCACGGACACGGTGCAGGCCCACCATGCCGACGAAGGGCGCGCCGCCCGTCTCCTCGACCGCCCAGAGCCCCCAGCCCTCCCGGGCCATCTCGGCCCGGTAGCGGTCGACCATGGCGTCGCTCTCGGCCCGCGTCGGGCACGAGCCGAGGGATTCCACCACGGCGGGGTGAGCGTTGAGCTCGGCGAAGGGCGCCCGGTCCATAGCGGTGAACGGTCGCAGCACCAGCCGTGCGGTACGCACGACGGCTCCCGGCGATGGGGTAGCGGGCGTCGCTAGCCCCCGGCGGCGGAGACGGCCGTCTCGGCCGCCCAGCGGTAGTCGGCCTTGCCCGAGGGCGAGCGTTGGATGAGCTCCACGAACACCACGTCCTTGGGCAGCTTGTAGCGGGCGATGTGCGTCGAGGCTTCCTCCACCACCGACTCGCCCGTCGTCGTCGTGCCCTCTGCCAGCTGCACGACGGCGACCACCTCCTGGCCCCAGCGCTCCGACGGCCGGCCCACGACGACCACGTCGGCCACGGCGGGGTGCCCGGCGATGGCCCGCTCGACCTCTTCGACGAAGATCTTCTCGCCGCCCGAGTTCACCGTCACCGAGTCCCGGCCCAGCAGCTCGATCTGTCCGTCGGCCCCGTAACGCGCCCGGTCGCCGGGGATGGAGTAGCGGACGCCGTCGATCACGGGGAAGGTGCGCGCCGTCTTCTCCGGGTCGCCGAGATACCCGAGGGGCACGCTCCCGGTCTGCGCCAGCCAGCCGTTGCCTTCGTGCCCCGGCTCGAGCACCTGCGTCAGCGTCTCGTCGACGACCACCGTCCCCGGCCCGGGAATGAACGAGCCCACCTCCACGTCGTCCATGGACGTGACGTGCATCTGCGCCCCGGTCTCCGAGGAGCCCGCCGAGTCCGAGATGACGAGGTTGGGGATGCGCTCCACCGCCATGGCCCGCACGGCGGGCGTCAGCGGGGCGCCGCCGTTGCCGACGGCGAAGAACGAGGAGAGGTCGTACGCCTTCTTGTCGAGCTGCACGAGCAGGGGACGCAGCACGGCGTCACCCACGATCGTCATGGAGTTCGCCTTCTCGCGCTCGACCACCGACCAGACGTCGTCGGGCACGACCCGGCGGGTCTCGTCCGGGAAGATGAGGGTGGCGCCCTGCGCCATCAGCATGAAACAGGCCCACTGCGCCGCGCCGTGCATGAGCGGCGGGAGGACCATGAGGCGGACCGGATAGCACCCGGCCAGCCGCTCGGTCAGCTCCTCGTAGCTGTGCACGATGTTCCACGATCCCACCTGCCGTCCGCCCATGGCCGCCATGAAGATGTCGTGCTGGCGCCACAGCACGCCCTTGGGCATGCCGGTCGTGCCGCCCGTGTAGAGCACGTAGAGATCGTCGGGGGAAGGGTCGACCGGCGGACCGTCGGGCGAGGACGCGGCCAGTGCCTCCTCGTACCAGACCGCCCCGGGGAGGAGGGGGTGACCCGAGTCGTCCTCGACCTGGAGCAGCACGTCGGGGGGCGAGTCCAGTGTCGGCAGCACCTCGGCCAGCGTCGGCGCCAGCGAGGAGTGCAGAATCATGGCGCGGGGCTTGGCGTCGTCGAGCAGGTACTGCAGTTCCTCGCCCACGTAGCGGTAGTTCACGTTGAACGGGGCCACACGGGACCGGTAGGAGCCCAGCATCCCCTCCAGGTACTCGTTGCCGTTGTAGAGGGCCAGTGCGAGGTGGTCCTGCCCCGACTCCCAGCCCTGCAGCTCGGACCGGTCGCGGTGCGCCCCCAGGCCGCGGCCGTGCAGGTACGAGGCGAGCCGGCGGGAGCGCTCGGCCAGGTCGCCGTAGCTGAGACGCCGGTCCCGCCACACGATGCACTCGCGGTCGGCCAAGGTCTCGACGAGCGTGTCGAAGGCCTTGGCCAGGTTGAACTGGACGGTCGCGGCGGCGGAGGGCTCTGGCACGGCCCCGCACTGTACCGGCGCGGTCGTCCGTCGCCGGCGGGGGTCCTGGGCAGCCCGGTTGGGGAGTTCGGTCCGCCATCGGCAAAGATCACGGCGTGGACGTCCGCAACCCAGCCACCGGAGAGGTCCTCACCACCATCGAGAGCCTCACCGCCGAGCAGACGGACGCCGCCATCGCGCGGGCCGCCGCCGCCTTCGACGAGTGGCGGGCCGTCGCTCCCGGGGACCGCGCCCGTCTGCTCCGTCGCTTCGCCGCCGCCGTCGACGCCGACATCGTGCAGCTGGCCGCCCTGGAGGTCATCAACGCCGGCCATGTGCTCGGGAACGCCCGCTGGGAGGCGGGCAACGTGCGCGACGTCATCGAGTTCTACGCCGGCGCGCCCGAGCGGCACAGCGGTCGGCAGATCCCGGTGCCCGGTGGTCTCGACGTCACCTTCCACGAGCCACTCGGCGTGGTGGGCATCATCGTGCCCTGGAACTTCCCGATGGCGATCGCCGGCTGGGGTTTCGCGCCCGCTCTGGCGGCCGGCAATACCGTCGTCCTCAAGCCGGCCGAGCTGACCCCCCTCGAGCGCGCTGCGCATCGGCGAGCTCGCCCTCGAGGCGGGCATACCCGAGGGCGTGCTGCAGATCCTCCCCGGCAAGGGAAGCGTGGTGGGACAGCGCTTCGTCGACCACCCCGCCGTGCGCAAGGTGTGCTTCACCGGCTCCACCGAGGTGGGACGCCAGGTGATGGCCGGCTGCGCCGAGCAGATCAAGCGGGTCACGCTCGAGCTCGGCGGGAAGAGCGCCAACATCGTCTTCGCCGACGCCGACCTCGAACTGGCGGCGGCCCGGGCGCCCTACGGCGTGTTCGACAACGCCGGGCAGGACTGCTGCGCCCGCTCGCGCATTCTGGTGCAGCGCTCCGCCTACGAACGGTTCATGGCACTGCTGGAGCCCGCGGTCGCCGGGGTGCGTGTCGGTGACCCGACGCTCGAGGAGACCGAGATGGGCCCGCTCATCTCGGAGGCGCACCTGGCCAGCGTCGCCTCCTTCGTCCCCGACGACGCGCCGGTGGCCTTCCGCGGCAGTTGCCCCGACGGCCCGGGCAACTGGTTCGCGCCCACCGTGCTGGCGCCGGTCGACCCCGGTGCGCGGGCCGCCACCGAGGAGATCTTCGGCCCGGTGGTCGCGGTCATCCCTTTCGAGGACGAGGCCGACGCCGTCCGCCTGGCCAACGACACGCCCTACGGGCTGTCGGGCTCCCTCTGGACGCGCGACGTCGGACGCGCGCTGCGCGTCGCCCGCGGGTCGAGACGGGCACGCTCTCGGTCAACTCGCACTCGTCGGTGCGGTACTGGACGCCGTTCGGCGGGGCCAAGCAGTCGGGGATCGGGCGCGAGCTCGGTCCCGACGCCCTCGAGGCCTTCAGTGACGTGAAGAACGTCTTCATCAGTTCGGAGTAGGAGAGAGATGAGCGAGACAACCCCGTACGCCAGCCGCCTCGTCGATCGTGTCGCCGTCGTCACCGGCGGTGCCAGCGGCATCGGGCGCGCCATGTGCGAGCGCTTCGCCAGCGAGGGCGCGCGGGTGGCCGTGGTGGACCTCGACGAGGAGGCCGGCACCGCGGTCGCCACCGCGGTGGGAGGGATGTACATCCGGGCCGACGTCACGTCCTCCGACGAGGTCGAGGCCTTGTACGGCGAGGTGGCCGGCCGCTACGGCGGCATCGACATCTGCTGCAACAACGCCGGCATCAGCCCGCCCGACGACGACTCCATTCTCGAGACCGGTCTCGACGCCTGGGACCGCGTGCAGCGGGTGAACCTCACGTCGGTCTACCTGTGCTGCAAGCACGCCCTGCCCCATCTGCTCGCCCGCGGCAAGGGGTCCATCATCAACACCGCCTCCTTCGTGGCCGTCATGGGGGCGGCCACGAGCCAGGTCAGCTACACGGCATCGAAGGGCGGCGTGCTGGCCATGTCGCGCGAGCTGGGAGTGCAGTTCGCGCGCCAGGGGGTGCGCGTCAACGCGCTGTGCCCGGGTCCGGTCAACACGCCGCTGCTCCAGGAGCTCTTCGCCAAGGACCCGGAGCGAGCGGCGCGGCGCCTGGTCCACATCCCCATGGGCCGCTTCGGCGAGGCAACGGAGATCGCAGCGGCGGCGGCGTTCCTGGCCTCGGACGACTCGTCCTTCATGACTGCGTCGACGTTCCTCGTCGACGGCGGCATCTCCGGGGCCTACGTCACCCCGCTCTAACTCCGCGCCGGTCGGCACGCGGCTCAGCCGCCGAGGCTCTCCCGCAGCTCCAGTATCTCGCGCCGGAGGTCGGCCACCTCGGCCCTGAGGTCGGCCACCTCGGCGCGCAGGTCGGCACCGCCTTCGCCGGGGCCGCTCGTCAGGCGGTCGTCGGCGGCGGGTGCCGGTGACGCGGTCGCGTCGGGCGCCGCGGTCAGGGTCGTCGCCCAGCGCTCTTCCTTCTGGCCGGGCCGCCGCCCGGCGTTGTGGGCCAACGGCTCCTCCCGCCCGACGAGGAGGTCGAGCTCGTGCTCCACGTCGCGCAGGTCGTCGAAGCGGGCCATCCGCTCGGTCCTGATGCGCAGCTCGCCCACCGTCTGGGGCCCCCGGAGGAGGAGCACGGCGAGAATGGCGCACTGCCGCGCGTCGAGCCCGAGCGCCTCGTCGAGCACCTGGCGGTAGCGGACGACGGATCGGCCGTGCGACGGCAGGACGAAGCGGACAAGCTTCTGGTCCTTCAACGCAGCGAGTGCGGTGAGCACGGTGGTCTCGTCGTAGTTGACCACCGGCTCCCGATTGGAGGTCTGGTTGCAGGCCGCCTGCAGTGCGTTGACCGTGAGCGGGTACTGCTGGGGGGTCGCCAGACCCTTCTCCACCAGCGCCCCCAGAACGCGGGCGCACTCAGGGCTCAGCTGCATGCGCAAGGAGCATACGGTCCGCCATCGGGTCCACCGGTTCGTGCTCGGCGCTGGCCGCGGTGATCAGCCCGGTCCGGATACCTCCAGCGGTGCCGCCAGGTACGGCCCGGAAGGGCCGAAGCCGAGATGGGCCATGGAGACCGGGCGGGGCGGACCCGGCAGGGGGAGCGTGGAACTGAAGGGCGTGTAGAGCAGCCAGAGCCCCGCCGCGTTGGCGAAGACCGACTCCTCGCCCGGGCCGTCACCCTGGGAGTTGGAACCGAGCAGAGGCGTGGCGCTCAGGTCGGTGCACGGCCCCAGTGGACCCGAACAGCGTGCCGCCCCGATGGAGTAGCCGCTCTGATTGAACCATCCACCCGAGTAGAAGAGGTAGTACGTGCCGCGCACGAGCACGAGCTGGGGCGCCTCGACGATGTGCCCCTGCCACGCTTCGTCCGGGCCGAAGATCACGGTCGGCTGCCCGAGGAGGTGGAGGCCGTCGGCGCTGAGCGGCTGGCTGTAGATCTGCGTGTTCACGCTGTCCGAGCGGGCGTTCTGGTCGGACTTCCAGATCATGTAGGGCTGGCCGTCGGCATCGTCGAAGACACGGGGATCGATGGAGCCACCGAGCGCCTGCTGGCAGATGAACGGGGTCGGTGAGGCGATGTACGGCCCGGCGACGTCGGTGCTGATGGCGTCACCGATGCACATGGTGGCGGGGGACACCCCGCGGAGCTGCGAGGTGAAGTACAGGAGGAAGTGGTTGCCGAACTGGGCGACGTCGGGTGCCCACATGACGCCTGGCGCCGCCCACGCGGGAGGGTCGGGCAGGGCGTCGCTGGGCCCGCCCCACTGGCCGACGACGGTGCCGGAACGCACCGGGACGTTCTGGGGCACCTTGTCCTGCGACGTGAAGAGGTAGTAGCGGCCGCCCTCTTGCACCATGAACGGGTCGGGCTGGTCGGCGCCCGAGTTGATGGTGAAGCCCGGCGCAGAGGGGTCCGCCAGCGCCGGCGGGTCGAAGTAGGACGTGCGCAATCCGAGGGCGTTGTCGCCGGCGGCGGCGCCGAGCGCGCCGGTCGAGAGGTACTGCGCCGGCGAAATGGAGGCGTCGTCGGCCGTACGGGCGCCGGCGCTGAGGACGCCGAGTCCGAAGAGGGCCGCCACCGCGGTCGCACCCACGAGGGTGACGACGGCCGTGCGGCGGCGGCGGCGAGGCGATCTCACCATGGGGATGAGCTGGGGATGGATGAGACGGACCCTGGGGACGAGGCGGAGAAAGGTGGGGAGAACGTCTGGATTTCGCCAAACGGCATTGACCCGGTGTTTCGAGTGGCGCAATGTGTCCCCAGTTCGGAAACGACAGCCCACCGAACCTCAAGCGAACACCGCAAGGTGGGAGTGAGGGAAGCCCGAAGGGAAGCCGCAAGGCGGAACGGGGGGAAGCCGAGAGAACGCTGCAAGGCGGGATCGAGGGAAGGGAGCGAGCCCCGCGAGGGGGGCGTGACCGGAGTGGGTTGGAGGATCCGACTGCAGATGGTCCGTGGTGCGTCACGGTGGCTTCCCTGGAGCCGCCGGGACCGGCCCGGGCGGGGGTTGTCCGACACGACCCCGGCACGGCGCCAGCGGGCTGTCGCTGACGTGGCCCCGAGGAGCACGGGAGGCTTCGGCCGAACGGTTACTCGGGGTTGCGTCGCGTCCGGGCCCCTGAGGGAGCACCCGCACGACGCGACCGGACGCCGCTCCCGGTACTCCCTCCCATTCCCCATGCCTGGATAACGCCCGTAGGGGGGCGACCCCACGGTGCCCGGGGGACAAAGGGCGGGGATTCCGGCTCCTGCCGGGCGCGCCGGGAGTGCCGGGTCAGTGGAGGCCGGACCACAGGCGGGCCGGGCGCTCGCCCGCCGCCACCTGGCGATTCAGCTCGGCTTGCACCAGGCCCAGGTCGTCGGGGTGCGTGACGCCGATGCAGCGGCCCTGGGCCTCCAGGACACGGAACGAGGAGGTGGCCAGCGAGTCGGCGACCACCTCGGGCAGGAGCACCTCCGCGTCCTCGGAGGCGTCGGTGGCGGCCTCCATCGCGGCGTGGAGGGTCTTGTGGAAGGCGGGGGTGAAGCCCCACAGGTTCATGGACACCCGGGCGTCCGGCGGGAGCCTGGAGGGCTCCCGGCCGTCGCCGGCGACGAAGCCCCCGTCGGGTGTCGGCGTGACCTGGCGCCGTTCGTCGACACCCAGGAGCGTGCCGTCGGGCGCCACGCGACAGATGCCGCGTGTCACGGGCGACGTGCCGATGACGGCATCCGAGAGTCGGTAGCCCACCAGCGCGTTGGTCTCGGTCTGGCTCCGCAGGTGGGTCACCAGTTGGGCGCACGCCGCCTGGCCGTAGATGTCGTCCGCGTTGCCCACTCCGTAGGGGCTCTGCCCCACGTGGGCGGACGCGCTGAGCACGGCATGCACCGTGCCGAGAGGCGCCGGCTGATCGGCGAAGCGCACGTCGACGGCCGCCGGCCACGTGTGCACGACGTGGTAGCGGATGGCCGGGCCCGTGCTCGGCCCCAGCACGAGGACGATGCACCCGAACCCGGCGGCAATGGCGTCGGACGCGACGAGATCGATGACGGCTTCGCCCTGGGGGCCGACGGGCGCCAGCGGTTTGCAGCCGCCGTACCGGCGGGCCCGCCCGGCCGCCAGAATGACCAGTGCCGGATCCGCCGCGGCCTCCCGCTCGCTCATGTGCTCCAGCGGTAGACGGCGCTGGCCCACGTCATGCCGCCGCCGAATCCCGTGAGGAGGACATTGTCGCCGTCATGGACGCGGTCGCTCTCGAGCGCGTCGTTGAGGGCCAGCGGAATGGAGGCCGACGAGGTGTTGCCGTAGCGGTCGATGACCACGGCGGTCCGCTCTTCGGGGATCCCGAGTCTCTGGCAGGCCGCCTGAATGATGCGCACGTTGGCCTGATGCGGGACCATCAGCGCGATGTCGTCGGGGCCGAGGCCGGCGTCGGCCATGGCCCGCTCGGCCGACTCCACCACGACCCGCACGGCGCGACGGAAGACCTCCTTGCCGTCCATGAACAGGGTCCCGCCGTGCTCGCACAGGAGGAGATGCTTGAGGGACCCGTCGGAGTTCAGGTTCCAACTGATCAGGCCGCCGGGGCCCTCCGCGGGCTCGACCACCACGGCGCCGGCGCCGTCGCCGACGATGATGGCGATTTTGCGGTCGTCCATGTCGGTGATGCGTGACAGGGTCTCGGAGCCGATGAGCAGGACGGGCCCGGAACCGATGGAGATCAGCCCGGCCGCCGTGACGAGGCCGTAGACGAACCCGGAGCAGGCGGCGTTGAGGTCGAAGGCGCCGCCCTTCATGCCGATGCCGTGCTGCACCGTGGGGGCCGTCCCGGGCACGATGCCGTCGGGTGTCGTCGTGGCGAGGACCAGGTTGTCGATTTCGGCGGGGGTACGTCCGGCCTTGGCCATGGCGGCCACCGCGGCCTCAATGGCCAGGCCCGAAGTGGTGCCCCCGATGTGACGCTCCCGGATGCCGGTGCGCTCGACGATCCAGGCGTCGCTGGTGTCGAGGTTCACCGCCATGTCGTCATTGGTGACGACCTTGTCCGGTACGGCGATGCCCCAACCCGTGATCTTGATGCCCGTCACGCGGCGGATCCGGAGCGTACGGCGTGGATGCCCACGAACCCTGCGTCCCCGTAGATGATGCCCCCCGTGTTCACGGCGACGCCCAGGCGTGCACCGGTCACCTGCCGGTCACCGGCCCGGCCCCGGAATTGCGTGGCGATCTCGACCACCTGCGCCAGCCCGGTGGCGCCCAGGGGGTGGCCGCGGCCGACCAGGCCGCCGCTGGAGTTGACCACGAGCCCGGGGGAGTCCACGCCGGTGGCGCCGGACTCGGTGGCCGGTCCGGCATCGCCCGGAGCAAAGAAGCCCAGCGACTCGAGGGCGAAGAGCTCCTCCGCCGCCGTGGCGTCGTGCAGCTCGAGCAGGTCGGTCTCGTCGGGGCCGAAGCCGAAGGCCTCCCAGGCGGCGTCGGCGGCCTGGGCCAAGCGGTCGTGGTAGTCGATCGAGCCGTTTCCTGAACGCGCCACCGAGCCGATGATACGGGGCGCCGCGGCCGGCGCCGGGACCGACGACCCGCCCAACACGATGGCGGCGGCGCCGTCGGTGAACGAGCTGCACATCAGCCGGGTCAGGACGCCGGCCACCTGCGGGGAGGCGAGCACCTCTTCGATCGTCACGCGCCGCTGGAACTGAGCCAGGGGGTTGCGTGCCGCGTGCTCGAACGCCTTCACGGCGGCCGCCGCGATCTGGCGCACCGTGGCTCCCACTTCGGCAATGAGCCGCTGGGCCCAGCCGTTGTTCAGACCCATGAGGATGCTGCCGGCAGGATTGTCGTCGGCGTGGCGGCGGTCGTGCAGATCGTGGCGGTACTCCGCCGGCAGGCCGTCCTCTATGCCGGCGATCGTCTGGGCCCGGTCACCGGTCCACATCTTCTCGACGCCGACGGCCAGGACCGGTCGATCCTGGGCCGAGGCGGCCATGGTGGCCAGATGCAGGGCGGAGCTGCCGCCGGCGCACGAATTGTCGACGTTGATGATCGCGACCTCACTCAGGCCCGCCTTCCTCAACCAGGTCTGCCCCTTCACGCAGCCCTGGTCGCTGAGGCGCCCCGCCATGGCGTTGCCCACGAGGACGAGCCCCAGCTCGTGCGCCGAGACGCCGGCGTCGCCGAGCGCCTCGTGCACCACCTCGTAGGCCATGGCATCGGGCTCCTGGTCCCGCCGGCTCATGTCGGTCATGCCGGTGCCGAGGATGGCGACGTCAGTGGTGCTCATGCTGATACCCCCGCCAGCGCCGGGAGCTGCTCGCCCACGTACGCCGCTCGAAGTTGTGCGAAGTGCTCGACGGCGGGGGAGCCCGCCACCATGACGAGGATGTGCCGGGCCCCGGCTTCCGCGTAGCGGTCCAGCGCGCGGGCGCAGATCTCGGGTGAGCCCGCCACCAGGTGACGCTGGAAGGCCTTGGGCGGCAGCCGGTAGAGCTCCGAGAGCCACTGGGCACCGCGCTCCGGTGCCTGGTCGTCGTCCCCGACGCAGGCGAAGACGACCACTCCCGCCTGCACGGCCTCCGGATCCCGTCCGGCCGCGGCCGTCTCCTTGCGCAGGGCCACCAGTGCGGTGCCGTACTCGTCCGGGGTGAGGAAGAGGGGCACCCAGCCGTCGCCGACGGCCGCCGCCCGGCGCCGGGCGGCGGCACTGGCGCCGCCGAACCAGAGGGGAACCGGTGCCGACGCAGGCTCCTGGACGTAGTCGCCCCCGCCCGCCTCGTGGCCGGCCCAGGCTCGCCGGAGGCCGGCGACGCCCTCGTCCATGAGCCGCCCCCGGCGGTGGTAGTCGACGCCGGCCCGCACGTACTCGGTCTCGTGGATGCCCACGCCCAGCCCGAGGACGAAGCGCCCGCCGGAGAGCAGTTGGAGGGCGGTGGCCTGTTTGGCGACGGCGGAAGGAGGCCGGAGCGGCAGCTGGAGGACGCACGTCCCCAGCTGCGGCCTGCTCGTGGCCGCGGCGGCGATGGCCAGCGTGGTGAAGGCCTCGGCGATGGGATGGGGCCAATAGAGGTGGTCGACCGCCCACAGGGAGTCCGCGCCGGTAGCCTCGGCCCGGCGGCACAGGGCGGCGACGTCGGCGGCGCTTCCGGTAGTACTCTGGGTACTACCGGAAGCCTCCATGAGTTCTCCCTGCGTGGTGGCGGGGAGGATGAACCCGAGGGAGGGTCGTGGTGCGCCGCTTCCTACCGGGGTCACACCGACATAGTACGCGCGGCGGCCGCGCGCCTGACTACTCGGATGCAGGTGGTGCCGCGACCGGATGGACGGCGCCCGCCGCCCCTCCCGGGGCGCCCAGGACGGAAAGCGTGCAGCGGGCCTCGCAGATGGCACGGCCCTCGTCGTCGGTGAGGCCGATCCGCCAGACCTGCACGGTGCGCCCGACCCGGACCGGCGTGGCCTCGGCGGTGAGGTGGCCGTCGCGCACCGAGCGCAGATGGCTGGCGTTGAGCTCGATCCCGACCACGCTGCGCCCCGGCTCGGCGGCGAGGGCGGCGCCGAAGCTGGCGGCTGACTCGGCCAGGAGCGCCGAGACACCGCCGTGGAGGATCCCGTAGGGCTGATGGACCTTCCAATTCACCGGGAGCCGCATGACGACCCGTTCGGGCCCCGCCTCGAGGATCTCGACGTCGAGGAGCTCGTGGATGCTGGCGCTCGTGTGGGGCAGCACCGGTCCGTCGCCGGCGGTGGACGGGGGCGTGGTCATCGCGGGATGTTATCGGCGCGCCGTTAGCCTGAGCGCGTGCCCGACGTGGTCGACCTGCGCAGTGACACCGTCACGACACCGACTGCGGCCATGCGCCGGGCCATGGCGGAGGCCGATGTCGGTGACGACGACTACGGCGAGGATCCCACGGTGCGCGCGCTCGAGGAGGCCTTCGCGGCGCGGCTGGGCAAGCCGGCCGCGCTCTTCGTCCCGTCGGGGGTGATGGCCAACCAGATCGCCGTGCGCGTCCTCACCACGCCCGGGACGGCGGTGGTGGCGGGGTGCCGTCAGCATGTGGTCGCCTACGAGTTCGGTGCGGCCGCGCTCAACGCGGGAATCCAATTCATTGCGGTCGACGACAGCGGCGGCACGCTGGACGCGGGCGACGTGCGGCACGCGATCGGGTCGGCCGCGCATCATCAACCCGTGGTCTCACTCGTCAGCATTGAGAACACGCACATGGCGGCGTCGGGTGCGCCCTGGACGACGGCAGCCCTGCAGGCGCTCGTCGACGCGGCAGGGACGGTTCCCATCCACATGGACGGCGCCCGCCTGTTCAACGCGGAGGTGGCGACGGGTGTCCCCGCGGCCGAGTGGGCCGCCGCCGCCACCACGGTCATGTGTTGCCTGTCGAAGGGGCTCTGCGCTCCGGTGGGCTCGCTGTTGGCGGGAGACGAGGAGGTGGTGGCCGCGGCCCGGCTGGCCCGCAAGCGACTCGGGGGCGGCATGCGCCAGGCGGGCGTCCTGGCGGCACCGGGCCTGCTCGCCCTGCACGAGATGGTCGACCGCCTGCACGAGGACCACGCCCGCGCCGCGCGCCTGGCCGACGCCGTGGCGGAGCGGTGGCCCGAGTGCGGGCTGGCGCCGGCCTCGGTGCGCACCAACATCGTGGCGTTCGCCCACCCCGCACCCGAGAAACTCCTGGCGCACCTGGAGGGCCACGGGGTGCTGGCGCACGCCATCGCACCCGAGATCGTGCGCTTCGTCACGCACCGCGACGTCGACGACGCCGGGGTGGTGCGCGCGGTGGCGGCACTGCGGGACGCGCCGTGAAGGTTCGCATCGGCATCAGTGCCGGCGGCGAGAACCTCGGCCCCGAGGCCACCGTCGCGCTGGCGCAGGGGATCACCGGGCGCGGCTTCGACTCACTGTGGCTGCCCGAGGTGTTGACGCGCCCCGGGCCCGACCCGCTAGTCGGGCTGGCCTGGGTCGCCGGCGCGTGCCCGGGGCTCAAGATCGGGACGACCATGCTCCTGCCTGGGCGCAACCTGGTCTGGCTGGCCAAGGCGGTGGCCACGCTCGACGTGCTGTCGGGCGGGCGCTTCCTGTTGACGTTCGTGCCCGGCCTCGGCGTCGGCGGCGAGCGCAGCGCCATCGGCATTCCCAGTGCAACGCGGGCCGAGCAGATGGAGGATGCGCTGCCCGTGCTGCGGCGGCTGTGGGCGGGGGAGGTGGTCAGTCACGACGGGCCCGCCGGGTCGTTCGCCGACGTCTCGGTGTCGCCGCAGCCGGCACAACATCCGTTCGACGTCTGGCTGGGGGGCAACGTGCCGGCGGCGCTCGACCGCTGCGGGCGCCTGGCCGACGGCTGGATCCCCGCCTTCTGCACGCCGGCGGACGCCGCCGCGGGCAAGGCGGAGATCGACCGGGTGGCGGCCGCACACGGCCGCGCCATCAGCCCCGAGCACTTCGGGGTCAGCCTGGCCTACGCGCCGGAGGGGACGGACGTCGGCGCGCTGGCGTCGTCGCCCTTGGCCCGGCGGGCCCGCGGCCGCCCGCTGGAAGAGATCGTGCCGGTCGGACGCGGCGGCCTGCGCAGCATGCTCGAGCGTTTCTTGGCGGTCGGCTTCTCCAAGTTCATCGTGCGCCCCATGGCGCCGCCGGCCGAGTGGCCGGCCGAGCTGGAGCAGCTGGCCGACGCGGTGGGCGATCTGCAGACCTGATCGCGGCAGCGGCGCCGACCCCTACGCTGCCTCCATGCCCGAGCGCCCCCTGACCCTCATGGCCGTCCACGCCCATCCGGACGACGAGGCGATCGGCACCGGCGGGATCCTCGCCCGCTACAGCGCCGAAGGGGTGCGCACCGTGCTCGTCACGTGCACCAACGGCGAGCTCGGGGACGCGCCGGGCGGCGTCAAACCCGATCAACCCGGACACGACGAGAGCGTTGTGGTTCCGCTCCGCCGCAAGGAGCTCGAGGCGAGCTGCGAGGTGTTGGGCGTGGACCATCTCGAACTGCTGGGATACCACGACTCCGGGATGATGGGGTGGCCGCAGAACGACGCCCCCGACGCCTTCTGGCACGCGCCGGTGGCGGACGCGGCCAGCCGGTTGGCCGCGCTGATGCGCACCTTCGAGCCCCAGGTCGTCGTGACCTACGACGAGAACGGCTTCTACGGGCACCCCGATCACATTCAAGCCAACCGGGTCACGCGCGCCGCCATCGCCGAGTCCGGGATCCCGGCGAAGCTCTACTACACCGCGGTGGCGCGCTCGCTGATCCGCGGCTTCGGCGAGGTGCTGGCCGAGGCCGGGATCGAGCAGCCGGCCGAAGTCGAGGAGAACCCCGACTTCGGGACGCCCGACGAGTTGATCACGACGACGGTCGACTGCAGCGCGGTGGCGGCACGCAAGTACGCGTCGCTGGCGGCGCACGCCAGCCAGAGCGACAACATCTTCTTCCTCCAGATGGGTGTGGAGCTGTTCTCGTCCCTCATGGGCTCGGAGAGCTTCATCCGGGTGCAGGACTCGACGGGAGCGCCGGTGCCGGAGGACGATCTGTTCGCCGGGCTCCGCTGAGAGGGCCCGAGTCGGGCCTGCGCCCCACCGGGAGAAGGGGACGCGAGGCCCGGCTCGGTAGGGCCCCTACGTCGCGGTGCCGGCTGGGGTAGCGCCGGCGCGAGCGTGGGGGGCCGTTCTGGCGAGGCACAGGGCGGCGGCGGCGGTCAGCACCACCACGGCGAGGACCTCGATCGTGAATGCCTGCGTGGCGAAGGGGGCCAGCCACGAGTCCTTGAAGCCGAAGAGGCCGCGCGCCACCGACAGCAGGAAGCCCGCGATGGTGGCCAGGGCGAACCCGATGCCGATCAGGGCGGCCCACAGCCGGCGCACGGCGACCAGGGCGATGCCGATCACCAGCGCGCTGATGGACTGCAGCAGGAAGAGGGGACCGATGGTGGGGATGGAGCGGTACCCGTCGGCCTCGTCCCAGAGGTGGAAGTGGATGAAGGCGGACCAGACCAGGAGCACCCCACCGGCGACGAAGGCGACAGTTGCCGTCACGTCGAGGGGCCGGCGGGAGCGCCCCGGGCCGGCCAGCAACAGGGACCGGAGCGTGCGCACGGAAGCCATTCGGAGACGGGCCGGAGGGCGGATGTCGGCGCTGGTCGTGACCACGACAGGGATACGGATCGGGGGCCGGCCGGGATTGGGGGACAGGGTGAATCCCGGGCCCGGGCCCGTCCGTAGAGCTGTGGATGAGAGAATCGCGTGTGGCCGGGGACGAAGCGCCCGACGAGGCCCTGCTCGCCGGCATGGCGGTGGGGGACCAGTCCGCGGCGGTCACGTTCACCCGGCGCTACCAGCGCAGGGTGTTCGGCCTGGCCTACTCCATGACGAGCGATGCCGGCGTGGCCGAGGACGTGGCCCAGGAGGCGATGCTGCGGGTGTGGCGGCATGCGCCGGTGTTCGACCCGCGGCGGGGCTCGGTGACCTCGTGGGTCCTGACGATCACCCGCAACCTGGCCATCGACGCCCTGCGGCTGCGCCGGGCCGTGCCGACCGACCCGGACGACTTCACCGCCACGGTCCTCGCCAGCGCCGAGCACAACCCCGAGGACTCGGTGCGCCGGGGCGACGTGCGCCACCTGGTGCGGTCCGCGCTGCAGGTGCTGCCGGACGAGCAGCGCCGCGCCGTCGTCCTGGCGGCGGTCTACGGGCGGACGGCGCTCGAGATCAGCGAGTCCGAGGGGATCCCGCTGGGGACGGCGAAGACGCGTATCAGGACCGGCCTGCTCCGGCTGCGGGCGGCTGTCGAGCGGGTGGAGGACGCGCGCGATGAGCGATGACGTGCGGGGGCAGGGCTGCGAGGAGTACGAGGACGAGCTGGCCGAGTTGGCGCTCGGGGTCCTGACGGGGCGCGCCCGGGCACAGGTGCTCTCGCACGTCGAACAGTGTGCGCGCTGTGCCGAGGAATTGGAGGTCCTGTCCCGCACGGCCGACTCGGTCGTGATGGCGGCACCGGAGATGGAGCCGCCGCTCGGTTTCGAGGTGCGCCTCTTCGAGCGGATGGGTGTGACGGACTCGCCGCGCCGCCGGCGGCTGCGCCCGTCGCGCTGGGTGCCGGCGGTGGTGGGCGTCGCCGCCGCCGCACTGGCGCTGGGGCTTGGTCTCAGCCTGACGTCGTCACCCGCGCCGGCCCCGACCAGCGGCGCGCCGTCGCCGGCCGCGCACCGGGCGGAGACGGCGGCGCTGGTCTCCCACGGCGAGATGGTCGGGCGCGTGGTGGTCTGGGGCACGGCCAAGCCCTGGATGTCGATGATGCTCGACGACTCGACCGCGCACGGGCACGGTGCACTGTGTCGTCGTCACGCACGACGGCGTGACCCACGACGTCGGGACCTTCGACGCCCATGGGGGCTACGGGGCCTGGACGGCGCCGCTCCCCGTACGCCCCGGCGACGTGCGCACCGCCGAGGTGGTCTCGCCCAGCGGGACGGTGATCGCCACCGCCACGCTGGGCTGACGACCGCCTAGTACCGGTAGGTGTCGGGCTTGTACGGCCCCTCCACAGGCACGCCGATGTAGTCGGCCTGCTCCTGGGTGAGCGAGGTGAGCTTGACGCCCAGCGCGTCGAGGTGCAGCCGGGCCACCTTTTCGTCGAGGTGCTTCGGCAACACGTAGACGTCGTTGACGTACTGGCCGGTCTGGGTGAAGAGCTCGATCTGCGCCATGGTCTGGTTGGTGAACGAGTTGGACATGACGAAGCTCGGGTGCCCCGTGGCATTGCCCAGGTTCAGCAGCCTTCCCTCCGACAGAACGATGATGGCGTGGCCGTCGGGGAAGATCCATTTGTCGACCTGCGGCTTGATGTTGACGCGCTCGATCCCCGGCGTGCCGGCCAACCCCGCCATGTCGATCTCGTTGTCGAAGTGGCCGATGTTGCCGACGATGGCCAGGTGCTTCATGCCCGCCATGTGCGCGGCGGTGATGATGTCCTTGTTGCCGGTGGTGGTGATGATGATGTCGGCCAGCGGCAGAATGTCGTCGAGCGTGGTGACCTGGAAGCCCTCCATGGCCGCCTGCAGCGCGCAGATCGGGTCGACCTCGGTGACCACGACGCGGGCACCCTGGCCCGCCAGCGACTGGGCGCAGCCCTTCCCGACGTCCCCGTAGCCGCAGACAACGGCGACCTTGCCGCCGATGAGCACGTCGGTGGCCCGGTTGATGCCGTCGATGAGCGAGTGGCGGCAGCCGTACTTGTTGTCGAACTTCGACTTGGTGACCGAGTCGTTCACGTTGATGGCGGGGAAGAGGAGCTCGCCCTTCCGGGCCATGTCGACCAGGCGGTGCACGCCGGTCGTGGTCTCCTCGGTGACGCCCTTGATCCCGTTGGCGATGGAGGTCCAGCGGCCCTGATCCTCGGCCAGGCTGCGCGCCAGCGCGGTCAGGATGACCTCGAACTCCTCGGAGTCGGCAGTGGAGGGATCGGGCACGCTGCCGGCCTTCTCGAACTCCACACCCTTGTGCACGAAGAGGGTGGCGTCACCCCCGTCGTCGAGGATCATGTTGGGACCGCCCTCGCCGGGCCACAGCAGCGCCTGTTCGGTGCACCACCAGTACTCCTCGAGCGTCTCGCCCTTCCAGGCGAAGACGGGGACGCCCGCAGGCTTTTCGACCGTGCCGTTCGGTCCGACCGCGACGGCGGCGGCGGCGTGGTCCTGGGTGGAAAAGATGTTGCAACTGCACCAACGGACCCGCGCCCCGAGCGCGGTGAGGGTCTCGATCAGCACGGCCGTCTGGATCGTCATGTGCAGAGAGCCGGTGATGCGGGCCCCGCTGAGAGGCTGGGACGCGGCGTACTCGGCCCGCATGGCCATCAGCCCCGGCATCTCGTGCTCGGCGAGCTCGATCTCCTTGCGACCGAACGCGGCCAGGGAGAGGTCGGCGACCTTGAAGGGGTCGGGAGAGGTCATTGCATGCTCCTTTGGGTTGGACGTGCGCAGGCGCGCAACGATGCGGCGGGCCGGACGGCGGAAGCGCAACGCACGTGCTCCGACCTCTGTCGGAGGCCGCGTACCCAGGGCCAAGGATAGAGCCTGGGGGCCGGCTGGCGGCCACACTCCCCTGCAGGAGGGTTCGCGGACCCGTCACATGCTCTCGGTGGTGGTCCCGGCCGCCTTCCGTTGCGAAAGTACTGTGAGGTCCTGACAGCTGGTCTGGCCCCCGTAGCTCAGGGGATAGAGCATCGGTTTCCTAAACCGTGTGCGGAGGTTCGAATCCTCCCGGGGGCGCCCGCTGGGCTTGTCCTCGTCTGTGCTGCTCGAAAATTCGCCGATGCAGCGAGTCGAAACAGATCCGTTCGGCTCCGAAACGGTGGCGATGCCGTCGGACCAGTGCGCATTAGCATGCCCACTTCGCGTGGGACGGAGGGCGGGCACACGCTCTGATCCTGGAGTCCGCGACGTCGTCGGCGCTCATAATTGAGGAGGTCAGGCATTCATGCCGGGTCATCAGGAATTCAAGGCGCTCTCGGCCGACGAGGTGCAGCGCGCGGCCGAGCGGGTCGCCGAAATGGAGAAGTGGGCCCGCGAGGCCTACCTGGCCACCAAGCACGTCGAGGACATTGAGGACATCTGGCTGCGCTACTTCGAGGCGGAGCACCACTTGCACTTCATCATCCCCCCGGCCACCGAGCCGGAGGACTGAAGTCCCCGTGGGGACGAACTAGGAGAGCCCCACTCCGTCGGCGATGCGGTCGCCGACACCCTTGTCGATGTGACGCCAGTACTCGACGGCGCGATGCAGGACGGGTGGCGTGACCCCCTGGCTCAGATGTCCCACGACGTTGGACACGAGGCGATCACGCGCCGCGTCGTCCATGACCTCGCGTACCAGCGTCCCGGCCTGGCCCCAGTCATCGTCCTCCGGGTGCAGCGTGTAGGCCGCATGGACGAACTCTCCGTCGGCTTCCCACTTCTCGACGTAGGGGTAGCGCTGCGGGTCGGCCGTGGGCCCACCCTTTGAGTTGGGCGCGTACACGGGGTCGGCCACTTTCTGCATGCGCATGGCACCGTCCTTGCTGTAGCTGTGGACGGGGGCCTGCGGCGCGTTGACCGGGATCTGCTTGTAGTTCACCCCCATGCGGGCGCGGTGGGCGTCGGCGTAGGAGAAGACGCGGGCGAGCAGCATTTTGTCCGGACTGACGCCGATGCCGGGCACCAGGTTGTTCGGTTCGAACGCGGCCTGCTCAATCTCCGCGTGGAAGTCCGTCGGGTTGCGGTCGAGAGTGAGTCGGCCGACCTCGTGCAGCGGGTAGTCCCCGTGAGGCCAGACCTTGGTGAGGTCGAAGGGGTTGAAACGGTACGCGCGCGCATCCTCGAAGGGCATGAGCTGCACCCGCAGGGTCCAGCTCGGATGATCGCCCTGCCCGATCGCCTCGAACAGGTCGCGGCGGTGGTAGTCGCCGTCTTGGCCGGCGATCCTGTCGGCGTCCTCCTGGGTCAGGAACTCAATGCCCTGGTTCGTCTTGAAGTGGTACTTGACCCAGAACCTCTCACCCTGGGCATTGACCCACATGTACGTGTGGCTGGAGTAGCCGTTCATGTGGCGCCACGACTTCGGGATCCCGCGATCGCCCATCAGCCAGGCGACCTGGTGCGCCGTCTCGGGCGAAAGGCTCCAGAAGTCCCACTGCATGTCGTGATCGCGCAGGTCGGAATCGGCGCGCCGTTTCTGCGAGCGGATGAAGTGCTGGAACTTCATCGGATCGCGCAGGAAGAACACGGGTGTGTTGTTCCCGACCATGTCGTAGTTGCCTTCGGACGTGTAGAACTTCAAGGCGAACCCGCGTGGGTCGCGCCAGGTATCGGGGCTGCCGCGTTCGCCGGCGACGGTCGAGAAGCGGATGAGCGTGTCCGTTCTGACCCCAGGCTGGAACACGGCGGCCTTGGTGAACCGGCTGACATCCTCCGTCACCTCGAAGAAACCGAAGGCGCCGCCTCCCTTGGCGTGGGGCTGGCGCTCCGGGATGCGCTCGCGGTTGAAGTTCGCCATCTGCTCAATCAGGTAGTGGTCCTGCAGCAGAATGGGCCCATCCGGGCCGACGGTGAGCGAGTGCTCGTCGCTGGCCACCGGGATCCCGGCGTCGGTGGTGGTCGGCTTCTCCGGGTTCGCCATGATCGCTCCCTCGTTCGGGTGTCGCTCTCGACTCTAAGCCGGTCGCGGTTGGCGCGGAGCGGGACTCCTCCATCCGGCGCTGCGCCGGCAGCGTCGTCTCCGCAATGGCCGATGCCGAGGGGAGCACGCCGACGGCGGCTCCTCTGGTCCGAGGTTGCTATGCGGTGGGCACGCCATGGAGCTCGACCCGGACGGAGATCTCCGGGTAGACGCGGACCATCAGCATGCTGGGCGGCTTCATCCCGAACTCACGGATGTCGAAGACGTCTTCACCGGTGAGTGCGATGCCTTCGTCGGTCAGCTGAATCCGCATGGCGTGCGTGAACGTCCGTGTCTTGCCGTGAAAGGACACGTCGCCGGTCACCAGATAGCCGGGGTGCGCGCCTTCGAGCGCAATCTGCGTCAGCCGTCCGGCGATGGTGGGGTGCCGGCGCGCGTCAATGCGGCGCCGCAGCTCGCGGTCGTACAGCTGGTTGCCCGAGGTCAGGCGTTCCACCGCCAGCTCCAATTCGCCCGTGACCGGCTGCTCCAGGTCGAGCGAGCCATCGGTCCTCGACGCCGCCTCGAACCACCCGGTGATCCCCCGTGTCTCGGTGTTGATCGGGTGGAGGCTCGATCGTCCGCTCACCCAGATGCAGGAGCGAACCGAATCGAGGGTGTAGCGAGTGGGCGCCATCTGCCTTTGCATACTGGCATAAAGTCGGCTCATGGCCCGTCTCGATGTGCCCGTCGGCGACGGCGGCGACGCCGTGCAGATCTGGTCGCTGCAGCCTGAATTGGGCCAGGCCGCGACACGCTTCGTGCACGCGGCGTACAACAAGAGCATTCTGCCGACCCGGGTGCGCGAGGCGGCGAGAATGCGGATGGCGCAGCTCAACGAATGCACGGTCTGCCTCGGGTTCCGGGCGGACACGGTCAAGGCGCAGGGCCTCGACGAGTCGTTCTACGGCGCGGTAGGGACTGCCGACGCAGCCGGGCTCTCCGAGCAGGAGCGCTTGGCCGTCGAGTACGCCGAGCGTTTTGCCGTCGACCACACGAGCATCGACGACGCGTGCATCGAGCGTCTGCGGGGTGCGTTCACCGACGCGGAGATCTTCGACCTCACCGTGTGTCTTTCCGCCTTCCTGGGACTGGGGCGCACGCTCCGGGCGCTCGGCATCACAGAGACGTCACTCACCGACGTCTAGCCCGGCCGGCCGGGGCCAGGGCGGAACGCGTCGAAGGCGGCGTCGCGTTGCCGGATCGCCTGCCGCAACCCCACGGCGGCGATCTGCTCCGAGAACGCCTCTGCTTCGGGGGCCCGGTGGCCGATGGCGTCGTTGAGCGCGGCGAACCGCTGCAGCTGCGCGCGTCCCATCAGCTCGACGCCCATGTTGACGACGCGCTTGTTCGCGACCAGGAGATCGCGCCCGATCAGCGCCATCCGCTCCGCCAGTGCCAGGACGACGCCGTCGAGCTCGTCGGCGGGCGCCGTCTCGACGACGAGGCCGATCTCCCGTGCTTCGGTCCCCGTGAGGGTGTCGCCCGTCAGGAGCAGGCGCTTCGTCCACTGCGGCCCCAGGTGGTAGAGCCACATGTTGGTCGGCGGGACGCCCATGGAGCGCACCGGAGGAAACCCGATTCGGGCGTCATCGGCGGCGACCACGAGATCGCAGTGGAGGGCCAGGTCCGTGCCGCCGGCCAGGCAATTGCCGTGCACCTGTGCGATGACCGGCACGGCGCAGTTCCAGATCCGGGCCCACTGGTCCCCGAGGGCCAGCATCGCCGTCACGTCGCCCTCGATCGCCGCGTGCTGCGGGAAGTCGCCGGGGTCGGTGTCCTCGGCGATGAAGCCGTATCCGGACGAGAACGACCGGCCGGTGCCGCGGATGACGATGACGCGCACGCCGGCGTCGGCTTCCGCCTCGTCCACGGCGGCCAGGAGCTCCCGCATGCTCCGTGGTGTCAGCGGGTTGTGGTGCTCGGGGCGGTTCAGGGTGAGCCGCCGCACCAACCCGATCTGTTCGACGAGCAAGGTCGTGAAACTCGTGGTCACTCGGGGTCGCCTCCAGGCTCCAGGCGGGACTTGACGACTTTCCCGCTCTCGTTGCGCGGGAGCGCCCCGACCACGGTAATCCGGCGGGGCACCTTGTAGTCCGCCAACCGGGTCAGCAGGAAGGCGCGGAGTTCGTCGGCGGATGCGTCGTCGCGCAGCACCACCCACGCTGCCACATCCTCACCGAGAACGGCGTGGGCCACCCCTTTCACGGCAGCCTCGACGACGGCGGGGTGCTCGAAGAGTGCCGCCTCCACCTCGCCGGGCACCACGTTGTGGCCACCCCGGATGATGATCTCCTTCTTGCGACCGACGATCCAGAGGTAGCCGTCGCTGTCGAGGGAACCGAGGTCTCCGCTGCGCAGCCAGCCGGCGTTGCGGTGCCCGTCGGCGTCCGGGTCGTCGTGCAGGTAGGAACGGGGGGAGCGGGTTCCGCCGATCAGGACCTCGCCGACCTCCCCGGTCCGCACGCCGGTGCCGTCGGGGTCGACGATCCGCACCTGGACCCCGGGCAGCGGGAGGCCGACCGAACCGAGGTGCCGCCCTCCGTCGCCCATCGGCATGGCGGTCACGGCGCCGAACTCCGTCATGCCGTAGCCGCACAGGACCTCGGCGTTGGGCAGGCCCGCCCCGAAGCGCCGCAGGGTGGCGGCGGCGATCGGCGCGCTGCCCACCGTGACCACGGCCAGGCTCGAGAGGTCGGCGGAGCCGAAGCGGGGGGAGCCGACGATCAGCTCCACCATCGCCGGCACCAGGAAGGCGGAGACGGGGCGGTCCCTCTCGACCGCCGTGACCCAGCCTTCGGCGCCGAAGCGGGGCAGGAACCACCCGCTCAGCCCGCCGCGCAGCGGGCCGGAGACGAGGAGGGACCCGCTGGTGGTGGCGAAGGGGGAGGACGACAGGAACCCGAGGCCCAGCCACTGGGACGGCACCCGGTCCGTGGTCGAGAGGCCGCCGTGCCGGACGACCACGCCCTTCGGTCGCCCGGTCGTCCCCGACGTGTACATGATGTCCGCCACGTCATCGGGGTCGCACGCCCGGTCCAGGTCGGCGTCGTCGGGGGAGAGCAGGTCGGCCCAGCGCACGTCCCCACCGGCTCCCGTGGAGACCACCGTGCCGACCGAGCGCCGCAGTGCGGGGAACCCCTCGCTGCACAGCGCCAGGGACGCGCCGGCATCGCGCAGAATGCGGGAGAGCTCCGCCGGGCCGAGACGGGCCAGCAGGGGCACCGCCACTGCGCCCGCCTTGTGGATGGCAAGGTACGAGGTCAGCCACTCCAGGGGCTCGTCGTTCCCGATCAGCAGCCCGACGCGCGCACCCTGCGTGAGACCGAGGGTGGAGTGGAGGCCCCGGGCGAGACGGTTGGAGCGGCGATGCCACTCGCGCAACGTGAGCTCGCCGCCGTCGGCCACGTTCCGCCACGCCACGCCGTCGGGGAACGCGGCGGCCAGCTGGCCGATCAGGTCCGGCTGCAACAGCGTCATGCCGCTGTGACCCGTCGGCGCATCAGTACGGTGGGCCACCCTCGAGGATGGTGCGCGGATTGTCGACGAGCATGGTGGTGATGTCGGCGTCGCTGATGCCGCGGGCCCGCATGACCGGCAGCACCTCCTCAGAAATGTAGGTCCACCGCCACGTGCTCGACGCGTCCATGACCGAGCGCGGAAACCAGTCGACGAAGCACATGGCATCGTGCGAGAGGACGATGCGATCGGCGTGGCCACGGGCGCAGAGGCGCGCCACGGCGTCGACGCGCGCCTCAAGGGTGATGCCGGGCAGGCCGAAGTGATCGAAGCCGAGGTATGACCCGTTCTCGACGAGGCGGAGGTGGTAGTCGGTGTCGACGGTGCCGCCGCTGTGGCCGATGACGACCCGGCTGAGGTCGACGCCCTCCTCCCTGAAGATCCGCTGCTGCTCCAGGCCCCAGGGTTCGGGCGGCGTCGGCGTGTGCGTCGTGATGGGCACTCCGGTGGCCCGGTGCGCCTGCGCCACGGCCCGGAGCACACGCTCGACCCCGGGAGTGATGCCGGGGCGATCCGACGCGCATTTGAGGATGCCCGCCCGCACACCTGTCTCGCCGATGCCCTGGCGTATCTCGCGGACGAACATCTCCACCATCGGTTCCGGCCCGCCCAGAATGGTCCCCGGGCCCTGGAAGTGGAAAAACATCGGAACCTCGTTGTAGGTGTAGACACCCGTCGCCACGACCACGTTGATGTCGGGCACCTGGGCGGCAATGGCGGCCACCCGGGGGATGTAGCGACCGAGACCCACGACGGTGAGGTCGACCAGCGTGTCGATCCCGTGCTGCTTCAACTCACGGAGCTTGGTCACGGCGCGTGCCCGTTGCCCCTCTTCGTCCCACTGCTCCGCCGTCTTCTCTATCTCGGGACTCAGCACGAAGATGTGCTCGTGCATGAGGGTGCGTCCCAGGTGGGCGCCGTCGACCGGGCCTTGCACGGTGTTGACCTGGGCCATCGCCTCCCCTTGCTCTCCCGCCGGTGCGGACGCCGGGCGATCGTAGCGGGGTGTCGCCGTCAGCGGCCGGGGCCGATGTCACAGCAGCCTCACAGCGGATCCTGCGTCGGGGTCGAATCGCGGATGGTGCGATGGGATCAGTCCCCCCGCAAGGAACCCGCACCCATGACAACCCCGCTCCACCCCGCCACCCCCGCCGAGCGAGACCGGGCGCACGCACGGCTGCGCCTCCTCACCCGGGGGGCGATCGTCACCGCCGCGGGCGCCACGGTCGTCCTGGGCGTGGTGGTCGCCCACGACCATCCGGGGTCGGCTGCACCGGCATCCACCAAGGACACGACGTCCTCGTCCTCGGACGGCGCCGCCGGCACGAGCGGGAGCTCGTCCTCGGGTGCCACCTCAGGCTCGTCCGACACGGGTACGTCCGGTGACACCGGCGCGTCCGGCGACACGGGGACGACGGGCAACACCGGGACCCCGTCGTCTTCCTCGACCCCGACCTCGACCCATTCGTCGCCCGTGGTGTCCTCCGGCGCCACATCGTGACCGGGACCGCCGCGGGACGCGAGCCCGCTCTCACCGGACGTTCCTTCCGTGCCATCGGCACGACCGCCACGGTGGTCGTGCAGGAACCGGCCGACGCCACGCTGGCGGCGCGTGTGCTGGCGACGGAACTCGACGCCATCGACAGCGCGTGCAGCCGGTTTCGGGAGGATTCGGAGCTGCAGGCGCTGCACGCGCAGGCGGGCCGCGCGGTGAAAGTGAGCCCGCTGTTGTTCGAAGCCCTGGTGGTGGCCGTGACCGGAGCCGAGCGCACGGCCGGCGCCGTCGATCCGACCGTCGGGAACGCCATTGCGGCCCTCGGCTATGACGCCGATCTGGACGAGGTGCGCGCGCGCCCGGCCTCACCGCCCCGCGCTCGGGCCGGTCGCCGGCTACCAGCACGTGCAGCTCAACGCACGGGACCGCACCGTGCGCATCCCGCGCGGCGTCCGGCTCGATCTCGGCTCGTCCGCCAAGGCCTTGGCGGCGGACCGGGCCGTCGCCGCGCATCGCCCACGCCATCGGTGGCGGCGCACTCGTGAGCCTGGGTGGCGACGTCGCCGTGGCCGGCCCGCCGCCTCTCTCCGGCTGGCCCATCGGCATTGCGCCGGTCTCGTCGACGCCTCTCGGGGAGGTCGACCAGGTGGTGGCCATCGGCCACGGCGGCCTGGCCAGCTCGGGCACCTCGGCCCGGACATGGAAGGTCGGCGACCGCGACGTCCACCACATCGTCGATCCGCGCACCGGTGACTCCGTCGAGCCCTACTGGCGCCTGGTCTCCGCCACCGGCCCCAGCTGTGTCGAGGCCAACCTGGTGACGACCGCTGCCATCGTGTGGGGCGCACACGCCCTGCACGAGTTGCGGCACTTCGCGCAGGCCGTCCGGCTCGTGCGCCACGACGGCGCGGTCTTCTCCGTCCACGGGTGGCCCCGGGAGCGGGCGGCGTGAACTCCACCGTGCTCTGGTATGCCACCCGGGCGACCGGGATCATGGCGCTGGTTCTCCTGACGCTGACCATGGTGCTGGGTGTCACGACGACGACGCGGGCCCGGGCCCGCAACTGGCCGGGGTTCGCACAGCAGGAGCTGCACCGCCGGGTCTCCATCATCGCCGTGGTCTTCCTGGCACTCCACGTGCTCACCAGCGTGCTCGACACGTTCGTCGCCATCAGCTGGACGGCCATCGTGATCCCCTTCACCTCGACCTACGGGAGGCTGTGGGTCGGTGTCGGCACCATCGCGCTCGACCTGATGATCGCCGTCTTCGTCTCGAGCCTGCTTCGGGCCCGGATGCGGCCCGGCACCTGGCGGGCCCTGCACTGGCTGGCCTATCTCTCCTGGCCGGTGGCGCTGGCGCACACCTTCGGCATGGGCACGGACGCCGGCGAGAGCTGGGTCATCGCGTTGGGCGGCGCCTGTGTCGTCGCGGTCGCCGCGGCGCTGGCCTGGCGGATCCGCCAGGCCGGCCGGCAGGCCTCGTTGCGCTCGGCTCACGCCGGGGTGGCCGGAACCGCGCCGAAGCACCTCGTGCTCACGACCCGCGACCGGACCGGGGTCCCCCGTGCCTGAGGGCAGCGAGGTTCTGACCACCGACCGCTACGGGTTGCTCGGACATCCGACGGACCTCGCCGGCCACGTGGCGGCGCTGGGCCCGCTGCCGCTGCCGCGGGCCGGCGAGGGCGTGCGGAGCAGCACGCACTGGCGGGAGACGTTCGGCGCCCTGCTGGAGTCATCCGGCCTGAGCGGACGGGGCGGCGCCGGATTTCCCACCGCCGTCAAGCTCGCCGTGGCGGGGGCCGGCGGACCCGGTGGCACCATCCTCGTGAACGCCATGGAGGGCGAGCCGGCGAGCGACAAGGACGCGCTCCTCCTGATCCGCTCGCCGCACCTCGTGCTCGACGGTGCGCAACTCATGGCCGCCGCCACCCGGGCGACACGCGTCGTGGTGTGCGTTCCCGCGGGCCGGAGGACCATGGCTTCGGCGGTGGCGCGGGCGCTGGAGGAGAGGGGCCCCGCGGGGTGCGCGCCCGTCCCCGAACGAATGGAGCATCCACCCGACCGTTACGTCGCGGGCGAGGAATCCGCCCTCGCCCGGTGGCTCCAGACGGGCGAGTCCCTGCCGTCATTCCGGCCGGACAAGGGGACGGTGCTGCGCATCGGACGCGCCGGTGTCCTGGTGCAGAACGCCGAGACGCTGGCCCACGTGGCCCTGATCGCCCGCACCGGGTCTTCGGAGTTCCGCGCCCGCGGGCTTCCGGAGGACCCGGGCACCTCTCTGGTCACCATTTCGGGCGCGGTCGAGCACCCGGGCGTGGTGGAAGTCGAGCGTGGGACGCCGCTCATCGACATCGCTGCCCGGGCCGTCCCCGTGGACGCACCGCGCGCCCTCCTCGTCGGCGGCTACGGCGGAGCCTGGGTGGGCCCGGCGCACTTCACGACGCCCTACGCCTCCCTCTCCCTGCGGGCGGTCGGCGCGACAGCGGGGGTCGGCGTCGTCGTCGTGCTGGGACACGATGCCTGTGGGCTGATGGAGACGGCCCGCGTGGCGCACTACCTGGCCGGCCAGAGCGCGGGCCAGTGCGGCCCCTGCGTCTACGGCCTGCCTGCCATTGCGGACGACGTCACGCGCCTGGCCCGCGGTCAGTCCGAGGGTGCTCTTCTGGCCCGGCTTCAGCGCCGCCTGGACGAAGTCGACGGGCGGGGCGCCTGCCGGCACCCAGACGGCGCGGTGCGTCTCGTCCGCAGCGCACTGCGCGTCTTCTCGGCCGACGTCGAGGCGCATGCGGCCGGCAGGCCCTGCCCGCACATCGGCCGCCCTTCACAGCTCCGGTTCCCGACAGCCCGGCCGGCGGCCTGAGCATGGTGCGCATTGTGATCGATCCCACGGCGTGCGACGCCTACGGCTACTGCGCCGAGCTGCTGCCCGAGGCCATCACGCGGGACGAGTGGGGCTACCCGATGGTGGACGGCCAGCCACTGCCGCCTGCGCTGGTGCAGGCGGCGCGGCGAGCGGCCCGCGACTGCCCGCGTCGCGCCATCACGGTGCGGGAGCGCACGAGCAGCCACTGAGCCCCGGTGCCGGGCCACAATGGCCGGCATGACCGAGCGTGGGCCGTGACACCCCATGGGCTCCGCATCCGGACGGCCCGGGAGGACGACCTCGAGCGCATCGTCGAACTGCTCGTCCTCGGCACCGTCCCCGGCGGACCGCCGAGCCGGGAGGATCCGTCCGATCTGGCGCCCTACCGCGCCGCGCTCGAGCGGATCGGCGATGGAGACGGCGCCGTGTTGGTGGCAGAGCTCGAACGTGAGGTCGTGGGCGTCTGCCAGCTGATCGTCTTCCGGCACCTGCAAGCCCACGGCGGGCTCTGCGCCGAGATCGAATCGGTCCACGTCCACCCCGACCGTCGGAACGGGGGAGTGGGCACCGCCCTCGTCGGCGAGGCGGTCGCCCGGGCCCGCGCCGCCGGTTGCTACCGGGTCCAGCTCACCTCGAACGCGGCCCGGCCGGATGCCCACCGGTTCTACGAGTCGCTGGGCTTCGTCCCCTCTCACGTCGGCTTCAAGCTCCTCCTGCGGTGAGCCTCCGGGTCATCGGTTGCCTCCGGTGGCGTAAGTGTGTAATCTCGTAATATGTCAAAGGACACAGAGGAGACCGGACGGGGAGCCCAGCGGGGGAGGCGGCGTGCCGCCGGCCCACCCCCGTCGGGGCCTGAGCAGGAGAGGCTGATCGGAGCCTGGTTCGCGGGGCGGGTCCCGGCGTCCTGGTACTCGGAGAGCCCGACCATCGCCATCGACGGCGACGAGATTCAGGTGGTCGGGAGGCTGACTCCGCCCCAACTGCCCGAAGGTGCGGGTGCCGACGAGGTCCGTGTGGCCGAGCAGGCCCGCATCAGTGGGTTCCGCGAGGAGAGCCGCGCCGCCCGCATGCGCATCGCGGACGAGGCCCAACCGGCGTTCCGGCGTGCTGTCTCCTGGGGAGCCGAATGCGGCGGCTCCCGGGTCCTGTTCACGACCGCCGGCGTGCCGGTGATGACGCGCCTGCGCATGGATGACCGCCAGGCCCTCGACACCCTGATCGACGCCGGGGTGGCCCGCAGCCGGAGCGAGGCGCTGGCGTGGTGTGTCCGTCTGGTCGCACAGCACGAGGCGGAGTGGATCCGCGAGCTGCGTGACGCCATGTCGGCCGTCGAAGAGGTGCGCAACAAGGGTCCCAGGAGTGCCGCCGGCCAAGGCTGAGCACACGCCCGTGCCAGCATTGGTCATGGCACCGGGACACTTCCATCAGGTACAGGCCGACCTCCGCGACTCCTACCGCGCCTCACCCAGGCCATCCCGGACGTCATGGCCGGCTACGGCGCACTCCACGACGCGGCGTTCGTCGAAGGGGCGCTCGACGTGAAGACCAAGGAGCTGATCGCGCTCTCGATCGCCATCACCCGCGAGTGCGACGGCTGCATTGCCGCCCACGGCCGGAACCTGGCGCGTCTCGGAGCCACGACCGAGGAGGTCACCGAGATGATCGGGGTGGCCATCACCATGAACGGAGGTCCCGGGCTCGTGTGGGGCCCCCGCGCCCTGCAGGCCTTCCTCGAGTACAAGGGGACCTGACCTCTCGCCCGGGCGGCGGCTGGGTCGAGCGCGCCGCAGCCGGTGTGAAGCGACAGTCGAGGTGTTTGATGCCGTTGATGAAGGGGGAGAGGAGCCGGTCCGGTTCGCCCTCGGCCTCAATGTCGGGCAGACGCTCGAAGAGGTGGCGGAACATCACGTCGATCTCCTGGCGGGCCAGGTGCGCGCCGAGGCAGAAGTGGGGACCGGCCGCGCCGAAGCCGATGTGCGGGTTGGGGTCCCTCCGGACGTCGAACGTGAACGGGTCGGCGAAGATGTCCTCGTCGCGATTGGCCGAGTTGTAGAACATGATGACCTTGTCGCCCTCGACGAGCTCGGTGTCCCCGAGCACCGTGTCGGAGGCCACCGTGCGGCGCATCCAGATGACGGGGGAGCCCCAGCGCACGATCTCGTCGACGCCGGTGGGTGCGATGCCCGCCGGGTCCGCCTGCCACAGCGCCCGTTGCTCGGGGTAGGTCGTCATCGCCAGCAGGCCGTGGCTGATGGCATTGCGGGTCGTCTCGTTGCCGGCCACCACCAGCAGAATGAAGAAGGCGGCCACCTCGGTGTCGGTCAGCGCCTCGCCGTCGACGTTCGTGTTCACCAGTGCGGAGGTGACGTCGTCGGTGGGATGCTCCCGGCGGTAGGTGGCCAGCTCGGTCATGAGCAGGTTCAGCTGCTGCGCTGCGTTCATGAAGGCGACCATCGGGTCTTCGCCCTCCGGTACGTACTCGGTGTCACCGGCGGAGAGGATGACGTTGGACGCGTTGAACACGGTGTCGTAGTCGGCGGCGCCGATGCCCATCATGTCGCAGATGATCTCGAGCGGAAGCCGGGCCGCCACCTCGACGACGAAGTCGCAGGATCCGCGGTCGGCGACGCGGTCGATGACGTCGTCGGCCCGGAACTCGATCCGGTCCTCGATCGACTTGATCATGCGGGGGTTGAACGCGGCGGAGACGATGCGGCGCAGGCGGGCGTGGCGCGGGTTGT
This sequence comes from uncultured Acidimicrobiaceae bacterium, assembly GCA_963843365.1. Lineage (GTDB taxonomy): Bacteria > Actinomycetota > Acidimicrobiia > Acidimicrobiales > RAAP-2 > Bog-473. The sequence continues at coordinate 264,357 of CAWJKG010000002.1, read as the reverse complement.
CCATGTTGATCATGGAGCCGAAGAAGTCGAGCATCTCCTCGGGCATGTCCACAATGGAGGTGGCACCCCGTCCCGACTGGAAGATCTCCGGGTGCCGGCTGGCCTCCGTGATGTGCGTGTGCCGGGTCAGCGCGTAGTAGCCCTTGCCCTTGGGGATGACGTAGCTGAGCGCCTCGGGGATCTCGGGCTCCTCGTAGAAGGGCATCGGGCGCTCACGCCGCAGGGTCTGGAAGGCCCCTTCCCGCTCGTCCCAGGGCCGGGCCCAGAACTCGGTGGCGGACAGGTCGATCTCGTCGACGCTGAGGACGGCACGCGGTTCCACAGGCGGTCACCCTACCCACCCTCCCTACACTGCGGCCATGTGCGACACGCTCTGCGCCCCCGGTCCGCACGGCATGGTGTTCGCCAAGAACTCCGACCGCCCGCCGGGTGAGGTCCAGATCACCTGGCCCTTCGGCCGCCGCGCCTCCGCCGGCTGCACGCTGCGCACGCAGTACCTGTCCATCGGGGACACGGGGGCGCACGCCGCATTGCTCTCGTGTCCCACCTGGCTGTGGGGGGCGGAGCACGGCGTGAACGAGCACGGCGTCGCCATCGGGAACGAGCGTGTCAGCACGACGCACGATGCCGAGGCGGCGCGACCGGCACTGATCGGGATGGACATCGTCCGGTTGGGCCTCGAGCGCGCCCGGAGCGCCGACCAGGCCGTCGACGTGATCACCGGGCTCCTCGAGACCTACGGGCAGGGCGGCATCGCCGACGCCGCCCATCAGGACGCCTACGACTCGTCGTTCCTGATCGCCGACCCCGTCCAGGCCTTCGTCGTCGAGACGGCGGGGCGGAGTACGCCGTGGCACCGTTCCCCTCCGGCGTGGCCGTCTCCAATCGCATCATGCTCGGCACGGAGTGGACCCGCGCCTCGGACGGCGTGGCGACGGGCGAGGACTTCGACCGTTTCCGCGACCCGGCGGAGCACACGGCGTTCGCCGACGTGCGCCTGGCCGCCAGCCGCCGTTTCCTCGCCGGCACCGGCCCCGGCGGGCTCACCGCGGCGGCCACCGCCGCCCATCTCCGCGACCACGGCACAGGTCCGTGGGGCGCGCCGGGCACGGAGGGGCCGGTGGAGCCACCGCCGGCCGGCACTGGCTCGCACGGCAGCGGCGTCACCGTCTGCATGCACGTCCGCGACGTGGTCGTGACGACCGCCTCCATGATCGCCGAGCTCCCACCGCGGTGGCCGACGGAGCGCCGGTGCGCACGTTCGTGGCGGCGGGCAGCCCCTGCGCCAGCATCTACGTCCCCGCCTTCCCGCGCACCGCCGCCGGCCCGCCGCCCTTCGTGCCGCCGGAGCTGTCGGGCCAGGAGCTGTGGCAGGCAGCCGACGCCCTGCGCAGAGCGGTCGAGGCCGATCCCGAGGCACTGCCCGGGCTGCGTGAGACCCTGGCGCCGGTCGAGGACGAGTTGTGGGCCGAGGCGGACGACGTGCTCGAGCGGCCGGACCGTTGGGGGGAGGTCGGCGCGACGTGGGGCGCCCGGGCCCTCGCCACCCTGCGGTCCTGTATCCCCTCTTCGGCCTAGGCGCGGCGATACGCTGCGCGGAGACACGTGAGTGTGCTCTTACTCGCCTAGGGGGATGCCATGACCGTACTCATCACCAACGACGACATCGCCGTGGGCGACGTCGTCAGCGCGCAGCTCGAGAAGATGTGGGGCTGGTACCTGGCCGGCGGCATCCTCTCCATGATCTTCGGCTTCTTCGTGATCAGCTACCGGCACGCCAGCGTCTACGCCATCATCTACCTGGCGAGCGGGTTCTTCATCGCAGTCGGGCTGTTCGAAGTCATCGGCGGCATCCGCGCCGTGAAGCAGCGCTGGCCGCTGCTCGTGTTCGGGGTCATCTGGATCGCCGCCGGTGTGGTCGGCTTCGTGTGGCCGCACATCACGATCTTCATTGTGGCGATCCTGGTCGGCTGGGCCTTCCTGGTGCTCGGGATCTTCGACATCATCAACTCCATCCGGTACCACTACCTGCCCTACTGGTGGGCCTACCTCATCCGCGGTGTCATCGCCGTCGCGCTGGGCTTCCTCTGCATCCGCCACCCGGGGGCACCGCTGACCGCCCTGGTGGTCCTCATCGGCATCGGCGCCATCGTGTTCGGCGCCGTCGAGATCGTGGGCGCCTTCTCGGCCCGCCACGCCACCAAGCACTGGGAGGCCTTCAAGGCGCAGGCCGACTGAGGGTGGCGGGGGAGCGGCCATGCGGCTGATCAGCTTCTCCCTCGCCGACGGACGTCCCCGCCCGGGTCTGATCGTCGGGGAGGAGGTCCTGGACCTGAGCGACGCCGCGACCGGGCTGCCCTCCTCCATGCGGGAGCTCCTGGCCCTGGGCCCCGGTGCGCTCGACCGGGTGCGGGCTGCCGCCAACGGTCCCGCGGCCCGCCACGGCCTGACGGCCGTGCGGCGCCATGCGCCGGTGCCGGACCCGCCGGCGATTCTGGCCATCGGCATGAACTATCGGGCGCACGTGGCCGAAATGGGACGCGAGCCCCCGGAATGGCAGTACTGGTTCAACAAGCAGCGCACCGTCGATCGCCGGGCCGGGTGACCCCATCGTCGTGCCGGCTGTGTCCGACATGGTCGATTACGAGGGCGAGCTGGCCCTCGTCATCGGGCCTCGCTGCCAGCACGTGCCGGCGGCCCGGGCCTTCGACGTGGTGGCCGGCTTCACCATCATCAACGACGTCAGCACCCGGGACTGGCAGTGGCGCACCCCGACCTTCACCATGGGGAAGTCCTTCGACTCCCATGCGCCGTGCGGGCCCGAGCTGGTCACGCGCGACGAGCTCGGCGACCCCGGGTCACTGGCCATCCGGACCTGGGTCAACGACGAGCTGCGCCAGGACTCGAGCACGGCCGATCTCATCTTCGGCTGTGCCGCCATGATCGAGTACCTCACGACGGCCTTCCCGCTCGAGCCCGGGACCATCATCGCCACGGGGACGCCGGCCGGCGTCGGCGCCAGCTTCGACCCGCCGCGCTTCCTGGCTGCGGGCGACACCGTGCGCATCAGCATCGAAGGGATCGGCGAGCTGACCAATCCGGTCGCGCAGGGTGGGCCTCCCGTGCCCCTCGGGATCGACTGACGCCTCAGGCCCCCGTCTGCGCCGCCCGCAACCGCTCGGCCAGGCTGGACATCACCTGCAGGGCGAAGTTCGGCGTCTCGCCGACGAGGAACAGGAAGCGGTGCTTGTCGATGACCGCCAGCGTGCTGTCCTCGATGGCGGTCGCCGTCGCACTGCGCGTCGACTCGTCGAGCATGGCCATTTCACCGAAGCTGTCGTCGACGCCCAGACTGAAGGACTTGCCGTTCGCCATCTGAAGATCGACCCGGCCCGAGATGATCCCGAACATCTCGTTCCCGGAGGCGCCCTCCTCGAAGATCACGGTTCCCGCAGGGACCTCTCGTGTCTCCTTGGCGCCCTTGAAGACGCCCAGCACCTTGATGCTCACGATGGTTTCCCCTTTCGTCGGCGGACGGCTCCGCTGTCGGTCGCCTGGCCCGATCGTAACCCCCGCCCGCCCGCCGTCCCCGGTGCGTGACAGCTTGGTGAACGAGCACCGACGCCGGCACGGCAGAATGGGAGGGTGACGGACACCGAGCCTCAGCTGAGCGACGCCGAGCGGGCCGAGCGCCTGGACAAGCTCCAGGGGATCATGGACCTGATGCGTCCGGCCGTGCAGGCCGACGGTGGCGACCTCGTGCTCGTCCGGGCCGACGTCGAGGCCGGGGTGGTCGAGGTCCAGCTGCAGGGAGCCTGTTCCTCGTGCGCCATCAGCTCGGCCACGTTGTCGGGCGGGGTGGAGCGGATTTTGCGGGAACGGCTGCCCTGGGTCACCGAGGTGGTGGGCGGCCTCGACGACTCGCTGAGCCTCGACGAGAGCGCCGCCCTCGGCGCCGGCGGCTACGTGCCCAGCATCTGAGGACGGCTTCAGCCTTCAGCCGGGGTGCACCAGCTTCCGGGCGACCGGCGACATCACCGCGCCGAACTCGGCGACCAGCGAGAGAAGCAGGTCGTCGACCGAGATGATCCCGGCGAGCTCCGACTCCTCGAGGACGGGGAGTCGGCGGGAGTCGCCGGCCTTGAACGCTTCGAACGCCTCGAAGACGTCTGCCGAGCCCTGAATGGTGCGAGGGTCGGGGGTCATGACCGCCTCGACCGCGGAGGAGGACGGCTTTCCCCCGCCCATGCCACGCACCGCGATGTCGCGGTCGGTGACGATTCCCACCAGCCGGCCGGCGTCGACCACCAGGAGCGACCCGATGCGGTGGCTCCCGAGCAGACGAGCGGCCTCCTCCAGGCTGCATCCCGGAGGGACGGTCACCGGCGCCGTCCGCAGGCACTCTCTCACCAGCATGGCTGTTCACCCCGTTCGCTGAGTCCGACCAATGGTCCTTCCCGGCCCACAGTAGGGGAAAGGGCCACGCCCGCCCGGGCCACCGCGGTCGGGCTCCGCCCCTAGGCCGGCTTCGGCTCTTTCGGCAGGCCGAGGGCCCGCTCGCCCACGATGTTGCGCTGGATCTCCGCCGAGCCGCCCCAAATGGTCTCCGAGCGCGAGAAGAAGAAGAGCGACTGCAGATTGCCGACCGGGTAGCTCGCCCGGGCGCGCCGCGCGCCGGGCAGCAGCGCGTCCTCGGTGGCGTCGCCCTGCAGGATCTGCGCGTCCGGTCCGAGGATGTCCATGGCGAGCGACATGGTGTCCTGGTGTGCTTCCGACCAGAACATCTTGTTGCACGCGCCGAGCGCAGCAGTGGTGTGCGTGCCATTGAGGACGTCGGTCAGCGTGCGATAGCCGTTGATCTGCATGATCTTGATCTTCGACCACGACCGCACCAGGCGTTGGCGGATCAGCGGATCGCTGTCGCGTCCGCGGTGGCGCGCCTCGGCGAGAATCTGGTCGAACTCCTTCTGGAAACGGCGGTGCCCTGTGGTGGACGAGGTGCCGCGCTCGAAGCCGAGTGTGGTCATCGCCACCTTCCACCCGTTGTTGACCCCACCGATCACGTTGTCCCTGGGGCAGCGCACATTGGTGAAGAAGACTTCGTTGAACTCCGCCGAGCCGTCGATCTGCTCAATGGGTCGCACCTCGACACCGGGCTGGCGCATGGGGACGAGGAGATAGGAGATCCCGGCGTGCTTGGGCGCGTCGGGATCCGTGCGGGCGAGCAGAAAGATGAAGTCGGCGTAGTGCGCCTGGGTCGTCCAGACCTTCTGGCCGTTGATCACCCACTCGTCGCCGTCGAGCTCGGCCCTCGTCTTGAGCGAGGCCAGGTCCGACCCTGCGTCGGGTTCGCTGAACCCCTGACACCAGGCGATCTCTCCCTTGAGGATGCCGGGGATGAACTGCTGCTTCTGCTCCTCGGTGCCCCACTGAAGGATGGTGGGCCCGACGAGTGTGTCGCCGAAGAAGTCGGCTCGCAGCGGGGCCCCGGCGCGGGCGAACTCCTCGTTCAGTACGACCTGTTGCAACAGGCTGAGTCCCTTGCCGCCGTACTCGGTCGGCCAGCTGGCACAGATCCACCCGCCGGCGAACAACTTGGCCGTCCATTCCTCGTTGAAGGTCTTGCGCTCCGCAGGAGTCATGGAGAAGTCCGGCTCGCCCCAGCCGCGGGGGAGGTTCTCCTCGAGCCAGCCGGCGATCTCGGTCCTGAATTCCTCGGCTTCGGGTGGGTAGCTCAGGTCCATGGTGGGCACGGTACCCGTCGGGTCGACCCCTCTGCGACCGCGTTGCGGGCCGGATGCCCCGCGAGCAGGCCGGTAAGCTGTGACGAGGAATTGATGCGTGATCCCTCTCGCAGAGGGACAAGCGGAGAAGGAGGTGTGGCCATGTCGAGGGGCGAACCCCCCAGTAGCACCGCCGGCACATGCCCTACTCCGCGCCGCCGCTGAGGTTCGCCGCACGCGTGTGGTGAATCCGCTCATCGGGGAACGCACAGGGGCAGTCGCCGTTCGCTGATCCTCCGGTGTGACGCACGCGTCGGCCGGACATCCGATCCGAACCACTCAAGGACGCCACAGGAGGGAGCTCCATGGCCACGCCGCCGTCGACGAGCGCGCCGAGCCGCTCACGCTTGATTCCCGGTCGTTCGCGCGACCCGGGACGTTTCCCACATCAACGCCGCCGCCGGACGCGCCGGATTTTGGCGTCCGAGGGTGTCTTCGACTCCATTGTGTCGCTGGCCGGACTGCTGGGCCGGCCCGTGCGCAACCAGACCGGCCAGGAGATCGGCCGGTTGGACGACGTCGTCGCCCGCTGGGCCGACGGGCAGATGTACCCGCCGGTGAGCGGTCTGGTGATCCGCGTGGGTCGACGGCTCGCCTTCGTCCCGGCATCGGCCATCGACCGCATCGGCCACGCGGAGGTGGTCCTCCGCTCGGCCCGCCTCGACCTGCGCGATGTCATCAGACGATCGGGCGAGGTGCTCCTGGCCAAGGACGTGCTCGACCACCAACTGGTCGACGTCGAGGGGGTGCAGGTGATCCGCGCCGCGGATCTGTACCTGGCCGAGGTGATCGGCCGCATCCGGCTGGTGGGCGCCGACGTCTCCAACGCGACGCTGCTGCGCCGGCTCGGACCGCGGCGCTGGCGGCCGCGCCCGACGCCCGACCGGGTCATCGACTGGGCGGCCATCCAACCCTTCACGGAGTCGGCCAAGGACGTCAGCGGCGCCGCCACCCACGTGCGCCTGAAGACGACGAACGAAGGCTTGCACCGGCTCCGGCCCGGAGAGTTGGCCGACCTGCTGGAGGACCTGCGTCGGGATGAGCGCCGCGAGCTGCTGGCGGCGCTGGGGCCCGACGAGGCCGCCGACGCCCTCGAAGAGATGCAACCAGAGGACCTGGAACAGCTGCTGCGCGAGTCGGATCCGGTCGAGGCGGCGCGGCTGCTCGCCGCCATGGAGCCCGACGAGGCGGTCGATGCCCTGCGCGACCTCCCCATTGCCGTCCGGGCCGAGGTGCTGCGCCATATCCCCGCAGTGACCGCCCTCGCCCTGCGCGAGCTCCTCGGGTACGAGGAGAACGAGGCGGGCGGCATCATGACCACCGCCCTCGTGACGGCCAAGTCGGGGGACAAGGTGAAGAAGGTCGTCGACCGGCTCTCTGAAGCGCGCGCGCACGGGGCCGACCTCGATGCCGTGGCCGTTGTCGACGACGATCAGCGCCTTTTGGGCGACGTGTCCGTCCTCGACATCCTGTTGGCGCTGCGAGCTTCGACCGACACCCGCATGTCTGCGCTCCTGGGCGACGAGGACGTGGTCACCGTGAGCCCGCACACGTCGGCCGACGAAGCGGCCGCGCAACTGATCGAGGCGCGTCGCCATTCGATGGTCGTCGTCGACGACGACGGATGCCCGCTCGGGCGCATCCTCGCTGACGACGTGCTCGATGCCCTTGTTCCGACCAAGGGTCGCTTCCACTTTCCGCGCCTGCTGTCATGAAAGTGCAGGTCTCGCGGCGGTGGCTGATCTACCTGGCCGCCGCCGGACCCGGGCTCATTGCGGCCGCGGCCGGGAACGATGCGGGTGGCATCGTCACCTACTCGTCGGCCGGCGCGCAGTTCGTCTACCGGACGCTGTTCTTGATGGTTCTGATCACGGTGGCGTACGTGATCGTGCAGGAGATGGTGGCCCGGCTGGCCACCTACACCGGCAAGGGCCTGGCCGCCCTCATCCGGGAGGAGTTCGATCTCCGTCTCACCGCGTTCGCCATCACGGCCTTCGCGATCGCCAACATCGGCCTCATGGTGACCGAGTTCGGTGGCATCGCCACCTCGTTCGAGCTGTTCAACGTCTCGCGCTACATCTCGGTCCCGATTGCCGCCGTGGCCATCTGGTCGCTCGTGCTCTTCGGAACCTACCGATACGCCGAGCGCATCTTCCTGCTCCTCACCGTCGTCTTCATCGCGTACCCGATCGCCGCCGTCCTGGCGCACCCGAACTGGCACGAGGTGGCGGCGAACACCGTCTGGCCCCACTTCGTCGCCTCGAAGTCGTTCCTGCTCCTCTCCGTGGCGCTCATCGGGACCACCATCACCCCGTACATCCAGCTGTACGAGGCAGGCGCCGTCGTCGACAAGGGCGTCAAGCCCGAGCAGTACCACTTCCAACGGGTGGACGCCATCACTGGCGCCGTCCTCGCGGCCATCGTGGCCATGTCGATCATTGTGGCCACCGGGGCGACGATCGGCGGCACGGGTCCGCTCACCTCGGCCACCACGGCCGCAGAGGGCCTGAAGCCGGTCGCCGGCGCGTTTGCCACGACGCTCTTCGGCTTGGGGCTCCTGGGCGCATCCGCCCTGGCCGCCGCCGTGGTTCCGCTCTCGACCTCCTACGCCGTCGCGGAGGCCATCGGGGTCGAGCGCTCGGTCTCGTCGAGCTTCCGGCAGGCACCGGTCTTCCTCGGCATCTTCACGTTCCAGATCCTCGTCGGCGCCGCCGTCGTCCTCATCCCCGGGAACCTCATCACGCTGATCCTCAACACGCAGGTGCTCGAAGGGGTGATCACACCGATGACCTTGATCCTGATCCTGATCCTGGCCAACCGGCGCTCCCTCCTCGGATCGGCCGCCAATGGACCGGTGGCGCGCTGGGTCGGAGGGCTGGCCATCGTGTCGGTGGCGGTGGTCGCAGGTGTCTACGTGGTCCTGACGGTCCTCGGCTGGTTCGGGCTGGCCTGATCCCCACCGGCGCGGCGGCGCGCCTGACGCCCTCGTTTGCGGAGGACCAGGGCGTTCGGGGAGGCTAGAGGGTCATGGTGGATCGAGTCGGGACATCCATTGCCTAAAACTCCCCGCCAGAAGTGGATCGAGACAAAGGAATCCTGGGAGCGCTCGCGCCACATCGCGTTGCCGACCCCGGTTGCGGCTGCACCGCCCCGACCAGGGGGTTTGCGGGTCGCCTTCCTGATCTATAGGGGCAATCCCCGTTGCGGCGGCCAAGGTGTCTACACCCGCCACCTGACCCGTGAGCTGGTCGCGCTCGGACACTCCGTGGAGGTGTTCTCCGGGCCGCCGTGGCCCGAGCTCGACGAGGGCGTGGGGTTCACCCCGGTCCCCGGGTTGGACCTCTACCGCCAGCCCGACCCGTTCCGGATCCCGCATCCGAGCGAGTTCAACTCCAGGGAGGACTGGACCGAGTTCGGCATCATGTGCACGGCCGGCTTCGGGGAGCCGCTCGCCTATTCGCTGCGGGCCCGCCAGCTGCTGGCGGAGCGGAGGGACGAGTTCGACGTGGTGCACGACAACCAGTGTCTCGGCAACGGGATGCTCGGGATGGTCGAAGACGGGTGGCCCCTCTTGACGACGTTGCACCACCCCATCACGGTCGACCGCCAGCTCGCCCTGTCGCACACCACCAACCCGTGGCAGCGGTTCACGACACGCCGCTGGTTCGGGTTTCTCGGCATGCAGGTCCGGGTGGCGCGCGCGCTCCCCGCCGTCCTCACGGTCTCCCAGAATTCCTCGTCAGGACATCGCGGCACAAATGGGAGTGGCGCCGGAGCGGATGACCGTGGTCCCCGTCGGAGTGGATCAGACGGTGTTCCGGCCCTTCGACGACGTGACCCCGGTGCCCGGCCGGATCATGGTGACGTCGAGCAGCGACGTGCCCATGAAGGGCCTGGTGCCCCTCCTCGAGGCGGTGGCCAAGCTCCGGACCGAACGCGACGTGGAGCTCACCGTGATCGGGAACCCCAACGAAGGGGGCCGGGTCGACCAGGCCATTGCCCGCCTCGGCCTGGCTGACGCCGTGCACTGCGTCAGCGGCATTTCCGACGACGCGCTGGCCCGCCTGTACGGGGAGGCGCAGGTGGCGGTCGTGCCGTCGCTCTACGAGGGGTTCTCGCTGCCGGCGATCGAAGCCATGTCCTGTGGGGTCGCGCTCGTCGCGACCACCGGTGGTGCGCTGCCCGAGGTCGTGGGCACCGACGGGGAGACGGGACTGCTGGTTCCTCCGGACGACCCCGGCGCGCTGGCGGGTGCGATCGCCCGCCTGCTCGACGATCCCGCGCTCCGGGCCCGTCTCGGCGCCGCCGGGCGGGAGCGGGTGGTCAGCCGATTCACCTGGCAGGTGACGGCGGCCGGGACGGCCGCCTGCTACGAGGCCGTCGTCGCCGGCATCCCCCTCCCGGGCGCACCGCTGGCGGGCGTCGACGTGGAGTCTCCGACGGCGCGCGGGGCCGCCTGATGCTGACCGTCGACTACGACCGGCTCGGCGTCGGCCCCGGGGACCTGGTCCTCGACCTGGGCTGCGGGTTCGGCCGCCACGCGTTCGAGGCCGCCCGCCGCGGCGCGTCGGTGGTGGCGTTGGACGCCGGACCCGACGAGGTGGCGCAGGTGCGGGGCACGTTCGGCGCCATGATCGAGCAGGGCGAGATCGCGGCGGATCATCCGGTGACGGCTGTACAGGGTGACGCGCTCTCGTTGCCGTTCGCCGACGGCACCTTCGACCGCGTGATCGCTTCCGAAGTGCTCGAGCACATACCCGACGACTCGGCAGCCATGCGCGAGCTGGCCCGCGTCCTGCGCCCCGGGGGTGCCATGGCGGTCACGGTGCCGCGTTGCGGGCCCGAGGTGGTCAACTGGGCCCTTTCGGACGAGTACCACGACACGCCCGGCGGACACGTGCGCATCTACCGGCGCTCCACCCTCGAACGCCGGCTCGGTGCAGCCGGCCTCGAGCCCACTGGTCACCACTTCGCCCACGGACTGCATTCGCCGTACTGGTGGCTGCGCTGCCTCGTCGGACCGTCCAATGATTCGCACCCGGTGGTCGAGGCGTATCACAAGGTGCTGGTGTGGGACATCGTGAAGGCTCCCTTCGTCACGCGCACCGCAGACCGGGTGCTGAGTCCAGTCATCGGCAAGAGCCTGGTGCTGTATCTGACCAAGCCGGAGGTGCGCATGGCGGATCTGAGCGACTCGCGTCCGACACAGCCCCGCGGCGTGCCGGGTCGGCGCGGGCCGACCACACCGAGCCAGGGAGCTGCGGCATGACCACTGAAGAGATCCGTTCTGCCACGGTGCCCGCGGTGCCGGGCGTCCTCACGAGCGCCGACGTGCTCGCCACGGCTGAGGCCATTGCGACGGTGCAGCGTCACGACGGGCAGATCCCGTGGTTCGAAGGTGGCCATTGCGACCCGTGGAACCACGTCGAGGCGGCCATGGCCCTCACCGTGTGCGGGCTGGTCGAGGAGGCGGTCGACGCCTACCGGTGGCTGGCGCGCCTGCAGCTGCCGGACGGGAGCTGGTTCAACTACTACCAGGCCGACGCGGTCAAGGATCCCCGGCTGGACACGAACGTGTGCGGCTACCTCGCCGCCGGCGCGTGGCACCACCACCTGATCACCGGGGACGTCGAGTTCCTGGGCGAGCTGTGGCCCACCATTGAGCGGGGGATCGATTTCATCCTCCGCTTCCAGCAGCCCGACGGCTCGGTGCTGTGGTCACGCGACTCGGCCGGCCGGCTGGAGCGCTACGCGCTCCTCACAGGATCCTCGTCCATCTACCACTCCATGCGTTGTGCCGTGGCGATCGCAGAATGCCTGGCCAAGGACCGCCCGGACTGGGAGCTGGCCGCGGGTCGACTCGGACACGCGGTGGCGCACCACCCCGGTGCGTTCGCCCCCAAGGTCGAGTTCGCCATGGACTGGTACTACCCGATGCTCTCCGGCGCGCTCGAAGGCGCGCCGGGCCGCGAGCGCATTGCCGATGGATGGGACACGTTCGTCATGGAGGGTCTCGGCGTGCGTTGCGTCTCCACGGGTGACTGGGTGACGGCGGCCGAGACCGCCGAGTGCGTGCTGACACTGGACGCCCTGGGCATGGACGACCAGGCACTGGAGCTGTTCACGTGGGGCCAGAACCTGCGGCTGCCGGACGGCTCCTACTGGACGGGCATGGTGTTCCCGGAGCTGGAGACCTTTCCCAAGGACGAGCGGACGACCTACACCTTCGCCGCCATGGTGCTGGCGGCCGACGCGCTGTCGAACACCAGTCCGGCGGCCGGATTGTTCCGGGGCGAAGGCCTGCCGGCGTCCCTCGACCTGGCCGAGCCTCACTGCGGGGACGCCATCGAGGGCTGCACCGTGGCCGTCCCGCCACGGCGGTTCTCACGCGGCTGACCGCACGGTCCGCCGCCGCTCCCCGGGCGGGGTGAGCGCCCGCCGGGGATCGGGTCGAGGGACTCCGCGGGTAGATTCACCCGCGGATTCCGATGCCTCTCCGCGCCCGCGACGTGCTCGCAATTGCCTGATCCGCTGACCACAGGCGAGGACCCGCTGGTCACGCGCCGGCGCCGCCTCACCCTGGTCGCGATGTGCATCGCGCAGGGCATGACGCTGCTCGACGTCACCATCGTCAACACCGCGCTGCCGTCCATCCAACGCGAGCTGCACATGACGGCGGGGCGGCTCGAGTGGGTCATCAGCGCCTACGCCCTCTCCCTGGCCGCCTTCATCCCACTCGGTGGCGCGCTGGGGGACCGCTTCGGGCGCAAGCGCTTCTTTCTGGTGGGCATGGTCGTCTTCACGATCGGTTCGGTGGCCTGCGCGCTCTCCACCTCCGATGTGGCGTTGATCGGCTCCCGGGCCCTGCAGGGCGCCGGGGGTGCGTTCATGTCGGCTCTGACCCTGGCCATCTTGACCGAGACCTATCCGGTGGAGCGCCGGGCCGGTGCCTTCGGGATGTGGGCCGCGATCTCGGGCCTCGGTTTCGGACTCGGTCCTGTGGTGGGGGGAGTCCTCCTCTCGGTCTTCAGCTGGTCCTCGGTCTTCTGGGTCAACGTGCCGTTCGCGGTGGCGGGGTTTGCGATCGCCGGCGTCGCCGTCACCGAGTCGCGCAACCCGGAGGGGCGCGCGCTCGACGTGATCGGGATGATCGCCGTCGCACTTGGACTGCTCGGCATCACCTTTGGCCTCATTGAGTCGTCGAGCCATCCCTGGGCCTCGCTCGACGTGGCGGGCCCACTGGGGGTGGGGGTGATCCTGCTCGTGTTCTTCGTCCTGTGGGAGAACCGGACGTCGTCGCCGATGCTCCCGCCCACCCTCCTGCGGGCGCGCAGCTTCGTCTCGGGCTGCGGTGTGTACCTCCTCACCTACCTGGCGCTGGCCGGCGTGATGTTCTACGTCACGCTGCTGTTCCAGGACGTCGAGGGCTGGTCGCCGTTCCGCACCGGCGTCTCGTGGCTGTCGATGAACATCCCCTTCATCATCACGGCGCAATCCGCCGGGCGGCTCCGGCGCCGCTTCCAGCCCGTGGTGATCGTGGTGAGCGGGTGTCTGGCCGGCGCCGTGGGCGTTGCGGTTCTCGCGCTGCTGTCCGACACGACGTCGTTCGCGGTGGCGTTCATCGGGTACGTGTTCGTGGGGATCGGGTGGGGAACCCTGGTGCCCGGCGTTGTCAACGTCGTCATCCGCGACGTCCCCCCGGGCGTCGCCGGCGGGGCATCGGGGCTGGTCAACGCAGCCCGGCAGGTCGGCACATCGGTGGGTCTCGCCGTCTTGGGGACCATCGGCGTGCACGCGGCCACGAGTGCGTGGACCAGTCGCAGCGCGGGGGTGCCGGGCGCGGCCGGACAGGCGCAGTACGTCGCCGGGGGACAGATCAACGCCGTGACGCACGCACTCGGCGGGCAGTACCGACCCGATGCGGTGGCGGCCTTCCTCTCGGGCTACCACTCGGCCCTGCTCGTAGCCGCCGTGGCGACCCTGGTGGCTGCCGCCGTCGCAGCGGCCGGGTTGCGTGCGGGCTCCGGCGCCGAAGCGGCCGTATCGGAAGCCGCGTCACGGCCGCCCACCAGAAAAGGAGCGGAATCTCCGGCTCCGTCCTGATCCCGCGTCGCCGCATCGTCGTGGCACACGCGTCCGCGACGGGTGCGAAGCGACGGTTCGCCCGTCAGGGATCGTCGTCCAACGCGGCACGGAGCCGTTGCGTGGCTTGCTCGACGGCGAGAGGGAGAGTCCGTTCGTAGTAGGGGATGTACAGGATCGTCTGCTCGACGACCCACCCGCGAGCACGAGCCCAGGTGGCGTCGTCGAATCCGACGGTCTGCCGGAAGACCTGCCACGCGTCGGGCGGCAGGGACCAGGCCACCATGGCGTCGCAGGCGGGATCGCCCACGCCCGCGCCACTCCAGTCGATGACCCCGCTGAGTCGGCCGTCTCGCACGAGCAGGTTCCCGGGCAGCAGGTCGCCGTGGACCCAGACGGGTGCCCCGGGCCAGGCACCGGCGTCGAGTGCGCTGCACCAGACCTGCCGGGCCCGAGCGCCGTCGACGAGACCGTCCACCCGGCCGAGCGCCGCCCTCACCACCGAGTCGTATTGTGACATGGGGGTCCCGCGGCGCCTGGGCGCCGGCCCGTCTCCGCGCGGGATCCGTTCGAGCGCCAGCACGAACTCGGCGATGTCGCGGGCCAACTCGACCCAGAGTCGGGGCGTCACGCGATCGAGACTGACCCCGTCGAGCCACGGATAGACGAGCCAGTCAAAGGGGTACCCGTGCCCCGGGGCACCCATGGCGAGTGGGACAGGCACCGGCGCGGGAAGGCCTCCGGCCAGTATGGGCAACCAGCGACCTTCCTTGTCGATCTGCTCCTCGGCCCAGTGGATCCGGGGCAGCCGGATCCCCATGGTCCGACCCAGCCGGTAGATCGCGTTGTCGGTGCCCGAGTCGGCCATCCGTTCGAGGGGCTCGTTCGCCCATTGCGGGAATTGCTCCTGGAGGAGCGCGCGCACCGTCGCCTCGGTGACCTCTACCTCGTCGGCATGCATGGGTCGGGGTTGATCCTCGGAGTGCACCACCCCCATTCTCCACCGACCGTTGCAGGGAGGCTCTGTCCCCCCTCGGGCACTCCTCCGGGTGGCTCAGCCCGGCAACGCCACCCGACGCAGCACGCGCAGGCTCCCACAGGCGCCGTCGTCGACGAACTCGCCGGATTCGCGTGCGGCGCAGTACAGCTCGTAGGGCGGGCGGCCGCCGTCGGCCGGGTCCGGGAACACGTCGTGGATGGCCAGCCATCCGCCGAGGGCGACATGGGGCGACCATCCGCGGTAGTCGGCCCAGGCGGGCTCCTCGCCGTGCCCGCCGTCGATGAAGCAGAAGGCGAGGGGACGATCCCAGCGCGCCGCCAAGGTCGGGGAGTCGCCCACGATCCCCACGACCGATGACTCCAGGCCGGCCCTGGTGATCGTGCGCCGCCAGTGCGGGAGCGTGTCGATGCGGCCCACCTCGGGATCGACCAGATCGGGCTCGTGGTACTCCCAGCCGGGCTGGTTCTCCTCCGACCCCCGGTGGTGGTCGATCGAGAGGAGCGCCGCGCCGGTGGCCTCGGCCGCGGCACCCAGGTACACGGTCGACTTCCCGCACCAGGCCCCGATCTCCACGAAGGTCGTCGGAGAGCCTGCCGGGACACCCGCTTCACCGGCCCGCAGTGCGGCAGCGAAGAGTGCCTCCCCCTCGTCGTCGGGCATGAAGCCTCTGGTGCGGCGGGCCGTCTCGAAGAGCGACTGCACGCGGGCCGACTCGACGGTCCCGTTGCCGGGTGTTGCGTCCGCCATCAGGCGGCGGAGGTGTCGGCCGCGGCCAGCGATTCGACGAGAGCCTGCCCTTCGCGTGCGCCATAGGCGAGGTTGACTCGCAGCCGCTCGACCGACTGCGACACGCGCCGGGGGCCCGACGAGAGCGGGTGATCGTGCAGGAACGCGATGGCGCGCTCGGCGAACTCGGCGTCACCGCACAGGGCGGGAATCGATTCGATGATGCGCGGCGGCGCATTCTTCGGGAAGCGCTCGAGCACTGCATCCCACTGCTCGGTCAGCCTGGTCCACACGGCTTGGTTGCCGACCGAGTTGGCGAGCAGCGAGCCGAGGACGGCGAACCCGTTCTGGGAACGCACCTCCGTCATGGCGAGGTCGAACGTGCGCAGGCACAGGTCGACGTCGGGGAATCCGGCCAGCGCGCCGAGGGAGCGCATCTCCTCCTGCGGCGTCGACGCGGATCGGTAGCGTGCGAGCAGTGCGTCGTAGTCGCCGGGGCGCAGCAGCTGTGCGACCACGGCCAGCGTGGCCGATTCCACGTCGACGGGGATCGGCTCCCCCGAGCCGCCGCCGATGGGGGAGGCATCGAAGCGGCGGGCCGCCTCCGCCCTGACGGCGGGATCGGCACCGATGGTCCCCATCAGGTTGATGGCCAGTGCGCGGAGAGTCGGCGTCCGGTCGCTGTCGCCGGGTGCGGCGTCGAAGCCCAGCCGACGGTGGGTCGGACCGATCAACGCGGTCACGGCCCGGTGCAACGCGTCCTCCTGTGCGGGCGGTGTGATGCGGTGGGTCAGCATCAACGCGCTGGCCACGGGCGACCAGGGGGCCGGGTCGGGCTCGTCACCAAGGCGGGCGGCCAGGCGCAGGAACTCCTCGAGCGAGGTCAATCCGGCCAGGGTCGTGGCCCAGGTGTCGGCCAGGAGATTGGCCCGTTCCAGCGTCGTCAGTTCGTACAGGTGCTGCGCCAGCGCCGTCCGGTGCGCCGCCTCGTAGCCGACGCGGAACATGCCCCACCCCTCGGCGTTCACCACGGCGAGCCCTTGCGCGGCCTCGGCTATCGGGGTCGGGTCGGCGTCGAGGACCAGGTGGCGCACCGGCGCGCCGGGATCGCCCGCGGCGGGGATCGCCCGCACCGCGACCGGGACGCGCCATTCCGAGCCGATGGACGAGATCTCCCCCTCGGGCACCGGCCCGAGTGCGAACGGCTGTTGGCTGAGTGCGTCACCGTCCAGCGAGACGAGCGGGTGGCCGCCCTGCAGAATGAACGTGTCCATCACGTCGCGCACCGGTGCGCCACTGGCGTCCTCGAGCGCGTCCCAGAGGTCGGTCGTCACCGTATTGCCGTACGCGTGGGCCTTGAGATACGTCCGCACGCCGTCGCGGAAGACGTCGGCGCCGATGTGCTGCTCGAGCATGCGCAGCACCCCGCAGCCCTTCTCGTAGGTGAGGACGTCGAACATGCCTTCGGCTTCCTTCGGTGGCCCCACCGGGTACTCGATCGGGCGCGTCAGATGCAGCGCATCGACGCCCAGGGCCGCTTCGCGCGAGGGGGCGAAGCCGATCCAGCGGTTCCACGAGGGCCGGAAGGCGTCGACGCAGAGCGTCTCCATGAACGTGGCGAATGCCTCGTTGAGCCAAATGCCCTCCCACCAGCTCATGGTCACGAGGTCCCCGAACCACATGTGGGCCAGTTCGTGCGCAATGACATCGGCCACGCGCTCGAGCTCGGCGCGGGCCGCCTTGTCCTGGTCGACGAGCAGGGCCGTGTCGCGGAAGGTGATGCAGCCCAGGTTCTCCATGGCGCCGGCGGCGAAGTCCGGGATCGCGACGAGGTCCACCTTGTCGCCCGGGTAGGGGATGTTGAAGTACTCGGTGAAGTAGCGCAGCGCAAAGGCACCCACTTCGAGGGCGAACTCGGCCAGGGGCAGCTTCCCCGGGGTGCAGACAACCCGCAGGGGCACGCCGTCCACGTCGACGGTCTCCGTCATTTCGAGCGTGCCCACGACGAAGGCAACCAGGTAGGTCGACATCTTCATAGTGGGGGCGAAGCGGATCCGCTGCTTCCGTCCCACCTGGTCCACGGACACGATGGGAGAGTTGGAGATCGCATCGAGTCCCGGTTCGACGATCAGGGTCACCTCGAAGACCGCCTTGCGGTCCGGCTCGTCGAAGCAGGGAAAGGCGCGACGCGCGTCCACCGACTCGAACTGCGTGGTGGCCATGGTCTGCGTCTCGCCGTCCGGCCCCGCGTAGGTGGAGCGGTAGAAGCCGCGCAGCTTGTCGTTCAAGGTGCCGCTGAAGCGGCAACTGATGGTGCATGACCCCGGAGGGAGCAGCTCCGCCGGTTGGAAGGTGACCTGCTCC
The DNA here is from genome assembly GCA_963843365.1 of uncultured Acidimicrobiaceae bacterium. Lineage (GTDB taxonomy): Bacteria > Actinomycetota > Acidimicrobiia > Acidimicrobiales > RAAP-2 > Bog-473. The sequence goes on along the minus strand of CAWJKG010000002.1, from coordinate 246,402 downwards.
AGCTCGTCGTCGAAGCGCACACTGCACAGGACGGTGATCCCGTCGGAGGTCAGGACCTCGACGTCGCTGATGGCCAGCTCGGCCGCGTTCAGCACGATCGTGTCGGCGGTCTCGTGGATGACGGCGTCGATCCGCACGGTCCCCGAGAAGGTCGCCGACGCAACTTCCGGCTCGATCTCAATGTGGTAGGTCTCCGGCTCGATCGTCCGCGGCAGGCGGTACGGCTCGGAGCCGGGCGCGACGGCCGACGTGGGGGTGGCAGGCATCCATGCAGGCTACCCGCGGTGCCGCGGGTAGGTTCTCGCTCCGTGCCCGCTCACGACGCCGTCCCCGACCCCGAAGCCCACGGTCACGATCTCGATGTGGTGGCCATCGGTTCACCGCTGCTCGATGTGATCGAGGTGACCACCGCAGCACGACTGGCCGAGGTCGGGCTCGAGAAGGGGTCGATGACCCTGATCGATCTCGAGACGGCCGGCGCCGTCCAGGAGCGAATGGGCGCCCCCCGTTTCGTGTCCGGCGGATCGGTGGCCAACACGACTGCGGGCATCGCCGTGTTGGGTGGCGCCGCTGGTTTCGTCGGGGCGGTGGCCGACGACGAGGTGGGGCGCACCTACGCCGAGAATCTGCGGGCCGCCGGCGTCGAGTTCGAGCCCCACCTCAGTGAGTCGGCGGCCGGGGACGGCCTCGGCACCGGCCGCTGCGTCGTGCTCATCACCGAGGACGCGGACCGCACCATGGGGACGTATCTCGGTGCTGCCTCGACGTTGTCCCCTGCCGGAGTCCCCCCGTCCTTCGTCTCCCGCGCCTCGGTGGTGCTGCTCGAGGGTTACCTGTGGGACGTGCCGTCCGCCAAGGAAGCCATACGCCACGCCGCGGCCACGGCCCATGCCGGTGACGGCTCCGTGGCCCTCTCCCTGTCGGACCCGTTCTGCGTCGAGCGCCACCGGCGCGAGTTCCTCGACCTCCTCCTCGACGACGTCGACATCCTGCTCGGCAACGAGGAGGAGGTGACAATGCTCTTCGGCGCCGAGTCGTACCAGGGCGCTCTGGCGGCGGCGGAGGAGACGGGACTGCTGGTCGTCATGACCCGTGGCGCGCTGGGCGCCACCGTCTTGACCGCAGGCGGGCCCGAAGAGGTCCCGGCCGCCGCTGTCGGCGCCGTGGTCGACACCACTGGAGCGGGCGACCTCTTCGCGGCGGGGATGCTCTTCGGGCTCACGCACAGCATGGGCCCGGTCGAGAGCACGAGCCTGGGCGCGTTGTGCGCCGCCGAGGTGATCTCGCACACGGGCGCCCGACCCGAAGCCGACCTCAAGGCCATGGCCATCGGGGCCGGCCTCCTCCCGCCCGCGTGAGCCTGTCGATCGGCATTGTGGGACTGCCCAATGTGGGCAAGTCGACCCTCTTCAACGCGCTCACCAACAACGAGGTGCTGGCGGCCAACTACCCCTTCGCCACCATTGAACCGAACGTGGGCGTCGTCGCCGTACCCGATGGGCGCCTGCAGCAGTTGGCCGGCCTTTACGACGGCGCGCCCGTCGTCCCCGCCACCGTGACGTTCGTAGACATCGCGGGGCTGGTCCGGGGCGCGTCGCAGGGCGAGGGCCTCGGCAACCAGTTCCTGGCCGCCATCCGCGAGACCGATGCCATCTGCCAGGTGGTGCGGGCCTTCCACGACGACGACGTGGTCCATGTCGACGCGCGGGTCGATCCGGCCGGGGACATCGAGACGATCAACACCGAACTGATCCTGGCCGACCTGCAGACGGTGGAGCAGCGCCTGCCCCGACTCGCCCGTGAAGCCAAGGGAGACGCGGGCCTGCGGCCGACCCTCGAGGCCGTGACCGCGGCCCAGGGCATCCTCGGTGCCGGCCGGACGATCGCCGAGGCCGCCGCCAAGGGCGAGGTGGATGCGGCCCTGTTGCGCGACCTGCACCTGCTCACGGCCAAACCATTCATTTACGTGTTCAACGTCGACGAAGGATCTCTCGGCGATGCCGAGCTGGCCGCCCAGTTGGCCGAGAGCGTCCAGCCGGCGCGGGCGATCGTGCTCTGCGCGCAGATCGAGGCGGAGGTGGCCGGGCTCGACGCGGCCGACGCCGCCGAGCTGCTGCGCAGCTACGGGCAGGAGGAGTCGGGGCTCGAGCAACTGGTCCACGTGGGCTTCGCCACCCTGGGCCTGCAGACGTTTCTCACGGCCGGACCGAAGGAGGCGCGGGCGTGGACCATCCACATCGGGGATACCGCGCCGAAGGCCGCCGGCGTGATCCACACGGACTTCGAGCGTGGCTTCATTAAGGCGGAGGTCATCAGCTTCGAGGACCTGATGGATGCGGGATCGGTCGCCGCCGCCCGCACGGCCGGCCGAGCCCGCATGGAGGGCAAGGACTACGTCATCCGCGACGGAGACGTGGTGGAGTTCCGCTTCAACGCCTGAGCTGGAGCACGCCAGACTGGAAGGGCGTGATCTCGACATGTGACGCCTCGGTGAACTTTCGGACCGAAGCGATCATGAGAAAGTACTCTCACGCCGGGAAGGCGGCGGCGATGGGATCCTCGAAGACTGCACTGCTGTGCGCGTTGGTCGCGGCCGTCTCCGTCCTGGCCGGGGCCTGCTCCTCGAGCCCCGGCGCGACCAAGGCCCAGAATGCGGCGGTGGCCGGCGTCCTCGGCAATTCGGATTCGCCCACCACGCAGCCCACGACGGCGGCGGCAGGCGCGTCGTCGACTGCGCCTCCCGTGCAGGCGGCAGAAGGGGCCGCCCCCACTGCTCTCGGCGCGGCCACGACGTCGACCAGTCAGACGCCGGGAACCGGCAGCACGGCGGGTGGGGCGCAGATCGCCATACCCGCCGGGGTCATCGGCGAGTATCCGGCGGCCGCAAAAGCAGCCTTGAGTGCGATCGGCTTGCGGTTCTCGAACCTCAACACCGTGTGCACCAAAGGGACGCTCGTCAGCACCAGCGTTGTCGCGGCCCTCGAGCTGCCGGGCCCACCTGTCGTATCACTGAACACCGGCTCGCTCGTCCCCGCGAAGTCGGTCGTGGCCATCGAATGGTCGGGCTGCTACGGGAAGCCGGTGACGGTGCCGAACGTGGTGGGAATGCCGTGGGGCACCGCGGCGTCGGAGATCCAGAACGCCGGACTGAAGCCAGGGTGCACCTCGGCGGAGCCCTACGGACCCGGAAACACGACGTCGAACGTCGGCACGGTCACGTCCGAATCTCCCGCGGCGGGCACTCCGGTCGCCGGCGGCTCCAAGGTGTACCTGACGCAACAGCTCTGCCAGAAGGATCTCCCGCCTTCGGGCAATTCCGGGGGCACGGGCAACACCGGCAACTCGTGAGTCGATCGTCGGAGTGGGCTGACGACCTCAGCCGTCGGCGTTCCCGTTGGCGTTCGGCGGCGTCACGCTGAAGGCGGTCGTGACCTGCTTGCCCTGGGCGTTCAGGACGTACCAGAGGCCCCCGTCCTGGTCGATGGCCTGCCCCATGACGACGCCGGGAGCGACGTCACCGTTGTAGGTGTAGAGCGGATGGCCTCCGTAGGAGAGCTGGGTCGAGCCGTCGGGCCGCCGGAGCGTACCGACGAGCGAGCGCTCGACCCCCTTGCCGACGCGCACGTCGCCGCTCGTGACGAGCGGTGGCCACTGGAACACGCAGCCGTCGTTGAGGCAGGCGCTGTGCGTCGGCGTGTCGGGGACGAAGTCGTAGAGCGTGTCGCCACCGCCCGTGGCGAGGATGGGCCCGACGGGGGAGTGCTGCAGTGTGAGCGTCAACGAGGTATCCGTGGTCGGCGGGGCCGACAGCGTCGTCACGCCGGCCCCGCCGCAGGCGCCGAGGAGGAGGGCGAGTGCGGTCAGTGCTGCCGGGAAGGCGAAGGCGGAACGGCGCAGCCGGCTCCCCATCAGGAACCCGGCACCGCGATGTTCGTGCCGAGCAGCCACCCGATGGCGGCCAGGGCGTCGGCCGTCGTCCAGTTGGGGGCCTGCGGATTCTCCAGATCGTGCAGGCCGCCGTCGTCGAGCAGGCCCCGCAGCTTCGGGTCCAGGGCGCCCTTCTCGTTCGGTGCCGTGGCATCGACGAAGCGCTCGCGGCCGGCCGCGTTGACGAGGAAGTACCCGTCGGTGTGGTCGACGTCGTAGGTCAGCGGCTTCCCGGTGTACCAGTCCGTCTTCGGCGGCTGCTCCTCGGGCACGATCTTGTAGGACACCCCGAGGGGCTTCCAGAACGCCGCGATGTTGGCCGGCGTCCCGGTCCAGAGATCCCAGTCGGCCCCGAACTCCTTCTGGTAGGCGGCCAGGCGGGCCACCGTGTCCCGGCCCGGATCCACGGTCGCTTCGACGAACACGACGCGGTGTGCCAACCCGGCGGCCTGCAGGTCGCGCTGCAGCGCAATGAAGGCGCCGGTGACGAGCGGGCACTCGTCCTGGCACAGGGACAGGAACGGAGCCAGGACGACGACCTTGCCGCGCAGGCCCGCCAGCGAGACGGCCTGCCCCCTCTGGTTGACCAGCGCGACGTGCTGGGGTGTGGGCTGGTCGAGCACGAGACCCTCGTTGGCGGGCGGTGCCGCGGGCGCGGACGACCCGCACGCCGCGAGCAGCAGGGCGAGTGCGACCGCGGCCAGGGTGAGGGGGGCGCGACGGGGTGCGGAACGGCTCAGGCGTCGTCCTCCCCCGGGGGCAGGAACGTGAAGGGGAGGTCGGCCAGCGCGATCAAGCGTGAGGCGATCCAGCGGGTGAGGTCGTCGAAGACCGGGACGAGCGTGGAGGGCTCCTCGAGCTGCTGCTCGCTGAAGCGCAACGAGCCCTCGTAGGTGGCCTCGGCGGCCCAGCGCAGGCCGCCCTCGACCTCGTCCGCCTCCGTGCGCACCTGCTCAATGGTGGTGGCCGTGCGGACGAGGTCCGCCGGCTCTCCCAACGGCCCGGTGGCCGGCAAGGCGGTCATCACCTTCTCCGTGTCGGGCGCCTCGGCCATGCGCTGCACGCGCAGCGCCACCTCCAGGACCACCTCGGGCAGCTCGTCGGGGGGCTCGCCGATGGACCAGCTGCGGTAGGAGGTCTGGCTCCACGTGGGCCAGTCGAGGGAGAGGTCGGCCCGGACCCGCGGCGGCTGCTCCTCTCCCGGCAGGCTGTAGGAGGTCTCCCAGGAGACGTCGCCGAGGAAGACGTCGACCTGGAAGCGCTCCTCGACCGCCTGGCGCTGCAGGAGCGCCCGGTCGAAGGAGGAGCGGATGGTGCCGATGAGGTCGACGAGGAGGTGGTCGAGCACGCCGCACGAGGATAGGCCCGCCACGGGAGGGCCTGGCTTCGCCCACCGCTCCCGCCGGCGTTGCAGGGGGTCCGGGCGCCGTGTCGGCTGTTACCGTCGGCCGCATGGGCAACGCGTCGGAATGGCTGGAGCGCCGGGTGATCGCCTACGCGCACCAGGGCGGGGCCTGGGAAGCGCCGTCGTCGACCCTGCACGCCATCGCGCACGCACTCGAGGTGGGTGCGACGGGAGTGGAGCTCGACGTCCACGCGACGGCGGACGGCGAGCTGGTGGTCTGCCACGACGCCACGGTCGATCGCACCACCGCGGCGCGGGGCACCATCGCGTCGTTCACGCTGGCCGAGCTGCGGGCCATGGACTTCTCGTATTGGTGGATCCCCGGAGCCGACGTCACGCCCGGGCGACCCGAGGCCGACTATCCCTTCCGCGGCCGGGCCCCCGCCGACCCGGCCTTCGGCATCGCCACGTTGCGTGAGGTCCTCGAACGGTTCCCCGGCGTGGTGCTCAACCTGGACATCAAGCAGACGGCGCCCGTGGTGGCGCCCTACGAGGAGTCCCTGGCCCGCCTCCTGGCCGAGTTCGGGCGCACGGACGACGTGATCGTGGCCTCCTTCCTGGACCAGGCCACCGACGCCTTCCGCCGCTGCAACCCCGACGTGCCGACCTCGGCCGGCACCATGGCGACCGCAGAGGCCTGGCGGGCGGTGCAGGCCGGGGAGGACCTGGCCGAGAGCCCGGCCGTGGCCTTCCAGGTGCCCGAACGCCAGGGCGACCTGGTGGTGGTGGACGAGCGTTTCGTGGCGGCGGCCCACCGGGCCGGCAAGGCGGTCCACGTGTGGACCGTCAACGACGCCGAGTCGATGGAGCGGCTGCTCCGCCTCGGGGTCGACGGGATCATCTCCGATGTGCCCACCACGCTGTGCGGCGTGCTGCACACAGCCGGAGTTGCCTGGAACGGGTCCTGAGGTTCAGGCGCGAGGCCCGGGGCCATCCGGTGCCGGGCCGTCAGGACGGCGGCATTGCCTCAGCCGCGGCCGCAGTTCGGCTTCTTGCCGTGGTTGGCCTTCTTCTTCTTCCTGAGCTTGCGCTTCACCGTTCGCTTCGACATGAGCCGGAAAGCTTAGACCGGATGGGGCAGGCGGTCCGGTAGCCTCGGCCCCATGCGGTCCGGATGGCTGCTCCGGGACGGCGACGTCGTGTGCGCGCTCGAACTGGCCGAGTCGCCGGCCGAGCGCGGCGCGCTGCGGGGGCGCCCGGGCTGCGAGGGCGCGCTGCACGTGGACGGTGCCCGGACGGTCCACACCGCCGGCATGAAATTCCCCATTGACGTGGCCTTTCTCTCTACCGACCTCACGGTCGTCCGCGTGACGCGGCTGAAGCCGTGGCGGCTCGCCGTCGGGGGACGGACCGCCCGTAGCGCGGTGCAGACCGAGGCGGGCTCGCTCGAACGCTGGGGCGTGCGGGTCGGCGATCAGCTCGAGGTGCGCGAAGTCCCGAACGGTGCCGCGAACGGCCGGACGTGAGCGAGGAGCGGCGGGGCCGGCTCGTTCTGGTGGCCACGCCGATCGGGAACCTGGGTGACCTGTCGCCGCGGGCCCACGACGTGCTGGCGTCCGCCGATCTCATCTGTTGCGAGGACACGCGCCGCACCCGCGCGCTGCTCTCGGCCCGCGGCATTTCGGCCAAGGGACCGCACGGCGACCGCCTGCTGTCCTTGCACGGCCACAACGAGGCATCGCGGCTCGACCGGGTGGCGGCGGCCGTGGCGGACGGCGCCGACGGTGGCCGTCGTGAGTGACGCCGGCACCCCCGGGATCTCGGACCCCGGCTCCGTGCTGGCCTCGCACCTGGCCGCCCTCGGCGAGACCGTCAGCACCGTGCCCGGTCCCTCGTCGGTCCTCGGCGCGCTGGTGGTGAGCGGGCTCCCGACGGACCGCTTCTGCGTCGAGGGCTTCCTCCCCCGCAAGGGAACGGAACGCCGCCGCCGTCTCGGCGCGCTGATGGCGGATGCCCGCACCACGGTGCTGCTCGAGGCCCCGAGCCGGGTGGCGGCCACGCTGGCCGAGCTGGCGGCGAGTGACCCGGCGCGGCCGGTCGCCGTCGTGCGGGAGCTGACCAAGCTGCACGAGGAGGTCTGGCGCGGGACGCTGGCGGAGGCGGCGGAGGCCTTCGCCGCCCGCGACGTCCGTGGTGAGGTGGTGCTGGTCGTCGGCGGCGCGCCGCCGGCCGCTCCCGCGGACGAGCGCGCCGTGGAGGCGGCCGTGCGCGACGCGCTGGACGACGACCCCTCGGCCGGCCCGCGCCAGGTGGCCGAGCGCGTGGCGGCGTCACTCGGTGTGCCCCGACGGCGCGCCTACGAGGCCGCGCTGCGCATGCGGGACGAGCCGGCCTGAGGACGGGCGTCGGCGGCGGCGGTCGGGGGCGCCGGTACGCTACCGGCGGTGCGCCCCTACTACCTCACGACGCCGATCTACTACGTCAACGACGCGCCGCACGTGGGCACGGCCTACACGACGGTCAACGCCGATGCCCTCGCCCGCTGGCACCGACTGTTGGGCGACGACGTCTGGTTCATGACGGGCACCGACGAGCACGGGGCGAAGATCGTCGAGGCCGCCGAGGCGAACGGCACCACGCCGAAGGACTGGACCGACCGCACCTCGGCGCGCTTCGTGGAGGCGTGGCGACGCCTGGACATCTCCAATGACGATTTCATCCGGACCACCGAGCCGCGGCACTACGCGGTGGTGCAGCAGTTCCTCCAGCGCATTCACGACAACGGGTACATCGAAATGGGCTCCTACACCGGGCTGTACTGCGTGTCCTGCGAGGACTACTACCTCGAGGACCAGCTGATCGACGGCAACTGCCCGGTGCACGGTCGCCCCGTCATTGCGATGCAGGAGGACAACTACTTCTTCCGGCTCAGCCAGTTCGAGCAGCGCCTGCTCGACTACTACGACAGCCATCCAGATTTCGTCCGCCCGACGTCCAAGCGCAACGAGGCGCTCGGCTTCATTCGCGGCGGTTTGCGCGACGTGTCCATCACCCGCACCTCTTTCTCGTGGGGCGTGCCCGTCCCCTGGGACAGCGGGCACGTCTTCTACGTCTGGTACGACGCCCTCATCAACTACCTGACGGTGGCCGGCTACGGCAGCGACGACGCAGTGTTCGAGGACCGGTGGGGTGCGGCGCACCACCTGATCGGCAAGGACATCCTCAAGTTCCACTGTGTCTGGTGGCCCGCCATGTGCATGGCGGCCGGCATCGACCCGCCGGCGCAGATCTTCGTGCACGGCTACCTGCTCATGGGCGGGCAGAAGCTGGGCAAGACGATGATCGCGTCGGGTCGCGCCGGAGGCGACGACGCGGCGCCCCTCAAGATCACCGACGTGTCGCCGCTCGCCCTCGCCGACGACTTCGGTGTCGACCCGCTGCGCTACCACCTGCTGCGCGACGTCGTGCTGGGTGGCGACGGCGATTTCTCCTACGAGGGCATCGTGGCGCGCTACAACGCCGACCTCGCCAACAACCTGGGCAACCTGGTCTCGCGGGTCACCACCGTCGTCACGTCCAAGTGCGGCGGCATCGGCCCCGGCTGCAACGCCGGCAGCGAGCTGGGCCCGGTGGCGGCCGCCGTCGTCGAGGCGGCGTCCGCGGCCTGGGCGCGCTGGGCGCCGCACGAGGCCCTCGAGGAGACCTGGCGGCTCATCGGCGCCGCCAACGTGGGTCTCGAGGCGGCCGAGCCGTGGAAGATGGAACCGGGCCCCGAGGTCGATGCCGTCCTGGGGGACGCGCTCGAGGTACTGCGCATCGTCGCCGTCCTGATCGCCGCCGCCATGCCGACCACGGCGCGGGAGGTGTGGCGGCGTATCGGGGTCGAGGGCGATCCCACCGCGGCGCCGCGTGCCCGAGGACGCCCGGTGGGGCGGGTACGGCGGCGGGATGGCCGTGGTGAAGGGCGACCCCCTCTTCCCGCGGCGGAAGGCCTGAGCGTTGGCGGGCTGGTTCGACTCCCACTGCCACGTCCAGGAGGAGTACCTCCCCGCGGAGGGGGACGCCGAGGCGGACCTGGAGCCCGTCCTGCGCCGCGCCGCCGAGGCGGGCGTGGACCGCATGATCTGCATCGGGACCGGGACCGCGACGTCGGCCCAGGCGGTGGCCGTGGCCCGGGCCACGGCGTCGTCGGGGTCGCCCCCGCGGGCGTGGGCGTCCATCGGCCTCCATCCGCACGAAGCGAGCGAGGGTGTGGACGAGGTGGCGGCGCTGTTGGCGCGGGAGCTGGCGGCGGACGACGGCGCGGTGGTCGCCGTCGGGGAGTGCGGGCTGGACTATTTCTACGAGCATTCTCCGCGCGCCGCGCAACGGGCCGCGTTCGCCGCGGAGATCGCGCTCGCGCATGCGCACGGGCTGGCGCTGGTGATCCACGCGCGCGACGCCTGGCCCGATGTGTTCGACGTGTTGGAGGCCGAAGGCGTTCCCGGCGCACCGTGCTGCACTGCTTCACGGGCGGTCCCGACGAGGTCACGCAGTGCCTGCGCGCCGGCATGTTCGTGTCGTTCAGCGGCATCGTGACGTTCAAGAACGCAGCCGATGTCCGCGCCGCTGTGGCACTGTGCCCACTCGAGCGGTTGTTGGTCGAGACGGACAGTCCCTTCCTGGCGCCGGTGCCGCACCGGGGCCGGACGAACGAGCCGTCGTACCTCCCGCTCGTCGGAGAAGCGATCGCCGCGGTCAAGGGCTGCACCGTCGACGAGGTGAAGGAGCGCAGCGCCGCCGCGGCGTCCATGGTCTTTTCCACAGGTGGCTAATGCACGCGCTGTTGTGCGTAATACGAGAACCTTGTGACCTGGGTGTTTGACGTTGAATTTGGCAGAAAAACTGCTTGTGAACTGGGAGTTCATCTAAATATCGCGGAACGCAGCGTCCGTGACCTGGGAAAAGAGCGCGCAAAAGGTTTCCCTCGTTTTTGGGTTTGCGCCCCCCGCGTTTGGTTATCTAACTTCTCCAGAAACCCCTCGCCACCCGTGTGTCGGCGCGGGTGCACTGTGTCCCCGGAGAAGGGTGGAGCCCTGCGGAACCAGAGCACTGGGGGGAGGCGCCTCGGCGTTGCTGCAGTCATTTGCGGCGCGTTGTTCGTCGCGCCTCTCCTGTTGTTGCAAAGCGCGTCAGCGCACACGCCGCGGTCACGGACCGCGGCGGGCGGCGCGCCCGACGGCAGGAAGGTCATGCATGCAGCGACACACCGTGACGGTGTGAACCTGCCCTCGAACCTCGTCGTGTATCAAGCGCCGGCGACGACCACGTCGACGTCCGCGCCTGCGACGACGACGACCACGGAGCCTGCGACCACGACGACGTCGGCGCCGCCACCGACCACGACGACGACCGCACCACCGCCACCGCCACCGCCACCGACCACGACGACGACCACCGCACCACCGCGGCCGGCGGCGACGCACAGCGAGGGCGGCGAGGCCACGTGGTACGCGGCCGCGCCGGCGGGCTACTGCGCCAGCCCCACGCTCCCGTTCGGGACCGTGCTCACGGTGGTGAACAACGCGACCGGCGCGTCGACCGTGTGCACGGTCGACGACCGCGAGGCGGCGGGCTACCCCCGGGTGGTCGACATGTCGCCTTCGGGCTTCTCGCAGATCGCCGACATCGGCCAGGGAGTGGTGGACGTCACAATCTCCTGGTGACCCTTTCCGGCGCCGACATCGCCCAGCTCCTGTCGGCGCATGGTCTGCGGCCCAGCCGTGCCCTCGGACAGAACTTCGTCACTGACCCCAACACCGTCCGCCGCATCGCCCGCCTTTCGGGCGCCGGGCCGGGTGTGGACGTGCTCGAGATCGGTGCGGGCCTGGGCTCACTGACGCTGGCCCTGGCCGAGACCGGGGCGCGTGTGGTGGCGGTCGAGACGGACCGGCATCTCCTCCCGGTCCTGCGCGAGGTCGTCGAGGGCACCGGGGTGGAGACGGTCCAGGGGGACGCCCTGGAGCTCGACCTGGCGGCCCTCCTGGCGGCGCGGGCGCCCGGCCCGTGGAGCCTGGTGGCCAACCTGCCCTACAACGTGGCCACGCCCCTGGTGCTGCGGGTGCTGTCCGAGGTGCCGGCGGTCACCCACCTGCTGGTCATGGTGCAGCGGGAGGTGGGCGAACGCATGGCGGCCGAGGCGGGGACCGGGCCCTACGGTGCGGTCTCGGTGCGCATCGCCTACTTCGCCCGGGCCGAGGTGGTGGGCCGCGTCCCGGCGTCTGTGTTCATACCGCGCCCGTGGGTCGAGTCGGTCCTGGTGCGGCTGGAGCGCCGGCCGGTACCGGCGGTCGACCCGGCCCTGGTGTCCTACGAGCGGCTGAACACGGTGGTCCGGGCGGGGTTCGCCCAGCGCCGCAAGATGCTCCGGCGCTCGCTGGCCGGCGTCGTCGACCCCGACGCCTTCGCGCGGGCCGGCGTGCGGCCCGACGCCCGGGCCGAAGAGCTCGACGTGGCGGCGTGGGGCAGGCTGGCGGCTCTGTGACCAGGCTGCTCGCTCCCGCCAAGCTGACCGTGTCGCTCCAGGTGACCGGTGTGCGCCCTGACGGCTACCACGAGCTGGACGCCGAGATGGTGGCGCTGAGCCTGGCCGACGAGCTCGAGGTGGACCCCGACGGGTCGGGGCTCACCATTGCCGACGACGCGGAGGAGCGGGCCCATGGGCTGCCGGGCCCGGGCGAGAACCTGGTGGAACGGGCGCTGGCCGCGGTCGGGCGCCGGGCCGCGGTCCGGCTGACCAAGCGGATCCCCGTCGGCGGCGGCCTGGGGGAGGGTCGACCGACGCCGCCGCCGTACTGCGCTGGGCCGGCTGTTCCGATCCCGCGGTGGCGGCCGGCCTCGGGGCCGACGTGCCGTTCTGCCTCGTCGGCGGCCGGGCCCGGGTGGAGGGGGTGGGGGAGAAGGTCACCCCGCTGCCGTACGCCGCCCGCAGCTACCTGCTGCTGCTGCCGCCGTTCGGCGTGGACACGAGCCGGGTCTACCGGGCCTGGGACGAGGACCCGTCGCATGAGGGGCCCAACGCGCTGACGAAGGCCGCCCTGCGGGTCGAGCCCAGGCTGGCCGCCTGGCGCGACGTCCTGGGGGAGTGGGCCGGCCGGGAGCCCGTGCTGGCCGGGAGCGGCTCGACCTGGTTCGTCGAGGCGGATGCGACCGCCGCCGCCGTCGACGCGCCGCCGCACCTACGCGTCGGGGCGGAAGCGGCCCGGCTGGTGGGCGCCCGCACGGTGCCGGCGGGCTGGGAGGGGGACTAGGGAGTGCGGAAGCGGGGCGGCGGGAGCTACTTGCCGGCCCGGCGCTGCCACCGGGTGGCCTTGAGCATCTTCTTGTGCTTCTTCTTGCGCATGCGCTTCCGGCGCTTCTTGATCAGTGATCCCATGTCGTGCGGCAGGCTAGCGGTCCACGGGGTGGACTGCCAGGTCACTCCCGGCCCGAGGAGGTACCCATGAGCTTCGAGATCGTCCGGCTCGACCACGTGCAACTGGCCATGCCCCCCGGCCGGGAGGCCGAGGCGGAGGCCTTCTACTCCGGCCTCCTCGGGCTCACGCGTGTGCCCAAGCCCGAGGCCCTGGCGGCACGGGGCGGGTGCTGGTTCGGCGCGGGCCCGGTGGCCCTGCACCTGGGGGTGGAGGCGGACTTCCGGCCCGCCCGCAAGGCCCACCCGGCCCTGGTGGTGCGCGATCTGCCGGCACTCGAGGCGGCGTTGCGGTCAGCCGGGGTGGAGGTGCGCCCCAATCCCGACACCGCCCCCGGCGTGGGGGCCTACGTCGACGATCCCTTCGGCAACCGGATTGAGCTGATCGCCGGGACGTGAACGGCGCCGGGCGACGAGGCCGGGACCGCGGCCGAGGGGAGGCGCCGGCGGGGACGGAGGCGGACCGTCCCCGCCGGCGGGGCCGGCGGGCGGAGAGGGTCTCCACGAATGCGGAGAAGGGGGAACTCCGCACCGCCGGGGGTACTCGAACGACAGCGTGCACCCGCCACCTTGGGAGGAGGTTGGCGTTTCTTAAGAGCAGGCGAAGAAATCGCGGCGGAGCAGGTCAGGGAGGGAGAGCGGCCCCGCGACCCCGGACACGGCCCTCGCCCGCCGGCCGGCGGGCCTCCAACAGATGCCTCGTCGAGAAGGCGACGACGGGCTCGCCGGCGCGCATCTGGGCGTCGAGGGCGACGAGCACGTCGTGGTAGCGCTCGACGGAGAAGTCGGGGACCCACCAGATGCACTTGCGGAGGATGAAGACGATGGCGCCGACGTCGGAGAACGCCATCCGACAGCGAGCCGTCCTGAGGTCTTCGACCACCAGCCCGGCGGCGAGGGCCCGTGCCGTCTCGCGCGCCGGTGCGCGCTCGCTGACCCCTTCGAAAGGTCCGAGGAAGTGCGCGATCAGTGCGTCGGCGGATCGGGGTCCCACGTGCTGCGCGAAGTAGGTGCCGCCCGGAACGAGGACCCGGTGGATCTCCTCCCAGTCGGGCCGGACCGGATGACGCGCCGTGACGAGCTCGAAGGACTCGTCGGGGAACGGGAGCGCGCCCCCCGCCTGGTGCTGCACCACCTCCACGCCGCGTGGCGCCAGCAGCGCGCGGGCGCGGGCGGCGTTGGGCGGCCACGTCTCGGTGGCCGCCATGCGGGGCGGGAACCGGGGCGCCTCGGCGAGAACCTCGCCGCCGCCGGTGTCGATGTCGAGCGCCGATGCGACCAGCGCCAGGCGCTGACCGAGGAGCCGGGCGTAGCCCCAGGGTGGGCGCTCTTCGGTCGCCCGGCCGTCGAGCCAGCCGAATCCCCATCCGGTCGTGTCCGCCGCCATCGCTTCGGCGACGAGATCGGCGAACGGCGGCATGGGCCGCATGGGCCGCATGGGCCGCATGGATCAGCCGCTGTCGGGGCCGGTCCCGACTTCCAGGGCCGGTGCGGTGCCCGGCCCAGGCTCCAGCGGCCCGGGCACCGTCGGGAGCCGCATCGTCATGCGGGCCCCGCCCCGGGGGTCGTTCTCGGCCACGATCGTCCCGCCCTCGGCCTTGACGACCTGCGCCACGATGGCCAGCCCCAGGCCCGAGCCGGGCAGGCCGCGCGCGGCCGGCGAACGGTAGAAGCGGTCGAAGATGTGGGGCAGGTCCGCCTCGGCGACACCGGGGCCGCGGTCACGCACGACGACCATGCCGCCGCGGCACTCCACGGAGACGGCCGCGCCGGCCGGGCTCCACTTGCGGGCGTTGTCGAGCAGGTTGCCGACGGCACGGCGCAGGCCCTCGTCGCTCGCCACGACCCAGCACGGTGTCGCGGTCAATTCGAACCGCACGTCCCGGGCCCGCCCGTGGGTGTTCTGCACGGCGACCTCGTCCTGCACGAGCAGGTCGAGCCGCAGGGTCTCGCGCGACACCGGCCCGCTCTCGCCCCGGGCCAGCTCGGCCAGGTCGCCCACAATGTCGGTCAGCTCCTGCAGCTGCACGAGGACGTCGTCGACGAGCACGTGCCGGTCCTCGGCGCTGAGCTCGTCCACCCGGCGGATCACCTCGAGGTTCGTGCGCAGGCTGGTCAGGGGCGTACGCAGTTCGTGCGAGGCGTCGAGCACCAACTGGCTCTGGGCCCGGCGCGAGTTCTCGAGCGCCTCGAGCAGCCGGTTGAAGGTGCGCCGCAGCCGCCCCAACTCGTCGGGGCCCCCGGGCGAGAGCCGGCGGGTGACATCGGTGGTCTCCGCCAGGTCCTCGACGGTGTCGGTGAGGGAGTTGAGCGGGACCAGCGCCGTCCGGGCCACCAGCCAGCCCAGCACGACGGCGACGAGCACGCCGACGAAGGCGACCGCGCCGAGCAGCAGCGCCAGCTTCTTGAGCTGCGAGTCCACGTTGAGCAGCGTGGCGATCTGCAGCGCGCCACCGTTGGGCAGCGGTTCGCCGTTGATGGTGGTGTTCGGCGGCAGGTGCTCGACGAGCTCGCGCATCTGGTTCCCGTCCACCACGACGGTGGTGAAGAAGTCCGGGGCCAGCCCGACCGCCACCAGACGCACCTGGCCGGTGACCGGGAGGCCGCCGCCGGCCACGACGGCCCCCGTGGTGTCGATCACCTGGCCGAGCGTCGCCGTCGTGGTGGCGATCTCCTCCCCGGCCAGGAGCTTGCCCGCCGCCGTCGTCAGCGAGCTGTCCGCCGCTTCGAGCAGCGTGTGCCGGGCCACCAGGAACGAGCCGAGCGAGGCGGCCAGCACGGCCAGCACGACGGCGACGGTGGTCGCCAGTACGAGCCGGGCGCGGAAGGTCACGAGTCCCGCAGTACGTAGCCCACCCCGCGCACCGTCTGGATGCAGCGCGGCTCGCCTCCCTCCTCGAGCTTGCGGCGCAGGTACCCGACGTAGACGGCCAGCGAGTTGGTCCCCGAGTCGAAGTCGAAGCCCCACACCCGGTTGAGCAGGACTTCGCGGGTCAGGACCTGGCGGGGGTGGCGCAGGAACATCTCGAGGAGGTCGAACTCAATGCGGGTCAGCGCGAAGGCGCGGTCCCCCCGCTGCCCCTCACGCGTCGACAGGTCGAGCGTGAGGTCGCCCACCCGCAACAGACCGCCCTCACCCTCGAAGCGGCGCCGCAGCAGTGCACGCAGACGGGCCAGCAACTCGGCCAACGCGTAGGGCTTGACGAGATAGTCGTCGGCCCCCGCGTCGAGGCCCTGCACGCGGTCGTCGACGGCGTCGCGCGCCGTGAGCATGAGGACCGGGGTGTCGTCGCCCGCGCTGCGCATGCGGCGGCAGACCGTGAGCCCGTCGACGTCGGGCAGGCCCAGGTCGAGGATCAGCGCGTCCGGGGGGCCCTGGGCCAACGCCTCGAGGGCCTCGCCGCCCGAGGGCACGGTCTGCACGTCGTAGCCCTCCAGGCGCAGCGCACGGTCGATCGACCGGCGGACCGCGGGGTCGTCGTCCACCACGAGGATGCGCACGAGCACAGAACCTATCGCCGTGCCACGCCACACCTCGGCCCGGCACGGCCCAGCGCCCTGTCTAACCTTGGGCACGCGCGCGCTGCGGTCCGGGGTAGTTCAATCGGCAGAACGTCGGCCTTTGGAGCCGGATGTTGGAGGTTCGAGCCCTCCCCCCGGAGCACTGCCCGCGGCGGCGGAAGTTGCGCCGACCGGTGGATTCCTGAGAGCCCGCTGAAAGAGGATGATGGCTGGTGCCGCCGCAGTAGTGTCCATCCCGGTTCGCCAGAGGAACGGATGTGTTGCGACACGCATGAAACGGGGCGACGACGTGGGTCTCCACAAGACCGGATCGACAGACGTGAGACACCCGTGCAGCTGTACGCACGACAGCGCGATCGCCACTCCGGACGGCCCCAGCTGAAGTGAAGAAACGACAACCGCTGCTTCGGCTGCGTCATATCGGCATCCGGCAGGCACAGCGTTGGAGGAATTCTCGCCGCGGGCCCCGGCGCGTGGAGGAGCTCGAGCATCGTCTGGCCGCGCTCGAGCGCGCGCACGAGGGGCAGTCGCAGTCGATCGCCGAGGTGCAGAGTGAGGTCGCAGCGGATCTCGGCATGATCCCAGGCGTCATCGCCTCCATGGAAGGGCACGAGAAGTGGCTCACGGACCTTCAGCGCTGGGTGAGCTCCTGCGTCAAGACCCTGTCCAATTTCGGGTCTCAGCCACTCGACGGCGCCGGGCCGGCGGGATCCGGCGAGGTGAACGTCATGGCCTCGCTGATGGCCCGGCTCGAGGTGGCCACGGTGATGGACTGGATCGCCAATGCGACCAAGGACGAAACCGACGGACCCTTGGTGTCGGTCACGATGGCGACGAGGAACAGGCCGGTGTTGCTGCGGGAAGCCCTCGATTCGGTCTTCGCCCAGTCCTACCAGAACTTCGAGCTCGTGGTGGTCGACGACTCGGACACCGAGGAGACCGTTGACTTCCTCCGCACCATTGCGGACCAGCGTCTGCGGGTGGTGCGTGCACCCGAGCGTCGCGGGGCGGGCGCCGCCTTCAACATCGGGTTGGAACACGCGACCGGGGACATCATCACTTGTCTCGACGACGACAACCTGATGCACCCGGAGTGGTTGCGCAGCGCCGTCTGGGCCTTTGCCACCTTTCCCGAGGTCCAGTCGCTCTACGGCGCGCGGTCGATTGAGGACGCGGGGGCGCAGCACGGCGTCCGATCGGGCATGCTGGCGACGCTGGAGTTCGCGGACTACGACAGGGCGCGTCACGAGCGGGCGAACTACATCGACCGCAACACCATCGCCATGCGTTCGAGCGGGCAACACGTGCGCTACGACGAGACGCTGCGCGCCGCGTTCGACTGGGACCACTCGCTGCGGCTGTTCGCTCTCGCCGAACCACTGGCGCTTCCCGCCCTGGCCACCTACTACCGGACCGTCCTTCCTGACCGCCTCAGTGACATCCCCGGGCAGCGGGAGTCTGTACTCAGAGTGCGGTCCCGGACGCACACCACGAGGCCCCTCCGGGTCCTCGTGCACACCGCCATGTACCCGGTCGTGTCTGAGACCTACATCGGCGAGGATATCGACGCCCTGAGGGAAGCCGGCGCAGAGGTGAGCGTCACCGCGCTGGCGCAGGCGGTCTCGGTCATGGAGGGCCGGACCATGCCCTCTCTCGACGTCGACACGGTGATCGAAGAGACGCGGCCCGACGTGGCCCTCCTGCACTGGGCGACGCACTGCGAGGGCCAGATCCCTTTGCTGGAGAAGTATGAGCTCCCCTTCGCCTGTCGTGTCCATTCGTTCGATGCCGAACCGGACCTGGTCCAAGGGCTCCTCGACCACCCGCTGTGCATCGGTGTGATGGTGTATCCCCACCAGGTTGGGACGCTGCCCGCCGGTGTGACCCCGCTCCTGCCGAGCATCGGCCCGTGGACGGTGATCCCGGAGGCCACGAGGAGGGACGATCTGGTCCTCTCGGTGTCGGCCGGCCTGCCCAAGAAGGACTTTCGGTTCCTCGTCGAATCCATGGCCGAACTCGCCGACTTCGAGCGCATGATCCTCGTCGCCCGTTCCAACGGGCTCGAGGACGTGCCCGACATGGTCGAGCGCCTCGTCGCCGAGTTCGACCCGTCGATCGGCGTCCGGGTCAACGTGCCACGCTCCGAGGCACTGTCCTCCATGGCCGAAGCGACCGCCCTCCTCTACACGTTGTCACCCGACGGGAAGATGGGGCTGCCCATGTCCGTGATCGAAGCCATGCTGTGCGGGACGATCCCCGTGCTGCCCGACCGGGAGGAGTCCCGCGCCAGTGTGGGCGAGCGGGCCCGGACGTACCGGGACCGGGCCGAGCTGCTCGCGCACGTGCGCGCCATCGCAGCCGGCGGCCCGCACATCGACGAGGAGCGTCGCCGCGCTGGTGCAGCGCGCCCAGCGCTACCGGGAGCCGGCGGTTCTGACGGGCCTCCACTCGACGCTGCAGGAACAGCTCACCCGGTGGAGGGCGCAGAGGCTCTGACCGGACCCGCTCGGCCTCAGCGGCCGCCGGCCTTGTCCCGCTCGGCCAGCTGCGCCAGATAGTCGTTGTAGGCCGCCAGGTCGGCGTCTTCCCGCATTTCCTCGGGCGTCTCGGCCGCCGACGCGCGCTCCCGGCCGGCGGCCGCGGTCTTCCCGCCGGAATCGGCCGCGGCGGTGTCGCCCGGCGAGCCCTCCGGGGGAGCCTCGTGCACGAAGCGCCACCACATGTAGACGGCATAGGCCGCGAAGAGCGGCCACTCGAACACGTAGGCCCAACTGAGACTGTTGCCTCCGAGCGCGCGGCTGACCTGCCACAGGCAGAGCGCCAGGAACGCCGGCACCACAATGAGGATGACCACGTGGAGCCTGATGGCGCGGCGCGACAACCAGACCTTCCTGTCCATCAGCGCCTCTCCATCAGCGGCGTCCGTCCATCAGCTGCGCCTGTCCATCAGCGGTGTCCGGGCCATCAGCCGTCAGCGAAGACGAACTCGTCCACAATGGCGGCCAGCTCCAGCGGCCGGTCGCCCTGCACGCTGTGCCCGGCCCCCTCCACGCCGATGACGGTGGCGGTGGGCTGGCGCCGCAGCAGCTCCGCGACGTCGTCGTCGTCGACCACGGACCAGGCCAGGCCGCGCACGAGCAGCAGCGGGACTCTGAGACCGGAGACGGCATCCCACAGATCGCCGAACTCGGGGTGCGCGGCGGGGCCGGAGGGCTCGGTGCGGAAGCGGGCGTAGCGCCAGACCCAGCTGCCGTCCTCGCGCTGGACGGCGTTGTGCAGGATGCCGCGGCGCAGCGACGACTCCGAGCGGCCCGGGTTGTGCGCGATGGTGCGGGCGAGCAGCTCGTCGAAGCTGTCGAAGCTGGCCGGCCCATTGATGAAGTTGGTGATCGGCGCCGCCTTCTCCGCGTCGACGCCGGGTGTGACGTCGACCAGCACCAGCTTGCGCACGAGCTCGGGGGCGTGGGCGGCCAGCGCCAGCGACGAGACGCCGCCGAGCGACATGCCCACGACGCCGCGGGCCTCGGGCGCCAGCGCCGCGATCACGGTGGCCAGGTCGCGCCCGTTGCCGACGGCCGAGATCGACCCGTCGAGCCCGCCGTCGGAGTGCCCGTGCCCCGGCAGGTCGACGGCCAGCAGCGGCCGGCCCAGGGCCATGGCCACCGTGTCCCAGGTGTGGGCGTTCTGGGCGCCCCCGTGCACGAGCACGAGCTCGGGCGGACCGCTGCCCCAGAGCAGGCTCGACAGGGCGCAGCCGGGCGAGACCTCGACGTCGACCCGGCGCACCTGGGGCGGCCCGTCGTAGGGCAGGCCGTACTCGGCGGCGTTCTCGTGGAACAGCCCGAACTCGTCGTAGGGCACCATTTCCGGCACGCCCACGAGTGTCCCATACGCACGCCGGAGAGTTCGGCGGGCTAAGAATGCGCGATGCCCGAACGCCGCCTGTCCGCCGTCGTCCTGGCCGCCGGGGAGGGGACCCGCATGCGGTCCGAGCGCCCCAAGCCCCTGCACCTGCTGTGTGGGCGCCCGATGATCCTGCACGTGCTCGACGCCATGGCCGAGGTCGACGTGCGGCGGGTCGTCGTGGTGGTGGGGCACCGGGCCGAATGGGTCACCAAGACGCTGGTGCAGCACGCGCCGCCGACCATGGAGATCGAGTTCGTGGAGCAGCTGACGCGCACCGGGACGGGGGACGCCCTGGCCGTCGGGCTGACCGGGCTGCCCCACGACGATGACGACGAGGTGGAGGACGTCGTGGTGCTGCCGGGGGACACGCCGCTGCTGCGCCCCCAGACACTGGCCGCCCTCGTCCGGGCCCACCGGGCCGAGGACGCCGGCGCCACCGTGCTCACCGCCGTGGTGGAGAACCCGCTCGGCTACGGCCGGGTGGTGCACGGCAAGGACGACGCCGTCATCCGGGTGGTGGAGGAGGCAGACGCCACCGAGGAGGAGAAGGCCATCGACGAGGTCAACACCTCCATCTACTGCTTCCGGCGCAGCATTCTGGCGCCGACGCTGCGCCGCCTCAGCCCGGCCAACGCACAGGGCGAGTACTACCTCACGGACGCCATCGGGGTCCTGAGCAGCGCGGGCTACGCCGTGCGCTCCCTCGTCCTGCCCGACTCCATGGAGGCGGCGGGCGTGAACGACCGGGCCCAGCTGGCCGTGGCCGAGGCCGAGCTGCGCGACCGCATCAACGAGCGCTGGATGCGACGGGGCGTGACCATGTGGGATCCCGAGCGCACCTACGTCGACGCCGAGGTGCACCTGGAGGCGGAGGTCTCACTCCTGCCCGGCGTGATCCTGCGCGGCAACTGCGTCGTCGGCGCCGGGGCCGAGATCGGACCGAACAGCGTGCTGACCGAGACCACGGTCGGGGACGGCGCCGTGGTGGCGGAGAGCGTCTGCACCCGGGCCACCATCGGCGCCGGCGCGCGGATCGGCCCCTACAGCGTGCTGGAGCCCGGCGCCGAGGTGGCCCCGGGCGCCGAGCTGGGCCCGCACTCGGTGGTGGAGGGCCACCGGGGCCGAGCCACCGGGGCAGAGCCACCTCGGCTGATCGGCCCCGAAGAGCGCACGCCCCGGTCGAAGGGGCCGAGGACGCCGGAGACGGGGGACGGTGCGGGGCAGTAGCGTTGTTGGGGTGGAGTTGATCCCGCGGCGCCGACTCGAGCTCATTTCAGGGCGGGCGCACCCGTCGCTGGCCCGTGCCATCGCCGGGCATCTCGGCGTGGAGCTGGGGGAGGCGAACCTGCGCGAGTTCGCCAACGGCGAGATCTACTGCAAGTACGACATCTCCATCCGGGGCTGTGACGTGTTCATTGTGCAGACGCACGCCAGCCCGGTGAACGACTCCCTCATGGAGCACCTCATCATGATCGACGCCGCCAAGCGGGCGTCGGCCAAGCGCATCACGGCGGTCTGCCCCTACTACGGGTACTCGCGCCAGGACCGCAAGAGCACCGGGCGCGAGCCGATCACGGCCAAGCTGGTGGCCGACATGCTCTCGGCGGCGGGGGCCGACCGGGTGATCAGCGTCGACCTGCACTCCGGGCAGATCCAGGGCTTCTTCGACACCCCCTTCGACCACCTGGTGGCGGCACCGGTGCTGGAGTCGTACATGCGCGAGAACTTCGGTGGCGACGTCGTGGTCGTGGCGCCGGACGCCGGGCGGGTCAAGGTGGCCGAGCGCTACAGCCAGCATCTCGGCTTCGACCTGGCCCTGATCCACAAGACCCGCCCGCGTGGCACCTACAACGAGGTCAGGGCCCGCCACGTCGTCGGTGACGTCGAGGGCCGCCACTGCGTCCTGATCGACGACATGATCGACACGGCCGGCACCATCTGCGCCGCCGCCGAGCTCCTGAACGACGCCGGCGCCTCGGAGATCTCGGTGATGGCCACCCACGCCATCCTCTCGGACCCCGCCGTGGACCGCCTCAAGGCGGCGCCCATTTCCCGGGTGGTGGTGACCGACACCCTGCCGGTGGCCGAGGACCGGATCTTCGACAAGCTCGAGGTCCTGTCCGTGGCCAAGATCATCGCCGACGCCATCGACGCCGTCTTCGAGGACACGTCGGTCTCCGAGCTCTTCGGCGGGGACAACCTGGTCTAGGGGCGCGATCGGGCCGGTGGTCCGGGCCGCCGCGGCGCGGCTACGCTGGGAGGCCGTTCGCCGGAGGCCCCCCGCCGTCCGCGACCACCATTCTCGCCACCTGAGGAGATCCGCCATGGCCGAAGTCGTACTCGCCGCCGAAATCGGGCGCCCCACGGGCTCGCGCGCCGTCCGCCGCCTGCGGCGCGAAGGCAAGATCCCCGGCGTGATCTACGGCCACGGGACCGAGCCGCTCCCGGTGGCCGTCGTCGCCCGCGAGCTCCGCGTCGCCCTCAACAGCGAGGCCGGATCCAACCAGCTCCTGTCGCTCGACACCGGCTCGGGCACGTATCTCGCCCTGGCCCGCGACATGCAGCGCCACCCGGTGGCGCAGACCGTGACGCACGTGGACTTCATCATCGTGCGCCGCGACGAGGTCATCAGTGCCGACGTGCCGGTCATCCTCGTGGGTGAGGCCCTCGAGGTGCACCACGGCGACGGTCTCGTCGAACAGCAAATGTTCACGTTGGCCATCAACGCGCTGCCCACCGCGATCCCCTCCGCCATCGAGGCCGACATCAGCGCCCTCACCATCGGCGGGCAGGTCCGGGTCTCCGACCTGACACTGCCCACCGGCGTGACGACCGACGTGGATCCCGAGTCCGCGGTCGCCATCGGGCAGCCGCCGCGGGTCACCGTGGAGGAAGAGGCTGCCGAAGCCGAGGGCGAAGAGGGTGTCGAGGCGGCCACCGGTGCCGAGGCGGCCGGGGACGCGTCGGCCGAGGCGGGCAGCGAAGAGAGCTAGGCCCTGCGCCGCCCCTTTGCCCGGTCCGAGCACCGGGGGACACCGGCGGACCTGCTCGTCGTCGGGCTCGGGAATCCCGGCGCGGAATTCGCCGGCAGCCTGCACAACGCCGGGTCCGACACCGTCGAGGTGCTGGCGGCGCGCCACGGCGCGTCGCTGCGGGCCGAGAAGGGCATACAGGCCCGGGTCGCCGTGGTCACGCTGGCTGGTCGCCGCGTCGCCCTGGCCGTCCCCACCACGTACATGAACGATTCCGGGCTGTCCGTCCGGGCGCTGGCGTCGCGCTTCGGGATCGACGAGCCCGCGTCCATCGTGATCGTCCATGACGAGCTCGACCTGCCTCCTGGCACCGTGCGGCTGAAAGAGGGGGGAGGCCTGGCCGGCCACAACGGGCTGCGTTCCGTGCAGTCGCACCTCCACTCCTCTGACTTCCTGCGCGTGCGCATCGGAGTGGGCAAGCCCCCCAGTGCCGCGCAGGGGGCGTCCCACGTCCTGCGACGCCCCCCCAAGGCGGTCCGTGAGTTGCTGGCTTCCTCGGTCGAGGTGGCGGCCGACGCCGTCGAGCGCATCGCCGCCGACGGGATGGACGCCGCCATGCTGTGGTGTCACTCCCTGCCTCCCGCGCCATGACGGCGACCGGGCCGGCCAGCGCCCCGCCCGCCGCCACGCCGTCCGGCAGCCTGGCCGCCATTCCCCGCTCGCTGCGCGGCGACCCCGCCCTGGCCGCGCTCATCGGGGCGAACGACGCCACGGTGGCCGTCCCCGAGGCGGCGCAGGCCGCCGTGGCGGCAGCGCTGGCCGCCTTCACCGAGCGCACCCCGCTGCTCGTCGTCACCGCCACGGGACTCGACGCCGAGCGGCTGGGCGACGACCTCTCGTGTCTGATCGCACCGGCCGAGGGTGAGACGGAGGACCCGGATTCGGGCCCCGTCGTCGGTGCCCTGGCCGGCCCGGTCTCGGTCCTGCCGGCGTGGGAGACCCTGCCGTTCGAACGGGTCAGCCCCGAGACCGAGACGATGGGCCGCCGCCTCGCCGTCCTGCACGCGCTGCGCGGCCATGCCGATCCGGCCTTGCCGCCGCCGCCCCGCGTCATCGTCGCCCCGGTGCGCGCCCTCCTGCAGCGGCTGGCGCCGCTGGAAGGGACCGCCCCCATCGTCGTGCGCCCGGGACAACAGGTCGACGTGGCGGAACTGCTGCCCGCGCTGGTGGCGCTCGGCTACCGCCGCGAGCACCAGGTCGAGCACCGCGGGGAGTTCGCCGTGCGCGGCGGCATTGTGGACGTGTTCCCTTCCACGGCCGACGTGCCGGTGCGCATCGACCTGTGGGGCGACGAAGTCGACCGGCTGACGGCGTTCTCGGTCAGCGACCAGCGGTCGTCGCACGATCTGCGCGCCGTCGCGCTGTACGGGTGCCGCGAGCTCGTGCTGACTCCGGCGCTGCGCCAGGCGGCCCGCGCGTTGGTGACGCGGCGGCCCTGGGGCGCCGCGGTGTGGGAGCACCTGGCCGAAGGTGAGCAGTTCGACGGCATGGAGTCGTGGCTCCCCTTCCTCGACGACGTGCCGCGTGTCCTGCCCGATCTGCTGCCGGCCGGCGCGGAGGTGGTGCTGGTGGAACCGCGCCGGATCCGTGATCGCGGCGTGCAGCTCCTCGACGAGGAGGCCGCGTTGGCCGAGACACTGGCGGCGACGTGGGGCGCCACGGGGGGCGGGGAGAGTGGGGAGAGTGGAGAGAGTGGGGAGAGTGGGGAGGACAGCTTCCCCCGCCTGCACGTGCCCTTCGAACGTCTGCTGCGCGAGAGCCCGGCGGGTGTCACCACCCTGCCACCGGTCCCCGAGGGGCCCGAGACGCCCACCCTGACGGTGCGCCGCTTCGACCCGGTGGCGGGCGACCCGGCCCGGCTGGCCGGGGGCGTGACGGCGCTGGTCGCCCAGGGCTACGCCGTCACGCTGTGTGCCGCCACCGTCGCCGGGGCCGGACGGCTCTCGGAGGCGCTGGCAGCCGAGGGTGTGCACGCGCCCGTGGTGGCGGCGGCCACCGGCGCCGCCGGTGCTGTCGTGGTGGCGGCCCCGCTCACCAGCGGGTTCATCCTCCCGGAGGCCAAGGTGGCGGTGCTCTCCGAGACCGACGTCACCGGGCGGCGCGTGCCCCACCGCCGGGCCCGGCCGCGGGCCCGCGCGGCCGACGGGTTCTTCGACGACCTCGAGGCGGGGAGCTTCGTCGTGCACCGCCAGCACGGTGTGGCGCGCTTCGAGGGCGTGACGACCCGGACCATGGGCGGGACCACCCGCGACTACCTGATTCTGCAGTACCGGGGCTCGGACCGGCTCTACCTGCCCGTCGAGCAGATCGAGGCCATCACGCCCTACAGCGGCGGCGAGTCCCCGTCGCTCTCCAAGATGGGCGGCGCCGACTGGCAGCGCACCCGGGCCAAAGCCCGTGCCGCCGCCAGCGAGGTGGCGGCGGAGCTGGTGGAGCTGTACCGGCGCCGCCTGGCCGTCGAGGGCAGGGCGTTCGGCCCCGACACGCCGTGGCAGACGGAGATGGAGGCGTCCTTCGGGTTCGTCGAGACCGACGACCAGCTCAAGGCCATCGCCGACGTGAAGGCCGACATGGAGGAGGCCCGGCCCATGGACCGCCTGGTCTGCGGGGACGTCGGCTTCGGCAAGACCGAGGTGGCGGTGCGGGCCGTGTTCAAGGCCGTCCAGGACGGGACCCAGGCTGCGGTGCTGGCGCCGACCACGCTGCTGGCCAGCCAGCACGCGCAGACCTTCGCCGACCGCTTCGCGCCCTACCCGGTGCGCGTCGAGCTGTTGAGCCGCTTCCTCTCACCGTCCCAGCAGCGCGAGGTCGTGCAGGGGCTGGCCGACGGGACGGTCGACGTCGTAGTCGGCACCCACCGGCTGCTGGCCCAGGACGTGCGATTCAAGGAGCTCGGGCTGCTGGTGGTCGACGAGGAGCAGCGCTTCGGGGTGACGCACAAGGAGGCGGTGAAGCGCATGGCCGAGGGCGTCGACGTCCTCACCCTGACGGCCAGTCCCATCCCGCGCACCTTGGAGATGGCGCTCACCGGCATCCGCGACCTCTCCATGGTCAACACCCCGCCCGCCGACCGGCGGCCGATCCTCACCTATGTCGGCGAGCACGACCCCTCGGCGGTCAGCGAGGCGCTGCGGCGCGAGATGCTGCGCGAGGGCCAGGCCTTCTATGTCCACAACCGGGTGTCGGACATCGACCGGGTCGCCCGTGACGTCCGCGCCCTGGTCCCCGAGGCGCGGGTCGCCGTGGCCCACGGGCAGATGGACGAGGGCAGCCTCGAGACGGTGGTGCTCGACTTCTGGGAGCGCAAGTACGACGTGCTCGTCTGCACGACCATCATTGAGTCGGGCATCGACATGCCCTCGGTAAACACGCTCATCGTCGACCGGGCGGACCTCCTCGGGCTCGGCCAGCTGCACCAGATCCGGGGGCGGGTGGGGCGGAGCGGACAGCGCGCCTACGCCTACCTGTTGCACCCGGCGGACCGCGTCCTCTCCGAGCAGGCCTACGAGCGGCTGCGGACCATCGGCGAACACACGGAGCTCGGTTCGGGCTTCAAGATCGCCATGCGCGACCTGGAGATCCGCGGGGCCGGCAACCTGCTGGGCTCGGACCAGTCCGGGCACATCGCAGCAGTCGGGTACGACCTCTACGTGCAGCTGGTGGCCGAGGCGGTGGCGGAGGCCCGGGGCGAGCCCCGCCCGACGCCTTCCACGGTCTCCATCGACGTGCCCGGCGATGCCCACCTCCCGAAGGACTACGTGGCGGCGGAGGATGCCCGCCTGGAGGCCTACCGCCGGCTGGCCGCGGCCACCTCGATGGCGGACGTCGACGACATCGGTGCCGAGTGGGTGGACCGCTACGGGCCACTGCCGCGTGCGGCCGAGGGCCTCCTGGCGCTGGCCCGGCTGCGCGCCAGCGCGCTGGCCCGCGGCATCAGCGAGGTCGTCATGAGCGCGGTGCGGGCGGCCGGCGGGCGCCCGCCGACGGTACGGGTCTCCCCGGTCGCGTTGGCGGCCAGCGCCCAGGTGCGGCTGCGGCGCCTCGCCCCCGGGGCGACGTACCGAGAGGACCTGGCCCAGCTGCTGATCCCCCTCACCAACGGGGATGCCGCGCCCGACACCGTGCGCGGCCTCCTCGAGGATCTGTTGCCCCTGGCCGATGTGGGTCCCGCCGGGGACAGCTTGTAGAGTGCGCGGCGCGTGAAGCGACTCGTGGCTCTCCTCATCGTCCTGGCCGGTGGCGTCGCCGCGGCTGCGTTCCTGGTGCCCGCCGACGCGGCGACGGTCAACGGCACCAGCATCAGCCAGCAAGACCTGAATTCGGACGTGCACGCGATCGCGGGCAGTCCCTACTACCAGTGCTACCTCAACTCGCAGGCCTACCTGTCGTCGAGCGGGAGCGAGCAGGTGCCCGCGGTCGTCGGTGCCGGAACGGGCCAGTACGCCGGGGACCACCCCACGGCGACGAGCGCCTTCGTGGCCAACTACCTCGAGACCCAGATCGGTCATCAGCTCGTGCTGCAACTGGCCGACGAGCACCACGTCACCGTGACCCAGGCCGACCTCGTCACCGCCCGGGCCGACCTGACCCAGCAGATCTCCAGTGTGATGTCGCAGATCCTCCAGACCCAACAGGGCCAGGACGTGCGCTACGGCTGCAGTCTGACCGGACAGGCGCTCACCGGGGAGCAGGTCCTGAGCTCGCTACCGGCGTGGTTCGTGGACCAGCAGGTGCAGTTCGTGGCCACGGTCACGGTCCTGCAGGAGGACCTGGCGGGCGTGGGCTCGAGCCAGGCGGACCTGGAGCGGTACTACGCGGCGCACCGCGCCGACTTCGACTCCGCCTGCCTCAGCGCCGCCGTGTTCTCGAGCGAGAGCGCGGCACAAGATGCGGCATTCGAGGCCCTGGGCGGGACCCCGTTCTCCACCATCGCCGCGGGCACCTCGAGCAGCGGTGGCGGCGATCAGGGGTGTCACGTGCTGACCGAGCTCGAGTCGGCGCTCCCCTCGAGCGCCGACTTGAAGAACCTGCACACCGGTGACGTCTCGGCGCCGATCGACGACAACGGCACCTATCTGCTGCTGCAGATCACCTCGCGCACCCCGACGCCGTACGGCAAGGCCAAGGCGGACGTGGCCAATGCCGTCGAGGTGGCGGGCGCGGCCGCCACGCAGAAGGCGATCACCTCCGACGAGCGCCGCTCCTCGGTGCGCGTCAACCCGCAGTACGGCGTCTGGGTCCCGGTCAACGCCTCCGTGCTCACACCACTCACGCCCGAGCCGGCGGACGTGCTCAACGCCACGGCGAACGAGGGTCGCACCGCGCCGGCCTCCGTGTCGGGCTCGAGCTCCGTGTCGGGTTCGTCGGTCCCCTCCAGCGGCTGAGCATGCCGCACCGCCCCCACGTGACGGTGGTGGGCCTCGGGCCGGCGGGTGCCGACCTCGTGCTTCCCCACGCGGCCACGCTCGTGGCGGAGGCCCACCGGCAGGGCCGGGCCTTTCTCAGGACGGCGCGGCATCCGGCGGCCGCCGACTTCCCGGGTGTCCCGGCCTTCGACGGCCTCTACGAGGCTGCGGCCACGTTCGAGGAGGTCTACGCGCAGGTCGCGGCGGCGCTCGTGTCGGCCGCCCTGGAGGCGGCGCCCGCAGGCATCGTCTACGCCGTGCCCGGATCGCCGCTGGTGGCCGAGCGCACCGTCGACCTGCTGCGGGGCGACGCCCGGATCGAGGTGGCGATCGTCCCCGCCCTCTCCTTCCTCGACCTGGCCTGGGTGGCGCTGGGTATCGACCCCCTGGCGGAGGGCGTGCGCCTGGTGGACGCCGGCGCATTCGAAGACCTGGGGGCCGGCTGGGGCGGTCCGCTCCTGGTGGCGCAGTGCTGGTCCCGCCACCTGCTCTCCGAGGTCAAGCTCAGCGTCCCCGACGACACCGGGCAACTGCCCCGGCCGGTGCTCTTGCACCACCTCGGTCTCGAGGACCAGCAGGTGCTGACGGTCGACTGGTGGGACCTCGACCGCACGCTCGAGCCCGACCACCTCACCTCCCTCTACATCCCGTCCGTCACCGCGGGCGACGGTCGCGCGGCAGGGGCCGAGGTGGCACGGCTCGTCACCCTGATGGACACGCTGCGCCAGCAGTGCCCCTGGGACTCGGTGCAGACGCACGCGTCGCTGATGCCGCACCTGGTGGAGGAGAGCTACGAGGTGCTCGACGCGCTGGGGGCCCTGGCCGAGGCCGGCGGCACCGGCGGCGCCGGCGAGACCGGCGAGACGGCCGAGACGGCCGAGACGGCCGAGACGGCCGCCGCCCTGCATCTGCGGGAGGAGCTGGGCGACCTGCTCTTCCAGATCGTCTTCCACGCCCACCTGGAGGACGAGGCCGGGCGCTTCGACCTGGCCGACGTGGCGCGCGGCGTGCACGACAAGCTCGTGCACCGCCATCCCCATGTGTTCGGCAGCGTCGACGCCGACACCGCCGAGCAGGTCGTGTCCAATTGGGAAGCCATCAAGAAGGCCGAGAAGGGCCGCCGCAGCGTGACCGAGGGGATCCCTGCCGGGCTCCCTGCGCTCATGCTGACGACCAAGCTGGCGCGCAAGGCGCGCGCCATCGGCCTGGAGCCCGAGGGCGAAGACACCGACATCGACACCGTGCAGATCGCCACGGCGTTGGCGGCACTGGGCCGACGCGCCGGCTCAGCCGATCCCCAGGCCGACGATCCGCTGGCGGACGACACCGGCGAGCTCGCCCCCGCGTTGGGCGACCTGCTGTTCGTGGTGGCGACCCTGGCCCAGCGGCTCGGTGTCGACGCGGAACAGGCGCTGCGGGAGCGCGCCTTGCAGCTGCGCGCCGAGATCCTCGCCGCGGAGGGCGTCCCCGACGACGCGGAGGGCAGCCGCTAACGTTGTGCCCCGGTGTCCCGCCAGGGGGGATGTCCAAGGAGAGAAGTCGTGAGCACCATTGAGCACGTGATCGGGCGCGAGGTCCTCGACTCCCGCGGCAACCCGACCGTCGAGGCGGAGGTGCTGCTCGATTCCGGTGCCCGCGGCCGCGCCATCGCGCCGTCCGGCGCGTCCACCGGGCTGCGTGAAGCGGTGGAGCTGCGCGACGGAGGCGAGCGGTTCTCCGGCAAGGGAGTGCTGCGGGCCGTGGCACACGTCAACGGCGAGATCGCCGACGCCGTGCGCGGGGCGGACGCGCTCGACCGCGCGCGGTCGACCACGTCATGATCGATCTGGACGGCACGCCGGACAAGGGCAGGCTCGGCGCCAACGCCATCCTCGCCGTCTCGCTGGCGAGCGCCAAGGCCGTGGCGGACGATCTCGAGATCCCGCTCTACCGCTCCCTCGGCGGGGCGAACGCGCATGCGCTCCCGGTGCCGATGCTCAACGTGTTGAACGGCGGCGCGCACGCCAACAACTCGGTCGACTTCCAGGAGTTCATGCTGATGCCCGTCGGCGCCGCCTCCTTCAGCGAGGCGTTGCGCTGGGGAGCCGAGACCTACCACGCCCTCCGTTCCATGTTGGCCGAGCGGGGCATGTCGACCGCGGTGGGCGACGAGGGCGGTTTCGCCCCTGACCTGGCCCGGAACGAGGACGCGGTCACGCTGCTGCTCGAGGCGATCGAGCGCGCCGGGCGCGTGCCGGGTGAGGAGATCGCCCTGGCGCTCGACCCTGCCACCAGCGAGCTCTGGGACGACGGCGCCTACGTGCTCGCCGGCGAAGGCCGGACCCTCAGCTCGGCGGAATTGGTCGACTACTGGGTGGACCTGGTGGACCGGTACCCGATCGTGTCCCTCGAGGACGGCATGGCCGAGGAGGACTGGGACGGCTGGGCCGCCTGCACGAAGGCGCTGGGCGGCCGGGTGCAACTGGTCGGGGACGACATCTTCGTCACCAACGCGGCGATCCTGGAACGGGGCATCCGCGAGGGCGTGGCCAACGCCATCCTCGTCAAGCTCAACCAGATCGGGACCCTGACCGAGACGCTCGACACGGTGGCGCTCGCCCATGGCGCTTCCTACGGCACGGTGATCTCGCACCGCTCCGGGGAGACCGAGGACACGACCATCGCCGACCTGGTGGTCGCCGTCAATGCGGGGCAGCTCAAGGCCGGGGCGCCGGCCCGCTCCGACCGTGTGGCCAAGTACAACCAGCTGCTCAGGATTGAGGAGGATCTCGGCGAGTCGGCCGGCTTCCCGGGACTGGCGGCACTGTCGGGCGTGGGGGGAATCCGCAGTGGCCCCGGCTAGCCGCACGCGGCCGCGCGGCGCGGCGCGCCGAAGAAGTCCGCCGCGCCGAAGAAGTCCGCCGGGGCGAAGCAGCCGTTGGGGCGGGCCCGTCTGACTTTCGTGGGCGCGGTGGTGGCCTCGGCCATCGTGCTCTTCGCATGGTTCCCGGCGGGCTCCCTCCTCAGCCAACGTGCGGACCTGCACGGCACGGAGGCCGAGCTGCACGCGTTGCACGCCCAGGACTCCGCGCTCAGCGCAGGAGAACAAGAACCTGAGCGACGCCGGCGAGATCGGGCGCATCGCCCGGGCGCAGTACCAGCTGGTGAGTCCGGGCCAGCAGGCCTACGAGGTTCTGCCGCCCGCGGGTTCGCCAGCGCCGGCACTCCCTACGCCGGAGATCCGGGATCCGAAGGCGCAGTGATCCCGTCCGCCACCTCCGAGCTCCCACCCGGGGGTGTCACCTCCACCACCACGACCGCGACGCCGGGCGCGCCGGCCTCGACGGCGCACGCGCCCGCCGCCGACACGAAGCCGTCGACCACACCGTCGTCTACGGGAGGCTTCGTGTCGCGCATGGAGCACGCCCTCGAATTCTGGAATTGAGCCGAGGGGAGGACGTCGGCGCCACGGCGCCGGATGTCCGTGGCGAAGCCGATGCGGCTGCCGTGGCGCAGCTCCTCGGCCGCGACCCCGGCGGTGCCTTCACGGTGGTGGTGCGGGGCGCCGATGGAGCGCCGATGGTGATCGCCAACGAGCCCTTCCTGCGCGACGGGACGCCCATGCCGACCCTCTACTGGTTGGTGGACCCGGAGCTGCGCGGCCCGCGTGGGGCGTCTGGAGGCCGCCGGCGGCGTCCGGGAGGCGGGAGAGCAGGTGGACGCGGTGGCCCTGGCCGACGCCCACCGGCGCTACGCCGCGGCGCGTGACGCCTTGATCCCGGCCGGCTGGACCGGTCCGCGTCCGACCGGGGGGGTCGGAGGCACGCGTGAAGGGGTCAAGTGCCTCCATGCGCACGTGGCCTGGTGGTTGGCCGGGGGCGACGATGTCGTGGGCGCCTGGGCGGCCGCGAAGTTGGGACTGGTCCGGCCCGGCGACTGACCCGGGGGCGCTCTGTGATACTCGGCGGCGTGGAGGACGACGGCGCCCTGGCGGCGCTCGATTGCGGGACGAATTCCACCCGCCTGCTGGTGGTGGGCCCGGCGGGCGACGTGCGGGCCCGGGAGATGACGATCACCCGCCTGGGTGAGGGTGTGGACGCGACGCGCCGACTCCGCCCGGAGGCAATGGAGCGCACCTTTGCCGCCCTGCGGGCCTACCGCGCCGTCATGGACGCCGAGGGGGTGGGCCGGACCCGACTGGTGGCGACATCGGCGGTACGCGACGCCGCCAACGGCCAGGACTTCCTCGTCCCGGCGGCGGAGATCGTCGGTGCACCGGCGGAATTGCTCGTCCGGACAGGAGGAGGGCCGGTTGGCCTACGCGGGCGCCACCGCTGATCTGGAGGACGGGAGCGGACGGATTGTGGTCGTCGACATCGGCGGGGGATCCACCGAGGTGACGACCAAGGTGGAGGGTGTCATCCGCTCGTACTCCATGGACATCGGGTGCGTGCGCCTCACGGAACGGTTCTTGCGTGGTGACCCGCCGGGGTCGGACGAGGTGGCGGCGGCGGTCGCGGCCATTGCGTCCGCGCTCGACGCGGCCGAGGGCGCGCTGCCCGAGCTGGCCCGGGGCGACCCCGTGCGGCTGGTGGGTCTGGCGGGCACCGTGTCGACCCTCGCCTCGCTGGAGCTCGGGTTGGTGGCTACGAACGTGACCGGATCCACCACGCGGTGCTCCCGCTGGCGGCGGTCGCACGGTGGTGTGACGTGCTCGGGGCGGAGACAGTGGCCGAGCGGGGCCGGCGCCCCGGCCTCCCGGCCGGGCGCCAGGACGTGATCTTCGGTGGCGCCCTGGTGCTCCGCGAGGCGATGCGCCGGTTCGGGGCGACCGAGTGCACGGTGTCGGAGGCCGACATCCTCGACGGCCTGGTGATGTCGCTGCGCTGAGGCGCGTCGCTCAGCACGCGCCACCGGGTCGCTTGCCGAGACCAACGGCGGTTGCAGAGCGTGGACCTGCTGTAGCATCGGCCCCAATGCCTCCACCGGAAGGCCACGCCGCCGACGACTGGGATGCACACTGGGGCAGCTACGAATCAGCGGCTCGAAGCAACCCCGCCGTCGCCTATCGGAAGAGACTGATCCTCTCGGCGCTGGGAGGGTCCTCCCCACGGGCACAGATCGTCGACATCGGCAGCGGCCTGGGCGAATTGGCGGTGTCGATCGCCACGGCGTTCCCCGAGGCGGAGATCCGCGGCCTGGAGTACAGCGCGGCGGGGGTGGAATTCTCCCGGGCGACGGCGGCGGGCGCCGGCATCGGCGCCAGGCTGTCGTTCAGCCAGAAGGACCTCCTCGGGCCACTGGATCTCGACGAGTCGGAGCGCCACTGGGCAACCGTCGCCATCTGCTCCGAGGTCCTTGAACACGTGGACTCTCCGGAGGTTCTGCTCGGTCACGCGGCGGAGTACCTGGCACCGGGATGCCGGGTCATCGTGACCGTCCCCGGCGGGCCCCGCACTGCGTTCGACAAGCACATCGGCCACAGGAAACATTTCACCGAGCAAACGCTCAGGAGTGTGCTCGACGCGTCGGGGTTCGATGTGCTCGAGGTGCGGCGCGCGGGGTTCCCCTTCTTCAACCTCTACAAACTGGTGGTGCTCCTGCGAGGCAAGGCGCTCATCCACGAGTTCGATGAAGGCGGTTCGGCGCCACCGTCGCGTCTGGCGAGCACCATGCTGCGGTTCTTCGACCGCGCATTCCACTGGAACCTGTCGTCCAGCCCGTTCGGCTGGCAACTGGTGGCGGTGGCGAGCCCGAAGGCAACGCATTGACAGAGGTGTGGTCAGATCCGGAGCAGGGACTCGTCGTGCGTCTCCTCGCCCTTGCCCAGACGCAGCTCGGTGGGCGGCTGCTCCGTTACTCCGCCGTGTCGATCATCGCCTTGACCCTGAGTGAGGCACTGCTGGTGTCGTTCAACGGTGGACTGGGGTGGGGTGCAGCCAAAGCGAGCACGGTTGCGACAGCGCTGGCGACGGTTCCGGCGTACTTCCTGACCCGGCAATGGGTCTGGGACCGCAGCGGCCGAAGCCACTTCCGGAAGGAGGTCCTTCCGTTCTGGGTCGTCGCCGTCGTCGGCTGGGCGTTCGCGACGGTGACGGTGCAATTCGCCGAGGACCGCACGAAAGGGGCACACCTGCACGGGGCAGCGAGCGTCGCCATTGTCGCCGCCGCGTACATTTTCGCCTACGGAGTGCTGTGGGTCGGGAAGTTCGTGTTGTTCAACAAGGTGCTTTTCGGCGGACCAGGACACGGCGCCCGTCAGGGCGCATCGGCCCCAGACGTGAGCAGCAGGTCGAGCTCGGCCAATCCTTCGGGGGACCCGATCTCGTAGAAGCGGTCGCTGGCCACGAAGCAGCCGAGTCTGCCCTGGCGGCTGAGGGTCGTGAAGAAGTGCGCCAGGTCCTGGTGCTCGCCCGAGGGGATGAGCTCGCGTACGGCGTCGGCCCGTAGTACCGACAGCCCGTAGTCGATCCACTGCATGTCCGGCGGAGGCTCGGGACATCCCTTCTCGTACTGACCACCCTGTCATTCCTGCACACAGCGTTGCTGGCGTCCCATCTCCCATTGTTCCTGTAGACCGTCATGAGGGCGGGTAGGCGCGCCGCGTCGGAAGGCGGCCTCGACGACGGGCAAAGCGACCTGAAGGTACGAGTCCCCGTAAAGCACGAAGAACGAGTCGCCCATCACGCCTTCGTCGACAGCCAGTCGCACAGCCCCACCGGTGCCGCGCAGGTCGTCGCCCTCCTCCACGAACGTCACCGGCAATCGCCAGGCGGCTCCGTCTCCCACATAGTCCCGGATCTGTGCGCCCAGATGGCCGATGCTCAGCACAGCGCCGTCGGCCCCCTGTGCGGCCAACCAAGCCAGCTGCCAGTAGACGAAGGGTCGACCCGCAACCGGCAACATCGCTTTGGGAACGCGTGCATCGTGTGCACGCATGCGGGTACCGAGGCCGCCAGCGAGGATCAGGCACTGCACAGGTTAGGGGCGACGGCTCAGTCGCGCACGAGCACGACTGAACCGTCGTGCTCGAAGGTGAAAGGGACTTCGATCAGGCCCTCGCGTGCCATCGCCTCGCGCAGCTCGTCGTGGACTTGGTGTAGAAGAGGAGGAATCCTCCCGCCCCGGCGCCCACCAGCTTGCCGCCCATTGCGCCGTGGGTGAGACCGATTTCGTACCACCGGTCGATGTTGTCGTTGGACATCGTACCGGATCGTCGGCGCTTGTGCATCCAGTGTTCGTTCATCAGAGCGGAGAACGTCGCCATGTCGCCGCTTTCGAGGGCCGTCTTGCTCTTCAGCCCGAGCTCCTTCACGAAATGAAGGTTGTCGAGCATTGACCGCTCCCCCTCCTCCGAACGCGTCTTCTGCTCGGTCAGCACGACATGAGCTTCACGGGAGTAGCCGGTGAAGAACATCACGAGATTGCTCTTCAAGGTCGCGCAGGGTCTCGTTCGACACCAGGAGTGGCGAGACGTGTACCTGGCCTTCGGGGGTGAATTCGAAGCAATTGAGGCCACCGAAGGCGGCGATGTACTGGTCCTGCTTGCCGACCGGCTGATGGAGTCGATCGATTTCGATGTGGCAAGCCTCTTCGGCAAGGTTGGCCGGAGTGGTCGTGCTGACGCCGCGAGGCATAGACGGCTCGCAGGAGGCCGACGGTGAAGGCACCCGAAGAACCGAGTCCGGTCCCGGCGGGGATGTCGGCCACGCTCACCATCTCAATGGACGGCTCGACGCTGTGTAGCGAGAACGCCTCCCGGATGATCGGGTGCTCGATGTCGCTCGACGTTGGTGACCCGCTCGATGGCGGAGTACTTGAGGAAGTAGTCGTCCGTGAACGTCCGATTCAGCGTGATGTAGACGTACTTGTCGATGGCCCCCGAAATAAGCATGCCGCCGAAGCGCTCGTAGTACGAAGGGAGGTCGGTGCCTCCTCCGCCCAGGGTGATCCGCAGGGGGGTTCGGGTGATGATCATCGGAGTCGCTAAAGGACGAAGCCCGACTCGCGGGCGTCCGTGTAGAACATCCGAACGGTGTCGAGGGAGAAGTCGTCGAGGTCTCTGCCCAGACCGGGTAGTTTTCGGATCAGATCGTTCGTCATCGTGATGATGTGGCAGCCGACTGATTCAGCCTGACGCAGGTTGAGCACCTCGCGTGGACTGGCCCACAGCAGTCGTTGGGCCGGATCGTCGCTCAGAATCTCGCGGGCCCTTGCCATGAGGGGGACCGGGTCGCGTCCGGTGTCGGCCACGCGCCCGGCGAAGACGGATACGATGGCCGACCGGGTTCCCCGCAGTGCGGCATGAACGGTCTCGACCTGGGGCAGGGACAGGATCGCCGTGATGTTGAGGGACAGTCCGTCGGCCGTCAAATCTGAGATCAAAGCCGCGGAGGACTCTCCCCGCGTGTTCGTGACGGGGATCTTCACGAGAACGTTGTCGCCCCAGCCGGCAATGAGGCGAGCTTGACGGCCCATTTCGTCGAAGTCATCCGAGAACACCTCGAAAGACACGGGCTTCTCGGTGACGACTTCGAGGACCTTGCGGGCGAAGCCCTCATAGTCGTCCACACCCGATTGGCGCATGAGCGTGGGATTTGTCGTGAAGCCAGAGATCAGAGGGTCGGCGGCCAACGCGACGATGGTCTCGAAATCCGCCCCGTCTCCGAATATTGCGATGCTGTAGTCAGGAGGCACTGAGCACCCTCGGTGAATTGGTGATCCACGTCTCGGCATCGGGCAGGCTGGCTACAACCGCGTCTGGCGCCACAGGCTTCTTCTCATCGTAACCACGGTCGACGAAAATCGTCCGACACCCTGCGCTCTGGCCAGCCTCGATGTCACGCCAGCGGTCCCCGACCATGTAGCTGCGTGCCAGGTCCAAGTCGAGATCGGACGCTGCTTGCACGAGAAGGCCCGGTCGGGGCTTGCGGCATGCACAGCCGTCCGCATCGTCATGGGGGCACAGGTAGAGCGCATCGAGGGGGACCTGGCGCCGCAAGCTGGCATTGATGGCATTCACGGTCCTGGGGTCGGTGTTGCCACGAGTGATATCCGGCTGATTCGTGACGACGACCAGCAAGAATCCGGCTCGGCGAAGGCGGGTGCAGGTTTCGGGCACGCCAGGAAGCACGCGCAGATCTCGCACCGAGGAGGGTGGGTGTGGGCGGCCTCCGCGCACGGCCGTTTCGTTCAAAACGCCATCGCGATCGAGGAAAACGCAAGGACGTCCGCTCGTGGAAGACATGGCCACGTAAACATACCTTCTCAGCTGTGAGGCGGCGGTGAATCCGCTCGCGTCCTCCCCGCCGCCATCCGGAATTGCCGTCTGCTTCAGGGGCAGAGGATGGATTCCTCCGCCGGCGACCTCGCCACGACAGGGGTCACTCGATCCGGCTCGGCGAGGGTCCGGTCGAGCGTGCCTCCATGGGGGAAGGCGAAGGGTCACCGTCCCGGTGCCTGTCGGGCTTCCCCGACGTCGGGGACCGACGATTGATGTCGAGTGGAGCGCCCGAACCCCGACGACGCCACGTTTCAAACAGAACCGCACCCGTGATGAGCAATCCGATGCCGAATGCGATCCAGGCAGCACCGGCGTGCGGGGGTTCGAATGTAAAGGTCACTTCCGATCGTCCCTTCGGCACCCGTACGGCCTGAAACAGCTCTCCGTGAAGGGCAACTTGAGTGGACTCACCGTTCACCGTTGCTTTCCAGCCGGGCATATACAGCTCGCGGCGTATGAGCGTTGCTGGACGGTCACAATCGAGAGTAACGCTTGCGATCGACGTCCCGGCAAGCCGGCAAGCTCCCCCTGTCGAATAGAGCGGAGCCGCATCGGGAAGCATGTAGATCTGGCTGAAGCGGTCGGAGAATGCGAGCTTCAGTCGCGCACTCTTCACGAACGACGATGGCAGCGGATTGCTTTGTGCGTCGACGACATACTTCACACCGATGCTTTCGTACTGCTTCAAGTGCTTCTGCAGTTCCTGTTCCACCGTGGGAGCACCGGGCGCTTGCCAGAACTCTGCTCCCGTGAAATTGAAGTACGTAGAAGCGGGGTCCAGAGAGGTAACGAGGTAGTGCCCCCACTTTTTCG
This sequence comes from uncultured Acidimicrobiaceae bacterium, assembly GCA_963843365.1. Classification (GTDB taxonomy): domain Bacteria; phylum Actinomycetota; class Acidimicrobiia; order Acidimicrobiales; family RAAP-2; genus Bog-473. The sequence continues at coordinate 207,740 of CAWJKG010000002.1, read as the reverse complement.
GCACCGGGATATCAATGACATCGGCGGAAGGTGTATCGAAATATGACCCGTAATTGGGAGCTATCGGTCCCAAGGTGAAGAATCTGCTCGTTCCGATGTGATCTTGCAGGTACTGCACGGGTTGCATGTCGAGCGTTACAGCACGCGGTGATGACAGTTGGGGCACTATGTACATTGCTGTTGCGTCCAAAGCCACGAGAATCACCAGGACGGCTGCCGCCCAACGCCGCAATCCAAAGAACAGGGCAGTCAGGCCGATTGCGACGACCATGATCGCCCCCCAGGCGATGGAGAGTGACGACCACCAGGCGCCATCGGGCGCGTGGGCGATAGCCCTCACGACTGAACTCGCTTCTACGTAAGCGAGACCGACGGTCATCAGGCCGACAACGACCGCAGTGACGAGCAGCCGTTTAGAGACTTGCCGTCGTGCAATGTCGTCAATGGCAAGACCCGCAAGAACCGCGAGGCTCAGCTCCCAGGTAGGGGAAGCGTACCGGTCAAATCCCAGCCAGGACCCTGGAAGGAGATCGACGAGGTGTACCGAAGGAGGAAAACCGAAGAACCGCGTGACGTACAGGAGGACCCAAGCGGCCAAGAAAATTCGGAGGATCCGGTGTCGAGTTCCGAATATTCCGATGATGGCGAGAACGATCAGAGTCGTATCGACATAGCCACCGGCATAGTCCCATGATCGAGCCACGATATTGGCCTTGTCGTAGGAGCTGAAGCCTCCTATGGGTCCGAAGAGATACGGCAGTACTTGTGTCGAAAACCATGCGTGCGGAGCAACGAAGGAGTTGTCGCCCGGTGCCTGCGCCGGTGCGATCGCATTGGGCAAGAAATCCAGGAAAGAAACCAGAAGAGGCGCCGACAGCAGAATCCCCACGAGTCCACCAGAGCCGAGCTTGAGCAGAAAGCGGCCCGCAGTCCGGATTTCCCGAAGTTGAACGGTCCGAAAGAGAACCCAGAGTGCAACAAACGGAACGAACCAATAGAGCTCCGATGGGAAGCCTCCGTAGATCGCGAGGGCGAGCCCGATCGATACAAGAATCCAACCGAATCTCCTCTGCTCGCGTGTCGCGTCGAATGCATGCTCCACACCCAGAAGGATCAACGGGAGGAAACAAACGGGGTTGATGGTGGCGTGGGACAACCAGGCGTACGTTCCATTGACAGAAAATGCCAGGGCAGCGGCAAAGGCGCCCAGCCGAAACAAGGTGAACCTTCTGACGAAGAAGTAGGTCGATACTCCGGCAATGAACTCCAGCGCCATCACCATGTAGGTATGACCGTTGGCGAACGTTTGGAGCAATGTGAGGGGGAACAATGCTGCGGAGCCTTGCTCTCCGACCAGGGGAGCACCCAGCCCTTCGTAAGGATTCCACCAAGGCACATGTCCATGAAGAATGCTGGTGGCTGCGAAATGACCGAGCGCCTGAGTGATCCAGCCAACACTCGGATCGATTGTGTTCTGACCTGGCAAGTATGCGGCGCTGGCCTTCGTCGCAAGACCAGAGAGCCAGTTGATCGGGTTCTCGTCGACGACTTTCGTCAGGATCAAACTGTTGGCAAGCACAACCCCGAGGGCGATACCGAGCAGGGGAAGCGTGTTCGGCCGCCTGGAGTCCAAGCTACGAAGGCGTGACCGGAGCTCCCACGAACGGCGGACCCGAGCATGACGCGGAGATGTCGTCGATATGTCGTCTGAGGGCTCGAGGACCCTCTGGTCTGTCGGCATCAAGGTGGGATCAGAATGACCTGTGCCGTGAAGAGATGTGGTGGAGACGCGAAATCTGGCTCCGTCTCAATTCAGCTGCACTCTCCATCCGCACATTCTGGCGTATTTTGGATCGGCGTACCATCATCCGAAATGGCGCCCCCGACTGAGGTCAGGGCGGAGCATCACCCCGGTCCGGAGAAATGAGAATATTGCGACATCGCCTCCTTCGGTCTGTCTGCAGCTCTGTCCGGGCTGCCGTGTGCTGACGTCAGGAGACGGGGCGAGGCCGTGAGAAGATGCTGAGGACGCCCGGCGGGTTCGAGCGGAGCCGGGTCGATTTAGAGAAGAAGGGGCTGAAGAATCAAATTGCCTAGTGATAGCTGTGCCGATGCGAGCTTCAGCGAGCGGTTTGTGGCGGAAGTGATCGACGTGCTGGGGGCAACAGACCCCGAGGCGATTGAGAAGTGCGCCATCGGCCTCTCCTCGGTACGCGCCGCCGGCGGCAGATTGTTCATACTTGGAGTTGGCGGCTCCGCCGGGCACGCTTCACACGCGGTCAATGATTTTCGAAAGATTTGCGGATTCGAGGCATACGCGCCGACCGACAACGTGTCCGAACTGACAGCTCGTACCAACGATGAGGGCTGGGATACCACGTTCAGTGAATGGCTCCGTGGCTCCAGACTCGAGAAACGGGATGGCGTTCTGGTCTTTTCCGTTGGTGGTGGTGACGCGGAGAGTGGAGTTTCGGTCAATCTGGTCCGGGCACTGGAATTGTCGAAAGAGGTGGGCGCCAGCGTGTTCGGGATAGTTGGCCGTGATGGTGGGTTCACATCTCAGATAGCAGACGCCTGCGTAGTTCTTCCTCCTCTCTTCCCTGAGCACGTGACGCCCCTAACCGAGGGACTTTGCGCTGTGGTGTGGCATCTGTTGGTCAGTCATCCCGCACTCGCCGTTCACTCGACCAAGTGGGAATCGATCAGATGACAGATCAGCGCGGGAAGTATTTGGAGCGGGTGATCGTCGTCGGCGGAGCAGGATTCATCGGGAGCCACTTTACCGACCGATTGTTGGAGCGGCATGAAACGAAGGCCGTCACGATCTATGACAATTTTTCCTCGGGTCGTGAGTGGCACGTGGAGCAGCATGCAACCGACGATCGCTTCAACGTGGTGAAGGGCGACGTCGGCGACCTGCAAGCATTGGCGGACGCGATGAAAGGCCACGACACGGTCATTCATTTGGCGTCGAATCCGGACATTGCGCGCGCAATGACCGAACCAGCCATCGACTTCGACCAAGGGACGCTGCTCACGCAGCATGTCGTCGAGGCCATGCGGCTCACGGGGGCCAAGCGGATCCTCTATGCCTCTGGGAGCGGGATCTACGGGGATCTGGGCGAGATCGAGGGAACGGAGGACTACGGTCCTCTCGTGCCAGTGTCAACCTACGGCGCGAGCAAGCTCGCGGGCGAGGCACTCATATCTTCGTACTGCTACATGTTCGATGTGACGGGCTGTGTGTTTCGGTTTGGCAACGTCGTCGGACCTCGGCAGACGCACGGAGTCGGGTTCGATTTCGTACGCCGACTTGAGAGCGATTCCTCGCGGCTGGAGATCCTCGGTGACGGACGGCAATCGAAGTCGTATATCCACGTGAGTGACGTGGTGGACGCCGTACTTCTGGCGGCAGTAGATGCCCCTGTGCCGTTCGCCGCCTACAACGTGGCAACAGGGGATTACATCACGGTCACAGAGATTGCCGAGCTCGCAATGGAGGTGCTTGGAATCGCTCCGGACTCGACAGATTTGGTGTTCTCTGGTGGAGATCGAGGCTGGAAAGGCGATGTGCCGATTGTCCGGTTGAACACGGATCGAATCCGGCGTCTTGGCTGGGCCAATCGTCTGAATACCCGCCAGGCTCTGCGGGCCTCACTCGAGGCGATGCTCGTCGATAGCCGAGCGGGCAGGTTCGATTAGGCGCCACCTCCTGATCCGGGATCGGAAGCGCCGGAGAATTCCGCTACACGGAGCGAACATCTGACTGGCTTGTGACAACGCTCATGCGTCGCTCGCGAGGTCGTGCTTGGCGAGGGCTGATGTCAGTTGACGGGATCGCTGAATATCTGCTTCGACAACTGAGCCGTATTGAATGCTTGTCGAATGGAGCAAAAGGGTGAAACAGAAACCGGAGAAGCCGATGATCATGAGTAGGGCTCCCGTCACTGCCAGGTGATCGACGACACTCGCAGGAGACGCCAGGTGTTGATTGTGTGTGAAGTAATACACGATGACATTGATGGCAGGAATGATGCCGATCAAGAAGATCACGGCGCTGATTCCCATCGCCCTGGTGTATCGGAAGGCGTCGGACCACTTTCGGCGTGCTTCCCCGGAATGGTCGCAGAATATTTGAGCCAGCACCCCGAAGAAGAAGCTCTGCAACCCGAGCACGGTGAGGGTGAGGCCGAAGAGCATCCAGTAGAGACTGAGCGTGACCGGCCCTATGGTGATGGGCCCGAAACTCAAGGGAAGTGTCAACAGCAGTCCGAGGATCATGAGGGCCAGTCCGGGTTTCAGCATGAAGTACTCGGCGCGGTACACGAACATGGCGCGCAGGTTGATCCACGCAGCTTGGAAGGGACTGAACCAGCCGGCTCGTCGGTGGTGGGAGAGCCGTCCCTCCTGATCCTTGTAGAAGGTGACGGGTACCTCGACCGTCTTGAGGTTGAGTCGCACGGCCTTCAGCACCATCTCAGAGGCGTACTCCCACGATTGCGACGTGAGGCCGATCCGATCCAACGCATCACGGGTCATCGCACGCATGCCGCAGTGGATGTCGCTGAAGTCGCTCCCGTAGATCCAATTCAGGATCGAGGTCGTCAAAGGCGTTCCGAAATACCGGTGGAGAGGCGGCATCGCTCCGTCTTCTATGGAGCCCAGCCAACGAGAGCCCATCGCGAACTCGTAGCCCTCACGGAGTCGTTCGACGAAGAGGCCGAGTTCGCGAAAGTCGTAGGTGCAATCGGCGTCTCCCATCACCACGTAGCGGCCACGGATGTACGGGAGCGCGTCGATGTACGCCCGTCCGAGTCCACGCTTCGGAGTCCGGAGCACGCGGGCTCCTGCGGCGAGGGCCAGCTCGGGGGTTCGATCGGAGGAGCTGTCGATGATGAGGATCTCCCCCTCGGCCCCGATCCTTCGCAATCCTTCTTTGCACCACGAGACAAATGTCGAGATAGTCATCTCTTCGTTGAGCGCCGGCACCACGATGGAGACCTCGGGGTTGGAGACGTCGTCTTGAGGCACGAGGAGGGTGGTTTCGGCGGTCACGGGGTCCTCACGATTTGAACACGTCGATGCGACTGCACTTTCATTGGGAGAGGGTACATGGGGTCCACTTCCGGGACTACTCAATGGCGACGCCGGTTGGTTGAGGGGCCGGGCGCAGCCGGGCCTCGAACAGCCTGGCCAAGACCGACGAAGGCACAAGGTGGGTGAGCGGGTCGTCTGCGGCATGCCGACCGTGCGGAGCGCTTTGGCCCGATAGATCTCCGTCCAACCCGGGCCGAATCGTACCTCTGGGTGTCGTGTTCAGGGACCGGGAGGTACGCAACATAGATGGCGTCATGGTCGAGCGACGGATCGAGCACGCAACAGAGCCGCATTCCGCGCATCTGCCGAAGGTGATGAACCGTCGGTCGAACTCCTCGTAGCGGTGGCCCACCGCAGATGCGACATTGAGTGTCAGAGCACTGCTCGGAGGTGTCCGCCGGGGCGTCATGGCTGCTGGTCACTGGCCCTGCACTCCCTGGCGCACGGTGGAGGGGAGGTGCTGTCCGGGGAGGTCATGGACGGATGCCGTGCTGCGAGGCGCTGCCCTCGAATCCGAAGCATCGGCGGGGGACTCAACCACCGCGGCACGTGACGCAGAATAGCCGTATGAACAGGGTGATCGCGGTGCTCACATGGCCTCAGAGGTGGCCAACGCGGTGCGTATACTAGTGCCCGTGGAGGTGTCCGGAAGGGTCGCATTTCCCCGCTCGGGATCTCCCTCGACCCTCGTCATCGGTTCGGGATTCCTGGGGTCCTACATCATCAGGAGCCTTCTCGACCAGGGCGGTGCCGTCAGGGCGCTGACGAGGCGGACGCCGGCAGGGCCGTCAGAGGAACTCACCCGAGGCGCGGAGTTCGTCATCGGTGACGCCGGTGTCACTGCCACCATCGCGGATGCGCTCGAGGACATGGACCACGTGGTCTTCGCCCTGAGTTCGCTCATGCCGGGCGAGGCAGAGCAGGAGCCACAGCTCGACCTGTCCCTGATCATGCAGCCCCTTCTGGAGCTGCTGGCTCAGCTGGGAAAGAGCCCCGAGCGGCGATTGACGTTCCTCTCGTCCGGCGGGACCGTCTACGGGCGCACCGACGTGTTTCCCACCCCGGAGGGGGCTCCGACCGCCCCGCTCAGCGCGTATGGCATCACCCGGCTGACGGCCGAGCGGTTCGTGCTCCGCCACGGAGCGTTGCACTCGGCGCCGGTGCGGATCCTGCGTGTGGCCAACGCCTACGGCCCGGGCCAGACGGGTGCCAGAGGGCAGGGGATCATCGGGACGACGCTGGAGCACTGCCTCAGTGGTGAACCCGTGACCGTCTTCGGCGATGGGGCGATCTCCCGAGACTTCGTCCATGTGGAGGAGATCGGCTACGCCACGGCGAGCCTGGTGCATCTCGACGGCGGCCCGGAGATCGTCAACATCGGCAGCGGAACCGACGTGTCCCTCACTGAGATCCACAAGCTGACCCAGGAGGTGACTGGCCGCCCTCTGGTCATCCGCCGCCAACCCGGGCGTGATTTCGACGTCCCACGTGTGCAGCTCGACATCAGCGTCCTGCAGAGCCTGATCGCATTTGAGCCGCGAGATCTCCGCGAGGGGATCGCCTCCACCTGGAGGGACCTCCTGTCCCGCCAGGGCAAGAGAGCGCGTGACGCCGCGGCCCTGCCGCATGTGTCGTGACCGACGCCGGTCGGCCCGTCGATGAACGCGGGCAACCGCTGAGGCTGGTCATCCATCAGCCGGCCGAGCACGAGTTGACCGCGAGAGGAGAACTCGTGGTCGCCGGTCAACTCCAGGGGGCGTGCGAGCCTGCTGCGAACGACGTGCACGTGCAGGTCTCGGGCGGGAGGCCGGTGGCAGCGGTCGTGAAGCCCCATGTGGTGGGGGAGGAGCCAGACCGACTCGAGTGGACGGCGCACGTTGACGTCTCGGTCATAGAGCCGGGTCCGGCACTACTGACGGTGATGGCCGGTCGCGGGGACGTCGTGGTCCGACGTGGACTGCTCGTCGAAGCAGCGTGCGGAGGGAAATCCGGCGGGACGGGTTTCCTCGACGAGCCCTCTGACGGGGCGAGCGTCGACGGCGAAATCATGCTGGTACGCGGCTGGTGTCTCTTCGACGATTCGCACGTCGCCAAGGTCGAGGTCTTTCTCGACGGTGCCAGAATCGGCCGGGCGCGGCCCTACGTGAATGTGACGATTCCGGGTTCGGAGCACAAGGACGCCACCGTCGCCGGTTACGAGACCTATCTCAACATACGAGACTTCCGGAACGATCGACCGTCGGTCGTCTCGGTCGTGGCGACCAGTTTCGACGGTGAGATCTGGGCTTCTCCCCCGCACACGGTCACCTGGGGTGCTGAGGACCCACTGACCACTTCGGACCTGGAAGCACTCACAGCCAAGAATGCGGCGGTCGAGGCGGCGTTCCCGAGTGCCCGGTCCACCGTCGTGGTGTTCACGCACGACCTGGGGTACGGAGGGGGCCAGCTCTGGCTGCTCGAGCTGCTCCGCCAGGCGCGGGCCCACGCCGATCTGCCGTGCTGCGTGATCGCGTTGGCCGACGGCCCGTTGCGGGAGACCCTGGAATCAATGGGCATCCCGGTGCATGTGACGGCAGATACCCGAGTGAAGAGCGCCTTCGCCTACGAGGGCAGAGTCCACGAGTTGGCGCTCCTCATCAAGTCAATCAACGGCGGCGTCGTGCTGGCCAACACGCTGACCGTTTTCGCCGCCATCGAAGCAGCCGAGCGGGCCGACGTGCCCAGTCTCTGGGCCATCCACGAGAGCATTGAGTTCGGGGTGTACTCCGCTCTGGCCTGGGGGGTCGGGGGCATGGATCCCCGAGCCAGAGCACGGGTCGAGGACGCCTTCAGACTGCCCAAGGGCCTGGTCTTCGAGGCTTCCAGAACGGCGGAACTCTTCGACGAGCTCCGCGCCCCGGCGCCGAGCTACGTGGTCGACTACGGAGTCGATATCGACGAAATCGACCAGTACCGTTCGTCCGTGGACCGGGCAGAACTCCGGGCTGCGGCCGGGTTCACGGACGAGGACAGGGTCGTCCTCGTGATGGGGACATTCGAACCCAGGAAGGCGCAAGCGGCCGTCGTGGCCGTCTTCGACGAGCTCCTGGCCGTGCACGAAGACGTCCATCTGGTGCTTGTCGGAGCAAATGCCACTGCCTACGCGGAGGCCGTCGAGACGCAGATCGCCCGCACAGAGTGGGGCGAACGTGTCCACGTCATCCCGGTGACGTCGGATATCTACGCGTGGTACGAGCTGTCGGATGTGTTGCTCTGTGCGTCGGACATGGAGTCGCTACCCCGATCGATCATTGAGGCGATGGCTTTCGAACTCCCGGTCGTGTCCACCGACGTCTATGGCATTGCGGATCTCATCGATGACGGGAAGACGGGATGGCTGACCAGGGATCGTGACCTCGGGGCGCTTGCCGGCCTCCTGCACGTCGTCCTGCAGAAGCCCGACAGCGAGCTCAAGCAAGTGGCCATGGCAGCGCAAGCCATCGCCCACGGGCGGCACGGATCGCAGAGTTATGGGAGGTTGATCGCCGAGACGCTCAAGGGCCTCCTGGAAGATCCCGCCTTTGACATCGGATCCGTGTTGCCTCCCTTGGAAGGCTCGATCGACCATGAGTGATATCTCCGAACTCGAAGACGAGATCCAGATGCTGCGGCGCGAGCGGGAGCAGCTCGGCATGCGTCTCCTGGAACTGCAGCGACGCGCTGTATCGGCATCCGCTTCGGAACTCGACAGGCGTGCACGTGACAGCGGCATGGTCGAGGAGGAACTCCGGCAGCAGATCAGGGAGCTCCAGAGCGAGAATGCCGCCTTGCGTGGCTCGCTCGCCTGGCGCGCCTCGGCGCCGGCGCGAAAAGCCAGAGAGTACCTTCGGCGACGCTGAGCGAGCGCGCCGTGATCATCGCGGTCTGGAGAAGGCGGTATGCACAAATGCGCGCTCGACCGCTGACGCGACCGCCTTGAGGCGGGCATCGCCCCGGTCGAGGTCGGGCTCCAGGTGGGCACCCTCCCCCCATTCGTTCCACGAGTTGATGAAGAGCAGGCGGGCCTCGGGGTCGCCAAACCGGTACGTGTAGTCCACCAGGGCGTCGAGCCAGCGGCGAAATGCGTCGGCGCTGTCGTTGACGTAGACCGTCGAGCGGGGCCCGCGTCGTGGGGAGTTGTCCCAGCCGGGCATGGCACAGCGGAACCAGGGGAAGTCTGGCGCCGCCTTCGCCAGCGCCCAGTGCATCGTTCGGTTGTAGTCGACGAGAGTGCCCTCCCACGAGGTCGAGTCATAGAGGTGGGGCCACTCAGGGCTCGACGGCTCGATGATGTTGGGTGGCTCGACAGAGCCGTGGGGCACGAACTCGACCGCTGAGTCGCAGCCGTAGGGACGGGGGTCGATCAGGTTGAAGCTCTGGACCATTGAGACATGGAGCTCGCCCAGTCCGATTCTCTGTGCCCTCTCGCGGAGCGCATCGACCGTCCGCTTGGGCTCGTCGAGGAGCTCCGCCCGATAGATCAGAAAGAGTGGTCTTCCGTGGATCCTCACGTAGCGGGGATCGGAGAGATGCTCGGCCAGGTCGTCGACGATGCGAGCGTCGGTCTCCACCGAATGGCGCTGTTCCATCAGGAGGTCGTTGTTCTGGCCGTCCCAGGCGCGTGACCAACTCTCGTTGGCCCAACAGAGGAAATAGCGCACGTTGAGATCCGGGTTCTCCTTGAGGCGCCGGAGCGGCTTCTCCAGGAGACGTCGACCGCCGAACCAATAGGCATACAGGCAGAACGCCGTGATGCCATACCGGGAGGCCAGGGAGAAGTGCCGCTCCAGGACGCCGGCATCGTCCAGGTCGTAATAGCCGTCGAGCGGGACCTGGGGCTGCACATGTCCCGGAAACAAAGGACGCGCCTGTTGAACGTTCGTCCACTCCGTGAAGCCCGCTCCCCACCAGTCGTCGTTCTCGGGGATCTGATGGAATTGCGGCAGATAGAAGGCCGCGACCTCGAGCTGAGGCGGCGCGTCAGTGGGGGGCGCAGGCACGGTCATCTGGCCACCTCGATCCCCATGTCCGAGAGTGCTTCCGCGACCCGGAGACGGAATTGCGCCGCGGAGAACTGACCGGACTCGCGCCGCACATGCTGGCTGAGCGCGCTCGAGCCGGCAGGGTCGCGCAGGAGCGATTCCACGATGTCCACACATTCTTCGACGGTTCGAAAGGTCGTATCACAACCCAGTTGGGCTACGACGTCCTTCGGCCCTCCGCCCCGGAAAACCACGGGAATACAGCCGAAGCTTGCGGCCTCGATCGGCGTGATGCCGAAATGTTCCATCTGTTCCGGGAACTCCAGCTCGTCGACGCCCATCCCTGCGGCGTGGATCAATATGGCAGAACTCCGGTACAGCTCGGCCAGATCGTCGTGGCTGATGTTCGGGTGGAAGGAACAATTGAGCCCCCTGGCCATGTTCTGGAGCTCGTGGAAGCGCTCTCTCCCTTCTGCCGTCGGATGGATCGACCCGGCCAGCGCGAGCTCGAGGCCAACGGGGACGCGTTGATTCAGCGCCCGAAACGCCTCGATTACGACATCCTGGCGCTTGTTGTGACCACCGGCGAAAAACCGCCCCACGGTCAGGATCCGCCTGCGCTCCTTCCAGGGCGCCCCGGGTTGGGCGCCGGTCCACTGCGCCGGTGGCGGGACGATACGGATCGGAGGAGCCGACAGCCCGTGGTAACGGATGAGGCCGTTGACGTGACGGCGCACGAATTCCGAGTACACCCAGATCTCGCTGAAGCCGGCGAGCCGCTCACCGTGCCGTTCGACCTCCTCGTCCGGCACCCAGAACGGGAACTGGAGCAGATAGGCGCTCCGAAGCCCGAAATGCTCGGTCGGCGGAACGATCGAGTTGCCAAGGACCACGGCGAATTGGCAGTCCGAACGGTCGATCGCCGCAAAGGGCTGTGGGGTGGCGGCCGGGCGGGTGAACCCGAAGGTGGAGGAGACCTGCGCCATCCGGATTGAGCTGTACGCATGGGGCGTGCTGAAGACGACGTTGTCCACCCCCGCCTTGTCGCTCAGGAAGGCGGCCAGCTCGAGCATCACCCGCTCGCCGCCACCAGGGACGAGCGCATAAGGGGAGAAGAGGACGAAGGGAGGCCGCAGGGTTGCTCGGGGAGCCCGGTGGGGCGCGCGGAGAGTCGACCGCGGATCCGCCCCGGCCCCTGGGTCTACGAACGTGGTCGCCAGCTGGCGATTGGCCAGCCACGGACCCCACTTCCTCACGAACCGTGCCCGGTTGATTTCCGAGATGTTCTGGAGCTGGAGACGCCGGTCGGACGTGGTGTGACTCTCAATGTGCGTCACGCGGGCGAGCGGATTGACCATCACCTTGCCGCACGACGTCCAGAGCTTCAAGCAGAGATCGGTGTCTTCGTAGTAGGCGGGCTCCCACTCGAAGCCGAACCCACCCACCCGGAGGAAATCGGCGCGTCGCAGCATGAGACAGGCGGCTGAGCAGAAGTCGACGGCGCACGGTGTGTCGAAGTGCTCGGGCCCCCAGACAGTGCCCTTCCCGATCTGCACCACGTCTCCCGTGGCGAGGGCCACCCCACCGACTTCCTGTACCCGCCCGTCGGGGTAGAGGAACATCGGCCCCACGGCGGCAACCGACGGGTCGTCCTCCATGGTGGACGCGAGAGTCTCCACCCAGCCGGGGTGGACGAAGGCATCGTTGTTAAGGAACACGATGAAGTCACTCGAGGTGTGGTCGACCCCGATGTTGTTCCCCTCGCTGAAGAAGCGGTTCTCCCCGACCTCGACCAGGGTGAAGCGTCGTGTGCGGTTGTGCTCCCGGAGTATGGCGACTTGCTCCTCGGTGGAGCCGTTGTCCACGACGACGATGTCCCGGATGAGATCGCTCTCGGCCCGACGCAGGGCATCGAGGCATTCGACGGTCGTCTCGGCCTGGTTGTAGTTGAGAACGATGACCGAGATGTTCCGGTGAAACGCGGAGGCTTTTCCCACTGGGGCGATCGGATCCTCAGTTGCGTCCCGAGGCTGCATTCCTCGCACGCCCCGATCCCAGTACACGTGACAACAAGCGAACGGGCGCAGTGATGCGCCAGGAGGAAGTGTGCAGGAGCTCGTCCAGCTTGCGCTGCGCCTCGGCGGCCTCTCCAGCGAGGCGCAGGGACTCTCGCTCCTGCGCCGCCAGGGCAAGCTCGCGGTCGGTGAGCTCACGGGTGTAGTGGGCGGCTGACGTCGAGAGCTTTGCACTCAGCTCGTCGAGCCGGCCGAAATACTCGTCCTGCATGTCGGCCTTCTCACGCGCAGCCCGTTCCTTGGTTTCGGCGAGCTCAGCCCGCAACATGCCGGATTCGGTTGCCAGGGTGGCCATCGTCTCCCGGGAAGCCCGCAGGGCGATCTGAAAGGTCTCCTTTTCGACCCTGCGTCTCTCGGTGAGCGATTCGATCAGCGCTCTGACGGCAGTGGGTGGGACCGGCTCCGGTCCGAGCACGTGGCGGAACTCCGATCGCTCGGCGAAGAGGGCGAACAACCCCCGGAAGGCGGGCGGAGCGCTCCGGAGGTGGTCGATCAGCGGCGTCGCATTCGCGATTGGGACTTGGGCCACCAGCACGTCGGCACTGGGGCCGATGCTCACCACCGTGGCGGGGAGGCGGTCGGCGACGTAGCGATGGATGGCCGCGAATTCGGCGCTCTCCGCGGACTCTGTGTTCGGCACGACGATCACGCCGCCCGGAGCGAGGCGGTTCATCCATTTCTCCAGGTACCGGGGCTCGTGGGCATCGCCGCCCCGCAGACCCGCGTGCAGGAGGTGGATCGGTGGAAAGCCCTCGCCGAGGAGGTCATCGCCCTCGAGGGCGCCGCCGACCTCCTCGACCGTGCCCTCCAGTGCGCCGTCCGATCGGATCGCCGATTGTGCGATGAGATCGTCGAACTCGCGGACCAACGATGCGCGTTCCTGCTCGGATTGCCCGGGCTCGGCCAGGAGTACCACCACGCATCGGGAGGGGGACTCCGTGTGCTGCGCCGCCCGCCATGTCGCCGGGAATGTCGCATCGATCTCGAAGCCCAGGTCCACCGTGAGCGCCGGATCGAGTGTCGAGATCAGCCAGGCCAGGAAGGGCAGGAAGGGATTCCACCTCCCGTTGGCCGGGGACAGGTCGTCGGTGCGGAGGATGGCCTCGAGCGCCGCGGCGTCGTGGCGCAGAAGGCTCTCGAAAGAGGTCGGGAGGCCGGGATCGTGGCTAGGGGATTGCGGCGTGAGCGTCACGGATGCGAGTGGTGGCGGCTGGAATACGTCCGGCGGACGGGAACTGCTGCGCAACAGCCACCCTAGCCGGGATCGACGAATCTGGAGAGGGGGCGGGGGCCTATGCCTGCAGGAGCGCACGCACGCGAGCAACGAGGGCGGTGGGGTCGCCGAACCGGCTGTCCGCGTAGCGCCGTCCCGCCTCGGACACCCTTGTCCGTTCGGCCACACGGCCTAGTCTCGCGACCGCGGCCAGCAGCTCGTCGGGATCGTTGAAAGTGGCGCCGCCGCTCTCGAGCGTGTGGACCGAGGCCGGCCCGGCCCGGTCGGGGACGATGATCGGTGTCCCGAAGCGCAGGGCCTCGATGCACTCCCGGGCGATGAGGGGACCGGGCCCGAGGTCGAGGCACGCGTGGGCATGGGCCAGCAGGCGCCATAGGTCCATGCGTGTGTCGACAGAGACCTTGCCGCGCAGCGTGCGGCCCTTCCAGGCCCATGCGACCGCGTCCTCGACGACGACGACGTCGGCGTCCGTGAAGGCCGCGCTGACCCACGCCGCGGCGGGCGGTGGTACCTCCCCGTCTACCCCGGTGCGGTCGCTGAGCACAAGCACGTAGTCGGTGAAGCCGAATCCGTGGTGCCGGTGCTGCTCGGCCAGCCGGTTCACCGGCACGTGCACGCCCACGGGACTCTCGCCGCCGACCAACTGCAGGCGCCGCCAGGTCCGGGCGGGCGCACCGTCGGAGACCGAGAGAACGAGCACCGATGGTGCGGCGATGGAGTGGAGCAGCCGCGCCACGTCGGGGGTGAGCTCATCCACAATGATCGTCGTCTCTTGCGGCACTTCCTCCGGCCAGCGCAGCGACCCGGGCAGTCCGATTCCACGCAGATCGAACAGGCCGTCCGCCTCCAGCCGTCCCGCTTCACCCGGGACGAGGACGGCGACCGGTCCGGAGCGAGCGGCTGCTCCGGCGAGCGACCTGGTCGCGAAGGCCACCTCGCTGTGCCGTTCGAGCCAGCGGCTGCCCACGACGACGGCCACCGGCCCGCTCACGAGCCCGGGTTGCCGGGGCCGGCAATGCTGCGTCGCGGACGCGCCACCTCGGCCCACAGTTGTACCGGCATGCGACGAGCGCGGACGGGCTGGCCGACTACTGCATCCTCAGCGTCGCGTCCCATCGCTTCCAGTCGTCCTTCTCTTCGGGTCCCGCCAGTCGGCACGACGGATCCGCCCGGGTGAGGTGGGGGTTGAGGTACGGGTCTCCCTCGGCAATGTAGCCCTTCCAGCGGTCGACGAACTCGACGATGTCGCCCACCCCGCCGGCCGTGCCCCTGCTCGGCGACTCATGGTGGATCAGCTCTGCCGCCGGCTCGTAGATCGTCCGGAAGCCCCGCGCGGCGGCCCGGAGGCAGTAGTCGACGTCGTTCAAGTTGACCCCCAGTGCTTCGTCGAAGCCGCCGAGGAGGTCGAAGATCTCGCGCCGGGTAGCCAGGCATGCTCCCGTCACGGCAGAGCACTCGCGGGCCCTGCGCGCCATCTGCAGGTAGCCGGGACTGTCCTGGGCGAGGCCACCGAGCACGTGCCCCGCAGCCCCTGTGAGTCCGACGACGAGGCCGCAGTGCTGCAGGCGGCCGTCCGGGTAGAGGAGGCGCGCCCCTGCGGCGGCCACGTCGGGACGGAGCGCCTGCGCGCACAATGCGGACAGCCAGCCGATGCGGTGCGCCTCGATGTCGTTGTTCAAGAAGAGGAGGATGTCGCCCCGTCCGTGGTGTACGCCGGCATTGCTGAGTGCAGCCCAGTTGAACGGCCGGGGGTCGGCCAACACGGTGACGCCGGCACGCTCGGACAGGCGCTCGACCAGGGCGAGCGTCTCAGGATCGGTCGAGCCGTTGTCGATCAGCACGATCTCCACCGAGGCGTGCTCGGAGGTGGTGGCGGCGATGGAGTCGACGCACGTGCGGAGCAGGCGAGGCTCATCGCGGAAGGGGATCACGATGCTGACCGAGACGTCGGTCGGGGCCGGGTCGCGGCCGTTCCGCGTCGCCGTGAGACGGTCCGACGAGCGAGTCGGTCCGGCATCACGAGAACCGGGGGAGCGGTGGCACAACACCTCGGGGATGTGGACGACGTGTGCGGCCGCGTCGGTTGCCGCCAGCGCACACTCGTGTTCGAGGCCGGGGGTGTCGGTCGCAGTGAAGTGGGGCAGTTGGTCCACCACGGCCGCCCCCATGGCGAGGGGCCGGCCGATGTACGCGCTCGAGAGCAGGAACTCGGGGGAGAAGTCGGGCTTGAAACAGGGCGCCACCCGTCGGCCGTCCTGCTCCTCTTGGTCCTCGTCCGCGTAGACGACGGTTGTCGCGTCCAGCCGGGCGCTGAGGAGCGTGACGGCGTCGGGAGCCCAGGCGTCCCCGGGGAAGATCAGGGCCCGCGGCAGCCCGCGCGATGCGTCGAAGCCGGTGCGGAGCAGTTCCCGCTCGTCAGCGCCTCCCGCTGCGCCGAGGATGGAGACGCGCCGCCACCGGCGCACGCCCGCGCCCACCCGCGCCAGCTTCTGGACCTCACCGATCTGGTCGTCGGTCGTGACGACGGTCAACGACCACCGGCTGCGCTGACGGCGGAGACTCCACAACGTGCGCCGCAGGGCCCCCGGGTCGGCCCGCACGACGGGCATGACCAGGCGCAGGTCCGATCTCCTTGACACCCGCGCCGCGCGTGCTCGTTGCTGCTCGTGGCCGGTGGACCAGGCGGCGTAGGGGCCGGGGTCTTGCGCGACGTCCGGGGGGAGGGGCGGGAGCGCCCGAGGGGCGAAGAGCACCCTGTCCACGCGGGCAATCTACTGGACGCCGTGCCGGTGGACAGCGCGTTGGCGCAGGTGAGCGAAGACCTGCCACGATTCGCCGATGGGGATATCCGACCGCCTCCTCATGGGTCCAGGGCCCTCGAATCCGTACCCGGAGGTGACCATGGCCCTGTGCGGCCCCGTGCTCGGCCACCTCGATCCACAGTTCCTGGCCATCCTGGACAGCACGAACGACCGGCTGCGCGAGGTGTTCGGGACCTCCAACGCGCTCACCTTGCCGTTGAGTGGGACCGGTTCGGCCGGCATGGAGGCCTCCTTCGTCAACTTCGTCAGTCCGGGCGATGCCGTGGTGGTCGGCGTCAACGGCGTCTTCGGCGAACGGATGTGCGAGGTGGCGGCGCGGCACGGTGCCGACGTCGTCCGGGTGGACGCAGAGTGGGGTGAGCCGATCGACCCCGACCGCCTCCTGGGGGCGCACCCGGCCCCGGCGATGATCGCTGTCGTGCACGCCGAGACGTCCACCGGGGTGCGCAGCGACATCACGGCGCTGGGCCGGGGGAAGGGTGATGCCCTCCTGCTCGTCGACATGGTCACGTCGTTGGGGGGAATCGAGGTCGCGGTCGACGACTGGTCGGTCGATATTGCGTACAGCGGGACGCAGAAGTGCCTGGGTGTCCCGCCGGGGCTGTCGCCCTTCACGGTCTCGCCGCGCGCCCTCGAGCGGATCGTCGAGCGGCCGCCGAGCTGGTACCTCGATCTGCACCTCTTGGCTCGCTATGTCAACGACGCGTCCGGCGGTGCCCGGGTGTATCACCACACCGCGCCGGTGGCGATGGTGGCAGCCCTCCACGCCGGGTTGGGGGTCTTGCTCGAGGAGGGACTCAAGGCCTCGTGGCAGCGCCATGCGGACAACGGGCGGTTCCTGCAGGACGGGTTGGTCGCCCTGGGGCTCGAGTTACTGGTCGAGCCCGACCACCGCCTCCCGCAGCTGACGACAGTGCGCGTACCGCCCGGCGTGGACGACGCCGCGGCGCGGCGCGCGTTGCTCTCGACGTACGACATTGAGATCGGGGCCGGAGCCGGACGGCTGGCCGGGCAGATCTGGCGCGTGGGGTGCATGGGGCACACCGCGCGGCGTCGCAACGTCGTCGCCTTGCTGGGCGCACTCAAGGAGGTGCTGGGACGATGACTGCGGCCAGGGCGGTCCGCCATGCGCCCCTGGAGCTCCGGGGGAAGCGGGTGTTGCTGCGCTCGCTGACCGAGAACGATTTCGCGGCCTGGCACGAGGTGCGCACGAGGTGCGCCAGCTGGTTGTTGCGCTGGGAGCCCCGGCCCAAGGGTGCGCCAGCACCGTCGGAGGACCGCCCGAGCTTCGCGGCCCGCTGTGGGATCCGCGAACGCGAGCGCCATCTGGGGACCGGCTACGGATTCGGCATCTTCGTGGGCGAGCGGTTCGCCGGCGAGGTGACGCTCTCCTCCATTCAGCGGGGGCCCTTCCAGAGCGGCTTCATCGGGTACTGGGTCGATGAGTCGCTGGCCGGCCGCGGCCTGGTGCCCGAGGCCGTGGTCGTGACCCTCCGGTTCGCGTTCGAGGCCATTTCGCTGCATCGGGTGGAGATCTCCATCATTCCGAGGAATACCGCCAGCAGGCGGGTCGTGGAGAAGCTGGGGATCCGTGAGGAGGGCGTCGCGCTCCGCTTCCTCGAGATCGACGGCGAGTGGGAGGACCACATCCGCTACGCCATCACGGCCGAGGAATGGGCCCTACGCGAACGCGAGCTGGTCGAGGAGTGGCTGGAAGAGTGACCGTCAGGTTTCGCCGCCGCCCACCACCGACGGTGAGTGGCGGAAGAACTGCTCGACATCGTGCTCGTAGGTGTAGGAGGCCGGCTTGCGGCCGCTCTGCCGGCGCAGGCGCAGCGCACGGATGAAGCTCTGCACGGCGCCGGCACTGGTGGCGCCGTAGGTGAAGCCGGTGGCCTCGAATCGCCGCGTATCCACGCCGCGTCCATAGCGAAGGAGGTCCTGGAGCTCTGCCGGGAGATCGAAGAGACGGGCCAGCGGCCGGATTTTGAAAGGACTGAACGGCGACAGGGGGACGAGCTTCGTCCCGCAGATGTTCGCCACTTCGCTCCAGGGGAGGCGCCCGTCCGCGGCGACGTTGTAGAGCCCCGGGATGCCGGCTTGGGTGACATGCAGCAGAGCCCGCACGACGTCGTCCTCCTCAATGAACTGGAGCAGGGGGTCGAAGCCGAAGATGCAGGGGCACACAGGGCGCGAGAGGTTCCGGCTGATCGGCGTGGAGAGATGCTCGCCGAGGACGTTGGCAAAGCGCAGCACGGTGACCCGCGTCCCGGGGTTGTCCTCGGCGAAGTCGCGCATCAACCCATCGGCCTCGACGAGTGCCCGCTCCACGCTGTTCCGGACGGGGCTGGTGCGGGGCGTGTCCTCGAGGAATGTGTTGGGGTCGCTGGCGGCGGAGCCGTAGACCAGCGTCGAGGATTTCACGACGATGTGGCGCACGGACGAGTCCGCCGCCCCCGCCGCCGCCAAGAGATTCATCGTCCCGATGACGTTGATCTCGTGCATCGCCCGCCGCGGGACCGACGAGGAGTCGGTGATCATGAAGGTGTGGAGGATGGTGTCGACCTGGGTCGCCTTCACAATGCGGTGCATGATGGAGTAGTTCTGGTCAGCGCGGACGAACTCGGCCCGCTCGAAGGGGACCGAGGGCGCGCGGGTTCCCGATGCCCAGGATCACGTCCATGCCCGGATCCGTCTCGAGCGCTTGGATCATCCGTCCACCCCAGAAGGTGTCGGCTCCGGTGACCAGGACGCGGCGGGCCACGGATCCCTCAGCCGAACCAGACGCTGCGGCGGTCGCGGCAGCATGTCGTAGATCGATTCCTGGAGCAGCGTGCGGATGCGCTCCGACTCTTCCATGATCCGGCTCTTCGAATACCGCTCCTGGTCCGGCGGAACGTCGAAGCGCACGGGCTGCAGGACGCGGAGCTTGAACTTGGCGGGGAAGGGTGTCACGACACCGAGCGGGCCGAGGGCGAGGACGTTGGCCGTGATCGGAAAATAGGGGAGACCGAGGGCGCGAGCGACCGTCGGAAGGCGGAGCACGACCGGCATCGCTTCCTCGGCCCCGACCACGGCTATCGGGATGACCGGCACCCCGGCCCGCATGGCGATCTCGACGAAGCCCCCGCGTCCGAAGCGGCGGAGCTGGTAGCGGTCGGTGAACGACTTCGACGTTCCCTTTGTCCCTTCGGGGAAGACGAGCGCCAACTGCCGTTGGTCCTTCAGGAGCCGGTGGGCATTGGCGGGTCGCGCGGAGACCCCGCCGGCGCGAGCCCACAGGGTCCCGACCACGGGCACGGTCCGGAAGAAGTAGTCGGCCAATCCGTAGACGGGGCGCCCGAGCTCCTTCTCGATCCCGTGCATGATGACTGGCGCATCGGACGGGATGGCCCCGGCATGGTTGGCGACCAGGAGGGCGCCGCCGTCGGCCGGGATCCTCTCGAGCCCATCCCATTCCGTCCGGAACCACCTGGAGTAGACGGGCTCGTAGAGGGCGCGCGCCAGCGCCCGAGTCCGTTCCGAACGTCCCCATTCGTCGACGTCGGACAGCCGTGGATCCGCTGGTTCGTCGGTATCTCCGGAGGCGATGCGGATGGGCACGATGGCGGTCGATCGGTTCTTCTCACCCACGACCGGGCGCCCGCTGGCCATCAAGCCATCGTACGACCACTCGGGCGGCCGGACCCCCGGCCGGGCTAGGGACGGGCAGCCCCTATGAGACCCTCGGTGAAGATGGGGGAGTAGGAGACGGTCGAGCCCGTGAAGGGGGCCTGGATCACCGTGTCCGTCCCGTACGGTCCCGAGCCGGCGTACATCACGACGTGGTCGACCTGGCTGTCCCCGTCGAGGTTGTAATAGAAGAGCAGGTCACCCGGCTGCAGCGCGTCCAGGGAGACGTGGGTGAGGGCGGGCCACTCGGTCTCGGTCGTCCGGGGGATGGAAACGCCCGCCTGACCCCAGGCCCACTGCACCAGCCCGGAGCAGTCGAATCCCACTCCCGGTTGTTCGCCGCCGAACACGTACGGGACACCGAGCTGGGAGACCGCCGCCTGCACGGCCGCCATCCCCCCGCTCCCGCCCGACGCGGAACCGCCGACGGGTCCAGTGTTCCCTCCGGCCTGGTTGGCCGCTGCCGTCGCCGCGGCCGCACTGGACGAGCCTCCGACCGCGCCGGCGACGGTGGCCGCCGTGGCCGCCGCTGCCGCTGCCTGCTGTTGGGCCGCTGCGCTGCGCGTGGCCGCAGCCGCAGCCGCTTCCTGCTGGGCCTCCTGGATGGCCGCGGTCGCGACCTCCTGGGCCAGCTGTCCCTGCACCTGGTTCAAGGTCGACTTCGTCGTGGCGGCCTCTTGCTCGTTGGCCACCGCGAGCGACTTCGCCTGCGTCGCTGCAGACTGGGCCTGTACCGCCTCGGCTTGCTGTGCCACCTCTTGTGACTGCAGCTGCGTCTCCGATTGCAGCAAGGCGGACTCGTCCTTGGTCAGATTGCCGACGATCTGGTTGGTGTATTGATTGCGCGCCTCGTTCATCGTCGCCGAGGTCGAGAAGTACGACGCGATCCCGGTATCAGGCGTTCCATAGACGTAGGCCTGCACCGCGTCGGCGGCGACCAACCGCTTGTCGACGTTGACGGCAGAGCGGGTGTGCACCAGGTTGGTGGCGAGCGTCTGCAATGCCGTCTGGGCGTTCTGCAGGTCCTGCTCGGCCGTGTTGTACTTGTCGTCGAGGATGGACGTCTGCTGCTCCTCCTGGGAGAGCGTCGCCTCAATCTGGCTGACCTGTGACTTGGTCGCGTTGATCTGAGACTGGTTGGGAGCCGGTCCAGGCAGCGTGGTGGATGTCGTCGCGCCCGCGCTGAGCGTCCCCGCCGCCGTCAAAGACGCCACGAGGAGGCCCGCCACCGTGGTGATCTTCGCCAAAGGAGCCCGCCTGCGCGCAGTGCCCCGACGATTCACTGCATCCACGGCGGAATAGCGTAATGGCTGCGTGTTGGCAATTTTGGCATCCCCTTTGTTTCCGTCCGGTTGCGTCCCGATTTCGCGCGCTGTTCACCTTCCGTTCGTCTATCGGCCCGAGAAGCTGTTCGATTGACCGTTGAGGCGCGCGTCCGTAGGGTCCCGTGCGTGAAGGGAGTGGTATCTGTCGCCCAGGGAAGGCTCCGGGGCGTCTGGCGGGGAGACCTGTGGTCGTTCTCGGGAGTCCCTTACGGGCGTGCCCCTGTTGGCGCGTTGCGGTGGCGACCCCCGTTGGAAGCAGAGAGCTGGGATGCGATCCGCGACGCGTCCACCTTCGGTCCCATCGCTCCGCAATCGGCCGCCGTGCCCGGCATCACCAGCCCATCGGATCCGACGGCATCGGAACCGCACAGTGAAGACTGCCTCTCGCTCAATGTCTGGACCCCAGAGCTTCCCGGCGACGCAACAAGAAGGGCCCGGCCGGTCATGGTCTTCATTCACGGGGGCGGCTTCACGTCGGGCAGCGGCTCGGTGTTCCTCTACCGGGGCGGAGACTTGGTGCGCAACGGCGATGCGGTGGTGGTGACGATCAATTACCGGCTCGGGGCGCTGGGGTTTCTGGGACATCGGGACCTGGCCGATCCCGACGGGCTGCTCGGGAACTGGGGACTGCAGGACCAGTTGGCCGCGCTCCGCTGGGTGCGCGACAACATACCGGCGTTCGGCGGCGACCCAGGCGCCGTGACCATCTTCGGCGAGTCGGCCGGGGGGTTCAGCGTGGCCACGTTGCTGGGTACGCCGGCGGCGAAGGGGCTCTTCCGGCGCGCCATCGTGCAGAGCGGGGGCGCACACGTGCACACGCCGCAGGAGGCGGAGGATTCGGCCGATCGGCTCGCCGCCGTGCTGGGCATCGCGTCCTGCACCAGAGATGCGCTCGAACGAATACCGGCGACGGAACTCGTCGCCGCCACCGAGGAGTTGGGCAGGCGCCGCCCCGATCCGGGGATGATCCCGCTGCCGTTCCTTCCTGTGGTCGACGGCGTGTTGTTGCCCGAGCATCCGCTGCGCGGCAGTGGTCGGCGGATCCGCCGAGGGGGTCGACCTGTTGATCGGCACCAACCGGGACGAGCTGACGCTCTTCGGGCTCGGCAATCCCGCGCTGACGGCCTTCGATGCCGAGGGCGTCACGAGATGGGTGGCCAACGCAGTTCCCGACATGTCTGCGACCGAGGTGATGGAGGCCTACCGGTCCGCCCGGGAGTCCCGCGGCGAATCATGCGAGCCCAATGCCATGTGGGTCGCCATCGGGACCGACATCGTCTTCCGCTGGCCGAGCCTGCAGCTTGCCGCTGCGCACGCCAGCCGCGGCGCCTCTTCCTATGTGTATCTCTTCGATTGGGAGTCGCCCGCCTTCGGCGGGATTCTGGGCTCGTGCCACGCCCTCGAGCTGCCCTTCGTCTTCGGCGCGGTGCGTCTGCCGGTCGTGCAGGTCTTCTCGGGCCAGGGGCCGGCGGTCGAGCGGCTTTCGAGCCAGATGCAGCGCGCCTGGTTGGCCTTTGCCGCTACGGGCGACCCCAGCCACGACGGCATCGGTACCTGGAGCCCCTGGGATCCGTCCGAGCGCGCCACCATGATCTTCGGGGCCGAGACCCGGCTGGAGCCTGCGCCACGCGACGAGGAGTTGGCCGTCTTCGCCGGGGTCCGGCCGCTTCTGTCCGGTCCCCCGGGGTAGGCACGGTCCCGGACTCAGGGGGCCCTGGGCCCGACCGCTCACCCTCTCCGAAAAGACGGTCACCCTGGTGGCCGTCGGGCTGGACGGCACCAGAGGTTTGCGCTGTCGGCTCAAGCCCAAATCCTTTCCAGAACGAGGGGGTTCAAGCGATCGTCACGACCCGTTCTCACGGGATGAGGTCACACGCCTGTGGCCGGTGCGGATGTCGTGGTCGCCTTGTCCAAGTGCAAGGGGAGGTGGCGGATGCCGGTGTGACGATTGCTGCGCGTCCACTCCGGCGGTGCGGCCAGCGTGAACGATGCCAAGGCGCGCAGCGTCTCCTCGAGTGCCACCCGGATCTCCAGTCGAGCCAGGTGCGCGCCCAGGCAGAAGTGGGCGCCATGACCAAAAGACAGGTGCGCGTTGGGATCCCGCTGCAGGCGGAAGGCATCGGGATCCTCGAAGCGCCCGGGGTCCCGGTTGGCCGACCCTTCCCAGACGACGACCTTCTCGCCGGCGTGTATCCGGGCACCTCCGAGCTCGCACGTGACGGTGGCCGTCCTGCGTTTGGAGGGGGATGGCGTCGTCCAGCGCAGGATCTCTTCCACCGCCGTTCGGATCTCGGCCTTTCCTGTCCGAAGTAGCCCGAGCTGGTCGGGCCATTCGACGAAGGCGAGCATGGCGCCGGCGACGGCGTTGCGGGTCGTTTCCGCACCAGCGGAAAAAAGCAGGGAGAAGAACGCGGTCAGCTCCTCGTCGCTCAGACACGGAGGGTCGGCGTCGGGCAGCTCGGCATGAATGACCGTCGAGAGCATGTCGGGGCGCGGCGCGGCTCGCTTCTCGCTGATCAGCGCGGTGCCGTACTCGTACAGCACGCCCACCGCAGTTTCTCGTGCAGGGGTCATCGAGAGGAAGTCGGACTCGTCCGGGATGTCGAAGATGTGCTCGACGGCCTGGAAGAGGAGATGACGGTCGGCCTCGGGCACGCCGAGCAGGAGGCAGATCGCCTGCATCGGCAGCTCGGCGGCGACCTCGACGAGAAAGTCGCACTCCTCGCCGACCGCCTCGAGGAGCCGGCGCATGCGGGCGCGCAGCTCCGGCTCGAGAGCGCGGACAGCGGCCGGGGTCAGGCCCTTGGTGATCAGGCGGCGGATACGGGCGTGCCGGGGATCGTCCATCATGTTCAGGACGATCCCGGCCACCGGGAGATCCTGCAGAATCGTGCCTCCGTAGGGTCGGTCTCCGCCGGTCTCGGAGGAGTAGGTCCGCGGATCGTCGAGCACCTGGAGCACCTCGTCGTAGGTGGCCACCGACCAGAAGCCCTCCCCGTCGGGCGTGTGGGCGGTGGGCTCGTGCCACCACACCGGAGCCTGCTCCCGGTGGAGCCGGAAGATGTCGTGCGGGAACCCGCCGGCGAAATTGTCGAGGTCGGTCAGGTCCACCTGACCCAAGGTGTCCGGCACGGTGCCATCCTCACGGTGACGCCGGATGCGGTCAAGAATGGCGTCCCCGGGGGGCGTAGCCCAACAGGCAGAGGCAGGGCGCTTAAACCGTCCCCAGTGAGGGTTCGAATCCCTCCGCCCCCACGCACTGGGCTTGATTACACCTCCGCCGCACCCTGTGGCCTGACGGAGCGAGAGTCCTCAGAGCCTATTATCCGGAACCGTGTCCTCATTGCGCATCTGGTGTGTCCTCCATCCCAAGGACATCGTGCGATGCTCATCGCAGACTCGAACGGCGCGTGGATCCGGCTCGCCATGACTCGCGAAGAATCCTTCGGACAGAGCCATACGCTGACGCCGATTGACCGGCTGGGCGTGTGGCTCACCGCCCGTGGTGTCGGACGCGCCGTGGGCTCGTTTCGGGACAAATCTGTCGGCGATTTCGGCTGTGGGTACGAGGCAACTCTGATACGTAGCGTGCTGTCCGAGGTGGCAACAGCGACTCTTGTGGATGTGGCTGTCGCCAAGGATCTCCGGTTGAAGGCCAAGGTGACGGTCGTCGAAGGTCAACTTCCGAGTGTCTTGTCGGAGATACCGGACGACTCACTCGACGTGGTTCTGTGTCTCTCAGTCCTTGAACATCTCGATAGCCCCGAGGTGGCGCTCCGTCACTTCTACCGTGTCTTGCGCAACCCTGGGGTGTGTGTGATCAACGTGCCAACTTGGTGGGGAAAACGATTTCTCGAGCTGTCTGCGTTCCGGCTGGGATGGAGCCCAGCGGTCGAGATTGACGACCACAAGACGTACTATGACCCTCGAGATCTTTGGCCTCTCTTGGTTGCCGCAGGCTTTATCCCCCACCAGATCCGGTGTCATCGACACAAATTTGGGCTGAACACGATCGCCATCTGTCGAACGGACGACCCAGAAGTCTCCTTGAAAGATCCCCCTTGATTCGCTGAAGCCGGACACGGGGCAAGAGCGGTGGAGCGTCCTTCGAACCTCTTGGACCAGTCAGAACCTCTGGCTTCGTCGCCTCTTTCCCTTGTGGGAGCGACTCGGACCGAGACCTGACTCTGGCCGAACTCTTCGCATAGGGCTGTGTCACCCGGTGGAATTCGTCCGCTTATCCACATGATTGGAGCGCCACCGACCCGTCGTAGGGGTGCCCCCTCGCCCTGTGTCGAATCCCTCCGCCCCCACGGTGTCGGCGGGCGCGACCGTTCCCCGTCGTGACCCACGACGACGTCGAAGTCGCGGTGCTCGGGCCAGTCCTCATACGCGGTGCGGCCGGCCCGTTTCACCGCTCGGCGGCGCGAGAGCTGGTGGTCTACCTGGCCTTCCACCGTCGTGGCGTCCGCCACGCTGAGTGGTCCCTGGCCCTGTGGCCGGAGCGGGCGGTGTCGCTGTCCACCGCCCACTCGACCGCGTCCGACGCCCGGCGGGCCCTCGGCCGCGACGCCCGTGGCCGCGCCCACCTGCCCCGAGGCGTGACCCTCCGATTGGGCGAGGCCGTCACGACCGACGTCCATCGGTTCGCTTCGCTGGCCGAAGGGGACGACCCCGACGCGCTCCTCGGCGCCATGCGGTTGATCCGGGGCCCGCTGTTCGCCGGGTTGCGCCGGTCCGATTGGGCCGTGCTGGACGGAACGCAGTCGGAGGTGGAGGCCTTGGTCGTGCGCACGGCGCTCCGCGGCGCCCAGGTCCTCGTCGGGCTCCGACGCGGAGGTGACGCCGAATGGATGGTCCGGCAGGCGCTGCACGTGAACCCCTATGACGAACGCCTCTACCGGGCGCTTCTCGTGGCCACGGCGGCACAGGGCAACCGCGTCGGGCTGCGCTCAGCCATGGCACAGGTGCGCATGATGGCCGGGGAGGGCCCCCGCCCACCTGCCCCGACGGCGGCGCACGACGTGGTGGAGTGCCTCCATCCTGCGACGATGGCCCTCTACCGCGACCTGCTGGGCCGGTCGCCTGCCGCAGGGGGACACCCCGCCAGGCTGTAGGGTTGCCTCCCGCCATGGCGAGAAGCTCTTCTGGAAAATCGGTCGCACGCGCCGCCGCGACGGGAGGCGGCGCCACCTATCGTGGGCAGATGCCCGTGAACTGGTACGCGGCTCTCGTCATCATCGTGATCCTCGGCGTCGGATCCATCGCCTGGGCGAAATACAATTACAACAAGGGCGCAACGGTCGTGGAGCCCACGGTCGGGACCACCTGGCACGCCGCCCTCGCCTTCGACATTTGCGGGACCATGGAAGCCGCCCTGCCCGCGTCACCCTCGACGGCCACCACGGGCCTCACCACCACCGGCAGCGGCGTCCTCTCCATCGCACCCAAGAATTCCGGTGAGGCAGGGAACCACGCGACACTCGGAAAGTTCGCCGACGGATATAGCGGGTTGACCTTGACCAACTCGAAGTTGAAGTACCCGTCGGCCAAGGTTCCCGAGTACTCGAACGGCCAGAAGTGCGGCGTCGGCACCCCCGACGCGGGCAAGGTCGGGGCGGTGCAGGCGCGCTCGTGGATCATTGCCACGAAGACCTCCAAGAACGGCGAGCAGGAGGAGACGGGCGGCGCCACGACCGCTGCCGCCGCCGATCTGAAGCTCCTTGACCGCCAGCTGATCACCGTCGGCTTCGTGCCCACGGGGACCAAGATGCCCAAGCCGCCGGCCTCGTCGATCCTGGCCCTGGAGCAGGTGCTCGCAGGGGACCAGGCCCCGTCGACGACCACGACGACGGCCGCCGGCACCACCTCGTCGACGGTCCAATCAGCCACGACCACCACGGGTCCGCCCGCGTCGACCACGACGTCGAGCGCACCGACGACGACCACGTCGAAACCGTCGTCCACCACGACGACCAAGTAATGAAGGCAGTCGTCCTGGTTGGGGGCGAGGGGACGCGGCTTCGTCCCTTGACGCTCTCGGCACCGAAGCAGATGCTCCCGATCGTCGGGGTTCCCATGATCGAGCGGGTGCTCGGGCACCTGGCCGAGCACGACATCGGCGAGGCCGTGCTCTCCCTGGGCTATCTGCCCGATGCCTTCATGGAGGCGTATCCCGATGGTCGGATCGCCGGCATGGGTGTGACGTACGCGGTGGAGCCCGAGCCGCTCGACACCGCCGGCGCGGTCCGCTTTGCGGCCACCCACGCCGGTGTCGACGACACGTTCGTGGTGGTCAACGGTGATGTGCTCACCGATCTCGACCTGACCGCCCTGGTGGCATTCCACCGCACACGGCGAGCCGAGGGGACCATCGCCCTCCACCCGGTGGCCGATCCCTCGGCCTTCGGCGTCGTCCCTACCGATCAGGACGGCCGGGTGCTGGCGTTCGTCGAAAAGCCGCCTCGGGACGAGGCGCCGACCAACGAGATCAACGCCGGGACCTACATCCTCGAACCGTCCGTGCTCGAGCGCATCCCGGTGGGCGGACGCGTGTCGATCGAACGGGAGACCTTTCCCGCCATGGTGCGCGACGGCAGGCTCTTCGCCCGTTCGGACGAGACCTACTGGCTCGACACGGGGACGCCCGCGGCCTACCTCGAGGCCAATTTCGACTACCTGTACCGCAAGCGTGGACCGGTCGTCGCTCCGGGTGCGGTCGACCGCGGTGACGGTGTCCTGCTGCAGGGTGTCAGCGAGTTGGAGGGCGATGTCGTCGGCCCGGCCGTCGTCTTCTCCGGTTGTGTCGTGGAGGCCGGCGCCCGCATCGAACGGAGCATCCTCGGGCCCGGCACCGTGGTGTCGTCCGGCGCCGTCGTCGCCGACTCGGTACTGATGGCCGGCTGCCACGTGGCGGCCGACGCCAAGGTGGCCGGTTCCATCATGGGACCGCGCTCCATCGTGGGGCAGCGAGGCGATGTCCGGGCGGTCTCGGTACTCGGCGCCGACGCAGTGGTCTCGTCAGGGACGCTGGTCGACGGCGAGCGGGTGTCGGGCTAGAAAGGCCCGCGCATGCGCACGCTGGTCACGGGAGGCGCCGGGTTCATCGGCTCCAACCTGGTGGATCGTCTCCTGGTCGAAGGACACGAGGTGGACGTCGTCGACGACTTCTCCACGGGGTCACTGTCCAACCTGGCCGAGGCCCGCGGGAGTGCCGGTCGGGCCTTGACGATCCACCATCTCGACATCAGCGCCCCCGCCGTGGTGGAACTCATGGCGCGGCGCCGTCCCGAGCTCGTCTTTCACCTGGCCGCGCAGGCCGATGTGCGTGTGTCGGTGGCCCGCCCGGCTTTCGACGCCATGGTCAACGTCGTGGGCTCGCTCAATGTCCTGGAGGGCGCACGCCAGGCGGAGGCCGAGCGTGTCGTCTTCGCGGCCAGCGGGGGCACCCTGTACGGGGAGCCGGCCGCCGAAGACCTCCCCGTGCGCGAGTCGCACCCGCAGCAGCCGCTGTCGCCGTACGGCGTGTCCAAGAAGGCGGTCATCGACTACCTCGTGGCCTACCGTGCCCTGCACTCGCTCGAGTTCTGTGCGTTGGCTCTCGGCAACGTGTACGGGCCTCGGCAGGATCCTCACGGTGAGGCCGGCGTCGTCGCCATCTTCGCAGACCGGGTCGTGCGCGGCGAGCCGGTCACGGTCTTCGGTGACGGCGAGCAGACGCGGGACTTCGTCTTCGTCGATGACGTGGTCGATGCTTTCGTGCGTGCCGCCACCCGAGGGGGCGGGCTCGTGTGCAACATCGGAACCGGATACGAGACCTCGGTCAATGATCTCGTCCGTTCGATGTCGTCGCAATCGGGGACCGACGTGCAGTCCGAGTTCGCCCCTGTGCGCCCCGGTGAGCTCCTCCGCTCGAGTCTCGATGTGGAGCGGGCGGCGATTCAGCTCGGCTGGCGGGCGTGGACGCCGCTCGACGACGGCGTGCGCGCCGTGCTCGAGTTCGTCCGCGCCCGCAGCGCCACCGGCTGACGTCAGCGGAAGAGGTCCTCCTCCGGTGGCCTGACGATTTCGGCCCGCACGGAGGCGGCGCGCAGCCACGCCGCGGGAACCCCCCGCACGACCGCCACCGGCACGCCCCGGTCCTTGCCCATCACCAGCTCGGCGGCGGACGCCAACTCGTCGGCGACGCAGACCTCGGTGGCGACGAGCTCCCGCCCACCGGCATCAGTGGTCCCCTTCAGGTCGATCACCGCGGCCACGCCGGCGCAGCCGATGGCCACGTCCGTGACGCCGCGGCGCCATGGCCGCCCGAACGTGTCCGAGATGATCACTCCCACGGTGATCCCGAGGTCGTTCTCCAACCCGGCGCGGATCCGGCGGGCCGAACGGTCGGAGTCTTCGGGCAGTAGCGCCGCGGTGCCCTCCGCCACGTTGGACAGGTCCACTCCTGCGTTGGCGCAGATGAAGCCGTGGCGCGTCTCGCTGATCACCAGGTCGCCGCGCTGGCGCAGGACCCGCACCGACTCCTGGCGCACGAGGGCCACCTTGGCCGCGGGGTCGCCGTGGTCGAGTGCGACGATGCGCCCCTCCGCCTTCGAGACGATCTTTTGGGTCACGACGAGGACGTCACCGTCGGCGAGCTCGGGCCCGCGAGGATTGCGGGGCGCGACGGCACCCGCGATGGCTGCCGCCAGGTCGGTCCCGGGTACCACCTCGCCCAGATCGGAGAGAGGGAAGACCTGCATGCTGTCAGCCGGCGGCATCGATCACCACCCGCGCGAGATCCGCCGCCCGTTCTGGCGTGCTCATGACCGTCGGCGTCACGACGCACCGCATGTCTTCCGCCTCGATGGCGCGGGCGTGCGCGGCATCGGCGACGTCCACCACCAGCGTTCCGGCCCACGGTGCGTAGAGCCGGGCCACGCCGACGACGGACGGATCCGTTCCGAGCTCGGCCATCAGGCGGTCGGCGGGACCCTTCAGTGCGGCGCCGGCGACGATGGGGGAGACCGCCACCACGCGGTCCCGGTGCGCCGCCAGTGCCTCCCGCAGGCCGGGCACGGCGAGGATCGGACCGATGGAGACCACCGGATTGGAGGGGCAGACGACGATGGCGCTGGCCGCACCCACTGCCTCCATGACACCCGGCGCCGGCCGCGCCTTCTCTGCGCCGTCGAAGCGGACACCGCGTACCGCGACGTCGTGGCGGAGCCGCACGAAGTAGTCCTGGAAGCTGACCTCGGTCCCAGCCGGGCCCAGCGCACTCGCTTGGGCCAGGGCCACGCGGGTACGCAACGGATCGTCCGTGACCGGCACCAGGTGTACCGCGATGCCACGCCGGTCGCCCAGCTCGGCCGTCACCGCGCTGAGGGTGGCGCCGGCCCGCAGCCGTCCGGTGCGGAAGAGATGCGTCGCCAGGTCGCGGTCCCCCAGGCGGAACCAGTCCTCACCCCCCAAGCGCCCCAACTCGTCCATGACGGCCCAGGACTCACCGGTCACCCCCCATCCCGTCTCGCGATTGTCCATGCCCGCCAGGGTGTAGGTGATCGTGTCGAGGTCCGGGCTGATGGAGAGGCCGTGGATCTCCATGTCGTCGCCCACGTTGACGATGGCGGTGATGTCGGCGGGCGGGACGACGCGCACCAGGCCGGCGAGCATCCGGGCGGCTCCCACACCGCCGCAAAGGGCCACCAGCACGACACGAGCATAGGAGCGCCCGGACGCGAGCCGGACCGGCCTCCCTGGTACCATCGCCGCCCGCATGCCGGTGCGTATCCCCTTGGATCAGCACGAGACCGTGGTGTCGGTCCTGCGCGAGGCCGCACGTGTCAACGGGGACGTCGAGGCCTACGTGGAAGTCGGGGGTGAGGACGGACGGCGCAGCCTCACATTCGCCGAGTGGGACCGGGCGGCCGATGGCGTGGCCGGCCACCTGTCCCGCCTCGGGGTGGCCCGAGGCGATGTCGTGTGCCTGCTCCTGCCCTCCAGCATCGACTACGCCGTGCTCTACGCCGGCCTGCTCCGGCTGGGGGCCATCACGTCGGGCATCAACCCACGTATGGGCGCAGGAGAAGTGGCCTCCATCATGGCACGCGCCGCGCCGGTACTCCTGGTTTCTGACCCCGCGGCAGGGGCCGTGCCCGACACCGGGGCGGTGCCGGTGCGCACCCGGGCCGAGACGCGGGACTGGTGGGAAGGCCCGCCGCCCGAGGCGTGGCCAGCGTTGCGCGCATCCGACCCGGTAGCCGTGGTCTGGACGAGCGGGACGACCGGCCAACCCAAGGGCGCCGTGTTCGACCACGCCAACCTTGCTGCGGTGGCGCGGGGGACCGACGTGCTCAGCAGTCCGGGTGATCGCAGGCTCTCACCCGTCCCGTTCGCCCATGTGGGCTACATGACGCGCGCCTGGGACGAAATCGGCAACGTCGTGACGACCATCATCACCCCCACCCCCTGGCGGGCCGACGACGCCGTGCGCGTCATGGCGGAGGAGGCGGTGACCGTCGCGCAGGGCGTCCCGACGCAGTGGTCGCTGATGCTGGCCAGTGAGGAGCTGGCGCATGCCGATCTCAGTGCATTCCGCGTCGCGGGGACGGGGGCGGCCCACGTGCCCGCGCCATTGGTGGCAGAGGTGCGCCGCCGTCTCGGGGTGCCCGTGGTGGTGCGGTACACCTCGACGGAGTCCTCTCTCGGGACCGGTACCACCCTCACGTCTTCCGACGAGGAGGTCGCGACCACGGTGGGACGTCCGGTGCCCGGAGTCGAGCTGGCCATTGTGGACGACGAGGGAAACCCAGTGCCCGACGGATCCGTCGGTCGCGTCCTGCTGCGTTCGGCTGCAGTCATGCGCGGCTACTGGGGCCGTGGCCCGGGCCGCGGCCGCACCGTGGCCGAGCTGGTGGACGGCGCCGCGACCGCAGCGGTGCTGGCTCCGGACGGGTGGTTGACCACCGGTGACTTCGGGCGGCTCACGCCGGAGGGCAACCTGCAGCTCTCGGGCCGCGCTCACGAGCGCTACATCCGAGGTGGGTACAACGTCTACCCGGCCGAGGTCGAGGAGACCCTCTCGTCGCACCCCGACGTGGCCCGGGTGGCCGTGGTGGGCGCCGAGGACGACATTTTGGGAGAAGTCGGCGTGGCCGTCGTAGTGGCTGTTCCGGGGGCCCGGCCTGATCTGGCGTCGCTGCGGGCCCACTGCATCCGGACGCTGTCGGACTACAAGGCGCCCGACGCCCTGGTCGTGGTCGACGAGCTCCCGCTGACCCCGATGATGAAGGTCGACCCGGCGCAACTGGCCTCCCTGGCGGCACAGGGAGTCGAGGAGAGGCGGCAGCGCCTGGCCGTAAGTCGTCGATCGGGCGCCGGGGTGCTAGGCAGTGGCCTCACCGGCGAGAGAGACGAGAAGGAGCGCGCATGAGCCCGACCACACGAGTGGGGGAGTCCGACCCCAATCGGGGCACGGCCCCCGAGGCCATCACCCCGGGCCGCTACCGCGGGCGGGTAGCCGTGGTGACCGGGGCCGGTTCGGGCATCGGCCGCGCCACGGCGCGCCGTCTGGCCGCCGAGGGCGCCGCCGTGGCCTGCCTCGACGTTGCCACGGACGCCATCGAGACCGTGGCCGCCGAAATCAACGGGGAGGCGGCAGATGCGGGCGGCCGTGCGATCGCCGTTCCCTGTGACGTCACCGACGAGGCCGGGGTGCAGGCCGCTGTCGATCGGGCCGCAGGCGAGCTCGGATCCATCACCAACCTCTGCAACATTGCAGGCATCGGCGGGTTCGCCCACACCCCGGAGCAGTCTTTGAGCGGCTGGGACAAGATCATCGCGGTGAACCTGACGGGCACCTTCCTCATGTGCCGCGCCGTGTTGCCGGCCATGCTCGAACACGGTGGGGCGATCGTCAACGCCGTCTCGACGGCGGGCATGAAGGGTCAGCCGTACTCCGCCGCCTACTGTGCCTCGAAAGGCGGCGTCCGGCTCCTCACCATGGCGCTCGCCGTGGAGTACATGGCGCGCGGCGTGCGGGTGAACGGTGTGGCCCCCGGCGGCGTCGACACGCCGATCATCCACAACTTCGGTCCGCCCGCGGACGCAGATTTCAAGCTCATTGAGCGGCTGATGTCGCCCATCGGGTTCGCCTACCCCCACGAGATCGCCGGCGCCTTCGCCTACCTCGGATCGAGTGAAGCGGACTATGTGACGGGAGCGATCCTCTCCATCGACGGGGCGATCACGACCTGAGCGCTCCCGAGACGCCTCGGGCCGCGGGGCCGGCACGCGTGCGGGTTGCGGTCGATGCCACCCCGCTGCTCGGTCTTCCCACGGGCATCGGTGCGTTCTGCCAGGGCGCGCTGGCGGCCCTGGCTCAGCGTCCCGATGTCGACGTGCGGGCCTATGCCGTGAGCTGGCGCCGCCGCCGGCAGATCGAAGCCACTCTGCCCCAGGGCGTCCCGGCGCGCCAGCGGCCCATGCCGGCGCGCCCCCTCCACGCCCTGTGGGCCCGCGGGGACTGGCCGCCAGTGGAACCGTTCGTCGGTCCCATCGATGTGGTCCACGGGACGAACTTCCTGGTGCCGCCGACCCGACGGGCGGCCGCCGTGGTCTCGGTACACGACCTCACGCCCCTCCATCATCCCGAGCTGTGCGACGAGGCGACGCTGGCCTATCCGGGGCTGATTCGC
The DNA here is from genome assembly GCA_963843365.1 of uncultured Acidimicrobiaceae bacterium. Taxonomy (GTDB): domain Bacteria; phylum Actinomycetota; class Acidimicrobiia; order Acidimicrobiales; family RAAP-2; genus Bog-473. The sequence goes on along the minus strand of CAWJKG010000002.1, from coordinate 173,835 downwards.
CGCGCCCTGGGCCGCGGGGCCTGGGTCCACACGGATTCGGCGTTCGTCGCCGCGGAGGTGCGGGAGGCCTTCGGCGCCGATCCCGGCCGGGTCCGGGTCGTCACGCCCGGCATTCCGGAGTTGCCGGCTCCCTCCGGAGCAGGGGCAGATGCCGTGGTGGCCCGTGTCCTCCCTGCGGGCACGCGGCGCTACTGCCTGGCCGTCGGAACGGCAGAGCCGCGCAAAGACCTGCCCGGACTGGTCCGGTCGTTCGGTGCCGTGGCGGACGGCGTGGAGGACGTGGCGCTCGTACTGGCCGGTCCGCCGGGCTGGGGCGAGCGGGCTCTCGATGACGCGGTCGCCGAGTCTCCTGTCCGGGCCCGCATCGTCCGGACGGGCTGGGTGCCGCCGGAAGAGTTGGCGGTGTTGCTGGCACGCGCCAGTTTGCTGGCCTACCCCTCGCTCTATGAGGGTTTCGGCTTCCCGCCGCTGCAGGCGATGCGTGCCGGCGTGCCCGTCGTGGCCACTCGGGCCGGATCCTTGCCCGAGGTGCTCGGCGACGGCGCCCTGTTGGTGGACGCGGGCGACCACGACGGCCTGGCCGCCGCGCTGTCGACACTGCTGTGCGACGACGGGGAGCGGAGCCGCCTGGTGGCGGCGGGCACGACGTGGTCGGCTCGCTACAGCTGGGAGGGCTGTGGCGCGGGACTCGCGTCCCTCTATCGCGATGCGGCGGTGGCGCGTGGGTGACGGGACGGCACCGTCGGTGCTGCTCGCCGTCGAGCAATTGCGGCGCCGGGTGCCGGGGGGCATCGGCGCCTACGCCCGCGGCCTGCTCGGCGGCCTGGACGCGGCCGCAGCCGAGGGTGACACCGCCGCGGTGGAACTCCTGGCCAGCCGAGCGCCCTCCGGCGCAGCGGATCCGCTTGCTTCCTTCGGGCGCCCGGTGCACGCGTCGCGCCTGCCCGGCCCCCTTCTGACCCGGGCGTGGGATCTCGGGCTCGTGCGCGCCCCCGCCGGGTTCGACATCGTGCACTCGGTCTCCTTGGCCTCACCCCGCCTGGGCCACGCCAGCCGGGAACGACTGGTCGTGACGGTGCACGACGTCGCGTGGCGCCGGCATCCCGAGGCGACCACCCGGCGCGGGGTCCGTTGGCACGAGGCAGCGCTCCGGCGTGCCCGGCGCTCCGGCGCCTCCCTCGTCGTCCCGTCCCGGCTGGTCGCCGCCGACCTGGCGGAGTCGGGCGTCGCGGAGGGTCGTGTCACGGTGGTGCCGAGTGGTGCCGACCACCTGCCGCCCGCCGACCCGGTGGCCACCGAGGCTCTGCTGCGCCGGGTCGGCGTCTCGGACCCGTTCCTCCTCACGGTCAGCACGCTGGAGCCCCGCAAGAACCTGGAGCGGCTGGTGCGGGCCTTCGGCCGCGTGCGCGCATCCCTCCCGGGGCCGTGGCCGCTGGTGATCGTGGGGCCCAAGGGGTGGGGGCCCCAGCTCCCGGACTCCCCGGCGGCCGATCACGTCGTCTTCACCGGTCGCGTCGCCGACGATGTGGTGGCGGGGCTCTACCAGCGGGCGCGTGCGTTCGCCTACGTGCCGCTCACCGAGGGCTACGGACTCCCCCCGCTCGAGGCGATGTACGCGGGCGTCCCGACGGTGGTGTCGAACGAGGTGCCGAGTGTGCACGATCTCGGCGCGCCGGACCCCGCCCCGGCGCGCATCGTGGAGCCACTCGACGTCGACGACATCGCCGGAGGACTGGCCACCGTCCTCACCGACGACGGGGTGCGGGAGGACCTGTCCCGGCGCGGCGCGGCGTATGCATCTGCCCGGACCTGGCGCGAGAGCGCACGCGGCCACCTCGCTCTCTGGCGCTCGTTGTCATGACGATGGCGCACCTGGACCTTTCCCTCGACGTCTCTGCCGTCCCGGAACGTCCCGCCGGCGCGGGCTACTACACCATGGCGCTGGCGCACGGCCTGGCCGCCTGCGACGACGTCGGGCTCTCCCTGGTTGCCCGACGCGGGGACGAACAACGGTGGCGCAGCCTGGCGGGAACCGCCGCGGTGCGCGGAGTGGTCCCGGTGGCGCGCCCGAGCCGGCTGGTCTTCGAGCAGCTTCGCCTCCGTCGCGTCCTGCGTTCGGCGGGGGTGCAGGTGCACCACGGGCCTCACTACACGATGCCCGGGCGATCGCCCGTCCCGTGCGCGGTGACGATCCACGATTGCACCTTCTTCGACCATCCCGAATGGCACCTGCGGTCCAAGGCGGCCTTCTTCCGCCGGGCCATCCGCCGCGCCGCGCGGCACGCCGCGGTGCTGATCTGCGTCAGCCGGGTGACCGAGGACCGGTTGCGCGTCTGGTGCGACGTCCGTGCGCCCGTCGTGGTGGCGCCGCACGGCGTCGACCACGAGCGGTTCACGCCCCAGGAGCCTTCCGCCGGCGCCGATCGCGCCGTGCTGGCGGCACTGGGCGTGCCGGCGGACCGGCCGCTGGTGGCGTTCGTGGGGACGCTCGAGCCCCGCAAGGGGGTGGTGCCCCTCATCGCCGCCTTCGACCAGCTGGCGCGGCGACGCCCCGATGCGGTCCTGGTCCTCGGCGGGCAGACCGGTTGGGGGATGGCCGAGACCGAGCGCGCGCTCGCGGCGGCCCGGCATCCCGAGCGCATTGTGCGCACCGGCTATCTCCCCGACGACGCTGTCCCCGCGCTGCTCCGCCAGGCGGCGGCGGTCGCCTATCCGGCTCTCGAGGAGGGGTTCGGCCTGCCGGCGCTCGAGGCACTCGCCTGCGCCGCACCCCTGGTGACGACAGAGGGCACGGCCATGGCCGAAATGGCCGGGGAGGCGGCGCTCCTCGTCCCGCCGGGGGACGCCGACGCCCTGGCATCCGCCCTGGCCATCGCCCTCGACGACGGGCGTGCCTCGCCCCGGCGCTCCCTTGGCATCGCGGTGGCGCGGGAGCGGACGTGGGAGGCCAGCGTCGCCTTGCACAGGCACGCCTATACGCTCGCCAGGGCGGGGTCGCAGTAGGGTTCCGCGCATGCGCGCGCTGATTACGGGCGGTAAGGGATTCGTGGGCCAGTGGCTTGCCGCGCACCTGAAGGACGAGGGCGACGAGGTCACGGTGATCGACATCGAGACCGACGTCGCTGACGGTGCCGCGGTGCGGCAGGTCATGGCCGATGTGGCGCCCGAGGCCGTCTACCACCTGGCCGCCATGACGCACGTGGGGGAGAGCTGGGACAACCCGAGCCAGGTCCTGCGGGTCAACGTGCTCGGCACGGCTGAGATCCTGGCCGCGGCACGTGCCGGGAGAACCACCCCCCGTGTCCTGGTGATCAGCTCGGCCGAGGTGTACGGGGTGGTGACACCGGACCAGCTCCCTCTGGACGAGCGGACCCCAACGGAGCCCGCCAGCCCATACGCGGCCAGCAAGCTGGCGGCCGAGGCGGTGGCGCTGCAGGCCTGGCGTGGGTACGCGCAGCCGGTCGTGGTCGTCCGGCCCTTCAACCACATCGGTCCGGGGCAATCACCGAACTTCTTCGTGTCGGCGTTGGCCAAGCGGATTGTGGAGGCGGGCCGCAACGGGGACCGCTCGCTGCGGGTGGGCAACCTGACGTCGCGGCGCGACTTCACCGACGTCCGCGACGTGGTGGTGGCCTACCGGCTCCTTATCGAACGGGGAGAGTTGGGGACCGTCTACAACGTGTGTTCGGGTCGCGACGTCGCGATGTCGGAGGTGGCGGCAGAGCTCCTGGAGCTGGCCGGAGCAGACCTCACGCTCGAGACCGACCCCGCCCTGCTCCGTCCCGTCGACGTGCCGGTGCTGCGGGGGACTGCGGAGCTGTTGCGGGCCGCGACGGGCTGGCAGCCCCGGATCCCGCTCGCGACAACGCTCGCCGACGTCCTGGCCTCCTGGGAGGCGGACTGAGGGCGAGCGTCGTCGGCTGCGGTTGCGGTGTGTTCAGGCGCTCATGCGCTGACGGATCTGGATCCGGACCTCGCGGGCCTGCTCCCGGGCCTTGATGGTGATCTGGGTCACCGAGGCGGGCAGCTTGTCCTCGAGCGGCTGCAGCGTGGTCTCGACGAATTCCGCGGCCGTCTCGGCCAGGTCGTCGATCTGGTGGTAGCCCTTGGCTACACCCTGACGCACACCGTCGATGTGCTGGTCGAGGGAGAAGTCCTTGGAGAGCTTGTTCTGCAGTTCCACCCGGTGCACCTGGGCGCGCTGGTAGCCGAGGACCCCGAGGCCGACGGCGACATATGCCGCGTCGCGGGCGAGGTCCGTGACACCCTTGGAGATGGTGGTGATGTTCGTGGGTACTTCAGGCATGTCGAGCCTCCTGTCTGGTCGGTTCACTCCGACGTTCACGACACAGGAGCCGCCGGCAGGCAACTGTGTTCGTGTACAAGAGTATCACGAGTGTTAAACAGTAGCAAGCACTGGAGGAGCAATTCGTGCCTGAGGGGGTGAAAGCCGGAACCGATAGCCTCGGCCCCCTGATGGACGCCCAAGTGCCGGCCGTGGTCGCCGTCGTCGTCACGACCGACCCCGGGCCATGGCTCGAAGAGGCGCTCTCCTCGCTGGCGGCTCAGGACTACGAGGAGCTCTCCATCCTGGTCCTGTCCACCGGCCAGGACGACGCGGACGTGACCGACCGGGTCGCCCGGATCCTGCCCAACGCCTTCGTCCGGCACCTTCCCGGTCGGCCCGGCTACGGCGCCGCCTGCAACGAGGCCCTGGCCATGGTGGAGGGGGCCGCTTTCTTCCTCCTCCTGCACGACGACGTCGCCTTGGACTCCGACGCGGTCCACAAGATGGTGGAGGAGTCGTTCCGCTCCAACGCCGGGGTGGTCTCGCCGAAGTTCGTGCACTGGGACGATCCCCGGATCCTGCTCCACGTGGGCATGACCTGTGACAAGACGGGCGCGGTGGTGGACCGCATCATCGAGGGCGAGGTCGACCACGGGCAGCACGACGCGGTACGCGACGTCTTCGTGGCGCCGGGCGGCTGCATTCTGGTGCGCGCCGACCTCTTCGCCGAGCTGAAGGGGTTCGACGCCGGCATCGTGGCCATGGGAGAGGACCTCGACCTCTCTTGGCGCTGCCAGGTCGCAGGCTCACGCGTCCTCGTCGCTCCGGAGGCGCGGGTGCGCCACCGCGAGGTCGTCGCCGCGGGCATCGAACCGCTCGCAGTCGCCGGCGTGTCGGAGGGCCGGCGCCCGGCCACACTGCAGTCGTTGCAGCGCCGCCACGAGCTGCGCGCTGTCCTGAAGTGCTACACGAGGCTCACGCTGCTCCGTGTCCTCCCGCAGGCCGCGCTCCTGGCTTTCGGCGAAGTCCTCGTGGCTCTCCTGGCCCGCGACGGTGACCGCGCCCGTGCGGTGGCGGGGGCGTGGCGGTGGAATCTGCGCCGCCTCACCGAGCTCTCATTGCTGCGGGGCGAGCTGGCAGAGCACCGTCTGTTCCCCGATGCCGAAGTACGGCGGCTGCAGGTGCGCGGCAGCGCACGGCTCTCCCGCTATTTGAGCCGCCTTTCCCACCAGGGTCTGGAGGCGGCGAATGCCGTGACCGGTACCCGGGAACGGCATGAGCGCGACGAAGGGCAGGCGGCACAGGTTGCCCTGCTCACAGGGAGTGTCGGCTTGGCTTTCAGCGAGGACGCCGACTTCGACGACCTCGACGATCTCGGTCGTCGGGCCGGTCGCGATCGATTCGGGCGCCGCGTCCGCTCGGCTCCCCTCACGACCGGGCGCCGAGCGCGTCGTCGCCCTGGTCGTCGCGCTGCTTGTGATCGCCATCGGGACACGCGATCTCTTCTTCGGCAACCTGCCGCTGGTGGGGCAGCTGGCCCCGCTGCCGTCGTGGTCGGAGAGCTGGCATCACTTCTTCTCCGGCTGGCAGTCGGCCGGCGTCGGGACCACCGCTCCGGCATCACCCGCCTTCGGGCTGCTCGGCCTGTCCGGGACGGTCTTGTTCGGTGCGATGGGAACACTGCAACACGTGCTGCTCCTGGGGTGCATCCCACTCGGGGCGTGGGGTGCTTCGCGCTGTGTGCGCCCGCTGGTGTCGCCGCGGGCTCGCGTCATCGCCGCCATCTGCTATCTCGGGCTGCCCCTGCCGTACGGCGCCCTCGGCACGGGGCGCTGGGACGGTCTGGTGGGCTACGCCCTCTTTCCCTTCATCGCAGTGCGCCTGGCCCGCGCCGCCAACGTGGCCCCGTACGCGGCCGAGCCGGGGCCACGTTGGCGCAGCCGCCCCTTCGGGCAGGTCGTGCTCCTCGGCGCCCTCATCGCCGCCGCGGCGGCCTTCGCGCCGGCGGTCGCACCCATGGTGCTCGTCACGGCGCTGGCCTGGGTGATCGGGTCCCTCTTGGTGGGTGCCCGCGAGCCGTCGTGGCGTGTCCTCGTCGTCGCGGTGCAGGCCCTCGTGGTGGCGCTGATCCTGGCCCTGCCCTGGGTGCTCGGCACGGCGTTGGCGGGCAAGGGCTCGCTCGCCATCTTCGGCCTGCCCCTGTCCGGAGCGACGGCGCCGAGTTGGGGTGACCTGCTCCGGTTCGCCGTGGGGCCGGCGGCGCGCTCGCCCATCGCTTGGCTCCTGGTGGTGGGTGCCGCTCTCCCGCTCGTCATCGCCCGCGGGACCCGTTTGGCCTGGGCCGCGCGCATGTGGGTGCTGGCGCTGGCCTCGTGGGGTCTCGCCTACGCCGCCACCCGCGGCGACCTCGGCTCGTTCGCGCCGTCGGTCACGGTCGTGCTCGCGCCGGCCGCGCTCGCCGTGGCGGTGTGTGTCGGCATCGGCATCGCTGCGTTCGAGAGCGACCTCAGCGGGCGCGAGTTCGGCTGGCGGCAGCTCGTCAGCGCCGCCGCACTGGTTTTCGTGGCGCTCGGGCTCTTGCCTGTGGTGGGTGCCGCCCTCGGCGGTCGCTGGGATCTTCCTGCGCAAGGTGTTGAGCAACCGCTCGCCTTCCTGGCCCGGCCCAGCGCACCCGTGTCCCGGGTGTTGTGGCTGGGTGACCCGCGCGCACTGCCCGCTGGTGGATGGTCGCTGCAGTCGGGCCTGGCCTATGCGCTCACCCCGCAGGACCTGCCCGACACGGCGCAGGTGTTGACGCCGGCGGGCCCGGGCCCGGCCGATCAGGTCGCCAAGGCCGTCCGACTGGCCATGGCCGGCGGCACCGTGCACCTCGGCCGCCTCTTGGCGCCCGCCGGGGTCCGCTACGTGGTGGTGGTCGACGCGCTGGCCCCGTCCCTGGTGGGCAGCGAGCCCGAGTCGGTGAGCGCACCGCCACCCCCTGGTCTCGACGAAGACCTGCTCCAGCAGAGTGACCTGCAGGTCGTGCCCGGTGTCATGGGCGCGCAGGTGTTCGAGAACGGGGACGCCATGCCGGTGACTGGAAGCCGCAGTACGGCGCTTCCGGCACACGAGTCATCCTTCCCGAGCGCCACGGATGTCGTCGGGTGGCAGCCGGTGCTCAGCGCGCTGGCCGACGGCGCGGCAGGCACCGGGGCCGTGCCGGCGGGGACGCTCTATGCGGGGTACGCACCGGCGGGCGCCTTCGGGCTCACGGTGAACGGCCACGCGGTGACGCGGCAGCCCGCGTTCGGCTGGGCGGCGCAGTATCCGGTGACCGCGGCAGGCCGCGCCACGCTCTCGTTGTCCCGGTTCCCCTTCATTCCGATGGGGGTCCTGGCGGAGCTGGCGGTCTGGGTGGTGCTGGCACTGGTGGTCGTCGGGCGGCCGCGCCGGGTGCAGCGGCCCGCACCGGCGCCCCCACTACCGCTGGTCGCCGAGGCGGCGCTCCTGCACGAGACGGTGACGCTGTGACGCCGGCCCATGTGAGCCGAGAACGGCGCTGGCGCGTCGTGGTCCTCGTGGTCCTCGTCATCGCGGGCGTCGGCATCGCCGTGCACGTCCGCGGCACGCCGGCACCCGTCGGCGCCGCGCCGACCCCCAGCGCGCTGGTCGGCGCGCCCGACGCGGAGTCGTCCGCCTGGTACTGCACAGGACAGTCGACCGCGGGTGGCCTGGCGCCGGGGACCCTGGTGCTCACCAACACCACCGCGAGCGCCGTCACGGCCGACATCACCGTCACATCGGACTCGGGGGCCACCGCCCACACGGCGGCGGCGGTCCCGGCGAAGGGCGTGGTCTCGCCCACCCTGCCGACGCTGTCCGGGGGTTCGTGGGAGTCGGCAACGGTCATCACGGCCGGTGGGGGAATGGCGGTGACGCAGACGATCGACGGCACGTTGGGCTGGTCCCAGGTGCCGTGCCAGAGCACCACCTCGCCCACGTGGTATTTCGCCAGCGGCTCCACGGCGGCCGCAAACGAGCTGTACGTGTCGCTGCTCAATCCGACCTCGACACCGGTCGTGGTCGACCTCAGCTTCGTGACCCCCGGTGGCACGGTCCACCCCATCAACTACCAGGGGATCGTGCTGCCGGCCGGCCAGGTGACGGTGGAGAACGTCACCACCGAAGTGCAACAGATCCCGAATCTCAGCACCGTCGTCACCACCCGCACCGGCCGCGTGGTCGCGACCGAGCTCCAGGAGCTCGTCGGGGCGGGTGGGACCTCCGGCGGTCTCTCGCTGGTGCCCGGCGCGCCTGCGCCCCAGTCGCACTGGGCCATTCCGCAGGCGCAGGAGGTGCCCAACGGCCTGTCCGAGATCGACGTCTTCAACCCCGGCTCGACCACCGAGTCGGTGTCGGTCGACGTGCGCCTCCCCTCCGGCCCCTTGGCTCCTCTGACGGACAAGGTCTTGCCCGGCACGACCTGGAGCATCCAGACCAGCACGCAGACCCGGATCCCTGACAACGAGACCTACGCCACGGCAATCGACGCCACGGGAGGCGCCGGCGTGGTGGTGGGCCGCTCCATCTCGGTCCCCAACAGCGCGACCCCGCCGCCCCAGTCGGGCATGGCGCCGGCCGTCGACGGGCTGAGCATCGCGACACCGAGCGGGGAGTGGGTCGTGCCGCCACCCGGCACCACCGACAGCCCCGCCGTCACCGGGGCCGCTCCCCAGTATCTCGCGTTGTGGAACACCTCAGGGAGCAGCGAGACCTACCAGGCGGTAGCGGTCGCGGCATCGGGGGACCACGTGGTGGCGACGGGCACCCTGACGGCGAAGACCTCCGTCCTCGTCTACGGTTCGGCGCTGGCCGCGGCGGGGCTGGACCCGATCGTGGTGCACGCCTCGGGACCGTTGGCGATCAGCGAGGAAGCAAGCCCCGCCGCGGGCGTCGGTGTCGTGACGATGCCGGGTATCCCGCTGGCACCGTCCATCGGGGCCTGATGATCGAGACAGGTGGTGGCGCTGGGAGCGCCGCTTGAGCCTGCCGCCGCCATCGTGCGGGGCTGCCATCCGGATGTGCCGGCCACTCGAGTCGGCCTGCGGTGCCCACGAGTGATGGCCGGTCCTTGTGGGGGAGTGTGGAGACGGCACGCTGGGTAGTGACGCGGCAAGAAATGGGACTCCAGGCTGGCTGGAGGGGCGCCCCAGGCACTTCGAGGATGCTGCCCTCTGACCAGATCGGCGAAGGCGGCGCCATTGGACCATCAACTTGAAGTATTGGAAGATACAGAACAACACAGCACGCAACGCCAGGACACAATCGTCAGCAGAACTATTTTTGGGGTCGGAGAGAACATTGCCGCTTCACACCGCACGAACCTGGCTGCGGCCGGCTGTTGCTGCGCCGTACGTGCTCGCCGCGAGGGCCACTTCGCTTCCGCCAAACAAGCTGTTCCGGTCCCTGACTCCGGCAGAGTGGTATTGGCTCAACGTTCATGGCGAGAAGGCCTTTTCGTCCCTGCACGGCTACCTGCCAGCGATGCCACCAGACGAGGTGCAGGTCCGCTTCACCGGGGGTCATGGTGAGGAGACCCTTCGCGAAGCCTTCAGCTTCTATCGGACTGTGACTCGAGCAGCGTCTTCCACACGGCCAAAGGTTGCGTTGGATTTCGGGTGCGGCTGGGGTCGAATCACCCGATTCTTCATTAAGGATTTTGGTAAGGACAGTCTGTACGGAGTAGATCCACTCCAAGAAGTCATCGATCTCTGTCGAACGACCAATCCTTGGGCCACCTTCGAGCAGATCAATCTTCACCCGCCGATTTCGCTTCCGGACCGTTCTGTGGATCTCATCTTCGCTTTCTCCGTGTTCTCGCATCTGACGGAGGCCGTGCACCTTGAATGGATCGAGGAGTTCGCCCGATTACTCACGCCCGGAGGCATGCTCGTCGTGACAACTCGTGAGCGAAACTTCATTCTTGACTGCGCCACGATTCGGGCGGCCGAGCCCGATCCTGCCAACCTCAGCTCACTCGCAACCATTGCGAGCAGTGGAGCACGGCGGGCCTTCGTGGACACGGAGCGATATCTTCAGTTGTACGACGCCGGTGAATACTGCTGCGACCCGACCGGCGGTGGCCCCAACCTTCCTCCAGATACTTTCGGCGAGACATGCATTCCGCTTGCTTATGCGAAGCGTCAGTGGCAGCCGTTTTTCAATGTCGCTGAGTTCAAGGAGGCGGTGGCGGACATTAGGCAAAATGTAATCGTGGCAGAGCGAGCGTAGGCCGCTCCTCCCACGTCCCAAACAGGGACGAACTAAGGGACACCCGACTGCCCCAGTGCGCCGGGACCGTGACAACCTTGATGCGTGCCGCGTGACCTCGAACTTCACCGCCTGCCTTCAAATGGATACCGTCAAGGTGGCCGCTCGATGATGACGAGTATTCGGGGCCCCTTTCATGCTCGCATGACCGATTCGGGCATAGAGGCATGGCTTGGTGACGAGCCTCGGGCGACTCTCTGGCCAGAGGACTACTTTGTCCGATTGGGACCGCCTGCTGAGCTGATTGGAGCGACGGGAGAAGTGGTCGCCCGGGAAGGCGACACACTTCGCTGGGCAGGCGGCATTCGAGATTCGGTCACGTGGCTCCAAGCCGGACCGGAGCAAAGGCCTCCTGCATTATCCGACCAGGTTTGAACGTTCCCCCGCGCCGAGGCTTCTGTCCAAGAATTCAGCGACCGAGGACCGATAAACAGACAAGGGCCCTAGTACGCCGGGACGCGGGCGATTCGAATCGAAACGGTGGCAGTCCGTCAGAACTCGTCGGGCCGACCGATATCCGGCAGTACCGGACGGTCGAGCGAACATCGCGGACTACGCGGGCGAGCTCAAGACCACAACGTCAACTGGCTTGTCCCGGCCACGTATCGTCACCCGCTCGGAGCGGCCTCCTGGGTATTCCGCCTCAACAAGCGGGTAGAGCGAAGCTGCGAGCACAACCTCACCTGGCGCCGCGTGGGCCTGAAGGCGAGCACCAACATTGACGGCATCTCCGAGCGCGGTGAAGTCCAATACACTCCCCGATCCCACATTGCCTACGAAGGCGATACCAGCATTGGCAGCCACACCGACGGGCAGTTCGACGACCGCCGATGCCAGTTCGAGAGCGGCAATCGCTGCCTTGCGTCGATATTCGGGGCCAGCGACACCCTGGATGAAGAGACCCATCACCTCGTCGCCAATCAGCTTGTCCACAATGCCTTCATTGCAAATCAACACCTTCGTTGCTGCGCCGTAGAACTCGTTCAGCCGCTCGGCGAACGTAGTGGCGTCCGACTGTTCACCCAGAGCTGTCGAAGCGCGCACGTCGGCGAAGACAACTGCGAGATCAATCTCGATGCCTCCGGTCGGCAGACGATCGAAGCAGAACTGACAGATGTTCGGGTTCTTACGGGAGGGCTTGTGCCCCAGGAGGCCGACCATTTTGCCACCCACGCCGCCAAAGGGGTTCAGGCAAAGCTTGCAGCGGGGATCGCTAGGAAGCCAACGAAAGATCCGTTGGGCAACCTTCAGGGGTTCGTGACCCTTGACAAGGAGACGTTCCCAATCGACCTGTTTCGCCACTCCCAAAATTATGGCTCTTCAGTAGCAAGATCACCAGGGCCGGGGACATCGTCCTCAGGACGGGCTGTGGGCAGGTCCAAGCCTGCCCCGGTACGCCGGGATCGAGCCATCAACTGGGTCGCCCCTGTTGGGCTTGGGCAGCTCCCGTCTGACGCACGGACGATTCCTTCGAGCGGACGAAGTGCGCACCGATGGACAGCGCTGTCTACGTTTGGTGACACTCCGTCTATCGACAGCTGGCCCTGTCCCATGGCAACATCCTTGTGCTCCTCGGGGGTGAGGACGCCCTAGAAGTCACCGCCAAGGCTCGGGCACTGTCCTCCAATGGGGCGCGAACCGGACCTGCATGTCAGGGTCGGTTCGCGCCGAGGGTGACCCCGATCGCCGGACCTGTGCGCCCCGTAGGCATTACGGGGATACCCGACGCCACCGCTGCACTCGTAGGCTTGAACGCGTGAATCGGCCTGTCACAGCTCAATCGCGATTCCGGGACATGGTGCGGGATCAAGTCGCTCCTTGGCTTCGAGGTCAAGGTTTCAAGGGATCCGGGAACAGCTCCACGTTGTCCCGTGGCGACTTTCTCGTGAGAGTTGGTTTCGTGAAGAGAAAGTGGAATACCCGCGAACTGGTTCGATTCGACGTGGATGCCTCGATTGGGCACAGCATCGTCCAGGAGATCTTCCGCGAGGCCAACGAAGAGGCGCGCTCACTTGGAAAGGTGCTTGAACTGCCTGACCCCGGCAATTATTGGACACGCTTGAGCAGGCTAGATCCCGCTCAGTCCAGTCATTTTCCATGGGTGGTGACCCTTGACTCCTCGACATCAGAGACAGCAACCGATGTAATTCGGTCCATTCGCGACAACTTCTTGCCTTTCGTGGAAACGGAGATCATCAGGCCGCTCCCATCTCCGACCTTGCCAGCCGCCAGAGCAAATCGACTCACCCGCGCCGAGAGGGATGCCGAGTCGTGGAAGACGTTTCAAGCCGATGTGTTGCCGAAACTGAGAGAAATGGGAGTAATCATCGAACCGAATGAGTAAGCGATGCACTAAAGAGCCTGGCTGAGGATGGGCGAACTCTAGCGAGTATCCCCGAACGCCGGGACGGTGACGCCTGGGTGAATAATGCGTTCATGTCCGACGAGGCGCGCGACCTGCGATTGGCGGGAACCCAGCCTTCTGTCATCAAGGCTCAATACGAAGTCCCGTCGAACCTGCAAAGCCGCGTCAACGTCTATGCCTACCTGCGCCCCGATCACCCCTTACCAAACGGCGTGACATTCGAGGACTGGGTTCTGGATCATCTCGACTGGACCGGCGAGGAGTCGGCGCTCGACATCGGCTGTGGTCCAGGAGGCTTTCTTTCACCGTTATCCCTCCGGGCTGGACGGGTCATGGGATTTGATCTGTCGCTCGCGATGCTGGCGGCGGCGATGAAGCGTTCACTTCTCCATCGGGACCATTTGGCGGCCGCCGATATTCAAGCATTGCCGTTGGTCTCGAATTCCGTTGATGTAGTAGTTGCTGCCTTCATGCTCTATCACGTTCCTCATCTGAACCGAGCCATAGAAGAGCTGTCCCGCGTCCTCCGAAGCGGTGGGGCGATCCTCGCCGTTACGAATGGTCCTGGGGACAAAGCCGAGATCAGGCAGGCATGGCAAGAAGCCGGTCGTCGCATCGTTGGCCAGACATTCAATGTCCCTCACTGGTCGGACAACTTCAACCTCGACAACGGAGCGACTGTGCTCGGTGAGACATTCGATGTGGTGGCCGTCGATCGGACGAGGGGAACTTTTGAGTTTCCAGAGCCTGGACCCGTCTTGGCGTGGGTCCAAAGCCTTCGCCCTGGCCTAGAGGGTGGGCTCGAGGATGCGACTTGGATGGACGTAATGGGTGAACTTCGTCGGGTCGTCGCACATGAGATCGAGGTTCACGGAACCTTTGCAGCTGCGAAGGACTCGGGTCTCGTAGTCGCACGAAATCGGGCCACCTGACGCATCCAAGGCATGCGATAAGGGTGCCCCCGTTGGGTTCAGAGCCGGGCCGAATCGTTTAGAAGACGTAGGGCACGAGCATTTTGGTCGAACGCTTGTAGGCCGGGTAGGTGTCGGGAAACTGTCCGGCGAGGTAACGCTCCTCCACGGTCGCGGCGTAGATGAAATAGACGCCGGCCAAGGCCGTAGCGATCAGCCAAAACCAGCTCAGCGCCACCGAGGTGCCGATAGTCCCGAGCAAGATCCCCGAGTAGATGGGATGGCGAGTCAGACGGTAAGGACCGCTGGTCACGAGCTCGGGCTCGGCTTTCTGCGACATAGGGGTGCCCCAGTTGCGCCCGATGTTCACGCGGGCCCACACGGCGAACCCCAGTCCGAGAACGAAGAGCAAGAGCCCGAGCCCGGCTCGCCATGGGTTCGTGTTCAGGCTCGCGTCCCGAAACGCGCCCAGCCGGAACAGAACCAGCACGACGACGATTATCAGCGCCCGGATGCGTAGTTCGCGAGACCATGGGACGCGTTCCCTCTTCATAGTGAATGCCGCCGCCAGCCAGTAGACCCAGAACAGCGCCCACCCGATGGCCAAGACGAGTTCGATTGCGTGCATCCGGCTCAGCCTTCCATCGATTCCTCGTTATTGACCGCAAACTGGTGAGAATTGGCACGGCACAGGCTCAATCTACGACAAGCCCTGCCCCAGTTCGCCGGTCCTGGGCGTGGCCAAACGGCACTTATGTGGCAGGGTCACGAGCCATGATGGTTTGGTGAAGAGAGCCGTGTTCTTGCCCCTCGTCCCGCTTGTGGCTACCGCTTCACTCGGATACGGGATTTGCGCATCCGCCGGAGCAGCGAGGTCATATCATTCCCAGTTCTGCAGTTCCCTGAAGCCGGCGGTGAAGGCGGCGCAACAAATGGACGGAATATTGGCTGGCATGCGTTCTCATACCGTTGCCAAGACGAGGTCTCAACTGTTGACTGCCATAAGCACCATTCTGAGCACGGACAGTTCAATCAAGGTTCAGTTGCACTCTGCTCCCGCCAAGGTCCAAAGCTCCTTCAGGTGGGATTACTTGACCGAGGGGAGGGTCAAGGCGGCATTGGGGCAGGCCGGCACGAAGCGTCAGATCCAAGCGGCGATGGCGGAACTCGATGGCTCAATTGCCCTCGCATCCAAGAGAGGAACCTTTCATCCTCTACACCCTGTCTCAATGCGAGGGCCGTCCGGCCCACACTGGTTCCGCCACAACCCCTTAAGCATCGGCCCTCGCAACTGTCGCACCGCCCTGGTTCGCCAGATGTGCGGCAACGCCGCTGCTAGCCGTGCGTGTCCGTAGAGTCCGACGACAGAACGCTCCTGACCCAATCCTCAAACGCCTGTAAGGCCCGATCCAGGTTCGCATCCGTCGCTGCACCCAGTGGTGCCCACGACTCGGTCCGCAACTCGTTCTCCCCGTCGATGGGCGCCCAGTGCACCTCAAACTCGGTGCGTACGGCCATGTCGTGCGGGTCAGCCTCCACGTAGAGGCCTCGGAGATCATCGATCAACGTCCCGAGTCCCTGCCGGTCCGATCTGAACTCGTTGATGCGGACCAGCATCCGAGCCCACATTTCACGTTGATGTGAGTCCACCACCCAAATCTTCTCACGGGAGACAAATCGACACTGTCCCAGACCGCCGGTCCGGGGGTGTTCCACAGTGGCGGTAGAGCCTCCGCATTTTGGGTCGGCGATCCCTAGGTGGCTCCCGACCCGAACCTCTGGTTCGCCACTGACAGGCGGTGTCTCACCTCCGCATCGGCCTCTTCGATCTCGCCGTCAGGGACGAACCACCGTACGACGGCACCGATGACGTCGGGCCCGACGCCCTCGACCCACTGGATCGACCCCTTCCGGTCCGACGGACCTGCCAGTTGGAAGATCTCCGCCCACTCGAGCTCGGGCCTAGCGCTCAGCTGCCATTCGACCTCGTTCCTGTCGCCGAGTTCCTCGACGACGGTTCTTCCGACGATTGCGATGTCCTTCCGGTTTGCTCCGGCCATCTCCCGGCACCATCCCTCCGCGGCAATCGTGCCGCTGCTGTAGAAGAGTAGTGAGGTCGACCAGTCGAAGCTGGCGCGTTCCCGAACGCCGGCTAGGAGCGCCTATCCGTCATTCGTGCACAGTGGCTGCTCGCAGTCCGCCTGACCGCCAATGACACAATGGGAACGACCTACCTGTCCGAACGGGTCCCTACACTTGCCTAGATGAGGACCGAAGAAGCACGAGAAAGAGCGGCCGCCAGCTTGCGAGCACTCAATCACGCGTTCGCCGCGCATGATCCCTCGGACAATGCGCTCGCATCGATCGCGGAGACGGCGAACGAACTCATCCACTTGGTTGATGAAGCGCCGACACGCGACCGTCTGGCCCTCATGCGGAGCAGCCCGGAAGGGTCAATCCTGAGCGGAAGCGGGTTCGAAGACAGAGCTGTCGGTGGTTGGTCGAATCCGACAGGCGTCGAATTTGAGGTGCGGTTCGACGACGGTGAGGTAATCGCCGACGTTGTGCTGCGGCGTGCGTTCGAAGGTGCACCCGGTCGTGCCCACGGTGGCATCGTGGCCGCTGCGTTCGACGACGTAACCGGCTTCGTTATCGGCGAGCTGCAGGAGCCAGCCTTTACGGGCGAGTTGACGGTTCGCTATCTCGCACCAGTGCCTGTTGACGAACCCTTGGAGATCCGAGCACGGCTTGACGGGCGAGAGCGCCGCAAGCTCTTCATTAGTGCTGAACTTCGCACCGGTAATGCGGTGATTGCGACGTGTCGCGCCATCTACATCACCGTCGATCTAGCCCGCTTTGCAGGAGCGCCCGACCCACGCTGACCCGGACGGAAGGCCAGTGGTAAACGGAGGGCACTTCGACACCTCTGGAGGCATCTCCGAATGGCAGTATCAAGCGGTGTCAGAAGCTGACCTCGCCGAAGCGCAGGTTGTCGCTTTTCATCGAGGGCAATGCGAAGGAAAGCCCGCCTCCTTGGCGGTCGAGCGGTACTTCCCCAAGGAGGGGGAGAAGTTCAGCCCAAAATATTGCGAGAAGGCCTGCAATGCGATCGCCGGTCGATATCCGGGAGCCAAGGCGTGACCGCTCCGCGCGGCACCCGTTCGCCCGGAGGGGGACACACCACCACCGCCAGAGATCGATCGGTTCCTGGGACGGCTGAAGGAAGGCTCCTATGCAACACTCGGACTGTGGACGAGGTGCGGCGATCTCGGGCGACAGCGCGTCTTGGCGCCGGTGCTCTTTGTCTGTGTCTCGTTTTCGGTGTTGTGATGGTGACCCAGCGGGGTGAAGAGTTCAGCGCAGCCGCCACCACTGTTGATCCGGCCGATGGCACAGG
Organism: uncultured Acidimicrobiaceae bacterium; assembly: GCA_963843365.1. Classification (GTDB taxonomy): domain Bacteria; phylum Actinomycetota; class Acidimicrobiia; order Acidimicrobiales; family RAAP-2; genus Bog-473. The sequence continues at coordinate 156,565 of CAWJKG010000002.1, read as the reverse complement.
CTCTTTTCTCCTGACGGCCACAAACACGGGACCGAGGTACGCACCAAGCTTCACGGGCAATGGTGAGCTTGGAGTTCGGGTTCCACCCCAGGGTCAGGGATATGAGGGCGGGGCGGTTCCCACGCAGTCGGAGCTGGCGGGTTTCTACGCTCAGGCTCCCGGGCAAGTCCAGCAGCGCGCCAACATCCCGACCTGGTCCACCCTGACGTTCTCCGAGGCGGGTCAGGCGTTCACCCTCGCTCAGGGGAAGACGAGCGATTGGCGGCAGTCGATCAACCTGCGAACCGGTGTGATCGCTACGTCGGGCCGGTGGACCGCACCCAATGGTCGGACGACCGACCTGTCCTACCAAGTGCTGACCGATCGTGCCCGCCCCGACGTCGGCCTGGTGCGACTTGAGATGACCCCCCGATGGTCCGGCACAGCCACGGTCACCGATGCCATAGACGGCTCGCCGGCAACGCTGAGCACCCAGCTCGGGAAGGGGTGGTCACTCTCCAACCGCCTGGATTGGGTCAGCGTCCAGACCGTGGGCACGAAGATAACGGCGGGGATTGTGAGCCAACTCAGCACGAGTCTCAATGTGAAAGGCCGGATGATTCCCGTCGACCAAAGCGTCGATCAGAGCGTCGGCCAACAACTCGGGTTCACAGTCGTTGCCGGCCGTAGCTACACCGTTACGAAGTATGTCGGCGTTGTGAGCTCGCCGGTCAGCGCTGCGGCGCTGGGTGCCGCCCAGACTCAAGCGCGCGCCGCCGCCGCCATCGGCTTCAATGCCCTGACCCGTGCCAACGACGCCGCCTGGGCGACCTTGTGGTCCGGTCGCATCGATGTGATCGGCAATCCGACGCTGGCGTCGGAGGTCAACGCGAGCGAGTTCTACCTCTGGTCGTCCACTCGCGATGGTGTCGACTGGGGCATTTCGCCCGCCGGCCTTTCCTCCAACAGCTACAACGGCCACATCTTCTGGGACGCCGAGACGTGGATGTACCCGGCGCTGCTTGCACAGCATCCCTCCCTGGCCAACGAGATGAACCAGTACAGATTTCAGAGGCTGGCAGAAGCCGAGAGGCATGCCACGGCGACCGGTTACCAGGGAGCCCGCTACCCCTGGGAAAGCGCGCTCGACGGTAGCGAGCAGATCCCGCCGCCAGCATCGTTGTTCAGCGAGGGGCTCTACGAGCAGCACGTAACGGCGGACATCGCGCTCGCCCAGTGGCAGTACTACCTGGTCACGGGTGACAAGAGCTGGCTGGCAACGCGAGGGTGGCCGGTGCTGTCCCAGGCCGCGGCGTTCTGGGCTTCCCGAGTAACTCCAGGGAACGATGGGACCTATGACATTGATGGAGTCACGGGTCCCGACGAGGAGAATGCTGACGTCACCGACGAGATCTACACGGACGTCGCGGCCAAGGAGACGCTACAAAATGCCGCAACGGCAGGCCGGGTTCTCGGCTACAAGGTCCCAGCGGCGTGGCTGCAGATCGCATCGGGCATCATCGTTCCTACTGCCACCGCGCTCGGCGCACAACCGGAATTCGCTGGCTACCAGGGTCAAATGGTCAAGCAGGCGGACGTCACCCTCTTGGAGTACCCGTGGGACTATCCGCTGCTGCCGAGCGTAGAGCAGGACAATCTCAATTACTACGTTCCCCGCACCGACCCTGAAGGTCCCTCAATGAGCGATTCGGTCAACTCCATCGACAGCGCCGTGCTCAACGCGCCGGGGTGCTCCAGCTTTGTGTTCACGGAGCGCAGTGTCGAACCATTCATCCGCGATTTCTTCGACCAGTTCTCCGAGACCAAGAATGGCGGGGCCTTCACGTTCATGACGGGGATCGGAGGCTTCCTGCAGGAGTTCCTTTACGGATACTCGGGCCTGCGCTGGAGCTCCACTGCCGTCCAGCTCGAATCCCAGTCTCACGGGCCGCCTGAGCGGAATCGTGCTCCATGACCTGTCCTGGCAGGGTCGCCGATTCACCGTGGCTATCGGGCCACGGTCCACGAGCGTCACGTTGAACAGCGGTGCTGCACTTCCACTGAAGACCGGTGATCGCATACGACGCATCAACACCGGCCGGACGCTCACCCTAGGGACGCGGCGCCCCGACCTTGCAGTGACCGACGACGCCGCTCTCTGTGGTGGGGCCCGTGCCACCTCCTCGAAACCGGGTGCGCCCGCGCTCGCTGCGGTTGACGGCAGTCCGATCACTGATTGGCAGTCGGTCAAGCTGCCGTCGTCACTGACCCTGTCCTTACGCGGTGGCCCTCAGACAATGAGCACCGCGACCCTGCGATGGGGCCAGATGTGGCCCTCGCCACCGGCCCCCAACCTTCCACCAGCGCCAGGTCCGGTTGTCACGCTCAGGGCCAGTACCTACAGCCTCGCCGTCTCCGACAATGGTCATACCTGGCGTACGGTGGCGACCGTGGCCGGACGAACGACCGGCACCACCGATGTGTTGCATTTTTCTGCAACTCGAGCCTGCTGTATCGCAGTTCATATCACCGCGTCGACGGGCATGCAGCAACCCATGCTCGACGAGCTGACCGTCAGTCGATGATCGGTAGGCAAGGCGCGGGACCTCGGGAGTCACGAGACCGCCGGGAGCAATGTGATGGTCACAGAGGGCAGCTTCTGTGTGAGGCCGCCAAGGCCAAAGACGTACATGGTCGTTGAATATCGGCCTGCTGGCAGTGCGGGCAGCCCACCAGACGTGGGACACCGGTGAATCGGCCCAAGCGACTGTCCCCCCGGCTGCAAACACGATTGGTACGTCGTGAACACCCGCACGGAGAAGCGATTGACACCAGGCGCCAGTCGAATTGATGGTGGACACTGGATCAGCAAACTCGAGGCCTCGTAGGTGTAGCCATGGCCCTTCAGGCCGACCTGCAGCCAGCCGTTCTGGGCGCAGGAATTGACGGTGATGCGATGGGGGGTCGTGTTCGTGAATACCACGGTGCCCTTTATGGTCTTACCGGCCACGACCCGATGTGCGTGGAGCACCAGGCTGACCTTGATCGGTGGCGACGAGCTGGCTGCGGCGATCACTCCTAGGCCCAAGAAAAATGCCGCACCTACTGCTCCAACCGCTTTGCCAACCATGACGAGATCATGACCGTCTGGCTGTGGCGTGTCACGACGCCCCTCCCCAGAGCCCTGGACATGTCCGAACGCCGGGGTGCCTGCAGCATCTATGGGTTCAGATAGGGCACAATTCGCCACCGTGCGCCGTGTGATTCCGTGGCTTCTGCTCTCCCTCGTCCTGCTGGGCGCCGCCGCCGGTACCGTCCTCGGCATCGCACAGAAGTCCACTTCAGCGAGTCCGTCGCAGTGGGTCAGCGATGTACTGGCCGCGACCGAGAAGGCAGGAAGCGCGCACCTCTCGTACAGCCATGTCACCTCGAGTCCCAACCCCGATCTCCGTGGCACATCGTCGGGTCACGGAGTGGTCGATTTCACGACGGGCAACGTGCGCGTAAGCGAGATAGATCGCGACGTCACCTTCACTTCGACGGGAAGCCAGCCACTGCACCCGGTTCACTCAACCACTACCGAGGACGCCATCGTGGTCGGCGGGACCATCTACCAGGCCAATCCGATCCCAGGACTGGGGTTCACCGACAAGTACAGCGTGCTTGCGTTCCCCGGGTTGCCACGCTCGCAACGCGGACTCTCCTTGGCGCTCAACGCGGCGGTCGCCCTCGACGCGCTCGATGAGACCTACGCGGTGGCCTCGCTGACTGACCTCGGACCAGCCGATATCGAGGGCGTCGCTACCACTCGCTACGAGGTCGCCTATGCGCCGCTCCACGTCTGCGCGCCGCACCAGGCGCCTCAGACGCTGACCCAGCGTCCGAGCAGCGTCTGGATTGACAGCACCGGCCGCCTCGTCCAAGTTCGATCCACGCTCTACTTCAACGACCGACTACCTCACGGCGGGAAACTCCCGGCAGCCCTGGCCGGCCTCCCCCGGGGACCCGTGACCACTGTCGCCACGCTCACGTTCTCGGAGTTCGGCGAGCCGGTGCACGTCGCCGCACCGCCCGCCGGCGCGCTTCTCCCAGGAGAGCGCAGCTCCACCGGCTTCGCTGTTGCGAGAAGTGATACGTGCCGGACTTAATGGGAACCGAACGCTTCGCGTAGGCCGGCCGGGGGCCTGCTCCAGTTCGCCGTGTAGATGAGCCCCCGCCCCGCTCCGCCACGTCGCCCCAGCGGCCTCTACCATCGCTCCTCGAGCAACGGAAGGAAATCAGAACTACGTTGATCAAATGGTGGGCGCCGGTCTTCTCCCTGGTCGCGCGCCTCAGAAGAACTACCCCGACCGCTGACTATTGAGGAGACGACAGCATGCCGACGATCATCGGACACCACGATATTTCCAAGGGCAAGGACCTCTGGCTGAACTCGCCCAAGCGTGCAGAGCTATTTGGCAAGCTTGGGGTCACCAACATCCGGACGTTCGTAAATCCCGAGGACCCGACGAAGGTGGCACTCCTCATGGACGTTCCTGACATGGACGCATTTGCGTCGACCATGCAGTCAGCAGCTGCCGCCGAGGCCATGGATCACGATGGCGTTCTGCCCGACACGTTGGTGATTCTCGTCGAGGAGTAGGCGAGACATCGTACCGTCCAGCTGCCTTCCGGTACCGATTTCCGAGGGACACGGGAACAGCGTGGTCGTATCGACGCGGTGCCCCTGTTCGCCGGGACGGTGGGCACCCGTGGAGCACGACTGCCTCACCGTGCGGGGGGTGCGAAGGTCTTCCGGTCGCCGGGGCCGGGTGTATTCCTGCGGCACTTATGGGATACCGTGAAACGAGTGCCTGACAGCGAACTGGATTTCTCTGATCTGTCTGTCCTGTTCATCAATACGACCTTGACGCGGTCGCCTGGTGTGAGCCATACCCAGCTACTGGTGGATGCCAGCGCGACGATCATGGCCAAACACGGTGTTCGGATCGACCAGTTCCGAGCGGTGGACTATCCGATCGCGACGGGGATATATCCGGACATGCGTGAACACGGCTGGGCGACCGACGCCTGGCCCGAGTTGTTCGAGCGAGTCCTGAGTGCGGACGTCCTGGTCATCGCCGGGCCAATCTGGCTCGGCGACAACAGCAGCGAGACGAAGAAGATCATCGAGAGGCTGTACGCCCACTCTGGTGAACTGAACGACCGAGGCCAATGGCTCTATTACGGCAAGGTCGGAGGCTGTTTGATCACCGGCAACGAGGACGGCATCAAACACTGCGCCTCCAACGTCCTCTACAGCTTGCAGCACATCGGTTATGCGATTCCCCCGCAGGCCGATGCGGGGTGGATCGGCGAAGCCGGCCCCGGCCCTAGTTACGGCGACCGCCTACCTGACGGCACCCGCGTCGGGCTCGAAAACGAGTTCACCCAGCGCAACACCACGTTCTTGACCTGGAATGTGCTTCACCTCGCCCGGCTTCTCAAGGATGCGGGCGGGTTCCCGAGCCATGGCAATCAGCGCGAACTGTGGGACGCCGGTGCCCGTTTCGACTTCCCCAACCCCGAGTATCGCTCCTAGCCACCACCGCTGGTCGACGTAACCGGACCTCCGGCCAAGGAGGCCGGTTACGCCGATCCGCAGGTCCCGGCTGCCGTAAACAGCGGTGCACTTCCGAAGGAGAAGACATCTCCGCAGCCGTCGATGAGCCAGTAGCCATCGTTCCCCACGCCCGCGAACCCGGTGATTTGCGAGGTGCCGGCCAGTCCGATCGCACTGCCGGCAAAGGGCAGGTCGAACGAGAAGATCCCGCCGTCTCGCGCGGCGAGGCGATACCCCGAGCCGTCCGGTGCTGCCTCCATCCCAATGATGGGCTGGGAGAGGGCAATTGCTCCGGTACTGCCGTGGAAGGGTGCGTCGAACGAAAAGATCCCTCCATCGGATGCGACCAGCCAATAGCCCCCCGTCGCTTGGTCCACCGCCATGCCGACGATCGGCTGGTTGAGTGGCTTGCCTCCCATGGACCCCTGAAACACCGCATCCCCGTAGGCAAACACGCCGCCGTCCTTCGCCACGAAGTAGTACCCACCGCCATCCGGGGTCGCGGCCATGCCGACCACGGAGGCATTGAGGTGGAGCCCGCCTGTCGATCCGTAGAAGTGAGCAAGGCCGAAGCTAAAGACGCCCCCGTCACCACCGAGAAGCCAGTAGCCCTGGCCGTCGGGCGTTGCCGCCATGTCAACGATTGGGGCGTTGAGCGGAAGGTAGCTCATGTCTCCGTAGTTGAGACTCTGTCCGTTGAAGCCGACCTTGCCACCAGACGTCGTCGACCAGATGCCGTCTCCGCTTTGTGTCGCCGCCAACGCCGTGACCTGGCCGAAACTGGTTGGGTAGCAGCCGGGAGTACCGATGATCTGCGGTCCTTGGGTTCCCGATCCTCCGACACCATCGTTCCAGGTCAGCGAGATCGAAAAGGCCTGGCCCACCGCTGCCCCTATTGGAGGATTCGGATCGCCCAAGTGGAACACTCCCGGCACCTTTGAGTACGGAGAAGAAAGCCCGAAATAGGTGGAGCTCGAACGGCCGTCGAAGGTCATCGTCGCCGTCCCTGTCGGAGACGCACCAGTCGGCACATTGTGCAGATCGATGGCGATTTCGGGCACTCCGTAATTTCCGAACCCGCTGTACGTGCAGGATCCGTAGAAGCTTGCGAATTCAGCGCCGGTGGCAGCAGAGCTCGGGGCTGCAACTCCTACCAGCGACACCATTGCGAATCCTGCCGAGAGACTCAGCGCAACGGTTCGGAGTGACAATTTGGACTTCGACCACATCTGAAGACCCCCTGCGATGGTGACTTCGAAGATTCCTCGATTCGGATATTGCTATGCCCAGATGTACTCCTCTGCGATAGCGCCTTCCCGCCACTTCGCTACGGTGACCATGCGTGCGCCGTTCGCGAACTCCCCGACAACGCAAGTCCAATCTCCAGATCCGAACCTGATCGGGTGTGAAGCGATCTGAGGTGGAGTTCCGCCCCCGTTTTGTTCGACGTATGTCTTCATGGTCTCGATGTGCTCCTCGATACCGTGAGTCGTGGGCTGACCTTGCCAGTCCACGACGACATCGTCGGTGTGATGGTGGGCGAAGACGCCCGTCCAATCGGCATGGTTCCATCCTACGAAGTCGAGGTCATCCATGCCCTGAAGGTTGTTGCTCACTGCGTCGTCGTTCGGCATGTCCCCGGTCCCTCCTGTTTCGTTGCGCCATACGGCTCGCACTCAACGTATACCCGGATCGGTACGCGGTCCTGCCTCAGTTCGGCGGGTCTGCTCACGGCCCGACGGGAAAGGGCTGTGGCTCTACGTGTTTGTTTCGTCGGGCGGGACGAGGTCAGGAGTGGGAAGCGGTGCGCCGTTGGCAAGAAGCGGACGTTCCGGGCAGTTGGCGTCAAGGGTGAAGGCCGTCATAGACAACGAACCGTAGGCGTAGCCCTCGACGAGCACGTCCGTGGTCGAGTCCGCAGCCTCGGCCAGTCCAGCGAGATAGAGGAGAGGGAGGAAATGGTCCGGCGTGGGTACCGCGTTCGGGGAATCAGGGTGATCGCGCAGGCTGAGAACGGCCGCTGGTGATGTGGTCATGTGTTCCCGAGCGGCGTCATCAAACCGATAGGCCCAGTCGAGCCCTCCGTCGGGTCGGCTCCAGTCGATGCGATGCAGGTTATGGACCACGTTGCCGCTCGCGACGATGAGGATGCCGCGCTGCCGCAGCGGTGCGAGCTTCGCCCCGAGTTCGAAGTGGTATTCGAACGGCCTCTCCGCATTGAGCGACAACTGGATCACGGGAATGTCAGCGTCGGGAAACGCGTGCACGAGGACCGACCAGGTGCCGTGGTCGATGCCCCAGCTGTCGTGGTCAAGCCCGACCCAGGTGGGCTTGACCAGCTCGACCACCTCTTCGGCAAGGGCGGGATCACCTGGCGCGGGATATTGCACGGCGAAGAGTTCATCTGGGAAGCCATAGAAGTCGTGGATCGTCTTTGGTTGAGCCATGGCGGTGACCGCCGATGCGTTGATGTACCAATGTGCGGAGATAGCAAGGATCGCGCGAGGTCGGGGCACCGAGTCGCCAAAGGTCCGCCATGCCTCGGTGTAACCATTGTGATCCAGCGCGTTGATCGGGCTCCCGTGCCCCAGAAATGCCGCCGGCATCAACTCACCCATTGACCGCGTCCTTACCGGGCTGTGTCATGTGGTCGGTCGTCTCCTGTTGCCCGCACCCGTCTCATCTCATCACAGTATGAGGCTGGGCGCAGTGGCGGCGAAGGTGCCCCGGACTGGGGGAGGAGACGGCGCGGAGGCTCTGTGCGAGTGGCGCTGAAGGCTCCAGGTCGTTCCCGGGTCAGTGAATACGTAGAGGAGAAATTTGAACGTCTGTGCTGCCGTGGTTGGGGCCTGTGTGCTCGGGTGTCGCTAGTCTCGATCTTCTCCCAGTAGCTCGCCGTAGAGCCGGATGTATTCGACTGCAACCGCTTGCATCCCACAGAAGGCGCGCAGCGCGGTGAAATCCTCGTCTACCCAGTCCCTCTCGAGATCATGGTCCGTGAGCACCGTGATGGCCCGCCCCACCGCTCCGTCGAGGATGTCGTGGCGTAGTTGATACAGGCCTCCGAACTCTTCCAGTCGTTCGAGTTGTGCCGTGTTCCCCAGCGAAATGTAATGCGGAATGTGGTCTCGCACGAAGCGCTCGAACACGGGGTATTCAAGGACGGCTAAGGGGCATTTCGCCCAGACCGTCTCTATCGCCTGGTTGCCGAACCCTTCGTGCTCTGGCGGATAGCAGACAAGGTCGACGGCGCGATAGGTGCCATAGAAGGGGTAATGGTCGGGGTCGTCCGGCTGGAATCGTCGGTCAGGGACGACAATGTTGCCGCCGTAGGCAAGCTTGATCCCTAGGTGTTGAGCGTACGACAACAGTCTTTCGAAGTAGGGCCGGTTGTCATCGAGATCCTCGCCCTGCGGTAGTAGGAGAACGATACTGCTGGCATTGCTGAATCGCCGTCGATTCCGACCCAAGCCGTCTGGCGCGCTCTCGAGGGCTGTGCGCGCGAGACCCAGCGCTGCCACGAACTGAATAGCCAGCTCGATCGCCTTGTTGATGGCGATCCGGGCCGGCATCGCCACCACCAAGTCGTCAGGGCCAACGGGAGTCGGATCACCGACCAGCACTTCGAGCTGATTGCGAAACGCGTGCTCGTCGATGATCGGTACATCGCGATCGAAGTCGAACCCATCGGGAGCAATGGTGCCAACGATGCCCTTCTTGGCGCGCAACGCCTCAGCGGCGAGAGGGTTGATAAGCACGTGGCTCGCATTGGGCAACGACGGACACATGATGCGATCCATCATTTCTTCAACTTGTCGGTATGGCGTCAAGAACGTCTTGGCATTGGGGCCTTCCCAGTAGATGTCGTGATGCTGCATGAGAAAGCCGATGTCGCGGCGTTCCGTCGCCAGGTTGAACAAAGCAAGTGTTGCGGGAAGGTTGTAAGGCAAGGACATGATGTTGCGAATATGGAGCAACGGGATTCTCTCGGCATCGACGTAGTCCTCAATCTGACGCCGAATCGGCTCAGCACGGTTGATGATCTCCCTGACGAGGCTGTCCCCGTCCGATGCTGGCGGATGACCCTCGGAGGTCGGGAAGATCCTGTTCCGCAGCGCGACTGCATCGGGGGACTGGTAGGAGAGTTCCGGCAATGTCAAGCCTGCTGCATGCGGCGGCACGTCGGAGGCACAAAAGAAGGCATGCCAGCCCCTCGCTCCAAGGGCCTTCGAAAGCTCCTGGGATTGGAGCGACACCCCGTCAGTGCCAAACAACTTGAAGTGAACCTCGAGCGTCCTCCTCGAGGCTTCACCACCGTCGGCTGTACGTACGTTCCTCTGCTCCATGTCTGCCTCAGTCTCGCACGGCACAGAGGTGTCAGCACTGATTGCCGAGATTCGCCGCCAAATAGTCTGAGACAAGGCTGGAACGGCACCTCGCACTCTGCTGCTTGGCGGATCTCGTTCGGTGTGAGCGGCGCCACCGTACGCGAAATTGATGGCTCCGACGGCAGGTCGGGGATACGGAGGACGTCGAGAGTCGAGGGCGTAACGTTGCGGCATGCGTCACTCAGAGGGACCAGACGCGAATCCGGCGGAGCACGAAATCCTCGTACGCGACGAAGGGCGGGTGCGGGTCGTGACACTCAACCGCCCGGACAGGGTCAATGCATTTACGGCCGATTCCTATCGCAGGCTGGCCAGCACTTTGGATGAAGCCGACGCCGCCACCGACGTTTCGGTGGTATTGCTGGAAGGAGCAGGTCGTGGATTTTCCAGCGGGGTCGACCTGGCAGCGGTCAGCTCGCACGACGAAGCCCTCGGCGAGAACTTCGATCACCTGATCAGGGCGCTGATCAGCTTCTCGAAACCTCTGCTGGCGGCGGTGCACGGCGCCGCGGTGGGATTCGGGGCGACCATCCTGCTCCATTGCGATCTCACGCTGGTCGCCGAAACGGCGCGCCTCCGACTGCCTTTCACGGCGCTGGGTACGACCCCGGAAGCGGCCAGCAGCGTCTTACTGCCACAGATCGTCGGGGCGCAACGCGCCGCCGACCTCATCCTGACATCGCGATGGATCAGTGGCACGGAAGCGGCACAGATGGGGCTGGCTGCCCGATGCTGTCCGGAAGCATCCCTCCATTCCGAGGCACTGGCGACTGCCCGGGACCTCGCCGCGTTGCCCGACGAAGCCCTCACCACGGCCAAGCGGCTCTTGAAGGCCGGGACGGCAGCCCTTGTCCAAGATGCCCTCCACCGGGAGCGTAGCGAGGCGGGCACCCTTCACACGTCAGTCGGACCGATGGCATATCGAGACAACAGCTGACCAGACATGTAAGAAGCCGTCCGTTGTCCCCGAACGCCGCGCCCGGGCGCTGGCTGAACGGCACCACGGGGACGCTTCTCGCTGCAGCCTGGAAGAGCGAAGCCTGGCGGTCTGGAGGTCGCCGTCAGGAGCCAGTTGGTCGATCCGTTTGGTATTGGGTAGACGGCTGTTTCAGCGGGGAGGTCTGCGTGGACACGATGGCCCGCCAGCCATCCGGGCTCAGGGCGTGGTTCGCCACAGCACCCGAGGAGAAGAAGCGCCACGACCGCGGCCAAGCAAGGGCCGCGAGAGCGGCAGCGGTCACGGGAATGGCGGCGCGGCAGATCGTGGCGCACGGGAGTGAGCTCTTCGACGCTCCCTTCGTAGCTCGCCCGGTGTCCTGCTGCCTGACGCAGCTCTCGGAGTACGGCGCGTCGTCCCCGGGACGACTGAGCAGCGCCCAGAACCGCCAAGAGCAGCTGGTGGGTGGTCACATCGACTTCACCGACCGGCTGAACAGCGGGATTCCGACCGAGCGCGACATCGAGGAGGGCGTCGACCAGATTGACTCCCGCACGCGACGCGTTTCCAGGCTCCACCAGCCGAGGATTGATGTCGATGAATGCCGCGGTATCTGCGCCCAAAATGACATCGGCGGACAGAGCGCCGTGCCACTTCAGGTGTGCTCCGAGCTGGGCCAGGTACTCGCGGACGAGCGGAAGCTCGACGCTGCGCTTGTGACTCGCCCCGCCACTTGCCCCTTCACGAACCCGCAGGTTGGCGGCACTCGCGACGAGCCGGCCATGGTCGAACACCGACTGGGCCATGACGAGGGGCCCCTCGACTCGCTCTTGTAACAGAAACGGGACCCCTTCCCAGAAGAGTTCGGAGCGTTTCCGAACCGGTCGTATTCCGCGTGTTGCGGTGCCAATGGGTGGCTTGGCGAAGGCCGGGAACCAATCCCACCCTTCCAGATCGGATGGCTGGTGCACCGCCCACGATCGTGGCTGCGGAAGTCCTATCGATTGGAGCGTGGCAGACGCGGAGATCTTGTCCTGCACTCGAGACAGGGCTTCAAAGGTCGGCACTGCAGTGACGACATCGGGTCGGGCCGCAGCAAGTACGGCAACCTGCTCTTGAGTGGGAAACAGAACGTCGAAATCGCCACCTCGGTAGACGTCGAGCGCAGCCTTCAACCACGCGAAAGGATCCGTTCCGAATGGTGGGACCTTGTGCAGTCTGGCGACGTGCCTGGTAAATCGGGTCAGTGCCAGCGGATCGGGTGTGAGAACCTCGACCCGATGACCCGCCAACGACAACTCGGTGGCAACCTGGCGGGCTGTCAGCCCCGAACCATCGCTGAGCAGAACGCGCATTTCACAATCTTCGCAGCCAACCAGCATGGGCCGCCCGCCGCGGGTTTCGAATGGCATCGAGACCTTCTGCGCGGTTGGAGTATCGGTGAACTGTGTCCCGGTGGTTGGTTTCGGAGTCGGTGAGCGACAGGCGGTCGCGGACGCTCAAGGACGTGCGGCTGACGGTACCTGGCTGACGACCTTGTAGGCCCGTTCGCGCACCTGATCGATGACGCCCGCGCTGAAGGGAGCCGGATCGTCACCAGCGCGAGGGGGCAGGACGAAGTCGGTGTACATGACGCGGCGCTCCCGCTCGACCGGGGCTTGACTCATGTGCATCGTGCACGAGCAATGAACGGTGACGTCGCCGGTGCGGGTCGGGAGCGGGACCGCCGGCAGGCCCCAGGAGTCGCGGAAGAACGCGGGCTGGACGAGAGCTCGGTGGGATCCGGCCACGACCCCGAGCTGGCCCGAGCGGTCGTCGGCCCCGGTGACCGAGATCCCGACCGTCAGGCTGCAGCAGCGCGAGGAGTGCCGCCCGAGGCTGCAATCCTTGTGCCACGGCAGGTCGGAAATGCCCTTCACGACGCCGATGGGCTTGACAAGTGCCTCAATCTTGTTGCCGCCCTGGTCCCGCGGCACATGTCCGTCGCCCGAGAGGGAGGCGAGGCGCAGGAGCCGGTCGTCCTGGAGCAAGGTCGCGGTCGCGCGGCTCTCCTCCTGGAACCGCTGGAGCCGTACCGCCCGCGTCGTGCCGTCCGCGGTGGTGGCCCACCAAGAACGTCCGTCACCGTCGTGGTAGCGCGGCAGGGCGGCATCCATATCGGCCGAGACCTGCGCCATTTCGTCGGCCGTGAAGACCTCGGTCAGGTGGAGGTAGCCCGCCTGGCCGAGGTAGTGCGCCAGCTCGGCCGGATCGTCGTCGACCCTGAACGAGCGCTGGAGGTCGAGCGGGCCGCCGTCACGGTCGGTGAATGTGACGTCACCCGCGGTGTGAACGGCGCGGACATCGAGCAAGGAGCGCAGGACGACCCACCAGTCGAGGAAGTCGTTGATGTTGCCGCTGGGCATGTCGAGCGTTGCGGCCGCGAGGAGTGTCATCGGCGTGCGGCGGTCGTGCACAATGTCGGTGATCTCGTCCGCGTCGAGGCGCACCGCGGCGTGCCCAGTGCCGCCGCGGTCGACCCGGACGGCATCGTCGTCGACCGACAGCGTCCAGGTGCCGGCCGTCGTCTCGATCGTGAACGGCCGGACGCAAAGCTCGCGAGCGCCCGGGACGGCCAGCGCAGAGTGTTCCGCCGCCACGCGGGGCAGCTGGGTTCCGAAGAAGTCCGCCACATCGATCGTCTCGACGTCGACGTCGTCGCGGGTGCGGATATCGATCGTCATGACCGACCAGGCTAGCGATGGGGGCACGTCGGCGCAGGTGGATCAGGTCGTGTGCTCAGTCACCACCTGATCTACGGAGGGAGCGAGCGGGTTCTGCGGTCGGGCCACACATGGCCGGCGTCATGGGGCAGGGCACTCCGACCCGTGGATCAGCTCTGCTCACGTCGCATTCGAGGCTCCGAGTTCCCCGAGGAGGATGGTGGAATCATTGCCGGGATGCGACGGTTCTGCTCCGGTGCCGCACTCCCGGCGGTGGTCCTCATGGCGAGCGGAGTGGCTCTCGCCTCGGGTCAGCCCTCCAGCGCTGCAGAATCGGGATCGGTTACCTCCGCATTGCCGACCTGGCTCCATAAGACCGTGGATGCCAACGTGTACGTGGCTCCGGCTTCGCCCTTTGTGCCGAATAGCGAGCCGACCGGTACCGCAGTGTCCGGCCGCCATGTGACCGCATCCGTGTCGGACAACAGCACATTGAAGTTCGGTCTGGCCACCTTCCCAAGCTCCACCCAGACGTATCCGGTAATCAGTATCAATGGCGGAGCGGCCTGGAAGGTCGATGGTCCGCTTTTCCACGTCGATGCACTGCAAGGGGCGAGCGTGGTGTCCAGCTCCGGAGTCCTTCCCCCACACGGCGCCTACTTCTGGGGACGCGGGGGGAACGTCATATGGATTACCTACGACGAGGGCGCTCACTGGTGGACAGTTGTCTTCGGGGCCGGAGTCGATGATCTGAGTTCGAGACACGGGAGATTCGAGGCTGTTGTGTTCGGTTCCCAGGTACGAGCTACAGCTCTGCAAAGGTTTCTCTACGTGAGCACCGACTCGGGAAGGACATGGAGGGTCCGTCGGCAGCTCGCCGACCTTCACACTTGATTTCATGGCCAGCGACCCGGCGGAGTGGGGCACGCTGTGCCGACTCTCTCTTCGGCGTAGGGTTGTGGAGGAGAAGCATCCTCGTCCGCCGGCCGGAACAATCGTTCCGGATCCACAGAGACGATCGATGCAGCCAGAGGATGACGATGACCATGACCACTCCTGAGTCTTTGCAGCTTGCTGCTCAACTCGACGAACACCATGCGCCCGAGACAAACGGCCGAATACCGGTCTGTAGACGGTGTGGGGCTCGTACCAACAGCCCGACGGGAGTGCACCACGTCCTGCAAGAAGGTCGGGAGAAGCGATCGAGCGATTGGCTGATCGCTCAATCACGGCTTCGGGCCATCGCACACTCGCAACTGCGGCGAGGCAAGTCGTCGGGAGGTTGAGCCGGCGACACTCCCGGCGATCGGGTGCACTCTCTGGTGGTGGTTCCCGATTGATTCAGCCGTAAGAAGCGAGGACTGGACGCGGTGCGGGCCTCAGTGGGTCGGGGGACCCTCCGGGGCGCCCGCCGCGGGGTTGGTCGGCGGCGGCCAGGGCGGGGGAGCCCAGGTCTCGGGGTCGGCAGGGTGGCCGGGCACCGCCACCGGTCCCTGGTCGGCGCCGGGCGTGCCGTCGGTGACGGGGTGGTGCCCGTGTTCGTGGGCGTGCTCGTGACCGGGTGAACCGTCCGTGACGGCGTGCTGCCCGTTTCCGCTCCCGTTACCGGCACCGTTGGTGACCGGCGCCGTGATGGCGGCCTCGTGGAAGTGCGGTACCGCCTTGGCGCCCTCGTCGTGGACGGGTGAGCCGTGGGCCTCGTCCACCAGCCGGGCCACCTCGGCACCGTCGATGATCTCGTTGTCGAGGAGGGCACGAGCGATGGCGTTGAGACCGCCACGATGCTTGCTCAGCACGTCCATGGCGCGCTGCTCCTCGACGCGCAGAATGCGCTCGACCTCGTCGTCAATGATCTTGGAGGTGTCCTCGGAGTAATCACGCGTGTGCATGAGGTCCTCGCCCAGGAACACCTGGCCCGCCGAGCCCCACGCCATGGGGCCGATGGCCTCGCTCATGCCCCACTCGCGCACCATCTTGCGGGCGAGCTCCGTGTTGCCGACGAGGTCGTTGGCGGCGCCGGTCGACAGGTCTCCGTAGACGAGCAGCTCGGCCACGCGCCCACCCATGCGCACGCAGAGGGAGTCCTCGATGTAGTCGCGCGGGTGGATGTGCCGCTCCTCCATCGGGAGCTGGTGGGTGACGCCGAGAGCCATGCCGGTCGGCAGGATGGTCACCTTGTGCACCGGGTCGGCGTGCTCGAGCACATAGGCCAGCAGTGCGTGGCCACCCTCGTGGTAGGCCACGCGCTCCTTCTCGGCCTCGGAGAGCACCATGGAGTCGCGGCGTTGGCCGAGGAGGACCCGGTCCCGCGCCGTCTCGAAGTCGGCCATGGCGATGTCCAGGCTGCCGCGGCGCACGGCGTGCAGCGCGGCCTCGTTGACCAGGTTGGCCAGGTCGGCGCCGCTCATCCCGGGGGTGCCGCGGGCCACCACGCTGAGATCGACGTCGGACGCCATGCGCTTGCCCTTGCAGTGCACCTCCAAAATGGGGAGCCGCTCCTCGAGGTCGGGCAGGGGGACGACGATCTGGCGGTCGAAGCGGCCCGGCCGCAGCAGGGCCGGGTCCAAGATGTCGGGTCGGTTGGTCGCCGCGATCATGACCACGCCCTCGGCCGTGTCGAAGCCGTCCATCTCCGAGAGCATCTGGTTCAAGGTCTGCTCGCGCTCGTCATGCCCACCGCCCAGGCCGGCCCCGCGCTTGCGCCCGATGGAGTCGATCTCGTCGACGAAGACGATGGCCGGCGCCTGCTTGCGCGCCGTCTGGAACAGGTCGCGGACCCGGCTGGCCCCGACGCCCACGAACATCTCCATGAAGTCGGAGCCGCTGACCGACATGAAGGGCACTCCGGCCTCGCCGGCGACGGCCCGGGCGATCAGGGTCTTGCCGGTCCCGGGGGGACCGACGAGCAGGACGCCCTTCGGGATCTTGGCGCCGATCTCCTTGAAGCGGGCGGGCGTCTTGAGGAAGTCGACGACCTCGCTGATCTCCTGCTTCACCCCGGTGTAGCCCGCCACGTCCTCGAAGGTGGTGGAGGGCCGGTCGCTGCTGAAGGTCTTGGCCTTGGAGCGGCCGATCGACATGATCCCGGACATCTGCCCCCGGGTCTGGCGGCCGATGAAGTAGATGAAGGCGGCGCCGATGGCGATGATGAAGATGTAGGGCAGGAGGGCGGTGAGCAGGTTCGACGAGGGGGTGGGGAAGCTGACCTCGACGCCGTTGTTGCGCATTTCGGTCACGTCGTTGGGCAGGGACGGGCTCGGGCCCTGGACGCTGTAGCTCGTCCCGTCCTTCAGCTTGCCGTTGATCTCGCCGCTGGCGTTGGAGATCTGGGCCGTCGACACCTGCTTGGCGGTGACCTCCTGCAGGAACTTCGTGTAGGTGATCGACTTGGCGCTGTTGGACTTGATCGTGCCCAGGGCGAGGAGGATCGCCACGATCCCGATGGCGACGACGGCCCACACCCAGCGCCAGCTCTGCCCCGACGGGCCTCCCGGTTGCGAGTTCCCTTCCCCGTCAGCGGGCGCGTTCGGCCTCCCGGCCGGCTTGTCCGTACGCTGTGGGCTCACGGAGTCCATGCTAGGCGCCGACCCTGCCTGGTGGTGACCGCCCCGTCACTCGGGCGGGGAAGGGACCCGCGCGGTCCCCCTGCAGGTGGCGGGCCCTGTGCACACCGATAACGTCTGGTCGATGACCGATTCCGAGCCCGGCGGGGCGGCTCCAGGCCCACCGGGACCGCCCCGGCGACCACCGGGGCCCCTGCCTGACGGTTTCGTGCCCCGGGAATGGCTCCAGCAGCAGCCGCCACCACCGCCGGTGGCCGCCCCGACGTACCCCACCTACCCCCCGATGCCCCCCGACGACCCCACCTTCACCCTCCTGCCGCCCCCGCCGACCGTGTCGCCGGCGGGGGACGTGCCCTTCCTCGATACGCCTTGGGTCCCCCCGCAGACGAGACGCCAGGGCTGGATGTGGCTCGTGTACGCCTTCGTGGGCTTCCTGGTCGGCCAGGTCGGCGCGCTGATCTTCGGCTACATCGCCGGCGCCATCGCCGGCAAGACGTCGGCGCAGATGACGGCCATCGCCTCGGCCGCGGTGCCCCCCGAGTGGTACGTCGTGGCCACGCTGCTCGGCCTGTGGATCGGCTTCATCGGCGCCCCCTGGCTGGCCAGCCGGACCCAGGGCACGCGGCACTTCTTCCGCGACCTCGGCGTGCGCTTCCGTGTCATCGACCTCGTCGGCATCGGCATCGGCATCGGCGGCCAGATCCTCATCGCCATCATGTACGCGCCGTTCCAGCACGACATCAAGAACTTCAACGGGCCGTCGCAACGACTGACCGGGGCGTCGCACGGGGCGGGCTTCGTCGTCATCGCCATCGCCACCGTCCTGCTGGCGCCGGCCATGGAGGAGCTCTTCTTTCGCGGCCTGTTGCTGAAGTCGCTCGTCCGCCTGTTCACGAAGGTGGGGGCAGCCGGCGGCGCCCGGGCCGCCGGAGTCGTCCTGGCCGTGATCGCCGACGGGCTCCTCTTCGGCCTCGCCCACGGCGAGTGGGTGCAACTGGCGGGACTGGCCGCGTTCGGCATGATCCTGGCCACCATCTCGTATCGCACGGGGCGGCTGGGCATGAACATGGTGGCGCACGCCAGCTTCAACCTCATCGCCATCATCGCCATCGCGGCGAACGGGAGCGTCGTCCTGCACTGAGCGTCCTGCACGAGCGTCGGGCGTCCGGCACGAGCGTGGGGAGGGGCGGTCCGGACCGCGGCCGGCGGGGCGCCCCCTATGGTTGGGGCCGTGAGCCCCCCCGACGGCCGCACGGCCAGCCGCATGGACCAGGTCTTCAAGGCGTACGACGTGCGCGGCACCGTGCCCGATCAGCTGGACGCGGACATGTGCCGCGCCATCGGCCGCGCCATGGCGCGCTTCGTCGGCGGGTCCACCATCCTGGTGGCCCGCGACATGCGCGAGAGCGGCGTGGAGCTGGCGGCCGCGTTCTCGGACGGCGTACGGGCCGAGGGTGTCGACATCGTCGACCTCGGCATGGCCTCCACCGACTTCCTCTACTTCGCGTCGGGCCATCTCAATGCACCGGGAGCCATGTTCACCGCGTCCCACAACCCGGCGCAGTACAACGGGCTGAAGCTGTGCCTGTCCGGCGCGCGGCCGATCGGGCGCGACACCGGCCTGGCCGACATCGCGGCCGGTGCCGAGGAGCTGCTCGGCGAACCGCTGCCGCCCCTCACCGGCGGCTGGCGCGAGCAGAACCTGCTCGACGAGTGGGCCGACCACGTGGTGTCCTTCGTGGACCTGGGGTCGCTGCGGCCGCTCAAGGTCGTGGCCGACACCGCCAACGGGATGGGCGGACTGGTGGTGCCGATCGTGTTCGAGCGGCTCCCCTTCACCGTCGACATCCTGTTCCCCGAGCTCGACGGCAACTTCCCGAACCATCCGGCGGATCCGATTCAGCCCGAGAACCTGGTGGCGCTCAAGGCGGCGGTGCTCGAGCAGGGCGCCGACATCGGGTTGGCCTTCGACGGGGACGCCGACCGCGTCTTCCTGGTGGACGAGAAGGCGCAGCCGGTGTCGGGCTCGCTCACGACAGCGCTGGTGGCGGCCTCCATGCTGACGAAGCATCCGGGCGAGACCATCCTCTACAACCTCATCTGCTCGCACGTGGTGCCCGAGGTCGTGACCGAAATGGGCGGGATCCCCTACCGCACCCAGGTCGGCCACTCCATCATCAAGAAGGTGATGGCCGAGACGGGGGCCGTCTTCGGCGGGGAGCACTCGGGCCACTACTACTACCGCGACAACTTCCGGGCCGACTCGGGCATCATCACCGCGGTTGTGGTCCTGGAGCTCCTGAGCCGCAGCGCGCAGCCGCTGTCGGAGATGCTCAAGCCCTACCAGCGCTACGTGGATTCGGGCGAGATCAACACGACCGTGGCCGACCCGGCGGGCACGGTCGAGGCCATCGCCCAGCACGAGCGCAAGGCCGGCGCCACCGTCGACATGCTGGACGGTCTCACGGTCGAGCACCCTGACTGGTGGTACAACGTCCGCCCCTCCAACACCGAGCCGTTGCTCCGCCTCAACGTCGAGGCGAAGACGGCCGAGAGCTGCGCCGCGCACGTGGCCGAGGTGCAGGAGTTGATCAATGCCCACGACGGCCTCCGAGCCGACCCGAACTGAGGAGATCCGCATGAGCCTCGATCCGCTGCTGCTCGAAGTCCTGGCCTGTCCCGAGGACAAGGGCCCCCTGCTCTGGTTCGAGGACGAGGACGTCCTCTACAACCCGCGGCTGCACAAGAGCTACGCCGTCACCGACGGGGTGCCGGTGCTCCTGATCGACGAAGCGGTCACGGTCGGGGATTCCGAGCACGAGCGCCTGATGGCCAAGGCCGAGGCCAACGCGGTGCGGGCCACCGGCCCCGCCACGGGGTGAGCGGGCGGGCCCCGTTGGCCCCGGTCGACCCGGTCGACCTGCCCGACACGCACGGGATGTGGGCGGCCGCGGCCGCCCTGCCCGAACAACTGTCAGGGGCGCTGCAGGCGGCCGACGAGGCATTCGGGGGCCTCGCCCCCCGGTCCGGTGCCGGGCGCGCCATCACGGCCGTCGCCGCCTTCGGGTTGGGCACCGGGGGCACGGCGTGCGACGCCGCGGCGGCGCTCGTCGCGGCCGACCTGTCCGTTCCCTTCTGGGCCGGCCACGGCTCGGCCCTCCCGTCGTTCGTCGATGCGAGCACGCTGGTCGTCGCCGTCTCGACCGCGGGTGACACGGAGGAGACGCTGAACGCGGTGGAGAAAGCCCTCGCCCGCGGCGCCATGGTGGTCGCCATCGGGGGAGAGGCCCGCGGGCCGCTGGCCCGCCTGGCGGCCGACGCCGGGCAGCCCTGGTGTCCGGTCGAGCCGGCCGGACCCGCCGCCCGCGCCGCGCTGGGGGCCGCCACCGTGGTGCTGCTGGCCGCGCTGGCCCGAGCCGGACTACGCCCCGACAGCACGGGGGCGGTGCGGTCGGCGGTCGCCGCGCTCGACCGGCGGAGGGACGCGCTGTTGGCGCCGGGCGGGGCTCCCGCGGAGCTGGCGCGGCGCCTCGGCCGCACGATCCCCCTGGTCTACGGCTCCGCCGGCGCCACGGGGGTCGCGGCGCAATGGTGGAAGGCCCAGGTGAACCTCAACGCCAAGGCGCCGGCCTTCGCAGGGTCACTGCCCGAAGTGACCCACGACGAGCTGGCCGGCTGGGGGCAGGGCGGCGACGTCACGCGCCAGACGATGTCGCTCGTCCTCCTGCGCCACGCCGGCGAGTCCCCGCGCACGGCCGGCCTGTTCGACGCCGTGCGGGCGGCGACCGACGAGGTGATGGCCGACGTCTTCGACGTGCAGGGCGAGGGGGACGACGAGCTGGCGCGCTTTCTCCACCTGACGTGGATCGGGACGCTCGTCTCGTTGCACCTGGCCGCCCGCGAGGGGGTCGACCCGGGACCCGCTCCTGCCGTCGAGGAAGCGCAGGGCGGTCTCCAGGCCTGGCGACCGGAGGCGCTCGCTTAGCTCAGGCGCTCGACGATCATGGCCATGCCCTGGCCGCCGCCGACGCACATCGACTCGAGCCCGAAGGTCTTGCCCGTGTCTTCGAGCGCGTTGAGCAGCGTGGTCATGATGCGTGCACCGGTCTGGCCGAACGGGTGGCCGAGCGCGATGGCGCCGCCCTTGACGTTGAGCTTGTCCCAGCTGATCCCGAGGTGCTTGGCCGAGGGGATGACCTGGGCGGCGAAGGCCTCGTTGATCTCCACGAGGTCGATGTCGTCGATGGTCTTGCCGGCCCGGGCCAGCGCCTGACGGCAGGCCTCGACAGGCCCGAGGCCCATGATCTCGGGGTTGAGTCCGGTCACGCCGCTCGCCACAATGCGGGCCAGGGGTGTGATGCCGAGTGCCTTCGCCTTGGTGTCGCTCATGACGACGACGGCGGCGGCCCCGTCGTTCAGGGGGCAGGCGTTGCCTGCGGTCACGGTGCCGCCCTCGCGGAAGACCGGCTTCAGGTTGGACAGGCCTTCGAGCGTGGTGCCCGGCCGGGGCCCGTCGTCCTTGGTGACGACCGTCCCGTCCGACAGCGTGACCGGGATGATCTCGCGCTCGAAGAAGCCGTTCTGCTGCGACTCGACGGCGCGCGTCTGCGAGAGGAGCGCGAACTCGTCCATCTCCTCGCGGGTCACCTTCTCGAACTCGGCCACGTTCTCCGCCGTCTGGCCCATGGCGATGTAGATGTCGGGCAGGCCGGCCGGGGGGCTCCAGGGCTCGGTCACGGCGGGGGCGCGCACCTTGGTCCGCTCCTCGGCGCCGGCGAATGCCGCGTTGTGGGGACCGGTGTCGGACGCGCCGTGCGCGTAGCGACTCACGGTCTCGACGCCGGCGGCGATGAAGACGTCGCCCTCGCCGGCGCGGATGGCGTGGGCCGCCATACGGATGGACTGCAGGGACGAGGAGCAGTAGCGGTTCACGGTCACGCCGGGCACGTTCTCGAGCCCGGCCAGGAGCGCCGCCACGCGGGCGACGTTGTAGCCCGCCTCGCCGGCGGGCTGTCCGCAGCCGAGGATGACGTCCTCCACTTGGGCGGGGTCGAGCTGGGGCACCTGCTCGAGCACGGAGCGGAGGACCAGCGCGCTCAGGTCGTCGGGTCGACACTCGACGAGCGACCCTTTGTTGGCCCGCCCGATCGGGGTGCGGCCGGTGGCGACGATGACGGCTTCAGGCATGGGAACGGCTCCTCGTGTTTCGATGGGGGACTCGATCGTGCGCCGGGGAACCCGACCCGGGGCGGATTGCAGGTTACTTGTCGGTAGGGAACGGCTCAGCGGCTCCATTGGCCGCCCGAGCGAGGCGGACTGTAACGTGTTCTCGCGCGCCGAGCCCACACGGCCGGGCCGGCGACGACAGGGCGCTGACGTGGGCCGATAGTGCCCCGCCACCCGGGAGGGACCGAATGGAAATTGCCTTGACCGAGGAGCAGCAGGCGCTCAAGAGCGAGCTGCGCGCCTACTACCAGAACCTCCTGACGCCCGAGCTCGAGCAGGACCTCTCGCAGGCGAACGGCATCGGGCCCGTCGTGCGCAAGGTCGTCAAGCAGATGGGCAGCGACGGCTGGCTCGGCATCGGCTGGCCCAAGGAATGGGGCGGCCAGGGCCGTTCGGCCATTGAGCAGTTCATCTTCTTCGACGAGTCGATGCGCAGCGGTGCACCGGTGCCCATGCTCACCATCAACACGGTCGGGCCGACGATCATGAACTTCGGCACGCAGGAGCAGAAGGAGTTCTTCCTCCCCAAGATCCTGGCCGGCGAGATCCACTTCTGCATCGGCTACACGGAGCCGAACTCGGGTACCGACCTGGCCTCGCTCACCACCCGAGCCGTGCGTGACGGCGACGAGTACGTGATCAACGGCTCGAAGATCTTCACCAGCCTCGCCGGCGACGCCGACTACATCTGGCTGGCCACCCGCACCGACCCGAACGTCGCCAAGCACAAGGGCATCTCCATGTTCCTGGTGCCCATGGACACGCCTGGCATCCGCGTCGTCCCGATGAAGCTCCTGGGGGACCACAACATCAACTACACGTTCTACGAGGACGTGCGCGTGCCGGCCAGCGCTCTGGTCGGCGGCGAGAACCAGGGCTGGAACCTGATCACCAACCAGCTCAACCACGAGCGGGTCACGCTGTGCTCGCCGGGCATCATCGAGCGCGTCCTCACCGACGTGCGGGCGTGGGCCCAGGCCACCAAGCTGCCGGACGGGCGTCGTGTCGTCGACCAGGAGTGGGTCCAGGAGCACCTGGCCCGGGTGCACGCCGAGCTCGAATTCCTCCGCCTCATCAACTGGAAGGTGGCGTGGCAGGCGACGCAGGGGCACCTCGACGTGGCGGACGCCTCGTCGATCAAGGTCTTCGGCACCGAGTTCTACCTGCGCGCCTTCCGCTCCCTCATGGAGATCATCGGGCAGGCCGGCTACCTCACCAGGGGTTCACCCGCGGCGGTGATCGCCGGCCGGCTGGAGATGTACGCCCGCTCCATGATCATCCTCACCTTCGGTGGCGGCACCAACGAGATTCAGCGGGACCTCATCGCCATCTTCGGCCTCGGCATGCCGCGGTCGCTGCGCTGAGCCCGCCCAGAGCCAGGAGATCGAATCATGGATTTCAGCTACAGCGAAGAGCAGGAGGCCGTCCGCCAGTTGGCCGGGCAGATCTTCGGTGACCGGTCGACGCACGAGCGCTTGAAGCAGGTCGAGGCAGCGGCCGGCGAGGACGGGCCGATCGACCGCGAGCTCTGGAAGGAGCTCGCCGGTGCGGGGCTGCTCGGCATCCACCTGTCGGAGGACGTCGGGGGCGCCGGGCTCGACTTCGTGGCGGCCTGCCTCGTCGTGGAGGCGGCCGGCCGCACCGCGGCCTATGTCCCGGTCGTCGAGACGATGGTCTACGGGGCGCTCCCGCTCGACCGCTTCGGCACCGACGCGCAGCGCAAGACGTGGCTCACCGGCGTGGCGGCCGGCGAGACGATCCTGACGGCGGCCATGGCGGAGCTCGTCGGCGAAATGATCCTGCCCGGCGGGGTCGAGCCGGCGACCACCGCCACCGCCCAGGGCGACGGCTCCTGGGTGCTGGCCGGCACCAAGGCCTGTGTGCCGGCGGCCTTCGTCGCCGATGCGATCCTCGTGCCGGCCACGTGCCGGACGGCGGACGGTTCGCTCACCGGTCCGGGTGTCTTCATCGTCGAGCGTGGCGCCGACGGCGTCACCTTGACCCGGCAGACGACGACCACGGGACGCGCCGAGGCGATCGTGGAGCTCGACGGGGTGCGCGTGGGCGCGGACCGGCTCGTGGGCGAGGGCGCGGACGGCGCCGCAGTGATCGAGTGCATCACCGAGTTCGCCACCACGGCGCTGTGCATCGAGGAAGCCGGCGTCTGTGCCTCGGCCCTGGAACTGACGGCCGAGTACACCAAGACGCGGGTGCAGTTCGAAAAGCCGATCGCCACGTTCCAGGCGGTGGGGCAGCGCGCCGCCGACGCCTATGTCGACACCGAGGCCATCCGCCTCACCGCGTGGCAGGCGGCGGCGCGGCTGGCGGCGGGCCTGCCCGCGTCGGCCGAGGTGGCCATCGCCAAGTACTGGGCGGCCGAAGGCGGCCAGCGCGTCGTCCACGCGGCCTCGCACCTCCACGGCGGCGTCGGCGTGGACCGCGACTATCCACTGCACCGCTACTTCCTCCTCACCGAGCAGATCGAGCTCACGCTCGGCGGCGCCAACGAGAGCCTCCGTCGCTTGGGTCGGATGCTGGCCGACGAACCCGTCTGATTCGCCGACGCCGGGCCGGAGCTCGGTCCCGCCCCGCCGGCGTCGTTCGTTCACCGCGGCCGGCCGCCGCGCCCGAGCTCAGCGCAGGGCGCTGGCCGAGTATCCGAGGGGAAGCATCCGCTGCGTATCGAAGTTCGAGAACGTGGCGATCAACTCGGACGTGCGCCGCATGGTCTCGCCGATCAGTCCCCGCTGCTCGTCGAATCCGTCGTCGGCCGTACCCATCAGCCATTCGAGGTCGTGCACGAGCTGTGAGAGGGTCGAGAACGAGTCGCTCAGGGGTGAGACCTCCACCTCCGAGAATCCGGCCTTCTCGAGCAGGTGTTGCAGCCCAAACCTCGTGTACCGGTAGTAGTCGTGCGGTTCCTCGTGCAGGGGCCAGGTGAATGGCACCGTGATCCACACTCTGCCGCCGGGCCGGATGATCCAGTGGAACTCGCTGAGCACGTCCCACGGCGCCGGCACGTGTTCGAGCACCTCGGTGCACAGGATGGCGTCGAACGACGAGTCCTCGACCGGGATCGCGTCGGCCGGCGCCACGATGTCCGGTGGGATCTCGGGTGCGTAGAGCGATTGGTTCCAGTCACATGTCGTGTACGCGGTGTGGGAGAAGAGCTCGCGATACGGCGCCAGCCCCGAACCGACGTCGAGGATCGACTGTGTCGGGGTGAGCGTGTCGGCGACGCCGCGAATGAACTCAATGTGGGGTTGGCGCACCCTTGGCGCCTCCGCGACGAACGACTGGAGATCGGTCGACAGCCCCTCCAGATCCATCCGACGAGCCAAACATGTGTCCGCGTGCGGTGTCAAAGCCCGCACGTGGATGCCGACGCGCGCACCGGTAGGCCAGCGCGCGTTCGGCGTCAGGGAGCGGGGTTCGAGAGGCCCAGGCCGTAGCCGGCCAGGAACACACCCGCCTCAGCGTGGCGGGGATAGGCGCCGGCCAGCTTGTGGAACGCGGGCGAGTGGTCCGGATGGGTCAGGTGCGCCACTTCGTGCACGAGGACCGAGTCGAGCACCCACTCGGGGACGACGCGCAGGCGGTGTGAAACCCGGATGTCGCCGGAGTAGTACGAGCACGAGCCCCACCGTGCCGACTGGTTCGTGACCCACCGGACGGACGTGGGGCGAGCCCCGACCAGGTAGCGGTCGCTGAGGTCGATCGCCCGTGCCAGCAGCCCGGCGTCGTCCAGCCCGGATTGCAGGTCGTGCCGGGTCAGCAGCCGCTCGACCAGCCAATCCACGGTCTTCTGCCGGCTCTCCCTGTCGAGGTGGGCGGGCACCGACACGACGATGCGGCCGGCGACCCAGCGGGCCTCCGAGGTCTTCTTGCGGCGTTTGCTGATGCGGACCTCGACTTCCGGCCCGGCCGTGCCCGGCGCGGCCGGCGGCGCCGGCTCCGGGATCGCCGTGGCTTCGGTGGGCTGCTCGGCCGACGTCGGGAGCTGCCCTGTGGCACGGCCCTCTTCGGAGCGTCCCGGCGGCGGCTCCGAGAGGTCGGCGAGATCGAAAAGGGTCACGCTGGGCATTGTGCCCGACGGCTGTCGCGTGGGCACGCATGCCTGGTCAGCATCCCCGCATCGGGGAGTGCACGGTCCTACGCTTTGAGCGCCCGCTGACCTCGCAGGCGGGCCCGAGTGGGAGGTGGGGCCGTGGGAGTGCTGTTCGCATCGAGCGGATCCGGGTTCGGGATCATCATCTACCTGGCCGTGATCGTCCTGATCTTCGCCGCGCTCTGGCAGATCGTCGCCAAGGCCGGACGGCCGGGCTGGGAAGGCATCATCCCCATCTACAACTACTACGTGATCCTCAAGATCGTCGGGCGGCCCGGATGGTGGCTGATCCTGTACTTCATCCCGTTGGTGAACATCGTCATCGCGATCATCGTGCTCTACGACCTGTGCAAGTCGTACGGCAAGAGCGGCGCATGGGTGCTGGGCTTCCTCTTCCTGCCGTTCATCTTCTTCCCGATGCTCGGCTTCGGTGAAGCGCGCTACCTCGGTCCGGCAGCCAAGAACCCGCACGCCATGTAGATCGAGAAGTCGGATCCGCAGGCGCCCGTTCGGGCGCCCGGGCCGGCGTCAGCCGAGCACGAGCTCGGCCAGGGTGCGCAGTGTCGGGATGTCGCCGTTGACGAGCATGGTGGTGGCGCGGGACTCGCGCCACGCCTCGAGGTCGTCGCGGATCTTCTCCGCCGGGCCGACGAGCGCGATCTCCTCCACCAGGCTGGTGGGGACGGCGGCGGCGGCGTCGTCCTTGCGTCCGTCGAGGTAGGCGTCCTGGATCTTGGTGGCGGCCTCCTCGTATCCCATGCGGGAGAAGACGTCGAAGTGGAAGTTCATGTCCTTGGCGCCCATGCCGCCGATGTAGAGGGCGAGATAGGGGCGGAACCCGTCGGCGGCGGCGTCCGTGTCGTCGCTGATCACGGTCGGCGCGAAGGCCAGCACCTCGAAGTCCTCGGCGCTGCGGCGGGCGCCGGGCCGGGCGAAGCCCTCGTCCAGCGAGGCCTCGAAGGAGGACATGGCGCGGGGCGAGAAGAAGATCGGGAACCAGCCGTCGGCGATCTCGGCGGCCAGGGCGATGTTCTTCGGTCCCTCGGCGCCCAGAATGATCGGGATGTCGGCGCGCAGCGGATGCACGATCGACTTGAGCGGCTTGCCGAGGCCCGTGCCACCCGGATAGGGGAGCGGGTAGTGCGGACCGTCGTTGGTCACGGGCTTCTCGCGGGCCCAGACCTGCCGCACGATGTCCACGTACTCGCGGGTGCGGGCCAGCGGGGCCGGGAAGGGCTGGCCGTACCAGCCCTCGACCACCTGCGGGCCCGAGACGCCGAGGCCGAGCACGAAGCGTCCGCCCGAGAGATGATCCATCGTCTGCGCGGCCATGGCCATGGCGGTCGGCGTGCGCGCCGACAGCTGGCAGAGCGAAGTGCCCAGCCTGACCCGCTCGGTGCGCGAGCCCCACCAGGCCAGGGGTGTCAGCGCGTCGGAACCGTACGACTCCGCAGTCCAGACGGAGTCGTAGCCGAGACGCTCGGCTTCCAGTACGAGCTCCACTGCATTGGGCGGCGGCCCCGCACCCCAGTACCCCAATTGCAGGCCGATCTTCATCGTCTTCACGTGTGACTCCTCTCGGCTCCCGGACCCGGCCCAGAGCCTGTCAGAACTTGGCGACGATCTCCTCGGCGAACCAGTGCACCGGGCCCATGCGCATCTTCAGCGCCTCGTCGTCGGGCGTCCCGGGCGGAACGGTGACGAACATCCACGGCGCACAGACGAAGTCGGTCACCCCGGCGTCGGCGAAGCGGCGGTAGAGGTCGACGCTCGGGCGCTCGTTGAGCGAGAGGTACACGGTGAAGTCGTCCTTGTCGCGTCCGGCCTTCTCCAATGCGTCGTGCAGCTCGGCCAGGTGCATCCAGGCCTCGTCCTCGCTGTAGGCGCCGGCGGCGATCCAGCCGTCGCACAACTCCGCCGTGCGCCGCAGTGCCACGGGGGAGTGGCCGCCGCAGATGAACGGCACCGGCTCGGTGGGGGCGGGGTTCATCTGACACTCCGGGACGTCGTAGAAATCGCCGTGGAACTCGACCCATCCACCCGCCCAGAGGGCACGCAGGGCCACGATCATTTCGTCGAGGCGCTTGCCGCGGTTGGCGAAGTCCTGCCCGGTGAGGTCGAACTCCTCCTTGCTCCAGCCCACGCCGATGCCGAGGCGCAGCCGGTTCCCCGACAGATAGGCCGTTGTGCCGACGCTCTTGGCGACGGTCATCAGATCCCGCAGCGGGGCGATGTAGATGCCGGTGGTGAAGAGCAGGTTCTCGGTGGCTCCGGCACAGGCCGAGATCACGCTCATCGGGTCGGGCCACATGGTGTGGTCCTCCCACCCCGGCGAGCCGTCCTCGGCCTTCGAGTAGGTGTAGCGGGACGTGCGCTGGCGGGGGTTGAAGAGGTGGTCGGAGACGTACAGGCCGCCGTAGCCCAGGCCGTCGCAGGCCTTGGCCATCGGCAGGATCTGGTCGGTCGGCAGGAAGGCGACGGCCTGGTGGAAGCGGACCGGGCGCTCGGGCACGGCGGGCGCCTCAGCGGGCCCGTGCGGGCAGCGGTGAGCCGCCGACGGGGGCGGAGGGCGCGAAGGCGATCGGGATGTGCTTGGTCCCGTTGATGAAGTTCGACTGCAGGCGCTGGACCTCGCCGTCGAGTCGCATGTCGGGAATGCGCTCGAGCAGACGATCGAACATCACCATGATCTCCATGCGGGCGAGGTTGGCACCGAGGCAGAAGTGTGGGCCGCCCCCGCCGAACGCAATGTGGTTGTTGGGCGAGCGTGTGACGTCGAACTCATCGGGGTTCTCGAACGCCGACTCGTCGCGATTGGCCGAGGTGTGCCAGAAGACGACCTTGTCGCCTTCCTTGATCTGCTGGTCGCGCAGCTCGAAGTCTCCGGTTGCCGTGCGGCGGAAGTGCATGACGGGGGTGACGTAGCGAAGCATCTCCTCGACGGCGCCCGGCAGGAGCGAGCGGTCCTGCCGCAACTTCTCCCACTGCTCGGGATGGTCGAAGAAGGCCGTCATGGCGCCCGACATCAGGTTCCGCGTCGTTTCGTTCCCGGCCACAATGAGCAGGAGGAAGAAGAGGTCGAGCTCCAGCTCGTTGAGCTTCTCGCCCTCCACCTCGGCGTTGAGGAGGACGGAGATGAGGTCGTCCTTCGGCTGCAGCCGCCGCGCCGTGGCCAGCTCCTCTGCATAGGCGTAGACCTGCATGGCGGCTTCGCCCGAGTCGACCCCCTCCATCTGGTACTCGGGGTCGTCGGCGCCGATCATGCGGTTGGACCAGTCGAAGACCATCCGGCGGTCCTCCTGCGGGACGCCGAGCAGCTCGGCGATGACGAGGAGGGGCAGCTCGGCCGCGATCTCCTCGACGAAGTCGGCCGTTCCCCGCTCGCATACGGCGTCGATGATGCCGTCGGCGTACCCGACGATCTGCTGCTCCAGGTCGCGCACCATCTTCGGCGTAAAGCCCTTGTTGACCAGGCGCCGGTAGCGCGTGTGCATGGTCGGGTCCATGTTGACCATCATCAGCTGTTGCTGCGCCAGCTGGTCCTCGTCCATGTCCGGGAAGAGCGAGGTGCGCCGGGCCGAGGAAAAGTGCTCCCAGTCCCGGTTGACCTGGACGCAGTCGTCGTAGCGGGTGACGGCCCAGAACCCGCCGCGTGGGGCGCCCTCCTGGGGGTGCCAGAACACGGGAGCCTCCCGTCTGAGCTCGGCGAACCACTCGTAGGGCACCCCGGCCACGAAGTTGCGGCCGTCAATCAGGTCGATCTCCTCGAGGCTCAAGGCCCCCCCTTTCGCGCACGCCGGCGACTCGCCCCCAGCCACCCCGTGCCTGCTCTTTCAAGGCAATTTCTAGAACGTGTGTCAGTGATCATACGGGAGTGTGCGGGGTGGCAAGCCCGGACCGCTGAGTCGGGTTCCCTGAGGGTTCAGGGTACGGTCGACGCCGGCCTTCAGTCCGACGGAAGCTCGTCCAATGCAAGGGCGACGCCAGTGTTCAGATCGGCCCAGCGGAGCGTCCATTCGACCCCGCCAGCCCCGGTGTAGATCTCGATCATGGCCTCATCGCCGTCCATGTAGACGCCGGCAGGCTCATACAGCGTTCCGGGGCCGCGCAGCCGGATGAGGGCGACGGTGGTGCCACGATCCGGGTCGTATTTGGGGACGATCTCGATCTCCACGACCCAGAGTCAAGCAGCCGCCGGGCCCCCGACGCTCGAGCCGGGTCTGTGGGTAGCCTGAGCCGTGGTGGACGTGATCTCCGAGGAGTTGGCGGCGCAGGTCCGGACGGCGCTTGTTGCCGGGGACGTCTCGGCGTTCGCCGAGTTCCTGGACCCCAATGTGACCTGGGGCGCGCCGGGCGCCAAGACGCCCACCTGCCAGAACCGCAACCAGGTCGTGAACTGGTATTCGCGCGCGCAGGAGTCGGGCGTGCAGGGCACCGCGTTCGACGTGGAAGTGCTCGGTGACCGCCTGCTCGTGAGCCTGACCGTACGAGGCACCGAGGGCGCGCGCGAACGAGGAGGGGCGGCCCTGCGGTATCAGGTGCTCACGGTGCGCAACGGTCGAATCGTGGACATCGTCGGCTTCGACAGCAAGGCCGAAGCCCTCTCGCACGCGCGGGACTAGGGCCGACCCACCCGGGACCGGCGGTCAGGTCGCGCCGCCCGTCCTGAAGAGCTCACGCCCGCTCGAGACGCCGATGGCGGCCCGGTCCCGCCGCAGTCCGGCTTGGGCGTCCTCGGCGTGTCCGTCCCCTGGACGCGGGGGCAGGGCGAATCCGGTGTAGGCGACGCGCCGTTCCCGGCTCGTCGGGTGCGTCGAGCGGTGGAGGGTGCAGGACATGTGGACGGTGACGTCACCGCGCTCGGCGCGCAGCGTCACCGCGGGGAGATCGAGCGTGTCGACCTGCGCTCGGGCGATGTTGGCCCGGTGGGACCCGGCCATGACGTCGAGTCCGCCGTGCTCCTCGTCGACGGGCGTGAGACACACCCCGACGGTGAGGCCCGAACAGAACAGGGAATGGCCGCCGCGGTCACAGTCCTTGTGCCACGGCAGGCAGACGAGCCCGTCGACCGAGTCGACGCGCTTGAGAAGGCCCTCGGCGGTGACGTCGGAGAAGTGCTCCCCGAAGGGATCACCCGGTGTGTGGCCGTCGCCGAGCAGATCACCGATGGAGGTGTAGCGCGCACCGGCGATGAGAGCACGCAACGCGGGCGACTGCTGCGCGAAGTCGAGGATCCGGCACGGGTACTGCGCTCCGCTGCGGGTGGACGCCCACCAGGACGTGCCGTCGTCGGGACGGGCCGCGTCGACCGCCGCGCGCAGGTCGGCGTCGACCGCATCCATCTCCGCCTCGGTGAACACGCCCTGCAGGAGGAGGAACCCGGCCTCCTGGAGGAAATGGGCTGCGTCGGCCTGCGCCTCGCCGAAACGGAACCGCTGGTCGAGGTCGAGCGGTGCCCCGTCCGGCGCCAGCAGCGAGAGAGCACCCGGCCGGTAGACGCCGCGGCCGTCGAGGAAGGAGCGCAGGACCGGGTCCCAGGCACAGAACGCGTCGTTGGCTGCCGGATCGCCCGCGACCCGCCCGGCGATGACGAGTCCGAGCGCCGTCCGCCGCTCGTAGAAGAGGTCCGCGAAGGCGGCCCGGTCGAGGGTGACCGCCGCCGCCGCTCCCGCCGTTCCCCGATCCACGGCGATACCGTCGGTGGAGGGGCGCAACGTCCACGCGGCATCGTCCACCCGGATGGTGAGAGGACCAAGGCTGAGCCGCAGCGCGTCCTCGGCCGCACGCCGGCCGTGACGGGCCGAGGCCTCACGCCATGGCCCGTCGAAGAACGCCGCCGGGTCCGCAGGCCCGTCCCCGTTGATCGGTCGCGTGCGCGTGTCGACGCTCATGCGCATCCTCCCCTCACGCCGCCCCCACCGCCTCAGCGCGGCGGCGACAGGGTTCCTCTGGGCAGAGACGCTCGCTGATCACCGTCACACCAGGAAGGGCAGGCCGCGGGCCGTGGGCGAGTAGCCCGCGATGGATGCCAGGGCGTCGCCCGAGGCCGGCGCCGCGAGGAAGCCGGCCCAGCCGTCGAGCAGGTCGGCGACATGGACGGCGAAGGGGAGCACCTCCAGTCCCTGCGCCTTGGCGCGTTCACGCGCGCTCGCGGCATGCACGCTCAGACGCACGACCTGCAGGATCCGATGCGATCGCAGTGGCTCCGGCACGTCGGACATGAGACCCGCCACCGCGTCGCGAAATGTCTGCGTTCTCACCGCGAACCGCTCCGGGAGGTTCTCGAAGAGGCCGACCTGGTGCTCGACGGCGGCGATGAAGCTCATGTAGTGGCTCCCGTCGATCTCCCCCTGTTCCAGCAGCGGGAGCACGTAGCACTCGACCCAGGCGCGGATGTCGCGCGGCTCGAGCTGTGCCATCAGGACGACCCGGCGCTCGTCGATGTAGGTGAGACGGTTTTCGAAGATGGCAACGACGAGCTGCTCCTTCGAGCCGAAGTGGTATTGGACGGCGGAGTTGTTCCCGCTCCCCGCTGCGACGCCGATCTCACGCAGCGACACGCCCTCGTAGCCGCGTTCGGCGAAGAGCCGCTCGGCCGCCAGGACGATCTGCTCCTTGGTCGACAAGGGAAGCGTCGCCGTTGCCGTTGCCATCACCGGACCACCACCCGCACCATCTGACCACTCCTTTACAGATCAAGTCAAGTGTCTTAATGTCCAGACGACCCGCTGAGTACGGGCCGAACGTCGCGGGAGGACGCGCATGACGGGCTGGGGGGACGAACGGTGGGCGTGACCGTCGTCACGGGTGCCGGAGGAGGGATGGGTCGGGCCTGCGTCGAGCGCTTCCGCGACAGCAGGCTGGTGCTGGTCGACATCGACGAGGGTGCCCTCGAGGAGGCCCGTGTGCTCGCACCCGAGGCCGAGTGCGCGGTGGTGGACCTCGGCTCACTGGAGTCGATCGATGCATTCGTGGGGCGGATCGGGTCGCTGGGCGGCCTCGATCGGCTGCTGCACCTGGCCGGCGTCTCCCCGATGATGGACGACGCGGCGCGCGTCCTCCAGGTCGATCTCGTGGGGACGGCTGCGCTCGTCGAGGGGCTCGAGAAGAGCGCCGGCGCGGGCTCGGTCGCCATCTGTATCGCCTCCATCGCCGCGCACCTCTTCCCCGTCCCTCCCGACGTGCGCGCCGCATTGGACGACCCGCTGGCGCCGGGGCTCGGGACGAGGGTGGAGCGTGCGCTCGGGACTCCACTCGATCCGGGGACGGCGTACGCCTTGGCGAAGCACGGCGTCGTCCGGCTCTGCGAGCGCCTCGCCCCCGCCTGGGGAGCCCGGGGCGGACGGATCCTCTCCCTCTCGCCCGGGCTCATCGACACGCCCATGGGGCAGCTCGAGTTGAAGGACAATCCAGGCAAGCGGAGGCTGATCGGCCGGACGCCGCTGGCGGCGCCCGGGGACGGCGGGTCGGAGGAACTGCCCGGTCGGCCCGCGGACATCGCCGACGTCCTCGCGTTCCTAGCGAGTCCGTCGGCGCGGTTCATCAACGGGTGCGACGTGCGGGTCGACGGCGGACTGGTCGCCGCGCTCACCACGGCCCCACCGGGCTGACGCGCCCTGACACCGACCGAAGCGACGAAGTGAGAGGACCCGATGGACACCTGGACCGATCGAGACGAACGGCAGGCTGCGGCGCGGGCCGAGTACGAGCGCATCATGACGACGCCAAGCCCCGGTCCCAGCTCGGCCTACATCGATGCCGGCGTCATCGGCTTCGTGTTCGGCGAAATGTGGCGCCGCGGGGTGCTGACCGCGCGCGACCGCCGCTTCATCACCCTCGCCTGCCTCGGGTCCACCGATGCGGCGTTTCCTCTCGAGACCCACGTCTGGGCGGCGCTCAACAGCGGCGACATCAACGCCGAGGAGTTCGACGAGTTCGTCCTGCACTTCGCGACCCAGCTGGGTTGGCCGAAGGCGTCCGTGCTGAGCATGCACGGCATGATGGCGGTGGCGAAACTGGCCGAGCAACGCGGTGAGAAGGCCCCGCCGCTGCGGTTCGTGCCCTGGGCCGAGCCCGTTTCCGCCGGGGAGCGCCGGGCGCGTGGTGAGGCGGCCTATCGCGCCGTGCACGGCGAGGATCCACCGTCCCCGTCGACCGCGTTCCGTGGCAGCGCGTCCCTCGACTACCTCTACGGCGAGATCTGGACGAGAGAGGACCACCTGAGCCGACGGGATCGGCGGATCATCAGCATCTGCTGCTGCGCCGCCGTCGGTGTCGAGACTGAGACCCGGGCCCATCTCGAGGCGGCGCTCGCGCTGGGGGAGCTGACGAGGGAGGAGTTGGAGGAGCTGGTCGTCCACTTCGCCGTCTACGTCGGGTGGGCGCTCGGCCGCCGGCTCGACGACCTCCTGCTCGAGGTCGGGCCACGGTCCTGACGGCGTGGCGGGGCGGCCGCTTGCCCGGCCCCAGGTCGGGAGCGGATATGTTCGCCCGACGGCTGTCGGATCTCCCGACCTGAACCGACTCGACGAGGACGGCGACGCGTGACCTACTGCCTGGCCCTGCGCCTGCACGAGGGGATGCTCTTCCTGGCCGACACCCGCACCAACGCGGGGGTCGACAACGTGAGCACCTATCGCAAGATGCACGTGCTCCAACCCGCCCACGACCGCATCTTCGTGATCGAGTCGGCCGGCAACCTCGCCACGACGCAGGAGGTCCTCGACCGCATGGCCCGGGACCTGGCCGCCGGCGAGGCGACCGAGAGCCTGGCCACGGTCGGCCACCTGTTCGAGGCGGCGCTGTACCTGGGGCGACTGAGCCGCGAGGTGGCGGCCGAGCACCAGGAAGGGCTGGGCCAGGTGGGCGCCGACGGCACGGCGACCTTCATTCTGGGTGGCCACGTGGGGGACGAGGAGCCGGACATCCTCCTCGTGTACCCCGAGGGCAACTACATCCGCGCCTCGGACGACCGCCCCTTCCTCCAGATCGGGGAGAGCAAGTACGGCAAGTTCATGTTGGAGCTGGCCGTGGAGGGGCACGTCGACCTGGTGACGGCGGCCAAGATCGCCCTCGGGTCCATGCTCAGCACCGCCGCCGCCAACCTCTCGGTCGGCCCGCCCTACGACATCGGCTTCTACTTCAACGAGACCCGCACGCTGAGCCAGTTCCGCATTGAGAGCGACTCGCCTCTGCTCGAGAAGCTGCGCAAGGTCTGGGAGCGCCATCTCCTCAGCGGCATCGCCAAGCTGCCCGCCATCACGCAGGACGACCTGACCGAGGTGGACGACCCCACCGCGTAGGCGAGGCTTCCCGGATCGGCAACCGACGAGAGGACGCGTATGGACCACGAGCAGGAAGCGGTCGCCCACTGGATCTCGACAGGGAACCTGCCCACCGACGAGGAGATCCGCGCCATCGTCGAGGCGGGCTACGAGCGCTTCCGTAACCTCGACGAGGGCAAGGTGGCCGACTACATCCCCGCGCTGGCCGCGGCCGCGCCCGATGCGTTCGGCGTCTGCGTGGCGGGGGTGCACGGCGGGCTCTTCGCCATCGGCGATGCCGAGCAGGAGTTCACCATCCAGAGCATCTCGAAGTTGTTCGTCTTCGCCCTGGTGTGCGACCTGCTCGGCCCCGACGAGGCCCGGAGCCGGTTGGGGGTCAACAGCACCGGGCTGCCCTTCGACTCGGTCATGGGGGTCGAGCTCAACGAGGACCGCACCATGAACCCGATGGTGAACGCCGGTGCGCTGGCCACCACCAGCCTCGTGCCGGGGGACACGGCCGAGGAGAAGTTCGCCCACGTCGCCGCCGGCCTGTCGGTGTTCGCCGGGCGCACGCTCCGCATGGACGATGCGGTCTACGAGTCCGAGGCGGCGACCAACGACCGCAACCGCGGCATCGCCCATCTGCTCAGCGGGTACGGGCGCATGTACGCCGATCCCGACGTCACCACGGACGCCTACACGCGGCAGTGCTCGCTGCGCGTGTCGGCCCGCGACCTCGCGGTCATGGGCGCCACGCTGGCCGACGGCGGGGTGAACCCGATGACCGGTGAGCGGGCCATTGCCCCGGCGACGTGCCGGCGCGTGCTGCCCGTCCTGGCGACGGCCGGCCTCTACGAGCGCTCGGGCGACTGGCTCTACGAGGTCGGCCTGCCGGGCAAGAGCGGGGTCAGCGGGGGGCTGGTGACCGTGTCCCCCGGGAAGGGTGGCGTCGGCACGTACTCGCCGCCGCTCGACGAGGCGGGGAACAGCGTCCGCGGGCAGCAGATGACGGCCTATCTCTCGGAGCGCCTGGGGCTGAACCTGTTCGTCTCGACATCCCGGCCCGACCGACCGCTGGCGCGGGAGGGTTGACGCCGCTTCTTCTTCCGGTTCTTCCGGTGCCTGGCCGCCGCGCCGGATCGGGGCAGATCGGGGCGGCGGCCCACCCCGGTCCGGGGGACCGGTGACCCGGGCTGCCGAAACGAGAACGTGTTACAGTTTTCGGCAGCGCGGCCTTGACCTGGCAGGGACCGCAGAATGCACGCGAGGCTGCCCCACGATGTTCCTCGAAGAGAGCCCCGAACAGAAGGCACTGCGTGCGGAATTGCGCCAGTACTACGCCGACCTCCTGACCGACGAGGTGCGCGGCGGCCTGGCCGCCGGCGGTGAGGGCGGCGAGGCCTGGTCGCAAGTGGTGCGCCAGATCGGCAAGGACGGCTGGCTCGGCATCGGGTGGCCCACGGAGTTCGGCGGGCAGGGCCGGCCGGCGACGGACCAGTTCATCTTCTTCGACGAGACGCGGCGCGCCGGGGCGCCCTTCCCATTCGTCACCATCAACACCGTCGGCCCGACCATCATGCGCTTCGGCACCGAGGAGCAGAAGTCGTTCTTCCTCCCGCAGATCCTCGCCGGCGAGCTGAACTTCGCCATCGGGTACACCGAGCCCGAGGCCGGCACCGACCTGGCGTCGCTGCGCACGCGCGCCGTGCGCGACGGCGACGAGTACGTGTCAACGGGGCCAAGATCTTCACCAGCGGCGCCGACCAGGCCGACTACGTCTGGCTCGCCTGCCGCACCGATCCGGACGTTCCCAAGCACAAGGGCATCTCCATTTTGTGCGTGCCGACGACCTCGCCCGGCTTCGAGTGGTCGATCATCCACACCGTGGGCGGGCTGACCACGTCGCAGACCTTCTACGACAACGTGCGCGTGCCCGTGACCAACCGCGTGGGCGACGAGAACGAGGGCTGGCGCATGATCACGACCCAGCTCAACCACGAGCGGGTGGGACTGGCCGCATGGAGCGGTCTGGCCCTTTCGCTGTACGAGGACATCGTGGACTGGGCGGCGGCGCAGCCGACGGACGACGGCCGGACGCTCATTGAACAGGGCTGGGTGCAGATGGACCTGGCCAAGTGCCACGCCGAGCTCCAGGCGATGTGGCTCCTCAACTGGCGCATGGCGGTCCACGTGGCCGACGGGGAGCTGACGGGCGCCGAGTCCTCGTCGATCAAGGTGTTCGGCACCGAGCGCATCATTGAGGTGACCCGGTTGCTGCTGGGCGTGGTGGGCGCGGCCGGCTACCTGGTGCCCGGGTCACCGGGGGCGGTGTTGCGGGGGCGGGTCGAGGCCACGGGGCGCCAGGCGCAGATCAACACGTTCGGTGGCGGCGTCAACGAGGTCCAGCGCGAGATCGTGGCCACGGCCGGCCTGGGCATGACCCGGGGGGCGCGGTGAGCGCGGCCGCTGCGGCGGCGGCTGCGGCGGCGGCCGGAGGGGCAGCCGAGCGCTTCGAGGAGCTGGCGCCGTTCCCGGACCACAGCGCCGAGCTGGCGACGTTGATCGGGCAGGTGGCCGGCAGGCCGAACCTGTCGCCCGACGCAGTCAACGTGCCCATGATCCGGCACTGGGTCGAGGCGATGGGCGACCACAACCCGGTGTACGTGTCCGACGAGGCGGCCCGGGCCGCGGGATACGACGAACTGATCGCTCCGCCGACCATGCTGCAGGCCTGGATCATGCGGGGTCTGCGCGCCTCCATCCTCGTCGAAGAGGCCCGGGCCGAGGGCACCGAGCAAGGGAACGGGCCCAACGACCGGATGATGACCCTGCTCGACGACGAGGGGCTCACCTCCGTGGTCGCCACCAACTGCGATCAGTCCTATGGGCGCCCACTCGTGGTGGGCGACCGGCTGCTGGTGCGCTCGGTGATCGAGGCGATCTCGGACCCGAAGCGGACGGCACTGGGCACGGGGCGCTTCCTCACGACGCGGCTGGACTACGTGGCTGTCCCGGACAAAGACGTCCCCGTGTGGCCGGCGTCGGACGCCGAGGTGCAGGCGCTCTACGACGCGGGAGAGCCGGTGGCCACCATGCGCTTCCGCATCCTCAAATTCCTGCCGCCCGCGAAGAAGCCCGCCCGCCCGCCGCGCCCGCACCCGGCCATCACCCAGGACAACGCGTTCTGGTTCGAGGGCGCCCGCGCGCACACGCTGCTGATCCAGCGCTGTGTCTCGTGCGGCACCCTGCGCCACCCGCCGCTGCCCGCCTGTGGCAACTGTGGCTCGCTCGAGTGGGACACGGTGGAGGCGAGCGGCCGGGGCACGCTCTACTCCTACGTGGTGGTGCACTACCCGCAGGTGCCGGCGTTCGAGTACCCGCTGCCCATCGGGCTCATCGAGCTGGAGGAGGGGACCCGGGTGGTCGCCAACCTCGAGGGTGTGGAGCCCGACGACATCACCATCGGCATGCCCCTGCAGGTGACGTTCGTCGACTACGACGACGAGCTGTCCCTGCCCGTGTTCGTGCCGGCCGGCACCGCCGAGGCCGGGAAGGGAGCCCGAGGCTGATGGACTTCACCCTGAGCGACGAGCAGCTGGCGGTGGCCGAGGCCGCGACCGGTCTCTTCGCCGGCCTGGTCGACGCAGAGAAGATCGCCGCCGTCGAGGCCGGCACCGACCGCATCGACCGCGCGCTGTGGAAGGCCCTGGCCGAGGCGGACCTGCTCGGGCTCGCCGTGCCCGAGGCCGACGGGGGTGCCGGGTACGGCCTCATGGAGCTGTGCCTCCTCCTGGAGGCACAGGGCAACGCAGTGGCGCCGGTGCCGCTGTGGTCAACGCTCGTGCTGGGCGCGCTGCCGTTGGCGCGCTTCGGTTCCGACGCCCAGCGTGCCCGCTGGCTGCCGGGCGTCGTGGCCGGCGACGTCATCCTCACGGCGGCGCTGAGCGGCAGCGCGCACAGTCCGACCGGCATGCCGTCGGTGCGGGCCCGTGCGGGCGGATCCGGCAGCTCGGGGTCGCCGGGCGGTCCGGATGACGAGTGGATCCTGGACGGGACAGAGCTCACGGTGCCGCAGGCCCACCTGGCGGACCGCATTGTGCTGCCCGCCCGGACGGACGACGGCAGCGTGTTGCTGGTGTTGGTCGATCCGTCGGCACCAGGCGTGACTCTCGAGCGCGCGGTCACCACCAACCGCGAGATCCACCCGCATCTCCACGCCGAGGGTGTCGTGGTCGCCGCCGACGACGTCCTGGTCGGCCCGGAGTCGGGGCGCGCCGCGCTCGACGTCCTCCTGACCGCCTCGACCATCGCCCTCTGCGCCCTGCAGGTGGGGGTGTGCGAGAGAGCGCTCACCACGACGGCGGCCTACCTGAACACCCGCCAGCAGTTCGGCCGGCCCCTGAGCACCTTCCAGGGCACCATGCTGCGGGCGGCGGACGCCGCCATCGACATCGAGGCGATGCGCGTGACCTGGCAGAACGCGGCCTGGCGCTTCGACACCGGCCGCGACGCCGTCGACGCGGCCCGGGTGGCCAAGTGGCAGGCCTCCGAACGGGGGCAGCGGACGGTCCACGCCACCCAGCATCTCCACGGAGGCATGGGGGCGGACATCTCGTACCCCATCCATCGCTACTTCCTCTGGGGCAAGCAGATCGAGCTGTTGCTGGGCGGACCCAGCGCACAGCTGGCCAAGCTGGGAGCGGACATCGCCACGCAGGCGCTGGCCCGGGCGGGAGCGACGTCGTGAGCGCGGTCGATCTGTCCGGGCCGACCTTCGCCGCCGTCTCGGTGGGCGACGAGCTGCCGACGCTCGTGTTGCCGATCACGCGCACGCTGATCGTGTCCGGCGCCATCGCCAGCCGGGACTACCAGGACGTGCACCACGATTCGGTCCTGGCCAAACAGCGCGGCTCCAAGGACATCTTCATGAACATCCTCACCACAAACGGTTTGGTCGGCCGCTACGTCACCGACTGGTCCGGGCCGCGCAGCCGTCTGCAGGAGGTCAACATCCGGCTCGGTGCCCCGAACCATCCCGACTGCACCATGACCCTGACGGGCTCGGTCACCGAGAAGGGCGCGCTGACCGAAGACGGGCGGTACGGCGCGGTGACCGTCTCGCTGCGCGGCGCCAACGACCTGGGTGACCACGTGACGGGCACGGTGGTCCTGCTGCTGCCGGTGGCCGACGGGACCGACGGGATGGGCACGTGATGGCCCGCTCCCACTCGTTCTCGGGCGCCACGGCCATCGCCGGCATCGGCGCGACCGAGTTCTCGAAGGCGTCGGGGCGCTCGGAGCTCCGGCTCGCCGTCGAAGCCGTCGCCGCCGCGCTGGCCGACGCCGGCATCGCCCCGTCCGAGGTCCAGGGCATGGTGACCTTCAGCTCGGACACCAATCCTGACGTCGACATCGCGCGCAGCCTCGGCATCGGCGACCTCACCTTCTTCAGCCGCATCCACTACGGCGGTGGCGCGGCGTGCGCCACCGTGCAGCAGGCCGCGCTGGCGGTCTCCTCGGGTGTGGCCGATGTCGTCGTCTGCTACCGCGCCTTCAACGAGCGTTCCGGCAACCGTTTCGGTACCGGCGTCCAGGGGCGCGCACCGCTGCCCAACGCGGAGAACGCGCACATGGCCTCGTACCTGCCGGTGGGCCTGCTGACCCCGGCGTCTTGGGTGGCCATGGCGGCGCAGCGCTACCTGCACCAGACCGGCGCCACCAGCGAGGACCTGGGCCGCGTGGCGGTGGCCGACCGCAAGCACGCGGCGACCAACCCGAAGGCGTGGTTCTACGAGCAGCCGATCACGCTCGAGGACCACCAGAACAGTCGCTGGATCGTCGAGCCGCTGCACCTGCTCGACTGCTGTCAGGAGACCGACGGGGGACAGGCGCTGGTCGTGACCTCGCTCGAGCGCGCCCGCGACCTGCAGACCGCCCCGGTCGTGATCCGCGCCGCGGCGCAGGGCTCCGGGGCCGGTCAGGACATGATGACCAGCTACTACCGCGACGATCTCTTGGGGCTGCCCGAAATGGGCGTCGTGGCGCGCCAGCTGTGGGAGACCTCGGGGTTGGGGCCCGACGACATGCAGGCGGCCATCCTCTACGACCACTTCACGCCCTACGTGCTCTACCAGCTCGAGGAGCTCGGGTTCTGCGGCAAGGGCGAGGCCAAGGACTTCATTCGCGACGGCCGGCTCGAGCTCGGGGGAGCCCTGCCGATCAACACCCACGGCGGGCAACTCGGGGAGGCGTACCTGCACGGGATGAACGGCATCGCCGAGGGCACGCGGCTCGTGCGCGGCACGTCGGTGAACCAGGTGCCCGAGCTCGAGCACGTGGTGGTCACGGCGGGCACGGGTGTGCCCACGAGCGGATTGGTCCTCGGCGTCGATCGCTGACGCCGGTATGGGTGCCGTCGCCGGTGCGGCTGCCGGTGCGGCTCCGCCGGTCGCGGCTGCCGGTGCGGCTCAGAGCGCCCGGTCGCCCACGGACGCTTCGAGTTCGGCCGCCTCGGCCTCGCTCAGGAGGCGATAGGGGCCGCCCTTGTCGGGCTGCCAGAGCACCGGATCGCTGCAGTTCCATCGCTCCACCCGCAACGACCGCTTGAGCACCTTGTTCGTGGCGGTGGCGGGCAACTCCGCGCTCATGCGCACGAAGCGCGGCGCCCACTTGGTGCCGAGGTCGCCCTGGGCGGCGAGGAACTCGGGCAGCGCACTCGCGTCCAGCAGGTCGAGCCCCGGCCGCAGCTGGACCGCCGCCATCACCTGGTCGCCGACCACCGGGTCGGGTACGGCGTAGACCGAGGCCAGGACGATGTCGGGATGCCGCTGCAAAATGCGCTCGATCGGTGCCGAGGCGAAGTTCTCCCCGTCCACCCGGAGCCAGTCGTGGTCGCGCCCGGCGAAGTAGAAGAAGCCGGCCTCGTCGCGGTAGGCCAGGTCGCCGGTCCAGTACCACCCCTCCTTCAGGCGGGCCGTCTCCGCCTCGTGGTTGTGCCAGTACCCCTCGAACCCGGCGCCGCCCGACCTCGAGACGAGCTCGCCGATGGCCTCCTCGGCGTTGAGCAGGCGCCCCTGCTCGTCGAAGCGAGCGGGCGGGCACTCGGCGCCGGTGGCCGGATCGAGCACGACCGTGCCCTCCGGCGCCCGCCCCAACGCGCCATGGGGCGTGTCCGGTGTGCGCTGCACGGTGGCGCCACCCTCGGTCGAGCCGTAGGAGTCGGTCACGGTCACACCGAAACGCTCGGCGAAGCGGGCCACGTCGTCGGTCGTGCCCTCGTTGCCGAAGGCGCGGATCAGGGGGTTGTCGGCGTCGTCGGGTCGCTCGGGCGTGGCCAGAATGAAGGACAGCGGCTTGCCGACGTAGTTGAAGTACGTGGCGCCGGCGGCCCGCACGTCGGGCAGGAAGCCGGACGCCGAGAAGCGTCCCGACGAGGGGAGCGCGGCGGTCGACCCCGCCACGAGCGCCGGCCCCCAGCCCGCCATCAGCGCGTTGGAATGGAAGAGCGGCATCGACAGGTAGCAGACGTCGGCCGGTTCGAGCGCGTACATCTGCGCCACGATCGCACCGATGCGGGCCAACCGGCCCTGGCTGCAGAGGCACGCCTTCGGCGCGCCGGACGTCCCGGAGGTGAAGAGGAGGTACCCGAGCGTCTCGGGGGTCACCGTGGGGTCGACCACCTCGGTCGCCCGTGCCGACCCGAATTGCTGGAGCGCGTCCCGCGCCGACGGCGTGTCGAGCACGAGCACGCGTGGGTTGGCCGCGCCGACCTCGCCCAGCGCGTCACCGATGCGCGATCCCTCCACCAGGGGCAGATAGGTCGAGTCCGTGACCAGGAACTGGCACTCGGTGTGGGAGAGGTCGCGGACCAGCTCGTCGCCCCGGTGGGTCGGATTGGCGCCGACGACCACGGCGCCCGCCAGCGCGGCCGCCTGCAACCAGAAGACGAACTCGGGCACGTTGTCGAGCAGGAGGGCCACATGGAAGGGCCCCTCCTGGCGCAGGGACCGCAGCCACGCCGCCCGCGCCGCCGCCAGGCCGACCACCTCGGCGTGGCTCAGACGCAGGTCGTTGGCCACCAGGCCGAGCCGGTCGACGTCCGCCAGGGTCAGGACGGCTTGGGTGATGGTCCCTTCGGGTTGCACCGGTGCGGCGCCTGGGGTTGTCGGTTGCGCCTCGGGAGGGGCCACAGAATGCATCTCCAAACTGCTCTGACCTGGGATGGGAGTCCCATTATTGGAACACGTTGCACTTTAATCAGGCCCGTGTTACCGTCGCTAGAGCGCCGGCGGAACGGACCGCGGCACCGTAGACGAGGACGTCAAAGCTATGGAATTCGGCATCTTCAACGCCGCCTGC
Source organism: uncultured Acidimicrobiaceae bacterium (assembly GCA_963843365.1). Classification (GTDB taxonomy): domain Bacteria; phylum Actinomycetota; class Acidimicrobiia; order Acidimicrobiales; family RAAP-2; genus Bog-473. The sequence continues at coordinate 112,436 of CAWJKG010000002.1, read as the reverse complement.
GTGCTGCCCACCTATGTCGAACGGCACGGCGCGTCAGCCGAGCACGACCGCATCATGGATGAGGTCGCGTTCATCGAGGCGGCGGACCGGGCCGGGTTCAAGTACACGTGGGCCTCCGAGCACCACTTCCTGACCGAGTACTCCCACCTGTCGGCCTCCGAGTCGTTCCTCGCCTTCGTGGCGGCCCGCACCAAGAACATCCACATCGGCTCGGGCATCTTCAACATCACGCCGCCGGTGAACCACCCGGCCCGCATTGCCGAGCGGGTGGCCATGCTCGACCACCTCTCCGAGGGTCGCTTCGAGTTCGGCACGGGCCGCGGGTCCTCGACCACCGAGCAGAAAGGCTTCGGGATCAACGACTCCGACCTCACCCGCGAGATGGTGGCCGAGACCCTGCCCCAGATCGTGAGGATGTGGAAGGACGAGGACTACAGCTACGACGGCAAGTTCTTCTCCATGCCCAGCCGCAATGTGCTGCCCAAGCCGTACTCGAAGCCCCACCCCGCCATCTGGATGGCAGCGGGCAGTCCCGGCACCTTCGACCTGGCCGCCGAGCTCGGCGTGGGTGTCCTGTGCTTCGGCTTCTCGACGCCCGACCAGCTGACCCCGCTGGTCTCGCGCTACAAGGAGAAGATCGGCGACTGCAAGAACCCGGTGGGCGGTTTCGTCAACGACAACGTCATGATCACCACGCAGATGATCTGCATGGAGGACGGCGCCAAGGCTCGCAAGACGTTCCTCGAGGCGGACTCGAACTACCACCTGAGCCTCGTCTTCCGCTACCTCGACACGTTCCCCCGGCCCCCCGGCATCCCCGAGTGGCCCGAGATCATCCCGCCCATGGACGCTGCGACGCTCGACGCAGCCATCGCCATGGGTGCCACCGCCGTCGGCACGCCCGACGAGGTCGGCAAGGCGGTCGAGAACTTCGCCGCCACCGGTGCCGACCAGCTCGCGTTCGGCATGCTGTCGACCTCCATGGAGATCGAGGCCTGCCAGGAAGCGGTCGAGACCTTCGGCAAGCAGGTGCTGCAGCAGTTCGACAAGGACCCCGAGCACCGCACCACCAAGCTGCGCCTGGCCGCCGGCGGCTCTTAGACCTCCAGTTCCTCCAGTTCCTCTGGTTCCTCCAGGCGGAACTCGCCGGCCCCGAGCCGGCGGTCGATCTCCTCGGCCACCTCGTCAGCGCTGTGGTGACCGACGTCGACGCGATGGCGCTCGGCGAGGCCGTGCTGCTCGAACTGCGCCCACAGGTCGTCGACGACCGCGGCATCGGCCAGGGCACCCGCGTGCTGCGGCTCCGTGCGCCGGTCCTGGACGCGCCGCTGCACCAGGTCGATCGGGGCGCGCAGCACCGCGTAGTGCAGGGCGACGTCGTCGCGGCGGCAGGCGGCGGCGAACAGGTCGAGCATGAACGGATACAGGATCCCCTCGGCCACCGTGAGGTAGCCCCCGGCGGCGAAGGCCGCCGACGCGTCGGCCGCGGCCTGCAGCACGACCCGGTTCTGGGTGTGCGCCTCCGGCCGCCACGGCTCGATCGCACCCCGCCGCAGCTTGGCGAAGAACCAGTCGAGATCGAGGCAGGCCGAGGGATCATGGCGATCGGCCACCAACGGCGCCACGGTGGTCTTGCCGCACCCCGGTGAGCCGGTCAGGAGGAGCAGGGAGGAGGGGGCCACCGCTGCATCTTCGCGTGGCGTGGGACGAGGCGGGGCGAGGCGGGACGAGGCGGGGGAGGCCGGGCCGGCGGGTCAGCCCTGGGCCGCCACCCCGACCACCGGCTTGTTCAGCAGGACGCTGCCCTCGGACCCGCTGAAGTTGGAGTCCCCGTAGTTGAAGATGCCGCCGTCGGACGCTGCGATCCAGTAGCCGCGCCCGTCGGGCGTCGCCGCCATGCCCACCGCCGGCTTGCGCAGCGGCAGGCCGCCGGCGGAGCCGAAGAAGGCGGCGTCGCCGAAGTTGAAGATGCCCGCATCCGAGGCGACCAGCCAATAGCCGAGGCCGTCGGGCGTGGCCGCCATGCCCACGATGGGCTTGTTGAGCGGCCGGCCTCCCATGGAGCCGTGGAAGGAGGCGTCCCCGAAGCTGAAGATGCCCCCGTCGGAGGCCACCAGCCAGTAGCCGAGTCCGTCATGGGTCGCGGCCATGCCCACGATCGGCTTGTTCAGCGGTTTGCCCCCCATGGAGCCGTAGAAGCTGGCGTCACCGAAGCTGAAGATGCCCCCGTCGGAGGCGACCAGCCAGTAGCCGCCGCCGTCGGGCGTGGCGGCCATGCCGACGATGGGGCTGTTCAGGTGCTGGCCGCCCATGGAGCCGTGGAAGGCGGCGTCCCCGTAGCTGAAGATGCCCCCGTCGGAGGCCACCAGCCAGTAGCCGCCCTTGGATGGCGTGGGCGCCATGGCCACGACGGGCTGGTTCAGGCGGGTGCCCCCGGTCGAGCCGTAGAAGCTGGCATTGCCGAAGGTGAAGATGCCGCCGTCGGAGGCCACGAGCCAGTAGGACGAGTTCGCCGGGGCGGCGGGGGGCGGCGAGGGTGGCCCGGGCAGGCCGGCCGAGCCGGCGAAGGCGACGACGTGGTCGCTCGATGGCGCGAGCAGCAGGCCGTCGCCGACCGACGGCGTCGGGAAGTGGTTGGACTGGCTCCCGACCGCCAGCTGCTCGACCGTGGCGCCGCTCGTGGGGTTGATGCCGTAGAGCGAGCTCCCGCCGATCGACCAGACCAGCCCGCCGGCACTGATGGGCGGGCCCCCGGCGCTGGCGTTCGTCCACTGGACCGACACGGATGGCGGGGACGCGCTCGTGGCCACCGCCTGGACCCCGTTCTCGCACGGGATGTAGACCACGTTGCCGACGACGGCGTCGCCGCCATCCGGCGTCGGCCCCCGGGCACACGGCCGCGCTGGCGATCCCGGTCCCGGTGTTGCCGCCGAGGTCCGACTGGCTGACGAGATAGGCCAGCTGGTTCTTGCCGACCTGCAACGCCGTCCCGTTGGAGAGCAGCGCCGGTGCGGTCGAGCCGAGATCCTGGTCGTGCGAGTTCATGAAGGACCAGTTGCTCGGGGCGAAGTACTGGGAGCGAGCCAGGGCCGGGGTCAGCTCCACGATGGAGTCGCTGAAGTCGTAGGGCGTCGACGAGGACCCGTTCCCGGTGGCGACCCAGATGTTGCCGGACCCGTCCACCTCGGGTGCGGCGCCACCCATCCACACCGCCCCGTCGTTCCCGATCGGCACCGCCTGGTAGTAGCCCGGCGTCCCGCCGCCCTCGGGCACGGAGCCGACCCAGCCGCTGTAGGTGGAGCAGTCACCGTCGTTGCCCCCGTACCCGAAGATCACGTTGCCGTTGCTCAGGTTCAGGCCGGTCCTCTGCAGAATGGCCGCGGGGGCCTGGCCGGGTGGGTCCACGGCCTGGTCGAGCAACGTCGTCCCGGTGTACATGTTGAGGCCCACCAGCACGTGCGTCGGCGAGCTCCCGCTCAGCTCGTCGGCCACCGCGAAGATCTCGCCGCGGGCGACGTCGAGCACCGGGGTCCCGGTGATGCCGACCGTCGGGCTGATGTCGCCGCACGGAAGGTCGCCCGAGGGAACCGGTGTCCCGACGTGGCTGGACCACAGGACCGCACCGGTATTGGCGGCCAGGGCGTAGATGGTGTCGTTCTCGGTGGCGACGTAGACGCGCCCGGTGGCCTCGAGGGGCTCGCCGTAGACCTGCCCGTCGAGCGTGCTCGAGGTCCATGCCGTGGACGCCGGGGAGAACGACACCCCCGAGGTGTCCACGCCCGAGCCGAGCGTGTTGCCGTGATACACGGTCCACGAGGTGGAGGCATCGACATGCGGCGTGGCGCCGCCCGCACCGGACACGTCCGACACACCGGACAACCCCGGAGCGCCGAGGGCGACGGCGCTGCCGAGGGCGAGGACGAGGGCGAGGACGAGCAGGGTCACTCCACCTGCCAGTCGGCTGGTCAACCGCGTGGCCGGCCGTCGGGGGGAAGCGGCGTTCGGATGGGGGCTGATGGACCCACCGTAACCCGCCGGGCGCGCTGCGTCGATGGCCATTGGGCCGCCGTTGTTCGCGGGCCGCTAGGCCCCGGCCGTCGGCCCCTGCACAATGGAGGCGGCCCAGGTGTAATCGGGCTTGCCGGACGGCGAGCGCTCCACCTTGTCGACGACGTGAAGCCGGCGGGGGACCTTGTACCCGGCCACGAACTCGCGGCAGCGCTCCTGGATCGACTCGAGTGACGGCACCTCGTGGCCCGGCCGCGGCTCGATGATGGCCGCCACCGTCTGTCCCCAGCGCTCGTCGGGTGCCCCGCACACGATGGCGTCGAAGACGTCGGGATGGGAGCGCACGGCGGACTCCACCTCTTCGGGGAAGATCTTCTCGCCACCGGAGTTGATCACGATGGAGCCGCGCCCGAGCAGGGTGATGCCACCGTCGGCCTCGACCGTGGCGTAGTCACCGGGCATCACGTAGCGGGTGCCGCGCACCTCAATGAAGACCTCGGCCGTCTTCTTGGGGTCGTTGTAGTAGCCCTGCGGGATGTCGCCGGCGCGGGCGATCTTGCCGATGATGCCCGAGCCGGGCTCGACCGGCTCGAGGTTCTCGTCGAACACCACGGTCTTGCCCAGCAGGCGCACGGTCGGGCCGCTCTTCATGGCGGTGTTGTCGGCGGTGACGACGGTCAGGCCGTTGTTGCCGCCTTCCGAAGACCCGACGGCGTCGGTGATGTAGAGGTTGGGAAGCTGCTCGAAGAACTGGTCCTTCACCGGCGCCGAGAAGAGGGCAGCCGAGGACACGACGGCCAGCAGTGACGAGAGGTCGAAGTCGTCGCGCGAGGCGGCCAGGGTCTCGACGAGCGGCTTCCCCATGGCGTCGCCCGTGATCATGATGGAGTTCACGTTCTCGGTGCCCACCAGCTCCCACACCTCGCGGGCGTCGAACTTGGCCATGAGGACGATCTTGGAGCCCACGAAGCTCTGGCCCATGACACACCACTGGGTGGCGCCGTGCATGAGCGGGGCCACGGGCAGGTGCACCATGCCGCCGCCGGCACCCTTGGGCGCCACGGTGGCCGGATCGGTGACGCGCTCGTTGCTCATGGGGTCGATGCCGCCGCCGAGCGCGTAGAAGACGTCCTCGTGGCGCCACACCACGCCCTTGGGCATCCCCGTGGTACCGCCGGTGTAGAGGATGTAGAGGTCGTCGCCCGAGCGCGGCCCGAAGTCCCGTTCGGTCGACTGGCCGCGCAGCGCGTCCTCGTAGGGGACCGAGCCGGGCGCCGGCTCGACGTCACTGCCGTCCTCGATGACGACCAGCTGCTGCAGGTCTGGCAGCTCGCCCTTCAGCGCGGCCACGAGAGGGGAGAACTCACGCTGGTACACGAGCGCCTTGAGGTCGGCGTTCCCCATGAGGTAGCGCAGTTCGTCCTTGACGTAGCGGTAGTTGATGTTGATCCAGATGGCGCGCAGCTTGAAGACGGCCCACGCGGTCTCGACCCACTCGACCGAGTTGTAGGCGTAGATCCCGACGTGATCGCCGGGCCCGATCCCCTGCGCCGCCAAGTAATGGGCCAGCTGGTTGGCCCGCGACTCCATTTCGGCGTAGGTGCGCCGCTTGCCGTCGGCGACCAGGTATTCGCGCTCGGGATAGGCGTCGACGGCCGCTTCGAACAGGTCGGCGAGGTTGAACTCCATCGGGCCGAGATTAGAACAGGTTCTTGTTCTGTGGGCAATCGGGCTCGCGGCGGGGCGCACCGCGTCAGCCCGCCGGAACCGCTCCGGCGGGGCCGATCCGGCCGCCACCCAGAAGAACCAGAAGAACCGGAAGAACCCTCCCGGCTACCCGCTGATCCCGACGATGGGCTGGTTGAGTTTGATCGACCCGGTCGAGCCGTAGAAGGTGGGACCGTTGGTGGTCGGGAACGTGAAGACGCCCCCGTCGGATCCGCTGAGGTAGTAGCCCCCGGCGACGGCGGTCATGCCCACGATCGGCTTGTTGAGCTTGATGGACCCTGTCGAACCGTAGAACGGCGGGCCGGCGGTCGTCGGGAAGCTGAAGATGCCGCCGTCGGAGGCCACCAGGTAGTAGCCGCCGCCCACCGGCGCCGCCATGCCCGACGATGGGCTGGTTGAGCGTCGTGCCACCCGTCGAGCCGGAGAAGACGGCGTTGCCATACGTGAAGACGCCGCCGTCGGACGCCACCAGGTAGTAGCCGAGGCCGTTCGGCGTGGCGGCCATGCCCACGATCGGCTTGTTCAGGTGGAGCGATCCGGCCGATCCGTAGAACGCCGCGTCACCGTAGGAGAAGATGCCGCCGTCTGAGGCCACGAGCCAGTAACCATCCCCGTCCGGGCTCACCGCCATGCCCACGATGGGCGCGTTCAGCTCGCGTGCCTCCGGCCGACCCCCAGAACTTTGCGGAGCCGAAGGAGAACATGCCGCCGTCGGAGGCGACGAGGTAGTACCCGTCACCGGCCGGCATCACCGCCATGCCCACGATGGGCTCGTTGAGCGGCTGCCCACCCATGGAACCCAAGAACGGCGCGCCGTTGCCGTAGGAGAAGATGCCGCCGTCGGAAGCTACGAATCGGTAGCCGGTCCGGCTGATCGGTGCCGTGATGACGAAGGCGCTCGTCGTGCCCGAGACGCTGAATCCCACGGCCACGCACTGCCAATCCGTGACGCAGGACACGCCATTCAGCTCGGTGTCCGTCGCCCCCTGCTGGTCCGGGGTCGTCTGCAGCGACCAGGCGGCGCCATCCCACGTGAACGACTCGTTCGTACTGCCGGCCGGCGGGGCTGCATAACCCACGGCAGAGCACGAGGTGGGGCTGAAACAGTCAAGTGCTTGCAGGTGGTTGCTGTCGGTGCCTGCGTTGGGACTCGGGACGATGTCGAACTCGCCGCCGTTCCACTCCTCGAAGAGCGTCTGATACGCGCTCCCGTCGTACGCCTGCCCGTCGAGCATGCAGAACGGTTGCGACCCTGGGCCATGGATGTTCTGGTAGGTACCGGCGCAGGAAACACCGCGGAAGGAGACGCTGGTGTCTCCGGTGGGGACGGCGCTGGCGACGGCAGTCCAGCCTGAGCTTCCTCCCGACTGCAAAGCCAATCCGGTGTCGCCGCCCCCGCCCGAACCCACGGCCATGCACACGGCTGCACACGAGACGGCGTTGAGAAGGCCACCCCCGGGGGGACCATTGGATGGATTGGGGTCGAAGTTCGAGCTCCAGACGGATTCGTCGAGGTTCAGGATGAACGGTTCGTACTGACTGCTGCCGTAATAGGACTGGCCCACGGCCGTGCAGAAGAATGGCGTGCTGCACGAGACCCCTGCGAGAGAGGTGTTCATGGCTCCGCTGGCGTTCGGGCTCGTGCTGACCGACCAGGTGGCTCCGTTCCACGTCTCGACGAGGGTGCTGGACTCCACGCCACCCACGGCGACGCAGAAGGTCGAAGACGTGCAGTCCACCCCCGCCAAGCTTGCCGACCCCGAGAGCGTGGGGCTGGACATCAGCGTCCAGGCCGTGCCGTTCCATTCCTCCATCAGCGGCGAGGGTCCGGTGCCCTGCTGCCCGACGGCGACACAGAAACTGGCACTGGCGCACGAGTCGGCGAGGAGGACCGCCTGGTCGACGCCGGAGGGCGGGGTGCCGACCGTCCAGTTCGACGCGCTGACGGTGGCCGGGACGGTGATGGTCGGGCCGAGGACCTTGGCCGTGCCGGCGGTGCCGGCGGTGCCGCGGTGCCGACCGTGCCGGTTGCACCGGCCCTCGGCGCGGCGGGCAGTCCCGACACGATGCACAGCCCGAGAAGGCCGAGGGTGAGCGCCAAGGCGGAAACGGCACGGCGGGTCAGAGTGATCACGGCTCCCCTTCAGTCGGTTGCGATGTGTCCCGGTTTGTGCGGTGTCTCGCAGTGTTCGCACCACTGTGGTCCCGCTGCGCGTCACGCTAGTTCGTAGGCGCGGCGAACGCGTCGATGTCGCGGCGGTTTCAGGGAGTTGGCGCGCCGTCCGATGCGGCGCTGTGCATCCGGCGATGCGCCGGCGTGATCAGTCGAAGAGGTCGGGCTCGCTGCGCGAGATCTCGTCCCAGAGGGGCTGGAAAGACACCCAACCCGAGTAAGGCGAGGCGGAGAAGTCGCGGGTATACCGCGCGCCCTCGTCATCGATGAGCAGCGGTGTCCCGGCTGCCTCGGCGAGCAGCTGCGCCTGGCACGAACGTTCCATCGTGATGAACCACCACGCGGCCTCGTCCACCGAGTGGCCGACCGTGAACAGGCCGTGGTTGCGGTGGATGGTGGCCTTGTGGGGTCCGAGCGCAGCCGCCAGGGCCTTGGCCGCGGCCTCCTCGAGGACGACGGCGCCACCGCCCTCCTCGCAGACGGTGTGGTCCTCGTAGAAGACGCACGAGTCCTGGGTGATCGGACTCAGCGGGCGCCCGAGTGCCGACCAGGCCTTGCCGTAGACCGAGTGGGCGTGTGCCGCTGCGATGACGTCGGGACGGGCCGCGTGCACGGCGGAGTGAATGGCGAACGCGGCAGGGTTGACCGGGCGGTTGCCCTCGACGACCTCGCCCGTGTGGCTGACGAGGATCAGGTCGGAGACGCGCACATGCCGGAAGCTCATGGCGAAGGGGTTCACCCAGAAGTGGTCGGTCAGCTCCGGGTCACGTGCCGTGATGTGTCCGGCCACGCCCTCGGAGAAGCCGAATCGGCCGAAGAGGCGCAGGGCGCCGGCCAGCCGCTGCTTGCGGTGCAGGCGTTCCTCCTCCACGGTGGTGAACTTCGGCGGCGACGGCAGCCGGAAGGTGCGGGGGGTTGCCTGCCCTGCGTCGGAAGGAGCCTGATCCATGACTAGAAACTATCGTCTGGCCCATGACCTACCCCACCGCAACCACGCGGGACATCGCCGCGCCCGCCGAGAAGGTCTGGATGCTGGTGGCCGACCTGCCGCGCATGGGGGAGTGGTCCCCCGAGAACGCAGGCGGGAAGTGGGTGAAAGGAGCCACCGGCCCGGCGCTCGGAGCCGTCTTCGAGGGCACCAACAAGAACGGCATCCGGCGTTGGTCGACGACCGTGACGGTGGTGGCCTGCGAGCCCGGCAAGGTCTTCGAGTTCGCGGTGACGTCAGGGCCGCTCGCGGTCGCCAGTTGGCGCTACGAGTTCGCGGACACCGAGACGGGCTGCCGGGTCACCGAATCGTGGATCGACCAGCGCAAGCGATGGTTCGCCACGCTGGCGCGTGTCATGGGGGACCACAGCGCAGCGCACGCGGAGCAGGAGATGGCGGCGACGCTAGCCAACCTGGCTGCGGCTGCCGAGTAGCGGGCCATCCCGCAACCCGGGGCGAAGTCTTCAGCGGGGTGGTCGGTCAGACCCCGATCCCGACGACGGGTGCCTGCAACCGGGTGCCGCCCGCCGAGCCGAAGAACATCGGTGGGGCGCCGAAGCCGGGAAAGGCGAACACCCCGCCGTCGGAAGCCACAAGGTAATAGCCGCCCTGCGCCACCCCGATGCCCACCACCGGCTTGTTCAGCGTCAGGCGGCCGCCGGAACCGAGGAAGGGCGCGCCCCCGTAGGAGAACACTCCTCCGTCGGAGGCGGCGAGGTAGTAGCCGCCTGCCGACGTCACCGCCATGCCCACAATGGGCTGGTTGAGCGGCGTGCCGCCAGCCGAGCCGGCAAAGACGGCGTTGCCGTAGGTGAAGACGCCGCCGTCCGCGGCAACCAGGTAGTAGCCGCGCCCGTTCGGCGTGGCGGCCATGCCGACGATCGGCTTGTTGAGGTGCGTACCGCCGCTCGAGCCGTAGAACTGGGCGTCGCCGTAGGAGAAGATGCCGCCGTCCGACGCCACGAGCCAGTAGCCACCGCCGTCAGCCGTGACCGCCATGCCGACGATGGGGGCGTTCAGGTGCGTGCCGCCAGCCGAGCCGTAGAACGCGGCCGAGCCGAAGTTGAAGACGCCACCATCGGAGGCCACGAGGTAGTAACCGTCACCCGAGGGCATGGTGGCGGTTCCGACGATCGGCGCGTTGAGGTGCGCACCGCCCATCGATCCGAGGAACGGCGCGCCGAGGTCAGGTGGTGTCGGGCCGTAGGTGAAGACGCCGCCGTCGGAAGCGGCGAGCCGGTAGCCGAAGCGGCCGACCGGAGCGATCGCGTTGGTCGCGACGAACGTCTCGTTCGATTGGGGGCCGGTCGTACGGGCGCCCGTCGCAACGCAAAAGCCGCCGCTAAGACACGACACTCCGATCCACGCCGCGGCGTCCGTGCCGGCGGGAGGCGTCACGGTCGTCGTCGTCCACGTACTCCCGTTCCACGTTCCCGCCACATAGTCACCTACCGGGGCCGAGAGGTCCGGGGTCAGGGTGGATTCGCCGACCGAGGTGCAGGCGGTCGGACTGATGCAGCTGACCCCCTCGAGAATGAGCACCCCGTCGTTGGGGGGCGCCGGAAGGGGCACCTCCGTCCAGGTCCCGCCGGTCCACTCCTCGGTGAACGAGTGGACCTGGTTGCCGTAGTCGAACCCCGTGGCCATACAGAATCCGTTGCCCGCACACGAGATGCCCTCGAACTCGGGCTGCGTGCTGTTGCTCGGGGCGACGGTGGGACTGATCGTCCAGGAGCTCCCGTTCCATTGCTCGGCCAGGACCTGTGACGGCGCAGGCGCGTGCGGCAGGGCGTGCGCGTCGCCGTTGCCCAGTGTTGGCACTCCGGCACCGGGGATTCCGAAGGGCAGCGCCGCTCCGCCAGATGACGCGCCGGAAGATCCGGGGCCCTGCAGAACGCTGGGCGCCAGGTTCTGTGCACTGGCACCGACCGCCATGCAGTTCGTCGTCGTGGTGCAGCTGATCGCGGTCAGCGCCGAATTCGTCCCGTCGGAGGTGGCGGAGGTGGGGCTGAGCGACCAGGTAGCCCCATTCCACTGTTGCCCGATCGGCACAGAGGCCTGTGACGTCGAATTGGACGTGTAACCCACGGCCATGCACCAGGCGGGCCCAATGCACGAGACAGCATCGAGCCAGCCGAGGTCGTATCCCGATGGCAGACCCAATCCCGTCGCCATCATCCAGGTGCTCCCGTCCCACTCCACCGCGTAGGGCTGAGACACTTCGTCTCCGGCGCCCGCATAGCTGCCGCCCACGCCGACGCAGAAGGACACCGAAGTGCACGAGATGCCGTTGAGAGAAGTCCCGTCCACGCCGGACGGCACGGGAACCGACTGGGTGGTCCAGGTCGAGCCGTTCCACGCTTGCACGATTGCGCTCCCGGTTGATCCGGTCTCCTGGATCCCGGTGGCGACGCAGAACGTCGACGAGACGCACGAGACGTTGTCGTCGTAGGAGGTGCCCGACAGGGAGGGGTCGATGTCGGTCCACTGGGTGGCTGCCACCTGCGATCCGACACCCGCTGCTGACCCCGCAGCCCCCGCAGCCCCATTGCCGGCGAGGGTGCCGAGGAGCGCGACAGTGCCGCACAGGATCGCGACCGAACCACGTCGAAGTGACCGCCTCATGAAGCTACCCCGTTTCGCCTGAAGGACGGCCGTTGGCGCCGCCACGTGCACACAGCCTGGTGTGTGGCAGGGGCCAGAGCAAGGATTTCCGGGCGCGCCGCCGTCGGCGGCCGGACGAGGTCCTCAGGGTGGCGCGCGGTCGAGGCGTCGCAGCATGTGGCCTGCCGCAGCGTCGTCCCCGGGTGCGCCGCGCCGGCGCAGGTGTTCCACAACGGCGCGGCGGTGCGCCTCGTCGACGTTGCCGCCGTACTTGAACTTGGCCGCCACGTCCTCGACCGCAATGGAGATCCCGAGGATGCCCAGCAGCTTCGCGGCATCAGCCTGAGTCGGATCAGCCACGTCGATGCCGGGCTGCAGCGTGGCCAGTTGCCGCCGGAGAATGGCGGCCACGCTGCCCGGCTCCGTTCGCTCGTCGTGCACCGTCGCCCGGCCGGTCAGCTGGACGGCGCCGTAGTAGGTCGTCGGGATCCCCAGTACGGGATCCTCGTCGCCGATCACCTTCCACGACGACGGGATGAAGGCCCAGTCGCCGGCGACGCTCAGGACGACGCGCCGGTTCTCGGCCAGCGCGGCGAACACGGGATTGGCCCGCACCAGGTGCAGCCAGACGGTGTCGTCCTCCAACACGAACTGGGTGGGGACGACGACGGGCATCGCGCGCGCCGGGCCACCGGGCGCGACCAGGTGTCCGAACGGGTGGGACTCCACGAAGGGGCGCCACTCGCCTTCTCCGCGGGTGGCGTCGACGGGCGCGATGAACATGCGCCTCAGTCTGGCTCAGCCGGCGACGGGGATCGCTCAGCCGGCGACGTGAATCGCTCAGCCGGCGGGGATCGCTCAGCCGGCGGGCGACCTCACCCCGAGCTCGTCCATCGACTCGGAGCGGTGCCGCTTGTAGTCGACCTTGCCGTTGGCCGCCCGTCCGATGGTGGTCACCGTGCGTACCCGGCGGGGCGCCTTGTAGGAGGCGAGCCGCTCCTTCACGTGGGCGATCAATTCGGCCTCGTCCGGAGTCTCGGCCACGAGGACCAGGTCCAACTCGACCACGGCCACGATCTGCTCGCCGTACGTCGGATGAGGGACGCCCACCACCACGGCGTCGCGGACAGCGGAGTGCGTCTTGAGCGCCTCTTCGACCTCCTCGGGGAAGATCTTCTCGCCGCCCGAGTTGATGGAGGCCGACCCGCGGCCCAGCAGGTGAATTGTCCCGTCGGCGTCGACCTGGGCGAAGTCGCCGGGGATGGAGTAGCGCACGCCGTCGATCAGCTTGAAGGTGCGTTCCGACTTCTCCTCGTCTTTGTAGTAGCCCAGCGGGTTGCGCCCGCCCAGCGCGAGGACGCCCACTTCGTCGGACCCGGGCTCCACCGACCGACCGTCCTCGGTGAGCACCTTCACGTCGGGCCCCAACGTGAACGACGCCGTCTTGGCGGCTGCGCCGCTGGCCGAGACCGAAACGCCCATGCCGAGCGCCTCGGACGAGCTGAAGGCGTCGACGAGGAGCATGCCGGGGTGGTGGGCCAGCAGCGCTTCCTTCACCGGCTCGCTCCACATGGCGCCCGACGAGATGATCATCATGAGCGAGCTCAGGTCCCACCCGCCCGGTCGCTCGTCGAGCGCGGCCAGGAACGGACGTGCGAAGGGATCGCCCACCCAGACCACTACGTTCACCTGCTCCCGCTCAATGGTGTCGAGCAACTCGAAGGGGTCGTATTTGCGTGACTCGAGGAGGCACACCCGACCGCCCTCGGCCAGGACGGTGTTGGAGGGGAAGTTGCCGGTGCCGTGCATGAGCGGGCAGGCCGGCAGGATGGTGACGCCGCCCGGGCTGGCCTCGAGCGCACTGCGCACGGCTTCGATGCCGCCCTCGACGGGGTAGTGGCGCACCGCACTGTCGATCAGGCGGGCGAAGAGGTCGTCCTGGCGCCACATGACGCCCTTGGGCATACCGGTGGTGCCGCCCGTGTAGAGCATGTAGAGGTCGTCGCCGCTGCGGCCCCAGGGCGCACGGACGCGCCCGATGGCGGACTTCGCCGCGTCCTCGTACGGGGTGGCCCAGTCCGGGCACGGCCCCGAGGCGTCGTCCACCCAGAGCCAGCCCTTGACGCCGGGCACGCGGTCGAGGATGCCTTCGATGCGATCGGAGAAGGACCCGTGGAACACGACGGCGATGGCGTCCGCGTTCTCCCACAGGTAGCTGAGCTCGTCGTCGCCGTAGCGGTAGTTGGTGTTGACCGGCACCAGACCCACCTTGACGGCGGCGAAGGTGGCCTGCAGATACTCAGGCGAGTTGTAGAGGTAGATGGCGACCTTGTCCTGCTGCACCGCATTGAGGTCGAGCAGGAACTGCGCGATGCCGTCGGCGCCGCGGTCGAACTCCCGCCAGGTCATGTTGCGGCCGCCCTGGGTGACGGCGACCAGATCGGGCTGCACGTCCGCCACCGTTTCCCAGACGTCTGCGTAGTTCCAGTTGCTCATTCCAAACTCCATCCCCGCCCTTGTGACTCCCGCCCCGGCAGACATGCGTGAAGCGAGGCGCAGAGCCTACGCTCCGCGCGTGGACCTCGGCCTGCCCGGCGACGACGACCCCCGTCGCAGACGGGTGCGGGACTGGCTCGATGCACACCCGCACCCCACAGGCCGCCAGCTGGCCGAGGCCGGGTACGTGGCGCCCCACTGGTCCGCCCCCTATGGACTCGACGCCGATCCGCTGACCCAGCTCATGATCGACGAGGAGCTGCGGCGGAAAGGCGTCAGGCGCCCCATCAACCCGATCGGCATCGGATGGGCGGGGCCAACCCTGATGTACGCCGGCACCGCGGAACAGAAGGACCGCTGGCTCTGGCCGCTGCTCAGCGGGGAGGAGTTCTGGTGCCAGCTGTTCTCCGAGCCCGGCGCCGGCTCGGACCTCGCTGGGCTCACAACCCGGGCCGAGCGGGACGGCGACCACTGGGTCGTCAACGGGCAGAAGGTATGGACGAGCTACGCCCACATCGCCCGGTGGGGCATTCTGCTGGCCCGCACCGATCCGGCGGCCACGAAGCACATGGGGATCAGCTATTTCGTGTGCCCGATGGACGCGCAGGGGATCGACATCCGACCGCTCATCGACATGACGGGGGAGCACGCCTTCAACGAGGTGTTCCTGACGGATGTGCGTATCCCTGCGGATCATCTTGTCGGACCCGAGCACGGGGGATGGGAGCTGGCCAAGGTGACGCTCGGCAACGAGCGTGTCTCGTTGTCCGGCGAGGGCGCGCTGTGGGGGATGGGGCCAACGGCCGAGGATCTCGTGGATCTGATCCGGGGCGCCGGTGGTGCGCCCGACCCATCCACACGATCCCGTTTGGTGGACGTGTGGGTGGAGGCGCAGATCCTGCGAGTCCTGCGCCTGCGGATGGTGTCGGCCGTGCTGGCGGGGCGGGCTCCCGGCCCTGAGGCGTCTGTGCGCAAGGCCATCGCCGACGCCCACGGGCAGCACATCATGGACCTGGCCCGTGACGTCGCCGGGCCATTCGGCATGCTGGCCGGGACGGGTCCGGTCGGGGGATGGGGCCCCGGGCACGACGCTACGTGGTCCCGTGGCTTCCTGTTCTCGCCGGCGCTCACCGTGGGCGGCGGTACGGCGGAAGTCCAGCGCAACATCGTGGCCGAAAAGGTTCTCGGTCTGCCGCGAGATCCCTGACTCCCGACCGTTACCCAGACGGTACGGGGGTGCGTCGGCCCGCGCCGAGCGACCGCCTCGTCTGAGCGCCGCCCGGTTGCAACGGCCGTCGTAGGTCCCGTGCCGGAGAGTCGGGCTGCGCGGGTGTTGCGTCGTCCGGCTGTCCAGCTGTCCAGCTGTCCAGCTGTCCAGCTGTGTGGATGTGTGGATGGGTCCGGTGGGAGAGCGGCTCGGGAGAGCCAAGTAGCGGGAGGTTGCGATGCGGAAGGTGTTCTTGTCCGGTGCGCTGGCGTTGATCGGACTGGCGGCCCCGGCCGCGGCGGCCCTGGCGCCCGCTGCCGCCTCACCCGCCGGCGCTGCGACGGCGTCGCACGCAGTCGCCGGCACTGGCACCGGCACCGGCACCGGCACCGGTCCGGTGGTGCCGGGCCTCTACCACGTGCCGATCATCGGCAAGGTCACGCTGCCCGGAGTCCTGGGATCGGTGCTCGGGAGCGGACGCAACGGCCTGCGCCACGCCACCGCGGTCCAGTCGGCCAACTGGGCCGGCTACGCGGACACGAACGACACCTACAACTCGGTGGCGTCGTCGTGGACCGAGCCGACTGTGAACTGCTCGAACAGCAGCGCCGGGCTGGACAGCCTGTTCGGTCTGACGGCACTGCTCGGCGGGCCGGGCGCCGCCTCGGCCTTTTGGGTCGGGCTCGACGGGTACAACTCCTCCAGCGTCGAGCAGCTCGGGACGGACTCGGACTGTGACTCCGGTGCGCCTTCCTATTACGCCTGGTACGAGATGTACCCGAACCCGTCCGTCCAGTTGCCGAGCCAGTATCCAGTGCAGCCGGGCGACCAGATGACCGCACTGGTGGCCGCAAACTCGGCGGGCACGTCGTTCACGCTCGAGATCAAGGACGCCACCGCCGGGTGGACCTTCTCGACCACGCAGACCGGCAGTGGCTTCGCCCGCTCGTCGGCCGAGGTGATCGCCGAGGCGCCGTCATCGTGCACCCTCCTCTTCTGCAGCGAGGTGCCACTGGCCGACTTCGGCCAGATCAACTACTCGGGTTCCTCGGTGATCAACGCCTCGGGGACCAAGGGCTCGCTGGCATCGTTCGCCGCCAACGAGATCACCATGTCGAACAACGGGACGACGCTGGCCACGCCGAGCAGTCTCACCTCCAACGGGTCGGCGTTCTCGGTGACCTGGAACAACTCGTAGGGCGTTCGTAGGGCGTTCGGATTCAGCCCGGAGTTCTCGCCACCCGCTGAGGACGGGCCGGGGCTGTCGTGTGTCGCAGCCTCGGCCTGGACCTCGGTTCGAACCCGGCCCGATTTCGGGCCGGACTTCGGCTGTTCGGGCCGGATGTGACTACAGCTCGAGCGGCCCGGCGTTGGCGAAGCCCTGCCGGACGCCCTGGCCCGCCCGGGCGGTCAGCGCCTCGGGCTCGTAGAGCATGAGGTAGGCGTTGCGGGCGTGGTCCCGTGAGCGGTTGCGGAAGACCATGGCCAGTTCGGCCGGGTCGTCGGACTCGTCCTCGTGGACGAACACCTCGAGGATGGGCGTGTTCGTCATGAGCTGCGCCGTCATGATGCCGGTCGAGGCCTCGTGGGCACAGACCTTGTCCACCTGCTCCCGTCCGGGCATGCCCAGGGCGACCACAATGCGGCAGCCGTCCTCCTCGATCATCTTCTTGGCCGCCACAGCCAGGTCCTTGAAGCCGGGGACGGTACGGCGCAGCGTGGTGAATTTGGTGCCGTATCCAGGGCATTCGGACAACTCGTCGAGCGCCTCGCCGCCCATGTCGTAGCGGGCGAACATGGTGTCCACGACGCCGATCAGGTCCATGACCCATTCTCGCGCAGCGGGTCGCCTGGTCAGGCCGCCGCCCTGGTGCCGCTCCAGACTCTGCGCGGCGGGGCCCGGCCTGGTCCGCCCGGCGCCCCCTGGTCCACAATTGCCCGGTGAGCGATCCCCATCCAGAGCAATCCGGCAATCAATCCGGTACTGATTCCGGCACGGCGAACGCCGAGACCCGGTCACGGAGCTGGGTGGAGCGTGATGCGGCGGTGGTGTGGCATGGCTTCACCCAGATGTCGGCCTACGTCGACAACGCGCCGCTGGTCATCGACCGGGCCGAGGGGCGGGAGCTGATCGACGCCGACGGGAACCGGTATCTCGACGCCATCTCCTCGTTGTGGGTCAACACGCTCGGCCACCGGGTCCCCGAGCTCGATGCCGCGCTCGTGGCCCAGTCCGGCAAGGTGGCCCACTCGACCATGCTGGGCAACGGCAACACGGTCGTGGTCGAGCTGGCCGAGGCGCTCGCCCCCGTGGTGCCGGTCGACGATCCCCACTTCCTGTTCGCCGCGGATGGGGCGGTGGCCGTCGAGCAGGCGTTGAAGATCGCCTTCCAGTACTGGGTCAACCGGGGCGTCGAGGGGCGCACCCGGTTCCTCGCGCTCGGCGACGCGTACCACGGCGACACGCTCGGCTCGCTCTCGGTCGGCGACGGCGGGGTGTTCAGCGCCGTCTTCGATCCACTGTGCTTCCCGGTGCTGCGGACACCCGGCTACGCGGACCCGGGTTGGGCCGACAAGGCGTGCGCCACCGTCGAGGCCAACGCAGGGGAGTTGGCCGCCGTGGTGATCGAGCCGCTGGTGCAGGGCGCGTCCGGCATGTTGTGTGCCTCCGCATCCGACGTGCGGCGGCTGGGCGAGGCGTGCCGCCAGGCCGGCACGCTCCTCATCTGCGACGAGGTGGCGACCGGATTCGGACGCACCGGGACGCTGTTCGCCTCGGAGCAGTGCGGGCTGCGGCCCGACCTCATGTGCGTGGGGAAGGGGATCACCGGCGGGTACCTGGCCATGTCGGCCACGGTGGCGTCGGGCGAGGTGTTCGGCGCGTTCCTCGGCGCCGATCTGGGACCCGAGACCTTCTACCACGGGCATTCGTATGGGGGGAATGCGTTGGCGGCGGCGGTGGCGCTCGAGCACCTGCGGTTGATGGAGGCATGGGACGTGTTGGCGAACGTGCGGGCGCGGGCCGAGCAGCTGTCGTCGCTCCTCGGAGAACGGTTGGGCGGGCGGGCCGAGGTGCGCGAGATCCGTCAGCGGGGGCTCATGGTCGGTATCGAGCTGGCGCCGCCTGCGCCGGGGCTGCGTTGGGGCCGGCGGGTATGCGCCGGGGCCGTCGCCCGGGGCGTGCTGCTCCGTCCGTTGGGTGACGTCGTGGTGGTGATGCCGCCTCTGACGACGACGGGTGAGGAGATCGTGCGCATCGTGGACGCTCTCGAAGGCGGGCTGGAAGACGTGCTCGAAGGCGGGCTGGAAGACGTGCTCGAAGGCGGGCTGGAAGACGTGCTCGACGAAGGGGCGGCGGGGGGCGCATCCCTATGAGCACGGGCGCCGATACCCCGACGCCCTGGGAGGCACGGATCCGGTCCGCCCTGGATAGGGTCATCGACGAGGGTCGCTGGCGCGTCCCGCGGGAGTTCGACGCCCTCGGGCCCGCGGGCCTGCTCGAGGGTGGGGAGGTCGTGTCGTTCGCCTCCAACGACTATCTCGGATTGAGCTCGCACCCGGCCGTGGTCGCGGCCGCCCGCAGTGCGCTCACCCGATGGGGCGCCGGCTCCGGCGCCTCACGGCTCGTGACCGGGAGCCGCCCCATCCACAGCGAATTGGAGGGAGCGCTGGCCGAGTGGAAGGGGACCGAGGCGGCCGTCACGTTTCCGACCGGATTCGCCGCCAATCTCGGCTTGCTCTCCACGCTGGGCGGACCGGGCGTGCGCATCCTCTCGGACGAGCTGAATCACGCCAGCATCATCGACGGCTGCCGCCTGTCCCGTGCCGAGGTCTCCATCTACCGCCACCGCGACATGGCGCATCTGGAGGAGCTCCTGCGCAGCGATTGCAGCGATGGCAGCGACGGCAGCGACGGCAGCGATGGCAGCGCCCCCAAGCCCACCATCGTCGTCACCGATTCCGTCTTCTCCATGGATGGGGACGAAGCCCCCCTCGCCGACCTCGTCGGCATCTGCGGGCGCCACAATGCCCTCCTCGTCCTCGATGAGGCACATTCCGTCCTCGGCCCCGACCTCCCGACCCGGACCCCGGCCGGGCGGGACGAGGCCGGTCGGGGTCCGGCTCGGATGGGTCGCATGGGAGGCCAGGGCCAGGACGGCATGCAAGAGGGAGGCTTGCAGGGGGGAATGGTCGTCCGGGTCGGCACGCTGTCCAAGACTTTGGGATCGCTCGGCGGATTCGTGGCGGCCTCGCGTGACGTCGTCGACCTCATTGTGAACCGGGCCCGCTCGTACATCTTCTCGACGGCGCCCACGCCGGCCGACGCCGCGGCGGCGCTCGCCGCGCTCCGGATCCTGCGCTCCGCCGAGGGCGCCGCCTTGACGGCCCGCCTCGCCGGCCTGATCGACCGGGTCGCGGAGGCTGGATTCGCACCGCCGGGGCATCCGAGCCCCGTCATCCCGGTCGTCCTCGGTAGCGAGCAGGCGGCCCTCACCGCATCCGTGTCACTGCTGCAGGACGGCCTGTGGGTCCCCGCCATCCGGCCGCCGACGGTGCCGGTCGGCACCAGCCGCCTGCGCGTCACGCTGTCCGCCGCCCACAGCGACGAAGACGTCAGCCGGCTCATTCAGGCGCTGGAACGTCTGCCGGGTCAGCGTGCTGCCTCTGCCGCCACCGCCATCCGCTGACCAGCGTGCGCCCGCAGCGTGTGGTTGCCGTGGTCGGCACGGGAACCGACATCGGCAAGACCTGGGTGTCGGCCCGGCTCCTCACGGGCCTCCGCGCCGCCGGCCTGAGGGTGGCCGCCCGCAAGCCGGCGCAGTCGTTCGATCCGACCGACGATCCCGCCGGCCTCGATGCCGCCGTCCTCGGTGCCGCCAGCGGCGAGCCGGCCGACGCCGTGTGTCCGCCGCACCGGTGGTACGAGACGGCGATGGCGCCGCCCATGGCCGCCGATGCGCTCGGCCGCCCGGCGTTCACCATCCATGCACTGATGACCGAGTTGGAGTCGAGCTGGCCCAACACTGCTGACGCCGCCGCCGCCGTGGACATCGGACTGGTCGAGACCGCGGGCGGCGTCCGTTCTCCACTGGCCGTGGACGGGGATTGCCTCGACTTCTGCCGGGCACTCGTGCCCGACGTGGCGGTGCTCGTCGCCGACGCCGGACTCGGAACCATCAACGCAGTGCGGCTCACGATGGAGTCGATGGGCTCGGGGCAATCGAGGACGCCGACGGGCGTTCCGACGATCGTCGTCCTGAACCGATTCGACGCCGGATCCGACCTCCACCGGCGCAACCTCGAGTGGCTGCGCGGGCCGGGCGGGTTCAGGGTCGTCACGGTCCCGGGAGAGGAAACAGAGCTCGTGGAATTGGTGCGCGGCGAGTCCGGCTAGCCCCGCCTGGCGGAACCGGTCCGGCCGCCGGTGCGGGCGTGGGCGGAACTGGCGCGGTGAGCACCGCATCGCCTCGCATCGCATCGCATCGCATCGCATCGCACCGGTCCCCTTCGGGACGGTTCCCACCGCGTAGGCTCGTCGCCTTAGTGCGGCGGTCATCAGCTGGCCGGGCCCCGGCCACCGGCACGGAGCGTGCATTGCTCGTCGAGCGTGCCTTGCTCGTCTCGGCCCTCGTGGCGGTGATGGTGTGCGCCGCGGCGTGCGGCGGCGGCGGCAGCGGCAGCGGCAGCGGCAGCCCGTCGGGCCAGGCGTCGGAGAGCCGCCCGACCGTGAAGTTCAGCGCCGAGCCCTCGGCACGGGCCGGCCAACTCCCCGTCCCCGCCGGCCGCCTCCCGACGCAGGGACCGATCGGACTCAACCCTGCCACCGCCGCCGGCGTCCAACTCGATGTCCTGGACGGCCTCCTCAACGACACCCCCATCTACAACGGTGACTTCGCCGACCCCTTCGTGTTGCGGACCACCGACGATCTGTACATCTACGTGTCGAACACCGCCACGACGCAGTACGCGCCCGGGGCGCACGTGCCGGTGATCGAGTTGACGCGCGACTCGGGCTTCAAGGGGCAGTACCTGGGTGACGCCATGCCGACGCTCCCCAAGTGGACGGTGTCCGGATTCCAGTGGGCCCCGTCGGTGTGGTCGCGGCCCGACGGCACCTACGTCATGTACTACTCGACGCCGGCGACCATCCCGCTCGGGTGCCTCGCCAAGACGCCTGCGGTCGGGTGTGTGAAGACCACGAGCGGGGAGTCGAGCGCAATGTGCATCTCGCGCGCCACCAGCGCCAGTCCCTCTGGTCCCTTCGTCGACGACTCCTCGTCTGCCTTCGTCTGCCCGCTGGCCCAGGGAGGTGCCATCGACCCGAGCGTGTTCGTCGCGCCCGACGGCACGCCGTGGTTGCTCTGGAAGAGCGACGGCGACTGCTGCAACATGCCGACGACGATCTACTCGCAGCAGCTCTCCGCGGACGGGCTTTCCGTCGTCGGCCCGGCGCACCGGCTCATCGGGGCGACCCAGGGCTGGGAGGGCAACCTGGTCGAGGGCCCGTCCATGATGGAGAACGACAACACGTACTGGCTCTTCTATTCGGCCAACATGTGGGGCACCGACGACTACGGCATCGGCGTGGCGCAGTGCACCACGGTGGTGGGGCCGTGCACCAAGCCGCTCGATCACGCCTGGCTCTCGTCGACGGCCGCGGGCGGTCAGAGCGACCCCGGTCCCGGCGGCGAGGAGTTCTTCCAAGTGGGCGGCCTCATCTGGATGGTGCATCACGGCCTCGCGCCCGGCCAGAGCGGCGACGACGCCCAGCGCCGCCTGTACGCCGACCTGCTGGCGTTCCCGCCCGGGCAGGTGCCGCGCCTCGCCCCCCGCCCGCCGGCCGCCGCACTGGCGGAGGCACTGCTCTATTACGGTGACCCCAACACGCCGGCGCAGCCACAGGCGGCGTTCCTCGACCTGTTGCACAAGGTCCCCACCGCCTTCTCCGGCATGACCGCGCCCGCGCTCGTCGCCGACGGGCAGCTGGCCTGCGTCGGACTGGCCCACGAGAAGGGCGCCGACGACGTGCTGTCCTCGCTCACTGCCCGCGGGCTGGACGAGTTCGAGGCGAGCCTGACGGCGATCTCGGCCACGGAGTACTTCTGTCCGCAGAACAGCCTGCAGGCGCTGAAGGATGTGCAGGAGGCGTTGAATCAGAATCCGGGCGGGTAGGGCCGAGGAGGGGCGGGGCCGACCGCACCGACCGCACGGACCGCATAGACCGCACCTTTGCGCCCGAGGCGGGACCATTCCCCGGATGTGCATGGGCCAGGCGAGGACGCACCGAAGCAGACGAGTCGGACCGGAGCTTTGCGCCGCCGCCCGCCCTGCCGGAACTTCGGCGGTGACGAGCGATCTTTGGAGCTGTCCGAAAGCATCATGCGCCGCTCGGCCGAGCTCTCGGCACTGCACCGTGCCCTCCTAGCGGACATCGCGGAGTTCGACGGCACCGAGAGCTGGCGGGGTGACGGCGCGGTCTCCATGATCGCCTGGGTCACCGCCCGCTGCGGCGTCAGCACTTCCACCGCCCGGCAATGGGTCCGTTCGGCCGCCAACCTCGAATCGCTGCCGTGCCTCGCCGAGGGATTGGCAAGCGGTGCTCTGTCCCTCGACCTGGTGGAGCCTTTGGCAGAGGTCGCCTCGCCTTCCAGCGATGCCGCGCTACGGGAGGCCTCCACTCACTGGACGGTGCGACAGGCCCGCGAATTGGCGACGTTGCACCGGGCCCGTCAGGAGGCGGAAGCGGAGGCGAACGCCCGCTCGGCGTCTGCGTCTGCGTCTGCGTCACCCGATGCGTCCCAGAGCGAGGCAGCTCGGGAGTTCGAGCGCCGGACGCTGCGCTTCAACGACGACCGCCGGTCGGTGTGGGTCGCCTTCACGAAGGACGACTACGCCGTCGCCAAGTCGGCCCTGGTCGGACGGGTCGCCGCCGAGGCTCGATCGGTCACATCCGCCGGTGCTGACGATTCGTCGTCGGGTTCGTCCGATTCCGCCACGGGGTACGTCCCCTACGACAAGCGCCTGTATGACGCGCTGCTCGATCTGTTCCGAATGGGTTCCGGCACGACGACCGGAAGCGGTCGGCGGGGGTCGGCCGCTGCGGTTCGTCCGCGGGTGGTGGTCCATGCACCGCTCGAGCTGCTGGTCGGGTGCTCGACCGAGAACGTGGCCGAGATCGCCGGCGTCGGACCCGTGCCGGCCGAGGTCGTCCGGCGACTGGCCTGCGATGCGAACGTCGATCTGGCGGTCGAGGACCGCAGCGGGTCGATCCTCGACCAGGGACGGGTCCGGCGGGATCCGACCCCGGTCCAGCGCGTCGAGATCGATCGCCGGGACAAAGGCTGCCGCTTTCCCGGCTGCACCTACACGGAGTTCACCGACGTCCACCACATTCAGCACTGGGCCGATGGCGGGCTCACCAACCTGGACAATTTGGTCACCCTCTGCGGGCGCCACCACCGGGCCGTGCACGAACTGGGCTGGGCCATGTCGGGCAACGCCGACGCTGTCCTCACGTTCACGAGTCCGCACGGGCGCTCGATGCGTTCCGTGCCCTCGCCGACGTGGCGAGCCTCCTCGGTTGTGCGGATCACCGAGAGCCGGGCGGGACCGGCCGGGGCGGTCGGACCGGCCGGGAAGGCCGGGCACAACAGACCTCTGCGGCGCTGAGTCGAGCGCTGAGTCGAGCTCCGAGTCGAGCGCTGAGTCGAGCTCCGAGTCGAGCTCCGAGTCGAGCGCTGAGTCGAGCGCCGAGTCGAGCGCCGAGTCGAGCGCCGAGTCGAGCTCCTTTAGGGAGAGTGAAGCTCCGGATGACCGGAGTCGCGGCAGCGCGCCGTCCAACCGGTCGGGATGACCGTGACGGTCATGCGGCGTCCGCACTCGGGGCAGAAGCGCGGGGGATCGAGGGCGCGGTTGCAGCCGGGACAGTCGGCGCTACTCCTGCCGCAACCGGTGCAGTGCGTCGTCGCAGTCACGGAGGGGGGCACTTGGTGATGGTGATGGGTCTGATGGTGACAGGTCAGATGGCGGCGGTGAGGGCGCCGATGGGCATACGCAGGTCCTCGAGCATCTGGAGGTCCTCGTCGGCCGAGCGGCCGAGCGTCGTCAGGTAGTTGCCCACGATGAGGGCGTTGATGCCCGCCGTCATGCCGATCGCCTGGAGGTCGCGCAGGGTGACCTCGCGGCCGCCGGCGTAGCGCAGGATCACCGAGGGCAGCGCCAGGCGGAAGAGGGCGATCCAGCGCACCGCCTCCCAGGCGCCGAGGATGGGCTGGTCGCCCAGTGGGGTGCCGGGCCGCGGGTTGAGGAAGTTGAGCGGGACCTCGGTGGGATCGAGGTCTTGCAGCTGGGTCAGCAGCTCCACCCGTTGGGCGACCGTCTCTCCCACGTTGATGAGGGCGCCACAGCACAACTCCATCCCGTTCGCCTTGACCATGCGACAGGTGGCGGCCCGTTCGTCCCAGTCGTGGGTCGTCACGATGTTCGGGAAGTACGAGCGGGCCGTCTCGACGTTGTGGTTGTAGCGGTGCACCCCGCCTTCGGCGAGCCGGCGGGCCTGCTCCTCGGTGAGGATGCCCGCGCTGATGGCAACGTTGAGCCCGGTCTCACCCTGGATGAGGGGCACGAGATCGAGGATGCGCCGCATGGTGCGCTCGTCGGGGCCGCGCACGGCGAGCACGATGCAGAACTCCGACGCGCCCAGAGCAGCGGTCTCGCGGGCGGCGGCGAGGACCTCGCCCGTATCGAGGAACGGGGTGGCCTTGACCGGCGTGTCGAAGCGCGACGACTGCGAGCAGAAGTGGCAGTCCTCGGGGCAACCACCCGTCTTGGCCGAGAGGATGCCCTCGACCTCCACCTCGGGCCCGCACCAGGCCAGCCGGACCTGATGGGCCAGCGCAGCGAGGTTCATCACGGCGCCGTCGGGGAGCGCGGCCAGCGCGGTGAGCTCCTCGCCGGTCAAGAGCCGACGCTCGTCGAGAAGGGCGGTCTCTGCTCGGGCGATCACAGCTCTGTCCGCCGGGCTGAGGGCGGCTTGGGGTGGAGGCGGCGGCGCCGCGTCAGCGGCGCCAGCAGCGGCGGTGGCCGCGGAACGAAAAGCGACGGGGCTCGTGGTGGTCACGCCGCCCACGGTAGTGGCAGGGTGTGGGCCGCCGGAAGTTGGGCGGCGCGCTGGAGGGAGAGGGCATGGCCTGGGATTTCTCGACCGAACCGGAGTTCGAGGAGAAGTTGGCGTGGATGCGCGCCTTCGTGCGGGACGAGGTGTTCCCGCTCGAGACGCTGGATCTGACTTACGACCAGGTGCGGGTGCTGATCCGGCCGCTCCAGGATGAGGTCAAGGCCCAGGGATTGTGGGCGGCGCACCTGCCGCCGGCGTTGGGCGGGATGGGGTTCGGGCAGGTGCGGTTGGGGCTCATGCACGAGATCTTGGGGCAGTCGCCGTACGCGCCGGTCGTGTTCGGCAACAACGCTCCCGACTCGGGGAACGCGGAGTTGCTGGCGGTGGGGATCGAGGCTTCGGGGGACGAGGCGCAGCGGGAGCGGTGGTTGCAGCCGCTGTTGGATGGGACGCTGCGGTCGGCGTTCTCCATGACGGAGCCCGACACTGCTGGATCTGATCCAACGCTGTTGAAGACCTCGGCTGTCCGGGATGGCGAGGAGTGGGTAATCAACGGGCACAAGTGGTTCACATCCAACGGGTCGGTGGCGGACTTCCTGATCGTGATGGCGGTGACCAATCCAGACGTGCATCCGTACTCGGGCTCGTCGATGATCATCGTGCCGGTCGACACGCCGGGGGTGGACATCGTGCGGGATGTATCGACGATGGAGGACCCGCACACGCCCTACGGGCGTTTCGGGAACCACGCCGAGATCGTGTACCGGGATGTGCGGGTACCGGTCGGCAACCTGGTTGGGGTCGAGGGTTCGGGGTTCGTCCTGGCGCAGCATCGGCTCGGTCCGGGGCGGATCCACCACTGCATGCGCTGGCTGGGGCAGTCCCGCCGTGCCTTCGACATGCTGTGCGAACGGGCAGTGTCTCGGTACGCGCACGGATCCATGCTGGCGGAGAAGCAGACCATCCAGAACTGGGTGGCTGACTCCATGGCTGAGATGCAGGCGGCCCGTTTGATGACGCTGCAGGCGGCTTGGAAGATGGATCAGGAAGGGGCGGCGGCGGCACGGGTGGAGATCGCCATGATCAAGTACTTCGGGGCCAAGGTGCTGTACGACGTGATCGACCGCGCCATCCAGGTGCATGGCTCACTGGGGTTCTCGTCCGACCTGCCCTTGGAGTCGATGTACCGCAATGCCCGGGCGGCCCGGATTTACGACGGGCCCGACGAGGTGCACCGCCAGACCGTGGCTCGGCGCGTGCTCAAGGGGTACTCGCCGCATGAGGTGCCGACCGAGCACATTCCCACCCGGCGGGCCGAGGCCCAGCGGCGTTTCGCCGATCTGCTTTCGGACCTGACCGTGGACGCATAAGAGCGTGGACGCGTAAGACTGTGGACGCTGAAGACCGTTGATTGATAGGTATGGGTAAGCGCAGCGGCGTGGCGGCGGCAGTCGTCGTCGGTGCGCTGCTGCTTGCCTCGTGCGGTTCGTCGGGTTCCGGTTCTTCGTCCGGCACGACCCATCCAAAGCACGGCTCCACATCGACCACGAAGGCCTCCGCATCCGGTTCGTCCACGACGACGCCGGCATCGAGCACGTCGACCACCACCGCCGGCCCCATGGTGACGGCCACGCTCCCGGTGGTCGTGTGTCAGACGACCTCGGGTGTCACGACAACGACGGCGTCGCTGCCGGGTTCGGTGCCCGTGAGTGTGCCCGCAGCAGACGCCCAACAGGGCAACCTGGCCGTCTACAGCGACGAAGCCGGTCGCTTGATGCTGCTGGGGCCGACGGTCGGCTGGACATGCAACGGCTCCTTCGGAGCCGACGGCAGCGGGATCATGGCCCTGGCACCGGTCGGGACGACGGTGCCCCTCAACAGCGGAACGACGTGGCACGTGACGGCGGGTTCGGCGACGCAGGCGATCGTCGCCATGGAGAGTGGCGGCAGCGCCGTCGAAGGGGCGCAGCTCGTCTGTCCCTTGTTCAGCTCCGCCCAGACGGTCGTGCAGCAAAGCCTCGGCAAGGCGTGTGCTACGAGCAACGCGGTGCGAGAGTACGTGACAAAGATCTCGGCGGTCGCTGTCAGCTTCCGGGAATCGCCCGAAACGGCAGGGATCGGCTTTCCCTCCGGAGGCCAGAACGCTGCCAACAGCGTCGCGCTGTACCAGCCGAAGACGACCGAGCCGACGGCGTATCTGGCGACCTGCACTCTGCCGACGGCGCAGCAGGACCTGTGTACGGCGGTGCTGAACCACTTCGTGGGGACGTTCGGTTAGCTGTAAGGAGCCACGGACCTTTCTCTACCGCTGCCTCTGCTCCTATTCGGGCCCGAAGCAGACGGCCTCGATGTTGTTGCCGTCGGGATCGCGCACGAAAGCGCCGTAGTAGTCGGCGTGGTATTCAGGCCAGAGCTGCGGCTCGTGCAGGGATTCGGCCCCGGCAAGGAGGGCGGCGTCGTAGAAGGCCCGTACCGCGGCGCGGTCGGGTGCTTGGAAGGCGATGTGCGTCTCCCGGAAGCCATCGCCTGTGTGCTGGCGCCCAATCCAGAAGTCGGGCGCCGGCGGGCGTCCGTACCCGATGGCTTCGTCACGGTCCGTCATTACACGGGAGCCGCCCAACGGGGCCAGGACGGCGTCGTAGAAGGCTGCACTCCGGGTGAAGTCGGCGCACTGGATGGAGACGTGAGCGAGCATGTGCGAAGTCTGCCACCGGACTGTTTCCGCCGGGCTCCATCATGTCCATTCGGGAATCCGGACCGACCGTTCTTCTTCGACCTTTCCTCCGCCCATTCTGCGCCGGTCCGGGGCGGCCTCAAGGTCGTTCGTCCTCGCTGCGCTCGGGCGCTCCACCTTGACCCCGTCGCCGTCCCGGCGCCTTTTCGCGATCAGGAGGTCGACGGGGATCCCTGCCGCACCGGCACCCGAGGGCCCCGGTGCGGCCGAGAGGCACGCCGGTACGGGTCAGTCCGGCTCCGGGCGGAGACCTCGCAGAAGAGCCTCACAGAGGTGGTCGTAGCCGGCGTCCAGATCCTCCACGAAGCCGACCCCGAGCAGCTCGAGGGACACCCAGCCGTGGATGGTGGCCCAGATCAGCTGCGCCGTCTCGGTCGGCGGCGCCTCGGCGAGGACGCCGGCGTCCATGGCGCGCTGGACGCTGGCGACCAGGCTGTCGAATGCCTCGGTGCAGTCGCCGATGGCGCGGTCGCTCGGCTCGAAGCCGGGGACGGCGCGCAGGAACATCACCTGGTAGGCCATCGGATGGGCCAGGGCGAGGGCCCGGTAGCGGCGGGCGCCCTCACGGAGCGCCTCGGATGGGTCCGTGATGTGGGCCATGGCGGCCATCTCGGCGCCGAGGCGTTGGAAGCCCTGGATAAACAGCGCCTCCACGATGCCGAACTTGGACTCGAAGTGGTTGTAGACGCCCATGGGTGCCACGCCGGCGGCGGCCGCGATCCGGCGCACCGAGAGGCCGTCGGGGCCTTCGGACTCGAGGATGTCGGCGGCGGAGCTCAGGAGTGCGCCCTCCATCCCGGCGCTCGGGGTCCGGCTGCGGGTGCCCGTGCGGGTGCCCGCGTGGGAGCCCGTGCGGGTGCCCGTGCTGGTCCGGCGGCTTTCTTTCATATCCGTAGCGTACTGAAGAACGTCGTGCTATAACTCTAGCACGTCGTTCTATAAGGAGCGATTGAGGCGCCGAGGCAGCAAAAGGCCCCGAGGGAAGCCGAAGGAAACACAGGGAACAGGGGAATCGAATGAAGGAGCCATCCATGGCGGGTCTGGAAAGCGGCGTTGACGACGAGGCCACCGTGATGGCGCCCGTGGGCGTCGGATCCAGGCGCGGCGGAAGCGGAAGCGGTGCCGCCGGGGCCGGCGCTGGCGCCGGCGAGCCACAGAGCGACCGCCGCTGGATAGTGCTCCCCGTCCTCTGCCTCTCCGTCTTCTTGGTGGTGGTCGACAACACCATCGTGAACGTCGCCCTGCCCACGCTCAACCGCACGCTGGGCGCGTCCATCACCTCGCTGCAGTGGATCGTCGACGCCTACAGCCTCGCCTTCGCCGGACTGCTCCTGGCCGGCGGCGGTATCGGCGACCGCCTGGGCCGCAAGGGGACCATGCAGGCGGGCCTGATCTTCTTTGGAGTGTTCTCCGCCGCCGCAGCCTTCTCCGACTCCACGGGCACGCTCATCACGACGAGGGCTCTCATGGGCGTGGCCGCCGCCTTCATCTTCCCGGCCAGCCTCGCCATCCTGACGAGCGTCTTCCCCGACCCATCCGAGCGGCAGAAGGCGCTCGGGATATGGGGCGCCACGTCGGGCATCGCCGTGGCCTTCGGGCCCATTGTCGGCGGGGCCCTGCTCGAGCACTTCTGGTACGGCTCGATCTTCCTGGTGAACGTGCCGATCGTGGTGGTCACGCTGATCGCCGGCGGGATCCTTATCCCACGGATCCCCCGGATACGGCAGCACCGCTTCGACATCCGGGGCGTCATCGTGTCGACCGTCGGCGTCACGATGCTGGTGCTCGCCATCATCGAGGGCCCCCAATGGGGGTGGGCCGCGCCGGGCACGCTGGCCTGCTTCGGCGCCGCGGCGATACTGCTGACCGCCTTCACGCTGCTCGAGTTGCGCACCGACGGCCCGCTGCTCGACGTGCGGGTGTTCACCATCCCGCGCTTCACGGGGGGCGCGTTGTCCATATCCGTGGCGTTCTTCTGCCTGTTCGGCTTCATCTTCCTCATCACGCAGTACTTCCAGTTCGTGATGGGCTACTCGACGTTGTCGGCGGGCCTGCACACGCTCCCGTTCGCCATCGTGGCCGCCATCTGCACGCCGATCGCCGCCGTCGTCGCGCTGAGGGTCGGCACGCGCCTGGTCGTGTCGCTCGGGTTACTGCTCATGGGAGCCGGCCTCGTCGTGGCGGCTTTCAACTCGTCGGAGGACACCGCCTATTTCGGCCCCATCATCCTCGCCATGGTGCTGCTCGCACTCGGACTCTCGTCGATCACGGCGCCGACGGCCGAGGCCGTCATGGGCTCGGTGTCCGACGAGCAGCGGGGCGCCGCGGCGGGGGTGAACAACACGACACGCGAACTCGGAGGGACTCTCGGCGTGGCGGTCTTCGGCTCGATCTTCGCCTCGTCCTACGGTCCCAAGATCACCGGTGCGTTCGCGCCGCTCCCCATCCCGGCGGGAACGAAAGCCGAGGCGCACCAATCCATGGCGGCCGCGCTGGCGGTGGTGGCCCACGCGCCGCGGGCAGTACGCCCGGCGCTGGACTCGATCGCCTTCACGGCGTTCCACAGCGGTCTGGAGGTGGCCTGCCTGGTCGGTGCCGGCGTGGCTGCCCTCGGCGCCGCGGCCGCCTTCCGGTTGCTGCCCCGGCGCGGCGCCCCGGAGGTGCAGCTCGAGGAGGGATCGTTCGGGGTGACCCGGGCCGCGCCCGATCCGGACCGCTATCCCGAGTACGTGCCCTACGTCAGCGTCTGAATGGGCGGCGGGCGGCTTGGCGGTGAGGCGATCAGGAGAAAACGAGGGAGGCTCGCCGGACGCCGGCGATGACCGGACTGGGGGTCCGCTGCACCGGGCCGGCGAGCGACACCGATTCGAAGCGGTCCAACAGCTGACCCAGCACGACCCGCCCTTCGAGACGTGCCAACGCCGCCCCGAGGCAGAAGTGCGGGCCGAAGCCGAAGGACACGTGAGGATTGGGATGACGGTCGATCCGCAGCTCGCCGGCGTCGGGCCCGAAGACCTCTTCGTCCCGGTTGGCCGAGGCGTAGACGAGCAGGACCGGGTCGCCCGCGGTCACGGGGACGCCCCGGATGGTGGTGTCGGCTGTCGCGGTGCGCATGAAGGAGATCACCGGCGTCGTCCAGCGGAGCAACTCCTCCACCGCGCCGGGGATCAGCGAGCGGTCGGCCCGCAGCGCATCCCACTGGGCCGGGTTCTCGGCCAGCGCCACCAGGCCGCCTGAGATCAGGTTGCGGGTGGTCTCGTTGCCTGCGACGAGGAGCTGAATCAAGAACATGGCGAGCTCGGCCTCGCTCAGCTCCTCGCCGCCGCTCTCGGGGTCGGCCCCGACGTTGGCCAGCACCGAGACGAGGTCGTCGGCCGGTGCCTTCCGTCGCTCTTCGGCCACGCCGATCAGGTACTCCCACATCTCGACCTGATACGCGGCCCGTTGCTCGTCGGTCTGCTCCACCTCGCCGGGAATCACTGCTTCAGACCAGTCGAAGAACCGCGGCCACTGTGACCCGTCCACGCCGAGCAGCTCGCAGATGACCAGCAGCGGGAACGGGACGGAGAGATCCTGGACGAGGTCGAAGGCGACGCCCGCCTGGATCTTGGTGACGAGCGCATCCGCTTTCGTGGTGACGCCCGCCTCCATCAGTCGGACCATCGATGGCTTGAATCCGGGCTGCACCAAGCGCCGGTAGCGCGTGTGTTGCGGCGGGTCCGTGTGCATCATCGTCGGCGGCGACTCATAGGTCGTGCCGATTTCGTCGGTGAGGATGCCGCGAGAGGAGCAGAATCCGGCGGGATCGGCGCCGATGTGCGAGACCTCCGGATGGGTCGTCACGGCCCAGAATCCCCCCGCCTCGCGCTCGACCCAGCAGACGGGCGCAGTGCGCCTGAGCTCCGCGTACAGCGCGAACGGGTCTTCGTTCGAGTACAGATCCGGGTCGAGGAGGCGGAGGGCGTCGGCGGTCGGGGTCATGGGCTCGGTTTGTGTGAGCTCAGACGATGAGGCCGTTGGGGCGCGGGTCGCCTTGGGCTTCGAGAAGGGCGTAGTACGCCTCGAGCGTCCCCGGGCCATCGGACACCGATTCCACGGAGCCGTCCTCGGCCAGGTTCAACAACGCGCCCTCGATGATGAAGCAGACGTCGGTGTCCTCCGTGTTGTCGTCGGGCACGTGCAGGGTGTGCACCGAGTTGGCGGGCTCGTAGAGGTAGGAACCGGGATAGATGTAGAAGTCGTATTCGAGGTAGTGCCAGCGCCCTGCGGATGTGTAGGCGTCGACCGACCCGGTGTGGCGGTGGGTCTGCAGCTGCACGCCGGGCCGGAAGCGGTTGAGGATCACCCAGGTGCCGTGGTTCGAGTCGTAGCGCACGACCTTGAGCAGGACGCCGGTACCGGTGTCGGCCCAGGGCGCGTCCTCGATCCCGACGAGGCGTACCGCATCGGCCGGGTTGGCGGGGGTGGTGATCGACATGATTGCTCCTTTGTTCCTCGCGTGTCGTGTGCTTCGTATGGGTCGTATGGGTCGTATGGGTCGTATGGGTCGTATGGGTCGTGTGAGTCGTGTGGGTCGTGTGGAGCTGAACTACGTGGGTGCTTGGCGAAGGAACGTGGCTGGCTCGGTGAATTGTGTTGTACGGATTGATCGGATTCAGTCGGGAAGGGCCGCCAGCGGTTCGAGGTCGATGGCGGCCTCGAGCGCGGCGGCCGTGCGCAACACCACCAGGTCGCCGTGCTGGGGGCCGATCAGCTGCAGGCCGATTGGCAACCCATCACGGCTCATGGCGACGGGCACGCTGGCGGCCGGGGAGCGGGTCATGTTGAAGGGGTAGGTGAACTGGATCCAGTTGGGGGTCTTCTCCCCGTTCACCGATCCCATCATGTCGTCGGCATACGGCGCCAGCCCCGAGCAGGTGGGAGTGACCAGGATCCGACAGCTCCGGAAGAGCTCGACCAGGCGCAGGTTCATGAAGTGGTAGGTATCGAAGACCCGGAGCAGTTGTTCGGCCGTGGTGGACTGGGCGGCGTCGACGAAGTGGCGCAGGACCGGATGGACCTCCTCCCAGCGCGGGTGCCCCATGAACGGTCGGAGGGTACGGAGCGTGGCCGCCCCCGTCACGGTGAGGAAGTCACGGCCGGGGTCGGCATCAAAGACGGAGTCGACAACGACGACCTCTGCACCCAGCGACTCGAGGACTCCGACGGCGCGTTCGCAGGCGGCCGCCACCTCAGCATCCACCGTGGCGAACCCGAGCGTGGGCGCGTAGGCGATCTTCACCGGGACGTGCGGATCCTCCATGGCGGCCAGCCAGTTGGCCTCGGGGCGGGGGAGTGAACGCAGGTCGGACGGGTCGGGGCCGACGGCGACGTCCAGTGCCCGGGCCACGTCGGCGATGCGGCGGGCCATGGGGCCGTTGGTCGAGAGGTCGATCCAGCCGGGCGGGTGGGGGCCGCCAGCGGGGACTCGCCCCAGGCTGGGTTTCATCCCCGACAGGCCGCAGCAGGCGCTCGGGATCCTGATGGACCCTCCGCCATCGGACCCGGTGGCGAGCGGCACCATCCCGGTGGCCAAGGCGGCCGACGACCCGCCCGACGAGCCGCCCGGTCCCCTGGATCGGTCGAATGGGTTCAGCGAGGGGCCGAAGATGGCGTTGGTCGTGTTACCCATCCAGCCGAACTCAGGCGTGTTGGTCTTGCCGACCACCACGCAGCCGGCGGCCCGCAGGCGAGCCACGAAGGGATCGTCGACCGTTGCCGGCGGGTCGTCGGCGTGCAATGCCGAGCCGTGGGTCGTCCGGTAGCCGATGGCGTTTTGCAGGTCTTTGACGCCGATCGGAATCCCGGCCAGCGGCCCGGGGTCGGCGCCGGCGGCGATGCGGGCATCCACCGCATCTGCCTCCGCAAGAGCCCGGTCCCCATCCACGGCGACGAAGGCGTTGTAGAGCGGGTCGAGGCGTTGGATCCGATTCAGCGAGGCATGGGTCAGCTCTCGGGCCGTGACCTCCTTGGCGCGGACCGAGCGGGTGAGCTCCTCCAGTGATGTCGTCCGGAAGTCGATCTCTGCCTCTGCCATGGCGCCCCCTTGGCCCCTCCCTGCCCCGATTCCTCGCCGGCTCGTCCCCAGCATCGCGTAGCTGGGACGATCGAGTGCAGTCCGGGATCAGCCCGGCGTGAGCCAGGGTCACGCCGGGCCCCGTTGGAATCCCGAGCCCGCGTACCGTCCCCGACTCTCCAGCCTGCGCTATCCGGCCCCAGCTACCCGGCCCCGAGCTACCCCGGCCCCGAGCTACCCCGGCCCCGATCTATCCGGCCGACGGCGACAAGCCGGCGACCGCGTCCGCCAAGTCGATCCCGATGGGGATCACCGCCGGCGCCGGGACTGTGATCCCGTTGTCCACGTAGCGCTGGATATGGGCCCGGCACTCCGCAACCGACCCGTGCACCACGAGCTCGTCCACCACCGAGTCGGGGATGGCGGCCAACGCGCCCTTGCGGTCGCCGGCGGCCCAGGCATCCCACATCGGCTGCAAGGCCGGGCCCCGACCCAGCCAACGGTGGAACTCGGCGTAGGCGGACACGTTCAGGTAGGCCGTGATCATCCGGCGGCCGATGGTGCGGGCGGTGTCGGCATCCTCGGTGACGATGACGAAGATCCGGGCCACGATCTCGCGGGGCGCCCCTCCCGCCGCCGCCGTGACCTCTGCCACGGATGTGGCGACGTCCTCCGCACTGAGCCAGTTGAGAATGGCGCCGTCCGCTTCCCGGCCGGCCAGATGCAGCATGCCGGGCCGCAGCGCCGCCAAATAGACGGGGGGCAACTGCTCGGGGAGTCGGGCCAGCCGGAACCCCTTCACCGTGAAGGTCTCGAATTCCTCGGTCACCTTCTCGCCGCTGAAGGCCAGGCGGAGGAAGCGCAAGGTGTCCCGGATGCGGCGGTACTGGTTCTCGAAGGCGAGCCCGTTCCAATCGGCGACGATCACCTTGGATGAGGCGCCAAGTCCGCAGAAGAAGCGTCCCGGCGCGGCGTCGGCCATGGCGGCGAGGCTCTGAGCCAAGAGCGCGGGGCCGCGGGTGTAGGCGGGCGTGATGGCCACCCCGAGATTCAGCGACGGCTCCCATGCCGCCGCCAGCGCCAGCGGGGTAAAGCCGTCGGCACCGTCGACCTCGGCCGACCACAGATCGGTGTACCCGAGCTCCCGCAGGCGGGCGAACCATTCGCGGTGCGCATGCAGGGGGATCCCATCGAAGGGGACCGTGATGCCCGGCCGAGCGGGCGGGATACCGACACCACCGCCGGCCGCACTCATCGGATTGGACGCCCACTCACGCGTGCAGCCGCTCCTCGGCCTCGTCGGCGCCGTTCGACTCTTCGGGCTCGTGACCCGACGTCGACACGGGGCCGTGCTGGAACTCCGCGTCGTCGAAGGAGAGGGCCAGCTCCGTGCGCTCCTGGTCGTCACGGTCCGGCACCGGCACGCCCCAGCGCGCCATCCCCTCCTCCATGTGCCGGATGACGGTCTCGATCACCTCGACCCGCCCGTTCCGCTTGCTCTCCGACGAGATCACGTCCCAGGGCGTCAGCGGGCCGTTGGTCAATCGCAACATGTCCGACACCGCCTCGTCGTACTGCGCCCGCTTCTCCCGGTTGCGCCAGTCCTCCGCGGTCAGCTTCCACACCTTGAGCGGATCGTCCCGGCGCCGCTCGAACCGCCGCAGCTGCTCCTCGTCGGACATGTGCATCCAAAGCTTGATGACGATCATCCCCTCCTCGGCGAGGGAGTGCTCGAAGTCGGTGATCTCCTGATACGCCCGGCGCCACTGCACCTCGGTGGCGAAGTTCTCCACCCGCTCGACCAGCACCCGCCCGTACCAGCTGCGGTCGAAGATGGTCATGCCACCCCATCCGGGCAGCGGCGGCCAGAAGCGCCAGAGGAAGTGGTGGCGCAGCTCGTCGGGCGTCGGCGCGGCGTACGGGGCGACGTAGACGTGGCGGGGGTCGAGCGGTTCGACGAGCCGCTTGATGGCGCCACCCTTGCCGGCCGCATCCCAGCCCTCGAAGACGATGCACACCGGCGGGCCGAGCTCGCCGTTGTTGAGCTGACCGCCGTTGATGAGCCGCAGGTGCAACAGGCGGCGTTGCGCCTTGCCGAGCCGCTTCGCCTCCTCGTCCTTGGAGAGCCTGCAGCGTGAGATCGCAGTCCTCCAACCGTGGATACGGCCGACCCGCGCCGTCGGGACTCGTCGCCTCCGCCACGAGGTGACCACCGGGGTCACGGGGGTCACGGGAGTGAACGGGACCACCGGGGTCACCGGGCCACCGGGGCCACGGGAGTGAACGGGGCCACCGGGGTCACCGGAGCCACCGGGGTCACCCGGGTCACGGAGTGAACGGAGTCAGCGGAGCCACTGCCGCCATCAGAGCTGTGACCGTCGCCCCCGTGATGGTGCTTGCTCACCTTGTCTGTTGTAGCCGATCCAAGCGGCTGGCGGCGAGCACAGCGCCTGCAGCGCCGGTGGCGTCCCCTTCGCCCGATCCCGCTGCGGCCACCACGCGACGGACCAGCGCCGGCGGTCCGGCGATCACGAGCAGTTCCTGGTTCGAGAGGTGGCTCACCCGGCCCACCTTTCGTCCGGAGGGGTCGAAGATGCCAATGCGGGCCCCGACGTAGCGCGCCGAGTCGAAGGAGAGCGTCGCCACCTCCCGCGTTGTGCCGCCGTTGTGCTCGGAGCACATCGCCTCGAGCTCCTCCAGGCCCAGCCACGATTCGTTGTTGTAGGACAACACCAACAGTTCGCAGTCGACGGATTGCACCACCGAGGCCAGCGCCGCCGGCATGGTGCGCTTCGAGTTGAAGGCGGATCGCGTGGATGGGTCGCGGGCGTCGAGTCGTTTGCGGGCCACGCCGTAGGCCTCGGGCGCGTCCCAGGCCACCAGCGTCTCCCACACGTGGTAGTTGGTGAAATACCGGTGCTGGTTGTACGGCGGATCCAGATAGGCCAAGTCGAAATGACCCAAGCCCGGCGCGCCTCGGCTGGCTCGGGTGGCTCGGGTGGCTCGGGTGGCTCGGTGGCTCGTGGCTCGGGTGGCTCGGGTGGTTTGACCGTTTTGGATGGATTGGTTGGCCAGCAGCTCGACCGCGTCGCCCTGGATGGCGCGTCCCGGACCCCGCAGCAACTCGGGCACCCGCAACTCCAGCGGCTTGGCCGAGCGAGGGGCCCACTGCTTCACATACGCCATCTGGACGCCGGTGGTCGAGTCGACGCGGTCCGCCGCCTCAATGAGGGATGTCAGCAGGAGGGGGAACAGAGGTGACCCCGCATACTCCGAGTCGATGGCATCCCGCACGGCATCTATCCGAGCGGCGTTGTGCGGTTGGAAGAACCGGGCCTGATGGCTGAAGGTCTCGGTGACGTAGCCCGGTTTGCCGGGGAGGGCGTTGAGATGCGTGACGGCCGCCCGGAGTGCGGCGGCATCGGTGGCGGCGGCGTCCGTCTCGATGTAAGTGCGGGCGAAGGCGTGGGCGTAGCGGGCGCTGTCGACGGCGGTGACGTGCACGCCTTGGGCCTTGAAGGCCTGGGCGACGCGGGTGGTGCCGGTGAAGAGATCGAGCGCGGTGGTGGCGCCGGAGGCCTGGCAGATCCGCGTGAGGACGGGGACGAGGCGGCGCTTGGAGCCGAGGTACTTGATCATCGGGCCCTCACGGCGCTCACGACGGACCACCCTACGATGGGCGGTCATGGCGCCCGGGGACCATCCAGAAGGCGCCGCTGGGGAGGCGGCCCCCGGTCCGGTAGGTGCGGTGGGTGCGGTGGGTGCGGTGGGCGCGGTGGGCGCGGACTCGCATTGGGTGCAGTGGCACGCGCCCTACGAGGATCCGACGTCGAATCTCTCGCTGCGCCTGCGGCTTGTGCAGGGGATGCTGGGTGCGGCGCTCGATGCAGTGCCGCCCGGTGCGACCCATCAAGGGGAGATCCGGATCGTGAGCATGTGTGCGGGTCAGGGTCGTGACGTGATCGACGTGGTGGCGACCCATCCGCGGGGCCTCGAGGTTTCCGCGCTTCTGGTCGAGCTCGATCCTGCGCTGGTTGCCTTTGCCCGGGACCGGGCCGAGGCCGCCGGCGTGGCCGACCGCGTCCGGGTGGTCGAGGGCGATGCCTCGGTGGCCCGGACCTACCGGGACACCGGACGGGGCGTTCAGGCCGAGGCAGTGCCCGCCGACATCGTGCTGGTCTGCGGCGTATTCGGGAACATCAGCCGGGCGGATATCACCCGCACCATCCAGGCGATGCGGGGTTTCTGCGTTCCCGGTGGGCAGGTCATCTGGACCCGGCACCGGCGCCCGCCCGACATGACCCCGTCCATCCGGGCCGACTTCGCCGCTGCCGGTTTCACAGAGCTGGATTTCGAGGCGCCTGAGGAGACGATTCTGACCGTGGGGCGGCACCGTCTGGATGGGCCGGCGACCCCATTCGATCCGGACCAGCGATTCTTCGCGTTCGTGGGCGACGGATGGAACCCGGTATGAGCTCGGGCGACGAGCCGGGCTCGTGACGCCGGCCATGTCGGACGCCGAACCTGGCGCCGAATCAGACGCCGAACTTGGCGCCGAGCCGGAGCGCCATCCACTGCACCCCCTCTCGCTGGTTTCGATGGCCTGGCGGACGGCCCGGATGGAACCGGCACGAGTCATCGTCCCCGGCCTCGTCATCTTCGGCCTGGACGCGATCCAGGGCACCTTCTATACCGAGGTGGCCGTCGACCACCTCGGTATCGGGTCGGTGATCGGCGCGATTCTCTTTGCGTCCTCCGCCCTCGGTCTCACCTTCTATGCCGGGATGCTGGAGCGGCTGGTGGGCTCGGTCGAGCGCAACGAGCCCGCACAACCGGTCCTCACGGTGCTGCGCACCCTGCCGTGGGGACGTTTGCTGATCGCAGAAGGCTTCCTGGTCGTGTTCAGCGCAGTGGCTTCGGTGGCCCTGATCATCCCGGGGCTGATTGTGGGGACGCTCTTCGCCCTCGTAGGTCCCCTCATCAACCTGCTCGACAGCTCGGTGCCTAACGCCTTCAAGCGCTCGTTTCAGCTGGTCTGGCCCCATTTCATGCTGGTGTTCCTCATCATCACCCTGCCGTTGGCCGTAGAGCACGAGCTCGTGGTGTTCGTCGCCGAGCTGGTCCCGCACGAGCACATCTGGGCCGTCTTCCTCACCACCTTCATCCTCGGCG
The DNA here is from genome assembly GCA_963843365.1 of uncultured Acidimicrobiaceae bacterium. Classification (GTDB taxonomy): domain Bacteria; phylum Actinomycetota; class Acidimicrobiia; order Acidimicrobiales; family RAAP-2; genus Bog-473. Next base: position 73,154 of record CAWJKG010000002.1, on the reverse strand, counting down.
ACCTCATCGGGATGGCCCTGGGCCTTCTGGAGGTGTCGATGGCCGAGCGGCTCGTAACCGGTGCACAGGGTCCCGGTGAAGACCTACTGTCGGCGGACGTGGAGCTACCCAACCGTCGCCAGCCGCGCCATCCCGGGCGTCCGTCGACGGCGTAGCCGCCAGGTAGCCGCCCAGCATCCGCCCTTATCCGGTCCAGATCCTTCCAATCCATCCGAGGAGGCCCCAAATGGAAGAGACGATCCACGGAACAACGATGCCGGTACTTGAGCTCTCGCTGTCCGACGGCGAGTCCGTCGTGTCGGAAGCAGGCGAATTCTCCTGGATGTCCGATGCGGTCCAGATGGCGACCAATACCGGTGGTGGCATGGGCGGCAAGGGGATCATGGGCGCCGTGAAACGGGCCGTCTCCGGCGCCTCGTTCATGATGACGACGTACACGGCCCAGGGTGGTCCAGGCTCCATCGCATTCGCCTCGAAGTTCCCTGGCCACATCCTCCCGATCGACGTGGCGCCAGGGAACGAGTTCATGGTGCACCGGCATGGCTTCATGGCGGCGACGCCGGGGATCGAGTTGTCCATGGGCTTCCAGCAGTCATTCCGCGGCGGGATCTTCGGCGGCGAGGGCTTCATCCTGCAGAAGATCGGCGGCACGGGCCGTGCCTACGTCGACCTCTCGGGCGAGGTCATCGTGTACGACCTCGTCGCCGGGCAGACCATGCGGGTGCACCCCGGCCACGCCGGCCTCTTCCAGGCGTCGGTCACGTTCTCCGTCCAGAAGGTGCCGGGACTCGCGAACCGTTACATGGGCTCCGACGGCCACCACTTCGCCGTGCTGACGGGACCAGGCCGCATTTGGCTGCAGTCGATGCCCCTGCCGGTGCTGGCCGGCGTGATCGGGGAGTACATGCCCGACCGGGACGACCATCGCGGCGTCGAGGGTGCAGCCGCCGGCGTCGGCGCGGCGAAGGTCATCGGCGACATGTTCAAGTAGTCACACGCCCGTGCTTCTTTGAACTGTCGTGCTGCGTGTCGGTGCGTCGTGGGTGCCGGCTACGACAGATTGATGGCGTTGGGCGGGACGGTGAGTGCGACGGCCTTGCCGTAGTGGTCGAAGACGACTGTGCTCACGTCGCCGGGGGTGTTGTCGACGATCTTGTAGATGAGGGGCGGGCCCTTGGCCGCGATGTACATCAGGCCCGTGCTCTTCTTCCCGCCGGCGGTGACCGTGTCCTTCACCACCACGACCTTGTGGCCAGCAAATGTGGTGGGGCGGCCGAGGGTCAGTGGTGCCGTGTGGCCCTCGAAGGCTGCGACGGCGAGATCGGCGGCATCGAGGAATTGGTCGAACGAGGTGAAGCGCGAGTCCACTGCGGAGAATTCGATCCATTTCCCGCCGTACTCCTTGGTCTGCGCCGCGGTGGCATGGCTGGCCCAGAACCTGGCGGGCGCGTTGAAGTAGAGCAACGGGCCGACGCGCTCGATCTTGATGAGGTTGCCGTTCTGGACGAACTCGCCGCCACCCTCGCCGTCGGAATTCACCAAGAGCTCCAGGAGAATGTTGCTTTTGCCCTGGGAGATCTTGCCGACGATTCGCACACTGCCGAAGTGCTGCTCGGCCGCGACAGCCTTGAGGACCCATTTGTCGGCCGTTGTGGTGCCTGGTGGGAAGGTGGTGCCGGTGGTGCCGGTGGTGCCGGTGGTGCCGGTGGTGCCGGAGCGTGGGCTGGTCGTCGAGGTCGTCGTTGTCGCGGCTCCGACGTTGGGTGCACTCGACCCAATCCAAATCGTCGTGGTGGCGGCCAAGGCGGTCAGTGTCAGAGTGGCCAGGGCGCCGAGACTGGCCGGTGGTCGTCGCGGGGGACGCGAGCCACGGAACCGGGGCCCGGACCGGGGCCGGGGACTGCGGCGGGGCGATTCCTTGAGTCCAGCCACCACGCAGAAAATGGTAGTTCTGACGCCGCGTTCTCCGAGGCCAGCGCCGGTCGTCGTGGCCCCCGACCGTGTCACACAGGGGTGGATTCGCAGTTGTGCGTGGCGCGAAGTTGGGTTGGCGCGAAGTGATGAGCGTCAGCGATGAGGGTCAGCGATCAGCGTCAGCGATGAGCGTCAGGCGGGGGCGTCAGGTAGTGGCCGGCGCGGGATCGGGCTGGTTCCATTCGATCCACCCAGCCCCGGTCCGGCCGTCGTCGGTGCGGCACGTGACCATGGCCCGTGGGAACCGGCTGACGCGGCCGTCCTCGTCGTTGCGCAGCAGCACGGGCCCGAAGGCAACCGGGGTGACCTCGAGTCCGATCGACTCTCCTGCAGTGATATCGATACGCGCCGTGGATGGGAACCCATGCGCTCCCACGTCCTCGGTCACCGTCAGCGCGCTGGCCGGATGCACCTCACCCGGCCGCTGGATATATCCGAAGAACACCGGCACCCCGACGTTCATCCGGATGTCGGCCAGATGGATGCGCGTGCCGTCCTCGAGCCGCAGGGAGCACCAACACCATCCAAAGGCCCACCAGTCGCGGACGCCCCAGGAGTGGTCGCGCTGACCCTGTCCGTCGACGGTGAACGTCTCCCCGTCGACGGTGACGCTGCCGCGCACGAGGCAGGGGATCTCGTAACGCGTCGTCAGGTCGTAGTGGTAGGGCACACCGTCGGTGATCCAGGTCAGGTCGAGATCGAGCCGCGCCGGGGTGCCGCTCGCCTCTCCCTGCGCGTAGACCTGTTCCGGCGGATCGATGATGTGGGCCGGGGCGCTGGCGGCGAGGCGGAACTCCTCGAGCGGACGGAGGACGTCGATCTCGATCCGCTGGCCGCCGCCAGGTCCGGTGGCCGTGGAGGCGGAGCGGTCACTCACGAGACCGTCACCCGGGGGCACCGGGGCCACGTAGTCAGCCGAGCAGATGCCGGGACGAGCGGGGTCGGGCCAGACGATCCAGGTCGTCCACCAGGCTACCTGGCGGTTCGGATACAGACCGAGCCGAAGCCAGCCCCCCACGGTGCCGTCCGCGCTGACGAAGTCGCAGTAGTAGGACTCGTTCCACAGGTCCTCGCCGTCGGGGGTGTGCCGTGCTTCGTCGTCTGGCAGGACGACGTGTTCCGCCGTCACCGATTCGTTCCCGGATGCATGGCGGAAGAACCTAAAGGACCGGGAACCTCGACGATGGGATCGTCGCGGTCGTCGAACTCCGTGCGGAGGGCCTTGGACATCACTGCGTGCTGGAAGTAGAGCGTCGTGATGTAGGTGAGCTCGAGGATGGCGACATCGTCGAGATGCCGCTGCAGTTCGGCGAAGAGGGCATCGGGGACGCGCCCGTGGTCGTAGACGAGGCAGTCGGTATAGGCGAGCACGGCCCGTTCGGCCGCGTTGTAGACGCCCTCGGGGGCGGTGCTCCAGGCGGCGACGTGCGCGATCTGTTCTTCGGGCATGCCGAGGTCACGCATTGACTTGGCGTGCTGGCTGAAGACGAACTGGCTGGCCGCGGCGTAGCCGGCGCGGATCTGGCCGAGCTCGCGCAGGGTGGGTTCGAGCACCCGTGTGGGCGATTGGTACAGCCCGAACCCCTTGACGCAGTGGTCGAGGATGTCGGGGCTGTTGGCGAACACCGTCCACCAGTCGCCGGTGGTCCCATCCCAGCGGCCCGGCTCGGCCACCGGGTCGCGGCCCTCGAAGAGCCACTCGTACATGGTGGTGACGATGGGCGCGGTGGCCTCGTCCTTGGGGACCTGGCGCAGGCGGGGCATCCGGGGCTCGCGTGGGATCTGGCGGATCAGGCCCGGACGGGGTGCGCCGCCAGCTCCGGCTCGGCGGCGAGATGCGCCTTCTTGACCTGACGGCCCGGGCGGGGGCGTGGGACACGTCGGATGGGGTGAAGTCGCGCATCCAGCAGGCGAACTCGAGCAGAATCCCGTCGGGATCCTGGAAGTAGACGCTGCGCACGAAGACGCCCGGAGTGCAGGGCGTCGCTGATGCCCCACTCGGAATCGTCGTGGTTGGCGACCTCGGTGCAGTGGATGCCGGCGGCGATGAGGCGGTCGCGGTACTCCTCGATCCTCTCGGGCGCCACGTCGAAGGCGACGTGGTTCATGGAGCCGATGGCGCTGGTCAGATCACCCTGGTCGGGGCGGGCCGCCGGCGCGCTGATGCCCGGCACGCCGTCGGGCGCGTCGGGGAACCAGAAGAAGGCCAGGCAGTCGCCGCCGCCGCAGTCGAAGAAGAAGTGCTGTCCCATGCCGGCCGGCAGCTCGATCGTCTTGACCAGCGGCATGCCGAGCACGTTGGTGTAGAAGTCGACCGTCCGCTCCATGTCTCGGCACACCAGGGCGAGATGGTTGACGCCCCGCAGCTCGAATCCAGCCGTGTTGGCCGTGTCGTGCCATGTCGCCCGTGTCGGCCGTGTCAGCCGTGTCGCCCATGAGCTTGCCGTCCCCTCGGCGCTGAGACGGCGCCGCCCCAGGATAGGCCGCCGCTGCAATCCGGACGCAGCCCCCGACCGTATGACCCTCAACCGAGACGAACGACGAAAGGTGGCGCGCCATGGCGGCAACGGCTCACACGGGCAGGAGTGCGAGTCAGGAAGATCCAGGTGGCTGGGAGGCGGAGGCAGGGGGAGTTCCGGCACGCCGGTCCCGACGGATCCACCGTCGGTCTGCGGCCGGGGCTCTCTCTGCCGGGTCCTCGGAATTCATTGGGTCTTCTGTGGGCTGCCGCGTCGGTCTGCGTCGCCCTCTTCCTGGCGGTGCCCGGCGGTCCCGCCGCCGCCACCGGTTCGACCGGCTCGCACGCCAAGACCGTCAAGGTCTCGACGGCCAACGTCAACGGCATCGGGACCGTGCTCACCACGGCGGCGGGCCTGACGCTGTACCGCTTCACAGGACGACAAGCCGGGGACGTCGCACGTGCACGCGGCGCGTGCGCCAAGATCTGGCCGCCGCTCCTGGCGCCCGAAGGGCGCCCATGTGTCGGGGCCGCACGGGCGTGAAGGGCCTCTCGCTGATCAACGTGGGCAGCGGCCACTGGCAGGTGGCGTTCCACGAACGTGCCGCTGTACCGCTTCGAGGGAGACAAGAAGAAGGGCCAGGCGCACGGGCAGGACGTCGGAGGCGTGTGGTTCGCCGTGCTGAAGAGCGGCATCCCGGCATCCGCCACGGCGGGCACGGCGGGCACGTCGACGACCACCGTCGAGCCACCGCTGCGGGCGCCACGACGACGCAGCCCGCCACGTCGACCCCGCAGCGATCGAGCTCCAACTCGAGCCCGGGAGCGAACGTGACCACACCGACGCAGGCGCCGGCGCCCGCGACCATGCCGACACCGGCGGTCACACCGACGACGCAGGCGACGCAGGCCACGCCGACCACATCACCGCCGCCACCCAGTACGACGCCGCCGACGCCTCCGCCCACCACCACGCCGACCACGAGCGCCGGTGGCGGAGGGTATGGCTACTAGCGCTGCGCCCCTGGGGATGCGGTCCTCCTCGGTCGCATCTTCGTGGGTGCGGACCTCGTGGTGGCCGTCCACCTTCGGGGCCTGGATCGTCGTCGGCGCCACGGCGATCCTGGCCGCCGAGGGCTGGCGGGCGCTGCGGGCGGCGCCCGGCGGGGCCTGGCACGCCATGGTGGCGCAGGGCGTGGTCCTGATCGGGCCGGCCGTGCTCGTGCTCGTCCTGGTGGCCGTCGCCGCGGAGCGGCTCTGGCCGGCGGTGGCGCGACCCGTGCGGGCGGTCGGCCACCGGCAGGACGCGGCGTATCTCGCGCTCTACGTGGCGGTGGCCGTCCCGGCCGTCACGCTGATCGGATCCGGCGCGGCGACGCTGTTCGAGCGGCTGGACGGCGGCTTCACCCTGCATCCCTTCGCCGGCCTGCCCCGCTGGGCGCTGGTGGCGGTGGTGCTCGTGCTCATCGACCTGGCCAACTGGACCTCGCACCTCTCCAACCACCGGGTCGGTGCGTTCTGGCGCTTTCACTCCCTGCACCACTCGCAGGAGGAGATGAGCATCCTCACCTCCTTCCGCGCCCATCCACTGGTGCACACGAGCTTCCAGCTGACGGCGGTGCCGCTCATCGTGCTGGGCACCGGCGGCGCCGTGCCGGCGTCGGTGCTCGTCGGCTACGTGGTGCTGAGCACCATGCCGCACGCCAACGTCCGGTGGGGCTTCGGCCCCCTGCGCTACGTGCTCGTGAGCCCCGCCTACCACCGGCTGCACCACGACCGCGACGACCGGCGCGGCGTGAACCTCGGCACCGTCCTCGTGCGTGTGGGATGTGCTGGCCGGTCTGGCCGTCTTCCCCGAGCACGGGCGGTCGCCGGCGGGTGCGCCCGTTCCGGAGCCGGTGGCGACGGGGTTGGCCGGACGGCCGGTCCCGGTGGAGCAGGAATCGGGTGCCGGGTGGGCCCGCACCATGGGGCGCCAGCTGTGGGCGCCCGTTCGGAGCGCCGGCTCATCACGCGACGCCCATCCAGAGCATCCCGGAATTGGCGGGAGCGTCCAATGGGTAGGTGGTTGGGCGCGTCGGTGGCCGGCCGCCGGAACGACGTGGGCGCACTCGGTGCGGTGGTCGCGGCAGCGATCCTCATGGTCTGCTCCGGGCTGATCCACATCCACCTGTGGGACATCGCCTACCGGCACGTGGCGACGCTCGGGCCGCTGTTCCTCGTCCAGGCCGTCGCGGCGCTGGTGTTGGCCGTCGTGCTCGTGGTGGCGCGGGTCGTGGTGGTGGCGCTGGGGTGCATCGTGCTGATGCTGGGCACGGTGGTCGGGTTCATCCTGGCCGACACCGTGGGCATCTTCGGGTTCACGTTGCCGGTCGTGACCGGTTGGGCCTACGAGGCGCTGCTGGCCGAGCTGGTGAGTGCGGCGGTGTTGTCCGTGCTCGTGGTGCGGCGTGGCGAATGGCGGGCGCGGGGCAGGGGGATCCGTCGGCGCGCAGGATGGCCGGAGGGTCGTAGGCCCGGGATCAGGTGCGCGTCAGGTGCGCGTCGGGTGCGCGTCAGGTGGCGGCGATGCCGACCATGGGCGCGTTCAGGTGGCGGCCCCCCATGGAGCCGTAGAACACCGCGTTGCCGAAGGTGAAGATGCCGCCGTCGGCGCCCTGCAGCCAGTAGCCGCCCGAGTCGTTGTCGGCCGCCATGCCGACGACCGGCGCGTTGAGGGTGGTGCCCGCCATGGAGCCGTAGGGCGCCGCGTTGCCGAAATCTGCCACGTTGCCGTTCGCACTCGCCAGCCAGTAACCGCTGGCGTCCTGCGTCCCCGCCATGCCGGTGATGCGATAGCCGCCCGGGGCGAAGGCAGGCTGCCCTTCGTTCGGTGCGTTGCCGAAGTTGAAGACCTGTCCGTTGGCGTCGACGAGCCAGTAGCCGCCGGCGAGGAAGCTCGATGCGGCCGCGGTGATCGGATAGGCCAGATTGTCGCTCGCCGTGGAGCCGTAGAACTTGGCGTCCCCGTAGGCGAACACGCCGCCGTCGCTGGCGATCAACCAGTAGCCGCCGCCATCCAAGGTCGGCATCAGGCCGATGATCGGTTTGTTCAGCGTGATGCTGCCGGTCGAGCCGTAGAACTGCGCGTCGCCGTAGGCGAACACGCCACCGTCGCTCGCCACCAGCCAGTAGCCGTTGCCGTCGGGCGTCGCCGCCATGCCCACCACCGGCTTGTTCAGACGGATGGAGCCCGTCGAGCCATAGAACTGTGCGCCGCCGAAGCTGAAGATGCCGCCGTCGGAGGCGACCTGCCAGTATCCAGCGGCGGGCTTGGGTACGACGGGGCAGGTGGGGCTGGCGGCAGGGCCGGCCGCCGGGTTGGCCGGGGCCAGCGCCGGGATGGCGGGGCCGCCGCCGTTGGCCTGGAAGCTCAGATCGGCCAGGTACATGGGCCGGTACCCGCAGGTGAGATAGCCGATGGTGGTGCCCTGCCAGGCCGCGAAGGCCATGACGAGCTGGGTCGTGCCACCCGGCCCGGCGACGGTGTACACGTTGGGGCCGCCGGGCCCCGACATGCCCGGGGCGCTGGCGAGCAGGGGCTGCGAGGTCGACTCGTCGGTGCAGGGTCCGGCGGGGCCCGAGCAGGTGGCCCAGCCGATGGCGTACGTCGACGCGCCCTCGTCGCTGCCCGAATAGAAGAGCGTGTAGGAGTACGTCGTCGAGGGGTTGCTGCCGCCCGTCGTCGTGGAGGTCACGACCATGTCCGGGCCTTCGACGATGCCGCTCTGCCACGCCTCGTCGTTCTGCATGAGCTGAGTCGGCGAGGAGCTGGACGGCAGGTCGTTCGCCCCGAGCGGCACCGACCACAGGATGGTGCTCATCGGCGGATTGAGGTGATTGCCGTCGCTCTTCCAGATCAGCCAGGAGTCACCGGTCGCCGCGTCCGTGAAGATGTCCGGGTCGATGCTGCCGCCGAAGCTGCCGTCGATGGTCGGGTCGCTGTAGCCGACGCCGTCCTGGCAGACCATCGGCTGGGACTGGTTGTCGGTGTAGGGGCCTTCGGGGAGGATCGAGGTGGCCATGCCGATGCACTGGTCGCCCGTGGAGGACTCCGTCGCGGTGTAGTACATGACGAAATCGTTGTCGGCGTTGTCGCGCGCGACGCTCGGCGCCCAGGTGTTGCCCGGCCTGGCCCACGAGCCGACCCGGGGGAGCGCGTCCACGCCGTTCTGGGGGGTCCAATTGATGCCGTCGCCCGAGACAGACACCTGGATGTTGATGGTCTGGCTCGGCGCGGCGAAGTTCTGCGTCGCGAAGCCGTAATAGATGCCGCCCCACTGCAGGATGTCAGGGTCCGGGAAGTCGCCGGCGTGCACGGGTGCCCAGTTGTCGGCCGCAGCGGGCGGTGCCGCCGCGATTCCGACCGAGGCCACGGTACCGAGGAGCACGAGGGCGGCGGCGAGGACGGTGAGGACCGGGCCGAGGAACCGGCCCAGGGCCCGGGCCGGGTCATGGCGGACGTCGGGGGCGACCTGATGGCGGACAAGATGAGATCGCATATGCAGCGGTGAGAAGGTCACCGTCCTCCCTGTCGGATTCGTGATCGCGTCCCCAACCGATCCGCGTGCGGTGCGGACATAATGCTACAGACGGGCCTGCCGTCGGGACAGGCGGTAACCGGTGTTCACGGGAAGTTCACAACGGACACGGGCGTGCGTTGTGCGTGTGGATGGCTGTCGGGGCATTCTGTAACGAGATCGCGACAGTGGGCCAAGGCCCGGAGAGACCAGCCGGAGAGACCCGGAGAGACCAGCCGGAGAGACCAGCCGGAGAGACAAGGACGACAGGGATCACATGACCGAGCAACGCAAGCCAGTGGTCGACGCCGGGTTCAAGCTCCTGAACCTCACGCACAAGGCGGCGCTCCGCGTCACCGGCGGGCGCTGGCCCAACGTGCTCTTCGGCATGCCCGGGGTCGAGCTGGGCACCGTCGGGCGGAAGTCGGGCGAGCTCCGCACCACCATGCTCACGACGCCCATCCACGACGAGAGCCGGGTGGTGCTGATCGCATCGAAGGGCGGCGACCACCGGGACCCGCAGTGGTACCTCAACTTGGTGGCCAACCCGGACGTGCAGGTCACGATGCACGGCGTGACCCGGGCCATGCGCGCCCGCACGGCGTCGCCGGAGGAGAAGGCGTCGATGTGGCCGGACATCGTGGCCGTCTACAAGGGCTACGACAGCTATCAGAAACGGGCGGGCCGCGAGATCCCCGTGGTGATCTGCGAACCCGTTCCCGGCTGAGCGACGGGGTCCCCGGCGGCGAGGCAGCGGAGCCGCAGGGCCGCCGCCCGGATGGTGGCGGTACGATGCGGCAGATGTCCATGGAACCCGCTGCATCATCAGGATCCGAGGATGCCGCCTTCGACCTGAGCATGGCCGTCTCGCAGCTGTCGTCGAACAGCACCGATCTGCGCATCATGCTCAAGCTGTTGGTGGCGCAGCTCTCGGACGCGTTGGGCGGGCGCATCGTGGTGGAGCGGGCCGGCCGGTTCCGCAAGTCCGACGAGATCAAGTCGGTGCGCATCGCACTCGGCGACGACACGCTCGAGGCGACGGTCGACGGCGGCACGGTGCGCTGCAGCATCGGGCACTCCTCGGGCGGGATCCGGATCCGCAGCGAGCAGGTCGGCATGGATGTATGGCTGACGCGCTTGCTGAGCACCCTGCAGGCGGAGGCGGCGACCAGCGAGCAGACCCGGCTGGCGTTGGAGCACATGGTGATCGGAGACCAAGCATGAGTGACGAGACGCCGGAGCCGACGACCCAGGCCCAGTCCCAGCCCGAGTCCCAGCCCCAGTCCCAGCCCGAGCCCCAACCGGAGCCCCAGCCCGAACTGCACGACCTCCCCAAGGATGCCGCCCACCGACTCGAGCAACTCGAGCACGGTCTCTTCACCTCCGACCTCTCCGTCAACGAGTTCCTTCTCGTCAAGGAGGCCGGCTTCCACCCGCTGGGCTTCGTGATGGGGTCGTCGATCTACCACATCGGCATCCAGACCAGGAAGTGGGGGCAGAGCCAGGAGCTCACCAAGCTGACCGAGGCCATGTACACCGCCCGCGAGCTCGCCATGAACCGCATGGAGGAGGAGGCGGCCGAGCTCGGGGCCGACGGTGTCGTGGGCGTGCGGCTCGATGTGAACTACTACGAGTGGGGCAACGACTCCGCCGAGTTCATCGCGTTCGGCACCGCGGTCAAGGCCGAGGACGGGACGTCGTATCGCAACGTGCAGGGCAAGCCGTTCACGTCGGACCTGTCGGGTCAGGACTTCTGGACGCTCATGCAGACGGGGCACGTGCCACAGGGACTCGTCATGGGCACGTGCGTCTTCCACATTGCGCACCGCAAGCTCACGCAGGCGCTCGGCTCCATGGGACAGAACGTGGAGCTGCCCAATTTCACGCAGGCGCTCTACGAGGCCCGCGAGCTGGCGATGACGCGCATGCAGGACGAGGCGGGCCGGCTGCAGGCGAGCGGCATCGTCGGCGTGCGCCTGGAGGAGAAGTCGCACCAGTGGGGCTCGCACACGATCGAGTTCCTGGCGCTCGGGACGGCGGTGACCAAGCGCGAAGGGGAGGTCACGTTGCCGAAGCCGACCACCATCATCTCGTTGGACAACTGATGTCCGTCGGCGAGGAGCCCGGAGGGGGCGGCTCGCCGCCCGACGCCGCGGCGACTCCGTCCGGCGGGCCCCAGGGTGATCTGCCCGAGGCGGCCGTCCGCCGCCTGGAGTCCGACGTCTTCTCGTCGGGGCTGAGCGTGCCCGACTTCGCGGCGTGCCTGGATCTCGGCCTGCAGCCGATGGCGTTGGTGCAGGGGTTCTGCGTCATGCAGTGGGGCTGGTACGGGCCGGGGTCCGGCACCATCCGCGGCATGTCGCCCTACATCGGCGGGCAGCAGACGCCGGGTGCCTATTCGGAGACGTACCGCTGCCCGCACGGCTTCGTCTCCAACGAGCACCGCACCTGGGGCCAGAACCTCGAGCAGCCCTGGGTGGAGGAGGCCTGGGCCCAGGGGTACCACACCGCCTACGGACGCATGCTCGAGGAGGCCGGCACCATGGGCGCCCACGGGGTCATCGGGGTGGCCGACCGGGTCTCCAACGTCGCCGACACGGGGACGACCGAGTTCCATTTCCTCGGCACAGCGGTGACGGTGTCGGACGGGCCGCCTCCGGCGGGCGGGGTGCCGTGGAGCACCTACCTGGCGGGGCAGCGACTGACGAAGTCGATCGAGGCCGGGTTCATGCCGATCGCGGTGGTGGCCGCGCTGGCCTCGGTGCGGGTGTGGGCCTACTGCATGACCGAGTACTACATGGAGGGCTCCATGGGCGGCTGGGGCACCAACAGCGGCCCCGCCCTGGTGGAGCAGGTCAGCCGGGCCCACATGGCCTCGCGGCAGCTGGCGCGCAAGCACGTGCGCGAGCAGCTGGCCGGCGACGAGCTGCACGGGGCGACCATGGACGTCGTCGCGCGGGAGATGTCTGCGGGCGACGAGGTCATCGACTGCACGCTCCGGGGCAACCGGATGCGGCGCTTCAAGGATTTCGACCCGGTGGTGCTGCCCCGGCCCACGGTGCGGTTGACATGAGCGGGGGCGGGACGCCCATCCAGGGCGTCGAGGGCCTGGGTGGCGTCGGTGGCGTCGGTGTCGTCGGTGGCGTCGAAGGCGTCGATGTCCGGGCCGAGATGCTCCGGGGCGCCCAGACCCTGGCTTCGCCGGCGACCCCATCCAAAGAGCGGGGCATCACGTCGGACCTGTCGGTCGACGAGGCGCTGCTGCTCCATGCCGCCGGATGGGAGCCGCTCGACCTCGTCTGCGGGGTCGCCGTCGTCTCGGTCCCGGTGGGAGTCTGGAACTGGGGGAGGGGCTCCATCTCCATGGCCTCCGACGCCCACAACGCCGCCGTCGACCAGGCGGCCCGGCTGCTGCGCGGCGAATGCGTGAAGGTGCACGGGCACGGGGTGGTGGGGGTGCGGGTCGAGGTGTCCGTGCGCACCCATCACATTGAGGTGGAGCTGGTGGGCACGGCGGTGCGGCCGATGCGGTCGACGGGTCACCAGACCGGAGGGGCAGTCGGGGCAGCCGGGGCAGTCGGGGCAGCCGGGGCAGCCGCCGCCGTCGCACCGCCCGCCACCCCTTTCATCTCAGATCTCTCCGCCCGCGACTTCACCTTGCTGCAGCGAGCGGGCTGGATGCCGGTCGGGCTCGCCTTCGGTGCGTGCTTCGTCTATTCGCCCCGGCGCACCGCGGGCGCGGCGATCAAGCAGAAGAGCCAGAATATTGAGCTGACCAACTACACCGAGGCCATGTACTCGGCCCGGGAATCGGCCATGGAGCGGATGCAGCGCTCTGCGCTCGATGCCGGCGGACAGGGCGTCGTCGAGGTCAAGGTCACCGAGGGCCCGATGAGCTTCGCCCGGCACGCCGTGGGTTTCACCGCCTGGGGGACAGCGGTCAAACTCGTGGCGGAGGCGCACCAATTCGTGCAGCCTCAGCTGGTCCTGCCGCTCGATGACGCGGTGGTCACCTTCGAGGCAGAGAGCCTGCGCAGCGCCAACCAGGGGAAGGGACGAAAGCGATGAGCATGCACAAGGGGAACGCCGGGGCCGGAGGGCGGGACTGGGACGCCTGGGCCCGCACCTTCGAGAACATCGACGGCCCCGACGACTTTGCCGCCCTGTTCGCGCCGGGAGGTCGCTTCTGCGACCCGGTCACCCCGTGGACCACCGACCTGCACAAGGTGGCCCGGGACACCGACGCCATCTTCCCGGACTGGAACCAGCGGGTGGACCGCATCCGCGGCGGAGCCGACTGGGCGGTCTTCGAGTGGACCGGGACGGCCACGTTCCATCCCGGGGACGGCAAGGCCGGGGTTCCCATCTCCATGACGGGTGCCACGGTGATTGACGTCGACGCAGACGGCAAGGTCACGGCGTGGCGCGACTACCTCGACACCAACGAGCCCACGCAGCAGATCACCGCCGGTCTGGAGCGGGCCATCGAAGGCGGCTGACCCAGGACGGTCACCGCCGAAGTTGACTGCGCAGCGCCGTTCGACCGGATCCGGTCAACGGGACCCTCAGCCGAGTGCGGCCTCGAGCTCCTCGATGGTGTCGATTACCGTGACACCCGGGAGTTGTGCCGGCACCGGTCGCCCCGACGCGATCCACACCACGGGCAGCCCGACGAAAACCGCTCCCTCGACATCCCTCTTCCAGTCGTCGCCGACCATCACCGCTTCCCGGGGTTCCACCTCGAGTCGCTGCAGGATGTTGTCGAAGGCTGCGGGAGAAGGCTTGCCCACTCCCATCTCTCCGGAGACGGCCACGGCCTCGAACCGCGAGGTCAGGCCGGAGCCTTCCAGCTTCAGGCGCTGGACGTCGGAGGGCCCGTTGGTCAGCAAGCCGAGCCGACGACCGTGCCCAGCGACCTGCACCGCGGTGGCGGCGCCTTGGATGGGAACGTGCCCGCGCAGCTGCGCTGCAGCGAAGGCTTCCTGGGCCGTCGGGATGAGGTCGGCGTCGTGGATCCCCAACGTGGCCAGGACGGCGGTCCAGGCCTCGGTTCGGAAAGTCGAGATCCAGGCGCGGAGCCCGTCGAGACGAGGGTGGTTGCCGTCGAAGCTCGCCCACAGGCCTTCCCTCGAGGCCAGGCCCAGCTCCGTACAGAGGGCGAAGTCGGGGCCACTTCGCCAGATGGCCCGGGCAGCATCCTGCATGGTGCCGCCGTCTCCGGAATGCTCGAACCGGTCTCCCAGGAGCGCCCGTCCGACCTCCTCGAAGGATGCATGCGCTGCAGCAACGTCCTCGACGAGCGTGTCATCGAGGTCGAAGATGACCGCCGTGGGCGAGGTGGGCATCGGGCTCGGAGACTCAGGCGACGGCGACCGCGGCCTCAGGGCCGCGCCGCCCGGTCCTGCTGCAGCTCGATCGTGTTCCCCGCCGGGTCGATGACCCAGATCTGCACGGTCCCCGCTCCCTGGACCGCGCGCTCGTAGGGGATCTGTTTGTCCTCGAGCTCGGCGATCGCCTTGTCGAGGTCCTCGACGGCGACGCAGTAGTGGTTTCCGGTCGAGTCGATCGCGGTTCCCCGGGGCGGCGCTCCCACAACGTGGAGCTCCTGATCGGCGACCTGGAACCAGTGACCGGGCACGCCCGGGATCTCGGGGCGCTCCTTTGACTCCAGTCCGAAAAGCCCGTCGTAGAACGAGACCATGTCGTCCAGCGGGGCCTCATGACAGTTCACCGAGACGTGATGGAACCGTGTGATCTTCACTCGTCGCCTCCGCGGGTAGATGCGTGCAAAGAACTCGCCTACCCGGGAACCGTACCGCCTCTCGGCCGGCCGGCCGGCCGCCGGACCGGACTTCTTCTTCGTCAGTCGGGCGGCGAGTCAGACCGCAGCCCCGCAGACTCAGACCTCGGATTCCGCCACCGCCCGCACGTGGGCCATGCGGGCGTCGTGGGCCTCGTCGAGATCCTCGGCCGCCTTCTCGTCGCTCGCCATCTCGGCGTCGATGTCGGCGTCGGCCCAACCGATGACGCCCATCTCCTCGAAGGCCGCCCGCAGCTTCGGCCCCCACAGGCCGATGTCGCGCAGGATCGGGACGATGCGCATGAAGAGGAAGTTGCGGAATTCCCGCAGCGTCTCGCTGTTCTCCACGTAGGTGCCGATCTCGGCCGGCAGCTCCAGTCGCTCCCACACCTCCTCGCCCAGGAAGCGGTCCCGCATCAGGTAGCAGGCCTCGATACAGAAGGCCTCCCGCTCCGCCCGCTCCGCCTCGGTCAGCTGCGGGTAGTAGTCGCGCAGCGCCAGCCGACCGAACATCACGTGGCGCGCCTCGTCCTGCATCACGTACGCGTTCAAGGCCTTGGCCAACGGGTTCTGCGCGTTGTTGCGGATGACGCCGAACGCGGCCAGCGCCAGCCCCTCGACGAGCACCTGCATGCCGAGATACGTCATGTCCCACCGGCTGTCCGAGATGACGTCGTCGAGCAGCGCCTTGAGATACCGGTTGAGCGGGTACACCAGCTGCACCTTCTCGTGCAGGTAGCGGCTGTACACCTCCACATGGCGCGCCTCGTCGATGACCTGCGTGGCGGCGTAGAACTTCGAGTCGATGTCGGGCACCGTCTGCACGATCTTGGCCGTGCAGATCAACGCGCCCTGCTCGCCGTGCATGAACTGGCTGAATCGCCACGCCTCGACATGGCGCCGTAACTCGCCGCGGCGCTCCTCGGACATGTCGTCCCACCACGGGGTGCCGAAGATCGGCATGATCTCGTCGGGCATGCCGACGGGATCGCTCAGGTCGACCTCGGTGCTCCAGTCGAGCCGGTCGCTGCCGATCCACTGGCGGCGCGTCCCCTTGTCGTAGAGGCGCAGGAGCTGGTCCCGCCCACCGGTGTAGTTGAAGTCGAACATGGTGGTCGACGGCGACTCGATGCCCCACTTCGGGTCGAAGGCGAAGTCCGAGTCGGTGATGGACGGGCTCGTGGTCATGAGGCCCCCTTTGGGTGACGGCGTTGGCGCCGCACGCGACGCTACCCGTTTGCGCGTCAGCGGTCAGGTTGGAGAGGTCGCCCCGCCGACCCGGGCAGACCGGCGGCCGGGGGCACGGAGGAGGCTGCGGCCGTACCAGTACCCGTCGTGGTGCACCTCAGCGGAAGTCGAACGCGACCTTGATGGCGCCGCTTTCCTCCTGGTTGGCCAGCACCGTGAAGGCGTCGATCCAATCGTCCAAGCGGAAGGTGTGGGTCAGCATGCCGGTCATGTCGATGCGCCCCTCGGAGGCCAACCGGAGGTACTGCGCGATGCCGTGCATGCGCACGCCGTCGACCTCTTCGACGCCGAAGGCGTTCGATCCCACCCACGAGATCTCCTTGAAGTACAGCGGCGACCACTCCCACCGCTCCGGCGCGTGCACGCCGCTCTTGACCATGGTGCCGCGTTGCTTGAGCAGGCGGACGCCGATCTCGGCTGTCTGCGCGGTGCCGACGGTGTCGTAGACCACGTCGAACCCGCCGGGGTGGGCCATGGGCAGCGTGGCACCCTCGAACTTGTTCAGCACGCCCCCCGACCACGCTGCCGCCTCCTCGAGCAGTTGCTCGACGGGGAAGGGGTCGACGACGGTGGCCCCGAGCTTGCGTGCCAGTGCCGCCTGCGCAGGCCAGCGGGCGACCACCATCACCTCGACGTCGGGGTAGAGCGCCTTGATGATGGCGACGGCCGTGCAGCC
This sequence comes from uncultured Acidimicrobiaceae bacterium, assembly GCA_963843365.1. Classification (GTDB taxonomy): domain Bacteria; phylum Actinomycetota; class Acidimicrobiia; order Acidimicrobiales; family RAAP-2; genus Bog-473. The sequence goes on along the minus strand of CAWJKG010000002.1, from coordinate 56,439 downwards.
CAGCGCGCCCGCTGCCGTAGACGAGGGCCTTGCCTCCCGAGGGCGGCGGGTGCCGCGTCACCGAGTGCAAGGAGACGGCGAAGGGGTCGCCGATCACCGCGACCTCGTCGCTCAGATCGTCGGGGACGGGGATCAGCATCGACTCGTGGGCCGGCAGGTAGTCGGCGAAGCCCCCGGGGGCGTCCTTTGAGGTTCCGGTGTGGATGCCGGCCGCGATCGGGCCCTGGGTGAAGTGCCAGCACAAGCTGTAGTCGCCTGCCTGGCACGACGGACACGGCGGGTCGATTCCGCGTGGGCCACAGGAGAGCCAGGGGTTCAGCACGACGCGCTGACCCACTTCCAGACTGGTCACTGCGGGGCCCACCTCGACCACGTCGGCCACGACCTCATGTCCGAACACCGTCGGGAAGGTGAAGAACCCGTTCAAGGCGCCGTCGTCGCCGAAGTCGTCGCCGAAATCCATGAACACCATTTTGGCGTCGGAGCCGCAGATCCCGGTCAGACGCGTCTTGGCCACGCACCAGTCATCGCGGAAGAGCGTCGGCCGCTCGAGCTGCTGGAGTCGCATGGGTGTGCGGGACAGGCCGCGCATGAGGTTGTTGGACCCTTCCGGTGGCGTCCAGCGGTTGCCGCGGACGCCATAGAGCAGACCTTGCATTCCCTCGCTCCTCGTTACTCGTTACTTGTCGCTCGTTACTCGTCGCTCGTCGCTCGTTACTCGTCGCTCGTCACTCGTCGCTCGTCACTTGTCGATTTGGTGCAGTGGGTCGCCCCAACCAATGGACCGCTCGGACCCCTACGGCCCCAGGAGGACCCCCCCACCGACCATACCGCCGTTGCCGTTATTGGCGGAATGGGCGCCCAAGAGGATGCTCAGGAGGAGCAGAGCCAGCCACCCGAAGCCGACGAGGATGCCGGCGAGTGCCAGTCCGTTTCCCTTTTGCAGGCCATTGGACCGTCTGATCTGTGCCTGTGCCACGAATCCGAAAACGATGCCGGCGATGGCCGGCAGTAAGAAAAGGCCCACGCACGAGCAGACCAGCGAGGCGATCGCCAAGCCGTTCGTCTTCTGATGGACGGGTTCGCCGTAAGGAAACTGGCCGTAGCCGGGGTACTGCGTCTGGTACTGCGCCGGGTATTGGCCGTACGCCGGTGCTTGACCCGGATACTGCGCCGGGTACCGGGCGGGATATTGCGCGGGATATCCGGAAGGACTCGGCCCGGGCTGCTGCGGAGGGTACGTCGGAGTGGGCTGGACCGGCGATGAGCCCGCCGGCTGTGAAGGTGCTCCTGCGGGCTGGCTCGAAGGCGGACCGGTCCAGAGCTCCGGCGGGTACCACCTCCCGTCGGAGGCCAACCACCATCCGGGTCCTTCTGAGGTGTTGCTCATGCCTTGCCCGCTCCGTCTCGGCCCCATCGGCGCCGCGTGCCGAGAGGAGCATAGGAGGCGGTCCGCCGCCCGTGGTTCGTCAGACGTAGGGGCAGTGGCGGCAGCCCGATTCGCAGCAGTAGCCCCGGCGGGCCAGGAAACCAGCCGTCAGGACAGTCAGCCGCGAACGGGGATCGAGGTAGCTGTCGGCACCGGCCTCGAGGGCCTCGGTATGGGCCCGGATGATGTCGAGATAGGAGGGATCGTCCGGTGACAGCCGCCCGGGGTGGGGTTCCTCCAGCGGCCGCGCCGCGAGGACCTCGGGAGTGGAAGCAGCCCGACTGCCCGCGGCAGGCCTGCCCGGTGGCTCGTCCCGTCGCTTGTCCTGCGGTTCGTCCATCCGAGAGGCGCCGCGGGACACACAGCAAAAAGCCCGGCCCCCCGAAGGAGACCGGGCTTTCGCTCTTTACCTCTTGGCGGCCCGCTTGGCGGGCGCGCGCCGGGCCGGAGCCTTGCGCGCAGGTGCCTTCCTGGCCGGAGCCTTGCGTGCGGTGGTCTTGCGCGCCGGCGCCTTCTTTGCCGCGGCACGGGCCGGAGCCTTCTTGGCGGCGGCGGGGGCGGCGGACTTGCCGGCGGCGGCGACGGCCGCGTCACTGGTCGGGTAGGCGCCCTTCACCAGCTTCGGCGCCGTGGCCGGGTTCAGAACGGCATCTTTGAACGCCTTCACCGGAGTGATGCGCGCCTTCTTCGAGGCCTTGATGCGGATCGTCTCACCGGTGGCCGGGTTGCGGCCCATACGCGCCGCCCGGTTGACCTTGACGAACTTGGCAAAGCCGGGAATGGAAACCGGCTCACCCTTTGAGACAACGGAGGTGACGACATCGGTGAATCCGTCGATGACGGAGATCACGTACTTCAACTCGACATCGGCCTGGACCGCGACTGCTTTGGCTAGTTCTCGCTTGTTCATGGCGCCCATTGTGGCCGACGCGCGACCCGCAATGCACATCTTTCCGGGCACGAATGCGAATTTTTGTGCTCAAAATTCGCTGTTCTGGCGCCGCGACATCCTCTGGGCGGTCATTTCCAACGGCCGTCACGCCGCGATCCGGTGGGAGGACAGCACGGTTTTCGACCGTGCGGTCGGCTCGTGGTGCCGTTTCTGTCCTTTGCGCACTCCCGGGTGCAGCGCCGGTGCAGCCATCCGGAAACGTGCTTCAGGCCATCCACTGCCCCCAGTAGGGGAGTGCGTCCTTGCTCTTCTCCATCAGGATGATGACGGTTCCCCAGGGATCGCGGCACCACGTCGTCCTCAAGCCCGCCACGTCCGCGATGCCACGCGGTGAGGAACTCGACGCCGCGACCCTCGAGCTGTGCCCGTGTGTCGGTGATGTCGTCGCAGAGCATGCCGATATGTGTGATACCCACCCTGGTCACGGCTGATTCGGCCGGGTCCGGCGGAACGATGCCCGCCGCCGGATACTCGATCAGCTCAATGACGCGGTCGTCATTCCCGAAGCCCACGATGGACGCGTGGACGACAACAGGTGACGGGACGAGCTCACCCATGTCGTGCTCGATCTGCTCGCCCTCCATGCGGTAGGGGGGAGAGAGCACGTGCAGTCCGAGCACGTCCTCGTACCAGCGTGTGGCGGCCTCGACGTCGGGAACGCAGACGGCGGAATGGGCGAATCCGGTCAACATATGGTCAGAATCCGGTGAGCGGGGGCGCAGTTGGAGGCCTCAGTCGGGCGATCCGGGGGACAGGCCTCGCTCAGGTCCAGCGCGCCAGCTCTTTCTGGAACCGCCGGTGGAGCTGACGAAAGTGGACCTTGGTGCGCAGGTTGACCTTCCGCAGCACGATCACGCTCACGAAGACCAGGGGCGCCATGAAAGCCGAGAGGGCGCTGAGAATCACCACTCGCAGGCCGCTCGAGTGACCTCCACTTGCTTTCACGACCCCAGTCGTACACCGTGAAATGCGTGCGCACCAGTCCAAACCGCACTAGGCATTGGGGAATGAGAAGGCCCAGATGAGCGACGCTGAACCCCCGATGCCGACTGCAGGCGCCGACCAGACCGGGGTGACGCCACCGGTGGCGGCCGACTCGGGGTCCAGCGGCGGGGGCAAGAACGGCAAGACGAAGACGGGGCGGCGGCACCTGCCCCGTCGGATCTCGGCGTGGGTGCTCGTCGTGCTGGCCTCCATTCTCATCCCGGTCTCGGTGGTCTCGGTGTGGGCGATCCGCACGGTCACCAACACGGATCAGTACGTCGAGACCATGGCGCCCCTGGCGACCAACCCGGTCATTCAGCAGGGTCTGGCGACGCGGGCGACCGACGTGTTGTTCTCGTCGCACATCGTGCAGAACAAGGTCACCCAGGCTCTCCCGAAATCTGCCAAGCCCCTCGTGGCGCCCCTCGTCACGCAATTGCACACGTACGTGCAGGGCCTCGCGCTCAAGGTCTTCCAGAGCCCGAAGTTCGCTCGGCTCTGGGACGGGCTGAACCGCCGCAGCCACCAGTCGGTCATCAACGTCCTCACGGGCAAGCAGACACCGCTGCAGCAGAAGGTCTCCAAGGGTGGTCAGATCGTCCTCAACCTGTCGCCGGCGCTCAACAACCTCATTTCGGACCTGGACGCGCGCGGCATCCACTTCTTCGACCCGCTGAAGACGCTCTCGACCCAGAGCGTGACCTTCACCGTCGTGAGCAAGGAGCAGGTCTCGAAGTTCTCCGGGCTCTTCAACCTGGTCGTCAAGTTCAAGTGGATCATCCCGGTGATCGCCCTGGTGCTGGCGATTCTGGCGGTGGCGCTGGCCCTGGAGCGCCGCAAGACACTCCTGCGCCTGGCCGTCGGGGTGGCGCTGGTGACCATGCTTTTGCTGGTGGCGCTGGCGCTGGGCCGCGGCATCTTCATCGGTCAGGCCGCGGGAGGCGGTTTCAACTCCCAGGGCGCCGCCGCCGTCTGGGACACGGTCCTGCGATTCCTCAAGACGGACCTGCGCTGGACCCTGTTGGTGTCGGTGCTGGTCGCGTTCGGGGCCTGGGTCGCCGGCCCGGCCCGCTACGCCGTCTGGATCCGCATCCATGTTGCTCGGGCCGCCCGCTGGATCGCCGCCCAGGCCCGAGCGCTGTCGGCGGGGGCCGGAAGGGCCGGCAGGGCCGGAGCCGCCGCCGCCGGGTCGGCCGCCGCCGCGCCCCAGGTGCGCCGCACGGCGGGCTGGATCGTGGAGCACCTCAACGGCCTGCGCGTCGTCGGGGTGGCCATCGCCGCGCTGCTCCTCGTCTTCGGCGGCAACCTCACCGGGTGGAGCCTGCTGGTGATCGTGATCGTGCTGGCCGTGTATCTCGGGCTGTTGCAGCTGGCGGCGTGGTGGGCTCGCCGGGTGGGCGGTGCGGATGCTGTGGATGGTGCGGATGCTGTGGATGGTGCGGATTCCGCCGCCGAGACCGGCACCGCTGCGGATGGCGGGGCGGCCGTGTCCTCGGGCAGCAAGTAAGCCCGGGCGCACGGCCCCGGAGACAGCAATGCACAGACAAACCCCCGGGGATCGGGACCTTTGTCCCTATCTCAGCCCGGAACAGGCCCCCAGACTGGAGTGATGGCGATGATCGTGGCGATTGTGGTGGCCGGCGTGGTGTTCGTGGCGGGCTTCGCCGGTTGGTACACGTTCTGGCACCGCCGTATGGCGTCCGCCTTCGAGCGGGTGCGCGTCCGGGCCGACCGCTCGGCGCTCGTGGTGCGGCGCGGGGCGGAGATCCCCGCCAGCGACCACGGGCCGGGGCGCTAGCCGGACAGGCACCCAATGCCGCGCCCGCACCAGCCGTTCTCAGCAGCACAATTTTCGAGGCGTGCGTGGCCGCCGCCCGTGATTCTTAGGGCGTGCTTATGCAGCGCCCGTAGGCTGTGATCATGTCCCTGCGGTGGCGGATAGGTCTGGCGGCGATCATCGCCGCGGCGGTCGTGGGTGGCTTCGTGCCGCACGCCGCGCAGTCCGTCACCGACGCCACATCGGGCACGGTGACCCAGGTCACCCAGCTGGCACGGATGGTGGAGGACCCCGCAGCGGGGCCGGTCGCCTGCCTCGATGCCACCTGCGGCAAGGGCAGCCCCGCCCCCGCCGCGCCCTCATCGGGGATCGCGCTGGTGGCGGTCGTGTCCGGCCTGGTCGGGATCGTGGCCGCTGGCCGCCTGCGTTCGGCGTCGCCGGGCCCAGGTGAGTGCCCTCCCCGCGGGAGCGCGGGACCCGCTCTTCCACCCGCCGCAGTTCTCCTAGCTCGGCCCCGCAGCGCCGCCACGGGCTGCCCGGGTGCCCCATCCAGGGCATCGGGCTGACTCTCCGGCAGCGATGCGCCGGGCAAACGGCCCGGCTCCCGCGGAGGTCGAAATCCCCGGTCGGTGAGGTCACGACGCATGCCCTCGACGTGTGCGGACCCCCGAGCCCTCGACCTCCAGTTCCGAACTCGAGCTTTCCGAGCGTGCGCACCCAGTCGCCCGCTCGCCTCTATCCAAGGAGAACACCATGTCGAAGTCCCAGACGGGCCCGTCGCGCCGACCGCGGCCGGCCTCTGCCACCAAGGCGCACGCCAAGTCACAGACCAAGTCCACCCGCACCCGATCAGGCACGGGTCGATCAACCCAATCCAAACCGCCGACCCCGGTCCGCTTCCGCACCCGCCACCCCGTCCTGACGGCCCTGATCCCGGTCGGCCTCGTCATCGCCGCCATCGCCACCATGGTGGTGATCAAGGCATCCGGGTCCTCCAACAGCCCGGCGGCGGCCTCGTCACACCTGGCGACCGGCGGGGGATCGGCAGCGACCGACGCCCAGACCACGGCTCTGTCTCCACAGGTCGTGGCCGCCCTGTCGGTGCCGGCCGCCACGCTCGATGCCGTCGGCAGTCCCTCCACCGTCGCCCTCCCCACCAAGACGGGAGCCAGCGCCACGGCCCGGGACAGCGCCGGCAAGCCGCTGATCACCTACGTCGGCGCCGAGTACTGCCCGTACTGCGCGGCCGAGCGCTGGGCGCTGGCCGTGGCGCTCTCGCGCTTCGGCACGTTCGAGAACCTGGCGGGCACGCATTCGTCGGGCTCCGACATCTACCCGAACACGCAGACGCTCTCGTTCTACGGATCGAGCTACTCGAGCGCCTACGTCGACTTCCAGCCGGTCGAGGAGACCACGAACCAACGGGTGGGCAATTCCTACCAGACCCTGCAGACACCGACGGCGGCGCAGACGGCGCTCCTGACGAAGTACGACACCCAGGGGAGCATCCCGTTCCTCGATATCGCCAACAAGTACGTCGTGTCCGGCTCCAGCTTCTCGCCGCAGGTGCTGCAGGGCCTCACCCGCGCTGACATCGCCGCCGACCTGTCGAACCCGAACACCGCGGTGGCGCAGGCGATCGACGGCGCCGCCAACGTCATTACGGCGGCCATCGTGTCGGTGACCGGCGACCAGCCGTCTAGCGTGGCCAACTCGGCGACCATTGCGGCGATCGTCCAGAAGCTGGGAGGGTGAGCATGGCGGCGGCACTCCGACACGACACACGCCACGCGCCACGGCGCGACGTGCGCCAGGACACGCGCCGGGACACGCGCCGGGACACGCGCCGACGGGTGCCGGCCTGGGTGGCCACGGCTTCGCTGGGGCTGTCCCTGGCGGCGCTGGCCATCGCGTCGTACCTCACGGTGACGCACTACACCGATCCGGCCGCGCTGGCCTGTCCGGACACCGGCATCGTCAACTGCGCGCTGGTCACGACGAGCTCGTGGTCCGTCGTGTTGGGCGTCCCGCTGGCCGTCGTCGGCCTGCTGTGGGCGGCGGCGATGACGGCGCTCACCGTGCCCTGGGCCTGGCGCGCCCGGGCCCGGTGGGTCGACGTCACCCGGGTGGTGCTGTCGGGAGCCGGCGCCGCGATGGTCCTGTACCTCGTCTACGTCGAGCTCTTCCGGATCGGCGCCATCTGCCTGTGGTGCACGGCGATGCACGTCACGGCCGTGTCACTCTTCGCGGTGATCCTCGCCGGGCGAGCCGCCTCGGCCGGTGCGCTCCCGGCCCGTTCTTGAGGACGGGATCGGCTGGGCCGGACGCACAACCGGCGTGACACTGGAGTGCGCGCTTGGGGACCTTCGCCTCGACAGCAATCGTCGAAAGATCCGCACAATGTCGCGGGCGGTGGTCTGTTCCCGTGGCGGGAGCGGCCCTCGGCGGCAAGGGAGAGCGCGACGTGCAGAACAGCGAGCAGTACACGGCCTGCGGGACGATCGCCTTGGAATCCGAGGCGTTCCTCGGCGGCACCCTGGCGGAGTACTGGGACGACAAGGGCGTCGATGTTCCGGTCTGGGCCTGGATGAACCTCTTGGCCCACGGCACGGCGCGCCAGATCGGCCGGTGCGTGCTCCGGCCATTCCGCCCCCGCCGGAGCAGCCGCAGCTGGCAGGTCGCCCGCTCGTATCTGGCCTACGAGGTACTCGACCTCACCGATCTGGAGTCCACGTTGGCCGAGTTGCAGTCGACCGTGCTCGTCCCGCTCGAGCTCGCGATGGCCGAGCGGGACGAAGTCGGCGACTGGACCCCGCGGCAATGGGTGGACGTCGTCGAGGATGCCCTGCGCGACAACCTCTGGCTGCTCGACCGCTAGGCCGGTTTCACCCGCCGCGGCGCACGATCCAGCGTTCGACCGTGCGGGCCAGCGCCGGCAGGGGGAGGATCCCGGCCCGGAGTACGAGGTCGTGGAAGTCCCGCAGGTCGAAGCCGGCGCCGAGTCGCTCGGTGGCCAGCGCCCGGAGCCGAACGATCTCGCGCTTGCCCACCATGTACGCCAAGGCCTGACCCGGGAAGGAGATGTAGCGGTCGATCTCCGTCTCGACCCCGGCGCGCGGAATGGGGGTGTGGGCCGCCATCCAATCCACGGCCTGCTGGCGTGACCAGCCCAGCGCGTGCAGGCCGGTGTCGACGACCAGCCGGCTGGCGCGCCAGGCATCCGCGGCGAACAGGCCCATGCGGGCGAGGTCGTCCGAGTAGAGGCCCATCTCGTCCGCCAGCCGTTCGCTGTAGAGCCCCCACCCCTCGGCGCACGCGGTGTCGTGCAGCACCTGGCGCGCCGGCGCCAGGTGCTCGGACTCCATCGCGATGGTGAGCTGGAAGTGATGGCCGGGCACCGCCTCGTGGAAGGCGATGTCCTCGGCGTCGTAGCGCTGCCGCTTCTCCGGCTCGGAGGTGTTCAGGTAGTAGGTCCCGGGGCGCGAGCCGTCGACGGCGCCGGGCATGTAGTACGCCATCCCCATGCCCGCTTCTTCGGCCTCGGGGATGGGGGCCACCGTGCAGGGCGTGTCGGGGACGGTGGCGAACCACTTGGGCGCCTCCGCTTCAGCGGCGGCGACGACCCGCCGGGCGTGCTCCAGCATCTCCTCGCGGCTGCCGTAGCAGAGCGAGGGATCGGACAGGCGTTCGAAGATCTCCGGGAGGGCCGTCGTGCCGAAGAGGTCCGAGCCGGTGGCGACGATCTCCTCGAGCACCTCGTCGACGATCTCGCACCCCAGCGCATGGAGCTCTTCGGGAGAGGAAGTCAGTGACGTGTGCTCCCGGATTTTGACGCGGTACATGGCGGCGCCGTCGGGCAGGAAGCAGATCCCCGGGTGCTCGTCGTCGCGGGCCGCCGGGAGCACCGAGCCCCGCAGCGCGTCCCGGTAGGCGGCCAGCGCAGGGCGGGCGTGCTCGTCGATGGCGACCGAGATCGCGGCGACAAAATCCCGTTCGGTGCCGCCCGCATCGGGGTCGGTCCGGGCCATCGCACCGAGGCCGGGGTCGGCGATCAGCAGGTCGAGTTGGGCCGCCGCCGCTTCGACGAGTCGCGCCACAGCGGTGAGACCGTGGCGAATGCCCTCCTCGTGGCGCTCGGCCGCGGTGGCGAGCACGTCCGGGAGGCCGCGTAAGCGGGCGAGATAGCCCTCGCGGCGCTCCTCGGTGTCGACCGGCACCTTGGAGAGGGACGCCAACAGCTCGCCGACGGGCGAGGCGAGGGTGTCGCTGATGGTGAATTCGATCATCGGCACCTGGGCCGCATCGGCCATGCCGCGGCCGAGGCAGCGCACGAAGTCGAGCGTCTGCAGATCGGTCTCGTCGAGCCCGTCATCGGGCGTCTGCTCCGCCCGCGTGGCAATGGAGGCCAACACCCGCGCCCGTTCCTCTTCCCCGGCGCGGCTGAAGTCGGGGAGCAATCCGTCGTAGCCGGGAATGCCGAGGAGCGAGCCCACCAGGGGGTTGGCAGTGAAGAGCGGCGCGCAACAGCTCGGCAGCGAGTTCGTCTCCGGGCATCGCGGGAGGCTACCGCGGGACTGCTACAGGCCGCGAGGCTCTGACCAGGGGTCGGGCGTGCGTCGGAGCACGCAGAGGATGCACGCGGCCGAGCGCGCTGGAAGCAGGTCGTGCCTGGGCCAGATGGTGACACTGTGCGTGCAAAGACCTTCAGGCTTCAGGCTTCACTTCCTTCAGGCGATGACGTCGCGCCGCGCCGCCAGGATCGCCGAGAGACGGGCCTCGACCTCGGGGGTGCTGTGGTCGTCGGTGAAGACGTAGCTGCGGCCGTGACGGATGGCGTCGAGCACATTGGCGGCGACCGTTGCCGAAGACACGAGGCCGACGGGATTCATGCCCGTCTTGATCATGCCCGGCATGACGACGCTGACCCCGACCGGCGCCTGCAGCGAGGCCATTTCGGCCCGCAGGACGTCGGAGAGCCCGAGTACCCCGTGTTTGGCGACGGTGTAGGGCCCCAGGCGGCGCCAGTGCCAGCACCGACGCCATGGAGCCGGTATTGACGACGTGCCCCTCCTCTCCCGAGGCCAGAATGCGCGGCACGAAGGAGCGGATGCCGTGGATGACGCCCCACAGGTTGATGTCGAGGACGCGGTGCCAGTCCTCGAGGGACAGCTCCCAGGAGTAGCCGCCGTTCACCACGCCCGCGTTGTTCATGGCGATGTGCAGTTTGCCGAAGCGGTCGATCGCCGCCGCGCCGACGCGCTCGACCGCGTCGGGATCACGCACGTCGGCCGTGACGGCCAGCACCTCGGCCCCCTGTGCGGTCAGCCTCGCCGCGTGCGCCCGGAGGCCCTCCTCCTCGATATCGGCCATCACGACGCCCATGCCCTCGGCCACGAAGGCCTCGACGACGGCGAGTCCAATGCCGCTGGCTGCCCCGGTCACGACGGCCGTCCGTCCTCGGAGCTGCTCCATGGTGTGCCGATGGTACCGGAGGGTGCGACGGCGCCCTCGCCGTTGTCGCGGCTGCCCGTCGGCGACAATGGGGGCGGGAAGGGAGTGGTGTGACTGACTCGGCCGAAGGGAGTTGGGGACGCCTGGCGCCCCTGCGGAGAGCACTCCCGGGGCACCAGGTCGACCGCGAGGGGGAGCTCCTCGACGTCCCCTTGCCCCTCACGTTCGTCTGGTTGGTGTTGGGCGTCCTCACGGTGCTGGAGGCGCTCAACGACATCTTCGGCATCGGGCCGGACTGGATCTACGCCAACTGGATCCACAATGCCGTGCTGGCGGCCTGCGCCGTACTCGTCCTCGCCCGCGCTGCGTTCGAGCCGGTGGCGCGCAAGGCCTGGCTCGCGTTCGGGATCGCGCTGGCGCTCTGGTTTCTCGGCAGCGCGGGCTGGCTCATCGTCTATTCCGGCCAACCTCATCCGCCCTACCCGTCGTTCGCCGACATCTTGTGGCTGGCCTGGTACCCGCTGCTCACCGTCGGGATCTACTACCTGATCCGCGTGCGCGTCCCCCAGTTCGAGCTGCACCGCTGGATGGACGGGATCGCCGTCACTCTGTTGGTGCTCATCGTCGGTTTCGCACTCGTCATTCAGCCGGCGACCGAGCACAAGACGGTGGGGGAGCTCGCCGCCGTCGTCGCGTTCTTGTATCCCGTGCTCGACATATTGCTCATCGGCGCCATTCTCGGCGTGTACGGATTGTTGGGCTGGCGTCCCGACACCATGTGGATCCTGGTCGGGCTGTCCGTGGTGAGCACGTCCGTCGCCGACGCCGTCTTCGCCGTGCAGGAGGCCGACGCGCATGCCGTCGTGTCGGCCGACCACTACGACTTCATCTGGACGGCCGGTGCGTTGCTCCTGGCTCTCGCGGCCTGGACGAGGGCTCCGGCGGCGGACGCGCAGCAGGAGACGGTCGTGGGCATGCGGGCGGTCGCCCTGGCGCTCTTCGCGCAGGCTCTGGCCATCGGCATTCAGGTCTACGCCATCTTCCACGAGGTCGGGAAGACCGAGCGCGTCGTGACCATCGTGGTGCTCGTCGTGGCTTCCGTGCAGATCATCCTGACCCGGCCGAGACGAAGAGAGGGCATGAACCCGGCAGACCGGAGGGAACACACTTAATGTGGCGCCGTGTCACCTGAGCTGATGCCTGCTGCGGTCTACGTCGGTGACGGCAGGATCGAGTTCGACGAGGTGCCGCGCCCCGAGCCGGGGCCCGATGAGGTCCTCGTCGAGATCGCGGCCTGTGGCATCTGCGGCTCCGACCTGCACATGGTCCTCGAGCGCTACGCGCGGCCGGGCGCCATTCTCGGCCACGAGTGGTCGGGCACGGTGGCCGCCGCGCCGAAAGGCTCGCGCTGGGTGCCCGGCGACCGGGTGGTGGGGACCGCTGCGGCGGGCTGCGGCACCTGTCGACCCTGCCGGCGCGGGCGTCCCTCCGTCTGCCTGCGGCGGGCGTCGGCAGACTTCACCGGATACCGGGGCGCCTTCTGTCAGTACAAGACCGTCTCCGCCGACGGCTTGCTCCGCATTCCCGACGCGCTGGCGACGCGGCCGGCCGCCCTCGCCGAGCCGACCGCCATCACGCTGCACGCGCTGCGCCTGGCGGACGTGCGCCCCGAGGACCGGGTCCTCGTCACCGGCGCCGGCCCGGTCGGGCTGCTGATCGTCGCCGTCCTGCGCGCCCAGGGGGTCACCGACATCACGGTGAGCGAGCCCTCCGCCATCCGCCGGCAGCAGGCGCTCGACGTCGGGGCCGCTCGCGCCGTGCCACCGGACGCATTGGAGGAGCCTCCGATGGCGCTGCCGGTCGCCGAGCCGTTCGCGGTCGCGTTCGAATGCTCCGGCCACCCCAGTGCGGCCGAGGCGGCACTCGGTCAGCTCGACTACGCCGGGACGCTGGTGATCGTGGGGACGGGCTTCGAGCCGCCGCGCTTCAACCAGAACCGCCTGATCATCTTCGAGCTCGAGGTCATCGGGGCCTACAACTACGACGACGAGGGGTTCGCGCCTGCCGTCGCCCTGCTCGACAGCGGGGCGCTGCCGTTCGGCGCCCTCATTGAGCCCGAGGACATCGCACTCAGCCAGGTCATGGACACCATGGAACGCCTGGCCAGGGGCGAGATCCCCCGCAAGGTCATGGTGCAGCCGGGGCTGCCGTCATGACCGAGGCGTCGTCGGGCACGTGGTCGGGGGCGTCGTTCGCGCCCCGGATCAACCACGTGGCGATCAGCGTCGACGCCGACGTCATGGACGAAGCCGGCCGCGCTGCGTTGCTGGATTTCTTCTCCGAGGTCTTCGGGTGGGTCGAGGGGGACAACAGCACGGAGAAGGGCAATCCCCTGATCCTCTACACCGGCTCGTTGGGCCAGTTCCTGTACCTGCTCCCGGCGCACGACGAGTTCATGGTCACCCCGAACATGGACCACTTCGGGCTGGAGGTCGCCTCCATGGAGGAGCTGACCGGGATACTGGAGCGCGTCAAGGCCTACAAGGCCAGGGACGACCGCGTCCGTGTCACCGAGGTCGGCGCGATGGTGACCCGCTACGGGGACAAGCAGTACACCCTGACGAACGCGTACGTGTGGTTCCTGCTGCCGCTGTGGATCGAGTTGCAGCACATCGCCACCGTGGAGGGTTGAGGGCCGCCCGGAGCAGCCTTTCGGGTGCCGTAGCATTGGCGCCGGCATGAGCACCCCGCCCAACTCGCCGCGACGTATCTCGCGTCGCTCGGTCGTCGCCGGCGTGCTGGGTGTCGGAGCCGGTCTCGCGGTGAACAGTGCGGCGGGAGCCGCCGTGGAGCGGTCGCTGGCTATCGGCCCGGCGGGGTCGGATCTCGGCGCGGTGGAACACGTGGTCGTGCTGATGCTCGAGAACCGGTCGTACGACCACTACTTCGGCGTCTACCCGCAGGGTCGCGGCTTCGCCGATCACGGCACCGAACTCGGCCCCTTCAGTCAGACCTGGCCGCAGGCCCCGACGAACCACGTCCCGCCGGGGAGGCTGCTGCCCTACAAGCTCGATTCGGCCACGCTCAAGGCGCAGTGCGCCGGCAACGTGGAGAAACCGGATCACGGGTGGATCTCGCAGCACGAGAGCTGGGACAGCGGTGCCATGGATGCATTCGTGACCGCGCACGTGAAGGCCGACGGGAAGGCCCAAGCCCCTCTGGTCATGGGGTATTACGACGAGTCGGACATTCCCTACAAGTACGCCTTGGCCCAGGCGTACACGCTGTGCGACGCGTTCTTCTGCTCGGTCATCGGCCCGACCATGCCCAACCGGCTCTACTCGTGGACGGCCACCATCGACCCCGCGGGCGAGGCGGGTGGGCCGATCATCACGACGCCCTCGTTGCTCACCTCGCCCGAGCGGGTCGGAAGTTGCAGCTGGACCACCATGCCCGAGGCCCTCTCCGCCAAGGGCGTCGACTGGAAGGTGTACCAACCGTCCGGCACGGCCGTCGGCCCGTTGCGGATCGCCGACCTGGCGGTCGGGTTCAACGCACTGCTCTATTTCAAGCAGTACCTGCAGAAGGGCAGCGACCTCTACAACCGGGCCTTCTTGCCCGTATGGCCGACAGAGTTCGTGTCCGACGTCAAGAACGACACGTTGCCGTCGGTGAGCTGGGTCATTCCGCCGCTGGTCGAGTCCGACCACCCGTCGGCGGCTCCGGACAACGGCGAGTGGATGATTTCACAGGTCTTCGAGACGTTGACGAGCAATCCGGCGGTGTGGGCGAAGACGGTCCTCTTCATCACCTACGACGAAAACGGTGGGTTCTTCGACCACGTGCCGCCCCCAGTGGCGCCGCCCGGCACCGCCGGCGAGTACCTCTCGGTTGATCCTCTACCCGCCCACGCCGGGGGGATCAGCGGACCGATCGGCCTCGGTTTCCGGGTCCCGGGCCTCGTCGTGTCACCGTTCTCACGCGGGGGCGTCGTCAACAGCGAGGTCTTCGACCACACGTCGATCCTGCTCTTCTTGGAGCAACGCTTCGGCGTGACGGTGCCGAACATCACAGCCTGGCGGCGGAGCACCGTGGGCGACATGACGTCGACCCTGGACCTCTCCGCGCCCAATGCGGCCGTCCCGGTGTTGCCGCCCACCTCGTTGGGGGGAGCCGCCCTGAGTGCGGCCTGTCCGGACAACACCAAGAGCGTGTCGCTCCTGTTTCCCGCTCCGGCGCTGACCATCCCGAGTCCTCAGGTGATGCCCACCCAGTAGCGTTCCGCGGCGGCGTCGGCCGGGCGCATTGTCACCAACGGGTGCTCATGTTGGTGGCCGACCTCGACATCAGGATCCTCGACGCCGAAGGCAGCGTGCTCCGGCACCTGACGCTCGACCCTTCGAAGGACTACCAGCCGATTCGCTGAGGGCTACGGTCTGTGGGTTCAGACGTCCCAGAAACTCTGAGACATCACATGGTGGAGGCGATGGGACTTGAACCCACGAACCTCCTGACTGCCAGTCAGGCGCTCTACCAGCTGAGCTACGCCCCCAGTGGTGGAGGTCAACGCTAGCAGTCGACGACACCCGCCTCGTCCGTCCCGGTGGTCCGCCGGCCTCCGGAACGGGCCCGTCGGACCGCCGAGGCACCCCAATCGGCTCCCGTGGCCAGACCGCACCAGGGTGTCGCCTACCCTGGTGGCATGGCACGCGCGTACGACGTCAACGCAGTGGAGCGCAAATGGCAGCGCCATTGGGACGAAGAGGGCACCTACCAGATCGACAACGACGACCCCCGGGAGAAGTTCTACGCGCTGTGCATGTACCCCTACCCGTCGGGGGCGGCGCACCAGGGGCACGTGCGCAACTACACCTTCGGCGACCTCACCGTGCGCTACCAGACCATGCAGGGCAAGGGCGTCCTGAGCCCGATCGGGTTCGACTCCTTCGGCTTGCCCGCCGAGAACGCCGCCATCAAGACGGGGACGCACCCCCGCGTCTTCACCGACGCCCGCATCGCCGAGCTCACGGCCTCGCTGCGCCGGCTCGGGGCCGTCTACGACTGGCGCCGCGAGATCCACAGCCACGACCCCGCCTACATCAAGTGGAGCCAGGTCATCTTCCTGCGCCTGTGGGAGGCGGGCCTGGCCTACCGGGCCCTGGCCCCGGTCAACTGGTGCCCCGGCTGCCAGACCGTGCTGGCCAACGAGCAGGTCCTGGCGGACGGCACCTGTGACCGCTCGGGCGACGTGGTGGTCAAGCGCGACCTGGAGCAGTGGTTCTTCCGCATCACGCAGTACGCCGACGAGCTGCTCGAGGCGCTCGACGACCTCGAATGGCCCGAGCGGGCCAAGACCATGCAGCGCAACTGGATCGGGCGGTCCGAGGGGGCGGAGTTCGACCTGCCGTCGAGGGCCGCGCCGACCTGACGCATCCGGGTGTTCACCACCCGCCCCGACACCAGCTTCGGCATGACCTACGCCGTGATGGCGCCCGAGCATCCCCTCGTCGACGAGCTGACGACGGCCGACCAGCGGGCCGCCGTCGAGGAACTGCGCACCCGGGCGGCGGCCTCCACCGACATCGAGCGCATGGCCGAGGGCGACACCGCCGCGCTCGGCAAGCGGGGCGCCTTCACCGGCAGCCATGTGGTGAACCCCTTCACCGGCACGCCGGTGCCGGTCTACGTGGCCGACTACGTGCTCATGGGCTACGGGACGGGGGCGATCATGGCCGTGCCGGCCGAGGACGAGCGCGACTGGGCCTTCGCCCGGCAGCACGGCCTCCCCATCGTGCGCACGGTGCAGCCCCCCGACGGCTGGGACGCCGACGGGGGAGAGGCGTACACGGGCGACGGCGTCAAGATCAACAGCGGCTTCCTCGACGGGCTCGACATCGTCACCGCCAAGGCCCGGGCCATCGACTGGCTGGAGGAGAAGGGCATCGGCGAGCGCAAGGTCAACTACCGCCTGCGCGACTGGCTGGTCTCACGGCAGCGCTTCTGGGGCTGCCCCATCCCGGCGGTCTACTGCCCCGACCACGGGGTGGTGCCGGTGCCCGAGGACCAGCTGCCGATCGTGGCGCCCGACGACGTGGAGTTCCTGCCCACGGGGCAGTCGCCGCTGGCGCTCCACGAGGGCTTCCTCCACACCACCTGCCCGATCTGCGGCGGGCCGGCCCGCCGCGAGACGGACACCATGGACACCTTCGTCGACTCCTCGTGGTACTTCCTGCGCTTCTGTGACCCGTGGAACACCGAGCAGCCCTTCGCCCCGCTGGCGGCGCAGCGCTTCATGCCCGTCGACCAGTACATCGGGGGGATCGAGCACGCCATCCTCCACCTCCTCTACGCCCGCTTCTACACCCGGGCGCTGATCGACGTCGGGCTGGCGCCCGGCATCGACGCGCGAACCGTTCACGCACTATCTCGCCCAGGGCATGATCCGCATGGACGGCACCAAGATGTCGAAGTCGAAGGGCAACCTCATCGCGCCCGAGCACTACTTCGACACCGTCGGCGCCGACGCGCTGCGCCTGTTCCACCTCTTCGTGGGGCCGCCCTTCGACGACATGGACTGGTCCGAGCAGACCGAACAGGTCATTGACGGCTGCGGGAGTTCTTCGACCGGCTCTGGCGCACCTGCACGGCCGAGCAGCCGCGTGCGCGCGCGGCGAGCAGACGGCGGCCGACCGGGCCGTGCGCCAGGCCGTGCACCGCACCATCGCAACGTCAGCAGGGACGTGGAGCGCTGGTCGTACAACACCGCGGTGGCGCACTGCATGGAGCTGCTCAACCTGGTGCAGCGCTACGGGCGAGGGGTGCCGGTGCCGACGGTCCCGATGCGGCGCCGCACGCCGAGGTGTGGAACGAGGCGCTCGACACCCTCTTGAAGCTGCTCGCCATCATGTCGCCCCACGTGACCGCGGAGCTCTGGGAGCGCCGCCACCCCGGCGAACCGTCGGTCCACCTGCAGCCCTGGCCGACCTTCGACCCCGAGCTGACCCGCCAGGACACCGTGACCATGGTGGTGCAGGTCAACGGGAAGGTGCGGGACCGCATTGAGGTGGACGCCGGCATTTCCGAGGCCGACGCCGAGACGGCGGCGCTCGCCTCGGCGAAGGTGATCGACGCCTTGGGCGGCGCCACCCCGAAGCGGGTCGTGGTCCGCCCGCCGCGGCTGGTCAACATCGTCGTCTAGCGTAGCAGCGACCGGGAAGTCGGCCACCACCGGGTCCCACATCGCGCGGCGACACCTTGTAGGGCGCGTAGAAGCTGAACCGGTCCACGAGGCCGCCGAACCGCTTCTGCACCTCGGCGGCCACCCGGTCGAGCGGGCAGACGATGGCGAAGGCGTTGAGGATGTCGTCGTCGATCAGGTCGCCCATCGCCACCCACTCGCCGCGCTTGGACAGCGTGTTGAGCTCCGGCTGCAGATCCCCCCAGCCGTGCAGGTCCAACACCGGGCGGTAGGCCGGCGTCGACGCGTAGAAGGCGATCTGCTCGCGCACCGCCTTTGGCGGCGGCGGCCATGCTCTCCTCGTCGGGCCCCGTCACGATGAACCCCGGGTACGAGACGGTGAGGTCAGCCCGCGTCTTGCCCGCCTTGGCCGCACCCCGCTCCAGGGCGGGCACACTCACCTCGCGGATGTAGCGCTCGGTCGAGAACCCGTGCACCAGGAAGCCGTCGCCGACCTCGCCCGCCACCTCGGTCATCATCTCGCCCACGGCGGCCAGCAGGATTTTGGGATTGCCGTACGGGTTGGGGCCGGGGTCGAAGAACGGCGTCATCAACGTGTGCGTGTAGAACTCGCCCCGGAACGCCAGCGGCTCCCCGGTCTCCCAGGTCTTCCAGATGGCCCGGATGGCCAGAATGAGCTCCCGCATGCGCGGCGCCGGATGCGACCACGGCATGGAGAAGCGCTTGGTGATGTGCGGCTTGATCTGGCTGCCCATGCCGAGGATGAAGCGGCCCTTCGACAGCACCTGCAGGTCGTTGGCCAGGACGGCGAGCGTCATGGGATTGCGGGCGAACGCGACCGCGATCCCCGTGCCGAAGTCCAGCTTCTCCGTGGCGGACGCGCCGATGGCGATCGGCAGGAAGGGGTCGTGGTTGGTCTCGGCCGCCCACACGCCGTCGTAGCCCGCCTGCTCGGCGGTGACCGCCTGCTCCGCGATGCCGTCGGGGGCGAACCCGATGCCGCCGTCGATCTTCATGCCCGGCCTCTCCTCACTTCGACACGCAGTACTGGCACGGCTGCGCGCACTGCTTCACTGTTCCTCGCCGCGCAGGAAGCGCTCGAGCTCCGCCGCGATCTCGTCGCCCGACGGCACCTCCTCGACGCCCATGGCGTTGCCCTCGGAGGCGTCGATGTTCTCCTCGAGCTTGCGCACCATGGCCTGGTGCTCGGCGTTGTCCGCGATGAGCTGGTCCACCTGCCGCCGCGAGCTGTCGCCCGCCCGCCGGAGCGCCGACGAGTCCAGGGACAAGGTCCCGACGGCAGCGAGGCCTTCGATCAGCGCGGCGCTCGCCTCGGGGAACGGCATGCCCGCCACGTAGTGGGGGACGCGCGCCCACAGGCTCACGGCGGGCGTCCCGTTGGCGCCGAAGGCCATTTCGAGTGCGGACTGGACCCCGGCCGGCACCTCGAGCTCGCCCTGGACGATGCCCACCTGCTCAATCAGGTCGATGGAGGTGGCGGGTGCGGTGGCGGCCAGCTTCACGGGGCGCGTGTGCGGCGCCGGCGCCGGGAAGGCGCCCAGCCCGACCATCATGCGGACCCGCCAGGAGCGGGCGAGGCCCACCACGGCGTCGGTGAAGGCGCGCCAGTGGAAGTCGGGCTCGGGACCGACCAGGAAGAGCATGTCGCGACCGGACTCGTCCGCGCCCTGCCGCACGACGGTGCGGGGCCAGGTCAGGTCGGTCGTGATCCCGTTGACGATGCGGGCCACCGGTCGCCGGGCCCGCTGGTCCAAGAAGTGCTCGCTGTTGAAGGTGACGACGGGCTCGCTGTGCCCCTGCCGCGAGCAGGGAGGAGATGGCCGTGGCGGCGCCGAGCCCGGCGTCGACCCACCCCTCCAGGGCCACGACCAGAATCGGGTCCTGCAGGACCGGTTCTTGATGGACCTCGAAGATCTCGGTGAGCCCGCCGCCCTCGGGGCTCACCGGGCGGTCTCCAGCGCCTCGGCGGCCAGTTCGAACAGGTGCCTGATCTGCGCGGGGAAGCCGTCGACGCTCCCCTGGTCGCCGGCCCCGGCGCCGGCGACGTAGCGGGCGTAGACCCCCTGCAGGATGCAGGCCAGCTTCCAGTAGCCGAAGGCCTGGTAGTAGCCGATCCCCGACACGTCCAGATCGGACACGGTGTCGTAGCGCTCCTTGATCTGGGCCTTGGTCGAGAAGCCCGGAACCGTCGTCGGGGCGAGACCGAGCAGGACACCGCCGGAGTCGCCGGGGTCGGTCCAGTAGTCCATCAGCAGTCCGAGATCGGCCAGGGGATCGCCGAGCGTACAGATCTCCCAGTCGAGGATGGCGCGCACGCTGCCGTCGTCGGCCAGCACCACGTTGTCCATCCGGTAGTCGCCGTGCACGACGGAGGTCCGCTGCTGCTTGGGGATGCGCCGGGCCAACTCGTCGCTCACGCGTTCGACGATGGCACCGTGGTCGACGCCCTCGACCTGCATCTGGTCGTACTGCCCGCGCCAGCGCTTGAGCTGCCGCTCGATGTACCCCTCGTGCCGGCCCAGATCGCCGAGTCCCACGGCGTCGGGGTCGACGGCGTGCAGCGCGGCGAGCGTGTCGGCCATGCGGTCGCCGACGTCGCGGCGCGTGGCCTCGTCGAACGCCGCCTCCGCTTCGGCCGCGGTGCGCAGGATGTGACCCTCGACGAACTCCATCACGTAGAAGGGCCGTTCGTTGACCGCCTCGTCGGTGCACAGCCCGACGGTGACCGGGACGGGGATCCCGGCCGGCCCGAGCGCGGTCATGAGGCGGTATTCGCGGGACATGTCGTGGGCGGTGGGCAGCACGTGGTGCAACGGGGGACGGCGCAGGGCCCAGGCCCGACCCGCGGCGTCCTCGACGCGGAAGGTGAGATTGGAACGGCCGCCGGCGATCAGCGTGAAGGTGAGGGGCGTCGCCAGGTCGGGAAGCTGCGCCGCCATCCACGCGGTGACTTCATTTTCGTGAATGCCCGCAGGCGCCTCTGACACGCAAACGACGCTAATCGGTGTCGTCGAGCCGAGCCGGACGCCCGGCTCCCGGCCACCGGGGCCGCCCGACCGGTTCCACCCTGCTCTCCGTCGCGTCCAACGGGGGCGTCGCTGCCGCCCGGCGCACCCATTAGCGTCTTGGCCGATGGACGTCACAGACCAGACATTCCAGTCCGACGTGCTGGACCGCAGCGCCACCGTGCCGGTGATCGTGGACCTGTGGGCGCCGTGGTGCGGGCCGTGCAAGACGCTCGGGCCGATGATCGAGAAGGCGGTGGCCGACACCGGGGGCGCAGTCGAGCTGGCCAAGGTCAACGTCGACGAGAACCCCGCAGTGGCGCGCGCCTTCAACGTGCAGTCGATCCCCGCCGTCTTCGCCCTCAGCCAGGGCCAGGTCGTGGATCAGTTCATCGGGGCCATTCCCGAAGCGCAGATCACCGCGTTCGTGCAGCGGCTGGCCCCCGCGCCGAGCGAGGCGGACACGCTCGCCGCCGCCGGCGACGAGGCCTCGCTGCGCCGGGCCCTCGAGCTCGAGCCCGATCACGCCGCCGCCACCGAAGGCCTGGCCGCCATCCTCATCGACCGTGGCGAGGCGGCCGAAGCCCTGACGCTCCTGGGCCGGCTGCCCGAGACCGAGTCGAGCCGGACCCTGGCCGCCCGGGCCCGCCTCCTCGAGGCGGGGGTCAACGTCTCGGGCGCGGGCGGCACCGACATTGAGGCCAAGCTGAACGAGCTGCTGGAACGGGTGCGCGAGGACGATGCGGCCCGCCAGGAGTTCGTGGACCTGCTCGAGGCGATGGGCCCGGACGATCCGCGGACCAAGGACTACCGGCGGGCGCTGACGGCGCGCCTGTACTGATGGCCGCACCGGCCACCGGGGCGCCGACGACCGCCACGCACGCCGCCCGGGCCACGCACGCCGCCCGTGCCACGCCGACCATCGCCCCGCTGCTCGACCTGGCCGGCCGCCGCTACGACCTGACCCACCGGGCGCTCGTCATGGGCATCCTCAACCGCACGCCCGACTCCTTCTACGACAAGGGCGCCACCTTCGCGCTCGACAAGCTGTACCGCCGGGCGGAGCAGTTGGTCGCCGACGGTGCGGACATCCTCGATATCGGAGGGGTCAAGGCCGGACCCGGTCCCGAAGTGACCGAGTCCGAGGAGCTCGACCGCGTGGTGCCCGTCGTCGCCGGGCTGGTGGCGCGCTTCGACACGCCCGTCTCGGTGGACACGTGGCGCGCCTCGGTGGCGCGGGCCAGCTACGCCGAGGGTGCGGTGATGGGCAACGACATCAGCGGCCTGGCCGATCCGGACTATGCGCCGGCCGCGGCCGAGCATGACGCCGCGGTGGTGATCACCCACATCCGGCTCGCCCCGCGGGTGCGGGATCCCGATCCGCACTACGACGACGTCGTGGCGGACGTGAGCCGTTTCCTGACCGAGCGCGCCGACGGTGCGCCGCGCCGTCGGCCTCCCCGCCGAACGGATTGTGCTCGACGCCGGCCTCGACCTGGGCAAGACCGCCGAGCAGTCGTTGACCCTCCTGCGGGCCTCCTCGACCCTGGCCTCCCTCGGTTACCCGCTGCTGCTCTCCGCCTCCAACAAGACGTTCCTGGGCAAGATCCTCGATCTGGAGCTCACCGAGCGGCGCGAGGCTTCCATCGGCGCGGCGGCCCTCGGCATCGCCTGGGGCTGCCGCGTGGTGCGGGTCCACGACGTCAAGGGCACCCGCCGGGCGCGCGACGTGCTGGCCGCCATCAGCGAGGCGCCATGAGCGCGGCCGCCGCGTCGGCGCCGGTCTATCTCGTGAAGGGTGACGACGCCGCGCTGGTGGCGCAGGCCGTGCGCGGGTTGCTCGACGACCTGGTGGGCGACGGCGACCACGCGCTGATGGTCGAGGAGATCGGTGGGGGCCCCGGCGACGAGCTGCAGGTGGGCGCCGTCGTCGACGCCTGCCTCACCCCGCCCTTCCTGGTCGATCGGCGGGTGGTGGTCGTGCGCGAGGCGGGACGGCTCCTGACGGCGGACGCGCCCAGGTTGGTCGAGGTGGTGCAGGACCCGCTCCCCACCACCGTGCTCGTGCTCGTCGGAGGGGGCGGGACGATCCCGGCCCCGCTCGTCAAGGCGGTCGGCGCCGCGGGCCAGGTGATCGACGTCACCACGGCCAAGGCGGGCGATCGCAAGGCCTGGTTGCACGACCATCTCCGGGCCGGGCCGGTGAAGCTCGAGCCGCGGGCCGCCGACCTGCTCGCCGCGCACGTGGGCGAGGACCTCGGCCGCATTGAGGGCCTGCTGGGCGCGCTGAGTGCGGCCTACGGCGAGGGCGCCCGCGTCACCGCCGAGGACCTGGCCCCGTATCTCGGCGAGGCGGGCAACGTTCCGCGCTACGAGCTGACCGATGCCATCGACAAGGGGGAGCCCGGTCGGGCCCTCATCGTGCTGCGGCGCATGCTCGAGGCGGGCGGGCTGGTCCCGGTCCAGGTGCTGGCCACCTTGCACGGGCACTTCTCCAACATGCTGCAGCTGGACGGGGACGACGTCAGCAGCGACCGCGACGCGGCCGCAGTGCTCGGCACCGCACCCTTCGTGGCCAAGAAGGCGCTGGAGCAGTCGCGCCGACTGGGCAGCACGCGCATCGCCGAGGCCATCAATCTCATTGCCGCCGCCGATCTGGACGTCCGCGGGGCCAGCGGCATGGACGCGGAGATCGTGGTGGAGATCCTGGTGGCCCGGCTGGCCCGCCAGACCCGTCCGGTGCCGCGCCAGCCGCCCGCGGGCCGGGGCGCGCCGCTAGCCGATCACGGCAGAGGCGACGAGAACCACCACCGGTGGCCCTCCGGGTCCCGGACGCCGTACTCGCGCAGGCCGTAGTCCTGGTCGCTCGGCTCCTTCTCGATGTCCGCCCCGGCGGCCTTGACGCGGGCGTAGTGCCCGTCGACGTCGGGTATCCGGACCGAGAGCCCGCCGTGGGACGCCGGCGCCCGGCGCGGGGACGCCATCGCGAACTCGGCCGTGACGCGGTGCAACCAGATGGGGGCGTCCCCGTTGCGCACCTCGGCGTGCACGACGGTGCCGTCGTCGAGACGGTGCTGGCCGCCCGAGGTGAGCCCGAAGACCTCGACCAGGAAGTCATGGGCCGCCTCGAGGTCCTCGTAGACGAGGATGGGAACGACGGCGGCGTCGGTGGTGGTCGTGGTGTCACTGCTCATGCCCTCACTCTGCGCCCTCCCTCGGCGGCTGTACACCCCGTCCGCGAGGCGGGCCACCGAACAGCGGCGGACCGGGAGTCCCCACCGCCGCGCCGCCCGGTGCTGGACTGGGCCCATGCACGAGACACCGGAAGAGATCGCCACCCTGCAGTCCCTGCTCGATTCCTCCATGGCCGACGCCGGGCCGCACCTGCGCGACATCATCACCGACGAACGCCGGCTCAGCGCGGTGGAGCTGACGGAACGATTGACGGGCATGCGCCTGCTGGTGCTGGCGACGGTGACGGCCGACGGGCGGCCGCTGGCCGGGCCGGTCGACGGCTACTTCCTGCACGGCACCTTCTGGTTCAGCTCCGGGCTGCAGTCGGTGCGTCTGCGTCACCTGGCCCGGCGGCCGGCCTGCAGCGCGACCCATGTGCCGGGGGAGGAGCTCGCGGTCACCGTCCACGGCAAGGCTGAGTTCTGCCGGCCCGACGATCCGTTATACGGCGAGTTCACGCAGGCCATGCTCGACTGGTACCTGCCGCGGCAGGGGCCCGAGTTCGAGGAGTGGATGGACGCCGAGCCCATCGCGGTGGTGCGCATCGCCCCGGAGAAGATGTTCACCTTCCACATGGACGCCTGACCCGCGCCAGCACCGCCACGTTGGCGCGGGCATGGTGCGGGTGTGCCGCTTATTCGGCGGCGGCCTCGATGGCGGCGACCCGCCGCACCAGACGCGACTTGTGGTTCGCCGCCGTGTTCTTGTGGATCACGCCCTGCGCCGCCGCCTTGTCGATCCGCTTCACGGCCAGGCGCAGCGCCTCGGCGCTGTCCTCGGCGCCGCTCTCGGCGGCGCTCACGGCCGTCTTGGTGCGCGTGCGGAGCTCGGCCCGCACCGACTTGTTGCGCAGGCGGCGCTTCTCGTTCTGGCGGTTCCGCTTGATCTGGCTCTGGATGTTGGCCACGTGTCGATCCTCGGTCTTCTTCGAAAGGGGGCGGCGGCGGGCGGAGCCTCACCGGTGCGGAGGACAACTGTAGCAGGTGGCGGGGCCATTTCGGCCGCCGCCCGGGCGGCCCCGTGACGCCAACCTCCCTGGCCAGGCGACCGGGGCCGCCGATCCGGGCCGGTACGATCGACGGACCGTGCCGCCCCCTGTCACCGCCGCCGGCCCCGTCGCGGTCGAGCGCATCCGCAACTTCTCCATCATCAGCCACGTCGACCACGGCAAGTCGACCCTCTCCGACCGCATTCTGGAGATCACCGGGGCCGTGGACCCCCGCCTCATGCGGGAGCAGTACCTCGACTCCATGGACATTGAGCGGGAGCGCGGGATCACCATCAAGGCCCAGAACGTGCGGGTGGTGCACGACGACCACATCCTCCACCTGATCGACACCCCCGGGCACGTGGACTTCGGCTACGAGGTCTCGCGCTCGCTGGCGGCCTGCGAGGGAGCCGTGCTGCTGGTCGACGCCTCGCAGGGCATTCAGGCCCAGACGCTGGCCAACTGCTACCAGGCGATAGAGAATGACCTCGAGATCGTCCCGGTCCTGAACAAGATCGACCTCCCGGCCGCCGACCCGGAGCGCTGCGCGCTCGAGATCGAGCACGTGCTGGGACTGCCGGCCGAGGACATCCTGCACATCTCGGCCAAGACGGGGCAGGGGGTACGCGAGCTGCTCGACGCCATCATCGCCCGCATCCCACCGCCCCAGGGCGACCCCGAGGCGCCGTTGCGGGCCCTCATTTTCGACTCCTCCTACGACCAGTACCGCGGTGTGGTCAGCTCCATCCGGATCGTCGACGGCACGCTGCACTCCGGGGCCCGGCTGCGGTTCATGCAGGCCAACGCCGTGCACGACATCGAAGAGGTCGGCGTGCGGACCCCCGTGGCCGTCCCGGTGGAGGCACTCGGGCCGGGGGAGGTGGGCTACCTCATCGCCGGCATCAAGGACGTCGGCGAAGCCCGCTCCGGCGAGACCGTCACCACGGCCCAGCACGGGTCGCAGGAGGCGCTGGCCGGCTACCGCGACCCCAAGCCCATGGTCTTCTGCGGCCTCTACCCGGTCGACGGCGACGAGCTGCCCGACCTGCGCGACGCCCTGGACCGCCTCAAGTTGAACGACGCCAGCTTCACCTTCGAGCCCGAGTCGTCGCACGCACTGGGGATCGGCTTCCGCTGCGGCTTCCTGGGTCTGCTGCACATGGAGATCGTCCGCGAGCGCCTCGAGCGCGAGTTCAACCTGTCCCTGATCGCCACCGCACCGAGCGTGGAGTACCGGGCCTTCCTCACGGACGGCTCGGAGCTCGATGTCGACAATCCGACCGAACTGCCCGACGCCAGCCGTATCGACCACATCGACGAGCCGATGCTGTCCGCCACCATCATCACGCCCACCGAGTACACGGGCACCGTGATGGAGCTGTGCCAGAGTCGCCGGGGCGAGATGACCCGGATGGAGTACCTCTCGCCCGAGCGGGTGGAGCTCGTCTACACGCTGCCGCTGGCCGAGGTCGTGATCGACTTCTTCGACCAGCTGAAGAGCCGCACCAAGGGCTACGCCAGCCTGGACTACGAGCCGGAGGAGTACGCCACCGGCAACCTGGTCCGCGTCGACATCCTCATCAACCACGCGCCGGTCGACGCCTTCTCGACCATCGTGCACAAGGCCACGGCGGACACGTACGGGCGCAAGATGGCCGAGAAGCTCCGCGAGCTGATTCCGCGCCAGCTGTTCGACGTGCCCATCCAGGCGGCCATCGGGGGGCGCATCGTGGCCCGGGAGACGGTCAAGGCCAAGCGCAAGGACGTCCTGGCCAAGTGCTACGGCGGTGACATCACGCGGAAGCGCAAGCTGCTCGAGAAGCAGAAGGAGGGCAAGAAGAAGATGAAGAACATCGGCCGGGTCGAGGTGCCCCAGGAGGCCTTCATCTCGGCCCTGCGCCTGGGCGACGACTGAGAGCGGTCGTCCCCTCGCCCCGCCGCGCCCCAGGCCGATCCGTGCCCACGGACATGGCCCTGGCACTCGGTAGACTTGAGTGCCAGACACGCCATGAACCCGCCCGCTGACCCAGATTCCCTCCACGACGCCGCCGGCGACGAGCGCGCCCTCAATGACCGCCGGGCGGCCATTCTGGAGGCGGTCGTCACCGAGTACATCGGGACCGCCGAGCCGGTCGGCTCCTCCCACGTCGCCGATTCACCCGGGGTGCGGGTGTCCTCGGCCACCGTCCGCTCGGAAATGGTCGCGCTCGAACGCGAGGGCTACCTGGTGCAGCCCCACACCAGCGCCGGCCGGATCCCGACCGACAAGGGCTACCGCTTCTTCGTCGACCACCTGGCCGGTCCCGGCGTCCTCGGTCCGAGCCAGCGCAAGCAGGTCACGCAGTTCTTCGCACAGGTCCACGGGGAGATGGAGACGGTGCTCGAGCGGGCGTCGGGCCTGCTCTCCGAGCTGACGTCCTACGCCGCCGTCGTCGTCGGCCCGTCCCACGAGACGGCCACCATCCGTTCGGTCCAACTCGTCGGGCTCTCGCCGCTCCACGCGCTGCTGGTCGTCGTGCTCTCCGACGGGGCCGTCGAGAAGCGGACGATCGAATTCCAGACCGAGACGACGGACGACGCGCTGGCCCGGGCCGGCGCCGTGCTGGCCTCCCACCTGATCGGGCGCACGCTGACCGAGCCCTGGTCGGTGCCGGCGACTGGGTCGACCGAGGTCGACCAGCTCGTCGGAGCGGCCCGCCTGGCCTTCGACTCGCTCGAGGGCGCCATCGAATCCGACCAGGTGTTCGTCGGCGGACCGGCTCGCCTGGCCGAGTCGTTCGATGCGGTGGAGACGGTGCGATCCGTGCTGGCCATCCTCGAGCAGCAGCTGGTCGTCGTCTCCCTCCTGCGTGACGTGCTCGACCGCGGGCTCTCGGTGGCCATCGGTGCCGAGCACGGCTTCGAGCCGCTCTCCTCGTGTGCCGTCGTGGTGAGCCCGGTCTCCATCGACGGTCACGACCTCGGCGCCGTCGGCATCCTTGGCCCGACCCGCATGGACTACGCCCGCGCCATGGCCGCGGCGCACGTCGTCGGCGAACGGCTGGGACAACGCATCAGCGGGAGCCACGATGGCCGTCACTGACGGGTTGGGCGACCTCTACGCGTTGCTGGGCGTGGGTTCCGACGCCAGCGACGAGGAGATCAAGCGGGCGTATCGCGCCCGTGCCCGCGAGTTGCACCCCGACACCAATCAGGGCGACCCCGAAGCGGAGGCCCGTTTCAAGCAGGTCACCGTCGCCTACGAGGTCCTGCGCGACCCGGAGCGCCGGGCCCGGTACGACCGTTTCGGCCCGGAGGGAGTCTTCGGCACCCAGCCCGGCGCGGGCGGTGGTTTCGGGTTCGAGGGCGGCCTGGGCGACATCTTCGAGGCGTTCTTCGGGCAAATGGGCGGAACCGGCCAGCGGCGCCGCGGCCCCCAGATGGGCGCCGACGCTGAAGTGCGTCTCGACCTGGACTTCGCCGAGGCTGTCTTCGGTGCCCGCAAGGAGATCACCGTCCGTCTGCCCGCCACCTGCGCCACGTGCGCCGGCCGCGGGACGGCGCCGGGCACGGAGCCCGTCACCTGCACCGACTGCCAGGGCAGCGGCGAGTTGCGCCGCGTGCGCCAGTCCCTCCTCGGCCAGGTCGTGACCAGCGTCGCCTGCACCCGCTGCAGCGGGACCGGCGAGATGATCCCCAACCCCTGCGCCGACTGCCGCGGCGAGGGGCGTCGCATGCAGGAGAACACCTTCACCGTGGAGGTGCCGGCCGGTGTCGAGGAGGGCTCGACGTTGCGGCTGGCCGATCGCGGCGCGGCCGGGCAGCGGGGCGGGCCGAGCGGCTCGCTGTTCGTGCATCTGGTCATCAACCCCGATGCGCGTTTCGAGCGTCAGGGAGACGACCTGCACACCACGCTGGCGATCAGCGTGGCCCAGGCCGCGCTGGGCACCGAGGCCGACGTCGACACGCTCGACGGTCCCCAGCACCTCACGATCGGGCCGGGCACCCAACACGGGCACGTCGAGCGGATCCGCAACCTCGGCGTGCCCCACCTGCGCGGCCGCGGCCGGGGCGACTTCTTCGTGCACGTGCTCGTGGAGACGCCGACCGATCTCAGCCCCGAGCAGGACGAGCTGTTGCGGCAGTTCGCCGCGTCACGCGGCGAGGCGGTCGCCGCCCCGGGCGCAGGGGGCGGCGAGGGCGTCTTCTCGCGCCTGCGCTCCGCGTTTGGCTAGCGCGGCGGGTGCGGCGGGTGCCGCGGCGGCGGTCGCCGCGCGCGCGGCGGCGGCAGCCCAGGTCTTCGTGGACGACCCCACGCAGCCCGTGCTGGCCGAGGGCGACGTGCACCACCTGGCCCGCGCCCTGCGGCTGCGGGACGGCGAGGAGGTCATTGCCGCCGACGGACGCGGCCACTGGTCCCGCAGGGTCTGGCGTGGGCCGACGCGCCTCGATCCCGTCACCGACGCTCCCGGCCCCGGCGGCGACGGAGCCGTGCAGTCCGAGCCCCCCGCCGCTCCCGCGCTGACCGTGGCCTTCGCGCCGGTCAAGGGCGAGCGCCCCGAGTGGGTGGTGCAGAAGCTGACCGAGCTCGGGATCGACCGCATTGTGCCGCTGCGCACGGAGCGCAGTGTCGTGCGCTGGACCGGCGTCCGCGGCGCGGCCAGCGTGGAGAAGCTGCGCCGCGTGGCGCGGGAGGCCGCGGCCCAGTGCCGGCGTGTCTGGCTGCCCGAAGTCTGCGAGACCATGTCGTTCCGCGACCTGCGTGCGTTGGGCGATCCGGGGGAGGTCGTCCTGGCGCAGCTGAGCGGGAACCGGCCCACCTTGGCCCAGCACGTGGTGGCCGTCGGGCCCGAAGGCGGATGGAGCGCCGACGAGCTCGATTCGGGCCTGCCCACCGTGGGTTTCGGCTTGAGCGTCCTCCGGGCGGAGACGGCGGCCGTCACCGCCGGGGCGATCCTGGCCTCGCTCCGGACGGGGACGGTGGCCGCAGCGGGCGGACCGCCGCAGTGACGACCGCCCATGGTCACGGCCGGGCCCCGGGGGCCGGTATGTTCGGAGCGGTGAGCAGGCCGGCGCAGAGGGAGGGTGACCCCCGGGCATGACGGATCCTGCCGATTGCCTCTTCTGCAAAATCGTGGCGGGCGACGTCCCGTCGGAGACCGTGCACGAGACGCCCACGACCGTGGCCTTCAAGGACATCAACCCGGCGGCGCCGCTCCACGTGCTGGTGGTGCCCCGGCGTCACATCGACGACGCCTCCACGGTGACGGCCGAAGACGGCCCGGTCCTGGCCGACATGCTCCTCGCCGCCCGTGCCGTGGCCGACGCCGCCGGCCTGGCCGTGCCCGATCGCGGGTACCGGCTCATCTTCAACATCGGGCCCGACGCGCTGAACTCGGTCCCGCACCTCCACCTGCATGTGCTCGGGGGCGAACCTCTGAAGGGACACCTTGGCATCACGTGACGACACCATGACCACCGCGCTGCGCGCCGAATGCTTCATTCCCGGGAACCACCTCATGGCCGGGCTGCTCGGGACGCGTGATGAGCACCTGCGCCGGATAGAGCAGGCGTTTCCCGACGACCAGATCGTGGTGCAGGGAGACCGTATTTCCGTCGAGGGACCGCACGCGGAGCTCGTGGTGCAGCTCTTCGAGGAGCTGATCCTGATGGTGCAGGCCGGCCGGAGCCTCGACCCCTCGACGGTGGCCCGGGCGATCGACATGGTGCGCGAGGACATCCGCCCGAGCGACGTCCTGCGCTCCGAGGTGGTGCGGGCCGCCGGGGGCAAGACCGTGCGGCCCAACACGGCCGGTCAGAAGCGCTACGTGGACGCCATCTCCCAGAACATCATCACGTTCGGCATCGGGCCGGCGGGAACCGGCAAGTCGTATCTCGCGGTGGCGCAGGCGGTGCACGCCCTGCAGTCGCGGCAGGTGACCCGCATCATCCTGACCCGGCCCGCCGTCGAGGCCGGCGAGCGACTGGGCTTCCTCCCCGGAGACCTGATGGCCAAGGTCGACCCGTACCTGCGCCCGCTCTACGATGCGCTCTACGACCTGCTCGAGCCCGAAGGTGCGCAACGCCTGCTCGACCGCGGCACCATCGAGGTGGCGCCCCTGGCCTTCATGCGGGGCCGCACGCTCAACAGCTCGTTCATCATCCTCGACGAGGCGCAGAACACCACGCCCGAGCAGATGAAGATGTTCCTGACCCGGATCGGGTTCGGCTCCCGCTGCGTCGTGACGGGCGACGTCACCCAGATCGACGTGCCCGGCGGACGGTCGGGGCTCATCGGCCTCGAACCGGTGCTCGGCGGCGTCGACGACATTGCGTTCGTGCATTTGAGCCGGCGCGACGTCGTCCGCCACAAAATCGTGGCCGACATCGTCGACGCCTACGAGGTGGCAGAAGGGCGGGCGGGTTCGGCCCAGTGACGATCGACGTCTTTGCCGCCGACGAGCAGCAGGATCATCGGATCGACGTCGCGTTCTGGGCCGGGTTGGCCCGGCAGGTCCTGGCGGCGCGCGGCGTGAAAGGGGAGACCGAGGTGTCGCTCCTCTTCGTCGACGAGGACACCATCGCCGCCCTCAACGCGCAGTTCCTCGGGAAGACGGGGCCGACCGACGTGCTCTCGTTCCCCATTGAGGACGCACCGGGCCCGACCGGGCGCTCGCCGGACCTGGGGGGCAGCGGCCCGGGTGCGTCGCCGGAGCAGGGTGCATTGACGCTGCTGGGCGACGTCGTGATCTGTCCGACCGTGGCGGCGCGCAACGCGGCGGAGCACGAGGTGCCGCTCGACGACGAGCTGGCGCTCCTGGTCGTCCACGGGCTGCTCCATCTGCTCGGGATGGACCACGAGGACGACGCGGAGGCCGAACGGATGGAGGCACTCGAGCAGCAGCTGCTCGCACGCTTCTACCGGGTCCCACACGGGGCCTGAACGTGCCCACCTTTCTGGCGACGGACGGCTTCCACACCGAGGACGCCATCCTCATCGTCGTCATCGCGGTCCTGCTGGCCGCCTCGGGTGTCCTCGCCATGGCCGAGACGAGCCTGGTCCGGATGAACCGGATCAAGGCCAAGTCCCTGGTCGACGAGAAGAAACGGGGCGCCCGTCAGCTGGCCCGGCTGGTGGAGAACCCGGCCAACTTCCTCAACCCGATCCTGCTGCTGGTGCTGATCTGCCAGCTCGTCTCGGCCACCCTGGTCGGTATCGTCGCCGAGCACCTCTTCGGCGGGCTCGGTGTGCTGTTCGGCATCGTGTTCGAAATCGTGGTGATCTTCGTCTTCTTCGAGGCGGTGCCGAAGAACTGGGCGGTGCAGCATGCCGACCGGGCGGCGCTCCTGAGCGCCCCCCTGGTCAGCACGCTCATCCGCTTCCCGCCCATCCGCTGGCTCTCCTCGGTGCTGATCGGCTTGGCCAACCTGATCATCGGCTCGAACGGGGACGAGGAGGGCCTGCCGCACTCCTACATCACCGATTCGGAGCTGAAGGCCATGGCGGACGTGGCCCACGAGGAGAACGTGATCGAACAGGACGAGCGCACGTTCATCCACTCCATCATCGACTTCGGCGACACCGTGACCCGGGAGGTGATGACGCCCCGCCCGGACATGGTGACGGTCCAGGGTGACGTCACCGTGCGCGACGCGCTCGAAGCGGCGCTCAGCGCGGGGTACAGCCGCATTCCGGTGGAGGCCGAGGGGATCGACGACATCATCGGGATCGCCTATGCCAAGGATCTGGTCCGGGCCGAGCGGGCGGGCAAGGCCGCGCAGCCCGTGCGCGAGAGCATGCGTCCGGCCAAGTTCATCCCCGAGTCCAAGGACGTCTCGGACCTCCTGCGCGAGATGCAGGAGGAGAAGTTCCACATGGCCATCGTCGTGGACGAGTACGGCGGCACGGCGGGGCTGGTCACGCTCGAGGACCTTCTCGAGGAGCTCGTGGGTGACATCGTCGACGAGTTCGACGTGGAGGAGCCCACGGTGGAGCACTGCGAGGACGGGTCGGTGCTGGTCAGCGCGGCGTACTCCGTCGACGACGCCGACGAGCTGCTCGGGTCCGAACTGCCGCAGGGGCCCTGGGATACCGTCGGCGGCCTGATGCTGGACCTGGTCGGGCGGGTGCCCGACCAGGGGGACTCGGTGGAGGTCGACGGGTTCCGGCTCACCGCGGTGAAGGTGCGCGGCCGGCGCATCGAACGGGTCCGGATCGAGCGGACCGGTGCCCGGGCCGACGGCAACGTCGAGCCCGAGGGCGCCACCGCGGACCACGCTGCGCGCAACGGGAACTGAGGTTCGTGCGCTCGGGCTTCGTGGCCGTCGTCGGGCGGCCCAACGTGGGCAAGTCCACCCTGGTGAACGCCATGGTGGGGACCAAGGTGGCGATCACCTCGTCGCGCCCCAACACCACCCGCCACCGGATCCTCGGTGTGCTGCACGACCCGGCCGCCGACGCCCAGGTCGTGTTCGTCGACACGCCCGGGATCCATCGGCCGCGCACCACTCTGGGGGCGCGCCTGAACGAGACGGCGACCGATGCGCTCAACGACGTCGACGTGATCGTCGTGGTGGTCGACGGCACGGCGGCCATCGGCCCGGGAGACCGCACGGTGCTCGAACGCGCGGTGCGCCAGGTCCAGCGGGTGACGGCTGCCGCGGGCGCCGCAGCCTCATCCCGCGCCCGCGACGACGCCGAACCCGGCGACGACGCCGATGGTCCCTCTGACGATGAAGCCGACGAGCCCCCCGGCCTGATTGTCGTGGTCAACAAGGCGGACAAGGCGAACAACGCCCAGGTGATGGAGCGCCTGACCCAGGCCAAGGCGGCGGTCGACGCCCTCACCGCGCCGGTCGAGCTGGCCGGCGTCGAGTACTTCCCGGTCTCGGCGCGCACCGGCAAGGGCGTGGATGCGTTGACGGCGTTCCTGATCGAAAGGCTGCCCGAGGGCCCCCCTTTCTTCCCGCCCGACGTCACCACCGACACGCCCGAGGCCCTGTGGGTGGCCGAGCTGGTGCGCGAGCAGCTCCTGGCGAAGACCCGCGACGAGCTCCCGCACGCCATCACCTGTCGGGTGACCGAGTGGGAATGGCCGCACATCCGCGTCGAAATCATCGTCGAGCGCGACTCGCAGAAGGCGATCGTCATCGGCAAGGGCGGCGAGGTCCTCAAGGCCGTCGGGATCGCTGTCCGCCAGGAGTTGCCCGAAGGCACCTACCTCGACCTCCACGTCAAGGTCGAGCGCCACTGGCAGAACCGGGACGAGATGCTGAACCGCCTCGGGTATTGACCCTGCAGCAGGTTTGACCTCTCGCTGCCCAGGGTCCCGGAACTCACGCAGGCCTACGCCGGCTCTCCCTCCAGCGCCCGCCGCAGGAACGACTCCACCTCGTGGATGTCCACCGAGCGCCGCATGGGCGGCAAGGTGGCGAGAAGCACGCCGCGGTAGGACGCCGTGGCCAGCCGCGGATCGAGCACGGCGACCACGCCGCGGTCCTCCGCGGTGCGGATCAGCCGGCCCGCGCCCTGGGCCAGCAGCGTGGCCGCCCGCGGCAGGTCGACCAGGGAGAAGGCGCCTCCGCCGGCCCGGTCCCGCCGGGCCTGCAGCAACGGATCGTCCGGGCGGGGGAACGGGAGCTTGTCGATCGTCACCATCGACAGGGCGCGGCCGGGGATGTCCACGCCCTGCCAGAAGCCCATGGTGGCGAAGAGGCACGAGGTCTCGTCGGTGGCGAACTTCTCGAGCAGCAGGCTCTTGGGCAGGTCGCCCTGCAGCAGCACGGTGTAGGGGAGCTCCGGCGCCAACGCGGCCGCGGCCGCCTCGGTGGCCCGTCTGCTCGTGAAGAGCGCCAGGGTGCGCCCGCCCGCCGCCTCCAGCAGTTGCGCCAGCTCCTCGTGCAGTGCCTCCTCGGCGCCCGCGGCGCGCCGGTCCGGCAGGTGGCGGGCGACGTAGAGCAGCGCGTGGGAGCGGTAGTCGAACGGGCTTCCCACGTTGAGTTCCTCGGTGGGGAACGCGCCGAGGCCCACCCGCTCGACGATGCGCGGCGGGATGGTGGCGCTGGTCAGCACCGACGTCACCTCGCCCCAGAGCATCGCCGGACAGCACGGGGCCGACGTCGATGGGGGAGAGGCGCAGCCGGACGTTGCGCCGGGTGCCGTCGACCCAGGCCACCTCTCCGTCGCGCGCGCGTCTCGAACCGGTGCAGGTCCTCCGCCAGGTGGACGGCGGCCTGCAGCGTCCGCGTCTTGCGGCTGGCCCGGTCGGGGTCGGCGCTCGGACCCCGCCGTCGTCGAGGAACGAGCGCTGCGCGCCGCCGCGGCGGAGGGCGTCGGTCGACGCGCCGGCTGATGTCCGCGCCGCGGATGAGCAGTTCGGCCAGCTCGCGGTCGTCGACCGACGGCCGCGCCTCGTCGTGCAGGACGCGCGTGCCGACCCGGTCGCCGAGCAGCGAGCCGAGCTGGTCCCCGACCGACGCCAAGGAGTCGAGCAGGTCGGCGTCGCGCTGTTCGACGAGGGAGCGCGCCGAGGTCACGAGCGAGCGGAAGCGGCCCGGCGTCACCTCCACCCCGAGGCTCGACGTCATGACCTCCTCCAGCTCGTGCGCCTCGTCGAAGATCACCACGTCGTGCTCGGGCAGCACGACGCCGCCGCTGGCCAGGTGCGCCCCGTAGAGGTGGGTGTTGACCACGACGACGTCGGCCACCGACGCCCGCTCGCGGGCGGCCTCGGCGAAGCAGCGCCCACCGGACGGGCAGTTGAAGGCGCCCGGGCACTCCCGCGGCCCGACGCTCACCATGTTCCAGGCCCGGTCGGACGGCTCGAAGCTGAGGTCGGCCCGGTCCCCGCTGGCCGACTTCTGCGACCAGGCCACCAGCTGGCGCACTTCCTCGACGATGCCCTCGGGCGGCGCGCCCTCGGACTCCCGTCCCTCGCTCTCCTCGGCCGGCGACGCCGGCCTCGTCGGCCCGCCCGGCCCCCTGGTCGCCGAGCTCGGCCTGGATCCCACCCGAGCCCACCTCGGCCACCCGCTGCCGGCAGACGTAGTTGCTGCGGCCCTTGAGCACGGCGAAGTCCAGCGGGGCCGGCAGCCCGAGGCCCGCCTCGACCTGGGGCAGGTCCTTCTCCGCCAGCTGGTCCTGCAGCGCCTTGGTCGCCGTGGCCACGACGACCTTCTTGCCGCTCAGCGCGGCCGGCACCAGGTAGGCCAGCGACTTCCCGGTCCCCGTCCCGGCCTGCACCACGAGGTGGGTGCCCGTGGCCATCGCCTCGGCCACGGCCCGGCACATCTCCTGTTGCTCGGGGCGGTGCTCGCCCCCGGACATCTGGGCCGTGATCTTGTCCAGCCCCGCCACGCCGTCGTCGCCCGCCTGCCGGGCGTCGGCCTCGGATCCGCCCGAGGAGCCGAAGACGTCGAGGTCGTCCAGGCCGTCGGGCTCGGCGAAGTAGCTCGACGTCCTCGTCCGTCATCGGAGATGACGCTACCGCCGGGGTGTCACGCCCTCCGTCCGCCCTGGTGGGGGCCGGTGCACGCCCGCCCCCGACCGGACCGCCCGCCGACGGCCACGCTCAGGCGTGGTTGACCACCTCCACCTCGACCACCGCCGAGTAGTCCTTGAACGCCTGCTCGCCGAACCCGGTCCACATCTCGAGCGCCGGCGGCGGCATGTGCGCCGTCATGGCCGCCCGCTGGCTCTTCGGTCATGCGCTCGCGGATGAGGCCGAGGATCAGCCAGATCTTGTCGCCGTCGAAGTCGGCCATGCCGTGGCCGGGGAGGGCGCCCCACTCCTCCATGGAGAGGTTCTCGCCCGCCAGCGGCAGCACCTTCTCCTCCTCCTCGTCGAGTGCTCGATCAGGTGGGTGCCCAACTCCACCAGCCGCTCCTGCGCGCGCCTCTGCGCCGCGGCGTCACCGCCGGGCCACGCCGCCAGCGCAGCCTTGGCCTGCTCCAGCAGCGCCAGCGCCTCGTGGTGCTGCTCGGCCATTGGTCCATCAGCGTCGCCCGCGCCGGCGCAGCGCTCCCGCAGCAGCGGGAAGACGAGCTGCTCCTCGCCGTCGTGGTGCGCCTCCAGGAAGGACAGGATGTTCTCGTAGTAGTTGGCGATCAGCGCCACCCGCTCGGCGTCGCCGGGCGCGATGCCCCCGACCAGCGTGGGCGCGGCGCCGAGGGTGTCCCGGAAGACGCCGTGCACCGCGTACATGTCGGTGGTGTCGGGGCGGGGTGCAGCTGCTGCTCGGGCATGGTCCTCCTCGGTCCTCACCCCGACCGCCTGGCCGGGGTGCTCCACTTGAACACGAATCGGCAGCCCCGTGCCGTGACCGGAGGCGGCCGCGGAGGTTCATCCGGTGACCTCCGCCGTCCGCGACCCGGGGGGTGTCCGGGCCGGTGACCGCCGCAGCCGGCGACGGCACCGACCCGGAGACGCCCGACCCGGTCCCGCCGGAGCTGGACCTCTCCCGGGTGCCCGTCCACGTCGCCTGCGTCATGGACGGCAACGGCCGCTGGGCCAAGCGCCCGGGGCCTGCCCCGCACCGAGGGCCACGGCGCCGGCGAGACCGCCCTGCTCGATGTGGTGAACGGCGCCCTCGAGATCGGCATCAAGTGGATCACCCTCTACGCCTTCTCCACCGAGAACTGGCGCCGCCCGCCCGACGAGGTGCGCTACCTCATGAACTTCAACCAGTCGCTGCTCATGCGCCGGCGCGACGAGCTCAACGAGAAGGGCGTGCAGATCCGCTTCGCCGGCCGGCGGGACTGGCGGGTGCCCCGCCGGGTGCTCAAGCGCATGGACGAGTCGATCGAGCTCACCAAGCACAACCGGCGCATGGTGATGACGATGGCGTTCAACTACGGCGGCCGGGCCGAGATCGTCGACGCCGTGCGCGCCCTCGTCGCCGAGGGCACCCCCGCCAACAAGGTCGACGAGAAGGCGATCCGCCGCCACCTCTACTTCCCCGACATGCCCGACCCCGACCTGGTGATCCGCACCTCGGGCGAGACCCGGATCTCGAACTTCCTGCTGTGGGAGATCGCCTACAGCGAGCTGGTCTTCCCCGAGACCCTCTGGCCCGACATGCGCCGCCGCCACCTCTACGAGGCGGTCATCGACTACCAGCGCCGGGTGCGCCGCTTCGGGGCCGTCAACCCCTGACGCCGGGCGCCGTCGCCCGCCGGGACGTCCGGTGCGGCCGGGCGGACCCGGCCCGGGCCGGCAGCTGCGAGAATGGGGGGCGATGACCTTCAGCCGGATCGCCATCGCGGTCGGCGATCGCCCTGCTCGCCGTCTTCGTCGTCGCCGTGGTCCCGGAGGGCCACGCCGGCGCCGGCGCGGCCGTCGTCGCCTTCATCGCCATCGCGGCCCTCGTCGCGCGCCGGCAACGCTCCTCTACGGCCGCCACTCGCACGGGGCAAGAAGGCCATGGACCGCGTCCGGCCCGCCCAGGAGGCCCACGACCCGGGCCGCCGACCTGGCCGCCGAGACCCGCCGGGCCGTCGCCGAGGCCGAGCGGCGGGGCGAGCGCTACTGCCCGCTCGACCCCGCCCACCGCAGACGCGAGCCCACGCCGACCACGGTGAGCCTCTTCCGCGACAAGGGCGTCGTCCTGCGCACCTACCGCCTGGGCGAGGCCGACAAGATCATCGTCTTCCTCACCGAGCGCCACGGCAAGGTGCGGGCCGTCGCCAAGGGCATCCGCAAGACCACCTCCAAGTTCGGCGGCCGCCTCGAGCCGCTGACCCAGGTCGACCTCCTGCTGTGGCAGGGGAGGAGCGACCTCGACATCGTGAACCAGGTCGAGGTCGTGAACGCCTTCCGCCCCATCCGGGAGGACCTCGAGCGCATGCCGCGGGGCATCGCCGCTCCTGGAGGTGACCGACCAGATGGCCCAGGAGCGCCACCCCGACCCCCGGCTCTACGCCATGCTGGTCGGCGCCCTCGCCGCCCTGGCCGACGACGAGGCCGACCCGACGCTGGTCGCGCCGTCGTTCTTCTTGAAGGCGCTCGTCCTCGAGGGCGCCGGCCCGGTGCTCGATGAGTGTGCCGCCTGCGGCGAGCCCGACGGCGTGGTGGAGCTGGTGGCCTTCGACCTCGTGGCGGGCGGCACGCTGTGCCGGGCCCATCGCAGCGGGCGCCACATGAGCCCGGGCGCGCTGGCGCTGCTGCGCCGCATCCTCGGCGGCGACCTGGCCGCGGTGCTGGCGGGGCCGCCGCCCCCGGCGGCCGACGAGGTGGCCGAGCTGGCCACCGAGGCGATGGAGGCGCACCTCGACCGGCGCATCCGCTCGGTGCGCTCGACCGCCGGCCTTTGACCCCCTTCGGCGTCTACGTCCACGTCCCGTTCTGCCGGGAGCGCTGCGACTACTGCGCCTTCGCCACCTACACCGACCGCGACCATCTCATGGAGCGCTACGCCGACGCCTGCGTCCTCGAAGTGCAGCGCGCCTTCGGGGCGGGTGACCTCGCGCCGCCGACGTCCGTCTTCTTCGGAGGGGGCACCCCGTCCCGCCTCCACCCCGACACCCTCTGCCGCATCCTCGACGCCATCCCGCGCGCGCCGGGCGCCGAGGTGACCGTCGAGTGCAATCCCGAGGACGCCGACGACGCCCACCTCGGGACCTACCGGCGTGCCGGCGTGACCCGCGTCTCCTTCGGCCTGCAGTCCACCCAGGCCCACGTGCTGGCCGGGCTGGGCCGGCGCCACGTGCCCCGCGCCGCCGAGACCATCGCCGCCG
This sequence comes from uncultured Acidimicrobiaceae bacterium, assembly GCA_963843365.1. Taxonomy (GTDB): domain Bacteria; phylum Actinomycetota; class Acidimicrobiia; order Acidimicrobiales; family RAAP-2; genus Bog-473. Next base: position 16,687 of record CAWJKG010000002.1, on the reverse strand, counting down.
CGGTGCACGACGCCGGCTTCGCCACCTGGAACCTCGATCTCATCTTCGGCGCCGCCACCGAGAGCGACGGCGACTGGGCCGCCACGCTGGACCACGTGCTCGCGCTGGACCACCCGCCGCCGCACCTCAGCGCCTACGGCCTCACCGTCGAGCCCGGCACCCCGCTGGCCGCCGACGCGGCGCGCCATCCCGACGACGACGCCGAGGCCCGGCGCTACGAGCACGCCGACGCCGTCCTCACCGCCGCCGGCTACCGCTGGGAGGAGATCTCCAACTGGGCCCGGCCCGGCCACGAGTGCCGCCACAACCACCTCTACTGGGAGCAGGGCGACTACGTCGGCATCGGCTCCGCCGCCCACTCGCACCGCGCCGGCAGCCGTTGGTGGAACGTGCGCACGCCCGACCGCTACATCGACGCCGTCGAGGCCGGCCGCGTCGCCCGAGGGCGGGCGCGAGGAGCTGACGCCCGAGCAGCGGGAGTTCGAGGCGCTGTCGCTCTCGCTGCGCACGCCCCGCGGCGTGCCCTGGGAGAGCCTGGAGCGGCCCGAGGAGCTGGAGGGCCTCGTCGAGCTCGTCGACGGCCGGGCGGTGCTGACGCTGCGCGGCCGGCTGCTGGCCAACGAGGTCAGCGCCAGAATCCGCTCCGGTATCCTGCACCGATGACAGAGACCGAGGCGCCCGCGGCCGCCACCGACGACCTGATGGAGAAGGTGGTGCGGCTGTGCCGCCACCGCGGCTTCATCTTCCCCTCGGCCGAGATCTACGGCGGCTTCCGCTCCACCTACGACTACGGCCCGCTCGGCGTCAACATGCTGCGCAACGTCAAGAACGCCTGGTGGCGCGCCATGGTCCAGCTGCGCGACGACGTCGTCGGCCTCGACGCCGCCATCCTCGGCCCGCCCGCCGTCTGGGCCGCCTCGGGCCACCTGGCCACCTTCACCGACCCCCTGGTCGACTGCAAGAAGTGCCACGAGCGCTGGCGCGCGGACAAAATCGACGGCGTCTGCCCCAACTGCGGCTCCACCGAGCTCACCGAGGCCCGCGCCTTCAACCTCATGTTCAAGACCCACGCCGGCCCGGTGGAGGACGAGGGCCACGTGGCCTACCTGCGCCCCGAGACGGCCCAGGGCATGTTCACCAACTTCGCCAGCGTGCTCGGGACCACGCGCAAGAAGCCGCCCTTCGGCATCGCCCAGGTCGGCAAGTCGTTCCGCAACGAGATCACGCCGCAGAACTTCGTCTTCCGCACCCGCGAGTTCGAGCAGATGGAGTTGGAGTACTTCGTGCCGCCCGACGAGGCCCAGAAGTGGTTCGACTACTGGCTCGAGGAGCGGATGCGCTGGTACCTCGACCTCGGCATCCCGGCCGACAAGCTGCACCTGCGCCACCACGAGCAGAGCGAGCTCTCGCACTACTCCCGCGGCACGGCCGACGTGGAGTTCCTCTTCCCCTGGGGCTGGGACGAGCTCGAGGGCATCGCCAACCGCGGCGACTACGACCTCACCGCGCATGCCAAGGCCTCGGGCGAGAAGCTGGACTACTTCGACCCCCAGACCAACGAGCGCTACACGCCCTACGTCATTGAGCCGGCCGCCGGCGCCACCCGCACCATGATGGCCTTCCTCCTCGCCGCCTACGACGAGGACGAGGTCGGGGGAGAGGCCCGCACGGTGCTGCGCCTGCACTGGCGCCTGGCGCCCTACCAGGTGGCCGTCCTCCCGCTGTCGAAGAAGGACACGCTCGAGCCGCTGGCCCGCCAGGTCCTGCGCACCCTGCAGCCGCACTTCATGTGCGACTACGACGTGACCCAGGGCATCGGCAAGCGCTACCGCCGCCAGGACGAGGTGGGGACGCCGTGGTGCGTCACCGTCGACTTCGACTCCCTCGAGGACAACGCGGTGACCGTGCGCGACCGGGACACCACCGATCAGGTGCGGGTCCCCATCGACGACCTGCTGGGCGAGCTGCGCCGGCGCACCGGCGACGAGTAGGGCGGGGCCTCAGGCCACCTTGCGGTACTTGCGCACCGCGATCGGCACCAGCACCACCAGCAGCCCGACGGACCACAAGAGGGCGGACCACACGGCGCCCGAGTCGTGCAGGACGCCGCCCACCATGAGCGACCGCGACGCGTTGACGACCTGGGTCACCGGCTGGTGCTCGGCGAAGGCCTGCAGCCAGCCGGGCATGGACGCCACCGGGACGAAGGCCGACGAGGCGAAGAGCAGCGGGAAGATGAGGGGGAACACCATCACCTGCGCCGTCTCCGCATTCGGCGCCGAGAGGCCGATGTAGGCGAAGCCCCAACTCAACGCGTAGGCGAAGAAGAGGATCACCAGGCCGCCGCAGAGGAAGAGCGCGAAGTTCGTCCCGATGCGGAATCCGACGGCGTAGCCGACCACGGTGATCAGGGCCACGACGAAGACGTTGCGCACCAGGTCGGACACCGTGCGCCCCGCCAGCACGGCGGAGCGGCTCATCGGCAGGGCGCGGAAGCGCTCGATGATGCCCTTGTGCAGGTCCTCGGCCAGGCCGGACGACGAGGCCATGGCGCCGAAGATGACCGTCTGCACGAAGATCCCCGGCATCAGGAACTGGATGTAGTGGCCGCCCGGGACGTGGATGGCGCCACCGAAGACGTAGGTGAACAGCAGCACGAACATGATGGGCTGCAGCGTCGTGAAGAAGAGCGCCTCGGGCGTCCGCAGGACGGCGAGGAGGTTGCGCTTCGCCATGGTGACGATGTCCGCCAGGACCCAGGACAGGCGGTTGCCCTGGGCCGGCTCGCTGACCCGGACCGGGGGGATGAGGGTGGCCGTCATGCCGCGTCCTTTCCGTTCGTCGTCGCTGCCTTGCGCCCGCGCCCGAAGCGCCGCTTCGGGTGGGCGGCCGACTCCTCCTCGCCCTCCTCGATCACGCTCTTGTGGCCGGTGAGGGTCAGGAACACGTCGTCGAGACTGGGTTCGCGCAGCGCCAGGCCGGCGATCGGGATCTCCGCCGCATCGAGCGCGCGCAGCACGTCGGCGCCCGCCTTGGGGCCGTCGTTGACCGTCAACTCGACGCTGAGGTTCTCCACCACCGGCGACTTCTCCGAGAGCGGCGACAACAGCGCGACCGAGCGCGCCACGTCGTCGTGGGCGCCGAGCGTCACCGAGACCACCGAGGTCCCGAGGTTGGCCTTGAGCTGTGCCGGCGTCCCCTGCGCAATGACGCTCCCGTGGTCGATCACCACGATGTCGCGGGCCAGCCGGTCCGCCTCCTCGAGGTACTGCGTCGTCAGGAGGACCGTCGTGCCCTCCCGCACCAGGTCCTCGATGGCGCTCCACAGGCCCTGGCGGCTCTGGGGATCCAACCCGGTCGTCGGCTCGTCCAAGAAGAGGACCGGCGGGTTCGCCACCAGCGCGGCGGCGAGGTCGAGCCGGCGGCGCATGCCGCCCGAGTAGGTCTTGAGCACCCGGTCGCCCGCGTGGCTCAGGCCGAACTCCTCGAGCAGCTCGTCGGCCCGCCGCGCCGACACCTTGCGGCTCAGGTGGGAGAGGCGGCCCACCATGTGGATGTTCTCCCGGCCCGTGAGGTTCTCGTCGACCGCGGCGTACTGGCCGGCCAGGCCGATGATGCTGCGCACCGCCTCGGCATCCTTGACCACGTCGTGGCCGAGCACGGTGGCGTGTCCCGAGTCGGGGCCCAGGATGGTGGAGAGGATGCGCACGACCGTCGTCTTGCCGGCGCCGTTGGGCCCGAGCAGCCCGAGCACGGTGCCCGCCTCCACCTCGAGGGAGACCCCGTCGAGCGCCCGGACGTTGCCGCGGGGGAAGACCTTGACCAGGTCGTGTGCCTCCACGGCCAGGGAGACATGGAAAGAATCAGTCATTACCAAAGAAACTTAGTGATAAAGTTATTTACATGTCAAGACAGTGGTCGCGATCGGAGCTGGCGCAGCAGCTGCGGGCCGAGATCCTGGCGTACCTCGGCGCGGCCTCCGAGTTCAACGAGGGCCTGGCCAAGAAACTGCAGCTGAGCCGGACCGACCTGCGCTGCCTCGACCTGGTCGACCGCTGCGGACCGCTGACCGCCGGCCGGCTGGCCGAGGAGAGCGGGCTGACCACCGGCGCCGTCACCTTCATCCTCGACCGCCTGGAGGAGGCGGGCATGGTGACCCGCCGGCGCGACACGGAGGACCGGCGCCGGGTCTGGGTCGAGATCGTGCCCGCCGCCCACGAGCGCCTGCAGGGTCTGCAGCAGCCCGCCGCCGACGAGATGCGCCAGGTGGCCCAGCGCTTCAAGGCCGACGAGCTCGCCGTCGTGCGCGACTTCATGCGCCAGGCCAAGGAGGTCTTCCAGCACCAGATCGACGCCGCGGTGCAAGGGCGAACGCGGGCCCTCGGACGCTCCGGAGTAGCGCCGGAAGGAAACTAGGCTGGCCTGGCCCGTCCCAAGTTGGGAGGGGCTCTCGAGTGACCTCGCCGATCCGGCGCGGTTCGCCCGTCCAGGGCAAGGAGGCCCGATGCCGTTCGTCTTCGATTTCGACCACTCGCACCCGCGTCCCCCCATGGAGCTCAAGGACCTCCTGGGTGGCAAGGGCGCCAACCTGGCCGAGATGACGTCGGTACTGCAGCTCCCGGTCCCGCCCGGGTTCACCATCTCGACCGACGCCTGCCGCGCCTACATGGCCGAGGGCTGGCCCAAGGCGCTCGACGCCGAGGTGGCGGCTGCCCGCGCCCGCCTCGAGAAGGCCATGGGCAAGGCGATCGGCGACGCCACGGACCCGCTGCTCGTGTCGGTGCGCTCCGGGGCCAAGTTCTCCATGCCCGGCATGATGGACACGGTCCTCAACCTGGGGCTCAACGACGAGTCCGTGGAGGGCCTGGCGAAGCAGACCGGCGACGAGCGCTTCGCCTTCGACTCCTACCGGCGTTTCATCGCCATGTACGCCCGCATCGTCCTGGAGCTGCCCGGCGAGGAGTTCGACTCGCTCTTCGACGCCGCCAAGGAGTTGGCCGGGACGACGTCGGACGCCAAGGTGCCCACCGAGCTGTTGCGCTACCTCGTCGACTCGTACCAGCAGATCGTCGAGCGCCACACCGGCAAGCCCTTCCCCCAGAAGCCCGCCGACCAGCTGCGCGGTGCCATCGAGGCCGTGTTCCGGAGCTGGAACGGTCCGCGCGCCATCGCCTATCGCGACCGCGAGCACATCGCCCACGACCTCGGCACCGCCGTCAACGTGCAGGCCATGGTGTTCGGCAACCGCGACGACAACTCGGGTACCGGCGTCGGCTTCACCCGCGACCCGGCCACCGGCGCCAAGGGCGCCTACGGGGACTTCCTCGTCAACGCCCAGGGCGAGGACGTCGTGGCCGGCATCCGCAACACCGAGCCCATTTCGGAGCTGAAGAAGAAGTTCCCCAAGGTGCACACCGAGCTGCTCAAGATCTTCACCCGTCTCGAGAAGCACTACGCCGACATGTGCGACACCGAGTTCACCATCGAGCAGGGGAAGCTCTGGATGCTCCAGACCCGGGTGGGCAAGCGCACCGGGGCGGCCGCGTTGAAGATGGCCGTCGACATGGTGCGCCCCAGCGACCTCGGGATCTCCAAGGCCGAGGCCGTGTCCCGCATCACCGAGGACCACCTCGACTCCGTGCTGCACCCCCAGTTCGCCAGCTCCGGCTACACCACCTGGGCCAAGGGCCTCGGTGCCAGCCCCGGCGCCGCCGTGGGGCGGATCTACTTCACGGCCGACGACGCCGCGGCTGCGGCCGAGCGCGGCGAGCAGGTCGTCCTCGTGCGCAACGAGACCTCGCCCGAGGACGTGCACGGCATGCTCGCCGCGGAGGGGATCCTCACGGCGCGCGGCGGTCTGGTCAGCCATGCCGCCGTGGTCGCCCGCGGCTGGGGCAAGCCGGCCGTCGTGGGCGCGGAGGTCCTGCGCCTCGGTGACAGCCAGGTGACGGCGAACGGGGTGACCCTCTTCGAGGGGGACTGGGTCTCACTCGACGGGGGAGCGGGCATCGTCGTGGCCGGCGAGGTGCCCCTCACCGCGGCCAAGCCGCCGGCCGCCTTCGACACCGTGCTGTCGTGGGCCGACACCATCCGCAAGGGAAAGCTCGCCGTGCGCGCCAACGCCGACACCGGTGACGACGCCGCCAACGCGCGCAAGCTCGGGGCCGAAGGCATCGGACTCTGCCGCACCGAGCACATGTTCCTCGGCGAGGACCGCCTGCCCGTGGTGCGCCGCATGATCCTGGCCCACTCACCATCGGAGGAGGCCGAGGCCCTGGAGGAGCTGCGGGTCGTCCAGCGCGAGGACTTCATCGCCATTTTGGCCGCCATGGACGGGCTGCCGGTGACGGTGCGCCTCCTCGACCCGCCTCTGCACGAGTTCTTGCCCTCGACCGAGGAGCTGGCCCACAAGGAGGCCACGGTCGGGCTGAACCCCGAGGAGCGCCGGCTCTACGAGGCCGCGCTGTCGTGGAAGGAGGCCAACCCCATGCTCGGCACCCGCGGGGTGCGGCTCGGCGTGATCAAGCCCGGTCTCTACGCCATGCAGGTGCGCGCCCTGATGGAGGCGGCCCGCCAGCGGGTCGCCGACGGCGGGCATCCCATCGTCGAGATCATGATCCCGCTGACGGTGGCCCGCGCCGAGCTGGCGCTGGCCCGCGGCTGGGTCGAGGACGCCGTCGAAGAGGTCAACCGGGAGCGGGCGCCGCGCCCGTCCAGGGGGGCCAAGGCCGGCACGGCCAGGCGGGGCAAGCTCGAGGTGACGATCGGGACCATGATCGAGACACCGCGGGCCGCGTTGCGTGCCGCCGAGATCGCCGAGGTGGCCGACTTCTTCTCCTTCGGGACGAACGACCTCACGCAGATGACCTTCGGCTTCTCACGCGACGACGTCGAAGGCCGGATGATGGACGCCTACCTGGAGCTCGGCCTGCTGCCGCGCAACCCGTTCGAGGTGGTCGACTTCGACGGCGTCGGCGAACTCGTGCGCCTCGGGACCGAGCGGGGCCGGGCCACGCGGCCGGGCCTCAAGGTCGGGGTCTGCGGCGAGCACGGCGGCGATCCCCAGTCGATCGGGCTGTTCTACGACGCCGGGCTCGACTACGTGAGCTGCTCGCCCTTCCGGGTCCCGGTGGCCCGGCTCGCCGCCGCCCAGGCCGTCCTGGCCGACGAGGGGTAGCTCCCCACCGATCCGTCGTGGCAGGGCAACTCCCGGCCGCTACGAGGGGGCGTTCCCGGTCCGTCCGGCCAGGAGGTAGCGGCGGAGGGCGATCAGGGTCCAGATGGCCTCGACCACCCCGAAGGGCCAGGCCCCCGACAGGAAGCCGTAGGAGCTGGACAGGGCACAGCCGAGGGCGAAGGCCAGGACGAACCCCCTGCCTCGCGCCTCGAGGGCGTACATGCCCATCATGAAGGTGAGGGCGCAGACCCCGTAGATGGTGACGGCCATCGGCTGAACCTATGCCAGTGGGGCTCGCAGCGCGGACGGGTCCGGGACAGGGCCGCGGTACCGTCAAGGCGTGGGGATACCGGACGAGGAGGTGGCCCAGGTCCGGGCGGCCACCGACATCGTGGCGCTCATCAGCGAGCACGCCGCACTGAAGAAGGTCGGCCGGCGCTGGAGCGGGCTGTGTCCCTTCCACACCGAGAAGACGCCTTCCTTCAGCGTCAACGCCGAGGAGGGCTTCTACTACTGCTTCGGCTGCCAGGAGTCCGGCGACGCCATCAGCTTCGTGCGGGCCATGGACCACCTCGATTTCGTCGACGCCGTCCGGTTCCTGGCCGATCGGGCCGGCATCACCCTGCACGAGGACCAGGAGATGGGCGCGATCACAAGCGCCGTTCGGAGTTGCTCGATGCCATGGAGCGCGCCGTCGAGTGGTACCACCAGCGCCTGCTCAAAGCGCCGGATGCCGGTCGCGCCCGGGACTACCTGCGCTCCCGCGGCTACGACGGCGCGGTCGTGCGCCAGTTCCGTCTCGGCTGGGCGCCCGACGACTGGGACGCCTTGGCGAAAGCACTCAAGCTTCCCGACAACGTGCTGTCGGACGCGGGACTCGGCTTCATCAACCGGCGCGGCCGCGTGCAGGACTTCTTCCGGGGCCGTGTCCTCTTCCCGATCTGCGACCCGTCCGGCCGGCCGGTCGCCATCGGCGGACGCATTCTGCCCACCCAACCGGGACAGCCGCCGCCGGACCGTCCTGAGCCGAAGTACAAGAACTCGCAGGAATCGCCGATCTACTCCAAGCGCCGCACCCTCTACGCGCTGAACTGGGCCAAGAAGGGCGTCATCGCGCAGGGCGAGGTCGTGGTGTGCGAGGGCTACACCGACGTCATCGGGTTCTTCCAGGCCGGCGTGCCCTGGGCCGTCGCCACCTGCGGCACCGCGCTGGCCGAGGAGCACTTCACCCTGCTGCGGAACTTCGCCAAGCGGATCGTGCTGGCCTACGACGCCGACGCCGCCGGGCAGAGCGCGACCTCGCGCGTCTACGAGTGGGAGCGCAAGCACGAGGTCGACGTCGTGGTGGCCGATCTCCCCGGGGGCAGCGATCCGGGAGAACTGGCCCGCACCGACCCGACCGCCCTGGCCCGGGCCGTCAAGGAGGCCCGGCCCTTCCTCCAGTTCAGGGTGGATCGCATGCTCAATGCCGGTGATCTGACGACGGCCGAGGGTCGGGCCCGGGCGGCCGAAGCCGCCCTGACGGCGGTGGCGGAGCACCCCGACGATCTGGTCCGCGATCAGTACGTCATGCAGCTGGCCGACCGCTGCCGCGTCGACCCGGCCAAGCTCCGCGAGCGCCTCGACCATCTGCGCGCCCATCCGCCGGCAGAGAAGCCGCCCCGGCGCACCCGCGGCACACAGGACGAACCACCGCCCCGTGACTACCCCGAGGACGACGGCGACTTCACGGCCCCGGCCGGTGGCGGCGGGCGATCTTCTCTCACGACAGCGCTGCGACCTGGACCTGGGCTCGAGGCTCTCAAGTTGGCCGTACATCGGCCCGAAGATGTAGTGGACCGTGTGCATGCCGTGTTGTTCACCGACGGCGTGCAACGCCAGGCGTTCGTTGCGCTCTTGGAGCACGACAGCGTGCATGAAGCGGTGGAGTCCGCGTCCCCGGAGGTGGCAAGCCTGTTGCGACGCGCCATAGTCGACGAACCCAGGGGTGATGACCCTGAACTCGGCGCGCAGGTCGACTCGGTCGTCGCCGTTCTCCTCCGGAGTGCCGCGAAGCGCGCACTCGGTGAGATCGAGATCGAGGCGCGCATGAGCGACGACGATGGCAAGGCCCGCGTGGCCATGGAGTCCGCACAAGTGCAGCTCTGGCTCGCTGAACTCGGCGAATCCGGATCTGAACGCGATGCTGCCGATCGGTTGGTAGCGTGGTTGATTCAGAGGGGGACCGAGGGGTGACGACGTTGGCAGGGCGACGGTGAGCGAAGATTCAGCAGTGGCAATCGACGAAGGTGATGTCGTGCCGTCACGCGCCGCGTCGGAAACGCTGGCGCCGATCGCGCACGTCGCGCTTCCACCGGGCGTGTCGCAGATCGACTTCGAAGCGATTCTGGCATCCGGTCGCGAGAAGGGTCAGCTGACACAGGCGGAGCTCATCGAAGCGCTGCACACCGTCGAGCTGACGCCGGAGGTGTTGACGACCCTCATCGACCGCGTCACCGCGGAAGGCGTCGCCCTGGTTGCGGACGAAGAGGAAGATCTGCCCGTCGAAGTGGCCCCGCCCAAACCGACCCGTGCCACTGCGAGGTCGAATGGCTCCCTGCGTGCCGAAGCGCGGCGAGAGTCGAACGGAAAGAGGGCGGCGGCCTCCAGCGGAGATGCAGGGGGCAGTTCCGAGGACCCGGTCCACACCTATCTCAAGGAGATCGGTCGGGTACCGCTGCTCAACGCGGAGCTCGAGGTCGAGATTGCCAAGACCATTGAGGAGGGGAACGCCGCCGCCGCCAAGCTGGCTGCCAACGAGCTGGCCCTGGCCGGGGAGGGCCCTCCTGAGGACCTGCTGGACGCCGGGGGTGTGGCCCGGAACAAGCGGCTCATGCGCAACGGGCTCAAAGCCAAGGACGAGCTCATTGAGGCCAACCTGCGGTTGGTCGTCTCCATCGCCAAGCGCTACCGCAACCGTGGTCTGGCCTTCCTCGATCTCATTCAGGAGGGCAACCTCGGCCTGATGCGCGCGGTCGACAAGTTCGACCACACGAAGGGTTTCAAGTTCTCCACCTACGCCACCTGGTGGATCCGTCAGGCCATCACGCGTGCCATCGCCGACCAGGCGCGGACGATCCGGATCCCCGTCCACATGGTCGAGACGATCAACAAGGTCGTGTGGGCGCAGCGGCAGCTGCTGCAGGAACTGGGCCGTGAGCCGACCATCGAAGAGGTCGCCCAGCGCGTCGAGCTGCCGATCGAAGCGCGTACGCGAGATCCTCCGGATCAACCAGGACACCGTGTCGCTGGAGCAACCGGTCGGCGACGAAGACGACTTCAACCTGTCGGACCTGATCGAGGACAGGGGAGCGGTGGTTCCCGACGACGCCGCGACGCGCTCGTTGCTCGACGCCGCCGTCCGGGAGGCACTGGGCCATCTGTCGGAGCGGGAGCAGGACGTGGTCCGACTCCGTTTCGGGCTCGACGACGGCAAGATTCGCACGCTGGAAGAGGTCGGCCGGGAGTTCGGGGTGACGCGGGAGCGGGTGCGCCAGATTGAGTCCAAGACGCTGGCGAAGCTCCGCCGTCCCGATGCCGCCCATCTCCTGAGGGACTACCTCGAAGAGTCCTGATCACACCCGAATTCAGCAGGCTGAATCGCCGGCGACCGTCCGGGCCGCTGATATCGTTCGGAGCCTGAATTCGTGACCCTTTCCGGGGTAGCTCAATGGCAGAGCAAGCGGCTGTTAACCGCTAGGTTGTGAGTTCGAGTCTCACCCCCGGAGCACTCCTCTTCGTTCTCGCTGGTCAGAGCGGGTAAATCGAAGACCTCTCCGTCTCGTCTCCTTCCGTTTCACCGTCGTCGTGCGCGCTACGTGCGCGATCTCCTGGTGACGTGATCGTGATTTCGACCACGTTTGAGCGACTCTGCGAACTGGTTCAGCGCTTGCGCGAGCAATGCGTCGCGCTCTTCGGATGCATGCTCGTAGCGCACCACCATGGCGACGGACTTCCACCCGCCACGACTCATGATCTCCTTGGTGCTGGCGCCGGTGGAGGCGAACATGGTGGCGGCGAAGTGGCGCAGGTCGTGGAAGCGCACCCACTTCAGGTCCACCCGCCGGCGTGCGGCCTCCCAGATGACCCCGAAGTTGCTCGGGCGCAGTCGCCGCCCAGTGGCACCGACGAAGAGGGGAGCGTCGCTCTCGGGCCCGACGAAGCGGCGCAGGTGGTTCTCGAGCGCCGGCATGACCGAGCTCGGCATGTAGACCTTGCGGGACTCGCCGTTCTTCGTCGGACCGAGCTCGAGGCGGCCGTCGTAGAACTCGTGGAGGGACCGCTCGACCCGGACGGTGCCGGCCCGCAGGTCGATGTCGCTCTCGGTTGAGCCCGAGCACCTCGCCCCGACGCAGCGTGCCCCAGGCGGCCAGCGTCACGGCGGCCCGGTACTGCTCGGGCATGGATTGCGTGAGGGCTGCCACCTGGTCGACGTTGGGGATCCGCCGGTCGGTCACCCGGTCGGTCCCGCCGCCCTTCACCCGGCAGGGGTTCTTCACGATGAGATCGTCGAGGATGGCGGTGTTGAAGATCGCCTTCAGCAGCCGGTAGGCGGACCGGGCCGAACCGGGAGTCTGGGCGGCGATCTCGGCGTACCAGGAGCGGACGTGGACCGGCGTGATCCTTGGCGAGCTCGTGGTGGCCGAAGGCGGGCTTGAGCTTGTTCCTGATGAGCAGTTCGTACTGCTCCCGGGTACGAGGCCGAATGTCGGTGCGCTGGGCCAGCCAGAGATCGGCGTAGCGGGCGAACGAGATCCGCCCGAGCTCCGGATCGATCCAGTCGCCTCGCCGGAGGGCTGCCGAGAGCGGCATCAAGGAAGGCGTTGGCATCGGCTCGCTGCGTGAAGGTCTGCGGAGCGATGTGGCGCCGGCCGTCGTGCCAGTAGCTGGCCTGGTATAGGCCGCTCGGCAGTCGTCGCACGTTGCCGAAGTGTCGTCGGTTTGCAGTCACAGCTGATCTCCCTGGAGTCAGATTGCATCCATCAGTGAGGCGAACGCCGACGGAGCTCCCAGTTCGCATGCGAGACTCCAGGCCACCTGCAGTGCCACTAAAGCTACCCCCTCAGTGCGTCAGCGAATGGTGGAGCGGGAGGGATCCACACGTTGCTCATTCAGCCAGGTGCTCAAGGCGCCTTGGTCGAACCGGACAAATCGCCCCACTTTGAGAAATGGGATGCGCCGCTCACTGACCAGGCGCTGAACGTGTCTCCGGCTGATACCCAAGGCCGCGGCAACGCCGTTGATGTCCATTAGTGGCGCACCTAGCAGCCTCGAATCAGTTTGATTGGCATCCTCGCTCTTGGTGTGGGCTCCCACATCTCTCCGTTCGTCATGTTTCGAAACAACATCCCTACCTATAAGTGGTCAACGAGCACCCCGGAACCGGACAACACCAGGTCAGGGCATCTGAAATTGATCCCTTTCGGGCGCTGCGCTCAACCAGTTTTAAACGTGGAGTCCGGCGACAGGGAAGATCGCAGAGCCCGAATCGAGGTGGACAAAGTCGGCGATTTGTGGTCGCGGACAGATCCGAACCGGAACGTCATCACCTTGGAAGACTGACCGAGGCGACCGCTGGCGGTTTGCGCGGGTTTGCATCAAGAGGCTTGGCAGAAGTTCGGCAGAAAGTTAGCCCGACGCACCGCTTGATAGCGCCGATTGACCAGTAATTCTGTTGGTGCCGGAGGGGGACTGAAATTATTAACCCTCCCGAGTGACAGACCGAATGGGTGGCCGCGTGATCAGGGCGAAGGGGCGTCAGGACCGCTCTTGAGCCGCTCCTAGGTGGATCGACTGGCAATAGCTGTGGGATTCCTCCACCTGCCACCGAGAGAGATCCCATCTCAACCGCTTGGATGATCGTAGGCTCGATGCCGTGCCGAACGACTGGGACTTCAGTGCGCTCGGCGACGTCATCGCTGGCTACGCCGGCGGCCCGGCCATCCCAAAGACAGCCGCCGGCGTACGGCAGGAAGGCCACGAGTTCGAGGCAGCCGTCAAAGCGGGCTGGATCATCTTCGCTCAGGAGATCACGCAGATCGGCACCATCCATGTCGTTGAGCCGCAACGCGACGGACAGCAGCGCTGCCTGAAGATCCAGAGCCGCCGAGGTCCCTGGGCCATCTTCTTCGACTACTCCGCGGACATGGCCGCGCTTCGCCGAGAGCGAGATCATCGAAGACGTCCCTCCGAACTGGCTGGCGAAGAAGTTCTTCAGTGTCGGACCTCCTGCGCGACCAGCTCGGTGCCGGTCCGTACTCCTTCGCGCCGCCGACGCCGGCGGACAGTCCGCTCTACTACGGAGCGAACTACCCCAACATGTTCGAGGGCATGACTACGAGCTTCGACTTCTGCGGAACCCTCGTGGCCAATGGAGCACTACGCGAGAAGATGCTCTTCGAAGTGAAGTACGGCAAGATCGTCGAACGATGACCGCATCGACGGCAACGCTCACGAGCGGCTGGGCTTCCAGATCCTCCAGTACCTCGAGATCGCTCAGCGGTTCCCGTCGTGCTCGCTGAACGTCATCGCCTCCCAGTCGTTCTCTCGAGTACCGCAACAAGTACCACCCCGGCTTCAACCAGCAGGCGGCCCGGCTCAACGAGATGTTCCAGCAGGTCCAGTTCCGCTTCGCAGCCTGTCGCTCGGACTACATCGCCCTGTTCGACTGCTTCGCCCGGTTCCTAGCCGAGGGCGTGCTCCCGCCCCTCGACTACCGCTCGGTGCGCGCCTAGGCGAAGAGCGACTGCTGGCCCGCACCCGGGGCGTTCGTGCCCACGTAGGGAGCCGTGATCGCCTTGACGTCGGCTTCGGGCCCGGCGACGACGACGTACTCGAGGTTTCGGAGGCGATTGACCTCTCCCACCTTCTCGCCGCTGGGGTTGTAGATCCCGATCTGAGCCCCGACGTAGCGCTTCGAGTCGAAGGCCAGGGCCTCGACGTGGCCGTGCACCGAGCACCACTCACACCAGCTCCTCCAGCGTGGCCCAGGACTCGTCGTTGTAGGACAGGATGACGACTCGGGCCTGCACCTGGCGCACGACGTCTCGAAGGGCGAGCGGCATCTCCCGCTTGCGGTTGAAGACGCTCTTGGTCTCGGGATCCCGTGATGTCGATGCGCTTGCAAGCAATGCCGTAGTGCTCCGGCGCATCCCAGGCAACCAGCGTCTCCCAGACGTGGTAGTTCGTGAGTAGCGGTGCTGGTTGTAGGGCGGGTCCAGGTAGGCCAGGTCGAACTCCCCGAGGTCGGCCACGAGCTTGCGTGGCGTCGCCCCGCACGGCTCGGCCCGGTCCGACGAAGAGCTCGGGTGCTCGGAGCTCGAGCGGGTTGAACGACCGGGGAGCCCACTCCTTGACGTAGGCCATCTGGAGTCCGGTGGTCGAGTCGACCCGATCAGCGGCATCGATCAGGCTCGTGAGAAGGATCGGGTAGAGCGGCGAGCCCTTGAAGTCAGCCTCAATCCGGTTCCGGATCACGTCGACCCGCTCGCCGTTGAAGGGCTGAAAGAAGCGGGACTGGACACAGAAGGTTTCGGTGAAATAGCCAGCCTCGCCAGGGAGGGCGTTCAGCTCCTCGAGCGCCTCCCGCAGGTCGTCCTTGTCGATCGAGCTCGCATCGGTCTCGATGTGACACTGCGCGAAGATCTCCGAGTACCGCGCCGTGTCCACTGCGGTGACGTGGGCTCCCCGTCGCTTGAACTCCTGGGCGACCCGGGTGGTGCCGGTGAAGAGGTCCAGGGCCGTTGAAGCCCCGCTTGCAGAGAACATCTCACCCAGAACTGGCACAAGCCGACGTTTGGAGCCGATGTACTTGATCACCGGTGCGGGGGTCCCTCCTGACGAGCTTCTGTTTGCGAACGTACCAGCGTGCTGCATCAGGGGGTGGGATCCACCCCCTCCCTGCCTGGTACAGCACCGTGGGGATAGTCCAGGGAGCCTTCCCTGAAGATTCTGCTGTGCATACGACCGGTTCCGGCCGACCTATCCCGATGCGGTGATCGACGAGCTGCTGGGTCCGGTGCCTGGGTGGTCCCATGGAAGCGGCTCTACCAGCAGGATGATTGTAGATGAAGGGCTTGCCACACCTCAGTCTAATTGTGGAGATGCCAATACCGCTCGGCGTCTAACCGCATCGAGTCCGACAATGCTGTTTGATCCAACCGTCCGATTTGCGATCCGTATCGGACTGCTGCTCGCTGCTTCAAATCATCCCGTGTGGGTCGAATCCAACCCACGTCCTCGCGCAATGCAAAGCCTTCCCCTTGGATCCTGACTTCGAGGGCCTCGTTGTAGGCCGTCTTCGCCTCGGGAAAGACCCGGTATGGAAGATCTCCATAGACGATCGCCTCGACCCCGGCCGCTCCTCAAGTGCTCGGCGTGCTGCGACTCCAGCCTGGACGTGGTCTCTGTGATGAACACCGAGCGGCACTAAGCAGCGAACGACCTGAAGTGAATCGATTAACTCTCCGATGGCAACTACGAGGAGGTCGACATCCAGATCCCCACCTCCTCGGTACTCGCGGTCCAGGAACTCTAGGGGCGGTCCTTGGTGGCAACCCAGAATCATCAAAGCCCCGCTCGATCTTCGGCCCGCCGCGAGATCATGGCTTCGTCGGCATTCTCGAAGCCCGACTCGCGATCCCATATGGAAGCAGGAATCCCCTGCTCCGGATGAGCGGTGCACACGGTTGAGACCCAGGCTCCCTGGTTCTGGCTTAGCCAGTGTCCGCAGCTAAGGACGGCGTCGTCATAGTGCGGAGAGATCACCAGTGTGCCAGCCATCCTGCCTCCGATCGGTTTACTCGACGACATGAGTTCGTGTGAACCGCTCCAGGATGTGATGACCGCTCAGCCGAAATCTCTTTGGCGCACCGCTCTAACATCACGGCATGGCCGCATACTCCTGGGTGCGCATCGGCAGCGCTTACCTCCTGGGCTGCCGTGAAGGCTATCTGCCAGCCCTTGCCGCAATGTACCGAGACAATGAACTGTTTTCAGTCAGCAACAAAGATGGAGACCTCACGTACGAGTACCTCCTTCCGCGAGCCACCTCCGGGATCGCCTAGACGTCTTGGGCGTGACCGTCCCAGCGGCTGATAGGGCTCTCGGATTGATCGGACTACCGGCTGAGCACACTGCGTTCGAAGATTGGCTTCAGAAGGCTGCTGTCTCAATCCGGACCGGGACGAAGCGACCCCGGAAAAATCACGGCTCTCCAAGAGCCCCCTTCGTGGATCATTGCTCTCGATCCTGCCTAGTCGTACTAAAGTTGCTGGAGCATTGTCCCGATGACACCGAGGTCCTGCTGGATCTGTCGGATGTCATTAGCCGGGAGTATGTCGATCCCGCGCCGGACCTCTGCGCGCGCTCGGCCGACGAGCTTGCCGCATCGTTCGCGCCCCACACTTTCCCTCATCGTTGTGGCCGAGGGTTCCACAGCAATACGTAACGAACGAAGGCGTCCGCAGGCAC
>CAWJKG010000001.1:0-358505 GCA_963843365.1 uncultured Acidimicrobiaceae bacterium | reverse complement strand
CTGCCGCCTGGGAGGTGGTAACCAGACGCCCACCTCCTGGGCGATGGGAGCGCAGCGACGCCATCTGGAACCTGGCCCGCCGAGTCAGCGGAGTGCGCCGGGGACATCGCCCACATCATCGAGCCGCTGGCCGAGACTTTCGACCTCGTCACAGAGACGACACCGGGGCCGGGTTGCTCTGGTCCGGTCACGCCCCCGCCGTCCTGCCCGCCGCGGTGGCAGCGGGGGTGCTCAGTCCCCGCGAAGTCATCCTCATCGCCTCGACCCGCATCGAGGGGCAGTCGCTCAAAGAGGTGGCCCGATCGCTCGGGCGCCCCTACGAGGCGGCGCGCAAGGAACGCCGGCGGGCCGAAGCGGCGCTGCGCACTTTCCTCGCTCGCTACGACTCGGTGTCGTCGTGACCGAGGGCGGCACGAATGCGCGCCACGTCGGCGGCGTCGAGGCGGCGACCGGCCTCGGCCAACCAGCGCTCGAGGGCGCGGCGCCCTCCCCGGCCCGGGCGGCCCGGGCGCCGAGCTCGAAGAGCGCGTACTCGTTGGGGGAGCCGAGCAGGCCGGCCCGGACGGCCTCTTCGGCCGCCGCGTACTCGCCAGCCTCCACCAGATCGGTGCCGAGGCGGATGGCGCAGGTGACGATGGCCTTGGTCACGGTGCCGAGGAGGCCCTCTGCTTCGATCCAGTCGTACCCGTCGCCGGTGAGCCCGTCGAAGGGGCGACCTCTGACCAGACCCAGGGCCTCGGTGCGCAGGTCCCGGGCCGCCTCGGCGTCCACCGTGTCGGCCTCCCGCACGAGGCGCTGGAAGGTTGCCCAGTCCGAGTCGATCCCCTCGAGCAGATAGCCCCCGGCGACCGCGGCGTCGGGCAGGTGCTCGGCGCCGACCCAGCCGCGGAGGGCCGAGAGATTGTTGTGGACCGTCTTGCGGGACATCTCCCCACGGGGGCGACCGAGCGGCCACATGCCGAGTGCGATCTGATCGGCGCTCAGGTGGTGGCCGTCGTGCAGGGCGAGATAGGTGGCGAGGGCCTCGAGACTCGGAGTGGCCCCCTCGACCGGGAATCCGACGAAGCGGCGCCAGCCCAGGATGCTGACACTCTTTGGGGTGACGACCGTACCGGGATTGTCCTCCATCACGATGGGTGCCGTGGGCGCTGGCGTTTCGGTAGTGGCCTGTACCGTCATCTCGATTGGGACGTCGGTGGTCGCCGCATCGTCGAGAGAGGCGGTCGGCACAACTGCGCTTGGAGCGGACCGTCGGCGTACACGCTGGACCCCGACCACGAGGCCGGCGACGACAACGAGGACCACAACGGCCAGCCAGATGGGAACGCTCCGCCGCCCGAACTGCTTGTCGTGCTGTCGTTGGCTGCGCCGAGACCGGTGGCCGGCAGCGCTGCGCCCACCCAGGGCGGCTTCTTCTGGACCGGCAGAGCCGCGGGTACGGCCGGGAAGCTGAGCGAGACGGTCGCCGGGGCGGTGACATTGACGCACGGCATTGCCGCTCCCGGTGAAACCGGTGTACTCGTGCCCCTGCGTCCCGTCCGTGACGGTGAGCGTGCCCCGGTGGTGGATGCGGGAACGGTAAAGAAGTACACGGTGTCAAAGAGGCCGTCGTCGTCACTGGCAGCATTCGTGGAGGAGAAGGCGGTGGTACTCGAGGTCCGGTGACCGCCGTGCCGCCGGTGGGCGTGAAGGTGAACCGGTTCCCGGCAGCGGCGTGAAGCTAGAGAAGAAGTGGCCCGAGTTGGGCTGGCCGTAGGGGATGTCGGGATAGGAGGACTGGAGGCCGACGACCAGATACGCCTCATGGGCGTCTTCGGCGTCTGAAGCGATTGGCCCGGAGCGAACTAGCTGAGCGTTGCGCTGGAGACCTGTGCATTGTCGGTCGACGTGAAGCCATCGGCCGGGTTGGTGAAGCTCAGGTGGAACGACGAAGCCGCCGAGCCGGTGACAGTCGACGAGCTCGTGTCGCGGTAGAGGACGGCAGGGCTCGGCGGATTGCCGCTGGAGCGTCCAGAGGTCGAACGACTGGCTGAAGCCGGCCTCGGTGAGCACGAGGTCGACGTCATGCTCTCTGGCCGGCACCGATGCCACGAAGCTGTCGGTGCCGGTCGTCTCGGCCGTACCGCTGGCCCCACCAGCGATCGCCTGGTCGATCGCGGTCAGGTCGATGGACTGCGTCGCGGCGCCGACCCGGAGGGATGCCGAGACCGCAGTGGGGGCATTCAGCGTCCCGGAGTCATCGGTGGCCTGAGTGACCGAGAGGGTGAAGGAGACCAACCGATGACTCGATCCCGCGACGTACTGCGCCGACGGTGCATCGACAGACTGCGGCCAGGCGACCCGGGACACGACGGCGGTGAAGTCAGGGCCGCGCAGCCGACCATCGGCCGGTACCGCGCCGACGGAACTGCCCGACTGCGAGGTCGCTTCGACCACCTGGCCAGGGGGAAGCACCACCGCCGATATGGCGGCAGCCACAGGACCCACCCGAGCACCGAATATCAACGCACTGACAACAAAGAGGAGCAACAACGATGACGGGCCGATCGAACGACGGGACAATTGCACCACCACAGAACGGTTCTAACCCAAGACCGTCCGTGCACGCCTCTCGGTCATCGCCACAGGAAGCCGGCGAACCCGAACGACCGGCGAGAGGGGAACCCCGAAACGTCAGCCTTCGACCTTCTCGAACCTCGAGGAGAACCCCTGCCGGCCCTCGTCGACATCCAGCCGTCTCGAAGGCTCTCGGTATCTCGATGCGCCAAGTGCGCCGTTTCGTGGCGGATGGTCAGATCCCGTTCGTCCGTGTCGGTCATCTCATCCGCTTCGATCCTGATGAGCTGAACGACTGGATCGATGTTCGCCGTTCGAGATAGGTGAGCCTGTTGCTGAAGTAACCCGCTCTCAAGCAGAGGTCAAGGGCGACCGAAGGTCGGCGAAGCGCACCCTTGAGGTCTGCGTCGGGACTCCACGTGACCTCCACAATGAAGTCAGCCGGCTGCGTGCAGCCGGCCTGTGCGCCAAGGATGGCGACGTCAATCGCCGTTTGCCTCCGGGCGAATGGGGGCAGCACGACGAGGTTGATCAAGCTCTTGAGGCCGTGATTCATGGTTGCCCGGTCGATCACAATCAGGCATTTAGAGATCGGATCAAGCGGTTTACATGCTCATTTCGAGCATTTAGAATGCTCGTATAGACCTATGACGACGTCACCTAGCACGACGGCCGCACAGAAGCTCCGCGAAGAGATCCACAACTTCTACTGGGGCGTATGGTCAGAGCTCGGAGTCTCCGGCTGGGGCAGGACCCACAATGACTGGGCGATTGACCCTGAGCCGCTGATCGCCTTCTCGCCGTCGGTGATCGCGTCGGAGCCGCGTCTTCGTGACGAGGTGATCGACTGGTGCAGCGACAACTGGCGGCACATCTCTGCAGTGCGGCTCCGCCATCTTCTGAAGGACAACCCGGAAGAAGACACCGACGCATGGGGGCAACTCGCCGCCACGGTGAATCGATTGTCAGGTTCGGCCAAGTGGCCACGGGCGACAAGCGAACGGGACTTCACCAGAACGGGCCGCTCATCGCTGCGCCCATTGTCCGAAGGCTCGATGATCTATCTCCGGATGCGTTCGATCTTCGGCTTGACTGCACGAACGGAGATACTGCGGTACTTGCTGTTCACGGGTGAGCGGTCAACTGCCGCCATGCTGGCGACGCAGGTCAACTATGCGAAACGGAATGTGGCGGAAGCGTGTGAGTCTCTGTCACGCGCTCGGACTGCTTCACGCCAAGCAGATCGGCAACCGGCTGTATTTCTCGCTGGCAGAGAGCAAGACGCTGTTGGACTTCCTAGGGCCCTACGCCGACATCCGCCCGGATTGGGCATCCCTGTTTCGGGTCGTCAACGGACTCTTTCGGTGGACCGGGAGCGAGACATCGAACGAGAGGGTTCTCACGGTCCAGACCCACGCAGTGTTCAGCGAAATTCGGGACGACCTCGAATCGCTTCGACTAGAGCTCCCCAGTTATGTCATTGGCTCTGCGTTCCTGCCGATCTGGTACACCTGGGCAGTTGCGGTTGCGAAATCACTTGCCGCCGGGGAATGGCCCGGGGATGCCGGCAGAGCGGCACTACGGCCGACATCTCCCGGCTTGTTCGGGGCCCGGTAGCCGTCGAGATTCGGGGTTGATTCCAATGAGCATAGAAACCCTAGAAGGCCTCACGACAGGTCGCTACGTTGTGACGACCTACAACGGCACGCGTCACTACATAGACCTGGACAACATGACGGCGGTGCGCGTCGCCAAGGGTTTCGACCATAAGTGGACGGAATTCCAGGGAGAGACTCTCGTCCCAGACCGCCGCGCGTCGTTGAGCGGGTCACAACCAAAGGTCGCGGCCCATCTCTTGCCGGTCACGCCAGACGGCAAGGTCATGCACTTTGACCTCATCCGTAACGCCACCGTGGGTGAAAGCATGAGGCTGGACAATGCCGACGAATGGCGTACCACCTCAACGATCCAATCCATTGAACCGTGGGTGGATGACAACGCGTCGTAGCCACCCTGCGGGCGCCCAGGGGCGCCAGTGAAGGATCCACCATTTAGACCGCGGAGCGCTCCCGACCGAGGTGAATCGGAACCCGTTGCTCGTGGTCGTCATCGAACACCGCCACCAGCTCCAGTCGAGCTCCAATCCCTTCAAGGTACTGACGAAGGGTCGAGACCCTGACATCGCCTGCATGCTCGAGCTTCGATACTGCTCCCTGTGTCACTTCGAGTCGCCCCGCCAGCTAGCCTGGCTGTCGGCATTGGGCGTGACGTAGCTTAGAGGTGCATCTCCAAAAGGGTCTGTGCACGCCTTACCGGCGTGCCGCTCCTTGGCCCCGGGGCGGACCTCGACCTCCTTACGGAGCTCAGAAAACTTCGTGCGTCCCATCAGATCAAACCCTCCTTTCGTAGTTCGTCCAGATATTCGTCGTACAAGTCGTCGGCGATCGGGATCGTCCGGTCGTACCACTCCTCCCAGTCCCCCGACTTGTCACCTCCGATCAGCAGGATCGCCTGCCGTCTCGGATCGAACATGAAGAGGATTCGGAGCGCCCCCTCCTTGGACGCCCGGAGCTCCTTCATGTTCTGGTGCCGCGACTCCTGGATGCGATCCACTACCGGCCGGCCCAGATCCGGGCCCCGCTCATCGAGGAAATCAACAGGGTCCGTGATCGCTTCTTGCTGTTCTGAGGTCAGAGTGGCCCACCGAGTCCTGAAACTGGTCGGTGACTTCGACCTCCCACACCGCCATATTATGAGCTATTACTCATTATGAGTCAATACTCATACTGTCCGTCAGCGACGCCGCAACGCCCGGAGCTGTTGCCAATGAAACGAGACCCATGCCGCTTTGGGGATGGCCTCCAGGACTCGTACACCCCTAGAGCGCCTGCAAAAAACAAAGCAGCGCTTGACTTTCTTCCAGCCACTAGATACACTAAACACATGGCAGTCACTAATAACCCGGACTCCCCAGAGAATCCGGGAACCGGCGCCGAGTCGATTTGGAGTGAATCCTCCAAGACCCAGCCGATAGAGGTCTGGCTGTCGAAGCGATCTTCGAAGTTCACGGGCCACGTAGTTTACGAGAGCGAGCGGGCTTACCTCTAATTGAGTCTTGTCTATGCGTGGTGCTCAGCGTGTGGTCACCGGCTTCTTGATCCAGCAGGGTTACGCCCGGCGTTGGGAGACCGAGCGAATGATGGGCGATGATCTAGAGAGCCCCATCGAGACGAGCCGCCGATTCAAGCCCGACGGTGGCTCTCGACACCGGCCCGCGCTGGGAACACCAGGTGGAACTTTCGGTCGGTCCATCGCCAGATGTTTGGCGGACAAGGGCGAGTTCTACGTCTCACGAGAACTGGACCAACACGTTTGCACTCGTCCACCGCGGCTCCTTGTTCATTTCGTAACCACGGAGCCGGGATGCAACGTCGAGGGAGCAAAACCCCGAATGGGCAATGGCACGGATCGTTTCCGGCGCTGGGAAGACGCACTTAAAGCTGCGCAAGAGGCGGCTCAAGGACATCCCAACGGTTCCGTCTGGACTGTGCGGACTTGCGGCACCTGCCTTCGCGGCAACGGTCTACAGCCCATCCGAAAAGTGCCCACACGCCGTGAGCCAAGTGCAGACCTAATGAAGCATTTTGACGACATCGTGTAGGGAGGAGTCAGAAGTGCGACTCGCAATTGGAAGAGGGTTGAGAAAAGACGGGGATGCCGGCCAACATCTTTCGGATGGTCCGTCCAGCCCTTCAGAGTGAGTATTGAATTCAGGAGGTAACGGCAATGGATGCAGCGACGTTTGAACGAGCCATACGGGACACGTTTCAAGTGGAATCTGACGCGGGACGCTCCTATGTAGAGGTCGTATCGGGAAATCTTCATCGTTCCGTGGGCGGCTACCCTGGTCGAAATCACAGGATGCCGTCTGTTGTCGGTCATGCGCCAGACAATGAGACCAGGCGATGTGGTTATTGCGTTCGCCGCCCAGCGGTCAGGGTTCAACGCTCAAAATTCGCTACGGCCTACCCAGGTAGTAAGCGCTAGAAACTCGGCTGGAGCGGTCAGCGGAAATCAATCTGACTTCGCGGGATAGAGGTGTGGCCAACGCCGGCGCAGGTCTCTGGGGGACACGACGTCACCGGTCCCCGAACGGGACGAACCAGTTCTCGAACTTCAAGGCGTCTCCGATGCCAGCATGCCTCATGAACGCCTCGTCCTCCTCGATTCCGTCGTCCTCCCAATCCCAGAGGAACAGGACGTCGGCGTCAGCGACGAGCAGGCTGTGGAATTCCGACAAGCTCGCTTCGTCCTCCGGCGAGGCGAGCGGGAACGTCCCCGGCCTCTCCTCCTCGATTTCGACGGCGACAGGGCCCATCCTCGGCGAGCTGCACAAGCACCTCGAGCGCTATCTCGTCGGCCGTGCACGTGCACAGCTGCTGGTTCGGTCCCGCGATGGCCGACTCGTACACCCGGCGAACACGGGACCGAAGCGTTCGAAGAAGGCGTCGTCGTAGCGGCGGGCGAATCGGGCCGGAAGGGCCTCGAAGAGGTCGGACCCGCTTCCCAGGGTCCGAGTCCGTCGAGGCCGGCATCGAGAGCCATCTCGAACGCCACGGCGGCACCGGGGGTGAGAGGGCTGTCGGCTCTGTCCCAGCCGTTGGCCGCATACCACTCCGGCGTGGTGGTTTCGGTGGATCCGTGTGGAGCGCCCAAGGTTCCGAGGGTACCGGTTTGGCCCGGGAAGCCTGCAGCCGATCTGCCGTTGTTGCTATCTGGACCTCCCCCTAAGTATTTGCCCTATCTGAACTTGCCCGCCGACGGGATCTACTGCCACGTGCCGGGGCGGCGGCCAACCGCGTAAATCGTCTCGATTTGCGTGCCGTTCAGCCTCAGTGGCTGGGACCTCAACCAATCCGCAATGTTCTTCCGGCCAACGACGGGGGTCTCTGGGGGCATCCCCTTGATGTCCAGACGGTCGGCGATCACGACCACAACACCAGTGACCTCGACGGGGAGCCCGCACGCCGCACCGAGGAGGCGACTCGCCTTCCGGGCCTCGGCCCGACTTGCGCGCAAATACTCGTTGTGTGGCGAGCCGTTCACTTTGAAGGCCTGTGTGTGGACCCACACTCTTTGGCCCGAATGATTCTTGGTGTTCAGGCTGAAGACACCGCCAGGACCTATGACGAGGTGGTCGATGTCAGTGCCTTTGTTTCCGATCGGAATTGAATGCAAGACCCGCCACTCGTCGCTCAACTTCTCGAGGCGTTTCCCAACGAGTACTTCACCCTTGCCGCCCTTGCGGTAGGCGCCGTCTCCCGCCGTTACGCGAAGGAGACGTCGGACGACGCTGCGTACCGGTGCAGCCTCCCGTAGCTTCCTCGGCTGTCTCGGACACTCCCTGGCCGGCACGTCGGAGCGCGAGATCATTCGCGGATATGACTGCTGGGAATGCCTCGCTCTTTACCGGTTCACCGTAGGAATCGTTCATGACTGCCCTTCTGAGTCCTCGCCGAAGAGCATGGAGCCGATCTTCTCCGCCGCCTCACGCTGCATCGTCGGAGTCACGTGGCTGTAGAGGTTCGTGAACAGCGTCGCGTCGGCATGCCCGAGGCGCTCGGCCGCCACCTTCGGCGGGACGCCGCTGGCGAGCATGAGGGTGGCACTGGTGTGACGGAGCCCATGCGCAGTCAGCCGCGGGACGTCCAACTCGGTGGTGTACGTGGCCAGCAGTCGGGACAGGTTCATCGGGTGGTACTGACCACCGTCGGGCCGGGTGAAGACGAAGTCGGACTCGATCCATTCGGTGGCCGCCAAGTGCTCGGTCTTCTGCAACGACCTTCTGCTTGCGCAGGACGTCGGCAAGCCCGTCGTCGAGGTCGATGGTCCGGATGGCATCCCGGCTCTTGCCGACGCGAGGGCATCATGTCGTAGCCGAGGGTCGAGACGAAGTCGACGATCCGCACCCGGCGGTTCTTGAGATCCACGCTGGGCCAGCGCAACGAGACGAGCTCGCCGATGCGCAGACCGGAACCCAGGAGGAAGGCCCATATCGGCCAGGTGCGGTCACCCTCCATCAGAGCCAGGAACCTGCGGGCCTCCTCGGGTGACCAGTACTTCGGGATCTTGCGCTGCGGCTTGGGGCGGGGAGTCTGCACGAGGGGGTTGGTCGGAATCGTGCCGGCTGAGCACGGCCAACTTGAAGGCGCCGGAGAGCGGAGCTCGGACCCGATTCACCGTGTTCGGCGGCCAGCGGCTTCCCTGGCGCCAGGCTTGCCATCCTTGCCCTTCTTCTCTTGGCACCGCCCTCCTTGAGGAGTTTGCGTTGCCAGGCCAGGAGGACCTCGGGCGTGACGTCCCGGACCCGGCGATCGCCGATGTACGGCCGGATGTAGTCCGTCCGCGTACTGCCGGTAGTCGAAGCGGGTCTTGAGGGCGAGGTTCTTATCGGCGTCGATGCCGTCGAGGTAGAGGTCGAGCAGCTCGTCGACCTTGAGTCCGGCCGGAAGACGGAACGAACTGGCCCCGGTCGACCTTGCCCAGGACCTCTCGGCGTTCCCGGGCCGCCTCGGCCATGGTGGCGAAGCCCCGCCGGGTGATCTGGTCACGCTTTCCGGTCAGCGGATCGTGGCCGACCGTGACCTTGAAGTACCACTTGCCGCGCTTGTCCTGATACACGCCCTGCGGTCTGGCCGGCATTTATCCACAGCCTCCCTGACACCCTTGAGAACGCTTCCTGTTCTCACGATGTTCTCACGGGGCTGTTTTCGGCTCAAGCGATTCGGTCGAAAACGCTCTGAACTGGACTTATCTTGCGCGCTCGGAGGGATTCGAACCCCCAACCTTCTGATCCGTAGTCAGATGCTCTAGTCCGTTGAGCTACGAGCGCTGGGTGAAAGAGACAGTGTACCGGAGGCCGGTCCGGGCTCCCGAGGCGGCTCCGACCAGCTCAGACGCTGATCGGCAGGTTGGTGTAGCCCCGCACCGTGCTGGTGTAGAGGGGCACGGCGCCGGCCATGTCGACCGACCACTCGGGGAAGCGCTTGAAGGTCTCCTCCAGGGCGATCCGGCCCTCGGTCCGGGCCAGGGCGGCACCGAGGCAGAAGTGGATGCCGTAGCCGAAGGACAGGTGGTGGTCGAACTTCCGGTGGATGTCGAAGGTGTCGGCGTCGGGGTAGGCCCGGTCGTCCCGTCCGGCTGAGCCCGTGATCATCACGACCTTCGAGTTGGCCGGGATGGTGCCCCCGTGGACCTCGACGTCGGCGATGCACCAGCGGCTCTGCACCGGCGAAGGGGCCTCGTAGCGCAGGACCTCCTCCACGCAGTTCGGGATCAGGCTGGGGTCGGCGGCGATCTCGGCCCGCTGGTCGGGGTTGTTGTCGAGCGTGAGCGCGGCCCAGCCGAGCATGCGGGCCACCGTCTCCGTGCCGGCGCTGGCGATGAGGACCGCGAAGTTGACCGCCTGCTCGAGCGTCAGCCGGCGGGGCACGCCATCCTCCTCCGTGATCTCCATGTTCACGAGGTCCGTGAACATGTCGTCCTGCGGGTTGGCCCGGCGGTCTTTCAATGTCGTGCTGACGTACTCCATGACGGCGAACATCGCCGCCGTCGAGACGTCGTTCGACATGCCCTTCTCGGGGTCGAGGTGGAAGGACTCGTCGATCCAGCCCCGGACCATGTCGCGGTCCTCGGGCGGCACGCCCAGCAGAGCGGCGATCACGTAGGCCGGCACGCGGGCACCGAAGTCCTGCACGTAGTCGAACGAGCTGCGGCCGACGAGGCCGTCGAGCAGGCCGGCGCAGAGCGTGCGGATGTCGTCCTCGAGGAGCTTCATGCGCCGCGGCGTGAAGGCCTTGGAGACGAGGCGCCGGTAGCGGGTATGCTCCGGCGGGTCCATGAAGATCATCATCTCGATGTCCGTCGGCTCGGCGGTGATCATCTCCATGACGGTGCCGTGGCCCGACAGGAACGTCTGGGGGTCGCGGCTGAAGGCGTCGACGTCGTGGAAGCGGCTGACGGCGTAGAAGTCGTATTGCTCGTTGTAATAGAGCGGCTGCTCGTCACGCAGGCGCTTCCAGATGGCGTGGGGATCGCCCTTGTACTTCTCGTCCAGCGGGTCCCAGGCCAGCGGCTCGGTGTCGACTGCGGTCATTGCGGTCCTCCTTCCACACCGACGTGGTGCCCGACCCAGAGCTTGATGCCGCCGAGGATGCCCGCCTTGTTGTCCACCACCGTGATGCGCTCGAGCACCTCGCCGAGGTCGCGCCGGTTGACCCGGGGACCGTTGCCGCCGCCGATGTAGAGGTGGTCGAAGAAGGAGAGCGCATCGAGGTAGGCGATGGCCTTGCGCACCCGCTTGTTCCAGCGGTCGTCGCCCACCTTCTTGCGGGCGGCCTCCCCGATCTGCTCGTTGAAGGTCTCGCCCTTGCGGAACTCGAGGTGGGCGAACTCCATGTGCGGCATCAGGTTGCCGTCCATGAAGAAGGCGGTGCCGAAGCCCGTCCCGAGCGTGATCACCACCTCGAAGCCCTTGCCCTGCCACGACGGCGAGGCCCTGGACGTCGGCGTCGTTGGCCACACGGGTGGGCTTGCCGATCGCCTTCTCGAGCGCACCGGCCAGGTCGAAGTCCGACCAGGCCTTGAGCAGACTGGGCACGGTCTTGGTGCCGGGCCCGGACTCGCACACGAAGTGGGGGGCGCTCAGCACGTGCCCCTGGCGCACCATGCCCGGGAACCCGCACGAGACGCGGTCGCCCTCGGGGAGCTTGGCCACCAGCTTGGTCAGGGTCTCGACCAGCTGGTCGGGCGGCATGGGGTACTTGGTGGGCACCCGGACCCGGTCGGCGATGGCGTTGCCGTCCTTGTCGAGCACGTCGGCCTTCAGGCCGGTGCCGCCCACGTCGATGGCGATCGTGAGGGGGCCCTGGGGATCGTGGCCGGCGGGGTGCCTTGGGGGGTGTCAGTCACCGTGAGGAACTGTAGCCAGCCGGGGCTGGGGTTTTGCCCGGCGGAGCGGTCCCGTCATCCGGCGAGGACGTCGTGGAGGATGTCGCGGAGCATGCCCTCCAATTCCTGGTTGCCCGCCGAGTCGAAGGAGTCGTCGCCCAGGAAGATGCTCGAGAAGACGACGCCGAAGGACGCCGCCATGCGCACCCGGTCCCGCACCGACACCCGCGTCGTCGGCCAGGACCTGGCGGAACTGGTTCTGGATGTCCTCGTGCTCGGCGTCGTGGTCCTCGCGGTGCAGCTTCTCCAGGACGGCCTGGTTGCGCTCGTGCATGAGGAAGAGCTTGCGCTGGGCCAGCATCTCGCCGACGATCTGATCGAGCAGCTGTCCCCACAGCTCCAGCGTGACCGGCTCCTCCCCGATCAGCATCAGCGCCTCCCGACCGAAGTCGTGGATGCGCATGTGCAGCGCCATCAAGATGTCCTCTTTGGACTCGAAGTGGTAGTAGAGGGCGGCTTTGGTGACGCCCAGGCGTTCGGCTATCTCGCGCAGGCTGGTGCCGTCGTAGCCCTGCTCGGTGAAGAGGTCGAGAGCCACATCGAGGATGCGCTGGCGGGTGTCGGACTTGGGGTCCGCGGCGGTCGGGTCGGTGGCGGTCGGGTCGTGGCGGTCGGGTCTGTGGCGAGGCGGCCGTCGGTGATGGGGCCGAGGTCCGGCTCCTCTCCGATGACGGCCTCGAGCTCGCCGATGGCTTCCTCGGCGTCTGCCTGGGCTTCGGCGCGCTCGTCGGCCGTCTGTGTCACGCCCGGCTGCTCTGCTGTGTCGTCTGCTGTGCCACGTCGATCTCGATCCTCATGATACCCGAAACTTTTTACTTGACGACAGGTAAGTCGGCCTTTACCATGCCCTCTGGAGAGCATTCTACTTAACGACCGGTAAGGATGTCTATGGCCACCGAACTCATGATCCAGGCGGAGGGGCTGACCAAGCGCTACGGCGAGACGCAGGCCCTGGCCGGGGTCGACTTCGCCGTGCCCGCCGGCACCATCCTCGGCCTGCTCGGGCCCAACGGCGCCGGCAAGACGACGGCGGTGCGGATCCTGACCACGCTGGCCCTGCCCGACTCGGGTTCGGCCACCGTCGCCGGGATCGACGTGGTGAAGCACCCGGGCGAGGTGCGGCGCCACATCGGCGTGGCCGCCCAGGACGCCACGCTCGACCCGCTGCTGACGGGCCGCCAGAACCTCGTGCTGGTGGGCGAGCTCTCGCGACATGGGCCGGGCCGCGTCCAAGGGCCCGGGCGGCCGAGCTCCTCGAGCAGTTCGAGCTGACCGACGCCGCCGACCGGGTGCTGAAGGGCTACTCCGGCGGCATGCGCCGGCGGCTGGACCTCGCTGCGTCGCTGATGACGCGGCCGCCCGTGCTCTTCCTCGACGAGCCGACGACCGGCCTCGACCCGACGAGCCGCCAGCGGGTGTGGGACGCCATCCGCGAGCTCCTGGGCGAAGGCGTCACCGTGCTGCTGACGACGCAGTACCTCGAGGAGGCCGACGCGCTCGCCCACCGCATCGTGGTGGTCGACCACGGCATGGTGATCGCCAACGGGACGCCGCAGGAGCTCAAGGAGGCGAGCCGGAGCGCCCGCCTGGAAGTGACGCTGGCGGCGCCCGACATCGAGGGGCGGGCCGCCGGCGCCATGGCGCCGCTCGTGTCCGGCCGGGTCCACGTCAGCGAGGACGGCCGGCGGCTGAGCGCCGGCGTGGACGCCGCCCCCGGGCTTGGCCACCGCGGTCGTCCGGGCGCTGGACGCGGCGGGGGTGCTGGTGGACAACATCGAGGTGCGCCAGCCCTCGCTCGACGACGTCTTCTTCTCCCTCACCGGCGGCCACATTGAGGAGGACGGGGACGAGGACGGCGACGGCGTCTGGGACGGCGCTGCGGAGGGCGGTGGCGGGCCGCGTGGCGACGGCGATGGCGTGACCGCCACGAGTTGGAAGGGGTACGGCGCATGACGACGACCACGCTCACGCCGGCGCCGGTCGGGCTCGACCGCCGCCGCGCCGGTGGCTCCGGTGTTCGGCTCGCTGTCGGACATCTGGGCGATGACGCGGCGCAACCTGGTGCACATCGCCCGGGAGCCGATGCAGCTGTCCGACGTGACGATCCAGCCCGTGCTCTTCACGGTGCTGTTCGTCTACATCTTCGGAGGCGCCATCGCGCTCCCCGGCGGCGGCAGCTACGTGGACTACCTCCTGGCCGGGATCCTGGCCCTGAACCTGGTGACCTCCGTCATGGGCACGGCGGTGGGGCTGAGCACGGATCTGCACGAGGGCATGATCGACCGCTTCCGCACGCTGCCCATGTGGCGCTCGGCCGTGCTGGTCGGGCGTTCCATGGCCGACCTGCTGACCTCACTCCTCTGCGCGCTCATCGTCGGGCTGACGGGGCTGGCGGTCGGATGGCGGCCGGGGGCCAACGACATTTCGGTCCTGGGCGGCTTCGCCCTCGTATCTTCTTCGCCTACGCGTTGACGTGGATCGCCGCCTGCGTCGGGCTGAACTCGAAGAGCCCCGAGTCGGCGGCGTCGTTCGGCTTCATCGTGCTCTTCCCGCTGGCCTTCGTCTCCAACGCCATGGTGCCCACCCAGCACATGCCCGGGTGGCTCCAGGCCATCGCGGAGTGGAACCCGGTCAGCGCCGTGTGCGCCGGGACACGCGTGCTGTGGGGGAACCCGAACCCGGCCGGGACGCATCCAGGCCTGGCCCATGCAGCATCCGATTGAGGCCTCGCTGATCTGGTCGGTGGCCATCATCGGAATCGCTGCTCCCGTGGCCGCCTACTACTTCAAGAAGCGGACCACGGAGTAGGCGGGTTTCGGCGCTTCATTTCGTTGCTCGTCTCGGGTAGCGTCCTCCCCCGGCGAAAGGATGGGGCGCA
The DNA here is from genome assembly GCA_963843365.1 of uncultured Acidimicrobiaceae bacterium. GTDB lineage: Bacteria > Actinomycetota > Acidimicrobiia > Acidimicrobiales > RAAP-2 > Bog-473. The sequence continues at coordinate 344,062 of CAWJKG010000001.1, read as the reverse complement.
TGGACGACCACCCGGGAGAGCACGAGGCGGCAGCAGCCGGAGACGTCATCGAGCCGGCGGACCCGGTCGAGCCTGCGGTTCCAGAGACGCTCCCGCAGGGCCAATCGGGTGCGACAACCACGGCAGGTGTGGGTGCGGGGACGGCCCCTTCCGACATCACGCCCGATCCCTGGGCGCTTTTCGTCTACCGGCAGGACGCCCAGGCAGCCGCCCTCGCCAGACGGCGGAGAAAGCGGCTCCTGATCGCCTCCGGTATTTCCGTGGTCATCGTCGCCGCGGCGGTCGGGGGTGTGTTCGCCTCGCACGGCTCGAGCGCACCCGGCTCGGGGATGGCGCCCGCCGACTTCGTCGTCTCGTCCACGCAGACGACGCTGGCACAGCGAACGGCCGACGTCACCTTCAGCGGATCCGTCTCCGCGCAGGGCCAGAACATCCCCATCAGCGGCACGGGGCAGGTCGACTTCGACACCAACGACTTCAGTGCCACCCTGTCGGAAAACGCCGAGTCGCACACTTTCGCCATCCAAGAGCTGATCTCGTCGGGCCAGTTCTACATGGGCATGTCGATAGACGGGCACGACATGTCCGAGATGACAGGTGGTGCGCACTGGGTCGGTATCTCGCTCCCGGACCAGTCGAGCTCGAGCGGCCTCGGTGCTGCGAACGTCGATCCGATCGCACAGCTGAAGGCCCTGGAGCAGAAGGGTGCGACCGTGACCTCGCTCGGCACGGAGGTGATCGACGGGACGACCGTCTCGGGCTACTCGGTGACCCCGAGCCGCCAGGAGGTCGAGAACGAGATTCAACAGGAAGTCCAGCAGAACCAGATCTCGGGCGTCACTGCCCAGCAGATGCTGCAGGCCCCGAACCTCATCGGGACCTTCACCTCCCAAGTGTGGATCGACGGATCCGGATTCATACGGCAGGAGAACGTCAACATCAGCGGCGGGAGCGCCGGCATCGACGCCAAGGTGACCGTCACGTACCAGAACTACGGGACGCCGGTCTCCATTTCGACGCCGGCGCCGAGTGACGTCATCCCGTTCTCACAGTTCCTCGACGATCTGAAGACGCTGCAGTCCACGCAAGGGGACTAAGAGTCGAGGGAAGCGTCATTGTCGCGCGAAGCGCACCTTCGGCAGCACCCGGTCGAGCACCTTCGGGCGGTGCCAGGCCCGGTGGCCTCCGAGCCGCAGCATCACCGGGAGGAGCACCAGGCGGACCACGAGGGCGTCGAGCGCGACGGCAATGGCCAGGATCACCCCCATCTCCTTCGGGGCCAGTGGGCCCGACAGGGCGAAGGTCAGGAACACGGCGATCATGACGGCGGCGGCCGAGAGGACCACCCGGCCCGAGGTGCGCACCGAGCCGACCATGGCGTGCTCGGGGTCGGGATGCGTCTCGAACCGCTCCTTGGCGGCCGACAGCAAGAACAGCGTGTAGTCCATGGCGACGCCGAACACCATGGCACCGAAGAAGATCGGCCCCCAGGCGTCGACGAAGCCCTGCGGCTGGAAGTGCAGCAGCCCCGAGAGCCAGCCGTCTTGGAAGATCAGGCGGGCCACGCCGAAGGCGCCGGCCACGGAGAGTGCGGTCACGACCACGGCGGCCAGGGCGATGAGCGGCGCCCCCAAGCGCGATCAGGAGCATCACGAAGCCCATGGCGAGCAGGATGGCCGACGACGATGGGCGTATCAGCGGGTCAGGGCCGTCTGCAGGTCGTGGTTCTCCGCGGCGGCCCCGCCGACCAGTGAGCCGGCCGGGAGCTCGGTCCGGAGGCGGTCGATGGTGGCGCCGGTGGTCGTCGTCGAGGGTCCGGTGGTGGGCACCACCTGGTTCAACGGTCCAGCCGTCCGCGGTGCCGGCCCGTGACCGCTCCGGCGACGCCGGCACTGTGGCCAGCGTTGCGAGCGGCCTTCTGCTCGGACCGGCGGGCACCAGGACCTGAAGCGTTCCGGGAGCACCGGGACCGAAGGCCGTGACCACCTGCTCGTAGCCGACGCGGGCGTTGGCCGAAGCCGGGACGACGGTGATGGACGGCATGCTGGTGCGCAGGCCCGAGGACGGGCAGGGCGGCCAGGACGAGGAAGACGAGGGCGGCGGTACCGCCGGTCCACAGTGGGTGGCGCCAGACGAAGCGGCCCCAGCGGTGCAATCCCCGGTCGAGCCGGTCTCCTCGCCCTGCGGGTGGGCCGCGACCGAGACGGACCCGGCCGGCGTTGATGCGGGTGCCCGAGCTTGCCGAGCACGGCGGGCAGCAGCGTGAGGGTGGCCGCCAACACGGCGACGACCGAAAGCATGATGCCCAGCGCCATGGAGCGGAAGGCGGGGCTGGGCACGATGAGGATGGAGGCCAGCGAGGCCAGCACGGTGAGCGCGCTGAACGCGACGGCCTTGCCGGCCGTGTCCAGCGTCTCGGCCACGCTCGCCGCGACGGCATCGCGTCCACGTCGCCGGACCCGCCGCGCCCGCCGCCAGCGCGGCGCGGAACCGGACGACGAGGAAGAGCGCGTAGTCGATGCCGAGCGCGAGGGCGAACATGAGGGCGAAGTTGAGGGCCCAGACGGACACCGGTGCACGTGCGTCGTCAGCACCAGCGCGCCGGCGGCCACCATGAGCCCGACCATGGTGAGGAGCAGAGGCAGACCGGCGGCCACCAGGCTCCCGAACGCGACGATCAGGATGGCGATCGTGACCGGCCACGAGAGCATCTCGGAGCGCAGCATGGCGGAGCGGTTGACGTTGTTGAAGTCGGCCCACAACGCGCTGTCGCCGGTCAGCGTCACCGAGACCCCGGGCGGCGACAGCTTCGCAAGGGGCGTGCTCAGGGCGTCGGCCGCCTTCACCATGGCGTTGGGATCCGATGCGGCGCCGGCCGTCACGACCGCCGTCCGGCCGTCGCGCGACAGCGACAGGCCCGGCTGCGGCAGTGTCACGGTTGACACGTCCGGGTTGGCCTGCAGGGTCCGGGCCACCTGGCTGACGACCCGCTGCGCCGCGGGGTCCGAGGCGATCGGGGCCGCGTGATCGACCACCACCACCTGCAACGCGGTCGACCCGAGCCCGTGGAAGTCGCGCTGGACGATGTTCCTGGCCTGGACGGACTGGCTGGACGAATCTTGCCAGCCGGCACCGGCAGAGCGCGTGCTCCACCCGTACGGCGAACACGCCGAACGTGCCGATGATCACCAGCCATATCAGCAAGACCGCGCCGAAGTGGGTGGCGGTCCAGCGGCCCAGCCGTGCGAGCAGGCCGGCCTGTGCCGCACCCGCGTCGTTCCGGTGTCCCCGGTCGCCCCCGTCGCCGTCGCCCGTCGCTCCGGGGGGTGGAGATGTCGTGCTCCAACGTCGATGCCACCGGATCGGCCTCCTTCGCTCGGTACCCCTGGGGGTATGCTAGCAGATACCCCAGTGGGTATACACTCGGGTCTTCGAGAGGCGCCCACTCCCCGTGGGTGCGCGGGAGTGAGGACGACGCACATGCAGCTGCCTGAAGAGGTCATACGGGACGTCCGGACCCGCCTGCACCGGGTCGCCGGCCAGCTGGAGGGCATCGACCGGATGCTCGACGACGGGCGGGAGTGCCGGGACGTGGTCACGCAGATATCCGCCGCCAACAAGGCGCTCGAGCAGGCCGGTTTCCGTCTCGTGGCGGCGGGTCTCACGTACTGCGTGGCCAACCCCGAGCAGGCGGAATCGGAGGGCTACCCGCTCGACGAGGTCCAGAAGATGTTCATGAAGCTCGCCTGACGGCGGTTCGGTCCGGCGCGCTCGTCGCCCACCAGGCCGAGCGCCCAAAGGGACGAAGGTCCCTGCACCGTCGTCTCAGTGGACGTATACCCTGGGGGGTATAGAAGTTCGGGGCGCCCTTGTCCCGAACGGAGTGCGACGGAGAGCATGGCCATGAGTGATGACGCCATACGGGTGAGCCACCAGGGAGGCGATCGCTTCGAGATCGGCATCCGTGACCATGTGCTCCACGTGGATCAGCCGACCGAGGCCGGCGGTTCGGACACGGCCCCCACCCCCACCGAGCTCATGGTGGCCAGCCTCGCCTCCTGCGTGGCCTTCTACGTCCGTCGCTTCCTCGCACGGCACTGCCTTCCGACCGACGGGCTCGCGGTGGAGGCCAGGTTCTCCATGGCCGAACGCCCGGCCCGGGTGGGAAGGGTCGACCTGGCGATCGATTTGCCGGACGGCGTGCCGGACGAGCGGCGGGCCGCGCTGTTGGCAGTGGCCTCGCATTGCACCGTGCACAACACCCTCGACGACCCTCCGACGGTGCGCATTCTGGTCGCGGCCTGAGGTCGAACGGAACAACGCGCCTCAGCGGACGGGACCTTGGTCCCCTTGTCCGTGCCGGGACGCCGGCACACCATGGAGCCGAACGAACGGGAGCATTGCATGCATCGCATCGTCGTCCTGGGGGCGGGAACAGGTGGAACGCTGGCCGCCAACCGGCTGCGACGCGCCTACAGCGACAGCGAGGCGTCCATCACGGTGGTGGACCGGGACGACCAGCACATCTACCAACCGGGTCTTCTCTTCGTTCCCTTCGGGCTCGCGCACCGCGAGGACATCGTCCGCCCGCGCGGCCGCCAGCTGCACAAGGGCATCGAGTACATGGTCGATCCCATCGACCATGTCTCGCTCGACGACGCGCGCGTCCACCTCAGCGACGGGCGGGAACTCTCGTACGACGTCCTGGTCGTGGCCACCGGCGCAGAGCTGGCACCCGAGGAAACAGAAGGCATGACCGGCGACGGCTGGATGGAGAAGGTCTTCACCTTCTACGACCTGAAGGGAGCCGAGGCGCTGGCCGAGAGGCTCGAGTGGTTCGAGGGTGGGCGCCTCGTCGTCAACGTCGTCGAGATGCCGATCAAGTGCCCGGTGGCGCCACTCGAATTCTGCTTCCTCGCCGACTGGTTCTTCCGCGAGCAAGGCGTACGCGACCGGATAGAGCTGACCTACGTGACCCCCCTCGACGGGGCGTTCACCAAGCCGGTGGCCAGCCAACGCCTCGGCGGCATGCTCGCGCAACGCGACATTGAGCTCGTGACGGAGTTCAACACCGGCGAGGTCGACGGTCCGGGTGGTCGGCTCGTCTCCTATGACGAGCGCGAGGTCTCCTTCGACGTCGCTGTGGTGGTGCCGGCCCACAACGGCGCTGCGTACGTGGCCCGCTCGCCCGGGCTCGGAGACCCGATCGGGTTCATCCCGACCGACGAGCACACGTTGCAGTCGAAGGTCTCGCCGCAGGTGTTCGTCCTCGGCGACGCGGCATCGGTGCCGGCCTCCAAGGCGGGATCCGTGACGCACTTCGAGGGCGAGGTCCTCGTCGAGAACGTCCGGCGCTTCCTGCGTGGTGAGTCCCTCGACGCCTCGTACGACGGGCACGCCAACTGCTTCATTGAGACCGGGTTCTCGAAGGCGATGCTCATCGACTTCAACTACGACACGGAGCCCCTGCCCGGCCGTTTCCCCTCCACGGTCGGGCTGCCGCTGATGAAGGAGTCCCACCTGAACCACCTGGGCAAGCTGCTCTTCCAGTGGCTCTACTGGCACGTCCTGCTGCCCGGCCGGGACATCCCCGGCGTGCACAGCGCCATGCCGACCGCGGGCAAGCAGACCGAAGCCATACGACACGAGGAGGTCGCGACACCATGACAACCGCCACCATCGCGGGCGCAGAGGTCGAACTCAACGAGGAGGGTTTCCTGACCGACCCGACCCAATGGAACGAGGACATCGCCGTGGAGCTGGCGCGCCGCGAAGGCATCGAACCCCTGACCGACCGCCACTGGCAGGTCATCCACTTCATGCGGGACGAGTACGAGGCCAAGGGCACCGGTCCCACGGTCCGGGTCCTCGGCAAGACCTCGGGTGTCTCCATCAAGGAGCTCTACCAGCTGTTCCCCAAGGGACCGGCCAAGGTTGCCGCCAAGATCGCCGGCATCCCGAAGCCGCGCGGGTGCATCTGATGCGGCACGGTGCCGATCGCCGTACGAAGGAAGGAGACGACCATGGGTGACGCAATCGAAAAAGTCTCGATCATCATCTCCAAGGGCTCGCTGGAAGGCGTCTACCCGGGACTCATCATGGCCAACGGAGCCCGCGCCGAGGGGATGGAGGCCAACCTCTTCTTCACCTTCTTCGGGCTCGACGCCATCAACAAGAAGCGGCTCGAGCACATCAAGGTGGCGACGGTCGGGAACCCTGGCATGCACATGGCCAGCCTCATCGGCGTGCTCCCGGGCATGTCCGCCATCGCCACCAACATGATGGAGAAGAAGATGGAGCAGAACGACATCCCTGGCATCCACGAGTTCATGGAGATGATCGCCGACACGGGGTGTGGCATGTTCGCCTGCAAGGCTTCGGTGGACCTGTTCGGCTTCACCAAGGACGACTTCATCGACCAGGTCGAGGACATCATCACGGTGGGCGAGTTCTACGAGAAGGCCGCAGGCGGGGAGATCATCTTCACCTGAGGTTGCCGTGATCGACCGGGCAAGACCCGGTGTGGTTGGCTGTTCCCTGTTTATGACAGAACCATGGATGGGAGACGCCTGCTCCCTGGTCGACGCCTTCCGGGCGGGCACCATTTCGCCCACCGAGGCGCTCGAGGGATCGCTGGCCGCCATTGCAGACTCGCAGCTCAACGCGGTCTGCTTCGTCGACGAGGAGCAGGCCCGGGAGGCCGCGGCAACGGTCGACGTCACCCTGCCCTTCGGCGGAGTGCCGATCGGGATGAAAGAGCTCGACCCGGTCGCGGGCTGGCCGCAGACCGAGGCGTCGCTCGTCTTCAAGGATCGGGTGGCGGAGTACGACGGGACGATGACCGCCCGCCTGCGCCAGGCCGGTGCCGTGCTCGTGGGGCAGACGACGGCGTCGGAGTTCGGCGGCATCAACTGCACCTACACCCGGCTCCACGGTGCGACGTCGAACCCCTACGACCCCGAGCGCACACCCGGCGGATCGTCCGGCGGTTCCGCCGCGTCCGTGTCGGGCGGGCTGTTCCCGCTCTGCACGGGTGGCGACGGCGGCGGCTCCATCCGCATCCCGGCCGGCTTCACCGGTTTGTTCGGATTGAAGTCGACCTTCGGTCGCATCCCCAAGGGTCCGCACACCGAGATCGAGCCGCTGACCGTGGTCCTGGGGTGTCTCTCCCGATCCGTGCGTGACACCGCCCGCTGGTTCGACGCCTGCAACGGCGCCGACGAGTCCGACCCCTTCTCGCTGCCGCGGGTCGAGGGCTGGGAGGCGGGACTCGGCCAGCAGGAGCTGCGCGGGAAGCGGGTCGCCGTCTCGGTCGACCTCGGTGCGGCCATCGTGGCGTCGGCGGTGCGGGAGAAGGTCGACGAGGCGGCGAGCTTGTTGATCGAGGACGCCGGCCTCGAACGGGTGGACGTCCCGATCGCGCTGCCGCGGGGCGGGCTGGAATGGGCGCTCGCCGGCACGGCCAGTCTGCTTGTCGGCCTCGGCGATCTCTACCCAGACTGCGCGTCGGAGCTCACGCCCGAGATCATGTTGGCGACCAACATCGCCACCCACCACTTCAACGTGGACACGGCGAAGGACATCGAGGCGTTCCGACGTCAGATCATCGTCCAGATGGCGGAGATCTTCGAGCAGGTCGACTTCGTCGTCTGCGCCACCAATCCGGACGTGGCCTTCGGCGCGCAAGGCCCGATGCCGACCACCGTCGACGGGGTGGACCTCATTGCCGAGCACGGCTTCGAGGCGGCGGTGGGCAACAACGCCGCGCTGACCATCCCGGCCAACACCACCGGGCACCCCGCCGTCGCCGTTCCGATCGGCCTCGTCGACGGCCTTCCGGTGTCGATGCAGATCATCGGACGGCGCCACGCCGAGCAGCTGCTGCTCGACCTGGCCCACCTCGTCGAGCGCGAGCGGCCGTGGCCGCTGGTGGCGCCGGGTGCTCCCGTCTGACCGATGACAGCTGGGTGCGCAATCACACAATTTGCACGATTCCTTGCCGATTTCCGGTCGCCGCGGACCGTTCGGACGAAGCCTGCCGAGACGACGTGTTGCTGCGTTGGGCGACATGACACGGGTTGCGCCCCGCCGGTCATGATTTGGGGCCCGGTAGACCCGCGGCCCCCGCCCCCGAACACGCGTCTGGCCTTGAGTTTTGATGTTCCGTTGTCTCTTCCTGTGACTTTCGGTACCTGCGGCAAAACAACCGTTTGCCATACCCTGGGCTGAGCCATGGCGGAAGAGATGCTTTTCACCGTCGCTGGATCCGTCGCGATGCCGGCCCAGATGATCTCGCTCGAGGAAGCGGGTCTCGAGCACCGCGCCGATCTGCAGGAGTGGGTGCTGTCGAACCCGGCCATCCTCGGCCCGGCGGTGAAGGTCGTGACCTTCGAGTTCGACGGGCTCCCCGCCGTCGCGGGCGCGCCCCGCGACCGCGTCTCGGTCCTCGGCCTCGGTGCCGACGGCCGCCTCGTGGTGGCCGAGCTCAAGAGCAGCCGGTCGGCGGACACCGAAGTCTCGGCGATCAAGTACGCAGCCGCCGTGAGCCGCATGCTGCCCGAGTCATTGGCCGAGCACTACGCCCGCTTCCAGTCCCGCCGCTCGACGCCCATGAGCCCCGAGGAGGCGCTGGCGGACCTGATGTCGCACGCACCCGACCTCTCGCCCGGTCTGCTGCGCCGTCCGCGCGTGGTGCTGCTGGCCCGCGACTTCTCACCCGTCCTGACCGCCAGCGTCGTCTGGCTCAGCGAAATGGGCCTCGACATCGCTCTGGTGCAGGTGAGCGCATTCCGCTCCTACGTCTACGGCCAGCTCGGCAGCAGCAACGTGCCGATGATCTCGGTGAGCCAGGTGTACCCGGTGCGCGAGGTGGAGGAGTTCACCATCAGCCCGGAGCGCCAGTTGGCCAAGGACATCGCCGAGTCCAAGCGGCGCGTGCAGGACGCCGCGCTGGTCCGCCGTCTGGTCGGGACCGAGTCGGTCGCCGACGGCACCATCTTCACGCTCAGCCCGCGGACCGACCTCACGTTCGACATGCGGAGCCAACTCGAGGAGTGGCTCGACAGGGACCCGGCCCGGCGCACGGCGCACTGGCAGAACAACCTCAACGCGCCGCTGGTGTGGGACGTCGACAAGGCCGCCTACACGCCGGCAGGGCTCGTCCGGTACATCGTCGAGCAGGCCACCGGCGTCACCGGCAACTACGCCGGCACGCAATGGTGGCGCGACCCGTCGGGCTGGAACATGGCCGAGCTGGCCGGTCCGGTGGGCGGCGGCAAGGGCGCCATGTACCGCGAGTACTGGTCGCGTTGGCTCGACCGGGTGCGGGTGCGCCACCCGGAGTGGACGCAGATGTCGACGCTTCCGGCACAGAACGCCATCACGCTCCCCTCGCCGGTGCGCGGCACGCACTACGGGCTCAGCTTCGTGGCCGGCGGACGGATGCGCTCGGACTTCTACGTCGACCTCGGCAGTCCCGAAGCCAGTGCGGCGCAGTTCGACGTGCTGCAGCTGCAGCAGGAACTGGTGGAGTCGCTCTACGGCTCGCCGCTCTCCTGGGAACGCCTGCCCGACCGCGCCGCCTACCGAGTGGCGGACTACAGCGAGGGTGACATCACCCAGGTCGAGGACTACGCGTTCTTCATCGACTGGATGATCGACGCCCAGGAGCGCCTGCGCCATGCCGTGAGCGTGGTGCTGCAGACCGACGAGCCGCCCGACCGCGAGGACTTCGACCGGCGCTGACCAGTCGCTATGGAAGCGTGGCCAGCTTCTGACGAAGCTCCCGGATGGCTTCCACGGCGAGGCGTTCCACGTCTTGCGCCTCTGGAAGCCATTTGCTTTCCTCCTCGCTCGGCGGAGCATGGTCCGCGAGCGCCTCGGCACCCTTGAGGCGGTAGTGACGGACACGGTCGTAGGTCGCCTGGAAATTCGCCAGGGGCTCCCCCCAATAGTGGGCTTCGTGGTGAGCAGCCCACTGCACGAACACGGCTTGTTGAATCGCCGATTCGAGGTCTTGGCGACGTCGTTGGCGGAAGACGTCGCGTTGCACGAACCACGCGATGACCACCGAGAGCAAGGCGGCAGCACTCCCGGCCGCCGCGACGCCCAGACTGAGACTGCTCTCGTCCGCCATCAGGCCCAAAGTCATCGGCCGGCACGCTATCGGCGGGACTCGGTCTTCGCTGGTGCGCTGCCACGGGCAGGCGCGTCAGCTGACGACGCCGGCCCTCTCCGCTCACGTCGTCCTGAGCTTCCACACCGCAATGGGCGCGAAGACGATCACGAGCCCGGCCGTCCAGAGCAGCGACGGCACCAGGTAGTACGACACAGGGTGGCCGAGCAGCGCCTCCGCCGCCGGGCCGCCGGTGAGCAGTCGCACCGTGTTGACCATCTGGGTCATGGGCTGGTTGTTGGCGAAAACCTGCATCCAGCCGGGCATGGTCGACACCGGCACGTAGGCCGACGAGACGAAGCTGAGCGGGAAGACGAGGAACGAGAGGCCCTGCGCCGCCTGCGGGCTGCCCGCCATGAGGCCCATGGCGATGAAGAGCCAGACGAAGGCGAAGCCGTAGAGGATGGTCAGGCCGAAGGCCGCCACGGCGTCGACTGTCGTCCCGGTGACGCGGAACCCCACGGCGAAGCCCGCCACCGTCATGACGATCACGCCCCAGGCCACGAGGGCGGTGTCGGCGCCCACCCGGCCCGAGACGATGGACAGCAGCCTGACCGGCAGGCTGCGCAGCCGGTCGAAGAGCCCGCCCTCCTTGTCATCGGCGACACCGCTGGCCGCGCTCATGCCTTGGAAGAGGACGCCCGTGACCACGAAACCGGGGACCAGGAAGTCCACGTAGGAGAGCTCACCCGTGTGGCCCACTGCCCCGCCGAAGACGTAGCGGAAGATGAGGAGGAAGAGCAGTCCCTGCGCCGTGCCGGCGATGAGCAGCGCCGGCGAGCGGACGAACTTCTTGAGCGTCCGCGCCGCCACCTGCTCGGTGGCGACGAGGAACGAGGCGCCCCGGTTCACCGTCCCACCCAGGGCCGGAGCCTGTCGAGGCGTGTCGAGTGTGAGGTCCATCGTCATGCTGCGTCCTCCTTGGGAGCGGCGGTCGTGGTGTGGCCGGTCAGGGCGAGAAACACTTCGTCGAGGGTGGGCCGGCGCAGCGCAATGTCCTCCACCGGCACCTCGGCGTCGTCGAGCGCGCGCACGACGAGCGGGAGCAACTTCGCGCCACCCGGCGCGGCGAGCGAGCAGCGGCGCGTGGCCGGATCGGTCGAGGGCTCGGCCATACCGAGCGACGCCAGAACCTCGGCGGCCCGTCCCATCGTGTCCACGTCGATCGTGTGCAGCTCCACCATGTCGGCGCCGACGCGTGACTTGAGCTCGTCGGGTGTGCCCTGGGCGATGACCCGACCGCCGTCGATGATGACGATGGTGGCGGCGAGGTGGTCGGCCTCGTCGAGGTACTGCGTCGTCAGCACGACGTCGGTCCCGTTCCGGCTCATCGCCTGCATGGCGTCCCACACCTCGTTGCGGCTACCGGGGTCGAGGCCAGTCGTGGGCTCGTCGAGCAGGAGCAGCCGGGGCGAGCCGACCAGGCTCGCCCCGAGGTCGAGCCGCCGTCGCATCCCGCCGGAATAGGTCCGGACCTGGCGGTCGGCGGCCTCAACCAGATCCATCTGCTCCAGGATGCGCTGGCCCGATGCCTTCGCTTGGGTGCGACTCTGGCCGTAGAGACGGGCCACCATGACCAGGTTCTCGCGGCCCGTCATCATCTCCTCGACGGCGGCGGACTGGCCGGCGAGGCCGATCATGCGGCGCACGGCCATGGGGTCGTGCACCACGTCGTGCCCGTCGACGGCGAGCCTGCCGCGGTCGGGCGCGATGAGCGTCGCCACCATGCGGATGAACGTGGTCTTGCCGGCTCCGTTGGGACCGAGGATGGCCACCGGCTCCCCGGGCATCAGGGTGAGGGTCAGATCGGTGAGGGCCTGGACCTTCCCGAACTTCTTGGAGAGGCCGTCGGCCTCGATGAGCGCGTCCATGCGCGCCTCCTTTCGTGGGTTGTCTGCTGCATCGTGTGCGTGCAGAGGCCCGTCCCACGGAGGTCGCCTACGCTTGCGAGTGCTGCCCCGGGCGAAGGTCCCTCGTGGATCGAGCTCGTGGTTGTGCGGCCCGGGGTCGCGTGTTCCCGCACGCGATTCCCGGGTCATTCCCTACAGGGTCATGGCTTCGGTAGGTCGAACGTGAAATCCACCTCCTCCGCGTTGAAGCCTTCGGTGTGGAAGAGCCGCCACATGTCGAGCCCCTCGAAAGAGCCGTTGCTCAGCTCATCGAGCAGAGCGGTCACGAAGGTGAGCTCCGCCGACAGCTGAGCGGCCTCGTACTCCCCCTCGAGGTCGAACAGGCGCGGCAGTCCCGCCTCCCGGGCCGCCTGGCGCGTGCCGCGGATGGCGCTCAGCTTAAAGGCGAGGGCCTCGGCCCGGCGGCGGAGCGCGGCGATGGCGTCCTCCGGGCTCAGCGCGGGAAGGAACGACAGGCCGGCCATGAAGGCGGGATACTCCTTCGCCGGGGTGCCGATCAGCTCGGTGAGCCAGTCGTCCATCTCCCGGGAGCCGTCATCGGTGATCTCGTAGACGGTCCGCTCCGGGCGCTTGCCCTCCCGGACGGTGCCGGTGGCCTTGATGAAGCCCTTCTTCTCGAGCGACTCGACCACCGCGTACAGCGAGCCGTAATTGAGGCGGACGCTCTCCTGCTTGGCCCGCGCCCGCAGGGTCTGCGCCACCTCGTAGGGGTGCATCGGCTTCTCGTACAGGCAGACCAGGACGGCCAGTGCCAGGGGATTCGATCGCGACCACCGGGGCATCCGGTCATAGTATTCTATTCAGAGTAATCTGTAAAGAGTGTTCTGAGCTGATCCTGCGTGTGGCTCAGCCGTCCAACGGGGGCATCCCCGTCATGGCGCGGAACTCGTCGGTGGTGTTCACCTTCGGGAAGGGCTCGTTCGGCATCGGCAGACCCAGGCGCGCGCAGATGGGCTCCCAGCCGTCGGCGGCCGTCCACTCCAGCAGGCGGTCGGCCGGAATGGCCGCCCGGACCTCGTCATTGTGCTTCTCGAAGGCGGCGATCATGGCGTCCCGGTCACCGAACTGGTCGCTGAAGCGGACGCCCATCATGTCGACTAGGGCGGTCATCCAGCCGTCGCCCTGCTCAATGAGGGCGGGGATGCCGGCGAAGATCGTGTTGGAGCAGCTGGTGTACCAGGCGTCGGGGTCGCGCACCGACAGCAGGACCAGTGCGTCGGGGTTGGCGGCCGCCAGCTCGGGCCAGAAGCTGGCTCCGGGCCAGTCGACCTGCGCCGTGTAACCGGCCATCATGGCCGTCCAGTCGACGGCGCGACCCTGGGCGGCGTCGATCCAGGCGGGGATCTCGTCGGGGCGGGTGAACACCTCAATCATGTGGTGACAGGTGCCACCCAGCAATTGCTCGAGTGCGTTCTTCAGCGAGTGTGTCCCCGTCCGACCGACACCTGCTCCTACCACCTGCAGCATGACAACCCCCCCGGCTCATACGTCCGTATGACGCTAGCTGCAACTCGGGTCGCACGCTGAGGTGATGGCGGCAGGGCGGGCTGGTCCGGGCGGGTCTCAGAAGGGCGTCGGGATCTCCCGCATCGGCGGCGCCGGCTGCTCGTCGTGGGGCCGCTTCTGGCGCTTGGGCAGGACGACGTCGCGGTGCTCCAGCGGCTTGTAGGGGACCTGGCTGAGCAGGTGCGTGATGACGTTGAGCCGGCCCCGCTTCTTGTCGTCGGTGTGGGCCACGTACCACGGGGCCCAGGCGGTGTCGGAGGCCCGGAACATGTCGTCGCGGGCCCGTTCGTAGTCCCACCACCGGCTGTAGGACTTGAGGTCCATGTCGGAGAGCTTCCACACCTTGCGCGGATCGTTGATCCGGCTCTCGAGCCGCCGCGTCTGCTCGTCGGCACTGACCTCCAGCCAGTACTTGACGAAGATGATGCCCGACTCGACCATGGCCCGTTCGAACAGCGGGACGAGTTCGAGGAACCTCTGGGCCTCCTCCTCGGTGCAGAACCCCATGACCCGCTCGATGCCGGCCCGGTTGTACCAGCTGCGGTCGAAGATCACGACCTCGCCGCCGGCCGGGAGGTGCGGGACGTAGCGCTGGAGGAACATCTGGGAGCGCTCGCGTTCGCTCGGGCGCCGGCAGCGCGATCACCCGGAAGACCCGGGGGCTCACCCGTTCGGTGATGGCCTTGATCGTCCCGCCCTTGCCGGCGGTGTCGCGGCCCTCGAAGACCACGCACACCTTGGCGCCCGTGGACTTCACCCACTCCTGCATGGCCACGAGCTCGCCGTGCGAGGCGACGCAGCTCGCTGCTCGTACTCCTTGCGCTTCATGCGGGGCGGCGGGCCCCCTCCTGTCCGCCGGCGCCGGCGCTGGCGCCGTTGCCGCCCGCTCCCGTCGTCCCCGCCGTCTCCGTCGTCATGTGGTCCTTGCTCACGACCGTCACCCCGCACTTCTGCCTTCTCGCCCGTGACCGCTCGGCCACGCGAAATGGCCCTGGGCGCCGGCAGGCGCCGGCGCCGTATCCACTTCGTCCCCTCGACCACCAGCGGCAGGAGCAGGGCCAGCCCGATGCAGGCCAGCCACTCCCGTCCGCGTGAGCGACTGCGTCAGCAACCCGCTCTGGAGGGACGGCAGCTGCGTCGCCAGGACGAGCATCACCACCGGGAACAGCGAAATCACGGCGGCCTTGAAGATCGGCGGGTCGAGCCCGCTGGCCGGGTCGCGCCGGTTGGTCAGCGCGTTGAAGACCGTGCCGAGGCCCATGACCACGAAGGTCATGGTCAGCGAGGCGCTGGGTGTGGTCGGGTGCTGCCGTGTCGGGCCCGGCCACGAGCGGGATGAAGGCGGCCACGAAGAGCACGCCGGCGTACAAGAGCCACGACAGCAGGGCGATCCGGTTGGTGATGGGCACCTTGGGGTCACGGGGCGGCCGATGCATGACGTCGGGATCGCCGGGGTCCATGGCAATGACCACCACGCCCGGCCACGGTGACGAAGAACAGCAGGTAGAGCACCATCGACGGCGTCAGGGCCACGCCGCTGTTGACGTTGAAGGCCGAGGCCACGACGAAGAGGATGACCAGGCGCCAGCAGCTGGGTCATCTGGAAGCGGACGTAGGACACGATCTTCTCGTAGACGCGGCGGCCGATCTCGACGGCGTGCACCAGGGTGCCGAAGTTGTCGTCGGTGAGGATCATGCGGCCCGCCTGCTTGGTCACCTCGCTGCCGCTGCCCATGGCGACGCCGATGTCGGCCTGCTTCAGCGCGGCGGCGTCGTTCACGGCGTCGCCCGTCATGGCCACGATGAGGCCCTCGCGCTGCATGGCCCGGGCCAGGCGCAGCTTGTCCTCGGGGGAGACCCGCCCGAAGACGTGCAGCTCGGGCAGCCGGCGGACCAGCTCCTCGTCGGACATCGCCTCGCAGCTCGGCGCCGCTGATGGAGCCCGGGCCGAGCCCGAGCGACTCGCCGATGGCCCGGGCGGTGACGGCGTGGTCGCCCGGTGATCATGCGCACGTCGATGCCCGCCGCCAGGGCGACGTGGACCGCGCCCGTTGCCTCGGCCCGCAACGGGTCGATGATGCCGACCATCCCGACGAAGGACAGCTCCCGGGTCAAGCGCCATGGGGTCCGCGGCCATGGTCGCCCGGTCGTCCGTCGCCGAGCACCGCGGGCGGCGAAGGCGAGCACCCGCAGTCCCTGCTCGCCCATGCGCTCGTTCGCCGCCTCGATGTCCGCCTCGCGCCTCGGCCATGGGAACGGCGTCGTCGCGCGAATGGGCCCCCGGATCGGCTGCAGCGCGCCAGCACCACGTCCGGTGCGCCCTTCACCAGCTCGACCAGCAGTCGAGTGACCCGTCGACGGTGGCCTCGTGGAAGGTCGCCATGAACTTGTACTCCGAGTCGAAGGGCACCTCGGCCAGCCGTGGATACGCCCGCCGCGTCTCCTCTGCGTCCACCCCCAGCTTGGCCGCCAGCACCACCAGGGCCGCCTCGGTCGGGTCGCCGACGACGTTGCCCGCGTCGTCGACGGTGGCGTCGCTGTCGAGGCAGAGGCCCAGGGCCAAGCGGGTGAAGTCGGGCACGGGCGCGCCGGCCACCGCCCGGATGGCACCGGTCTTGCCGTAGCCCTCGCCCTCGACGCGTGAACCACGAGCCGTCGGCGTAGAGGTCCGAGACCATCATCTGGTTCATCGTCAGCGTGCCGGTCTTGTCGGTGTTGATGGCGCTGGTGGCACCGAGCGTCTCGACGTCGGTGAGGTTCTTCACCACGGCCTTGGCGTCGGCCAGCTGCTTGGCCCCCTGCGAGAGCAGGCCCGAGACGAAGGCGGGCAGGCCCGGTCGGGATGGCGGCGATGGCCATGGCCGTCCCGAGCAGCAGCAGCTGCTTGGCCGGCTCGCCCCGAGCCAGGCCCACCACGAAGATGAAGGCGACCGCCGACCAGGCGATGACCGCCAGCACCTTGGTGAGCGAGTCGAGCTCCTTCTGCAGCGGCGAGCGGGTGCGCGTGACCGACGTCAGCATGGTGGCGATCTGCCCCATCTGCGTCTGCATGCCGGTTGCCGTCACGACCACCGTCGCCGTGCCGCGGGTCACCGACGTGTTCTGGAACGCCATGTTCGAGCGGTCGCCCAGCGCGACCTCGCCGCTCGGCGAGCGTGGACGCGTCCTTCGAGACGGGTGCGCTCTCACCGGTCAGCGCGGCCTCCTGCGTCTCGAGCGTCGCCGCCCGGACGATGCGGCCGTCGGCCGGCACGATGTCGCCCGCCTCGAGCTGCGACGACGTCGCCGGGGACGAGGTCGACGGCGGGGACGAGGGCGACCTCGCCGTCGCGGACGACGCTGGGCCTGCGGCACCTGCATCTTGGAGAGGGCGTCGACGCTCGCCCGCGCCTTGAGCTCCTGGCGCGAGCCCAGCACGACGTTGAGCAGCACGAGGAAGCCGACGAGCACGGCCGTCGAGAACTGGCTGATGAGCAGGCTGACCACGATGACGCCGATCAGCATGATGTTCATCGGGTCGCGCAGCTGCCCCAGTGCCACCGCCCACATGCGAGGGCGGCTTCTCGCGGGCGATCTCGTTCGGGCCGTAGCGCGCCAGCCGGGTGGCGGCGTCGCCGGAGGTGAGGCCGCGCTCGATGTTGCTGCCGAGGGCGGCGACGACCGCGTCGACCGCGAGGGCGTGCCAGGCCGCCGCCCCGGGCGAGGCGGTGGCGGGGGCGTTGCTCACGGTTGCCATGACGTCCATCTTGGACCCTGCCCCGCCCGCTGTGCCTGCCCGCCTAGTCTCCAGTGGCGTGTCGCCGACCCTCGTGCACGTCGCCCCCCACCCCGACGACGAGGCCGTGGGCTGCCCGGGCGCCCTGCTGCACCTGCGCGACCGGGGCTGGACGCGTGGTCAGCGTCATCGCCAGCCTCGGGTACGAGGGGCAATGGGAACGGCGGCGCGCCGAGGCGGAGGAGGCCGCCTCCCGCGGCCGGCTTCGAGCCCGTCTTCCTCGACCCGCCCCTCGACCTCGACCTCGACGGGGACCTGGCCCTGGCCTCGCACCGCGTCGCCGCCGAGCTGCCCGATCTGGTCGAGGCGCACGGCGCCTCCATCGTCGTGTCGCCCTCCCCGCACGACGTGCACCACGCCCACGAGGCCGTCGGTCGCGGCGTCCAGCGCGCCGTGGCCGCGCTGCCGCCGACGGTGCGCTGGTGGATGTGGGGCGTGTGGGGTGACCTGCCGGCACCCAACGTCTACTACGGCTTCGGCCAGTCGGTGCTCGACCGGGCGCTGCACATCCTCGACGCGTACGAGGGCGAGCTGGCGCGCAACGACTACCGGCCCTTCCTGTCGGGGCGGGCGGCGGTCAACGCGGTCATGGGGTCCGAGCGCGTCTTCGGTTTCGGCGGGCCGGCGGCCAGCGCGCACCCCTACGCCGACATCGTCACGGAGGTGCGGCTGGTGGACGGGCGCTTCATGGCGTCCGAGCCCCATCATCTCGACCAGGGGCCGGAGCCGTCCGCGCTCTACGACGTCGACCTGACGCCCTGGCTCGACTCGCCGACGGTGCACGAAATGGTGGGCTACATCCCCGAGGTCCGGGACGAGCCGCCGGCGTGACCGTGAAGTTCGACGCCATGTTGCCGGCGCAGCCGCTGCGCCAGGCGGCCGAGCTCGGGCGCCGCGCCGGCGAGGCCGGGCTGTCCGGGCTGGTCGTCACCGAGGCGGGACGGACGGCGTACCTCACCTGCGGGGCGCTGGCCACGTCGGGCGCCGACCTCGATGTGCTGACCGGCATCGCCGTCGCCTTCCCCCGCAGTCCCATGGTCACCGCGGCGACGGCATGGGAGCTGGCCGAGGCGACGGGCGGGCGTTTCCGCCTGGGGCTGGGCACGCAGGTGCGGGCCCACATGGAGCGCCGCTACGGCGTCGCCTTCGACCACCCCGGCCCGCGCCTGCGTGAATACGTCCTCGCCCTCAAGCAGATCTTCACCTCATTCCGCCACGGCACGCCGCTGGCCGTCGAGGGCGACTACTACAACCTCTCGCTGCTGCCGCCGATCTGGTCCCCGGGCGCCATCGACGTCCCCGACCCGCCGGTCGACATCGCCGCCGTCAACCCCTACATGCTCCGCATGGCGGGCGAGGTGGCCGACGGCATCCACGTGCATCCGCTCAACACGCCGATCTACCTGCGCGAGACCGTCCTCCCCAACCTGGAGGCGGGTGCCGCACTGTCCGGCCGCAAGGTCGAGGACCTCGAGCTCATTGTGCCGGCGTTCCTCGTCGTCGGCGACACCGAGGAGGAGCGCACCCGCTGGCGCGAAAGGGCCCGCGTCCAGGTCGCGTTCTACGGCTCGACCGTCAACTACGCCTTCATCTTCGAGCAGCTCGAGCGCGAGGACACGACCTACCTCATCCGGGAGCACCAGCGGGCCGGCGACGTCGCCGGCATGGCGTCCGAGATCGACGACGACCTGCTCAAGGACTTCATCACCGAGGGCACCTGGGACGACATCGCCGACAAGGTCGTGGCCAAGTACGGCGGCATCGCCACCCGGGTCGTGAGCTATTTCACCGGGAGCGACCTCGTCCACAATCCCGACCCCGCCACCTTCGAGCGCTGGGGCCGCCTGGCCCGCCAGGTGCGGGACGCCTCGTAGACGACCCCGTTCCCCCGACGTCCCGGCGTCCTGACGTGCCGTCAACTTTCTGCCGGACGCCCGCCGGGGGCAGAATAGGATCCCGAGTTCCCTCTCCGAGAGCCCAGAGCCCGGAGCAGGCAACACACGGAACCGGTAGACGGATCGAAGACGACGAAAACGTAGGAAGGACTGCAGTGGCTATCCAATTGAAGGCAGGGGCGAGAGTGCGCAGCGCCGTCGACGCCTGCGAAGTCGTCGTGGTCAAGGCGCCCGCCGACCCGGTCGACCTGCGCTGCGGCGGCCACCCCTTCGTCCCCACCGACGCCGAGCCCACCTCCGAGTCCATCGTGGCCGGCTTCGAGGGCGGCACCCAGCTCGGCAAGCGCTACGCCGACGAGGAGCTCGGCCTGGAGCTGCTGTGCACCAAGGCGGGCGAGGGTGCCATTTCGGTCGGCGACACCATCCTGGAAGTCAAGGGAGCCAAGCCCCTCCCCGCTTCCGACTGAGCGTCCTCTCCCCGGCACTCAGGATCACGGGAACGACCACGCCATGAACATCGCCATGCTGCTCGAGATGGCGGCGGAGGGCGATCCAGACCGCATCGTCCTCGGCTCGCACGACGGGGGGCTGACCGCCTCGGATCTCCTCGAGCGGTGCCGGCGGGCTGCCGTCTACTTCGAGAAGAGCGGTGTCGACATGGTCGGCTATTTCGGCCTGAACTCCGACCTGCTCCCGGTTGCGCTCTTCGGCGCCGCGTTGGCCGGCCTGCCGTTCGCACCGATCAACTACCGCGCCCCCGACGAGCAGCTGGCGGGCATCCTCGCCCGCGTCGCCGGCGGCCTCATGATCGCGGACGACGACGAAATGGCCCGGCTGGCCGAGTGCGGCGCCGAGCACGTCATCTCCAAGGGCACGTTCGCCGATGCCGTCGCCGAGCCGGTCACCGGCGAGCACCCCTTCGTCGACCCCGAGGAGATCGCCGTCCTGCTCTTCACGAGCGGCACGACGTCGGAGCCCAAGGCGGCCATCCTGCGCCACCGCCACCTGGTCTCGTACATCATCTCGAGCGTCGAGTTCCTCGGCTGCGAGCCGGCCGAGGCGCAGCTGATCTGCGTGCCCTCGTACCACATCGCCGGCATCGCGGCCGTGTTGAGCTCGCTCTACTCGGGCCGTCGCATCATGTATCTCCCGACCTTCGACGCCGCCGAGTGGGTGCGCGTGGCCACCGAGGAGCGCATCACGCACGCCATGGTGGTGCCGACCATGCTCGGCCGCATCCTCCAGGCCGTCGAGGACAGCGGCGTGGAGCCCCCCGCGCTGCGCCACCTCTCCTACGGCGGCGGGCGCATGCCGCTCGAGCTCGTCGAGCGCACGCTGCGCGACATGCCCCACGTCGACCTCGTCAACGCGTACGGCCTGACCGAGACGAGCTCCACCATCGCCATGCTGACGCCCGACGAGCACCGCGAGGCCTTCGCCAGTGACGACCCGGCCGTCCGGGCGCGGCTCGGGTCGGTCGGGCGTCCCCTGCCGTCCCTCGAGGTGGAGGTGCGCGATGCCGACGAGGAGCTCCTCCCGGTCGGCGAGAAGGGCGAGATCTGGGTGCGCGGGGAGCAGGTGGCCGGCGAGTACGTCGGCAACAACACGCTGACCGAGGACGGCTGGTTCCGCACCCGGGACGCCGGCTGGTTCGACGAGCACGGCTTCCTCTACGTCGACGGCCGGCTCGACGACGTGATCGTGCGGGGCGCCGAGAACATTTCGCCGGGGGAGATCGAGGAAGTGCTCATGCAGCACCCCGCGGTCGCCGAGGCGGCCGTGATCGGCATCCCCGACACCGAATGGGGCGAGGCGGTGGCGGCGGTCGTCGTGCTCCACCCCAACGGCGACGTGTCCGAGGCCGATCTGCAGCTCTGGGTCCGCGAGCGCCTGCGCTCCACCAAAATGCCGGGCGTCATCGAGTTCCGGGACGAGCTCCCCTACTCGCCGACGGGCAAACTCCTGCGTCGAGTCCTGCGGGACGAGCTTTCCGAGACTCGGTAACGGCCCCCGTCCCGGCCCCGCTTACGCGTCGCTGGTGATCACGACCCGGTCGGGGTAGAAGGCGACGTGGTCGCGGATGGCGGCGACCGCACCGTAGGGCTCGGGGTAGTACCAGACTGCGCCCTTGCCGGACCCGTCGCCAGCGTCACTCGCACCGTCGCCGGCCCCAGCCACGAGGTCGAAATAGGACGCCTCCCCCTTGTAGGGGCAGTACGTGTGCTGCTCGCTCTCGCGCAGCAGGCTCCGGTCCACATCGTCGAGCGGGATGTAGAGCACGGCCGGATAGTTCGCCTCGTGCAGCTCGAGCGCCCGGTCTGTCTCGGCCACGACGGCCGCGCCACCGCGCACCGTCACGTGCCCCCGGTGCGGCTCCATAGTGATGGGGTGATCCGGTCCCGGCTCCAGTACGGGACGGCTCGCGCTCTCAATCGTCACGGCTCTTACTCTCCTTCGTCTTCTCGTGGACACGAACGATGTTTCCAGTGTGCCGACCGAACCCTGTCCGCCAATCACCCCGAAGCCGACTACCTCCCCCGACACCCGTGCGTCCCGGAGGGTATTTGAGTATCCTTAATCCGTGATCCACTCCCGGCGGGAGCGACCTCGTTGAACACCTACGTCGAGTTCCTCCTCCTCGGACTGGGCAACGGGGGCGTGTTCGCCGCCCTGGCCATGGCCCTCGTGGTCACCTACCGCTCGTCGGGGGTGCTCAACTTCGCCACCGGGGCGCAGGCTCTCTACGCGGCCTACACCTACTCCCTGCTGCGCAACGGCCAGCTGCTCATCCCGATCCCGGGGCTGGGCCCGACGGTCAGCGTCGGCTCGGACCTCGGCTTCTGGCCCGCCCTCCTCCTCACGCTGGCCATCCAGGCCGCCATGGGAGCCGTCGTCTACCTGCTCGTCTTCCGGCCGCTGCGCAACCACCGGCCGGTGGCGAAGGCCGTCGCCTCCATCGGCCTCATGGGCGTGCTGACCGCAGTGGTCACGTACCAGGTCGGCACGCAGGTCGTCCTCGTCAACCCGATCTTCCCGCAGGACCACGTCAAGTTCCTCGGCATCGACATCTCGACCGACCGCCTCCTGCTCGCAGCAACGATCATCGGCCTGGGCATCGTGCTCACGGTGCTCTTCCGCTTCACCCGCTTCGGCCTGGCCACCCGGGCCTCGGCGGAGACAGAGGTGGGGGCACTCGTCAGCGGGCTCTCGCCCGATCGGATCGCCCTCGTCAACTGGATCGTCAGTTTCGTCGTCTGCGGCATCGCCGGCGTCCTGATCGCCCCGCTCGTCCCGCTCCAACCCGGCACGTACACGCTGTTCATCGTCCCCGCCCTCGCAGCCGCCGTCGTCGGGCGCTTCCACTCGCTCGGCTGGGCCATCACAGCCGGCCTGGGCATCGGCGCGCTGGAGTCGCTCTCTGTCTACGTCAACGGCGTCCACCCGGACTTCCCCGCCGGCGCCGGGGAGCTCGTCCCCCTCGTCCTCGTCCTCGTCGTCCTGTCCTTCCGCGGCCGCACCATGCCGAGCCGCGGCACGCTCACACAGGTCACGCTCGGCCGCGCCCCGCGCCCCCACTGGCGCTTGGCCACCGCCGTCGTGGGCACGGGCGTCGGCATCGCCGCCATCTATCTCTTCACCGGCAACGACCGCGCCGCGCTCTACTCGAGTTTCATCACGGGCGTGATCTCGCTGTCACTCGTCGTGGTGACGGGATACACCGGCCAGATCTCGCTGGCGCAACTGACCTTGGCCGGCGTCTCGGCGTACATCTTGAGCACGTTCGCCACCTCATGGGGCATTCCCTTTCCGATTGCGCCGATCCTCTCGGCCCTCGTCGCCGCGGCGGCCGGCGTCGTGATCGGCATCCCGGCGCTGCGCGTACGCGGGCTCATGCTCGGTGTGGTCACGCTCACGTTCGCCGCGGGGGTGGAGGCGATCTGGTTCAACAACAACTCTATTGACGGGGGCGCTGCGGGGCTGAACATCCCGACACCGCGGCTGTTCGGCATGGACCTGGGCATCGGGTCCGGCAAGGACTTCCCGCGACCGGCCTTCGGCATCCTCTGCCTCGTGGTGTTAGTGCTCGTCGCACTCGGGGTCAGCTGGCTGCGCACGAGCCGCCTTGGCACCTCCATGCTGGCCGTGCGCTCCGACGAACGCTCGGCCGCCGCGGCCGGCATCAACGTCGTACGCGTGAAGCTGATCGGCTTCGCCATCGCGGCGTTCATCGCCGGGCTGGGCGGCTCACTCCTGGCCTACCAGCTCGGGAACGTGACGTTCCAGGACTTCGACGCCTATCTCGGCCTCGTCTTCTTCTCCATCGCGGTGGTGGCGGGCATCACGTCGGTCAGCGGCGGCATTGTGGCGGGCCTGCTCTCGTCCGGCGGACTGCTCGTGGCCCTCATCTCGTCGGGCGTCGGGAGCGGGGGCGTCGACAACTGGTACGGCGTCGTGGCCGGCATCGGCGTGATCCTCACCGTGATCTTCAACCCCGACGGCGTCGTCGGCCCCACGCACCTCTTCCTCGAGCAGCAACGGACCAAGGGTGTCCTGGCCCGCCCCCAAGCCGCGCTGGTGCCCTCCGGTGCTGCGACGACGACGCCTGGACCCGTTCCGGCAGGCGTCCGGCTCCGCGCGCCGGACCTCGCGACCAACGGGTCGCTCCCCGCACGCCTGACCGCCGACCACGCCACCTCCACCTCGTCCACCGACTCCGCCAGCCCCGCTACCTCCGACGGCCCGCTGCTTGAGGTCCGTGACCTCACCGTCCGCTACGGCGGCGTCACTGCCGTCGACAACGTCTGCCTCACGGTCAACACGGGCCAGATCGTGGGGCTTATCGGGCCCAACGGTGCCGGCAAGACCACGATGATCGACGCACTCTGCGGCTTCCACGGGTGTGAGGGCACGGTCTTCTTGGACGGTCGTGACATCGGAGACTGCTCGCCCCACCAGCGAGCGTCACTCGGGCTCGCCCGCACCTTCCAGCTGGCCGGCGTGGCGGACGACCTCACCGTGGCCGAGAACGTCGAGGTCGGGCAACAGCGGTCGACCGGAGGTGAGGGGGAAGCGCTCGACCAGATTCTCGATGAGCTGGGGCTGATGGATATGCGCGAGCTGCTGGTCTCGACCCTCTCCCAGGGTCAGCGCCAACTCGTCTCGGTGGCCCGGGCCCTCGCCGCGCAGCCGCGCCTCCTCCTGCTCGACGAGCCGGCGGCCGGGCTCGACAGCACCGAGAGCCTGTGGTTGGCGGAGCGCCTCCGGGCCGTGCGCGACAGCGGCGTGACCATCCTGCTCGTCGACCACGACATGAGCCTGGTGCTGAACCTCTGCGACACAGTGGACGTGCTCGATTTCGGCGTGCGCATCGCGGACGGCACCCCCGAAGAGATCCG
The DNA here is from genome assembly GCA_963843365.1 of uncultured Acidimicrobiaceae bacterium. GTDB lineage: Bacteria > Actinomycetota > Acidimicrobiia > Acidimicrobiales > RAAP-2 > Bog-473. Next base: position 319,406 of record CAWJKG010000001.1, on the reverse strand, counting down.
ACACAATGAAGTCGTCTCGACGGCCTACCTGGGCGCCACGCATCAACGAATGGCCGTCTCGTGAGCGACACTGCGACAGCCGGTGCCGCGCCGTCCGGCGACGACGGCGGCGGTAGGACCTCGAGTACCGACGTCCCCGTGCTCGACGTCCGCGGACTCGATGTCGGCTACGGCAAACTCACCGTCGCCCGCGCCATCTCGTTCAGCCTGCCCCCGCGGACCGTGCTCACCATCCTGGGACCCAACGGCGCCGGCAAGACCACGCTGCTCATGACGCTGGCGGGCTTTCTGCCACCCCGCGCCGGCAGCATCACCCTCAACGGACAGCTCGTCCGTGGCTCCTCACCGCGGCGCATGAACCGCTCGGGCCTCGTCCTCGTGCCCGACTTCCGGGCCCTCTTCACCGAGCTCACGCCGATTCAGAACCTGAAGCTGGCCGCCAAGGGAGCCGACCTCGACCCGGTCTTGGACCTTTTCCCGTCATTACAGCGGCGCGAGCGCCTGCGCGTCGGCGACCTGTCCGGTGGCGAGCAGCAGATGCTGGCCATTGCACGCGCGCTGGTGCAGTCGCCCAAGTTGCTCCTGATCGACGAGATGTCGATGGGCCTCGCCCCGGTTGCCGTCGAGTCGCTCATGCCGGTCATCCGCCGGGTGGCCGACGAGCGCGGCGCCTCCGTGATCATGGTGGAGCAGCACGTGCAGCTCGCCCTCGAGGTCGCGGACCGGACTCTGGTGATGGTGCACGGGAACATCGTGCTGGAGGGGCCCGCGGCGCAGTACCGCAACGACGTCAGCGCGGTGGAGTCCGCCTACATGAGCGGTGCGGTCACGGCCAGCTAGCCAGCTAGCCAGCTCGTTGCGGGGAACTTTGCGATCGCAATGCGGCGAGACACCGCGTTGTGCCCTACGCGTCGAGACCCCAAACGTTCTGTGCCGTCGACGACACCTGCGTGAGGCGGACGCCGACCCGTACGGGCAGCCTCGCCTGCTCGGACGCGGAGCCGGTACCGAGTTGCGAAAGCCTCGTGATATGCCACGGGGCGGCCCTCCCGGTGAGAGGTACCACCCCCCGCAGCAAGGTCCGGCGGAGTCAGCGGGGTCGGCCCGCCGGATGCTCCCCTAGAAGAGCGGCGTCGGGTTGTAGACCTTGACGGCAGTCACCTTGCCGGCCTTCCCGGCCTGCACCACTCCGATGCCGGCGCTGGCCGAGCAGACTGACTTGAGCAGCGGGATGGCCGTGCCGTTGCAGGTGAACTTCAGGCCGCCCGACAACGGGATGGTGACGTTCGTGGCCGCCGCCGTCGCCGCCTTCACACCCGCCGCCGTCACCGGCTGCGTCGAGCCCTTCATGATGGCGCCGAGCGCCAGCACTGGCGTCACGCCATCCGCCTGGTTGCTGCTGACGTTCGGGTTCGGGTTCACCTTCGGCGTGTACTTCGTCATGATGAAGGCGTACTGCTGGTTGTCGGCCTTGGACGTCGCCGTCGAGGTCGTGATGTAGGAACCGGTGAGGGCCTTGTCGAGCGTCGGCGAGTTGAGGATGCTGGGGTCCTGGCAGGTCGAGAGGACATATCGAGGGAGCTTGAGCCCGAGCGTGTTGTACGCCTGCAGGAACGACGTGCACAGCGTCACGTCGCCGACCATGCCCACGGCGTCGGCGCCACCCGACACGGCGGTCTGCATCTGCGGACTGATGTCGGCCGTGCCCTGGTTGACCGGCACGACGTCGAAGCCCACGCCTGCGGCCTTGTAGACCATGTCGCCGAAGACCTGCGCGCCTTGAATGGCCGCCGGCACGTTCTCGACGAGGAAGTCGACCTTCTTCAGGCCGTGCGCCTTGGCGCTCAAGGCCATAGCGCCCAGATAGGCCGGAAACCCGCCCTCGAGGTCGTACGCGCCCGGCGTCGTCAGCTCCGCCGTCGAGCCCCCGCTTACGGCGATGTACGGGATGCCGGCGCCCACAATGGTCGGCACCTCGGTGGCGCCCTGGCCCGTGAAGGGCTCGACCACGGCGACGACGCCGTGCTGCACCATGTCGTTGGCGCATGTCTGGCCACCCGCCGGGGTCGACTGGTTCTCGCAGACATAGAGAGTGACCTTGTGGCCGGCGAGGCCGTCCTGGTACTCGTTCATGTACGAGACCGCCGCCTTGGCCCCCTGCTCCACCAGTGCAGCCGTCCCGATGGCGCTGCTGCCCCCGCCGTCGGTGATCATGCCGACGGTGACAGGCGCCTCGGTGGCGGGGTGCGGAGTCTCCGTTGAGGACGCGCTCACCGCGGCGCCGGCCGTGCCCGCTCCGATGCCGACGATGCCGGCCCCGATCACGGTCGAGAGAGTTGCGGCGCGCAGGGCGACAGCGCCCCACGGGCTCCGCCGGGAGCGCCTGCCCTTCCTCCGGGCCGCCCGTCCCGGGCCCGATTCCCCCGCCGCCGGGTGCCGCTTCCCCCGCTCCTGCCGCTCGCCAATCCGCCCGCTCACGCCTGCTCTGAGCACCGTGTCCTCCTTGGGGATAAGGGGCTGGAGCGTGCGCATCTCGCCGCAACCAGCCCCCCGGAGGCGACGGCGAAAAGAGGATACCGTTTAGCGGTTCCTAGCGTCAACATACTGCAACATTTCTCGAAATGGCTGGCAGGGCAGCAGGAATTTTCGGACCTGCTGATGAGGGCTCAGGAGTATTGGGGCGACTCTTCTCGTGACGACGGGTGTCTCGGGTGGGTGTGATGGGACGGGACGACCTGCCGACAGTGGTCGTCGTTCGATCGACCGCGCCTCCACCTGGATCGGGCCACCCGGCGCCGTTCTGCGATCATCACGGCAACGACACGAGGCCCGTCGTCGGACGTGGTCGGAGAGGAGAGCGCAGAGCCATGGGCAGCATGGAGGGGAAGGTGGCGGTGGTCTCCGGCGCTTCGAGCGGATCGGGTGTCGGGATCACCCGGCGCTTCGTCCAGGAGGGCGCCACGGTCGTGATGCTGGCCCGCGCCCCTCAGCGCTTGGAGGAGGTCGCGGCCGAGTTCGGCTCCTCGGCCGTCCCCATCGCCACCGACGTGGGAGATCCTGACAGCGTCCGAGCGACCTTCGAAGAGGTCGCACGGCGCTTCGGCCACATCAACGTGCTCGTCAATCACGCGGCCGTCTACCGACCCTGCGCGGTGGAGCTCCTCGACGACGAGGACATCACCCGCCAGATGTCCACCAACTTCTTCGGCCCGGTCTACGCATCGCGTGCCGCCATCCCGCTGTTGCGGGCCGCCGGGGGCGGCGACATCGTCAACACCTCGAGCGAGTCGACGCTGCATCCGTTCCCGATGTTGTCGATGTATGTCTCCTCAAAGGCTGCGCTCGAAGCCTTCGGCAAAGTGTTGGCCCAGGAGGTCCGGGACGACGACATCCGGGTGACGACCGTCGTGCAGGGCACGGCGTCCGGTGCGGGTGGCGGCGCCACCGACTACGCATGGGATCCCGAGCACAGCGCGGCGGCGTATGCGCTGTGGAACGAACGGGGACTCCTGACCGAGGTGATGGGGCGCTACAGCGGGCAGAGCATCGAAGACATCGGTGACGTCCATGTGTTCATCGTGACTCGGCCGCGTGAGCAGCGGCTCGACACGGTCCACGTGCGCAGCTTCTGACGTCCCCGCACATCAGCTCCCGGCCAATGCTTCGGCGTCGGCCAAGGCACGGACGAGATTGCGCTGGGTGCGGAAATGGGCGTCGAGCCCGGAATGCGCCGTCAACAGGTCTCGCTTGTCACCCGTGCGGAAGAGATGTCCGCCCGTCCGACTCGACATGCAGGCGCCGAGGGCGAAGAACACCCTGTAGTACGTGACGGCCCGTTCGTCGGTTGCCTCTACCGACCCGCCGGCGGCGCGATAAGCGGCGACGAACTCCGACCACTCCATCAACGCCGTCGCGACCGGCCACGCGGCCGCCAGCTCCCGAGCCGGGGGCCCGATCGTCGCCGCCTCCCAGTCGACCAGCGCCGTGACGCGATCGCCGTCGACCAGCGTGTTGTGGAGGCCGAAATCCCCCTGCAAGAGGCACAGCGGTCCGGAGGGGACGACATCGTCGATGTGGTCGAGAAGCCATTGGCGCGCCAGGGGGACGGCCGCGATCGGAGGACCGCTGAGCTCCCCGATGCGCGCGGCCATCCCGTTGGCTGCGGCTGAGAGGGAGGCCTCGTTGACCTCGGCATCGAGGTCGAGACCGGTGCCCTCCAAGGTGTCAAGCGGGACTGCGTGCAGATGAGCCAGTGCGCTCGCCAGCTGCATCCCGATGGCATGCCGAAACCTCTCCGGCGGTGCCGCCAAATCCGGGAAGTACTCGCCCGCTTTCGCACCCCGCACGCGCTCCATGACGAGAAAGGTGCCGTCGGCCTCGTCGTCATCGACCACGTTCTTGACGTCGTCGGCGAAGATCGGCTCCGCCATGGGCACGCCGCCGTGCGCATGGACGGCACGGAGTATGGCGAATTCCGCGGATGCCCGGGTCGCCAGCACCCCGATCGGGAGGTCCTTGCGCACGATGACCTCCGAGGGCAGCTCCGAGGTCCCGGCCAGTGAGACCAACAGAGTCTCCTTGGAGCGGCCACCGGGGACGACCTCGAGCTGCAGCACGCGGAGTTCCGGGGATCCGGGGAAGCGCCGGCGCATAGACGCGCCCAGCTCCTCCCTTGTGACGGAACAGTGCGCGGCTGAGGCCGATGCGTCGGCAATCAGCTCCTCGCTGAGGAGCTCCTCTCGGAGAGTATCGACACGTTCGAGGAAGCGGCGCTCCACGTCGACCAGGGCTCGGCACAGCGCGCGCTCCGCCGGGTCCGTGCTGCCCGCTTGCTCGGCGACAACGTCTGCCGCTCTGCGACGAAGCACGACGAACTGCTCAGGCGTCACCGCTTCGGCATGGGCGCCCGGCGTGGCGCTCACGTCGTCGTCGAGGAGCGCTCGGAACTCGCCTCCGTACTCGGCAGAAAGCGCCGGCGCCCACTCCTCCTCGACGATGAACTCCGCCAAGATCCGATCCACCAACCCCGCCGCGTCTGTGGCCGTCGCGCTGGTCAGTTCGGGTGCGAACACCGTGGCGACAGTGCGACGCAACTGGCGGTAGTAGAGGGCCCGGTCGTCGGGTGGCTGCCTCACGCCGGCCGCACCACGCCGTTGGTCATGGCCTCATGGAGCACAAAGCCTGGCGGGCTCGACCCGTTGCGGGCATTGAGCGTCGTCTCAAGGAAGCCCCACCCTCCCGGCTCACCGTCAACTGTCACGTCGCCAACCGACTCCCACCCGTAGCGCTGCGCCGTCACACCGATCATCCCGCCGATCGTGTCGATGCGGATGGCCGTGGTCCCCCCATCCTCGAGTTGGTAGCGGACTTCCGCAGAGGGGCAGGACAGCGAGTCGTCGTCGACGTGCACCAGCATGGCGGCGTCGGCCACGGGCACCTTCTCGCCACTTCGGCTCAGGGCACCCACCCGGAAGAAGCTCCCGTTCGCGCCCACCATGGATGCGAATCGGAATTGCAGTGCCGTGTCGCCCTCGCCGTGTGACCCGCCGAAACTCCGGCTCGAGACGAAGCTATCCCATCGACGGACACCCCAGGAGTGGTCACGCCACGCCCGGGCGTCCACGACTCGCATCGAGCGCCCGTCGAGTTCCACCGTGCCCGTCACCCGGCAGGCAACGTGAAAGTTGTTGGAGAAGATTGTGCCGGTCGCTCCCGACGGACCCGAGAAGGTCTGGGCGTTGGCATACGCGCGCTCGCCCTCGTCGGTGATCGCGAGGTCGGCGCGACATTCCTCACCGTCCAGGACGAAGCGCAGGTGCGTCCCGTCGTGGAAGATCCTCTGCGGACCGGCGGTGACGCCGAAGACGCCGTGACCGGCGTCGAGCAACTCTTGGGCCAGACCCTCGCCGTTGCACCGGAAGCGGGTCCCGTCCCGGTGGTAGACCCCGCACCACAGGTTGGCAGTGCGCCGATTGGGCTCATTGCCGATCCGATGATTGCCCCCGAGTCCGCTCACCGGGTCGCGCCAGGCCAGGTAGGCGCTTTCCTGCCAGTCCGGATCGTCGCTCGCGGGGTGCAACCCTTCGTCAGCGACAGTCGGGTCGGTGGGCACCGGGACTCAGGATACGAAATGCAGGCGGAACGCGGCTGCAGCCGGCGTCGGATCGATCACCGGTCCGACACCTTCTCGGTCCCTTCGGACGCCGGGATGTCCGGATTGCAGATGTAGCGCACGTTGGCGATCGTCATGTCGCAGGTGGCGAAACTGGCCGAGACTGCGATGTCCGTCACGAGACGCGGATCGCCCCAGGCAGCCGGGTCAAATGAGGTCAGAGAAGGCCGACCTCGGTCAGCCCGCTTGAATTCGTACTCCGAGTCCACCTGCACGATCCGCGGCACCCAGACCCGGTCGCGCTCGACCTGGGCCAAGTGCATCCCGGGCGGGTACTGCACGTCGTGACCCGTCACGGGCACCGGATCGACCAGCGAGACGTCGAGGATCGTCTGACCTCGTCCTCGCTCCGCCGGCTCAGTGACCACGCAGTCGACCCGGTCGTGGTAGCGCCGCAGCCTGATTTCGCCGGGCGAAACCCGGAAGCCCCACGACCTGGCCAAGGCAGCCGAGAGTTCAGGGTTGTCGCACCGCGCCGACACCAGGTACGCCCGGGGACGCACTCCCGAGCGGGCGGTCAGCCGCACTTGGGCCAGCGCAAACGGTCCGAACGAACTCGAAGCGGCCCGGTAGACCAGGAAACTCACCACCGGCGGGATGGTCGGGTTCAGAGCGGGCGGCACCAACGACTCCCGGTCCGCTACCCGGACCTCGTACAAGACCTGCAGAATGTCGACGTCCTCCACCCGCAGCAGGCGCTCGTCGTCGAGCACGACCTGGGGCGAGCCGTCCACCAGCGGACGGATATCCAGCGAGCCCGCGAGCGGCATCAGGCCACCCCCGCCCCGGCCGCCACGGCGACCGGCCGTCGGGACGCCCCGTCCTTCTTCTTGAAGCGGGGCATGACCTCTTCCGCAAAGAGCCGCATGGAGTCGAGCACGTACTGCTGGGGCACGACCTCCATGAACTGATGGATGAAGTTGATGCCGTCGAAGCCGACGTTCTCCCACGCCGCGATGGCGTCGGCCACGTCGTCGGGCGTCCCCATCGTCACGCCCTTGAAGGACTTCGCCGCGTCGCCGGGTGACCCCGACTCGCGCCGCAGGGCTGGCAGCAGCCCTTCGGAGGGGTACGAGTGGGTCGGCAGCACCTCCTTGGCGGACAGCAGCTGCGCCGCCATGTAGGAGAACATGGAGGCGACCTTGAGCCCGTTGCGCCGCCCCAGGTCACCGTCCTCGCAACACGACAGGAAATTGACGGTGAGGACCTTGTCGTTGACGAAGGCGCCCACCGGATCGCACGACTCGATATGCCGCCGGTAGTTCAACACCTTCTTTTCCGAATCGGCGAAACCTCCCGGGGACAATCCGAGACAGCCCAGGCCCCGGTCGGCCGCGTCGAGTTCCGTCCCCGGTGACGTGACCGCCACCCACATGGGCGGGTGCGGCTTCTGCAGCGGTTTGGGCAGTATCGCCCGCTCGGGCATGGAGAACATGCGCCCGTCCCAGGCGAAGCGCTCCTGCATCCACATCTTGGGAATCACCCGGACGAACTCGTCCCAGGTCTTCTTGGTGTCGTCGGGGTTGGCCCCGAACCCGCTCAGCTCCGGCCACGTCGCGGAGCGGCCGGTCCCCAACTCCAACCGTCCGCCCGAGATGATGTCGAGGACCGCCGCCCGCTCCGCCACCCGGATCGGACTCTGGTACTGCGGCACACACGCCACCACGCCGTGCCCCACCCTGATGCGCTTGGTCATGGTCGCCGCCGCCGACAGGAAGATGTCGGGGCCCGAACAGTGGGAGTACTCCTCAAGAAAGTGATGCTCGACAGCCCAGATGTAGTCGAAGCCGAGCTCGTCGGCGAGGCGCACCTGCTCCAGCGTGTTCTCGTAGACCTGACGCTCCGAGTCTGGCGTCCACGGACGCGGCACCGACAGCTCCATGAACAAGCCGAACTCCACGCTCGCCCTCCTCGTCCCCTCGTGCTCTTTTGTTAACGCTGATTAAACTTTAGGCGTGTCCCAAGGCATGAGTCAACGTCCTTCAGCCAGATTTGTGAGCGATGGCTAACATTCATGCCCATATGAGCCCGCAGGGGGAGACCGCCGACACAGCGCGTCAGGGCACGGCCCGAACAACAGCCAGGACCAAAGGCGAGCGGACACGCGAAGCGATCATGGCGGCCGCAACGGACCTGTTCCGTGAGCGCGGCTTTCGCGAGACCAGCCTCGGCGACATCGGCGCAGCCGCCGGGGTGAGCGGACCCGCCATCTACCGCTACTTCAGCAGCAAGGGTGAGCTCCTTTCCGTGCTCATCGAGGAGGCAGCCGTCATCTGGAGGGGAACGGTCGACGATGTGCTCAACGACGACCTGCCTCCGCTCGTGACTCTCGAGCGGTTGATCGACGCCGCCATCGTCCTGCAGCTGCGCAACGGCAATCTGCGCGACGTGTTCGCCAAGGAGTACCGCTCGCTCGATGACGATGCACGGCGGCGGGTGGCCCGGATCGAGCGGGTGCGCATGGCGGAGTGGGTACACCTGCTGTGCGAGGTGCGACCCGGCCTGAGCGAGGACGAGGCCCGGGCGGCCGTGACGATGCTCGACGGGATGCTGCGCTCCATCACCACCCTCGATCGGTCCGATCCCGAGCTGTTGGCCCGCGTCATGAAGGACATGGTCTTCGGAGGATTACTGGCGGTGGGTGTGCCCCGGCCCGATGCGATCGCGGCGACAACCTCGTCGGCGACCTCCACAAGATCGGCGAGCGCATGATGGACTCCACCACCGTCGACGAGCTCCCCACCGAGGAGGCCTTCCGGCAGGAGGTCCTGGACTTCCTACGGGCCACACTCCCCCCCAAAGGTGATGAACCCAGCGGCGCCGTCTCGTTCGGCGGGTCGGGATTGTCCCGTTCTGTCACCTTCCAGCGGCAGCTGGCCGACGCCGGCCTGGCGGGCATCACCTGGCCGGCCGCGTACGGCGGGCGCGGGTTGCCGGGTCGCTACCAGCGCATTTACGACCGGGAATCGAAGGCATTCAAGATCCCGCCCCGCTCGCTCGAAATCGGTCTCGGCATGTGCGGTCCGACACTCCTCGTGCACGCCAGCGAGGAGCAGAAGCGGACCTTCATCCCGCCCATGCTGCGGGGCGACCACGTCTGGTGCGAGCTCTTCAGCGAGCCGGGTGCGGGATCGGACCTCTCGAGCGTGCAGACCCGAGCCCGGCGCGACGGCGACGAGTTCGTCCTCGACGGCCAGAAGGTGTGGACGTCCGGCGCGCAGCACAGCGACTACGCCGCTTGCCTTGTCCGCACCGATCCGACACGCCCGAAGCGCGAAGGCATCACGATGCTCATCGTCGACATGCACGTCCCGGGCGTGACCGTGCGCCCGCTCCGCCAGATCACGGGCGAGTCCCACTTCAACGAGGTCTTCCTCGACGGCGTGCGGGTGCCGGTCGCCAACGTCGTCGGGACCGTCAACGACGGCTGGCGCGTCGCCCGCTCCATGCTCGCGTTCGAGCGCCAGGCCCTCGGCAACATGGGCGGCGGGGGCGGGGGCAAGGGCGGCTTCACCGCCCTGGCGGAGGAGGCCAAACGGCGCAACCTGGCCGAGCGTCCCGTCCTGCGCGACCGCCTCGTGCAGCTGCGCATCCGCCAGATGGTCCTCCGGCATCTCACCGCCTACCTGCAGGTCAAGGCGAGAGGTGGCGACGGCGCAGCCGCCTCGGTCCTCAAACTGGCCATGGCCGAGCTCGTCCAAGCTTCTGCGCTCGTCGCGGTCGAGACGGTCGGCATGCATGCCACGGCCTGGACACCCGACGACCCCGACGGCGGGCGCTGGGCCGATCAGCTCCTCAGCTCGCAGTCCGCCTCCATCGGAGGTGGGACCAACCAGATCGTGCGCAACGTCATCGCCGAGCGCGTCCTCGGGCTGCCCCGAGACGAAGAGGGCGACCTCATGCCCGGCGACCTGATCGGCCCGGCCGACCCAGACGACTCGGGCGGGCGCTCGCCCCGTGCCGGGGCAGGAACGACTCGTGGCCACTGAGCATCCGCCGTCGCCGCTCCCCCCCGGCGACCGGGCGCCGGTGCTCAGTGGTCTGCGGGTCGTCGAAGTCGGGCAGTACGTCGCCGCACCCCTGGCTGCGACGATCTTCGCAGACCTCGGCGCCGATGTCGTCAAGGTCGAGCGGCCGGGCGGCGATCCGCTGCGTGCCGACCCCGCCCGATACGCGGCCTGGAACCGGGGCAAGGAGACGATCGAGCTCGACCTCCGTGCCCCCGATGGCCGATCCGCCCTCCACGACCTCATCAACGAGGCCGACCTGCTGGTCGAGAACCTGCGTTCGGGCGCGCTCGAGCGTCTCGGGCTGGCACCGGCCACGCTCCGCCAGAACCGGCCGCGCCTCGTGACGTGCTCCATCAGCGCCTGGGGCGCAACGGGCCCGTCACGCGACGACCCCGGGTGGGAGCCGCTCGTGCACGCCCGGGCCGGGGCGCAGCAGGGGCTCTTCACGGGGGACGACCCGATATGGCTCCCCTTCCCCGTGGCCAGCGTCGCCGCGGCGCTGCTGGCCGTCCTCGGCGCCGGCGCCGCTCTGATCAAACGCGCCTCGACGGGCTACGGCCAGCACGTCGACACCTCGCTCCTCGATGGGCTCCTCTTCCTCAACGCCGCTCCCATCTTCCACCGCGAGGGCCACCGGCCCCGCATCGTGCGCCACACCAAGTCGCCGATCCTGCGCGTCTTCGACACGGCTGACGGGCGCGCGGTCATGGTCAACCTGAGCGGCACGGAGCGGTGGCGCGAGTTGTGCCGCCTGCTCGGGATCGAGGACGGCGGCCTCGACTACTCGACGCCCGAGGGCCTGTCGCGGCTCTCGGACCGCGACTGGAACCGCGACATGTTGCAACAGGTAATGGCGGCCTTCGGTTCCCGCAGCGCCGACGACTGGGAGGCGGCACTGCAGGCCCAACCGGCCGCGGTGGCCAAGTGCAACTCGCTCGCCGAGTGGCTGGCCCACGAGCAAGCAAGCGTCGACGCGCTGGTCGTCGAGCACGACGACCCCGTCCTCGGCCGCGTCCCCCTGGTCGGGCCGCCTGTGCGCCTCACCGCCCGTCCCGGCGCGTATCGGCCCGGCCGCCGGCACGGCGGGGAGCAGGGCGCGCTCGGTGGGCACCGCATCGTCGACCTCTCCTCCTTCTGGGCTGGTCCGCTGGCGGCGCGCCTGCTCGCCGAGCTCGGCGCCGACGTCGTGAAGGTCGAGCCGCCCGGCGGCGAGGGCGGGTTCCAGCTGATGCCGGTGCTGCCCAACATCTACGTCGACGGGAACCGGTCGAAACGGGGCGTCGTCCTCGACCTCAAGAGCCCGGCCGACCGGGCTCGGCTGCTCGATCTCGTGCGGGCGTCCGACGTCGTCGTCGAAAACGCCATGGCCGGCGCCTGGGAGCGTCTCGGCCTCGACGGGGCCGCGCTGCGGGCCGTCAATCCCGACCTCATTTACGCGCGCGCCAAGGGTTTTGGAGTGGCAGGGCCGTTGGCCCGCCGCCCGTCGTTCGACTACGTCGTCCAGGCGGCGACCGGCATGGAGATGACCCAAGGAGGCGGGGCGCGGCCGGTGCCGGTGAACTTCACGGCCAACGACTACGGGACGGGGCTGGTGCTGGGAGCTGGGATCGTGCTGGCGCTGCTGGCACGGACGCTCGGCGTTGCGGTGACCGGCGTCGACGCTTCCCTGGCCCTGACGGCGACGCTCTTCCAGTCCGAGGACGTGGCGGCACTGGCAGCGAGCGGTGCCGTGCCGGACCAGGTCGGGGCCGACCTCCTGGGCGCGACGGCGTGGCAACGCCTCTACCGGGCCAAGGACGGATGGGTGACCGTGTGCTGCGTGACGGATGCCCATCGGTCGGGACTACTGCGGGCGTTGTCGGTCGACGGGTCGCCGTCGGCGTCGGCCCTCGTCGACGAGGTCGCCGACGCCGTGGGCCTTCGTACCGTCGAGGAGGTGTTGTCCTCGTTGAGCCTGGGGGGCGTCCCCGCCGCCCGGTCCGTGCATCCGTCGGCGGTGCCCGACGACCCCCAGGTCGTCTCCCGTGAGCTGCTTCGGCGGTACCGCCACCCCGCTGCGGGACGTTTCGTACAGGTCGGACTGCCCTTGTCGCTCTCGGTGGACGCGCCGGCGGTGAAGGGACCGGCCCCGACGCCGGCGCCGGTACGGCGACGGGTGAAGACGGCGTCGTCGGTGGCGTCGTGAAGATCGACGGCGGACTCGGAACCGAGTTGCCACGGGTGGCCGACCGCGTTGGGGCCGCGGAGGCGGCCGGGCTCGACTGCGTCTGGGCGGCCGAGACGACGAACGATCCGTTCCTCTCACTGGCGCTGGCGGCCGAGCACTCGACATCAGTGTCGTTGGGGACCGGCATCGCTGTGGCCTTCGCCCGCAATCCCATGAGCCTCGCCTACACGACCAATCAGCTGCAGGAGTATTCGGCCGGACGCGTCGTGCTGGGATTGGGCTCGCAGGTCCGCCGGCACATCGAGAAGCGGTTCAGCTCCCCGTGGTCACACCCGGCGGCCCGCATGCGGGAGTACGTGCTCGCGTTGCGTGCGATCTGGGCGTCGTGGAACGAGGACGCGCCGCTCGACTTCCAGGGGGACTTCTACACGCACACGTTGATGACGCCCGTCTTCTCCCCACAACGCCACGACTACGGGCCGCCTCGCGTCTTCCTGGCCGCAGTGGGCCCTCTCATGAACGAGGTCGCCGGCGAAGTGGCGGACGGGGTCATCGCGCATGGCATCTGCACCGGCCGATACCTGCGTGAGGTGATCCTGCCGGCGGTTGACCGGGGGTTGGCAAAGGCCGGACGCGACCGGGCAGGGTTCGAGGTGACGTGCCCGGGCTTCATCTCGGTGGTGGAGGACCCGTCCCACCTGGAGAAGGCCCGCAATGCCATGCGTAACCAGGTCGGCTACTACGCGTCGACGCCCGCGTACCGGCCAGTGCTTGAGCTCCACGGCTGGGGCGACCTCCAAACGGAGCTCTACGAATGCTCCAAGAAGGGTCGGTGGGACGAGATGGCCCGTCTCATCGACGACGACGTCCTCGACACGCTGACCATCGTCTGCCCTCCGGACGCCCTGGCCGGTGAGGTGGCCGCCCGCTACGGCGGACTGGTGGACCGCATCAACGTCTCCTGGTGGCGCAAGGAGTGGTGGCCTGACGTCGAACGGGAGCTGCGGGCGCTATGAGTACCGGCGCTGCTCACCTGACGCACGATCTGCACGGATCCGTCGCACCCGGGTACGAACAGGTCGCCGACGTGCTCGCCGCCGGGGCGACGCGGACGGTCGGCGATCGGGAGCGACGGGCCGACCTCGGCGAGGGCGGAGGTGCGTTCTGCGCGTTCGTCGACGGGGAGTGCGTAGTCGACATCTGGGCGGGCGTGGCCGGACCGGATCGACGGCCATGGGAGGAGGACACCCGGGCGGTGATCATGTCCTCGACCAAAGGGATGACGACCCTCTGCGCGCACATCCTCGAGGACCGGGGCGAACTCGACCTCGATGCCCCCGTCGCCCGCTACTGGCCCGAGTTCGCCCAAGCCGGCAAGGCGTCCACCACGGTCCGCCAGCTGCTCAGCCATCAGTCAGGCGCCATCGGCATACCCGACGCAGACCGATTGCTCGGATGGGACGGGAGGGGATGGAGCGACACCGAGGCCCTCGCCGCTGCTCTCGCCGGCGGGGAGCCGGCCTGGGAGCCCGGTACCCGCCACGGCTACCACGGCGTGACGTTCGGCTGGTTGGTGGGCGAGGTGGTGCGTCGCATCAGCGGGCGGAGCCTCGGGATGTTCTTCCAGTCCGAGGTGGCAGGACCGCTCGAGGTCCCCTGCTCCATCGGCACGCCGGAGTCCGTGCTGCCCTCGGTGGCGACCGTCATGGAGTTCCCGGTCAGGCCCGGCACGCAGAGCGCTCTGCGAGACATCGACCCGCAGTCGAAGTCCGGCCGGGCCGTCCTCGCCGGCGCCCACGGCAGCCTGTTCGCCGACGAGCGTGGTCGCCCTCGGTTCGCCGAGTTCATGAACACACCCGCGCCTGCTGACATCGGAGTTCGGTTCCATCGGCGCCACGGCAACGGCGCGGGCGCTGGCCCGCATCTACACGGCCCTGGCCGATGGGGAGGACCTCGTCTCGCGGGCGTCGGTGGAGCGTTTCCGCCAGGAGCAGGTCTGCGGCCGCGACGCGGTGATGGGGGTGCCCGACGCGCTGGGCTGTCGGCTACTCGCTCGAGCCGCCGCCCCTCGTGCCCGGCGCGCCGCCGATGCACGGACCCAACGAGGATGCGTTCGGCCACATGGGAGCCGGCGGCCAAATCGGGTTCGCCGACCCCACGGCCCGCGTGGCCTGTGGCTTCGTCCGCAACCACCTGGAGAACCAGGCGCTCCCTCTGATGGGCGCCTGCCTGGTCGAGGTGCTGTACTCGTGCAAAGGGGGTATCGGTGTACGCAGCTGAACACGCAGCCGAGCATGGCGAGCAGCCCGCCATCATCATGGCGCCCTCCGGCCGCACCCTGACCTTCGCCGAGTACGAGGCGGCGGCGAACCAGGTCGCCCACGTCCTGCGCGACACCGGCTTGCGCAAGGGCGACCACATGGCGATCTTCATGGAGAACCACCCTGCGATGCTGCTGGCCCAGGCGGGAGGGGAGCGCACGGGCCCCTACTTCACCCCGGTCAACTCGTACCTCTCCGCCGACGAGGTCGCCTACGTCATCAACGACTCCCGCTCTCGGGTCGTTGTGACCTCGACGACCAAGGCCGACGTGGCCGAGCAGCTGCCGGCCCTGTGCCCCGACGTCGAGCGCTGGATCATGGTCGACACGAGCGACGCGGAACGGTGCGGCGACCCGAGCGGTGGTGGGGAGAGGCGGTGGGACGACGCCAGCCAGCACCGACGGACCACGTCCCGGACGAACAAATGGGCGCCCCCATGATGTATTCGTCCGGAACGACGGGGCGACCCAAGGGCATCCTCCGCCCCATGTACGACATCCACCCGTCGGAGACGAGCATCGGCGTGCTCGGCATCGCGGCTCTGTGGCGCTGCCGCGAGGGCATGGTGTACCTGTCGCCGGCACCGCTCTATCACACCGCTCCGCAGGTCAGCGTGGCCATCGCCCTGCGGATGAAGTCCACGGCGGTCGTGATGGAGCATTTCGACCCGGCGCTGTATCTCGACCTCGTGGGCCGGTACCGGGTCACGCACTCGCAGGTCGTCCCGACCATGTTCTGCCGGATGCTCAAGCTGCCCGACGAGGTGCGCGCGGCGGCCGACCTCTCGTCGCTCGAGGACATCATCCACGCCGCCGCGCCCTGCCCGGTGCCGGTCAAAGAGCAGATGATCGAGTGGTTCGGCCCGATCATGCTCGAGTACTACGCCGCCACCGAGGGCAACGGCTGCACCTTCATCACGTCCGACGACTGGTTGGCCCACAAGGGCACCGTGGGGCGGGCGGTCCTGAGCGAGATCCTCATTCTCGACGACGAGGGGCGGCCGTGCCCGGTCGGCACGCCCGGGGACGGTCTGGTTCGCCGGCGCCACCGGCTTCGAGTACTTCAACGATCCGCCAAGACGGCCGATCACGCACGGGACGACGGGACGACGTCGACGGTCGGGGACGTCGGCTATTTGGACGCCGAGGGGTATCTGTTCCTGACGGACCGCAAGGCGCACATGATCATCTCGGGCGGCGTGAACATCTACCCGCAGGAGACGGAGAACCTCCTCGTGACCCACCCGAAGGTGTTGGACGCGGCCGTGATCGGCGTGCCGAACGAAGACCTCGGGGAGGAGGTCAAGGCGGTCGTGCAGCTCGTCGACGGGGTCGAGGGCGACGCGGCGTTCAGTCGCGAGCTCATCGCGTTCTGCCGGGACCATCTGGCCCACTTCAAATGTCCCCGCAGCGTCGACTTTGTGGACGAGCTGCCCCGGCTCCCCACGGGGAAGCTGTACAAGGGTGTATTGCGCGAGCAGTACTGGGCGGCGACACGACACCCGGATCGTGTGAGCGAGGGTGCCGTCGGGTTGCCCGACGACCTGCTGGCGTGGATCGAAGAGGTCGGTGGGGGGCGCGTCGTCCTGGCCGAGCGACGACCCGGGGCGCCCGCAAGGAGGCCTGGTTCGTCGACCTCGCCGGTCCGGACGGTTCGGTGGCGCCGTATTTCTTGCGTTACGACCGCTCCGATCCCGCCTTGACGAGCGATCCATGGACGCTGCACCGCGAGGCCACGGTGTATCTGGCTTTGCAGGACGGCCCCGTACGGGTGCCGCGAGTGCTCGGGGTGCATCCGGTGCACCAGGCGATGCTCTCGGAACGGGTGAAGGGCGGCAACTGGTTCTCCCGGATCGCCGATCCGGCCGAGCAGGAGGCGACGGCACAGGACTTCATGGCGCAGCTGGCGGCGCTGCACTCCCTCGACGCCGTTGGACTGGATCTGCCCGCCTTCCCGCCGGTGCAGACGGTGGCGGAGGCTGTGACGGGCGAGCTCGACGAGTGGGACAGGGTGCTGGCGGCACGGGGTGGGACGCCCGACCCGGCGCTGGCCTTCTCGCTGCGCTGGCTCCGACGCAACGTTCCGTCCTACGACGGGCCGCTCGTTTTGGTGCAGGGGGACACTGGGCCGGGGAACTTCATGTACGCCGACGGGCGCGTGACCGCAGTCGTCGACTGGGAGTTCGCCCACCTGGGCGACCCCATGGACGACATCGCTTGGCTGTCACTCCGGGCCACCCAGGAGCCGTTCGGCGACTTCCCAACCCGGCTGCGCGAGTACGAGGCGCTGTCGGGCACTCCCGTCGACGAGGCTCGGGTGCGCTACTACCAGGTGATGGCCGAGACCAAGCTCCAGGTCATGTCCCATCGTCGGGCCGAAGGCGGGTGACGAGACCGCCGGCGATGCTCCCGGTCGTGACGGAGCCGGAGGTGGGGGCAACGACGTCGGCAACGGCTTCATCTATCAGGTCCTGCACCGACGTCTGTGGCTGGAGGCGCTCGCCGCGGCCAACGGCTTTGCGTTGCCCGCCGCCGAGCCTCTGGAGGCCCGCGACGCACGTGACAGCGACTGGATGTACGACGCCGTCCTCTCCCAGTTGCGTGACGTGGTCGTTCCCCGCACGACGGACCCCTTGGCGCAGGCGCGGGGGAAGGGGATCGCCCGCATCATCAAGTACCTGGCGCGGGTCGACACGTACGGCGCCTCCTACGACGGCTGCGAGTTACGGGACCTGGAGGCGTTGCTGGGTCGACGCCCGGACTCCGTGAGCGTCGGACGGACGGAGGCGGCTGCTGCGGTCGAGGCAGGGCGCATCTCCGAGGAGGACTACCTCTCGCTGTTGGGGCGACGGGTCGCACGGGAGACCGAGCTGGCCCGTCCCGCTATGGGCGTGCTGGCCGACCGGCACTGGCCTCCGCTGCAATGACGACGCGTTCGGGGTCGACCTCGACCAGCTGCGGGCCGTACGCACTTACCGGGAGCTCGTTCCCGCCGACGACGACTTCCACGACGAGAGGCTGACGGACCGTTGGTGGGAGACCGAGACGTGCTGGTTCTCCTGGAACGTGCCCGAGCGGAATCTCGGCGGCTGGGCCTATTGCCAGGCTCGCCCGAACGCCAACATCTGTAACGGCGGGGCTTGGGTGTGGGACGACCGGGCCGCCTATCCCTGGGAGTTGGCCTATCGGGCCGAGTACTCGGGCCTGCAGTTGCCGGCGCGGGCCGAGCGCGACATGCGCGACTTCGAATGGCCCAACGGCGTGCACGTGCGCACGAGGGAGCCACTCACCTCGTATGCCGTGCGCTACAGCGACCCGGGCGCCCTCGAGATCGATCTCCTCTTCGAGGCCATCATGGCCCCCAACCTCCACCCCGATGGCGTTGCCCCCTTCGTGAAGGGCGTCCACTTCGACCAGGCCGGCCATCTCACGGGGACGATGGTGCTACACGGCGACGAGATCCCCATCGACTGTTACTCCGTGCGCGATCGCTCGTGGGGGCCCCGCCCGCTCGGACGCCCCAAGCCCCAGGCAGCCGGCGACGGGTCGAAGTCGTCAGAAGGGAAGGCGGGCTCCTTCGGCGGGGTCGGCTATTCCTTCTGTGTCGCCGGCCCGGGCGAGGCGTGGCTCACCTATGCCCTTCCCGGCCCCGAGGTGGAGCCTGTCGTCTGCGGGTTCCTCCTCCGCGGGGGCCGGTACGGGCATATTTTGGCGGGGGAGCGCCATGTGCGCTTCGACGCGCGCACGGGGTGGCCTTTGTCGATCGAACTCGAAGCAGTCGACGAGTTCGATCGCCCACTCTCGGTGCGGGGCGAGGTCGTGAGCCGTCACTGGCGAGGACACGGTGGCGATTCACTGGTCCACTGGACGTGGGACGGTGACACCGAGGGTTGGGGTGAGGACCAGAGCTATTTCAACCGGGCCCAGTGGGAGACCAACCGAAGACGAGCGGCTGGCTGAACGGTTGGCTGCTGGCTGCCGGCTACGACGAGGTGGAGACCGTCGTCCAGAGCGGCGACGGGCGCGACGTCATGACGCGTCCGGTCGGCGCGATGAAGGACAACTCCTCATTGGCATTTCCGGTCAAGGACCAGCCCGAACTGTGGACCCGGTGATGATGGTGCTGACACAACAGCGCCAAATTGTCCAAGTCCGTATGCCCACCCGCCTTCCAGAGCACGATGTGATGCACGTTGGTGAAGGTCGAGTTCGCACAGCCGGGGAACCGGCAATGGCGATCGCGCCGGATGATCTCCCGGCGCTGAGCTGGGGACGGCCAGCGCCGAGACCGCCCCTCGTACATGGTGTGGCCGACGTCGTCGTCGACAGCAACGATGATGGTGGCATCACAGGCGAGCCGCCGCACCGTGTCCGCGCTGACCAGCCCGTCGCGCTCGAGTTCGCCCACCAGCTCCGACGATTCGTCGGTCAAGGCGGCGAGCGGGACGTGCGCCACCACCGTGTACGGGTTGGCCGAGCTGCCCGCACCCTCGTCGCTCCGGACGAGTCCGACGAAGCCGTCACAGAGGCGTTGATCCCATTTGGTTTCGCCGTCCGACGGGATGGCGTGCGCGCGGCCTCGAGGCACGATCGCACCTCGGCGTAGGCCTCGGGTGGGAGCTGTGCGGTGACGGTGCGGCACGCATCGTTGAAGCGCACCGAACGCGCCGCGTAGTCGGTCTGCGCCCGAGACCGTGAAACGCCTCGTTCCGACCGGGCGATCTCGTGCAGTTCGCGGACCGTGCACTCATGCGCCTGCGCCGCCACATCGTGGTCGCTCTCCGGCGTGGCCACGTCGGCCACGGCCCGCACCTTGTCGAACGTGAGCTCGCCGGCTAACAACCGCGCCGCCAGGTGGGGCAGATCGGTCAGGCGCTCGGCCACGTGCGCGAAGGTCCGGGCGGAAGCCTGGGACATGCCGCAGCGCTCCACCAACCAGGCCTCCAAGGAGGTAGCCCCCTCGGAGCGCCAGCCCTCACGACGGTCGAGTTCGCCGGCGAGCAGAAGCAAGAGCCCCGCCTCGGAGGCCATGCGGCGGCACGACGCGGCGGTCTCCTCCATGATCTGCTCCGTGGACATTGTGGCGACGTCGGAGACGCGAGCGGTGGCGCGGGGGTGGTCTGCGAATCGGGGGTAGCGGCGGTGGTGGTCACTCGCCGGGAGAATGGTCGGCGGTTACTGCAGTGTGACCGGGAGAGCCCGAAACCCCCGCAGCGCCTGCACAGGCTTGTACTCGAGACGGTCGCGGGGCACGGCGAGGCGCATGTTGGGGAAGCGGCGCACCAGCGAGCCGATCGCGATCTGGCCTTCCAGGCGGGCCAGCTGGTTGCCCAGGCAGAAGTGCTTCCCGAACGCGAACGTCAAGTGGCGGTTGGGGTCCCGTCCCAGGTCGAGGTCGTCCGGGCGGTCGAACACGGCCTCGTCCCGGTTGGCCGAAATGATCATGCCCATCACCTTGGAACCCTTGGGCATGGTCGTGCCCTCGATCTCGACCTCGTCCAACAAGGTCCTCGCCGTGCCGACGGGGACGGGCGTCGTGAAGCGCAGCAGCTCCTCGACGGCCGTCGGCACCAGATCGGGCTCGTCCCGGAGTCGGTCGGCCTGGTCGGGATGCTCCATCAGCGCCACGGCGGAACTGCCGATGAGGTTGGCGGTCGTATCGTGGCCCGCCAGCATGAGGAGGAAGATCATGGCGATGACCTCGTCGTCACTGAGCGAATCGCCGTCCTCGTTGGCGGCCAGCAGCCTTGAGATCAGACCGTCGTCGGGGACGGCCCTGCGCTGGGCGGCCAGACGCACCAGCACGGCGTAGAGCTTGCGAGCCGTCGGGATCGCCCGCACCGCGTCGGCACCCGACCCGCTTCCCAGCCGGACGACGAACCGTTCCATCAGGACATGGAACTCGTCCCGGTCCTCGTCGCCGACGCCGAGCATGGTCGAGATGACCGAAAGAGGCAGCGGCGTGGCGTAGTCGGCCACCAGGTCGACGGTCTCACTCCCCCGTCGTGCGAGCTCATCGACAAGGTTGCCCACGATCCGCTCGATGTCCCCCGTCATCTGCTGCACCATGCGGGGAGTGAAGGCCTTGTTGACCAACCGGCGCAGACGGGCGTGGTCGGGATCGTCCTTGTAGACCATGGAGTCTGTGAGGAGACGGAACATCCTGGGCAGATGCCGCATCATGAAGCTCGAGCCCCCGCTGCCGCTCCTGGGATCGCTCGAGAATCGGACGTCGTTGTGAAGGAGGAGGACATGTTCGTGGCGGGTGAGCATGTAGCCGGGTCCGCCCATCAGCTGCTTGGAGTACGCGGGCGACACGGCGCCCCGGCGGCGCAGGTCCGCGTAGCGTGGGAACGGATCTGCGAACATGACCGGGTCCGCCAGGTCGGTGACGTCGTCGGTCACCGGTCGCTCCACCTGGGGCTCGACGCTCCTGGCACCTATTGAGTATACCTATTTTTGATGGCTGGCGCCCCTTTCCCGCCCTCGTCGACGGGACGGCGAGGCGGGGCCGGGGGGCCGGACTGCGAGACGGGACCGAGGCGGCCCCAACCACCGGCGCCCACATCACGTCGTCGAGAACACCTTGCGTGAGTAGTACCAGACCGCCAGCGCGCTCAGGACCACTGCGAACACCGCCAAGGCACCGATCTCGGGCAGCGTGTCCGTGAACGTCGCATGGTTCGAGATCAACTTCACGAACGCGTCCATCGCCCAGGCTTGCGGCACTACATGCCCCACCTCGCGCACCGTCGTGCTCACCGCGTCGAATTGGTAGACGCATCCCCCGAGCATCCCGGCGACGATGGCGACGATCACCGCCGTGGCAATGGCCTGTTCCTGCGAGCGCGCCCACGTCCCGATGAGAACCGCCAGCGCCGCGATACTGATCCCGAGCAAGAGCACGACAAGGAACACGCTGAGCGGGTTGCCCCAATGCACCCGGAACAGCACGTACCCCACGAAGATCAGCCCGATGGCCATGCTGACGGCGGTCACCATCATGCTGGCCATCTGACCGAACACGATGGAGCGCTTGTGCACGGGCGCCGCCGAGACCCGTTGCAAGACGCCGAGCCGCCGCGTCTCGACCATGCCGGCGGCCAGCACCAGCACGGCAATCCCCATGAAGAGCACCAGATTGGCCGGCGCCACGTACCAGAACGCGCTCAACGGCGCCTCCACCGGCGTCGCCCGCAGGGTCGCGTCAGTGAAGGAAGGGTTCGGCCCCTCCGCCGCCATGAGATCCATCAATGCGACCGCGTCGGTGCGGGCCTGCACGGCGTCCGTCGTAGACGACTCGACCACGAAGTCGGCCCGCACGCCGTTGCCCGCCGCCGGCAGCTGCTCGATCCCCGCCACCACGCGCCCCCGCAGTATGTCGTCCGTCAGGTCCTGCTTCGTGCTCTCCATTCGGACCTTGATCCCGTCAGTTGTCTGCGCCAAATGCAACAGCCGCGCCGAGGGGTGGTACAGACCGATCGGTTCCTTGGGGCTCCCCTCGAGCAACCCTGTGATCAAGATGATGACCACGGGCACCAGCGTCCCGACGATGAGCAGACGGCGATCGCCCATGGCCCGCCGCAGATTGACCCAGATGACGGCGATCACGTCACGGCTCCACCATCCGCCGCACGCGGGTCATGGCCAGACCCCCCGCCACCAACGCGATGACCAACAGGACCACGAAAGGACCCACGATGCTGCTCGCGGGCTCACCGAGTTGGTCGAGACGGCCGAAGCCGACGAGTGCCCACCCGTTCGGCGTGCCCAGCGAGATCACCTGGAAGGCGTCGGGCAGCGAGCCGGACGGGAGGAGGTTGCCGCCGACCAGCGCAAGGAAGAGGCCGACCAGCAGCGTGATCCCGAATGCCTGCTGCTCGTTCTTGGCCAACGACGTCAGGAACACGCCGATGCCACACATGGCAGCGGTCGCGCCGACGGCCATCAAGAGGACCCCGAGCGGATCACCCCAGTCGGCACCGAAGCCGTACGTCGTCACCGCCCAAATCACGAAGATCGTCGCCAGGCCGGTGAGGAAGATCGCCAGCAACTTGCCCAACACGATCTGGGTAGGCCGCACCGGTGCCGCCGTGATCCGGGCCAGCGTGCCGGCCGACCTCTCCATCAGCAAGGACCGCATGCCGAGACCGCTGCCGATGAAGAGGAACACGACGGCGATGTTGGGGGCGAAGAAGTTGAGATTGACCTTGCCGCCGTGCCCGATGTCCATGCTGTCGATGGCCACCGATGCCGGGTCGTGCCCCTCGGTGCGCGAAACCCGATCGGCGTAGAGCACGCTCGCCATCCCGGCCGCTACCGACTCGGCGTACGACTCCCCGAGCGGCGACGTGCCCCGGCTCACCACGTCGAACCCCGGCGTGTGCGTCGCTCCCGGGTCGACGATCGGCACGAGAAGGGTGTGCAGACGCAGCTGTGACGGCAGGACCGCCACCCCGCCGTCGAGCGTGCCGCCGTTCACGGCGTTTTGGACCGACTGCCGACTAGGCAACGCCGTCACGGTGACGTTCTTCGGCAGCTGGCTGGCCTGCAGCGCGGCCGAGAGCATCTGCGGCGAGACCCCGGAAACGCCGATGCGTACTGGCGTCGCGCTGGCCCCGCCGGCGAAGGACAGCCCCAGAACGGCCGCCATCAGAAGGGGCGCGGCCAGGCAACCGATGAGGACGGAACGGTCACGAAGCCGGCGGTGGAGCTCGTTCCACGCGATGACGCGGATCAATCGCGCAGCTCTTTCCCTGTGAGACTCAAGAAGACGTCCTCGAGATTGGGCGTGCGCACCTCGACACCGGTCAGATCGACACCGTGTTTGGTTGCGACCGCGACGACCGCGGAGAGCACGGCCGGACCGTGATCGGTTGTCAGCTCCAGGTTGTCCTCGTGCTGGTGGACGTCGTGCACGTTGTCGAGCTCCAGGCAGGCGGCCGACAGCTCCGCCAGCGACGCTGGGTCGCATGAGAGGTGCACTTTGTCACGTCCGCCGTGGGTGCCGATCAACGTCTCGGCGGTCCCCTCGGCGATCAGCTGTCCGTCATCGATGATGCCGATGCGATCGCACAGCTTGGCAGCCTCCTCCATGTAGTGCGTCGTGTACAGGACCGCGATGCCGAGCCGGCCGACCGTCTCCAGAATGGCGTTGCGGCTCTGCGGATCGACACCGACCGTCGGCTCGTCCAGGACGAGCAGTTTGGGCCGGTGCAGCAGGCCGGCTGCCATGTTGGCCCGCCGCTTCATGCCGCCCGAGTAGGTGCCGATGCGGTCCTTGCCCCGGTCCGCCAGCCCGACCAGCTCCAGCGTCTCGCCGATGCGGGCCTGGAGCTCTTTGCCCCCGAGGCGGTAGAGCTGCCCGAAGAAGGTCAGGTTCTCCACCGCCGAGAGATCGGGATAGAGGGCCAGGTCCTGCGGGACGTAGCCGATGGCCGCCTTGGCCTCCAGGGTGCCGCCGGCGAACCCATCGACAAAGACCTCTCCCTGATCGGGAACGATGAGGCCGCACAGCATGGAGATCGTGGTGGTCTTCCCGGCTCCGTTGGGGCCGAGCAGCCCGTAACACTCGGCCTCGGCGATGGAGAAGGACACGCCCCGGACGGCCTCGCGGTCCCCGTAGCTCTTGCGCAGGCCCTCACAGCGCAACATCGACTGCTCCATGCACCCTCCCCGAGGGGAAAAGAGGACCCTCTTTTTGCACCCTACCAGAACGGGTGCGCAGGCTCAGGTCGTCACCTGCTGCTCAGGTCACGGCAAATTTCCGCCTAGGGGCACTGCTCTTCTTCCGGCCAGCCGGATCGTAAAGAGTGTGATGAATGCCCACCCCGGCGGGCGTCACTCCCCGGCCAACCGCAGCGGGTACGAATGCGCCGCCACGGCAAGGATCTCCATCCGGTCCTCCTCCAACACGAAGCCGGCGGCGATGGTGGCGTCCAGCGACGCCGCGAAGCGCTCGAGGTATTCGTCCTTTCCGCCTGGGTAGAGCTTCGCCAGGATGGCGTCGTCGAAGATCTCGGTCCGACCGAAGAGCATGGCGAAGGACTCGCCGGACTGACCCAGGCCCTTCAGCACGGCGGTCGGCACGTCGACCCAGGGCGTGCGGATCCCGCCCTTGGCGACGCCGAGCTCGTCGAGGACGTAGCCCGTCCGCTCGCTGTCGAGTTCGAGCGACGGCGCGGAAGGAGGAGCCTCACCTCCCGCCGCCCACCGGGAGAGATGCGTGAGCGCGGCCTGGGCCACATAGTGCTGCTGGGGACCGGCATTGATGGGCGAGTCCGTCTTGCCGATCATGAGGTCGCTGGTCGGGCGCAGCAGCACGGCCATGCGCTCCGCGCTCAGGCTGCCGTCGTCATGCCGGCCGGCGCTGATGGTATAGGTGTCGGCGTGCGCGGCCCCCGCCATCTCCCAGACGCGCAGGTGGTCCGAGTCCGGCTGTTCGGCCAGGGCGCCGCCCAGCAGCACGACATCCGTCTCGCTCTGCAACACCAGCACGGGGACCCGGGCATCGTCCCGGATGCGCTCGCCCCGCGACGAGATCGCCACTCGGGTCGCCTCCATACCCAACCGTTGCGATGCCGGGATGAACACGCCGTCGATCGACACACCCGATGCCGGTCGGCCGTGCACGAAGAAGCCGTCGAAAAGTTCGAGGTGGCGGTCGATGGCGTTGATGTACGTCACCAGGCAGGCCGCTGATTGCGACTCGCCGGCCGCCAGTATCTGCGTGGGGGCCAGGCCGCCGAGGGGGTTCTCGTCACTGGGCAGGCGCAAGAGGCCACCGACCTGCGTGAAGATGTCGAAGGACCATGCGTCGCCAGGATGCTCCAGGCCCCCGTAGCGCTCGGGCGCCAGCAGCTTGAGGTGGATGCCCTCCACGAAGCCACCGCCGTCGATACCGACCTTCTGGGCTGACACTCCGACCCAGGCATGTCCGGCTGCTATCAGCGCACGGTGGAAGAACCCCCAGTCGGGTGCGGCGTCAATCCCGGCGGAGACGTTGTGCCACTCGACGACGACGGTCCCGCTGAAGTGCAGGGGGTTACTCGGCCGGCGCACGACGAACCGGGTCCGGTACGGAGCCTCTGCTCCTGGCGTCACCTCCCAGCGTCCGTCAGCACCCCGCTCGCCCACGAGCTCGTAGGAGGTAGCCGTCCCTTCGACGCTGTACTCAATCTCCTCGTACCCGACCGTCGCCAGGTCGTAGTCGCGCATGAAGTCGGGCGTCGCACCCGGCATCACCCGGAATGTCGTCTCTTGTGTGCTGGCCAAGGTGATCCTCCCTCAGTCGAACCCTTTGCTGACGCCGTTCGATGCCGGCGCCGACGAGGATAGGACCACATCGACGCTTGAGCCGTGCGACGGACCCGTGCTACGCATCGTGCGTGTACACGTTGCGCTTTGCCATGCGCTCGGCCACCGAGGATCCGGCGGCACGAGCCGATCTCTACGGAGCGGCGGTCGACATGGCCGCCTGGGCGGAGGACCACGGTGGACTGGCCGCCATCCTGAGCCAGCATCACGGCTCCGACGACGGCTATCTTCCGTCGCCCATCCCCCTGGCAGCCGCCATGGCCGCGCGCACGACCCGCCTCCCCATTACCGTCGCCGCGTTGCTGCTGGCGCTCTACGAGCCTGTGAAACTGGCCGAGGATCTCGCCATCGTCGATCTGATCAGCCGGGGCCGGGTGTCGTACGTCATCGGCATCGGCTACCGCGACGAGGAGTTCGCCATGTTCGGTGTGCCGCGGGCCGGCAGGGGTCATCTGGTGGAGGAGCGCATCAAACTGCTGCAGCGCCTCTGGTCGGGCGAGGCCGTCGACGTCGAAGGCCGCACAGTGCGGATCACGCCAGAGCCGTTCACCCCCGGAGGGCCAATGCTGGCGTATGGCGGGGGCACCGAGGTGGCCGCCCGCCGCGCGGCCCGGCTCGGCCTCATGTTCCTGGCCGAGTCCCACGACCGCTCCCTCGAGGACTCCTACCGCGACGAGGGAGGGGACGCTGCGCCGGGGTGCGTCATTTCGCCTGAGGGCATCCCGAACACCGTCTTCGTCGCCGACGATCCGGAGCGCGCCTGGGCCGAGATCGGTGAATACCTCTTGCTTGACGCGCGCAGCTATTCGGGGTGGAACGCCCACCGAGAGGGCACGGCCTCGATTTCGCGGGCGCCAACGGTCGCCGCGCTAGCTGCCGAGAAAGGTGCTTACCAGATCGTCACGCCGAGCGAGGCCCACGCGATGATCGCCGAGGGGCACATGCTCGGTCTGCAGCCACTGGTGGGTGGCATTCCACCCGATATCGCCTGGCCCTATCTCGAAGCTGCTGCGGCGGTGTCGTAACGAGACGCGCGGCTGCGCGTCTACTGGTCACCCGGGGTCTCGGCGACGGCGACGCCGGAGGACACCAACTCCTCGACCTCGTCCGCGGGCAGGTCCAGCTCGGCCAGGATCTCGCGCGTGTGCTCGCCGAGATGCGGAGCCCGAAAGCGCGGCCGGGGCGGCTCGCCGTCGAAGTCGGCCGGCGTCGCCAGCATGGGCATGCTGCTCTGCTCGTCGGGCACGTCGACCACCGCCTTGGCGGCGAGAAACTGCTCATCGGCCACGACGTCCTCGAGAGTGTTGACAGGACTCCAAAAGAGTTCGGGCTCGGCCTCGAAGGCCTCGGCCCACTCATTGAGCGGCCGCGTGGCGAAAATCTCGTCCAGCAGGCCGATGAGCTCGCGAGCGTTTATGGCCCGGCCCGTGCCGGTGGCGAAGCGTTCGTCCGTGAGCCACTCCGGGTGACCCACCGCGCGGGCCAGCGCAGGCCAGTGACGGTCTCCCTCGAGTCCGACGATCCAAAACGCGCGACCGTCGCCGGCCGTGTAGTTGTTCACGACGGGGCTGTACATCGTCTCCCGGGTACCGATGCCCAATGACCTCCCCCACATGAGCATGACGTTCAGGTCGAAGCCGATGGTGTAGCAACCCTGGCGGAGCAGAGAGGTCGAGACGATCTGCCCGCGACCCGTGCGTGCCTGCTCCACCAGGGCGGCACTGATCATGGCGGCGCCTGTCATCGCCGCGGAGTGGTCGCCCATGCCCCCTCGCTGGAAGGGCAGCGGGCCGCCCGGTGCACGGAGTGACTCGGCGATGCCGGCCCGGGCCCAGAAGGCGGCCACGTCGTAGGCGCCCCGCTCGGCGTCCGGTCCCTCCAAGCCGTAGCCGGTGATGATGGCGTAGACGAGACCGGGGTGCCGCTCGTGGACCTGGTCCGGACCAAGACCGATGCGTTCCAAGGCCGCCGGGCGGAGGTTCGTCAAGAAGACATCGGCGCCGGCCACGAGCTGGTGCGCCAGTGCAACACCCCGCTCGCTCGCCAGGTCGAGGGCGATGGCGCGCTTGCCCCGGTTATCCAGCTCGAACACCGGATTGGATGGCAGGTCGCCACCGAGGACATTGAGGAACGTCCGACAGGGATCGCCCTCGGGCGGCTCGATCTTCACGACGTCGGCACCCCAGTCCGCCATGATGCCGCCGGCGCCGGGGCCGGCGACCCAGACTCCGATCTCGACGACGCGGACGCCGCTGAGGGGACCGGTCACGCGACCGGGGATGGGGAGCAAGGGATGGGCATGGACTCGAGAGCGCTCACGATGGTGGAGGGACGGTATTCCAGTTCGGCGGCGTCGGCCAGTGCGTGTCGTGCGGTCAGCGGTACTGGGTCTCCGACTTGTCCCGGGGCGGCGGCGGATTGGAGGGATAGTTGCCGATGAGCGTGTACGAGAACCCGTTCTGCAGAGCCGGCGTGCGCGTCATGTCGAGGGACTCCCAAATGGCCCGGATGGTCCCCTGAATCGCTTTCGGGTTGCGCCGCGCAATCGACAGCGCAATCTCGCGGGCCCGTGCACGCAACGCGTCTCTGGCCACTATCTCGGTCACCAGACCCAGCCTGAGCGCCGTCTCCGCCGTGATGCGTTCTTCGTTCCCCATGAGCGCCCAACGCAGGACATCGCCCAGGGGAACGCCACGGTGCAACATGCCGATGGGCTCGAGCGCGCTGACGATGCCGACGTTGGCGTGCGGGTCGAAGAACACCGCGTCGTCAGAGCAGATGATGATGTCGGACTCGTTCAGGAAATACTGTGCCCCGCCCGCGCAGAGGCCGTGCACCGCGGTCACGACCGGCTTCCACACCTTGTACTGCAGCTTGGGGCCCAGCGTCTCACCCGGATCGAAGCTGTTGAAGTCGTTGTCCTTCATGAACCAGAGGTCGCCGCCCCGGATGTCCACACCGGTGCAGAAGGCGCGGTCACCGTTGGCCTGCAGCACCACGCAGTAGATGTCGTCCGTATCGCGCACGGTCTCCCAGGCCCATTGCATGTCCGCGGCCATGTCGTTGTTGAACGAGTTCAACGCGTCCGGCCGGTTCAACGTGATGGTGGCCACGTTGTCGGCGACGTCGAACAGGATGGCTGCGCGTTCCATTGATCCTCCTGAGCCTGCAACATGCAACGGTGCAAGGCGAAACGGTACACTCTATTCCGCGAGGCTTCCCCGGTTTGCGGTCGGGTCTGCGGGCCAGCCAGCATCACACAGACGCGTCGACCGGGTTCGCGGGTCGACACGGCCGAGGACCGTACGACCGCAGGGCACCTGCGGGCACGAATCATCGCAGCAGACGACAGAGCAAGTCGGACAAGACAGCGTCGCAAGAGAGCAGAGAGGACACGACCGTGGAGATCCAGGGAAAGAAGGCCGTCATCGTCGGCGGGGCTTCGGGCATGGCCAAGGCGTCGGCCGAACTGCTTCGGGCCAAGGGCGCCGACATTGCCATCCTCGACCTGCCGAACACCGCCGGTCCGGAGGTCGCCAAGGAGCTCGGCGGGACGTTCCACGAGGTCAACATCCTCGACGAGGCCCAGACCGAGTCCGCGCTCGCCGACGCGGTCGCCGCGTTGGGTGGGCTGCACATCGCCGTCAACACCGCCGGAGGGGGCGCCGCCAAGCGCACGCTCACGAAGGAGGGCCCGCACCCTCTGGACACGTTCCGCAGGACCATTGAGTTGAATCTGATCGGTACGTTCAATCTCAACCGACTGCAGGCGTTCCACATGTCGACCAACGAGCCCGAGGACGGCGAGCGCGGGGTCATGATCGACACCGCCTCCATCGCCGCCTTCGAGGGCCAGATCGGCCAGGTCGCCTACGCCGCCGCCAAGTCCGGCATCGTCGGCATGGTGTTCACCATGGCCCGCGACCTCGGCAGCCTGGGCATTAGGGCCATGGCCATTGCGCCGAGCCTCTTCGCCACCGGCCTGACCGAGGGCATCAGCGACGAGTTCGCGGCGGCGTTGACGAAGGACGCCGCGTTCCCCAAGCGGTTGGGTCGCCCGGAGGAGTACGGCAAGCTGGCGGTCGCGATCGTCGAGAACCCGATGCTCAACGGTCTCTGCATTCGCCTCGACGCGGCGACCCGTTTCGCCCCCAAATAGCGAGATTGGGCACAGAAGCGGGGCGGGAGCGGGAGCCGGGGAGCGACGATGCCGTCAGTCGACCTCCGCATTGACGTCACTGAGGCCGCCGGTCTCGGCGAGCCGGCGCACATCGCGCTCACCGTCACGGCGCCCGAAGAGATCCCGGACGAGCCGGTCGTCTGCTTTGCCAAGCCTGGAGCGGGGTACGGCCGCGGCTACTTCACCGAGGACCTGCCCGGGCCATCAGCCGGCGCACAAGCCTCCTGGCACGCCGCACGCGGGTGGATCTTCGTCTCGGTCGATCACCTCGGCGTCGGCGAGAGCTCGCTGCACGATCCGGACCGGCTCACCTTCGCTCCGGTGATCGCGGCCAGTGAGGCCGCCGAGGCGGTCGTACGGCAGAAGCTCGCGGCCGGCACCTTGATCGACGGACTCGCACCGGTCACCGACCCGCTGACGATCGGCATCGGCCAGTCGATGGGTGGCGCCTTCACCATTGTGCAGCAGGGCCGCTATCACGCGTACGACGGTGTCGGCGTCCTCGGCTACAGCCCGCTGCGGACGCAGCCACCGGCCGCGCCGGGTCGCCCGCCCCTCGCGCTCCCGTGGGTGCCACGGGACACTCCACCAGCCGCGGGGGTCTTCACCAATGCGCCCGCCCTGGCCCAGGCGCCGGCCGAGGCGCAGGCGCCGGACGGCGCAGAGGCGGAGGTGTCGCCGATGGCATGGGGCTTCCACTACGACGACATCGAGCAGGAAGTCGTGCGGCGGGATCTCGACGACTATCCGGCGCGGCACGGCCGTGTCCCGCCGTGGGGATCGGCGACCATCCCGGGCACCGCCGTCCTGTGGTGCCTCGCGCCGGGATCCACACTCGCCGAGGCGGCCGCCATCCGCTGCCCCGTCCTCGTTGCGTTGGGCGAGCGCGACGTCCTCGTCGACCCACGAGGTGAGCCCCGCATCTACGAGTCGGCCTCGAGCGTCGACCTCTTCGTCTGCCCGCGCATGGCTCACATGCACAACTTTGCCGGGACACGGGAGCTCTACTGGCTCCGCATCGACACGTGGGCCGCATGGGTTCGTGCGGTGCGCGACGCACGCCGGGGCTAACCTCCGCTCAGTCGTCCACCCCGAACTGGTAGGAACCCGACGTCACGGCGCGGTCGCCGTCACCCTCGTCGTGGAGGATGGTCCGGACCGCCAGCACCCCGTCGGATCCCCGCACGGGCTCGGCCTCCGCCCGGAAGGGGCCGACCTTGCCCCGGGCCAGGAACATGACGTGGGACGAGGTCGCCCGCACCCGGTCGGTGCCGGCGGCCTCCATCGCCATTTCGAGCGCAACGGTCTCCAGGAGCACGAACTGAGGTCCGAGATGCAACGCCGCGTCCGGTGAGGCGACCTCCGACGACAACACGGGGAGGGCCCAGTGGCCGTCCGGCCGACGCGCCGCGCCGAACACCTGCCACAGCGGCGGCAGGTCTGGGCCGTCGTGCACCACGATCGGCTCCACCGGCATCCGCCCCAACCCCGCCGGCGGTCTGCCGATGCTGACCCCTTGGCCCTCGGTCAGCGCGAGCACCCGGTCCGGCTCGTCCGCATCGACAATGCGTGAACGGCTGTACCCCATCTGGCGCCCTACCTTGAGGACCTCCGACACGATCTCCATGCGCCGGACGTCCTTTCCCGGGTCGAGGACCTGGCACGAGTGGATGACCGGGTTGGGGACCGCTTCGAGGTCGGACCGTCCGCCCCCCTCGGGCGCGGCGATCCCGAGCACCGCCAGCAGGATGGCACCGGTGGGGCCGCGCATGTCGCGCCGAAGCGTGACCGTGTTGTCCGTCGGGCCGAGGTCCATCGACGACCAACTCCGCCCGAGGTAGCGATAGCTCAGGAGGCCTCCCCACCGCCGTCGCAGCTCGGCGGCGTAGGCCTCCGGGTCGTCGCCCAGTTCCCGGATGTCCCTCGGCATCGAACGCCTGTCTAGCCCACGACGCAGCCGGGTCGCACTGGACGGAGAGGTGAGCGCTTCCACTTGCCTTGCGGGCTCCGCCCTGCACACTCTGGAGCATGGACCTCGCCGCCGACCTGCGTTCGCTGCTCACGCTGGAACGAGTCGACAAGGATCTGTTCCGCGGCCGCAACGCCAACTACGGCCCGCGCCGGACCCTCTACGGCGGCCAGGTGGCGGCCCAGTGTCTGCTCGCGGCCGCCGCCACCGTCGAGCCCGGCAGGCTGCCACACTCATTTCACGGCTACTTCCTGCGTGCCGGCCGCAGCGACCTCCCCGTGATCCTCGAGGTCGACCGCGACCGGGACGGGCGGTCCTTCTCCGCCCGCCGCGTGGTCGCAGTGCAGGACGGCGAGGTCATCTTCTCCATGGTGACGTCCTTCCACAGCGACAGCGACGCCACCCGCTTCGACGATGCGCCCCGCCGCGACGTGCCGGATCCGGAGGACACCGCCCTGGGCGGATGGAACCCGTTGCTCGATGTGCGACCCGTCACCCCGACCGACTTCCTCAAGGGTGTCTTCACCGACTGCCTGTGGGTACGGTCGGCCGTGTCGCTCGGCGACGATCCCCTCGTGCATCGTGCCGGATTGGCGTATCTGTCGGACCTCGGCACCGGGTTCGGGCAGCAGGACCGGGCCCTCGTAGGGCGCGGCGGTCCCTCCATCGACCATTCGGCGTGGTTCCAGGAGGACATCCGCGCCGACGACTGGGTGCTCGTCGACCTGCGCCCGATAAAGGCGCGCAGTGCGCGCGGCGCTTATCACGGCTCCCTGCGCGATCGCACCGGTGCCCTCGGTGCGACCATTTATCAGGAACAACTTCTCCTGCCGGGCTCGGCCGCCGACATGCTGGCCGCGGCGATGCCGTCGGACGAGGACCTGTCCCCTGAAGAACTGGATCCAGAGGGCGCCACGGCGCGGCGCTCCGCGTGGGGGCAGCATCCTGCGGGGGGCTGAGATGGTGGTCCGGCAAGCCACCTGGGTGCCTCTTTGGCGTGATGTGGCCGTGCGGTGGCAGGGTGGCGTGGCCCGCGAACCACAATAGAGGATACTCTTTCCGCCATGCCCATCGCCCTCACCGAAGACCACCGCACTTTGGGTCAGACGGCCTCGGATTTCCTGGCCAAACACGATTCCCGAGGGGCCGCCCGGGCTCTGCTCGAAGCCGACACCGAGACCCTGCCGTCCTTCTGGAGCGACATCGCCGACCTGGGCTGGCTCGGGCTGCATCTCCCCGAGGACCTCGGTGGCTCGGGCTTCGGACTGGCCGAGCTCGTCGTGGTCGTGGAAGAGCTCGGTCGCGCCCTGACCCCGGGCCCGTTCCTGCCGAGCGTGATCGCCAGCGCCGTCATTGCGGCGGCGGGATCCGACGAGCAGCGCGCCCGGCTGTTGCCCGGCCTGGCCGACGGGTCCGTCGTGGCCGGCGTGGCGCTGCAGGCCGACGTCGCGGTGCGCGACGGGCGCGCCGCCGGTTCTGCCCCGGCGGTCCTGGGCGGTGGCCTCGCCCACCTTCTTGTCCTCCCCTCGGGCGACGACGTCGTGGTGGTCGACGTGGCGGGCGGCGGCGTGCAGGTGGAGGTGCCGCGCAACCTCGACCCGACGCGGCGGGCGGCCAGGGTCACGCTCGACGGTGCGGCGGCCGACGTGATTCCCGCTGGGCGACTTGCCCTGGTCGACCTGGGCCGGATGCTCGTGGCCGCCGAGGCGGTCGGCATTGCGACCGAATGCACGCAGCAGGCGGCCGCGTACGCCAAGGTGCGCGTGCAGTTCGGCCGGCCCATCGCCACCTTCCAGGCGGTCAAGCACCACTGTGCCAACATGCTCGTGGCCGCCGAGCTGGCGACCGGTGCCGTGTGGGACGCCGCCCGTGCGGCAGACGAGGACGACGGCCAGTTGTCCTACGCCGCCGCCATCGCCGCCGCGCTCGGCACTCCCCGCGGCGGACGAGTGCGCGCAGCTCAACATCCAGGTGCACGGGGGCATCGGCTTCACCTGGGAGCACGACGCCCACCTGTATCTCCGCCGGGCGACCGCGCTCAAAGCGATCGTCGACGCCGAAGACGCCGCCCGCGACATCACGGACCTGGTGCGGGCCGGCGCCACGCGCACCCGTAGCGTCGACCTCCCGCCCGAAGCCGAGCCGATGCGCGACGAGGTGCGTGCCTTCGCTGAGCGGGTGCAGGGGCTCGACGCCGCGGCACAGCGCGCCGCGATGATCGAGACCGGATACGTCATGCCGCACTGGCCCAAGCCGTGGGGACGCGACGCCGGCGCCGTGGAGCAGCTCGTGATCGAGCAGGAGTTCGCGGCGGTCGGCGTCCGGCGGCCGCAGTACGGCATCACGGGCTGGGTGATCCTCACGCTGATCCAGAACGCCACCGAGGACCAGGTCTCCCGCTGGGTCTTGCCCGCACTGCGCCAGGACGTCATCTGGTGTCAGCTCTTCAGCGAGCCCGACGCCGGCAGCGACGCCGCCGGCGTCACCACCCGGGGTACCCGCGTCGAGGGGGGTGGCTGGTCAACGGGCAGAAGGTCTGGACCAGCGGCGCCCACTACGCCAGCTTCGGGTTGGCCACCATCCGCACCGATCCCAACGCGCCCAAGCACGACGGCATCACGACGATGGTGATCGACATGCACGCCGAGGGCGTCGAGGTGCGCCCGCTCCGCATGGTCACGGGGCACTCGGAGTTCAACGAGGTCTTCTTCAACGATGTCTTCGTGCCCGACGACGACGTCGTGGGGCCGGTGAACGGGGGCTGGAAGGTCGCCCGCGCCACGCTCGGAAACGAGAGCGTGTCCATCGGCGGTGGGCAGGGCGGGCAGACCACGCCGGCCGCCATGGTGCTCGCGCCTTTCGACGCCCACCCTGAGCGCCTCCCCGGGGGGGCTGGACGGATCGGTCGCTACATTGCGCAGACCGAAGCGGTGGCGCTGCTCAACATGCGTACCGCCCACCGTGCGCTCATCGGCGGCGGCCCAGGCCCCGAGGGCAACGTCACAAAACTGGTCCTCTCCGAAATCGGCCACGAGGCGGCGGCGATCAACGCCGCCGTCAGCGGTCCCGAGACCCTCTACAGCGAGGGTGCCGGTGCCATGGTGTCGGGCATGGTGCTGATGCACCGCGGCATGTCGATCGCGGGCGGCACCTCGGAGATCAAGCGGAACCAGATCGGCGAACGGATCCTCGGGCTGCCCCGTGACCCGCTGATCAACTAGTCCGGCACGGGTCCGAAGGTCGTGTCCGGCGACCGCCAGTCTGTTGAGACGAAGCGGTGCGCAATCAACCAGCGGCCACCCACGGGTACGAAGTGGTCGCGGTAGCGGCCCATGTGGTCCAGTCCGATCTCGGTGATCACCGTGAAGTAACTGGCCACGACGGCCTCGTCCGGGGTGA
This sequence comes from uncultured Acidimicrobiaceae bacterium, assembly GCA_963843365.1. Classification (GTDB taxonomy): domain Bacteria; phylum Actinomycetota; class Acidimicrobiia; order Acidimicrobiales; family RAAP-2; genus Bog-473. The sequence goes on along the minus strand of CAWJKG010000001.1, from coordinate 283,873 downwards.
GGGACTCGAACCGGATGTTCGTCACGTTGTGACGGACAATCCGACGCGTGTTGCCGGCGCTGCGCTTGCGGGCCGCGTCCTTCTGGGCCTGCTGGGCCGCGGTGGCGCCTCCGAAGCGCGCCGATGATGGCGGCGCGTCCCCGCAGCGGCTCCGCCCCGCGGATCTCGAGGACGCCGTCTTCACAGAAGGCCCCGGCGAAGTCCTCGAGAATGTAGCGGTCCCCGCTGTGCGTGTACTGCGCCAACGTGTCGCGGCACGCCTCCCGGGCACTCAGCTCCCACAGTTCCACGGCGGCGTCGACTCCCTTCCCGGTGTCCTGTCCGTCGCTGCGGACGCGGCCCGATCCTACGCACCGGGCCGCCATGCGACCGCAGAGTGGCGGCCTACCCGATTTGCCCGCACGGGGCTTCTAGAGTGCGCCTATGGCTGACGCCGACGCCCGTCGCGGCCGGGCCGCCGGCGTGTGGAACCTCCTGATCGGTCCACCCAAGTCGGCGCTGGGCGCCGGCAAGGATCGCATCACGCCGGTCGAGGGGTTGTCGGCCCTCTCGCTCGATGCGCTCACGTCGGTGGCCTACGGCCCCGAGGCCATCATCCTCGTCCTGGCGGTGGCGGGCGCCGGGGCCCTCCACCTGGTGCTGCCGATCACGATCGCCATCGTGGCCCTGCTCGCCATACTCGTCTTCTCGTACCGCCAGGTCATCGATGCCTACCCGATGGGAGGCGGCGCCTACGCGGTGTCGCGGGCCAACTTCGGCGCGCCCGTCAGCCTGGTCGCCGCCGCCTCGTTGGTCGTCGACTACACCCTGACCGTCGCCGTCTCCATCGCGGCCGGCGTCGCCTCGCTCCAATCCGCCTTCCCGGGCCTCGACGGGGCGACGGTGCCCCTCTGTCTCGGCATCCTCCTGTTCATCATGGTGCTCAACCTGCGCGGGCTCGGCGAGACGGCACGCGCCTTCCTGTTGCCGACCCTGCTCTTCATCGTCGGGCTGCTGGCCATCATCGCCGTGGGCCTCGTCCACCCGCTCGGGTTGCACGAGGCACCGCTCGGCCATTCCCAATTGCCGACGACGGGCTTGAAGGCGGTGACGTTCCTCCTCGTCCTGAAGGCCTTCTCCGCCGGGTGCAGCGCCTTGACCGGCGTCGAGGCGATTGCCAACGGCGTACCGCTGTTCCGCGAGCCGCGGACCGTGCGGGCCAAGCGCACCGAGGTGCTGCTCGGCCTCATTCTCGGCGCCATGCTGCTGGGCCTGGCCGTGCTCGCCAAGCGCTGGGAGATCGGTCCCCGCAGCGGCCAGACCGTGTTGAGCCAGATCATGGCGATGTCGGTCGGAAGGGGGTGGGCCTACTACATCATTTCGATCACCATCACGGTCGTGCTGGCCCTGGCGGCCAACACCTCCTTCGGCGGCCTCCCGGTTCTGGCCAGCCTGGTGGCCCGCGACAACTACCTGCCGCATCTGTTCACCATCCGTGGCGACCGCCAGACCTTCGGCAACGGCATCTTCGTCCTGACCCTGATGTCCGGGGCGTTGCTCATCGCCGTGGGCGGCAACACCAACGACCTCATCCCGCTGTTCGCCATCGGCGTCTTCATCGGCTTCACGTTGTCGCAAGCCGGCCTCGTCGTGCACTGGTGGCGCGAGCGACCCGCCCGGTGGCGTCGCCGCGCCACCGTCAACGGCGTCGGCGCCGTCATCACGGCGATCGCCACCCTCGTGTTCCTCATCTCCAAGTTCACCGAGGGTGCCTGGGTGGTCGTCATCGCCATCCCGGCCTTCATTCTGCTCTTCCTGCGCATCCACGCCTACTACGAGCGCGCCGCCAAGGACCTCCGCTTCGACGAGGACCCGGGCCGTCCCGCCCCCAAGCACACCATCGTCGTTGTCCCGGTGAACCGGATCTCGCGCCTCACCGAGCACGCGCTCAGCGAGGCGGAATCGCTCGGACAGGAGGTCATTGCCGTGACGGTCGTGCTCGAGGGGGGCGAGGAGGGCGCCTCCTACGCCGCCCGGTTCTTCGACCATTGGGACCGCTGGAATTGCGGCATACCGCTGCGCGTCCTCCATACGGAGTACGCCTCGGTGGTTCAGCCCATCGTCGCCTTCATCGACGAGCTGCGCGCCGACCACCCCGACGATCAGCTCGTGGTGCTCATCCCCGTCGTACGGCCCCCGAAGCTGCGGTACCGGATCCTGCACAATCAGATCGACTTGGTCCTGTCCGCCGCGCTGCGGGGCCGGGACGACGTTGTGGTCGCCCGGGTCACGGTACCCCTGGAACCGCCGGCCCCGGAGCCCGACAACGCGACCAGCACGAACTGACTGGCGGGTCTGCCGGTCCCGTCGTTCCGTTCGGACTGTCCTAGCGGCCCGTCCAGACAGGGTCACGCTTCTCGATGAAGGCGGTGGCACCCTCCTTGGCGTCGTCGCTCCCGAACACCTTGGGCTGCCACTCCGCTGCCAGCGTGCGGGCACGCTCCAGGTCCGTCGACGCGGTGCGGACCAACTCCTTGGTGGCCTGCAGTGCCAGCGGTCCGTTCCGGGCGATCCGTTCGGCCAGGGCCAGCGCGGCATGGAGCACGTCGGCTGGAGGGACGACCCGGTTGATCAGACCCAGGGACTGTGCCCTGCTGGCGTCGATGGGGTCGCCCGTCAGCGTGAGCTCGAGCGCCACCGCCAAGGGGATGCGCGTACTGACGAAGACGCCACCGCCCGCGGCGAAGAGGCCCCGCTTGACCTCGGGCAGTCCGAAGGAGGCCTTTTCCGACGCCACCACGACGTCGCAGCCCAGGAGCAGCTCGAAACCGCCCGCCACCGCGGTCGCGTTGGCGGCACCGATCACCGGCACCCGGATCTCTCCCTGGGTGAAGCGGGCGAAGCCGCGCATGGCGTCGGGATCGTGACCCATGCCACCGGTGCCGCCCTCCGCGAAGCCGCGCAGGTCCATGCCCGCGCAGAACGCCCTGTCCCCGGTCCCCGTGAGGACCACCGCGCGCACCTCGCTGTCCTGCTCGGCATCGAGCATGGCGAGTCCAATGGCGGCCAGCAGTTCGGGGTTCAACGCGTTGCGGGCCTCGGGTCGGTTGAGCCGCAGCACCTCGACGGCTCCTCGCCGCTCCTTGACGAGAACCGGCTCGGCCGGCGCCTCCGTCGCACTGTCCGTCATCAGGCCACGACCTTTCTTTCGCGCTGTTGGCGCAGAGCTGCACATCGCCCCGGCCCAGTCACCGAGGCGCCTCAGTATGGCCTTCGTGCGCCCGCTCGCCCAAGACCGCGGAACGGCCCGCACGGCGCCCGCCAAGAGGCATATTCAGTATACTGAATCGGCAATTGGCCCGTCCCAAGCGAGGAGTCGGGAGAGCAGGGCGGAGAGGAGAGGACGGGAACGTGGCAGTGTCATCTGCCGTGAGCGACAGCGAGACGGCACCGGTACTCCTCACCGACGTCACCGATGGCGTGGGGACGATCACGCTCAACCGGCCGGAGCGCCGGAACGCGCTCAACGGAGCACTCATCAGCGCACTGGACGGCGTCGTCCGCCACATGGCCGAGGACCCGGGCGCGAAGGTAGTCGTCCTGACTGGCGCGGCGCCGGAGGGCGGCCATGGCGGCTTCTGCTCCGGCGGCGACATCAAGGACGGGGCAAGCGGGGCGGACGGAGACAAGGGTGTCCCCGTCGACGCCTTGTCGGGTGACCGGTCGCGCCACGACTTCCACGCAGCGATGTTGCTGCATCTCATGCCGAAGCCGACCATCGCCATGGTGGGCGGTCCGGCCGTCGGCGCAGGCTGCAGCCTGGCCGCAGCCTGCGACCTGCGCTTCGCATCTGATGACGCCGTCTTCTCCGCGGGCTTCTCACCCAACGGCCTCGCGGGCGACTACGGGGGGTCGTTCTTCTGGACCCGCATCGGCGGCACCGGCCTGGCCCGGCGTCTGTACCTGCTCAACGAGAAGATCCCTGCGTCGCGCGGCGGAGCTCGGCATGGTCCACGCCGTCCTCCCACCCGAGGGTCTCGTCGACTACACCTACGAGGTCGCAGCGAACCTCGTCCGCACGCCGTCCGCGGTCCTGGCCCTCGTCAAGGACAACCTCAACGCCGCGGAGGACGAAGTCGAGCGGCGGCGATGGCTCTTCGCTCATGAAGCGGAGAATCAGAGAACCTCGGCCCGGTTGGTACGGGGCCGCGACAGGCCTTCAGCGGACGCCGACAGGACGGGCGGAGGCTGAACGGCCAGTGTGGCGTCCGGAACCCACTACTTCGCGGTGTGGGCCGAGGCGCCGACCTGGATGCTCGCAGCATTCGACCGCAGATCCCCCGACGCTGCCGCCAGGGGGCCGCTCCACACGGCGACGGTGGCGGCCACCGAGCACAGGAGCCCGAGGGCGGCGGCGCAGCCCTTGTGCAATCGCATGCCCCAACACTGGTCCCGAAACATTGGAGTCCTACGAGGAAGGGATAAGAACTCGCGTAGAAGGCCTGGGGTCCCCGGGTCGAACGAAGGCTCCACGGCCGCCCGGAGCGGTTCAATCCGATTCCTGCTCCCCGGTCCCCCTCACCTTCCGTTCCGCCACGATCTCATGGTGGCGCTCGAGCATCTGCACGGCCCGCGCGGCCAGCTCGGCCGGTGGGTCGGGCAGACGGACCGGCCCGTGCGCGCGGCTCGGCAGCGCGACCGTCGCCTTGGCCGGGCAGGTCACGGTGTCGCGCTGGTTGGTCCCCCGCATTTCGATGTCGACGACGCAGCGGCCGTCCTCCTGCCGCTTGTCCACGACCTCGCCCGTGAGCACATGGGTGTCGCCGATGTAGTTGAACTTCCGTATCTCGGAAGACTGCGAAACCAGCCAGCCGTCGTCACCGATGTAGTCGGTCATGTAGTGGCTCAGCCAGCAGTCGCGCATTACCCCGTAGTCGTAGGCCATCGGGTTGCCGATGGCCTGCGCCCAGGCGTTGTCCCAGTGGACCCGCTGCGCCACATCGGGGATCCCGTATTCGTTCTTTACGTAGAACGGCGCGATACGTTGACGATTCTTGTAGGCGATGCGATTGGCGCAGGGCTCGTAGGGAACGAAGCCGTAGCCGCCTGCATGGAACACGATCATGTCGGTCGTCGTCAGCGGCCCCTTGGCCATTGGCTGCAGCGCGTCCCCCACATGGACATCCTCCCAGTAGCGCGGTGTGGACCCCCGGACCTCCTCCGCCGCGTACACGGCGTCGATCTGCTCCAGGTCCTCGTCGGTGTACCGGGCCGGCTCGAGGGCGGCATACTTTCCCTTCTCCCGCGCCGTCTTGCGCTCCGTGTAAATGGCGAGCGTGCGAGAGATAGCAACGATCTCGGCCCGCTGGTTCATCTTTACGCTCGTATATGTCGTCAAGAGTGAGCGCTCGGCAAACTCGGACTTCTTCTCGACGACGGACTCGGTCCCACCGAAGCTGTACAGGCCGTCACCTTCCTGCAGCGGTCGGAACCACTGCCAGGTGCTGCCGGACACGAACACGTGGATGCCCCGGAAGGAGGGGCGCCTGATCTTCTCCTTGTGCGGATCGCCGTAGAGGGGGCGGTTCAACGCAATGGCGATCATGGGGGGCGAGATCTGGCCGCCCCAGCGGGTGGTCGTGCCGTAGTCCTCGGACGTGAACAACGGGTTGTCGTCGCCGTAGCCCCGGGCGAAATTCCGCATGACGTCGGGCGTGGCCGTCGTCAGGAACTCCCTGCCCCCGACCGGCGACCACCGTCCCACCAGGGCCTTGGCCCGTTCGATGTCCTCTTCCTTGAATTGGTAGTCGGTGGCCTTCTCGAAGTCTTCGGATGTCGTCGCCATGGCTCCTCTTCGTCCGGCGCAACGGGATCTGCGGCCGCCGGTAAAGAGGATACTAAAAGCCGATTCGGTCGGCCACCACCACGCGGGGCGTACGAACGGCCCCGGGGTCAGCGCATGAGCGCGCCGAGCGCCTCGAGGTGCCGGCGCATGCGGTGGCGGGCGAGTTCGCGGTCCCCGGCCGCCACGGCCTCGGCGATGCCGGTGTGGGTCTTGAGGACCTCGGCCTGAATCTGGCGCTGCATCTTGGGAGCCAGACGCTCAATCTGGTGCAGGCGGCTGAGCCGGATGAGTACCAGCGCCACCAGGTTGAGCACCCGGTTCTGCGCAGCGGCGGCCACTGCCGCGTGCAGGTCGTGCACCGCCTCGACCCGTTCCGCGTCCGTGGCGTGCTCCTCGCGGGACAGCGCGTCGTACAGGCCGGCGATACCCGCCGCGTCGATGCGCTCCGCAGCCAGGTCGGCGATCGCCACCTCCACCCCAGTGCGCATCTCGGCCAGTTCGGTGAGTTGCATACCTCGCCGGGCCAGATAGATGGCCGCCATTTCGGTCACTGCGTCCGCGCTCGGCGCCATCACGAAGAGCCCGCCACCCGGACCTCGTCGCATGCGCGCAATGTGGTGATGCTCCAGCAGGCGCACGGCCTCCCGCAGCAGAGCCCGGCTCACGCCTTCGCGAGCGATCAACTCCGGCTCGGTTCCGACGAGGTCGCCGGGCTGGAGATCCTCCGCCACGATGGCCTGGGTGATGTTGCGGGCCACCGTCTCGGCGCCTTTGCCCAGTTTTGAGTCGGCGAGCACCACGGAGTCCGGCAGCAGTTGGCGGGTCGAACGCCGGCGGCGGAAGAATTCCGCCTCCGCCTGCAGATGCTTGCGCATCCGGTTGCGCGCCAGGCCGGCGTCCCCGATCATCACCGCTTCGGCGATCCTGGCGTGCGCGTGCACGGCCTCCTTCTCGACCGTGCTGCCGAGGCGCTGCCAATCGGGCGAGTACAGCTGTGCCACCTGGTTGAAGACGTCGACGAACAGCTCGAGCCCCGCATTGTGGCTGACGGCCGCAATCAGCGTGTGGAGCTCGCGCGGGTCGTGAGCGGGCTCGACCGGGTCGCTCTGGGCGAAGTGCCGGAGCTCGTCGAGCTCGCGCTCGTCCGTGCGTTCCGATGCGAGCTGGGCCGCCAACTCCTCCAGGATGATGCGCGCCTCGAAGATCTCGTCGAGGCGGGCGTCCACGCGGTGCAGGTACAGGACCACCGCGTCGGTGACCGCGCTGATTGTCGGCTCGGTGATGACAAGACCGCCGCCCGGGCCGCGGCGCGTGCGCGCCACTTGCTGATGTTCCAGCAGGCGGACGGCCTCCCGGAATACGGCGCGGCTGACGTCGTAGCGATCGAGGAGATCGGCCTCCGACCCGAGGACCTCTCCGACCGGCCACCCCAGGGCCATGACGTCCTCGATGATGCGGTCGGCCACCTTGGCGGCCCGCTTGGCGTTCGTGTCGGCACCCGGCCGGGCCACGTCACGTGCGGCCGGCGGCGACGTCATCGACCAAGCCTATCCGGCGCCCCCGTAGATCTCCTTCCGTGTGACCTGCACGTTCGGCAAAAGAGTGGTCCGAAAAGGGACCGTCGACAAGCCCCGTGCCATCATGAAAACATGGTTTGCGAAGCGCGGCGCCCGTGAGTGCACAGCTGGCCCCTGCCCCCAACGACCCCGTCGCCACCCCGCCCCGCCGGCGTCCCGGGTCGATCCGGCGGACCTCCACCATGCTGATGTCCTGGCCGGACGGGCTCGGGAAGGACCTCCATCTCGACGGACGGGCCCGCGACCTCCTCACCCCGACAAACGGCGCGCCCAAGGCCATCGGGTCGGCCGCGCTCTCCGTCGTCGCCGGCCCAGGCTGGGACATCCACACGATCGACGCCGAACCGGCGGTCGACGGGTTGGAGCGACTGGTCGGTCGCAAGGCGCGAGGGAACCTGCGCAAGGCGATCGCCGAGGAGTTCCCCGAAGAGGTGGAAGCGGGCACGCTGCTCCACCTCCTGCTCGATGATTTGGCCGGCGCCACGCTCATCTCGGGTTTCGCCTTCTTCACGTGGGCACATCTCCTTCCCGGGTTTCAGGACCGCATGTCCGACACCCCGCCGGTGATGCAGGGGGTCTGCTCGGGCTTCCAGCCGGGCTCGAGCGCGCTCAATCCCGACGGCACGCTCAAGGGGGTAAGCACGAACCTCGGTCACCCCGGCCCGCTGGCCGACCCCGCCGACCCGATCGGCTGGCACGACGTGGGCGACCATCCCGAGATCGCCATGCGCCGGGCCCGCAGGGTGGACGTCTGGGAGGAGGACAGCGTCATCCGCATCGACTCCATGTTTCGCGACAGCTGCTGGAACCCGGCGGGCGAGGAGGAGGTGGTCCACGAGTACGAGATCCTCGCCACGGCCGACCCGGTGACCGCCACTCTCACCGCCGTAACGGCCGTCCCTCGCGTCCTGCCGTATCCGGAGTGCCCGGGCGCGGCACCGCACGCGACACGGATGGAGGGCACGCCCTTGCGCGCCTTGCGGCGGGAGGTGTTGGATCGCCTGCGCAACACCGACTGCTGCACGCACCTGAACGACGGGTTGCGGACCCTGGCCGAGGTGCCGGTGCTCGCCGGTTCCCTCCCGCCGGACCAGACCCGCACGGCCTGAGCACTGCGATGGGGAACATCGCGTCCACCACGCCGACCACGGCGGCCTCGTCGGCGCCAATCACCCGGGCCGCCGCCCTGGACGTCGCCGCTCCGACCGACCCGTCGCCGGCACGGACCGGTCGGCCCCGGCGCTTCGAGACCGCGGACGAGCTGCGCATCCTTCTCGACTCGGCACTCGTCGTCATGGAGCGCAACGGCTACGCCCATGCCGCAGTCGCCGATATCTTGCGAGAAGCGGACCTGTCGACCCGCTCGTTCTACCGGCACTTCGGATCGAAGGACCAGCTGCTGTGCGCGCTCTTCCGCCGTGAGGCGGACGCCGCGGCAACCCGCCTGTGGGCCAAGGTCGACGCGGCCGCCTCCCCCCAGGAGGCACTCCACGCCTGGATCGACGAGATCCTGTCCTTCGGCCACGACCCGACGAAAGCAGCCCGCATCGGCGTGCTGGGCTCACCCGGCGCCATGAAGGCAGAGGGCTACGTCGACGAGATGCGCCACGCGTCGGCGGTGCTGGCCGCTCCGCTCGAGGCGCTGTTGCGCGCCGGTGCGGCTGACGGATCGTTCCCCCTGGCTGACCCGCCTGCGGACGCCGCGCTCATCCGTTCGGTGGTGTGGGCGGCGGCCGACCTCAACCCCGCCCGCGACCGCGCGCTCGCACCCGCCGACGCGGCGCGTCAGGTGCGGTCCTTCTGTGAGCGGGCGCTCGGTGCCGGTCTGGGAGCAGGTGTCGGTGTCGGTGTCGGTGTCTCGGTCGCACCACCATCAGACAACGGCCTCGGCCGTCAGTGACCACAGGACCGGCTCGCCGTCCTCCACCTGCACCACACCGTCGATCTCGAGGGCGCGCAGGTGGGAGACGGCCTCGCCCACTGCGGCACGGCGCATGAAGCCCTCAATGTCGTCCCACGGCCGCGACCACTTCATGTGCGAAGCCACGTCCCACGCGTTGTGCGGCCCTTCGCGCAGAATGGCGATTACCTCGCCGAAGCGGTCGCGGTGGTGCTGGCGCAGCTCCTCCAGGCGGGTGTGCAGGTCGTCGAAGCGGTACTCGTGCGCCGGCAGCACTTCGTTGACCCGGTAGGGCTCGAGCTTGTCGAGAGAGTCCAGGTAGTCGCCGAGCGGGTTGGCCGCGGCCTGCGGGTGGTACGGGATGTTCGGCGTGATGCGGGGCAACACGTGGTCCCCCGAGAGCATGAGCTCCTGCGTCGCCTCGTAGAAGCAGAGGTGCCCGGGCGAGTGGCCGGGTGTCCAGATGGCGGTGAGATCCCACCCCGGCACCTCCGGGTGCGCCCCGTCCTCCAGCAGGAGGTCGGGCACCACGGCGTCGACCAGTTGGCGCACGGGCATGGCGGCGTTGCGCAGGGGCTCGAGCTCCTCCGCCGGCGCACCCATGCGGCGCAGGGCGGCCGCCACGCGGTCCAACAGGTCGTCCGGCTCGTCGTAGCGGTCGTGAATGAGCTCGGCATCGGCCGGGTGCAGCGAAATCCACGCTCCCGAGGCCTCCCTGATCCGTCCGGCCAGCCCGTAGTGATCGGGATGGATGTGCGTCACCATGACGCCCTGCACGTCCCCGATGTCGCAGCCCACCTCCTTCATGCCGGTCTGCAATGCACCGAAGGCGTCGTCGGTGTTCCAGCCGGCATCGATCAGATACGGACCGCGGTCGGTCTCGAAGACGTAGACGAGCACGTAGCGCAGCGAGTTGTTGGGCAGCGGCACGGGAATGCTCCACAACCCGTCCCGGACCTTCTCGACGCCCGGGAAGGGGTCATTGGCCGCGGCGGCGCCCCGTGCACGCTGGGCGTGGGGCGGGGACGGGCTGGAGTGCTGGTGCGCGTGCGGCGACGTCGACGTCACGACTGGCCGCGGGGCTCGCGGGGCAGGCCCAGTCCCCGCTCGGCGATGAGGTTGCGCATGATCTCGTTCGACCCTCCTGCAATGGTCCAGGCACGAGCGTAAAGGAAGGCGTCCTGCCAGCGCCCATCCTCCTCCGCCGACGGATCGCCTTCGACGACCATGGACCGGGGCCCCTGCAGGGCCAGGGCGGCCTCCACCATCTCCAGGTTGAGCTCGCTGAACCAGATCTTTGCAATGGGAGCGTCGGCCGCCGTGATCTGGCCTTTTGCCGCCTTCGTGGCGATCCGCTGCCCCAGGTGACGCTGGATGCGGGAGCGGGCGGCCAGGTCCCCGATCCGCTGGCGCACCGCCCCGTCCTCGAGGGCCGTCCCGCCCCGACGCCGGGTCCGGCGGGCCAGGCTGACTAACCGCCGTGCCGGGTCCGAGCCGCCACCTCCACCGGCGGAGCCGACTCCCGTGCGCTCCTCGGCCAGGCTGGCGCCAGCCACGCGCCACCCCCCGCCCGGGGCACCGATGATGTTGCGGGCCGGGATGCGCACCTCGTCGAAGAAGACCTCGTTGAAGTCGGTCGTCCCCGTCATTTCGCGCAGGGGGCGCACGTCGACGCCGGCGCTGTGCATGTCGAGGATGAAGGCGGTGATGCCGCCGGCGCCCTCCACCGGCTCGGTGCGCGCCAACAGGTACCCGTAGTCCGCCCATTGCGCCCACGTGCTCCAGACCTTCTGGCCGACGACCACATACTCGTCGTCGATGCGGGTCGCCCGCGTCTGCAACGACGTGAGGTCACTGCCCGCATCGGGTTCGCTGAAGAGCTGCGTCCAGATGTGGTCGCCCCGCGCCATAGGTGGGAAGTACGTGGCGCGCTGCTCGTCCGTGCCGAAGTGCTTCAGGGCACCGGCGACCAGCGGATTGCCCAGCACGTACGGCACTCCGGCCGCGCCGAGCTCCTGTTCGAGGATCCGTTGCTCGAACCCGTCCCCCCGTTCGGTGGAGAACCGGTCGAGCCGATAACCGGCGTCGTAGATCGCACGCACGTAGACCCGCAAACGCTCAATGTCGGCGGCGGCGTCGGGCACCCGCAGCCCCGTGCGTTGCTTCCACTCGAGCACCGGCTTGTGTTCGGTGATGAAGGCGCGCAGCGTGGCCCGGTAGTCGTCGTAGCTGTCGGGGATGGTGGGAACGCTGACGTCCATTACTTCAGTCCTCCCCGCCCGGCCCGGTGGCGTCCGCTTCCAAAAGCTGCACGAGGCGCTCCCGGTGCCAGGCGCCGTCGCCGTAGAGGACCTGGTTCACTTTGGCCCGGCGCGTGAAGAGATGGACGTCGTGTTCCCACGTGAATCCGATGCCGCCGTGCAGTTGCAACGCCTCGCCGCACAGGTGCGCGAACGTGTCGTCCACGTAGGCCCCCGCGGTGGCGACGGCCTCGGCGGCGTCGTCCAGCCCGTCCCCCAAGGCCAGCGCGGCGTAGTACGTGGCGGCGCGCATGCTCTCCAGTTGGATCAGCAGATCGGCGACCCGGTGCTTGATGGCCTGGAAACTGCCGATGGTGCGGCCGAATTGCACGTGCGCCTTCAGGTAGTCCACTGTCGAGTCGAAGAGGACGTCCGCCGCGCCGACGGATTCGGCCGACTGCAGCACCGTCGCCACGGCCAGGCAATGGTCGACCACGTCGAACCCGCCGGCCAGCTGTGCGGTGGCGGGCACCGTCACGCCTTCGAAGCGGACCTCGGCGAAGCGTCGTGTGACGTCGAGACCCGACAGGCTCCGTTCCGACAGCCCGCCGCCCGGGTGTGGCACCAGAAAGTGGCAGACGTCGCCGGCGACATCGGTCGCGACCACGAGGAGGACCGACGCGTTGGCGGCACCGTGGACGTAGTCGGCGCGTCCATCCAGCCGCCAGGTGTCGCCCTCACGCGCCGCCCGGACCCCGACGGCGTCGACCGCGGGCGAGCCGTCGTCGCTGAGGCACCAGGCCGCTGTCATTTCTCCCCGTGCCAGACGCGGCAGCCACTCGGCCGCCTGTGCCTCCGTGCCGAACCGCGTGATGGCACCGGCCACGACATTGCACGGGACGAACGGCCCGGGGTGCAAGGTGCGGCCCAACTCGAGGCCCAGCGCCACCAGATCCACCAGCGGCTGCGCCGTGACGCTGCCCCCCTCGTGGCGGGCCGGGACGAGCATGGCTGTCCAGCCGAGAGCGGCGCCCTCGCGCCAGACCTCGGGGTCGAACACGTCGGCGGCCTCCATCGACCGGCGCACCTCGGCCAGGGACTGTCGTTCCTCCAGGAAGCGACGGGTCGTTGCCTGCAGCAATTCCTGCTCCTCGTTGAAGCCCAGGTCCACGTCAGCGCCCCCCGAGGCGAGCGGGCCCGATGCCCATCAGACGCGGCGCTCCGTCGATGCCCAGTACTCGTCCCGCAGGATCCGCTTGTACAGCTTCCCTCCGTCAGTCCGGGGCAGATGGTCGCGGAAATCCACGCTGCGCGGGCACTTGTAGCGGCTGATGTGCTCCTGGCAGTACGCGATGAGCTCCTCCGCCAGCTTTTCGCTCGGACTGACACCCTCGACGACCTCGACCACCGCCTTCACTTGCTCGCCCCACTCCGGATCCGGCACGCCGAACACTGCCACGTCCCCGACGGCGGCATGCTGGGACAGCACGCTCTCGACCTCAGCCGGGAAGATGTTCACGCCACCGCTGATGATCATGTCCTTGGCCCGGTCACGGATGAACAGGTAGCCGTCCTCGTCCATGAGGCCGATGTCCCCCAGCGTGAACGCCTGGCCCCGGGTGACCGATGCCGTCAGCTCGGGATCCCCCTTGTAGGAGAAAGAGGCGCCCGACGCCGGCTCGAGATACACATGGCCCACCTCACCGCGAGGCAATTCTTTGCCGTCTTCGTCGAGGATCCGGACCGTCATGCCCGCCACCGATCGGCCGACGGTGCCCGGCTTCTCGAGCCAGCGGTACGGCTTCGCGATGGTCGCCGCCCCTTCCATGCCCCCGTACGTCTCCCAGATGACCGGGCCCCACCACTCCATCATCTGCCGCTTGACCTCCAGCGGGCAGGGGGCGGCCGAGTGGACGACCACCTCCAGGCTCGAGACGTCGTAGCGGTCCTTGACCTCCCGGGGAAGCCGGAGGAGCCGGACGAACTGGGTCGGCACCATGTAGGCGGTGGTCACGCGGTGGCGGGCGATGAGGTCGAGCGTCCTTTCCGGGTCGAACTTGCCCAGAATGGCGACGGCCTGCCCCACGTTGAGCGCACCGAGGTAGAAGCCTTGGCACCCTCCGTGGTGCATACCCGCCGAAACGAGATGTACACCCGTGAGCGGCTGGAACTGGAAGGCGTGGCCGAACGACTTGGCGCCGTCGGCGGCCACAGACGGGTCGATGGCGCGGGTCCGGGCGCGGACCACCGCCTTCGGTTGCCCCGTCGTGCCTGACGAATAGTTGATGGGGAGTCCGAGCACCCGGTCGGGCGGCTCGGTCGTGGGCTGGCCCTCAAGCAGGTCCCGCACGTTCGTGAATCCGGGGATGTCGCCGCGCACCGCGACACGCAGGGCGATGGACCCCGTGCCTTCCATCTGCTCCGCCCGGTCTGCCAGGTCGTGATGCAGCACCAGGGCCTTCGCCTCCGAGTGGTCCACGATGCGCCGTATCTCCGGCCCGGACAGGGCCGGGTTCAGGGCGATGGACGAGAACCCGCCCTCTTGCGCCGCCAGCTGCCAGCCCAGCATGTCGACGTCGTTGGGCAGGGCGTAGGCAAAGATGTCCCCGGCCACGAGGCCGCGTGCCCGCAGGCCGTGTACCAGTTGGTGGGCCCTACCGGCGAGCTCGGAGAAGGTGAGCGTCTCGCCGGCGGGACACTCCACGACCGCCGGCTGGTCGGGGTACTCCTCGGCCAGCCACCAGAACCCGAGGCGGCGGTCCCAAGGGTGTCGCATGGCAAATAGAGTATACCCATAATGGCTTCCAACGGCCTGGCCAGCGATGATTCGGCCGGCGAGGCGTCAGCCCCATCCCCCGGAACCGGTCCCGGGGCCCGTGGCGCGGGGCTCGCCTAATCAGGGCTGGGCGACGAGCTCGTCGACCAGACCCCACTCCCGCGCCGTGGCGGCGTCGATGGTGCACCCGGAGAAGGCCAGCCAGGCCGTGCGCAGGCGGCCGATCCGGCGAGGCAGACTCACCGTCCCCCCCGCACCGGGAACGAGGCCCAGTCCGATCTCGGGCAATGCGATCTGCGAGTCAGGCGCCGCCACGACCGTGTCGGTGAAGGCAGCGAGCTCAATGCCGGATCCCATGCACGCGCCGTGGAGATACGTCGTGGTCGGCTGACGCAACTGGAAGAGGGCGCGCCCGATGCTGCGCTCCAGACGGATGAGGTGGGCGGAGGCCGGATCCGACCGGCTGCCGAATTCGTCGAGGTCCCCCCCGGCGCAGAAGGCCCGGCCCGCACCGCGCAGCTCCACCCGTTCGACGTCCGAGGCGGCGGCGAGGGCCAGGGCCTCCACCAGCTCGTCCCGCATCAGCGCGTCCAGCGCATTCAGCCGATCGGGCCGGGTCAACGTGATCGCCAGCGTCGCCCCGTCGCGCTCGACCCCGACCCGGCGCCCGGCGTCGCCTCCGGCCCGCGGCGGATGCGCGGCGCGCCAGGTGGCGAATTCGGGACCCGACTGGAGGACCGAGTATGCCGCCGACTCGGCCACGAGCCCCTCATGCACCGACGCGCGCTCCTGCCCGCGGAGCAGCAACGCCAGCGTGGTCGCCGTGAGCGGATGGTCGCTGACGTTGGCGACAATGCGTTCGAGCGCCGCGTCGTCGGCGTCGTCGTCGGCGTCGACCACGACGTCACAGAGTGCGGACCAGCGGTCGTCGACGTCGCCGTGCGCGACGCCCACCACGACAAACGGCAGGCTGGTCCGGGTCTCCGGCACATCGTCGCCCGGGAAGGTGAGCCCCTCGTGCAGGTGGAGCACGACGGCCCCGCTTCGCTCGGGGATCACGTCGCTGCGCAGCTCGGCGAGCAGTGACTCGGCGCTCAGATGTTCGAGGATCGCGAGACGTTACCCTGCCCGCAGTGTCGATCTCGAAGCTGGACGACCCCCGACTGGAGCGCTGGGCCCGGAGCGGAGCCATGGCGCTCACCGGCCGTCCAGCGGAGCCCCCGGCCGGGCCCCCGGAGGGCCTGCTGGAGGGAATCGACCGGCTGGCGCTGCCCTTCCCCGGCCTCGACGCGCTCGCTCTCCTGGGTGAGCGTGCCGCGCTCATGGGATTGTGGCGCCGCGGCAGCACGAGCTGCGGAGGAAGCTGCCGGTTGCTCCCGTGCGCCGGGGAGTTTCTGGCCGTCTCGTTGCCCCGCGACGACGACATGGAGATGGTCGCGGCCTGGCTCGAGCTGGACCCGGCTCCGGCATCGGCACCGGCGGTCTGGTCCGCTGTTGCCGCGCACCTCGGCCGCGACGACCCGCGCCGCCTGACCGAACGGGCCCGGCTTCTCGGGCTGCCGGTCGCCCGGCTGGGCGAGGCAGCCGGCCCCGCAGGGCGGTCCGCCGTCCTCCCGACACGGCTGGGCGACGCGTCACCACGACCCGATCTCCGCGAAGTCGTCGTGGTCGATCTGTCCGCGCTCTGGGCCGGCCCGCTCTGCGGTGATCTCCTCGCACGCGCTGGGGCCACCGTGGTCAAGGTGGAGTCGACGCAACGCCCCGACGGCGCCCGCCGCGGCAGCCGCGCCTTCTTCGACCTCCTCAACGGGCACAAGCGATCGGTCGCCCTCGACCTGCGGAGCAAGAACGGCGTCCGCGCGCTGCACGCCCTGGTGCAGAGGGCGGACATCGTGATTGAGGCCAGCCGGCCGCGCGCGCTAGCGCAGTTCGGTCTGGACCCGACCGAGCTGGTGGCGGCCGGCGGACCGCAGGTGTGGGTCTCCATCACCGGGTACGGACGGGCGGGCGACGATGCCAATCGGGTCGCCTTCGGCGACGATGCGGCGGCGGCGGGCGGACTCGTCACGCACACCGAAGGCGGCCCTCTCTTCTGTGCCGATGCGGCTGCCGATCCGCTCACCGGCCTGACTGCGGCCGGCGCCTGCATCGACGCCCTCCACTCCGGCGGCCGCTGGCTGCTCGATGTCGCCATGGCGGCCGTGAGTGCCCACCTCGCCGGGCCGACGCTCCCGGTTCCCGGCTCCTTCGCGGTACCGGTCGCGCCCCCGCAGGCGCGGCCCGTCACGGCACACGCGCCGGACCTCGGTGCCGACACCGCGGCGGTGCTGGCCGAACTCGGTATCCCCGCCTGACCTGTCCTCGCCGGACCGATCGCTCGCCGGACCGATCGCTCGGTGACCCCGTCTAGCTCCAGACCAGATTCTTGATCTCGGTGAAGTCCTCGAGGCCGTGGCGCCCCCATTCGCGGCCCAGGCCCGACTGCTTGTACCCGCCGAAGGCGCCGCTCTGGCCGATGCCCTTGAACTCGTCGCCCCACCCCGGCCCTTGTCCGGCGCCGGGGCCCACGTCGGCCAGGGGCTCGGACCCGACCTTCTGGACCGTCACCAGCCCCGCCCGGATCTGCCGGGCCACGTTGAAACCGCGCGACTCCGACGTCGAGACGACACCTCCACCCAGGCCGTAGATGGAGTCATTGGCCAGGCGCACCGCGTCCGCGTCCTCGCCCGAATACGGCACCACGGTGAGCACAGGCCCGAAGATCTCCTCCTGCGCAATGCGCGTGTCGTTGTTGCTGACGAACACTGTCGGCTCGTAGAAGTAGCCCTTGGCCATGCCGTCGGGCCGCTTCCCGCCGCAGAGCAGCTCGGCGCCCTGCTCCAGGCCCGACGCGACGTAGCCCTCGACGCGCGCCCGTTGCTGCTCGCGGATCAGCGGGCCCAGCACCGTCGAATCCTGCCGCGGGTCGCCGATCGTGATCATCGGGCGCATCGCCTCGAGTCCTTCCTTGTACGCGTCGAGGAGTGCCTCGGGCAGGAGGAGCCGCGTGTGCAGGACGCACCCCTGGCCGCAGTGCATGAGCACCTGCCCGAAGCCGACCGAGCGCGCGTAGTCCTCGCCCACGTCGCCCAGCACCACGGTGGCGCTCTTGCCCCCGAGCTCGAGCTGGACCTTCTTCACCGTCCCGGCGGCCGACGCCATGATCCGGCGGCCCGTGGCGGTGGATCCGGTGAAGGTGACCATGTCCACCATCGGGTTCGACGTCAGCTCGTCGCCCACCTCGCCGTGCCCGCTGATCACGTTGAGGACACCCGGCGGAATGCCGGCTTCGGCCGCCACCTCGGCGATCATCATGGCGTCGAGCGGCGTCCACGGGTGCGGCTTGAGCACCACCGTGCAGCCGACGGCCAGCGCGGGCGCCACCTTGACGATGTTCAGCATGAAGGGGAAGTTGAACGGGGTGATCGCCGCCACCACGCCGATCGGCTCGCGCAGAATCGCGTTGCCGCCCAACGCGGTGGGACCGGCGTTCGGCATGCCCCCCTCGACCCAAGGGAAGGCGTGTTCGACCAGGCTCGCGTTCGACCGCAGCATCCCGATCGACCCGGCGCCCTGGACCGCATCGGTGAGGAAGCCCGTCGATCCCGTCTCGGCGATGATCAGCTCGCGCAGATCGCCCGCCCGCCGCTCCAGGATCTCGGCCATGGCCACCAACTTGGCCGCCCGTTCGCCGGGCTTCATGAAGGGCCACGGCCCCTCGTCGAAGGCCCTCCGGGCCGCCTCGATCGCCCGCACCGCGGTCTTGGTCGACGCCTCCGGGACCGACCCGATGACCGCTTCGGTCGCCGGGTCGAGGACCTCAGTGGAGCCCGAGGCCCCCTCGGACGTCCACGCCCCGTCGATGAACAGCTCGTAGTTCCAGGCCATGTGCTGTCGTCCCTTTCCTATTGAGGACACTCTGTGAGCACAGTATCGATCTTCGGGCCGGGCCGCGCCGGGACCGCCGGACCGATTCCGGCGGGTGCCGCCCGCCTCCACCAGCGATACGGTGACGGGAGATCGACCTCACGATTGGAGACGGAATGGCCCTCACCAACGAAATCAGTGCGCCCCTGCGTCACGCGGATCGCTTCTTCATCGGGGGGGAGTGGGTCAAGCCCTCCACCGACGCCGTCATCGACGTGATCGACTCCGCGACCGAGCAGCACTTCTTCAGCGTCGCCGAGGCGCAGGAGGCCGACGTCGCCCGCGCCGTCGGGGCGGCCCGACAGGCCTTCGACCAGGGACCCTGGCCGCGCATGACGCACGGGCAGCGGGCGGAGTACCTGCGCGCCATCTCCACGGAGCTGCAGAAGCGCGCCGAGGACATCGGCCAGATCTGGCCCCGGGAGTCCGGCGTGCTCCATTTCATCGCCACCGCGTCCGTGGCCGGGGCCGCGGGCACCTTCGAGTACTACGCCGGCCTCGCCGACACCTTCCCCTTCGAAGAGGAGGCCCGGCCGAGCATGGGCGGCGAGTTCGGCCTGCTCGTCCGCGAGCCGGTCGGAGTGGTGGGGGCGATCATCCCCTGGAACGCCCCGTTGAGCCTGATCACCTACAAGATCGCTCCGGCCCTGCTCGCCGGCTGCACCGTCGTGCTCAAGGCTTCGCCGGAGGCACCGGGTGAGGCCTACGTCGTGGCGGAGGTCGCCGAGGCGGTCGGGCTCCCACCGGGCGTCCTCAACGTGGTGACGGCGGACCGCGAGGTGTCCGAGCTCGTCGTCCGCGATCCCCGCGTCGACAAAATCACTTTCACCGGCTCCACGGCGGCCGGTCGGCGCATCGCCTCCCTCTGCGGGGAGCGGATCGCGCGCTGCACCCTGGAGCTCGGCGGCAAGTCCGCCGCGGTCATCCTCGACGACATGGACCTGGCGACGGCCGCCGCCACGCTCGCCCGCGCCGAGTGCTTCCTGGCCGGTCAGGTCTGCTCGTCGCTGACCCGCATCGTGGTCACGCAGAACCGGCACGATGAGCTCGTCGAGGCCCTTGCCGGCACCTTCTCCCAGGTGCAGGTGGGCGACCCCTTCGATGCCCAGACCCAGATGGGCCCGTTGGTGGCCGAGCGTCAGCGCGACCGGGTCGAGGGCTACATCGCCAAGGGGCTCGCCGAGGGCGCCACACTCGCCACGGGTGGCGGCCGGCCGGACCACCTCGACCGCGGCTGGTTCATCGAGCCGACGGTGTTCGGCAACGTCGACAACTCGTCCACCATCGCCCAGGAGGAGATCTTCGGACCCGTCCTGAGTGTCATCCCGGCCAAGGACGAGGAACAGGCCATCGCCATCGCCAACGACACGATCTACGGGCTCAACGCGTCGGTGTTCACCAACGACGTCGAGCGGGCGCGGGACGTCGCCCGCCAGCTCCGCTCGGGCACGGTGGGCCACAACGCCTTCCGCACCGACTTCGGCATCTCGTTCGGCGGCTTCAAGCAGTCCGGGATCGGCCGCGAGGGCGGGACGGAGGGACTGCTCCCCTTCCTCGAGACGAAGACGGTCATCCTCGAGGGGCGCCCGGCGCAGTACACCGACTGAGCGACTGCGCACCGACCGGATGAGCAGCCCCCGCACCACGGCGCTGCTGTTCGTGGAGTGCCAGCGCGGCGTCATCGGCGATCTGTCGGTGCTCCCCGCGCTGGCCGCCGCGGCCCAGCCCGCCGTCGCCGCCATGGCGCGTCTCGCCGACGGCGCACGCCGCGCCGGCGTACAGGTGGTGCACCTGACCTACCGGCCCCTGGCCGGGGGCCGCACCGCCAGCCAGCGCTCGCCGATCGTGCGGGCCACGGCCTCGACCGCGGACTGGCGCGCCTCGAGCGAGGCCCTCGAGATCGTGCCGGAGATCGGCGTGGGCACCGACGACCTGGTGCTCGAGCGGCACCAGGGCATCTCGCCGGTGTACCGCACGGAGGTCCTCGCCATGCTCCGCAATATGGGCATGGAGCAGATCGTCGTGGCCGGCGTGTCGACCAACCTGGCCGTGCCTCTCGTGGCGGTGGGCGCGGCCGACGAGGACTTCGACGTCACGGTGCCCACCGACGCCTCGGTCGGCACGCCGCCGGAACACCACGCGTCGATGCTCCGGCACAGCCTGGCCTTCGTGGCCCGGCTCGCCACCACGGACGAGCTGTTGGCGGAGTGGGCGGCCTAGCGGCCACCCCGGCTCAGCCCGGCCAGGCGATCGCCTTGGTTTCCAGATACTGCTCGAGCCCCTCGATGCCGCACTGCCGGCCGATGCCGCTGTCCTTGTACCCGCCGTAGGGCGAGTCGGCGCCGTACCACATGCCGCCGTTGACGCTGATGGAGCCGGTGCGGATACGCCGGGCGATGGCCGTCCCGCGCTCCTCGGACGCCGAGACGACGCCGCCGGAGAGGCCGTACGTGCTCTCGTTGGCGATGCGGACGGCATCGTCGTCGTCCTCGTAGGGGATGACGACGAGGACGGGCCCGAAGATCTCCTCCTGGGCGATGGTCATGGAGTTGTCCACGTCGACGAACAGTGTCGGCTCGACGAACCATCCCTTGGGCAAGTGGGCCGGGCGGCCGCCGCCGAAGACGAGCTTGGCGCCTTCCTCTTGGCCCTTGGCGATGTAGCCCAGCACGCGGTCGCGCTGTTTGGCGCTGACGACCGGACCCATGAGGACCTCGTCGCTCGTGGGGTCACCGTAGGGAACTGCGGCCATGCCGGCGGTCACGAGCTCGACACCTTCGTCGTAGCGCGACCGTGGCAGCAGGAGCCGGCTCTGCATGGCGCACCCCTGCCCGGCGTGCACGCACACCATGGAGGCCATCGGCACGGTCGACGCGAAGTCGGCGTCGTCCAGCACGATCATCGCCGACTTGCCGCCCAGCTCCAGGAAGACCCGCTTCAGGGTGGCGGCGCCCTTCTCCATGATCCGCTTGCCGGTGGCGGTCGATCCCGTGAAGGAGATCAGGTCCACCTTGGGCGAGAGGGTGAGCTCCTCGCCGACGAGGTGGTCCGAAGAGGTGACGATGTTGACCACGCCGGCCGGGATGTCCGTCTTCTCGGCAATGAGGCGACCGAGGCGCGTGGCGTTCCACGGTGTGTCGGGCGCCGGCTTGAGGACCATCGTGTTGCCCGTCGCCAGAATCGGGCCCAGCTTGTTGAGCGTGACCTCGAGCGGGTAGTTCCACGGCACGATGGCGCCGATCACGCCCATCGGCTCCTTGATGACGCCGCGCCGGCTCTTCATCCCCATCATCTCGGAGTTGGGCAGGGAGCGCTCCCACTGGAACTCGTCGATCATCTTGGTCGGCCAACCCAGGGCCTCGTCGATCGGCCAGTCCACCTGCGCCGCGAACGTCATCATCCGCGGCGAGCCGACCTCGGCCACGATCTCCTCGCGGAACGCCTCGCGCTCGGCCTCGAGCGCGGCCTGCAGCTGCTCGAGGCAACGCGTGCGGAGCGCGTGGTTGGTCGACCAGTCCGTCTCGTCGAAGGCGCGCCGGGAGGAGTCGATGGCCCGCTGCATGTCCTCGGCCGAGGCGTCGGCCACCTCGCCCAGCACCTCTTCCGTCGCCGGATTGATGTTGTCGAACCGCTTGCCCGACGACGCCTCGACGAGTTCGCCGTCGATGAGCATGCGCACTTCGCCCGTGGTCATGTTGCGCCCCTTCCTCTGAAGTCCCTGGGCGACACTACGGAAGGCCTGCCGGGCTGGGCAAGGCGGGTTCGGGTGCGGGAGACCCGGCGGCTCAACCGTGAGGTGTACCGCCGGACCGGCGCCGGCGGCGCCGCGGCGTCGTCTTCCACCAGGGCTGGAGCTGCAGCCGGGCCGGGGGCAGGGTCCCGTAGACCAGGACTGCCCTCCCCCGCGGCAGGCAGCGCAGCGCCTCGGGCGGCAGCAGCCGGCGCGGCGCCGTCGTCGACGTGGTCGAGCGTCGGCCGGTGGGATCGCGGGTGACGGATGGATGGGGCGCGTCCTCGTCTCCGATGAGACGGCTGGCGTAGTCGAGCGTGTCGGGATCGGCGATGCCAGGGAGGAAGAGCTTCGCCCGGTGGTTGTTGAGCACGGTCGGGGCGCGGGCGCCGTAGCGGCTCCGCACCTGGGCCAGGTCCTGCCAGACGGTCACGATCTGAATCCCGTGCGAGGCGCAGGTGGCGGCCAAGCCGTCGAGTTCCGGCAGCGGCGCAATGTGGGCCGCCTCGTCCAGGACCACCAGGAGCGGCGGATCGAGCGCGCGGCCCGACTTCGTGGCCTGGGCGAACGCACGGGCCAGGACGGTCTGCGTGAGCGCGGTGAAGTACCCCCGCAGGCGGCGCTGGTCGTGGGCGGGTGCACAGAGGTACAGCGTGTGGGGGCCTGCCAGCAGGTGGTCGGGCTCGAATGCGCCGACCGGCGGCGGCCCGGCCGGAGGGTGGGCAAACGGGGCGAGCACGGTCTCGGCGGTCGTGTAGATGGAGCTGCGCGTGCGCTCGTCCCGGCACCAGGTTGCCTCCGCCGCGTGCAGCACCTCGGGTGGTGCGGACCGCTCGAGGATGGCGGCCACCTCCCCGGCCTCCTGCGTGTCGACCCAGCGCACCACGTCGGTCATGGTGCGACGATCGAGCGCGGCGGCGACGAACAGCGGAGCCAGAAGCTTCGCCGCCGTGGCGTACCAGAACTCGCCGTCTGCCGTGGTGCCTTCCCCCTTGGCGGCCTCGCAGAGCGCGGTCGCGACCGCGCTGGCCTCGCGCCACTGTCCGCAGCGGGTGAGCGGCGACCAGGTGCTCACCCGTGCCCCGGTGCTGCCGGTGGGGTCGATGCACCACACCTGACCGTGGCGCGCCCGCGTCCCCAGCGTGTGGCGGAGCAGGTCGCTCTTCACGCTGGCGGCCACGACGGGTCCGCGCCAGGCCAAAATCGCCGGCACGGCGAGGCTCGTGGTCTTGCCGCTCTGCGTGGGACCGACCACCACCAGGGACTGTGCCGTCTCGGCCGCCAGGCTGGTGCGGCGGGCCAGTCCGGGCAGAACGCCGAGGCGAAGGCGTCCCGAGGGGAGGGTGCCGCCCGCCAGGACCAGCGCCCGCAGGTCGCGTCGTCGGGCCCACCGTGCGCCCCTGGGCGTCGTCGAGCCCACGCGGTGGCCCCGATCCCGCAAGGCTCCTCCCGTCTGCGCAATGCCCGCGCAGAGTGCCCCACCCAGGCCCAGCGGCAGGACGAGCGAGGTGAGCGCAGTCACAGGGCCCTGGCCGTCATGGCGGCATCGGTGTCCACCATGGTGCGCTCGATGGCGCTGAGACGGTGTTGCACCAGGAAGGAGCGCTGGCCCACCTTCCACAACGCGATGCCCCGCCGGAGTTGCGGGAGCAAATCGGTTTCCGTTGACGACAGCGACAGCAACTCCGACGCCGCCTCGAGCTCGCCGGGCGACTGTGCGTAGACCACGCGGGTCTCCGAATCCGACAGGAGACCTTGGGCCAGCGCCACCTGCTCGGAGTCCGATGCGCCCACGGAACGGAGATCGGTTACGCGGTGCAGCACCGCGACGTTCGACACGCCGAAGGCGCGGGAGAGCTTCCAGGAGGACTGCAGCCAGCGGGCCACCCCCAGGTTGGACAGAATCGCCCAGGCCTCGTCCACCACGAGAAAGAGGCGTCCGCGAGCGGACGTCCGGCCCTTCCCGTCGACAGCCGTGCGGGCCAAGGCTGCTTGGAGCCAGGCGGTGGCGCAGGCCATCAGGACCCCCAACGCGGCAGACGAATAGAGCGCGGAGAGGTCGAGCACGACAAGGGGCGCGGAGAGGTCCAGACCAGCGGTTGTCGGGCCGTCGAACATGCCGCGGAGGTCCCCGTGGACGAGCCGCCGCAGCTCCAGCGCGACGTCCCGCCCGTCTTCGAGGAGCGCGCGCTGCTCGGTCCGCAGCGAGCGGGCGGCGTCAGGGGTGGGCGTCAGCAGCGCCTCCACCACCACGGGCACGGTGGGGACGCTGGTGGTGCGGGTGACCTCGCCCAGCGCGGCGGCCAGGGCTGCACGCTCGCGTGGCACCAGCGATCGCCCGAGACAGGCGCTCGCCAGCGAGGAAAGAAGTTCCATCCGCCTACGCCCGCCCGCGTCGGGTCCGGCCTCGTCGTCGGGGTCGGGTCCCGGGTCGAGGGGATTGAGCCGGATGGCGCCTCCGGGGCGGAGCGCCACCGGGCGGACACCCCAGGCGTCGGCGAGGTCGCCGTACTCACCCTTGGGATCGACGACCCAGGCCCGCCGCCCGAACACGGCCTGGCGCCACAGGAACGTCTTGACGAACGCGCTCTTGCCGCGGCCGATCTGCCCGAACACCACCATGTTCGGGTTGCTTATGGCTCCCGCCGCGTAGAGCTCGAAGGGGTCGAACACGAAGGAGCCACCGAGCAGGTCGTCACCGATCACGACCCCGCGTCGTCCGAGCCCAGCCTCCGCGATGAACGGGTATGCCGCCCCGAGATTCCGCGTCGTCACCTGGTGTGCCGGCAACTTGGGCATGCGATCTCTCATCGTCGGTGAACGGTCGCTCCGAGGCGGTCAGATCGCGCCCACAGGCCCCGGGGATGGTTTCGCCGCCCTGCCCCCGAACCGCTGCGATACCCCCTCGTGACCAAGAGACGCTCGACAACGGCACCCATAGTCCGGTCCACCTCGATACACGACTGAGCGTTTCCGGTCGTTCAGCCCCTCACCGAGTAGAGCCGCCACGAACCCGGGACGCCTTTGAGGTCGTGTTCGCCTTGATCATCGAACTCGAACCCCGATCCGGCCACGAGCATCGGGACCGCAGCCGAAACCCACAGTTCACCAGGTAAGGCCGAAGCGAGGACGCGCGCCGCGATGTGGACCCCGATCCCAGCGATGTCTGCTTCCCGGATCTCAACCTCTCCGGTGTGGAGGCCAGCTCGGATTTCCAGGCCAAGCGGTCTGAGAGCATCGCCTAAGGCCCCCGCGCAGCGGATGGCTCGTCCGGGACCGTCGAACGTGGCCAAGATCCCATCGCCGGTCGTTTTTACGATTCGTCCCTGGTATTGGCCAACGAGGGTTCGGGCGAGGGCGTCGTGGGTCTCCAGAAGGTTCCGCCACGCCGGGTCGCCGACTTCCGAAGCCCGTTCCGTCGATCCAACGATGTCCGTAAACAAGATGGCTGCGAGCGCCCGGTCGGAAACGGCAGCGGAGGTGAGGCCACTCAAGAAAGCTTCAATCTGGCGCAGACACTCGTCTCGGCTAGACCCGACGTAAGGCCATGCGTCCCTCCCCGGGAGGCGGGCGAACCGCGCACCCGCAATGTGCTCAGCAATGTAGAGCCCATGTTCGACCGGCATCGCCTCGAACCCCTCGTTGTGAATCACGAGGGTTGGAACTCTCACCGATGACAGCGCGTCGCGCACGTCCGTGAAGTGGGAAAACTCCCGGGCCGCCATGGTGGGTGTCATCGCCAACCGCTGCGACCTGGCGAACCAAGGACCGAAGGATGGATCTCGCTCCACAAGGTCGGGAAACAAGTACTCACCCAGGCTCGGCTTCCCCCAGGCGCCGACGATGAACTCTGCCAACGCGGTCACGTCCAGTTCCGACATCGCGCCTGGGTCATCGGGTGTCGCCACAGAACCGGCTTGGGTGTCGGAAAGAATCAACCCTGACGTGCGCGACGGGTGCGTTGCCGCAAAGAGGATCGCGGCAGGCCCCGAATCGGTCGATCCGGCGAGCACCGCCGCCTCCGATCCGACCTCGTCCAACACGGTTCGCGCGTCGTCTGCCAATCGCTCCCATGGAGGAAGCCCCACTCCTGATGGAGGATCGGACGCACCGTGTCCTCGTCCGTCGAATGTGATGACCCGGGCTCTGGCGGCCAGCCAATCGAGCAACTCGACGTAGGGCGGCCAGTCCCACCGAAGATCGATGCACTCGGACGAATCCGAAAGCCAGACTACGTCTACGTCGCCATCACCGAAGACCTGGTAGGCGATGCGGTCCTCGCCGAAGAGAACGTACTGAGTTCAGGCGGGTGGCTCATTTGTCTGCAGTCTCGTCGGTCAGTCCACTGGGCATTCGGTCATCACGGTTGGCGCTATCAACACAGAGGCACGCGTGGGTGTCGACGCTGATCATTCCGGCTCGGCGGTTCGTTCCTCTTCGCCCGTGACGCTTTCGAGCTCGTTGACGATCTCGAGGATCTGCCGCCGCGACGCGGCTGCCCCTGTCTGCTCGTGTCGGGCGCGATCGGGCATGGCGGCCAGGGCCTCGTCGAGGCGGACCCCCACCCAGCTGGTGCCAGGGTTGTCGATGCGATGTGGGCTCAGCGTGTCGGCATAGCCGATGAGCGTGGCTGCCTCACTCCAGTGTCCCCGGTCGCCGGCGGCGATGACGAGGAGTCGCAGCGCGAGTTCTAGTGCATGAGGGGAACCGTGCTGGTCGGCGATCCGAATGGCAGGTGCGAGACGTGCAGCCGCGCCCGGTTCACGCAAGCCGACCAGAGTTGCTCCCCATTCGATGTCGAGCCATGCGTAGTTGATCGTGTGGACACGCGGCCCTTCGTGGAAGCCGCTGAGGAAAGCGCGCGACCTGTGGAAGTCCGGGCCAGCATGACCGAAGGCGTAGCTGCCCGCCGCGGTGCTCACGGCGGTCATGATGAGGTTCGGGTGTCCGATCCGTTCGGCCCGACGCAGCGCCTCGATTGCGCATGTTGCGCTGGCCTCGGCGTCGACCTCCGCGTGCGAACGAATCCCCAGCGCGACCACGGCGGAGACCTCGTCGTGGCGGGCCTCGGCGACGTTGAATGCCTGTTCGCACAATCCGATGTCACCGGCGGACGTGTACGTGGCGACCATGGCCTGCGCCAGCCACGCGTTGGCAGATTCCTCGGACTCTCCGCTTTCGGCCAGGGCACGGCTCTGTTCGGCGAGGGAGACGGCGGCGGCGAAGTTACCGAGGCCGTTCACCGAGAGCCACGCCAGCTCCCCGTACGCGTCGACGACAACCTGGGGGTCGAGGTCGGCGGCGTGGTCGAGGACGTGCCGATACCAGGCCGCGCCGTCGACGGGCGCCGAGTCGCCCAGGAAGTAGAAGGTGTTGTGGGCGATGCGGGCGAGCTCGACCCAGCGATTGTCCTCGACGCACCAGTCCGCCACTGCCCGCAGGTTGTCGAGCTCGGCGATCAGGACCTGGTGGGCGCCGGGGAAGCGGGCGTCGAGGAGCTCGGGGGCCACGCGGTCGGTCAGTCCGAGGAAGTGGGCGGCATGCCGGGCACGGGTGTCGTCGGTCTCACCCGCCTCGGCCAGGCGATCGGCCGCGAACTGCCGGAGTGTCTCGAGGAGGCGGTAGCGCCCCGTGTCCGGCTCGTACTGGACCAGGGAGCGGTCTACCAGACGCACCACGTCCTCGAGCACGTCCCGCGCGCCGTCACCGGCGACAGCCCCGGCGGCGGCGAGGTCGAAGGAGGCCGGGAACACGGCCAGACGGCGGAACACGACCTTCTCGTCGTCACTCAGCAGGTCGTGCGACCACGAGACGGTGGCGAGCAGGGTGCGGTGGCGTTCCTGGGCCCGGCGTGAGCCGCCGGAAAGCAGACGGAACCGTTCCCCCAGACGGCCGGCGATCTCGGCCGGAGGCATGGCACGCACCCGTGCCGCGGCCAGTTCGATGGCGAGGGGAATGCCGTCGAGGTGCCGGCAGATCTCCGCCACGGCGTCCACGTTCTCCGGCATCACGGCGAACCCGTCACTCACCGCCGCCGCCCGCTCCACGAACAGCCGTACCGCAGCGGTCGCTGCCACTTCGTCCGGCGTGCTGTCTGCAGTCGGGACACCGAGGGACTGGACACGGCGCACCTGCTCCCCGTCGAGGCCGAGAGGTTCGCGGCTGGTCACGACGACGTGCACCTCTGGCGCGTCCCCCAGCACAGCGTCGACGAGCTCGGCCACGGCGCCGAGTACGTGCTCGGCGTTGTCGAGCACCACCAGCATCCGCCGATCGACCAGGTAGGCCACCAGGGTCTCGATGTCCGTTGCCGGGGCCCGAATCGCCGTCGCGACCGCGGTGAGCGCTTCGGCTTCATCGGCCACCGGTGCCAGCTCCACCAGCCAACACCCGTCCGCGTACCCCGGTGCGGATGCCGCAGCCACCCCGAGGGCCAGGCGGGTCTTGCCCACCCCCCCGACTCCGGTCAGGGTCACGAGCTGCACACGGTCGACCAAGGTGGTCAACGCTGCGATGTCGTCACGGCGGCCGATGAGCTCGGTTCGCACCGTCGGCAGGTTGGTCGGCACGGCATCGACCGACCGCAGCGGCGGGAATCGGCCTGGGCCGACTTGGAACACCTGCTCTGCCCCGGACAGGTCCCGGAGCCGGTGCTCGCCCAAATCGACGAAGGTCACCTCGCCGCCGGCCAGACCAGCCGTCACCGCCGAGCACAACACCTGTCCACCGTGGCCGAGGGCCATCAACCGGGCCGCCTGGTTTACCGCGGTGCCGAAGTAGTCCCCGTCGCGCTCGGTCACCTCGCCGGTATGCAGACCCATCCGCACTCGGAGCTCGGTTCCTGAGGGCCAGGGCTCTGCAGCCAGATCCCGCTGTACCTCCATCGCAACCGACACCGCGTTACCGGCGCGAGCGAACGCCGCCGCGAACCCGTCCCCTCCCGTCGAGAACACGTACCCGTCGTGCCCGTCGATTGCCGACCTCAGGATCGAGTCGTGGCGTTCCAGAGCGGCTCGCATGGCTTCCTCGTCGTGTTGCCACAGACGGGTGGACCCCTCGATGTCGGTGAACAAGAACGTCACGGTCCCCGACGGAGCACCCACTCCCATCGAAGGAGTTTGCCATAGGGGTTGCGCTGACGCCCGGTCCTGCCGGAAGCCACGTCCGACTGCCCTTTACCGTCAGCTGTCACTCGATCGACGACTCAGTGACCGGCCAGCGACGCTCCGTGCTCCGTACTCGATCACCTTTGGCACTCATACCCCTCGCTCGGCGCCGTCTGGGTGTCCTATAGGCAGGATCCTCCCGTTGACCTTCAGGGTCGTCCGATCTGTCCTGTGGAATCCGACCATGTTGGGGTTGCTGACCACGCCCGCGGCGTAGAGCTCGAAGGGATCGAATACGAATGACCCGCCCAGCAGGTCGTCTCCGATGACCACGCCTCGCTGGCCGAGCCCAGCCTCCGCGATGAACGGGTAGGCCGCACCGAGGTTGCGCGTCGTCACCTGGTGCGCCGGAACCCGCGGCATGCGCTCCCTCATCCCCGGAGAACGGTCGCCCGTCTCCGCGGGGTGCTCCGTTACGTTGACGACATCGTGAACATCACCTCGGCTCCTCGGCACGTGGCGCGCCCATGAGCGACGACGATCCGCCCTTCCCGCTCGTGGCGACCCTCGCCGCCCTGACCATCGTCAGCGGTTTCATCGATGCGGTGAGCTTTCTGGGGTTGGGGCACGTGTTCACCGCCAACATGACCGGCAACGTGGCGCTGATCGGTTTCGCCATCGCGGGCGCGCCCGGGTTCTCGGTTACCGCCAGCCTGTGCGCACTCGGGGCCTTTCTCGCCGGCGCCGTCGCCGGGGGTCGGCTCGCCCGGCGGATCCGTCCGGCCCGGAACATGCTTCTGGTGGCAATGCTGATCGAGACCGGCTGCACCGCCATTGCGGCAGTCATTGCCGGCACGGCCACGACCGTCGCCTCGGGCGGGGCCCGTTTCGCCGTCATCGCGCTCGTGGCCGGAGCGATCGGCCTGCGCAACGCGGCCGTCCGACAGATGAAGGTGCCGGACATGTCCACCACGGTGCTCACCAGCACCATGACGGCGCTGGCATCTGGTTCGCGGTTGGCGGGCGGGACGAACCCCCACGCACGACTCGGAGTGACCTCGGTCGTCTCCCTCCTCGGCGGCGCGCTGGTGGGCGCTGTCCTCGTGCTGCACGCCGGGGTGACCTGGTCGCTCAGCATCGCCGCCGGGATCGTCGCGGTCAGTGCCGTCTCTTTCTCCCGCGCCATGCGCTCGGACGCACAGCGCCGCCCCGATGGGTAACCGAGGGCGATGACCGGGCTCGCAAAAGACCCACTTGACGCCGCCCTGCCACTGCGGTTGCATCGGAGGTGGTCTTAGGGAGGGGGCTGCATGCGCGCAGATCGTGTCCAACCGGGGCGGAGGGCATCACGCATACGATGCGTCGGCGTCGTCGGCACCCTGGCCTTGCTGGCGATGTGCCTCGCGGCATGCGCCTCCGCCGGAACGAACTCCCGGACGTCGGGCGCCAAGGTCTCCGGGAGCGACCAGAGCCTGCCCTTCACCGGGCCGACGGGTCCTTCGGGGAACACAGGTGCTCCCAACCCTCCCGGCGGCACGGAGACCGCAGCCGAAAAGTGCCAACAGGCGGCGCGCCAGGCGCAGCGTCAGTTGTCGTTTCCCCCCAAGGCGAAAATGACGGTGGCGCAAACGACGACGGTGGAGATCCAACTGGCCGCCGCCGGACAGACCCTCCCGGCGCAACTCGGTGCGACGACGACGATCATCCCCGCGTCCACGACCTGCGACGTCGAGGCGACGCTGGACGGTGGCCCACAGCTCAGCATCAACCCTCAGGATCCTGCGAAGCAGGACTTCGACGAGGGGCCGGTGCTCAGCTGGAGCTGGCTCGTGACACCGAACGCGAGCGGAACCTATGAGCTCCGCCTCGACGTGCAGTCAGTGCAGCCGAACGGGTTCCCCGTGACCCTGGACAAAAAAGACGTGGCCATCGACGCCGTCGTCTCGCCCGAGTCCGCGCCGGCAAGGGTCGGCCACTTCATAAACAGCCCGCTCGGCCTCACGCTCCTCGGAACACTCCTGGCCTTCGCGCTGGGCCTCGCGGTGACCTTCTTCACCGGTCGTCACAAGACCAGGAGCAGCTCCTGAACCGAGCGCAGGGCGCCGCACGGCTTGAGAGCCGTCAGCGGACGTTGATGCTGCGCGACGGCGACGTACTGCCGTTGAAGGTGCCGTCTCCGCTGTAGGTGGCCGACACCGTGACGACGTAGGGCGAGCCAGCGGACGCCGCCGCGCCGGTGGTGCAGGTCGCGGCGCCGCCCGCGAGCGTCACCGTGTCGCCCCCGCTGCAGGAGAGCGACCGGCCGCCGACACCCGTGAACGAGAACGTGACCGTCCCTGTCGGCGTCCCCGCCGCAGCGGGTTGACCCAGCACGGTGGCCGAGACCGTCGCGGGGGCACCGGAAGCGATCACATGCGCGGTCCGGATCCTCGTCCTCGAGTTCGCCTTGGCGATCGGCTGGCTCACCGAAGCCGAGGAGGCTGCGATGTTCGATGTCCCCGGATACGACACGGAGACCGTGTAGGGCCCGTCGGTGGCCGCCAGGACCCCCGAGCCGATATTGCACTTGGTCGTCCCGTCGACCGCGGCGCACGACGGTGCTGCCGGAATGACATGGAACGGGCACACCGGACTTGCTGGTGACGGACCAGTCGACCGAGCCCGCAGGGCTCGCCGCCCCGGCCGCGACCGTGGACACGATCGCGGCGAAGTGAGCCGCCCGCGACGTGACCACCGGGGTCGTGGGGCTCTCGATGGTCACGGCCGAGTCGGTCTGGCTGCTCGTCGGGAACACGGACTGGAGCGACGGCGCCGAGGCGTCGCCCGAGCTCGACGTCACTCCCCCGGTCGTCGCGGCGCCGGTGGCGGTCGCCGATGACCCCGACGACGGTGTCGCGGACGACCCGGACAACGTGGCGACCGCACCGCTCAGATCGGCCAGGAACGCGGCCGCACTCAGGGGCACCGAGCCGATGGCGTCCTGCTGGAAGTCCCAGTAGCTCGCCTCGTGGACGTCGTGCGCCGTCATCCATCCGATCATGTCGTTGATGAAGGTCGGATCGTCGCCGCCGCCGAGCTCCTCGTTCACGTAGGTGCCGTTCAGATCGGTCGGGTCAATGGCGCCGAGGCCCCATTCGGGCAACACAATCGGCTTGCCCTCCTGGCCGGCGAAGCTGGCGAACCAGTTCAGGCCGCCCGACTCCGTCAGCATGGTGGTGAACGCATCCTGCTGGCAGGTCGTCCCACTGCAACCCGGCGCGCCGTAGTAGCCCCATTCCTGGTCGTAGACGTCCGGCCCGATGTAGTCGACGTACGCGCTGCCCGGGTAGTACTCGGCCAGGTTTCCGACACCGGAGTCACCCAGGGTCGGGTTCCACTCGAAGGTGAACTGCTGTCCCGGCACCGATCGCATGGTGTTGACGATCTGCTGCCAGTACCCGATGAACGCTGACGCCTGGCCGTTGGCGGCCCACGGGAACCAGCCGCCGTTGAACTCCCAGCCGATCCGGATGATGGAGTCGGCCTCGCCACCCGCCACCATGTCCTGGGCCAGCTTCAAGAAGTAGGAGTTGTACGCGCCCGTCGCCCCCTGCTGCAGGGTGTCGCCGCTGCTCGAGGAGTTGTACGGGAGCATCGGGACGCCCCAGATCATGGTGAGCCCAGAGCTCTTCCAGGCGGCCATGTACGAGGGGGCGTTGTTCACCAGGGCCGACCAGGAATCGCCGTCGAGGAAATCCATGGCAAAGGTTGGCTGCTCGCCGATGGCGCGACCGAACGCGGCCACCCCCGTCGGCGATTGGTATCCCACGTAGACGCCGAGGGAGTTCGCACTTCGTGGACCCCGACGCGCCGCCGCCGGCGGAGGACACGCCGACCGCGACCAACACCGCCCCCGCGAGCACGAGCGGTGCCAGAGCGGCCCTGGCAATGCGAGACCGTTGCAACCGGAACATGGTGGGAGACGCTCCTCCCTCGGGTGACGTCGCGTTCTCTCGCGACGTGAATCAGGGGACTCGCGGACACTACAGACGCACAATGAATATTCAGTGAACGAACCGGCGTGAGTCCGTGACTGCCGGATGAATTACTGAAGCTGATCCAGGGCCTTTACGGCGCCAGGAGAAATTTCAGGCGAATGACGCCCTACCCTGACCGAATCAGGAGCCAGCCACACGCAGGGAAAGGGCAGCCCGACGCGATCCCGAGCCAAAACAAGAGTGGCCTTCCCGGTCGTGGTCCTGGTGGCGGCCGGCGCCCTTTCCGCCTGTGCCGCGGGACCGGACGCGACGGCACAACAGAAACGGGCGGTTGCCGGCATTCTGCAACCCCGGTCGGCTCCCGCGCACGCCCCGCCGGCGTCGCGCCACGACGCTGCGACGCCCACCACCACGGTCCCGGCACAGTCCGCACCCGGTTCGAAGGGAGCCCGGCCCGCGTCGGCCCCGCCATCGAGCACGGACCCGAACAGTGCGCGCACGACCACGACGACGACGCCGGGGTCGGGCTCGGGCTCGGCGTTGACTTCGGCGTCGGGATCGACGGCCACGACCGCCCTGGGGCCACCTCCTGACGTCGTGGGGCAGGACGTCACCGCCGCCGAGCAATCGCTGCACAGCTCGGGCTACAGCACGGCCGCGCACCCCTGGGCGGCGTCGTGTTCGACCATGAACATCGTCATGCAGCAGGTGCCGCCGCAGTACGACACCGTCCAGCTCTTCTATTGCGCCTCGCCGTCCGCCTCCTGACGCCTCACTGCAGCCCGCGGCAGAGGGGCAGCGTGCAGGTGTAGGCCGACGCCTGATCGCCGTAGAGCCGACGGAGGGCCAGCCTGCTCTGGCTCGCCGCGTGCTGCACCATGTCGCACGCCGCCGCCAGCTCTTCCTCGCCGGCGGCGGAGACGGTGACGAAGCCGGAGTAGCGGAACGAGGCATGCCCCTCCGCCAACTCCGCCTCGCGACGGGCCAGGACCTCCGACTCGCGGGCGTGCCGGGCGGTCGAGACGAAGCCACCGCGTCGGCGCAGTTCGGCATCGGCCAGGTCGGCCGTCCGCGACGCCTCGACCTTGCGCACCGCGGCATCCGGACCGAGCGGTTCCATCACGACGGCGAGCGTCGCGCGCGCCGAGCCGAGGAGGATCGGCGCGAGGAAGTCACTCCGGACCTCGACACGCGGCCATTCGGCCACCCAGAAGGTGGCGTGCACCATGCCGTCGACACGGACCCGGGACCACGACTCCTCCATGGCCATCGGCCAGTGGTCCAAGGGCGGCGCCGCCGCGGCCGAACGGCCTTGGGGCTCGTAGGTCCGGAGGAGTTGCGCGGCCAGGTCGTCCGCCGACAGGACCGCCTCGACCTGCAGGTCGGCATCGCCGAGCTGCCGCACGAGCGATCCCACCTCGCGGGCCAGTGTGGCGCAGCCGACCTCCACCGACCGCGTCAACCGCACCTGCAGGGCGAGCACCACGTCGTGTGCGCAGGTGTGCGAGTCCATGTCGTGCAACAGCGCGTCGTAGGAGGCGGTGCAGGCCGACGCGGCGCCGGGCACGCTCTCGGCGTCGACGTACGAACGCAGACCTTGCCCGTCGTCGGGAAAGGACGCCGCCACCCACTGGACGCGATGGACCGGGGAGCCCTCGCGGGCCAGCGACGACAGCACGGACGCCCACGCCCCCACGCGGCGATCCTGCTCATCGGCCCCCAGCAACGCGAAGCTGCCGCCACGCAGCAGGAGGGCGGCCGTGAGCGTGCGCCCGGCACGGTCGTGCACCACGCCCATGTCCTGCCACTCGGTGCGCAACAGGCGCATGCCGCGCAGTGCCCCCGGACCGACTCTGCCGCCGGCACCGACTCCGGACCTGGACCCCGACCCGACGCCCGTACGCCGCCGGCCGCGCGACGCGCACCCCAGCAGACGACGACGGGCAGCCACTCGTCTCCGGTCCGTCCCGACACCGGCACGGTCGCCAATGCGCCGTACAGCACCAGGATCCCGACCGCAGCGGCGACGCCCACCGCGTTGGGCTCCCAGCGCAGCACGAGCACCCCGAAGACGAGACCCACCGCCACGGTCACGATCTGCCCGGCGCGCCAACCTGCCAGCGCCCCGCCACGCTCCCGGGGCCCGAAGCGGTAGCGGGTCCCCCCTTGGCCGCTCATGCGTCCGGGCCCTGACCAGGTGGCCAGGCCGGGGGCAGTTCCTTCACGCAGGGTCCCGGGTCGTAGTCCATGTAGTAGCGCCACTCCCCGGGCCTGTACCGGGTCATCAGGCCGCGGCCCGGCGGGACGCCCTCCCACATCCAGATGTCCTCGGTCGTGACCGGACCGAGCGGCGCGCCCAGCCCCGTGCTCTTGCGGGCCCCGACCCGATCGGCCGGGTCGGGTTCGAAGCCCGTGGGCTGGGATGCGACGGCCGGTTCCGGCTCCGCGGTCGCCGATCCCGGGGCTCGCACCACCGGGTACCGCGGTTTCGGAATCGGGGGACCGCCCCTGGCCGAGGCCTCCTGGAGCTGGCGCAGCGTGTGGGGCTCGCCCTCGGGATCGTCATCTGCGTCGCCGTCGACGCCCTCGCCGTCCGCTCCGCCTCCACCAAGTCCGCCCCCGGCCCCGAGTACCGCCCCCGCCGAGCCGCCCCCACCACCGGCCACCCCCGGCACCCGCCGCCCCTCCCTCCGCCGCCGTCTTCGCCAGCAACCGGGCGTCACCGACCGCGCCCAAGCCCCTCGTGCAGCGCATGGTTGGCCGCCGTCCGGGGCACCCGGGTCATCGGCGGCGGTGCCCCGCTCCCGCAACCCGTCGAGATGCGCCACCGCACCGGCCTCGACGGCCGGGATCATGCGCAGGATGGCGAAGGGCACGAACGTGGCCATGACGAGGAGCGCGCCGCCGGCCAGCACCGACGAGAACCCGGATCCGTGGCTGCCCGTCCCCGGCCGTGCCCGAGGACGACCGCGCCGGCGGCGAGGCTCAGCGTGGCCACGATCACGAACTTGGACAGGATCAGCGCGGCCAGCGTCTCGACCAGGCGCCGGCACCAGTGCGAGACCGCCGGCCACACCAGGGTGGCCAGGGCCAGCGGCAGGAAGAGCACCGCCACGTAGACCGCGGCGGCACGGATGAGCAGCTCGAGCCAGAGCACGAACGCCGCGACGGCGATGAGCAGCGAGATCAGCAGCAGCACGAAGCTGGCGATGGTGGGGTCGGCCGCGGCCGCCACCAGGCCGGACGTCACGCCGGTCAGGCAGCGAGGTCACGTCGGCGCCGGTGCCGCCGGCCACGGCGTCGCTCATGGCGTCGGTGGCGGACAGGCTCAAGATGACGATCTGGATCGCCACCACCGCCAGCAGCAGCGCCAGGGGCAGCTGCACCAGGAACGTACGGACGAGCTGTCCCGGGTTCTGCCGCACCACCGCCTGCAGGGTCGAGGCCAGGAGCATGGGCAGGATGACGACGCCGGCCAGCGCGGTCATCTGGCCGTAGTGGGTGCGGAACCAGGTCGCGCCGACGTCGACCGTCGTGGTCGAGCTCAGCACGTCGCCGATCTGGCCCAACAGCCACTCGGCGCCGCTGGCCACCCACTGGCTGATGCCGCTGAGGACCGACTCGAAGCCGGAGCTGGCGAGGGAGCCGCCGATGCTGCCCGCCTGGCAGATCGGGTTGAGCGCGTCGAGACCGGTGCAGCCGGCGGCCAGCATGAAAAGGTGCCTCCCGCCGGATCAGTGCAGGTTGGTCCCGGTGTGGAAGAAGAAATTGATGATCGGCGGCGCCGCGCCGATGAGCAGCGCCGCCAGGCCCGACACCAGGACGGCACGGCGCCCGACCAGTGACTGCTGGAAGTTCTGGGCGTGCACGCCCAGGGCCCACGCGGCGGCACCGATCAGCGAGGCCGGCCAGCGCCGCGATCAGCGCCCAGGCCCCCAGGCCGTTGGTCAGGTCCTGCAGCGTCCCCCCGCCGGGCAGCGCGTTCACGCTCGGGTTCAGCGAGACGTCGGCCAGGTGCAACACGACCATGGGTGCCCTCCGTGGTGACTGCCGGCGCCGGACCCTCCGGACGCCGCTCGGGCGGAGAACGGTTCGCCCCACGGGCCGATGTACCGGCTTCACCCGGAGCGAAAAGATCCGGCGCGGACGGGCAAAGAATCGTGGCGCGACGCGGCTCCCCGGGGTTGCAGAAGTGCAGCTCACGCGGCGCGAGCCAGCGGCGGGCCGGCAGCGGATCCACGCCTGGCGGCCCGATCGTCCCGCACACTGTTCGCCCTGCCCGCCCCAGCCCTGTCATATTGGGGACGTGCCGCTCAGTGGGCCGGGGGAAGTCAATCTGAGCCAGACCCAGGCGATCATCTTCATCGCGATCGCGGTGGTGGTCTGCGTCCTGGTCGGAGTGGTGGCGGCCCTGCTCGGACGGCGGTCGGGGCGGCGGGCCATCTCGCAGCGCCTGGCCTCCCTCGGCACCCGGCTCGGCCTCGATCCGCCCCAGGACGAGTACAACATCGAGACCTCCCTGGCCTACCTGGAGCAGGTCACCGGCGGCGCCGCCCAGGCGGTGACCGAGTCGAGCTCCGACGCCATCCGCCTCCGGCGCTCGCTCGACACCCTCACCCAGGGCGTGGTGCTCTGCGACGAGAACGGCACCGTGATCTACCGCAACGGCCGGGCCAACGCCCTGATGGTCAGCCGCCACGGCGACGCCCTCGCCGCCCAGGCGGTGACCGACGTCCTCGAGGACGCCTGGCACGAGGGCTCGGCCGAGCGCACCCTCGACCTCTACGGCCCGCCCCGGCGCACGCTGCAGGTGCGCGCCCGCCAGATCGACGACGGGCGCCGCCCGCTCGGGGTCATCGCCCTCATTGAGGACATCTCGGAGCGCCGCCGGCTCGAGGAGATCCGCCGCGACTTCGTGGCCAACGTGAGCCACGAGCTCAAGACGCCCATGGGCGCCCTGGGCCTGCTGGCCGAGACGCTGGTCTCCGAGCCCGACCCCGACGTGGCCCAGCGCCTGGCCGGGCGCATCCACAACGAGGCCTTCCGGGTCAGCCGCATCATCGACGACCTGCTCGACCTCTCCCGGATCGAGTCCGAGGAGGCCCCGCCCCGCGAGCCGGTGCTGGTCAACCTGGTCATGGCCGACGCCATCGAGCGGGTGCGGGCCACGGCGGACCAGCGGGGCATCGAGATCGTCCTGCACGAGCCCTCGCCCCCGGTCGCCGTGATGGGTGACCGGCGCCAGCTGGTCTCGGCCATGCACGCGCTCCTGGAGAACGCCATCACCTACTCCTACGACAACTCCAAGGTGGTGGTGACCGGGGCCGTGCAGCGCTTCAACCCCAACCTGAGCCACCCCTCCCTGGTGGACTCCTTCACCGAATCGCCAGGCAGCGACCCTGGCCGTGGCGACAGCGCTGCCGGCGACACCTCCTCGCACCCCATCACCGGGGAGTACCCGGCCGTGGGCGCCGAAACCGGGGCCACCGGCTGCCGCCGGGGCCGGCAGCCGGCGAGACAGAGGGTTCCACGGCGACGGCAGGCGGGGACGACACCGCGATCCCCGGCGCCACCAGCGAGAACGCCGAAGGCGACACGGCCCCCGCCCACGCGACCCCCGAGAAGGCCTCCACCGTGCAGCCGGTCTTCACGCCCGAGATCCTCGACCAGTACGCACCGCTGGGGCAGTCCGCGCCCGGGGCCTCCGCCGCCACCGGCACCACCGCCCCCACCATGCCCGAGCCT
Source organism: uncultured Acidimicrobiaceae bacterium (assembly GCA_963843365.1). GTDB lineage: Bacteria > Actinomycetota > Acidimicrobiia > Acidimicrobiales > RAAP-2 > Bog-473. Next base: position 245,032 of record CAWJKG010000001.1, on the reverse strand, counting down.
CCGGTCGTGGTGGCCGAGGGTGACTCCGCCGGAACCGGTCCGGCGGACTCCAGCGCGGTCCTCTCCCCCAATTGGCGCATCGAGGAGAGGGACAACGTCCGGCTGTCGGTCCAGGACCACGGCGTCGGCATCCCCGCCCGCGACCTCGATCGCATCTTCGAGCGCTTCTACCGTGTCGACCACGGGCGCAGCCGGGACACCGGCGGCACCGGGCTCGGGCTCTCCATCGTGCGCCACGTGGCCAACAACCACCAGGGCTGGGTCGACGTCGAGTCCCGTGAGGGCGAGGGCTCCACGTTCACCCTGGTCCTGCCCGTGCAGGCGGAGCGGCTGGCGTGAGCAAGGCCACCGCCGGCAAGGCGACCAAGAAGGGCGGCCGGCCGGCCCCGGGTGAGGGCCCGGTCAAGGTCCTGCTGGCCGAGGACGAGGAGTCCTTCATAGACGCCCTGGTCATCGGCCTGACCAACGAGGGCTTCCGGGTGACCGTGGCCCGCGACGGGAACGAGGCCCTGCAGCTGTTCGAGGAGACGGTGCCCGACATCATCCTGCTGGACCTCATGCTGCCCAAGCTCTCGGGCATCGACGTCTGCCGGGCCATCCGCACCCGCTCCCAGGTGCCCATCATCATGGTCACGGCCAAGGGCACCGAGATCGACACCGTGGTGGCCCTCGAGGTCGGGGCGGACGACTACGTCACCAAGCCCTACCGGCTCCGCGAGCTGGTCGCCCGCATGCGGGCCGTGCTGCGGCGGGCGCCGGGGGGCTCCGAGTCGGGCGATGCGGCCGGCTCCATCGAGTTCGGGAGCGACGGCATCTGGGAGTCCAACGGCATCAAGGTGGACTTCGACCAGCGGCGGGTCTTCGTCCGCGGCGAGGAGGTCCACCTGCGCCGCAAGGAATTCGAGCTCCTGCGGCTGCTGGTGGAGAATTCCGGGCGCGTGCTCACCCGCGACGTGCTCATCGACCGGGTCTGGGGCACCGACTACATCGGGGACACCAAGACGCTCGACGTCCACATCAAGCGCCTGCGCTCCCGGATCGAGGCCGACCCGTCGACCCCCGTGCTCATCACCACCGTGCGGGGCGTCGGCTACCGCTTCGCCGCCGCCTGACGGTCGACCGGACGGCCCCGCACGACCGGCGGGGGGCGCGCCCGGCCCGCAAACCGCCCACGGTCAGCCCGCGGCCAGCCCGCGAACGCCCCGCGGTGTTAACGCGTTAACGCATTCGTAAGCTGGCCCGGCACGCGCCGTTCTCGATGCATACGCGCTGACCTGGTGTAGCCCGGGTGCGGTTGCTCGCGGGGAAGGCAACTGGTGTACTCGTCCCCGTCGCCGACAGTTGAGGGTGGTTCATGTTTTCAGGGATCAGGAAGGCCGCGGCCTGCGCGGCCCTCGCAACGGTCGTCCTACTCCTGGGGGCGGGGGCGGCCCTCCCCGACACTGCCGGTGCCGCAATCGTCCCCCCGCAAACGCCGAGCTCCAACGAGTCGCCGGCGGCCGGCTACTTCGGGCCCTGCGGGAGCCTCGCCTCCCCCAACCCCTATTGTCCCAGCGGGCTGAACCTGCTGGACGGCGACCGCCAGGTTGAGGGGCTCGGCCCCGTGAGCCTGCCCAGCAACTACCCCTTCCTCACCCCCGCTGAGCAGCTCTTCGTGCTGACCGACCTGGAGCGGGTCGACCGGGGACTGCCCCCCATCGCCGGGCTGGCCGCCGGGCTGGACGCCTACGCCCAGGCCGGCGCCAACGCCCAGCGCGATCCGAGCTTCCCGCCCTACGGCGGGGGCGGCGGCTCCACCTACTCCTCGTCACCCTCCCTGGCCACGTCACTGGCCATGTGGATGTACGACGACGGACCGGGCGGCACCAACTCGGCCTGCCCGGCCACCGGCGGGGGCGGCTGCTGGGCCCACCGGGACATCATCTTGGGCAATTACGCCTCCCCCGCGCTGATGGGCGCCGGCACCGGGCCCTCCACCACCCAGATCTTCATCGGGGCCGACACCACCGACGTGCCCTACTTCACCTGGGCCCAGGAGGTCCCGCTGTTCCCGGTGGGGGTCTCCCCCTACGGCGTCAACGTCTCGATCCTTCCCGGCACCACCCAGACCACCACCCTGCAGCTGTGGGCCTCGGGCACGGGCATGAACATCACGGCGAACCAGATCGGGGGCCAGGGGGTTTTCCAGATCAGCGGCACCAACTGCAATCTCCCGGCCGGGTCGGCCTGCACCATCACGGTGACCTTCACCCCGCCGGCCATCGGGCTCTACACCGCCACGCTGGCCGTCAGCGGGCCCCACGGCACCCAGAACGTCCCCCTGCGCGGCACCTCCAGCCACGGCTACAACCTGGCCGCGGCCGACGGGGGTGTCTTCAGCTACGGCGATGCCTCGTTCCACGGCTCGACCGGCGGACACCGGCTCAACCAGCCCGTGGTGGGCATGGCGGCCACCCACGACGGGGGCGGCTACTGGATGGTCGCCCGCGACGGCGGCATCTTCAACTACGGCGACGCCGCCTTTTACGGCTCCATGGGTGGCCACCCTCTCGACGCGCCCATCGTGGGCATGGCGGCGACACCCGACGGCAAGGGGTACTGGGAGGTGGCCGCCGACGGGGGCATCTTCAGCTTCGGTGACGCCCACTTCTACGGCTCCCGCGGCGGCCAGCCGGTGGACGGGTCCATCGTGGGCATGGCGGCCGACTCCACCGGGCACGGCTACTGGCTCGTGTCGTCCCAGGGTGGGGTCTTCAGCTTCGGCGACGCCGGCTTCCACGGCTCGGCCGGCAACCTTCCCCTGGTCCGCCCCGTGGTCGGCATGGCGGCCACGTCCGACGGGAACGGGTACTGGCTGGTGGCCTCCGACGGCGGCATCTTCACCTACGGCGACGCCACCTTCCAGGGTTCCACGGGCGGCTGGCCCCTGGCGGCGCCGATCCTGGGCATGGCGGCCACCCCCGACGGGGGCGGGTACTGGCTGGTGGCCTCCGACGGCGGCGTCTTCAACTACGGCGACGCGGGGTTCTTCGGCTCCATGGGCGGGCATCCCCTGGTCGCGCCCTCGTGATCGCGGCCGCCCCCCAGTACTGAGCCGACAGACCGACAGAAGGCCAGGTCAGTCCGTCAGTCCGTCGTTCCGTCAGTCCCTCAGACCGTCAGGCGCTCGAAGTCGTCCGGCACGGTGACCCCCTGCAGCGAGGCGACGTCCACCTGCTCCCCCAGGTGCGTGAGGATCAGGTGCACGTCGGGGTGGGCGGCCTGGAGGGCGCGCACCGACTCCTCGTCCATGTGCGAGCCGGGCACGCCGGGCGGGGTGTGCCGCCCGTTGCACTCCACCACCAGGACGTCGGCGGCGCCGGCCAGCTCGCTCAGCCCGGCACAGGGCGTGGTGTCCCCCGAATAGGCGACGATCCGTTCACCCCGGTCGAACAGGTACCCGAAACAGCGCAGGTAGGGGACGTGCACGACTTCGACGGCGCGAAAGCGCAGGCCAGGCGCCTCCTGCCAGGTCCCGTCGACCTCAATGAAGCGCAGGTCCAGGTTGGCGTAGGCCATCTCGGTCACCGACCGGACCGCGCCGGCCTCGTTCATGCCGGCCAGGTACTGCTCAATACCGGGCGGCCCCACCACGTGCAGCGTCCGGCCCCCGCCACCCTCGGCGGCCGCCTGCAGCAGGAAGGGCCAGCCGAAGGTGTGATCGGCGTGGAAGTGCGAGACCACCACGACCTCGATCTGCGCCACGGCGAAGCCGGCCCGGCGCAGGTGTGGCAGCGCCGTCGGCGAGGGCTCCACCAGGACCGACGTGTCGAGCACGAAGCTGTTCCAGTAGCGGCCGGGAGGAGCGAGGAAGTTGCCCGTCCCGAGGAAGGTGAGGGCGGTCACGGCCCGGTCACCGGACCGGCCGCCGGCTGTCTCGCCGGATCGGTCACCGGGTGTCGGCCAGCGACAGCAGCGCCGCCACCAGGACCGGATCGCCCTCGACGGCGGCGTCGGGCACCGGCAGGCGCCGATAGAGCATGAGGACCAGGTCGGAGGCCGATGCCCGCAGCTCGGAGACCCGGCCGGACCCGGCCGAGCCGCCCGCCCCAGCCCCTGCCCCTGCCCCGGCCACCCGCCAGCTGGCCCCCGTGTCGGTGGCGGTCAACGTGACGGTGCCCGGCAGCGAGGCCAGGTCGGCTCCCACCATGATCTCGATGAACTCCGGCACGCCGTCGTCGGCCAGCCCCGGGTGCAACGGCGCCGCCACCCCCGTGACGCCCTCGGCGTCCCAGCGGTGCACCGACACCTCCTGGGCCTGGTGCCGCCCCACGGCGCCCGCCGTGTGGGGCTCGGGCCACCAGGCCCAGCAGGGCGCGTCGGGACCGGCGGCGCGCAGGGCGCTGAGCAGGGAGTAGGTGCACCAGCCGAGCCAGGCCAGCAGGTCGGTGTCCTCGGGGAGCGCGGTCAGCGTGGCCCCGGAGCGCTCGTCGGGGTTCTGGGCCCGCACGTTCTCGCCCCAGTACCACTGGACCTCCCCGATGTGGTGCGCCAGGTCGCGCACCGCCCACTCGGGGGTGGTGGGCACCCGGGCGTCCAGGTCGAGCCGGGCCACCGTGTCGCTCAGCCGCCGGCTCTCCTCGGCAATGATCTCGAGCCTGTCCCCGAAGCCGAAGTGCTCCGGTGGCTCGGCCCCGTCCACCCCGGTGACCGTCACGGGGCCTTGAGGAGGAGTTCCCCGCCCAGATAGGGCGCCAGGCACTCGGGCAGCACGACCGTCCCGTCCGGCTGGCGCCCGTTCTCGACCAGCGCCGCCCACATGCGGGGCCAGGCCAGCGCCGAGCCGTTCACGGTGTGCACCAGCTGGAGCGCGCCGCCGTCGGCCGGCCGGAAGCGCACGTTGGCCCGGCGGGCCTGGTAGTCGCGGAACCAGCTCACCGAGCTCACCTCCAGCCAGCGGTCGACGCCGGGCGAGTACACCTCCAGGTCGAACGTGCGGGCCGAGGAGCCGCCCAGGTCCCCGCAGCACAGGTCGAGCACCCGGTAGGGCAGCTCGAGCGCCTGGAGCATCGACTCGGCCCGCCACAGGATGTCGGCCTGCGCCTCCAGCGCGTCGTCGGGCGTCGTGTAGGCGAAGAGCTCCACCTTGTCGAACTCGTGCACCCGCAGCAGCCCGCGGGTGTCCCGGCCCGCCGAACCGGCCTCACGCCGGTAGCACGCCGTCGCCGCGGTGAAGCGCAGCGGGAGCTGGGACTCCTCCAGAATGTCGCCGCGGTGCATGGAGGTCAGCGGCACCTCGGCCGTCGGGATCAGCCACAGGTCGTCCCGCTCGAGGTGGTAGGCGTCGTCGGCGAACTTGGGCAGGTGGCCGGTCGAGGTCATGGTCTCGGTCAGCACCACCGTCGGCGGCCGGATCTCCTCGTAGGCCGGAGCGTGCCGGTCGATGGCGAAGGCGGTCAAGGCCCGCAGCAGCCGCGCCCCCGCCCCCCGGTACAGGGGGAACATGGAGCCGGCCAGCCGGGCGCCGCGCTCCATGTCGAGGATCTGCAGCGCCTCGCCGATCTCCCAGTGCGGGACCTCCTGGTGCTCGGCCCTCTTGGGCTCCGGCCGCCCGACGTCGTGCCCCGGCCACCACCGGCGGACTTCCACGTTGTCGTCCTCGCCCGTCCCGTCGGGCGCGTCCTCGGCGGGGATGTTGGGCAGATAGAGGAGGCCGGTCTGACGCTGTTCCAGGAATCCCTCGGCCTCGGCGGCGGCGATGCGCTCGACGTCGCCCAGCTCACGGCTCCGCCGGCTCAGATCGGCGGCCCGGGTGTCGTCGCCCGCCTTCTTGGCCTGGCCGACCTGGCGCGAGAGCTCCTTGACCTCGGCCCGTATGTCCTCGGCGACACGCAGCCGCGCGCTCCACGCCGTGTCGGCCTCGAGCACGGCGTCGACCTCGGCCGCCTCCACCCCGCGCCGGGCCAATGCGGCCTTCACGCCGTCGGGATCGGCACGCAATGCCCGGATATCGATCACTCCTGCTCAAAGTAGCCTGCGACGCCGTGCCAGCTGTCGAGGTCAACGGCCTCACCGTGCGCTACGGACCCGCCGGCACACCACCCGCGGTCGACGACCTCGACCTCTCGGCGGCGGCGGGCGAGGTGCTCGTCGTGCTGGGGCCCAACGGGGCCGGCAAGACGTCGACCGTCGAGACGCTCGAGGGCTACCGGCGCCCCGCCGCCGGCCGGGTGCGGGTGCTCGGGCTCAGCCCCCAGGAAGACCACGCCGCGCTCAGCGGGCGCATCGGGGTCATGCTCCAGCGCGGCGGCGTGTACCCCATGCTGGGCCCGCGCCGGGTGCTGCAGCTCTTCGCCGGCTACTACCCGGCGCCCGTGCCGGCAGATGAGCTGCTCGACCTCGTCGGGCTGCGCCGCGTGGCCACGACGCCGTGGCGCCACCTCTCGGGCGGGGAGCAGCAACGGCTTTCGCTGGCCCTGGCCCTGGTCGGACGGCCCGAGGTGGCCTTCCTGGACGAGCCCACCGCGGGCGTCGACCCTGAGGGCCGGCTGGCCGTGCGGGCCGTGGTCGCGGGCCTCCGGGAGCAGGGTGTGTGCACTGTGCTCACCACCCACGAGCTGGGCGAGGCCGAGAAGATGGCCGACCGGATCATGATCCTCTCCGCCGGCCGGGTGGCCCTCGAGGGGACGCCGCGGGAGCTCCTGGGGGCCGCCGGGCCGGGTGCCGGGGGGACCGGGGTCGTGACCTTCGGGGCGCCCGCCGCTCTGGACGTCGCCGCCCTGGCCGGCGTCATCGGAGACGGGGCCACGGCGGTCGAGACGGCACCGGGCCGCTACCGGGTCGAGGCGCCGGGAGCGGACACCCCGGCCGTCACCGCGGCGGTGGCCAACTTCCTGGCCGCCCGCGGGCGCCGCCCTCACCGACCTGGTGGTGGGCCAGACCCTCGAGGACCTCTATTTCGAGACCGTCGGGGCCGCGGCGGTGGCGGCGGCCGAGACGCCCGAATCCGGAGCCGGTCCCGACGCCCGTGGGCGGCGCCGGCAGCGGCGGCGGGCAGCACCATGACCGCACCCGCCACGACAGCGGCCAACGCCCGCTCGCGCCCCGACCCTGCGGCCGCTCCGGACCCAGACCGGCGCCGAGATCTACATGACGCTGCGCCGCGGCGAGACCCTGCTGCTCACCCTCGGCATCCCCGTCGTCTTCCTGCTCTTCTTCTCGAAGGTCTCGGTGGTGTCGACCCCGACGGCGACGCCGGCCAACTTCTTCGTGCCCGGGATTCTGGCGCTGGCGGTGATGTCGACCGCCATGGTCTCGCTGGGCATCGCCACCGGCTTCGAGCGCGGCTACGGCGTGCTCAAGCGCCTCGGCGCCACCCCGCTGGGCCGGCCCCGGCTGCTCGGCGCCAAGATCGTGACGATCATCGCGGTCGAGCTGCTGCAGGCGGCGGTGCTGCTCCCCGTCGGCCTCGCGGTGGGCTGGAACCCCGGTGGGGGCGGACCGGCGGCGGTGGCCGGCGCCCTCGGGGCGGTCCTCCTCGGCTCGGCCGCCTTCGCCGGCATCGGCCTGCTCATGGCGGGCACGCTCCGGGCCGAGGTGAACCTGGCCGCCGCCAACGGCCTCTACCTGATCCTCCTCCTCCTGGGCGGCATGATCGTCCCGACTGAGCAAGTTGCCGAGCGGGCTGGCCGACTTCGCCAAGCTGCTGCCGGCGGCCGCGCTGTCGTCCGCGCTGCACGCCACCCTCGGCAGCGGGGCCGCCGTCCCTGCCGAGTCGTGGGTCGTCCTCGCCGTGTGGGCCGTGGCAGCGCCGGTTGCGGCTGCGCTCACGTTCCGCTGGGAATGACCGACACAATTCAGTGACCGGGTGACGGCGGAGGGGAGTCGGGAGCGTGGCGGATCAGGGTTGGCTCACACGTCGCACCCTCCTGGCGCTGGTGGCGATGGGGCTGGCCGTCATCACCATCGCCAACGACTTCACCGCGTTCAGCGTGGCCATCCCCACCATGGAGAACCAGCTGCACGCCGGCCTCTCCACCGTGCAGTGGGTGATCAACGCCTACGCGCTCATCTTCGGTGTCGCCATCGTCACCGGCGGCCGGCTGGCCGACATGTTCGGACGCCGCCGCATCTTCCTGATCGGCTCGGCCATCTTCGCCCTCTTCTCGCTGGCCTGCGGCCTGGCCCCCGACGCGCTGACCCTGATCATCTTCCGCGGGCTGATGGGCATCGGGGGGGCCATGATGTGGCCGGCCATCCTCGGCCTCACCTTCGACCTGCTGCCCGAGTCGCGGGCCGGGTTGGCGGGCGGCCTGGTCATTGCGGCGGCCGGCCTGGGCAACGCGCTCGGCCCCCTCGTCGGCGGGGCGCTGACCCAGGCCCTCAGCTGGCGCTGGATCTTCTTCGTCAATCTCCCCATCGCCGGCCTGGCCGCGGCGGCCACCCTCGCCACGATTCCGCACGACAAGCCGATCGCACCGGGGCAGCGACTCGATTACGCCGGCGTCGCCACGCTGAGCAGCGGCCTCATCGCCCTCCTCCTCGCGCTCGACTTCTCGAGCTCATGGGGGTGGAGCAGCATCCGGGTCGAGCTCATCGTCGCCGTGGCGGTCGTGCTGGTCCTCGCCTTCGGCGTCCTGCAGAGCCGACCCCGGGACAACGCCCTCATTCCCCGCGCCATCATGCGCAACCGCGGCTTCCTGGCCGCCTGTGGGTGCGTGCTCTGCATATCGCCGGTGTTCTTCGGCGTGCTGCTCTACGTGCCCCAGATCATGATCAAGGTGTTCGGCTACGACCCGCTCATGGCGGGGCTGGGCCTGCTCCCCATGATGATCACGTACGCCGTGGTCTCCCTCGTGGCCGGACCCCTCTACGCGCGGATCGGCGCCCGCATCTCGGTGTCGGGGGGCGCCGCCTGCATCACCGTCGGCATGGTCCTGCTCGCGCTCCTGCCGGAGCATCCCGATTACGCCTCGCTGCTCCCGGGCCTGCTCATCCTCGGCGTCGGCATCGGCTTCTTCTATTCCTCCGTCACCACCGCCGGCGTGACCTCGCTCGATGCATCCCAGGCCAGCCTCGCCGGCGGCCTCGTCTACATGTGCCAGGTGGCCGGAGGCTCCATCGGCCTCGGCATCACGACGGCCATTGTGGCGGCCGCACCCGGCGACCCCTCGGACTTCGTCGGCGGCGTGACCGACGCCTTCACCTTCGACGTCGTGGTGGCGTTGGTGGCGGCGGTGATCGCGTTCGTCGGGCTGCGCAGCAAAGCAGCGACGGCACCCACGCGCATCGCCACCGCGTGAGTGGACGACCGGCGTCGACTCAGGTCTGGTCCGAAAGGAGCGCGCGCTCGTCGGCGGTGAAGGAGGCCGGCGTCAGCTCGTCGCCCCGCACGATCTTGGCGATCGTCCCGTCGCTCTTGACGAACACGGCGTAGGGGTCGCCGACCGAAGTCGAACTTCCCTTCGTGATCGCCGTGTCTGGGGTCGTAGGCCACGGGGAAGGTGACACCCGCGCTCTTGATGAACGACTTGGCACTCGCCGGTCGAGTCCTCGCTGTCGACGCCGATGACGCGGATCTTCGACAGTGCACCGCCGGCCTCGTCCTGCCGCCGCACCGCCGCGGCCAGCGGGGGGAGCTCCTGGTGGCAGCTCGGGCACCAGTCGCCGAAGAAGAGCAGCACCGCCGGCGTGCCGTCGCCACCACCGCCGCCGGCCACCGACAGACCTGGACGATCCGGACCGGGCCGATGTTCGCAGCGGTGAACGACGGCACCGGTCCGCCCTCGTGGGCCGCGTCGGTCGAGCTCTGGTTCGTCCCGACGCTCGTGGTCAGGCCGATGATCAACGACGATCAGGAGCGCCGATGCCGGTGCCGATGAAGAGGAACCGCTTGCGCGGTTTGCGGACCACCGGCTCGCGTCCCGCCAGCCGGGGCAGGCGCCGACGGCGGCTCGGGAGGTGCTGCGTCGGTCATCGCGCGGGGACGCTAGTGAAGGTGGTTGCGGATGAGTACGTCGCCCGCCATGGCCACGAAGAGCACGGTCAGGTAGGTGATGGAGTACCCGAAGACCCGCATGGCGTCGCGGCCGGTCGCCTGGTCGTTCTGGGCCAGGCCCCACAGCCGGGTGACGAGGTAGAGGAAGCCGGCGCCGAGCACGGCGGCGGTGACCATGTAGATCCAGCCGAGATGGGCCACCGGCCCGAAGAGGAACGACACCGCCACCAGCGCCACCGTGTAGTAGACGATCTCGGTCGTGGTGCGCTTCATGGAGGCCACCACCGGGAGCATGGGCACGTCGGCCGCCCGGTAGTCCTCCTTGTAGCGCACGGCCAGCGACCAGAAGTGCGGCGGCGTCCAGATGAAGATGATGGCGAAGAGCACCACCGGCGCCCAGGCCAGGCTGTCGGTGACGGCGGCCCAGCCGACGAGGACCGGCACCGCGCCGGCGGCGCCGCCGATCACGATGTTCTGCGTCGAGCGGCGCTTGAGCCACAGCGTGTAGACGAAGACGTAGAAGAGGGTGGCCGAGATGGCCAGCACGGCCGAGAGCAGGTTGACGGCCAGCCACAGCTCCACGAAGGCGGCCACCTCGAGCGTCAGCGCGAAGACCAGCGCGGCGGTGGGCGTCATGGCGCCCGTCACCAGCGGGCGGTTCTTGGTCCGGTTCATCAGGCGGTCGATGTCGCGGTCGACCACCATGTTGATGGCGTTGGCCCCGCCGGCCGCCAGCGCGCCGCCGGCCAGGGTGGCCGCCATCAGCCAGACCGGGGGCAGGCCGCGCTGCGCCACCACCATGGTGGGCAGCGTCGTGACCAGCAGGAGCTCGATGATCCGGGGCTTGGTCAGGGCGACGTAGGCCCCGACGGTCGGCCGCGACCACGTGGCTCGCCGGCCCGGGAGGGCGGGCGCCTCGATGGACATGTCCGTGCAGCCTAGGGCCGGGGCCTCGCCCGGGACCAGGCGACAGGTCCCGGTACGCTTGGCCGGAGTGTCGCGGCGCCGTACCCCCACCGTCTCGCCCTCGCTGAGCCACCGGCTCGACGTCCTGGCCCTGGTCCTGACCGCCCTCATCGTCGTCACCGGGGCGGCGGTCCGCCTGACCGGATCGGGCCTGGGCTGCGCCGACTGGCCCGAGTGCTCGGTCGGGCACCTGACCCCGGCCCTGCAGTTCCACGGCCTGGTCGAGTTCGGCAACCGCCTGGTCACGGTGGTCCTGACCATCGCGGTGGCGGCCGCCTTCCTCGGCTCGGTCTTCCGCGCCCCGCGCCGGCGCGACCTGATCTGGCTGAGCGGCGGGCTGGTGGCCGGCGTCCTGGCCCAGGCCGTCCTCGGCGGCATCGTCGTCTACACCAAGCTCAACCCCTACGTCGTCATGGTGCACTTCTTCGCCACCATGCTCCTGCTGGTCGACGCCGTGGTGCTGGTCCACCGCTCGACCCGCGACTACGCGCCCGGGCTCGGCCCACCTCCTGGTGCCCCGGCCGCTCATCCGCCTCTTCTACGGCGTCCTGGCGCTCCTGGCCCTCGTCATCGCCGCCGGGACGGCCACGACCGGCGCCGGGCCGCACGCCGGCGACGCCTCGGGCCAGCAGGTGGCCAAGCGCATCCCGATCGCGCTGCGCGACATGGCCGAGCTCCACTCGAGCCTGGCCCTGCTGCTGATCGGCGTGACCATCGGCCTGGTGGTGGCGCTCCACATGGGCGACGTGCCCGAGCGGGTGCGCCGCGCCGGCCGCATCCTGCATGGTGGTGCATGGTGGCCCAGGCCGCCGTCGGGCTACACCCAGTACTTCACCCACCTGCCGGCGCTGCTGGTCGAGGTCCACATCCTCGGCGCCACCGCGCTGGTGATCGGCGCCGTGCAGACGTTCCTCGCCTGCACCTACCACGCGCCCGGAGGTGCTGCCCGCCCCGCTCGTCCGCGACACGTCGGCGCCGGGCGTCCCGATCGGTGCCCATTAGGCTTGGACGTTCCGTGCGCCGGCACGGCCCGGCCCCCATCGTCTAGCGGCCTAGGACACCGCCCTTTCACGGCGGCAGCACCGGTTCGAATCCGGTTGGGGGTGCCACTGTGAGCTTGAACCCCGTTTGGACGACGGGCGTTGTCAGGAGTTCCGTGCGATCGCTACTGGCGGGGCACAACCTATCAACGGAGGGCCATGAATGCCGACACTCGACGAACTCGCCGCACAGCTGACTGAGCTGAGGACCCGGGTCGAGGCCAGCGAGGGAGTTCTGCAGATCCACGCGGTCAAGTCGCACTACGCCAATCTGGTCGACCGCCGCTTCGCCAAGGGGAAGGTGGTCGATCAGGCCACCCTGGCCCGCATCGCCGGCGAGATCGCCGATTCGTTCATCCCCGACGGCGTCTGGGACGGCGGGCCCGGGCTGGGCGTGGCCAAGGGGCGGGCCGCCATCGTCGACCGGCTCGAGCGCCCGACGTTGACGTTCTCCCGGCATCTGTTCACCAACCCTGTGATCGACGTCCAGGGCGACCGCGTGTCGGCTACCTGGGACCTTCTGTGCCCGTGTCAACGCCCGGACGGCGCATCGTTCTGGATGTCCGGCTCGGAGAGCGACCGCTACGTCCGGGTCGACGGCGCGTGGCTGCACGAGTCGATGACCCTGACGACGTACTTCATGGCACCCGTGTCGGACGGGTGGGGTCGGATCTTCTCCTGATGGCCGGAAGCTGCACCGTCTGAGTCAGCGTTGGTCACGTGATCCGGAGGCGTTCCACCAGACCGGCGCGAGCCACTCGGCTGACCTGGTTCGAGAACGTGCCGTAGGAACGTCCCGCTCGTGGCTGTCCTGGGCCGAACACCCTGGTCCCGGTTCCGCGAGCGGCGCCGTCCCGGAACGACCCCCGAGCGGAGCGCGCCTTTTCGGTCAGACTGGTGGCCTACCTGGGAAGAGAGGAGGAGGCACCAAGATGCGGTTCAATCACATGGAGTTGACGTTTCCGGTCGGCACCCTGACCACGGATCTCCGAGAGGAGATCGATGCCTTCTACGGCTCGATCTTCGGCTGGAAGGGTTTCGACACCGACGTCGTCGGGCAGTCCTGCCATCTGCTGATGCCCGACGCCGATCAGTTCATCCTCCTGGCCGAGAGCGAACGGCCGATGAGCTCGCCCGGCTACGACCATCTCGGGCTGCTGCAGGACACCCGCCAGGAGGTCGACGACATGCTGGACGCGTGCGAGCGCTACGCCGAGAAGGACGACCGGGTGTCCATCAAGCGCTACGAGGACCTCGTCTATCCCGGGCTTGACCGTCCACGCCTTCTACGTCAAGTACCTCTTGCCGATCTACTTCGACGTGCAGTGCATGGAGCGCACCTGACTCCCGTGCGGTTCGACCATATGGAGCTGACCGATTCCGGTCGGCAGCCTGACCACGACGCTGCGGGAGGAAATCGACGACTTCTACGGATCGATCTTCGGGTGGAGCGGTTTCGACATCGATCGTGGCGGGTCAGCCCTGCCGTCTCCTGATGTGCGGCTCGGACCAGTTCATCCAGCTCCTCGAAAGCGACCAGCCGATGCATTCGCCGGGATCCGACCACCTCGGGCTGCTTCTCGATCCCGCCGAGAGGTCGATGACGCACTCGAAGCCTGCGAGCACTACGCCGAGAGTGACGACCGGGTGTCGTCGAGCGCGGCGCCAGGACCTCGCCTATCCGGGACCTGACCGTCCACACCTTCTACATCAACTACCTCCTGCCGATCTCCTTCGACGTGCACAGCCAGGAGCCTTCGTAGGAGCCGCCTCTCAGGACGACGGGCACGCCCCGCCGTCACCGAGACGTACACCTGCGGCGGGTGCCCGACGGTCTGCACGGTGAGGTGCGTCGCACCGGGCTGCGAGGTGATGCGCCCTCCCTTCACCGCCGCGCACCACCCGTTCGGGTAGTGCTGCGACGCCGCGATGAACGACTGTCGTCACGCCGCTCGCCGCCTGGGTCGGTGCATACGACCATGCTGAACGCACCGGTGAAGGGATTGAAGACGACGGAGTTGGGGTCGCCTGCGACCGCCTGCGGATACGTGCGCGACAGCACCGTGACGATCGGCGAGTACGACCCGTCGGGCTGCACCAGCCCCTCGGCCGACGAGCCCGTGGGATCGTCGTAGTACTTCCAGGCCCAGTAGATCCAGCCCAGGTCGTCCAAGCCCGGCCCACTCGACGTCGAAGCCCGCCAGCGGAATGCTCGTCGTCGCGCCGAACTCGCTCATGAAGATGGCCGGTCCCGCTCGGCTGGGCGGCCGAGCCCATGGACAGGCGGGTGATGTCCTGCTCGGACGCGGCCGTCTCCTCGGACTGCAGGCACCTGAGCAGGTCGGTCGGATTGCCCGTGACCGGGCTGCGGTCACCGCAGTAGATGTGGAAGTTGAAGACGATGCGCTTGAACGGCATCGGGCCCAGCTGGGAGGGGATGTTCCCCCCGGTCACCCAGTAGATGTCCGGCTCGACGAAGATCAGGTGATGGCTGTCGACCGACTGGATCGTCGGCATCACGCCGTTGTTCGGGATCGCCGGACGGGCAGGTCAGCGGCGCCGTCCCGTTGGCCAGGTAGCCGGTGTGGCCCTTGCCGATGTAGAAGCACTCCAGCTGGCCGGTGAACGTCGACTCCGACGCCGTCTGGGTCTCGGTCGAGAACGGCTCGTTGTAGGGGTCGTAACCCGACCACCCAGCGGATTGTTCTTGAAGTACTCGGCCACCGTCTTCCAGACCAGGTCGTAGTTGCCCTGCAGGTTGCCCACCACGTCGTTGCTCCAGAAGTGCGCCGACCGCCGTCTGCAGGGTCGGGTTCGAGTAGTTGTTCGACCACCGGCCGCCCTTGGGCACGATCGGCACGTTGTCGGTGCACACGGCCCAGTCGGGAGCGCCCTCGCCTCGGAAGTTCTGGTTGTAGACGTCCTGGTGCATGTCGAGCAGGGTGTAGATCCCGTAGCTGCGACAGCAGCTTCACGGTGGCCGCCACGTGGGCCAGGTACTGCTCGGCCACGGCGCCGGTTCCATTCGCGTGCGTTGCCTCCGGGAGTGCCGGGCGTGCAGATCGCGGGTTGGTTCGGCCCGCCCGATCCCGGCTCGAGGGCCTGCCACTCGATGCCCGAGCCGGACGACGTTGAAGCCCAGACGCTGCAATCTGGCGGCGTCGGTCGCGTCGAAGTTCCACGGCTCGCCCGGATCGGGGTACGCGATGTAGGGCGCATGCTTGTAGACGACGTTCACGCCGTGCATCAAGATGACGCGGCCCTTGGAGTCGTAGAGGTACGGGCCGCCCGGCGAGCTCAAGTAGCTGGGGATGCTCGGCGCCGATTCCCTGCGACGTCACGCCGCTGCTGCTCTGGTACTGCACGCCGGTGCCGCGAAGCGCCACGATGTGGGGCGTCAGCGCGTTGAAGTTCGGCTGGTTGACGACGTGTGATGGCGCCGTGGTCGTGGTCGTGCGTCGCACCGATCGGGACCGGGACCGGAGCCGACGTGGTCGTGGTCGGTGCCGTCGCCGGCGTCGTGGTCGGGCGGCGCTGACGTCGTGGTGGTCGTGGCCAGAGGCTTCGTGGTCGTGGTCGTGGTCGACGGCCGCGTCGTCGTGGTCGTGCTCGGCTTGGGGGACACGGTCGTCGTAGTCGACGCTGCGCCGGCGCTCACTGCCGTCGCGCTCGTCGACAACGGCCCGCACGCCACGATCGTGAGCCCGGCAGCAGCCGCCCGATCGTACATGCGTGAATCTCAGCCTCATCAGCTCCCTCTCTGCGCCTCGCCACTCCCGCCGAACCGCCGACTGTAACCACGACATCGTCAGGGAGCGAGGCGCGCCGGAAGCAGGAT
Organism: uncultured Acidimicrobiaceae bacterium; assembly: GCA_963843365.1. Taxonomy (GTDB): domain Bacteria; phylum Actinomycetota; class Acidimicrobiia; order Acidimicrobiales; family RAAP-2; genus Bog-473. The sequence goes on along the minus strand of CAWJKG010000001.1, from coordinate 229,212 downwards.
GCCGATGACGCGGGCCGGGCTGCGACCTGGGACCCGCCGCTGAGTCGTCAGATCAGTCGCCGGCGTCCCTTCCCGCGCGACGAAGAGATCCGCCGATGCCTGCAGGTCGGTCTGCATCTGGCTCTGGTTCTCCAGCAGCTCGTCGGCCCAGAGCATCTGCAGCGTCGTCTGCACACGGTCCGCGCGCGCTGCTGCGCGCACGTCGTCGAACGCCTTGCGGAGGACATCGTGGAGGACCTGCGCTGTGAGGAGGCGGCTCGTCAAGGACCTCTCGCCGGTCGGCCAGCACCTCCGCGAACCGCTGATACCAGCGGTGGCTCGCGGCGTAGCGAGTCCCGCAGGACTGCCTCGGCGACGGCCACGGACTCGACCTCGGGCAGGCCGGGGTCGGGCGGGCTGACGGGGAAGGTAGCCAGGGTGTAAGCGGCCAGGCGCAGACGGTTCGAGCCCGTGAAGAGCCTCGAGATGGTCTCCACCGACACGACCTTGGCTCCACGCTCGGCGAAGAACTGACGGAAGGCATCGTCGCAGAGCAGGTAGGCCCGCTGCGAAGCCCGCTGGCTGGCATCGGTATCGACGTGCTGACTGGTCTGGGTCATCCGCTGCACTGCGTCCGCCAGATAGCCCGAGCTGGCCGCAAAGGCCGTCGGCGAGCGCCCGCCCCAGGGCGGCCGTCGCTCCCCGGGGCCAGAAGAGGAACCCGACGACGACGCTCACGCCGCAGCCGATCGCCACGTCCTCGATCCTCGTCAGCCCCACCCTCCACCCGACGGGCTGGATGATGTTGAACAGGATGATCACCACCACGGTGAAGGCGGCTTGTCCGGCAACGAAGGAGACCATGGACGCGGCCATGCCCGACGCCAGCACCGCCACCGGAAGGACGACCCACAGAGAGCACGGAGTGGTCGGCGATGCCGATCATGATGAGCGGACCCGACCACGAATCCCAGCGCCGTCCCACCCACGGCGCGCAGCGCCGTCGCACCGGTACCCACGGCGTTGGAGCGCAGCACCGACAGGGTGCCGAGCACGACCCAGAACCCGTGCTGGACGTTGGTCACCTCGACCACCGCCACCGCGAGGGCCAGTCCCACGGCGCCGCGCAGCGCATTGCGGAACCAGATGGAGCGAAACGACAGGTGCGAGAGAAGACGGCGGGCGAGGGCCTGGGGCGCTGATTCGTCGGCCATCGCCAGCGTCCGGTCAGACACGGGCTCGGCGCCGGCGGCCTCGAGCGCCGCATCGGCGACCATCTCGGTGGCGATGCCGAGCGCACGGGCGTGAAAGCCGGGGTCGAGCGAGCCGGCGATGGTGTCCCCGTCGACCACTTCACAGGGGGCGGTCGCCGCCGACGCCGCCGTCTCCACCTCCGTCAACGAGCCGACGTCGGCCTCCAGAGCGGCGATCATCAACTGGTCGACCTTGCGCGTGGCGGCTTGGACCGCCTCGATACGAGCCGGATCCTGCACCGGATGCCCGGCGCCGTCGCAGATCAGTTCGGCTGTCTCGTGCAGCGTCTCGGCCACCCCCGCCGTCAGAGCCCGGGCCGGCATCGGTTCGGTCGACTGATCTTCGTCGCGGATCATGGCCGTGTTCCCGGCGACCCACTCCACCCGGCCGACCAGCTTGGAGAGCGCCACCGCACCCGCGGCCGCGCCCGTCGGCGGGTACGGCGTGCTCGGAGAATTGCCGCGCGGAGCGCACCCAGCTCGCGGTTGCGACGTCTTCCTCCGCCTGCGGGTCGTCGACCCCCGCGGCCCGAGATCCGCCAGCTGGGCGACCGCCTCGACGGCGGCCGAGAGCCGTCGCCGCAGGTTGTCGTGCCAGGGAGGCGGCCATACCAGCATGCAGGCCGGGACGCAGAAGACGGCGGCCAGTGTCCACCCGACCAGGCGCGGACCGATGGCCGAGGCGGGCTGGGCGACGGCGACCGGCAGGACGAAGGTGAGCAACGCCGCCGTCGTCGCCGTGGCGCCGGCGGCGCAGCAATTCCCGCGAAGAGCACCAGGAACCCGACCACGGCCATCGTGACGACCGCAGCCACCTTGTGGGTCGAGACGAGGGTGCCCAGCACCACGAAGCACGGCCCCGACGACATAGAGGCCCGCGTAGGAGACCAGGCGAGTACGGGCAGGCCCCGTGAACTCGACCAGCAGAAGCAGGGCGAACGATCCGAAGGCGGCGAAGAGACCCACCTGGGGATCCGAGAACCCGACGTGGGCCAGCGCGAACACAAGCGGCATCACCACCGCGGCCCGGATGGAGCGCTTGATGACGAGGAGGTCCGGGTCCTTTCGCACCCAGCCGCCCAAGCCCGAACGCCCTCGGACCACGTGGGCTGGTTGGAGACCTGGGTCACCGACAGAGGCCGGCTTGGCGAGCAGGCTCGACTGATCACCGTCCTTGGCCACCGGCTCAGCGGACGCACCGGCATGGCACCACGCAGCCGCCGGACATCCGCCGGGAGGGTGGACTACCGCAGCTCGGTCAGCAGCTCGCGGCAGCGCTGTGCGTCGCGGCGCAGCTTGGCCCGGAAGCCGTCCATGCGGGCCAGCTTGGTACTGATCTGCTCCGCCAGCGACTCGTTGAGGACCAATGCCTCCTCGAGTGTGGCCCGCTGTTCCGCCAGCGCCTTCTTGCTCGTCGCGCCCTTCGTGGCGCGGTAGGAGGCCCGCAGTTCGTCGAGCCTCGTCTCGAGGGCCAGGAACTCACGGATCTCGTCGAGGTTCATCCCGAGCACCTCCCGCAGCTCGAGGATGCGCTGCAGGTCGGCCAGGTCCTCCTGGGTGTAACGCCGCTCACCTCCGGGGTGTAGAGCGACGGCGTGAGCAGCCCGAGCTCCTCGTAGTAGCGCAAGGTCCGCGCCGAGACACCGGCCCGGGCTGCCGCGTCACTGATGCGGATGCCCGCGTCGACGCCCTCCTTGAGGTCGGACGTGGTGGTCTCCTTCGCCTGCGTCGGGACGGCCATCTCAGTCCACCAGCAACGGTTCGGTCTCGGCCACCGCCTCCTGCGCGGGGACCCGGCCTTGGGGTGACTGCTCACTCTCCTCGTCCTCGTGGTGGTACTTGCCACCACGGAGGAGGGACGCAAGCGCACCGAGGAGGCAGGCACGCGGCCGCGAAGGAGAACGCCTCGGTGAGGCCCTTCGAGAAGGCAGGTGCGATCAGGTGCGGGAAGTACTCGCGACTGGTGAGGTACTGCGCCGTCGAATGCGGGAGCTGGGAGAGCTCGGCGTGGCCCGAGCAAGACCTGCATGGGGTTGTAACCGAGGAAGGCGGCGAACAGGCTCCCCACCGGGGGAAGGTGCGACACCTTCGTGGCCACGGCGGGACTGACGCCCTGCGCGGTGAGTCCGTGGTACAGCGCCGAGGGCAGGGTCGACGCCAGTCCCAGGATCATGAGGGTGAAGAAGATGCCGATGGAGAGGACCTGGGCTGACGCGTTGAAGGTGCCGGCCATCCCTGCACCCGCACCCCGTTGGTTCGCCGGCAGGCTGTTCATGATGCCGGTCTGGTTCGGCGCGATGAACATTCCCATGCCCACGGAGTTCAAGAAGATGAGCGCGGCAAACCCACCATACGAGAAGTTGACCGGCAGCATGCTGAGGAGGATGAACGTGAGTGCAGCCAGCACGAGTCCTCCGGTGGCGAAGGGACGGGCCCCGTAGCGGTCGGCCAGCATGCCGCTGAGTGGCGCTGCGGCAAGGAGTCCGATGGTCAACGGGATCATGTAGATACCCGCCCACAACGGCGTCTGCGAGAAGCTGTAGCCGTGCAGCGGGAGCCAGATCCCCTGCAGCCAGATGATCAGCATGAACATCAGGCCGCCGCGGCTCAGCGAGGCCAAGAAGCTGGCCACGTTGCCCGCTGTGAACGCCCTGATGCGGAAGAGCGAGAGCCGGAACATCGGCTGTTTCACCCGGGTCTCCACAAACCCGAAGACGACCAGGACGAGCACACCGCCGAAGATCTCGGCCAACACCTTCGGATTCGTCCAACCCATGGACTTCCCGCCATAAGGAAGCAGGCCGTAGGTGATGCCGACCAGCACCAGGATGAGACCCGCCGCGAACGTGACGTTCCCGAGCCAGTCGATCTTGGCCGGAGTGCGCACGCCCCTGTCCTCGAGCTTCGTGTAGGCGACGGCGGTCCCCAAGATCCCGAAGGGAACCGAGATGAGGAATACGAGGCGCCACTCGACGGGAGCCAGCACCCCACCGAGGACGAGCCCGACGAAAGAACCGGCGATGGCGGCGGTGTTGTTGATGCCCAGTCCGAGCCCACGCTGGTCGGCGGGAAAGGCGTCGGTGATGATGGCGGACGAATTGGCGAAAAGCATGGCGCCACCGATGCCCTGGCCGATCCGCATGGCGATGAGCCAGATGGCGCCGGGCGTCCCGGTCAGCCACGTCACTGCGAGCAGGACGGAGAACGCGGTGAAGACCATGAATCCGAGATTGAAGATCTTGACCCGCCCGAAGATGTCCCCGACGCGTCCCAGCGTGACGACGAGAACCGCCAAGACGACGGTGAACCCCATCAGCATCCAGAGCATGTAGCCCGTGTTGCCCGGCGTGAGGGGATTCAACTGAATGCCCCGGAAGATGTCGGGCAACGAGATCAGCACGATGGACTGGTTGATGAAGACCATGAGGGTCCCCAAGGTCACGGTTGCCAGTGCGACCCAGCGGTACCCCGACTGGCCACGCGCCGGGTCGGCCGGCAGGGCCGATCCGTTGGCGGTGCTCAGGGTGGCCGTGCTCACGGCGGAAGTTTAACGTTAACGTCAGGGTCATGAATCAGGCAGGTGTGACTCCACTCTGACCAGGAGACGCGAACATTCGCGGGGGCGGCGATCAATCGGTCGCTTCGGAACCTCTCAGCGCCGCATCGAAAACGGCGGCGACATCCTTCGAATAGGCCACCGCCGCCTCGTTCCCGAGCTGGGTGACCGACATGAGGACGGACAGCATCAGGGCGACGATGCCGTTCGCGACGGCGCCCGGATCGATGTCCGGCCTGACCGTGCCGGTCGCCTGGCCGGAGCGCAGAAGTTCGGTGCACGCCTTGCGCAGTTCGTTCAGGGCGGGGATGTCCAAGACGCGAACCGTGACCTCCGGTTCCAGCCCCGCCAGCAACCGGCGTGCCAACGGGTGGTGCGCGACGGCGTCGACCAGCGTGAAGATCAACGTGTCGTGCCAGCGCCGGACATCGGGATCGTGCAGTACCGACGCAAGGCCCTCATGGATGACGCCGGCGGCGTCCTCATCGACTGCGGCCAGGAACAATGCCTCTTTGTTCGGGAAATACGCGTAGGTGACGGTCCCCCCGACGGACGCATCACGCGCGATATCGGCAACGGAGGTCGCACGGAACCCGTCCCGGCCGAAGCGGACGATCGCCGCCTGGAGGATGGCCCGCCTCGTCTGCGCTCCTTTGGTTTCCGCTGAGGTTGGTTCGCCGCCCGGACCCACGCTGTGCTCCCGAAATAGAGTATTTGAGTAAATCTCTCAGTTAGTCTACCATCGACACACTCAGCCAAGCGGGAGGCGAGAGATGACCTCAGCAACCACGGTCGACCACCAGTCGAGCAATCCCCAACGAACGGTGCCCACCCGGCGGATGTCCTTCGAGGAGTCGCTGCAGGATCTGCCGCGATACTTCGCCGCCGACGGCGATCTCATCTCCGGGCACGTGATCATGGCGCTGTCTTCCGTCTTCCCCGACGGGGAGGACTACTTCGTCCGGTCCGTCCGCCACTACCGGGACCGGATCACCGATCCGGCGCTGAAGCGCCAGGTGGCGGGTTTCATCGGGCAGGAGGCCGTGCACGGAAGGGAGCACCGGGTCTTCAACGACCGGCTGGCCGAGCTCGGGTACCCGACCAGGCGCTACGAGCGGTTCACGAAGGCGGGGCTGCGGTTCCGTGAGCGCATCCTCCCGCCGATCTCGAACCTGGCTGCCACGGCGGCGCTCGAGCATTTCACGGCCACCCTGGCCGAGCTGGTGCTGACGAACGAGGAGATCCGCGAACTCATCGGCGCGGACGCCGTTCGTGACCTGTTCGTCTGGCACGCGCTGGAAGAGTCCGAGCACAAGGCCGTCGCCTTCGACGTGTACAAGGCCGTCGGAGGCGGCGAACGCCTCCGCGTGTGGACGATGAACTTCTTCCGTTTCGGCTTCGTCGTGGGCATGGCGCTGGCCGTCGTGCTGTCGCTCCTCGGCGATCGCGCCACCTATACCAGGGGCAGCCTGCGACGCAGCTGGCGCCGTCTCAAGTCGTCCCCGCTGGCCGACCCCCGCATTTGGGCCCAACTGAAGGATTACAACCGTCCCGACTTCCATCCTGACGACAGCGATACGACCGAATTGGTGGAATCCTGGAGAAGAGGCCTGTTCGGTGAGGACGGCACGCTGAACGACAAGTTGATCGGAGCAGCAGCCTGATGCAGCAGACGACGACAACCGGCGCACCGCACTTCGACGTCGTGATCGTGGGGGCGGGGTTGTCGGGGGTCGGCGCCGCGCACTACCTGCAGACCGAGTGCCCATGGGCGGAGTACGCGATCTTCGAAGCCCGCGATGCCATCGGCGGGACCTGGGATCTCTTCCGCTACCCGGGTATCCGGTCCGACTCGGACATGCACACGCTCGGGTACTCGTTCCGCCCGTGGGATGGCGAGAAGTCGATCGCGGACGGCGACTCCATTCTGCAGTACATCAAGGACACCGCCCGCGAGTCCGGAATCGATTCTCGCATCCGCTTTAACCACAGGATCATGACGGCCGACTGGTCGACATCCGAATCGCGGTGGCACCTGAAGGCAGAGCGGTCGGACACCGGAGAGGTCGTCGAGTTGACGGCCTCCTTCCTCTTTTCGTGCACCGGCTACTACCGCTACGACCACGGCTATCTCCCCGACTTCGAGGGCATGGACGATTTCGAGGGCACGATCGTGCACCCCCAGGCATGGCCCGAGGGACTGGACTACGCGGGAAAGCGGATCGTCGTGATCGGCAGTGGTGCCACCGCCGTCACGCTCGTGCCGGCACTGGCACGATCCGCGGCCCACGTCACCATGCTGCAACGCTCGCCGAGCTACATCGCCTCCCTCCCCGAGAAGAGCCCTGTCGTGGCGCTGCTGCGCAAGGTGCTCCCCGCCAAGCAGGCCGGCGTCGCCGCCAAGTGGTTCCACGCCCTCATGACCCAGGCCTTCTACCAACTGAGCCGGAGGTACCCGAAACAGGTGCGGCGAATGCTCGCCAAGGGCCTGCAGCGCCAACTGCCAGCCGGATACGACATCGCGACGCATTTCACCCCGCGCTATGACCCCTGGGACCAGCGGTTCTGCGCCGTGCCCAATGGGGATCTCTTCAAGGCGCTCTCCACCGGAGCGGCTTCGGTGGTCACCGATCACATCGAGCGCTTCACCAAGAAGGGCGTCCTCCTCACGTCTGGCACGGAGATCGACGCCGACATCATCGTCACTGCGACGGGCCTCGAGCTGCTGTTTCTCGGAGCGATTGCCCTCAGCGTGGACGGAGAGAAGGTGGATCCGGCCACCCGACTTACCTACAAGGGAATGATGCTGGAGGGCGTTCCCAACCTGGCCCTCGCCATCGGGTACACGAATGCGTCATGGACACTCAAGTGCGACCTGACGTGCGACTACGTGTGCCGCCTGCTGAACCACATGCGTGCCCGAGGCCTGTCCGAGTGCGTGGCGCGCAAGAAGGACGCCAGCGCAGCGGCCGCCGGCCCGCTGCTTGGACTGACCTCGGGCTACATCCAGCGCTCGGCTCACCTGCTCCCGAAACAGGGGACGGAGCAGCCCTGGAAGGTCCATCAGAGCTACCTGCGCGACTACCGCGCGCTCAAGATGAGTGAGATCGAGGACTCCGTCATGCAGTTCTCCGGGCCGCGGAGGCCCACGAAGACCCTCGAGACCACGGCTCCGTGACGGATCCGGAAGAAGACCGATGAGGCACTTCGGCGATCGAGTGGCGGCTATCACCGGAGCCGGCTCGGGAATCGGGCGGGCACTCGCACATGCGCTCGCGCGCCAGGGAGCCCACCTCGCATTGAGCGACATCGACCACGTCGGCTTGGCCGAGACGATGGCCCACTGCGAAGGCCGCGGGGTCAAGATCACAGCGCAACCCCTCGACGTGGCAGATCGGGAGGCCGTCCACGCCTGGGCGGACCGCGTCGCCCTCGAGCACGGCAAGGTCAACCTGATCTTCAACAACGCCGGCGTCGCGCTGGGAGCGACTGTCGAGTCGATGTCCTACGAGGATTTCGAATGGCTGATGAACATCAACTTCTGGGGCGTGGTGTACGGGTCGAAGGCTTTCCTGCCCCACCTGCGCGCATCGGGAGAGGGCCACATCGTGAATATCTCGAGCGTCTTCGGCCTGATCAGCGTGCCCTCCCAGTCCGCCTACAACGCCGCCAAATTCGCCGTCCGAGGATTCTCTGACTCGCTGCGCATGGAGCTCGAGATCCAAGGCGCCCACGTCTCGGTGACGACGATCCATCCCGGTGGCATCAAGACGAACATCGCCCGCAATGCGCGCATGGATCCCAGTGTCAGTGCTGTAGCGGGTGATCCGGAGAAGGCGGTCAAGGACTTCGAGCGTGCCTTCATCACCAGTCCCGAAAAGGCCGCAACGCAGATCCTCACTGCCATCCGGCGCGACCGGCGACGCGCCCTCATAGGGCCCGACGCCAAGGCGATCGATCTGGTCTCGCGGCTCCCTGCGAGCCTGTACCAGTCGCTCCTGGTCAAGGGGTCTGCTTCCCTCAAGCGCTGATGCGCGCCTCGTGTCTCACGACCTTCCGCTGAAACCGTTCAGCGTGGTCCCGATCGCCAACCGCCATCGCCGCTCGATCGATTCCGTCGAAGTCCCCAGCCGACCGGCTGCCTCGGCAAAGGCCATGCCTTGGATCATCGCCACCAGGACGTGGGCGACGTCTGTCTCGTCGCCGCGGAGGCGCCCTGCGTCGATGCTGCGCTTGACCCGGCCCACAATGAACAGCCGCACCGAGGCGGTCGCTGCCAGCTCTTCGGTGCCGGGTGAGAAATCAGTAAAGGGTCGCGAGAACATCACCTCGGCCAACGCACGATTGGCGCGCACGAACCTGCGGTATGCAGCCGCCAGCGCCCACAGGTCAGCGACCGGGTCGGCGGTCTCCGGCAGCGCCGTCAGCTCGTTCGACAGCATTCGGAAGCCCTCGAAATACAGCTCTCGGACCACACCCGACTTGTCCCCGAAGAGCTCGTAGAGCGCAGGGGCGGACGTCTGCGCCCGAGCCGCCAGGGCGCGCGCCGTCAATCCGCCCGCTCCTTCTTCGGCGAGGAGCTCGGTCGCCATGGCCACGACCCGCTCCTTCAGCTCCGGAGTGCGTTGCTTTGTGCGTGGCATTGGTCAGGGATCCCTGTTGGGAGGGGCAATTTGCCCGGACGATCTCCGGATAGAAACATTGTTCCGGAACATTTATTCACCATAGCACCGGCTACCCGATCGGAGCACCATGACAGAGGCCGTCACCTACACCCGGACCGACCTGATCAGCACCGTCACCATGGACGACGGCAGGGTCAATGTCTTCTCGATCCCCATGGTGCAGTCCCTGCATGCCGCCTTCGACCGGGCCGAACGGGATGGGACCGTCGTGCTCCTCCGCGGGAGGCCGGGGTGCTTCTCGGCCGGTTTCGACCTCGCGACGCTGAGCGGGCCACGCTGCGGCTGGGTGCGTCCCTGGCGGAACGGATCCTCGAGTTCCCCGCGCCGGTGGTGGTCGCCTGCACGGGTCACGCCTTCCCCGCTGGCGCCTTCCTCCTGATGGCGGCCGACCTGCGCATCGGGGTCAGCGGTCCCTTCCGGCTCGGCCTGAACGAGGTCCGGATCGGCCTGACCCTGCCCTGGTTCGCCGTGGTGCTGGCCCGCCACCGCCTCACACCGGCGCACTTCGACCATGCCACCGTCACGGGCGACATGTTCGATCCCGAGACCGCCCGCGAAGCCGGACTTCTCGACCAGGTCGTGCCGCCGGCCAATCTGGCCGCCACGGCAGACGAGGCCGCCCGAGACCTCGCGTCCCTCGACCGGTCCGCGCACACGGGAACCAAGGCGCACGTCAGGGGTCCCGTCCTGGCCGAGCTGAGAGAGGCCATCGCCTTCGAGCTCGTCGACCCCGAACCTGTCCCGCAACAGGGAACTGGACACCCGCCGCCATCCGACCCATGATCGAGGTGTGGAGTCTCCGTCGTTCCTCGAAACGGTGATCGGGTTCCCGGGGGCGGTGCTTCGTCTGCCCTCGTCGGCGCTGGCAACACTCGAGGCGATCAATCAGGTCACTGAGCGGATGGACCGCCTGATGACCGTGCTCGACCAACTCGACCGGGGCGTCAACAAGGCAGGTTCGGGCATCGACTTCGCTGCCCTCGGCATCTCGGGAGCCGTTTCGGGCCTGGAGCAGGCGGTGGGCATGCTCGACGCGTCCCTGCCGTCGCTCTCCGAGTCGGCTTCGGCCCTCCGCGGACTCACCGAGCGTCTCAGCGGAGTGGCAATCGAGCTGGTCTACGAGCTTCCCAAGGCCACCCGATCGCTCCAGGAGGTCTCGCCGGAGCTCGCCAGCGTCGTCGGACTCCTCGATGACCGCTTCACGCATCTCGACACCGTCGTCACCGACCTGGCGGGGCTCATGGAGGCGGTGGTGGGCACCATCCCCGGCATGCGGCGCGTGCTCCGTACGACGCCATCTGCGCCGTACGAACCGAGCTGACACGCGAGCAGGACAAGGAGATCCGAATGGGCAGCAAGGAGCAAGACGGCGCACTCGACGTCGTGCAGGCCACCTCGGTCCCGATTCACGACATCGGCACCTCGGCATACCTCAGCCCGGACGTCGCCGGCTGGGCGGCCGAATGGGGTTGGCCCAACCCTTTCGCCTTCTACTTCGCGGGGCGAGGAGGAATGCTCGGCGATGTCGGCGCTGATGTCGTGACGTCAGCCTTCGGATGGTTCGCGCCGAGTGCCGTGCACGCCATGTACGCGGAAGGGATCGGCGTCGCCGGCGCCACGGGTGCGGCCGCCCGCATGGCCGAGGCGCACGGCATGTGGGGCGAGAAACACTACGGCGAAGTGGATGGATTGAAGCAGATCGTCGACGTGACCGAGGAGCTCGTCGACGGGCTCGAAGGCTCAGCCATCCCTCTCTTCGTCGGCTGGAGGGACGCACCCCGTGCCGAAACACCCGCCGGCCGGGCTGCGCAACTGATGCAGATCTTCCGCGAATGGAGAGGCGGGGTCCACCTGGTCGCAACAACCGCCGTCGGGCTCTCACCGCTCGAGGCGATCCTGACCAACGAGGGACCCGGCCAGGCCAAGTTCTTCGGATGGCCCGAGCCGTTCCCCGAGTTCGAATCCATCAAGAGCAAGCACGACGAGGCGGAGGCGATCACCGACCGTCTCTGTGCGTCGGCACTGGCGGACGCGCTCGACGCAGCGAGATTCTCGGACTTCCAGGCGGGGGTCACCACGCTGCGGGCGGCCACCCCGTAGGGGTCTGCGCCGACCTTTCCCGGGGAGGGGCCGAACCCGGGAGCGGCTAGTGTGAAGGGCTGCTCACCGGCCGGAAGAAACCGGTCGAGGAGCGTGTTGGTGCCAAGGACCTGTGGTGCAGCTAGGAGTGCACGCCGCCCTGTCAAGGCGGAGGTCGCGGGTTCAAATCCCGTCAGGTCCGCCGCCGAGTTCAGACCCGCCCTCGGGGCGGCCGGAATTCGGTTACCCGGTCGGGTAGCTCAGTTGGTAGAGCGCGCGCCTGAAAAGCGTGAGGTCACCGGATCGACGCCGGTCCCGACCACCGGAAGGTCGCAGTTCAGAGCAGGTGATTCAGGCACTCCGAATTCACCTGGAGCGGTTCTGCGACGAAGACGCCACCTCCTACGTCTTCACCGCCGAAGAGGGCCAGCCCATCGATCGCAACAACTTCCGCAAGAGGATCTGGCGACCCCTGGCAGCTGCGCTGGGTCTCGAGGACCTGCGTTTCCACGACCTCCGCCACACTGCCGGCACGCTGGCCGCACGGACAGGCGCCACGACGAAGGAGCTCATGGTCCGGCTCGGCCATTCGAGTCCCAATGCTTCGCTGATCTATCAGCACGCGTCCGCCGACCGGGATCAGAAGATCGCAGACGGACTGACGCAGCTGTTCCGTCAGGCCCAAGGCAACAAGAACGCCCCACGAGACGATCGCGCGAACGGAAACGGGTCAAGGCGAGGCCGCAGAACTAGCGAGGACACGTTGCAAAGCGGAGTCCCGCAGCCACCCTTGACCGGGCGAGCGCTGCTCTCCGCTCTCAGAATGGAATGTGCCGGCCGCTCCGGCCTGTATGGCTGCCATGTTTCGACCGATTCCCTTTTCGGCCTCCGGCGCGACTCCGGCGGACCGGGCGAGGCTGCTTGCATCCGCCCTGGCAGAGACAAGCCGCTTCCTGCCGTTGTGTGGACGTCGCAGACATCGCTTGGACGGTGCGCGCACGTTCTCCGCACTTCTTGATATGCGCGTGATGTCGGACGCACATTTGTGTAAGTGGACCGATACATCTTGGACAGAAACGAGAAAAGGGGTTCCAATGGAGATTGCGTTCGTATACGCTGACTCCCATGCGTTATGTCCTCGCGAATGGTTGCCGGCTCCACCGGCACGCGGAAGAAGGTCCAAAAGACCTTCTGACGTCGCGCGGGCGCGTCATGACGGCCTCATTGCAGGCGCAATCTTTCTACGTCGCCCAGATCGACCCCAGGGAGGTGCCCTCAACGGCATAACTAGGACTTTTTGAGATCTAGTTCGTTGAGGAGCCGCTTCCGAAAGGGGGCGGCTCTTTGCGTTCCGGGCCTGTAACCACAACTGAAGAGTTTCCGTGAAGGGGTGTAGTCCAGCGGAACGGACAGCCGGCTCCAACCCGGCGGACGTGGGTTCGACTCCTGCCACCCCTGCTGGGCGAAGCCTTGCCCTTTTTGCCTAAATCGGCAAATAAAACATGCACATTGACAACTAAATAGTACGCCAGATTGGGGATCGGCTCCACGCCTATTGACGTGGTGACACCGACCGATCCCGCCCCGGTGACCTCTGTTGGCTAGAGGAGCGCGGCCGTAACCCGCGTGGCGTTTGCCTGCGGTCGTTCGATTCGACCCACCCGGGACCCTGGGCCCAGAGCACGAGTGGCAGTGCACCTCGTTTGCAACGAGACGCGTGCCGGTTCGAGCCCGGCTGGGTCCACCATGCGGGCGTGGCGGAAACGGAAGACGCGCTGGGCTCAGACCCCAGTGGGCTCACACCCATGAGAGTTCGACTCTCTCCGCCCGCACCAAGCGCCTCTAGCTCAGTTGGGAGAGCGATGGACTCTTAATCCATGTCGTCGGGGGTTCGAGTCCCTGGGGGCGCACTCGGCCGGGATCGCCCGGTCACCTCACCTGGTTGTAGCTCAGTGTGGACAGAGCACCCGGTTCGGGACCGGGGGGTCGGCGGTTCGAGTCCGTTCAACCAGACCAGCGGTGTGCTCGCACCGCAGCATTCGGGAGTGGTCCAGCGGTACGGACGCTCGGCTCTGGACCGAGAGACGGTGGTTCGAATCCATCTTCCCGAGCACCGGAGAGGCCCGGTCGTGCCTCGTCGTGCCGCAGTAGCTCAATCGGGAGAGCGCCGCCCCGTCAAGGCGGAGGCAACGGGATCAAAACCCGTCTGTGGCGCCAAGCCCTGGTGGTGAAACGGATGATCACAGGAGATTACGGATCTCCAGTTCCGGGTTCGAATCCTGGCCGGGGTGCCAGCTCGTCGTAGCTCAGATGGACAAGAGCGCTGCTCTCCGAAGGCAGAGGCCACTGGTTCGAGTCCAGTCGACGAGGCCACGCCGCCATAGCTCAGTGGGAAGAGCGCAGCCCTGGTACGGCTGAGGTCCCCGGGTCGGCTCCGGGTGGTGGCTCTGGACCGATTGCGGTCCCAATGCCCCCGTGGCGCGACTGGACGCGCAACGGTCTCCTACACCGGAGGATGCTCGTTCGAATCGAGCCGGGGGCGCTGTCGGACGGAGACGTTCGTGACGACTGTCGCGTTGGAGGGTTGACCGAGAGGAAAGGTGCTCGCTTGCTAAGCGATGGCCGAGGGCGACCTCGCCAGCGTTCGATCCGCTGCCCCTCCGCCTTGGAAGGTATGCCTCGTTGGCTGGGGCACCCTGTTTCGAAAACAGGTAACACGGTTCGGCCGTGGGGGTTCGACACCTCTACCTTCCGCTCACGTGCACGGCCCGTTCGTCCAGCGGTAGGACGGCTGCCCCTCACGCAGCGGACGCAGGTTCGAGTCCTGCACGGGTCACCATCGGCCGGAGAACGCGCACCCCGGTCCGTCCAGCAGGCGCACGCCTGCGGTGGACAACACACAAGGAAAGCCGGCATGCACACCCCCCGGGGCATGACGTGATCCAGTGCGCGCCTTTGCGGAGTAGCTCAGCGGCAGAGCGGGTGGCCGTTAACCACCGTCGTCGGGGGTTCGATGCCCTCCTCCGCAGCCCTGGCACCGTGGCCGAGGATCAGGTACCCGATTGCAACCCGGGACACGCTGGTGAGACTCCAGCCGGTGCCTCCATCGCAGTAGTAGCTCAGCGGAAGAGCGCCTCGTTGCCAACGAGGAGGCCGCGGGGTCAGGACCCGCCTACTGCTCGTCGGGGTCAAGGTGTTGACAGATACACGCGTGGCTTCCACCCACGAGTAATGGGGGCGGTACCCATTGACCCCTCCATTCTGTCCGCTCGGGAGTCGTCCAACGGCAAGACGCAAGGTTTTGGTCCTTGAGATGAGGGTTCGACCCCTTCCTCCCGAACCCACGAGAAAGGAGAAGCTCGATGCGACGGACCAAGTTGCGAGTGGTTGTCGACACGGACGAGGCCATTCCAACGGGCCTCACCGAGGTCCGACCTGTGAGGTCGGAGTCCCCGTTCGCGGGGTTGCGATTGGTGGCGGACGCCGGCGACAACGACAACCCCGACGACGCGGCGTAGGTCACCGCGCCGCCATGTGCCGGTCGGGCCCGGAAGGACGGGCACTGGCTTTGTACCCCAGTCGATCCGGGTTCGAGTCCCGGGACCGGCCCCACGGTCGTGTAGCTCAGCTGGGAGAGCGCGCGTCTGAAACACGCGAGGCGGTGGATCGAAACCACCCATGACCACACGGAACAAAATCAAAAACAAAACACCAACACAACACACCAAAAATCAAATTTCCAAAACACACTATATACAACATACGGCCCGGAGTCAGCCGGTGACGACGCCGCTCTGATACAGCGGAAGGCCTCGTTCGACACGAGGCGGGCCGACGGGCCCGGGACCCCAAATACGCTGCCAGAGACAGCAAACAGCACACAAATCCGTAGCTCAACGGCAGAGCGCCACGTTCACACCGTGGAAGTCGGAGGGTCAGCACCTCCCGGATGCACTGGGCAGCGATGTTTGCCGACATGGTGGATGGAGCCGGATGGAGAGGCGGGTGGTCGTGGCCCACCCAGCAGGGAGTTCGATTCTCCTCATTCACCCTGGGTCCAAGGACCCGCAGTACCGCAGCGGGGAGGGATGGTGACCTCGCGGGTCTCATAAGCCCGAAGATCTCCGGTCAGTACGGAGCGCTGCGACCCCCGATGGCGCAGCGCTTATAACATCCGTCGGGCCGTACCGTGCGATCTGCCCCCGTAGCCCAACCGGAAGAGGCGGCTGGTCCAAACCCAGTCGAGTGCACGTTCGAATCGTGTCGGGGGTACTGCGCCGGTGATGCTCGGGAGGCTGAGCGCCCGCTTCGTACGCGGGAACGCGAGAGTTCGACACTCTCCACCGGCTCTCGTCCGGTCCGACGTCGGGACCGGCGCAGTAGAAGAGACGGGTCGGTACCGACCAATCTGGCGCACTATTTGGTTGTCACTGTGCCGAAAGATGACGGGAACGAAGAACCATGCCGAAGCAGATCAACCCGAACCTGACCTCGTGGGCCAGCGAACTCGACGACAACGCCCTGGAGCAGGCGCTCCGGACCTCGCGTCTGCCGATCCTGGCCGGCCCGGTCTGCCTCATGGCCGACGCCCACTTCGGACTCGGTGCGACGGTCGGCAGCGTGGTGGCCACCAAGAACGCTGTCCTGCCGTCTGCGGTCGGGGTCGACATCGGCTGCGGCATGGTGGCGGCCGAGACCAGCCTCGGTGCGGCCGAGCTCCCGGACGACCTCACCAAGCTGCACGGCTTGCTGCGCGACCGCATCCCGGCGGGCGTCGGCAAGGGTCACGTTCGCTCGGAAGAGGATGCTCCCGCGGCGCTCGAGGCTCTCGGCCTCCCGCCGGGCTCGGGAGCTGCGCTCACCGAGCGCCAGCGCACCACCATCGCCACCCAGTTCGGCAGCCTCGGCAGCGGCAACCACTTCGTGGAGGTCTGCCTCGACGAGCGGGACCGGGTGTGGATCGTGCTGCACTCGGGGAGCCGGGGCATCGGCAACCAGCTGGCCACGGCGCACATCAAGACCGCCCGACTGGTCGCCCAGGAAGACGGGCAGGTCCTCGAGGACCGCGACCTGGCCTGGCTGGCCGAGGGCCGCCCGGAGTTCGACGCCTACGTGGCCGACATGCTCTGGGCACAGCGCTACGCCTGGGGCAACCGTGAGCAGATGATGGACGCCGCCCTGGCGGCCCTGCGCGTCGCCGTGCCGCATGCCGTCGAGACCGAACGGATCAACTGCCACCACAACTACGCCGTGAAGGAGACCCACCGCGGCGAGGAGGTGTGGATCACCCGCAAGGGTGCGATCCGGGCGGGGCGTTCGGACATGGGCGTCATCCCGGGTTCGATGGGCGCATCGTCGTTCATCGTCCGCGGCAAGGGCAACGAGGCCTCCTACCAGTCCAGCTCGCACGGTGCGGGCCGGCGCCTCGGTCGCAAGGCGGCGTTCCGCCAGCTGAGCACCGAGTCGTTGCGCACCGCCATGGCGGGACGTGCCTGGGACGAGACGCTCGCCGACCAGCTGGTCGACGAGCACCCCGACGCGTACAAGCCGATCGCCCAGGTCATGGCCGACCAGGCCGACCTGGTCGAGGTGGTCCACGAGCTGCACCAGGTCGTGAACCTCAAGGGGACCTAAGAGCCCCGTTGTCAATCGAAGAGAACTTCAGAAGGAGAGGTAAAAGGAAATGAAGCTGGCAGAGGCACTGCTGCTGCGTGCCGATCGAAACAGGGCCCTGGAGCAGCTCAAGCAGCGCGTCCAGGTGAGTGCCCGCTATCAGGAGGGTGAGAAGCCGCCGGAGGACGCGCGCGAGCTCGTCTCGATGGCATCGACCGTGCTCGACGAGCTCGAGGGTCTGATCCGCAACGTGAACCGGACCAACTCGAGCACCGTCATGGCCGACGGTCGGACCCTCACCGACGCACTGGCGGAGCGCGACGTGCTCCGGCTGCGGTACTCGGTGCTCAAGGTGTCGGCCGATGCCGCATCGGGTGCCCAGCAGCAGGTCGGCTACATGCGGGCCACCCGGTCCGAGCTCAAGCTCATGAGCGACCTCGACGTCAAGAACCTGCGTCAGCAGGCCTCGGACGTAGCGCGTCGTGTGCGTGAGTTGGACGCCCGGATCCAAGAGGTCAACTGGACCACCGAGCTGGAGGAGGTGTGACGCAATCAAGTAGCGTGTGGAGTTGGTAGGAAAGGACGAGGAGCGAGTTCCAGCCCATCTGGGGGCCAAGCCAGAAGTACTGCCTTCGAAAGGCTCATGGTGAGCGCAAGGGCAGCGCATCGGGGTTCGAGTCCCCATTCACAGAGCAGCCCAGCACAGTGCACAGTTCACCTCGCACCGGGCACCGTGCATCACCAGGAACTGACTTCGTACCGGACCGAGGGTGGGTAAGGGGACACCGCGGCTTGCAGAGCGAAACGCCTGAACAAGAGGTCGACGGATGCCTCGCGCTGTGGGGGTAAACCCGCATCTTCCTCGGGTGCCTAGCCGGTGGATCACTTCCGGCTTCGCTCGCCAGAGAAGAGGCGCCGTATCCCCGGAAAGGCCTCTGACGGTGGAGCAAGAAACTTGCGCTTCTCCGTCGAGCCCTTCGTGGACGCTGTCGCTTGCGCCGGCGGACGGTCAGGGGCAGAGGCCGTTCGAAGTGCGGCCCTGTAACCCGCACGCCAGAGCTCCTCGCCGATGAACACGACCAAGAGAAGCAACAAGAGTACGATCGCCCAGACAGCGAGGACGACCCATATCCTCTGGTGCCAGTAGTACAGGTACGTCAGTTTGGTCGTCTGCCACCACAGATTCAGCACACCCACCCCTTCGCCAATTGCTCAGACGATCGTAGTGAGGTTCCTGTAATCGCATCGGGTTCGAGACATTGGTACTGGTTGCCGATGGCAGGGCCGGGCAATCCTTACGGCGCACACGTCTTCACTCGGCTGGAGCTCTCGGGGTCAAGCCGAACTCTCGCAACCCCGTGAGACCTTCAAGGTGAGCAGGACACGCCCACACTCTCCACCACCTTTCGCCGCTCGGGGCGAACCAGCGGCCAGTCCAAGTGGGCGTCTCCCTGCAGTGCGTGGCCTGTCCCTGTCGGTCGTGGATCATCCTCCAGCACTGCCCCACCTCGGCCACAAAGGCTCCGGCATAAGGATCACCGGGCGCTGGCATCGGACTCACAGATTCCCGAGAGTAGAGACTGGCCGTATCACCGTTCGGGCGTACAGGGATGAGGGCCACGTAAGAGGAGTCCCACGTTTGCCTCTTGCTAGGTAACCACTCGAATGAGAGCAATCGCGCTGCCGATCGCCCAAAAGAGTCCCATCACCATGACAAGGCCCATCAGATGTTTTCGCTGGCAAGGAACGCTCTGCGGTCTATGAGGTCGCGCCGGACTCGTCGAGATCGCCCCCTGGTCTCCAGGCATGTCAGTCGGTTCATGTTGCCCGGGTGCCTCCAGCGTGCCCACACGGGCGTGGATCATGTTGTCAAGAACCACGCGGTGCGCGCCCGCTCGTCGCACCACAGCAACATTCGTCCGCGCAGATGCAGAGGGGCCGCGACTCATCGGCCCCCTCTGGTCGCCTTCAGGCGAGGCCGTAGACCTCCGCAGCGTTGTCGTGCAAGACCCGGGCGACGATGTCATCCGCGAGGCCGTCGAGGGCCTTCGTCGCATAGTCGCCGGGGTGCGCCCCGATGCTGGCTGGTCCGGGGTGCTGGCACGTGGGGTGCGGAAAGTCGGTCTCAAAGAGCACGTTGTACGGGAAGTGCTCAATGGCGAAACGCGCCGCGTCGTGCTCGAACCAGAAGCAGCCGTAAATCTGACGGCGGAAATACTCCGACGGCGACAGGTCGTACTCGGGATGTGCCTCACGGATCGCGCTGTTGCTCCACTGCCAGTCGAATGTCTCAAGCACACCTGGCAGCCAGCCGACGCCCGACTCCACCGAGACGAAGCGCAACTCCGGAAAGCGGTGACAGACGCCGCCGAAGATGAGGTCGGCGAGTGTCTCGATGTTGTCCATGATCATGAGGGCAGAGACCTTGGGAAATTTCGCCTGAAAGCTGAGATGCGGATCCCTGGCGAATGGCGCAGTGATGTCGCCGCCACCGATGTGAAACGTGATCGGGACCTCGGCGTCTTGCGCGGCAGCCCAGAGACGGTCCCAGTGTGGGTCCGAGAGCGGTGGCTCGCCGTGCGAGTCGGGGTGGTTGCAGAAGTTCACCGCCTTGTGACCGTTCTCGACGCAGCGCTGAAGCTCGGCGACCGCGAAGTCCAGGTCCCAGAAGGGGGTGGACATCACCGGAATCAGCCGCGACGGGTCGACCGAGGCCCACTCGACGAGGAAGTCGTTGTAGGCGCGCACGCACGCCGTGACCAATTCGCGATCACCGAGTTTCAGGAAGTACGCCGAGCCGAATCCAGCCACGTTCGGGTAGAGCACCTGCGCATAGATGCCCTCGTCGTCCATGTGCGCGAGGCGAGCGCTGGCGTCGTAGGCAGACGGCGGGATCTCGTCGTAGGTTCTGGGACCGTCGGGCACGTAGCCGTGCCAGCCTGCGATTGCCGTGTTGCCCGGTGAGTTGAGGAAGTTGCCAGCGGCCACCCAGATGTCTGTACCGCGCACGCTTTCGACGTGAGGTACGGCCTCTCCCCACTTCGACGACACGCGTGACGTCCACAAGTCGGGCGGCTCGGTCAGGTGCGTGTCGACGTCGATGACGCGATAGCGCTGGAACAACTCCGTAGGCATGGTTTCGCCTCCAGTCTCTGCGCCGTGAAGCGTACTGCGCGTGACTCGGGTTGCGCTGCCGAATCTTCAGACCGGCGCGTTCGCTCGTCGCCCTTCTGCGTGATCTCGGTTGAGAGCCGCTCCGTTCGAAGTCGGCCCATTCCGAACTGGAACGCACCAGGGCGACGATGCAGTTCGGCCCACCATGCAGATGTAGCTGTATCTGGTGTTCTTGGGGCCGGTGGAACGCCTCGTGGTGAACGCCATCAAATTCAGTCACCAGCGCCGAGCAGTCGCAACGAGCGCTTCACCCTCTCGCAACAGAACGCGGTGCTCGCTGCAGCTCGTATTCGGAAGGACGACGGACCAACTGACTCCGGCCACGATGGAATCACCGGTGCGGACCGATGACCCACGGATACTTTGGATTGGTCAAGTTTCGTGCCCACAGCGTGCCCACGTTCCACCGCGTCGCAGCGAGAGGTCCCTTTGTGCCTCTTGACCAGGGCTTTCAGAACGAAGCCCCTCTCAGGACACAGATGCGAAGTTTCCCCTCGCCCGACCTGAAAGCGTGGGGTCACCGGATCGGCGCCGGACCCGACCACCTGGGAGATCCGTTGCCGGCAACAACACCGCCGGGCCCTCGTGCGCAGGACGCAGCCACGCTGCCGGCAAGGGAGCGGACATGCGATCATTCTTGATCTCAAGCTCCATCGCGAGCGGACGCCGCCTTTGATCCGCTGATCGGATGCCACACGCAGACGCCGATCCGACTGCTCGCGTTCGACGAATTTCGACATGGCCCATCAACACATCCTGACGATCGACCTCGGCACCAGCGGCCCCAAGGCCGCCGTTGTGTCCACCGACGGCACCCTCGTCGGGTCGGCTCGGGCGTCGGTGTCGACCAACTTCGGCCCGGGCGGCGCCGCCGAACAAAATGCCGAACTGGTCTGGCAGGCGACGCTCGATGCGGCTCGGCGGGCGCTCGCCGCCGCGGTCGAGGCTTCGTCGATCGTGGGGGTCGTGGCCTCTGCCCAGTACTCGTCGATTGTTCCGGTTGGAGCCGACGGCACGCCCGTCGCCCCCATGATCACGTGGATGGACCAGCGGGGCTCGCCAAAGCGCCTCAAGCGGCTGCCCGGCTATCCCAGATTTGGTGACTCCCCCCTGGCCCTGGCCCAGTACCTGCGCGTGCACGGGTTGGCGCCGCTCGAGTCGGGCATGAGTCTGAATCACATGCGTTGGTTCCGCTACGCGCATCCGGACCTGTACGAGCGGACCGCCTCATTCCTCGAACCAGTCGACTACGTGACCGCCCGGTTGACCGGACGCACCACGGCGAACCAGTGCTCATCGTTCATGCAAATGCTGGCGGACAACCGCAGCGTGCCCAGCACCGGCTGGCATCACGACCTCATGGAGGCGTCGATGATTGACACCGACAAGCTCCCCGAATCGGTGGAGGTGGGCAGCGTCGTGGGCACGGTGCTGCCCACGGTCGCCGACGCGCTCGGGCTCCCGGCCAACACACCCGTGCTGTCCGGCATCAACGACACGCAGGCGGGCGCCATGGCCGCCGGCACATTCTCGGGGACGCATGCCGGCCTGGCGCTCGGCACCACCGCGGTCATCGTGACCCACCTGGACAAGAAGAAGGTCAACCCGCTGCGGTCGCTCTACACCATGCCAAGTCCATTGGGAAGCGCCCACATGCTCTCGGCGGAGAACGGCGTTGCCGGGGTGGCCGTCAACTACTTCCTCGACAGGGTGGTGTATCCCGACGACCATTTCGTGACCCCCGAGACGATCGACGACCGCTACCGGGCCTTCAATGCGGCGGCCGCGACCTCGAAACCAGGCGCGGGAGGCGTCCTCTTTCTGCCGTGGCTCCGAGGTTCGCTCGCCCCGCAGGGCGACGGGCGAATGCGCGGTGGGTTCCTCAACGTAGGGCTCGACACGACCCGCAGCGACCTCGCCCGTGCCGTGCTCGAGGGGGTCGCGCTGAACCTGCGCTGGCTCCAGGGCCCGGTCGAGAAGTTCATCCATCGCCGGATCTCCCACTACGTCTTCTACGGCGGCGGAGCCTCCTCCGACCTCTGGTCGAGCGTCATGGCCGACGTTCTTGGCAAGCCGGTGCACCAGCTGGCTGACGCGGGCTTCGCGAACTCCATCGGCACGGCCGTCTTCGGGTTCGACCGTCTGGGCATCGCCGCGGCCTCCGACCTGACCAACCGCCTCCGGATCAAAGGCGTGTACCAGCCCGATCCCGCGAAGCGGGCGCGCTACGACGACCTCGCCGCGATCTTCGCCGACACGTTCAAGCGAACGCGGCCACTGAGCCATCGCCTAGCCAAACATCCCTGAGGTCCCACCCAGAGCTCGGCCTGGCGGACAGGGTCCTCGACGTCGTGCTCACACACGAGATCGGCGTGGTCAGCCCCGGCATGGGCGGCGTCCCTCAGCTGAGACGCGGCAGATCGGCTACGAGCAGGAGGACGCCGAAGTCATCGAGGATGAGCCAATCCGACTCGGGAGAGGGGTGACAACCCCGCCCTTTGCAGCCTCCACGATCTGACGAACCTCATCCCCTTCGAGGCTCTCGTGCGCCATCAGAGCCTGCGCCAGCGCGTCGAGTGCCTCCCGGTGTGCGGCGAGGACACCGGCTGCCCGCTTCGCCTGCTTGTCGAGGATTTCCGAGATCTCCTCGTCGATGAGTCGCGCCGTCTCGTCTGAGTAGTCCCTGGTGTGGATCAGGTCTTCGCCCAAGAACACGGGACCGTGAGTCCCCCATGACATTTTGCCGATCCGCTTCGACATTCCCCATTCACGCACCATCCGCCCGGCCAGATCCGTCGCGGAAGTGAGATCGTCCTGGGCTCCGGTCGAAGGCGTGTCGAACACCAGCTCTTCGGCGGCGCGGCCGCCCAGACGCACCGCCAGGGCATCCTCGAGGTAGGGAAGTTGTTGCAGCTGGCGTTCCTCATCGGGGAGCTGTTGGGTGGCGCCCAGGGCCATCCCTGTGGGGAGGATGCTCACTTTGTGGACCGGATCCGCATTGGGGAGCAGTTCGGCCAAGAGGGCGTGACCGGACTCGTGGTACGACACGATCCGCTTCTCTTCCGCGGTCAGGACCAACGATGTGCGCTTGAGCCCCAGGAGGACGCGATCGAGGGCGGCATCGAGGTCCGCCATCTGAACCTCTTTGCTTCCCCGCCGTACCGCGATGAGGGCGGCTTCGTTCACCAGATTTTCCAGGTCCGCTCCGCTCATGCCCGGCGTTCCCTTGGCGATCGTTTCGAGGTCGGCTCGAGCCGCCATGCGCTTGCCCTTGCAGTGCACCTGCAGAATGGCCAGGCGCTCCACAAGTGTCGGGAGAGGCACCACGACCTGGCGGTCGAAGCGTCCGGCCCGCAGCAGTGCCGGATCGAGGACGTCGGGTCGGTTGGTCGCCGCCACGACGATGATGCCCTCGTCCGGTTCGAATCCATCCATCTCCGAGAGGATCTGGTTGAGGGTCTGTTCCCGCTCGTCGTTGCCGCCTCCGAGACCGGTTCCTCGCTTCCTCCCGATGGCATCGATCTCGTCGATGAAGATGATGGAGGGCTTGTCGCGACGAGCCGATCGGAAGAGGTCACGCACCCGCGCCGCGCCGACGCCGACGAACATCTCCATGAACTCCGAGCCGGTGATGGAGAGGAACGGGACCCCCGCCTCACCGGCAATCGCTCGGGCCAGCAACGTCTTCCCCGTTCCGGGTGGGCCGACGAGGAGCACACCCTTGGGTATGCGGGCGCCGATGACCTTGAACTGGTCCGGCTCTTTCAGGAACTCCACCAGCTCGGTGATCTCCTGCTTGACGCCGTCATAGCCCGCGACATCCGCGAACGTGGTGGACGGTCGCTCCGGATCATGCACCTTGGCGCCGCTCTTGCCCAAGCTCGTGAGGCCTGCCATCTGGGCCCGGCTGCGCCTTCCGATCCAGACCCAGAAGACGACGAAGAGTCCGATCAGGATCCCCCACGTGATGATCGTCGGCCAGATGCTCGATGCGGTCGAGACGTAGTTGCGAGCAACGTGGTGCTCGTCCATGAGAGCGATGTCGGCGTTGGGCATGCCCCCGGGAGGTCCCTGCGCCGTGAACGACTTTCCGTCGGTGAAGATGCCGTCGATCACTCCACTGCTCTGGTTCACCGACACACTCTTGACGGTGTTGGAGGTGACCCTGTTCAGCAAGCTCGAATACGAGATCGACTCGGGCGAAGAACTCTTCGATGAGTGCGAGGACAGCAGCATCACCCCGACGAGGATCAGCACGGCAGCAGCCCAGAGCCCGACACGGAGAGCCCTGGACCCGTTGGAGCGATTCGGCTGTTGGGGCGGAGCGCCAGGGTTCCCACGGTTCCAGCGCGATTGGTCACTCGGCGGCATGAGGCTCATGGCCGGCCGCCCCGACACGGGATCAATTGCAGATCTCGGCGTTTTGGCCCACGAGCACCCAGTGACCGAGAAGGACGTATCGTCGCAGGCATCCCCCCGATCTTTGATGACCTCGGTTCGCCGAACTAGGGACTTCGGTCCCCTCCTTGGGGTGCAGTAGGTCCTTTCGCCCTCAAATTTGCTGGTGAGCACCCAATGACCGCTTTGGAGAACGGTGCCCGCCTCTCAACCCATTCGGCCTCCGGGGACGGACCTTCAAAGGGCCCACTCCATGAAGACTCTCGATCGATAGATGTCGCCACGCCTGATCGTCCACCGGTGCGACCGTGAAGCGCTTTCAGGACCAAGGTCCCCTAGGCCGCGAACCGGACTCGTGCGATCATCGATTCATGGGCCACCGGCATCAGTTCTCCGGCTGCGTACATTTGGTTCCCAACGCGGCATACGCAGCCGGTGGAGATTGAAGAGTGACCAGGCACGGAAGAGACGCTGAATGACGCAACAAGCCATCCATGCGGACACGCTCACCAGAGCGCTTCCTGTTCCGCCGACCCCTTCGGCTCCAGTTCCCGATCATTACCAGACTGACGTCGAGTGGAAGATGAACCCAGAGCTCGAACTCTGGATCGATGTGGAGCGCACTCCGGTCAACATCCGGCTCGAGGGGACACTCGACGGACGGACGTGCGTCAGCGTGCGATCAGTCGTGAAGCAATTGCTCAATGAAGGTTATCGCTCTCTCCACGTTGAAATGGATGAGCTTGAGCTACCAGACGATGCTGGCTTCTCCTCGCTCGTTGCCATCGAATCGCTCGTCAAAGAGATGGGGGGCGCCCTCGAATGGTCAAGTCGGTTCGAGGAGCAACGACTGAGGCGACGCCACCGGTCAGGTGAGCTTGCCGGCCGCAGCGACGGACTCCTTCCCTACGCCTGAGGCCCACCAGTATCGGGGCCACGACGCGCATTCTCGATCGTAGCTCCCACGGGCGCGACACTCCTGGCTATGCGTTCGAATCATGACGCCGCCAGCCAGTCGTGCCACCATGGTGTCCGCCCGCACCGATGCGGAATGCACGCTGCAAGAAGAGGGGGAGGAAAATATGGCCAGTTCCGTCGACTCGCACACCGTGGACCCGATGGGGAGGTCGAAATGACCGAGACGACGACGCCCCCCGAGGGCCTGACCCCGAGCGGTCTCTTCGCCCACTACGAACAGGGCGTGATCGACAGGATCACCGACTTCAAGGATCCCCGGCAGGAATGGAGGCGCCTGTTCTCCGAGCTCTTCGGAACCTTCCTGTTGGTACTGGTCGCCGCCGGCGGCGGCATGATGAGCCAGGCCTTTCCCGGAGTCATCAGCCGGACGGCGGCGGTCGTCGCGCCGGCCCTCATGGTGATGGGAGTCATCCTGTTCATGGGCAAGATCTCCGGTGCACACTTGAATCCCGCCGTGAGCATCGCCTTCGCCCTTCGCCGTGACTTCCCCTGGATGCGGGTGCCCGGGTACGTCGCTGTGCAACTCATCGGCGCGACCCTGGCCGCTCTGTTCCTCCGCAGCGTTGTCAACGTCTCCGCGGTCTACGGCTCCAACTATCCGGCGCACAACTACTCCTCCGTTGCCGCCTTCTGGATGGAGCTCATACTCACCATGGGATTGGTGAGCGTGATCCTCGGGACGGCGTCGGGGGCCCAGAACGTCGGGGTCATCGGCGCGTTCGGCGTCGGGGGATACATTGCGCTCGCCGGACTGTGGGCCAGCCCGATCTCGGGAGCTTCGATGAACCCGGCCCGCACGTTCGGTCCGGACCTGGTCGGCCGAACGTTCACCGACTATTGGGTCTATGTCGCGGGTCCCATCGCCGGTGCAGCGCTCGCGGTGCTCATCGCCTTCGTCCTACGAGGGCGAGGTGGAGGACTCTCCGGGTCCTCTGCTGCGCAGGGGGGTCTCTTCACCGAGGTCAGTCAAGAAGCCGCATAGCGCAGCCGCAGCCGCGCACTCGGATCTCCCGCCGCCCTCAACCCTAAGCCAGGCTGATCGACGGCTGCATGACCGGCGCAGCCACCAGCGTCACTGTCTGGCTCAGCCCTCACTCCTTCGAATGGCGGCATCCATGTCCTCGCCATGGAGGTCGGCCGTGAGGAACGGTCCGGACGTCGGCAGGCTGAGATGGATCTCGGACAGGGTCGAAACCTCGACGAGGCCTGCTTCCAGAACGAAGTCGAGGACGTGCCCACCGCCGGTGCGCTCCTGATTCAGGAAGTGCAGGTGGTACCCGGCGACTGCGACTCCCTGCTCGTAGTCGGGCGCGCGGAAACCCAGCACCACACCCGCCACTCCCGACGAGGTCCGCGTCGACTCTGATGCCGTCGCTTCGGTCAGCGGAGGGTACGGCGCCTCTTGACGCGCCACCGTGCGAGTGGAGACGGAGGCGAAGGATCCGCTCACGCGGATGGCGTGGAAGAGGTTCTCGCTCGCCAGCCGCGCATCGATCTGCGCCAGCAGGTCTGCACGCGGGGTGGGCGCCGGCACGTCGAACGTGAGGTCGGGTTCGAACCACGTGACCGCCGCGAAAGGGGTGCGCTCGTCGGCACGCGCCCGTTGCGCCGTCCCGTCGGAGAACAACTGGAAGCACACGCCGGCGTCCACCACCATCTCGCCGTCGAGATGGTTGAAGGTCCCGAGCCCGAAGTCCCCGTGCTCGAGCAGCTCGGCGATGGTCACGCTCCCGTCGTAAATGCCGTCGAGCAGGGCCGAGATCGTGGACGTCTGGTACAGCGCATGCGCCCGTGTCGCGTCGTGATGCACGCCATGACCGTGGCGATGGGCCAGCATCGTCCCCATCCAGTGCCGCAGATGCCCGTGTGCCGCGTGCGGGTGCGCCTCCGTCGAATCGCTCACAGGTCGTCGGACCGCCGCGAGTGGCGAGCGGACCCGGACCGCCTAGTCAATCTCGAGCACTTCCTGCAGCAGGTTCTCCCAGGGGACGGCGTCCCAACCGGACTTCTCTGCTGCGCTCTTGGCCACGCTGACCGCTTCCCCCACCCAGAGGAGTTCGATGTCCTCTCCGGGGCCGATCTTCTGATCTCCTTTGATCTCCTGGGAGGGGTTGCCGGTTCCCATCTTCACGTCCGACCCGAACTCGGCACCGAGCACGACGTCCTGCCACGCCTTGTAGCTCTCCTTCAGTCGCACCGAGACGTCCGTGAGGTGCGAGTGCGCCGGTTGCTCCGTCACCTCGATCGCCCAGTGCAGGCAATGCCACGCCCGGTGGAAGTCGCCCCGTGGCCGGGTTGCCTCGGCCCGCTCCGTGTATGCAGCCAGCCTCGTGCGCTCCTGTTCCGGAAGGACCTCCCGAAGGCCGTTCATCAGGCCCCTGATGATCGGGGACGATCCCGTGCTTGTCTCGTGCGCCATCGCGACACCCTACCGATCCGGTGCAGTCCGCGGTCGGGCCGCAGCGGATCTCAGGTGGGGGGGTCGCCCACGACCCTTCTCATTTCGCTGGTTCCCATGCTGTGATCCATGACGACGGGACACCGGTGGGGGTGCGGTCGGTCTGGCGTCAGTCGGCGGCTGTCGATGCCGCCGCGGCGTAGGCCTGGGCCGCCTGGGCCTCCCACTTGCGCTCGATGTCACCGAAGTGCCAGATGGCCAGGGCAACGAGCCAGGTCGCCAGCGAAGACCCCGACGATGATGAAGCCCGCCCGGTTGATGTTGAACGTGGCGACGAGGTCCCAGAACCCACCGGTGCGGTTCGTCTCCTGGGCGATCAGTCCCAGGATCTCGATCGTGCCGATGAAGAGCGCGACGAAGACGGACAGGCTCGTGATCGTCAGGTTGTAGTAGATCTTCCGGATCGGGTTCGAGAAGGCCCAGTCGTAGGCGAAGTTCATGAAGCAGCCGTCGATGGAGTCGAAGAGGCACATGCCTGCGGCAAAGAGGATGGGGAGCGAGAGCACCGCGTAGAAGGGCAGCCCGCCCACGACGGCCGAGCCGGCCAGCACCAGGAGCGCGACCTCCGAGGCGGTGTCGAATCCCAGTCCGAAGAGCGCCCCGACCGGGTACATCTTCCCCGGCGAGTCGACGCGCGCCGCGTAACGACCCAGGACCCGGTTCATGAGCCCGCGCGCCTCGAGTTGGCGCTCCAGCTCGGCGTCGTCGTACCTGCCGTGGCGCATCTCCCTGCTCACCCGCACAATCGAGAGCAGGACCACGAGGTTCACGAGGCCGATCAGGTACAGGAAGGTCCCCGAGACCGATGTGCCGATGATGCCGGTCCAGTGGTGCAGGGCCGAGTTGTCGTTCTTGACCGCGCCGTTCAGCGTCCGGATCCCGAAATTCAGCAGGACGGCCAGGACGAAGACGACGGTCGAGTGCCCGAGAGAGAAGAAGTAGCCGACGCTCAGGGGTCGCTCACCGTCCTGAATCAGCTTGCGCGTGGTGTTGTCGATGGCGGCAATGTGGTCGGCGTCGAAGGCGTGCCGCATGCCCAGCGTGTAGGCCAGGACTCCCGTCCCGAACCCGAAGACCGCCGTCTTGCCGAGATGGGTGTGGCTGTGCAGCGCCAGGACCAACATGCCCCAGCCCACGATGTTCAGGCCGACGACGGTGGCCGCCATCAACCCCACCTTGGTCCATTCCCGCCGTGTCAGACCGTTTCGGACCTTGCTGATGCGACCGATCCCGCCTGCGCTGTCGGAGGACCCCTTGCGTGCACCGGAGTCAGACATCTCGCTATCGCCACCGTAAAGCAAATGCGAACTCATCGCAACAAGGACCCGCACCGTAGACTGGAGGCTGCATGGGCGTTCCCCTCGGCGCAGACGCACCGCACCACGAGGTCGGCTCGGTCGACGACGTGCTGGCGCTCGTCCGCGAGAACGGGGGCCGGGTCACCATTTCGCGCCGGCTGCTGCTCGAGGCCATCTTCGACGATCCGGGACACCACAGCGCCGAGGACCTGGCCGTCCTCGTCCAGGCGCGGGCGCCCGACGTCCACCTCTCGACCATCTACCGCAACCTCGAGGAGCTGGAGCGACTGGGCGTCGTCGTGCACTCCCATCTCGGGCACGGTCCCGCCACCTACCACCTGGCGGCGACCGCCCATTGTCATTTCGTCTGCGAACACTGCGGCAGCGCGGTCAAGGCGCCGGACGAGCTCTTCGAGAGCCTGGCCGAGCGGGCGCGGAACGAGTTCGGCTTCACCATCGACCCGCACCACTTCTCCATCTTCGGTCGCTGCCGCAATTGCCGGTAGGGCACGGCGGGGCGGCGCCGGTTCCCTAAGGTGCCCGGCATGCCCGGTCCGGCGCAGCCTGTCCGTGTGGCGATCGATGCCACCCCGCTGCTGGGCACGCGCACCGGCGTCGGTGCCTTCGTGGCCGGCTTCCTCCCCGCTGCCGCGACCGATCGCACCGTCGACCTCGTCGCATACGCCCTCAGTCGCGCGTGGCGTGCGCGCGCTGACCGGGCAGCTCCCAGAGGCCGTGCGCCTCGGGCGGACGCTCCCGATGCCGGCCGCGGCCTTGCTGCGCACCTGGGTCCATTGCGAGCATCCGGCGGTCGAACGGTGGACGGGGCGGGTGGACGTGGTCCACGGCACCAACTTCGTCGTCCCCCCGTCTCCCGACGCGGCGCGGCTCGTGACCGTGCACGACCTCACGCCGGTGCGCTTTCCTGAGCTGTGCAGCCCGGCGTCGCGGCGGTATCCCGAACTGATCCGGCGCGCCGTCGCACGCGGTGCGTCCGTCCATACGGTCTCTCGCGCCATGGCCGAGGAGGTGATGGCCGCATTCGGTGTTCCCGACGAGCGGGTGCACGTGATCCACAACGGGTTGCCGATGCTCCCGCCACCGCGTCCGACCGCCGAGGCGCCTCCGTACATCCTCGCCATCGGGACCGTGGAACCCCGCAAGGGTCTGCCCGACCTGGTGGCGGCGTTCGACCGCATCGCCCACTCCGTTCCCGCGCTCCGCCTCACGATCGCCGGCCCGGTCGGGTGGGGCGAGGAGGAGTTGGGCGCCGCCGTCGGTGCCGCCCGCCACGCGACGCGCATCGATCGCATCGGATGGGTAGAGGATCCGAGCACGCTCATCGCGGGCGCGCGCGTGCTCGCGTATCCATCGCTGTACGAGGGCTTCGGACTCCCACCGCTCGAGGCCATGTCGCTCGGCGTGCCCGTCGTCGCCACGACTGCGGGAGCAATCCCGGAAGTGGTCGGCGACGCCGCGCTGTTGGTCGCGCCACGCGACCCTGCGTCCTTGGCGGCGGCTCTCCTGACCGCGGTCGAGGACGCCGCCACGCGCCGCCGGCTGATCGCAGCCGGAACAGCTCGCGTCCAGTTGTTCTCGTGGGAGCGCACTGGAGCGCAGATGGTCGAGCTCTACCGTGCACTGGCCGATGCTCGGTCCTGAAAGCACACGCCGCCACGGGCGACGTGCAAACATCGACCCATGTCGTCGGGAGCAGTGCGCACCGCCCCTCTCGTGACTTCGTCGACGGCAACGCGATCCCCGGACCAGCTCACAGGGGCAGTTGGTCTCGTCGGGCGGTGGCGGCGCCGGCGCGGCCTGCTCCGCGAGGCCTTCGGCGTGGTGTGGCTGCCCTGGCTCGCCGCCAGGATCATCACGCTCTTCGCACTCGGCCTGGCCAAGTACGAGGTCAAGCACTTTCACATCACGGACGCGAAGGCGGTCCTCGAGTCGCACGACGGGCTCCTCGGGTCCGACGCCGGCTGGTACCAGACCATCGCGGCGCACGGATACGGTGCCCTGCCGCGCTCGGCCACGCGCTTCTTTCCGCTGCTCCCGCTCCTGGACCGGGGACTGCACGACGTCACGTTCATGACCGTCGGCGCCGCCTCCCTCCTCATCACGAACCTCGCTGCGTTCCTGCTGGGCATGGGGATCTACGCGCTGGTGCGCGCGGAGTACAAGGACACGGTCCTGGCGCGGCGGGCGGTGTGGTTGATCATGGTGGTCCCTCCCGCGTTCGTCTTCGTCATGGGCTACTCGGAGGCGCTGCTCGTCCTGCTGGCCGTCGCGTTCTTCATCACCATCCGGCGCGGCACCTGGTGGTGGGCCGCTCTCTTCGGATACCTGGCCGGGACGGCACGACCGATCGGCTGCCTCCTGGTGGTGCCGGCGGTGATCGAGGTTGTCCGCACCTGGCCCGCGGACCGGTGGCGCGGCTGGCCCGGCAAGGGCGTGGCGATCGTGTCCTCCGTGGCGGGAACGGTCACGTATCTCGCCTGCATCAGCAGCACCGCCGGGGGATTCCTGGAGCCGCTCAAAATCCAGCAGCAGCAGGCGCATCACGGCGCGCTGACCGATCCGGTCTCGACCATCTCCCACTCGCTCGCCAACCTGGCCCACGGGCATCACATCGGCGACGGTCTCCATGTGCCGTTCGTCGCCTTGGCCGCCGTGCTCATCGTGGTGGCGTTCTGGCGCCTGCCCGTGTCCTATGGCGCGTTCGCCACCTGCGTCGTCGTGCTGGCCCTGTCCGGGTCCAACCTCGATTCGTTCGAGCGCTACGCGCTCAGTGCGTTCCCCCTCGTGATGGCCGGCGCCACCCTGCTGCGCTCGGTGCGGGTCGCGGGAGCGGTCTACGTTGTCTGCGCCGCCGCACTGGCGCTGTACGCCGTGCTGGCGTTCCAGGGCGTCTACGTGCCGTAGCGGCACCGGCCCGGCGCGCGCGGTCACCCCTTTTTGCACCTGCGGTGGGCGATGATGGCGGTGTGACCTCCCAGCCGGAGCCGCAGCAGCAACGCACGACGCGTCTCGGCGAGCCCCGCTGGCCCATGGCGATCGCGGTCATCGCCACGGGATTGCTGCGAGCCGCGCTCCCGCACGAGCTGCGCAACGGCGATGCGGCGTGGCTCTTCCTGGTCCTCGTCGTCGGTCTGCTCGCAGTCCTGATCATCGGCGACCCCGGCCGCATCGACCGGGACCGGCCCTGGCTGCACAATCTCACGAGCGTTCTCATCGGCCTGATCTCCGTCGCCAACGCCGACGCTGCGGTCCGCCTGGTGGCGGGGATCGTCGACGTGTCGAGCTTCACCCAGAACGCCAAGGTGCTGCTCGCGAGCGGCGCCGCCATTTGGCTGTCCAACATCATCACCTTCGCGCTCTGGTTCTGGAACCTCGACCGGGGCGGTCCTGCCGCGCGGGCCGCAGGGAGACCGATACGGCCGGCGCTGATCTTCCCCGAAATGCTTCACCTCCAGCACGTCGACGAGGACTGGACCCCGACCTTCGTCGACTACTTCCACTTCGCCTTCGCCACCGCCACCGCCTTCAGCCCGACCGACGTCTCCGCCGTCAAGCCGTGGGCGAAGCTCATGATGATGGCCGAGGAGGCCATCTCGCTGGTGGTGGCGATCCTGGTCGTCGCCCGCGCCGTCAACATCCTGAAGTAGGAGACCGGCCCAGGCCGCCGCGCGACACGCTGGGCGCCGGAGCACCACAATGGGACCATGTCCCACGTTGGTCGGGTCGTCGCAGTCGCCGGCGCCGCCCTGGTCGCGGTCTGTGCGCTGGCCTCCTGCGGGTCGTCCCCCGCGAGCGTGCAGAAGGGCGCGGCGCGCCACATCCGGACCACGACCAGCACGACGACGAGCACCACGACATCCACCACGACAAGCACCACGAGCATCATGGCACCCTCGACACCGTTGACTGCGCCGGCACCGACGACGACACCTCGGGTCGCCGTGCCCAACGTCATCGGTATGAAGGTCGTCGCCGCGCGCGCCGCGCTGCGTGCGGCCACGCTCTCCCCCGTGTCGTTGAACGCGCCGTGCAACATGGGCGGGGCGAGTCAGAGTGTCGTGGCCTCGCTGGCGACACCCGGCACCACGGCCGATCCCCGCGTCGGGGCCGTGCCACTGAGCCCGGGCGCCCTGGTGGCGCAGAGGAGTGCCGTGGGGATCACCTGGTCCGGCTGTTACGGCGACGCGTCGCGCGTCCCCGCCGTGGTCGGCCTGTCGCTCCCCGCGGCCCGTCAGGCCCTCCGTGCCGTGGGGCTCGCATGGGCCTGCTCCTCGGTCGGCGTGCCGACGACGACCGACGACCGGTGCGGCCACGTCGACGACCGGGGCCGTGACGACGACGACCCGGCCGCCGAAGACGGTCCTCACGCAGAATCCTCCCGCGCAGACCGTGCTGCGGCCGGGCGCCACCGTGTCCCTCACCATGTACCGCTGCCTCCCGTGAACGGCACGCCTTGACTGACGGGGATGCCGGCACCCAGAGCGGCGGTGCCGGCACCTCCGGCGCCACCCGCCTCCTCGCCCTCTCGAGCGCGCAGGGGCGCTGGGTGGTGCTGGCCACCGTCCTCGGCACGGGGATGGCCATGCTCGATTCGACCGTGGTCGGCATCGCGCTCCCCTCCATCGGCCGCGACTTCCACGGGGGCGTCGGCACCCTGCAATGGGTGGTGACGGGCTATTCGTTGACGCTGGCCGCGTTCCTGCTCCTCGGCGGCTCGCTGGGCGATCGCTACGGGCGCAAGCGCGTCTTCAGCATCGGAGTCACCTGGTTCGCGTTGGCGTCCGCTCTCTGCGGGCTCGCACCCACTGCCGGGCTCCTCATCGCCGGCCGCGTCGTCCAGGGGATCGGCGGAGCCCTGCTGACCCCGGCCAGCCTGGCCATCCTGCAGGCCTCCTTCCGTGCCGACGATCGCGCCCGTGCCATCGGCGCCTGGTCGGGACTGTCGGGCGTGGCGGCAGCCGCCGGGCCGCTGGTCGGCGGCTACCTGCTCGCCATCGGCTCGTGGCGCTGGGTCTTCTTCATCAACCTGCCCGTGGCGGCGGCGGTCCTCGTGAGCACGGCCCGCCACGTGCCCGAGTCGCGCGACCCCACCGCCACCGGCCGCGTGGACATCCCGGGTGCCGCGCTGGCCGTGGTCTTCCTCGCCGCCTTGACCTACGGGCTCATCGAGGCGCCCACGCGCGGATGGTCGAGTCCCGCCGTGGTGGCATGCCTCGTGGTGGCCGCCCTGGCCGGGCCCGCGCTCCTCGTCGTCGAGCACCGCCTCGACCATCCGACGCTCCCGTTGCGGCTCTTCCGCTCCCGCCAGTTCAGCGGCGCCAACGGCGTCACCTTCGCCGTCTACGCCGCCCTGGGCGGTGCCCTGTTCCTCCTCCCCATTGAGTTGCAGATCGTCAAGGGCTACAGCCCCCTGGCCTCCGGGCTCGCTCTCCTCCCCCTCACCGTCGTGATGCTGGTGTTCTCGGCCCGGTCCGGAGCCCTGTCGGCCCGCATCGGGCCGCGGTTCCAGATGACCGTGGGGCCGCTCATCGTCGGCGCCGGGCTCGCACTCCTGACCATGGCCACGGGAGCGGGCAGCTACTGGACCCAGGTCTTTCCCGCCGTGATGGTCTTCTCCGTCGGATTGGCCGTCACGGTCGCCCCGCTCACCGCCACGGCCATGGGCGCGGCGCCGGCCGAGCACTCCGGGGTCGCGTCCGCCATCAACAACGTCGTCGCCCGCGCCGCCAGCCTCCTGGCCGTGGCCGTCCTGCCGCTCCTGGCCGGCCTCACCGGGGCCGCGGCCCTCCAACCCGGCACGCTGGCCCGGGGCTTCCGAACCGCCATGCTGATCTCGGGCGCGCTCAGCGCGGCGGGTGGCCTGCTGGCGGCGCTCACCATCCGGAATCCGGCCCGTACCCCGGCCGCTGTCGCCGCCGCCGAGCACGAAGAGCCCACGTGGAACTGCGGCGTCAGCGGGCCGCCGCCCAACCCCACGCTGGCCGCCGCCGCGCCGCCGTCCCGCTGAGGACGTGCGGCCGGCGCACCGGTCGGCAAAGGTAGGCCCATGCCGCCCCGCTCACGCCGGACCGCCACCCCAGCCGTCTTCGCGCCCGCTCCTCTCGGCCCGTTGACCCTGCGCAACCGGATCATCAAGGCCGCCACCTTCGAGGGAGCGACGCCGGGCGGCAAGGTCAGCGACCGGTTGATCGAGTTCCACCGCCAGGTGGCGGCCGGCGGGGCTGCCCTCTCCACCGTGGCCTATCTCGCCGTCTCACCCGAGGGCCGCACCGACCGCCACTGCCTCCTGCTCGACCAGGACACCCTCCCGGGGCTGCACCGGCTGACCGATGCCGTGCACGCCGAGGGGGCGGCCGCCGCCGCCCAGATCGGCCATGCCGGGCCGGTGGCCAACGCCCGCTCCAACGGCGCTCCGGCCCTGTCCCCGTCCGGTGGCTTCACGCCCATGGGCTCACGACTGCACGCCGTCGACGTCGCCGGCATTGAGCGCATCACCGAGGACTACCGGCGCGCCGCCGTCCTGGCCGTCGAGGCCGGCTTCGACAGCATTGAGGTGCACGTCGGCCACAACTACCTCCTGAGCGCGTTCCTGAGCCCGAAGCTCAACCGCCGCGACGACCAGTTCGGCGGGTCGGTGGAGAACCGCGCCCGCTTCGCCCGCACCGTGCTGCGCACCGTGCGCGACGCCGCCGGAGCGGGCGTGGCGGTGACGGCCAAGCTCAACATGGCAGACGGCGTCGACGGCGGCCTGTGGCTCGACGACAGTGTCGAGGTGGCCCGCCTCTTCGAGGCCGACGGCGCGCTCGATGCATTGGAGCTCACCGGCGGGAGCTCGCTCGCCAACCCGATGTACCTCTTCCGCGGCGAGGCGCCGCTGCAGGAGTTCGGGGCGACGCTGCCGGGACCGGTCCGGCTCGGCTTCCGTTTCGTCGGGCACCGCTTCCTCCGCTCCTACCCCTACGAGGAGGCCTTCTTCCTTCCCTACGCGCGGCAGTTCCAGCGCGCGCTGTCGACCCCGCTGATCCTCCTGGGCGGCATCACGCAGCTGCCGACGATCGAAATGGCGTTGGCCGAGGGCTTCGCCTTCGTCGCCATGGCGCGCGCCCTGTTGCGTGAGCCGGACCTGCCGAACCGGATGCAGGCCGACGCGTCCACCCCCTCGCTCTGCATCCACTGCAACAAGTGCATGCCCACCATCTACTCGGGCACGCGCTGTGTGCTCGTGAACTGACCGCCGGGATGTCGCCTACGCCGCCACCGGCGGGCGGCGCCCCGACCACGGCGCGGCCTCCTCCAGTTGGCCGGCCAGCGAGAGCAGGGTCTCCTCGTCGCCGAAGCGGCCGACGAACTGGACGCCGATCGGCAATCCGGCGTCGTTCCAGTGCAGCGGCAGCGAGATGCCCGGCTGGCCCGTCACGTTGAAGGGAGGGGTGAAGGGGACGTAGAGGGCGGCGCGGAAGAGCCCCGTCAGCGGTTCGCCGGGCGGCGAGTCGAACGTCCCCAGGGGGGCCGGGGGCTCGGCCAGCGTGGGGGTGAGCAGGACATCGATCCCCTCGAAGTACTCGGCCACGGCGCGGCTCATGAGCTGCAGCTCCTGCACCGCGCGCAGGTACTCTCCGCCGTTGACGGAGCGGCCCAGCTGAATGAGGGCCCAGCTCAACGGCTCGACGTCGTCTTCCGCCACCGCGCGCCCGACCCGCGCCTCCCAGTCGGCGATGGCCCAGGCGTTGCTGCATGCCCACTGGTTCACGAAGTGCGCCGTGAACGCGTCGCCGTCCACGGACAGCGCGGCCTCCTCGACGCGGTGCCCCAGCGACTCGCACAGCGACGCCGTGGCGCGGACCGCGGCCACGCAGTCCGCGTGCACGGGGCTTCCGGTCGGCGAGTCCGTCATGACCGCGACCCGCAGCGGTCCGGGCGCGGTCGCCGCGGCCGCGGCAAAGGACTCGCCCCGCAGGGGCGGGGCCCAGTAGGGGTCCCCCGGCACCGGGCCGGCCGTGACGTCGAGGATGGCCGCCGAGTCGCGTACCGACCGCGTCACGACGTGCTCGGCCACCAGCCCGCCCATCATGTCGCCGTAGGCGGGGGCGACCGAGTTGCGCGCCCGTGTCGGCTTCAACCCGACCAGGCCGCAGCACGACGCGGGAATGCGGATGGAGCCGCCCCCGTCGTTGGCGTGCGCCGCCGGCACCATGCCCGAGGCCACGGCGGCCGCGGAGCCCCCGGACGAGCCGCCGGTCGAATGGGCGGTGTTCCACGGGTTGCGCGACGGGCCGAACCGGTGCGGTTCCGTCGTCGGCAGAATCCCGAGCTCGGGCGTGTTGGTCTTGCCGCAGATGACGAAGCCCGCGTCGACATAACGCTGCGTGAGCACCTGGGTGGACGTCGAGTGATAGTCGCCGGCGAAGGCCAACCCCTCGTTGAACGGCGTACCGGCGAGCTCCGCGCCGAGATCCTTCAACAGGAAGGGCACGCCGCGGAACGGCCCCTCGGGCAGAGCCCCGGCGGCCTCGGACCGGGCGCGCGCGAAGAGCTCGTGGATGACGGCGTTCAGTTCGGGATTGAGCTTCTCAATGCGGGCGATGGCGTCGCCCACGAGCTCGGACGGCGAGACCTCCTTGGTGCGGACCAGGTCCGCCTGCGCCGTCGCGTCCAGCCATGCGGTGTCGTCGCTCATGCCCTGCACGGTAGCGACAGGGGCGCCGGCGCGCCGGGGCCGTTCAGACCGCGGCGGAGCTGGCCGCGTTTACCGCCGGGGCGGCCGCGGGGGCGGCCCCCGTGTCGACGCCCGGTCGGCGGGCCCCGGTCCGGATGGCCACCGCCTCGGTC
This sequence comes from uncultured Acidimicrobiaceae bacterium, assembly GCA_963843365.1. GTDB lineage: Bacteria > Actinomycetota > Acidimicrobiia > Acidimicrobiales > RAAP-2 > Bog-473. The sequence goes on along the minus strand of CAWJKG010000001.1, from coordinate 190,891 downwards.
ACGGTCACGTCGGCGCCACAGCTGATGCAGCGGCGCCGGTCGTCGAGCTCACCACCGCAGCCGCGGTGCTGCAGCAGCATGGGTCGCTCCCCTCCTTCGAGGGCGTGCCGGTCGCCCCACTGCAGCATCGCCACCAGCACCGGCCAGAGATCGGCGCCCTTCTCGGTCAGGCGGTACTCCGAGCGCAGCGGCCGCTGCTGGTACGGCCGCTTGACCAGAATTCCCTCCTCGACGAGGCGCTCCAGGCGCACCTGCAGCACGTTGCGGGCCACCCCCAGGTCGCGCTGGATGTCGTCGAAGCGCCGGATGCCCAAGAAGACGTCCCGGATGATCAGCAGCGTCCAGCGCTCGCCGATGACCTCGAGCGTCGAGGCCACCGGGCAGTACTGGGTGGGGTAGTCCCTGTTCAGCATTGCTCCAGCATAACCGATATTTCGAGAAGATGGGTTGTTTTATGAAACCTTGTTGATAGAGTGCGTTGCATGACAGAACTCCTTGCCACATCGTCCGGGTCGGCGCGGCCGCGGCCGGTCCTGACCGCACTGATCGTCCTGACCGGGGTGTTCCTGTCCTCGCTCGATCTGTTCATCGTCAACATCGCCTTCCCCAGCATCTCGGCCAGCTACCACGGCGAGAGCCTGAGCTCTTTGTCCTGGGTGCTGAGCGTGTACACGATTGTGTTCGCCGCCGCCCTGATCCCGGCGGGCCGCTGGGCCGATCGGGCCGGTCGCAAGCGGGCCTTCCTCCTGGGACTGGCCATCTTCACCAGTGCGTCGGCGTTGTGCGCCGTCTCCCCCTCGCTCGAATTCCTGGTCGGCGCCCGGGTCCTGCAGGCGATCGGGGGCGCCCTCATGCTGCCCACGTCGCTGGGCCTGCTCCTCCCTGCATTCGGACCGGAGCGCAAGGGGGCCGCCATCGGCTTGTGGTCCGCCGTCGGCGGCGCGGCGGCGGCCCTCGGGCCCCCCATCGGTGGCCTGCTGGTCCAGGCCAGTTGGCGCTGGGTCTTCCTGGTCAACCTGCCCTTCGCCCTGTTGGCCCTGTTCCTGGGCGTCCGCACCCTCGACGAGGTCCGTGACACGGCGGCGCACAAGTCCGACCTGGTCGGGGCCGGATTGTTGACCGTCGCCGTGGCCAGCCTGGTCGCCGGCATCGTCGAGGGGTCCGACTGGGGGTGGACGAGTGGGCGGATTCTGGGCGCCTTCGCCGTGGCGCTGGTAGCGGGCACCGGGCTGGTGGTGCGGTCCCTGCGCCACCCCAACCCCATCATTGAGCCGGCCGTGATCGGCCACCGGGCCGTGGCGCTGGCCGACCTCAGCTCGCTCGCCTTCTTCGGCGGGTTCGGCGCCCTCGTCCTGGGCGGAGTCCTGCTGCTGACCGGTGTCTGGCACGAGTCCGTGCTGCGGGCGGGCTTCATGATCGCTCCCGGACCGCTCTTGGCCGGCCTCACCGCGTTCCCCGGTGGACTGTTGGGTGCCCGCTTCGGGCACCGGGCCGTCGGCACGGTGGGCGCGCTGCTCTTCGCCGGCACCGGGTTCTGGTGGATCGCCCACATCACGGCCGTGCCGGACTGGACGGGCGCCTACCTGCCCGGCAGCATCCTCAGCGGCATCGGGGTCGGCCTCATGCTCCCGTCGCTCGGCGGCGCGGCCACCGCCCCTCTGCCCCCGGAGCGCTTCGCCACCGGCTCGGCCCTCTACGTCATGACGCGCCAGATCGGCCTCGCGCTCGGTGTGGCCGGGCTCGTCGCCATCCTCGGCGCCTCCACCGGGGCGGACTCCGTGCGGGCGTTCCACCACGCCTGGATCTTCATGATCGCCTGCAGCCTGGCCTCGGGCGCGCTCCTGCAGGGCATCGGCAACCGTGTGACCGAGGTGGCCGACGCCTCGCTCTCGGCCGAGCCGGCTCCGCCGGCACCTGAGCCGGTGGCGGCGCTCTACCCCGTCGCCGCGGGCAGGTAGGTCGGGTTCGCCACCAGCAGCTGATCCCGGGCCGCCGCCGCCAGCACCGGCGCCACCGATCCGAGATCGTCGTCGAGCGCGCCGGCGCGCAGCGCGGCGGCGAGCGCGGCGTCGTCCGGGAAACCCAAGCCGGCGAGGCGGGTCGCGTGCGCCTCCGCCAGGGCGGGGCCGACGTCCAGCTCGCGGGCCGCGATCGCCAGGGCGTTGCGCGCCACGCGCGCCTCGAAGGCGGCCCCGCCCGCGCCGCTGCTCGACCAGACCGTCGAGGTACTCGCGCACGGCCTCCACGAGCTCGGCCGCCGTCGGGCGGCCGAAGGGCGGCACCGGCCCGCCCGCCGCGCCGGGCTCGGCGGGAGGGGGCGGCGGCGTGCCCAGCAGCACGAAGAGATCCCACTCGCTCTCGCAGACGCGGCGGCCGATGGTCGCCAGCTCGACCGAGCGCGTCACCCCGTTGAGGTGCGTGGAGGCCTGCAACGTGCAGATGGTGGCCCACTTGACGGTGGCGTAGACCTGCCACCAATGCACGCGCGCCGGCGTGATCGCCTCGCCACCCGCGGCCCGGTACGCCGCCAGCAACGCGGGCAACGCGCCGAACCCACCGACCTCGCCGGCACCGCCGAAGCGCCATGCGGGTGCGCAGAGCCACCCGACGTCCTCGGCGGGATCGCCCGTGTGGGCCAGCTCCCAGTCGAGGACGCCCCGGAGCCCGTCCGGCCCGACCAGGAAGTTGCCCAGCCGGTAATCGCCGTGCACCGTGACGGACCGGGACGCCGGTGGCCGGTGCGCGGCCAACCAGCGCACCCCGAGTTCGAGCGCGGGCCGCACCTCGCCCAGCGCATCGAGGATCGGGAGCGGGTCTCCCAAGGGGTCGGCCGGAGGCAGTCCCTCGATCGACGAGGGCTCCATGGTGTGGATGGCCGCCAACGCACTCCCGACCTGGCCGGTGAGGAGGTCACGGGCCGCGGCCCACTCGTCGTCCCGCAGGATCTTGCGGGGAATGGTCTCCCCCTCGAGCCGCTCGACCACCAGCCAGTCGGCCCCGAGGCCGTCCCGGACGCCGTCGCCCAGGGCCACGACGGCGGGCACCGGCACCCCCGCCGCCGCGGCGGCGCGCAGGAGGGCGTCCTCCAGGCGCGCCCGTCCGTTCCCGGTGCCGGCCCGGTCCATCTGCAGAATGAGCGGGCGCGGCGAACCGGACGCAGAAACCAGGTCGAAGGCACTGGTGATCCGGGAGGCGCCGCCGGAGAGGCGCCGGAGCCCGGCGACCGTCCCGCCGAGCCGCACCCCCAGTGCGACCGCCAATTCGTCCGGGCTCGGTCGGTTCGCCATCCCTAGTGGACGGGGACGACAGGCCTCCCGCCGTCGTCGAGCTGATGCAGGTACTCGCAGATGCCGAACCCGGTGTGCGCCGTGCCGGAGGGATCCTCGTAGGTCCAGCGCGCCAACCCCTCGTTCACCATGGTCCCGCCGGCCCGGCCGATGTCCGCCACGCGCAGCACGTCCCCGCGGAGCGGATACGTCCGTCCCTTCTTGTCCACCACCTCGAGGTGGACGACCCGGTGCGTGACGCCGTCCGCGGCCAGTTCCGTCCGCAGGCGCCACTCGGCCACCGAGGTGGCCCGGGCGCCGTCCCAGACCCAGCCGCGGTGGAGATCCCCGGCCTCGGTGCCGAGACGGATGCCGCCGAAGTGCATCTCCTCGCCGATGTTGATGGAGAACCAGCGCCACATGGAGGGCCCACCCCAGCGTCGCGGGCCCCAGGAGCGATCGCGGTTGCCGTGCGCGCCGTGCCATTCGTGCCGCGTCCCGTCGACCGTCAGGGTGCCCGTCCAACGCCCGGCCTGTTCCAGGTGTCCCTTGCCGACCGTGCCCGAGGCGGCGGCCGCCTCGGCCGACCTGGGGCCGCGGCGCGGTTGCCCGTCGGTGCCGATGGCCGGCGTCACGGCGTCGAAGCGGACGTCGAGCGCGACCGGAACAGCATGGGTCGTCGTCTCGCCGCGCCCGCACGGGCGCGCCTGCACGTCTCCCTCCATGGTCAGCCGCCACGACTGCAGGGCCTCGAGCATCTCGTAGCGCACCGCGCCGACCTGCAGCACGGAATCGACCATCTCGTGCTGCTCCTTCACCGCCCGGTACTCGCCGAGCTCTCCGTTGGGGAGCCACAGCGACAGGCCGACGTCCATCGTCCCCTCGTTGGGCCGGATGCCGATCCGGGTGAAGAAGCCGGAATCGGTGCCCGGGTCGTACGCGTTGAAGTAGTACGACTCGCTCCACGCGCTGTCGCCCTCCACGGGGTGCGCCAGGTCGTGACGGGCGTCGAGGATCGGCATCCCTACACCATGGTCTGTCCGGCGCTGACGTTCAACGCCTCGCCGGTGACCCCGCGGGCCGCATCGGAGAGGAGCCACACGATGGCGTCGGCGATCTCGTCGGCGTCCTGCATGCGTCCGAGCGGGATCTCGCGTCGGACCCACGCCGCGCACTCCTCCGGACCGCCCAGCAGCTGCTCGAACATCCCGTCCTTGTTCAGCAGGTCGGTGTCGACCGTGCCCGGGCAGACGGCGTTGACGGCGATGCCCGACGGACCGAGCTCGAGGGCCAAGGTCTGGGTGAGCAGAATCACGCCGGCCTTGGCGGCGCAGTAGGGCCCCAGGAGTGCGAAGGCGCGCTTGCCGGCCTGGCTCGACACGTTGCAGATGCGCCCGCCCACGCCCGCCGCCACCATCCGGGTGGCGCAGGCCTTCGACACCAGCCAGCTGCCGACCAGGTTGACGTCGAGCACGCGCCGGAACTCGTCGGCTCCCACGGCGAGCAGCGGGCCGGCGCCGAAGCCCAGCCCGCTCCCACCGGCCACGTTGGCCACCAGGGTGACGGTCCCCAACTCCTCGCTGGCGCGTGCGACCGCCGCCTCGACCGCGGCCTCGTCGGAGACGTCCGCCCGGACGGCGATGGCCCGCACGTCGTGCTCGGCCAGCTCGGCCGCCACGGCCTCGAGGTCGTCGCCACTGCCGGTGCCGTGCTGTGGTGCCTCGGCATAGGGCCGGGCGATGTCGAGGCAGGCCACGTCGGCCCCGCCCCTGGCCAGTGCCACCGCCGTGGCCCTGCCGATGCCCCGCGGACGAGCGGCGCCGGTCACGAGCGCGGACGCGGCCGGCGAACCTGCGGATGGCGGGATCGTGTGTGAAACTCACCGGGCAAACGTAGCGACGAATCCGGGCGGCCGCGCCGCCCGTGGGGGGTGACGGGCCATGCGTGCGGCGGTGACGAGAGGCGGACGGTTGGTCGTCGGCGACGTCCCCGAACCGGTCCCGTCCTCGGGCCACGTCGTGGTGCGCTCGCTCTCCGCCGGCATCTGCGGCTCCGATCTGCACGCGCTGGCCGACTTCGGCCATTTCACGGACCTCATGGACTCGGTGGGGGTGCCTGCCCTCGACCCGGGCGCCGACTGCGTCTTCGGCCACGAGTTCTGTGCGGAGATCGTGGAGCACGGGCCCGACACGGCCGGGACGCTGCCGGTCGGGACACGCGTCTGCTCGGTGCCCATCGTCCTGGGCCCCGCCGGAGTGGAGCAGATCGGCTACTCCAATACCTACCCCGGCGCGCTGGCCGAGCACATGGTCCTGCAGGAGCTGCTGTTGCTCCCCGTGCCCGACGCCCTGGACACCGACCTGGCCGCCCTGACCGAGCCGCTCGCCGTCGGCGAGCACGCCGTGGGGCTGGCCGCGCTCAGCCCCGGCCAGCCCTGCCTCGTCGTCGGCTGCGGTCCCGTCGGGCTGGCGGTGATCGCCGCGCTCAAGGGCCGCGGACATGGTCCGGTGCTGGCGGCCGACTTCTCGCCCACCCGGCGCCGGTTGGCCGAGGCCTTCGGGGCCGACGAGGTCCTCGACCCGGCCCTGAGCTCCCCCCATGAGCGCTGGTCCGATTTCGGCATCGCCCGCACCGTCATGGAGCGCATCGGGTCGGCCATGCTCGGCGCAACGGTGCCCGATCCGGTGATCTTCGAGGCGGTGGGCGTCCCGGGCATGCTGCAGTCGCTCATCGCCGAGGCGCCGCCCCACAGCCGTATCGTGGTGGTCGGCGTGTGCATGCACACCGATGCCATTGAGCCCTTCATGGCCGTGACCAAGGAGATGGAACTGCGGTTCTCCTTCGGGTACACGCCCGCCGAATTCGCCGCCACGCTCCGACGCCTGGCCGACGGGCTGCCCGGAGCCGACCTCCTGGTCACCTCGACGGTCGACCTGGCCGGGGCCCCGGGCGCGTTCGACACGCTGCGCACCCCGGGCGAGCACGGCAAGATCCTGGTGACGCCCTGACCCGCCGCCCCGCTGCCGCTCCCCCCACACCAGGAGGACCATGACCACCATTGACGCCGACGGCCGCCTGAAGTTCGGGATCTTCCTGGCCCCGTTCCACCCGGTGGGCCAGAACCCCACCCTCGCCCTCGAACGCGACCTGCAGCTGGTCGAGCACCTCGACCAGCTCGGCTTCGACGAGGCCTGGTTCGGCGAGCACCACTCCGCCGGCTACGAGATCATCGCCTCGCCGGAGGTCTTCATTGCGGCCGCCGCGCCGCGCACCAGGAACATCCGTCTCGGCACCGGCGTCTCGTCGCTGCCCTACCACCACCCTTTCATGCTGGCTGACCGCATGGTGCTGCTCGACCACCTCACCCGTGGCCGCGTCATGTTCGGAGTCGGACCGGGCGCCCTCCCGTCCGACGCCTTCATGATGGGCATCGACCCCGCCAAGCAGCGCGACATGATGGAGGAGTCGCTCGAGGCGATTCTGCTGCTCCTGGCCGGCGAGACCGTCACCATGGAGACGGACTGGTTCAGGCTCGTGCAGGCCCGCCTGCAGCTGCGTCCCTACCAGCGCCCCTTCCCCGAGGTGGCGGTGGCGGCGCAGGTGTCGCCGGCAGGACCCCGGGCCGCCGGGCGCTTCGGTACCGGGCTGCTCTCCATCGGCGCCACCTCGGCCGGCGGCTTCGACGTCCTCGGCGTGCACTGGGACGTGATGGAGGAGCGGGCGGCGGAGTTCTCCACCACTGTCGACCGCAACCGGTGGCGCCTGGTCGGCCCGATGCACATCGCCGACACGAAGGAGCAGGCGGTGGCCGACGTCGCCTTCGGGCTCGAGGAGTGGGTGGACTACTTCCAACGCGTGGCCGCGCTCCCGCTGGCCCCCGACACCGAGAATTTCGAGTCGTTGGTCGACGCCCTCAACGCGTCCGGCTTCGCCGTGATCGGGACGGTCGAGGACGCGATCGCGCAGGTGTCCCGGCTCCAGGCCCAGTCCAACGGCTTCGGGACCTTTCTCCTCATGGGACACGAGTGGGCCGACACCGCGGCCACCCGTCACTCCTACGAGCTCATCGCCCGCTACGTGGCACCCTGCTTCCAGGACTCGGCGGCCTCCCTGACGGCCAGCCGGGACTGGGCCGCCGAGAACCGCCCCGAGTTCATCGGCGCCGCCGGCAACGCCGTCATGTCGGCTATTCAGAAGCACCACGAGGAGAAGGCCGGCAAGGCGGCCCGCACGGAGGAGCAGGTGACGCCCCATGGCTGACGTGACCCACGAACAAGTCCCGACCAACGGGATCGAACTGCACGTGGCGGTGACCGGCCCGGAGAACGGCCCCCCCGTCGTCCTGTGCCACGGCTTCCCCGAGCTCTGGTACTCCTGGCGCCACCAGCTCGACCCGTTGGCCGACGCCGGCTACCGCGTCTACGCCCCCGATCTGCGCGGGTACGGCGCCAGCACGCACCCGACCGAGGTGACCGACTACGGATCGGACAAGCTGACGGGCGACCTGTGCGGCCTGCTCGACCACTACGGCCACGAGTCGGCTGCGTTCGTGGGCCACGACTGGGGCGCCATGCTGGTCTGGGAGATGGGGCGCCTGCAGACGGCCCGCGTCTCGTCCCTCTACAACATGAGCGTGCCGTACTCGAACGCGCCGGCGCCGCCCACGCAGATCTTCGAGGCGCTCTTCGCCGACAAGTTCTTCTACATACTGTATTTCCAGCCGGTCGGTCCGGCCGAGGCCGAATTCGAGGAGGACCCGCGGCGGTTCCTGCGCACCATGCTCTACTCCGCCGGCGCGGAGGGCATGGCGCACGCCGGCCCACTGCTCGCCGATGCCCCGCGCCAGGGGACGCGCTTCGGGGACATCCTCACCCCCGCCCCCGACGTCATGCCGGCCTGGGTCACCGAGACCGACATCGACGTCTACACCGCGGCCTTCGAGAAGGGCGGGTTCTTCGGCCCGTGCAGCTACTACCGCAACATGGATGCCAACTGGGAGCGCGCCAAGGACATTCCGGCCTCCGTCTACACCATGCCGACGGGGTTCCTGACCGGCGTGCTCGACCCCGTGGCCATGATGATGCCGAACGCGGCCGAGGAGATGGCCGCCGCACTGCCCGACTTTCGCGGCACCACCGCCGTCGAGGGCGCCGCCCACTGGGTGCAGCAGGAGAAGCCGGCGGAGACCACCGAGGCGCTGCTGGCCTTCCTGGCGTCGGTGTGAGCGGTCTCGTCCCGCTGCCGCACCAACCCACCGGGGTGGACTGGCCGACCGGGGACTGGCCGGTGGGCGAGCTCGACCGCGCCGTCGACCTCGCCCCCCTCATCGACGAGGTCCTCGACCCCGACGGCCCGATGGCCGAGACGTTCGCCGTCCTCGTCGTCCACCGTGGACGGCTGGTCGTCGAGCGCTACCAGGGCGCGCTGGAGCACTTCGACCGCCCGTCCACGCCGGTGACGGCCGCCACGCCGCTCCTCAGCTGGTCCATCGCCAAGTCGGTGCTGCACGCCGTGGTCGGCCTGCTGGTCGGGGACGGGCGGCTCGACCTCGACGCCCCCGCCCCCGTCCCCGAGTGGGCCGCGCCGGACGATCCGCGGCACGCCATCACGCTGCGCCAGCTCCTCGCCATGCGCGACGGACTCGACTTCACAGAGGACTACGTCGATGGAACCGGGTCCGACGTGATCGAAATGCTCTTCGGCGCCGGCCGATCCGACATGGCGCACTTCGCCGCCGACCGCCCGCTGGCGGCACCGCCCGGCACGCGGTTCTCCTACTCGTCGGGGACCTCGAACGTCATTTCGGGGGTGGTGGCCCGCACGGTGGGACCCGGGGAGAGCTATGCCCGCTTCCTGCACGGACGCCTCTTCGGACCGCTCGGCATGACGAGCGCCGATCCCGAGCTCGACGAGGCCGGCACCTGGGTGGCCTCCTCGTTCCTCCGCATGTGCGGGCGCGACTACGCCCGCTTCGGACTCCTCTACCTGCGCGACGGTGTCTGGGACGGTGTCCGCGTGCTCCCGGCCGGCTGGGTCGACTACGGCCGCACCATGGTGTCGATCGACGACCCGGCGGACCCGAGCCCCTACGGCGCGCACTGGCTGGGCGTGCGCGGCGAGACGCTCGAGACCCTCAACCCGCTCGGCACCTTCCGCGCCTCGGGCTACGAGGGCCAGACGATCACCCTGTGCCCGGCGCTCGATCTCGTCCTGGTCCGCCTGGGCAAGACGCCCCACGAGAACGAGGACTTCCTCGTGCCGTGGCGCGCCGCCGTGGTGCAGGCCTTCGCCGACGCCCGTTGAGCGCCGCCGTGCCGCGCCCGGCCGCTCAGGCGCCCTTGGGGTGGGCGACGAAGACGGGGATCTGCCGGTCCGTCTTCTCCTGGTACTCGGCGTAGGGCGGATAGGCGGCCACGGCGCGCGCCCACCACGTCGCCTTCTCGTCGCCGCTGACCTCGCGCACCGTCACGGCGAAGGGCGCGGGCCCGTCCTGCAGCAGCACCTCGTCGGGGTGCGCCTCGAGGTTGTAGTACCACTCGGGCTGCTCGGGCGCCCCGCCCTTGGACGCCACCAGTGCGTACTCGCCGTCGTGCTCCACCCGCATGACCGGTGTCTTGCGCACCTTGCCGCTCTTGGCGCCCCTCGTCGTCACGACGATGATCGGCATGCCCGTGTCCATGAGCGTGTTGGCGCGCTGCCCGCCCGAGGCCTCGTATTCGGCCACCTGGTCGCGCACCCAGTCGGACGGGCTCGGCTCGTAGTCACCTTGGAGTGTCGTCATGGAGCGATCGTAGGGCCTCGGCGCTACTGTCCGACCGTGCCCCGCGCCCCCATGGCAGCCGCCGACGTCCTGGACTTCCACCGGTCCCTCTCCAACTGGGGACGCTGGGGCGACGAGGACCAGCTGGGAGCCCTCAACCTCATCACCCCCGAGGTCACGGCGGCGGCGGCGACGACCGTGCGCGCCGGCCGGACCGTCTCGTGCGCCCGTCCCCTCGATACCGTGGCCGCCGCCGACAATCCCGCCCCGGTGGCGCACCACATGACGGGGACGGCGACGGAGGGCATGGGCGCCGACTACTTCGCCCTTGCACCGCACGGCTTCGCCACCAGTCACCTCGACGCGCTGTGCCACATCTTCCACGAAGGGAAGCTCTTCAACGGCTACCCGGCCGAGACGGTGACGGCCCACGGGGCCACCAAACTCGGCATCCACCGGCTGCGCCACGGCATCGTCACCCGGGGGGTGCTGCTCGACATTCCCGCGCTGCACGGCGTGGAGTCGCTCGAGCCCGGCACCCCCATCTTCCCCGAGGACCTCGAGACGGCCGAGGAGCGGGCGGGACTCGAGGTGCGCCCGGGCGACGCCCTGCTGGTGCGGACCGGGCGCTGGTCCTGGCGCCGCGCCCACGGCCCCTGGGACGCCGGGCGCCTGGCGGCCGGCCTCGACGCATCGTGTCTCCCGTGGCTGCGCCGCCGCGACGTGGCCGCGCTCGGGGGCGACGGGGTGTCCGACGTGCTGCCCTCGCGCGTCGACGGCGTCGCCATGCCGATCCACACCGTGGTCATTGTGGCGATGGGCGTGCACCTGCTCGACAACCTCGATCTCGACGATCTCGCTGCTGCCTGTGCCGAAGAGTCGCGCTGGGAGTTCCTGCTCACCGTGGCCCCGCTCGTGCTGCGCCGCGGGACGGCGTCACCGGTCAACCCGGTCGCGTTGTTCTAAGCCCCCTCGAAGGGAAACCCGAGATCGGGGGCGGTGAGGATGGCCCGGAAGGGAAGGCCCTCCGCCGCCGCCATCGCCTCGGCCGTGCCGCCGCGGTCCACCACGGCGACGAGCAGCACGACCTCGGCGCCCGCGTCCTGCACGGCGTGGGCGGCGTCGAGGAGCGACGTGCCGCGCGTCACCGTGTCCTCGGTGACCACGACCTTGTCGCCGGGGTCGAGCGCGCCGGCGATGCGTCCGCCGCCGCCGTGGTCCTTCGCCTCTTTGCGCACGCTGAAGGCCTTGAGTGCCCGTCCCCGGGTGGCGGCCACGCCCGCGGTCACGAAGGCGACGGGATCCGCACCCATGGTCAGCCCGCCGATGGCCGTGGCCTCGGGCGGCGTCACCGCCAGTACGGCGTCCGCCACCAGCACCATGGCCTCGGGACGGCAGACGGTCTGCTTGGAGTCGATGAACCAGGTGCTCTTGCGACCGGACTTGAGCGTGAAGTCGCCCGTCTTGACCGCATGGGCCACCAGGTGGTCGCGCAGTGCGGCCACGCCCTCGTCGGCCGTCACCGGTACCGGACCCCCGGCGTGTCGGCCACGACCTCGCCGATGACGGACGCGTCCTGGCCCGCCCGGGCCAGGACGTCCAACGCGGCGTCGGCGGAGCCGGCGTCGAGCACCAGCGCCATGCCGATGCCGCGGTTGAAGACCCGGTCCATCTCCTCCTCGACCACCCAGCCCAGCCGCTGGATCTCCGCGAACACCGGCGGCTCCCGCCAGGCGGCGCGCGTCAGCACCGCGCCGAGGCCTTCGGGGAGCGCCCGGGGCAGGTTCCCCACGATCCCCCCTCCGGTGATGTGCGCGCAGGCGTGGAAGGCCTCGCCGAGGGCCGCCCGCAGCGCCAGCACGGCCGGGGTGTAGATGACCGACGGCCGCAGCAGCTCGTCGGCCACGCTGTGGGTGGCGCCCTCCCAGGCGGGGTCCTGCAGCGCTCGGCCGGCCCGCTCGAACAGGACGTGGCGCGCCAGGGTGTAGCCGTTGGAGCGCAGGCCCGGTGAGGGCAGCCCGACCACGGCGTCGCCGGCCCGCACCCGGTCTGGGCCGAGCTGGGTCCCCTCCTCCACGACGCCGACGGCGAAGCCGGCCAGGTCGAGCTCGTCGGGCGGCATGACGCCGGCGTGCTCGGCGGTCTCCCCGCCGATCAGCGCGCAGCCGGCCTGGCGGCAGCCCTCGTGCACCCCCGCCACCACGGTGGCCACCTGGTCCGGATCGACCTTCCCGGTGGCGATGTAGTCGAGCATGAACAGCGGCTCGGCCCCGACGCACACGAGATCGTCCACGCACATCGCAACGAGATCGATGCCCACGGTGTCGTAGCGGCCGGTGTCGCGGGCGATCACCATTTTGGTGCCGACCCCGTCGGTCGACGCCACCAGCACCGGATGGGGGAAGCGCCCGAGGTCGAGCGGGAACTGCCCGCCGAAGCCGCCGATGCCCTGCACCAGGCCACGCAGGCGCTCCACGGCGGCGTCGCCGGCGTTGATGTCGACGCCGGCGCCGGCGTAGGTGGCGCCGCCGCCCTCGTCCACGAGGTTCACACCCCGGGAGCGCGCCCTGGTGGGCCGTGACGGCCACCCGCTCGGGCCGCCGGAGCGTGACGGACGCCGCGGGGACGGGGGTCGGGTAGTCCCCGGTGAAGCAGGCGTCGCAGAACCCGCCGTCGGCCCCGATGGCCGCCTTGAGGTTGCCGATGGTGATGTAGGCCAGTGAGTCGGCGCCGAGTATCCGCGCCATGTCCTCAACGGTGTGGTCGGTCGCCAGCAGCTCCTCGTGCGACGGCGTGTCGATCCCGTAGAAGCAGGGCCAGCGCCACGGCGGCGAGGAGATGCGCAGGTGCACCTCGGCCGCGCCGGCCTCGCGCAGCATGCGGATGACGGAGCGCTGCGTCGTGCCACGCACGATGGAGTCGTCCACCACGACGAGCCGCTTGCCGGCGATGGCGTCCGTGAGCGGGTTGAGCTTGCGCCGCACGGCGTCGGTCCGCTCCTGCTGACCGGGTGCGATGAAGGAGCGGCCGATGTAGCGGTTCTTGACCAGGCCCTGGCCATAGGGGATGCCGCTCGCCCCGCGAATCCCTCGGCGGCGGGCACCCCCGACTCGGGCACGCCCATCACCATGTCGGCCTCGGCCGGCGCCTGGATGGCCAGCAGCTCGCCCATGCGACAGCGGGTCTCGTGGACCTCGCGCCCGTACAGCCTGCTGTCGGGACGGGCGATGTAGGCGAACTCGAAGATGCACAGGCGCGGTTCCACCTCGCGCAGCCACGGGACCTCGAGGCTCGTGGGCCCGTCGGCGTCGATCACGATCATTTCGCCGGGCGCGATCTCGCGCACGAAGGTGGCGCCGATGACGCTGAGGGCGGGGGTCTCGGAGGCGAGCACCCACCCCTCGGGTGCCTCCGCCGGCCCCAGGCGCCCGAGGCACAGCGGGCGGAATCCGTAGGGGTCGCGCACGCCGAACAGGCGCTCGGAGCTCATGAGGACGAAGGAGTACGCCCCTTCGAGGATGGGCAGGACGGCCTGCAGCGCCGTCGAGAGGTCCTCGGTTTCGGGGAACGCGTGCATCAGCAGCTCGGCCACGACGTCGCTGTCGGTGGCGATGGAGCCCGGCAGCATCCCGACCTTCTCGGCCAGCGCCGCCGTGTTCGTGAGGTTGCCGTTGTGGCCCAGCGCGAATCCGGCGCGGCCCACCGGGCGGTAGACCGGCTGCGCGCCGGCCCAGTCGGACGAGCCGTGGGTGGAGTAGCGCGTGTGGCCGATGGCGAGGTGGCCCTGCAGGCCCGAGAGGGTGCGCTCGTCGAAGACGGTGGCCACGAGGCCCATGTCCTTGACGACGGTGACCGTGTCGCCGTCGCTGACGGCCATGCCGGCGGACTCCTGCCCGCGGTGCTGCAGGGCGAAGAGACCGTCGAACGTGAGGTTGGCCACCCTCATTCCGGGCGCGTAGACCCCGAAGACACCGCAGGCTTCCTTCACGCGCCGCCCATTCTCGCACAGGCCTGCGCCGTCACGGTTCGCCCAGGGCCAGGGCCAGGTTCCCCTCGTGCGCCTCCCGCAGAACTCCGACGGGCAGGTCGAGCACGCCGCCCGCCGTCACGCGCTCGCCCCCGGCGCGGCCCACGACCTCGGCCGGGACGCCGAGGGCGGCCGCCCGGGCGCAGAGCTCGTCCGGCGCCCCGGTGGCCACGACGAACCGGGAGGGCAATTCGGTGAAGAGCTCGGCGGCGTCGGCGATCTCCACGGTGCAGCCGGTCCCCGCCGCCGCGGCCATCTCCGCCAGCGCCACCGCCAGCCCACCGCCCGACACGTCGTGGACGGCATCGATCGACGGTTCGCCGTCGGTGCCGGCGACCTGCGCCGCCACCAGGCCGGCGACGAAGGCACACACCGCCGCGTGCGCGTCGAAGTCGACGGCGGCAATGCAGCCCGTCCGGTGGTTCCGGCGCTCCGTGGCCCAGCGCGTCCCCTCCAACGGGAAGGATCCGTCGTCGGCGGCGCGCGCACCGACGAGCACGAGGGTGTCGCCGGCGGCCCAGGCCGTCCCGGGTGGCGGCGCGTGCAGCTCGTCGACCAACCCCAGGACCCCGAGCACCGGTGTCGGGTCGATGTCGGCCCCACCGCTCTCGTTGTAGAAGCTGACGTTCCCGCCGATCACGGGAAGCGAGAGCGCGCCACACGCCTCGGCCATGCCGTCGATGCACTCCGAGAGCTGCCACATGACCTCGGGGTGTTCGGGGTTGCCGAAGTTCAGGCAGTTGACGACGGCCACGGGGGTCGCGCCGACGCAGGCCAGGTTGGCCACCCCTTCGGCCAGGGCCAGCGCCGTGCCGCGCCGCGGGTCCAGCGCGCAGGCCCGCGGGTTCGAATCGGTCGTCAGGGCCACGCCGCGGTCCGACGCCGGCAGCCCCGGCCCGGCCAGGCGCAACAGCGCGGCGTCGGCGCCCGGGCCGGCCACCGTGTTGAGGAAGAGCTGATGGTCGTACTGGCGGTAGACCCAGCCCGGCGAGCGCAGGAGCGCCAGGAGGTCGGCGGCGCAGTCCGACGGTGGCGCCGGCGGAGAGCCCCCGGCGCGGGCCGGCGCCCGGCGCGGGCGGTCGTAGAGGGGTGCGTCGTCGGACAGCGACGCCGCGGGGACGTCGGCCAGCACGGGGCCGTCCCTGCCGTCCCGGATACGGAGGCGACCACCGCCGTCGGGCTGGGGCGCGGTCACCGTGCCGATGACGGTGGCCCGCACCTCCCACTTGGCGCAGATGGCCGCCACGGCGGGCCACGACTCCGGGGTGACGATCGCCAGCATGCGCTCCTGGCTCTCGCTGGTCATCACTTCCCAGGGCTCCATGCCCTCCTCGCGTCGCGGCACGGCGGAGACGTCCACGTCCATGCCGACGCCGCCACGGCCCGCCGTCTCGCTGGTGGCACAGGCCAGGCCGGCGCCGCCCAGGTCCTGGATCCCGACGACGAGCTTGGTGTCGAGCAGCTCCAGGCAGGCTTCGATCAGCCGCTTCTCCTCGAAGGGGTCGCCCACCTGGACGCTGGGCCGCTTGGTGTCGTCGGCCGCACCGGCGTCGTCCCCGCTGAAGCCGGCCGAGGCCAGCACGCTGACGCCGCCGATGCCGTCACGCCCGGTACTCGACCCCAGCAGGACGGCGAGGTTGCCGGGACCCGACGCGATGCCGAGCACCAGGCGCTCCACGGGCAGCGCGCCCATGCAGAGCACGTTGACCAAGGGGTTCTGGGCGTAGCAGGGGTCGAAGGTGAGCTCGCCGCCGACCGTCGGGACCCCGACCGAGTTGCCGTAGCCCGAAATGCCGCTGACCACCCCCTCGACGAGCCAGCGCTGACGGGCGTCGTCGGGGGGACCGAAGAAGAGAGGGTCCATCACCGCGAGGGGACGGGCGCCCATGGTGAAGATGTCGCGCAGAATGCCGCCGACCCCCGTGGCGGCGCCCTGGTACGGCTCGATGGCGGACGGGTGGTTGTGGCTCTCGATGCGGATGGCCACCGCAATGCCGTCCCCGGCGTCGATCACCCCGGCGTTCTCCCCCGGGCCCACCAGGACACGGGGGCCTTCGGTGGGGAGACGCCGCAGGTGCAGGCGCGATGACTTGTACGAGCAGTGCTCGCTCCACATGACGGCGTACAGCGCCAGCTCCAGGTGGTTGGGGGTGCGGCCCAGGATCTTGCCGACGGCCTCGTACTCGTCGTCCGTCAGCCCCAGCTGGCGGTGGAGCGGCTCCCCGGCCGGTGCCTGGTCGGGCGGCAGCGCCTCGGCCGAAGGAGTCATGGTGCCCTCCACGATAGAGGCCCGCGCCGGGCTCCCGGGGCGGCACACCGCGGCAGTCAACGACCTCGGTCGCGCCAGGCCGCGACTTCGGGACGCGTCAGGTCCGGAGACGTCGTGCGATCGAAGCCGAATTGGCGCACCCGGCCGCCGGCCATTGCCGCCTCATGCCAGCAGGGCCTCGCGCCGGACCCACGTCCAACGGAGGACGAACAGCGACAGGGCGAGCGTCACCACATTGATGACGAGCTCCATCCCACCGTTGGCGCCCTTCCCCCAGACACCGTGCTGCAGGTCGTAGAGCACGTCCATGGCGAAGAGGTAGAGCCCGGCCCCGCCGCCGGCGAGGAGCCAGAACAACGCCGCCCGCCGCGCCGTCCAGAGGCAGAAGGCGGCGGCAACCAGGCAGAGGGCGAGCCAGCCGTCGGCCAGGGGGAACGCGTCCTCGAACTGGGTGTATGCCGCGCCCGACTCCGAGGCGACGAGGGAGCGATGGAGGAGCCAGGCCAGCCAGTAGCCGATGATGAGGAGCGCCGCCGCCAGCAGGAGGCCGGCCATGGCGTGCCGGCTGCGTGTCGACACCGGGGTAGCAGCGGTCGTCGGCACCGCTGCAGGGTAACGCCCCGGGGACGAAATGGCCTGACGCGTCGCCGCGCATTTGGGTCCCGCACGATTGCGAAGATGCGCGTACACGGACGCGTGAAATTGGAAAAAAGGCAGCGCGTCGCAGACGAAATGGGGGTCGGCGCGACGATCTAAGGAAAAGTCGTCGAATTGAGGCAAACCGGCCCGCGGCATACGGCACAATGGACGCATGCCTCCGAAGGGAAAGACTCAGGCTCCTCGCAAGCCCATGAGCAGCGGCCACAAGGCCGCTCTTGCTCGTGGGCGGGCCGAGAGCGCAACCGTCCGCCACTATCTCGAAGCGCTCGAGACCTCCAAGCCGAAGCGGGGCCGCAAGCGCACGCCCGCCTCCATCGACCGTCGCCTGTCCGCCATCGACACCCAGCTGGCCGGGGCCGACGCGCTGACCCGCCTGCACCTGCTGCAGGAGCAGAAGGACCTGCTCGACGAGCGGTCGCGGGTGGACGGCGTCAAGGATCTCTCCGCCTTGGAGAAGCAGTTCATCAAGGTGGCCAAGGCGTACGGCGAGCGCAAGGGCATCACGTACGGGACCTGGCGGGCGGCGGGCGTGAGCGCCGCCGTGCTGCAGAAGGCCGAGATCTCGCGGGCCCGGACCTGAGGACCTGAGGACCTGAGGACCTGAGGATCGGAGGCCTGCGGCTCAGCCGACCTGCGTGACCGCCGGCGCGTGCGGAGTGCGGTGGCGCCGTCAGGCGGCGGCGCGGGCCGAGGCACTCCCGACGAGTGCGCGCAGCAGCACCAGCCCGTCCTCGGAGCCGAGCAGCGCGTTGCTGGCCCGCTCGGGGTGCGGCATCAGACCCACCACGTTGCCCGCCTCGTTGGCGATGCCGGCGATGGCGTCGACCGAGCCGTTGGGGTTGTCGGCGTAGCGCAGCACAATGCGGCCCTCCGCCTGCAGGCGGCGGAGCGTCTCGTCGTCACACGTGTAGTTGCCCGAGAAGTGGTTGATCGGGATCACCAGCTCCTCGCCCACGGTGGCACCGGCCGTCAGCACCGACGCCGTGGACGTCACGGTCAGCCGCGCCGGCTGGCAGAGGAAGCGGAGGTGCCCGTTCTTCTGCAGGGCACCCGGCAGCAGGCCCGCCTCGGTCAGGACCTGGAAGCCGTTGCAGATCCCGACGACGGGGCCGCCGGACCGGGCGAAGTCCCGCACCGCGTCCATCACGGGGGAGAAGCGGGCCAGCGCGCCGGGGCGCAGGTAGTCCCCGTGGGCGAAGCCGCCGGGCAGCACGACCGCGTCGACCCCTCCCAGCCGGGCGTCACCGTGCCAGAGCAGGACACCGGTCCCGCCGGCGGCCTCGACGCCCTGTACCACGTCGTGTTCGCAGTTGCTCCCCGGGAAGACGACGACGCCGATGCGCGGTGCCACTCAGATCGCCTCGAGCTCCAGCCGACTCTGCTCAATGACGGGGTTGGCCAGCAGCCGCTCGGCCAACTCGGTCGCCGTCGTACGCGCCGCGCCCTCGTCGGCGGCGTCGACCTCGAAGCTGAAGGAGCGGCCGGCCCGGACGTGCGCGACGCTGTCGAAGCCGAGGGCGGGCAGCGCCCGCTCGATCGTCGCACCCTCCGGATCGGCGATGCCGGGGCGCAGCTGCACCTCCACGCGGGCCCGGAACCTCATGCGTCGGCACCGTACCAGTCGGCCAGTGCACGCCCGGTGACACGCTCGTAGGCGGCAACGTAGCGGGCCGACATGGCCGCGGTGACCTCGTCGGGCAGCGGGGGCGGGGGCGGCGTGCGATCCCAGGGCTGCGCCGCCAGCCAGTCGCGCAGCGGCTGCTTGTCGAACGCCGGCGGCGTCTGTCCCGGTACGACCTGATCGGCCGGCCACATCCGCGACGAGTCGGGCGTGCACACCTCGTCGCACAGGCAGAGGACACCGTCGACGTAGCCAAGTTCGAACTTGGTGTCGGCCAGGACGAGGCCGGCGGCGGCGCAGCGGGCGGCGGCGCGCCCGTACAGCTCCAGGCAGATGGCGCGGGCGGCGCCTGCCGTCTCGGCACCGACGAGGTCCGCCGCCGCCACCAAGTCGATGTTCAGGTCGTGCCCCTCGGTCGCCTTGGTCGACGGGGTGAAGATCGGCTCCGGGAGACGGCTGGCCAGCTGCAGCCCGCCCGGCATGGCCATGCCGTGCACCGTGCCGGACCGCTCGTACTCCTGGAAGGCCGATCCGGCCAGATAGCCGCGCACGATGCACTCGATCGGGAGCATCTCGGCCCGCTGCACCAGTGCGGCCCGGCCGGCCCACTCGGCCGGCATCGGGGCGCCGAGCGCGTCCGCAATGGCCACCGGGTCGGCGGTGATCTGGCTGCCCGGCGCCACGTCGCGCATGTCGTCGCACCAGAAGGCGGTCATGGCGGTCAGGACCCGGCCCTTGTCCCTGATGGGCTCGGCCATGATCACGTCGAACGCGCTCACCCGGTCCGAGGCGACCATGAGGAGGCGCCCCGGGCCGGCGTCGTAGAGCTCACGCACCTTGCCCGAGTGGATCCGGGGCAGCTCCATCGTCATCGACGCCTCCTCCGCGGTCGGGTCCTCACAGGTCGGCCAGCGCCTCGGCGAACCGATCGACGTGGCGCAGCGTGCGCGTCAGGTCGAAGGCCGCGTCGAGCTGCGCCGCGTCCAGGGTCACCTCGGAGTCGGCCTCGAGGACCGTGCGCAGCGGGCGTCGCTCCTCCCAGGCCAGGCGGGCGTCGCGCTGGACGATCCGGTAGGCCTCGTCCCGCGTCAGCCCGCCGGAGACCAGGGCCAGGAGGACCGACTGCGAGAACACCAGTCCGAGCGTGCCCTCCGTCAGGTTCTGGCGGGCCCGTTCGGGGTGCACCACGAGGCCCGCCGCCAGCCCCGTCGCCTTGCGCAGCATGTAACAGGCCAGCAGGGAGGCATCGGGCAGCGCCACGCGCTCGACCGAGCTGTGGGAGATGTCCCGCTCGTGCCACAGGGCCACGTCCTCCAGTCCGGCGCCGAGATACCCCCGCTGCAGGCGCGCCAGTCCGCAGAGCCGCTCCGAGAGAATGGGGTTGCGCTTGTGCGGCATGGCGGAGCTGCCCTTCTGGCCGGCGCCGAAGGGCTCCTCGGCCTCACCCAGCTCGCTGCGGGCCAGATGCCTGATCTCGGTGCACATGAGCTCAATGGTCGAGCCGATGGCCGCACAGGCGTAGAAGTACTCGGCGTGGCGGTCGTGGGCGATCACCTGGGTGGCCGGCACCGGGGTCAGTCCCAGGGCCGCGCAGACGCTGGCCTCGACGGCGGGGTCGATGTTCGAATACGTCCCCACCGCGCCGGAGAGCTTGCCCACCGCGATGCCGTCCCGGGCCGCCCGCAGGCGCCTGCGGTCGCGGTCGGCCTGGAGCGTCCAGAGCGCGAACTTGGCGCCGAACGTGGTGGGTTCGGCGTGCATGCCGTGCGTCCGGCCCGTGACCGGCACGTGCAACAGCTCCAGGGCACGGGCCTTCAGCGCGGCCACGAAGGCGTCGAGGTCGGCCAGCAGCAGGTCGGCGGCCCGGGTGAGGGTGGCACACAGCGCGGTGTCGACCACATCCGACGACGTCAGCCCGTAGTGGATGTGCGAGCCGGCGGGCGCCCCGATGCGCTCCTGCACGACGTCCACGAACGCCGCCACGTCGTGGTCCGTGATCTCTCGCGCGCGAGCACATCGGCCACGAAGACCTCGTCGACGGTCGGGGCCTTGGCCCGGCAGGTGGCGGCGTCCTCGACCGGCACGACGCCGACGGCGGCCTGAGCCTCGGTCGCCAGCAACTCCACCTCGAGCCACAGGGCGAAGCGCGCCGTGTCGCTGAAGAGCGCCGCCATGTCGGGCGGGGCGTAGCGCGGGATCACAGGGCCTCCCCGGCTGCGGCGGCGGGCGTGCCCGCCGCCGGCGCGGCGATGTCGTGGCGCATCTGCATGCCCTCCCATTCAATCGGTGCGGCGGCGGCGTAGGCGCGGCTGCGCGCATCCTCGAGCGTCGGTGCCACCGCGGTGACCCCGAGCACGCGCCCACCGGCGGTGTAGAAGGGCCCCTGCGAGCTGTGGCGCCTGGTGCCGGCGTGGAACACGGTCGTACCGGGGACGGCCGCGACGGACTGGCCGCTGCGGTCGAGGCCCTCGATGGCGTCCCCCGTGCGCGGGCTCTCGGGATAGCCCTGCGAGGCGAGGACCACGCAGACCGCGGCGTCCTGCGCGAAGGCGGGCGGACGCCGCTCGTCCAGCTCGCCCCGGGCGACGGCCAGGAAGAGCTCGGCCGCATCGTCAGCCAGCAGCGGCAGCACCACCTGCGCCTCGGGGTCGCCGAAGCGCACGTTGTACTCAATGACCTTCGGCCCGTCGGCGGTCAGCATCAGGCCGGCGTAGAGCACCCCGCGGTAGTCGATGCCGCGGCGGCGCAGCTCCTCGACCAGCGGGCGCACCGCGGCGTCCATGACGGCGTCCACCGCAATGGCGTCGACGTGCGGCATGGGCGCGTAGGCGCCCATCCCCCCCGTGTTGGGGCCGGTGTCGCCGTCGCCGACGCGCTTGAAGTCCTGGGCCGGGACCAGCGGCACCACCCGCGTGCCGTCGCAGAGCACCAGCAGCGAGCACTCCTCCCCGGCCAACCCCTCCTCAATGACGATGTGCCGGCCGGCCTCGCCGAAGGAGCGTGCCGGTCAGCTTGGCCGTCACGTCCTGGCGCGCCTCCTCCAGGCTCCGCGCCACCAGCACGCCCTTGCCCGCGGCCAGGCCGTCGGTCTTGATCACCCACGGACCGGGGAGCGTCTCGAGATAGTCCATGGCGGCGCCGGCTTCGAGCGCGTCGAAGGTGGCGAAGCGCGCCGTCGGGACCCCGGCCGCGCCGAGCACCTCCTTCATGAAGGCCTTCGATCCCTCGAGGAGCGCGCCGTCGGCACCCGGGCCCATGACCGCCCGTCCCTGGGCCCGCAACCGGTCCGCCAGCCCGGCGACGAGGGGCGCCTCAGGCCCGATCACGTAGAGGTCGGCGGCGATCTCCTCGACCGGGTCGTCCTCCACGGCGATGGGCGGAGCCATGCCGGGATTCCCCGGGGTGACGACGACGTCGGCACTGCGCGCCAGCACGTGCGCGAGCGCGTGCTCGCGGCCACCGCTGCCGACGATGCAGACCCTCACGCCGTGGCGAACGAAACGGTCTGCTCGCGGCCGGGGCCGACGCCGACGAGGCGCACCGGCACGCCGATCTGCTCGGACAGGAAGGCCACGTAGTCGCGGGCGGCCGCCGGCATGTCGCCGGGCGCCGTCGCCGCGCTGAGGTCGGTGCGCCATCCCGGCAGCTCCTCGTACACCGGCGCCGCCTTGTGGAAGGTCGACTGGTGGTACGGGAGGTGCGTGTAGCGGATGCCGTCGGCCTCGTAGGCCACGCAGACCTTGACCGACTCGAACGTGTCGAGGACGTCCAGCTTGGTCAGCGCCACCTCGGTCATGGAGTTGAGGCGCACCGCCTGGCGCAGCATGACGGCGTCGAACCACCCGCAGCGGCGCTTGCGGCCCGTGTTGGTTCCGAACTCGTGGCCCCGCTCCACCAGGAGGTCGCCGACGTCGTTGTCCTGCTCGGTCGGGAAGGGCCCGGCGCCGACCCGGGTGACGTAGGCCTTGGCGATCCCGATGACGCGGTCGATGTCCCGCGGCCCGAGGCCCGAGCCGGTGCAGGCCCCGCCGGCCACGGGGTTCGACGAGGTGACGAATGGATAGGTGCCGTGGTCGAGGTCCAGGAACGTGGCCTGGGCCCCCTCGAGCAGGACCTGGCGCTGGTGGTCCATGGCGTCGTGCACCATGCCCACGGTGTCGCCCACCATCGGCTCAATGCGGGGGGCGTACTCCCCCAGGTAGCGGTCCGCGATCTCCCCGGCGTCCAGCGGCAGCCGGTTGTAGACCTTGGCCAGGACGGCGTTCTTCTCCTTGAGCGCGACGTCCAGCTTCTGGCGGAAGATCTTGGGGTCGAAGAGGTCCTGGACCCGGAGCCCCACCCGGGTCGCCTTGTCGGCGTAGGCGGGCCCGATGCCGCGCTTGGTCGTGCCCAGGGCGTTCTTGCCCAGGAAGCGCTCGGTCACCCGGTCCAGCTCCTGGTGGTAGGGCATGATCAGATGCGCGTTGCCGCTGACCACCAGGCGACCGGTGTCGATGCCCTTGGCGGCCAGGCTGTCGAGCTCGGCCAGCAGCACGGCGGGGTCCACCACGACGCCGTTCCCGATGATCGGGGTGATGTGGTCGTACAGAATGCCGCTCGGCACCAGCTGCAGGGCGAAGGCCTCGCCGTTGACCACGATCCGGTGGCCGGCGTTGTGGCCACCCTGGTAGCGGACCACCAGGTCCATTTCGCGGGCGAGGAGATCGGTCAGCTTGCCCTTCCCCTCGTCGCCCCATTGGGTCCCGACCACAACGGTTGCGGGCACGCGCCTCTCCGTTCGCTCTGTCGCTTCGGATTACGCACCAGTGTACCGCTCCGCGAAATCGGGATCCGAACCTGCGGTGTTTCGTCGCCCCTCCTCAGGGGGTATTTGTTCTGCCACGGGCAGGGTGGGACTGCCGGACCGTCCGCAGCGTCCCCCTCGGGGCCCCTTGGAGGGATCACCGTGGCCAACCGATTGCGGGGCGTGCGGGTCGCTTTCCTCGTCGCCAACGAGGGCATCGAACAGATCGAGCTGCTCCGACCCTGGCGCACCGTGGTCGACGCCGGGGGACGCCCTCCCTGGTGGCACCGGAGCCGGGCATGGTCGAGACCATGCGCCACCTGGACCGGGCCGACCGCTTCCCCGTCGACCAGGTGACCGACGGGGCGAGCGCCGCCGACTACGACGCCGTGGTCCTGCCCGGCGGTGTGGCCAATCCCGACCACCTCCGCACCGACGGCGCCGCAGTGGACTTCCTCATGGCGATGTTCGAGGCGGGCAAGCCGGTCGCCGCCATCTGCCACGGTCCCTGGACCCTGATTGAGGGGGATCTCGTGGCCGGTCGCACCGTGACCTCATGGCCGAGCCTGCAGACCGATCTGCGCAACGCGGGCGCCTACTGGGTCGACCGCGAGGTGGTGGTGTGCCGGCTCGGGATCAACACACTGGTGACCAGCCGCGGGCCCGAGGACCTCACCGCCTTCTGTCGCGAGTTCACCACGGCCTTCGCTCCGGAGGGCGTGTTGGTCTGACCGCTTCGCCGCTCGCCCTCGGGTCAGAACCCGGTGGCGGCGATGATGGGTCCGTTCAAGTGGGTCCCGGACATCCCCCCGTCGTTGGGGGCGTCCCCGAAGTTGTAGACCGCACCGAGCGCCGAACCGACCCAGTACCCGTCACCGTCCGAGGTGCTGAAGATGGACGAGGCCGGGTCGAACGCGCTGAAGTCGGACGCGGCAGGTGAACCGTCGGCCACGGCGTCGCCGTAGTGGAAGACCTCGCCGTCGCCGAGGACGATGAGGTAGCCCAGCCCGTCGGGGGTCGGCACGGCGGAGGTCACGGTGCCGTGGCCCGGCGCACCGAAGTAGGGCGCGTCGCCGAAGGTGTAGACGCTGCCGGTCGAGGTCACCAGCCAGTAGCCGTTTCCGGTGGCGTCGGGCATCACGGCCACCGCGGCGCCCGAGCAGCCGCCGATGCCCGGGCAGGACCCGGCGAAACGGGCGTCGCCGAAGGCGAAGACCCCGCCGTCGGACGCCACCATGAAGTAGCCGTTGTCGTCGATGGACGGCACCATGCCCACAATGGGCGCGTTGAGGCTGTTGGGGAGCCCCGAACCCGCTGGATGCAGCCCCAGCCCGGGTATGGACCCGTAGAACTGCGTGTCGCCGTAACTGAAGACACCGCCGTCGGAGGCATCGAGCCAGTACCCGCCGTGGTTGGCCGTCGGCACAATGCCGACGACGGGCCGCTGCAGGTGGATGCTGCCCGTCGAGCCGTAGAACTGGGCCTGCCCGAAGGAGAAGATGCCTCCGTCGGATCCCACGAGCCAGTAGCCGCGGGCTGGGCACGAAGGTGTCGGTGAAGGTCGCGGTGCTCTGCGATGTCTGCACGGTGGGACCCGCCGTGGCAATGACATTGCCGCTCTCGTCGACCATGTCGACGGCGGTCAGGCTGGCGGGTCCCGCCCGCACGTAGGACATTGCGCTGAAGGTGACCGATCCGAAATTCGGCAACACCGGCTGCGCCATGCCCACGGCCGTGGGCAGTTCCTCGATCCACTCGGCCGAGACGCCCGCGCCCCGTAGCTCACTGGTTGCGTCGTCGTGTTGCCGTTCGACGTGTCCTGAATGAAGATCGTCCACGCCGAGCCGGCGTTCTGCGTGATCCTCGCCACCATCTGGTCGCCCGGCGAGACGCCCCAGAGCGTCACCGGAGGGTCCGGATACAGCTCGTACCAGGCGTAGTACGTCGTGTTCCCGCCTTCGGTGTTCTGCGCCGTCCCGGTCTGAATGATGCTGTCGGGTGAGCTCGGGCCGCCGTCGATGCCGAGCCAGGTGGCGGAGGCACCGCTGTATTGCGTCGGCTGGACGCTCGGCACCGCCCAGTCCCCGGCGATCTGGCTGAAGGTGGTCCCGCTGGCGATCTGCCCCGACCAGTTGGTGGACTCCTGCGCGTACGACTGACCGGCGACGTGGGGCTGGGGCCCGACCACGGCCTCGTCGGGGTGGGAGTGGAACGGCGCCGCGAGAGCCAGACCGTGATCGGCCGATGCCCCGGCCGCAGCGCCGGCAGCGCCGGCGACGCCGGCGACGCCGGCGACGCCGGCCAACAGGGAGCCTCCGAGGAGCGCAATGGCTCCCCATCCCTTCCAACCTCGAAGCAAGCCTGGCACGTCGCGCGCCTCCCGTCCCTCGCGTGCGCGAGACCGGAAAGCCTCACGTTGCGGTGCAAAAAGACTACTTGTGGGTTCACGACACAAGAGGGTCTGCACTGAAGTGTTTGTCCGTTCGTTGGGGCTCAGTTTTGCTGCAACAGCCATGTTTTCGCCGTCCTGACGCGGCGACAGCCGGGTCCGGGGGCCACAATGGCGCCGTGCGGAACCTCGTCCCCTGGGCCCTCCTGCTTCTCCTGGGCCTCGGCGGGGCCGCCGGCGCGGCGCTGGGCATCGCCGGCTCCCGCACGAGCCCCGGTGCCGGTACGGTCGGGGCCACCGGGGCCACCGGCGCCCGGGAATCGGAGTTCGTGGGGCTCACGCTCGAGCAGGCGACGCAGCTGGCGCACGCCCGGGGCGTCGACATCCGCGTCTGGCGGGTCCCGGCCGGCGCACCGGCGGGAACGGTCATGGAAGAGGTCAGCAGTCATCCCGCCTTCCTGATCGTGTCCGACGGGTCGCCCGCACACCGCCACGCCGCCCTGCCGGGAGCCGTGGGGCCTCCCGTGCATGCCGTCTGCGCGCCGGGCTTCCGACTCGATGCCGACGGCAACGCCGGGCCTGCCACCTGCCCAGGTGGCGAGGTGAACGCCGCCACCTGGGAGTTCTTCGCGGCTTCGCATCCCCCCCTGCTCAGCCTGGGACGAACGGCGTCCCGGTGCGCGGTGGCCCGGGCCTACGACGACGAGCAGCTCACGGCGGCCATGAACTTCACCGTCTTCGAGCTGGCCAACGCCTACTACGGCTGGCACTTCGGCCCCGGGTTCACCGACCAGCTCGCCGGCTCCGGTGGTCAGGTCGCCGGCTGCGCTGCCCCGTGAGCGGCATCGACTCGGATCGGCGCAGGCCTCGCCTCCCTCCTAGTGTGGGTGGAATGCGCAGGTCACGAGGGCTGACACGTCCGTGACACCGGACACCGAGAGCGAGGCGATCACGCAGCCCGTGCCGGCCGTGCCTGCGGAAGCCTCGTTCGAGGCGACGCCGGTGCCCCCGGCCGAGCCGCGGCGGCTTTCCAAAGGCGTCGCGCTCTCCCTCTTGGCACTGGCCCTGCTCGTTGTCGTCGCCGTCGCCGTCGTCGTGACGACCGGTCATGGCAACGGCAACTACAACGGCCCCGTCGGCTCCAACCCGCTGGGGCCCGGCTACACCTCGGGCGCGTCCGGAAGCACGGGGAACACCGCCAGCGGGAGTGCGGGGAGCAATTCCGGAGTGGGGACGTCGGGCACGACCGGGAACACGGGGGCGGGCAATCCCTCGGCGTCGGCCGGCGGCGCCGGTGCCGGCGCGGCGGGGGCTGGCGCCGGAGCGGGGGCGGGAAATTCCGGCGGCGCCGGCGGTTCGAGCAGCCAGTCATCGGGCGCCGGGGCGGGCGCGGCCAACTCCGCGCTGTCCCAGGAGCAGTCCTCGGGTGCAGGCGCAGGTGCGGGTGCGGGTGCAGGCGCAGGCGCAGGTGCGGGTGCGGGTGCAGGTGCAGGTGCCACGACGGGCTCCCAGCCGAGCAGCGGTGCCGACAGCAGTGCGGGAGGAGCCGGCGCCGGCGCCGGCTCCGTCACGGGCGGCGGGACGGGCTCGATCCCCACGGGCAGCAGCGGCGCCGGCGGCTGACGCCGGAGGGTTCGACCGTCCGCGACCGGGCTCAGCCCAAGCGCAGCGTCTCGAGCGGTTCCAGCCGGGCCGCCTTGATGGACGGGAAGAGCCCGGCCACGACCGAGACGGTGATCGCCAACGCCATCCAGATCGGGATGTCGGCGTAGGAGATCACCACGACCCAGCCCGCGATCCACGAGATCGTGTAGACGACCCCGACGCCGAGGACGGCACCGAGCAACCCGCCCAGGACACCGACGAAGAGGGACTCCAAAAGGAACTGTGCGGCGATCTTGGAGCGGCTGTGTCCGACGGCCCGTCGGATCCCGATTTCGGCCGAGCGCTGAATCACGGAGATCGACATCACGTTGGCGATCCCGATGCCGCCGACGGTCAGGGCGAGCAGCCCGGCCAGCAGCGCCACCTCCTGCAGCGTCCGGTTGGCCTGGGCCGCCGCCTGCAGCACGTTGCTCGGGATCTGCGTGGAGACCTGCTGCGGTCCCCCGAGGCTGATCGCCGTCGGGATGGCATCGGCCGTCGCCTGCGTCGTCCCCGCTGCCGCACGGATGTAGAGCTGGTTGGGCTTGCCGTTCGTGCCCAGCACGTGCTTGGCCGCCCACTGCGTGACGAACGCGGCGTTGTCGAGGTCGGGGTCCAGTGCGACCGGGGCCAGCACGCCGACCACCCCGAAATTGTTCCCGTTCAGCCGGATCGTCCGGATCTCGCCGGGCAGATACCCGTACTGCTTGGCGATGCCCGAGCCGAGCACGACCGACTTGAGGTGCAGGGTCGTGTCCGCGCTGTTCAACCAGCGCCCGTCGACGAGAGGCACGTTGAGGACGGACGGCAGATCGATATCGGCCGCACGGATCGGTACCGGGAAGGCCTCGTAGTAGGTGCTGGCACCTTCGACCGGCAGCGCCACGACGCCGGAGACGTTGGTTGTGGCGGCCGCCGCCGTCACGGTGGACACGTTTTCCACCCGCTGCACCGCGTTGAGGGGAAAGGTGGGGTTCTGCGAGCCGAACGTCCCACCGGCCTGGGCGATGATGAGGTTGGTCCCGAGCGAGGCCAGCTGCGCCTGCAGTTGGCCCTTGGCGCTCTCGGTGAGGCCCACGGCGCTCACCATGGCGGCCACACCGATGACCGGACCGAGCATGATCATGAGCGTGCGGACCTTCCGGGCCTTGAGGCCCGACCAGGCCACCCCGAGCAGGTCGCGCACATTGCTCATGAGGCCACTCCGGCGGTCTGCTCGTCGGCGACGATCTGACCGTCGCGCATCGACACCTTGCGCCGGGCCGTGTTGGCCACCGTGGGGTCGTGCGTGACCATGACGACGGCCCGCTCCGGCGACTCGAGGCCGGCGAAGATCTCGAGCACGTGGGCCGCGTTGGCGGAGTCCAGTGCGCCCGTCGGCTCGTCCGCCAGGACCATCAGCGGTTCGGTGACGATGGCCCGGGCCAGCGCCACCCGCTGCTGCTCACCACCCGACATCTGGACCGGCCGGTGGTTGACCCGTGCCGCCAGTCCCAGGCGGTCGAGCGCGGCCAGTGCCCGCTCGTGCCGTTCCTTCGGTCGCATGTCGCGGTAGAGCAGCGCCGTCTCCACGTTGCCCAGCGCCGTCAGGTGCGGGATGAGGTGGAACTGCTGGAACACGAACCCGATGGAGTCGCCTCGCAGCTTGGACCGCGTCGGGTCGTCGAGCAGGCTGACGTCCTGTCCCGCAATGCGGATGGTGCCCGACGTCGGGAGGTCGAGCACGCCGAGCAGCCCCAGCATGGTGGATTTCCCCGAACCCGACGGGCCGACGATCGACATGAACTCGCCGGGGTGGATCTGCAGCGAGACGTCCCGCAGCGCGTAGACCTCCACCTCTTCGCCGTAGACACGGGAGACGGACTCCAGTTCGAGCAGCGGCGCCGTCGTCGTCCCCGTCACGGTCCGCGGCGCGGAGACACCCGGCTCCCGCTCCACGCGGGGCGTCCCGTACGGGGGCGTCTCCGGGCCGGAGGCGGTCACGACGACTGGTTGGCGCCGGAAATCACGAGCTGGTTCACGCGCAGGCCCGACTTGACCTGAATGTACGAACCCTCGGTCAACCCGGTCTTCACGGGCACCTCGGTGACCCGCCCGCCCTGGTCGAGGTTGATCACCCGCACCACGTTCACCCCGGACCCGTTCTGCTTCACGGCTGAGATGGGCACCGTCAGCGCGTTGTCGACCTGCTGGTCGACCACGGTGATGGAGACGGCAGACCCGTCGGCACCGGTGAGGCCGGTCACGTCGATCCGCCCTTCGTAGACCTGCTGGGACTGTCCGCCTGAGCCCGTCACCGTCGTGGGGGCCGTGTCGAGCTCGGTGATCACTCCGGCCCCGGACGAGTTCTCCCCCGAAATCTGAATCGTGCACTTCTGCCCCACGGCCAGCTGGCTGCGCTGGGCCGCCGTGGCCTGCAGGGTGACGGACAGATCGGGCTCGGTCAGCGAGAGGATCGCCTCCCCCGGGGCCACCGAAGCCCCCGCCTTCACGAACACCTGGCCGACGTGGGTCGGCCAGGACCCGATGATCATGTCGGTGGGCTCGAACGTGATGTTGGACTGGATCGACTGCAGCACGACCGTGACCGAGGTCTTGCCGGCGGCGAGCACGGCGGTCCCGGCGAGGGGCACGTAGTTCTGACCAGGCTCGGCCGTCCCCTGGGCGGAGAAGTTGATCGAGATGTTCTTCACCGGCGCCTGGTCGGCGCTGATGGTGAAGGAGGCCGCACCACCTTGCGCCAGCGTCGTCGTGTTGCTGGTGATCGTCAGGGTCGGGAGGACCTGGGACGTGATGGTCACGGTGGCGCTGCTGGGCGACCCGACGATGTACGACGAGCTCTGGGCCAGGGACACGGTCAGCGTCTTGTTCGGCTCCACCACGTTGCTCGTCACCGTCGGGATCTGCACCGTCACCGAGGTCTGCCCCGCGGGCACGACGATGTTCCCCGCGGGCGGCGTGTAGTCCATGCCCTGCACCGCGTTGCCGCTGTAGTTCAGCGCAATGGTCGTCGGAGTGCTGACGGCCTGGCTCAGGCCTACCGCGACGGCGTAGGGCTCGCCCTGGTCCAGGTAGGTCGTGGCCGACGTCAGGGTGGCGGTCGGCTGCGCGTTGCTTCCGCTGATCTGCACGACGGCGGATCCTGGCGAGCCGACGGTGTAGTTGGTCGGCGAGGGCGCCAGCGACACCACAATGAACTTGTTCGGGGCGATGACGTTGTTCGTCAGTGTGGACACCGTGACGCTGGCGGTCGTCTGCCCGGCGGCCAGCGTGACGATCGGGTCGACGGGGAGGTAGTCCGTCCCCGCGCTGGCGCTGCCCGAGACCGAGAGCTGGACCTGGGTCGCCTGGGCCGGCGCCTGGTTGGCCGTGATGGTGAGTGTGGCCGTCCCGCCGGGCGACACCGTCGTGCCCCCGGCGATCGTCAGCGCCGGCACGTTCGTGTTGGTGATCGTCGTCTGCGCCGAGCTCGGCGAGCCCACGTCGTAGCCGCTGCCGGCGGCGACCGACATCACGATGGTCGGCTCGGCCTCCACCGTGTTGTTGCTCCGCGTCTGGACCTGGAACGACGCCTGCGTGGCGTTCGCCGCAATGGTCACCGTGGCCGGCGGGGTCACGATGTCGTTGCTGCCCGCCGTGCCGCCCGCGGTCAGGTTCACGGTCAGCGCGCTGCTGGGCGCCGAGTCGGCCGTGACCACGAACGTCGCCGGCTGGCCCTGTGGCACCTGGCTGTCCACGGACTGAATGGTGATCCCCGGCGTGACGTGGGGAACGAAGGGCCGGTAGGCCGCGAGCGTGGCCCGGGTCGACGCGCCGCCCGACACCGTGGCCGACGTGGTCCGGGCCGCCGGCGGCCCGATGATCAGCCCCGCCGCACTCTGGGTCCCGACCTTGTACCCGGTGCCCTGCTGCAGCGAGACGGTGACCGACTCGGGGTTGGCCGGTGTCGCGTTGGGGTAGTGGTGCTGGGCCTGCCACTGCGCCAATGCGAACTGCGTCTGCTGCGAGAAGTAGTTGTCCATGGTCCCCGGGTCGTCGCCCGCCGCCGCCAGAATCTGTTTGAGCTCCAGCACGTCCACGCCCTGGTCGCCTGGCGCAAGCGAGCGGAAGAAGGGCAGCAATCCGGGCTCGGTCGACGGCGTCGCGCCCACCCAGCGAGAACAGGACTTGCCCCTGTTGCGCGGTGGAGTCGTTCGTGGCGGCCACGGCGCTCATGAGGCCCTCCGTCGAGGCCGTGATGTTGCGGATCTGCTTGCGGGCCAGCGTCCCGCTCAGCGCGACCGTGTTCTGCAGGGTGCGCTCCTGCACGCGGGAGAACACGACGACCTCGCCGCTCGACGACTTGCTCGAGCCGCTCGACGCGCCGATACGCGATGCCGACCGCGGCCACCACGACCACGGCCGCGACCCCGATGAGAATTTTCCGGTTACGCGTCACCCAGACCTCCCAGGCCTTGCTACGAGCTCTCGCCCTGCGCCTTGGCGGCGCAGGCCTCCAGGTCGGGGCTCGAAATGAGGTTCTGCCCCGGTGGTGGCGTGAACTGGGGCTCCTGTCCGCCCGAGCCGCCGAAGGAGAAGAGGAGCCCCTTGGCGTTGGGCGTCGGCTGCGGAATGCCCCACCCGCGCGCCTGCATGCACTTGCGCCACTGCAGGTACTCCTTGTTCTCCTTCTTCACCTGAGCCGGAGTCAGGTTGTCCTGCGCGCTCTGCGCCGTCTTGAGGGCCTGGAGGATCTTGCTCTGCGCCGCGCACGCGACCAGGCTCTTGACGTAGTTGGGGTCGTTCGCCGGTGAACTCGGGTTCTTCGGATCGGGCGCGCCCTGGAATGTCACCCCGCGCCCGGTCAGGCAGGACTGGAAGGTCGCCACGGCCGAGAACAGGGCCGTCGTCGGGTTCTGCTTGGCCAGCGGAATGGTCACGGCATCGGCGTTCACGTGCGCGCCGTGCGCGCCGCCCGCGGGGCGGTCCGCCTGCGGTATCTGCCCGGCGGCCACGTAGGTCGACGTCGCCGAGTTGGCGGAGCTGCTGCACCCGGCGGCGGCCAGCCCCAGAACCACGAGCGCGCCGAAGACCGCTCCCCTCGAATTTCCCGCGCGCGACTCGCCTTCCCCTGCTCACTGAACCCACCCCATTGCGGGCGACAGGCTACGCCGTCCGTACCGCCCGGTACAGGCGGCCTTCTTGAAAGTGGGTTCAGCGCCGGCCGGCAGTCCGTGTCCGGC
This sequence comes from uncultured Acidimicrobiaceae bacterium, assembly GCA_963843365.1. GTDB lineage: Bacteria > Actinomycetota > Acidimicrobiia > Acidimicrobiales > RAAP-2 > Bog-473. The sequence goes on along the minus strand of CAWJKG010000001.1, from coordinate 158,250 downwards.
GCCCGGGGAGCGGCCCCCCTACCGCAGCACGATCCGATCGTCGTCGACCGCGACCGTCACCGTCGCCCCGTCGAGGTACTGGCCCTCCAGCAGGGCCAATGCCAGCGGATCCTCGATGTTGCGCTGCAGGACGCGCCGCAACGGGCGGGCCCCGTAGTCGGGGTCGTAGCCGGCGCGGGCCAACCACTGCTCCGCCTCCGGCGTGACCACGAGTGAGAGCCGCCGCTCGGCCAGGCGGTCGCGCAAGCGGGCCAGCTGAATGCCGACGATGATCGCCAGGTCGTCCTCGCTCAGCGGCTTGAACCGCACTATCTCGTCGATCCGGTTGATGAACTCGGGCTTGAAGTAGTCGGCCGGCTCACCCTTGAGGTTGGACGTCATGATGAGCACGGTGTTGGTGAAGTCGACCGTCCGTCCCTGCCCGTCGGTCAGACGCCCGTCCTCGAGCACCTGCAGCAGAACATTGAAGACGTCCGGGTGGGCCTTCTCCAGCTCGTCGAGCAGCACGACGGAGTAGGGCCGCCGGCGCACCGCCTCGGTGAGCTGCCCGCCCTCGTCGTAGCCGACGTAGCCCGGGGGCGCGCCCACGAGGCGCGACACGGTGTGCTTCTCCATGTACTCGCTCATGTCGATGCGGATCATCGCCCGCTCGTCGTCGAAGAGGAACTCGGCCAGTGCGCGGGCCAGCTCGGTCTTGCCGACGCCCGTCGGGCCCAGGAAGAGGAACGAGCCGATGGGCCGGTTGGGGTCGCTCAGCCCGGCCCGGCTGCGCCGGATGGCGTTGGCCACGGCGGAGACCGCCTCGTCCTGCCCCACCACACGCTCGTGCAGGGTGGACTCCAACCGGACCAGCTTCTCGACCTCGCCCTCCAAGAGGCGCGAGACGGGGATCCCGGTCCAGCGGCTGACCACCTCGGCGATGTCCTCGGCGTCGACCTCCTCCTTCAAGAAGCGCGAGCCGGCCTGGAGCTTGGCCAGGTCCTCGTTGGCCTCGGCGATGCGGCGCTCGAGGTCGGGCAGCTCGCCGTAGCGGATGGCCGCGGCACCGGCCAGGTCGGCGTCGCGCTCCAGCCGGGCCGCCTCCTCCTCTTTCAGCGTCTTCTCCTCCTGCAGCTGGCTGACGGCGTTGAGGTAGCTCTTCTCCTGCTCCCAGTGCGCCGCCATGGAGTCGCGCTGCTCGCCCAGCTCGGCCAGCTCGTGCTGCAGGCGTTCGAGGCGCTCCTTGGATGCCTCGTCGGTCTCCTTCTCGAGCGCCAGCTTCTCGATCTCGAGCTGGCGGATGCGCCGGGAGATCTGGTCGAGCTCCGTCGGCATGGAGTCGATCTCAATGCGCAGTTTCGACGCCGCCTCGTCAATGAGGTCGATCGCCTTGTCGGGGAGGAAGCGCCCGGTGACGTAACGGTCCGACAGCACCGCCGCCGCCACCAGCGCCGCGTCCTGGATCCGCACCTTGTGGTGCGCCATGTAGCGCTCGGACAGGCCGCGCAGTATGGCGATGGTGTCCTCGACGGAGGGCTCCCCGACGTACACGGGCTGGAAGCGGCGCTCCAGCGCGGCGTCCTTCTCAATGGACGTGCGGTACTCGTCCAATGTGGTGGCGCCGATCAGGCGCAGCTCGCCCCGGGCCAGCATCGGCTTGATCATCTGGCCGGCGTCCATGGCCCCCTCGGCCGCGCCCGCCCCGACCAGGGTGTGCAGCTCGTCGATGAAGGTGACGATCTCTCCCTCGGCGTCGGTGATCTCCTTCAGGACCGCCTTCAGGCGCTCCTCGAACTCGCCCCGGTACTTCGCCCCGGCCACCATGGACCCGAGGTCGAGCGCAATGACCCGCTTGCCCTTCAGGCCCTCGGGCACGTCTCCCTCAATGATGCGGTTGGCCAGGCCCTCGACGATCGCCGTCTTGCCGACGCCGGGCTCGCCGATCAGCACCGGGTTGTTCTTGGTCCGGCGCGACAGCACCTGAATGACGCGGCGGATCTCCTCGTCCCGGCCGATGACCGGGTCGAGCTTGCCCTCCCGGGCCGCCTCGGTGAGGTCCCGTCCGTACTTGGCCAGCGCCTGGTACGTCTGCTCGGGATCGGGCGTGGTCACCCGGTGGTTGCCGCGCACCGCGCGCAAGGCCGTGAGCAGCGCGTCCCGGGTCACACCGATCTGGTCGGCCAGCGCCAGCACGAGGTGCTCCACCGAGACGTAGTCGTCGCCGAGGTCGCGTCGGTTCTGGTCCGCCGCCTCCAGCACGGCCCGGGCATCGCGTGACAGCCCCGGCTCCGCGCCGCCCTCGGCCCGCGGCAGGCGCGACAGCTGCTCGTGCACCTTGCCGGCCAGCACGTCGGGGTCCACCCCGACCTGGGTCAGCAGCGGCCGCGTCATGGTCTCCTGCTGCTGCAGCAGGGCGTCGAGCAGGTGGGCCGGCGTCAGCTCGGGGTGGTTGGACGAGGCGGCGTGCCCCGTCGCCGCGCTGAAGGCGGCCTTCGTGTTGTTCGTCCAACGTTCTGGGTCTATCGGCACCGGCTCGCCTTCCTCTTGTCACGCCTCGTGGTCTCGCAAATCTGGTTCGTCCTGGGTCGTCACGTACCGGGTTCCGGTCCGCCGCCGGAACGGCACCGGCGACTGGCGCAACGGCACCAGGTCGCGCCGGTACTGGCGGTGCGTGGCCGCCACGGCGTCGAGCGCCTGGGCCCGCGCCTGCACCAGCTCCTCGCGCAGCCGGCCCAGCTCGGCCTCGAGCTGCAGGACCCGGCGCACCCCTTCGAGGTTGAGCCCGGTCGCCGTCAGCTCCTGAATGTGGCGCAGGCGCTCCAGGTCGCGCTCGGAGAAGCGCCGGCTGCCGCCGCTCGTGCGCGACGGGTCGAGCAGGCCCTTGCGCTCGTAGATGCGCAGGGTCTGCGGGTGCATGCCCGTCAGCTCGGCCGCCACCGAAATCACGTAGACCGCCTGGTTCGGCGTCGCGGTCGCCTCGTGCATCACGTCGCCTCACCCCTCCACCGCGATCCGCGGCGCCGGCTCGGTCACCGCGGCCAGCGACTCCACCGCCGCCTTCTGCTCGTCGGTGAGCTCCGTCGGCACCACCACCTCGATCTTGACCAGCAGGTCGCCCGGCTTGCGGGTTGCGGCCGGAGCCGCGGCACGCCGCGGCCGCGCACGCGCAGCACCTTGCCCGACGCCGTGCCCGCCGGCACCTTGAGGGTGACCTTGCCGTCGAGCGTCGGCACCGTGATCGTCGTCCCCAGCGCCGCCTCCGGGAAGGTGATCGGCACCGTGATGGTCAGGTTGCGCCCGCTGCGCCCGAAGACCGGGTGCCGGCCGACGTGGACCACCACGTAGAGGTCGCCGGGCGGCGCCATGCCCTGACCGGGCGCGCCGCGGCCCTTGACCCGGATGCGCTGGCCGCCCTCGACCCCGGCCGGGATGCGCACCTTGACCGAGCGCACCTTCTGCTCGGTGCCCGTCCCGTTGCACACCGGGCAGGGCGTGTCGAAGAGCGTCCCGCGGCCCATGCAGTCGGGGCAGACGGTGCTGAGCGAGAACAGGCCCTGGTTGTCGTTGAGGCTGCCCGACCCGCCGCAGCGCGGGCAGGTGTGCGTCGAGGTGCCCGGCGCCGCCCCGCTGCCGCGGCAGTTCGAGCAGCGCACCTCCTGGGGCACGTTGACCGACGTCGTGACGCCGTGCACCGCGTCCTAGAAGGACAGGTGCAGCTGCGCCTCCATGTCGGCGCCGCGCTGCGGGCCCGCGCTGGGTCGTGCGCGTCCGCCCGCCGCCGCCGAAGAGGCCGCCGAAGAGGTCGCCCAGGTCGCCCATGTCCTCCATGCGGAAGGTGCCGCCGGCGCCGCCCGGCATGCCGCCGAAGCCGCCGACCGGTCCGTGCGAGCGGACCTCGTCGTACTCCTTGCGCTTGTCGGCGTCGCCGAGGACGTCGTAGGCGGCGCTGATCTCCTTGAAGCGCTCCTCGGAGCCCGGGTTGGCGTCCGGGTGGTTCTCCTTCGCCAGCTTCCGGTAGGCGCGCGTGATCTCCTTGTCGGACGCCGTGGGGACGACGCCGAGCACCTTGTAGTAGTCCTTCTCGAACCATTCACGCTGTGCGGCCATCGCTCAGCTCACCCCCGCACGCGGACCATGGCCGGCCGCAGCACCTGCCCCTTCCAGCGGTAGCCGGAGCGCAGCACCTCGTCCACCATCGTCTCGCCGTCCGGGCCGCCCTCGCCGTCGGCGTGCGCGACGCCGTCGTGCACCGAGGGGTCGAAGGGCACCTCGGGCTGGTCGACCCGCTCGAGGCCCTCCTTCGACAAGATGTCGAGCAGCATCGCCCGCGACGCGTGCAGCGCCTTGGCGCCCTCGCTCACGTCGACCGACTCGTTCAGGTGGTCCTCGGCCAGGTCGAGTGCGTCGAGCACCGGCAGCAGCTTGTCCACCAGGTGCTGCGACGCGCGCGCCGCCTGCTCCTCCTGCTGGCGCGGAATGCGCTTGCGGTAGTTCTCGAAGTCGGCTTGGGTGCGCTGGAGCGCGAGCAGGTACTCGTCCCGCTCGCGCGCCAGCACCTCCAGCGGGTCGGCCTCCTCGGCCAGGCTCGCGTGGGTGGCGGCGTGCGCCGCCGACCCGTTGACCTCTCCTCCCGCGCCGTTCCCGCGGCGCCCGGTCCTCCGGAAGCGCCGGGTCGGTCCGGGCCTCGTGGGCCGCGCCGCCCTCAGAGGAGACAGGCTCCTCCTCGGGCACGGCCTGGTCGCCGAAGCTCATTGCTCATCGACGATCTCGGCGTCGACCACGTCGTCGTCCGACGCACCCTCGCCGCCGCCCGAGCCGTCGCCGGCCCCGTCGCCGCCGAACCCGGCGTCACCGCCGGCCGAAGCCGAGGCGGACGCCTGCTCGTACAGGCGCTGGCTGAAGCTCTGCGACACCCCGACCAGCTTCTCCGTGGTGTCCTTGATCGCCTCCACGTCGGTGCCGGCCAGGGCGTCCTTCACGCTCTGCAGTGCGGTCTCGACGTCCTCCTTCTCGGAGCCCTCGAACTTCTCGCCCTGCTCCTTGAGCAGCTTCTCGGTCTGGTACACCAGCGTGTCGGCGCTGTTGCGGACCTCGGCCTCCTCGTGGCGCTTGCGGTCGTCCTCGGCGTGGGCCTCGGCGTCGCGGACCATGCGGTCGATCTCGTCCTTGGCCAGTGAGGACTGGCCGGTGATCGTCATCGACTGCTCCTTGCCGGTGGCCTTGTCCTGCGCCGACGACGTGGACGATCCCGTTGGCGTCGATGTCGAACGTGACCTCGATCTGCGGGACCCCCCGTGGGGCCGGCGGCAGGTCCACCAGCTGGAACTTGCCCAGCGTCTTGTTGTACATCGCCATCTCGCGCTCACCCTGGAGCACGTGGATCTCGACCGACGGCTGGTTGTCCTCGGCCGTGGTGAAGATCTCCGACCGCTTGGTCGGGATGGTGGTGTTGCGCTCGATGAGCTTGTGCATGACCTGGCCCTTGGTCTCGATGCCGAGGGACAGCGGCGTGACGTCGAGCAGCAGGACGTCCTTGACCTCGCCCTTGAGGACGCCGGCCTGCACGGCGGCGCCGATGGCCACGACCTCGTCGGGGTTGACGCCCTTGTGGGGCTCCTTGCCCGTCAGGTTCTGCACCAGCTCCTGCACCGCCGGGATGCGCGTCGACCCGCCGACCATGACCACGTGGTCGATGTCGGAGGTCTTCAGGTTGGCGTCCTTGATGGCGGCGTCGAACGGCCCGCGCACGGACTCGACCAGGTCGGCGGTGAGCTCGTTGAACTTCGCCCGCGTCAGCTTGAGGTCGAGGTGCTTGGGGCCTTCGGAGGTCGCCGTGATGAACGGCAGGTTGATCTGCGTGTCCTGCACGGACGACAGCTCGATCTTGGCCTTCTCCGCCGCCTCCTTCAGGCGCTGCATGGCCATCTTGTCCTGGGACAGGTCGACGCCCTCGGTGTTCTTGAACTCGGTGACGAGCCAGTCGATGACCTTGTCGTCCCAGTCGTCGCCGCCCAGCTTGGTGTTGCCCGAGGTCGACTTGACCTCGAAGACGCCCTCACCGATGTCGAGGACGGAGACGTCGAACGTCCCGCCGCCGAGGTCGAAGACGAGGACGGTCCGGTCGGAGTCCTCCTTGTCGAGCCCGTAGGCCAGCGCGGCCGCCGTCGGCTCGTTGATGATGCGGAGCACCTCGAGCCCGGCGATCGACCCGGCCTCCTTGGTGGCCGTCCGCTGCGCGTCGTCGAAGTACGCGGGCACGGTGATGACGGCCTGCGTCACGGTGTCGCCGAGATACGACTCGGCGTCCCTCTTCAGCTTGCCCAGAATGCGGGCCGAGATCTCCTGCGCCGTGTACGGCTTGCCGTCGATGTCGACGGTCCAGCTCGTGCCCATGTGGCGCTTCACCGAACGGATGGTCCGGTCCGGGTTGGTGATGGCCTGGCGCTTCGCCACCTCTCCCACGAGCACCTCGCCCGTCTTGGAGAAGCCCACGACCGAGGGGGTGGTCCGGCCACCCTCCGCGTTCGGGATCACGACGGGCTCGCCCGCCTCCAATACGCTGACCACCGAGTTGGTGGTTCCCAGGTCGATTCCTACGGCCTTGGCCATGTCTGCTGTTCCTTCCGAGTTGTCCTGTGTGTCTGCTGCCGGGTCCATCCGGCGCCTCTGTCTGCCCGCTGTGCTGTCCAGCTGCTCTCTCCAGCCGGACCCCTTCTGCGCCCTGCTGGCCTGCTTCGTCGCTGGTTGCTGTGGAAAAGTATAGCAAAGTTGAGTGCATCAATGTCAAGATTTTTGATGCGGGGGCTGCCACCCCTGTTCCGCACCACTTGACCTGGTGGTTTCCATCCTTCCGCCGGACCCACCTACGCTGGTGACGTGCTCGATCTGGTCCTGATCCGCCATGGGCAGTCCACCTGGAACGCCGAGAACCTCTTCACTGGCTGGGTCGACGTCGATCTGACGCCGGCCGGAGAGGCCGAGGCCCGGGCCGGGGGCGAGCTGCTGGCCGCCGTCGACGGCCTGGACCTGCGCCTCCTCCACACCTCCGTGCTGACCCGGGCCATCCGCACCGCCGAGCTGGCCCTCGCCGCCGCCGGGCGCAGCTGGCTCCCGGTCCGGCGCGACTGGCGCCTCAACGAGCGTCACTACGGGGACCTGCAGGGGAAGAACAAGGCCGCCATCAAGCAGGAGTTCGGGCCCGAGCTGCTGCAGCTCTGGCGGCGCAGCTACGACACCCCGCCCCCGCCCCTCTCCCCCGACAACCCCTACGACGTCGCCGGGGACCCCCGCTACCGCGACCTCGACCCCGGCGAGCTGCCGCGGACCGAGTGCCTCAAGGACGTGGTGGCCCGCACCGTGCCCTACTGGGAGTCGGCCATCGTCCCCGACCTCCGGCGCGAAGCCCAACGGGGCGGCGCCGTGCTGGTGGCCGCCCACGGCAACTCGATCCGTGCCCTGCGCAAGCACCTGCAGGACATCCCCGACGCCGACATCGCCGGGCTCGAGATCCCGACCGGCATCCCCTTCCGCATGTTCCTCGACGACGACCTCAGCGTGGTCTCGGCCGAGTATCTGGGCGACCCCGAGGCGGCAGCCGCCGCCGCAGCCCTCGTGGCGGCCCAGGCCGATCAGCCCCCCGCCTGACCCTCACGCGCCGCTCCGCGAAAGAGGCCGGCGAGGCCGGGTTGACCGGCCGGCGCCTCCCGACGGGACCGGCCCGCTGACAGCGGCAGGCCGGGGCACCTCGCCGCGCCCCGGCCTGGCCGACCGTCTACAGGACTGCCGCGTCGCTTACAACGCGTCAGACCCGCGTTCTCCGGTGCGCACCCGCACCACGGCGTCGACGGGGACGACCCACACCTTGCCGTCACCGATTTTGCCGGTGGACGCCGAGTTGACGATGGCGTCGACGACCTCGTCGGTTTGCCCGTCGTCCACCAGCACCTCGACCCGGAGCTTGGGGACGAAGTCCACCTCGTACTCCGCACCGCGGTACACCTCGGTGTGACCCCGCTGGCGCCCGAAACCCTGCGCCTCGGTCAGGGTCATGCCCTGCACCCCGAGGTTCTTGAGGGTCTCCTTGACGTCGTCGAGTTTGAACGGCTTGATGACTGCCACAATCAGCTTCATCTGTCGATCTCCTTTCGTCCTGAGTGAGGGGGCCTAGGACCCGCCGCCGGTATCGGTTCCGGGGACCGGATAGTCCTCGGCGGCCGCCGCCGCCGGGCTCCCTCCTTTGTCGAGACCGGCCATGGCGAAGGCACCGCCCCCGCCTCCGCCGCCACCACTCATGGTCCGGCTGGCGAGCGTCTCCTCGGGGAAGGCCTCCTCGCCGTGGATGGCGAGGTCGCCGACTTCGAGGATCTCGTCCTTGTAGCGGGCGCCACGGAGGACCCAGCCGATGATCTTCATGAGGATGAAGGTGATGAGCGCCGACCAGAGGATGACCCAGATGGCCGCCCGGAACTGCTCCCACAGCTGGTGCGCCGACCCCGTGTACATGAGGCCGTTCACACCGAAGGGCACGCAGGTCCCCTTCGCCGTGAGGTAGGTGCCCTGGGTGGTGGCGATGACCTGGCCGCTGCCGGTCAGGTGGCCGCAGCCGTACTCAATCATGTTCGGGTCTCCGAAGATGCCGAGCAGCAGTCCGCCGGTGAGGCCGGCAATGCCGTGGGTGTAGACGACACCGAGAGCGTCGTCGACCTTCGAGAAGGGCTTCACCTTGGACAGGTAGTTCCAGGCGATCCACACGACGACGGTGCACGTCGCCCCGACATAGATGGCGCCGAGCCCGTTGACCCAGCCCGCGCACGGCGTGATGCCGACCAGGCCGCAGATCATGCCGTTGACGCCGCCCAGGAAGGTGGGCTTCTTCTCCTTGGAGAGCCAGGCGTCGAGCGCGATCCACACCAGCACGCCGGTGGCCGTCGCCAGGTTCGTGTTCACCACGGCCGCGGCCGCGCTGGCACCGGCGTAGTAGGGGTCACCGCCGTTGAACCCGTTCCAACCGAGCCACAGGATGCCGGCACCGACGGCCGCCATCACCAGGTTGTTGGGCAAGGCGTGCTGCCTATCTCGCAGGAGCCTCGGCCCGAGGACCCAGGCCGCCACGAAGCCCGAGACACCGGCCGACATGTGGATGACGTACCCACCGGAGAAGTCGAGCGATCCCTCCTGGGCGAAGTAGCCGCCGCCCCAGAGCAGGTAGGCGTCCACGCAGTACACGCAGGTCGACCACAGCGGCACGAGCAGGCACCAGGCGCTGAACTTGATCCGGCCCAGCACGCTGCCCAGGAAGAGCAGCGGGGTGATGGCAGCGAACACGAACTGGAAGTAGGCCAGCGTCGAGGTCGGGAAGTGGAACGGGATGATGGTGTTGGCGGCGGAGCTCGCCTGGGCCTGTTCACCGAAGGCACTGGTGATCGGACCCGGTTTCCCGAGGAAGTTCTCGAAGAAGTGTGTGAGCGTCCCGGTCGTCCCGGCGTTCTGTGTCTGCGTCACCACCCCGTTGACGAGATGCACGCCACCACCGATGGACGTGTCGCCGAAGCCCAGCTTGTACTCCCACAGGAACCATGCGACCAGCACCAGTGAGAATCCGGCGAACATCATCGCGAGGACGTTGACGGCCCATTTCTTGGGTACGAGCGACGCGTACAGCACCGCCAATCCCGGCAGGCTCATCAGGCCGACGAACGTGGCGGCAGTGATCTGCCACGTGTTGTCTGCCGGATTGAGCCAACTGGGATACGGAACGTACGACGCCGCTCCTATCAGATGGAACACGCAGCTCTCCTAACTGTCATCGGTCCCGGCGCCCATGCAAGCGAGGCGTCACACGAGCCGGGATGGCGTTGCCACTACTGACGGTTCTCCCCGCCGGTGACACAATGCAGGGCAGGAGTTTCCGCATCGTCACGCGTGTGTTTCGGGCTTGTTAATCCACCCGCGCCGCGCAATCTCGGGGTTGAGGACGGTCCGCCACGTGCCGAACGCGCCGAGGAGACCGGCCCCGCCCACCGCTACCATCCCCCGATGGCGATGACGACCACCCCCGCTCCAGCCCCGCCCCCGCACCAGGACCGGGGACGCCGCGCCGACGCCACCGGACCCGGTGAACCCGCGGGCCGGGTCGGTCAGCTGCGCGGCGCCGGCGTGTCGGTGGACGCCCGGCTGGTGGGCAAGGTGGCCCTCGGGATCATCTTGGCGACGCTCGCCGTTCTGGCGATCGTCTTCACCGTCATCGGCGTGCACACGAACCAGCAGGACGACCGGCTCCACCATGACGGCGTGCCGGTGACCTTCACCGTCTCCGGCTGTCTCGGCCTCCTCGGAGGGAGCGGGAGCAACGCGGCCGGCTACGCATGCCACGGGACGTACGCGCTCCACGGGCGCCACTACGCGGAGCAGCTCCCGGGGAACGGGTTCCACCGCCCCGGGTCCACCGTGCCCGCCATCGCCGTCCCGGGGGACCCGGCGCTCGTCTCACCGGCCGCGATGGTCGCCACAGAACACTCGTCGGCGGGCGTTTTCGTGCTGCCCGCAATCTTGGCGGGGGTCCTGCTGCTGTGTGTCGCGCTGCTCCTGGTGCGGCGCCGGCGGGCGTCAGCGAGCGGGGCGGGCTGACGCTCCCCTCCGCCAGATGGCAGCGCGCGGTCAGGACGGTGGCGTGTAGCGCTTGTTGCCGCGGGGACGCGCCGGAGCCGGACTGGCGCTCCCCTTCGGCCGCGCCGCGCCGGGGCCGGCCGCCTCCGCTCGCTTGAGCTCCTGCTGCAGGCGGTAGGCCCGCACGAGATACCAGGCACCCGCCAACAGGAAGGGGGCGGCGAACCCGAAATAGGTGTAGTGGAGCTGGAAGATGGCCAGGCCGAAGAGCGCGAGCGTGATCCCCTGGAAGAGGCGCTTGCGGAGCCACGACGAGAGCAGAATCAGTGCTGCCAGCGCGAGCAGGACGTACGTGAGCTTGTCGTAGACGCTCACGCTCATGTTGTGGGTCTTGGCGTAGTTGATCGACGCCGAGCTGATGATCAGGCCGATGAGCGCCGCCACCGGGGCCGCCACCACGCCGATGTTCCGTTCCTTGTCGTTGGAGCGGGCGATCTCCGCTTGGATCTCCTCGACGGGTCGGGCCTCTTCCGTCTTGGTGGTGGTCGACGGCTCGTCGTCGGGCCGCACCATGGAGTACTTGACGCGCTCCCAGAAGGTCATCCGGGGCGGGTCCTCGCCTCCGGAGGAGTCGACATCCTGGTTGGCAGGCATCAGAGAAGGGTAGCGCCCGCCCAACGCGAGAATCCCTTCCCACAGGCCCGAAAGGACGCTGGACTGCGCTTTGGTGCAGGCCGGACAGCATTGTGAAGACGTCGTTAACGTGCTCTGGACGGGCACCGGAGCCCAGCGGACCGTGAGGAGTCAGACATGAAGCTCGTAGTGGCGGTGCTCAAGCCGTTCAAGCTCGACGACGTGAAGAACGTCCTGAAGAACATGGGCGTGCAGGGCATGACCCTGACCGAGGCACAGGGCTTCGGACGCCAGCGCGGGCATACCGAGGTCTACCGCGGGGCGGAGTACGAGGTGGACTTCGTCCCCAAAATTCGGGTCGAGGTGCTCGTCGAGGACGATCAGGCGGAGGCCGTGGTCGACGCCATCGTCAGCTCGGCTGCCACCGGCAAAATCGGTGACGGCAAGGTCTGGGTCGTGCCCGCCGAGACGGTGGTGCGGGTGCGGACGGGCGAACGCGGGGCCGACGCCCTCTGAGTCCACCCTCTGTCGGCACGAACCGGCACGTGAGAGGGGTCGGGGGGTACTGTTTGGCGCATGAGCGGCGACCACTTCGACCTGTCCAAGATCTGGCTCTTCTCCACCTCGTCGGCCAAGGATCTGCGCACCATCAAGCGGGCCCTCGAAGAGGTGACGGTCCCCGCCGGGCGGATGCTCTGTGAGCAGGGCACCATCGGGCGTGAATTCTTCCTGATCGTCAAGGGGCAGGCGGCGGTGCGGCGCAACAACCGCAAGGTGGCCACGCTCGGGCCCGGCCAGTACTTCGGCGAGATGGCGCTGCTCGACCGCCGCCCGCGCTCGGCGTCGGTCATCTCGGAGACCGACATGACGTTGCTCGTCCTGGGCCAGCGCCAGTTCAACGGCGTGCTCGACGCGGTCCCCGCGCTCTCCCGCAAGATGCTCGCCGCCATGGCCACCCGCCTGCGCGAGGCCGACGAGAAGGCGATGGCCGCCATTTAGGAGGCAGTCCTCAACGAGCGCTGCACCGACGGTGTCAGCGCCGTGAGCAGGTCGTTCATCGCCGGGTATCCACGTCTGCGCTCATCGGCGCTGCGAAACTTCCTGTGTCCACTCTCCTCGCCTGGACACAGGAGGTCACGTCATGAATCTCGATCCCAGAAAACTCGGTGCCGAGTTCCTGGGCACCCTGGTGCTCGTGGTCATCGCCGTCGGCGTCGCGACCGAGACGTTCGGCTTCAAGCTCTTCGGGCTGAGCTACGCCGCCGGGGTGGCGGCAACCGCCTTGTCCTTCGGGCTGGTGCTCGTCGCCCTCGTCTACGCCATCGGGCCGATCTCGGGGTGCCACGTCAACCCGGCGGTGACGCTCGGCTTCATCGCATCGGGGCGCATGAAGTTGGCCGAGGGCGTGGCCTACCTGGTGGCGCAGTTCGCCGGAGGAATCGTCGGGGCCTACCTGCTCTATTGGATGTTCACGACGTCACCGCTCTACAAGAAGTCGATCCAAGGCCTCGGCACGGACGGGTACGGCAAGCAGTCACACCTGTTCGTCAGCCAATGGGGGGCCTTCTTGATCGAGGTCGTCCTGACCACGGTCTTCGTGCTGATCGTGTTGTTCGCCACCCACAAAGCTTCGATCCAGGGTGCCGCCGGCGTGGCCATCGGCTTCGGCCTCGTGGTCGTCCACCTCATCGGCATCCCGCTCACCGGCACGTCGGTCAACCCGGCCCGAAGCCTCGGCCCCGCCCTCGTCGTGGGCGGCACGGCGCTGAGCCAGGTATGGGTCTTCATCATCGCCCCATTGGTCGGGTCGTTGATCGCGGCGATCATCCATCTCGTTCTCGCCGACCGCTCGCTGGACGTCCCGGCCCCGGCGACGGAGCCTGCGCCGACGTAGCCCGCTACGGTCGGACCCATGGATCTGACCGATGCCCTCACGTTCGCCCGAGCCCGCAATCAGGGGGTCCTCGCCACCATCCGGTCCAACGGGCGGCCGCAGCTCTCCAACATCGCCTACCTCGCCGAGGGTGACACCTTCCTCATCTCCGTCACGGACGACCGCGCCAAGACGGCCAACCTGCGCCGCGACCCGAGGGCCTCGCTCTACGTGCTGGGCGACAACTTCTACCAATACGTGGTGATCGAGGCCGCCGCCGAACTGTCCCCCGTGGCCGCCGATCCAAACGATGCCACCGTCGAGGCCCTCATCCGCTACTACGAAGGCGTGTCCGGGGCGCACCCGGACTGGGACGAGTACCGCGCCGCCATGATCAACGACAAGCGGCTGGCACTGACCCTGCGTCCCGAACGCGCCTACGGAATCCTCGGCGGCTGAGCCGCCGCATCTCGTCCTGGAGCGCTCGGCTCAGGCGGGCGTCTCGGCCGGAGTCGCCGCCGCGGAGGCGGCGGGCCCGCCGTTGAGCGACTCCTCCACCAGCTGGGAGAGGTCGAGCACGCGCACGTCGTCTTCTTTGGCGTTGGCGCGCACGGCGTCGTCCAGCATGATCATGCAGTACGGGCACGCGGTCGACACCACATCGGCTCCGGTGCCGAGCGCCTCGTCCATGCGCTCCATGTTGACCCGCTTGCCGATGTTCTCCTCGAGCCACATGCGGGCGCCGCCCGCACCGCAACAGAAGCCCCGCTCCTTGCAACGCTTCATCTCTATCTGCTCGACCCCCGGAATGGCGCTGAGCACCGAACGTGGCTCCTCAATGATCCGGTTGTGCCGACCCAGATAGCAGGGGTCGTGATAGGTGACCTTGCCGCTGTAGCCCGACCCGGGGGTCAGCTTGCCCGAGGACACCAGGTGCTCGAGCAGCTCGGCATGGTGGATGACCTCGTAGTTGCCCCCGAGGGCGGGGTACTCGTTCTTGATGGTGTTGAAGCAGTGGGGGCAGCTGGCGATGATCTTCTTGGCGCCCGCCTCGTCGAGGGTGGCGATGTTCAGTTTCGACTGTTCCTGGTACAGGTACTCGTTGCCCAGGCGGCGGACGGGGTCGCCCGTGCAGGACTCCTTGGGGCCGAGAATGCCGAAGGTGACGCCGGCCCGGTGCAGCATGCGGGCCGTGGCCTGCACGCCCTTGCGGGCTCGCTCGTCCAGCGCGCCGGCACAACCGACCCAGTAGAGGTACTCAATGTCGTCCGGGATGGTGCCCGTCACGACCGGGATCTCGAAGTCGAGGCTCTGGGTCCAGTCGGTGCGCTTGTTCTGGCCCAGGCCCCAAGGGTCGCCCTGGTTCTCGACGTTGCGCAGCATCAGACCAGCCTCGCTCGGGAACTCGGACTCCATGAGGACCTGGTAACGACGCATGTCGACGATGGCGTCGATGTGCTCAATGTCGACCGGGCACTCGTTCACGCAGGCGCCGCAAGTGGTGCAGGACCACAACACGTCGGGATCGATGACATTGGGGACCAGCGCCGTCTGCTCACCTTCCCCGCTGAGCAACGGGGTGGCCGATGCGAACATGTTGTCGCGCAGCCCCATGATGAGGAGCTTGGGCGACAAGGGCTTGTCCGTGGTCCAGGCGGGACAGGCTGACTGGCAGCGCCCGCACTCGGTGCAGGTGGAGAAATCGAGCATCTGTTTCCAGGTGAAGTGGCCGATCTCCCCGACGCCGAACACGGTGTCCTCGTCGACGTTCTCCATGTCCATGTCCGGCGTGCTGTAGAGCGCGCCGAGGGCCCGCGGACGCCGGGAGAACGCGACGTTGATCGGGGCAAGGAAGATGTGCAGGTGCTTGGAGTACGAGACAAAGACGATGAAGCCCGAGATGATGGCGATGTTGAGGAGCAGGAACACGGTCACCAGCACGGAGTTGGTCCCGGCCCCCAGGGGCGCCAGGAGCTTCGCCACCGCGTGGGACGCGAAAGCCCCCCAGCCGTAGGGGAACTGGGTCGG
Organism: uncultured Acidimicrobiaceae bacterium; assembly: GCA_963843365.1. Taxonomy (GTDB): domain Bacteria; phylum Actinomycetota; class Acidimicrobiia; order Acidimicrobiales; family RAAP-2; genus Bog-473. Next base: position 143,132 of record CAWJKG010000001.1, on the reverse strand, counting down.
TTCGGTGTTGACCTGCGCGCCGCGGTAGAGGAGCAGGGTGATCATGACGCCGGCGATCATGAGCAAAGTGATCCACGCGGCGTCGAGGTGGGAGCCGTAGAAGCGAGACTTGCGCTCCAGGCGGCTCGGCGCATTCTTCAGGCGGATGATCGAGAAGGTGATGAGGGCGACCAACACGGCGACGGTGAAGAAGTCCTCGATGAAGCCCACCCAGTTCCAGGTGCCGATGAGCGGAATGTGGAAGTACTTGTTGAAGAGGTCGCCATAGGCCTCGATAATCGTCAGCAGCAGAATGGTGAAGCCCCACATGGTGAAGAAGTGGGCCAGACCCGGGACGGTCCACTGCAGGAGCTTGCGCTGACCAGCGACCTCGACGGTCTCCGCTTCCACCTTGCGGCTGAGGGGGCCCCGCTTGCGGTTCGGGTCCTTCTTGCCGGAGCGGATGAGCTTGGACAGCCAGTGGAAGCGCCGGGCGGCAATGCCGAACCCGATGACCGTGACTGCTAGTCCGATGATGATTCTGACGGGCACGAATGCTCCTCGCCTATCGCAGGTCGTAAAAAAGAACGGTGGCGGAGTGCGAGCGCCACCTGGGATTTCAGTGCGGCCCAGAGGATAGTGGGGCTGCCCCACCAGGGCGTAGTTTCGAGCCGGGCCGGCCGGAACAGCCGGAGACGCCTGTTGGATGCCCGCGGCGGTCCTGCCTGAAACCCCGGCTCGAGCCGGGGAGTCGCCAATGGTCCAGCGTGTAGATTTGCCGGGTTCTCGCGGGCGTAGTTCAGAGGCAGAACATCAGCTTCCCAAGCTGAGAACGCGGGTTCGATTCCCGTCGCCCGCTCTCTCACAAAACCGCAGGTCGAGTTCCGTATTCGCATGACGCCGTACGAGACTTCAGTCACACAGAACGTTCGTCGTGCCCCCTACGTGCCCCAGCGTGTCCCGAAGTACGTCGCGTTCTCAGCTACTGGGACTGAGGACGGACTCCACAACTAACGAGTCTTGCCGCTCTCGGCCGTCACCGAACCGGCGGACTAGGGCACCTTCTTGAGGCAGCGAATCAGCTATCGAGCACTTCCGAGAGCCAGGAGACTGAGCCTCGGGCGGCTGCTATCGCATCGGCCTCACTCGAATACTCGCGGACCGAGAAGTAGGCGATCGGCGTCCAATGGCCCATGTCTTCTGCGTCACGCCGGAACTCTTCAAATCCGTACGTGCCGTCAGGCCGCCTAAAGATGTCGACGCAGCGGTCTACGGCTGGAGTCGAGGGGCTGGCCAAGACGGACCATGATGGATCGAGTCGGGCAGACACGTCGAAATGTTAGGGGACTTCAACCGCGACCAGCCCGGCGGCAATGTACGGGAATGCCCCATTCCACCGTGGTCCGTAGGCTGTGCGAGGTGAATGCGCGGAGCCAGCCACCGAGTTGCGACGAGACGAGGGCCGGCGACTCTTCGGCCTCGATCCGGTCGGCTACAGCGCCGGAAGGCCGGACTACCCAGAAGCCGTCTACGAAATCCTCGTGGAGCGTTGCGGCCTGGGCTCAACAAGCCGGGTCCTGGAGATCGGACCTGGCACGGGCCAAGTAACCCAGCGCCTGCTCGGAGCGGGAGCCCATGTGACCGCCATAGAACCGGACCCCTCGATGGCTTCCTACCTGCGCGGCACCGTTGCCTCAGCCCGTCTCGACGTCGTGATGTCGAGTCTTGAGGAGGCCGAGATCGCTCCTGGTCAATTCGACCTGGCCGTAGGTGCCACCTCCTTTCACTGGGTGGACCAGGAGGTGGGTCTGTCCAAACTCCGAAACGGGCTCAAGCCGGGGGGATGGGTTGCGCTGTGGTGGACCCTGTTCCGCGATCCCCATCAGTCAGACGAGTTCAGCCAAGCCGTCGAGGACGTCTTGGGGCCGGCGACCCGTGGTGCATTTGACGAAGCAGGCCGCCCACCGTTCCAGCTCGACGAGTCGCACCGCCGGCGCGACCTGACTCGTTGGGCGGGGCTCAACGACGTCAAGAGCGAGATCATCACGTGGACTTGTGATCTGACACCGGTTCAGGCCCGCGCGTATACGCATCGATGGCCACTGTCATCCGACGCTCTCCCCAAGAGCAGCTCGAGATTCTCGATGAGGTGGAGCGAATCGCGACGGAGATGCAAGACGGCATCGTGAGGCGACGGTTCGTGACTGCCATCTACACCGGTCGCCGGGGCTAAGTCCGAGGTCGTCGCCAACGACCCCAGCCCGGCGAAGGGGGACACAATGGTGGCCGTGGCGCACTTGATCAGGTTGTTGACGGCTTCGGTGGGACCGTTGGAGACCCGGGCCTGCGAGAAAAGTTCGCTTTCTTGTCGAACCAGTGCTTGACCACGCGACCGAGGCGGCGGGACCTGAGGGGGCATAGCCTTCCTGGTGCAGTGACGTTTGGATCCGAGGAGAGCGTCGTCACGCTCGACCATTCGGACCTCAGCGTGGAGGAACTCGAACGGATCGGTGCGTACGTCACCGAGGGCGGCGTCGGTGTGTGGGGCCGTTCAGCGACAAGTTGGGCCCGCCTGGCCGGGGCACGTGGTCGACGGAGCGAGGGGGATGCGATGAGTCCGTCTAGAGACGCCGCGAAGGTGGCGCTGGTCGGCTACGGGATGGGCGGCTCGCTGTTCCACGCCCCGTTCATCGACGCCGAGCCACGGCTCGAGCTCGCGGGAGTCGTGACCGGCAGCCCGGAACGCCAGGCGGAGGTGGCCAGCCGTTACCCGGGCGCGCGGCTGTTCGGGGACATCGACAAGGCGGCGGAGTGGCTGAACGAGGTCGACCTCGTGGTCGTGTCCACTCCGAACGCCTCCCACGCCATCGTGGCCGAGGTGGCTCTGCGCCAGGGGCGCCCGGTGGTCGTGGACAAGCCGGTCACCCCCTCGAGCAAGGAAACCCGCCGGCTGGCCGCACTGGCCCGGGACGTCGGCACCGCAGTCGTGCCCTATCAGAACCGGCGCTGGGACGGCGACTTCCGCACCATCCTCGATCTCCTCGCCCAGGGCGCGCTCGGCGCCCTGCATTCCTTCGAGTCGCGCTACGAACGCTGGCGTCCGCAGCTGGCGAATGCCCGGACGTGGAAGAACGACCCCGAGCCCGGGGCGGGCACCGGCATCGTCTTTGATCTCGGGACGCATGTCATCGACCAGGCCATTGCGCTTTTCGGCCGGCCAGACGCGGTCTACGCCGATATCGCCACACGTCGGCCCGACAGCCGCGTCGACGACGACGTCTTCGTCGCCCTCCTCTATCCGGGCGGGCCACGGGTCCACCTCTGGACGAGCGCCGTGACGCCCGACCTGGGTCCGCGCTTTCGTGTGTTGGGGAGCGCCGCCGGCTACGTGAAGTGGGGTATGGACGTCCAAGAGGCCTGGCTCGCCGAAGGCCGCTCACCCCGCGAGTCCGGGTGGGGCGAGGAACCCGAGGCGCGTTGGGGCAACCTCGTCGCGGGAGACGAACGCCGGCCGATACCGACCGTGCCCGGTTCGTACGGTCTCTTCTATGCCGGCATGGCGTCATTCCTCTTCGACAGCGCGCCTCCGCCGGTCGACATCGCCGACGCGATCGTGACCGCGGAGGTGATCGAGGCGGCCCTGGCCTCGTCCGCTTCGGGGGTCGTGGCGCCCCTTCCGTAGAACCTCACGGCCCGAGTATCGACGGGGAGGCACAGGAGACAGTTTCCAGCCGGTGGCCAAGGTCAGCCAAACAAACGGACCGTCGCTCGTAGGGGGTTTCCCCTCCAAGGCCGCCGTGAGACCGATCGTAGTTGCAGTAGTCCTCCCACTCCTGAACCTTGTCGGATGAAGACCATGCGTCGTCAATGACCGCCCCGTTGAAAAGGCGGTAGAACTCCTCGTCATCGATCCGGTGACCTCGCGCTTTTCAGTAGCGGTCCGGCATTCCGTTGGAACGGTTGCCTGAGATGGCAAATGGGCGAAGAAGCCACATTGAGATGCTCAAGCGCACGAAGTGGGACTGAGAGAACCGTTCAGTTATGCCCGAGGAGGAGATTGCACGCGTGCGAGATGAATCTGCACGCTCCGCTAGATTCGCCACCCTATGCCGGAGACTATGGTCGCCGAAGACGGATTCCCTGACTTTGCATGGGCTGTCGGCGAAGAAGGGTCCGATCCTTTGGTGCTTGCCGATGGAATTCCTTATCGTCAAGACCAATTCGCGGAAAGTGGCCACTACTCCCACGTTGACGAGGACCTTCGCTCGATCGCCGCTCTCGGCATCAAGATCGTTCGATACGGCGCACCATGGCGTCTGAGTGAGCCAGAACCAGGCCATTACGACTGGACCCTCTGGGATCAAGCATTAGCCCGTTGCGCTGAGTACGGTCTGGAGCCAATCATCGACCTGTTGCACTTTGGTCTCCCCGACTCTTTCGACGGCTTTGCCGATCAGCGATGGGTGGACTCGTTCTGTCGATACGTCGAGGCATTCCTCGACCGTTATCAAGAACCGCAATGGTTCACACCAATCAATGAGCCCGGCGTCACTGCAATGAATTCAGGTTGTCTGGGAATCTGGAATGACCGGCTCGCGTCCGGGCCGGACCACGCTCGTATCTTGGCCAATATTGTGTTGGCCAACCTGGAGGCACTGGCGCGCATCCACAGTGATCGCGACGGCTGGTGGATTGGCTCCGAAGGATTCCCCGTTCCGGTGGCGATTGAGCCGCAGGCCGATGCGGACGTGCAGGCGTTGCGGGCATGGGCTTGGCTTGTATGGGACCTGCACTTCGGACGAGATCCTCTCCCGGAATCGGCCCGTTACCTTGATCCCGTGGACACCGCACTGCTCGAGCGCATCCGTTCTCTCGCGGCGACCGGCCGGGTCATTGCGGGCCTCGACTTCTACCCCACCTCGGTTTTGCCCGTCGGGGGCGCTGCCCCCGAATGGTCGATCCACGAGCGGGTCGCATTCGCCGCAACTGAATTTCGCCGGTGGCACGAGCGGTATGAGGTGCCCTTCTGGGTGGCGGAGACCTCGAATCTGTCCCTTGGTGTCGAAGACCAGATTCCGTGGCTGCTATCGCTTACAGATGAACTACGCGGACTGCGCGACGGCGGCCTGCCGGTACGCGGGCTCTGCTGGTACAGCCGTGGAGACCAATTCGATTGGCAGACTGAACTGGTGAATCCCAAAGGCGCGGTGACCGAGGTCGGTCTCTTTGACGCTCGCCGTCGGGCGAGACCGGTCGCCGCCACGTTTGCGCGACTTGCCTCACAGGCCTTGTGACCTCTGGGCCGAATCTGAGCCTCGGTATTCCGAAACGGGGAATCACCTAGCCGTCGTAGAAGCCGAGCGGGTGGAGACCGACGAGGGTCCTCTGCCTGGCAGTCCGTTCCCGCGCCAACGCTTCATCTGACAGGTGGTTGACCTCAGACGTCGGGCGAATGCGCTGGGCCAGGTCGCGTCGTCCGTAGTGGCACTGGACGAACATACGACCGGGGTCCCCCGGGCCAACGGGCAGCCGGCGGTGCCAGACGTCCGAGACGAAGAGCGCAACATCTCCAGCCTGGGCGACGATTGGAACAGTGCCGCGTCCGTCCCACTCGAGATCGTCGTCGGCGAGCCTCTCCCACGGAGGGGCCTGTCCCGACATGTGACTCCCGGGTATCACTCCTGTCGGGCCTGCATCCATCGGGCAATCCACCAGATAGAGATGTGCTGCGATCGCGAACACTGGATAGGGAATCCTCGTATCCCACGGGATCCCGGGATCGCGGGGGACGTGGGGCCCGCTGTCAATGTGCCAGAAGCGCCCGAGGTGGCGGTTGTCACCTGGGTGCTGCCACCACGCCGTGTTGGCGATCACATGACAGTCCTCACCGAGGAGGAACTCGACAGCCTCGAGGATCCGTGGATGACCGATCGCTTCTTCTACGAGGCCGCTCCGATTGAGCATTTCGTAGCGAAATGGGGTGGACTCCTCCGGCGAATCTCCTCTGTCATCGGGCGGGTATTCCTCGAACACCCGCCCGACCTCGGCCCGGAGCGCTTCCAGCTCGTGGCCGGCGAAGACAGCCTGGAGTTGGACATACCCCTCGGACCGGAGCGACTCGACCTCAGCCGGCACCGGGTCGGAACGGACAGTCAAATATCCCCTCGATCGGGTTGGCACACCACGATTCTGCCCTCATGGCGCAGACCTTGCGACGGTGCTTGCCACCGCCGATGTACGGACGGCCGTGCGGTGAGCGCCCCGATGATCAGCCAGGAGTCCCACGACCTGCTCGGGACTCGATGGTGACGAGCAGCACCATCGAGAGCAGCGAGCCCATGGTCGGCCTCCTTGGTCAACGGGCTCTTGAAGTTCGGGGCGAGGAACGCGGTCGCCGGCAGTCCGGCGGCCGCGAGGGGCACGTTGATCAGGCGCAGCGTGATGCACCGCAGGGCCGGCGTGGTTCCGGCGTCCGCGCGGTCATCGTCGGCTGCTCAGAGTTTGTAGCCGAGGTCCCGGAGCAGGCGTTTCCGCTGAGCCTCGTCTTCCGCGGTCTCGATCCCAGCGGGGGGAAGGCCGTCGATGACTCCGACCACGGCGCGGCCGTACTCGGTCTGCCCGACGAGCACCTCGACGGGGTTGGCCGTTGCGCAGTGGACTGTGCAGACCTCGGGCACCGCCTTGACCGCGTTGAGAACCTGCAAGGGATGTCCCTCACGGAGGAGGATGACAAAGCAGTGTCCGGCACCGATCACTTCGGCATTCCTGGTCGCCAGCTCCACGAGATCGGCATCATTGCCCGACCGTCGGATGAGGCAGGGTCCGGACGCCTCGCAAAACGCGACACCGAATCGGAGATCCGGTGCCGAGCCGGCCAGGGCCTCGTGAAGATCCTCGACCGTCTTGATGAAGTGGGCCTGGCCGATGATCACAGCAGCGTCGTCCGGCTTGTCGACGGGTACGGCACTTAACTCCACGGGAACCTCCATGGCGCCGAAGGTCACGCGGCCACCTTTCCGGCGGTGCGGGTCGGCTCAGCCCTCAATGCTGGCCGGGCGGTCGCAGCTGCGGTCTGCCGCGACCGGATGATGTCAGCGGCCGTGCGCAGCCCGGGGGCGAATTGGACGTGTCCGTACGGGCCGTGCATGGGCTCGAGCCCCCGTGACTGCTTGCGTTGCTGGTTCTGTCGCATTGTCTGCCACCCTCCCTCTTCGCTTTGCAGTCAAGTCGGTCGGAGGTGGCCGGGACAGGGTCAAAGGTCCCCACAGCACGGGCCGTTCGTCCTTTGCCTGCGGGCGACTCTGCGGCTCGAGAACGGAAACCGCCTGCGGGCATACCGACCCTCTCCGAACCATGCCCCCACTGAGGCCGGGCGCCGCCAGCAGCGGTTTGGCATACACGGCGCGCACCGCCGGAGTATGGGTCAGTTCGCCTGCGAGTAGGCCGTCTCGGCGTGCACCGGGACGTCCAGACCTTCGAATTCCGTCTCCGGCGAGACGCGCAGGCCCATGGTCATGTCGACGAGCTTGGCGATGACGAAGGACATTCCGAAGCAGAAGACGATCGCCACCACGGTGGCCAGGAGCTCCAGACCGAACAAGCGGAACCCCCCGCCTTCGAAGAGTCCGTTGGCTCCCGCTGGGTTGATCGTCCGCGAAGCGAAGAGGCCAAGCAGGACCATCCCGATCACGCCCCCGATGCCATGCACCCCGAGCACGTCGAGCGAGTCGTCGTAGCGCATCTTGAACTTTGCCCGCACGGCCATGGCGCAGATCACACCGGCGCAGGCGCCGACGAGCAGAGCGGGCATCGGTCCGATGAAGCCGGCACAGGGGGTGATGGCAACCATTCCCGCCACGGCGCCTGACGCCGCCCCCAAGGTGGTCGGCACCTTCTCCTTCCCAAGCTCGAATCCCAACCACCCCAGCATGCCGGCGGCAGCCGCCAATTGGGTGTTGACGAACGCATGCACGGCGACGTCGTTTGCTCCGAGCGCAGAGCCTGCATTGAAGCCGAACCAGCCGAACCACAAGATGCCGGCGCCGAGGAGACTGAGCGGGACCGAGTGGGGCGGCATGGGCTCACGGGGCCACCCTCTTCTCCGACCCAAGACCAGGACCAGGGCCAGCGTGGAGAACCCGGAGTTGATCTCGACGACGGTGCCGCCCGCGAAGTCGAGCACGCCGCGTTGGGCCAACCACCCGCCCGGGCTGAAGACCCAGTGCGCGAGCGGCACATAGACCAGGAAGAGCCACGCGACGATGAAGACCACGAACGACTGGAAGCGGATGCGATCGACCGACCCGCCGCTGATGAGCGCGGCCGTGATGACGGCGAACATCATTTGGAACACCATCACCGCGAGGGGCGAGACGCCCAGGTGCGCATGGGCGAACCCGGGCAACGCATGGCCGAGGTTGCCGAGGCCCGCCTGGTCCAGATTGCCGATGATCCCCGCTCCGGCGTCGTCGCCGAAGGACAGACTGAAGGCGGCGATGGCCCAGAGCACCGTGACCAGGCCCATGCAGATGAAGCTCTGCATCATCACGGACAGAACACCCTTGGAGCGGACCATCCCGCCGTAGAAGAGGGCCAAACCGGGAGTCATGAAGAGGACCAGGGCCGCGCTGATCAGGACCCAGGCGGTGTCGCCGGAATTCATGTGTCTCCTAAGACTGGTCGAGCGATCGGATGATCCCTCGGGCGAGGTGCAGACTTTTCGACGTCTGTGAAGCTACAACGCAGGCGCCGCCGATCGGATGACCCCGAACCCCCGCTCTCGCGACTCAGCCGGGGGGTACGAACCGACGGAGCGCGTCCACCACCTCGTAGAACTCGCGCACGGTGTCGTGCACGACCTGGCGAACGGGCAGCACCTCGGCGACGCGCCCCGCCACCTGTCCCCCGAAGGCGAAGCCGGCACTGAGATCGCCCTCGAAATACAGCTTCAGCACTCCGTCCATGCCGACCGTGGACCCCATGACCACGGACGGTTCCCGTTCGAGGCTCTCGCTGAAGGGCGTCCGCATGACGCGCAGGGCCGGGCTGGAGTGGGCGCTCAACACGACCGTGTCCGTCGCGTCCGCCGACGTCACCAACTGCTTGTAGTTCTCGTGGACCGGCGATTCCGCCGCGCTGACCATGCGTGTCCCCATCTGGACCCCCTCCGCCCCCAACGCGAAGGCAGCTGCCATGGAGGCGCCGTCGACGATCCCACCTGCGGCAATGACGGGGAGGTCGAACGCCCCGCAGATCTGCGGCAACAGGACCATGGTCGACACCGGCCTGGTGCTCTTGAAGCCGCCGCCCTCGCCACCCTCGACGACCAGTCCGTCGACCCCTGCGTCGACGGCCTTCTGCGCGGCGCGCAGCGACGGCACGACGTGGAACACGGTGATGCCGGCGTCGTGGAGTTGCGACGTGTACCGCTCCGGGTTCCCGGCCGAGGTCGTGACGAAGGTGACGCCCTGCTCCGCCACGAACTCGACGATATGGGGGTCGGCCACGAACAGCTGGGCGATGTTGACGCCCCATGGCTTGTCGGTGCGGTCCCGCATCTTCGCCATCTCTTGGCGCACCTCGTCGAGCCGGCCGGACGAGGTCTCGACGATCCCGAACCCGCCGGCGTTCGAGACGGCGGACGCCAGCTGGGCGCGGGCAATGAAGCCCATGGGGGCCTGCACAATGGGATAGTCGACGCCGAGGAGAGCGGCGACTCTGGTGCGGAGCGGTGGTGGGGGTGGGTCGGCGATCGCCTCAACCTAGTCAGGACGTCGCGCCGACTGCCGCATGAGACGCACATGGCGCGTCGAGGCCGCCCGCGGCAAAGATGCACCTATGGGAAGGCGCGTCGGCGACGCGGGCGGGGCGGGGCGAAAGGGGGAGGCGATGTGACGGCGCGCTTCTCCGGCAAGGTCGCCATCGTGACCGGCTCGACCGCCGAGCCGTCCATCGGGCGCGCCTGCGCGCTCCGTCTCGCCCGCGAGGGGGCGTCGGTGGTGATCAACGGCCGCGACGCCGACCGTGTCGCGGCGACAGAGGAGGCCTTCCGTGCCGAGGGGCTGCGCGTCGTCGGTGTCACGGGGTCCATGGACACCGACGACGCCGTGACGCGGCTCGCGGACGGGGCGCTGGACGCCTTCGGCCGCATCGATCTCATCGTGAGCACGGTCGGCGGCGCGCCCCACCCGCTGCTCGTTCGACGCCATCAGTGAGGAGCAGCTCCTCGAGACGTTCCGGCTCAACACCTGGCCGACGCTGGTGCTGGTCAGGACGGCGCTCGCCCGGGGACTGGCGGACAATCAGGGGTCGGTGGTCGCCATCTCCAGCGGCTCGCCCCGCAAGACCACCTCCGCCATGGTCTCGTACGCCGCGGCGAAAGCCGCGCTGAACGCCATGACCCGCACCATGGCCGCCGACCTGGCCGGCCGTGGGGTCCGGCTCAACGCGGTCAGCCCGGGCCTGGTCCGCACCACGGCGACCCGGCCCATCTGGAAGGACGACGGCGGGGCGGGGGCGGGAGCGGCGCTGCCGCTCGGACGCCTGACCGAGGCCGAGGACGTCGCCGGGGCCGTCTGTTTCCTCCTGTCCGACGACGCCCGCCAGATCACCGGCATCACGCTGGACGTGGACGGTGGCAACCACCTTTCGAGCGGATGGACGCCGATCCGTTAAGCGGGGGCATCGGGGCGCGCAGGGCGGACTGCAGCGGCCCGACCACGGAGGAGCCGATGCGCTCTATCTGCTCCCGGACCTGTGCGGGCGCCATGCCGGGGAGCTGCACCCGCAGGTTGAGCGCGTCGGCCCCGGCCTCCCGCAGCGACGCCGCCAGCAGATGCACGAGCTCGTCCGGGTCGTCTGACGACACGGTCTGGTCCTCGCCGAACGCGGTGGGGTCGGGGGCGTAGCTCTCGTAGACGGCCCGCTGGTCTGCAATCAGACCCGACTGGACCCGGCCCAGCCAGACGCGGCGGATCAAGACCTTGGCGCCCGTCCCGCCGGCCCCATCGAACCCCTGCGTGAGGCGGGCCAGTCGATCCGGGGCGGACATGCCCTCCATGAGAATGCCGGCGCCACACCTGGCGGCGCGGACCGCCGCCGCCACCGACACCGCCGCACTGAGGACCGGGATCGGATCGTCCCGACAGGCACCCAGAGCCGGGTCGCCGGCCAGAGCGCCCAGGTGCTCGCCCCGCAGCATGGACACCAGTCGAGGGAGCTCCGCCTTGAAGCGATCGGTGGCGGCTGACTGATCCACGCCGGCCGCGTCGAAGTCGAGGGGCAGCGCCCCGGCGGCGACTCCGAGCCCCACCCGTCCCGGATGCCGCGCCCGGAGCCACGCGACCTCCTCCGCCACCAGAGCCGTGGCGCGCAGGGGAAGCAGGAGGGGTGCCGCCGCCGCCCACCCGGTCGGGAAGTCGTCCAGGACGAACGAGGCCATCTGCAGGGGCTGCGCCATGTAGCCGGCGAAGCCGCCGTGGTGCTCGCTCGTCATCACGCCGTCGAACCCGGCCGCCAGGGCCAGGCGGGCCTGCAGGCAGAGCTCGGCGACGATGGCGCTGGCCCCGAGCTCGTTGTGCGGGTAGAGCCGGACGGAGACCGATCCCGGCGCGAACGGTGCGGACGAGCGGCCCGGCGCGACGCCGGTCATCGCGTCCGTCCCCGTGCCGGCCCCCGCCTCTCCGTCGACGTGGTCAGCGGATGGTCCCCGCCCCGGGGATGAGCGGCAGATCCAGGGCGGTCGCCCAGCCGGCAGGGAGGTCGTTCACTGCCGGCACGGCGTTGAGGGCGCGCAGTCCGGTGGCCAGGCAACCGGCGGCGGCTGCATCCCGACCCGAGCCGTCGGTGAAACGGAAGGCCGTCTCCTGCGTGATCGACGGAGTGCCCTCGATCTCCACCCGGTAGACGTCGTCCTGGGTGCCGCGGGGCCAGTCCGGCGCGGCATCGGTGCCCACGCGGTTGACATGCTCCAGGCAGATGCGGGGCTCGCCCTTGTAGATCCCGTTGATGGTGAAGTGGATGGCGGCCACCTCGCCGGCATTGATGACTCCTTTGGCGGTGGTGATGGGCCTGTCGGTCACCCACTTGTCCCAGGTCGACGTGATCTCGTCCAGCTCCACGCCGGCGGCATGGGCCATCATCGGCACGGTGGCGCCCCACGACATCACGAGGATGTCGGTGTGCTCCAGGAGCGGCGTGAACTCCGGTGGGCGGCCGATGCCCATCTCGTCCTCGTAGGCGCCCGTGTAATTGATGTAGTCGACGAGCTCGAGTGCCTTGACCTTGCGCACCTCGGCGCACAGGCCCATCAGCGTCATCGGGAACAGGTCGTTGGCGAAGCCGGGGTCGATCCCCGTGGTGAAGCAGGTGGCGCCGCCCTCGGCGCACGCCTCGGTGATCGGGTCGATCCACGAGGGCGGGTTGAGTTTCATAGAGGGCCAGACCCACGGCGTCATGGCCGTCGAGGAGACATCGATGCCGGCCCGCAGGAAGGCGCCGATGTCCTTGATGTTCACGTCCGCCTGGCCGGCCGTGGGCCCGTAGTGCACCAGGGCGTCGGGACGGAGTGCGATCAGCGCATTGAGATCGTCCGTGGCCGAAATGCCGACGGGTCCGATGCCGCAGATGTCCCCGGCGTCACGTCCGACCTTGTCCTTGTCGTGCACGCCGACGCCCACCAACTCGAAGTTGGGATGGCGCAGCACCTCGGGAATGATCATCTTCCCCACGAACCCCGTCCCGAAAACGACGACCTTCTTCTTCTGTGCCATCGCTGCATCTTCGCACCTCGCGATGGGGTGCGCCGCTGGAGCTCAGGTCGTGCCGGGTGGGGACCAGGGGCGGGACAGCACGCTCCGCACCATGGGCTCGAAGGTCGACAGCGGCTCCGACGGGTAGTGGGCGTCGAAGGAGACCTCGTCCCAGTTGGTCGTGAAGTCGACACAGGCCTGGTAGTACGGGCTGCCCTTGTACCGGTCGCGGGCATTGGGGTCGAGACCCAGATGGCGGGCGTAGAAGTAGGTCTGGAAGATGGCGTGATGGGCCAGGACCCAGTGGTTCTGCTCCGAGACGAAGGGCCGGAGGAGCGCAGCGCCGACCTGGCCGTGGTTCAGGGGACCCAGCGTCTCGCCCACATCGTGCAGCAGCGCGCAGACGATCAACTCCTCGTCTGCGCCGTCGCGCATGGCGCGGGTCGCCGTCTGCACGCTGTGCTCCAGCCGGTCGACGGGGTAGGCGGCGTCGCCTTTGAGGCTGCTGAGCATCGAGAGGAGGAGGTCCGGAAGGTGGGCCAGGTTGCGCTCGTGCACGCGGCGCATGACCTCGAAGTCGGCGTCGGTCCCGTCGTCGAGGCGGTCGAAGTGCATCTTGCCGACGTCGTCGTCCGCCACGGTCGCAGTGTACAAACACGGCGGTGCACGGTTCCGACGGTTCGGCCGCGCCATGGGTACGCAGGCACCGCCGTGCTCCTGTGCGCATCGCCTATTGCAGGGCGAGAGCCGTCGGGGGATGTCTTATTCGGAACCCCAAACGAACCGATATGGAGTGCCGTGGACGCTCGGTCGACGAAACCCGCTTGGGGGCGCTGGAGCTGGTACGCGCCGCACCGCGCCATCGTGCTGACGGGGGTCGTCGTGAGCCTCATCGCGCTCGCCGGGGCGTTCCTGGGGGTGGCCAACGCGTCGCAGGCCGAATCGCTGACGGCCCAGATCACCCAGCGGTACCTCGTCCTCCAGGGCCCCGTCCGAGATATCCGCGCCGCGGCGTCCGCATTCCAGCTCCTGGCGGCGGAGGCCTTCGCCAACACGGCCTCTGCCACCTCGCTCGTCTCCCGCGCCGAGGCCGACGCCAACGAGATGAACACGTCCTACGAAACCCTCCGGCGTCTCATGACAGCGCAGGGCGAGACCGGCCTGGCGCCGCACCTGGCGACCCGGATGGCCGCCTTCGTCGCAGCTCAGAACACCCTTGGCGCGTTCCTGGCCGGGCAACCACAGACGGCGCAGACGGCGGGCCTGGCCCACGCCGAAGAGAGAGCGCAGATCAGCCTGGACACGACCCTGGCCTCGCTGCAGGCCGTCATCAGCAGTCGCCTCAGTGAGACCGCCGACGAGGCCCACGCCGCCGCGGCGCGGGCGCGAGACGAGCTCTTGTGGTCGATCGCTATCGGCGTGGCCATCGCGGGGACCTTCGTCGCCCTCTTCACCCGACATGCGCTGCGGGTGGAGCACGAGCAGGCCGAGCACGAGGCGATCCAGTCCGACACGGCCCGGCGTATTGCGTTCGAGGGCAGCCTGCAGACGGCGCTCGAGATGTCGAGGGACGAGCCCGCCGTCTTTGCACTCGTGGCGGAGGCACTCGGTCAGGCGGCACCGGGCATGCCCTCCGAGCTTCTCCTGGCCGACTCGCCCACCACGCGCTTCGCCCAGGTGCTCGAGGGCACCCCGCACACGGACCACCCCGGGTGTGGGGTGATGACCCCCGACGACTGCCCTGCGGCCGTGCGGACGCGCACGCTGGTCTTTGCCGACAGCACCGCAATCGACGCCTGCCCCAACCTGCGGGGCCGGGGCTGTTCCGCGTTGTGCGTCCCGATGAGCATCAGCGGGAGCCCGATGGGTGTCTTCCATGTCCTGGGCAACGATGGAGTTCCTCCCCCCGAGGTCGTGCAGCGGGACGTGGAGGTGGTGGCACGCCGGGCCTCGGAGCGGCTGTCGATGCTGCGCGCCTTCGAGCTCTCCCAGACCCAGGCCAACAGCGATTCGTTGACCGGCCTGCTGACCCGCAGGAGCCTGGAGTCGGCCGTGCGGGAGTTCCAGGCCACGGGCACGCCCTATGCCGTGGCCTACGGCGACCTCGACCACTTCAAGAACCTGAACGACGACTTCGGGCACTCCGCCGGCGACCGCGCCCTGCGCACCTTCTCCCAGGTGCTCCGGGACTCGCTGCGGCCCGCCGATGTCGCCTGCCGCTACGGGGGCGAGGAATTCGTGATCGTCTTGCCGGAGTGCCCCGTCGACGAGGCGCGCCAGGTGTTGGAACGGGTCCGTGAACGCCTGGCCGAGCGCGTCCTCCTGGCCGACCTGCCGCGCTTCACCGTCAGCTTCGGTGTCGCGTCCTCCGACCAGGCGGGCGGCTTCGAGCAGGTGGTGGCGCTGGCCGATGCCGCCCTCCTGCAGGCCAAGGGCGACGGGCGCAACCAGGTGGTCGCCTCGGGAGGGCCCTTCACCTCGCCCCAGCAGGTCCCCTTACGGCTGCAGGCGCATCCGGGTCTGCCCGACGAGACCACACCGGTCGACGTCGGGTCCCGACAGCCGCAGCACAACTGAGGGCCGGGGACCATCCCCATCCCCGCCCGGCCGGCGGCGTACCGTGCGAACGGCGCCCCGGGGTGGCGCCCGAAGGGGGGTCGGTCATGACCGAGGTTCCGAGCCAGGTTCCGTTCCAGTTCGCCGGTCTGGCGGGCGGAGTCGTCGCCGTCGCGGCGGTCTCCATCGCCCTCTTCTCGCTGGTGCTCCTGGTCCCGGTCATCCTCATTGTGGCCAACCGGGCCGAACCGGACCCCAGGGGACAGCGATCACACAGCGTCTACCTCTTCGGCATGAGCTTCGTCGCCCTGCAGCTCACTTTCGCCGGTTCCGTCGTGATCGTGACGTCGATCTTCTCGGTGATCGCACCGCATTTCGCGCCGTTGACCAACTCGCTGGCGCGCTCCATCGTCATCGGGGGACTCCTGGTCGTCCTGTTCGGTTCGGTCTTGCTGCTCCACGTCGGACGCGGCATCGAGGTGGCGCGGGGCGACGGCAACGTGACGGGACCCAACCTCCGAGTGATGCAGTCCTATGCCGGGGTAGTCAGCTTCATCTATCTCATTCAGCTGGTTTTCTCGCTCGCCGTCGCCATCTACCTGGTCTTCGCGCTCATCGCGCCGGGCGTGTTCGGCAGCCTCGGATCGAACAGGAGCGGCACGCTGGCCATGCTGCTCGACCTGGTCTATGTGATGCTGGCCTCCGGCTACATCCTGATGGCCCACGCGGGGCTCGGGCCGACGGGGGTGCTCGCCCGGAGGCGGCCGGCCGAGGTGCCGACCGCGTAGGGCGGGCGGCTCATCGGGTCAGAGGCGCGCGGGCGCCGTCCCTCTCACCGAGGCGCGCTCCATCGACCGGCGCTGGGGCCAGTAGTCGCTGGAGGCGTAGTGCTGCACCGCCCGGTTGTCCCAGAAGGCGACGGCGTCCTTGGTCCATGTGAAGCGGCACTGGTGCTCCGGCGCGTCGGCCTGCCGGCACAGACGGTCGAGCAGAGCCAGGCTGGCCTCGCGGTCGAGGCCTTCGATGTGGCTGACGAAGGGACGGTTGACATAGAGATGCAGCTTTCCCGTGGCGGGGTGGGTGCAGACGACGGGGTGCCGGGCCGGCGGGTACTCCTCCTGCGCCTGGCGCCGCTGCTCGGCGGACATGGAGTGTCCGAACGTCTGTGTGAAATCGTGGACCGCCTGCAAGGCGTCGATCTCGTCCTTCGTCGCCTGGTCCAGGGCGTCGTAGGCGGCGTACATGTCCGAGAACAGCGTGTCCCCGCCGATGTCCGGCACGGAGACCGCGTGCAGGATCGCGCCCATGGACGGACCCGCCCGCCACGTCACGTCGTGGTGCCACGAGTTCTCGTAGCCACTCACCTCCGCCGTCTTCTCGAACCGCACCAGCTCTGGCTCTCCGGTGTTCGAGGGGAGGAATGGATGGATCTCGAGATCCCCGAAACGGCGCGCGAAGGCGACGTGCTGGTGCGGGTCCATGGGTTGGTCACGGAAGAAGATGACCTTGTAGTCGTAGAGCGCCTGGCGCAGCTCGGCCACGACCTCGTCGGGCAGCGGCGCGGTGAGATCGACGCCGGTGATTTCCGCGCCCACCGTTGCGCCGAGCGGCCGGGCGTCGAAGTGCCGCCATTCCAGCCCAGCCAGGCGGTCCCGCTCCGCCGCCACGTGGGTGAACGGTCCGACGGCGACGGTGTAGCCGGGGAGACGAAAGCTGCCGGGCTGCTTCGAAGGGGCCGTCGCGGTCATGCCCGTACTGTACCGAGCCTTGCCTTTTGGCCCCCTGCCGGTCCCCCGGGCGCGCAGCGCCGGGTGCTCAGTCGGCTGCGATGGCAGCCAACACGTCGAGTCTGGCCGCCCGCCGGGCGGGCCAGCTGGCGGCGAGCAATCCGAGCAGGGCCGCCAGGATCAGGAAGACGATCAGGCTGGTGAAGGGCACCTGAATGTCGGTGATGCCCTGCGACCGCAGCGACCACGACAGCGCGATGCCGAGCCCGGTGCCGACGACAATGCCGATGACGGCGCCGAACACCGCCAGGATCACAGATTCCGAGCGGATCATGGCGCGGATCTGCCGACGCTTCATGCCGACGGCGCGCAGCAGGCCGATCTCGTGCGTGCGTTCGAACACCGACAGCATCAACGTGTTGACGATCCCGATGAGAGCGATGAGGACGGCGAGGGCCAGCAGCGCGTAGACCAGACCGAGCAGCTGATTCACCTGCGCCTGCTGTGACTGCTCGAACTGGGCCCGCGTCTGGATCTTCAGGTTCGGGTACGACGCGAGCGCGTGCGAGACGCGCTGCTCTACCCCGGGACTTCCGTCCGTCTTCAACAGCACGGCGACCGGCAGGTCGTTCTGGAAGTGGGCCAGGAAGAAGCCGTCCCCGACAAGGTACTTGCCGATCAGCGAGTTGGCCTTGAACACACCGCCGATCCGCATGGTCGATTTCCCCGTCTTGGCGAACTTGACCGGGACCACGTCACCGACCGCGAGATGCTTGGAGTTGGCCGTCGTGGTGTCGATCAACAGCTGGCCCGCGGCCAGCGCGGCGGACGATCCCTCGGTCATGTCGAGGATGACCGTGTCGGGCAGGTGGCGCGTCGACACTGCGGTCAGGTTCTCGAGCGATCCCCGGAGCTCGAATTGGTCCTGGTACACCGTCGACGCCGCGGTGACGCCGTCGACCGCGGCCGCCGTCGGTCCCACGGCGTTGCTGAAACCGCCCTGCGCATTGTTCGGCGTGGTGACGATGAGATCGGCGCTGATGGCGTTGTCGACGCTGCTCGTGGCGGACTTGGAGAGCGACGCACCGAAGACCGCGATGGCCGAGACCAGGGCCAGACCCACCATGAGAGCCGACGCCGTCTGGGCGGTGCGGCGCGGGCTGCGCATGGAATTCTCGCGGCCGAGCCGGCCCGACATGCCGAAGACCCGGGCCAGCGGGCGCCCGATCACGCTGGCCATCGGCCGGGCGACAGCGGGTGCCAGGCGGGCCACGCCGACGAAGATCAGGACAGCACCCAGGCCCACCAGGGCGATCGCCGGCGCCGTCAGCCCGATGGCCAGCGCCACCACGCCGGCCAGGGTGATGGCGAGGCCCCAGGTGAAGCGGCGGCGGAGCGAGATCTCCACCTCGCTCTGCTGCTCGGACACGGCGGCCACCGGGGCGATGCGCACGGCGCGGCGCGCCGGGCTGATGGCCGACACCACCGTGACGCCCACGCCCACAATGAAGCACACAATGACCGTGCGAGCCTCGAACACCAGTGGCCCCGAAGGAAGGGTCACCCCGAACCCACTGAGCAGCGCCTCGAGGCCCAGCGCGGCCAGCACCCCCAACCCCAGCCCGATCAGCGAGGACAGCAGGCCCACAATGCCCGCCTCGAGCATCACCGAACGGAAGACCTGGCGGCGGCTCGCCCCCACAATGCGCAGCAGCGCCAATTCCCGCGTCCGCTGCCCCACAATGATGGAGAACGTATTGAGGATGGTGAAGCCGCCCACGAAGAGCGCGATGAACGCGAACACGAGCAGGGCCGTGTTGAAGAATCCCAGGGCCTGGCTGATGGAGCTCGTCGCCTCGTTGATCACCGTCTGACCGGTGACCACTTCCTCGCCCGGAGGAAGCACCCGCGCAATGGCGCGCTGCACCGCCGCCTTGTCGGCGCCCGGTTTCGCCACGACGTTGACCGTGTCGAATTTGCCCACGTCGCCCAGCAGCGCCTGGGCCGTCGGCGTGTCGAAGGCGGCGAGGGTGGCGCCGGCCAGGTTGTCGGCGGTGCCGAAGCGCGCCAGGCCGGTGATGGTGAAGGTCCTGGTCGGGCCCTCCAGGAGGATGCGCACGTGCTGGCCCACCCTGAAGTGGTACTTCTCGGCCGTACCGAGGTCCATCACCACGTCGCTCGGCGTCGTCGGCGGGCTCCCCTGGGTCAGGCGGAGCTGCGAGAGCTGAGGATTGGGATCGAAGGAGATGCCCAGAGTGGGCGCACCACCGGTCGTGATGGCCTTGCCCTGCGGTGAGATGTACTGCGCGTAGCCCGTGACCGAGCCGTTGGCCGCCTCGACACCGGGCACCCCTTCCACCGTCGAGAGCACCGACTCGGGCACGGGATTGCGGGTGGCCGTTCCGCCGCTGCCGAACTGCGCCACGCCGCGCACCTGGAAGTCGATGTTCTGGTAGATGTTGCCGAACAGGGTGTTGAACGTGTTGTGCAGCGTGTCGGTCAGGACGAACGTCCCCGCTATGAAGGTGACGCCCAGCACGATGGCCAGCGCCGTGAGGGCCAGCCGGAGCTTGTGCGCCAGCAGGCCCTTGATGGTCACGTGCCACACGTCAGGTCCCCAACGTCCGGATCCGCTCCAGCACCAGGTCGGCCGTCGGGTTGGCCAGCTCGTCCACAATGTTGCCGTCGGCGAGGAAGACCACCCGGTCGGCGTAGGCCGCGCCGCGTGGATCGTGCGTCACCATGACGATCGACTGGCCGAACTCGGTGACGGAGCGCCGCAGGAACGTCAGCATCTCGCCGCTCGAATGGGAGTCCAGGTTCCCGGTGGGCTCGTCGGCGAAGATCAGGTCGGGCCGGTTGATCAGGGCCCGGGCGCAGGCGCAGCGCTGCTGCTGACCGCCTGACATCTCGCTGGGGCGGTGCGACAGCCGATCGGTGATGCCGAGCTGGTCGACCAGGTAGTCGAACCACTCCTTGTCGACCTTGCGACCGGCCAGGTCGACCGGCAACGTGATGTTCTCGCCCGCGGTGAGGGTCGGGACGAGGTTGAACGACTGGAACACGAACCCGATGTGGTCGCGCCGCATCTGTGTCAGCCCGCCGTCGTCGAGGGCGCCGATATCGAGGTCACCCACGAAGGAGTGTCCCGACGTCGGGCGGTCGAGTCCCGCCATGCAATGCATCAGCGTCGACTTGCCCGATCCGGACGGGCCCATCACAGCGGTGAAGCGGCCGCGCTCGAAGGTGACGCTGATACCTGCCAACGCGTGGACCGTCGCCTGCCCGGTTCCGTAGGTCTTGCGCAGCTCGACCGCGTGGGCCGCCGGGGAAGCCGGGCGTTGTCCTGTCGGTGCTGCGTCGGTCAGCGTCACCATGCCTCGTTTCGTCAGTCGGGAACAGGGGGGGTGCGTCGGGCCGAGAAGTCGTACCGGCTCCGCCTCTGCAATCCTCCGATGATCGCATCCGGCCGGTCCCGAGGCTATCGGGGATGTCCCTGAGCGATACGGGTCGCACTCAGGGTGTGCCCCGGACCGCGGTGCCCGGCGATCGGCGCCGTCTTCCATGTGGCACGGGTCCTGGTGCTGCAACGGGACGGACACGACAGCCGCCAGTTGTCGTCCGGTTGTGTCCGCACGTCGCCGTCGGGGAAACCCGGCGCGACCATCTGCTGTCACTGGTGCTAGCCCCAGGGCGGGGACGCCCGGTAGCGGCATTCTCATCGCCGCGCCGGCCCCGCATGCTGGAACCAGCGGGCACGGAACGTCCGGCCCCGGCGGAAGGAGTCCCATGATCGTCACCCGCGGGCTGACGAAGCGCTACGGCAACACCGTTGCCGTCGACGACCTGAGCTTCACGGTCCCCTCCGGCGTCGTCACCGGCTTTCTGGGCCCGAACGGCTCGGGGAAGTCGACCACCATGCGCATGGTGCTCGGGCTCGACCGGCCCGACGACGGCTCGGCCCTCGTCAACGGTTGCCACTACGCCGAGTTGCCGTGGCCCCTGCGCGAGGTGGGCGCGCTCCTCGACGCCAAGGCGTTCCACCCCGGTCGCAGCGCCCGCAACCACCTGCGCTGGCTGGCCCAGGCCAACGACATCCCGGCGGCGCGGGTGGACACCGTGCTCGACATTGTGGGGCTCACCGCGGTCGCCGATCGCCGGGCCGGGAAGTTCTCACTCGGCATGGGCCAGCGGCTCGGTATCGCCAGCGCACTTCTCGGCGATCCCGGGGTCCTGCTCTTCGACGAGCCGGTGAACGGGCTCGACCCCGAAGGCATCCGCTGGGTCCGCCACCTGCTGCGCGACCTGGCCGCCGAAGGACGGACCGTGCTGGTGTCGAGCCACTTGATCAACGAGATGGCACTGACGGCGGACCGGCTGGTGGTGATCGGACGGGGAACGCTGATCGCGGAGACGAGCGTGGACGAGTTCGTGGCGCGCCACCAGAACGACGCGGTGCGCATCGTGACGCCGACGCCCCAGCGATTCGTCGCCGCGCTCTCTCGTGCGGGCGCACGTCCGGCGGTGCAGAACGATGGCGCCATTGTGGCCTCTGGACTGTCCTCCGCCCAGGTCGGTGAGCTGGCCGCCGACCACGAGCTCACGGTGCACGAGCTCACCCCCCTCCGGGCCTCGCTGGAGGACGTCTTCATGGAGCTGACGAGCGACTCCGTCGAGTACCGCTCACTCGTCCACGACCACGCGCCGGCGGCTGACGCGCTGCCGGTCCGCTGAAGGGAACCCCCATGACCACCATCCCCGTGCCCTCGGCCACCGTGCGAACCGGTACCCCGGCTGCCTCGGCCCGACCGGGGCACTGGCGTGCCGGGCTGGCACAGACCATGCGGGCCGAATGGACCAAGTTCGTGTCCCTGCGCTCCATCAGGTGGACCCTGCTGGTCACCACGGTCGGCACCCTGCTCGTCACCTTCCTGGCCACCCGCGGCGCGTTGCACCATGGCCGGCAGTGGTACCAGGGGTTCGACCCCACCAACCAGTCCCTGGCCGGCCTGGCCATCGGCTCACTGGCCATCGGCGTCCTCGGCGTGCTGGTGGTCACCGGAGAGTACGGCACCGGGACCATCCGGGCGTCACTGGCCGCCATGCCGCGCCGGGGCGTGCTGGTGACGGCCAAGGTCGCGGTGGTCGGACTCTTCACCCTGCTCGTGGGTGAAGCGCTCAGTTTCGTCTCCTTCCTCGAAGGGCAGGCGGTCCTCTCGGGCGGCGCGCCGACGGCCTCGCTGAGCCAGCCGGGAGTGCTGCGGGCAGTGGCCTTGTCGGGGGCGTTCCTCGCCCTCTTCGCGCTCCTCGGGCTGGGCATCGGCCTGGTGGTCCGGCATACCGCGGGGGCCGTCGGCGTGTTCGCCGGCGTCACCTTCCTGGTGCCGATCCTCCTCAATTCGATCTCGCACTCGGTCGCCCGCTACGCGCCCGAGCTCATTTTCGCCAACTCCATCGCCTCCACGGTCGATCAGCACGACCACGCCGTGTCGGTCACAATCGGAACCGTGTGCATGCTCGGGTATTGCGCCGCCGCGCTCGGACTGGGTGCGTTCCTGCTCCAGCGGAGGGACGCATGACGTCCGAACAGGGCGAGGACAGCAGCGTGCGGGTGCGGATACGTGGGCGCGAGGTCTCCCTGGCCCTGTCCGAGGAGCAGGCCGCCCACGTGAGGGCCTTCGCCCGGACGGTGCTGCGCGAGCCCTTCACGAGCCGGGTCTGGGCTGAGCTGGGCTTCTTCCTCCTCAGCTCCGCGCTCGCCGGTGTCGGGCTGTTCTTCGTCGCCTGCACCATGGGGGCCGGCCTCATTCTGGCCATCACCTTCTTCGGGCTGGCCGTGCTCGCCCTCTCGCTCCGGAGCGCGCGGGGCATCGGCGGGTGGCAACGTGGGCTGGCCCGCAGCATGATCGGCGAGACGGTGGAGGATCCGCAGCCCTTCGTCGCCCGCCCCGGGTTCCTCGGCTGGCTGCAGTCCAGCCTGCGCGACCGGGTTGGATGGCGTGCCGTCGGCTACCTCGCCGTCAAGGTGGCCTGGTCCTTCCTGGGGATGCTGGTCGCGGTGAGCCTGTGGTGGGATGCCATCGCGCTCCTGCTGCACCCCCTCTTCGGCCACGGCGGCGGCGGGTCCCCGGTGTGGGGACTGGCGTCGACGTTCTTGCCCTCGGGATACACCAGCGGGTTCAGTGACAACGGGTTCGTCCACGATGTCTTCGGCCTCGTGGTCGGCGCCGTGTTCTTCTTCGCGGCACCGTGGGTGACACGGGGCTTCGTCACCGTCGACCGCCTGCTGATCCGCGGCCTGCTCGGGCCCGACCCGATGGCCACGCGGGTGCGCTCCCTGGAGCAGGCCCGGACCCAGACGGTGGACGCGTCGGCGGCGACGCTGCGGCGCATCGAGCGCGACCTCCACGACGGGACCCAGGCGCAGCTGGTTGCGCTCGCCATGCGGTTGGGCATGGCCAAGGAGAAGCTGGACGACGATCCCGATCACGTCGACCTGGCTCGGGTGCGCGAGTTCGTCGACGCCGCGCACCGGGGCGCCAAGGAGGCCATCGTCGAACTGCGCGACATCGCGGCGGCATCCACCCTCCCGCGCTCGACATCGGGCTCGAGGGCGCGCTGGCGACCCTGGCCTCCCGCAGCGCCGTCCCCACGGAGGTGCTGGTGGACCTCCCGACCCGGCCGACGCCGGCCATTGAGGCGATCGCCTACTTCTGCGTCGCCGAGCTCCTGGCCAACGTGGCCCAGCACGCCCACGCGTCGCGGGCGTCGGTCTCCTGTGCCGAGCAGGGCACCTGGTTGCGCCTGGTGGTGCGCGACGACGGCATCGGGGGGGCGCAGTTGACCACGATCGGGTCCTCGTCGAGTGGCCTGGCCGGACTGACCGACAGGGTGCACGCCGTCGACGGTCGCCTGAACCTGGTGAGCCCACCCGGTGGCCCGACCGTCGTCACCGTCGACCTGCCGTTGCGGACCTGATGGTCGGCTCCCTCCGTATCGCCATCGCCGAGGATTCCGCCATTTTGCGTGACGGCCTCGTCCAGCTGCTGGTCGACCGCGGCTTCACCATCACCGGGGCGGTCGGGGATCCCGCCGCCCTGCGCAGTTCGGTGGCCCAGAGCCCGCCGGACGTGGCGGTGATCGACATCCGCATGCCGCCGACCTTCACCGACGAAGGTCTCCGGCTGGCCCTGGAACTGCGGGCCCGCCACGAGGGCCTCGGCATTCTGTTGTTCTCCCAGTACATCGAGACCGCGCTACGCCGCCGACCTGCTGGCGGACGACGCCGCCGGCATCGGCTACCTGCTGAAGGACCGGGTGGCCGATGTGAGCGACTTCGTCGAGGCGGTGGAGCGGGTCGCCGTAGGAGGAACCGCATTGGACCCCGAAGTCGTCACGCAACTCCTGGGCGCGACGCGACAGACCGACTCTCTGTCCGTGCTGACGCCGCGAGAGCGCGAAGTGCTGTCACTCATGGCGGAGGGACGCTCCAACGCCGCGATCGCCGGCGCGTTGGTCGTGAGCGAGGGCGCGGTCGAGAAGCACGTGGCCAACATCTTCGCCAAGCTCGATCTGCCCGTCTCGGAGAAGGACCATCGACGGGTACTGGCGGTGCTGCGTTTCTTGGAGTCCTAGACGCGTGCCGGTGGGCGCAAGGGCCGTCCGCCTGCCCCGATGCCGGTCCGCTCTCGGATGAGTGCGATGTGGTGCACCCGCCGGGTAGAAAGGCGGGGTGAAGGTGATCCGTGGCGGGCTGGGCAGTCGCAAGAACCCGTCGGTCGCGGTCGGCCTCGTGCTCGGCGCCGGCGGCGTCGTCGGACAGGCCTACCAGGCCGGTGTCCTGTCCGCCCTCCAGCGCGAGACCGGTTGGGATCCGCGCCAGGCCGCCGTCATTGTGGGCACGTCCGCCGGTTCGGTGACGGGCGCCGCGCTGCGGGTCGGGGTGCCCGCCACGGACCTCGCTGCGTCGCTCTACGGAATGCCGACGTCGCGTCGCGGCGGGGCCATTCTGCGGCGCATCCTGCCGGACGACGGGGAACCGCTCCCGACACCGTCCCTCGGCTCCCTGTTCCGCCCCTGGAGCCTGCCTTCCCCCGCGCTCATCACGCGCACACTCCGGCAGGCCGCTCGCCTTCCGCCCCGACGTGGCGGCCATGACGCTCGTGCCGCGCGGTCGGGTCGACATCTCCGCCCGCGCCCGTGGACTCGACCGGCACATCGGGGGCCGCTGGCCCGACGGGTTGCGCATCTGCACCGTCCGTCGTGCCGACGGCGCCCGCGTCGTGTTCGGTCGGGACGGTGCCCCTCCGGCGCGGCTGGCCGCGGCCGTCCTGGCCTCCTGCGCCATCCCCGGCTACTTCCAACCGGTGGAGATCGCCGGGACCGAGTACGTCGACGGCGGCGTGCACTCCGCCACCAACGCAGACGTCCTGCGATCGGAGCGGCTCGACGTCGTGCTCGTCGTCTCCTCCATGTCGGCGGCCCGGGGCAGCGCCAACGGGGCGGATGGATGGATCCGCCGCACCGTGCACCGCCGAATGGAGCGCGAGATCGCCCGTCTGCGGGCGGGCGGCTTCCGGGTGGTGAGCCTGGAACCGGGCGCCGAATCGCGCCGTGCCATGGGCCTGCGCGCCATGGCGGAGGACCGGGCCCCCCAGGTGATCGAGGCGGCCTACGAGGAGACCCGGGAGCTGATCCTGACCACGCCCGCGCTCGCCTCTCTGGGCACCCCGTCGGCCGCCGCATCCGCGGGCTGAGCCCGGGAACGCCGGCCCGTCCGGCGGTAGGCTGCCGCGGCAGGATGCCCCTGAAGGGAGTGGTCGATGTGTGCTGACCGCCTGAGCCCGCTCGATGCGTCGTTCCTCCACATTGAGGACCACGTCTCCCACATGCACATTGCCTCGGTGGCGATCTTCGAGGGCCCGCCGCCGCCCTTCGGCGACATCGTGGCCATGGTGGACGCCAAGTTGGACCTGGTGCCCCGCTACCGCCAGAAGGTCCGCTTCGTCCCCCTCGAACTGGGGCGCCCGGTCTGGGTCGACGATCCGCACTTCAACCTGGAATTCCACCTGCGCCACACCGCGTTGCCCGCTCCCGGCGGGGAGAGCGAGTTGCGCAAGCTGGTCGGGCGCGTCATGGCGCAGCAGCTGGACCGGTCCAAGCCGCTCTGGGAGATCTGGGTGGTCGAGGGGCTCGAGGACGGCCGGTGGGCCATGCTGGCCAAGACGCACCACGCGCTGGTCGACGGGATCTCGGGCACGGACCTGCTGGCCGTGATCATGGACCTGAGCCCCGACGTCGACCGTCCCGAACCGTCGCAGTGGACGCCGCGCCCGGAACCGTCGAGCTTCCAGCTCATGCGCGACGCGCTGGAGAACATCGTCGGGTCGCCCTACGAGCAGGTGCGGGCCGCCCGGGCACAGACACGGGCACTGCGCAAGCTGACCGGCCACCTGCTCGAGGTGGCCGGCGGGCTGTTCTCCCTGGGGGGCCTCGTCCGCCCCACCCCCCTCTCCAGCCTGAACGGCCCGCTCGGGCCCCACCGCCGCTACGCGTGGGCCACCACCTCCGTCGACGACATCAAGCGGGTGCGCAAGGCGCTCGGCGGCACGTTCAACGACGTGGTGCTGGCCGGCATCACGAACGGGTTCCGCGAGTTGCTGCTCGCGGTGACGAGGACGTGGAGCGGGTCGTCCGCACGCTTGTGCCCGTCTCCGTGCGCCCGCGCGACCCGTCCGGCAAGGCCATCGGCGACGGCACCTACGAGAACAAGGTGTCGGCCATGTTCGCCGAGCTCCCCGTCGACATCGACGACCCCGCGCTGCGGCTGCACGTGATTACCGAGCAGATGAAGGACCTGAAGCACTCGAGTCAGGCCGTCGCCGGCGAGGCGCTCACCTCCATGTCGGGGTTCGCTCCGCCGATGCTGCTCGCCCTCGGCATGCGACTCGCCACCAGGGCCGGGCAGCGCAACGTCAACACGGTCACCACCAACGTGCCGGGACCGCAGTTCCCGCTCTACGCGGCCGGGCGTCGCATGATCCGGGCCTTCCCCTACGTCCCGCTCGGCGCCCAGATGCGCGTGGGCATCGCCATCTTCTCCTACGACGGCGAGGTCAACTTCGGCATCACCGCGGACTACGACTCGACCCCCGACATCGACATCCTGGCCGGTGGCATTGAGGACGGGATGACCCAGATGCTCAAGGTGTGCGACCAGCCCGCAGGGTGACGCTCAGCCGGCCCATGCCGCCGTGCCGGCCACCTCGTCGGCGATGTAGGCGCGCAGGTCGCCGACGATGACCCGCTCCACGGAGCGCCCGACGATGGGGACACGGACCTTCAGATCGCCTTCGACCTCGACCACACTCGTGCCCGCTCCCCCGTCGCCTTGCTCGAAGCGGTAGGAGCCTTTGGCCTGCAGCCGGTCGGGGTAGTGGTCGGGCAGCACCATCCAGCTGGACCGGCCCTCCGCCGGCACGAACTCCGTCCGGGTGACCCAGGACATCTTCGCCGGGGTCGACCACCGCGCGGACTGCGGGTGAGACCGAGCCCGTGAAGGCGAACCGCACTTCGAGGAGGATGCGGTCGCCGGCGGCCTCGTGTCGCACCACCTCTTGCACCGCGATGTCGTCGCGCCTGGGGCGCCCCTCGTAGAAGGCGGGCGATGCGTGCGCCGCCAGCACCCGGTCCGGCGGCGCGGCGACGGCCTGCCGGATGCTGAATTTCACGCCGTCGGGCGTGACGACGGCAGGCCGAGCTTGCGGTGGTCCCACGTCACGGTCCGCTCCACGTGGAGCTTCACCGCCACGCGCTTGTGCAGCATGGCCTCCACGAAGGGCTTCAGCTCCTCCGTGTACGGCGCGTTGTACCGCTCGAACA
Source organism: uncultured Acidimicrobiaceae bacterium (assembly GCA_963843365.1). Taxonomy (GTDB): domain Bacteria; phylum Actinomycetota; class Acidimicrobiia; order Acidimicrobiales; family RAAP-2; genus Bog-473. Next base: position 115,240 of record CAWJKG010000001.1, on the reverse strand, counting down.
CGCTGATACCGAGCTGCCACAGCTTGTCGGGATCCTCCACGATCTCCGCCCGGCCGACGAGCTCCACCCCCCGCAACTCCTCGTAGTAGTCACCGTCTTCGAAGAGCAGCGTCAGGCGCGGATCGCGGCGCAGGTTCTGGACCTTCTGCGACTTGGCCTTCGTCTCCACGGTCACACAGCCGTCCAGGAAGCCGTACCACATGGCCACCGCGTGAATGGAGCCGTCCGGGGAGAGGGAGCACATCGTCATGCTCCGCCTCTCGGAGAGGAATGCGTCCACCTCCGCCGGTGTCATCTGTATGGCCTTGCGCTGGTTCACGCCGTGGCCCATGGCCTCGGTCATTCGGCACCTCCCACTCGTGTGTCCAGGGAGCGTAACGCTCTGAACAGGGGCGGCAACCTTAAGAGTTCATCTGCAGCACACTTGTTGGTTGCAACGGTTTCACAGCACGTTCACCTCGACTTCGTAGCGTGCAAGCCGATGGCGACCGTGGATCGATACATGGATCACCGCCGCCGGGACCCCCGTTGCGTTCCCGGCGCAGGTTGCCATCGCGGCCAGGAGACCCTGGCCGAGGTCATCATGATCCGGCCGGAGCGCTCACACCGCACCGGATTCCTCGGATCGTTGATCACCATGGCGCGGGTATTCGCCTCCCCGCGTGCTCAGGCGGCGCCGGTGCGAACTACCCCCCGTCCACCGTCGTCGCCTGCCCTCCTCCCGTTCAGGTCGCCTCGAGCCCCCCACGACGCTGCCTGAGGCTGAATACAGCGTGGCAATCGCAAACGCACCGGCGGCGACCGGTCGGACTCCTCTGCCCGGCCCGGCCCGGGACAACCGGCCGCTCGTCCTCGTCGTCGACGACGAGGAGTCCTACCGGCAGGCCCTGGCCTCCGGACTGACCCGCGAGGGGTTCACGGTCGAGGCGGCGGGCGACGGACACGAGGCGCTCCGTCTCTTCCACCGCGTCCACCCCGATCTCGTGCTGCTCGACGTCATGCTGCCCGACCAGTCGGGCATCGAGATCTGTCAGCAGATGCGGAGCCTCAAGCCGGTCCCGATCATCATGGTGACCGCGCGCGATTCCGAGGTCGACATCGTGCTGGGGCTGGAGCTGGGCGCCAGCGACTACGTGGCCAAGCCGTTCCGGTTGCGCGAGCTCGTGGCGCGCATGCGGGCCGTGCTGCGACGCGGCGTGGCCGTGGCGGAGCACCACGAGGAGGTGTTGGCCGTGGGGCCGGTGCGCCTCGACGCCGGCCGGCGCGAGGTGACCGTCGACGAGGTCCCGGTCGAGCTCTCCCGCAAGGAATTCGACCTCCTGGCGCTCCTGATGTCCCACAGTGGGCAGGTGGTGACGCGCGACTGGTGCATCGACCGGCTCTGGTGGGACCAGGAATTGACCGATACGCGCACCCTCGACACCCACATCAAGCGGCTCCGCCGGAAGGTGGAGCCCGATCCTGCCAACCCCCGGCACCTCGTCACCGTCCGGGGCGTGGGCTTCCGCTTCGAGGCGTAGCCGGGCACGACGCACCGCTTTCGCCCTACATTGAGCGGATGCACAGAGGCGATGTCGTTCCGGACTTCACGCTCCCCGACCAGACGGGAGCCCCCCGCACGCTGAGCGGGTTCCTCGCCAAGGGTCCCGTGGTCCTCTTCTTCTATCCCGCAGCCATGACGTACGGCTGCACGAAGGAGAGCTGCCACTTCCGCGACCTGGCCGGCGAGTTCGCTGCGGTGGGCGGCCAACCCGTCGGCATCAGCGCCGACGGCGTCGAGAAGCAGAAGCAGTTCGACGAGAAGGAATCGCTGGGCTTTCCGTTGCTCTCCGACTCCGACCGCACCGTCGCGTCACAGCTGGGGGCCAAGCGCGGCGTGAGCTTCCTGCCGAACAAGCGGGTGACATACGTCATCGACACCGACCGGACCCTGCTCGACGTGTTCCACAGCGAGGTCTCCATGGGAGCGCACGCCGACAAGGCGCTCGCCCTCCTCAAGGCGCGCCCCGCTGCCTGAGCGCACCGTCGTCATCACCGGCGCCGCGTCGGGCATCGGCGCCGCCACCGCGGCGCGACTCGGCGCCGCGGGCTGGAACGTCATCGGTGTGGACAAGGACGACTCCGACATCGTGGCCGACCTCGCCCTGCCCGCCGGCCGCCGCCAGGCCGTCGCCGAGGCCGTCGCGCGGTCCGATGGCGCGCTGGCGGGCATCGTCACCTGCGCCGGTCTCGCGGGCACGCCCGACCGGGCCGGTTCGCTGCTGGCCGCGGTCAACTACTTCGGCACCGTCGAGGTGCTCGAGGGCCTCCGCCCCTACCTGAGCGAGGGTGGCGCCGCGGTGGCCATCAGCTCGAACTCCACCACGGTGCAGCCCGCCATCCCCGCTGACCTCGTGGAGGCCTGCCTCCGTCACGACGAGGAGCTGAGCGCCCGGATCGCCGACTCCCGCGGCTCCCTCGTGGCCTACCCGGCGACGAAGCTGGCCGTGGCCTACTGGGTCCGCCGCAATGCCGTCGGGCCGGACTGGGCCGGATCGGGTCTGCGGCTCAACGCCGTCGCGCCGGGCATGATCGACACGCCGATGGTGGCGGGCATCCGGGCTCACCCGGACGCGGGCCCGCTGCTCGACATGCTCCCGATCCCGGTCGGCCGTCCCGGCCGCCCCGAGGAGATCGCCGCGCTGGTGGAACTGCTGCTCGGGCCCGACGGCGCGTTCTTCTGCGGGTCGGTGCTGTTCTGCGACGGCGGGAGCGATGCGTTGCTGCGCACGAACGACTGGCCCCTGGCCTGGGACATCTCGGTGCGCGACCTCGGCCAGCAGCTGTCCTGAGGCCGCCACTCCGGAGGAGCGCCGCCCGGCGCCGACCGTAGGCTGGCGCGCATGCCGGGCCGGATCCTGGTGGACACGACCCCGCTCCGGGAGAGTCGCGACTTCCGCCTCCTCTTCACCGGCCAGCTGATCTCCGTCATCGGGACGCAGCTGACGGTCGTGGCCATCCCCTACCAGGTGTACTCCATGACGCATTCCACGTTGCAGGTGGGAGCGATCAGCCTGGCCCAACTGTTCCCGTTCCTCGCCGGGGCGCTGTCGGCCGGGCCGATCGGCGATGCGGTCGACAAGCGACGGATCATGGTGTGGACCTCCGTCGCGTTGACGCTGACCAGCGCCGCCATGGCGGTGAACGCCGCCGTGGCGCATCCGTCGCTCGTCGTGCTCTATGTCGTCAGCGCCGTCGCCGCCGGTCTCTTCGGCTTCTCGAGCACTGCCCGCTCGGCCGCGGTGCCGGGCATGGTGGAGCGCCGGCATCTGGCTGCCGCCGCAGCCATGACCCAGATCGTCTTCCAGGTCGGTGTCATCGTGGGCCCCGCGCTCTCCGGGCTCCTCCTCGGCATCGGGCTCCCACTGGTCTTCGGGCTCGACGCCGCCTCCTTCGTCGTGGCTGCCTTCACCTCGGCCATGCTGCGCCCGATTCCGCCCGCGCACGACGCCGGCGGCCTCTCCCCCTGGCGGTCGACCAGGGAGGGCCTGCGCTACCTGCGCTCCCGCCAGGCCCTCCAGGGCGTCTACCTGATCGACATCAACGCCATGGTCTTCGGCATGCCCCGCGCCCTCTTCCCCGCCATGGCGGGAGCCGTGTTCGGGGGAGGGACCATCACCCTCGGGTTCCTCTACGCAGCCCCGGGCTTCGGTGCCCTCATCGGCGCGGTGACCACCGGGTGGGTGGCCAATCTCCGCCGTCAGGGCTGGGCCGTGATCATCGCCGTCACGCTCTGGGGAGCCGCCATCGCGCTCTTCGGGCTCACGGACACCCTCTGGGTCGCGCTCGTCCTCCTCGGGCTGGCGGGGTGGGCCGACGTGATCTCGGCCGTCCTGCGCAACACCATTCTGCAGAGCAGCATCCCCGAGCGCTTCCGCAGCCGGATGTCGTCCATTCAGATGGCCGTCGTGCAGGGCGGCCCGCGTCTGGGCGACATGGAATCGGGTGCGGTGGCCGAGCTGACCAGCATCGAGTTCTCCGTGGTCTCGGGCGGCCTCGCCTGCATCGTCGGCGCCGCCGTCATCGGCGCGCTGCTGCCGGTCTTCCGCCACCACGTCGCCGGTGCGTCCGACGACGCCCCCGTATGATCCGGGCATGAGCGCCACCTTCAGCGAACCGACGTGGGGCGAGGTCGACCCCGCCGTCTTCAGCCGCATTGTCGTCGTGTCGCCGCATTTCGACGACGCCGCCATGGGTGCCGGCCATCTCGTCGCCAGCTACGAGGACACCACCGTCGTCACCGTGCTCGGCGGCCGGCCGCCCGCCTACCCCGACGTGCCCTCGGAATGGGACGCCCTGGGCGGCTTCGTGGCGGGGGACGACGTGGTGGCGGTGCGGCGGGAAGAGGACGTCGCGGCCATGGCAGTCCTCGAGTCCTCCTACGAATGGCTCGACTTCGCCGACCACCAGTACCTGGCCCCGGCGGACCGCCCGACGCCGGCCGAGGTGGCGCCGGTGCTCGGATCCACCATCGCGGCGCGCGACGCCACCGCGGTGTTCTTCCCCATGGGCCTGGGCAACCCCGACCACGTGATGGTGCACGACGCCTGTCTCCTGGTGCGCGAGGCCCAGCCCGAGCGCGCCTGGTTCTGCTACGAGGACCACGGCTACAAGCATCTGCCCGGACTGCTGGCGTGGCGGGTGGCCAAGTTGCTGCGCGCCCACCCGTGGCCCACCCCCGCCATCGTCCCGCATGTGCCCGACGAGGAACGCAAGCGGCGGGCGATCTGGTGCTACACGTCGCAGATCGCGCCGCTCGAGCAGGACCACGCGCTGACCGCCCGCATGCAGGGTCGTGTCCCCGAGCAGTTCTGGCGTCTGGCGCCACCACCCGCGGGCTGGGAAGGGCTGGCCGACCTCATATAGCCCCGGACGCGCCACGGCCCGCCCGGGGGAGTCAGGCGGGCCGTGCACGGATCCTGGACACCGTGGAGCGCTTTCCTGCCGCCAGGCAGCCGGTACTGGGAGGAGCGGCCGGTCTGACGCGGTCGATCCTCGCCTCCCGCGGGCGCACCGGACAAGCGGAAACGGCACTGTTCACACGCCCGAAATCCCGGTGTGCGCACGCGGCGGCCCAAACCGGGCCGTTCAGCCCTACCCGCTCGGTCGCCGGGTGGCGCACCATTCTGTGATGGTCATGTACCGCGACCTCTTGACCAGGGCCCTCGACACGAGTGGCGACGCGCACCGGTCCGACGACCGGCTCCTGGCCGAGCTGGTCGATTCGAAGGCCAAGCTGCGCGGATCGATCCGGGACGCCCCCGTCGCCGAGGCCCTGGCCCGGGAGCTCACCTATGACGGTGCGTTGATCCGTCTGTGTGCGTCGCTCGACGTCCGTGCCGCCCCATACTGGTTCGACTGCCCCCGCCAGGAGCGGGCCCGCCTCGAAGGCGAGCTGGCCCGGCGCGGCATCGTCCTGCCGGAGTACGAGCGCCACGTGGCCTAGCGGCTCGCCGGCCTCGGTCCCCGCTGCCCGGCGCGGCGGGGAACCTTCGGCAGACCGCCCTCGGTAGAGTCGGCTGCGGTGCCCGAAGACGACGAACGGATGGTGGAGGTGGACGGGCACGCCATCCGCGTCTCCCGCCCCGACAAGATCTACTTCCCCGGCCTCGACGCCACCAAGTCGGATCTCGTCGACTACTACCTGGACATCGGCGCGCACCTGCTCAACACCGCCGGGGGGCGGCCCGCCATGCTGCAGCGCTTTCCGGACGGGGCCACGGGCAAGTCCTTCTACCAGAAGCGGATCCCCGCCGGCGCGCCGGACTGGTTGCAGTCGACCACGGTGTCGACGCCGAACGGCACGACCTCCAACGCGCTCGTCGTCGCCGACATCGCCCACGTCATCTGGGCGGTGAACATCGGCTGCCTCGGATTGCACCTCTGGCCGTACCTGGCCGCTGATCCCGCGCACGCAGACGAGTTGCGCATCGACCTCGACCCGACGACCGGCATCGGATTCGAGGAAGTCCGCACCGTGGCCCTGCGCTGCCGGGACGTGCTCGAGGAGCTCGGCCTGCGCGGCTATCCGAAGACCACCGGGAACAACGGCCTGCACGTCTACCTGCGCCTGCAGCCGTCCTGGGACTCCGTTCAGGTGCGCGCCGCCGCCGTCGCCCTGGCGCGCGAGCTCGAGAGGCGCTATCCCGACCTCATCACCGCCAACTGGTGGAAGGAGGAGCGCGGCAGCCGCGTCTTCGTCGACTTCAACCAGAACGCGCCCCACAAAACCGTCTTCGGCGCCTGGTTCGCCCGGCCCCGCACCGGTGGCCAGGTCTCGACGCCACTCACGTGGGAGGAGGTCGAGACCGTGGTCCCGAATGACCTGACCATCCGCACCGTGCCCGACCTGGTGCGCCGGCGCGGCGACCCCTGGGCGGACATCGCCCGCGCGCCCCAGTCGATCGAGCCCCTGCTGGAGCTGGCCGCCCGCGACAAGGAGGCGGGGCTGCACGATGCGCCGTGGCCTCCGCAGTACCCGAAAATGCCGGACGAACCGCCCCGGGTGGCACCGAGCCGGGCCAAGAAGACCTGACCATGGAACCGCTCGACGCTCTCGACCGCATCGCCTTTCTCCTCGAGCGCAGCGGCGCCGACACCTACAAGGTGCGCGCCTTTCGCCACGCGGCCAGAGCGGTCGCCGCCATCGACCCCGACACCCTGCGCGACCTCGCCGCGTCCGGGCGCCTGCAGTCGATCGAGGGCATCGGGAAGTCAACGGCCCAGGTCATCACCGAAACCCTCGACGGCCGGGTGCCCACACGGTTGACGGAACTGGAAGAGGCGCCCGACGACGTCGAGCTCGACGCCGCGGCCCGCCATCTCCTCGATTCGCTGCGCGGGGACTGCCACTCCCATTCGGACTGGTCCGACGGCGGCAGCCCCATCCGCGAAATGGCCGAGGCCGCCCGCGCTGGGCCACGAGTATCTCGTGCTGACCGACCACAGCGCCCGTCTCACCGTCGCGCACGGGCTCGACGCCGAGCGGCTGCGCGCCCAGCTCGACGTCCTGGCTGCGCTGAACGAGGACCTGGCGCCCTTCCGGATCCTGACCGGCATTGAGGTCGACATCCTCGAGGACGGCTCACTCGACCAGGACCTGGACCTGCTGGCCGAACTGGACGTCGTCGTCGCCAGCGTGCACTCGAAGCTGCGGATGGAGGCCCCGGCCATGACGGAGCGCATGCTGGCTGCCATCGAGAGCCCGCACACCGACATCCTGGGCCACTGCACGGGACGGCTCATCACCGGGCGGGGCCGGGCGCAGTCGACCTTCGACGCCGACGCCGTGTTCGCCGCCTGCGCCCGCACCGGCACCGCGGTGGAGATCAACTCGCGGCCCGAGCGCCAGGACCCGCCCCAGGACCTGCTGCGGCGGGCCGTGGGCCTCGGCTGCTCCTTCGCTGTCGACACCGACGCGCACGCGCCGGGCCAGCTCGGCTGGCTCGGCCGGGGGTGCGTGAAGGCCGTCGACGCCGAGGTGCCGCCCGAGCGGATCGTCAACCGCGGCTCGACGGACGAGCTCCTCGCCTGGGCCGGCGGGCACGGAGGCTGACGGTGACGCTCCCCGTCCGCCCGCCCGTCGCCCCCATGCTGGCCAAGCTGGCCCGCGAGCTCCCCCGCGACACGGGGCTCTTCTACGAGCCGAAGTGGGACGGCTTCCGCTGCATCGTGTTCCGGGACGGGGACGACGTCGAGCTGGGCAGCCGCAACGAGAAACCGCTGACCCGCTACTTCCCCGAGCTGGTCGGCGCGCTGCGGCGCGAGCTGCCCCTGCGCTGCGTGCTGGACGGCGAAATCGTGATCGCCGGGCCCCGCGGCCTGGAATTCGACGCCCTGTCCCAGCGCATCCACCCCGCCGAGAAGCGCATACGGTTGCTCGCCGAGTCGACCCCGGCGTCGTTCGTCGCCTTCGACCTGCTGGCGGAAGGTGACCGCTCGTACATGGACGAGCCGTACGCGGCGCGGCGTGCCGCGCTGGCGAAGGCACTGCGCGAAGGCGCGCCCGCCGATCCACCTCACGCCGGTCACCGCGGACCCCGACGTGGCGGCCGACTGGTTCTCCCGCTTCGAGGGCGCCGGACTCGACGGGGTCGTGGTCAAGGACGGGATGCTCACCTACCAGCCCGACAAGCGGGCGATGGTCAAGGTCAAGCACCAGCGCACGGCGGACTGCGTGGTGGCGGGGTTCCGGACGCACAAGGACGGGGCCGGCGTCGGTTCGCTGCTCCTCGGCCTCTTCGACGGAGCGGGGACGCTGCATCACGTGGGCGTGGCCTCGGGCTTCAGTGTCGCCCGCCGGCGCGAGCTGATGGGCGAGCTCGATCCCTACCGCGAGGGAGCCGAGAAGGACCACCCCTGGGCCGGCTGGGCCGACGCCCAGGCCGCCGGGCGGGCACCCGGCGGCGGCAACCGGTGGAATGCCGGCAAGGACATGACCTGGGAGCCCCTGCGGGCCGAGGCGGTGTGCGAGGTCTCCTACGACCACCTGCAGCAGGACCGCTTCCGCCATGCCACGTCCTTCGTGCGCTGGCGTCCCGATCGCACGCCGGGCTCCTGCACCTACGCGCAGCTCGACACGCCGGTCCCACTCGAGCTCAGCGAGGTCTTCGGGACCGGGTCGGGCTAGTCAGCCGACAACTCGGGGTCTGCCGCCAGCTCGGCGCGCACCGCCGCCTCCCAGAAGCCGATGAAGCCCTCCCCGTCGCTCTGCGCCACCGCGTTGAGGAAGGACTCCGGCACGCCGCGAGGTCCCGTCGCCGCCGGCCACCCTCGCGTACCAGGCGTGCTGGCACCGCTGCTCCAGCGCCACGGCGCGCTGGTGCACCGCCCGGGCCGAGCCCCCGAGCACGAAGACCCCGTGCCCCGCCAGCAGCGCCATGGGCGCGTCGCCCATCTTCTCCACCGCCGACCGCGCGCTCGACGAGTCGTTGACGGGTCCCTCGTACTCGTCGACCAGCACGAGGCGCCCACCTCCCAGCGCCGAGCTCTGGTCGAGGATCGGCGGCAGCTCGCCCAGGTCGGCCCAGACGGTGCCGAAGAGCGGGTGGTTGTGCGCGGCCCATCCGATGTCCTCGCGCAACTTGTGCAGCTCGAGATGCAGGGGGATGCCGAGTGGGACCGGCCAGTCGCCCTCGACGACGCGGCCGTCCAGGTCGATGCGCAGGACCTGGGAGGGGCGGAGCTCCGCCCAGGTGAGCAGCCACGGATTGCAGAGGAGGGTGCCGTCTCCCAGGTTGACGGTGATGTGCCCCGCCAGGTGGTCGTTGTAGCCCTCGCGCCACAGCGCGCGCGCCAGGACGACCAGCTCCTCGCGGGGCGTGAGGTCCGGGATCAGCTTCTCGGCGGTCGGCGTGAACATCGGTCGGCTCCTCTCAGCGGGGCAGGACGGTGGCGGGAAGGGGATGGCGGTAGAGCGCGGCGGCGTTCTCGCAGCACATGGCCCGCAGCTCGTCCGTCGGGATATGCCCCCAACACCGTGCGATGACCTCCTGCGTGTCGGGCCACGTGCTGTCCCCGTGGGGATAGTCGACCTCCACCATGATGTGGTCGACTCCGATGGCATGGCGCGTGTCGATGGTGGAGGGGTCGTCGATGGTGCAGAACCAGAAGTTGCGCTGCAGCACGTCCGCCGGCCGCTCACTCCAGCCCGACCCGTAACCGGACCGGTCGACGATGTTCTCCAGACGGTCGCGCAGCATGGCCACCCAGCCGATCCCGCCCTCGCTCATGGCGAGCTTGAGCGTGGGCCAGCGCAGCGGGTAGCCGGACCAGAGCCACTCGGCGCAGGCGATGAGCGACAACTGGCCGAAGAGCGTGGCGCCCAACGGGAGCGAGTCCATGCCGGCTCCCGGCGGGGGTGGGGTCAGACCCGAGCTCCCGACGTGCAGCGAGACCACGGTGTCGGTGTCCACCACCGCCTCCACGATCGGATCCCAGTGGGCGCGGTCCCACAGCGAAGGCAGCCCGATCTCGTGGGGCCGCTCCGGGAACGTGACCGACGTGAAGCCCCGCGCCGCGTTGCGCCGGATCTCGGCCACCGCCAGCTCCGGGTCCGCCAAGTACGTGATCCCGAGCGGGACGATGCGCTGAGGGTGGCGCGAGTACCACTCCTCGAAGAGCCAGTCGTTCCAGGCCCGGATGCAGGCCAGGCCGAGGTCACGGTCGCGGGCGTCGAAGAAGACACGCCCGCAGAACCCGGTGATCATGGACGGGAAGTTGACCGAGGCCCAGACGCCGTTGATGTCCATGTCGTGGACCCGAGCGTCGACGTCGTAGCAACCCGGACGCATCTGGTCGAACCGGAACGGCTCCAGCCCGTAGGTCTCGGGCCGGCGGCCGGCCACCGCGTTCATGCCCACCTGGGTGTACCGCGTCGCCCTCGAACTCCCACACCTGGTGGCCTTGCGGCGTCTCGACTATGCGGGGAGCCCGGTCGGCCATGGCCGCCGGCACCCGGTTCTCGAACGTGTGTGCGGGTTCCACGACGTGGTCGTCCACCGAAATCACCGTGTAGCGCACGGGACGTGGTTCGGGCTCGGGGAGGAACAGATCGTCGGCCGGCACAGACCGGAGTATGCCCGAGGATTTCCGGCCGCGCACCGGCTTGGATGCCGCGCCTACGGGCGGTGACCGATGAATACTGGGACGGACGTGTGAAGGAGGCCGTGTGGTCGCGCTGGTCGTTGTCCTGACGTTCGTGGTTCTGCTGCTCGGGATCCTGGTGACGGGCCTTTTGCGCAGCCACGCCGACATCCTGCGCTCGCTGCACGAACTGGGCGCCGGCGTCGGCGATCCCGCGGCGTCGCCGGTCGTCTCCCCCGTGGCCCTGGTGACTCCCGCCCCCGCCGCCACCCCGGATCTCGGTGCCGCGCCGGCGGTGGCCGGTGTGACCCCAACGGGGGATGCCCGCTCCATCGCCGTCGACAACAGCGACGACCTCACCCTGCTGGGGTTCCTCTCCTCGGGCTGCACGGGCTGTGCCGCCTTCTGGGACGCGCTGCAGCAGCCCGGCGGACTGGAACTCCCCGAGCGCACCCGCGTCGTGATCGTGACCAAGGGCCCCGAGCGCGAGGTCCCGGCGGAGGTCGGGGCCAGGGCGACCGGGCGGGTGCCCGTCGTCATGTCGACGGAGGCCTGGCTCGATTACCAGGTCCCCGGGTCGCCCTATTTCGTCCTCGTCGACGGGTCCAGCGGCCGGATGGTCGGACAGGGAGTGGCCAGCCAGGTGGCCCAGCTGGTCGAGCTGGTGCGGCGGGCCGAGCACGACCGCGGGCACTCCGGCGGCACACGCGGCCGGGGCGAGGCCGCCCTCGACGGACCGGCCCGCGCCGCGGCCGCCGACGAGGTGCTGGCCGCGGCCGGCATCCTCCCAGGCGACCCGAGCCTCTATCCGCGGACGGTCGACGACGTGTTCCCGCACGGCCGCGCCGTGGCAGCCGACTAGTGGCCACCATCGGTGCTCACGGCATCACAGCCCGACTGCCCGACGGCTTCGAAGGACGGATCTTCGTGCGCCCCGCCCACGTGGGCGTGACCTACCCGGTGGGTCAGTTCGCCACCTTCCCCATCCCTGACGACATCGGCGACTTCGGGAGCGGCGCGGTCACCACCATGGGCCCCGCCGACGTGTTCGCCACCCTGTTCGAGTACGGGCCCGAGAGCATCGGCACGGCCCTCTTCTCCCAGCAGGGCCGTCCCGCCGCGCTCTCCGAGGCGGATTTCTCCCCCATGACGCTCCGCCGCGGCCTTCCGGGCCAGTCCGGCACCCAGTGGTTCTTCACCGAGTCCGGACGGCCCTTCTCCTTCTACGCGGTGTTGGGCAGCCATGCGGCGCGCCCGACGTTGGTCCCGCGCGTCAACACCTTGTTGTCGTCGCTGACGCTCAGTCCGCCGGTGTCGGAGCTCCCGGCCGCGAGACCGCTGTGGAACTGATCGGCCTCTACCTGGTGGCGGCCGGGCTGCTGTGCGTCGCGGGTGCAGCCAAGGCGGTACGCCCCGACGACACCGCGCGCGCCCTGGCCGCGCTGCTCCCCGGCTCCCCCTCCCTCGTGCGCACGCGCCGGCTGGTGCGCGCGGGGGCGCTGGTCGAGGCCGCCCTCGGCGCCATCGCCCTCGCGTTCCCCCGCCCCCTGACCGCCGCGCTCGTCGCCCTCTCCTACGGCTGCTTCGCCGTGGTCGTGGCCGTGGTGCGGCGGCGCGGCGGTCCGCTGGCGACCTGTGGCTGCTTCGGCCGCCCCGACACCCCGGCCACCGCGCTCCACCTGATCATCGACCTCGCGCTCGCGCTCGCGGCCGTGGCGGTCGCGATCGAGGCGCCGGCACAGGGCACCCTGGCCGCGCAGCTGGTCCACCAGCCCTGGGCCGGTGTCCCTCTCGTGCTCGTCAGCGCGACGGGTGTCTGGCTCACGACCCTCGCGCTCTCGAGCCTGGCCGCCCTGTCGGCGGTCCGGCGGCGGTCCCGGCCCGTTCCGGTGCCACCGCGGTGAGCCTGTCGACGGCGCTGGTGGAGCGGGCGGCAAAGGTCCTCGAGGGGCGGCTGTCGCGGCGCAGTCTGATCAACCGGTCCGCCTTCGTGGGCAGCGCCGTGGCCGCAGGGTCCGGGCTCGACCTGGCGCTGCGGCCGGGCACGGCCTACGGCGCCATCTGCGAATGCGGCAACGCCGGCTGCGGGTGCGGCAGCACCTGCTGCTCGGGCTTTTCGGAATTCTGCTGCTCCGTGAGCGGGGCCAACTTCTGCCCGGAGAACACCGTCATGGGCGGCTGGTGGGTGGCGGACAACTCCTCGTACTGCGGCGGTCCCCGCTACTACATGGACTGCAACGCCACCTGCTCCTGCGACGGCGGGTGCAGCGGCGGCTTTCCCTTCTGCGAGCCCGGCTGCGACGCCACGGGGTGTGGCTGCGGCTCGCTGGGATGTGACTCCTACCTGACCGGCTGTCTGCAGTTCCGCTATGGGCAGTGCAACCAGGACGTGCCCTGCATGGGCCGGATCGTCTGCCGGGTCGTCGCCTGCGTGCCTCCGTGGACGGTCGATCCCACCTGCACGACCGCCGTCGCCGTCGACAACGCCACCGCGGAGCAGAACCAGCCGTGCTGGACCACGGCCCCGCCGGCCCCCCTCTGCTCGTCGCCCGCCACCGACTGCCGGGTGGTCGGCCTCGTCCCGAGCGCCGATGGGGGCGGGTACGCCGTCCTCACCGCCTTCGGGCGGCTGTTCGGCTACGGGGACTTCCCCCAGAACGGCGACGCGTCCGCGCTCGACCTCGACGCGCCCATCGTCGGCGTCGCCACCTGCAAGACCGGCGGCTACTTCCTGGCCGCGGCCGACGGAGGCGTCTTCGACTACGGCGGGGCGCCGTTCCTCGGCTCCATGGGCGGGCAGCGGCTCAATGCGCCGGTGGTCGGCATCGCCGCCTCCCCTTCCGGCCAGGGCTACTGGCTGGTGGGGTCCGACGGAGGCATCTTCGACTACGGGGACGCGCTGTTCTACGGCTCCATGGGGGGACGACGCCTCAACGCCCCGGTCGTGGGCCTCGCCGCCACGCCGACCGGGCGCGGCTACTGGCTGGCCTCCGCCGACGGCGGCATCTTCAACTTCGGCGACGCCGCCTTCTTCGGCTCCATGGGGGGCCGCCACCTCAACGCTCCCGTTGTCGCCATCGCGGGCACACCCTCGGGCAAGGGCTACTGGCTGGTGGCCGCCGACGGCGGCATCTTCGCCTACGGGGACGCGGTGTTCGACGGTTCGACCGGTGCCATGAAGTTGAACCAGCCGGTGACCGGCATCGCGGCGTACGGCGAGGGCGGCTACTGGCTGGTGGCCAAGGACGGGGGGATCTTCGCCTTCGGCGGCGCGCCCTTCTTCGGGTCGCCCGCATGAGGCAAAGGAGGTCAGCATGCACGTACTCGTGACGGCGGCGGCCGCGCTGGTGGCCGTCACGGCCGCCGTCAGGTCGACCTGGTCGCCCTGCGGGGTGTCCATGCTCGCCACCATCACCCCGCTGGCCGAGCGGGGGCGGGGGCACCGCTACCGCGCCACGGCCGCCTGGTTCGTCGTGGGCGGGGTCGCAGGCGGGGCCACGTTCGGCCTCGTCCTCGCCGCGTTGGCGCTCGGCGTGGGCGCGGCGGGGCTGCCCAGCGCCGCAGTTGCCGTCGTCGCCTGCGCCGCCGCGTCGGTGGCCGCCGCGTCGGACGCCCGCCTCGGCGGATTCCACCTGCCCGTGCACCACCGGCAGGTCAACGAGCGCTGGCTCGACCAGTTCCGCCCATGGGTCTACGGGGCCGGGTTCGGCTGGCAGATCGGCGCCGGGCTGGTCACCTACATCAAGACGGCTGCGCTCTACCTCGTCATGGTCCTGGCGGCACTGACGGCCAGCCCGGCGCTGGCAATGGCCCTGGGCACGCTGTTCGGTCTGGTGCGCGGCTCGGCCGTGCTGCTCGGGCGGCGCAACACCACCCCCGCCGCCCTCGCCGCCTTCCACCGCCGTTTCACCGCCGCCGGCCCCGTGGCCCTCGCCGTCGCGGTGGCGGTCGAGCTCGCGGTGGCGCTGACCGCCGCCGCCGTGCTGTCACCGTGGGCCGCCGTGGCCCTGCTCCTCCTCAGTGGCGCCGCCTTCGCCAACCGGGTCCGCCGCCGCGCGCCGGCCCTGGCCCGGAGCCCGTCGTAGCGCTGCCTCTCGACCGGGCCCGGGTCATCGATGCGCGGCCCCGGCGGCGCCTACCATCGGCCCATCGCCTCCGACGACGCACCGCCCCAGGAGCCCGCGCCCCCGCCCATCCGCCTCTTCCTGGCCGATGTCGACGGGACCCTGGTCACCCCGGACAAGGTCCTGACCGACGGCACCGTGCACGCCGTGGCGCAGCTCCGCCGGGCCGGCGTGCGCTTCGCCATCACCAGTGGCCGGCCGCCGCGGGGCATGGAGATGCTGATCGCGCCGCTCGGTCTGGACACGCCGATCGCCGCCTTCAACGGCGGCATTGTGGTGGACGAGTCCATGCGGGCGCTCGAGCAGCACACCTTGCCCGAGCACCTGATCAAACCCGTTGCCGATCTGATGCGTTCGTTCGACCTCGACGTGTGGCTCTATCGCGGGGCGGACTGGTACGTGCCCGACCCCAAGGGTCCCCACGTGGACCGCGAGGCCTGGACGGTCAAGTTCGAGCCCAAGGTCATGCAGAGCTTGGAGGGGCTCACGGCGGACGTCGTCAAGCTGGTGGGGGTGAGCGACGACCACGACGCCGTCCATCGGGCCGCCCGTGCCACGGGGGAGCAGTTCGGCGACCATGTCACCGCGGCACCCTCGCAGCCCTACTACCTCGACGTGACCCACCCGAACGCCAACAAGGGTTTCGTGGCCCGCTACCTCGCGAAGCGCTACAAGCTTTCGCCCGAAGAGATCGCGACCATCGGCGACATGCCCAACGATATTTTGATGTTCGCCAACTCGAGGCTGGGTATCGCCATGGGGAACGCCGACCCCCAGGTCAAGCGGGCAGCGCGGCGAATCACCGAGACCAACGAGCATGAGGGGTTCGCCCTGGCCGTCGAACGCTACGTGCTGCCCGCGGCGGCGTCCGAGGGGGCGCCGGCGTCCTAGACGGCGCGATGGTTCTCGAAGCGGGCGTACTGCTTCAAGAACAGCAGGTTGGCCTTCCCGGTAGGCCCGTTGCGGTGCTTGGCCACGTCGATCAACGCGTCGTCCGCCCGGTCGATCGGCACCTCGTCGTTGTATTCGGACTCGCGGTAGATGAAGAGGACGACGTCGGCGTCCTGCTCCAGCGAGCCCGACTCACGCAGGTCCGACAGCTGGGGCGTCTTGTCGGTGCGTGACTCGAGGTTGCGGGAGAGCTGCGAGAGGGCGACGACGGGCACCTCGAGCTCTCGGGCCAGGATCTTCAGGCCGCGGCTGATCTCGGCGATCTCCGTCTGCCGATTCTCGGCCCGCCCGTGGCCGGTCATGAGCTGCAGGTAGTCGACGACGACGACGCCGAGGTCGCCCTCCGACTTCTTGAGGCGGCGGGCGCGGGACCTGATGTCCATGACGGTGGCGTTGGGGTTGTCGTCGATGAAGATCGGGGCGTTCGACAGCCGCGTCACCGCCATGCCGATTTTGCTCCAGTCCTGGGTGCGGATCCGGCCGTTCTGCAGGTGCTGCCCGTTCACCTCGGCCTCGGACGCGAGCAGGCGCTGGGTCAGCTCCAGATGGCCCATCTCGAGGGAGAAGAGCAGCGCGGGCCGCTGTGCCTGCAGCCCGACATTCGCCAGCACGCCCAGGGCGAAGCTCGTCTTCCCCATGCCGGGGCGGGCGCCCACGATGTTGAGCGTCGAGGGCTGCAGGCCCAGCAGGATCCTGTCCAGCTCGTGATAGCCCGTGGCCACACCGGTGATCTCCGAGCCGCGCTTGCCCAGCTCCTCAATGCGGTCCAGCCCCTCACCGAGCAGGACCTGCAGTGGCCGCATGGTGTCGACCGTCCGGCGCTCCCCGACGTTGAAGACCATCTGCTCCGCCACGTCGACCGCGGCCTTGACGTCCTCGGGCACCGAGTAGCCGATGTCGGCGATGTCGCCCGCCACGCCGATGAGCTTGCGCAGCAGCGAGTGCTCCTCGACGATGTCGGCGTAGTGGCGCGCGTTGGCGATCGACGGTGTGTTGGCCAGCAGCGAAATGAAGATGGAGCGGTCGCCCACCGCCTCCAGGACACCGGAGCGCTTGAGCTCGTCGGTCACCGTCACGGCGTCGATGGCCTCGCCCCGTTCCATGAGCGCCTGGATGGCGCCGAAGATGTGGCCGTGGGCCGGCTTGTAGAAGTCGGCCGCCGAGCACTTCTCGATCCCCACCGAGGCGGCGTCGTTCGAGAGCAGCATGGCCCCGAGCAGCGACTCCTCTGCCTCGAGGTCGTGGGGCGGCACCCGCGCGCCGGTCGGCACAGAGGTGGGGGCCGTCCGCAGGGGACGGGGGCGGGTGTCGTCAAAGGCTTGGACCACGGCTCACTCACTCTGCCGGTCGGGGTCTGGGGAACGTAAGGCCCCAATAGGTGTGGGTAAGGCACGCCGCCGTGTGGATAAGCGGTGCACGAGTGGTCGGTGACTGTGGACCGCCCGAAACGCAAATCGACACGCCCCAATGATGAGCACGCGGGTATGACAGACCCGCGGATGCACCCTGGTCAGGAGGCTGCCGAGACCTCCACGGTCACAATGGTGGCCACGTCGCGGAAGAGTTCGACCGTCACCTCGTAGGAACCGGTCTCCTTGATGTGCTCGGGGAGGAGGATGTGCGTGCGGTCCACCTCAATGCCCTTGGTCGCCTTGATGGCCTCCACCACGTCGGCGGGGCCGATGGAGCCGAAGAGACGCCCGGCTCCCGACGCCCGGGCGGTGATCGGGATCACCGCGCCGGCCAGGACCGTGGCCTGCGACTCGGCCGCGCCACGGTCCTGCGCCTCGCGCAGGTCACGCCCGCGCCGCATCTGCTCCGCCTGACCCTCGACTCCGGCACTGGCCACAATGGCCCGGCCCTCCGGCAGCAGGAAGTTGCGGGCGAAGCCGCCCGCCACCTTGACGATGTCCCCCCGGCGCCCGACGCCGGCGACGTCGTCCCGCAGGACGACCCTCATGCGTCCGCCCCCGTCTCGGCGGGCTCCACCACGACCTCGACCACCGCGCCGGCCTCGGCATCCGCCACGGCCAGCTCGACGATGGCCTCCGCGGCTTCGTCCGCGGCGGCCTCGGCCGGCGCGTCAGGGGCCGGCCGGTGACGCGGCGCCTCCGTCGGCACCGAGTCGAGGGTGCGCTCGCCCCGGTCCCGGCCGCCGCGCCCACCCGGGCGCTCCGTCACCGTCCGCTGCGTGTAGGGCAGCAGGACGAGCTCGCGGGCCGTCTTGATGGCCATGGCCAGCGCCCGCTGGTGCTGGGCGCAGTTGCCCGTCACCCGGCGCGAGCGGATCTTGCCGCGGTCGCTCATGTACTTGCGCAGCATCGGGACGTCCTTGTAGTCGACCCACTCGGTCTTGTCCCGGCAGAGCGCGCAGGGCTTCTTCTTGACTCGACGCCCCAGGTCCTTGGGGGCGCGCCGAGACGTCGTCCCACCTCGTTGGTTGTTCCGTGCCATCAGAAGGGCTCCTCGTCGAATCCGTAGCCCGGACCGGCATCCGCCGCGGGCTGGGGTTGTGCCGGCGGAGCCGCCGGACGGCCACCCCCGCCTCCACCGCCGCCCCGGCTGTACTCCCCGGGACCGCGGCGCTCGTTCTTGGTGATCTGCGCGGTGGCCCAGCGCAGCGACGGACCGATCTCGTCCGCCACCACCTCGACCTTGGAGCGCCGGTCACCCTCCTGGGTCTCCCAGCTGCGCTGCTCCAGGCGCCCGGCCACCATGACCCGGGCGCCCCGGGTGATGGTCTCGCTCACGTTCTCGGCCATCTCGCGCCAACAGACCACGTCGAAGAAGGACGTGGCCTCCTCCCACTCCTGGGTCTGGCGGTTCTGCCAGCGGCGGTTCACCGCCAGGCCGAACGTCACGTTGGCCTGTCCGGTGTTGGTGAACCGCAGCTCGGGGTCACGGGTCACGTTCCCCACCAACGTCACGCTGTTGTCTGTCGCCATCTCGGCTCCTCTCCCCGGTCTCTCAGCTCGCGGCCGGCTCGGCCACCGCGCCGGGGGCCTTGTGCTCCGGCAGGCGCACGACCTTGTGCCGGACGATCTCGTCGGCCAGGCCCATCATGCGGTCCAGGGCGGCCACCGTCTCGGGCTCCGCCGTGAACTCCACCACGACGTAGTACCCCTCGCGCTTGTGGTTGACCTCGTAGGCCAGGGTGCGCTTGCCCCAGCGGTCGATGGCGCCGGGCGTGCCGCCGCTGGTGCGGATGACCTCGAGGGCCTGGTCGAGCACACCCTGAATCACCGTGGGTTCGGTGCTGGCCTCGAAAATGGCCATGACTTCGTAGGGCCGCATGAGCGGCGTACCTCCCTCTGGACCGGGCCGTGCCCGGGCCCCTGACGGTCAGGAGCAGGGTCTGTTGCGGGGAGCCATGCTAGCCGTCCTCAGAGGAGCGCGTCGCCCAGGCCGGCCGGTCCGTGGTACGTCTCGGCCTCGCCGGGGAAGTTCCCGCTGCGCACGTCGTCGGCGAAGGCGGCGATGGCCTCGGTGGCGATGCGGCCCACGTCGGCGTAGCGGCGCACGAATTTGGGCGGGGTGTGCTTGCCCAGGCCGAGCAGGTCGTGGAAGACCAGGACCTGCCCGTCGCAGGCGGGACCGGCCCCGATGCCGATCGTCGGCACGTCGAGCTGCTCGGTCACGGCCGCCCCCAGCACGTCGGGGACCCCCTCGAGCACGAAACCGAAGCAACCGGCGGCGGCCAGAGCCTTGGCCGCGTCCAGGAGCGCGCCGGCGGCGTCGACGCTCTTGCCCTGCACCCGGTAGCCCATGGAGAGGACCGACTGCGGCGTCAGGCCCAGGTGTCCCATGACGGGGATTTCGGCCCGGATGATCGCCTCGACGACCGGAAGCCGGGCCCGGCCGCCCTCGAGCTTCACGGCCTGCGCGCCCGCCCGGATGAGCGTCGCCGCGTTGCGCACCGCCTCCTCGGGGGACAGGTGGTAGCTCATCCAGGGCATGTCCCCGAGGATGAGGCACTGCGGCGCCGCCCGTGCCACCGCCGCCGTGTGATGCGCCATGACCTCGGTGTCGACGTGCAGCGTGTCGTCGTAGCCGAGCACGTTGTTGGCCACCGAGTCCCCGACGAGGATGATGTCCGCTCCTGCGTCGGAGACGATGCGGGCCGCCGGCTCGTCGTAGGCCGTCACCATGACGATCGGCGCGTCGCCGTTGCGTCGTTTGCGTGTCCGCAGCGCGGGCACGGTGACCGGTCGGCGCTCGCTCATGTCGCCGGTGCCGCCTTCTTCCGGCGCGGCACGCGGCCGCCGGCGGGGTACTTGCGCATGAGGTGGTGCCAGGCGCAGGCCGGGCAGACCTCTACCTCGTAGCAGAGGACGGGCTCGGGCCGGCGGCACAGCTCCTTGAGCTCGGCCGCCGTGCCGGGGCAGCGCCCGCCCGGCGGCAGCTTGGCGCCGAAGACGAATGTGACCGTGACCAGGCGGCCGTCGTCACAGATCGGGCAGACCTCCTTGGTCGGCCGGCCCACGTTGCGGGCGGCCCGCAGCAGCTCGGGGTGGGCGTCGCACACGTCCGTCTTCAAGAGCTTGCCCCGGTCGACCTCGCGGACGACCCCGTTGCGGATGATCCGGTACTCGACCTGGGCCGTGACATCAGGGCTCACCGCACGGGATGGTGACCTCGGCTCCGAGGTGACGGACACGGCGGCCAGGCTACCCCCCGCGTCCGGAATTCGGGCACCAATTGTGAGGGGAATCAGGCACGGGCGTGACCGTTCCGCGACGGGATTCGCCACGTCGCTATATCGTTCCGATATACTCACCGACATGTTGGATCTGGCCATCCTGGGGCTCCTGGAGGAGGGGGACCTGCACGGGTACGAGATACGCCGGCAATTCCGCGACCACCTGGGACTTCTGGCCAATGTCTCCTTTGGCTCCCTCTACCCCGCCCTCACCCGCCTGGAGAAGTCCGGCGCCGTGGTGGCCACCGAGGGTGCGGCATCGGGGGGCCCGGCTCCGGCGGCGGCACCCGCGCCTCCGACGGGCTCGCTCAGCGGCGAGCGGGCCGTCCTGCGCTCCCGGCGGCACTCCCCCGCCCGGGCCCGGCGGGGTCGCAAGGTCTACCGCATCACCGACGCCGGCCGGGCGCTGTTCGTGGAGCTGCTCGCGGGCGGTGGCGCCACCGACGACGCCCGCAGCTTCGGCCTCCGCCTGGCTTTCGCCCGCCATCTCGCCCCCCAGGCCCGGCTGAGCCTGCTCGAGCGCCGGCGGGCCCAGCTCGTGCAGCGCCTCGGCCAGGCCGAAGCCGCCCGCACCGATCTCGACGTCTACGCGCGCTCCGTCGTCCAGCACACGACCGACGGCGTCCAGCGAGACATCAACTGGCTCGACACGCTCATCGCGGCCGAACGCGCCGCCGCCCCCGCCGCATCTGCGACCGCCGGTACGGAGCCGGTGGCCTGACGAAACCGCTGCACCGATCCCCAAGGAGACATGTCCATGCCCAAGCCCATCCGCCTCGCCATCGCCGGCGTCGGCAACTGCGCCAGCTCGCTCATTCAGGGCATCACGTACTACCGCGACGCCGACCCCGGTGACGTGGTGCCGGGCCTCATGCACGTGGAGCTCGGCGGGTACCACGTCCGAGACCTGCTCCCGGTGGCCGCGTTCGACGTGGACCAGACGAAGGTCGGCACGGACCTGGGCAAGGCGATCCATGCCGGTCTCAACAACACCGTGCGCTTCGCGGACGTCAGCGAAATCGGCGTCACCGTGCAGCGGGGTCCGACGCTCGACGGCCTGGGGACCTACTACCGCGAGCTCATCGAGGAGTCGCCGTTCGAGCCGGTCGACGTGGCCGAGGCCCTGCGCCGGGCCGAGGCGGACGTCCTGGTCTCCTATCTCCCGGTCGGGTCCGAGCAGGCCCAGCGCCACTACGCACAGGCCTGCCTCGATGCCGGGGTCGCCTTCGTCAACGCCATCCCCGTCTTCATCGCCTCGGACCCCGAGTGGGCCCGCAAGTTCCGCGACGCCGGCGTGCCCATCGTCGGCGACGACATCAAGAGCCAGGTGGGCTCGACCATCGTGCACCGCATCCTCACCCGCCTCTTCGAGGACCGCGGCGTGGCCCTCGACGAGACGTACCAGCTGAACTTCGGCGGCAACATGGACTTCAAGAACATGCTGGAGCGCCAGCGGCTCGAGTCGAAGAAGATCTCCAAGACCCAGGCTGTCACCAGCCAGCTGGAGGACAACGTGCTCGACGCCGACGACGTCCACGTCGGGCCCTCGGACCACGTGCCGTGGCTCAAGGACCGCAAGTGGGCCTACATCCGCATGGAGGGCCGGAACTTCGGCGACGTGCCGCTGAACCTGGAGCTCAAGCTCGAGGTGTGGGACTCACCCAACTCAGCCGGCGTGATCATCGACGCCGTGCGCTGCGCCAAACTGGCGCTCGACCGCGGCATCGGCGGCCCCCTGCTCGGGCCCTCCGCCTACTTCATGAAGTCGCCCCCCGTGCAGTACCACGACGACGTCGCCCACGCCCTGGTCCAGGCGTTCGCCGCCGGCGAGGCCCAGGAGAGCTGGCCGACCGACTGACCGCCGGCACCGTCCCGGCGGCCTCCTTCCGGTGCGCCTCAGACCAGGATGCGCTCGTCCGGCGCGCGCACGCCGACCACCGCCAGGGTGCGGCCCATGCCGAGGAACATGCCGCAGCAGATGGTGAGGTCCGCCAGCTCCTCCTCCGAGAAGGCCTCGTGCAGGCGCCCCCACAGCTCGTCGTCCATCGCCAGGTGGTCGACGGCGAAGCGCTCGGCGAACTCCGCCGCCAACCGCTCCCTCGTGCTCAAGCCCGTCGCGGCGCGCCAGTCGGTCACCTCGGCGTAGAAGGGCTCCCCCGCGCCGGCGGCGTCGCCGTCGCGGGCACGCGTGTCGCGGCACACCGCGGAGTCGTTGATCAGCGCGATGGTCCACCGCGCCGCCTCGCGCTCGCGCACGGGCAGTTGCGAGTTGCCGTAGACCGCCGCCGACAGCTGGCCCATGCCCGCGGCCATGTCGGGGCGCAGGAGCGCCCAGTCGATGTGCTCGCCCATGCCGCTCTGTGGTGCCGCAATCCTGGTCATGCGGACAACGCTACCGCCGGGCCCCTCCGTCTGCGGGCGAGGGGCGGGCTGCCCACCACGCCCGCAGCCGCCGCGCCGCCTCCTCCTCGCCGAGCGGCCCCTCGTCGAGCCGCAGCTCCATCAGGAAGTCCAGGGCCTCGCCGACGGCCCGCCCCGGGCCGATGCCGAGCAGGGCCATGACCTGGTTCCCGTCCAGGTCGGGGCGGAGCGCACGCAGCTCCTCCTGCTCTTCCAGCTCCGTGATGCGGGCCTCCAGCTCGTCCATGCGGCGAGCCAGCGCCCGGGCCTTGGCGGCGTTGCGGGTGGTGCAGTCGCAGCGGGTGAGCTCGTTCAGCAGGTCGAGGTGGGGGCCGGCGTCGCGCACATAACGGCGCACCGCCTTGTCCGTCCAGCCGAGGCGGTAGGTGTGGAAGCGCAGGTGCAGCTCCACCAATCGGACCACCGTGTCCACGTCCGACGCGGAGTACCGCAACGCCTCCATCCGCGTCCGCGTCATGCGCGCACCCACGACCTCGTGGTGATGGAAGCTCACGCCACCGTCGGTGATGGCGCGCGTCCGCGGCTTGCCGACGTCGTGGAACAGCGCGGCGAGGCGGAGCAACCGGTTGGCCGACGTCTTGTCCACCACCGCCAGCGTGTGGGCCAGCACGTCCTTGTGCCGGTGGATCGGGTCCTGCTCGAGCGCGAGGGCCGGCAGCTCGGGCAGGAATTCGTCGGCCAGACCCGTGCGCACGACGAACCAGAGCGCCACCGAGGGGACATCGACCATCACAATCTTGTCCAGCTCGTCGCGGATGCGCTCGGCCGAGACGATGGACAGCCGGCCGTGCATGCGCTCCACCGCGGCAGTGAGCGCCGGGTCCGGCTCGAGCGAGAAGCGCGCCGAGAAGCGCGCCGCCCGCAGCATGCGGAGGGGGTCGTCGCCGAACGAGATCTCGGGGTCGAGCGGCGTGCGCAGCCGCCCGGCCGCCAGATCGCCCAGCCCGTCGAAGGGATCGACCAGCTCCATGTCGGGGAGTCGGAGGGCGAGCGCGTTGATGGTGAAGTCGCGGCGCGAAAGGTCGACTTCGAGGTCGGTGCCGAAGGTCACCTCGGGCTTGCGCGAGTCGGGTACGTACACCTCGGCCCGGTAGGTCGTGATCTCGTAGTCCTGGGAGCCCTTCTTGCAGCCGATGGTGCCGAACCGCGCCCCCTGCGTCCACACGTCGTCCGCCCAGCCCCGCACCAGTCGCTCGGTCTCCTCGGGCAGGGCGTCCGTCGTGAGGTCGATGTCGTGGGGAGCGGCCGTCCCGGAAGGCCCCGGGAAGAGCGCGTCCCGCACCGTGCCCCCCACCAAGGCCAGGGTCTTGCCTGCCGCGGCGAATCGGCGCGCCAGTTCCTCCGTGGCGTCGACGTAGGGCCGGAACCGCTCGGGAACCGAGGTGGACTGCACCCGCCCACGGTAGTGCGCCCTCTACCCTTTCCCTGTGCCGATGCGTTGGGCCAGGACCGCCCTCTGCGCGCTCGCGGTAGCCATCACAGCCCTGGTCAGCACCGTGGGTCTCCTGTCCGTCACGCCCCCCGCCGGCGCGGCGCAGCAGGCGCGCGCCAACGGTCCGGCGCTCACCCTCGTGTCCCAGACGTCGTGGGTGAGCGCCACCCAGCCCTGGTTCAACCTCACCGTCGGCGTCTCCCCCTCCCTCGGGGCGCCCAGCGGGCTCCGGGTCAGCCTCACCTTCTACAGCCGCCTCGATGACGCCTCCCAACTGCAGCAGTCCCTCTCCGGCTCGCCGCCCACCGCCGCCCTCCTCCACGCGCCCCCGGTCGCGGTGACGTCCGGGGCCACGGGCCTCACCGCCACCGACTGCGTCACCGTCCTGCCGCACGACAACGCCACTGCGCCGGCCACCGGCCCGGGCGTGTGCGCTGCGGGGGCCCCCACGCTCACCTTGGACTGCACACCGTTGACCGGCCGCTGCGGCGACGTCTACCCCGTCTCGGTCGCCTTGACCGCGCCAGGGCTCGTCGACGCCGGTCGCCCGCTTCACCACGTTCCTCACCTACCAGGAGCCGAGCGCCGTCGGCGGCACGGGCGCGCTCCGCGTCGGCGTCGTCCTCCCCGTGACGGCTGTCACCGCGGCGACAATGGCGGACGCGCTCACGGACCACCGCGACGTTCCGACGACCCTGGCGGTCGACCCCCGGTCGGTGAACCAGTTGGAGGCGGCCAAGTCGCGCACCGATCAGCGTGCCGTCGAGGAGCTGGCCGCGCTCGGAAGCGACCAGACGTTGGATCAGCCCTACGTCCCCATCAACCTGGCTGCGCTCTCCGGAGCCGGCATCTCCGACGAAATCGGCCTGCAGATGGAGCGGGGCGACGACGTCCTGCGCAGCGCCGGTCTCAGGCCCGAGGACGGGCCGTGGGTGGACACCACGTCGAACTTCTCCCAGGGTGACGCCGGCAATCTGGCCACCGGGCTGCAGAAGGCGGGGACCTCGCAGGTCGTCATCAGTGACGCCGACCTGTCTTCGGCTGGAGCCAGCAATTACACCTTCGCCCAACCCTTCACGCTCGACCTCGGCCACGGCGCCACCGTGGCCGCCGTCGCGGCCGACTCCACGCTGAGCTCGCGCTTCACCGCCACGCCGGGCGACCCCGCTCTCGGTGCCGAACAGCTCCTCGCCGGCCTCTCCTTCGTCCACTTCGAGAACGCGTTCCTCACCGAACCACGCGGGGTCGTCGTCACTCCTCCGCCGGGGTGGCGGGCCACGGCCACGTTCATGGACACGCTGTTGGGCGGCTTCGCGGGCAACCAGGCGCTCAGCCCCGTGACAGTGACCCAGCTCTTCACGCAGGTACCGGTCGGGGCCAACCGCGAGCCCGCCGACCGGCAGCTCCAATCCGGCTCCGCCGGCCACGGCATCACGAGCACTGCGGCCGACCGCATCGCCACCGACCGCCAGCAGCTGTCGTCGTTCAGCTCGGCCGTGCCGGGGCATCCGTCCAACCTGGTCGCGCTCGGCGACACCCTCCTGAGCACAGAGGCGCGCGGCCTCGGCGCGACCGGGCGCGCCGGCGCCCTCAGCGCCTACGCCAAGTCCTTCGACGACACCACCGGGCAGGTGACGCTCGGCACCGAGCGCACCGTGACCTTCACGTCGCAGCGGGCCGCCATCCCCGTCACCGTGCTCTCGTCCGCGCCCTACCCGGTGACCGTCGTCGTGACCCTGACCAGTGACAAGTTCACGTTCCCCGACGGCAACACGCAGCGCCTGACGCTCGTCCACCCCACCACCTCGGTCCGGGTCACCGCGCAGGCCCGCACCTCGGGCGACCGTTTGCCCATTGAGGTGACGCTGCACACGCCGGACGGCCAGGTGCTCATCGCGCACACGGTGCTCACCGTGCACTCGACCGAGATCTCCTTCGTCGGCGTCGCCCTCACCGTGCTGGCCGGGGCCGTGTTGCTCGTCTGGTGGGTGCGCACCTGGCGCCGCTCCCGGCGTGCCCGCCCGCGGGCGCACTGACCGTGCCCGCGCCCCGCCGCGCCGCCACGCTGCCCCTGCGGACCTCGGCCGTCTACGTTGCGGTCGGCACCGGCGTCTCCCGGGTCACCGGCCTGCTCCGCTTCGTCGCCTTGGCCTGGGCGCTGGGGCAGACGACGCTGGCCGACTCGTACAACCTGGCCAACACGACGCCCAACATGCTCTACGACGTCGTCCTCGGCGGCGTCCTCTCCGCCACCTTCATCCCGGTCTTCGTCGACCGCCTGGCCAACAAGCCCGAGCGCGAGGCGTACGAGTCCATCTCGGCCGTCCTGACCGTGTCGGTGGTGGTCCTCCTCACCACGACGCTGGCCGCGCTCTTCGCCGCGCCGTTCCTCATCGACGCCCTCACCGTGCTCGATACCCATGCGGGCCCCCACCAGGTCCACCGTGTCCTGCTCGAGCGCGAGGTGGCGACCGGGCTCCTGCGTTGGTTCGTGATCCAGATCGCCGCCTACGGCCTCTTCGCGTTGGGCGCTGCCCTCCTCAACACGCGCCGTCGCTTCATCGCCGTGGCCTGGGCCCCGATCGTCAACAACCTCGTGTGCATCGGCATTCTGGTGTGGTTCGGCCTCTGGGCGGGACACGGCGCCTCGTTGGCGAGCGTCGAGCAGCACCACGGCCAGCTGATCCTGCTCGGCCTCGGCACCTCTCTCGGCGTCGTCCTCCAGGGAGTGGCCCTCATCCCGAGTCTGCGCCGGGCCGACCTCGGGCAGCTGCGCTGGCACTGGAACCCGCGCGACGAGGCGTTGCGCGCGGTGACCCGGCTCGGTGGCTGGACCTTCGGCTTCGTCGTGGCGAACCAGGTGGCACTGTTCCTCGTCACCATCCTGGCCGGCAGCGTCGCCGGACCCGACCCGGTGTCGTCGTACACGTACGCCTACGCCTTCTTCCAACTGCCCTACGGCATCGTCGCGGTCACCGTGATGTCCGTCGTGACGCCGGACCTCGCCGAGCGCTGGTCCACCGGGCAGCGCAGCGCGTTCTTGCACCGCATGACGGGCGGCCTGCGCGCCGTGCTGGCGCTCATTGTGCCCTCGGCGGTCGGCATGCTGCTCCTGGCCCGGCCCGCCGTCGCCCTGCTCCTCGGCAACGGACACAGCACGCCGGCCGAGACCGCGACCACCGGCGCCGCGCTCGCCATGTTCGCCCTCGGGCTCCCGGGTTTCTGCGCCTACCTCTACTTCGTCCGGGTATTGCAGGCGATGCAGCGCACCAGGGTCGCGTTCTGGCTCTACCTCGTGGAGAACGGCCTCAACGTCGCGTTGGCCCTCCTGTTGGTCCGCCCCCTCGGCGTCCGCGGGCTCGCCCTCTCCCTGTCGATCGCCTACACCGTCGCCGCCCTGCTGGCGCTGGCGACCTTCCGCCGGTGGTTCGGGCGTCTGGCCGAACCGTCGTCGTGGTCGCCGCTCGTCCGCGTCCTCGTCGCCACCGTGCCCATGGGCGTGGTCGTGCTCGTCGTCTCCAACCTCTCCGCCTCGACCAGCGTCGGCGGCCTCCTGGCCCGCCTCGTCGCCTCCGTGGTGGCCGGCGCCGTCACCTTCGGGGCCGTCGTGATCGCGCTCGGCCGCCGCCACGACGCCCGCCGCCGCCCTCCCACCCGGCCCGGGCCTCCTGACCGACCCGCCCCACCGGCAAGCCCCTTCGGTCCCTCCGGACCCGCCGGCGCCACCCGGCGCGTCGCCTCGTCGCGCCAGGCCGACCCCCCTCCGGACCCGCCGGCTCCCTCCCCGCCGACCCTGCACCGCCTCACCTAGCACCGGCCCCGGGGGCCCCTCCGTGGCAGACTCGCTGCATGCCCGGCGTCCACATCGTGACCGACAGTGCCTGCGACCTGACCGATCAACTCGTCAAGGAGCACAACCTCACCGTGGTGCCGTTGACCATCCGCTTCGGCGACGAGGAGTTCGAGGACCGCCGGCAGCTCAGCCCGGCCGAGTTCTGGGACCGCTGCCGCGGCAAGGGCGCGCTGCCCCAGACGGCCGCCCCCTCCCCCGGCTCCTTCCAGGCCGCCTTCCAGCAGGCGGCCGACGAGGGCGCCGATTCGGTGCTCTGTCTCACCATCTCCTCGAAGGTGTCCGGGACCTACGGCTCCGCCGTTGCCGCGGCAGACACCTTCTCCGCCGTCCCGGTACGCGTCGTGGACACCTACTCGCTGACGATGGGCCAGGGTCTGCTGGTGCTGGCGGCGGCCGAGGAGGCCGCCGCAGGGGCCGGCCTGGACGAACTGGCCGCGGCCACCGAGGACCGCATTCCCCGCACCCGGATCTACGGCGTGCTGGGCGGGTTGGAGCACCTGCAGCGGGGCGGGCGCATCGGAGGCGCCCGCGCCCTGGTCGGCTCGCTGCTCAACATCAAGCCGGTGGTCCAGCTCAAGGACGGCGAGGTGGCCGAGGAGTCCAAGCAGCGGACACGGGCCCGCGCCCTCGCCTACCTGCACGACAAGGTCCGGGCCGACGCGCCGCTGGAGCGGCTCGCCGTCGCCGACGGCGCCTGCGACGACTTCCCCGACGTCTTGGCCCGCGTCAGCGACATCGAGACGGAGCATCCGCTGGTGTCGGTCGAGCTCGGCCCGGTGGTCGGGACCCATGCCGGGCCCAACACCGTGGGTGTCTGCTACATCATCCCTGCCAGAGCGGCCGGGACCGCCGGGTAGTCTCCACGCCGTGGCTGAGAACGATATCGGCGATGCGCTCTCCGAGCGGGCCCTCGGGGCGGTCGACTCGGTGGTCGCCACCGTCAACGACAAGGCGATCCGTCCGGCCATCGTTGCCGCCCGCGGCATCGTCTTCGGCATCATCATCGCGGTGCTCGGCATCGCGGTGGTGGTGCTCTTCTGTGTGGGTTTCATCCGCCTGACCACCATCGCCGGGCACCGGATCTGGGCCTCCTACCTGGTGCTCGGGCTGCTCTTCTGCGCTGTCGGCGCCGTGCTCTACTCGCGCCGCGGCGTGCCGCCCGATGCCTGAGCGCCGCAAGGTCGTCGTCATCGGGAGCGGGCCGGCGGGCCTCACGGCGGCCCTCTACACGGCGCGGGCCCAGCTCCAGCCGCTGGTGATCGAGGGCGAACCCTCGTCGACCAGCGATCAGCCGGGGGGTCAGCTGATGCTGACCACGGACGTCGAGAACTATCCCGGCTTCGTCGACGGGATCACGGGGCCCGATCTCATGGGGACGATGCGGGCCCAGGCGTTGCGCTTCGAGGCGGAGCTCCGCACCGCCAAGGTGAGCCGCGTCGACCTCACGCCCTGGCCCTTCGAGGTCTGGGTGGGCGACGCCGAGGCCGACGAGCCCACGGTCCTCGCCGACACGCTCATTGTGGCCACCGGGGCCCGGGCCCTGATGCTGGGCTGCCCCAACGAGGCCCGCCTGCTCGGCTACGGCGTGTCGACCTGCGCCACCTGCGACGGCTTCTTCTTCCGCGAGCAGCACATCGCGGTGGCCGGTGGCGGCGACTCCGCCCTCGAGGAGGCCCTCTTCCTCACCCGGTTCGCCTCCAAGGTGACCGTGATCCACCGGCGCGACGAACTGCGCGCCTCGAAGATCATGCAAGAGCGCGCCTTCGCCAACCCCAAGATCGAATTCCGCTGGAACGCGGTGATCACCGAGATCCTGGGCGACACCAAGGTCAGCGGGGTCGGGCTGCGCGACACGGTCACCGGCGACGAGTCCGAACTGGGCGTGACCGGGCTCTTCGTGGCCATCGGGCACGAGCCCAACAGCTCCCTGCTCAAGGGTCAGGTCGAGCTGGAGGAGAACGGGTACGTCCGCACCTTCGACGGCACGACCCGGACCAGCGTGGACGGGGTCTTCGCCGCGGGCGACGTGCAGGACCACTACTACCGGCAGGCCATCACCTCGGCCGGTTCGGGCTGCATGGCCGCCATCGACGCCGAACGCTGGCTCGAAGAGCGCGGACGGTAGCCGGGAACAGATCCGCAGGGGTGGGCGTTACACCCGCTGACAAGGAGATGCCATGAGCGAGAAGATCGAGACCTTCACCGACGCTACCTTTGACGAGCATGTCAAAGCTTCGGATGTCCCCGTCCTGGTGGACTTCTGGGCGGAATGGTGCGGCCCGTGCAAGATGATCTCCCCGGTGCTGGAGGAGATCGCGGAGGAGCAGGCCGGGAAGATCCGGATCGGCAAGCTCAACATCGACGACAACCTGGACGTGACCCGGCGCTTCGACGTGATGAGCATTCCGACGCTGATCCTGTTCAAGGACGGGGAGCCCCAGGTCCGCCTGATCGGGGCCAAGCCCAAGGGTCAGCTGCTCGAGGAGATCTCGGCCTACCTGTAGGCCTTCCCCTCGCCGTCGGCGACCGGGGTGACGCGGTCTCCGACGTCCAGCACCGCTTGAACGCCATACTGCCGGGCGCGTCCGTCGACGCCGACGGCGTCTTCGGTCCCGCCACCCGCGCCGCCCTCGAGGCCTTCCAACGCCTGCGCGGCCTCAGGGTGGACGGCGTCTGCGGCCCTCAGACCTGGAACACCCTGGTCGAGGCGGGTTTTCGGCTGGGTGACCGCTTCCTCTACCGCCGGACCCCCATGGTGCGGGGTGACGACGTGGCCGAACTGCAGCAGCGTCTGTGCACCTTGGGCTTCGACACCGGCCGGGTCGACGGGATCTTCGGCGACGCCACCGTGCGCGCCCTGGACGAGTTCCAGCGCAACGCCGGCCTGCCCGTCGACGGGATCGTCGGCGGGGCCACCCTCAAGGAGCTCATGCGCCTGGAGAGCCGCTACCACGAACCCGCCCTCGTCTCGGCCGTCCGGGCCCGGGCCGCACTGCGCGACGCTCCGCCCACCCTGCGGGGCCGGCACGTGGCCGTCGGCGAGAGCGGCGGGCTGGGCAGCGTCACCGGCGCCCTCAGGCGGCGCCTGACCTGGGGGGGCATCCGGGTGACCGAGCTGCACCATCCCGACGACGCCGTACAGGCCAGGGAGGCCAACGAGCTCGGGGTCGACGTCTTCGTCGGCCTCCGGCTCAATCCCTCGACCTCAGGCTGCCGTACGGCCTTCTGGTCCGGTCGCCACGACGAATCGCTCGGTGGGCGCCGGCTGGCCGAGCTGGTGCAAGCCGGCGTTCCTGAAGCCCTCGGCGTCCCCGATGCCGGTATCCACGGCATGTCGGTGCCGCTGCTGCGTGAGACGCGGATGCCTGCAGTGCTCATCGAGGTCGGGCCGGCGAGCCGTGTGGTCGAGGGCACGCCCGCCCTCGCCGCCGCCCTGTCCGCAGCGCTGGGGCGGTGGGCCGACGTCTCCTGGGACTGATTACCGGTAATCCCCGCGAAAACCCAGCCGGTGGTGTGAATCTGGCATCCCCCGCGTCCCCGGCGACGGTTACGCGATCAATGCTTCCGCCAGGTGAACGAAGTGACAATCCACAACGTCATGCACAGGTTGTGGATGAAGCTGTACCCCCTCTTGACGGTTGCGCGAACTACGCGACGCCCCCGTCACCGACCATCGCCCGGTAGATGCGCTCGAGGTCCTCGAGGGTGGCGAACTCGACCACCAGACGGCCGCGTCGGTTCTGGATGTCCACCTTGACCCGGGTGTTGAGATAGGTGGAAAGGAGATCCTCGAGCTCGAGCACGCCGGGTTCGGGGAGCTTGCGTACAGTCGCCCGACGGGTGCTGGGTTCGGTGGTACCTGGAGTAGCACCTGCCGACGCGGGCGCGGGCGCGGGCGTTTCGGGCTCGTCGGGGACGACGCGCAGCTCGGATCCACCCTGTCGAACCAGCTCTTCGACGGCCCGAACCGTCAACCCCTCCACGACGATTTGCTCGACCATCTTCTCCTGGAGTGTCCGATCGGGGGTCCCGAGCAACGCCCGGGCGTGGCCGGCAGAGATGGTCCGCTCGGCCAGTGCACGCTGGGCTCCCGCCGGCAGCTGCAGCAACCGGAGCGTATTGGTCACGGTCGCCCGGCCCTTCCCCATCCGGGTGGCCACCTGCTCGTGGGTCAGACCGAACTCGTCGATCAACTGCTGATAGGCCGCCGCCTCCTCGAGGGCGTTGAGGTCGACCCGGTGCAGGTTCTCGACCAGCGCCTGCTCCAGGCTGGCCACGTCGTCGGCCACCTGCACCAGAACAGGGATCGTCTGCAGCCCGGCCCGGCGGGCCGCGCGCCAGCGGCGCTCCCCCGCAATCAGCTCGTAGCTGTCCTCTTCGTCCTCGAGCTGGCGGACCAGCACCGGCTGGAGCAGACCGACCTCACGGATGGAGGCGGCCAGCGCCCCCATGGACTCCTCGTCGAAGTGGCTCCGGGGCTGGTAGGCGTTGGGCCGGATGTGCGAAATTGGCACGACCCGGAGCAGGGAGTCCGACTCCCCCGTCGACTCGCTCGGGATCAGTGCACTGAGGCCCTTACCGAGACCGCTGCGGCGCGCCATTGCTCACCTCCTTGGCCAGCTCGCGGTAGGCCACGGCGCCCCGCGAGGCAGGATCGAACACCGTGATGGGCTGCCCGAAGGAGGGCGCCTCGGACAGACGGACCGTACGCGGGATCACCGAGCGGCAGACCCGCTCGGAAAAGTGCTCCCGCACCTCGTTGGCGACGTCGACCGAGAGGCGGGTCCGGGCGTCGTACATGGTCAACACAATTGTGCTGACCTCCAGGCTCTGATTCAGATTGGTAGAGACCAGGTTCACGTTGCGGAGGAGCTGGCTCAGGCCCTCGAGGGCGTAGTACTCGCACTGAATGGGGACGAGCACCTCATCCGCCGCTGCGAGCCCGTTGACCGTGATGAGTCCGAGCGAGGGCGGGCAGTCGATCAGCACGAAGTCGAAGTCGTCCACCACGGTGTCGATGGCCCGCTTCAGCTTCATTTCGCGGCTGAAGGCTGGAACGAGCTCGATCTCGACGCCCGCCAGATCGATGGTGGCCGGTGCCACGAAGAGGTTCTTCACGCTGGTCGGCTCAATGCAGTCCTCGAGTGGCTGATCCCGCATGATGACGTCATACATGGACAGCTCGAAGTTGCGCGCTTCCACACCCAGACCCGTGGTGGCGTTCCCCTGGGGGTCCAGGTCGATGACGAGCACTCGGTAGCCGAGCTCGGCCAGGGCCGCCCCCAGGTTCACTGTGGTCGTCGTCTTGCCCACGCCGCCCTTCTGGTTGGCGATGGCGATGATCCGGGGCAGCTCATGGGGAGCCGGCTTCGAACCGTTGAGCAGCTCCGTGGCCTCGTCGCCGATGGAGGGGGTACGCATGGCGTGCTTGGGCGCGGCAGGGGAGTCCCGCTCGACGGCGGCTGCCTCGGGCACGACGTCCGGGGGGCCCGCCGCGTGGGCCGGCATCGGTTCGGCAACCGAGGCAGCCTCACCCGCCTCCTCGAGGGCAGGTGCCGGCTCCGCCACGCCTACGGGCTCGGGCAGGATCGTGATTGCGGACTCGGTGGCTGGATCGCTACTGAAAGGAGCCGGGGGAGGGGCTGCCGACTGGGGCGGGCTGACCGCCTCATCCGCGACCGGCTGGGGCGCCGAGGGTGTGTCCTCGCTGATCAGGCTCCTGACAGGGTCGGCCGCGCCCGGTCCATCCTGGTCGTAGTCGTAAGGCCCTGTCGCCCGCTCATCGAGTCCCGCCGTCTCGGCCGGATCTTTGTCCCGGCGCCTAATCCGCATCAGGTGGGACTTTCGGAACGCAGACGCACGGCGCATATCCTGGCCTGCGGAAGTCCCGGGGTCAAGGGTTGCGATTGTTCCACGTGAAACCGCCCCGCTCGGCTTTCGGGGCATTTCACTTCTTCGTTCCACGTGGAACATCTTCTCGTCACGCTCGAGGGCTCTCCGCCCGTCGCCCGAACCACCCCTCGGAGCCGCCGTGACCCGTCCAGAAGCCCCGGTCACGGCGACAGACGGGCATCGGTGCGGAACGTGCCGGGGAGCTCCGTTCCCGCGCAGGAGGGAGGGCAGGGATAGCCTCCCGGAGCCCTCTCCCGGAACTGGCGCTCAGAACAGCGGCTTTTTCGCCGGCACGCCGTTGCGGCGGGGGAAGCGGTCCGGGCAGAGCGTGGCCTGGCGCAGAATGCGATATTCGTAGCCCTCGTGGACCTCCTCGGAAGGCTCCAGTCCCAACCGACTCAGGGGAGCGGCGGGCCACCGGTCATGGTGGGCGCCGGCCTGGGCGCCGCCCGCTGGCCGGTCTTCGCTGTCCGTGCGTGGGGGCTCGGAGACGAGCAGCCATCCGCCGACCTTGAGGAGGGGGGCGGCGCACTCCGCCACCACGGCGGGCCGACCGAAGGACCTCGCCGTCACGCCGTCGAAGTGAGCCCTCAATGCCGGCGCCCGACCGCTGATCTCCGCCCGTTCCTCCAGCACCGAGACCCGGTCGACCAGGTTCAGGCTTTCGATGGCCTGGCGGAGGAACATGGCACGGCGGCGGTTGGCCTCCAGGAGCACCACCGTGGCGCCCGGCCACTCCGCCGCCAGGACCAGCCCGGGAAGGCCGCCTCCGGTGCCGAGGTCGACGATGGTCGGCGGATGGGCGGGGGAGAGCCGACGGGCGACAGCGAGGAAGCCCTCGGCATGGCCGATCTGCGGGCCCAGCGCCCCGGGCCCGAGGAACCCGAGCTGGCGCGCCTCGGCCAGGACGTCGTGCAGGAGCGCGGGGGAGTGACCCCCATCGTCGGCGCCGGGCACCGGCGCCCGGTCAGCCCGCGGGCGCGATGACGATGTGGCGGTTGGGGTCTTCGCCCTCAGAGCGGGTCTCGACCCCGGACATCTCGTTGATGGCGTCGTGCACGGCCTTGCGGTCGGCCGGGCTCATCGGCTCGAGCGCCTTCTCCTGGCCTGAAGCCAGCACCTCCTCGGCGATCTGCATGCTGAACCGCTTGAGAGCCGCCGAGCGCCGCTCCCGGTAGCCCGCCACATCGACCAGGATGCGGTCCGTCCGGGACGGGCACTGGCGCTGCACCACGGCGCGGGTCAGATCCTGCAGGGCGGCCAGCGTCGAGCCGCGGGGTCCGACCAGGAGCCCGAGGTCCTCACCGGTCGCCGCGATCTCGACCGTGTCCTCGTCGAGCAGTCGGGTCTCGACGGTCCCCTCCATGTTGAACTCGTTCAGGAGGTCGGCCACGAAAGCCCGGCCGACCTCACCCTGCTCCTCGAGCGTCATTCCCTCAGCCATGTCCTCTGTCTCCTTCGCTTGGGCGCTCCTCGGCCGAGCCTTCTCAGCCGTGACGCCCTCTGCACCATTCTCCGAGCCTTCCACCGTCGCCGCGCCGGCGCTCGTCGCCTTGCCGCGATTGCGCCGTCGCCGGGCTGAGCGACTGGTGCCACTGCCCGAACCTGCCGTCGTCCCCGAACCGTTCGTCGAGGCGACGCGACCGCCTGCGGCAGCACCGCTGCCCTCCGCCACCGCAGCATCGTCGGTCACGTCGGCGGCGGCGCGGCTCCGGCCTCCGCCCCCGTTGGAGGAGCGCTGACCGCTCTGTCGGCCGCCGCCACTTTCCCCGGCGCGAGCGTTCCCACCTCGGCGTGACCGCTCCCGGCGCGGCCGGGCGCCAACCGGACGCACACGTGCCCGCACCCTCGCTTCGACCCGGACGCGCCCGAAGAGGCCTGTCTTCGGCTCGTCGACCACAATCACCTCGGCGTCACCCACGGCAACGCCGAGCTGGTCCAGGGCCTGCTCGGTCGCCTCTTCGACGGTCTTGCCCGCCACTTCAACCCACTCCACGCGTTATCGAGCCTTTCTTGTCCGCTTCGAGCGCGAACGCGGGTGCGCTTTGGGTGCGGGTGCATCCTCGATGCCCTCGCCGTCCCCCGCCATGCCGTTCGTTCGCTTGCCCGCCGCCGGCTTCTTCCCATTGGCGGGAGCCCGGCCGTTCGTCTTGGCACCGTTGGTGCCTTTGCTGTCGCTCTTGGCGGGCGGCAACGTGGCTTTGGCAGCCGCCGTGCCGTCCGTCGCCGTCGACTTCTTCTTGGGCGCAGGAGGCGGCGGTTTCTCCTTCTCCTTCTCCTTCGCCGAGCCGATCTCGCGCTCCGCCGCGACCGGCGTCACCATGCCGGTCCGGAACATGAACTCTTGCGTTCCGATCCGCATGGCCGATGAGACCACCATGTAAATAGTTGCTCCCGCGGGCACTCTCAGGTAAATGACGCCGAAAATAATGGGGAAAAACTTCTGCATTGTTTGCATCTGTGGATTCGCCGCAGCAGCCTGAGGATTGCGGCTATTCATTTGCTTCATTTGGTAGTACTGCAGGAACATTGCAGCGCCAATAAGAACCAAATACGGCAGGACCAATACCGCCTGGCTCGCACTCCCTGGGTAGGCATGATGCGAGAGCGGAAGCGACGACAAATCCATCCCAAACCACCAATGCATTTGGCCATTGCTGGCCACCAATGCTTGGTGCATTGAGGAATTCGTCGGAATATAACGAGGCGAGGCGCACCCAGCCTTTGCCATACACTTGATAGTGGCGCCGGCCGCGTTCGTATATGTCTGACCCTTGGGTACCACATAGGAGAGGCCGCGGATCAACGAGTAGAGGACGATCAGGAAGGGCATCTGCAAGAGACTCGGGAGGCAGGCCCCGAAGGGGCTCGTCCCGTTGTCCTTGTAGAGCTTCATCATCTCCTGGTTGAGCATTTCCCGGTTCTCCGGGCCCTTGTACTTGGCCTGGAGCTTCTTCATTTCGGGTTGCAGCCGCTGCATCGCCAGCATCGACTTGGTGCTCTTCACCGTCACCGGCGTCAGGGCCAGCATGATGATGATCGTCAGCCCGGTGATGGCGAACCCGTAGTTCGGCCAGACCGAGTAGAGGGCCGCCAAGATGTACCCGAACAGCTCGAAGAGGGGATGGAAAATCTCCCCGACCAGCTTGAACAGGGAATTCTCAGCCAACACAGGGTGGCTCAGCACGGGTGGCTCCGTTCATGGGTGTGGACTCGCACCGGCACCAGATCCACCCCGTGTGGTCCGAAGGGACGACAACGCAGCAGGCGGCGTGCGCTCAGGCCCAGGCCGCGCCAGAAGCCGTGGACCGTGAAGGCCTCCACGGCGTAGTTCGAGCAGCTCGGGTAGAAACGGCACGGGGAGATCCGGCCCGACGCCGCGCCCTGATACGCCGTGAGGAGGGCGACCGCCATCCGAACCGGGACGCTGCGACCGGGCACCGGGCTGCTCATGCCCGCCCGCGGCCGGCGGCCTTGTGGAGGGCTTGCGCAACGTCACGCCGGAAGGCGTCCGGCGCCTGCCCGACGGCAGTGGCTTCCAGCCGGACCAGGTACGTCCCCCGGGGCAGGTTGGCGGCGGCCTCGTGCACGACGGCACGGGCACGACGGCGGAGCGAATTCCGCACGACGGCGCCCCCGCAGTGTCGCCCAATTGCGTATCCCACCTGGGGAAAGACGCCCGGAGCGCCGGCAGGAGCCGGCACGAATGTCACCCGCACGGGGCCGCTGGCTCCGCGCGCCCGTGCGCGCTGGAGCTCGGCGAACGCCGCGCGCCGCGTAATGCGTCCGACCGTCCGTGCAGGCACCGGTCGGCCTCAGACGGTGAGACGGTGGCGCCCCTTGAGCCGCCGCGACTTCAGAATGGCCCGTCCCGCTCGCGTCGACATGCGCTTGCGGAACCCGTGGGTACGTGCCCTTTTCCGGGTGTTGGGTTGATAAGTGCGCTTCACGTCAATTCAGCCTTTCGCGACAGCCGTGCGGCGGTCCGGGGCGGCCCGTCACAGGATCCATGCCTCGGCCTTCCAGTTGATTCGGGCCGCCGGCGGCGAGTCCTCCCATGTTAGGCGCGATTTCGCAATGGCCTCTAGTCGCACCGGCTGCCACGATGTACGTTCATCCAATTACCCGTACCGAGGATCGTTCTGAACCAGTCATCCGGACGCCGAGGGGGGAGAAGGGACCTTCGGAACCCGCAGTGACCCAGGCAGGCGATCTCTGGACACGGTGCACCGGGTCCCTCCGCGAGCAGGTGTCCGAAACCACCTGGCAGCTCTGGCTTTCCGGGATCGAGCCCCTGGCCTACACGGACGGCGAGTTCGTCCTCTCCGTGCCCAACGGGCTCATCCGGGAGCGAATCGAGTCGCGCTATCTGCCCATGATCGAAGACACCCTGGCCAACGAGGCCGGCGTCCCGGTCCGGGGTCGCCTCGAGGTGCACGAGCGCGCCGCCCCGGCGCCGCCCCCCGTGGAGCCCACGACCGAACAGGTCTTCGGCCTCCCGCCCGAGCCCGTGTCCACGGCACCCGCCCGGGCCGGCCGCGAATCGCCCGCGGTGCAGCTCGACGCCAAATTCACGTTCGAGACGTTCGTGGCCGCATCCTCGAACCGCCTGGCGCACGCCGCCGCGCAGGCGGTGGCGGAAACGCCCGGCCGCTCCTACAACCCCCTCTTCATCTACGGCGACTCGGGCCTGGGCAAGACCCACCTGCTCCACGCCATCGGGAACTACGTGACCGAGAACTACCCCCGCCGCAAGGTCCTCTACGTCACGACCGAGACCTTCATGAACGACTTCGTCGACTCCCTCCGGACCTCGACCACATTGGCCTTCAAACGCCGCTACCGGGACTGCGACGTGCTTCTCATCGACGACGTCCAGTTCATGGAGCGCAAAGAGGGCCTGCAGGAGGAGTTCTTCCACACCTACAACGACCTCAAGGGGGCCTCCAAGCAGATCGTCCTGACCTCCGACCGGCCCCCCAAGTCGATCGAGACGCTCGAGGACCGCCTGCGCAGCCGCTTCCTTTCGGGCCTCATCACCGAGATCGATCCCCCGGACCTCGAGACCCGCCTGGCCATCCTGCGCTCCAAGTCCCTGAGCGAGCGCCAGGAGGTGCCCGACGACGTCCTCGAATTCATCGCGTCCCACGTCAAGGACAACATCCGGGAGCTCGAGGGCGCGTTGACCCGCATCTGTGCCTTTGCCAACCTCAACAAAGAGCCCATATCACTGGCCCAGGCGGAGAAGGTCCTGTCCGACCTCGTGTTGGCGGGCGAGCCGCGCCGGATCACCCCTCAGATGATCCTCGAGGCGACCTCGGCCAGCTACGGCTTCTCGATCGAGGCGATCTGCGGGCCCAGCCGCACCCGGCCGCTCGTCACCGCGCGCCAGGTCGCCATGTACCTGACCAGGGAGCTCACGGACTACAGCTATCCCGCCATCGGGCGCGTCTTCGGCAAGCGGGACCACACGACCGTCATCCACGCGGTCGACAAAATCGCGGGCCAAATGCAGGAGCGCCGGCAGATCTACGAGCAGGTCACCGAGCTCATACAGAAGATCCGTGCCGGCTCGGCCTGACCGTCACGCCGTCCCCTCACCCCCCGCGCGCTTGGGGTTTGCCAGCCGCAAAGGCTGTGGACGACGACGTCCCGTCCTGGGGACGGCTCCGTCACTGATCCCCAGGGCGAGCAGACCCACCCGACACGTAGCATCGGTCCCGCGCCCGACCCACAGAGCCATGGGGACAGCGACTGCCTCGCTCACCAGGGATCGGACCGTGTCGTCCACAATCCACACCCCTTACTACCTCTACCCAAACTCATATACCTTTCCTTGCGCGATGAAGGCATGGGAAAACCTCCGAAAGGACAGGCGTCGGTGAAGTTCAGATCCGAGCGCGATGCACTCGTGGACATGCTGGCCACGGCGGGCCGGGCCGTGGGTGGCCGGGGAGGCTCCTCACCGGTCCTGCTCGGCTTGTTGCTGACGTGCGACGGCAACGGGTTGACCGTCACCGGGACAGACCTGGACCTGACCATTCAGGTGACCGGGGAGGTGATCGGCATCGACGACGGGAGTTGTGTCATTCCGGCGCGGCTGTCCACCGATATCGTGCGCCGGCTCGAGCCGGGCGCGGTGACATTTGCCGACCAGGGGGATCACATCACCATCAGCGCCGCCCGATCGACGTTCAAACTCCACACGTACCCCGTCGTGGAGTTTCCGCCGGTGGGCAAGACCGACGAACCGACGACGCAACTTTCGGAGACCGCACTCGGTGAGGCCGTGCGCCAGGTCGTCCGGGCCGCGTCCCACGACGACGGTCGGCCCCTGTTGACCGGCGTGCTGATCTCTCGGGTCGACGGCAGCATCCGCATGGTGGCGACCGACTCGTACCGCATGGCCATGCGAGATCTGCCCGGTACCGAGAGCATCCCAGGGGAGGAGGATCTGCTGGTCCCGGCGCGCGCGCTCTCCGAGCTGCAGCGCCTGCCCACCGGGACCATTTCGGAGGGATCCGAGACGAACCGTGTCGGTGTCGCGGCAAGCAGCAACGAGATCACGTTCTGGCAGGGGAACGTCCAGATCAGCACCCGCCTGCTGGAGGGTCGCTATCCAGACTACAAGCAACTCATTCCGGATCACTACCCGAACCGACTGCATCTCGGGAAGGAAAGCTTTGTGTCCGCGCTGCGAAGGGTGCAGCTGCTCGTGCGCGACAACACGACACCGGTGCGCTTGTCGATGCGGCAGGGCGGCGTCGATCTGAGCGTGCAGAGCCAGGACGTCGGTGACGCGGCGGAAGCGGTGGACGGGGACTACTCGGGCGAGGATCTCGTCATCGCGTTCAACCCGTCGTACCTGATCGACGGCGTCGAGGCTGTCGCCGGGGACGAGGTGATCGTCGAGACCGCCGATGCCTCGCGCGCCGCGACGGTGCGCGGTGCCGAGGATGAGGAGTTCCGCTACCTCCTGATGCCCGTCCGGGTCTCCTGAGCGGCCCGCCGTCGCGGTGAGCGTCCAGCACCTGGAGCTGGCCGACTTCCGCGTTTTCCGCGCCGCGCACATCGACCTGGACGCCGAGGGCACCACGGTGATCACGGGCCCGAACGGCACGGGGAAGACGAGCATCCTCGAGGCCCTGGCCTACCTGGGCTCGCGGCGATCCTTCCGGGGCGCACCGCCTGAGGCGATGGTGCGTACCGGAAGCGAGCGTGCCATCGTCCGGGCCGAGCTCGACGGCCGCGACAGTCCGACGCTGGTGGAGGCCGAGATCGTGCCCGCCGGGCGCAGCCGGACGCGGGTCAACCGCAAGGCGGTCAGTAGTCGGCGCGACATGGCGGCTGCGGTGCCGTGCACGCTCTTCTCGCCGGAAGACCTGGTCATCGTCAGTGGGGGACCGAAGAGGCGTCGCGAGGTGCTCGACGACGCGCTGGCCCTCCTCGACACCGAAGGGGCCAGGGCGGCGGACGAGACCGAGCGGATCCTGCGCCAGCGGGCGGCCCTCCTCCGGCAGTCCGGTGGACGCGCCGGCGAGGAGGTCACGGCCACGCTGGACGTGTGGGACCACCGTCTGGCCGATGCCGGCAAGGTGCTGGTGGCCGCGCGCGAGCGCCTGGCGGCCGACCTCGACCCCCTCGTGGGATCTGCCTACAGCCGTCTCGCCGGCGCAGGGGACAGCCTCACCTCGCTGCGCTACGTCCGGAGCTGGCACGGCGACCTTCTCGGGGCGCTGGCCGCGAGCCGGCGCGACGACCTCCGGCGGGGCGTGAACACGGCCGGGCCGCACCGGGACGACCTGTTGCTCGAGATCGAGGGCCGTGAAGCCCGGACCCACGCCTCCCAGGGCGAGCAGCGCTGCCTGGCCCTGGCCCTGCGCCTGGGGACGCACGAGCTCATCCGCGCCCGGACACCCCTGGTGCCCACCCTGCTGCTCGACGACGTGTTCTCGGAGCTCGACCCGGCCCGCAGCCGTGCCCTGGTGGCCCAGCTCCCGGTGGGCCAGTCGATCCTCACGACCGCCGCCCCGCTTCCCGAGGGGATCGCCGTCACCCGGCTGCTCCCTGTGGAGGGACTGGGCACCCGGTGAGCCGGTGGCGCAACGACAGTGGCCCGCGACGGCTCAGCGACTCCATGCCGCGCCTGTTGGGGCGGCTCGGCTCGGCACCGACGCCGGCGGTCATGGAGGCGGTGTTCACCCGCTGGGAGGAGCTCGTCGGCAGCGAACTGGGCGGCCACGTGCGACCGCAGCGAGTCGACGGCCGGGTCCTCGTCGTCGCGGTGGAGCACCCGGCGTGGGCGACCCGCGCCCGCATGGAGTCCGGCCAGATCCTCGCCCGGCTGCGTGACCTCGGGGAGACGTCGATCGACCGTCTGGAGGTGGTCGTCGAGCGGACCTGAGCATGACGCAGAGTCCGACCTCCGAGACCGTTCAGAGGTGCCGAATTGCGGCCGCTGTCGGGTAGAATGGTGCGTTCGCATCGAAAGGCCGGATATCACCCTCCGGGGACTCGATACGCACCGCGAAGACCTCAGTTCTGAAAGGGCGCGCCTGTGGCAGTGAAGGTGGATGAGAGACCAGGTGACGCCGGGAGGTCGTACTCCGAGGGCGACATCACCATCCTCGAGGGGCTCGAGGCGGTCCGCAAGCGGCCCGGCATGTACATCGGATCGACCGGTCCGACCGGCCTGCACCATCTGGTCTGGGAGGTCATCGACAACTCGGTGGACGAGGCCATGGCGGGCCGGGCCTCACGGATCGACGTCACGCTGCTGGCGGACGGCGGCTGCCGGGTCAGCGATGACGGCGCCGGCATCCCCGTCGGGCCGCACCCGAAGTATCCCAAGCAGTCCACGGCGGAGATCGTCCTGACCACGCTGCACGCCGGCGGCAAGTTCGGGGGACAGGGCTACCAGGTCTCGGGTGGCCTGCACGGCGTCGGTGTCTCGGTCGTCAATGCCCTCTCGACGCGGCTCATCCTCGAGGTCGACCGCGACGGCAAGCACTGGGAGGCCGAGTTCGGGAAGGGCGGGAAGATCATCCGGAAGATCAGCGCGGTCGGTCCAGCCCCCAAGGACCGCAGCACCGGCGAGCCGCGCACCGGGACCACGGTCACCTTCTGGCCCGACGGGAGCATCTTCGACGAGACCGAGTTCCGCGCCCAGACCGTGCTCGAACGCATGCAGATCATGGCCTTCCTGAACAAGGGCCTCGAAATGCGGTTCGTCGACGAGCGCACCGATCCCGAGACGAAGA
Source organism: uncultured Acidimicrobiaceae bacterium (assembly GCA_963843365.1). Lineage (GTDB taxonomy): Bacteria > Actinomycetota > Acidimicrobiia > Acidimicrobiales > RAAP-2 > Bog-473. The sequence goes on along the minus strand of CAWJKG010000001.1, from coordinate 71,985 downwards.
CCACGTTCAAGTACAACGGTGGCATCGTCGACTTCGTCAAGCACCTCAACGCGTCGAAGGAATCGCTCTTCCGCAAAGTGGCGTCCTTCGAACAGGCGGAGGAGGGCCAGGAGGTCGAGATCGCGTTGCAGTGGAACGCCGGCTACCACGAGTCGCTGCACTCCTTCGCCAACGGAATCTCGACCATTGAGGGCGGCATGCACGTCGAGGGGTTCTCCAAGTCGCTGACCAACGTGGTCAACCGCTACGCCCGCGAGCGCAACCTGCTGAAGGAGAAGGAGGAGAACCTCAAGGGCGAGGACATCCGCGAGGGGCTCACCGCGATCATCTCGGTCCGCCTGCGCGATCCGCAGTTCGAGGGCCAGACGAAGTCGAAGTTGGGGAATACCTCCATCCGCTCGTTGACCGAGCGGACCACCAACCAGAAGCTGCGCGAATGGCTGGAGGAGAACCCGCGCGAGGGAGGCCAGATCGTCCAGAAGTCCATGCAGGCCGCGCGGGCCCGCCTGGCGGCCCAGGGGGCCCGCGACCTGACGCGGCGGAAGTCGGCGCTCGACGGCGCCGGACTGCCGGGGAAGCTGGCCGACTGCTCCTCACGCGACCCGCGCGAGTCGGAGCTCTTCATCGTCGAGGGGAATTCCGCCGGCGGCTCGGCCAAGGATGCGCGCAACCCGCACACGCAGGCCATCCTGCCGATTCGCGGCAAGATCCTCAATGTCGAGCGCGCCCGGATCGACAAGATGCTCAAGAACGCGGAGATCCAGGCGCTGATCTCCGCCATCGGCGCGGGGCTGGCGGAGGAATTCGACGTCGAGAAGATCCGGTATCACAAGGTGATCCTGCTGGCCGACGCCGATGTCGACGGGAGCCACATCCGGACGCTGCTGTTGACGTTCTTCTTCCGCTACATGACACCGCTCGTGGAGGGTGGATTCGTGTACGTGGCGCAACCACCTCTGTACTCGACGCTCGTCGGCAAGGAGAAGATCTACCTGAAGGACGACGCTGCCCAGGCGGCCTTCCTGGCCGAGCACCCCGACCACAAGCACGACTTCAACCGGCTGAAGGGTCTCGGAGAGATGGACTACGCCGAGCTGCGCGACACCACCATGGACCCGGCCAAGCGGTCGCTGCTGCAGATCAACGTCGAGGAGGCCGCGACGGCGGACCAGGTCTGCTCCATCCTCATGGGTGACGACGTGGACCTGCGACGCCACTTCATTCAGACGAACGCCAAAGACGTCCGCTTCCTCGACATTTGAGCACGCGGACCGGAAGTAGGGAGTAGATGCCACAGTCGACACGCGGCTCGGGTCGCGGGGGAGCCGGTTCGGGCGGGAGCGACGACACCCCGACCGCGGAGGAGCCGGTCGGCGGCTCCATTCAGCCCATTGAGATCCAGGAGGAGATGGAGCGCTCGTTCCTCGAGTACTCCATGTCGGTCATCGTGGCCCGAGCGCTGCCGGACGTGCGCGACGGGCTCAAGCCGGTGCACCGCCGGATCCTCTACTCCATGTTCGACAACGGGCAGCGTCCGGACCGGCCGCACAGCAAGTGCGCCAAGGTCGTGGGCGAGGTCATGGGGACGTACCACCCGCACGGCGACTCGGCCATCTACGAGGCGCTGGCTCGGATGGTCCAGGAGTTCTCGCTCCGCCACCCGCTGATCGACGGGCACGGGAGCTTCGGTGGCCGCGGTCCCGACGACGGCGCCGCCGCCATGCGCTACACGGAGTGCCGCCTGGCGCCGCTGGCGCTGGAGCTCATGGCCGACATCGACGAAGAGACCGTCGACATGGTGGCCAACTACGACGGCTCGGCACAGGAGCCGGTCGTGCTGCCGGGTCGCTTCCCGAATCTTCTCGTCAACGGCTCGCAGGGCATCGCCGTCGGCATGGCGACCAACATCCCGCCGCACAACATGGGCGAGGTGATCGACGCCGCGCTGCACGTGCTGCGTCACCCCGAGGCCACGCCGGACGAGCTGATGGAGTTCGTCAAGGGGCCGGACTTTCCGACCGGGGCGCAGATCCTCGGCCGGCAGGGCATCCTCGACGCCTACCGCACCGGGCGCGGGTCCATAAAGATGCGCGCCGTCGCCGAGATCGAAGAGGGCCGCTCCGGCGACCGGATCGTCGTCTCGGAGCTGCCCTACCAGACCTCGGTCGAGGTGATTGAGCAGAAGATCACCGAGCTGGTGCGCGCCGGCGACCTCGACGGCATCAGCGGCATGCGCAACGCGTCGGCCAACCAGCAGCCGAGCCTCATCATTGAGCTCAAGCGCGACGCCAATGCCAACGTCGTCCTGAACAACCTGTACAAGCAGACGCCGCTCCAGACCAGCTTCGGGGTCAACATGCTGGCGCTGGTGGACGGCGTGCCCCGCACGCTGAACCTGGCCCAGGCGCTGTCGCACTACATCGATCACCAGATCGAGGTGATTCAGCGCCGGTCGGAGTACCGGCTCCGGAAGGCCCGTGACCGGGCGCACATCGTCGAGGGCCTGCTGCGCGCCATCGACATGCTCGATGCCGTGATCGCCACCATCCGGGCGTCGGCGGACCGCCCCGAGGCCCGTACCTCGCTGATGGCCGATCCCTTCTCGTTCACCGAGGTGCAGGCCACCCACATCCTCGACATGACGCTCGGTCGCCTGACCCGGCTGGGGCGCTCCGAGCTGGAGGCGGAAATGGAGGAGCTGCGCGCCACCATCGCGGAGCTCGAGGCCATCCTGTCCGACGACGACAAGTTGCGCGGCGTCATCGAGACGGAGATGGGCGCCATCCGCGACAAGTACAGCAACCCGCGCCGGAGCGCCATCACCCACGACCCGGGGGAGATGGGAGTCGAAGACCTCATCTCCGACGAGGAGATCGTCGTCACGATGACCCGGGCCGGCTACATCAAGTCCGTGGCGGCCGCCGCCTTCCGCACGCAGGGCCGCGGCGGCCGCGGTGTCCAGGGCGCGCGGCTGAAGGAGGAGGACCTGGTCAGCCAGGTGGTCCACACCTCCGCGCACGCGTTCCTGCTGCTCTTCTCGAACCAGGGGAAGGTGTACCGGCTGCGCGGGCACGAGATCCCCATGAAGGACCGGACGGCGCGGGGGACCGCAGCGGTCAACCTGGTGCCCCTGGCACCGAACGAGTCCATCGCGGCGATCATCGCCACCCGGGAGTTCTCGCCCGATCAGTTCCTGGTGTTCGCGACATCGCTGGGCCAGGTCAAGAAGACAGCCATGAGCGAGTACGACAAGTCGCGGCGCGAGGGCTTCATCGCCATCAACCTGCGCGACGGGGACGAACTGGTGCGGGTGGTGGCGACGTCGGGGGACGACGACCTTTTCGAGGTCACCCGCAACGGCATGACCATCCGGTTCAACGAGACCGATGTCCGCGCCATGGGACGCGATGCGGCCGGCGTGCGGGGGATCCGCCTCCGGACCGGTGACGCCGTCGTCTCGTTGGACGTGGCGGCGGACGACACCGACATCTTGATCGTGACCGATGCCGGCTACGGGAAGCGCACGAAGCTCGAACGCTTCAACCGCCAGGCGCGGGGCGGTCAGGGGGTGCGCGGCATCCGCTTGACCGGTACGCGCGGGACCGTGGTGGCGGCATTCATGGTGGGGCTCGATGAGGAGATCCTGTTGGTGTCCTCGGGTGGTGTGGTGATCCGCACCCAGGCCCGCGAGATCGCCTCACAGGGACGCGACGCCACCGGGGTGCGGGTCATGAACCTCGACGAGGGACAGAGCGTGGCCGCCGTGGCCCGGGTGAGCGCCGAGACCGACGAGGCCTGACGTGCGGCGCCGGGACCGGCGCCGCACCCCGCTCAGAAGATCCGGTTCAGAAGATGTGGAACGACGTGACCGGCCAGACGCGCAGCTCGACCTTGCCGACGATGAGTGACCGCGTGATCGGCCCCCAGTAGCGGCTGTCGCACGAGTCGGTCCGGTTGTCACCCATCACGAAGTAGTTGTCCGGCGGCACCCGGTAGGCGTGCACCAGGTTGGAGCTGTACCCCGGACCCGCCGGTCCGGGCACGGTGATGCCCTGCTCGGATGCCGGGAGCCAGGTCTCGTTCAGTCGCTTCCCGTCGATGTAGACGTACCCGTGCTCGAGTGAGATGACGTCGCCGGGCAGTCCGATGACCCGCTTGACGAGGTCGTTGACCTCGGGCCCTCCGCAATTCTCGGTCGGGGGCCGCGAGAAGACCACGATGTCTCCCCGATCGACCCCGTGGATGTGGTAGCTGAGCTTGTTGACCAGGATGCGGTCGCCGATCTGGAGCGTCGGTTCCATGGACCCGGACGGGATGAAGAAGGTCTGGACCACGAAGGCCCGGAGGAGCACCGCCACCAGGACGGCCACCACCACGACGATGGCGGCCTCCTTGATCCAGCGCGTCGGGTGCGGATCGGCTGACGGCTGGTCGGGCGCCTGGTCGACACCCGGGGCCGCCGTCGAGGGCGGTTCCTCGACGGCGAGCGCCGGATCATTGGGGTCGGGCGTCACCGGACGCAGGCTAGACGGCGACGCGGGAGCGGGGGACTCAGGCGGGCGCGGGTACGACCGATGCCGTGTCCCGGCCGGACCGCAGGAGCGTGCCGGGCAGCGCGCCCGTCGGGGCACCGTCGCGGACCGTCTCGACGCCGTTGACCAGGACGCGGACGACACCGTGCGACCCCGCGTAGAGCCGGGGGGTCTCGCCGGGGAGATCGTGGACGAGCCGGGCCGGCTCGGAGCCGACGGTCTCGGGGTCGAAGACGAAGAGATCCGCCACGTAGCCCTCGCGCACCAGGCCCCGGTCGCGCAGGCCGAACAGGGCCGCCGGCTGCGCGGTCATCATGTGGATGGCCTTCTCCACCGGCACGAGCTTGCGGCCGCGCAGGCAGTCGCCCAGGAAGGCGGTCGGATAGTTCGACCCGCACATGCGATCGAGGTGCGCGCCCGCATCGGACCCGCCGACCATGGCCCGGGGGTCGCTCCAGATCTCGGAACGCATCTCCCAGGTGGCCTCCTCCCCGTCGTCTGTGTTCGGCCACAGGACGGTGCGCAGGTCGTCGGCCAGCACAATGTCGAGCAGTGTGTCGAACGGCGCGGTGCCGCGCTCGGCGGCGATGTCCGCCACGCTGCGGAACGCGCAACCCTCGTTGGCGGGCGAATACGTGTCCCCGATGACGTAGGTGCCCCAACGGGCCAACCCGCGGAACACCCCGGCGTCCTTGCTGTGTGCCTTCTCGTCGAGCTCCGCCCGGACAGCGGGATCGGCCAGCTTGCGCATCCGCTCCGCCTCGGGCAGCCCCATGACGTCGCCCCAGCCCGGAATGAGGAAGAGCGCGCAGTGGGTGCGGAAGCTCATGTTCATCGGAACGAGCGTCGGCATGGTGAGGGCGACGATCTGCCCGCCGGCCGCGGCGGCGGTCGAGGAGGCCGAGAGCTGGTGGGCGATGCGGTCGGCGGAGCGGGCATCGACGGTCAGGACGTTCCAGTTGAGCGGGCGCCGGGCGGTGACGCTCATGGCGGTCATGAGGTCGACCTCCTCCGGCGTGAACGAGTCGAGGCAGCCGTTGGTGATGTACTCGAGCGTGGTGCCCTCGTGGGCCGCCACCTCCTCGCAGAAGGCGAGCATCTCGCGACGATCGGCATAGCGGGAGCTGATGGGGCGGCCCTCGCCGTCCGAGTGCGTGCGCGACTGGGAGGACGAGAACCCCAGGCCTCCGGCGGCCAGGGACTCGGCCAGCAGGGCACGCATGGCGGCGATCTCCTCGTCGGTCGCCACCTCCTCGCCCCGTTCGGCGCCCATGACCTTGCGCCGCAGGGCACAGTGCCCCACCAGGAAGCCGGCGTTCACGCCCAAGCGGCCCTCGAGCCGGTCGAGGTACTCGCCGAAGCTGGACCAATTCCAGGGCACGCCGTTCTCCAGCGCGGCGAGCGGCATGCCCTCGACCTTGGCCATCATGCGGCGGATGTAGTCGGCGTCCCCTGCGTTGAGGGGGGCCAGCGTGAACCCGCAGTTCCCCCCGATGACCGTGGTCACGCCGTGGACGTTGGAGGGGGAGGCCAGAGGGTCCCAGAAGAGCTGCGCGTCGTAGTGGGTGTGGGGATCGACCACACCGGGCATCACGGTCAGCCCGGCGGCATCGAACTCGATCGCGGCCTCGTCCTCGACCTGTCCGATCGCCACGATCCGGCCGTCGCGGATTCCGACGTCGGCCCGCTGCGCGGCGTCGCCGGTCCCGTCCATGACCGTGCCGGATCGGATGACGTAGTCGAGCATGGGACCTCCGGAGAAGGGAACACGGCACCAGCCGGGCGCCGAAATCTGACGACCCGTCAGCTTATCGCTGAGCGAAGCGGGCGGACTCGTGAAGCCGGCGGCCCCCCGGGGGAGGGGCTGCGGGCGAAAAGCCCTCTCCCGTGCCGGCGCGACCGTCCCTCTGCGCCTCCCTGACCAGGCGCGACTGCTCACGGCTCTGATCGGCCCCAGGGGTTACTGTGGGCCGTTCATGAGTCCCGTGTTCTCAGACGCGTGTCGCTGACGAAATCGGCCGTCTCCGACCTGGCGGTCTTCGGCGGCGGGGTCGCCTTCGAGCGTGTCCGACCCACTTCAGATCTCTGGCGGCCCGATTTCGAGGCCTTCCTCGGGTATTCGAGGCTGTCATTCGAGGCCCGGACCTTCAGCAACGACGGGCCTGCCAATCGCAAGCTCGAAGCCAGATTGGCCGAATACCACGGTGTCGAGCGATGTGTGACGTTCTCGAGCGGATTCTGGGGTCTGGTCCTGGCCATGAAGGCGCTGGCCCTGGCGTCTCGTGACGAAGTGATCATGCCCTCCATCACATATCGCCGGCTGGCCGACGCGGCAGCGTGGGCGGGTCTCACCCCTCATTTCGCGGACGTCGAACCGGCAACCCTGGCTCTCAGCCCGGACACGGTCGCACCTCTCATCAACGACCGGACCGCCCTTCTTCTCGGTGTCCATCCCATCGTCAACTGCTGTGACGCCGGGGCACTGGAAGCACTGTCGACCGCATCGGGCATTCCTCTCGTGATGGACTCCGTGGAATCGTCGTATGAGATCTTCGAGGGACGGCGGGTGGGCTCCTTCGGACGCTGCGAACTGTTCTCGTTGCATGCGAGCAAACTCCTCAACGGCTTCGAGGGGGGGTACGTCACCACCAACGACTCTGAGCTGGCCGAGGAGCTGGCGTTGACCCGTGCCTTCGGGTTCCGGTTCCAGGACCAGACCGACTATTTCGGTGTCAACGCGAAGCTCAACGAGGTCCACGCCGCGATGGCTCTGGCCTCTCTCGACGGGGTCACAGAGCAGGTCGGCCGCAACCGCCGATTGTACGAGCGGTACGTCGAGCAGCTTGCGCCCGTCAGAGGCGTGCGCCTGCTCACGTTCGATGTGTCCCAAAGACCCGGATTCAAGAACATTGTGGTGCGTCTCGAGGATGACTGGCCTCTCAGTCGGGCCCGGACCCTCGATCTTCTCAATGCCGAAGGTGCGCTGGCCCGTGCCTACTACTCCCCACCCCTGCACACGAAATCCACCTCCTACCGGACGATCACGACGACGTTGCCCGTGACCGAAGCCATGGCCGATCGCCTCCTCGTCCTCCCGTCCGGCTATCAGGTCACCGTCGACGATGTCGACGTGATCTGCTCGGTGCTCTCCCTGATCGAATCACACGGCGAAGCCATCGACGGCCGCCTCACCTCGGAAGCGCGCGATGTCGGTGGAGATTGACGACCTGGCCATTTTCGGTGGCCTTCCGAAGTTCACCGAGGTGCTGCCGGTGGGACAGCTGTACTTCCCTGACTGGGACTCGTACACCCGCGAAATGCGCGGCATCTTCGATCGCGAGTACTACACCAACCACGGGCCCCTGGCCCGCGAGTTCGAGTCGCAGCTCGCCGAGTTCCTCGGTGTTCGCCACGCCCTCTGTGTCACGAACGCCACGGTGGGGCTGATTGTGGTCGCGACGGCACTGTCATTGACGGGAAAGGTGATTCTGCCCGCCTTCACCTTCATCGCCAGTGCGCAGGCGATGACCTGGAGCGGGCTCGAACCGGTGTTCTGTGACATCGACGAGTCCACCCACCACATGTCGCGCGAGATCGTCGAACCTCTGATCACGAGTGATGTGCGGGCCATCCTCGGCGTGAACCTCTGGGGAGGTTCGTGCAATCCTCCCGAGCTCGAGAAGCTCGCACGGGACGCCGACCTGCCACTCGTCTTCGATTCGGCGCAGGCCTTCGGATGTGCGTTGGGAGGAAAGCGCCTGGCTGCGCACGGCGCCGCGGAGGTCTTCTCCTTCCATGCGACGAAGATCGTCAACAGCGCCGAGGGCGGCTGCATCACGACTGACGACGACGATCTGGCGCGCCGTCTGCGCAATATCCGCAGCAGCTATGGCGCAGGTCCGCCGGTGAGCGTCCCGATTACGACGAACGGACGGTTCTCCGAGGCCCAGGCCGCCATGGGATTGCTCAGCCTGTCCCGGTTCGATGACAATCGGGAGCAGAACGCGCGGCTCTGGGACCGCTACGCCAGTGCGTTGCGTGGAGTCCCGGGGATCGATGCCGTCGCCCCGGTCGCCGTCGACGAGTCGAACTGGCAGTCGTTCACGTGCACGATCGATGCGGAGCGATTCGGGCTCGACCGAGACGCCGTCTTGCGCGTCCTCAAAGCGGAGCGCGTCAATGCACGGCGGTACTTCTTCCCGGGGTGCCACCGCAGCGTGCCGTATTCCACGTGGTTTCCGCAGTATCGGGACGCCCTGCCCAACACAGACGCGCTGTGCCGCTCCGTGGTCCAGCTGCCCCTGGGCGCTCGGGTCGGCACGGAGGACGTGGATACGATTGTCGCAGTCCTCGACGCAGTGCAGCGACACGCAGACGAGGTGGCGCGCCGGCTTGCTGCCTAAGGTGACGTCCTCTCCCTTTTCCCGCGGCGATCGTCCGCATGAGGGGTTGCGATGAGGCTCGGGATCATGCAGCCGTACTTCTTCCCGCACCTGGGGTACTTCGCGCTCATTTCGAAAACAGACGCGTGGGTGGCGTTCGATGTGACGCAGTACACGCCGAAGTCATGGATGAACCGCAACCGCGTCCTGCATCCGACAGCAGGGTGGATGTACATCACCGTCCCTCTCAAGGGATCGTCGAGAAACATGGCGATCCACGAAGCACGTCTCGCGGACCGCTCCGGCGCCCACCGCTCCGTCCTCGGCAAGTTGAGCCACTACCGGAAGCGAGCACCCCACTACGTCCAGGTCTGCTGTCTTGTCGACGAGACCTTCGAGGGTCTGCACGACGACTCATTGGTGCATCTGAACATGAGTGGGCTGCAGGTGGTGTGTGCCTATCTGGGCATTCCCTTCTCGTACCGGATTGCCTCCGAAATGGAGCTCTCCATCGCTCCGGTGACCCACCCGGGTGGCTGGGCACCGGCCATTTCCCGCTGTCTGGAGGCGGACGAATACGTCAATCCGATCGGCGGACGAGAGCTCTTCGACCCGGCGGAATTCGCCGCCAACGGTGTCACGCTCAGCTTTCTCGACATGCCGGCCTTGGTCTACCCAACGGCGGAGTTCGGGTTCGTTCCCAGCCTTTCCATTCTTGACGTGCTTATGTGGAACGAACCCGAAGCGGTCGTCGACGCGATCGACACCGCACGAGTTGTCAAGGTGGTTTGACCATGCACCCTCATGAGAGCCCTGCCGGCTCCGCGCCTGAGTACGAATACAACGAGTACCCCAAATCGCTTCCTCCAGATGACTTCTGGGGTCAGGTGCGCCGGACACGGTACGGACAGCCCATCAGCGAAGACGAGCTGGGCGTCATCGTCGAAGCGATCAAGACCGGCCTCGAGCTCCGCGACCATGATGTCCTCCTCGATCTCGCGTGCGGAAATGGTGCGCTGTCGAGCCGCCTCTTCGAGTCATGTCGTGCGTTCGTCGGAGTCGACGCCTCCGAATACCTGATCGAAGTCGCCAAGACGAACTTCGAGCAGCTGCCCGATTTCGAGTTCGTCTTCCGCGACGTCGCAGAGTTCGTCTGGGAGGAACCGGAGCCGCTGCGGTTCACCAAGGCACTTTGCTACGCGGGGTTCCAATACCTGCACCGGATGACGGCGGAGCGCGCTCTGGCGGGTCTGAGTCAGCGTTTCACGAACGTCGGCACGGTACTGCTCGGCAACCTGCCGGACAAGGAGCGCGCAGACGTCTTCTTCGGATCCCAAACCGATTACGAAGACATACTGTCCGAACCAACCAGCCAGATCGGGGTCTGGTGGTCAGAAGATGAACTGCGCGAGTTCGCCGCTGCGGCCGGATGGAGCGCCAGTTTCACTCGCATGCCGGAGGAGATTTTCAACGCGAACTATCGATTCGATGCCCGCTTGACGAGGTCATGACGCCGCGCGTCTCGGTGTCGATTCCGGCCTTTCGCCCGGAATTCCTGGACGTCGCTCTTGCCACGGTGCTCGGGCAGACCCTGCGGGACTTCGAGCTGATCATCAGCGACGACAGCGCCGACCCGGACGTGGAATCCGTCGTGTCGAAGTGGTCGGACCCGCGGATTCGCTATGTGAGAAATCCCCGTCGCGGCGAACCGGGAGCGAACCGGGATCACCTCCTTTCTCTGGCGACGGGGAAGTACGTGAAGTTCCTCCATGACGACGACTTCTTGTTCCCGGAGGCTCTCGAGCGGCTCACGGAGGCAGCCGAACGGTACGGCGCCGCCATCGTGTTCAGTTCGTGGTGTGTGATCGACGAGATCGGCAGGCCGGGACAGCTGCTGAGTGGCGTGGGTCCCGCCGAGGAGAGGATCTTTCCGGCGGAGGAGTTCTTCGAGCGGGTCATCGCCCAGAGACAGAACTTCGTCGGGGGACCCAGTCACGTGCTCGTGGCGCGCGGCGCGCTGGAAGCGATACCGGACCCGTTCGATCTGCAGGGCGTGCGCATGAGATTCCTCACGGACGTCGTCCTGTACACGAACCTGGCGCACCACGGAATGAAGTTCGTCGCCACGGGCTTCCTCGGATCCGTCTACCGCGTGCACGGTGGGCAGTATTCGCAACAGCGGGGCGTCGCGTATTCGGCCCTCCTGTTCGAGTTCGAGCTCCTCATGCGCTGGGCAATCGACCACGGTCACTTGAGCCCGGCCCGGTTCCGCGAGTCGATGGTGTCGCTCCGACACGACTACGCGGCCTCCGTGGCGGAGTACCCGGAACTGCAGTCATTCATTGAGCTGAATGGCGCGCCGGGACCGGATGGCCGCTTCCTCGGCGCCGAGTTCACGGCGCTGCTCGATGCGGCGCATGCCCAAATTGACGACCGTCTCGTCGGACGTCGGTTTGCCGGTGACGGAGGACCGCTCGCCGGGGTCGAGTCGAGCCACGAGCTCGCAGACCTTTCCGAGATGGTGACTCGCCTCGAAGCGCAATTGGCGCAAGCCCAGAGCGGGGAAGCGCATTGGCGGAATCAGTTCGAGACGCTGCGCCAGACCCGGACCTTTCGCTATACGCGATGGCCGAGGGAGCTGTACGAGAGCCTGCGCCACAAGGATGGATCGTCGTAAGGGGCGAAGGGTCAGGCGGACTGGTCCTGGGGCGACGCGGCCGCGTCCCTGTACTGGCGGATGATCACGGCCCTGATCTGCTGGAGCCTGGCCTCCACGGCAGCCTGGCGCTCGGTGAGGATGGCGAGCTGCTCCTCGACGATGGCGACGACGCGCGCCCGGGCCCCCGGAACCGCCAGATCGATCCGGGCCATCTCACGGTGGGGCGCCAGGAGGTGATCCGTGCGGACGAAGAGGCCTTCGTCGAAATTCAGTTCGAGGTCCAGCTCCAGCTCCTCGCCCCCGCCCCCTGATCCCTGCCCTTCGCCGCGGCCGGAGGCCAAAATGGCGGGGAGGTCCTCGATGACGGTCTCCGGATCCACGGCGGCCCGCGGGCCGGCCTGGGTCAAAATGGCCAGGTCGGCGGCGAGGACGGAGCGGGCGTACGTCAGGGCCTCGTCGATCAGGGTGAGATCGTCTCTCCAGGCCCTGATGAGGAGCGCGTCGCCCGAGCGCCCGACCCCGGCCGACCGTCCGAGCACCCGGGCGATGTCGATCAAGGTGATCGGGCGGTCCTCCAGGAGATCCTCGTCCTCGCGGGAACCGTGCGCGTCGGTATGTGCTGTGGGCACCCGGGTCACACTCCCTCTTCGCCGCCTGGGCTCCTCGAGCCGACCCCGTTCACCCCTTTCTCTAGCACGGGCGGCGAGAGGATCCAGGTGATCCCTCCTCACGGCCCTTGTGGATACCAGTTCCTTCCTGGGAAACCCCCGTGTCGCGCGTGTCTTCCCCAAGTCATCCACAGGCTGTGCCCGATGCCGTCCCCACGCAGGGTCTTTCGCGCCGGCCCGGCGACGTGCTTTGCTCTGGGAGTGCCCGACAGAACGCAACGTGGATCGGAGCGGGCGCCGTGGTGCTGAACCTCCAATCGACCTCGGACGGCGTGCTGCCCGGACAGCTGCTGGCGCGGGCGATCCGGGCCGGCTACGTCGACGCGGGCCGGTTCAACATTCCCGACGCCAACGTGCAGCCCGCCAGCCTCGACCTGCGGCTCGGAGAACGGGCCCTGCGCATCCGGTGCAGCTTCCTCCCCGGCAGCGACTCGGTCGAGCGGAAGCTCAAGGATTACGTCCTCGACGAGATCGATCTGCGCGGCGACGGGGCGATGCTCGAGGCCCGCTGCCCGTACCTGATTGAACTCAAGGAACGGCTCGACCTCCCGGCCGGGCTTCGCGGCAAGGCCAACCCGAAGAGCTCGACGGGTCGCATCGACGTCTTCACCCGGGTGATCACCGACAACAGCGACCGCTTCGACGAGATCGCACCGGGCTATCAGGGCCCGCTGTACCTGGAGGTGGTCCCCCTCTCGTTCGCCGTCAGAGTCCGGGAAGATCTCACACTCAATCAACTCCGGTTGTCCCTCGGGCAGCCGTGGTTGACCGACGACGAAGTCCGGGAGACCCACCTGGCGGAGCCGATCCTCTACCGGTCGGGCACACCGGTACCGGTCGACGATCTCGTGCTCTCGAACGGCCTCTTCCTCGGGCTCGATCTGCGCGGGGATGCGCGCGGGCAGGTCGGGCACAGCACCCGCGACAGCGCGCCACTGCTCGATCTGACAAAGGGTGGCGAGGTGGACCCCCTGCCCTTCTGGGATCCGGTCTTCCGGGAGGACGGGGACCGCCTCGTCCTCTCCCCCAAGCGCTTCTACCTGCTGATGTCGAACGAGGCCGTCAGCATTCCACCCACCCTCGCCGCCGAGATGACTGCATACGACCCGACGAGCGGTGAGCTGCGGACGCACTACGCGGGCTTCTTCGATCCGGGCTTCGGGTTCGACCCCTCCGGCGGGTTCCGAGGCTCGCGGGCCGCGTTGGAGGTGCGCGCACACGACGTGCCCTTCATGGTGGAGAACGGTCAGGCCGTGTGCAAGCTCACCTTCGAGCGCATGCTCGAAGAGCCCACCTCTTTGTACGGCTCCGGCATCGGGTCTTCGTACCAGCAGCAGGAGGAGACGCTGAGCCGGTACTTCCGTCGTTCACGGGGGTAGCGCCGAAGCACAACGAGGCGGTTCGTGCGCGCGCGGCGGGCGCGGGGTGAAAGAACCGGTGCGCGGCGTCGGTGCCGTTGCCGAAAGCGACGGGGTGACGCACGCCTGCGCGTCATCTGCGGCGCCTGCAGCCGGCGTGCATTCACAATTCTTGACCACGTTCGCATGGGGTCCTGAAGTTTTCCGTTTCGCCGGGTATGAGGGATGGGCGGCTTGAGGGCGGAGCGTCCCACTACGGAAGGAGCAAGCCATGCGGCGGAATCGATGGATATCTCTCGGGATCGCCACGTGCGGTCTGGTCCTGGCGGCGGGCGCCAGTCTGAACATCGCTCCAGCCGGCGCCGCGTCGACCGGACCAGATCTGCAGGCGACGGCGCAGGCAGTGCAGAACGCAGCGGCGTCCGCAGTCGCACAGGCGACGGGCTCGGCCACGGCAACGCCCACGCCCGTATCGGATCCCTTGCCGGCGTCCGTCGCCGCTCCCGTCACCGCATTGTCGAACGAAATCGGTGGCACGCTGCTGCCGGGTCAGGACTCGACGACGGGCTCGAATGCGACGAGCCAGTCTTCTCCCGTTGCCAACGCGGCCGCGCCGATCAATGTGTGCTCGGTCTCGGTCGGGGCGGGCGCCGACGCCGGCAGCAGCTGTTCCACGACGTCGGTGGGGGTGAATCAGCCCGGAGGGCTGGCGGACGCCAATGTCCCCATCACGGCGCAGGACAACGCGATCGGTCTGCTGAACCTGGCGGCGACGGCGTTCGGGCTCACCAGCGGCCAATCCGGACAGACAGCACAGAACGGCGCAGTCAACGCCGACGCACCGGTGAGCATCTGCTCAGTCAATGTCGGCCTGGCCGCCAACACGTCGAGCAGTTGCGACACGTCGGGGACGAGCGGGCCCACCACACAGTCGGGCACGGTGGACGCGGCGGTGCCCGTCACCGTGTGCGACGTGATTGCGGAGATCGACGGGGACAGCTCGGCCGACTGCCCGCAGCAGCCCGACCCGGTGGCGCAGCAGGGTCAGGCCGCTGATCTCTTCGTCCCCGTGACGGCCTGCGGCGCTGTCGTCGAGGCCGACGGGTCCTCCAGCGGCATGTGCATGCCCGATGCCGGATTCCCGCTCGTCAACGACCTGCCCACCAGTAATGGGAGCCAGAGCGCCCCTGTTGACGGCGTGATCCCGGTGAACGCGTGCAGCGTCGTCGTCGCCGTGGACGGCACAGCGTCGAACTCGTGCGAGCCGGCGCACGTCTCGAGCGACGAGACGGGGCCTGCACCGGTGTTCGCGCCGGTCACCGTCTGCGCCGTGTCGGCTGCGCTCGAGGGCACGGCCGATGGCACCTGCACCGGTGCCGGTCACACCTCCTCGGGCACGCCGGGTTCCGGCGGCAGTCCCGGATCGCAGGGATCCGGGGCCACCGTTCCGGTCACGGTGTGCGGGGTCCAGGCGGCACTCGAGGGCCGTGCGAACGCGGCGTGCCCGCAACCGGTGACGTCGCCGTCGACGGCGTCGCCGGCACCTGCCGGCGGGTCGTCGCCTGCTTCGGGGGCTTCGACCGGCGGGCTGCCGGTGGGAGCGACCGTGTTGGGCAACCCGGTGCCGGCGAGTGGACCGACCGTGGCGACCGCCGCGTCGGGAGCGTCGTCCCTGGCCTCCACCGGCGCCCCGCTGCTCCTCGAAATCGTCATCGGTCTGGGCGCGGTCCTGATGGGCCTGGCGATCAGCCGGTCCGGTCGCCGCCGCCCCGCGGAGGCCGAGCACGGCGACTGACGGCGGACGCCGACGAAGGGAGGGGGCATGAACAATGACCGCCAGGGCTTGACCGCCGCCGGTGGCCTCGAAGAGGTGTTCCGATCACAGGAGTTCTGGCGCACAACGGACGCGCCGTTCGCGACGAACCGGGACGCCCACGCGTGGTCGCGACTGCGCTCCGGGGAGGAAGGCCCGACCACAGGGACACCCGCACGGTCCGTCGCCCCGTCCCCGGGGACACCCGATCCAACGCCGCACGCGGCGCCCGCCGCAGGGGGTGCAGGGGCGGGGATGACCGCTGCTGGCGCACCGGTCCCGTCTGGAGGACCGTGGCGACGCCAGCCGAACCGGTACCGGAGCGCAGCCGCGCTCAGCGCGCTGGTGGCTCTGGTCGTCGCCGGCGTCACCTCCGGTGCCGGCCAGCACTCCACCATTCCCATCACTTCCGCGCACGGGGCACAGGGGCGGGCGCACCCGCGGAGCCATGTCCGCACGTCGAGCCCGGCGTCGACGGGCCCGAGTACCCCGGGGGCGCTGACCGGGGACGTCGCCGCCGGGGCCTTGGCGCTCGGCGTGCCGTTGCCGGCGCCGCACGTGAGCGGCCAGAGCGCGCCGGCCGGGCGCGTGACCCTCGGTGGGGCGGCGACCACCACGGGATCAGCCGGATCCGGGCCACCCGTGCCGACCGGGAGTTCGGGCGGCGGCGGCGGGGCGCCAGGGTTGCCGTCCGGGTCCGGAGGCCCCGACCCGCTGGCACCCGTCACGTCCACTGTCGGCAGTGGTGCGAACAGCGTCGGCTCGGCCGTGTCGAACGTCACGAGCGAACTCGCGAGCGAAGTGCCGGCAGCGGCACCGGCCACCACCGCGGTGAACGGCGCCGTGAGCAGCGCGGTCAGCGCCGTCGATCAAGCGGTGAGCGCGACAACGCTCTGACAACGGAGAATTGCTGTCGGGTTGCACGTTGATTGCACGTGTCGCGGCGTCGCGCCACGTGTGCTGGACGGGCGGCGCGCCACGCGGACAATGCACCGACAACCGCGCCGGACAGCGCGGAATTGATGCACCGCGCGTGCAGCAGAAGATTGCTATTCGAACCGCACACAGCAGTTCACACCAATTCCCAACAGATTCCAGGGTTTCGCATGTTCACGCAGGCCTCCCACCTATATCGTTGAACGTGAGGGGGCGTCTGCACCTCGGAGGCGGAACTCCGAGCGAGCGAGCCCAGCCGGACAGACGACGCTGGAGGATCATGAGGGGGCCGGAGCCCGACCGGGCTGAAGCGAACGATCTCGCGACGTTGGAAGAGGTCTTCACGTCTCGTACATTCGGGCACCCGATTCCGAAGGCGTCGACGCGCGCGGCCGTACCCGAGTCGATCACCGCTGCCGGCCTCTATTTCGTCCGCAATCGTCTCGTGGCCGCGGGTGCGGTCGCGGCAGCGGCCCTGTCGGTCGTTGCCGGGCTCAGCATGGGCGCGGGCCCCATGGCCCAGTCCGTGCTCTCCGCCCATGCATCGGGCCCGGTCGTCCCGCCCGTCAGCACGACGACGACGACGGTCCCCGGCCTCCCTGCCGAGCCGGTTACCGGATCGGCACCTGCGGCTCCCGCCGGCGCGCAGTCCGGCGGCGCAGGGCTGGTTTCGAATGGTGGTACGGGGCAGGCCTCGGCCGCTGTGTTCATCGCGGGCGCGCCGCCGGCCCCGGGCGCAAACTCCACTCCCACCGCCACGCTCGCGGTGGCCGGGACAGGTCCTTCCAGCACGCCACCGGCGGGAACGAGCACCTCGACGACGACGACGACCACCACCACGCCGACGAACTCGACGACCACGACCACCACGCCCACATCGACCACCACCACGACCACCATCCCGGTCTCCTCGGCGTCCGGCGGCGCCGCTCCGGTCGGGGGCGGTGGGAACGGATCGGGCGACACGGGAAACACCGGGACGACCGGGAACACGGGGAGTGGTGGCGACACCGGCAACACGGGGACCACGGGAAGCGGCAGCACCGGCGGGCATGGGCACGGTGACGGCTCTGGCCACGGTCACGACGCCGGGGACGGCCACGGCTCCGGGAGTGGTGGCACCGGCAGCTGCTGGTGGCAGCAGTGGTCGAGCGGGGCGGGGTGCCCCTGAGCGTATGCCTCTACGGCACCGCTCCCCCTGTGGGCGCGGGCGCACGGAGCCGAAGCGAAGGCTGGTAAGCATGCGGACGCCGTGACGGCGCGTCCCGGCGGAGCGAGGTCAGCCATGAACTACACGAATCTCGGAAGATCCGGACTGCGCGTGTCGAGGATCTGCCTGGGCATGATGGGCTTCGGGAACGACAGCGACCGGGCCTGGGTCATCGACGAGGACGCCGCAGAGCCGATCGTGCGGGCGGCCGTCGAAGGAGGAGTGACCTTCTTCGATACGGCCGACGCCTATTCGGCGGGTGCCAGCGAGGTGGCGACCGGTCGCCTCGTGCCGAAGTTCCTGAGCAGGGACGAGGCCATCATCGCCACGAAGGTGTTCATGCCGGTCGGCCCGGGTGAGAACGGGGAGGACTCAGCCGCAAGCACATCCTTTCGGGGATCGACGCGTCCCTCGCGCGCCTCGGCATGGACTATGTGGACCTTTATCAGATCCACCGTTGGGATCCGCGCACACCGATTGAAGAGACCATGGAGGCGCTGCACGACGTCGTGCGGTCCGGCAAGGCGCGCTACATCGGAGCCAGCAGCATGTTCTCGTGGCAGTTCGCCAAGGCGCAGTACACGGCGGAGGCGCACGGTTGGACGAAGTTCGTCTCCATGCAGAATCACTACAACCTCCTCTACCGCGAAGAGGAGCGCGAGATGATTCCGCTCTGCCTCGACCAGGGCGTGGGGTGCATCCCGTGGAGCCCTCTGGCCCGAGGGGTGCTGGCAGGCAACCGCAGCAGGGACGGTGGGCGCCACACCACCCGCTCGAGCACGGATCCCTTCACCGACTACCTCTACGAGCAGCCCACCGACTTCGACGTCGTCGACGCCGTGGTCGAGGTGGCCGCCCGCCGTGACGTCCCGCCCCCACAGGTGGCGCTGGCCTGGGTGCTGGCGAAGCCGGGGGTGGCGGCGCCGATCGTCGGCACGACGAAGGAGCGGCACTTGGAGGACGCCCTGGCGGCCGAGGAGTTGCAGCTGTCGGAGGACGAGATCGCCGCACTGGAGAAGCCCTACGTGCCCCACCCGGTCCTCGGTCACTTCTAAGAGGCGCGGCAGGGCTGTCCGGTAGGGTCGCTCTGCCGGCGCCTGCCGGACTGGAGTGATCGGGGGTGGCATGCGGGTCGCGCTCACGGTGGCCGACTTCCTCAACCGGGCTGCGTTGGTCTACGGGCGCCGGGTCGCGGTCGTGGACGAGCCGGATGTCCCCGGCTCACTGGGGACGCTGACGTACGGCGAGCTCGACGCACGGGCGCGGGGCATGGCCCTGGCGCTCGATGGACTCGGGGTCGACCACGGGGAACGCGTCGCCATCGTCAGCCCCAACTCCGGCCGCTTCCTCACGGCCTACTTCGGTGTCAGCGGGTTCGGCCGGGTCCTGGTGCCGATCAACTTCCGCCTGACCGCGGACGAGATCGCGTATGTCGTGCAGCACTCCGGGGCGTCCGTCCTCCTGTACGACCCCGATCTGACCGACGAGGTCAGCACACTGAAGGTGGCGCACCGCTTCTGCCTCGACGGGAGCGACGACGCCGCGCTGTTCGCACCCGCTCCGCTCGGTGCGGTTCCGCGCGCCTGGGAAGCGGAGGAGGACGCGACCTGCTCGGTGAACTACACGTCGGGCACGACGGCACGGCCCAAAGGCGTGCAGCTCACACAGCGCAACTGTTGGCTCAACGCGGCGACCTTCGGCTGGCACACGGGCGTCAGTGACCGTGATGTGCTGCTGCACACATTGCCCATGTTCCACTGCAACGGATGGGGAATGCCGTACGCAGTGACGGGCATGGGCGGGACCCACGTCGTGCTGCGCAAGGTCGACGGGGAGGACATCCTGACGCGCATCGAGGAGCACGGCGTCACGTTGCTCTGCGGCGCCCCCGCGGTGGTGGCTGCCATCCTCGGCGCCGCGGAGAGCCGGGCCGCCGCCGGCCGGCCGGTGGCCGGCCGCGACACGGTGCGCCTCGTCGTGGCCGGCGCGCCGCCCCCCTCGAAGACGATCGAGCGGGTGGAGTCCGAGCTCGGCTGGGAGTTCATTCAGATCTACGGCCTGACGGAGACGGCCCCGCTGCTCACCATCAACCGGGCCCCGGCCGAGTGGGACGACCTCGGTGCTGCGACCCGGTCGCAGCTGTTGAGCCGTGCCGGCACGCCCGCCCTGGGGGTCGAGATCGCCGTCGACGAGGAGGGTGAGGTCCTGGCCCGCTCCAATCACGTCTTCGCCGGCTACTGGGAGCAACCGGCCGAGACCGCGGCGGCGCTGGAGGGCGGCTGGTTCCACACGGGCGACGGCGGCCACGTGGAGGACGCCCATCTCGTGATCTCGGACCGCAAGAAGGACGTGATCATCACCGGCGGGGAGAACGTGTCGTCCATCGAGGTCGAGGACTGCCTCTACCAGCACCCGGCGGTGGCCGAGGTGGCGGTCATCGGGGTACCCGACGAGAAGTGGGGTGAGACGATCAAGGCCTTGGTGGTCGTGCGTGACGGGTCGGACGTCACCGAGGCGCTGCTCATCGCCCACTGCCGCGACCGGTTGGCTCACTTCAAGGCGCCGACGAGCGTGGAGTTCCGCGGCGCCCTCGATCGGACGGCCACGGGTAAGCTCCAGAAGTACAAGCTCCGCCAGCCCTACTGGGAAGGGCGCGAGAAGCTCGTCAACTAGGAGAGGTCTTGCCGGGGCGCTCCTCCATCACCAGCTGCCCGCGCCGGTCGAACGTGACCGCGACGTCCCCCGCGATCAAGCGCCGCAGCGGGTCCCCGACGGTGGTGCGGCGCCAGCCCGTGTCGAGCCTGCTGGGCTCGCCGCTGAGCAACTGGGCGATGTCGGCCCGCGTGGCCAGCAGGCCCTGGTCGAAGTCGAGGTCGTCGGCGATCTGACGCACGACGCCCGAGCACACGGCCACGGCGGCGGCCGGAGCGGGTGCATCGCGCCCCTCTGTGGGCATCCGGATCTGCTCCGCGGGGAGCTGCAGGCCGCGCTCGACCGCCTGCATGATCTCGTCGGCCCTGCCCTGGGCCAGGTGGCGCCCGTCGACCCCGCGGGTGGCGCGCAGCTCGCCGGCGTTTTGGGGCGGCCGCTGCGACAGCGCGAGCAGGCCCAGGTCCGACAGGATCATGCGGCGCGGCCGATTGGTGGTCGCCGCGGTGCGCTCGCGCCACGCGGCGACCTCTTGCGCCACGGCGCGTGACCGGCGGGACATGCTGCGGATGTCGCCCAGCTTCCACCAGGCCTCCTCGGGGACGCGCGCCGGCGTGTGGTCGCCGAGCACCTCGCTGCACTCGTTCAGGGCCCATTCCAGGCGCCCCAGCGCACGCAGGCGATCGGTCAACACGTCGCGCAGCGCCAGCAGATAAGCCACGTCGTTGACGGCATAGGAGATCTGACGTGCGGAGATCGGCCGGACGAGCCAGTCCGAGAGCCGGTCCGCCTTCGGGAGCGAGACGCCGAGCATCTGGTCCACGAGGCGCGACAGGGAGGGCGTCGAGAGACCCAGGAAGCCGGCGACGATCTGCGTGTCGAAGACGGTGGAGGGGACCGCGCCGCACGCAGCCATGAGGACGTCCAGGTCCTGGGAGGCTGCGTGCGCCACCGCGACCCCCGGCCCGTTGAACACGGTCGCCAGCGGCGCGGGATCGACGGCGAGGGGATCCACCAGCGCCACCTGGTCGGCCCACGCGATCTGAATCAGGGCCAGATCGGGGACGTAGGTGCGCTCCGTGTGGAATTCGGTGTCGAAGCCGTAGTACTCCTCGGCAGCCACCTGGCGCACGAGGTCCTCGAGGGCCTCGGTGCCGGTCACCATGGCCGCCGGGGTGGTCACGGTGCGCTCGTCTGAACGGTTGCGGGGATTGGCTGTATGGGTCGGCTCGCGGTCTCGAGTGGCGCCGAGCCGATCGGCACGGCGGGGGCTGTCCGCAGCGCGAGCTGAGGCGCGACGCCGTGGCCAGCGCACCCAGGTTAGCGCGGGGCGCGGCGCCGCCAGGCCCGGGCCGGGTCGTTTTCCCAGGTCAATGCGGGTGTACCGGCTCGTGTGGTCGAGGCGGTGCGGCGGGCAGCGGACCCGTTCGGGGCCACCTCATGACTTCCGGCTCTGTTTCGGCCGCCAATGAACCGATAAGAGTGAGAGATCCCGTATCGGAGGGGACACTGTGAGGAAAGCCAAGAAGAACCTTGGCGAGGTCGATCCGGTGAAGCCCGCCGCACCCCGCGCCGTCGAGCCGGAGGCGGCGGGACGCCGTGCGCCGAACGATGCACCCGCTTCGGCCGAGAGCGTCGAGTCGATGCTGCGCGAGTTCAGCTCGGTCGGGCCTGACACCCCCCCGGCCAGGGGGGTGGCGCGCGGCAAGTACGACCAGCTCTTCCAGCTCTCCATGGCCGACCCCCACACGGGGCTGGCCAACCAGCTCCTCGTGCTCGACCGCCTCACCCAGGCGCTGGCACGCCGCCGCCGGCACGGTGGCGACGTGGTGGTGTGCCACATCGACCTGGACAACCTGGGAGAGATCAACCTGGACCTCGGCTACGCGGTCGGGAACGCCGTGCTCGGCGAGACGGCTCGCCGCCTCACCTCGGTGGTGCGGGCCGAGGACACGGTCGGACGGGTGGGCGGGAGCGAGCTCGTCGTCGTGGTGGCGGTGACCGACGAGCACGTGGTGGACCCGCTCCTTCGCAGGCTGCAGCACACGCTGGACCAGCCGGTCGACGTGCCGGGGCAGGCCATCAGGCTCGAGTCCTCCCTGGGCGTGGCCGTGGCCGAGGACTCCGAGTCCGCCGAGGACGTGCTGGCCCGGGCGGACCGTTCCACCAGGGTCAGCCGCCGCTGACCGGCCGGGCGGGGCGCCAGGCACGAAGCCCCCTTCCGAGCGCACTCCGATCCCGATAGGGAGTATCGGCTCTATACGAAACAGGAGTATCGGCCCTATTGGTCGAACCCAATTCCGGGCAAAATTATGTGCGATGTCTATGTACAGCGAACTGCTCGCGGGCCTGTGTGCCGACGTGGACCCACTGCCGTTGCCTGTTTCGCGCGACGAGCTGGTGGTGATCCTGCTGCAGTGCCGTCGGCGGCTCGACGAGCATGACGGCGACGGCGAGCACATGATGGCGGAGGATCTGGCTCTGGAGCTCGATCACGACCGGATGCTTCTGCGCCTGTGCACCGCCATGGGCATCGAGTCCGAGCCGGAGCGGTTCGGGAATCCCCTGGTGGAGCGGGAGAGACTGGAGAGTCAGCTCCGGGCCATCGGAGTGGATTTCCGGACGCTGGACGACCACCGCCGGATCAAGGTCGCATAGGGCAGGGCGACCGCTCGGCGTCCGCTCAGGACCGGGGGTTGAAGGCCTTGCGCTCGGCCAGGACAGCCGCGTAGACGGCGGCTTCGGTGCGCCGCCGCATGCCGAGCTTCGACAGCAGGCTCGAGACGTAGTTCTTGACGGTGGCCTCGGCCAGGAAGAGCTGCTCGGCGATCTGGCGGTTCGACTGACCCTGAGCGATCAGCTCCAGGACCTTGCGCTCCTGCGGGGTCAGCACGGTCAGGCGCGACTCCGCCTCCTGGTCCTTGCGCAGGCGGTCGAAGAGCTCCTGGGTCAGGACGGGGTCGAGCAGCGACATCCCCTGGCTGACCCGTCGGATGTCGCCCAGGAGGTCGCCCCCGCCGACCTCCTTGAGGACGTAGCCCGAGGCGCCCGCCATGATGGACGAGAACAGTGCGTCGTCGTCGGAGTACGACGTGAGCATCAGGCATCTGACCTGGGGCGTCAGTACCTGGACCTCCCGGCACACCTCAATGCCGTTGCCGTCGGGCAGCCGGACGTCGAGGATCGCCACATCGGGGACGAGTTCGCCGATACAGCGCAGACCCCGCTCCGCCGTGCCCGCCTCGCCGACGACTTCCATGTCCTCCTCGGCCTCGAGCAGCGTGCGCAGACCTGTGCGCACGAGCTCGTGATCGTCGAGGAGGAAGACCCGGATCGTCACTTTCCAATCTTGCCACGCCTCCGTCCGTGCGCCGCGCCCGCGCGGGCGCGCGCGTCGCAGGGGCCCGCAGGCACGCGGCGCGGGCGATCAGCCCGCCTCTATCCTGACGTCCCGTGCAGCCCTTCGACCGGATCGATGATCCCGCCAAGCTGCGCCGACTCGTGCAAGCGATACTGGTCCTCGACGCCGAGCTCAACCTGCCGGTGGTGCTGCGGCGGATCATCGAAGGGGCCCGCGACCTCGTCGACGCGCAGTACGGCGCTCTCGGCGTGCTGACGGAGGACCGCACGGCTCTGGACCAGTTCCTCACGGTGGGACTGAGTCAGGACGAGGAGCGGGCCATCGGCCCGCGGCCGACCGGGCGGGGCGTGCTGGGAGCCCTGATCGGGGCGGACACTCCCGTACGGCTGGCCAACCTGGCCGAGAGCCCCGACAGCTTCGGCTTCCCGCCGCACCATCCGGGTATGACGTCCTTTCTGGGCGTCCCGGTCCGGGTGCAGGGCGAGGTCTACGGGATCCTGTACTTGACCAACAAACGGACGGCGCCGGAATTCTCCGAGGACGACGAGGAGCTGGTGCACGCCCTTGCCATGGCGGCGGGCGTCGCCGTCGAGAACGCGCGGCTGCACGGTCTCGTGCGCGATCGCGTGCTCACAGAGGACCGGGATCGCATCGCGCGCGACCTCCACGACTCGGTCATTCAGCGGCTGTTCGCCATCGGACTGTCGTTGCAGGGAACGGCGCGGCTGGTGGAGCGACCGGAGGCCGTCATGCGGATCGGCGAGGCGATCGAGAAGCTCGATGAGACGATCCGCCAGCTCCGCAAGGCGATCTTCGACATTGAGCTCACGATCAACAAGGAGGGACTGCACCCGAAGGTCCTCGACCTGGTGCACGAGCTGCGCCCCGTCCTCGGCCTCCTCCCGCAGGTGTCCTTCAGCGGGCCGGTGGACGCGGTGGTCGCCGACGCATTGGTCGAGGAGGTGCTGGCGGTGCTCCGCGAGGCACTGACCAACGTCGGCAAACACGCCCACGCATCGAAGGTCGTGATCACCGTCGCCGCCGGGGAGGATCTGCGCGTGGTCGTGGCGGACGACGGCGCCGGCATCGAAGACACCCACGCGGCCGGCCTCGGGCTGAAGAACCTGCGCCAGCGCGCCGAACGCCTCGGAGGCGACGTCGAGCTCGGGCGATCGCGCGAGGGTGGCACGCGCCTCACCTGGCACGTCCCGCTCGACCCCGCCGACCTCGAGGCCCGGCCACCGGTCTGAACCCACCCGTGACGGGTGCGTTGCACACCGGGCGCACAACGCGCCGGCGCACCGGGCGGGACCACACAGTCCAAATAGTCCGAAAGTCCCTTGCTGGGGGACACCTGGGCGTTCATCGTTCCGACTGAACGAAAAAGGCAAACCTCCCGTGAGGGGGGGACGCAAAGCTACGGGACTCGTTGAGTTCGCCGGGCCGCCGAATCAGCAATGAGCGCACTGCTCGTCGCCTCGCGACCCCGTCGTCCGCGGGTCCGGGGGGAGAGACGATGCGCCAATCCCGTCGGAGTCGGTCGTTGGCACGAGGTGCGGTGCTGATGGTGCTGGCCCCCGCTCTCGCCCTCGGCCTCGCCGTACAGTTCTCCTCTGCGGCCGGCGCGGCGTCGAAGGTGAGGACGAGCGGCTACGGCGGCGGCGAGATGATGGCGGCCGACCCGTCAGGGGGGTACTGGACGGCGACGTCCGCCGGCGCGGTCACCCCGCACGGCTCGGCGCCCGCCCTCGGTTCCCCGGCACTCTCGGGCCTCCACCTTTCCAGGCCGATCGTCGGGATGGCCGCCACTCCGGACGGAGGTGGCTACTGGCTGGTCGCGTCCGACGGCGGCATCTTCAACTACGGCGACGCCGTCTTCTACGGCTCGACCGGCGCCATGCACCTCAACCGGGCCATCGTCGGCATGGGCGCCACCCCGGACGGTCTCGGCTACTGGCTGGTCGCATCCGACGGCGGCATCTTCAGCTACGGCGACGCCGTCTTCCACGGCTCCACCGGTGCCTTCCGCCTCAACAAGGCCATTGTGGGGATGGCGCCCACCACGGACGGCCGCGGCTACTGGCTCGTCGCATCCGACGGTGGCATCTTCAGCTTCGGCGACGCCGCGTTCCACGGCTCGACCGGCGCCATCCGACTGAACCAACCCATCGTGGGCATGGCGCCTACGGCCGACGGCGGCGGCTACTGGCTCGTGGCCGCCGACGGCGGGGTCTTCACCTTCGGTGACGCGGGCTACTACGGCTCGACGGCCGGCAGCGGTCTCTACGCCCTCGGTCTC
Organism: uncultured Acidimicrobiaceae bacterium; assembly: GCA_963843365.1. Lineage (GTDB taxonomy): Bacteria > Actinomycetota > Acidimicrobiia > Acidimicrobiales > RAAP-2 > Bog-473. Next base: position 46,118 of record CAWJKG010000001.1, on the reverse strand, counting down.
GTCATCGACCCACCCGCGTCGGGTTACGCCGTGGTGACCGCCGACGGGAACGCCACCGCGTTCGGCCCGCCGGCGCCGTCGGCCGGGTCGGGCGTCCAGTCGCCACCGGCGACCACCACGACCACGGAGCCGCCGGCGACCACCACGACCACGACCAGGCCGCCGAGCACGACGACGACCACGACCAGGCCGCCGAGCACGACGACGACCACGACCAGGCCGCCGAGCACGACGACGACCACGACCAGGCCGCCGAGCACGACGACGACCAGCACGAGCACGACGACGACGGTCCCGGCGAGCACGTCGTCCTCGCCGACCAGCGGGCTGCAGCAAGGCGCCTACGTCGGCGCCGCCGACCCGTCGGGCATGGTGTCGTTCGCCAACGAGACGGAGACCTCGCCCACCATCGCCACCGACTACCTGCCCACCAACGCCGGCTGGGCGGGCATGGATGGCTCGGGTGGGAGCCTCAACTGGCTCCTGGGGGCCTGGAAGGGAGCCGGTTACACGCTCAGCCTCGGCGTGCCGATGTTCCCGACCGGGGTGGGCGCCACGCTCGCCACCGGGGCGACGGGCGCGTACAACCAGTACTTCACGACCCTGGCGCAGACCCTCGTCGCCGCCGGGCAGTCGAACGCGTACCTGCGGCTCGGCTGGGAGTTCGACGGCTCGTGGACGGCGTGGTACGCCGGGACGTCAGCGGCCGAGGCGAACTACGCCGCCTACTTCCAGCAGGTCGTGACGGCCATGCGCTCCGTGTCGGGGGAGCACTTCCGCTTCGTGTGGAACCCCGACGCCGCGGCTTTCACCACGTCGGGCTATTCGGTCGCTTCCGCCTATCCCGGGAACTCCTACGTCGACGTGATCGGCCTGGACTCCTACGACCAGACGTGGGTCAGCCCGCAGACCCCGGCGAACGCCTGGTCCGAGACCACCCTGCCCACCCTCACGGCGGCGCAGCAGTTCGCGTCGTCACAGGGCAAGCCGTTGGCCCTCACCGAATGGGGTGACATCATCCGTAGCGACGGCCACGGGCTGGGCGACGACCCGTATTACATCAACCAGATGGTGTCGTGGATGGAGAACAGCGCCAACCACGTGGCCTACGAGACGTACTTCGACTTCGACGACCCGGGCGTCAACTCCCAGCTGACCGGCGGGCTGTTCCCGAACAGCCTGGCCGCTTTCTCGGCCGACCTGGGGTAGGCCGACCCGGGGTAGTCGGTCGCCGCCGGCCCCGCCCCGTCCGGCCCCCGCTCACCAGGAGATGACGTGGGGGGCGTCGTCCTGGAAGGTCGAGCTCCCGCCGGAACCGGCGACGTGCCAGAGCGCGGGGGGGATGCGGGCGCTGGGCACGACGGTCATGGAGCCGTGGGCCTCGGGCAGGACGAACGTGAACGTGATGCTCTGCGTCGCCCCCGGCAGAATGCTCATGGTGGCGCCCTCCAAAATGGTGGGCCCCTCGGGACCGCTGGCCACGACCGAGCTGTTCGACGGGGAGGCGATGCCGCGGGCGTCGCCGGGGAGGTTGACGGTGGCGATCCCGACGTACTGGCCGTAGACGGTGCCGAGGCCGGGGAATGGGCCGGCGATGAAGGGCGACTGTCCGGGGGGCGTCTGGTTGGCGAACTTCATGGTCAGGCGTCCCTCCGTCTGCGTGCCCCGCGTGGTGAGCCGGAGGGAGACGTCCTCGGAGAGGTACTGGTCCAGCTTGTTCCCGCCCCGGTTGATGATGTCCGCCATGATGGACGATGGCTGGAGCTGGCCGGCCACGCCGGCGCCGCTCCAGGCGGCCTGGGTCCGAGGGTCGGCGGACCACAGCAGGACGTGGCGCCCCGTCGCCGCGGCCGACATGGCGTCGGCCATCGTGTGCAGCTTGAAAGGCCGGTTCTCGAGCGCGCTCAGGGTGGCCGAGGCGAGCGTGGACAGCTCGTCGACGCGGGCCGACGAGTCCGACGAGTAGGTCTCACCCTCGTACTGGTCATGGAGCAGCAGCTGGTCGACGTTCGACGCCGACACGACCTGGCCCGTCGACGTCGTGACCGGCCCCGTCACCTGCAGGAGCTCCTGAAGGCCCTGCACGTCGATGGTGAGGACACCGTCGACGGTCTGGCCCGTGCTGGCCTTCCACATGCGCGCGGCCAGCGGGCCGTTCACGTCGAACTGGGGCGTCAGGCCCAGGTTGCGCCAGTCGACGCCGGGCATCAGCCAGCCCCAGCGGGCCTCGAGGTCGCCCGTCACCGGGACCGCGCCCGGGGGGAGGATCAGCGAGGAGGTGGGGACCATGTCGGCGAGGTGCAGCTCGCCGCCACCGGTGGTGATGATGCCGGCCTCCTCGAAGGCGCCGGAGCCCGACCGCATCTCTGCGTTGTTGCCGGCCAGGAGGAGGTAGGTCTTCGGACCCTGCAGGATGGCGGCGGCGGACGAGGCGGCGTCCGAGGTCCGCACCAGCGTCGTCTGGACCTGGGTCAGGTCGTCGACGAACGTGTTGCGGACGTGCGCCAGGGGACCGATGAGTCCCTGGACAGGACCGAGGTCGAGTCCCGTCAGCTGCTGATGGGTCGAGGTCGCGAGTGCGGACAGTTCCTGCAGGGCCGTCACCCGTGCCGGACCGGCCGAATGGGGGAGCCGCAGGAGCGCCTGCGCCCGCCCGACGGTCTCGACGCCGGTGTGGGCGACGTGCTCGGCCGCTCCCGACAGGTCCTGGACCGAGCGGAGCTGGCGTCCCGCCACGGGAAGGACGTCGACCGGCCACAGCAAGGGAGAGGAGAGGAGACCGTGCGCCGAACTGAAGTCCGATTGGGCCGACCGGAGCGACGCGGTCGGGGCGCCGGTCAGGATCCCGTCGGCGGAGAGCCCCTGCCGGGCCGACTGCACCTCCGCCTGACCGTGGTGGACGTGCTCCGCCGCGACCGCGACGACGATGACGACGGCGATGGCCCAGACCGCCACCAAGGCGATGACGGCCGCGGTGATCTTCGACCGCCGGCTGAAGCGCCGACGGCCCGGCGTGCCACTCGGCTCGGACCCGTCGGAGAGGTCGGCGCTCTGCCCGCCGGGCTCGCCGTCATCCACCGGGGGGAGGCTACCGCCGGCCATCGCGAAACCCGGTGCATCCGAGCCTGTTCTTAGGAAAGATTTCGACGTGAGGTCACTCTGTGCGTTTTCAGAGTCGTCCCAGGGAGCGGGGGGTGCAGGGGTCGAATTGTCGGACCGTTGTGGCCTCGTCTCCAGGCATTGTGACCTTTGGCTCTGTCATGCCGACCGAATTCCCTGGAATGATGCTTGCGGCGGCTTGGCGTGCCTTTGACTGAAGGGATTGTGGGAATCGGTCGAGGAATCAAGTGGCTCTGGGATCGATCCGCTCTCGGGCGGACACAGTGGAGGAGATTCAGGATGAAAAGGACCAAGGCACAGCGCCTGCTCGCCGCGGCTTGCGGTCCCGCACTGGGCGTCCTGCTCGCGGTTCCCGTGGGCGGACTCCTGGCCGGTGCCGCCGGGGCGGACACAACGTGCTACACCGGCTGCACCACCGCGACCACCGGCATCACCACCGCGCCTTCGGACGGCCCGGCGAACGGACCGGCAGCGACCACCTCGCCTGTCTCGACCACCCCGACCACGTCCAGCGGCGGTCTGGCGTTCACGGGTGCTGACATCGAGGAGATGGCGGTCATCGGTGTCGTGGCGATCGGTGTGGGCGCTGTTCTCGTTCGCGGCCGTCGTCGCACGGCCTGATTCGCGCACCAATCACCGCACCGCTCGGCGAGGGAGCACTCAGGATGTCGTCGGTCACGATCGGCAGAGACCTACAGAGCTGGCGCTGGGGCCAGCCGGAGGCTGATTCCGGGTCGGTCGCGCACGCCCGCCGCCGGTTCGTCGCCCGCACGAGCGGCGAGGTCGTGGCGGGGACGGATCTTCTCGTCCTGGCCATCGCCGTCGCCGCGTTCGCGCCGACCGTGCTGCAGTGGACCACGGCGGTCTTCGTCCTGGGTGTCCTCGGTGTCTGCGCGCTGCGCGGTCAATACGCGCCACGCATCACGCTGAGCGTCAGCAGGGACGTCAGCACCGTGGCTGCAGCCGTGGCGGTGCCGCTGACCGTCATCGGGGCCTTCGACGGCTTCGGCCGGCAGGTCCGCCCCTTCGTCCTCGTCGGACTCTCCACGTTGTGCCTCCTCCTGATCGGACGGGCCTGTGCCTACGTCGGCATCCGGCGCGCCCGCACCAGGGGTGCCCTCGGACAGCGGGTGCTGATCGTCGGGGCCGGGCCGGTGGCGGAGCGCTTCGCCGACGCGCTCGAGCTGAACCCGAGCTACGGGTTGCGCCCCGTGGGTCTGCTGGACGACTGCGCCGACGTGTCGCTGTCGCGACCGGTCCTCGGTGGCATCGACCAGCTCGACTCCGTGCTCAAGGCCCACCAGATCGACCGGGTCGTGATCGCCTTCGGTGTGAACCGCGACCCCGACCTGGTCCGGGTGATCCGGTCCTGCGAGAACGCGGACGTCGACATGTACACCATCCCGCGCTTCTTCGAGCTCGGGCTGCAGGCCGCCCCGCGTGACGTCGACATGGTCTGGGGCTTTCCCCTCGTCCGCCTGCGGCGCTCGACCATGCGGACTTCGGGTCGTGCCGCCAAGCGGGCTTTCGACTCGGCCGTCGCCGGCCTGATGCTCTTGTTGCTGGCGCCGCTCTACGGGCTGCTCGCCCTCGGGGTGAAGATGTCCAGTCCGGGTCCGATCTACTTCCGGCAGTGCCGTATCGGGAAGAACGGCCGCGAGGTGGAGGTCCTGAAGTTCCGGTCCATGCGGGTCAACGACCAGTCGGACACGCAGTGGAGCGTCGATGACGACGACCGCGTCACCAGACTCGGCGGCATCATGCGCAAGACATCGCTCGACGAGCTGCCGCAACTGTGGAACGTCCTGCGGGGCGACATGTCGCTGGTCGGTCCCCGCCCCGAGCGCCCGTTCTTCGTGGAGCAGTTCGAGCAGGAGGTCCCGCGTTACGGCGACCGGCACCGGGTGCCGGTGGGCCTGACGGGTCTGGCCCAGGTGAACGGCTTGCGTGGCGACACGTCCATTGAAGACCGGGCGTGGTTCGACAACCACTACATCGAGAACTGGTCGGTGGGCAGCGATCTGGTGATCCTGGCCCGCACGGCCAGCGCCGTCATCCGGCAGGTGCGAGAGTAGCCTGCGGCCTCAGCGCAGTTTCTGACACGGCTGCAGAGCCCTGCCTGCGTAGTGTTCTCCGATGATGACGGGGAGCGCAGTCGCTGACGTGGCCGGGCCGCCGGAGGAAGGAATTCCGCGGAACGACCTGGCGCTGACACGACCGTGAGGAGGCCACGTCTCGGGAGCAGTCTGGCGGTGGGCGGCCTGATGCTCGCGGCCAGCGCCGGACATCTGCTCTACCCGGTCTGGCTGGGTTGGCGTACCCGGGGCGGGCGTGGCGTGGCCGCCCCACCGCAGCGGCGTCTCGAGTCCGACTCTGCACCCGAGCTGACGGTGGTCGTGCCCGCCTATCGCGAGGCCGGCGTGATCGGGGCCAAAATCGAGGACATCCGGGCCAACGGGTATCCGGGCCCGCTCGAAATCCTGGTGGTGGCGGAGGGTGACGCCGAGACGGCGGACGCGGCGGAACGCGCCGGTGCCCGCGCGCTGACCGGTCCCGAGCGACTCGGCAAGTCGCAGGCGCTCAACCGGGGGTTCGAGGAGGCCACCACGCCCATTGTGGTGATCACCGACGCCAACAACCGGCTCGTGCCCGGCGCACTGGCCGCCGCGGTGGAGCACTTCGCCGACCCCGAAGTGGGTGCGGTGGCCGGCGAGAAGGTCGAGAACGACGACGGCGGAGAGAGCATCTATTGGCGGTTCGAATCCTGGCTGAAGCAACGTGAGGACCGGCTGGGCACGACGATCGGACTCGTCGGCGAGCTGGCCGCGATCCGGGCGGACGTGTGGCGCCCGATTCCGCCCGACATCGCCATCGACGACTTCTGGACCGCACTCGACATCGTCGAACAGGGGTACCGGATCGCGTACGAACCACGCGCCCGCGCCCTCGACCCGGCGGTCGAATCGGTCGCCGCGTCGTGGGAGCGGCGGGTCCGTAACGTCTCCGGCGCCCTGCACGTGATCGATCGCCGGCGCCGCCAGCTGCGGCCGTCGGCTGGACTCGTGGCGGCCGAGCTCTGGGGTCACCGTCTGACCCGCTACACCGTGGGGCCGCTCGCGCACCTCTCGCTGCTGCTCGTCGCCGGTTCGAGGGTGCGTTCGAGCAGGCTCGCCCGTCTGTTCCTTCTGGCCAACGCCTTCGCCTGTGTAGGGCTGGTGGTGACCACGCAGGAAGGTGCGCCCTCAACGGAGGGCTCCAGGGCCCGTCTCCTGCTGTTGCGCGCGTCGGCGGGAGCCGGACAGGTGATGTTCCTGCAGGGTGTGGCGCTGGGGGGCATGGCCCGCTATGCACGCGGCGATCGATCGACCATGTGGTCGACTGTGGAGCGATGAGTGGCGGTGCGGGAGTCGGCGACCAGGAGCAGCTGCGCGTCCTGGTCGTCTCGACGTCGCCACAGGTCTGGGGCGCCGAACGGAGCCTTCTCGGACTGGCTCCCCTTCTGGCCGAGCGCGGGATCGCGCTGACCCTGGCCTCGCCGCCGGGCCGGATGTCCGAGGCGTGGTCGGCGCTCGGCCTCCCGCATGTCGCCAACGCCGCCCCGCCCCACCTGGGCCTGCGGACGGTCGATGACGGCCGCCCCGGCGTGCGCGCGCTGGCGAAGGAGATAGCCACGACCGCGCGCAGTTCCCGGCAGTTGGCGCGGCTGGCGCGGCAGGCGGACGTCATCCACTCCAACAGCTTGTGGATCCACCTCGACGCCGCCGTCGCCGGTCGACTCGCACGGCGGCCGGTGGTGCTCGAGCTGCACGACCTGGTGCGCCCGGGCCTCGGCCGCCGCGTCCTGCGTGCGGCGGTGGGGCTGGCCTCGCGGACCGTCGCCGTCAGCCGAGCGGTGGCCGACACGCTGGGCCCGGCGTCCGCACGGGTGCGGGTCGTCCCGCAGGCCGTCGACACGGAGCGCTTCCGTCCCGGGCCACCCGACGCATCGTGGCGGGCCCGCCTGAGCAGCAGTCCCGACCAGCCGATCGTGGGTGTGGTCGGCCGCATCGACCCCGAGAAGGGGATCATGACGCTGGTGCGGGCGATGGGCCTGCTGGTGGGACCGGCCGGACAGAGCCACTTGGCGGTGGTCGGCGCACCCGGGCTCGACGACGGCGGCTACGAGGCGGCGTTGCGGGCCGAGGCGTCCGCGGTGCTCGCAGGGCGTCATCGCTTCGTGGGACCGGTGGACGAGGTGCCGGCGGTCCTGCGCTCGCTCGACGTGCTGGTCAACGCCTCCGCCTCGGAGCCGTTCGGTCTGAGCGTGCTGGAGGCGCAGGCGTGCGGCGCCGCGGTGGTCGCGACCGACGCGGGAGGCATCCCGGAATTCGTGGAGGACGGCAAGACCGGCCTGCTGGTGGCCCCGGGCCGTCCCGAGGCATTGGCGGCCGGTCTGACCCGGCTCCTGTCCGAGCCCGGCTTGCGCCGCGCTCTGGCCGCCGCCGCCCGTGAGGCTGTCGTGGCACACCACACCCTGGCGGCCAGGGCGGATGCGCTCGCCGGCATCTACCGCCAGCTCGCACCTGGGGGCGGGGGGGCCCGGCGGTGAGGACGCTCATGGTCACCAAGTTCGTGCCCCTCCCCGCCGACAACGGTGGCCTCCAGCGTTCGCTGGCCATCGCCCGGAGGCTGGCCGAGCTGGGAGACCTGGTGCTGTGTGCCTACGACGACGGCAGCGCCGACCCGTCGGGCCTGCGTGACCTGGGCATCGACGTGCGGACCGTGCCCTGGCGGGTGAGGCCCATGCAGCTGCTCCAAGGCGTCGCCAGGGCGCAGAGCGTGTCCGCGGGACGGTTCTGGAGCCCCGCGATGGTCAAGGCCGTCCACGGTGCTGCCGACGAGAAGGGGATCGACCTGTTGCAGGTCGAATATCAGCAAATGGTGTCCCTCGTGCGCAATGTCCCGGCCAAGATGTCGATCTTGGATCTGCACAACGTCGAGTCGGGCCTCGTGGCCAGCTACGCCCGCGCCCGGGGCGGCCCGGCCGGCGTCCTCCTGCGCGGCGAGGCGGCTGCGCTTCGGCGCGTGGAGCGCCGGACGATCGGCACCTTCGACCACGTGGTCGTCGTCAGCGACGTCGAACGGGCCCGCTTGACCGCCGGGGCGCGGTCGGTCCTGGTCTGCCCCAACGGCCGGGAACCGTCCGCCGTGTTGCCCCAAGCGGCGGACCCGGTGGTCGCCTTCGTGGCCACCATGGGATGGGCACCCAATGTCGACGCGGCCGTCTGGCTCGGCCGCGAGATCTGGCCCAGGATCGTGGCGCAGGTGCCGGACGCCCGGCTGCTGCTCGTGGGGAAGGACCCGGCACCCGCGGTGCGCGCGCTCGCGGGGGGTTCGGTCGAGGTCACCGGGACGGTGGCGGACGTCGGACCGTTCCTGGGTCGCGCCCGCGTCGTCGTGGCGCCACTGCGGGCCGGTGGCGGGACGCGGCTGAAGATCATGGAGGCCCTCGATGTCGGGCGGCCGGTCGTGTCCACGTCGCTCGGGTGTGAAGGCATGGGGGACCTGGTGGGCCAGGGCGTCGTGCTGGCCGACACGGCGGCGGACCTGGCCGACGCGGTGGCGGGGCTGCTCCGCGACCCCGCGGGCGCCGCCGCGCTGGGCCGGGCGGGCCACGAGGCGGTGGCGGCCCGCCATACCTGGGACGCCGCCCTGGCCCCACTGCTGCAGGTGGTGCGCCAATGCTGCTGATCCTCGGCGGCATCGCCGCCCTCGGGCTGGCGGCGGGGCTGGTCGCCCTCTTCGTCCGTTGGGAGCGCGAGGGCAACCCGCAGCTGGCCCCGCTGGTCCTCCTCGGCATGCTCGCCGTGGAGGGCGCGCTCTACAGCGAAGCGAACGGTATCCCCCGCGGCCTCTTCCACCCCGGGTCGGGCTCCACGCAATTGCGGCTGCCCGAGATCTTCATCACGCTGGCCCTGATCGCCCGGCTGATCGCCCGGGGGAGACCCACGCGGATCGGCCTTCCGGCCGCGCTCTGGCTCGTCTTCATCGTCGCCCTCTTCGTGGGGATGATCGAGGGGGTGCTGTACCACAACCAGTTCTCGCAGAACATCTACGAGGCGAAGGCCATCATCTACATCGGCGGGGGGTACGCGCTGGCGGCCGGGGTGCCCGTCCGGCGCTATTACGACCGCGGCGACCTGCTCAAGCTGGGCACCCTGTGCGTCGTGCTGGCCTCGGTGCTCGACCTCATGACGCTGGCCCACGTCAGTGTGAACACGAATCTGCCCCTGCTCCCGCTCCAGGATTTCGGGGCGATCGGCAACGAGTCGGCGGCCATCCTCTTCGCCGTCGTGACCATGGCCTTCCTGGTCAGAATGGCGTTGGGGCGGGTTCGACTCCGCAACGTCCTGGCGCTCGTCCCGGTGGTGGGCGCGGTGATCCTCGCCAATCAGCGGGCCGTGCTGGTCAACCTGTTGGTGGCGTTCCTGGTCATTGTGGTCGCGGTGACCGTGCGCTGGTGGCGGGGGGAGCACCGGCGCTTCCACGTCTCGTCCGGCCAGGTGCTGGTCGCGTTCCTCACGGTGGTGGCGGTGGGCATCGGACTCGTCGTCGTGCCCGCCGCCGTCAACGAGCACCCGGCCCAGCTCCCGCTCTACTCCAGTTACGAGAGCCTGTTCCACGGCGAGGCGAAGGCGGAATCGGCGCAGGACCGCCTCAACCTCGCCTCGGAGGTCGAGAGCCTCATCCCCCAGCACATCTTCATCGGCTTCGGCCTGGGCGTGCAGTTCCCCTTCTTCGAGGCCGGGACGCGCAAGGTCCAGCTCAATCCCTACGCGCACGACATCCTGCTCGACCTCTGGCTGCGGCTGGGCCTGATCGGCCTCCTGAGCTTCGTGGCGGCGCTGGGGGCGTCCATCGGGGAAGGCCTGCGGACCTGGCGAAGACATCTCGATTCCGCGACCGCGGCACTGGCACTCGCCCTCGTCGCCGTGGTGGCGGGCCTCGTCGCCACCGCCCTGCTCGAGCCGGTCCTCGACGAATACAGGTTTGTCACGTTGTTGGGGGTCTCGCTCGGCATGCTGCGGGCCTGCGCCACGTCGATGGAGCGGAGGCCACGGACGCTGACCCGGCCGCTCGAGGCCGTCGGCTCCATCCCGGAGGTGCGGGGGTGGAGACAGCAATGACCCGCACCGCTCCAAAAGGCCCCGTAGGCTGCTACGGGCGGGCGCTGGCCCGCCGCGCTGGTGGGCGCAACCGCTTCCCACTTGAACGGGGCATTGAGAGTGGGGGGCGGCTGCCGGCCGCCACCATCGGAACCCGAGGAGGAGAGGGGGCGAAGTGGACGTAAGGCAGATCGTGCGAACGGTGCGTGCGAAGTGGGTCGTGGCCCTCGTCACCTTCCTCGTGGTGATCTTCATAGGAGCCGCCTACGCGGTGTTGCCGGCGAAGACGTACCAGGCCACCGTGGTCCTCCTGGCCCAGCCGCCCGCCACCGCCACCGATCCGGCCTCCGATGTCGGCGCCATTCAGCTCGAAATCCCGCAGATCGCGGTGGAAGCGGAGAACCCCACGTTCGAAGCCGAAGCGGCGGCACAGGTGCCCGGGCGCTTCCGTTCTGTGCCGGTGTCCATCTCGGCCTCGGCCGACCCCAGTTCGAACACGGTGACGGTCAACGCGAAGAGTACGGACCCGGCGGCGGCCCAGGCGTATGCCAACGCAACGGCGGCGCGGGTGGTGCAGCGGACGAACCGCGAGTTGGGATCTGTCCTGGTTCTGTCGGAGCTCGGCACGGCAGAGCTTCCGACCAAGCCCACGAACCCGCGCGCCACGGTGGCGGTCGCATCCGTGGTGTTCGGTCTCATCGCGGCGGTGTTCGCCGCCCTCCTCGCCGGGTCCCTCCGGCGCTTCGTCGCCGCGGATGAGATCTCGGAGCGGCTGGGAGTCCCCGTACTCGGCGAGGTGCCGGCGCTGGCCCGCCCCGTGCCAGTCCGGCCCAGATGTTCACGCTGGCGGGCGACGAGCGCGGGCTCGAGGCCTTCCAGCAGCTCAGAAGCCATCTGCACGTGATGTTCCAGGACACCCACCCCGTCATCGCCTTCACCTCGACCGAGGCGGGCGAAGGAAAGTCGGCGGTGGCCTCGCGCACGGCGTGGGCCCTCGCCACCCCGGGCCAGTTCGTGGTGGCCGTGGACGGTGATCTGCGGCGGCCGGCACTCGACCAGATCTTCGGTGTGGAGATCTCCCCCGGGGTGAGCGACATTGCCGTGGCCAACGGCCCCACCGAACTGCTCGCGCGCCACGGACAACCGCTACCTCGAGGTGATCCCGGCCGGCATCCCGGACGCGGCACCCGGCGGACATTGCGGCGGCGGACATGCCGCGGCTCCTGCGGGCGCTCCGCGAGTCGGACCGGACCGTCGTGCTCGACTGCCCGGCCATCATGGGCGTCGCCGAGACCACCATCCTCATGGCCAAGGCCGATGCCGTGGTGCTCGTCGTCGATGCCGCGGAAGTTCAGCTTCGAGAGTCTCGAGCGCAGCCTGGCGGAGATCAGGTCTGCCGGGACCACGGTGGCGGGCATCGTGTTGAACCGGGTGCGGCGGCGCAAGGGCGGGAAGGCCGACGAGGAGCGACCGTCCCCGCCCAGCGACAGTCACAAGCCCATGGTGAAGCTCCGCCGCGTCGCCCGTTCGGGCTAGCTCCGTGCTGAGCGAGCCCGAAGCCGCACCGCAGGGTCCTTCGGGGAGCGGGAAACCGAAGAAGGCCACCGTTCGTCGCAACGTGACGACGAACTATCTGGTCGCCATCGTCCTCGTCATCGTCGGATTCCTGACGACGCCGATCCTGACCCATGAGCTCGGCATCGTCCGCTACGGCGTCTGGGCCCTCATCGGCTCGCTCATTCCGTTCCTCGAGATCCTCGAGCTCGGCTTCGCCAGCGCCACCGTCGCCTTCGTGGGCCGGCACCTCGAACTGGGGGACAACGAGCAGGTCGGCAAGACGATCAACACGTCCTTGGTGATCCTCTCGGCGCTCGGCCTGGTGGCGTTCGCCGGTGTGGTGGTGTTCGCCATCTTCCTTCCCGACATCATCACGAGCATCCCCAAGGATCTGGTCGGCCAGGCGCAGTTCCTGCTCGTGCTCTTGGCCCTCGACATGGCGCTGTCGATCCCGCTGGACACGTTCGGCGGGACGCTGTCAGCCATGCAGCGCTACGACCTTCTCAATTACAGCCTGATCGCGGTCATTGTCGCCCAGGCCTGCGGATGGATCATCGTCTTGAAGCTGCACGGGGGGCTCATCGCCCTGGGTGTCGTCACCGTCGTGATCAGTGAGCTGGGCCAGCTGTCACGGGTGATCATGATCCACCGGCTCCTGCCGTGGTTCCGGCTCTCTCTCCGCCAGTTCGACCGCCGCATCGTGCGGCGCTTCACGTCGGCGTCGGGCTGGTACTCCATGGTGCAGGTCTCCGACGCCGTCCTCAACCTGTCCGACGTGCTGGTCGTGGGCGCAGCCGCGGGCGTCAGCGCCGCCGCCGTCTACTCGGTGGCCCAACGGTTGGGCCAGCTGCCGCTGCGGGTGGTGCAGCCGCGGACCGGCGTCCTCTTCGCCACGGGTGCGGAGCTGGCCGCTCGGGACAACTGGGCGGGCCTCCGGGACACCGTCGACGGCGTGGTCCGGTTCGTCCTGGGCCTGAGCATCCCCGCCGCCCTTGCGCTCGGGTTCCTGGCCGGGCCCGCCCTCGAGGCGTGGGTGGGCCCGCTCTATCGCGAGGCGGCCCCCGTCATCGGCCTGCTCTGCCTGGCCGGCGTGATCCAGGCGTGGGCGCAATCGGTCAAGGTCCCCCTCAACGGGGCCGGGCGGCCGAAACTGGCGGCGTTTCTGTACGGGAGCGAGGCGGTGCTCCACGTGGGACTCGGCCTCGCCCTGGCCTCGCGGTACGGCGCTCTGGGCATGGCGGAGGCGGCGCTCATCGGGGTGGTGGTGATGGAGGGGCTGCTGATGCTGCCCCTCGGCTACCGCAAGTTGGGTGGCTCGGTGGTGCCACAGGCCCTGCGCGCCCTGCGCACACTGGCCTTGCCGACGGTGGTCACCGGCGCGCTCGCCTACGTCCTGGGCCGGGGCGGCGGCCCCCTGTACGTCTTCGTCGACACCCATGGTCGCGCCGTCGGCTTGCTCGTTGTGGTGGCGGCGGGCGCGGCGCTGATGGTGGTCTTCTACGCGGTCTTCCTGGTGTCGGCTCCCGCCGCGCAACGGCAGGATTTCCTCATCCGTTTCAGATCCACGTTGGGCCGATTCTCGGCCCGCCTGCACTAGGGTCTGGCTGCGTGAGGGGTCTGTCGGCACTGGCGGTGGGCGTGTCCGCGCCCCCGCCCCGCTGGATCTCGCGGCTTGACGACTGAGGCGCCGTCGCCGCCCACGGCGCAGTCCGTGGCGCGGTGGCTGGGATCGCCGGCGAGGCCGCTGTTCGCCTGGCTCGACGCGCCTCCCGACGGCATGATCTCCGGCGCCGCCGTGCTGTGCCCCAGCCTGGGCCTCGAGGCGACCTACTCCGCGCGGGCGCTGCGGGACCTGGCGCTCCGCCTGGCCGCGACCGGGTGGGCCGTGGTCCGTTTCGACTACGCGGGCACGGGGGACTCGGCGGGCACCTGGGCCGACCCCGACCTCGTCGACGCATGGCTGCAGAGCGTCCGCCTCGCCGTCGCCGAGGCGCGGTCGCTCGGGGCGCCCCGGGTCGCCGTGGTGGGGCTGCGGGCGGGCGCCACACTGGCCGCCGCAGCGTTGGCGGGGGGCTCTGCGGTGGACGACCTTGTCCTGTGGGACCCGTGTGCCACGGGGAGGTCGTTCCTGCGCGAGCAGCGCGCCTTGACGGCCTTCCGGCGGGAAGAGGCGGTCGCCTGGGGCATGGGGGACGAGGGTGTGGCCGTGGGCGCCGGTGAGCCGTTCGCGGACGGTTCGCTCGAGACGCCGGGCATCGTCTTCTCCGCCGCCACCATGGCTGCGCTGGAGACGCTGACCCTGGCGCCGGGCGACTCCGAGCCGGCGGCGCGCGAGCTCGTCCTCGCGCGCGCCGGGCGAAGATTGCCGCGCCCGCTGAAGGAGCGGAGCGAGCTGGCCCACATCGAAGTTGCGGAGATCGAGGGTCAGGAGGCCCTGCTGGAGGTCGAGGCCATCACGCCGGAGGCCACGCTCGAGCGCATCGTCAGCTGGGTCACGGCACACGGCGGGCCGGCCGTCGCCATGGCCGTGCCCGAGGCGCGTCCCGTCGGGCTGGTGCAGAGCGACGACGGCACCGGCGTCGTGGAGCGGCCCCTACAGCTGGGTCCGGCCCACCTGTTCGGCATGTGCAGCGAACCCGAAGGAGGGGTCCGGGCGGGAACGGCGACCGCGGTCCTGCTCAACGTGGGGCGGATGGGTCACGCCGGACCCGCCCGGTTCTGGGTCGAGCTGGCCCGTTCGCTGGCGGCAGCGGGAGTCCGGTGTGTGCGCGTCGACCTCAGCGGCCTGGGTGAGAGTCCGACCAGGCCCGGGCGCACCGAGCTGGTCGAGTTCCCCGCCGACGCCGTCCTCGATCTCGGCGACATCCGCCGGGCCTTGACATCGGATGGATCGCCCCTCGTCCTGGTTGGCCTGTGCTCGGGAGCCGACCACGCCATCGAGGGTGCGCTCGACGGGCCGGTGGCGTCGGTGTGCGTCATCAACCCCGCCCTCAACTTCGTCCGCTGGGGCCAGCATCCCTACCGGCGCTACGAGCCCAACGAGGAGGTGCAGCTGTCGAGCGACCGGGACAGCTGGGGGTCGACCCGGCCGCTGGTGTCGCGGGCCATGAAGCGGCTGGCTCCGTTCCGGGAGATGACGCGCCGATTGCCCAACGTGGGCTGGTGGGTCGTCAACCGGTGGTTCATCACGTCGAGCCCGGCCAAGACCCTCGAGCGCGTGACGGACAGCGGGGTTGACGTCCTCCTCGTGGCGGGGGTGCCCGAGGCCCACCGGATATATCGAGGCGAGCACCGCCGGATCAAGGCCTTGGGCCGGCGCGGCAGGTTCCGGATGGAGATCGTGCCCAACCTGGAGCACTCGCTGCTCGAACGGACGGGCCGCGCCCGGGTGGCGGACCTCCTCCTCGGCCACATCACGGCCCTGGGCCAGGAGGGGAAGGCCCGGCCGGGGGCATGAATTCGCCGTTCAACCCGTCAGCGTCCCCCTCCTGCTCCTAGCATCGGCGGTGGCCCGGCGTCGGGCCGGTCCGGGAGTGGACCGGTCAGGGGGGTGCCGTACCGCCGCCATGGCGGGAAAGGGGTTCGAACATGACGACAACAGCGGTGACGCCACCGGCTCCCGCCCGGCGCGGACTGGGAAACGCGCTGGGCCGGCGCCAGCTCTCCCGGTACCCCGACACGTGGCCGCGCCTGGGCTACCTGGCCATCGTGGTGCTGACCACCATCATGCTGTACTACCTCTACTACGTGGAGGGCGCGGTCACGCCGCTGCTGCTGCCCTACTACCACATGTCCTTCCAGTTCTTCCTCTACCTGCTGGTCGCCTCCAACGCGATCGGCGCCTTCAGCGCGTTCATCGGCGGCCTGTCGGACAGGATCGGGCGCGCCAACCTGACCATCTACGGCACGCTCGTCGTCGCGCTGGTGCAGCTCCTCGCCATACCCAACATTCACGACAAGTGGGGATTCGCGGCGGCGTACTGCGTCATCGGCTTCGTGGAGGGTGTCATCCTCGTCTCCACCCCCGCGCTGATGCGCGACTTCTCGCCGCAGATGGGCCGCGGTGTGGCCATGGGGTTTTGGGCGCTGGGACCGACGATGGGCGCCCTGGCCGCCAGCCTCGTCGCCACCCACACCCTGGACCACCTGCAGCCGTGGCAGGACCAGTTCATCATTTCCGGCCTCGTGTGCCTGGGCGTGGTGGTCATCGCATTCATCTTCTTGCGCGAGCTCTCCCCGCAGCTGCGGGACCAGCTCATGGTGAGCGAGCGGGAGCGGGCCCTGGTGGAGGCGCGCGCCATGGGCATCGACGTGGAGGAGGCGACCCGTCGGCCGATCCGCTCCATGATGCGGTTGGACCTGATCTCCTCCTCCGTCGCCATCTCGGTGTTCCTCCTCTTCTATTACGCCTCGGTCAGCGTGCTCACGATCTACTGGGTCGTCATCTACAACCGGTCGACTCCGCAGGCCAACGGCATCAACGTGTGGCTGGCCGCCTCACTTTCGGCCGGGCTGGTCGTGGCGGGCTTTCTCTCGGACGTGGCGCACGTGCGCAAGCCATTCATGCTGTTCGGCGCCGTGTGCTCCATGGTCATGATGGGGTTCCTCATCGTGCAGACGGGTCACCCCCACACCGGCTACTACGCAAACGTCCTCGTCGTCGTCCTCCTGGCGGTCTCCATCGCCATCGCCTACGCCCCCTGGATGGCGAACTACACCGAACAGGTCGAATCGCACAATCCGGCACTGACCGCATCGGGGTTGGCGGTCTGGGGCTGGATCCTCCGCATCACGGTGGCGCTCTCCTTCCTGG
Organism: uncultured Acidimicrobiaceae bacterium; assembly: GCA_963843365.1. Taxonomy (GTDB): domain Bacteria; phylum Actinomycetota; class Acidimicrobiia; order Acidimicrobiales; family RAAP-2; genus Bog-473. The sequence continues at coordinate 29,483 of CAWJKG010000001.1, read as the reverse complement.
TGCTGCCCTACGTGATCACGACGTCGACGACGCTGGTCGACAACCAGAATGCGGGCGCCACCCTGCAGACGATTCAGGCGGCCCAGAACTACGCGCCGAACACGACCGCTCTGAAGTGCAATGCGAGGCCGGCCCCCGCCGACGTCATCGCGAGCCTGCAGACAACGACCCTGGCACGGCCCGAGCTCGACACCCTCGCCACCATTTTGCGCGCCTGCAACAGCACCCACAATCTGATCAAGGCGCTCTCGGCAGCGGGTGGTCTCGCCAATCCTCACGTCCTCGGCCTGAACACGTTCAACCCACTGGCCATCGACATCCAGAACGGCCAGCCGGTGACGCCCGCCCAGATCGCCGGCGTGGCCAAGTACTCGCCGAACCTCGCCAACCTGCTGAAGGCCGAGCAGAAGCTGATCCCCGCCCAGAAGACGGCGCCGGGGGAGTGGAAGCGCTGGTGGGCGGTCTGCCTTGCCGGGCAGCTGGTCTTCGCCATCCTGGTGTTCTTCATGCGGGGGCGTTGGAGCCCGCGTGCGGCCCGCCGCGACCTGGCCGAGCACGACCGGATCGTGACCGAGGAGCTGGCCAGGCTCACCGCGGAGCCGGCCGCCGTCGCCTGAGGCGGCCGACCGGCTCGCGGGGCCGGGCTACCTTACGCAGATGCCCGCGAAACTCCGGCGCGCCGTGGCCAACGTGCTGCAAGGAGAGGCGTCGCTCTGGCCGGGGCTGGTCGCGGGCCTCGTCGTGGCGGTCGCCTCCTACTGCGTCGGCCCCTACCGGGGCAGCCTCGAGGTGGACGTCGCACTGGCCAGCATGGCCACGTTCCTCTTCGGCGTGCTCATCGCGTTCACCATTGCGCGCACGACGGAGCGGCTGGCCGTCGTGCAGACACTGGTCGCCCGGGGCAACGCCTCGCTCCTCTCCATTCATCAGCTGGTGGCGGTGTTCGGGGAGGAGGAGGCAGCCCACGTCAGGGACCTGATCGATCGTCAATTGACCCACCAGATCGACTACCAGCTCCGCGACAACCACATGTCGACGCCCTCGCACCTGGCCTTGACGGACGCCGTCGTCGCGCTCGATCCCCAGACCCTCCGGGAGGAGCAGGCCTACCGCAGCCTGCTGGACACGTGCATCGACATGACGGCGAACCGCTCGCAGATCGAGGCCACCACGGGACAGTCCCTGCAGCCGATCGAGTGGACCGGCCTGCTCCTGCTGTTGCTGATCCTCATGGCGTTGATCGTGGTCCTGCCCGGCCGAACGGTCTGGGGCTCGCTCGTCGCCGGGGCACTGGCCGGGACCCTGGTCACGCTGGTCGTCCTGCTGCGCAAGCTGGACCTGCTGCGCTGGCACGAGCGCAGCTCCATCTGGGAGCCGACCGCCAGGCTCTTCCGCAGCATGGGCCTCCATCCGTACGTGCCGCGGCAGGTCATCGTCGACGGGCGCTTCCGGCCTTCCGGCACCGTCCGCGTCGTGGACTACCCGGATCCCTACCCCAACCGTTCGACGAAGATCGTCACGCTCGAGGAGTTCTCACCCGAGTCACGCTCGGGCGTCCCGGCAGGGATGGAGGGCGATCGCCCGAGCGAGCTGAGGGAGACCCCGGGCTGACCCCGAACCAGGTCCATCTGGGACTGATCGGCGCCACCGTTGTCATCGACCATCCGCGACCCACCGAGCTCCGAGCCGCCGCCCGCGGCGGAAGCCTGCGCCGATTAATGCATCAGTACTAGCGCGAAATCCGCGATTTGTCCCCCATTGCTTCGTTTCGTGCCCTCAGATGAGTATGTGCCCAGGTGGAGGGCGACCCACCCCGTAAAGGCGAGGACTACTCAGTGGCTCGACGTAGATATACGTCAATCCTCGGTGCATTCACCGTGATCTCGGTAGGCCCGAGAACGACCTCAGTACGAACTCAGTGCAACTGGAGATGATGGCCCGCACGGGTCACCACTCCTTATAGGCGGATCGCGAGATCCCAACGCATTCTGGAGGGCAAAATGCGAGAGGGCATCGGCATCGAGGGTTCGGCCGACGTGGTCGCGTCGGCATTACTGCAAGTGCTGTTCGACCAAGGCTGGGACACCGGACAGCAGCCGGTGCGCCTGCGCGCCATGCTCAGCGATCTCCTCGGATCCAGCGCGGCCGATCACGAGGCGGCAGTCGACGCATTGGTCGTCGGCGCTGAGTTGGGGGCCGCAGCCGTGGCCTCGTCTCCCTCTGAAGGCGCCTCCGACGCGGTCACGGTCCGACTGACGGAGTGGGGACTGTCGGCTGAGACAGCGACGTGGGTGACGGCGACCTGGAGCTGGGCATACCGCCAGCTCATCCTCGACACCCCGACGGCGGAGTTCACCGACGAGACGATCTTGCCGGATGCCGCCTCGGGAGCGGAGACCGAGCTCCCGGCGCAGGATCGGCTCGCCGAGTTGTCGATGCCGTTCGTGGTGACTGCCCCCCGCTCCGAGCAGCCTCCGACCATGACTGCTTCGGAAATCCCGGCGGTGATGTTGGGCATCGGCGTCGGAGCAACCAAAACCACCGAGGACGAGATCACGGAGGGAGTTGCAGAACCACTTGGGGTGACGGCGGCCTCCGGCACGCCCTACCTCACCCCGCGACGGATCCTCATCGGGTCCGCGGCAGCCGTCGTCCTGATCGGGGGCCTGGTGGGTACCGCGTTTGCAACAGGAGGCCCCACGCCGAGCCACGCGTCTACGGGATCTCCGGATCACAGGGTGAAGATCGCCGCGGCGACGACACACACCACCACGACGACTTCACAGCCATCCAATTCGTCGACGACCACCACATCGACCACCTCGTCATCGACGTCGGCTTCCTCAGGCCAGGCCAATCCGTCCGGCAAGGCCGCACCCGCCTCCAACTCGCCGGCGCATACTCCTGCGTCGAGCACGAAAGCACCGTCCGCTTCCGGGTCGTCAACGCCGCCCGCCCCAAGCCCAAGCTCGTCGGCGTCGGCCGCCCCTCCGCCATCGACCACCACCACGACGACCACCACTGCACCGCCGCCACCGCCCGCGCCGGTGGCGAGTAACTGGTCCATCACCTACACGCCCTCCTACGGGCAGACTCCGGGCTACTTCGACACCGTTGAAGAGACCGTAGGTCAGATCTCTCCTGAGGTCAGCGGGTCGTGGACCTCTCTCGTCATCGTCAACCCTGGCAACCGGACCTACGTCGACCTTGTTGATACGAGCGGATCGAACTACATCGAATGGCGACCGAATCAGAACGGCGCGAGCTGGTTCCAAGTCTATTACTACGTCGTGAACGCTCAGGGGGAGAGGAGCAACCAGGCCACTCTGACGGTAAATGTCAATTGCAATCCGACGACGCAGTGCAACGCTCCGGCACCTCCTCCGTGATGCCTCAGGACGACGACGTGATAGCCGCATCCCATCAGACCTCGGAGGAGGTTGTCGTCGACGCCCTCCGCGCCGCCGTGAGCAGCAGCGCAGGCGTCGCGACCCGCCCGGGCTTGCTCCGTGTTCGCCTGGAATCAGCACTGGAACCGGACGGCGATCGTTTCTCGGCGGTTACGCATCAAGTCGTCGCGGCTGCCGAGGAAAATCTGCCGTCGCTTCTCGCTGGGCTCGCCCCGATCACCGCCGAGTCGGTTGAGCGGGTCACCGCGCAGTTGGCCTCGACACGGGGCTGGTCAGAGTCAACGGCATTGCGGACCGTTCTGATCTGGGCTGATGCCCTCGGTTTGGAGCGGCCTGCGACCATCAAGGTCCCGACGGCGCCGGCAACCTTCTCACGATGGCTTGATGCCACGGTTGACGGGGATGCAGCCGGCATCACGATGGTCCCACCGCCGCCGGCATGCCCCCAGAGTCCTCCCGTCGACGCGGACATTCCTGTGACGAGAGCCGCAACGGCGTCCGGGGCGGGCGACACCCCAACCTCTCTACCGGATCCGGGGCTGACCAGCGGTGCTGAGCAGGCTGATCTCGCAGGGATCCCGGCCAAGCCCTCCACCAGTCTCAGTGCAAAGCGTCGGGCCTTCCGGAGGCGCGGGTGAGCAGTGTCGCTGAGACCTCAGGAGATTCAGCCGCGGATCGTCAGGACGGTCCCAGCGACCTCGATCTCGGTGCCCGCAACCAGCCCGACGCTCCGTTCCGGAGAGACTTCGATCTCGCTGCCCGTCGGCAGGCGGACGCGCCACGGTGCATCGGAGAGGTTGCGCAGTCCCCATGCGTCAGGACGTGTCGGGTGCGGGACTACCTCTCCGAGTATCGAGGCGTAGTCATAGTCACGGCGCAAGTGATGGCGGGTCAGCTTGGTGCCGGGATTGAGCACCAAGACACGCCCGCCGACGTCGAGACAAACCGGCGGAGGGATGAGCGCTTCGCATGCCCAGCAAGTTGTTGCCGCCCCGTCGTCGGTGAAGTTCTCCTTGCCGCAGGAGCAGATGGTGATTCCGTCCAGCAGTCGCGACAGTTTCGAACGCCACACCCCCTCCCGCACCCTCTGCTTCGGATCGGTGAGGCCGGCGGTGAATGCCTGAACGAATTCGCTGCGAATGTATCCCGGATACAGCGGCCAGAATTGCAACACGGTGGCGTGAACGATCGGGTCGGGTGCGTTGGAGTCGTCCAGCGGGTCAAAGACGAACTTCGGTTGCTGGCCGAACAGGATCGTTTCGGCGTCCCGGTCGAAGCACTCGAATTCCAGCTCGCGCCGGCCCTGCAGTGGGTGATGCACCATCAGCACGTAGAAGATCAGGACGGCCAAGGAATAGAGGTCCGTCGCGGTCGAAGGGGTGGCTTCGCCACGGACGATCTCGGGCGCCATGAATCGGCTCGTTCCCATGACGCGCGCATCGTCGCGACCGTCGACGCCGACGTTGTCGTTGTCGCAGATCAGCGGCCGACCACGGACCAGATCGAAGAAAACGTTACCCAGGCTGATATCGCGGTAACACAGCCCCTGTGCGTGCAGTTTCAGGAAGCTGTCGGCAAGCCCCATGCACAGCCGCGTGACCGTCGAAAAGGATGCATCGACCTTACCGGTGAGAAGTGCCGACAACGGTACGTACTCAGCCGGCAGGATCGGCATGACGTAACCGAAGGAACCATCCGGTCCGTCGATGACCTCCAACGGCCAGATGAACTCCTCCGACGGGGCAGCCTGCTCGGTGAGTCGCAGGAGTGCATTGCGCTGCTGCGGATGGCTCGCTTCCGGCCGATACCACTTGAGGGCGAGGCTCCGGCGACCCTCGGCCAGCGGATGCAGCGCGTAGACGGATCCTTGACCGCCCTCTCCCAAGACTGCCCCGACACGCCACTGACCGCCGAGGCCGGCCAACGTCAACTCAGCGTTCGTCTCGAGCGTCGAGAAGGCCATTGGATCAAGATCATTGCCCAAGTGCGGCATGGACGCCACCCGAATGCCGCAGGCGCAAGAGTTGACTGACAGCGCGATGGAACCTCTCGTAAGTGAGCGCCCCGGCGCGCAGTTGGCCCGCCGTCCCCTGCACTTCTTCGTGTTGGCAGACTGCTCCGGCTCCATGGCGAGTGGCGGGAAGATGGCGGCTCTGAACACCGCCATTCGCGAAGTGCTTCCGCACCTGGCGGATACTTCCGCCAACAATCCCCATGCGGAAGTCATGATTCGGGCGATTCGTTTTTCTACCGGTGCGAGCTGGCACGTCGCCGAGCCCACAAGTCCGGAACAGCTCGATTGGGACGACCTTTCCACCGGTGGCTACACCGATCTGGGTGCCGCGCTCGAGTTGCTCTGCTCGGCTCTCACCGTCCCGCCCATGGAGACGCGAGCTTTACCTCCAGCGGTCGTGTTGGTGTCGGACGGGATGCCCACCGACGATTTCGAGCGAGCGCTCAAACAGCTGCTTGACCTTCCCTGGGGCGCTCGGTCGGTGCGGATGGCGGTGGCCATCGGTCATGACGCCGCGTTCGACACACTGAGCGAGTTCATCGCCGATCCGAATCTGGACCCGGTGACGGCCTCCAATCCCGAACAGTTGGTCTTGGCGCTCCGCTGGGCCTCGGTCGCGGTTGCGCGTGCAGCCTCATCTCTTGCCGCACCTCCCGCCCCGCAGCAGCTGATCCGCGCCTGGACCCCGGATTCGGACCAAGAGGTGGTCTGGTAATGGCGGCGGACGTGGCACCGGAGGCCAGAACGCTGCCGATGTCGCCCTGGCATGTCGCAACCGCCTCCGTACGCGGTTCCGCTCACGGCACCGACGGCCCGAACCAGGACGCGGTGGCCACTGCCTCGATCGACATCGCCGGTCCCGACCCGGCCTGCGTTGCCGCGGTTGCGGACGGTCATGGTGGGAGCCGATATGTTCGCTCGGACCGCGGGGCCCGATTGGCAGTACGGCTGGCTGTGGACCGACTCACTGCGGCGACCATCACAAACCCTTTGGCACCGCCCGAGGACATTCTGCGCGAGCAGTTGCCGGAGTTGGTGGAGGAGTGGATGCGTGCTGTGCACGCGGACGTCCGTCAGCATCCGTTCACGCCTGAGGAGCGATCCCGTGCGGGAACCGACCTCGAGCCCCAGCCGGTCATTGCGTACGGTGCCACGCTGGTCGTCGCGCTTGTCAACAAAGGTGTGGTGGGGTTGGCCCAGCTCGGTGACGGAGACCTCGCCGTGAGGCTCAGTGACGGTCGCTGCCTTCGCCCCGTCCCTGGTGACAGGCGGTTGGTCGGTGGTGAGACGACAAGTTTGTGTCTGCCAACCGCTGGTGCCGATTTCCGCTTTGCTTCGCTCGGAGGTAATGAGTCTGTGGAGATCGTCTTACTGGCCACCGATGGGTACGGGAACTCGTTTGCGGAGGAGGAGTGGTGGCCCGAAGTTCTCAATGACATCTCCGGCTTCGTGGACGCTCGTGGTACTCGGGACCTCTCCAAGCATCTTCCAGAATGGCTTTCGGAATCAGCGTTGATAGGCGGCGACGATGTCACCGTCGCAGTGCTGGCGCGGAGGGGTCAGAACACCACGTCGTCGATAGGGGTGCGAGACGCAGGTGCCAAGGACGAGGATTCGATTCCTGGGGAGCCTGGAGATACCGGAGAACCCGCGCCATCCCAGGACACGGTTTTGAACCCGTCAACCAGCACACGACGCGCGACGCTGCCGGATCGTGCGCCGCGCCACCGACCGTCTCGCATCTGGATCGGAGGCATAGCGGTCCTGCTCCTCGCTCTCGCCGTCATCCTGGGCGTGATCCTGATGGGTCACAGGCCGGTGGCCCACGCCCCCGCCGAGCAGCAGAGCCCGCCTGTGAACGCCCCGGGGACGGTGGCGAGCACTATCGCGACGCCCCCTTCGGTGACGTCCCGCAACCCGACCACAGGAGGGGATTCATCATCTGGCCCCGGTGTGTTTCCCGGCGGAACGAGCCACGTGCCTTCTCAGGACCCCGTCGTGCAGAACCCGGCATCGGGCTGAGGGGAGGGAGCGGTGAGCGGCCTCAGTCGAACCTCGGTGGGGGATGTGAGGATCTGCTTCAGGGCCCGCTGGCAGTGGGCGGCAGTTGATCCGGGGCTCAACCAGGCAAGTTGTCAACAGGCAGGAACGAGATAAAGGAGAAATGTCATGGCACGTATCGGTGGAGAGTTGGACCAGCTGGTGCAGTTGCGCGGCGTCTTCGACCGCGAGGCGGAGGCGGTCGACGACTTGACGCGGACGATCCGCTCGCAGCTGTCGGCGACGTCGTGGGACGGCCCGGCTGCTGACCGGTTCCGCCAGTCGTGGGACTCGGACTTCGAGCCGTCGCTGTCCCGGCTGCGCACAGCGCTCGGTGACGCGGCAACCGAGGTGAGCCGCCGGCGCGAGGCACTCATTCAGGCGGGCGGCTGAGCGTGACCACACCCTACGGTGACCCTGCCGGCCTGCGACAGGGTGCCGCCGCCCTCCTCTACAGAGCCGAGCAGATCGCTCAGGTCGCAACCACACTGCGGTCACACATGTCGACGATGACGTTTTCGGGACCGGTGGCAGACAAGTGGCGCGCGCGAGATGAACGAGGCGAATAGCGATCTTCTGGGTTGCGCCGCTGCCATCACCGATTCGGCCGGACAATTGAACCAGACCGCCGCCCTTGCCGACGCCTGGCAGCTGAGTACAGGGGGGACGCAGTGAGGAACACCTCCAACCCGAGAATGCACGGAAAGGATGGGTCGCAATGACCACCATCTGGATCGATCCGGACGAGCTGAATACGACCAGTTCACTCATGGTGAACCTCGCAAAGCAGATCGCTGACGTCGCGAACGGGCCTCCCGGCGGTCGGAGGACCACCCCCGGAGAACGTCGCCGTCGAGCTGGTTCAGACACAGAAGAATCTCGCCACCATCGCTCAGGTCTTCGTTCTCGGCGCAGACGTCCTCGCTCAGGTGGCGGCGGAGATCACCGGGGATCAGTCCCTCGCCAGCGCTTTCGACTCCGCGGTCGGACCTTTGACTGGTTCTGCGCTCGCGACAGGGTCCGCTGCTCTCGCCGGAAGCAGTCCTGATGTTGTGACGATCGGCGGTGGCACCTCGCCACTGCTGGCCGGCCTGGCCACGGAGCCGACCGCCAGTGACGAAGTCACCATCGGCGGCGGCGTCTCGCCCTCCTTGGCCGGCCTGGCCCAGGAGCCCTCGGCCGACAACGTCACCGTCGACGGCGGCGGCGTCTCGCCCTCCTTGGCAGGCCTGGTCCAGGAGCCGGCGGCCCAAGAGGTCACCGTTCCCAGTGGGCCGGCGATCAACCTCTCGACCGATGGCGATGCCGTTGGGGCAATCCCAGCCGGTGCGAACGGCAACATGTCGGTGATCGACATTTACGGGGGCACCCAAGCGACAATCGGCTCGATGGGAATGCAAGACGTGGCGCAGCCAGGGATCACGGTTGGTGCCGACAGCGACGGCGGTCTGACGTTTACCGATTCCTCTGGGACTACCGATTCGTCGGACTCGATAGCCGGTTACGACCCAGTTTCCGGTGACGCAGTTCTCAATCCCGACTGATCAGTGCCCACTGCCGCCGTGAACTCCCGTCCCGGAACGCGACTTGCTCAGCGCCCGCTGCATCTCTTCTTTCTCTTGGATGCGTCGGGATCGATGGCCGCCCGCGGGAAGATCGAGGCGCTGAACACCGCGCTGCGGGAGGCCTTGCCACATCTGCGGGAGATCTCGGCGCGCAACCCGTTCGTGCAGATCTTCGTTCGCGCGTTGGTCTTTGCCAATGGTGCCCGGTGGCACATCGCCCGCCCCACTCCCGTCGAAGAGCTGCACTGGTCGGATGTCCCCGCCGCCGGTCAAACGGACCTCGGAGCGGCGCTGCAGCTGCTCGTTTCGCAACTACGCACGCCACCCATGCAACCGAGGGCGTTTCCACCAGTGATCGTTTTGATCTCAGATGGTCAGCCGACCGATGACTACGACGCCTCCCTTGCGGGTCTGTTGGCAGAACCGTGGGGACGGCGTGCCGTGAGATTGGCCATCGCCATCGGAGAGGACGCGGACATGGCGATGCTCCAGGAGTTCATCGCGGACGACGCCCTGCACCCCTTCAAGGCAAACGATCCCGAACATCTGGCGTACCTGGTGCGCTTCACTTCTGTGGTTGCCTCCCGACTCGTCTCGGAGCCGGCCCCGGACGGTAAGGAGCTCTCGCAGCTGGCCGACGAACCTGCGCGTTCCGCGTCGCATTCCCTGCTGGCGTGGTGAGACGATGATGAGTCAGGCGCGATGACCGAGCGCGTGCATTTGGAGCTGGCGATCCGGCGCTCCGGCGGACCCTTTCGGCACGTCGAGCTCGACGCGCCGTCCGACGCGACCGTTGGAGAAGTGCTGGACCGGCTTGGTGGCCATCTGGGAATCGGCTCGGCCCAAGGGGTGATCCACGCCAGGTCGGCGCTCACAGGCGCCGACCTTGAGCGGGAGGTCGCATTCAACTCGGCGCAGCTCCTGCGGGGCGAGCACCTGCGACTCCAAGTCGGACGATCGAGTGCCGCCGCCGCCCCGCATCTGGGTCGATGGTCAACGCCGCCGCCGGCCATCGACAGCTCCGGACGCGTGCAGGTGCACCGTCCCCCTCGATCTCTCGGGGACGAAGAGCCACGCACATGCTCCGTCCCGGCTCCGCCGCTCAAGCCGACCCGACGCAAGTTTCCGGTAGGCGCGATCCTCACTCCGCTTGTGCTGGGCGTGCTCTTGGCCGTGGTGACCCGCCGTCCGCAGATCTGCCTCTTCGCGATCTTCTCGCCAATCATGATCTTCTGGAACATCATTGAGGACCGCCGCTCCCGCCGGGACGACATGACCCGACGCGGCGCCGACTATGTCGTCAATGTCGAAAAGGTCACCGCCGACACCTCCGCGCTCGCGGACGAGTGGGCCCGGTGGATGCGGCATACCCACCCTGATCCATTCACGGCCGCGGGGCTGGTCGAGCAACTCAGCACCCGCATCTGGGAGCGTCGACCGGGTGACGTGGACTACCTCCGCTTGCGGGTCGGAACGGGCGCCGTCGCGGCACCGATCTCGGTCGAACCGGAGAGCGCGGACACCACCACGGAAGACCTGGCCCGGGTCGAAGCAGCCGCTACCGCTTCTCCGGTTCCAGTCGTTGTCGGCGTCGCCGACCACGGGGTGATCTCCGTCGTCGGGGCGCCTGCCGTTGCCGATTCCGTGCTGCGGTGGACGGTGGCGCAGCTGACCATTCTCCACAGCCCACGAGACGTCGCCCTTGCCGCGCTGGTGGTCGACGCCGAGTTGGCCGACATGCTGCGCTGGCTGCCCCACACCGAGCACGGTCTGGTCGATTCCGCCCCGGTGGTGTGCCCCGGACGCAGCGCGCGTGACCTGCTGGCAAACCTGGCTGCGCTGGTCGACGCCCGCCGGGACCAGGCTGTGGTCGGTGGTCGCATGTCCGTCGACGGCCCCGATGTCGTGGTCCTCGTCGACGCCCGCTCTGACCCCGACCCCGCTCTCCTGGCGACACTCACCGAGTTTGGGCCTGCGGTCCGGGTCTACACCATGTGGCTCGGGGCCGACCCGCGGCGGGTCCCAGGAGCCAGCGGCTGCACAGTTGCCGTCGAGGGTCATGCTCCGGGAACCGCGGCCGTCACCCGTCATGCTTCTCGCGAGGTCGCGACCGCGAACCTCGACGATCTGGACGGGCCGTCGCTCAGGCAGGTCTGCACCCGACTGGCACCGCTGGCCGACGCCAGCGCTGCGAGCAGGACGGCCGTCGTACCCAGTCAGGTCACGCTGGACGACCTTCAGCCGGATCTGGCTCAGCCCAGCGTGCTGCGCCACAACTGGGAACATGCACCCCGCAACACCCTGACGGCCCACCTCGGGCGTTGCGCCGGTGAGGACATGGTGCTCGATTTCGGTCCCTCGGGGTCGCACGTACTCGTCGGGGGGACCACGGGCTCGGGGAAAAGCGAGCTGTTGCAGACGCTCGTCACATCCCTGGCGGTGCAGTATCCCCCGGACAGAGTCGCGTTCCTTCTCGTGGACTATAAGGGCGGGGCTGCCTTCAAGGACGCCAAGGACTTTCCACACACGGTCGGCCTCGTGAGTGACCTGGACGCCCAGCTGACGCGGCGTGCGCTGGTCAGTCTGAATGCCGAGGTCCGCCGCCGTGAGAAGATTCTGGAAGCCCACTCCGCCCGTGATCTCGCGGAATTGCGGGACAAGGGCAAGAGCGAAGACCCCGGCGAACTGCTCATTGTGGTTGATGAGTTCGACGCCCTGTCTCGGGAGGTTCCTGAGTTCGTTGAGGGCGTGGTGGATTTGGCCGCCCGCGGCCGTTCACTTGGTATCCGCCTGGTGTTGGCGACACAACGACCCGCCGGCGTGATCAGCGAGCGCATCCGGGCCAACGTCGCCGTTCGCATAGCGCTGCGTCTCAATGACGCTTCCGACTCGAACGACGTACTGGGCACTGGCGAAGCGGCGACGATCCCCCGAAACCTGCCCGGTCGGGCCTACGCCCGGGTCCATCGTGAGCTCATGGAGTTTCAGTGCGCATATGTGGGAGGACCCGCGGCCATCGGGCCTCGCGGTCGGATATCCGTGCGGGACATGGACGCGGTGGAGAGCATCGGCAGCGGGGCCTACGAAGCGCCGGAGGGTGTCGAAGCACGCAACGACCGCACACTCCTCAGTGCCGCCGTTCGAGCGTGTGCGCAGGTCATGAGCGTCGGGAACTGGCGTACACCGCATGCGCCCTGGCTTCCGCCGCTCCCGTCCACGGTCGACCTGGCCGAGTTGTGGGGTTCCATCGGTGACTCCGACCAGCTCGTGTTCGGCTTGGCCGATCAGCCCGATCGGCAACGCCAGCGCGTCGCAGCCCTCGATCTTGAACACCAGCACAACATGCTGATCTTCGGCAGCAGCCGCAGCGGGAAGTCGGCGGCGCTGCTCAGTCTGGCGGCCAGTGCCCTCCGACGCCTCCAGGCGCCGGTCGTGCACCTGTATGTGTTCGATTATGGCGGACAGGGGCTGATGGTTCTCGGCCGGGCTCCACAGTGCGCGGCGGTCGTGACCGCCGGACAGCTGGGTCGGGCGGCACGGGTGATCCGCAAACTGCGGCGGACGATCGATGAACGCCGCCAACGGCTGATCAGCTCCGGCTCACCGACCTATGCCGACCTCTGCAGGCAATTGGGGACCGAGGCGCCGCCCCGGATCCTGGTCCTTCTCGACTCCTACGGAGGCGCCGTGGCGGCCCTGGACCGCGTCGACGGTGGGCGATTGTTGGATGCCCTGCACCGCCTTGTCGCCGATGGTCCCGCTGTCGGGGTGCACTTCGTGATCTCTGCGGAGCGCCGCGCCGCTGTTCCGTCTGCGTTGACCAGCATTATCACGGCCCGCCTGGTGCTTCGGATGGCTGAGCGGGACGACTACCCACTGCTGGGCGTCGATGCGCATGTGCTGGCCGGGACGAACCCGCCGCCCGGACGGGGTGTCGTGGGGGGATCAGTGGAAGTGCAGGTGGCCACGCTGGGCGCGAGTGATGACCTGCAGGACCAGTGGCAGGCGACCTCCACCCTGATCGACGATGTTGCGAGCGAGCTCAGTGGCTGGCATGTGCAGCCGGTCGAGGATATGCCAGCGCACGTCGCCTTGGAACGCCTCAAGCCGGCCGCTCGGATGCAGGTCGGAATCGGCATCGGCGACTACGAGTTGGCCGAGTACCGCGTCGACCTTGCAGCAGATCACTTTCTCGTCGCCGGTCCCCCGCGGAGCGGTCGATCCACCGCGTTGCACACGATCAGCTTGGGGATCGTGAACTCCGAAGACCGCCCGACGCTTCTTTTGCTCGCGCCGCGGCGATCCCCGCTCCATGAGTTGTCCGTGTGGGACGCCAGCACGGCGAACATCTTCGAGCTCGCGGCTGTCGAAGCAGTCCTCGGGGTCGGTGAGGCTCGGCTGGCCGCAGGCTCGTGGGTTGTTGTCGTGGCGGACGACATCGAGGACCTCCCCGACCCGATCAGCCAATTGCTCGAATCGTGGGCCCGCCGCGGACGCGAGGAGCAGGTCCGCATCGTCGCCGCTGGCGACAATCGCGCCCTGCTGCGGTCCTATTCCGGGCTGGCCCCGGAGCTCCGCCGATCGAAGTGCGGGCTTCTTCTCTCTGCCGACCTGAATGTCGATGGTGACCTTTTGGGGGTGCGCCTCCGCGCGGAGGCCGAGAGCACAGTCGGCGCAGGTCGAGGCTTTGCCGTGCGTGGCGGAGCCGTGGAATTGATCCAGGTGGCGACTTAACCGAGACGGCGACGGCGACGTCAGTGAGGCAAATGATGACGACATCATCAGCAGGATTTGAGAACGAGAGCGTCGAGTCTCGTGCGGTACGCGAGGCTCTGCATGACCTCGTCGAGCGGTACGGCTCGGCTGTGCTCGGCGATGCCCGTCGGGTCCGCTCCCTGCTGGCTGACGCGTGTCCTACCGGGACCGCCGAGATTCACTTGATCTTCCTGGCTCTGAGCCAGGGAACGCCCGCCCGCCTGGGTGCAACGGCAACCGAGCCGGCCAGCTTCGACGAGTCGATCGGTCGCATTGCCCAAGAGCTCCAACGGGTGGAGGCGGTGGACCTGCAGGCCGCGCAATGGGCCGTCACCAGTTGTGCATGGGCGGACGGACTCCTGAACGACGCAGCCATGGGAGCGCAGCACCATGCGGCGAAGGAGGAGCCGGTGACCAAACCGAAAGCCGCACCATCGACGTTCAATCCACCGCTGTCACGGCCCTTCGGGGACTCCGAGCCACCCCCCGGCCCTGGCAGCGGTGGACGCCAGTCCGGGAGTCTGTCGGTGCAGACGGGGAGCAAGGAACTCACGTTTGCTCCCGGGACCCGGGTCACCATCGGGCGCGACCCGGCCAGCTCGGTCGCGCTGTCGTCGCCTGCTGTCTCGCGGCAGCATGCAATCGTCGAATTCCGCGACGGCACCTGGCTTCTGACCGACAGCACCTCCACACAGGGCACATTTGTCCAGGGTTCGAGAGTGAGCTCGTGGGCGATCAGCGACCCGGTCGACATCGCCCTTGGACAGGGCGCTGAGGCCGTCAGGGTCCATCTGGCCGAGGTTGGAAGGCAGCCCTCGGCCCCGCCCGTCGATCAGGCGGCGGGCAATCCCGCCGAACCCGCCGACCGGATGCGTCCGGGCGGGGTCCTCGCCCCCGGCGGGGCGCCGCCGACCGAACTCGGGGAAGCAGCCCCGCTGAAGCAGCTGATCGTCGAGGCAGCAGGCCAACGGCGCACCCTGGGCGTGGGGGCCTCCCTGACCCTGGGACGCGAGTCGGACAACGACCTTGTCCTCAATGAGGCCTCGGTGTCCCGACATCATGCCGAGATCAAGCCCACCGACCGCGGCTGGGTCATGGAGGATCTGAGCTCCTCCGGGGGCACATGGCTCGGCTCGGAACGTGTGCGTACCACCCCGTTGACCGGCAAGCAGACGTTTCGCATGGGCGACAGGGCAAAGGGTGATCGAGTCGTCACCACCGCCCCGGGCGGCGATTCAGCCCCGAGATGGTCGATTGCTCGCGCGCAGACCCTGGTGAGCACCCACCGCACCGCAGCGATGGTGACGGCCGCCGTGGCGGTCTGCCTCGTGGCGGCCGTCCTCGCAGTGACCGTGTTCACCGGCTCACCCTCCCTCGATCGCGATGCCCTGGCCCGCGCCACGGTCCGCATTGAGGCCGGAAACTATGTGGGCTCCGGCGAGATCATCGACAAGGCCAAAGGCCTGATCCTCACCAATGCCCACGTGGTGGCGCCACAGGCTCTCGGTCAAGCGGTCGCATCACAATCCTTCCCCGACGAAATGCACCCGGACCCTGGTCCCAAAGTGCAGATCGATGTCTCACCAGGCCTCGATCAGGCCAGCGAACCCATGTTCATGGGCTCCGTCGTCGCGGTCGACGGCTACCTGGATATTGCCGTCGTCAAGATCACCAGCACGCTCTCGGGTGCGCTCGTGGACCAGAGCCAGCTCAACGACCTGACCCAGGTGACACTCGGCGATTCCGGCAGTGCGCAGTCCGGGGACTCGGTGCTCGCTGTCGGCTACCCCGTCGCGTCGCAGTCTCCCATCGCGACGTTCACGACCGGCGTCGTGTCCGGCTTCATCCCTGACGCCCGCATTGGTACCAACCTGGCCAAGCTCAATACATCGGCGGAAATTTCGGTGGAAATTCCGGTGGAGTGCTGGCCGACTCCGCCGGCCGGGTCATCGGAGTGACCACCTGGGGATTGCCCGATGACAACGGCCAGATAGCGCTGTCGAGTGCCCGTCCGATCGATCTCGCCAAGCTCGTGATCAGTGCTGCAGAGAATGGGAGGCCGTACGTCAGCCCATACGTGACCCGGGCACCGGCCGGAGCGGCGGTGTCGGGAGTCGATCAGGTCGGGGCGGGTGACACGGGCACGGTCACCTCGGGCTGCTCGGCAGCGGGCAGCGGCAGCGGGGATTTTGCCCTCGGAATGCACTACAAGGGGTTTCCCGCGGGCAAGCAGACCGACGTGATGGCGGCGCTGTACGCAACGGGCTCCGACGGATCCTCAGATCGGTCGCGGTGGCGGACGACTTTGGCGATTCGGACTATCCAACCAGTCTTCCGAGTTCCGGGTGCGCGACGCTGACCTTCGATTGGCTGACGCAGCCGGCGGCCGGCACCTACACCTTGCGGATCGGCGTTGGTGGCGGTCTGAGGGTCGTGTACCAGGAGAGCGTCACGCTATCCTGACCATTTTTTGTCCTTCGTGCCCGGACCTCAGTCGAACCTCGGTGAGGGATGTGAGGATTCGGTTTGTCAACAGGAAGTATCGAGATAAAGGAGAATGTCATGGCACGTATCGGTGGAGAGTTGGACCAGCTGGTGCAGTTGCGCGGCGTCTTCGACCGCGAGGCGGAGGCGGTCGACGACTTGACGCGGACGATCCGCTCGCAGCTGTCGGCGACGTCGTGGGACGGCCCGGCTGCTGACCGGTTCCGCCAGTCGTGGGACTCGGACTTCGAGCCGTCGCTGTCCCGGCTGCGCACAGCGCTCGGTGACGCGGCAACCGAGGTGAGCCGCCGGCGCGAGGCACTCATTCAGGCGGGCGGCTGATTGGTTGCCGATGGCTGGGTCTCGGTGCTCGGCCCCGTCGAAATCTGGGTCGGCACTGAGACGGCACCGCTGGGCGGAGCCAAGCCGAGGGCCATCCTGGCCCACTTGGCTCTCGCCGAGGCCCGTGTCGTCTCCGCCGATGCGCTCATCGACGGACTCTGGGGCGAAGAGGTCACCGACAACGCCCGGAACACCCTCCAGTATCACGTGGGGATACTGCGCCGGGCGATCCAGTCCGTAGGGCTGAACGACGACGTCTTGCGAACGCAGGCTCCGGGATACGTCCTCGATCTGCCCGTGGACCTCACGTCCTTCACCAATCTGCGGGCCGATGCGGAACGCGCCGTCCGGGCCGGGGCGCCCGAGCGGGCTGTGTCGGCCTACCGCGAGGCCCTCGACCTCTGGACCGGTCGCGCGCTAGCCAATATCCGGGACCACCCCTCTGCCGAGGCCTGGGCGATAACCCTCGATCGGCAGTGGCTCGCCTGCACCATTGCGAGCTTGGAGGTCGAACTCCAGGTGGGAAACAGCGAGGAGGTGCTGCCCCGGTTGCTGACCCTCGTCGTGGACCACCCGACGGAGGAGCGGTTCTGGGAACAGCTGATGACGGCGCTGTACCGCACGGGTCGGCAAGCCGAGGCACTGGCCACCTACCAGCGGGCTCGGGCCGCCCTGGTCGAGCACCTCGGCATCGAGCCCTCTCCGCAACTGCGCCAACTCGAGCAGGCCGTTTTGCAGCAGGACGACCAGTTGCACGCCGGAGGACGCCCCAGGCCCCTCGTGCTCACGCCGCACTCCTTGGTGACGCGGTTCGCAGGGGCCAAGAGTGTCACGGCGGCCATCCTGACCGGTCCACTCGGCATTCGAGTTGCGTTGGGCACCAGCCCGATCACCATCGGCCGCAGTAGCGGTTGCGATCTCGTCCTCCCCGATGAGGAGATCTCCCGGCAGCATGCTCGCATCGAGTTGACCGACGGCGCGTACCGCATCATCGACCTTGGTTCGATGAATGGCACGCTGGTCAATGGACAGGTTGTCGAGGGCGACTCGTTGCTGCGGGACGGAGACCGGATCGGAATCGGCAACGTCATCTTGCGCTACGGCGCCAGCAGTTGAAGGCAGCCGGAACCCTGTGTTCTGCCGACCCGGGAGGCCGAACCCCGGCCCTTCGGGGAACCCCCAGCCCGTGGGCTGCGCGGCGACCGCCCGGGTCCAGGGACCCCAGGATTCTGGGACAGCGAGGCGGTGGGCGAGGCGGTGTCACGTTCCCGGGTTTGTGGGACGGCATGTTTCAAGATTCTGGGACACCGATGACAAGGGGTGTCCGCCGTGGATCTGGCCCATTACGCCGTGAACGCCGTGCTGGTCGAGGGTCGTTCGGTCCGGGCGGTGGCCGGGGCCACCGGGACCTCGAAGTCGTGGGTTCAGCGCCATGTCCAGCTGTTCCGCGCCGGTGGCGCTGAGGCCCTCGAGCCGCGGCGTCGTGGTCCCAAGCATGCCCCCGCCCTCACGGCCCCTGAGGTCGAAGACGAGATCGTCTGGTGGCGCAAGCACCTGGGCGACGCCGGCTTCGACGCCGGGGCACGCACCATCCGCTACCACCTGAGCCAGGCCCACCAGAGCGTGCCCTCGCTCTCGACCGTGCACCGGGTGCTGCGGCGACGGGGCCTCGTCCTCGACCAGCCCCAAAAGCGGCCCCGCTCGAGCTGGGTCCGCTTCGAGGCCGCGCTGGCCAACGAGTGCTGGCAGAGCGACATGACCCATTGGCATGTCGGCGAGGACAAGGTCGAGATCCTCCACTTCATCGACGACTGCTCGCGGGCGGTCCTCTCCTCCAAGGTGGTGACGACCGCGAGCGCTTCGGACACCGTCGAGCTCTTCTACGCCACTGCTGCGACCTGGGGTTTGCCCGCATCGGTGCTGACCGACAACGGCGCGATCTACACCGCGGCCTACAGGGGTGCGGCCACCGGTCTCGAGATCGACCTGGCCGCCCTGGGCATCAGCTTCAAGCACGGCAAGCCCTACCATCCCCAGACCCAGGGCAAGATCGAGCGCTACCACCAGACCCTCAAGAAATGGCTGTGCGCCCATGACGAGTTCGGCTCCATCGAGGCGCTCGAGCACGGTGTGGAGTTCTTCGCCAACTACTACAACGAGATCCGCCCCCACCAAGCGCATGGCCGTCCACCGATGGCCGTCTACAAGGAACGGGACAAGGCCACACCGAGCATCGAGGGCCAGGCGCTCTCACCGGTCACCAAGGTGCGACGGGACCGGGTCGACACCAACGGCACCGTGACGCTTCGTCACCGCTCCAAGCTCCACCACATCGGCGTCGGCCGGGCGCATTGTCACCAACGGGTGCTCATGTTGGTGGCCGACCTCGACATCAGGATCCTCGACGCCGAAGGCAGCGTGCTCCGGCACCTGACGCTCGACCCTTCGAAGGACTACCAGCCGATTCGCTGAGGGCTACGGTCTGTGGGTTCAGACGTCCCAGAAACTCTGAGACATCACACGGTGGGCGAGGCGGGACTTGAACCCGCACATCCTTTCGGACACAGGAACCTGAATCCTGCGCGTCTGCCAATTCCGCCACTCGCCCGGGTGACCGGACAACAGTA
Organism: uncultured Acidimicrobiaceae bacterium; assembly: GCA_963843365.1. Taxonomy (GTDB): domain Bacteria; phylum Actinomycetota; class Acidimicrobiia; order Acidimicrobiales; family RAAP-2; genus Bog-473. The sequence goes on along the minus strand of CAWJKG010000001.1, from coordinate 10,246 downwards.
GTCGCTCGGCCGGGTCCCTCCATCCGGCCCCCACGGACGTTTGGGCACAGGCGACCTGGTCAGACGCCCTCTGAATCCCTCCCGGGCGCAGCGGCCCGGTATCCTCTTGGAGACCATGGGACTCCAGCAGTTTGAGGAGCGCCTCGAGCGTCTGGTGGAGGGCACGTTGGCCAAGCCGTTCCGAAGCAACCTCCAGCCGGTCGAAATCGGCCGCAGGTTGACGCGCGAGATGGACCTCCACCGGCGGGTGGGGGTCCGGGGCCTCATCGCGCCCAACGCCTTCGCGGTGACCCTCTCGGCGGCCGACGTGAACCGCTTCGCCAACTTCATCGAGGCACTGTCCCGGGAGCTGTCCGACGCCGCGCGCGAGCATGCGCGTATCGAGGGGTACTCGTTCGTCGGGCCGGTCGAAGTGGAGATCTTCGAGGGTGCGAGCCTCAAGCCCGGTCGCTTCACGGTGACGGCTGAGGTGCACGAGAGCGAGGACGGCGGATTCCTGGCCGAGCTGGTGCTGCCGGACGGCCGCCGGGTGACCGTCGGGTCGGAGCCGCTGGTCATCGGCCGGCTGCCCGAATGCGAAATCGTGCTGCCCGACTCGAACGTGAGCCGGCGCCACGCCGAGCTCCGACGGAAGGGTGACGGCGTTTTCGTCACCGATCTCGGGTCCACCAACGGGACCAGGGTCAACGGTACCCCGGTCCGGGAGCAGCTCCTCGCCAGCGGCGACGAGGTGAGTGTGGGCTCGACGAAGCTCGTCTTCGAAATGTCGTGACGGCACCCGGTCCGGTCGCGATCCTCTTCGCCACCCAGAATCTCAATGCGATCCTCCGCGTCATGCAGTGGGGCGTCATCGCGCTGATCTTCCTCTTCTTCCTGCGCGTCATACGGGCCGTGTGGGTCGAGATGAGCCCGGCCACCATCCGCAAGCCGCGTTCGGTGCGACGCCAGGAGCGTCGCGAAGTGAAGGCCGCCGCGATCGTGCCGAGTCAGCCCAAGCCGAGCCGGCGCCGTCAGCTGTTCCTCAAGGTGGTGCAGCCTCCCGAGCACGTCGGTCGTACCTACGACCTCGACGACGAGCTGACGATCGGGCGGTCGCCGGGCTGTGGTGTCGCCATGCCGGAGGACATCTACACGTCGACGCTGCACGCCCGCCTGTTCCGGCGCAACGATCAGCTGTGGGTCGAGGACCTCGGATCGACGAACGGGACGTTCGTCAACTCCGAGCAGATCACGCAAGCGATGCGGCTCGGCAAGGGTGACCACCTCCAGATCGGGTCCACCGTCTTCGAGGTCTCGCGTTGACGGTGCTGAGGTCGGGATCCGCCTCCGACGTGGGGCGGGTCCGCACCGTCAACCAGGATCTGCCCTTGGAGCGCCCCAATCTCTACGCGGTCGCTGACGGCATGGGTGGTCACGTGGGTGGCGAAGTGGCGGCCCGTGTCGCCGTCGAGACCCTCGAGCTGGCCTTCGAGCGGGCCCCGACCATTGAGGGCCTGCGCGAGGCCTTCTCGGAGGCGAACGCCGCGGTCTGGCATGAGAGCCAGGTCAACGCCGACCTGCGCGGCATGGGGACCACGCTCACCGCGGTGGCCCTGGTGGGCGATGCCGAGGGTCACGACGTCCTGGCCCTGGCCAACGTCGGCGATTCCAGGGCCTACGTCTACTCGGGCGGCGAAATCGTGCAGGTCACGGACGACCACAGCCTGGCCGAGGAGCGGATGCGCCACGGGGAGATGACCGAGGAGGAGGCCGCGGTCCATCCCCAGCGGCACATCCTCACCCGCGCTCTCGGCGTGTCCTCGCAGGTGGAGGCCGACATGTGGGAGTTGGAGCTGCGGACGGGCGACCGCCTGCTCCTCTGCTCCGACGGCCTGACGAACGAGGTCGACAGCGACGAGCTGGCCGGCATTCTGGGTGAGGTCGAAGACCCGGGCGAGGCGGCCCGCCGGCTGGTCGACGCCGCCAACGGGCACGGGGGCGCCGACAACATCACGGTCGTGGTGGTCGACGTCCAGGTGGGGGAGGAGGGTGACGGCGGCGCGGCGAAGGTGACGCCGCTCGCGCTGGGTGCAACAACAGCAGCAGCTTCCCTGGCCGCGACGGGCGCCGTGCCGGCCGTGGAGCCGCACCCGGAGGAGGGCCGCCCAGCGCCCGGTGCCAACGGGACCGAGCCTTCGGGCGGGCCCACCGCGACCGGGTCGGACGCGACTGCCGTCGTGCCCACCGTCCCGACGGACGAGACCCTGGCCCCCGGCTCCCGGCTCGTCTTCGGGGACGAGCCCGCGACGTTGGCGGAGACGGGCCCGCGCAGCGACGAATTCTTCGTGGGCGCCGCAGCGGCCGCGGTGCCGGTGGCGCGCTCGACCACGCGCGTGCCGCCCCCGCCGGGGAGGCGGGCGGCGGACAAGCCGGACGGCAAGGAGAGCCGCGGGGCGCGCCGACGCCGTCTCGGCATCCCCCGCCGCATCACCCCGCGTGTCGTCGGGTTCGTCCTCCTGGTCGCCGCGGTGCCGGTGGCGGCCTACTACGTCCTCAAGTGGTACGCCTACGACAACTGGGTCGTGACGGCCCAAGGCGAGCAGATCGTCGTGAAGCAGGGCCAGCCGGGCGGGGTGCTTTGGTTCCATCCCAAGGTGGTCGATCACACCGGCGTGACGACCGCACAGGTCTCTCCCGCCGCCGCGGCCGCCCTGAAGGCCGGAGTCCAGCAACCGTCGCTGAAAGCCGCCCAGAAGTACCTCACCACCATCACCACCACGACGACGACGACGACGACCACCACCACCACGACGACCGCCCCCCCGCACCGCATCGTCACCCCGGTGCCGAGCCCCATCGCCACCACCACCACGACGATGCCGGTCACGACCACGACCGCGCCCGTGACGGCGACAACGACGGCGCCATGACCCCTAAGTCCGTGCGGCGTCGGCGAAGGCTCCCAGCGTAGGCTCCTGGTCGCCATGGAACCGGTCGATACTCCGCGCATCTATTCGGGTCGCTACGAGCTGACCCATCTGATCGCCCGCGGCGGCATGGCCCAGGTCTACCGGGCCATGGATCGCCAGCTCGAGCGCCCGGTCGCGCTCAAGGTCCTCTTCCCCGAGCTCTCCGTCGACCGCACGTTCGTGGAGCGGTTCCGGCGGGAGGCCCAGGCCGCCGCCAACCTGTCCCACCCCAACATCGTCCCGGTCTTCGACTGGGGGGAGGACGACGGCTCCTATTTCATCGTCATGGAGTACGTCGAGGGCCGGCCCCTGTCCGCCGTGCTGCGCGACCCTCAGCGCATGCCGCCCCGTCAGATCGCGATCATCGGCGCGGGCGTGGCGGCGGCCCTGGCCTTCGCCCACCGCCACGGGGTGATCCACCGCGACGTGAAGCCGGGCAACGTCCTGATCACACCGGACGGCGACGTGAAGGTCACGGACTTCGGCATCGCCCGCGCCGTGAACACCGAGGAGAGCCTCACCCAGACGGGGGCCGTGATGGGGACGGCGGCGTACTTCTCGCCCGAGCAGGCGGAGGGGAAGGGCGTCGATGCGCGCAGCGACATCTACTCCCTCGGTGTGGTCCTCTACGAAATGGCCGTCGGCCGGCCACCTTTCACGGGTGACTCGCCGGTCGCCGTCGCGTCCAAGCACGTGCGCGACCTGCCCGTGCTCCCCCGTGAGGCCAATCCGAGCGTGCCGCCGGCGTTGGAGGCCGTCGTCATGAAGGCGATGGCCAAGAATCCGGACGACCGCTACGCCTCCGCCGAGGAGCTGCGCGCGGACCTGCTTCGTTTCGCCGACGGGCGACCCGTCGAAGCGGGGGACCCGGGCCTGACGTCAGTGATGGCGCCGGTAGGGGCGACCCAGGTGGTCCCCATGACGACCGGGCGCACCATGGCCGTTCCCGCCGGCGTCGGAGGGCCGGCGAGCAAGGAGGACCTCGAGCGGAAGAAGCGCACGCGCAACCTCATCATTGTGCTGGTCATCCTCCTCGTGGCGCTGGCCGTGATCGCCTTCTTCCTGCTCCGCTCGGTGGGGCTCTTCGGCGGGGGCAACGTGACGGTGCCCGACGTGGTCGGCCTCCCCGCCGGGCAGGCCACGCAGACCCTCCACAACGACAACCTCACCGTCGGCACCAGCACGGTGCGGACGAGCAACACCACCAAGGGCAACGTCATTTCGACCAATCCGAAGGCCGGCGCTTCGGTGGGCAAGAACACCGCGGTCGACCTCGTCGTCAGCGGTGGCCCCAACATTCCGACCGTGGTGGTCCCCACGGTGACGGGCAAGCAGCTGACCCAGGCCATCGTGATGCTCCAGAGCGCCAATCTCGGGTACACCGTGCACAACGTGACGAGCAACCAGCCGGTGGGGACCGTCCTCAGTCAGGACCCCGCCGGCGGTACGAAGATCCTCGAGACGCGGAAGGTGGTCCTGACCGTCTCGGGCACCCAGAGCTCGGTCTCGGTGCCCTCGGTGATCGGGCAGACGCCCGCCCGCGCCGGCAGCATCCTGACCCAGGCCGGCCTGACCGTGGGCAGCCAGAGCACGGCCTGCTCGAGTCAGCCCAACGGCGTCGTGTCGGCGCAGAACCCCTCGTCGGGCATCAGCGTCCCGCCCAACACCCCGGTCAACCTCGTCGTCTCCACCGGCAACTGCGTGTCGGTCCCCGGCGTCGTGGGCCAGTCGCAGAACGCGGCCACCTCGGCCATTACGGGCGCCGGCCTGGTGGCGAACACCACCTTCGACACCGCCTGCCCCAACGGGGCCCAGCCGGGCAATGTCGACACGCAGAGCCCGGCGGCCAACGCGCAGGTCAACAGCGGGACGACGGTCAACATCTCGGTGTGCCAGGCGGCGGCGACGACCACCACGTCGTCCACGACGACGACCACCTCGACGACGACGCCCACGAGCACGAGCACCGTGCCGAACCATGGTCGACGCGGGCAGGGCTAGCCCGACCGCGACCAGAGGGCCTCGGGTTCAGGCGGGGGTGGGGACGGAAGCGCCCGCCCCGAGCTGACCCAGGAAGTTGGCCAGCAGGGCCGGGCCCGACACCGTGAGCACCGACTCGGGGTGGAACTGCACCCCCTCGACCCGCGCCGTGCGGTGGCGCAGCCCCATGACGACGCCGTCGGTGGAGGTGGCCGTCACCTCGAGCTCGTCGGGCACCGAGTCGGGATGGACGACCAGCGAGTGGTAGCGCGTGGCCACGAAGGGGTTGGGGAGGCCGGCGAAGATCCCCTGGCCGTCGTGGTGGATCTCCGACGTCTTGCCGTGCATCAGGTGGGGGGCCGACACGATGCTGGCGCCATAGGCCTGGCCGATGCACTGGTGGCCCAGGCAGACGCCGAGGAGCGGGATCTCCCCGGCGAGCTGGTCGATCGCCTGCAGGCTCACGCCGCCGTCCTCGGGCCGCCCGGGGCCGGGCGAAATGAGCACGGCGTCGGGCCGCGCCGCCCGGATGCCCGCCACGTCGATGGCGTCGTTGCGGAACACGACCGGGTCGGCACCCAGCTCGCCCAGCTCCTGCACCAGGTTGTAGACGAAGGAGTCGTAGTTGTCGATGACCAGCACCCGGGGTCCCATGGCCCCACGATCGTACCGGCCCCGCTCCGAAGGCCTCGCCGCCGCTGGCTAACCTCTCCCACCGTGGCAACCAGCACCAAGGGCCCCGGAGGCGCCTCCAAGAAGGGGAAGTCGGCCGGCGGCCGCGCCTCGAAGGTCGGCCGCTACAAGACGCCGGAGGAGAGCGGGCGCTACACCGCGCCGATCCCCAAGAGCGTGCGCCACAGCCCGCCCTGGTTCGGCGCCCTCATCCTGGTGCTCCTGATCGGGGGCGTCGCCGTCATCACGGTCAACTACCTGGCGCACCTGCCCTTCTTGGCGCACGGTTCGCCCTGGGGGCTGGTGATCGGCCTGGTCGCCATCTTCGTCGGCTTCCTGCTGGCCACCAGATACCGCTGACCGAGGCGCCGGCCGGCGCGGCCGCGCCCGGGATCAGCCCAGGCGCTCGATGATGGTGGCGTTGGCCAGCCCACCGCCCTCGCACATGGTGAGGAGCCCGTAGCGGCCGTTCGTCCGCTCCAGCTCGTTCAGCAGCGTGGCCGTCAGCTTGCCGCCCGATGCCCCGAGCGGGTGGCCCAGCGCGATGGCGCCGCCGTTGGGGTTGACGAGCTCCATGTTGGGATGGTGCTCCTTCTCCCAGGCCAGCACGACGGAGGCGAAGGCCTCGTTGATCTCCACGGCGTCGATGTCGTCCATGGTGAGCTTGGCCCGCTCCAGCACCGTGGTCGTGGCCGGGATCGGGCCGGTCAGCATGGTCACGGGGTCGACACCGGCCAGCGCGAAGGCGTGGAAGCGGGCCCGTGGCCGCAGTCCCAGCGTGTTCGCCTTCTCCTCGCTCATGATCAGCACGGCCGACGCGCCGTCGGTGATCTGTGACGAGTTGCCCGCCGTGACCTTGCCGTCCTCCTTGAAGGCGGGCTTGAGCTTGGCCAGCGTCTCGACGGTGGAGTCCGGCCGGATGCCCTCGTCGGCGGCGAAGATCTCGTCGGTGTCGTGGCCCTCGTCGTCGCGCACGGCCACGGGCACGATCTCGTTCTCGAAGCGACCCTCCGCCGTGGCCCGGGCGGCCCGCCTGTGGCTCTCCACCGAGAAGGCGTCGAGGTCCTCGCGGAGATGTCCCACTTGTCGGCGATCATTTCGGCCCCGATGCCCTGTCCCGGCAGACCGGTCTCGGTGTACCGCTGCATCATGCGGGGTCCGAACGGGTAGCCGAGCTCACGCACGACAGACGAGCCCATCGGCGTGCGGGTCATCGACTCGATGCCGCCGGCGACCGCGATGTCGTAGGCCCCGGCCATGACACCCTGCGCCGCGAAGTGCACCGCCTGCTGCGAGGAGCCGCACTGGCGGTCGATGGTGGTGGCGGGCACCGACTCGGGCCAGCCGGCGGCCAGCACCGCGTTGCGCCCCACGTTGAGGGACTGCTCGGCGACCTGCATGACGCACCCCATGATCACGTCGTCGACCAGCGCCGGGTCGAGCTGGTTGCGCTCGGCGATGGCCTTCAGGGCCTCGGAGGCCAGGTCCACCGCGTGCCAGCCGCGGAGCTTCCCGTTGCGCTTGCCGCCGGCGGTCCGGACGGCGTCGACGATGACGGCGGTGGTCATGGTGTCTCCTCCCAAATCCGGTGGCGATCGGCGCCCTCCCGGTTCAGATCGGAGAACATTCTACCTGGCACCACCCGGTGGCTGATCTAGGGTCTGGCCCGCATGGGCCGCACGGGCAAGGACATGGACCGCTGGCTCGGTGACGGGGGCATGCCGATCATTGCGCTGGTCGGGGGCGCGTTCACGGCCTACGGGGTCGACGGCGAGGACCTGGGCTGGGTCGAGGGGACCTTCACCCCGACCGACATCGCCTGCAACCCCCACGGGATCACCCAGGCCGGCATCCACTCCCTGGTGCTCGATGCCTGCATGAACTTCGCCATCAACGCCGCCCTCCCGGGCCGGGCCCGCACCCGGGGCACGCTCGAGATGAAGACCGAGTGCATGCGCCCCGCCATGAAGGGCGACACCTTCACCCTGCGGGGCGAGGTGGCCCGGATGGCCAAGCAGGTGGCTTACGGCGACGCCACGGTGCGCGACTCCGAAGGGATGCTGGTGAGCCGGGCGACGGGAACCTTTCTCCTGCATCGACCCGAACCCGACCCCGCTCCGGGCTCCGCTCCCGCCGGCTGACCCGTTCCGCGTGCCCGCCCCGGGGCCGGGGGTGTGCACCGTCTGCCGCGGCCCCGCTCTCGGGGACCGGCGCCTCTGCTTCGCCTGCCGGGTCGTGGCGCGCCGTCTCGGTCTCCCGCTGGCCGCCGCGTTGCCGGCCCGCCTGTGCCCGCTGCCGAGCCCGCTCTACACGGTGTTGCTCGGGTACAAGGAGTCGCCGGTGGCCGAGGCCCGGCTCCGCTACGGGGCCATCGTCCGCTGCCTCTTCTCCACCTTCCTCCGCGCGCGGGGTGCGGAGCTGCGCGCGCTCCTGCGCGGACCGGCCGACCTCGTGAGCGTGGTGCCCTCGACCCACCGCCGCGGCCCGGCTCCCCTCGCCCGCGTCGAAGGCCTCGACGGCGACGTGGGCGAGGTGCTGTCGCCGGCGCGTTGGGTCGCGTGCCTGCTGTCTCGTGCCGGTGGTCCTGGCGGGCCGCCGCCCGTGGCGCACATGCGGCCCGATCCGGCGGCCTTCTTCCCTGCCGCCACCGAGCGAGCGGCCGTGCGCGGCGCACGAGTCTTGCTCCTCGACGACACCTACGTGAGCGGTGCGCGGTCCCAGAGTGCCGCCGCCGCGCTGTACCGGGCCGGCGCCCGCTCGGTGGCGATCGTTCCCGCCGGTCGCGTGCTGCGACCCGACCGGATCGACGCGGCACGCGGACTTCCTGCGCCGGCACGCCACCTGAGGGTCCGGAGCGCCGGAGCGCTCCGGTGCGCCGGGCACTGTCCGCGCTCAGACGGGGGCGTCGACCGAGTAGCGCACACCGGTGAGCTCTTCGGATGCCCCCCACAGCGCGGCGGCCAGCTCGGCGCTGCGCGCCCGCCGCGACGCGTGCGCCAGCCTGGGCGGGCCGTAGAGACCGAACAGGTGGGCCGGACCGAGGTACTGGCCCGAGTGCACCGACGAGGAGGTGGCCGCACACAGGACGGGGAGCGCCCCGCCCGCGGCGGATTGCCCGAACGTCGATCCGGTGGCGCCGCGCCAGCTTGCGCCGCACCCGGCTCTTCCCCAGCGCGGCCCCGCTGCCGGCGAGGTTGCTGCGGGTCCAGCCCGGATGGGCGGCGAGGGCTTGTGTCGGCAGTCCGGAGGCCCGCAGTCGGCGATCCAGCTCGAACGTGAAGAGGAGGTTGGCCAGCTTGGAGGTGCCGTAGGCCACCCAGGTGCTGCGGAACGACTCACCGGCGACGTCGTCCGGTCGCAGGTGCCCGATGCGATGGAGGTGGGAGCTCACGGTGACGATGCGCGACCGCGCCGTCGTCACGATCCGATCGAGGAGGAGACCGGTCAGCGCGAAGTGACCGAGGTGGTTCGTGGCCATCTGGAGCTCGAAGCCGTCGGCCGTCTGGCGGTACGGGGTCCCCATGACGCCCGCGTTGTTGACCAGCAGGTCCAGCCGCGCGCGTGCGTGGCCAGCACCGTGTCGGCGGCCCGCCGCACGGAGACGAGGTCGGCCAGGTCGAGGTGGAGCAGCTCCAGCGACGACCGCTCGAGCTCGCTCTCCAGCTTGTCGCGGGCCCGACGCGCCTTGTCGTCGTCGCGGCACGCCATGATCACATGCGCCCCGTGCTCGGCCAGGGCACTGGCCGTCGCGTACCCGATGCCGCTGTTGGCGCCGGTCACCAGCGCCACCCGCCCCGTGAGGTCGCCCATGTCTGCCGTGCTCCAGGTCTCGGCGCCGGTGACCTCGCTGCCGCTGATGCGGCTCACGCCGTCCATCATGACGGCAGGAGCCTCAGGAGGCGTCCAGGCGCGCCACCTGGTCCGCGGTCAACGAGATGTCAGCGGCCGCCGCCGATGCGATCGCCGTCTCGGGTCGGCTGCTCCCGGGAATGGGGATGACCCGGGAACCCTTGGCCAACATCCAGGCCAACGTGACCTGCTGGGGGCTGGCGCCGACCTCGGCCGCCACCTCGGCGAAGGCCGGGAAGTTCCGCGCAATGTCGTCGGCGTGCCCGATGCCACCCAGGGGACTCCAGGGGATGAAGGCGATGCCGAGCTTCTCGCAGTGCTCGAGCTCGTCCTCCGAGGACCGGAAACGTGGCGAGAACTCGTTCTGCACGCTCACCAGCCGGCCACCGAGGACCTCCTGGGCCTCGTCGATCCGCGCCACGCTCGCGTTGGAGACCCCCGCCATGAGGATCTTGCCCTCGTCGAGCAGATCGGCCAGGGCACCGACGGATTCGGCCCACGGGATGGAGGGGTCGGGGCGGTGGTACTGGTACAGGCCGATGGCGTCGACGCCGAGCGCCTTGAGGGAGGCCTCACAGGCTTCCTTCACGTAGGCGGGGTCACCGTGCACGGTCCAGCTGCCGTCACCCGGTCGACGGTGCCCCCCCTTGGTGGCGACGAGCACGTCGTCGGTCGCTCCGCCGTACGCGGCCAGCGCCTCGGCCACCAGCACCTCGCCGTGGCCGTGCTCGTGGACACCGAGCGAGTACGCGTCCGCGGTGTCGATGATGGTGACGCCGGCATCGAGGGAGGCATGG